>NZ_CM168060.1:1047500-3669538 GCF_057031095.1 Planococcus alkaliphilus
AGGTAGGCGAGAAGAGAATTCTAAGGTGAGCGAGTGAACTCTCGTTAAGGAACTCGGCAAAATGACCCCGTAACTTCGGGAGAAGGGGTGCTCTGGTAGGGTGAATAGCCCGAGAGAGCCGCAGTGAATAGGCCCAGGCGACTGTTTAGCAAAAACACAGGTCTCTGCAAAACCGTAAGGTGACGTATAGGGGCTGACGCCTGCCCGGTGCTGGAAGGTTAAGGGGAGTGCTTAGCGCAAGCGAAGGTGCGAACTGAAGCCCCAGTAAACGGCGGCCGTAACTATAACGGTCCTAAGGTAGCGAAATTCCTTGTCGGGTAAGTTCCGACCCGCACGAAAGGCGTAACGATCTGGGCACTGTCTCAACGAGAGACTCGGTGAAATTATAGTACCTGTGAAGATGCAGGTTACCCGCGACAGGACGGAAAGACCCCGTGGAGCTTTACTGTAGCCTGATATTGAATTTTGGTGCAACTTGTACAGGATAGGTAGGAGCCTTTGAGCCCGGAGCGCCAGCTTCGGAGGAGGCGTCGGTGGGATACTACCCTGGTTGTATTGAAATTCTAACCCACACCCCTGATCGGGGTGGGAGACAGTGTCAGGCGGGCAGTTTGACTGGGGCGGTCGCCTCCTAAAGAGTAACGGAGGCGCCCAAAGGTTCCCTCAGAATGGTTGGAAATCATTCGCAGAGTGTAAAGGCACAAGGGAGCTTGACTGCGAGACGTACAGGTCGAGCAGGGTCGAAAGACGGGCTTAGTGATCCGGTGGTTCCGCATGGAAGGGCCATCGCTCAACGGATAAAAGCTACCCCGGGGATAACAGGCTTATCTCCCCCAAGAGTCCACATCGACGGGGAGGTTTGGCACCTCGATGTCGGCTCATCGCATCCTGGGGCTGTAGTCGGTCCCAAGGGTTGGGCTGTTCGCCCATTAAAGCGGTACGCGAGCTGGGTTCAGAACGTCGTGAGACAGTTCGGTCCCTATCCGTCGCGGGCGCAGGAAATTTGAGAGGAGCTGTCCTTAGTACGAGAGGACCGGGATGGACACACCGCTGGTGTACCAGTTGTTCTGCCAAGGGCATCGCTGGGTAGCTATGTGTGGCCGGGATAAGTGCTGAAAGCATCTAAGCACGAAGCCCCCCTCAAGATGAGATTTCCCATTGCGCAAGCAAGTAAGATCCCTCAAAGACGATGAGGTAGATAGGTTCGAGGTGGAAGCGTGGCGACACGTGCAGCTGACGAATACTAATCGATCGAGGACTTAACCAAAATGGCTTTCTGAAGAGCGCGTTTCCTGTATTCAATGTCGAATATCCAGTTTTGAAAGAATAAGGCAAAAGTTTTTTCAAAAAAAGCTTGAAATACCGGTCAGAATTGGTATAATAAAACTTGTCTTTCAAAATAAATATTAGTCTGGTAGTGATGGCAAAGAGGCCACACCCGTTCCCATCCCGAACACGGAAGTTAAGCTCTTTTGCGCCGATGGTAGTTGGGGGTCTCCCCCTGTGAGAGTAGGACGTTGCCAGGCTGATAATATTATTCCGAAGTAGCTCAGTGGTAGAGCACCGCACTGTTAATGCGATGGTCGTAGGTTCGAATCCTACCTTCGGAGCCATTCTTTTGGAGAGCTGTCCGAGTGGCCGAAGGAGCATGATTGGAAATCATGTAGGCGGGCAACCGTCTCAAGGGTTCGAATCCCTTGCTCTCCGCCAGTAGCAATATCCAAATGAACATACAAATTAATGGCCCCTTGGTCAAGCGGTTAAGACACCGCCCTTTCACGGCGGTAACACGGGTTCGAATCCCGTAGGGGTCACCATTATATAATTGGAGGATTAGCTCAGCTGGGAGAGCATCTGCCTTACAAGCAGAGGGTCGGCGGTTCGATCCCGTCATCCTCCACCATTTACAATACATAAGCAAAACTTGTAAATATGAGTTTCTTCTATAATATAGGAAATAAACTCAATTATTATTATCGCGGGGTAGAGCAGTTCGGTAGCTCGTCGGGCTCATAACCCGGAGGTCGCAGGTTCAAATCCTGCCCCCGCAACCAAATGGTCCCGTGGTGTAGCGGTTAACATGCCTGCCTGTCACGCAGGAGATCGCCGGTTCGATCCCGGTCGGGACCGCCATTTTTTATCTTTCAAATGTGGGTCAGTAGCTCAGTTGGTAGAGCATTAGATTGAAGCTCTAAGTGTCGGCGGTTCGATTCCGTCCTGACCCACCATATTTTTATTTTTTATCTCCATGCCGGAGTAGCTCAACTGGTAGAGCAACTGACTTGTAATCAGTAGGTTGAGGGTTCAAGTCCTTTCTCCGGCACCATTTTTGGTGGGGTAGCGAAGTGGCTAAACGCGGCGGACTGTAAATCCGCTCCTTCGGGTTCGGCAGTTCGAATCTGCCCCCCACCACCAGTTTTTAGGGGCATAGTTTAACGGTAGAACAGAGGTCTCCAAAACCTCCGATGTGGGTTCGATTCCTACTGCCCCTGCCAATTTTAAAATTATATGATGGCGGTCGTGGCGAAGTGGTTAACGCACCGGATTGTGATTCCGGCACTCGGGGGTTCAATTCCCCTCGTCCGCCCCATGTTTTAATTTCAATTAAATGCACATATAAAATAGTAAAGTGGCGGTCGTGGCGAAGTGGTTAACGCACCGGATTGTGATTCCGGCATTCGGGGGTTCAATTCCCCTCGTCCGCCCCATCTTATTATTGGGGTATAGCCAAGCGGTAAGGCAACGGGTTTTGATCCCGTCATGCCCTGGTTCGAATCCAGGTACCCCAGCTTTTGCGGAAGTAGTTCAGTGGTAGAACGCCACCTTGCCAAGGTGGAGGTCGCGGGTTCGACCCCCGTCTTCCGCTCCATAAAATTGGCGGCATAGCCAAGTGGTAAGGCATGGGTCTGCAACACCCTTATCACCGGTTCGAGTCCGGTTGCCGCCTCCATTTATATTATGCCGGCGTGGCGGAATTGGCAGACGCGCGGGACTCAAAATCCCGTTCCTTCACGGGAGTGTCGGTTCGACCCCGACCGCCGGTATCTTGCAAAGGACCTGCCTGTCCTTTCATAAAACCTTCAACATCTTCGGATGCTGAAGGTTTTTTTTTTGGTTCTACACTAATTGTTGGGGTGTTGAAACAATTCGGCCCAAAAAAAGACACGCAATCTCCAAATTCTTTTATACTTGAAATGTCGAATAACAAGTAAAGAAGAGGAGATGCGTGCACTTGAATTTTACCATGAAATTTCCCGGATTAGAAGATGTGAAAATCATGAAGATGGAACAGGTGGAGGACCGGGTGGCCCTGCATGTGGAGTTGGAAGTGAAGGCACACCGTTGCCCGCGTTGCCAGGAGAAGACCCGGCGTGTCCACGATTACCGGATCCAAAAGATCAAACACCTGAAATGGTTTGAACGCCAGACTTACCTTTTCTATAAGAAGAGACGCTACGTATGCGGGGCGTGCGGCAAGAAATTCGCCGAACAGAATTCATTCATCGGCCGCTATCAACGGTTCTCAAAAGAGTGGAACCAAGCGGTTCATGTGCGCAGCGTCAAGGCGAAAACGTTCAAGGAAGTGGCCGGACAATACGGCGCTTCCGCTTCGACCATCGTTCGGCGTTTCGATCTGGTGGCGCTCCAGGAAGTTACTGAAACCGCAAAATTACCGCGTGTGATCGCCATCGACGAATACAAAGGCGACACCCGTGAAGGAAAGTACCAACTGATTATCGCCGATGGCGAAACGAGAGAACCGATCGATATCCTGCCCAACCGGAAAAAAGAGACGATCAAACAGTATCTCCAACAGCACGGAGCTGCGGTGGAAATCGTCGTCATGGACATGAGCCATTCCTTTAAAGCCGCGGTCAAAAAAGCACTCGGCAAACCGGTGATCATCGCCGATCGCTTCCACTTCTGCCGGTACATTTACTGGGCGCTGGACGCGGTCCGCAGACGCGTGCAGAAAAGTTGGAACGACTATGACCGCAAAAAAGGCAAACGGATGCGCTACGTCTTTTACAAAAACAGTGAGAAGTTAACCGAAAAGGACCGTTGGTACTTGAAGCGGTATCTTGAAATGGATGAGGAGCTCAAACGAGCATACGAACTGAAGGAAGCGTATTGCACGTGGTTTCAGGCAAGCAAAAAAAGAGATCCCGAGGAAATCCTCAAGACCAAAGAAGCGTTGCTGGAATTTTATCGGCTGGTGGAACAAGCGGGCATTCCCGAGTTCCAGAAAGCCATGGGCACCTTCCGAAACTGGCAGACGGAAATCTTGAACAGCTTCTCGTTCAAGTATTCCAATGGTTTCTTGGAAGGCATCAATAACCTGACAAAAGTGATTAAGCGGAACGCGTTCGGCTTTCAGAATTTCGAACGCGCCCGCGCCAAAATACTACTGACACACAAGTATAAGAATATGGGAGTTCACGTTGGTTAGAGTGAGGAAAATTTCACCTCACCCCAACATTTGACGGAGAACCGTTTAAACAGCAATGAGCGAAATAAAAGTACGCATCTGCAGTTTTTCATAGGATGAATTTGTATAGAACAGAACCGTTTATCGGGACCCAGGGAAAATATCAGGAAGGTTTAAAAAAAAGAAACAAATGGATTTCAATTTGTATGCAGGCTAGGCTCTAAGAGATAAAAGTCTTTCTAATTCTGATGGAATGTTTTATACTAAATTAGCTAATTTGAGAAGTTCTCTTTAACAGGGATCAGATTAAATGGCGAAGGAGATCAGCAGCCGTTACGTTATTACAGAAATGGAGATTAAAGAAAATCGAATAGATTAAACAGGAAATTCATAATCGTTTGTTTTATTAAGGTTTTGTAAAGTTGGGGTTAAAGTTCTATTAAAAAAGATTAAAAAGAGCTATCATAATCTAGCTTTGAATTTATTTTAGAAATTAGCGGAGGTAAGAAAATGGCTTTCAAGAAAAAAGATAAGTTTGCAGTTCTACTAGGGGATATCGCTTTGAATTTAAAAGAGAGTGCAGCTTATTTTGCTGACTATAAATTGCGGGAAATCAGTGATTTGAAGATTTTCTCCAATACGATGAAAGATTATGAAACAAAAGGCGATAATTATGTCCATACAGTCATCCAGGACTTGAACAACGCTTTTATCACGCCTATTGAAAGAGAAGACATTCTCGCACTGGCTATGAGTATGGATGATGTGCTAGATGGTTTAGATCATACTGCCTCAATGTTTGAAATGTATTCAATCGTCAATGCGGATGAATTCATGTTGGAGTTTGTAGAAGCGATCCGCCTCAGCACGATTGAAATCGAAACGGCTGTGGATTTGATGTCTTCTAAGAAATTGCCGGCTATGAGAGAGCACGCCATTAAAATAAAAGATTACGAGTCCCAATGTGATGTGACGAGACGCCATGCGATCAAACATCTCTTCCAGACGGAAAAAGATCCGATCCGCATTATTCAATATAAAGAAATCTATGAAGAGCTTGAAGAAATTGCAGACCATTGCCAAAAGGTAGCAAATACATTTGAGTCTATTATCATGAAAAACGCTTAAGGAGCAAGATGACCGATGGATATGGTTCTGCTAATAACAGTTTTAATTGTCGTTTTTGCTATAATATTCGACTTTATCAATGGCTTTCACGATACAGCCAATTCAATAGCTACTGCAGTCTCTACAAAAGCTTTAAAGCCGCGTCATGCAATTATGCTTGCTGCGGTAATGAACTTTGTCGGAGCTATGGCATTTACAGGAGTAGCAAAAACAATTACGAAGGATATTGTTGATCCATTTACATTGACGAATGGGTCGGTGGTGATTTTAGCCGCTTTGCTTGCTGCAATCACTTGGAATTTGGTTACCTGGTATTACGGAATTCCGAGTAGTTCTTCCCATGCTTTAATCGGTTCTATCGCCGGTGCTGCCATTGCAGCGGCAGGATTTGCAGCATTGAATTACGGAGGGTTTATAAAAATTCTCCAAGCGTTGATTTTATCGCCTATTCTGGCATTCGCTGTGGGGTATCTTGTATATAGTATCTTTAAAGTAGTATTCAAAAATAATAATTTAACGAAAACGAATCGAAACTTCCGCTTGATTCAAATTGCGACAGCGGCTTTGCAATCATTTTCGCATGGTACGAATGACGCACAAAAAGCGATGGGGATTATCACAATGGCGTTGATCGTCAACAACTACCAATCTTCAGATGATATTCAGTTATGGGTGCAAGCTACTTGTGCTGCCGCAATGGCATTAGGGACGTCTGTTGGCGGATGGCGGATCATTAAGACCGTTGGCGGCAAGATTATGAAAATCCGTCCTGTCAATGGCGTAGCTGCTGATTTGACTGGAGCAGCCGTTATCTTCGGAGCGACATTCATTCATTTACCGGTTAGTACAACGCACGTCATTTCCTCTTCCATTATGGGGGTAGGAGCTTCACATCGGCTTAAAGGCGTGAAATGGGGAACCGGTAAAACGATGCTGATCACATGGGTGATTACGATGCCGATATCGGCAGCATTAGCCGCAGCCATCTATTTCATCCTTAATATTTTCCTTTAAAATAAAGACAGGGACTTTGATATTCAAAGCCCTGTTTTTCTTTGGACTTTGGCAGCGGCTTTCATAGCTTATGGATTTAGACGGATGATGAGACTTTTCGCAAAAAAGGCTTGTGCAATTTATAAAAGCTATGTTAAGATAAATCTTGTCCAATTCGATTAAGCCGGCGTGGCGGAATTGGCAGACGCGCGGGACTCAAAATCCCGTTCCTTCACGGGAGTGTCGGTTCGACCCCGACCGCCGGTATACTTTGCACCGCTTAGCGGATGCTGAAACACTTCTTGCTTCATGCAAGAAGTGTTTTTTTATGCTCTTTTATTGAAGAAGAAGAGGGTTATTGCTGAAAAGCTTGGGAGCTTGCTGTAGAAACACTTTTTAATCAATAGGAAGAGTTATTCCACTAAAGTATTTCTGCAGCTGTTAAGTGTCTTAAAAGAAGAATTAGAGGCATATATGCTCCATGAGTCTATTAAAGAAACCGGCAAAAAGCACAATTCCTGTCTTTATCCATTATTTGCTTGATATAATGACGGGAGAAAATGTGTTTAAAAGCAGAAGGAGGAGCCTATGAAGCAGATACATAGCGATATTTTTCAATTCCGTGGCAGCCATTATGAGTTTGGAAAGATGCAAGGAGAACGGTTAAGGGAATCCATTATTTTGGATAACCGCAGAAAGCAATGGAAAGCGAAACGGCCGAGATTTAAAATTGATGTAAATGAAACCAAAACTGCCTTTTTGCAGTTTGCTCCGGGGATTTGGGAAGAGTTGCTTGGGCTTCAGGAAAGCTTGGATTTGCCGATGGAGGAAGTGCTAAGGGATTTCGGAGGCTACCGCATCGATGCGATGCCATCTGGCTGTTCAATTGTGACAGGAGATGACTTCTTGGTCCGCAATTATGATTTCCATCCTCAGACTTATGAAGGGCGTTTTTTGCTGTTTCAGCCAACGGATGGCGGCTATGCCTTTATTGGGCCTTCTTCCCGCATAACGGGGCGCATGGATGGCATGAATGAGAAGGGCTTTGCGATGGGGTATAATTTCACGCATCGGAAACAGCCGGGAGACGGATTTGTCTGCTATATGATTGGCCGGATCATGCTTGAGACTTGTTCGACGATTCAAGAAGCAGTTGCACTTTTAAAAGAAATTCCGCATCGCGGTTCGTTTAGCTACGTTGTGCAAGATAAGAGCGGCGAGTCTGCCATCATTGAAGCAAGCCCGAGAGCAGTCGATGTCAGGAAGGATGCGGCGTGCACCAACCATTTTGAAATTCAACAACATGAAAACCGGAATTACTTAAACGATTCGTATGAACGCTTGGATGCGATCAGGCAGCAGCCGGATGCAACGCAGGATGCTTATCAGGCTTTTCGCCTGTTCAATGATGTAGATAAAGGTGTGTTCTCGAAGTTGTATAAGAGCTGGGCAGGGACCATCCATACGTCTGCTTATTTGCCGAAAGAATTGGCGGTATGGTTTGCGCTAGGCGGAAACCAGGAACCAGAAATTTTTGATTTCAAAAAATGGCTGGCAGGAGAAGACCTCACCGAACGTAAAATCTACGGGGAGATCGATACAGATATCGGTTTTGCCCATCTGGATAAGCAGTTTGTTTAAGCAAATGAAAAAAGCGCCCGGTGGAGGGCGCTTTTTTTACATTTCTGCCATATGTGGGAATGGCAGTTTCGTATCGATTTTTCCGTTGATGCGTTTAGCAAGCAGTCGTTCGCCTTGCAGCCACTTCTTAAAATCAAACATGAGCGGCAAGCGATTCGGACCGAGGGCAAAACCGACTTCCAAGCTTTCCGGGAAGTAAAAAGCGGTATGGAGCGTTCCGGAAGCCGTGCTGTATTTCTCCGAAAAGACGCCTTGTTCCAAATCGTTCAATCTGCGAAAGGCACTGTAGGCATCTGTTGCTTCGTTTAAATGGGTGCGAATGGTTTCTTCACGGCGAATCGAATCTTTCATCTGGTAGCGGTTTTCTTCAGTCAGCAATTCAAAATGATTGGTGGAAACGTTTGAAGTGCGTGCAACGACAGAGCGTGGAGAAGCTTCAACGACTACGGATTTCCCGCTTCGGTCGAGCAGCACATAGCTGAAAGAACGGCGGTGTGGTATTTCTTCCAGCAATTCAATCGCTTCTTCCACAGTTGCACAATTCTCTAAGATCAACCGGCCGATCATATTGCAAATAAAACCGTCTTCAGAATTGCGCCGATTGATGAAGTTATAGCCCATTACGAGCCCTTTTTCATTTAACCCGTCGGTTCTGCCGGTAATTTGCATGGTCGGTCCGATGGTGGCATAGCCGCCGTCTGTCGGCTGGTACAGGGCAAACCGTCCTTCGTAGCCTTCGGGAGAGCTGTCGTAATTGCGGACCATGTATGCGCTGCTTGTAAAAATCGAACAGCCGCTTCTCGTGTATTCCAAATAATAGCCGCCGAATTCGCGGATGGCGTCTTGCATACTCCATTCGAGTGCATCGGCCAATCCATTGATTTCCTCCCAAATTCTCGGAGCAAACGCAAGCAGCGTGTTGGTTGCCTGTGTTTCATCTATTAGAAAATTTTTGTTTTTGGAGCCCCATTGTTTTTTGCGGTTGGGGAGGATAAAGGAATCCCTTAACAACTCGCCTTGTTTAAAACCGAAATCATAATGGCTGCCGCGAAATTGAATAATATCACTGTGGACTTTTTTCACTGGCGATCCCTCATTTATTGGAAATTAGCGAATTTCTGTGAGTCTGTGAAAAACTCTCGAATTCGAGCTACCCCGAGTTTACTGCATTTTTTTCGGAAAGAAAAAGAATCTGCCTAGCACTCGGAAGGGAGGCGGGGCAAATTCCAGATTAGAGAATATAAAACTCAGCGTCGCCGCCGTTGATGCCGGTGAACATATTGGATGCAGCAGTCAACAGTTCCAGTGCCGTATCCCGGTTCATCGATGGACGCAAATAAAAGATGTGGAGCGCATTTTTGGTTTCTTCTGTAACAGCGGTCCGGATGGAATCGACATACGGGCTGCCGAACGGCCCTTGGCTGTCTTTTGCCACAATGATATTGGCAAGTGTATTCAAGCGGTTATTGATGCCTTCGTACTGGTCTTGGTCCGTACCTAATGTAATTTCCACATCGCCACTGATTTTGTCTTCATCGTAAAGGCCAAGTGGAATTTCGTATTGCAGGGACAGGAAGTTGTTCATGTCGACGCCTGAATGCACCGGCTTCAAGTAATTCTGCTTTTTGATCCGGCGGAACAGGGCTTCTGCGGAGTGGCGGTAGCGGTTCGGATCTGCACCTAACGCTTTCCATGCCAGTTTCCATTCCAACAGGCCCGGAAAATCTGTCAACTCTTTTTCATCCAAGTCGAAATACAATTGCTCCTGGAAAAGCTGAAGGCGGCCTTTTAACATTTGAGGTGAATCGGAAACGGTGATATTGTTATAATGAATGATGCCTATTTTAAAATCAGGAAGGATTTCTTTGATATTAGGGTCGATGGAAGCTTTCATGGCACTCTTCCTTTCAAGTAATAGTAGTTAATCATTATAGTATCATAGAATAGAATTGAGGGGTTACAGCATGAATCTCGATCAATTTCAAGAAGAGCTTGTTGCGTATGCCTCGGAGATCGGAATTGATAAAATCGGTTTTGCTTCGGCAGAGCCTTTTTATAATTTAAAGCATCGGCTGATCCGCCAGCAGCAATTGAAATACCAATCCGGCTTTGAAGAACCCGATATTGAAAAGCGGATCCGGCCCGATTTACTGCTGGATGAAGCAGTGAGCATCATCGCCATTGCGATTGCGTATCCTTCAAAAATGAAAGATGCGCCTCAAGGCGTCAAAGGTGCACGCCGCGGAATTTTTTCGCGGTCTTCCTGGGGAAAAGATTACCACGCGGCGTTAAGAGAGCGGTTGGTCCTGCTTGAGGCATTTATTGCAGCCCATTATCCGGAAGCGCGCATGCGCTCAATGGTGGACACTGGCGAGCTATCTGACCGTGCCGTGGCCGAACGCGCGGGAATCGGCTGGAGTGCGAAAAACACATCCATCATTACACCGGAATTCGGTTCTTACGTTTATTTGGGGGAAATGATCACCAATATCCCGTTCCGTTACGATGAGCCGATGGAAGACCAATGCGGAGATTGCCGGTTATGCATCGATGTCTGTCCGACAGGGGCGATTGTTGAAGGCGGCCAATTGAATGCAACGCGCTGCATTTCATTTTTAACCCAGACGAAAGGCTTTTTGCCGGACGAGTTCCGGGGCGTCATCGGCAACCGGTTGTATGGCTGCGATACGTGCCAAACGGTCTGTCCGAAGAATAAGCGCAAGGCAAATCAAATCCATATGGAATTTGAACCGGATCCGGAAATTGCGAAACCGCTTTTAGAGCCTTTGCTTAAGATTTCCAATAAAGAATTTAAAGCGAAGTTCGGTTATGTGTCGGGTTCTTGGAGAGGCAAAAAGCCGATTCAGCGGAATGCGATTCTGGCATTGGCCCATTTTAAAGAAGAATCGGCTGTGCCTGCATTGATCGAGCTGTTGAAAAGCGATGAACGGCCGGTTATTCGCGGAACGGCCGCATGGGCCATCGGGAAGATCGGCACCGAATCAGGGTTTGAAGCATTGAAACAAGCCCAGCTCGTCGAACAGGATGCGGAAGTGGCAGAAGAAATTCAAAAAGGATTGGCGTTCTACGCCGAAGAATTGAAAGGATAAGTGAAAGAACTTGGCTATACACATTGTTTTATACCAACCGCTGATTCCAGCAAATACAGGGAATATTGCACGTTCGTGCGCAGGTACAGGAGTAAAATTGCATTTGATTCGCCCGCTTGGCTTTTCAACGGATGATAAAATGCTGAAACGGGCTGGACTCGATTATTGGGAGCACGTCGACATCCATTACCACGATTCGCTTCAAGAGTTATTCGATCGTTATGCAGACGGCGAATTTTATTACATTACGAAATTTGGAACGAAAACGTATACGACTTTCGATTTCTCGGATGTTGAAAAAGACCATTTCTTCGTCTTCGGACAGGAAACGAAAGGCTTGCCAAGAGAGTTGATCGATGCGAACCTTGATCATTGCCTGCGCATCCCGATGAATGACAATATCCGTTCGCTCAATTTGTCGAATACAGCTGCCATTTTAATGTATGAAGCACTGCGCCAACAGGATTACCCGGGGTTAAAATAATGAATAAAAAAAGAGCTGCCCTTTTGAAAGGGAACAGCTCTTTTTCATTATTTGTCTTCTGGAGTACCTGGTTTGTCGTCATAGCCTGCAGTGAAAATAGCAGCTAGGAACGCTACACAAATACCTAAAATAAGGATTAAGTTCATAAGTAACGACCTCCTTGAAATTTGCATCTTTGTTTAGTATAGCGCAAAGGCGGGGAAAATGAAATATAACTCTCCAGCCAAATATGGAGAAGTTATGTCGGAAGCTGTTTGATTTGCTGAAGAAAACGAAACTTATCGCTTGGCCAAACGTATATAAAGAAAGGCATTAAAAGAAGGGATGATTCAATAATGAGAATGAAAATTTCTGTAGCATTGTTATGGATTACGGGACTAGCAGAGGCGTTCCTGGCGATTCCATTTATCGGAGGTTCTGTTGTCTTAAGCACAGGATACGGTGTTTTAGGCGTCATGTTCGTCCTTCACGCCATTACGCTATTCTTCTGTTTCCGTGAATACTCTCCAAAAGCAGGCTCGATTCTTGGGATTATCACAAGCCTCATTTCGTGGTTCCCGCTTATCGGCTGGGCAATGCACTTGCTTAGCGCCATCGTCTTGCTGATCAGCGCAGCTGTTTCAAACCGCACCGCTAGAATTTAATCAATCAAAAAAAACGCCCATGGAGGGCGTTTTTTTGTGTCCAGACTCCAGCGTCCGTGTAGATTTGACGGGCGCTTCCGTTTTTCTTAATGCGGTGCAATAAAAAGTTGAATGGCGAAAAGGACAGCGAATACATAAAGAATCGGGTGTACCGTTTTCCATTTTCCTTTAAAGATTTTCATAAGCGGATAAGAGATAAAGCCGAGTGCGATTCCGGTTGCAATGCTCGATGTCAATGGCATCGCAAGAACAATCAAGAATGCAGGAAAAGCTTCATCGAATTTTTCCCATTCGATGTTTTTCACAGAGCCGATCATCAAACTGCCGACGATGATCAAAGCAGGTGCTGTAATGGCTGCGACATTTGATAAGGCGGCGACAAGCGGGCTGAAGAATGCAGCCAAGATAAACAAGATGGCTACCGTTAACGTCGTTAAGCCGGTGCGTCCGCCAGCAGCAACTCCTGATGAAGATTCCACAAAAGCGGTAGTCGGGCTGGTGCCGACCATGGCGCCGGCTGTGCCGGCGATTGAGTCGGCAAGCAAGGCTTGTCTCATTCGCGGCATGTTATTGTTTTTCATCAATCCGGCCTGTTTTGCGACACCGACCATGGTGCCCGTCGTATCAAACAAGGTCACTAACAGGAAAGAGAAAACAACGCCGTATAAGCCGAAATCGATAACCATCTGGAAGGCTTCTATCGGATTCCAGACGATGATGCCATCCGGCAGCGAGGGAAGTTCCAAAAGTTTTCCTTCAAATTTCAGTTGGCCGGTGAAAAAGGCGATGATTCCAGTAGCGATCATTCCGAAGAAAATTCCGCCATGAATATTCAGCGACATGAAGATCAAAGTGATGAATAAGCCGATTAAGGTCAAGATGACTGGCGCTGAAGTCAAATCCCCTAGGCCGACAAGATTGGCATCATTAGCGACGATAAGTCCGCTCATGCGCATACCGATAAAGGCGATGAACAGTCCGATGCCAGCTGTAATGGCATGCTTCAGGTTTTCAGGAATCGCTTGGATCAATACTTTACGCAAGGGCGTCAATGATAAAATAACAAAAAGAAGTCCAGCCACAAATACAGAGCTAAAAGCAGTGATATAATCGATGGCTCCATCCGATCCAAGAACCATAGAAGTGAAATAGGCGTTCAACCCCATACCGGGAGCGATAGCAATCGGATAATTGGCCATTAAGGCCATCCACAAGGTGCCGATTACGGAGGCAATGATGGTCGCAAGGAAAACTTGGTCAAAAGGCACGCCTGCAGCGCTGAGAATAACGGGGTTGACGATGACGATATAAGCCATCGTCAAGAAAGTGGTCATTCCAGCTAAAACTTCTGTTTTGGCAGTCGTTCCATTTTCTTTTAAGTGAAACATTGAATTACTTCCTTTCAAACACGAACGATTTAAACAACATCCACTATATTATTCGCTTTTATTATGAAATGCAACCCTTTTTAAGAAATCGTAATAGTCGAAATAAGTGGAAGTTATTTGTACAATAAAAGAGAGAAAGGATGATTGACATGGAATTAACGATTAAATCAACAAAAACCTTACATAATGGCGTTGAAATGCCTCGCTTCGGACTCGGCGTGTATAAAATGAAAGAGCCGGATGAAGCGCTAAAAGCGATGGAAGCTGCGATAGGAGCGGGATATCCTGCGATTGATACGGCCACGGTTTATGAGAACGAACGGGAAGTTGGAGAAGCAGTTCGGGCGTCTGGGGTTAAACGCGAGGAATTATTCATCACTTCGAAAGTTTGGAACACCGACCAAGGATACGATCAAACACTCCGCGCTTTTGAGGCGTCGCTTGAGCGCCTTGGCTTTGATTATTTGGATTTGTATTTGACGCATTGGGCTATTCCGGAAACTTTTGTTGATACTTACCGTGCAATCCAGCGTCTATACGATGAAAAATTGGTGCGGTCGATCGGGGTATCTAACCACCAGATCCACCATCTGGAAAAGATTTTCGCTACTGCGAACACGAAGCCGATGGTCAACCAGATTGAGCTCCACCCTCAACTGACGCAAGAACCGCTGCGCCAATTTTGTGAAGAGCATAATATTGCCATTACATCCTGGTCACCGCTTGCACGCGGCAGACTGCTGGAAGATCCTGTATTGGCAAAAATTGCAGAAGTCCATGGAAAATCGATTGCGCAAGTAGTTATCCGTTGGCATTTGCAAAGTGATCTCATCGTCATTCCGAAATCGGTGACGCCATCCCGCATAATTGAAAATGCGGATGTCTATAACTTCTCATTATCGGAAGAGGAAATGAAAATGATCGACGAGTTGAACCAGGATTGGCGTTCAGGAACGCATCCGGATAAAATCAGCCTATAAGAAAAGCCGCCAAATTTGGCGGCTTTTTTTAACGCGCAGAATCTTCTACGACAATTTTTTCATGGGTGAAGGGATGGATGAACGACATGCGGAATGCATGAAGATGGTAGGCACCGTCTTGTGTCGCTGGTCCGTCGTACATTTCGTCGCCGATGATCGGATGGCCGATATGGGACAAATGCGCCCGGATCTGGTGCGTGCGGCCAGTTTCCAACGTCAGATGCAGCAATGATTTTCCTTCCATTTGCTTTAGCACTTTATAATGCGTGACAGCACTTTGCCCGGTAGGCGAGACACGGCGGCGGGTTGGGTGATGGCGGTCTTTGCCAAGCGGGAAATCGATCGTCCCGGATTTGTTGTGGACTTTGCCTTTTACTACCGCTTCGTAGTCGCGCACCAGCTGTTTTTGTTCAAGCATGCGATCCAGCACATTTTTCGCGACAGGATGTTTTGCGACCATTAACAGGCCGGATGTGCCTTGGTCAAGGCGATGGACATGCTCGCCGTAAGATCCGCCGCCCCGGATGATATGGCCGAGAATGGCATTGATGAACGTATCAATCTGTCCGACTTCATTCGGATGAGTGGCCATGCCTTTCGGTTTGCGTGCCACAATGAAATGATCGTCTTCGAAAAGGATCGGCAATTCTATGTCATGCTTCGGCTCGTAAGGGGATGCGGCAGGCGGCAGCTCGAATTGCAGCACGGTTCCTTTTTCAAGAGGTTCTTTCCAGATCACTTCCTGGAATTTCTTGTTCTTCACACTTTTGGCCATGCGCATTTCATGGACCACTTTTTTGCCGAGGCCCCATTCTTTCCTCAATAATTCTTCGACGGTCATGCCGTCGTCTTGTATAGTATAGCTCCACGCCATAACGATTCCTCCAAATGAAAGGGCCATGCGCACCGCACATGACCCTTTATATCTTATTATTTTAGAACGACTTGATTAAAGAATTCTTCTATGTTTTCTTTCGGTTGTGCTCCGACCCAACGCGCGACTTCTTCGCCGTCTTCATAATGGACGAGTGTAGGCGTTGCTTCGATGAAATAATCTTCCCAGCCTTGGTCGTATTCCAATAGGTTGTATTGGAGAACTTCCACATCCATATCTTCTGCTGTTGGCATTAGAATAGGAGTTGTTGCTTGGCAATGCGGACAAGTCGGGCTAAAGAAGTAAACCGTAGTCGGTTCCCCGCTTTGGATTTGCTCATTGACTTCATCCGGCAACGCGATGTTCTGGTAGTTCTCGTCATCCAGCTGGTCAATCGTCGCTTGGTTCAAATCTTCTTTGTCGTATGGATTATCGGCTAATTTGCTTTTATTGGACTGATTGGTCAAAAAGATGATAAGTCCAAAGATGATAACTACGGCTGCAGCAATCCAAATTAATTTTGAAATACCGCTTTTCTTTGTTTTCGTATTCACTTTACGCTTCCTCCTTAAGGGTTTTCAGTAAGTACATGCTCATTCCGGCAATTAAGATGAATGCAGTCAGCGCTAAAAACGGAATGGTGATAAATCCTAGCCAGTTAATGTATTCCCCAGTGCATGGAACTTGTCCGCAAGAAGGAGCGGAATCAGACAGGAAGTCCAGCTTTTGCAGCCCATAATGGTAAAGCGAAATGCATCCGCCGATAAGTGAAAATACCAGGGCAGTCAAAGCAATCCGTACATTTTTCTGAGCGTAGGCAATGCCGATGATGAGAACCAGCGGATACATGAAAATGCGTTGGATCCAGCATAGCGTACAAGGAACGTAGCCTCTGATTTCAGAAAAATAAAGGGAGCCGGCTGTAGCAACAAGTGCTACGACCCACATGGAGAGCAAAATATTGTCTTGACGTTTCGTCACGAAAGTCCCTCTTTTCTATAGTAACATCCTTGAAATTATAAATGTTCTGGCGCAGCAAGTAAAATAATATCAACCTGGACAGCGTTCCTATATAATAAAGTTTGAAACTTTTGTGAAGGAGTGGCTGCAGTGCCAGAACAATTCGATTTATCCCATTTTGAAAAAAGCATGATCATCCGGGAAATGACCTATTCAGATATTAGCGCGATTTTGGAAATGCAGCGCCTCTGTTTTCCTGGAATGGATCCATGGAAAGAAGAACAATTACGAAGCCATTTAGGGGTTTTCCCACAGGGGCAATTAGTGGCAGAACTTGACGGCAAAGTGATCGGTTCTTGTTCCAGCCTCTTAATAAATTTTGATGAATACGATGACCGCCATACATGGGACGATGTAACCGACGGCGGCTATATCACGAACCACAATCCCGACGGCTATAATATGTACGGAATTGAAGTGATGGTCCATCCGGATTACCGCCGTATGCAAGTTGGCCAGCGCCTGTATGAAGCAAGAAAAGAATTGGCGCGCGAATTGAATTTGAAGTCGATCATTCTTGGCGGACGCATTCCGAATTACCATAAACATTCAGATGAAATGTCTCCTAGAGAATATGTGGACGCTGTTTCACGCCATAAAATCTACGATCCGGTCTTGACGTTCCAGTTGATGAACGGATTCCAATTGATGCGCATCAACCCGAATTATTTGCAGGATGATATCGCATCCGGTAAATACGCGACATTGATGGAATGGAATAACGTGGATTATAAGCCGATTTCGAAACGCCATTTTAAAACGAGTCTGCCAGTGCGCATTTGCGTCGTTCAATATTTGATGCGCGCAATCGAATCATTCGATGATTTAGCGAACCAAGTGGAATACTTTGTGGACGTTGCATCAGATGCCCATTCAGATTTCGTGGTTTTCCCTGAGATTTTCACGACGCAATTGATGTCTTTCCTAAACGAACCGTCTCCAAGCCAAGCGGTACGAAAATTAACGGAATATACGCCTCAGTATATTGAATTGTTTACGGATCTTGCGGTGCGCTACAATGTCAACATCATCGGGGGCTCGCATTTCGTCAAAGAAGAAGATGACGAGATCTACAACATTGCGTATTTATTCCGCCGTGATGGATCGATCGATAAACAATACAAAATCCATATCACGCCGAATGAACGCAAATGGTGGGGGATTTCTGCCGGAGATTCCGTGCGCGTATTTGATACGGATTGCGGGAAAATCGCGATTCAAATCTGCTACGACATCGAATTCCCGGAACTTGCCCGCATTGCAACGGATATGGGCGCAAACATCATCTTTACGCCATTCTGTACAGAAGATCGCCAAGGTTACCTGCGCGTCCGCTATTGTGCACAAGCCCGTGCTGTGGAAAACCAGATCTACACGGTCATCTCGGGAACAGTCGGCAATTTGCCACAAACGGAAAATATGGATATCCAATATGCCCAGTCCGGCATTTTTGCACCATCTGATTTCGAGTTTGCCCGCGACGGCATCGTCGGTGAAACCAATCCGAACCTGGAAATGGTGTTAATCGGGGATGTGGATCTTGAGATTCTTCGCCGCCAGCGCCAAAACGGGACGGTCAAGCAATTGAAAGACCGCCGCCACGACGTCTACAATGTAGAATACAAAAAAGATTAGTCCTGAACCGCTTCTCACAAAGAAGCGGTTTTTCAGTATATTAAAAATAAAATTTACTAAGTTGCATTCAGAAACCGTTACTCCGCAGCTGTTTTGCGCAAGAGTAGGAGTTTAAAAGCGTGATGGTACAGTAATAGCTTATCTGCTGCCTTGCATCCTCGGCTTATTGTGGGAATCCTGTCCATAGCGCCGAAGCGGTCTATAAAATGGATGCTTTAATTCGACTGATTTCTTGATGCTCTACACAACCGCTTCTCACAAAGAAGCGGTTTTTTTCTGGATTATTTGGTAAACTGAATGGTAAAGACTCATAGAAATGGTGGGATGGATATGACATGGCAGGAACGGATCAAACGTTGGCTTGAACATGACCGGCTGGATGAAGTGACACGGGAAGCTTTGACGCTCCTGAAAGACGATGAAAAAATGGCGGAAGACGCATTTTATCAGGATTTAACATTTGGCACAGGGGGCATGCGCGGGGAAATTGGCCCGGGGACGAACCGGATGAATGTGTATACTGTCAGAAAAGCATCCCAAGGAATCGCTGATTACATAACTGACAATGGTGAAGAAGCAAAAGCCCGCGGCATCGTCATTGCATATGACAGCAGAAGAATGTCGCCGGAATTCGCCGAAGAAGCGGCTCGGACATTCGCTGCAAACGGCATCCATACGTATCTTTATAATGGGCCGCGGACAACTCCGCAATTATCATTCAGTGTGCGGTATCTAAATGCCTTTATGGGCGTTGTCATCACTGCAAGCCATAACCCGCCAGAATATAACGGCTATAAAGTCTACGGCGAAGATGGAGCACAATTGAACTTGGAGGATGCAGACCGAGTCATCAGCTTTGTCGGAAAAGTAGAAGACGAATTGAAGATTGAAAATGAACACTTCGAACCGGAATTGCTGGTCCGAATTGATGAAAAGATCGATAAAGTATATATCGACCACGCCCTTACAGTACAGGAACACACGGCAGCACCGATCAAAGCGGTCTTTACGCCGCTCCACGGAGCATCAGGGGCAACCGCTAAACGGCTGCTTGATACAGCTGGCTATACGGATATCGTCTATGTGGACGAGCAAATGCAGCCGGACGGAGAATTCCCGACGGTGAAATCGCCGAATCCGGAAGAAGGCTCCGCTTTTGAAATCGCGATGAAATACGGAGAAAAAAGCGGTGCCGATGTGTTGATCGCTGTCGACCCCGATGGAGACCGCGTAGGTCTTGCTGTCTGGACAGGCACGCATTACGAATTATTGACGGGCAACCAAACCGGCGCCATTTTAATTGAGTATTTACTCAGCCAGAAAAAAGAAAAAGGCACGATGCCCGAAAAAGGCCGTATCTTTAAAACCATCGTCACGTCGGAATTCGGCCGTGTGATTGCTGAATCTTACGGAGCGGATTGCGAAGATGTATTGACAGGCTTTAAATTCATTGGTGAAAAACTCAAGCATAACGATGAAAATCCGACTTTTGATTTTCTTTTCGGATACGAAGAAAGCTATGGCTATCTGATCCGCGACTTTGCACGTGATAAGGATGCTGTCCAATCGGTCTTGCTCGTCATCGAAGCGGCTGCGTTCTATAAGTCACAAGGCAAGAGCCTTCACGATGTATTGGTCGAATTATACGGACGTTTTGGCTGGTACCGCGAATCGCTCGTGTCGATCACGAAAAAAGGCGTCGATGGCGCACGCGAAATCAGCGCATTGCTTGAAGGGCTTCGAAATGAACCGCTGCAAGCCATTGCGGGAATTCCTGTAGCTTCGATTGAAGATTACGAAACCCAGAACCGGATTTTTGTCGACCTCGGCACGAATGAAAAAATTGAATTGCCGCAGTCGAATGTTTTGAAATACTTCTTGGAAGACGGGTCGTGGGTTTGTGTGCGGCCAAGCGGCACGGAACCGAAAGTGAAATACTATTTCGGAGTAACGGCTGAGACCGAGCAGGAAAGCGACGAAAAACTGGAATTCATCAAAGAATCCTTTGTCAACGAATTGAATAACCGCTAATTTAGAAGCTCCCTTAGCCAAGGGGGCTTTTTCATTCGAAAGTACGAGGCATAGAAACTGTAAAAACGTGTAAAGTAAGAGTATTGGCAAAGAGGTGAAGAAAATGGTCATGGACGAACATTCAAATGTGACATTGCTAAAAGAGATCGCCGAATTATTGAACGAAGAAACCGATATGAAACGGATGCTAGACGGAGCGGTCTGGAAACTATTGAATGGCTCGAATTTTGAAAGCGCATGGATCTTTTTTATCAACGAAAAAGGCAAGCATCAATTAGTGACTCATGCAAACCTTCCGCCAGCCCTTCAGCGAAATGAATGCCGGCATTTGCAAAAAGGCGGCTGCTGGTGTGTCAAACGGTACCATGACGGGGATTTGGAAAAAGCTTCAAACATCATTGCTTGCCAGCGCATTGAAAACTCGATTGCAGCTAATGCCGTGGACCACGGAGGAATTACGCATCACGCCACGGTTCCGCTGCAATCGGGCGAAGAAAAATTCGGTTTGTTGAATATTGCAGCTCCGGACACGGTCCGCTTCTCAAAAGATGAACTGGCTTTATTGGAGTCGGTAGCTTTTCAGATTGGTTCAGCGATTAAACGCATCGGCTTGACGAAACAGGAACAGGAAATGGCGCTGGTCAAAGAGCGCAACCGGCTGGCTCGCGATCTGCATGATTCGGTCAATCAATTGCTGTTTTCGGTGACGTTGACGGCACGCGGCGGCATCGAAATGTCTGAAGAGGAAAATGTCCAAGGCACTTTCCGAGACATCCAGCACTTGACGCAAGAAGCGCTCAATGAAATGCGCGCACTTATATGGCAGCTGCGTCCAAAGGGACTCGAAAGCGGCTTGCTTGAAGCGATACAAGCTTACGGGGAAATGCTCGGATTGACATTGGAAATGAAAGTGACCGGCGTGATCCAATTGCCTTCTCGTACAGAAGAAACCTTGTTCCGCATCGCACAAGAAGCGTTGAATAATATCCGCAAGCATTCTGGGATCAACAACGCGCAATTATTTTTGACGGTGACTTCTTCGGATGTGTTAATGGTCATCAAAGACGAGGGCCGAGGATTTATCGTGGATGAACGGCTGCAGCTGCCGTCTATCGGCGTCCAAAGCATGCGGGACCGGGCGAAAGCAGAAGGCGGGACTGTCGATTGGTCAAGTGAAATCGGCAAAGGAACTGAGATTCTTGTAAGAATTCCTTATTAGGGGAAAGGGGGAGACCCGATGAAAGTATTGATTGCAGACGATCACCACGTCGTACGGCGTGGGTTATTATTTTTCCTGAAAACCCAAAAAGACATTGAGGTTGTGGGAGAAGCCGTCAACGGCAGAGAAGCAGTTGAAATGGCCGTTCAACTTCAGCCAGATATCGTCTTGATGGATTTAGTGATGCCGGAAATGGACGGCATCCAGGCAACACGAAAAATCAAAGAACAGTTTCCGGACATAATTGTCTTGATGCTTACGAGTTTTTCAGACCGCGACCATGTCGTACCAGCGATGGAAGCAGGGGCGGCTGGGTATCAATTAAAAGATATCGAGCCGGATGAGCTGGTGGCCTCGCTTCGCAGTTTAATGCGCGGGGAGAACACGTTGCATCCGAAAGCGACTTCCGAGCTTGCCAAGGGACCGGTAGCCCCGGCTCCCCACACCATCAACTTATTGACGCCTCGTGAACAGGAAGTGCTCGCTGAACTGACGAAAGGGAAAAGCAATCGGGAAATCGCTTCGGCACTTTTTGTAACCGAAAAAACAGTGAAAACCCATATTTCCAATATCTTTGCGAAACTGGAAGTACAGGACCGGACGCAAGCGGCCTTGTATGCAGTGAAACACGGCTTAACTGAACCAGGCAAATGAAAAAGAAGCAACTTCTCCATTTAAGGGGAAGTTGCTTCTTTTTGGCATGGGTTTCCGATTTAACGCTTTTGGACAGGGCGTTTTCGACTGTCTTTCGTGATTTGTTTCCATTTATTGCGGGCTGCTTTTTGAGCGGCCAAATTGCTTTTCCGCTCCATATGGGCGAGTTCCCGTTTAAGCTTAAGGTAGCTTTGGTAGCGGTCATATTTCAATTCACCGCTCGCTAATGCTTCCTGTACCCGGCATCCCGGCTCGTTATTGTGTTCGCAATCCCGGAAACGGCATAGTTCTGCCAAATCTTCGACATCAGAGAAGCCGGATTCAACACCTTCTTCATAATCGCCCAACTGGAATTCCCGCATTCCTGGAGTGTCGATCAATAACCCGCCTCCCGGAAGCAGAACCAATTCACGGTGTGTGGTGGTGTGGCGGCCTTTGCTGTCGTCTTCACGGATGTCTTGGACAGCCATTAATTCTTTGCCGGATAAGGCATTGATCAAGCTGGATTTTCCGACTCCGGACGAGCCTAAAAGCGCGCCGGTCTTGTGGTCTTCGAGCAATTTCTGCAATTGGTCGATTCCCGCGCCGGTCACACTGGAAACGGCATAGACCGGAACGCCGAATGCGACGCTTTCCACTTCGGTGATGAAAGGTGCGAGATCTTCGCACTCATCGCTTTTCGTCAAGACGACGACTGGATTTGCTCCGGAATCCCAAGCGGCCAGTAGATAGCGTTCCAAACGCCGCACGTTGAAATCGTGATTCAACGACATGACGAGAAATACGTAGTCCACATTAACAGCGATAATTTGGATATCCGAAGTTTCTCCGGCTGCTTTTCTTGAAAACTGCGAAGAACGCGGAAGGATGCTGTGGATGATTCCTTTTTGTTCTCCGGGCATCTGTTCGACCATTACCCAGTCGCCGACTGCCGGAAATTCACCGTGAACGTGCTCATGGCGGTATTTTCCGGATAAAGTAGACAGCCACTCCCCGTTATCGGTAACGACGCGATACATATTCTTATGTTCCAAAACGACGCGGCCCGGAATCCCGACAGCCCCTCTATTTTCTTGCCATTTATCATTCCAGCCAAAATGTTCGATTAAATTCAATGTAATTTCCTCCTATTATGCAAAATAAAAAACCATGGATGCGCGCAAATCGCAATCCATGGTTCCCGGGCATAATGGAAGAAGCGTATCGTCAGCGATACACAGAGCGGGACATTATGGATTGGATTTGCGGTTTAAAAAACAATGAAATAGCCATAATGCCTCACCTCTTTCTTCAAGTTAATTTAAAGATACTGGATAAGCCTGAAATGGTCAAGCCTTTTTCAGAAAAATTATTATTGTCTATTTTCCTTGATTTTGTTAAAACGGAAGTAAAAAGGGGTATGAACTAAAATAAGCAAGGAATACGGAAAGAGGAGGAAGTTGGATGGCACATTCGAAATGGCTGAAACTCGGAGCAGCTGCATTTCTATCTGTTGGCATGCTTGCAGCATGCGGCGACGGAGATGGAGATGGCGACGACGATACGATAGAAGTGGATGACCCAGTTACTGGAGATGAAGATCCGGAAGGCGAAGGGCCTCAAGGTGAAGATCAGACCGATGATGATTTGGAAGAAGATAACCAAGACGGGGACGAAGCAGAATAATCCGCTGGAAGGCCACTCATAGAGTGGTCTTTTGTTTTTCAAAAATAAGGAAATAGGATGAGCTTTTTCTTAGACTCATTGGGTATAGATAACAAAAAGGAGGGGAATCGATGGCTTCATCTCATTCAGAAAATGTGGAATTGTTTTCGCCCGAGTTTACACGCAATCCATATCCGGTTTATTCCAAGCTCCGCAGTATGGACCCGATCCATCAAGTAAGGTTTCCAGATGGACAACGCGGCTGGCTTGTTACCAGTTATGAAGACGGGACAGCGGTATTGAAAGACCCCCGTTTTATCAAAGATTTCTCCAAGCTTTATGGCAGCAGTATGGACCAAATGTCAGTTTTTACACAAAACATGCTGTTTTCAGATCCGCCCGACCATAAACGGCTCCGAGGGCTTGCCCAAAAAGCGTTCACGCCGAAAATGATTTCAGGGATGCGTGAACGGATCGAGGAAATCACAGACGAATTATTGGAACAGATGGGGGACAAAGAACAAGTCGATTTAATCGATGAATTTGCTTTTCCGTTGCCCATCATCGTCATCTGCGAAATTCTTGGCGTGCCTTCGGAAGACCGGGACAAGTTTCGCCGGTGGTCGAACTCGTTGATTGAAGGGACCAGCGGTGAAGCCGGAGTCAGCGTTTACGAACACATGACGCAATTTGTGCAGTATTTAGGGCAGTGGTTTTCAAAAGTGCGTGAACAGCCTGGAGAAGACTTGATCAGCAAACTCATCATTGCAGAAGAAGAAGGCGACCGGCTGACCGAAAAAGAACTGTATGGAGTCGTATCGCTGCTGATTATCGCTGGGCATGAAACAACCGTTAATTTGATTGGAAATACAGTCTTGTCTCTAATGGCCTATCCGGAACAGCAGCGGCTTTTAAAAGAAAACCCGGAATTGATCACTCAAGCGCTCGAGGAATCACTGCGTTTTAACGGACCCGTTGAGTTCAGTACATCGAGGTGGGCAAATGAAGACATGGAATTCCAAGGGAAGCAATTCCATCGCGGCGATCTTGTCGTGGTGTCTTTAAATGCAGCAAACCACGATCCAAAAAGGTTTACGGATCCGGAAACCTTTAATCTCACCCGTGAAAAAAGTCCACATTTGGCGTTTGGAATAGGCATCCATTTTTGTTTAGGTGCGCCTCTTGCTAGGCTGGAAGGCGAAATCGCCATTTCAAAATTGCTCGAAAAATTTCCTGATTTGGCATTAGCTGTGGACGAAAGCGAATTGGACTGGCGGCCTGGAATGATTGTCCGTGGGGTAAAAGAGATCCCACTTCGCATCCAGTAAAGGTTGGAGCATGCTTCCAGCCTTTTTGGTTTGCACTCTTTTTGAAAAGGGAAATTACGGGCTAACTCGATATAGAAAGTTGTGATGGTAAATGAAGCCCGTTTCTTATTTATTCAAAGAAAAAATCTGGATTACGCCCGCCTTATACAGCATCGGTGCGATTCTATTGTCACTGGCTGCATTTTATCTCGACTTGCTCGTAATCGGCAAAATCGCCGATTACATTCCTTCCATCTTTTTGACGAAAGTGGATGAAGGGCAAACCATACTGGGTATTTTAACGGCAGCGATGCTGACGATGACGACGTTTACGTTTTCGACTGTACTGGTCGTGCTGACTATGTATTCTTCCCAATTCTCTCCGCGTGCCCCTGAAAATTTCATCCGAAGCGCTACGACTCGCCACGTACTCGGCATTTTCCTTGGAGGCTTTTTATACAATATGCTGTCGCTTCTTTATATGCAGGAAGGGGTCTTCGACCATGAAGTGTTGTCGACATGGATCGGAATCGTCATTGTCTTTCTTTGCATTGCGACATTTTCCTACTATATCCATTTTGTCGCTACCAATATCCAAGTTAGTACATTGATCAATAAACTAATCAAAGACGCTGAAAAAGTCATTGCTTATTACAAAGGGTTGTACGATCAAAAATACGCAACCTTGGAAAATTGGAAGCCGCAAACTTTGCAGGGAACGGTGAAGGCGGAAAAAGCGGGCTATGTGCAATTTATCAATCTCGCGGAACTTGTGGAGATTGCTGAAAAAGAACAAGCCGAGATTGAAGTTTTGGTGAAAATCGGGGACTATGTTTTTGAAGGGAAGCCAATCATGAAAATCCATTCGAACGGGTCCAATAAACTCGATTTGAAAGAAAGATTATTGATAGGAGATGAACGGACAGCTGAGCAGGATTTAGGGTATGCTGTGCAAAAAATCGTCGAAGTGGCCATTCGGGCGACTTCCCCGGGAAGACAAGACCCAAACACGGCCAACGACATTTTGGTACGGCTCGGCCATGTTCTTGGTGAGATGGGCCATTTGATGACGGACGGTTTGGTGTTGACGGATGAAACCGGGCATAACCGGCTGCTTTACCGGTTTTCTGCTTATAGCGATATTCTTTATAAAGCTTTTTATCAAATTGTCTATCATAGCAAAAAAGACATCTCGGTATTTATTGCCATGGCCAATTCGTTGATTGTGGCGGCATCGATAGCACCTGAGATGAGGCACGATGCAATTTGGAAGATCATGCTTTATATTCTGGAAGGCATCAGCGGAGGGGAATTGAAATCATTGGACCGGGAATTTCTCCAGCAGAAAGTCGATGAGCTGGCAGAGCTGACCGGACATGAGAAAGTGATAATTGTGTAAGAAGATAGAACGAAATAATTAGAAAACAGGATTAAGGAGAAGAAAAGCGGGAAAAAAAGCAATAACAACCAAGAAGGAGGAGAGAGCATGAATCATGTAAAAGCATTGGCCATGAAGTTTCTTATGATTGCTGCAGTCCTACTGATTATTTTGACGTTATTCTTTGATGTGCCTTTTGTTAATACTTTATGGATCAGCTTGGTTCTGACTTTAGTGGCTTACGTGATGGGTGATTTGATGATCTTCCGCAAAGCGGGAGATCGCTCAGATCAAAACAAACGCAACGCAATTGCGACGGTTTCAGATATTGTCGTAGCGTTTCTATTAATTTGGCTAATGGGTGAAGCGCTAGTGAGCAATGATGTGAACATCATTACCCCAGCGATTATTTCTGCCATTGTCATTGGCGGGGGTGAATGGTTCTTCCACAAATACTTGGATCGAAGCGTCTTCCCGGAAAAACAGAATCATCCTCATTCAACTGTACATTGACGAACAAAAAAAGGCCCTTTTGAAAGGGCCTTTTTTTACGTCTATTTCGAAGTCACATCAATGCGTTCATGTGAACCGCCTGCTTGTTCGATTTTGTTGATCAGTGAACCGCTCATTTCAAAAATTCTGCCTGACGACATCTCGATGGAATCGCCGTTCTTAAAGTACAACGCAATGGATTCAACGGTATTGGTATTGTCTTTTTTCCCGATCCGCTCTTCTACTTTCTCAAAGTCCTCCCAAATATAGCTTTCTTCGGAGAAAGACAGCGGAGAGTTATAAAAGAATTCGTCCTCGGTCATATAATAATAATCGCTCAGCGACAACGAAACACCAAGAGTTCCTAATGCAAAAAGAATGCCGCTTATCAAATATCTCTTTAAGCGATTTTCAAAAACTGCCAAGGCAATCAAGCCGCACGCAACTAAAGCGATGCCAATGCCGCCTGTGATCAAAGAAAGATAGGAAGTGCCGACATAAAGAGCTGCTGGCGTAATAAAAACCGTTTTTAGCGGATAGAAAACGGCGGTTGGTGCAATAAGCGATGAAATAAAAAGGATAATCGCAAACGTGATGTAGACAATTCTCCTTTGGTCAACAAAATCATACATGGTACATATCCCCCTAACTGGTCCATTCTGGATGTTGATAGTCCGGTTCTATATGTACGTGTATGACGCAATTCGGTTTCACTTTTTGGATTTTTCTTTCAATTTCCTCGGTAATCCAATGGCTTTCGATAACGTTCAGCTCCGGATTGACGGCTACGGTCAAATCGATAAACATGACATTTCCGTGATTTCGTCCTTTAAAGTCGCGCAGCACACTAACGCCTGGAACTTTGCGGACAAGAACAGACATGGTTTCCACTTCCTCTTCATCGAATCCGTCTGTCAAGGTCATCACTGATTCTTTGAAAATATCCAAGGCTGTTTTAATAATGATAACGCCAACGACGAAAGCCGTAATCACATCAAGAATCGGTGCACCGAGAACAGCCCCAGTAATCCCGATCCCTGCACCTATGCTGACTAAAGCATCTGAACGGTTATCATAGGCCGCAGCGCGTACTGCCGAGCTTTTGATTTCCTTGCTGAGTTTCAGGTTATAGCGGTAAACCAAGTACATGACCACTGCACTGAAAGCCGCAATGCCCGCTGTATAAAGTGAAGGTGTCTCCGCTGCGGGTTCGAAAAAGCTGCGGACGGCACCGCTAAGCACTTGAAGCCCAATCACCGCCATGATGAAGGAAGCAAGCAGCGAGGCAATCGTTTCTGCCCGCAAATGGCCGTAATGATGATTTTCATCCGGCGGCTTTTGAGAAATGCGAAGCCCGATCAATACGGCTAATGAAGCAATAATATCCGTTAAATTGTTTAATCCGTCTGCTGTCAAAGCTTCCGAGGAGCCGGCATATCCGAAAAAGAGCTTGATCGCGCTTAGGAAAACATATGCCCCGATGCTGATCCATGCGCCTTTTTCCCCTTTGCGCAAATTTGTATAAAGCTCCATAAAGTTTCCTGCCTCCAAGTCTTCTAAACAAAGGGAAACGACTCTCGAATGAGAGCCGTTTCGTTTGATTGTCCAATTATAGGGGTTCTGACTTTTGCACTTCCAAATAGAGGATATGATGTCCATCTACATCTTTAGCTAAAAATTCATAGCCCTGTTCAATAATTTTTTGTCCTCTTATTGTATCAAAACTCTCCGACATAAACCAGCCTCCGATAGTATCAATATCGTCGTCGGCAATATGGATGCCTAAGAGTTCATTGATATGGCCAATCAGAATTTTAGCATCCACAAGGTAATGGCCGTCGCCAAGCTTTCTGATTTCCGGAATTTCATCCCCGTCAAATTCATCTTGAATTTCACCGACGATTTCTTCCAGAATGTCTTCAATGGTCACCAGGCCGGAAGTGCCGCCGTATTCATCTTGGAGAATCGCTAAATGAATGCGTTCTTGCTGGATTTTTAATAAAAGTTCGTTGATTTTGATCGTTTCGATGACTTGGATAACAGGTTTGATGAAATGTTCCACCGTTAACTCTCCAGCAGAAGGATCGTGGATAAAAGCGGCCATTAAATTCTTCATATTGACGACGCCTAAAACATGGTCTCTATCACCGTCGATGACAGGATAGCGTGTGTATTGCTGAACGCCGACGGTTTTGAAAACTTCCAGGAGAGTCGAATCTTTTTCCAAAGTGCACATGGCCGTCCGCGGAACTTTGATTTCTCTCGCGATGCGTTCATCAAATTCGAAAATCTTATGGACATACTCAAATTCCGATACATTGATTTCACCGTTTTTCAAACTGTCGCTTAAAATGGTTTTGATGTCTTCTTCCGTATGTGACCATTCTTTTTGGCTCATCGTAGAAAAACCGAATAACGATGAGAACAAGCGCGCAGCAGCTTTGAAAATGGCAATTGGTATATAGAGAATACGGTATGTCCAAATGAGAAGGGGAGCATTTGCCAGTAAAATGTTTTCAGCTTTCTGCGTAGCGATTGTTTTCGGTATCAGTTCACTGATGATGACGAGTGCGAAAATAAGAAGCGAAAATAAGATGAAAATCGCAATTGTACTAGGCTCATTATCGGCTATTTCGGAAATTGCCAACATTGCAGGGAAGAAGTGGTCAGCAATCGAGTAGCTTAGCCAGCCGCTTCCAAGAATGGAAATCACGATGCCAAGTTGACAAGCAAATAAATAATCATCGGCATTGGCTATAATGCTTTTTACAGATTTGGGTTTTGGCTGTCCATTTGCAAGCAATTGGTCGATTCGGGAGATCCGGACTTTCACTATCGCAAACTCACTGGCTGAAAAAAAAGCCAAGGCTGCGATTAAGACAGCAAAAGCTGCCAATTGTATGGGGATGTCCAAATAGCTCCTCTGCTCCATTTCCTGAGAAGAAAAAGAAGCAGAGTTTTCACCTCCTGATTTAAAAAAGCTTGAGTTTAATTAATGATAAAATAGTTCGGTTCAAAAAACAAATTATTCTGAAAACAAATTTACAAAGTTGTAATATGATTTCATATAAGTAATCCGTTATGCTTTTAGAAACAACGTAGATAAGGAGAGACTTATGAAAAAATCGACTTATGCAGAAATCTTAAAAGCATCTACAAAACTGGGGCTCACTTCTTTTGGGGGTCCGACAGCCCATCTTGGGTATTTCAGGGAAGAATATGTCGTGAAAAGAAAATGGCTGGATGACAAAGCTTACGCAGACTTAGTGGCTTTATGCCAATTTCTTCCTGGCCCTGCGAGTTCCCAAGTCGGGATTTCAATCGGGATGCTGCGAGGCGGATTATTCGGAGGATTCTTGTCTTGGTTCGGCTTTACGATGCCGTCCGTTATTCTTCTCGTTCTTTTTGCCATATTGGTGACGAACGGCTCTTTTGACAGCGGCTGGATTCAGGGATTAAAGATTGTCGCAGTTGCTGTAGTTGCGCATGCTTTACTTGGCATGGGGAAGTCTCTAGCGCCGGATAAACCAAGAATTGCTTTGGCGGTGGGCGCTGCTGCAGCGATTTTATTGATGCCGACAGCCTGGGCACAAATTGGCGTTATACTGATTGCCGGAGTAATCGGTTACCTGATTTACCGGAAGGAAGAGGCACCAGAAGCGGTGAAACTCGTGCTGACTTTCGGAAAAAAGACAGGACTGGCGGCCTGGATGATTTTTGCCGGTTTACTAATCGGATTGCCGCTGCTCCGTCCAATCATTGAATCGAGTTATTATGCCATCTTTGATATTTTCTACCGGGTTGGTTCGATTGTTTTCGGAGGCGGGCATGTCGTACTTCCTATGCTTGAGCGGGAAGTGGTCCCGAACTGGATGACAGCGGACCTATTCATTTCAGGTTACGGAGCGGCCCAAGCGGTACCAGGTCCGTTATTTACATTAGCCGGTTATTTAGGGCAGCTGATGGACGGCGGAATGGGGGCAGCGCTTGCCGTGATTGCGATGTTCTTGCCTTCGTTTTTATTGGTGGTCGGAACTTTGCCGTTCTGGAGCATCATCCGCACAAAATCTTCTGTCCAAGCTGCCTTGAAAGGGGTCAATGCAGCTGTCGTCGGAATCTTGCTTGCTGCCTTGTATGATCCGGTTTTCACTTCATCTATCCGGGTGCCGGCAGACTTCGCCATTGCAGTGTTTGCCTTTGCAATGTTAGTCTATTTTAAACTGGCACCGTGGATTGTTGTTTTGATAACGGCATTGCTTGGTGCAGGAGCATATGCAGTTCTATAACGAGGAGGAAGCAAGATGTCTGTGCAGAAAGATCCAATGGATTTGTTCGCTCTTTATAAAGAAGAATTTTACCAAAGCAAAAATCAGCTATACATGGACGGAAATTCACTCGGCTTAATGTCGAAGCGAGCCGAACGAAAGTTAATCGAACTAACGGATAGCTGGAAAGTTTACGGGATTGAAGGATGGACGGAAGGAAATCATCCTTGGTTCAATCTGGCGGAAAACTTGAGTGCAAGAATAGCACCGCTTGTCGGCGCCAAGCCGAACGAAGTGATGGTTACAGGTTCGATCACGGCGAATATCCACCAAATGCTGTCGACCGTTTTTCAGCCGACGGAAGAGCGGTTTGCAATTGTCGTCGATGAATTGAATTTTCCATCTGATATTTATGCAGTGGAGAGCCATCTGCGCCTCCGCGGTTTAGACCCAGAAACGGCTATGAGAAAAGTGAAGAGCCGGGATGGCTACACATTAAAAATGGAAGATATCGAAGAACAATTGACGGATGATGTTGCCGTTTTGCTATTGCCATCCGTCTTGTACCGGAGCGGCCAATTATTGCCGATGGAAGAGATTACAAAAGCTGCACATGAAAAAGGCATACTCGCCGGTTTTGATTTGGCTCATTCAATTGGGGCACTTCCGCATGCCTTACACGGCATTGGGGCAGATTTTGCTGTCTGGTGCCATTATAAATACATGAACTCCGGACCAGGAGGCACGGGTGGGCTCTACATCCATGAACGTCACCATCACTTGCTTCCGGGAAATGCCGGCTGGTTTGGGTCAGACAAAGCGAAACAATTCGATATGGACCATCAGTTTTCCAAAGCGGAAGGGGCTGGTGCCTATCAGATCGGCACGCCGAATATTTTCAGCATGGCGCCGCTTCTTGGAAGCATAGAAATTTTCGAAGAACTGGGCATCGATAAAATTCGAGAGCGCTCTCTGCAATTGACGAACTATCTGCGTGAATTGATTGCAGAAAAACTGCCGGAATTTCAAGACGTGACCCCAACAGCGGCCGAAGAGCGGGGCGGGCATATTGCGCTTGCCCATAAAGAAGCGGCACGAATCTGCAAAGCGTTAAAAGAAGCGGGAGTGGTTCCGGATTTTCGCGCCCCGGATATTATCCGCCTCGCACCTGTAGCATTGTACATTTCTTTCAAAGATGTAGAGGAAATGGTAGAACGCTTGGAAAAGATCATGAAACAGGAACTTTATAAAAACTATTCCAATGAAAGAAATGTGGTGGCATAAATGAAGAACACAGAAATCATTGATATCACGATGGAGTTAAGCAGCCAGACGCCCGAATGGCCGGGAGATGTCGCGTTTGACTATAAACTATCGGTCACGAAAGAAGAAAGCGGTTCAGTGAATGTGGGCCAGTTCAAAACAAGTACCCACATCGGCACCCATGTGGATGCGCCTTTCCATTATAATGACGATGGCATCAAAATAGATGAATTGCCTTTAGATGTTTACCGTTCAGCTGCTCAAGTTGCAGATGTACGGGGACTAACTAAAATCACGCCGGAAGATCTGCCAGAGCTGGAAGAAGGCGTAACGACACTCTTATTAAAATCAGATACATGGAAAGACCGTACGCAATTTCCGGACTTTTGGCCGCTGTTTGATCCGCGCATAGCTGAATGGATGGTTGAAAAGGGAATTAGGCTGCTAGGAGTCGATGTTCCTTCAGTGGACGCCGAAACGAGCAAGGAATTGCCGACGCATATGTCCATGAACCGAAATGGCCGATTTATCCTTGAAGGCATTGTCTTAGATGATGTGGCAGCAGGGGTCTATGAACTGATTGCTCTGCCATTAAAAATCAAAGGGGCGGAAGGCAGTCCGGTACGTGCTGTTCTATACCGTTAAAAAATTTCACACAATAAAACCCTCCACTTAGCCATCAAGTGGAGGGTTTTACATATAGTTAGACCGGAAATACGGTTCTAAGCCTTTTATATTCATAGCGATTTCATCGCATACTTCCTGGTAGATCGCCCATTGCTCCGATTCATCTGCCGCACGCAATTCAGGATTGCGGATATTCCAGCGAACTAACTTTTGTGCTGGCAAATCGGCTGGAATGTCAGCAAATTCAAAATCCCCATCATGCAAGGCAATGATCAAGTCCGCTTCGCTCACTTCTTTGGAATCATAGGAGCGCGGCTCTACATCTGGTACATCCAGAACAATTTCTTTCATGATTTCATAGGGGGTATCCGACTGTAATGGCTGGCCCCAAGCGGCACTCCGAATATCCCAATCTGGGAGATTTAAGCGGTTGGCCCAAATTTCAGCCATAAGCCCGCGATGCTGTTGCGGAGACAGGAAATAGACCGTATGTTTAGTCATAGCTGTGCCCTTCTTCCTTTATACAAATTCCTTTTTTCTCTTAGTAATGTTTACCCATCTGTAATATTTGTAAACTAATATTTTTATGTGGTTTTATTGAAAGTTTTGGAGCAATAAGGAAGCCTGGCCAGCAAAGCTTATTTCTAAGCTCGTGGACCAGGCTGTCTTACTTGACCACTAGCACGGAACAAGGTGCTTCTTTCAATAATTTCTTGCTAACAGATCCGACGAAGAATTTTTGAAGCCCTGATTTTCCGCTATTGCCGATAATCAGCAAATCAATCTGCTGCTCCTCGATAAAAGCGGGGATCATTTTTGAAGCATTGCCTTCAAGCGCTAACACATTGCCTTCTATTTGATGGGCATCGAGCTGCTGTTGAATGGCGTTATGCATATGCTTAGAAAATTCAATCGAGTCATCTGCATAATCACTCGGAACACGGTAGCCATCATCGCCGATTTCCGGCGGCATGAACTGGGCATAATTGCTGTCCACGTTTGCCGATACCACTGGGGCGGAAGCGCCTCCGGCTTCCATGAAACCGATGTTTTCTTTGACTTGCTCGTTAACGTAAATGACGTTCAATTTGCTTTCAGGAAAGGACTTTTTAATTTCAAGTGCTTTATCCAACGCAATTTTGCTGCCGTCAGATCCATCGTATGCCACTGCCAGATTCTGATACATGTGAAATTCCTCCTAACCTGCTTCTTTACTAGTAAACTACCCTTCATTCAAATTCTAGAAACATCCGGCAAATGCGGTCTCAAAAAATAAATTCAAAAAATCTTGACAATTCAAAATTGTTGGTGGTAATCTTAAAGTACTAAATCGGAGAAAAGGGAGGTTATGACAATGAAAAAAATAGCATTTGTATATTCATCAAAGTTAATAGCATTGTCAGGTCTGCCTAAATTTCCCGTTGAATTAATTCGGTAACTGGATAGCCAGGGGCAGGTCTGCAAACCTGCCTTTTTTTCATGCGCGTGCGCCTAAAAATAGGTGCGCGCTTTTTTGGGTTTAATCAGCGAATGCTGTTTAAATAAATAAGAAAATCGAAGGAGAGAATGAAGATGAAAAGACTTCAGCAACGGAAAATCATGATCAAGGAATCGCTAGAAGGCGATTAGTTAAAATCGAAGCAGAGAGAAGGAATAAGAAATGTTTAGTGTTTTATGGAAATTAAGATGGTTTTTTAAAGAAAATTGGCTGCGCTACACCATGGCAGTTGGACTATTATTCATTGCGAATATCCTTGAAATCATCCCGCCTTGGCTAATCGGAGTTGCCATCGATTCGATTGCCCAGGAACAATTAACGGTTCAATTGCTATGGCAATATGTCGGCGTTTTGGCCATTTCGATGGTTCTTGCTTATTTGATCAATTTTGTCTGGCAATATCAGCTGTTCGGAGGCGCCTATGTCATCGAGCGGCAGCTCCGGTCCAGTTTAATGGGTCATTTCTTGAAGATGACGCCGACGTTCTTTGAAAAAAACCGGACGGGCGATTTGATGGCGCGAGCCACCAACGACTTGCGGGCAATTTCAGAAACAGCGGGATTTGGTATTTTGACGCTGGTCGATTCGACGCTTTATATGGCAACCATCATTGTGGCCATGGGCTTCTTGGTATCATGGGAATTGACTTTGTTTGCGTTGATTCCGCTGCCGATTTTAGCGATTATTGTGCAAATATTGGGCAAAAAAATCCATGTGCGCTATATGGCGGCGCAAGATGCATTTGGTGATATGAATGACAGCGTATTGGAATCGGTGGGAGGCGTCCGGGTCGTACGCGCTTATGTACAAGAGCGGTCATCCGAAAAAGATTTCGCACATATGACTGAAGATGTCTACGAAAAGAACATGGCCGTTGAACGGATCGATGCCCTATTTGCACCGGTTACAAAAGTGTTGACGACGATCAGCTACATGATCGGCCTCGGCTACGGTGCCTTCTTAGTAGCCGAAGGAAGCATGACGCTCGGTGATTTGGTTGCATTCAACGTCTATTTAGGAATGATCGTTTGGCCGATGTTTGCCATTGGCGAATTGATCAATACCTTGCAGCGAGGCAATGCGTCGCTCGACCGGGTCAATGAAACTTTGGATTACAAAGAAGATGTCGTTGATCCGGAGCATCCGAAATTCACGGAAAAACCTGAGCATATCGGTTTCCGGAATTTCAACTTTACGTATCCGCAATCGAGTTCGATCAACTTGCAAGGCATCAATTTGTCGATGAATAGTGGGCAGACGCTCGGAATCGTCGGGAAAACGGGGAGCGGAAAAACGACTTTCGTCAAACAGTTGATGCGGGAGTATCCGCTCGGTGATGGCTCGATTTCGATGAACGGCATCGATTTGAGCGATTTATCGAAAGACCAGCTTCGCGGCTGGATCGGCTACGTGCCGCAAGATCATGTGTTATTCTCCCGTACCATCCGCGCCAATATCCTTTTCGGAAAATCGGATGCGACAGAGGAAGATATCGAAAATGCCATTCGCTTGTCTCATTTTGAAAAAGATTTGGCAATGCTGCCGAATGGTTTGGAAACTTTGGTCGGAGAAAAAGGGGTGGCTTTATCGGGCGGACAGAAGCAGCGCATTTCCATTGCCCGTGCACTCATCAAAAATCCGGAAATCCTTATTTTGGATGATTCGCTGTCTGCTGTCGATGCGAAGACGGAAGCGAAGATTATCGAAAATATCCAAGCAGAACGAGCCGGAAAAACGACCATTATTACAACGCATCGTTTATCAGCTGTGCATCATGCAGACTGGATCGTCGTACTCGATGATGGAAAAGTCATCGAAGAAGGAACCCATGAAGATTTGCTGAAAGCTAAAGGTTGGTACAATGAGCAATACCTCCGTCAGCAGATCGAGGAGGTGTAAAAATGGGGACAGGAAAACGTTTAGTTAAATACGCAATGCAATTTAAAAAGATTTTACTCGGGGGCTTGATGCTTTTAGCTGTGGCAGTGGCAGCCGATCTGGCAGCGCCGCTCATTGCGAAAGAAATCATCGATAACCACATCGCACCAGCAAACGGAACTGTGAATTTTGAACCGATCGCCTATCTATTGGCCATTTTCCTTGGGCTTGGTGTAGTGGCTTCGATCTTCCGGTACCTGGAATATATCTTCCTGCAAAAAGGGGCGAACAGCATCATCAAAAAGATGCGGAACGATGTCTTCGAACATGTTCAGACCTTGCCGATCCGCTATTTTGATAGTTTGCCTGCAGGTAAAGTAGTTTCCCGAATCACTAACGACACAGAAGCCATCCGGGAACTGTTCGTGACCGTGTTGTCTCAATTTGCTACTAGCTTCATGTATATGGCGGGGATTTATGCAGCCTTGTTCTATTTGGACTGGCAGCTCGCGGCGATGATGCTCGTATTGATTCCGCTATTATACGGCTGGATGCTGGTATACCGGAAATTCGCAGCGAAATACAATCATGTCGTACGTGAAAAATTGAGCGATATGAATGCGATCATTAACGAATCGATTCAAGGAATGACCATTATTCAGGCTTTCCGACGCGAAAAACAGATGAAAAATGAATTCGAGGAATTGAATGATAAGCATTACAAATTCCAGCAAAAATTATTGATATTGGAAGCGGCTGCTTCCCATAACATGGTTGGAGTTTTGCGCTCGCTCATCTTCATTTTATTCATTTGGTATTTCGGAACGGCTTCAATGAGCGTCAATTCAGCTGTCACTGTCGGTGTTTTGTATGCGTTTGTCGATTACATTATCCGCTTGTTCAACCCGATCAGCGGAATCGTCAATCAGTTCGCGAAATTGGAACAGGCCTTAGTTGCGGCAGAACGGGTTTTCCGTTTGCTTGACCGCACCGGCGAACCAGTCAGCGATGAGAAAATTGCCCGTTACCGGGGAAATGTACGGTTTGAAAAGGTCTGGTTTGCTTATGAGGAAGATGAATATGTATTGAAGGATATTTCATTTGAGGCAAAGCAGGGCGAAACAGTGGCATTAGTGGGGCATACGGGATCTGGAAAAAGTTCCATTATGAACTTATTGTTCCGCTTCTATGACGTCACGGAAGGTGCCATTAAAATTGACGGCATGAATATCAATGATATGACACGCCAAGCGGTCCGGGAACATATGGGCATTGTTTTGCAAGATCCTTATTTGTTCACCGGTACGATTGAATCCAATATTACACTCGGCGATTCGCGGATTTCGCGGAAACGGGTGGAAGATGCGCTGGCTGCGGTCGGCGGCGAGCGGGTGTTGAAGCATTTGCCGAAAGGCATCGACGAACCGGTTGTCGAAAAAGGAAGCACCTTATCTTCCGGGCAGCGTCAATTGGTATCATTTGCCCGTGCACTCGCATTCGACCCGGCCATCCTCATTTTGGATGAAGCCACTTCGAATATCGATACAGAAACGGAAGAAATCATCCAGCATGCGATGGAAGTGCTGAAAAAAGGGAGAACGACCTTTATAATTGCGCACCGTCTGTCGACCATTAAAAATGCGGACCGCATTTTGGTGCTCGACCATGGCCGGATTGCCGAATCGGGTTCACATGATGAATTAATGAAACTCGGCGGCCAATATTACCAGATGTATCAAATTCAATCAGGGATGTCTCCTACCCAAATTGTTGGGTAAGGGGCATTCCCTTTTTTATTGTTGGGGAGTTTAAGAAGGGGGAAGAAATCGCTCCAGGCGGACGCATTCCACTCTTTCTTTTAGAATGTATGTAGGAATATACAGTTAACAGTACTAACCTTATTGAAGGAAAACCATCCAATTATAAAGTGTTTATTTAAGATATGGAGCAAAATAGCGGAGACTCCCGCGGGACAGTGAAGCGCCGAAATCCACTTTGGCATTTAGCCAAAGTTAGTTCGGCGCAAGCCCGCAGGAAAGACAACGGCCGCAGCTTGCAAGGCCGAGTCTTTGCGACGAAGCTAGCGTAGCGATGCAGGAGCATATCTTTTTAGCGAAGCTGTTTTGCGGAATATCAGTTAGAAACTAAATCAATAGTAATTACTGTTAAATTTTCATTCTGTTACATATAATAAAAAAGCGCCGGAACTTTCCAGCGCATTAATCGTATACATGAAAGAGCATCAATTCGTGGATCATCGTTTTAACTTGTTCTTCGTCTTGAGGTTCCTTGGAGACCCAGACAATCGATCCGTCCGGATGATATTCTCCTGTAATGCGTTCGTTCTTATAGAAAAAAGAAACAATCCAGCCAGGCAACTGGCGGTTTTCAAACATGGGTTTAAATTTAAAGTGCTGAAGCATGTAAATCCTCCTTTAGGTTCTTCTTTTCATTATAGGGGATTGAAAGCGATTCACAAAGACAAAAAGAAATGAGTGAAGGTCTTGAGTATTTTATTGACGATTACGATTATGGCAGTCTTAGGTGCATTGATCGGGGGGATTACCAACTTCATCGCCATTAAGATGCTTTTCCGTCCGTATAAAGCGGTCTATATCGGAAAATGGCGCGTGCCGTTTACACCGGGGCTGATTCCAAAGCGGCGTGATGAATTATCGACTCAGTTGGGGCGCACCATTGTCCAGCACTTATTGACGCCGGAAACATTTAAAAAGCGTTTCTTTAATGATGAAATGCGGGGTAAAGCTGAAAGATGGATTCGGAAACAATTGGAAATGCACGTTTTTCATTCGCCAAAAACTTTGAATGAATGGTTGGAAGGCGCAGGCCAAGGCGGCTTGGATCTGAAAATTGAAGCGAAGCTCGATGAATTGGTAGACCGCCAGACGGTATCGATCCGCAACTACGTAGAAGGCAAAACCATTAAAGAATTGATGCCTGAGAATTGGCGTGATGAGACAGAGCAAAAGATGATCCAAGGCGTTAAATATGCCATTGATCAAGGTTCAGATTATTTTGCTTCATTGGAAGGGCGTCAGACGATCAAGACGTTCATCGATGAGTTTTTATCTTCACGCGGAAGATTCGGCAATATGCTGCATTCCTTGCTTGGCGAGTCAAAAAGCATTGTCGACCGCATCCAGCCGGAAATCATCAAATTCCTGAATTCGCCGCGAACTTTTGAACTGGTCATTACCTTAGCTTACGGGGAATGGGAAAAGTTGCAAAACCGCAAAGCGGATGACTTTTTGAAGGAGTTTGACTTTGAACCGGCAATCGGTGCAGTGAAAGAGTATGTAAGAGAAACGGCAGACATCAAAGGCCGTCTGGATGCGACACTTGCAGAGACTTGGCCGAACGGGTTAGAATGGACAAGTGCAAACATCATCCCGCTTGTTGTGGACTTCGGATTCCAGCAAGGGGAAGAGAAATTGGAAGAAGCCTTGCAGAAGATCAACATGGAAGGCATGGTAAAAGAGCAAGTCGATTCTCTGCCGTTAAGCCGCCTCGAAGAACTCGTTCTTGGGATTTCGCAAAGGGAATTGAAAATGATTACAGCGCTAGGATTTTTGCTTGGAGGAGTCATCGGGATTGTCCAAGGGTTCTTAAGCTTAGCACTGAATACAATGTAGAGGAGAATCATAATGGCAGTAAACATTTATGACGACATCAACAAATTGGAAAGTACATTCCGCAACACGGAGGAATTCACGAAATTGCAAGCTGCAGTTGAAGCCGTAACAGCGGATGCAGAAGCAAATGATTTGTTCAAGGGCTTCCGTGATCTTCAAATGACGCTTCAGCAAAAGCAAGCGCAAGGCGAAGAAATCACGGAAGAAGAAATGATGAGCGCACAAGCGACAGCTCAAGCTGCTCAAGGCAATCCGAAAATCCTGGCAATGCTTGAAGCAGAAATGGGATTAAGCCAAATCATCGATGAAGTGAACCGCTTCTTGATCAAACCAGTTCAGTCTTTATACGAATCAATGTAATTTAAAAAAATAAAGGGTTTTCTCTTATAGACACCGAATACGTAAAGATGAATGACAATTCATTTTACGGAAGGGTGTCTTTTTTTATGTATGAAACAATCGAATTAACGAAGCAAGGACGCACGGGCTATTTAAAATTAAACCGGCCGAAATCGATGAACGCGATGAATGGCACGATGATGAAAGAGTTGGCCGACTGTTTCGAGTCGCTATTGGATGAGAAGAGCTTGCAGGTGCTGATTATCCACGGCGAAGGAAGAGCGTTTTCTGCAGGTGGAGACATTAAAGAAATGATGGATCCTGAAAATCCGATGGATATCGATCTTGTCATGAAAGAAGTGACGAAGCTTGCCAAGTCGCTTTATACCTTGCCGCAAATTACCATTGCTGCAATCCATGGAGCTTCAGCTGGCCTTGGTTTCAGCATGGCACTGGCCTGCGATCATGTGATTGCAGAAGAAAACAGTAAACTTGCAATGAACTTTATCGGCATCGGCCTTGTGCCGGATGGCGGCGGACATTTCTTCATGAAAGAACGCGTCGGCGTTCCAAAAGCGAAACAATTAATCTGGGCCGGGCAGACCTTAAAAGCGCATGATGCGCTTGCAAAAGGGCTGATAGAAGAAGTGACGGCAGAAGGCCGGGCGATGGAACATGCAGAAGCCTATGCTGCAGATGTGCTGAGTTCACCTGTCCAGGCGAAAATCGCGTCCAAAGAAATTCTTCACCAATTGAAAGTCCCTGAGCTGGAAAAAGTATTAGAGATGGAAGCGAAAGCCCAGTCAGCGATGCGCAAAAGTGCAGACCACCTGGAAGGGATCCAAGCTTTTGTCGAAAAAAGAAAACCCGAATTTAAAGGGCAATGATCCAAAAAAGCATGGCCTTGCGCCATGCTTTTTTCTTTATGGGAGTTTTATGCGCGTTTAGAGTGGAATGCGCGCGTTCGTGAGGAAATACGCGCGTTCACCGAAGAATGCGTGCGTTCAAAAGGAAATACGCGCATTCACAGAACAATGCGCGCGTTTAGTCAAATCCAAAAAGAAGTCGACAAAAATACCATCCGCAGCTTCACAGATGGCATTCACTATTTTCTATGAATGGAAAAGCAGCAACTTGCCAGCTGGCGAAGCCAGGCGGTGCGTTTGGTTGGTCAAATCTTTTTCTTCTAGTAATGCGCGCCCTTTATCTTTTGCCTGCTCGTCATTTTCTGCAGTGAAAGTTTCTTCTGTGATTAGTTTGCCTGTTTGTTCATAGGCCGTCAGTTTATAGGTTCTCATGCTAGACAACTCCTTCTGAATGGTAATTCATTTTAAGTATATCGGGTTTTGCGGAAAAAGTCCTCCGCTTTTGAAACATTTCGAAACTTGCGGCGTATTAAAGAAAGAGGAGGAATGAGGATGACGTTATCAATACAACATGCTACGAAAAAATTCGGTGATTTTACAGCAGTAGACGATTTGTCTTTGACGGTTGAACAAGGGCAGATGCATGGATTTTTGGGGGCAAATGGGGCTGGAAAAACGACTTCTTTCCGCATGATTCTTGGTTTGTTGAATCCCAATGCGGGTGTGATTACGTGGAAAGGAAAGCCTATTACGTATGCAGCAAGTTCGGAAATCGGCTATTTGCCCGAAGAACGGGGCTTGTATCCGAAAATGAAAGTCTTGGATCAATTGGTGTATTTGGCGCAATTGCGTCAAATGCCTGCTTCAAAAGCGAAACAAGAAGCGATGGTCTGGCTCGAACGGTTTCAAGTGCCTCATTACGCAGCGAAGAAAGTGGAAGAATTATCAAAAGGAAATCAACAGAAGATCCAGTTGATTGCATCACTGCTCCATAATCCGTCGCTGCTCATATTAGATGAGCCTTTCTCGGGTTTGGATCCGGTGAATGTGGAAATGCTGAAAAAAGCCATTCTGGATTTTCAAAAACAAGGCGCTACGATCGTATTTTCCAGCCATCGCATGGACCATGTGGAAGAGCTCTGCGACAATATGACAATCATGGACCAAGGGAAAGTGGTGGTCGACGGTTCGATCCGGGAAGTCAAACGGTCATTTGGGAAACAGAATGTCCGAATTAAAATGGATGAAGATCTTTCCTCCTTAAAAAATACAGTGGGAGTCGTCCAGTTTACGAAAACCCATGACGGTGCCTTATTCCAAATTAACGATGAAGCTACGGCTGAGCGCTTGTTAGAAAGTTCGATGAAGCTTGGCAAACTCCGCCACTTTGCGATCGAAGAACCTTCCTTGGAAGAAATCTTTATTTCGAAAGTAGGGAAAGCGTATGCATAGTTTCTGGATTATTTTTAAGCAATCATTTTTAACGAAAGCCAAAACCAAATCGTTTATCATCACCACGGTAATCGTCGTGGCTGCCTTTTTCCTGCTGGCGAATTTATCGAATATCATTGAAATTTTTCAAGGTTCGGATGAAGAAGGGAACGTTCTCCACGTGATTGATGAAAGCGGGGAATTGACACCGATTCTGCAAGCTCAATTGGATCAGCAAAACAGTGATGTCCAAGCGATGCCGACCGATATGACAGAAGCAGAACTGAAAGAAGGCATTGGAGAAGGGACAATCGATGCTTATCTTGTGCTCGAACAGGAAGGGACGCTCACCGCTCGCTATGTGTCAGAATCCGCGAATGAACTAGGAAGCGGCAATGATGTTGAGCAGGCAGTCCAATCACTCCAAACCGTTGTGACAGCGGAAAGCCTGGGCTTGAGTGAAAGCGAAGTCGGACAACTTTTCACACCGGTTGTGTTTGAACGGGAAGCGATTTCGGAATCCTCCAAATCCCAGGAAGAGTTAAGCCAAGCGCGCGGGCTCGTCTACATTTTGATCTTGCTCATTTATATCGCGGTTATTTACTATCCAAATATGATTGCGATGGAAGTGGCAAACGAGAAATCTTCCCGCGTCATGGAAATTTTAATTTCCAGTGTTTCGCCCGTCAAGCATATGTTTGCAAAGATTGCAGGCATCGGAACGCTGGGTATTTTACAGATGTTGATTTTTGGGCTTTCGGGCTATCTGGCCATGAAAACAGCCGGCACAGCATTAACGGAAGGTGCGTTTAGCGTTTTCGGCTTTTCCGATGTTAAAATCAGCACATTCCTTTTTGCCGTCTTGTTCTTTTTATTGGGCTATTTCCTTTATGCGGTCCTTGCAGCTTTACTCGGTTCGCTTGTCAGCCGAACGGAAGATGTCCAGCAATTGATGCTGCCGATGATGATGCTGATCGTGGTCGCTTCGTTAATCGCGTTTTCAGGAATTTCCGTTCCGGAAGCCACTTTTGTAACCGTCGCTTCCTACATTCCGTTTTTTGCTCCGCTCGTCATGTTCTTGCGGGTCGGGATGTTGGACATTCCGTTATGGGAACCGCTCTTATCGATCGGGATCATGTTAGTCACCATCGGCTTGCTTGGGTGGTTCGGCGCACGCGTTTACCGTGGCGGTGTATTGATGTACGGTTCTTCCCAATCATTGAAAGACATAAAGAAAGCAATTCGCTTAGGCAATCAAAAATAAGCCTTCAAGCTGTTTACCGGAAGTTTCCGGTAAACAGTTTTTTTTCGTTGTTTGTCATGGTAAAATAAGAACAAATATTCGGTTTCCGAAGGAGTAGAATTATGGGCAATATCCGATTTATTCATACGGCTGATTTGCATTTAGGCAGCCCTTTCAGTGGCATGAAAGGTTTGAAAAAGGACCAGTGGCAATGGGTGAAAGACAGTACGTATGCCGCGTTTGACCGTTTAATCGATTACGCAATAAAGGAAATGCCTGATTTTGTTTTGATTGCAGGCGATATTTACGATGGCGAAGACCGTAGCATCCGAGCGCAGCATCGATTCCAGCAAGGAATGGAGCGCTTAGCGGATGCAGGAGTGCCGGTCGTGCTTGGATACGGCAACCATGACCATTTGAGCGGCCAATGGGTGCGTTTTGAATTGCCGGGAAATGTCCATGTTTTTGGACCCGAAGTTTCACAGAAAAGATTGGCAACGCCGAACGGCGAAGTCATCATTTCCGGTTTCAGCTACGGGGAACGGCATGTGAAACGAGCGATGATCCATGATTTTCCGCCTGCTGAAGAATCGGGAGCATTTCATATCGGCATGCTCCATGGCAGCATGGACGGAGAAACAGCCCACGCGGTCTACGCGCCTTTTACGAAACAGCAATTGCTCGAGAAAAATTATGATTATTGGGCGCTTGGCCATATCCACATGAGGGAAGAACTGAATCAAAATCCTTCAATTGTCTATCCAGGAAATATTCAGGGACGCCATAGAAATGAGGCAGGAGCGAAAGGATTTTACGATGTTTCGCTGTCCAAATCAGGCACAAGCCTTCAATTTATACCGGTTTCGGCGGTTCAATTTGACCGCCTTTCGATTGGATGTGAAGGCATCATGCATATGAACGAACTGATTGATGCCTGCAGAAACGGTATTGAGCACCAATTGATGGAATATGGCCCTTCTATTCTCCAATTGCATTTGACTCATTTAGATGCAGGGGCAAAAGAACTTTTTGAAGAAGTCACAGAAAAAGAATTGATGGAAACGCTCCAGGAAGCGTTGGAAGAACTGGAGGATTTTGCCTGGATCTCCTCGATAGAGACTGAGTTGGGGGCTGATGCTTTTGAAATCTCGCCGTTGGCAGAGAAAATCATAGGCGTAATGGATTCCTGGCAATTGGCCGATTGGAAAAATGTATTAAAGGATTTGTATCGGCATCCAAAAGGCAGCCGTTTTCTTGACTCGTTGAACGATCATGAAACCGCGGCTATTCAAGCAGCCGCGATTCAGAAAATCCGCCGAAATGTCCGGATGGAGGAATAGCTGATGAAAATTGAAAAAGCCATCATTTACGGATTTGGCAAACACCAGGATGTAAGCATTGAATTGAACGGCCGGATGAACCTCTTTTACGGAGCCAATGAAGCCGGCAAAACGACCATTCAGCAATTTATTGTCCAGACTTTATTCGGCTATCCGCTTCGTACACAGAACCTGCAGCGGTATGAACCGAAAGCAGGAGGGAAATACGGCGGGCAATTGCATATCACCGACCCCGTCTACGGCAAAGTCGTTATCGAAAGAGTGAAAGGTAAAGCGGCTGGAGAAGTCACCGTCTATTTTGAAGACGGCACGCGCGGATCGGATGCTGAATTGAAAATGCTTTTGAGGGATTACGACCGGTCGGCTTTTGAATCGGTATTTTCTTTTTCCATCCACGAACTGCAAGGCTTGGAAAAAATGACGGAAGACGAATTGAGCCGAACTTTACTGGCTTCCGGGACTACCGGCATCGATGCCATTACCAAACTTGAAGACCGCGTGGAAAAAGAAATGGCCGGCATTTTTAAGAAAACAGGGCGCAACCCTGAAATCAATCAATTGGTTGAAGAACTCCGTGTGATGGAGGCGGAGCTGAAAGAGCTTCGAAGCCGTGCCGAACTTTATAGTCCTTATCTAGAACGCCTTCGTGAAATAGAACAGCGCCTCCTTTTGATCAATAAAGAAGAAGATGAAGCAAGCGAGGAAATGAAGAAAATCGAAAAGCAGCGGCAGGCTGCACCGTTGATTGAAAAAGAAAGAATGCTTCAAAGCGAATTGGACTCGTTGACTGTAACCGCATTCCCTTCCGATGGACAGCGGCGGATGGACCGGTTAATGGACCGGTTGTCTGAAGCAAAGGCGCGAAAAGCGTTTCTTGAAAAAGAAGCGGAACGCACGACGGTTCAAGAGAACGGACACACAGACATCGGGCCTTTGAATGCCTTGCTAGCGCGAGAATCGGAATGGCATCAATTGCGTTCCGTACTTCGCCAAAAGCAGGAAGAAGCCATTCGTTTGGAAGATGACCGGAGACGCCTTCTTTCCTTAATCGGAATAGAGGAAGCAACAGCGCTTCAAGCAGACGTTTCCTTGAGCCGTGAGGAAGAATTGATCCTGCTCGTTCAGCAAGCCGAAAGGGAAGAAGAAGAAAATCGCTACGCGGACCGGAAAGTGGCAGAAGAAAAAACGAAGCTTGCCGAAACCGAAAAAGAGCTGAAAATTTTCCTCGCGAATGAACCTAGTGAAAGCGATCGAAGAATGGCTGAAGAGTGGCAAGCGATTGCCCATAAAGTGGCTGAAGCGAAAGCAGCAAAAAACGCACAAAAATCCGCCAGCAGCCAGACAGTGAATTACGCGATGACGGGAATTGGAGTGCTTACACTCATCATCGGTTTAGGGCAATCGAATTACCTTGTGGCGGTTATCGGCTTTTTAGCAGCCATAGGAGGGCTTTGGCTGATGCTGAAAAACCGGAAGCCCGAAACGCTTGAATCCGAACAGGAAGCTTTATTAAGCCGTTATAGCGGCAAAGAAACGGAATATGCGGCTTTGATTGCTAAATTGGACAGCTATGACCGTAAATTGGATGGCTATATAGAGCAAGTAGAAGCAGCGAAGCGCTCTATCGGCAAACTTTCCAAAGAAAGCCGCAGTGAACAGGCGCGCTTAGCGTATGAGCATTTCTTGCGAAACTTAGGCCTGCCGCAAAATGCAAGCCGGTCGACAGTCTTGGGCCTTTTTGAGAAACTGCGGGAAATCCATGCTGTTTCGCTAAAAGAGAAGCGGTTGAAGGCGGAAATCGCAGCGCTTGAAAAGGAGCAGGCAGATTGGCTCGCACATGTAGAATCTTTGCTTGATCAGCCTGTGCCAGCCGATGAATTGTATGCCGTGTTGCGCGCAGAAATGAACAAACGGCAGGAGCAGCGCGCGGCTGTGGAAAAATTACAGGAAAAGGCGGCAGCTGTCCAAGAAGAACTCGAACAACTCCATGCCCTCAACCGGCAAATTGATGGAGAACAACAGGTCTTGCTGGCAGAAGCCAATGCACAGAACGTGGATGAGTTTTATTTACTGGGTGATGAGTGGCTGAAGAAAGAGCAAATTGAAAAAGAAATGGCATCGATTCAATCGCAGCTGCAAGCGCTTGGAAATTTCTCGAAAGCAGATGAAGAGCGTTGGGGCGAGTCGAATATCCAGAAGCTTGAATCAGATCTGCAGCGGCTGAAAGAAGAGCGGCGAGCTCTTTTGGGTGAACAGGCTGAAAAACAACAATTCACGAAGCAGTTGTTGACCGATGAAGCTTACGAAACTCAATTGCAGCTATTCAATGAAAAGAAAGAAGAATTGGCGGACATGGCGAAAAGATGGTCTGCAGGAAAAGCGATTACAGAAGCGATTAAACAGACGATGGATGAATTAAAAGAAAAGAGTTTGCCCGCTGCCATTCAAAAAGCACAAGTTTATTTTGAGAAATTGACTTCCGGTTCCTATACGGGAATGGAAATGACGCAAGAAGGGTATTTCGAAGCGGTGCGAAAAGACGGCATGCGATTCCACATAGCAGAGCTGAGCCAAGCAACAAAAGAACAGGCGTATCTGTCCTTGCGGCTGTCACTGGCTGTATCGATGGCCAAAAGCCATCCGTTCCCGATCATCATGGATGATCCGTTTGTTCATTTTGATCGCCGGCGGCTCCAGCAAATGATAAACTTAATAACAGAGCTGCAAGAAGACCACCAGTTCGTCTACTTTACGTGTCATGAAATGATGCAGCAGGTTTGGCCTGATGCTTATGTAATAGACGTGGCTACTATCGAAAGGAGTGTATATTCATGAGCAAAGGAATCACACAGCGAGCGGTTGGCGAAACCATCGATGAATTTTTGCTGATCAAGCAATCGGTCAAAGGCGTTACGACCACCGGAAATCCCTTTATGTCTTTAGTGCTGCAAGATAAAAGCGGAGACATTGAAGCGAAATTATGGGATACAAAAGATGAACATGAAAAGCTATTTGCAGCAGAGACGATTGTCCGAGTAGGAGGGGAAATCCACAACTACCGCGGCAAAAACCAATTGCGGATTAAGAGCATCCGTCCGGCAAAGCCGGAAGAAAACCAGTCCATAGCGGATTTGATGCCGTCTTCCGAGAAAAGCACGGATGAATTATTCGAAGAAGTGATGCAGTATTTATTTGAAATGGAAAACCCGCAGATTCAGCGGATTACACGTCATATCTTAAAGAAATACCAGCAGCCGTTTTTGACATTTCCTGCCGCTACGAGAAATCACCATGATTATGCGTCCGGTTTAGCGGATCATGTGGTTTCCATGCTGAAACTGGGGAAAGCACTTTGCGAAATTTACCCATCCCTGAACAAAGATCTTTTATATGCAGGAATCATTTTGCATGATGTCGGCAAGGTATTTGAGTTGTCTGGCCCGATTGCAACGACTTATACACTTGAAGGCAATTTGCTTGGCCATATTTCAATCATGGTTACGGAAATTTCCAAAACAGCAGATGAGTTGGAAATCAGCAGCGAAGAAGTTCTATTGCTTCAGCATATGATCCTTTCCCATCACGGCAAAGAAGAGTGGGGGAGCCCGAAAAAACCGATGATCAAAGAAGCGGAGATGCTGCATTATATCGACAATATCGACGCGAAAATGATGATGCTCGACCGGGCGCTCGGCAAGACAAAAGCAGGCGAGTTTACAGAACGCCTTTTCCCGCTCGATAACCGTTCGTTCTATAAACCGACGATTGAATAAAAAGAAGCCCTTTGCCGACTAGGCAAAGGGCTTTCTTCATAGACTTATTCAGCCGGTGTTTCTTCAGTTGGAGCCTCTTCAGTTGGAGCTTCCGCGTTCATGATATCGTCGAAGGCACCTTTAAGGTCTTCATCTTTGATATCGATGTCTGCATCTTCCATCATTTTCGCGATTTTAGGGATCAACGCTTCTTGGTCTGCTTTTCCAACAGCCAATTCTTTGCGGATTTGGTCTTTTTGGTCTTCAAGAGCAGGCTGATCTTCCACTTGGCGTTTTTCCATTACTTGAATGATGTGGAAACCATGCTGTGATTGAACAGGAGCACTGATTTCTTCCACTTCTAAAGCATAAGCCGCATCTTCAAATTCAGGAACCATCGCGCCAGTTCCGAACCAGTCAAGGCTGCCGCCGTTTGCTGCAGATCCTGGATCTGTTGAGTACTTTTCAGCTAATTTAGCGAAGTCGCCGCCTTCATCCAATTCTTTTTTCACTTTGTTCGCTGTTTCTTCATCTGCTACAAGGATATGGCGCGCATTCAGTTCAGTTCCTTGGCGCTCATATTGTGCTTGGATTTCTTCGTCTGTCACGTCTACACCGTCAGTCAATGCTTTTTCCTGCAATAGGTTCAAACGGATGACTTTGCGGTAGCTGTCTTCTGTTTGATTGTTTTGCTGAAGGAACTGTTCAAAGCTTTCGCCTAGCTGCTCTTCAGATTTTTTGTATTCTGCGTCGACTTCTTTGTCCGTCACTTCGTACTTGTCAGAAAGTACTTTTTCGATCATAAGGACTTGAACTGCTTGATCGCCGACAGAAGTTTTCATTTCATTGTATAACTCGTTTTCTGTGATATCGCCAACTTTAGAAGAGACAACAACTTCTCCTTCAGAACCGTTATCGCTGCATGCGCCTAATACTAAAACGGATGCGGCTAAAGACAATGTTAATAGTGATTTCTTCATAATTATTCGCTCCCAACTTTCTATCTTGATGCCGTTAGTTACTATAACATAAACGTTTTAAAAATCAAAAAGTTTCTATGTCAAAAGAAAAAGCCCAAATGCCTAGGGCAAATGAACTTATGGAGTAAATTCTACGCCTACATATAATGATACCAATAAGATGGTAATTAATATATTGATTGTACGGAAAATTTTCTGATGGTTTTCTTCAGGAATTTCCCTAGACGTAACAAGAGCTAAGGTCATTCGGTTGATCTGGAACAAGTAAAATACGGAAAACATTACTACAAATGCGACTATCATGGATTTCCTCCCCTCTATACTTAGCTATTAGTATAACAAAGACGAGAGGAAAAAACAGGATTAGACTATTGCTTCCGGAACCAAGATTTCATATCCGGTTTCCGTTTCCTCGATTAAAGCGTCTTTTGGTGAATGCGCCAGATTCCGGAGATAGATCAAGTCCGTTAAGCACAAGCCGCAATGATAAGCGAGCAGCATGGCAAAATAATGGCTGTATACAGGCATTGAGATACTAAGAATAATAATGATCGCGTTGATCAATAAGAACGGGCTCAGCAAAGTGAATAAAAAACGTTTCTTGGAAACAGGTTCTTTAATATGCAAGGAAAACATCGGGAAAACCTTAAAGCTTTTTTTCACAACCAATTTGATGCATTTACGGCAGCCGACCAAAGGCAAAAAGTGAAATGCCTTATGAAGCGGATAAACGGCTAAAATCGCCAAGATGAAAAAGAAGAAATTCTGGTCGGACAAAGGATCAGAATACAAGATGTTCAACACAATATAAAAGCTCATGAAAACACCGAGCCCCATAAGTGCAGAAAGCATATAAACACGATCGAGTCCGTATTGTTTTTTTAAATTGATGGTTTTCCAGCAATGCATTATTTGCATCTCCTAAAAGTAGATTGCTCTTTTGAGTCGATACATACAATACAATGATTTAGCGATAAAAGCAAGACAGATTCATATTAAATTTTAGACAGCGTTTTCACTGCTTTTCAATTGCTTCAATCACATGATTTTCTTCGTTGAATTTGTTCTCGATATTTTTAAAGGAAGCTTCAAAAATCTCCATGAAATCATCGCCGTAAATATTGCGGATCAAGGCCATGATATCCAAAAACTCCGGGAATTTCCCGTAAAGATTCCGAATCGGCAAGGAACCATCAATAACGGAGTGGGGAGTGTCATGGTATCGTTCGATCATCTCCTGCATCAGTTCTTCGCCTTTTGGCGTCAATTCGACATATGTATTGCGTTTGTCGGTATCGCGTTTTGAAAAAGCGAGAAGCTCACGTTCTTCTAATTTCTTTGAAAAGTTAAAGGCAGTGGACACATGCATAACCCCAAATTTAGCAACGTCCGAAATAGAAGCCCCTTTTAAATGGTAAGAAATCCATAAAATGTGGTGTTCATTAATATTCAAGTTATAAGGTTTTATCCACAATTGCCAATCTTTTTCAACAGCTTTCCATAAGGCTTTCGATAATTGCCCGATGCGCTGGCTAAACAACATAGCCTCTTTCATCGTGTATTCGCGTTCATTCATTTCAGCACCAACTTTCCCCCAGAAAGATTTTTCTTTATTATAGCAATAAAGCAAACCTTATTAAAGTGTGAATAATAAAAAAATTTCCGAATAGAAAAGTGGAAGTGCCCGTCAAGCTCTGACAGGCATAAGACAGGCAGCCGAAGCGGCGTTCTTTGCCGCACAGGGGAATGGGAGTTTCAAAAGCTTATAGGAAGTCGAGGCCTTCAGACAACCAATGTCCGGATAACAAAAAAAACTGCCAAATGGCAGTTTCACTTGTCGTCCCTATCATCTGAATCGTGATCAGAGCTGTCGTTTTTTCCTTTATTGTCTTTTTTATCTTTTGAAATAGCATTCTGCAATTCCTCAATCGAATTTTGAATAGCCAAAATTTCTAGTTGTAAATGTTCTTTGGCAGGAGCTGTTCCTTCTTGCCAGTTTTCCATTGAAGCTTTTAAGCCATCCGCTGTTGCTGGAAATTGCGTTTTGGCTTCCGCCGATAATGTGGCGATGGATTCTTTCAGCCCGTTCACTTTTTCTTTAACATCTGCAAGTTTCTCTTTCCAATCGGAAGATGTTGTTTTTACAGAAGTGCGAAGTTCTTTCCCCGATTGTGGTGTTGAAAATAATGTGGCTGCAGCTCCGGCTGCTAACCCTGTTGCAAGCCCTAAAAAAAATGTCGATGCTTTCATCGGCAAACGCCCCTTTCATCTATACCGTTCTTTTCCTCTATTTTACTTAATTAAAACATAAAGGTGAATGGGGATTCAATGAAAAAAAGCTTTTCAAGGAGAATGTCCTTGAAAAGCTTTGGATTATGCTGATTGAGTGACAGCTGTTTCGAATTTCGAACGTCTTACTAAAGTAAGGACAATCGGATAAATAAATGTGAAAGCGACACCGTTCAGCAGCATTGCAGGCAGCACCACTGTAGTGAAGAGAATCCCGAAAGGAATATCTGCACCAATGATGAAGATGGCAGATGACAGGAAAACGGTTCCTGACAATACCGTGCCTCCCGCACAAAGGGCGATGGCTACCGGCAATTTTTGCACGATTTTCTTTAAGATTAGAACAAATGCCAAAAAGACAAAGGCCGTAATGAATTTATCAAGGATATTTGGAACAAATCCTCCTGGGAAAGTTGAAAACAGTCCAGAAATCACGCCAGTAGTTACGGCAAGCAAAAATACAGATTTAACATTTGGGAATAACAAGATTCCGATAAACATCATCGTCAACATGAAATCCGGTTTCATGCCTCCGCTAAACCCTGGGATGATCACATATAGCGCAGCCCCAACACTGACCAATAAGGCCATTAAAACTAAATTCTTCGTATTCATTTCTCATCTCTCCTCAGCTCGACTCTTTTTTTGCTTTTTCCCGCACGTGCCCTCGTGGCCGCCGGCGAAAAAACTTATTCTGATTCTATCCTTTATAAGGTGCGAAAGCAAGCATTTAAGCCAATTTTTCCTTTACCTGTTCCGCTAGTTCCTGAATCCGTTCAGTTGTGAATTCTTTTTCTTTTGTCATCCATTTTGCGCCGAAGCCGTCCGTCTCGCCGTAGCGGGGAATGAAGTGGAGGTGGAAATGGAAAACGCTTTGGCCTGCTTTAGCGCCGTTATTGTTTAATAAGTTCATGCCTTCCGGTTCAAATGTCTCTTTGATGGCTGCGGCAATTTTCGGTGCGACACTGAAGAGGTTCGAAGCTTCTTCCGGCGTCATGTCGTATACAAATTCACGATGCGTTTTTGGAATTAAGAGCGTGTGGCCTTTAGATAGCGGCATGATGTCCATAAAAGCATAAACATGCTCGTCTTCATAAACCTTCACACTCGGGATTTCTCCGGCAATAATTTTGCAGAAAATACAATTTGTCATTGTCATCATCCTTTCCATTTTAATCAGTTTAACATATTTCATTTCTCTCAAAAGAAATCATTCAGGAGATTTGATACAATAGTGGAAAGAAAGAGGTGTTGAGATTGGCAATTTTGGAAGTCCAGTCGCTGACCGGGGGCTATACACGCAAACCCGTTTTGCAAGATGTGACATTTTCGATTAATAAAGGGGAATTGGTCGGCTTGATCGGCTTAAATGGAGCCGGGAAAAGTACGACGATCAAGCATATCATCGGCTTGATGGAACCAAAATCAGGAGAAATCCGTTTGAACGGCAAAAAGTTTGAAGAAGATATGGATGTTTATCGTTCATCCTTTTCCTATATCCCAGAAACGCCGGTTCTATACGAAGAGTTGACGCTGCGCGAACATTTGGAACTGACGGCCATGGCCTATAATATCGAACCGGCCCGTTTTGAAAAACGTTCAGCTGAACTATTGAAGGAATTCCGGATGGAGAAACGCTTGAAATGGTTTCCTTCCCATTTCTCGAAAGGGATGCGCCAGAAAGTCATGATCATGAGCGCGTTCTTAGTGGACCCGGCTTTGTATATCATTGACGAACCATTTGTCGGGCTTGACCCGCTCGGCATCAAATCATTGCTCGACCAAATGGAGAAGCAAAAGAAAAAAGGGGCTTCTGTACTCATGTCGACGCACATCCTTTCCACGGCTGAACGCTATTGCGACCGCATCATTCTCTTGCACAATGGCCGCATTCGGGCGGTTGGAACCATGAAGGATCTGCGGAAAGCATTTGATATGCCGGATGCTTCATTAGATGATTTATATATTGCGATGACTGAGGATGCTGTCAATGAAGAACTTGCATGAGGTATGGGATAACCGGCTTCAAAAATACATGCGGGAAGTCCAAAATTATTTAAAATATATTTTCACGGGCCATATCGCAGTTGTGCTTCTTTTTGCCATCGGCGCGGCTGGCTACGCCTATAGCGAATGGGTGCAGAACGTGCCGCCGGATTTCCCCGGTGCATGGCTCATGGCTTTTGTTTTTGCCTTATTACTGGCATTCAGTGCACCTTCGACTCTATTGAAGGAAGCGGATATGGTGTACTTTTTGCCGCTTGAAAGCAAACTGGACGAATTTTTAAAACCGGCGCTGAAATGGTCGTTTTTCTCGCAATTGTATTTGCCGGTGATTGCGTTTATCGTGTCATTGCCGATGGTCAATGCGTTATACGGTTTGCCGTCGTCTTTATTGATCGGATTGCCGATATTGCTTTTGCTGATCAAATGGTGGAACATCCAAACTGAATTTTCGTTCCGTAAAGCAAAAGCGGGAAGAGACGCCTGGCTTGACCGGCTGGTCCGTTTTGTTTTCGTGCTGCTCTTTGTCTATTTTTACGTAATCGGCAATTTGCTGATTGCCGTATTATTTTTGTTTGCCATGATTGTCTACGGCAGATGGGTGAAGGGGCAAGCGACTGGAAAAGCTTTTCCTTACGAGCATTTCATCCGGCTTGAAGAAAACCGGATGCTGCGGTTCTATCAATTCGCGAATTATTTTACAGACGTCCCGCATATCAAAGGAAAAGTGAAAGAGCGGGCTTGGCTAAACTGGATTTACCGTTTGGTTAAAAATGGTCCGCATAACGCGCATTTCTATTTGATTTTACGGACTTTTATCCGGTCGGATGAATTGTTCTATTTATGGCTTCGCTTGACGGCCATTTCGATGGCAGGGGCTTGGCTGATCCCGTTTCCAACGGCCATTGCCATTTTTATCGCTGCCTTAGCCTTTGCTTCCAGTATCCAAATTTGGCAGGGCTTAAATCAGAAACAGCATTTCCGCATGGATAATTTATTCCCATTGACGGCATTCAGCCGAGAGCAGGCGGTCGGAAAACTGGTGTTGATTCTTCAAAGCATCCAAGCGGTGCTTGTGGCTATCGTTTTGCTGATAGCAGGAGAATTTATCGTAGCATTGATCGCATTTGCTGCAGTTCTAGTTGTTTCCTCTATTACTTTAGCTTTTGCGAAGAAGAAAAAATGAAAAAAAGGGTTGTCCCAGAATTGAACTGCGCCCCATTTAATGGACAGTTTATAAAAAAGGTACCCTGCAGCTAGGCTGCGATTAGATGACTTCGGTATTGTGCCGGAGTCATCTTTTTTAGATTCCATTGCTTGCGCGTTCCATTGTAATACTCCATGTACTCATCCACCAGCCCTTTCAGTTCATCCAGGCTGGTTGCTTGTTTAAAATCGACATCATCTTTAAAGTGACCAAAAAATGATTCGATGGGGGCGTTGTCGAGGCAATTGCCCCGGCGGGACATGGATTGGGTCAACTTCAGTTCCTTCACACGTTGTTGGTATTCGGGATGGGTGTAGTGAAAGCCTTGATCGGAATGAATCATCGCTTCCGGGTGAACATTGCCATCCAACGCTTCCTTCAATTTCTTCAACGTACGGTAAACAATTTCCATCGTGAGCGTCGTCGTGACTTCATAGGCGACGATTTCACGGGTGGCGACATCTTTTACGGCGGACAGATACGCCATTTGCCCCGAACGGTTGGGCAGATACGTGATATCAGTGACGAATACCTTGCCGGGTTCATCTTGTTCAAACTCGCGGTTTAACAAGTTCGGACATACGGTGTGTTCTTGTGTGGCTTTGGCGATTTGCTTATAGGGATTCGCTCGCCGGATTTTGGCAAAAAGATTGAATTTGCGCATGAGACGCAGGATCTTCTTGTGGTTCATAGGCGTTTCCAACAGTTCAGTGAGTACCATATAAAAGGTGCGATACCCGATTTTCCCCCGATGCGCATCGTAGATGCTTTTGAGCAACTGGTAGTCCTGGTAGTCTTGTTCTTCGCGAATGGCGTGCTGTTCCGTTTTCTCTAGCCAGGCGTAATAGCCACTCCGGCTGACCCTCGCTGTGCGGCAAAGAGTTTCCACCAAATTCTTCAGTTGGAATTTCCGGACCACTGTGTTGATCGCTTCGAATTTTTCCGCTGGGGTCAGCTGCGTTTCTTCGCCTGCCTCTCGAGCTCCTCGAGCTTTTTTAGCAACTCATTTTCCGCTTCCAGATATTTGATACGTGCTTCCGCTTTCTCCAGCTTCTTCTCCGCCGAGAGATCTTTGGTGGAAGGGCGGCCGGTACTGCCTTTTCCACGACGCTCTTCAAAAAAGCCTTCTTCTCCATACGTTCTAAACGTCGTCCGCCAACGGTTCAAAGAAGACGTCGCTTTTTTTGAACCGATAACCGTTAAATCAAAACCACTTTCACTAAAGATTTGGGCAGGGCCTTTGCCCGCTAAGTTCTCTTTCACGGCATGGATTTTGAATTCCGGCGTGTACTGAATCGCCCGATCGGATACGGAAGCGACATTCGGATTCGCCTCCAAGACCCGTTGTTGGTGTTCGTTGAATATAATTTTACTCATATGATCTTCTCCCGTCCAAGTTAGCTAAATTTAGTATACCGGGGTCTGAAAACAGAAAAAACCCCAAATGGGGTCACTTTTTTTAAAGTGTCTACCATTTGGGGTTCAGTTCAAATTTTTGGGACAACCCTTTTTTATTCGTGGAAATTCAACGCCGCTGACCCTAAGGTTTTGGCAGCCAAAAGCATTGCTTCTTCTTTAAAATCGAATTTCGGATGATGATGCGGGTAGACAGCGCCGTCCGGCATCGCGCCGGTAAAGAAAAAGGTGCCGGGAATTTCCTGCAGGTAATAAGCGAAATCTTCGCCTCCCATTTGCGGAGGGCAATTATAGACTTCATTGACTCCTGGAACGGCTTCAGCGATTTTCTTTACATACATCGTCTCTGCTTCGTGGTTGACGACAGCAGGATAGCCTCTAGAAAAAGTGAAATCACTATGGCTATCGGTGGCGATATTCGTTCCATCCACCACGCGCTGCATCTCTTTTTCCATCAGCAATCGTGTTTCTTCCGTAAAGGTCCGCACCGTTCCGGAAAGGAGAGCATGGTCTGCGATGATATTATAAGGATTTTCCGCTACAAATGAAGTGACGGATAATACAGCGGACTCGAGCGGATCCACACGGCGAGCCACAAGCTGTTGGAGGTTGTTGACGATTTGTGAGCCAATGACCACGGCATCTTTTGTTTCATGCGGCATCGCGCCATGGCCGCCGCGGCCCTGTACTTTTATCGTGAAGCTATCCGCTGCCGCCATAACCGGCCCAATACGGTAGTCGATGCGGCCGTACGGGGTCGTTGACCAGAGATGTGTACCAAAAATGACATCGACGCCTTCTAAAACACCCGCTTCAATCATCGGTTTCGCGCCTCCTGGAGCGAGCTCTTCCGCATGCTGATGAATTAATCGATAAGTGCCTTTCAGTTCGTTGCGCATTTCATGGAGTGTTTTTCCAAGAACCAATAAAGTTGCCGTATGGCCATCGTGGCCACAGGCATGCATTACACCGGGCACTTGTGATTTATAAGGGACGTTTTCTTTCAAATCCTGAATGGGCAGGGCATCAAAATCTGCGCGCAAAGCCACAGTTTTTCCAGGTTTTGCACCTCGAATGGTGGCTACTACACCGTTGCCGCCAACTCCGTGTTTTACTTCGATCCCTAATTGTTCATAATAATTGCGGATATAGGCAGCGGTTTTGGATTCGTGGAAGGAAGGTTCCGGATTCATATGCAAATAGCGGCGGATCTCCACCATTTCTGGATAGCGTTCTTCTAGTTGTTTATATAGTTTTTCAAGCATTTCTGAATCTCCCTTCAATAGTCGAAATTGTTATACTATAATCATAGCATATTAAATCGGACAGAACGGATGGGAATATAAGGAAGACCAGCAATCTAAAGTTGTACTGAACGGAAAAAGAGAGAGCACAAGGCTCTCTCTTTAATAGTTGAAATTCAGGAAAGTGGCCACAAAGTAAATGATCACCATTAAGATAGAAGGAACCGAATAAACCGTGCTGGACAATGTTTTCTTCTGAGTCAAAGCGTAAATGGTCAAAAGTGACATAGCCAATACGCCGAGTGCGATAATCATATGCGCCCCGGAAACTGCTGATAGGATAGGGCCGGCTGTATATACGGGATCAGAAATCGCTAAAATAATCATGTTGAAAATATTGCTTCCCAAAATTGCGCCGACTGCCATATTGACATTATTCAACCGCAACGCGACGAATACAGAAATGGCTTCCGGCAATGAAGTGGTGGCGGCAATCAGAAAACTGCCGATAAAGCTGGAGCCGATTCCGGTAATGACCGCAATTTCATCTCCAGTGATTGAAAGGGCAGTACCGGTTCCAAGAACGACCAAGGCGGCAAGGATGAATCGGATGACAGCGGCTCTTGCTGATAAATCTCCGCTTGGGTTATTCGGCTCTTGTTCTGAAACTGCTGCTTCTTCTATAGAAGCATCTTGTGATTGAAGCTTATTGATGACGACCATACCGACAATATAGGCGATGGCGATAATTAATGCATCCAGTCCGATTCCGAGGAAGGAAATATCGATTCGCAGCCATAAAGAAAGAATGACGAGTACGGTCAGTAACAAGCCGAGAAATGCCGTATACAAATGGTCTTTGCTGGCTCGTTCCAAAATCCGTCTGCGGCGCAGCAGGAAATCAAAAGATGCCAGGATAAATAAATTAAATAAATTGGAGCCGATCATATTGCCGACTGCGATGTCGGCATTGCCGATGGCTGCAGCAGAAAAGCTTGTCGAAACTTCAGGAAGGGAAGTCGCTCCTGCAAGAAGCAAAGTACCTACCATCATTCCGCCCATCGCAGTTTTCTCGCTGATGACATCTGCGTATTGCGATAATTTGATCGAAGCGATTACGGTCACAATTGCAGCTAAGACAAAGTAAACAAAAACCATTTAGTTTCCTCCAGTCATGTATGTATGTGGAGAGCCTCAAAAAATGAGGCTCACTTGATTAATCGTCTTGTGGCTTTGCTTTGTAGGTTTTGATATAGGAAGAGCCCGAAAAGATATTCTGCCGTTTTTCAGCCGGAGCATCTGCCGGTCTATCATGCGCTTTTGAAAAAGCTTGGGATTCTTTCCATTTTTCAAAGAAAGCAGGAGACTCCCATTCCGTCAACACGACGTACGTATCCGAATCGGTAGGACGCAGCACGCGGAATGCGACATAGCCGGGTTCATTTTCGATTGCGCCAGCCCGGTTTTTAAAACGATGTTCAAAAATTGGACGGCCTTCATCCGTTACCGGAATATGGTTCATAACGAAAAAGCCTTTTTCTTTAAATGTACCGGTTCCATCGACTACTTCATAACGCCGCGGCGTCTGGAAAATAGTTCTCCCTTCCGTTTCATGGAGCAGCAAAGTCGTATTCTCCCCTTGCATCAGCACCATTGTTTCCTGCGGGTGCTTTTCTCTCATGTTCTTCATGAATTCATAAGTTCCTGTGGTCATAAATAAATTCATCCAAAATACCTCCTCATTCTATATTCTAATCTTATTCTTCCCTTATCTAAAAACATAAAACGCTTTATGTACAAGCTGTGAAGCGAGAAGAGTCTAATTTATGACATTTCCTTAAGGAATCTATACAATAGGAAGCGGAGCGTCTATAGTAAATACGGATAATGAAATAGAACGCAGTGGAAGATAAGATTGAAGGGATGAATAAAAACATGACAGCATTTAACGACACGTACTTAAGAGCTGCCCGCGGAGAAAAAACGGAACATACACCGGTATGGTATATGCGCCAAGCTGGCCGTTCACAGCCGGAATACCGCAAGATTAAAGAGAAATACTCACTTGAACAAATTACGCATCAGCCAGAGCTTTGCGCTTATGTGACAAAGCTTCCTGTCGATCAATACAATGTGGATGCAGCGATTCTTTATAAAGACATCGTGACGCCGCTGCCGGCAATCGGCGTAGACGTTGAAATCAAAGCTGGAGTTGGTCCGGTTATCGATAACCCGATCCGTACAATGGCAGATATTCAGCGCCTCGGCGAAATCAACCCGGAGCAGGACGTCGATTTCGTTCTTGAGACCATCCGTATTTTGACGCAAGAACAATTGAATGTGCCGCTTATCGGCTTTTCAGGCGCACCATTTACTTTAGCGAGCTATATGATTGAAGGCGGACCATCGAAAAGCTATAACAAAACAAAAGCGATGATGGCATCTGAGCCTGAAATGTGGTTTGCATTAATGGATAAATTGGCAGATACCATCATCCCTTACGTAAAAGCGCAAGTAAAAGCGGGAGCAAAAGCTGTTCAAATTTTCGATTCATGGGTAGGGGCTTTGAATGTAGAAGATTACCGCATTTTCATTAAGCCGGTCATGGATCGGATTTTTGCAGAACTTCGGACAGAAGGCGTACCTTTGACGATTTTTGGCGTTGGTGCGAGCCACTTGGCGAAAGAATGGCACGACCTGCCAGTAGATGTGGTCGGCCTCGATTGGAGATTGCCGATTTCTGAAGCACGTGCAATGGGATTGACGAAAACCTTGCAAGGGAACTTCGACCCTTCATTCTTGCTGGCTGATTGGCCGGTAATTGAAGAGCGCGTGAAAAAGATTTTGGATATGGGCTTGCAGCAAGACGGCCATATCTTCAACCTAGGCCACGGCGTATTCCCGGAAGTACAGCCGGATACTTTGAAACGTTTAACAGCATTTGTGCATGAGTACAGTGCTGCCTATAAAGCAAATAATTAATTGAAGCAAAAATTTCTTATGAGGTGATTAAATTGAAAAAGACAATGGGATTATTGGTAATGGCTTATGGTACACCATACGAAGAAGCGGATATTGAGCGTTATTACACGCATATTCGCCATGGCCGCAAACCAAGCGAAGAAAGCTTGGAAGATTTGCGCAGCCGCTATAAAGCAATCGGAGGATTGTCTCCGCTTGCGAAAATCACACAAGACCAGGCAGATGCTTTAGGCGCTCGTTTGAACGAAGTGCAAGATGAAATCGACTTTAAAGTTTACCTTGGATTAAAACATATTGAACCATTCGTAGAAGACGGAGTAGCAGCAATGGCACGCGACGGCATCAAAGAAGCTGTATCGATTGTCCTTGCACCGCATTTCTCTACATTCTCTGTTAAGTCGTATAATGGCCGTGCAGCAGAAGCTGCTGAAAAAGCAGGAATTGAGTTAGTGTCAGTGGAAAGCTGGTACACTGAGCCGAAATTCATCCAATATTGGAGCGAAAAAGTAAGTGCAACTTTCGCTGGAATGTCAGAAGAAGAACGTGCAAAATCTTGCTTGATCGTTTCTGCGCATTCATTGCCTGAGAAAATCATTGCAAATGGCGATCCTTATCCGGAACAATTGAAAGAAACAGCAGCTTTGATTGCTGGAGCGGCAGGCGTGGAAAATGTTGAAGTAGGTTGGCAAAGTGCCGGCCAAACACCAGAACCTTGGATCGGACCGGACGTGCAGGATCTGACTCGCGAATTATACGAACAAAAAGGCTATACGTCGTTTGTTTATACGCCAGTCGGCTTTGTAGCGGACCATTTAGAAGTATTATTCGACAATGACTATGAATGTAAAGTGGTATGCGATGAAATCGGCGCAACTTACCACCGTCCAGAAATGCCGAACGTCCAGCCATTATTCATCGATGGCCTTACAGATGTGGTATTGAAAAAACTGGCAGAATAATAATTGAATCGGGAGTGAATCTGAAACGTGACAGAGCGGACGCTGAAAGCAGCAGTCGTGGGCGGAGGAATTTCGGGCCTGTCTGCTGCATACTATTTACAAAAACAAGCGAAAGAGCAAGGCATTTCGTTGGATCTCACAATTATTGAAGCGGTGCATCGCTTAGGCGGGAAAATCCAGACGCTTCATAGAGACGGTTTTGTAATTGAGCGTGGGCCAGACTCGTTTCTTTCCCGCACAGAAAATATTAATGATTTGGCTAAAGAATTAGGAATTGAACATAAGTTGATAGCCAGTGGAGCAGGCGAAAGCTTTGTCATGGTTGAAGATCAATTGCATCCTATTCCGAAAGGGTCCGTCATGGGCGTCCCTACGGAATGGGGGCCATTTATCGCCTCGCATTTATCTTCGTGGAGTGGGAAATTTCGTGCGGCGGCTGACTTAGTCATGCCGAAATCTGCCGAATCCGCTGACCAGCCGCTTGGCAAATTCATGCGCCGCCGTTTCGGAAAAGAATTGGTGGAGAATTTAATCGAACCGATTTTCTCCGGCCTGTACGGTGGAGACATCGACCGCATGAGCCTAGCTTCCACATTTCCGGCTTTCTATCAAATTGAGCAAAAACATCGCAGCTTAATTGCAGGCGTGAAAAAAGACAATTCTCTGAACGTGGACTCCTTTACAACAACGAGTGAAGGGATCTTTCAAACATTCGAGAATGGTATGCAAACATTGATCGATGCTTTAGAAAAGGCTTTATCAGATTGCACTATCCTCAAAGGTGTGAAAGTCGATAAGATTCGGCGCGAGCAGGACAAAGCGCTTCTCCATTTGAATAATGATTCGGATCTTCTAGTGGATGAAGTGATTTTCGCGCTTCCCCATGAAAAAATCCAGCCTCTATTTGAATCGTTCGGCTTGTTGGGGAATTTGAAAGAAATGCCATCAACTTCAGTGGCTACTGTTTCAGTGGCCTTTTCACGAGAGGCCATTGATTCTTCTGCCACAGATGGCATGGGATTTGTGGTTTCCAGAAACAGTGAGTTCACCATTACAAAATGTTTGGCTATGCATACAAAATGGCCAGCCCATGTTCCTGCCGGCAAGATGCTTTTTAAAGCATTTGTCGGACGGACAGGGGACGAAGCAGTAGTCGATTTATCAGACCGGGAAATAGAAAGAATGGTGCTGGAAGATTTGCGGAAAGCGATTCCGATTTCCGGGGAACCTGACTTTACGATTGTCACCCGCTGGAATAATTCAATGCCGCAATATCAAGTTGGCCACGAGGCCCGCACCCAAGCAGCCAAACAAGACTTGGAAAAAGCATTCCCGATGGTTCAATTGATTGGCAGTTCTTTTGAAGGAGGCGGCATGCCCGCTTGCGCCCAGCAAGGGCAGGCAGCAGCACTGGAAGCCATCAAGCGATTCCAGTCGAAGAAATGAATGCGGAGGTAAAAGCATGAAGAAATTATTATGGCTCGGCATGCCGATATTATTACTGGCAGCTTGCGGATCGAATGACGACGATTCAGCTGGTGCCGGGGATTCAACCCAAATTGTAGAAGTGGAAATCACGACACCACAGGAAGCGGAAGTGGCGGAAGAAGTCACATTATCTGTGACTGTTACACAAGGAAGCGAAACGGTAGAAGACGCAGACGAAGTCGTCTATGAAGTTTGGCAATCCGGTGACCGCGACAACAGTGAAATGATTGAAGCTGAACATACAGAAGACGGAATCTATGAAGCAGAAACCGTTTTTGAAGAAGAAGGCCTGTATTATATGCAGGCCCATACCACAGCCCGCCGCCTACACGTAATGCCGAAACAGGAAATCACGGTCGGCGATCCGGATCCAGCTTCTATCGTTCCAGATAGCAGCGATGATTCTGAGGGAATGGATAAGATGGATATGGATGAACATTCCGGCCATTGATACAGCAAAAAGGCAAGAACCCGATATGGGCGCTTGCCTTTTTTATGTGTTCTTTATTACGTTCGCTGTTCTGTCTTCTGCCTGTCGGAGCTGACCAGCCGCCTCCGCTTTTCTGTGTCCAGACTCCAGCGGCTAGCTCCTCGGGTCATAAGCCCGCCCAGCTGTGCGGCAAAGAGCGCCACTTCGCTGTTCTGTCTTCTGCCTGTCGGAGCTGACCAGCCGCTTCCGCTTTTCTGTACTATAACTCTTTGCAGGAATCACATTTGCTTCCGTAGCATTCGTGCTGTTCTTCAATCTTTTCTCCACATGTTACGCATTGTTTCGGCGGCAAGTTCTTGAAAAATTCGACTACGTTCTCAATCATTCATTCCAGCTCCTTTGTTATAGTACTGTTATGTTTTATTGAATTGTATTATAACAGTTTTGATTCGTCAACCCTAAACCATGAAATTTTTTAAATTATCCGTTAAACTATACAAAGTAGAGAAGTTAAAGGAGAGAGATTATGTATTTCGTAGACAATAAAGGCATTACAGACCCGCGCATTAACTTGGCAATTGAAGAGTATCTATTAAAGACAATGGACGTAGAGAAAGATTCGTTCTTGCTGTTCTACATTAACGAACCTTCGATCATCATCGGGAAAAACCAGAACACTTCTGAGGAGATCAATACCGATTATGTCGATTCGAACGGCATCCATGTAGTACGCCGCTTGTCCGGCGGTGGCGCGGTTTACCACGATCTTGGCAACTTGAATTACAGTTTCATCACAGTGGATGACGGCAATAGCTTCCGCAACTTCCGCAAGTTCACGGAGCCGGTTGTGCAAGCGCTTCAGTCGCTTGGGGTGGATGCAGAGCTTTCAGGGCGCAATGACTTGATGGTGGCAGGACGCAAAATTTCAGGAAATGCCCAGTTTTCTACGAGAGGCCGCATGTTCAGCCATGGAACATTAATGTTCGATACGGAAGTGGATGCAGTCGTATCGGCTTTAAAAGTCAGCAAAGAAAAAATCGAATCAAAAGGCATCAAATCAATCCGCAGCCGAGTAGCGAACATTTCTGAATTCCTGCAAGAGCCGATGTCTGTCACTGAATTCCGGGCTGCTATCTTAAATTCCCTTTTTGAAGGCGAAGAAAATGTGAAGTACTGGGAATTGACGGATGAAGATTGGGAAAACATCCGTGCCTTATCTGCAGAACGCTACGGCAACTGGGATTGGAATTACGGAAAATCTCCAAAATTCAATATGAAGCATTCGCACCGGTTCCCGGTCGGCGGCATCGATGTTCGTTTGCAAGTTGAAAACGGGACAGTCCAAGCTGCCAATATTTATGGCGACTTTTTCGGTGTCGGTGATGTCGAGGAAATTGAACAAGCGATCACTGGCGTCAAATACGAACGGGCTTCATTAAACGAAGCCATCAGTGGATTTGATATTCCAAAATATCTAGGCGGCATTACGAAAGAAGAGTTTTTGAAATTAATTTATTAAGAATTCATGAAGAGCCTGCTTTTAAGCAGGCTCTTTTGTTAAAATGGAAATAAAACGGAAAGGGGGAATCAGAATGGCAGCCCAACGAATTTTAATCGTAGAAGACGATTTGAAAATTGCGGCGTTATTAGCGGAAACACTTCGAAAATATCATTATGAAGTGGAGACTGCGAAAGATTTTGACCGCATCTTGGAAGAGTTCGAAGCATTTGATCCCCATATGGTTTTGTTGGATATCAATCTGCCTTCTTATGACGGCTACTATTGGTGCCGTCAACTTCGCCAAAAATCCACATGCCCCATCCTCTTCATCTCCGCACGTTCTGGAGAAATGGATCAAGTATTTGCTTTGGAAAATGGCGGAGACGATTTCATCACGAAACCTTTTCATTATGAAATCGTCCTTGCAAAAATAAGAAGCCATTTGCGCAGAGCTTATGGCGAATATGCGCCAAAACAAGAAGAGCGTTCCGTTAAAGCCGGGCGCATTAAATTGTTTTTAGAGCGGATGGAATTGCATGTGAAATCCATTGTGATCCCGCTTCAGAAAAAAGAATGCACGATTATGGAATTGTTGATTGCACAGTTCCCGAAAGTGGTTACGCGGGAGCAATTGCTTGAAGAGCTCTGGGATGACCAGGCTTTTGTAGATGAAAACACATTGAACGTCAATATGACGCGTGTCCGCAAGAAACTGGCGGATTATGAAGTGAAATCTTCAATTGAAACGGTGCGGGGGTCCGGCTACCGCCTGCTCTTGAATGAGGAGGAGCTGTAATGTTCCGTCTGTTCTTTAAAGAGCATGCAGCTTTTATCGTGTTCCAGGCAGTGCTTGTTGCCTTCATCATGGCCCTTTATTGGCTCGATGGCTTCCGGAACGTGGATACTGCCATTTATTCGTTTGTTATCAGTACCTTGTTGGTCATCACTTTTTTAGCGGCCCGTTTTGCGAAACGATACCGCTTCTATCACAAGATTCTCTCCGTGCCGGATAAAATGGAGCACGCCATCCAGCGTGAAGGCCGGTCGCCGGAACAGCTGCAAAGCGAAAAATACATGCATGAGCTGTACCGCGTGTATCAGCACGAAGCCCAAGCTTTATATGCAGCTGAAAAACGCCATCTTCAGTTTATGAACCAGTGGGTGCATCAGATGAAAACTCCGCTATCCGTCATGCAGCTTCTCTTGCAGGAAGAAAAGGAATTGGATAAAAGCAGTGTTCAGGAAGAGATGGACCGTTTAAAGGCAGGATTAGATACCGTGCTGATGAATGCCCGCCTCGATACGTTTGAAGACGATATGCAAATTGAACAAGTGCATTTGCGCGGGCTTGTCTCCGAAATCGTCACCGAAAACAAGCGGCTGTTCATTTCAAAGCGGGTTTACCCGGAAATCGATGTGGATGACAGCTTTACCGTAACGACCGATCGGAAATGGATGAAGTTCATTTTGGGACAATTTTTAACAAATGCGATCAAATATACATTTGAACCGAACAAGAAAGTTTATATTCAAGCCAAATGCCAGGAAGGGCATCTTCTTTTGACCATCCGGGATGAAGGAATCGGAATTCCATCATCGGACTTGCCGCGCATCACTAAAGCTTTCTTTACAGGGGAGAACGGCCGGAAAACAGGAGAATCTACAGGTATGGGCCTGTACTTGGCAAAAGAAGTTTGTAGAAAGCTTGGCCACCAGTTCTCCATTTCCTCAGTAAAAGGAGAAGGCACGACGGTATCTGTCTTATTTGACAACGAAGATACAGCAACAGGAGGAGAAGGCAATGCCGCTATTGAAAATCGACGAAGTGACGAAAGTCTATGAAGGAAAAGTGACGCATAGAGCCCTCAATCAGCTAAGCTTCGAAGTGGAAAAAGGCGAATTTCTAGCTGTGATGGGGCCATCCGGAAGCGGGAAAACCACCTTGCTGAATTTGATCTCTACGATTGATTCCTTAACGGCAGGAGAAATCCTGATTGATGGCATCAATCCCCACCGATTAGATAAAAATGAATTGGCTTTATTTCGCAGACGGAAATTGGGCTTTATCTTTCAAGACTTTAACTTGCTGCAGATGCTGACTGTGGAAGAAAACCTGGTGCTGCCGTTGACTCTCGACTATGTTCCGGTCAATGATATGGCCACACGGGTTCTGGAATTGGCGAAGCGCCTGGATCTGACGCCGATCTTGCATAAACGGCCGAACGAAATTTCAGGCGGGGAAGCTCAGCGCACGGCAATCGGGCGCGCCCTGATCCATAAGCCAGCCATCATCTTAGCGGATGAGCCGACAGGGAATTTGGATTCCAAAGCTTCCAAAGACGTCCTGGATCTTTTGTCGAGAGTCAGTGCCAACGAAGGCGCTACGATTGTCATGGTGACGCATGATCCGATTGCTGCAAGCTATTGCGACCGGGTGCTGTTTATCAAAGACGGTGAATTTTTCAATGAAATTTACGGCGATGAACGGCGCCAGACATTCTATCAAAGGATTTTGAACGTGCTATCCTTGCTTGGAGGAAATGTCAATGACCTTTCGGCAACTCGCCTACCATAATGTTTTCCGCAACCGAAGAAGCTATGCTGCTTTTTTCCTCGCAAGCGTTGTTTCGGTGATGGTGTTCTTCGTCTATTCGATGTTTATTTTCCATCCATTATTTGAAGAAGATGGCTTGCAGGTGCTGGCTGTCCGGGGAATGTTCATAGCGGAAGTTGTACTTTATATTTTCACGCTGTTTTTCCTGTTTTATTCGATGAGCGCTTTTTTGCAGGCACGGTCGAAGGAGTTCGGAATTCTTATGCATTTAGGGATGACCAAAAAGCAGCTGAATAAGTTGATCTTCTTTGAAACGATGATTCTCGGCTCGGTTTCAACCGTGGCCGGAATCGCTTTCGGTTTTGCGTTTTCAAAGTTTTTCTTTATGATCGGCCGTGAAATCATGGAACTTGAATCGCTGCCGCTGTATGTATCATGGCAGCCATTTGCCCTAACTATCGGGGCATTTGCGAGTCTCTTCATCATCATTTCAGTGATCAGTGTAGCGTTTATCCGGACGAAAGGGATTTTGGATTTGCTGCAAGGCTACTGGAAAGTGGATGAAATCACGAATGCATCACGCTGGCTGTCTTTTTTAGGATTTTTGCTGCTGGGGATTTCCTACGTGCTTGCTTCTGTCGTGACGGACGAGACCGTCTATACAATGGTGCTGATCATTCCGCCGCTGGCCACTTTAGGGACGTATCTCTTCTTTACGCATTCCGTCCATTCGCTGCTGAATTTTTATAAACGGCGAAAAGGGGTTTACTGGCATAAGACCCGGTTGGTTTCACTTGCAGAAGCTTCTGTCAAACTGAAAGACAGCGCACAGATGTTTTTCATCGTGACCATCGTTTCGACTGTGGCTTTTCTAACCGTCGGGACACTCGCTTCGTTCATGTCTTATACAGGCGATTATCGGGAATCAAATCCACTCGGGCTGGTTTATATTTCGTTTGACGGCAATAGCAAAGAACTGCAACATATTGAGGGATTGACTGCTGAACTGGAAGAAAAGGAACTGGCTTACGATCTTGTTCCTTTAGTGGTCAAAAGACAGACTTCTACATTTACCGGCAATGACGTGGACATCATCCGCATGTCCGAATTTAATCGTCTGGCGGCAGCACTTGGTTTTGAACCTGCGTATCCGGACCGGGGCGAAGCGCTTTTTATCCCTTATTCGAAGGAATCCTTGAAAGAATTGGGGAAAAGCCAAGTCCAAACGGAATTGATGGAAAGCGGAGTTGAGCTGTCGATCGATCAAGTCTATCCGCATATTCTTTTTCCGGTCCATACGGTCAACTTTAATAGCATTGTCGTGAATGACCTCGATTATGCAGCGATCGACGAACCGCTTCAAGGCTATGCCGACGGGGAATCGACGTTTACTTATTACGCATTCGACATTCCATCGTGGGAAGAAACGGTAGCCATCGGTTCGGATTTAACCGCTCAAATTGAAAGAGCGGTGGAACAGGAAGATTTCAGCGGACTGAATTTCTTTTTTGAGAATCCGGGAGAAGATTACCGTTGGTTCAAATCCTCTTTTGCTATATTGCTATTTATCGGCGTAATGGTTGCTGCGGTTTTCTTATTGGCAGCAGGCAGTTTCATTTACTTCAAATTGTATACAGGGCTCGAGCGGGACCGGAAGCAATATCTCCTATTGGTCCGTTTGGGAATGACGGAGAAAGAGCTCGGGAGAATCGTCAACCGCCAGCTCATTCCGCAGTTTTTCCTGCCATGGGTCGTTGCTTTATTGCACAGCACTTTCGCGTTCATCTCGCTTCAAGTTGTCTGGGATGAATTTGCTGAGCTTTCGATTCTAGGAGAAATGATTCTAGTGCTTACAGGATTCACAATTGCTCAAGTCCTTTATTTCTATTTAATACGGTGGCGCTATATCGCCCATTTACAAGCATCGTGAAATACGATGCTTGTTGTATTGTCAGAAGATTTATTCTATAATGATATAGTGTAAATAATGAATGACTGTTCATTCAACACGAAAGAGGGATGGAAAATGAATTTAAGCAAACGTGTTCATGAAATTTCACTGCAAGATCCAAACAAAGCGGCGTATCATTTTATGGGGAAAGATACATCGTACGGGGAATTCGATCAATCGGTTTCTAAATTCGCCGGCGCCCTTAAAGAATTGGGAGTAGAAAAAGGGGACCATGTCGCATTTTTGCTGGGCAACTCTCCGCATTTCCTCATCTCTTTATATGCAACGATGCGACTCGGGGCAACAGCAGTGCCAATCAATCCGATTTACGCTCCTGATGAAATCGCTTACATAGTGAAAGACAGTGATGCGAAAGTGGTTATTGCACTGGATGCTTTATTGCCGCTTGTTGAAAAAGCACATATGGCGCTTCCGAAGGTGGAGACCTTCGTCATTTGCGAGACCGATGCTGCAACAGCTGCAAAATTGGCAGAATTGCCGAACGAAGTTGGCCAAAAAGTGGCGGCTTTCTCGGAAATTCTCTCCAAAGCCAATTCGATTGAACAGTCGGCTGATGTGCAAACAGATGATAACGCTGTCATTTTGTATACATCTGGAACAACTGGCAAACCAAAAGGTGCAATGCTGACGCACGGCAATTTGTATTCCAATGCCCGTGATACCGGCGCTTACCTGCAAATCGGACAGGAAGACCGGATTATTGCTACGTTGCCAGTATTCCATGTCTTTGCTTTGACAGTTGTGGTCAATGCACCGTTGATCCAAGGCGCGACCATTATTCTCATTCCGCGCTTCAATCCGAAAGATGTATTTGACGCGATCAAATCCCAGAAAGCGACCATTTTTGCTGGGGTACCGACGATGTTCAATTTCATGTATCAATTCCCGGAAGCGCAAACGGCTGATTTTGAAACTGTCCGCCTCGCGATTTCAGGAGGATCTGCATTGCCGGTAGCATTGCTCCATAATTTCGAAGAGAAATTCAATGTTCGTGTATCGGAAGGTTACGGCTTATCAGAAGCTTCGCCGGTTACGTGCTTCAATCCGGTTGACCGCGAACGTAAAGCAGGTTCGATCGGAACGTCCATTGTCAATGTAGAAAACAAAGTGGTCGATGAATTGGGAGAAGAAGTCGCTGTAGGCGAAGTCGGCGAATTGATTGTCCGCGGCCCTAATGTCATGAAAGGCTATTACAAAATGCCGGAAGAGACGAATGCTGCTCTTCGGGATGGCTGGCTTTACACTGGCGACTTAGCTAAAGTCGACGAAGAAGGCTATTTCTATATTGTTGACCGCAAAAAAGACATGATTATCGTTGGAGGCTATAACGTCTACCCGCGTGAAGTCGAAGAAGTGCTATTTGCACATCCAGGCATTTCAGAAGCGGCAGTCGTCGGTTTGCCGGATCCGAATTTCGGTGAAGAAGTGAATGCCTACGTCGTGTTAAAAGATTCTTCGGTGACGATAGAAGAGCTTGGCGCGTATTGTGCAGAGCACTTAGCGAAATACAAAGTGCCAAAGCATTTTGAAGTCCTTGACGATCTACCGAAAAATACGACAGGAAAAATCCTGCGCCGTTCCTTAAAAGATCAAGCGTTGAATAAATCATAAAACAGTTGCAAAATATCCGGTCTTACCAGCCGGAAGGGGGAAAAAGCTCAGGCGGCTAGACTGCCTGAGCTTTTTTGATGCATTTGATTGAAAAAACTGACATTTTTCATTATAGTAAGAGAAGTAATATTGCGAGTTTCGAAATAATTAACCCAAGGAGGATTTCAAGTGGCCAAAAAAGCTGTAGAAATAAAAGACCTGACTAAATTAATATCGGTGACAGATCCTCATATTTCGCCGGATGGAACGCAAGCCGTATTTATCCGGACACATATGGATGAAGAAGAAAATACATATATTGCCCATCTGTACCATAGTGATTTGGCGAGCGGGAAAGTGACGCAATGGACGCACGGAAAAGAACGGGTTTCCTCGCCGTCATGGTCCGCGGATGGTTCAAAAATCGCATTTTTATCGACGCGCGATGAGAAAAACCAATTATACGTTATCCATGCATCTGGAGGGGAAGCGAAGGCATTAACGGATTTTGAAAAAGGCGTGAACAGTTTTGTCTGGTCCCCTTGCAACAAGAAGATTTGGATCAATGCCATGGCAAAAGACGGCAAAACATTTACGGATAAAGAAGACAAAGAAGAAAAGAAAAAGCCGGAGCCGGTCTTCGTGACGACGATGAAATACAAAATGGACGGCGCGGGTCTTGTGCCGCAAGATGTCCATCGCCATATCGGGATCGTCGACATCGAAACAAAAGAAGTGGAGCAAATTACAGAAGGCGATTACCATTACAGCTTGGAAACGGTATCGCATGACGGCAGCCGTCTGGTCTATAGCGTTGTCCGTGAGGAGAATGTGGATCACCTTTTCCAGGAGCCTTTGTATTTATACGAAGTGGAAACCCGAAAAGAAACCTTGATCAATGATGAAGGAGGCTATTTCGGCGGTGCGGCATTTTCGTTTGACGATTCGAAAATTGCATTTGCTGGAAGTACCCGTTATTTCGAAAACGCAACGCATACAGAAATTTATGTATACGATGTGGCAGCAGGAGGCTATTTCTGCCTGACAGAAAGCATGGATTTCCCGATTGGGGATTATACAGTAGCCGACCATCAGCAAGGCGCCGTCGCACCGGCGGTAGTATGGACAAAAGATGACCATCTGTATTTCCAAGTTTCCACAATGGGCGATGTCCGTTTGTACTTCGCTTCGCTTGACGGGGCCATCTACCCGGCATCGCCTGAGATGGAACATATCTACGGATACGATATTTCGCGTGACGGTGTATTTGCAGTAGCTGCCATCAGCAACCCCGTAAACCCGGGAGAATTGTATAAATTGACGATTGCCACCGGTGAACGTTCAGCCCTTACAGCGTTCAATAAAACCTATTTGGAAGAAACGGAATTGATTCAGCCGGCTTCCATCATTGCAAAAGGGGCAAATGATTGGGCCATCCATGGCTGGTTGATGAAACCGCGCGGCTATGCAGAAGGGGAGAAATATCCGCTGGTCGTGAATATCCACGGTGGTCCGCATGCCATGTACGGCAATACATTCGTCCATGAAATGCAATTGCTTGCAGCGAGAGGCTTCGGCGTCCTATACGTCAACCCGAGAGGAAGCCACGGCTACAGCCAGGAGTTTGTGGATGCCGTACGCGGCGATTACGGCGGAGCGGACTATGAAGATATCATCAAATCGCTTGAAGAGATGCTGGCGGACCATGACTGGATCGATCAAGATCGCTTAGGTGTTACCGGCGGAAGCTACGGCGGGTTCATGACCAACTGGATCGTCGGCCATACTGACCTGTTCAAAGCGGCTGTGACGCAGCGTTCCATTTCCAACTGGATTTCATTCTTCGGGGTGTCGGATATCGGCTATTATTTCAGCGATTGGCAAATCGGCACTGATATGACGGATGTCGAGAAATTATGGAAGCATTCGCCGCTGAAATACGCAGCCAATGTGAAAACGCCGTTATTGATCCTGCATTCGGAAAATGATTACCGCTGCCCGATCGAACAATCGGAGCAATTCTACATTACGCTGAAAAGCATGGGCAAAGAAACCGAATTCGTCCGTTTCCCGGAAGCCGACCATAATTTGTCGCGCACCGGAAAACCGAATCTCCGCTTTGTCCGCCTCGAGCAGATTACCGGCTGGATGGAAAAATACCTGTAAGAGTTAAAAGTGAGCGGTGCCTGATTGCCAGGCGCCGCTTTTTTATGGGATGTTGAGGTTTGTTTGCGGGAAATCAACAATTGTTTGCAGAAACGCAAAATCCATCAAAAAAGCCGTGCGGGCTGCACGGCTTTTTCTAATCCATAATTATTTCCCTTTAAACACCGGTTTTCGTTTTTCGCCAAATGCCATCAACGCTTCGATGCGGTCTTCGGTCGGAATGGTCAGCTCGTAAGCTTTCCGTTCAATATTCAAGCCGGTCTGCAAATCAGCATTCATGCCGTTCTTGATAGCATATTTTGCTTGCTGCAGCGCGATTGGCCCGTTGGCAAGCATCATATCGGCAAATTGAGCGGTAGCTTCAATCAACTCGCTGCGCGGCACCACTTTCGTGACGAGGCCGTAATCAAGCGCTTCTGGAGATTTCAAGCGGCGCGCCGTTAAGATCAATTCCATTGCTTTCGATTCGCCGATCAGCCGCGGCAAACGCTGCGTGCCTCCAGCGCCCGGGATGATGGCGAGGCTCGTTTCAGTTAAGCCGAGCAGCGTATCATCCGCAATGATGCGGAAATCACAGGCTAGTGCGAGTTCCATGCCCCCGCCGAATGCAAAACCGTTCATCATGGCGATGGTCGGCTGCGGCAAGTTTTCAATCGTTGTAAAAACTTCACCGATTTTGAAGATGTTGCGCTTCACATGCTGGTCGGTCAAAGTTTTGCGTTCTTTCAAATCAGCCCCTACGCTAAACGCCTTTTCGCCAGCCCCTGTAAATACCACTACCCGGATGTCCGGATTGATGCGGATCGCCTCAACGACTTGCCCAAGTTCCGTCAGCATATCGTAGTTGAAGGCATTCATGGCTTCAGGCCGGTTTAGCGTAATAAACGCGAGATTCCCTTGTTGTTCGTAATGAATTGTATTCATTTCCATCCCCCTTTAAAATCTTGCCATCCTTAAAAAACATACCACTTTTTGGACTATTGCGCTAACAAACTCTATAATGAAAGCCAGGGAAGGGGGCTCACTAATGACGCGTATTGCATTCATCCGCATTTTCCGCATTGTCTTCATGGCAATCAAATTCTATACGCAAGCGATGCTCTTCCAGCGCCGCCACCGGGGCAACTGGAATCCGCTTGTACAGGAAAAATGGGAAAAGCTCGTAACCAAACAAGCAAAAGAGTATAAAATTCTCGCTCTGAAATTAAGCGGGTTAATGATTAAACTAGGGCAATTCCTGTCTACACGAGCCGACATCATGCCGCCTTCTTTTTTAGTGGAACTGGAAGGCCTGACAGACCGCGTACCATCCGTGTCTCGCCAAAAAATCGTCTCTGTGCTGGAACAAGAGTGGAATTCGCCTCACACAAGCTATTTGACGAGCTTATCCAATGAGTCGGTTGCCTCTGCTTCGATCGGAGAAGTCTATAAAGGCGTTTTAAAAGATGGAACGGAAGTGGCGATCAAAGTCCAGCGCCCTGGAACAGATCGTATCCTGCGAGCTGATTTTCAGGCGATCCGAATCGTTATCTGGTTCTTGCGGACATTTACGCCGCTTTCAAAACAAATGGATTTCAAGCAACTGTACAACGAAATGACCGAAACAATCGGAGCCGAATTGAATTTCCTTCAAGAGCTTCAAAGCGGCCGCGCATTTGCAGAACGCTTTGATGGAATGGAAGGCGTTCGTTTTCCTGTTTATTTTGATGAATACACCACCCGCCGCGTTCTTGTGATGGAATGGATTGAAGGGGCGCGCATTACGGATCTGGCATTTATCGAAAAACACAATTTGGACCGCCATGAACTTTCAGAGCGGCTGTTCATCCTGTTTCTTGAACAAGTGCTCTACGGGGGTCAATTCCACGCGGACCCGCACGGCGGCAATATTTTACTCAAGCCTGACGGCACGATTGTGTTGATTGACTTTGGCATGACCGGAACGATTTCAAAAGCCGATTCACAAGCGGTCCTAAGGATTGCAGAAGGCATCATCTTTAAAAATTACGATGAAGTGCTGGATGCATTGGAAGAGCTGCGTTTCCTGTTGCCGCAAGCTGACCGGGCTTTGCTGGCCGATACGATTGCCCGGCTCGTCACCGCTTATGAGTCGAATGAATTGATGCAGATGGACAGCTTTGTGGTCGAGCGCTTGTTGAAAGATTTGCAAGGCATTGTCCGGACACAGCCTGTTCAACTTCCTGCAGAATTCGCTTTTTTCGGAAGAGCAGCTTCGATTTTTGTCGGCGTGCTCCATGTCCTGGATCCTGGCATTGATTTGCTTGCCCTTGCCCGTCCGCGAATACTGGAATGGGCTTCCTCCCAAAAAGAAGGAAAGCGGATGTTCGGCAAAGAAGATGTATTGCGCTGGGTAATCCAAGCATCAACTCCGCTGCGGGTTTTCCCGCAGAAAGTGATCAATTACTTGGAAGAGCCGGAACGCATGCGCCATTACTTGGAGAACCGGGATGGCCGCGTACGGGAACATCAAAGAGACTTGCAGAGCCGTATGTTCGCCGGGATTTTTACAATCCTTTCTTTTCTCGGCATCTCGATTGCGGTCTGGTTTTCCCATGAAGCATTAATTTGGGTGTCTTCCGCATTTTTCGTCGGATCTTTATGGACCTATCGATCAATTAAATAACCATCAAAAAACTGCGCCGGCTAAGGCGCAGTTTTTTTTTACATGCGGGCTATTGCATTCTGCCATTTTAGCTGTAAAATAAAAATAAGAACAAATGTTCTCTTTTTGGGGAGGTGGACAAGATGCCGTTGATCTCACAAGAGGAAGTAGCCCATTTTGAAAACATGATTTATTTGCCGATGGTGTTGATCATTTTAGAACGCGACCGCGCCTTGATCGAAAAGGGGTCTTTTAAGTTGAAACGGCCTTATTTGGAGCTGATAGAAGGCGCAAGCAAGCATGCGCAAAGAGAACTGACAGATACAAAAATCCAGATGCGGAAGCGCCACATGAAAGTGATGAGAGGAAAAGGAGATGATACTTTCACTGAATATGTCTTTTATCATGGGGGATTTGAAGATCATCGCCGCTATTTGAATGTGCGGCTGCGCAATCGGGTAGAAGAATTATTGAGGGTGTATTTAGCGATGGCATACAATGAAACCTAATGGAACAAAGACCCTTAAAAGAGATCGGCCTTATAGAAAAGAGGCTGACGAATCGTCGAGGTATGAATCTCTGCCTCTTTGCTTAAAAGAAAGGCAATCAATCGAGCGGGTGTTCTTTGCGCGGTGTATAGCGGCGCTTTGTTAAATAGACCATCTGGTGTTTATGGACCTGTTGGGCGTTTTTGAAATAGCGGCGAAGCGAACCGGCGAAAGAATGCTGGTTTCTGAGTGCGATGGGCGAGACATCGAGCGGTACTGTCACTCCATTGCTCAAATGGACGATGCTTCCTTTTCCGCTTTCATCCGTATCTACGAGTTCCACGGCATCGAAGTTAAACCAAACGGAATCTTTATTCTTCGGAGAATGGGTTGGGAAGAAAAGTAAGGGATTGCCGTAATATTCGCCGATGATGACAGGCGGTTTATGCTTCACGCGGATCGCCTTTTGGGAATACAAAGTTGCACTTTCCAGCGATCCCCGATAAAACGAACAAGAAGAAGTGACCGTTTTGTAAACCGACTCTTCGACCACGAACTCACTGCGGTCTTCAATCACACGTGTGCCCTCCCGGTGGCCGTCCATATACGGCATAAGTGCATAAGTGTTGCTGCACACAGTATATGATAAGGGATTTTGATTCCTTTTACCCATGATTAAACACCCCTTTAATTTACTATACATATAACATTATAATAAAATATGGAAATTAATCAACGCCTTTAATCGGAATATAAAATTTTTTCTATTTCATTAGAATTTTCAAAAAAGTTATTGATTATTCCTATCGCTTTCATGTATACTAATGAAAAGCATTCGGGGTGAAGAAGAATGGAAAACTATTATTCTTATGCTGATTTCATGAAAGCGATGGCTCAAACAAAAAAGATTACTGAAGCGGAAAAACTGCTTAATGACATTTACCTGGATTTATTTTTAAAGCATGTTCACCGCTCACAGCAAGAAGCACAGCTCATGACATTAATCGATGAAGCCCTGGACAATAATGACCGTCAATCATTCGCCACTTATACCGCACAGTTGCAGAGCCTGCAATGTGATGAAGATTAAATGAGAAAACCGCTCCTGGTGAGCGGTTTTTTTTATTGCGCAAAAAGAAAAAAATGATAAAAAACATACGTTCGCTTTTTGTTAGGGGATTTTTAGGGCATATGATAAAATAGAGAGAATGATATAACGGGAGGACGTTGACTATGAAACAGGAATTTAAACTCCAGGCCCCTTATGAACCGGCTGGAGACCAACCGCAAGCCATAGCGGAACTGACGGAAGGCATCATCAATGGCAAGCGCTGCCAGACATTGCTCGGAGCTACAGGAACGGGCAAGACTTATACGATGTCAAACGTCATTCAGCAAGTGAAGAAGCCGACTTTGATCATGGCGCATAACAAAACATTGGCTGGCCAGCTTTACAGCGAATTCAAAGAATTTTTCCCTGATAATGCGGTTGAATACTTTGTCAGCTATTACGATTACTATCAGCCAGAAGCTTATGTTCCACAATCGGATACTTATATAGAAAAAGATGCCAGCATCAACGATGAAATCGATAAATTGCGGCATTCAGCAACAAGCTCATTGTTTGAACGCGACGATGTCATCGTCGTTGCTTCAGTTTCATGCATTTACGGACTTGGATCCCCAAAAGAATACCGGGAACTTGTGGTATCCCTTCGAAAAGGGATGGAAATCGAACGCAATCAGCTGCTCCGGAAATTGGTTGATGTCCAATATGAACGAAACGACATCAACTTTATTCGCGGAACTTTTCGCGTGCGCGGAGATGTCGTGGAAATTTTCCCGGCCTCCCGTGACGAACATTGCTTGCGCGTTGAGTTTTTTGGAGATGAAATCGATCGGATCCGTGAAGTGGATGCGTTGACTGGCGAAATCATCGGGGAACGTGAACACGTCGCCATCTACCCGGCATCCCACTTTGTTACCGGTGAAGAAAAGATGACAAAAGCCATCGAGAATATCGAAGCGGAACTGGAAGAGCGTTTAAAGGAAATGCGTGCAGAAGATAAATTGCTTGAAGCCCAGCGGCTGGAGCAGCGGACACGCTATGACTTGGAAATGATGCGCGAGATGGGGTTCTGTTCAGGAATCGAAAACTATTCCCGCCATTTGACTTTGCGTCCTCCAGGTGCGCAGCCTTATACATTGATTGATTATTTCCCGGAAGATTTCTTGTTGGTTGTCGATGAAAGCCACGTGACACTGCCGCAGGTAAGAGGCATGTTCAATGGTGACCAAGCACGCAAAAAAGTGCTGGTCGACCATGGTTTCCGTTTGCCGTCTGCCATGGATAACCGCCCTTTGACATTTGATGAATTTGAAAAGCATATCCATCAAGCGGTATTCGTATCAGCGACGCCAGGCCCTTATGAACTGGAACATACACCGGAAATGGTCGAACAGATCATCCGTCCGACAGGATTGCTCGATCCAACGATCGAAGTGCGGCCGATCGAAGGGCAAATCGATGATTTAATGGATGAAATCCGCCAGCGCGTGGAACGGGATGAGCGGGTACTCGTAACGACATTGACCAAAAAAATGTCTGAAGACTTAACGGCTTATTTGAAAGAGGCAGGCGTGAAAGTAAACTACCTGCATTCCGAGATTAAAACCTTGGAACGCATTGAAATCATCCGGGAGCTGCGAATGGGTGTCTATGATGTCCTTGTCGGCATCAACTTGCTTCGTGAAGGGCTCGATATTCCGGAAGTCTCGCTTGTAACCATCTTGGATGCGGATAAGGAAGGCTTCCTCCGTTCCGAACGGTCATTGATCCAGACAATGGGACGGGCTGCCCGGAACTCGAATGGCCACGTTATCATGTATGCGGACAGAATGACCGATTCGATGACAAAAGCGATTGAGGAAACGACTCGGCGCCGGACCATCCAAGCAGAATACAATGAAAAACACGGCATCACACCGATTACCATCCAAAAGAAAATCCGCGATGTTATCCGTGCTACTACGGCAGCGGAAGACACCGAACAATATGTTACAAAAGCAGCAGCAGGCAAAAAGCTCAACAAAGAAGATCGCCTGAAGCTGATTTCGTTATTGGAAAAAGAAATGAAAGAAGCGGCAAAAGCGCTCGATTTCGAACGGGCTGCCGAACTTCGCGATACTGTGCTTGAATTGAAAGCGGAAGGGTGATGGAACTTGAAAAACCAGGAAATACGTATAAAAGGGGCAAGAGCCCACAATCTGAAAAACATTGATGTCACCATCCCGCGCGACCAGCTTGTGGTGATGACGGGCCTTTCCGGTTCCGGAAAATCTTCGTTGGCTTTTGATACGATTTATGCAGAAGGGCAGCGGCGATACGTCGAATCGCTGTCTTCCTATGCACGCCAATTTTTAGGGCAGATGGATAAGCCGGATGTCGATTTGATCGAAGGGCTGTCGCCAGCCATTTCAATCGATCAGAAAACAACGAGCAAAAATCCGCGTTCTACCGTGGCGACAGTAACTGAGATCTATGATTATATGCGCTTAATGTATGCACGGATCGGCAAACCGATCTGTCCGAATCATGGCATTGAGATTTCTTCACAGACGATTGAACAAATGGTCGATCGTTTGCTTGAGTACCCGGAGCGGACAAAAATGCAGATTTTAGCACCGGTTGTCTCAGGGCGAAAAGGTACGCATGTGAAGATGCTGGAAGATATTAAAAAACAAGGATACGTACGAGTTCGCATTGACGGTGTTTTAACGGATCTTGACGATGACATCAATCTGGATAAGAACAAGAAACATTCGATTGAAGTGGTAATTGACCGCGTCATCATGAAAGAAGGCATTGCACCACGCCTCAGCGATTCTTTGGAAGCGGCATTGCGGTTAGGGGAAGGGCGCGTGCTAGTTGATGTCATGGAACAGGAAGAACTTTTGTTCAGTGAACATCATGCGTGCCCGATCTGCGGATTTTCAATCGGTGAATTGGAGCCCCGGATGTTTTCATTCAACTCGCCTTTTGGCGCTTGTCCGGAATGTGACGGCCTTGGACATAAGCTGGAAGTGGATCCTGATTTAGTTATTCCCGACTGGAATTTGTCGCTCGAGCAAGATGCCATCGCTCCTTGGAAACCGACGAGTTCGCAATACTATCCGCAAATGCTGAAAGCGGTATGCAAGCATTATAAGATCGACATGACGGTCCCGATGAACGAATTGCCAGAAGAGCATATCCAAATTCTGCTTCACGGTTCTGGACACGACAAAATCCGTTTCCGCTATGAGAATGACTATGGCCAAATTCGGGACAACCACATTCATTTTGAAGGGGTCCTGACGAACGTCGACCGGAGATTCAGAGAAACGTCTTCTGACTGGACGCGGGAACAAATGGAGAAATACATGGGTGAACAGCCTTGCCCGACTTGTAAAGGGTATCGCTTGAAACCGGAGTCGCTCGCAGTTAAAGTGAATGATCTGCATATCGGATCGGTTTCCGAATTCTCGATTGTCGAAGCGGATCAATTTTTCGAGAAGCTTGTCCTTTCGGAAAAAGACGCTCAAATTGCAGACACCATTGTGCGCGAGATCCGGGAACGGGTCAGTTTCCTGATCAATGTCGGTTTGGATTATTTGACGCTTAACCGTGCATCCGGCACTTTATCGGGCGGGGAAGCTCAGCGGATCCGTCTTGCTACTCAAATCGGTTCACGATTGACCGGCGTCTTGTATATACTGGATGAACCGTCGATCGGTTTGCATCAACGAGACAATGACCGCTTGATCGGGGCATTAAAAGACATGCGCGATCTCGGAAATACGCTCATCGTCGTAGAACACGATGAAGACACGATGCTCGCAGCCGATTATTTAATTGATATCGGACCAGGGGCAGGCGTGCACGGCGGGGAAGTCATCGCGGCCGGTACCCCTGAAAAAGTAATGAAAAATAAAAAATCGTTGACTGGCCAGTATTTGAAAGGGGCGAAGTTCATCCCGATTCCGGCAGAGCGCCGACAATCTGATGGCCGCAAAATTTCAATTCGCGGAGCCAGTGAAAATAACTTGAAGAATGTGGACATTGATATTCCGCTCGGCTTGTTTGTGGCGGTTACCGGTGTATCGGGTTCTGGAAAAAGTACCTTGGTCAATGAAATTCTTTATAAATCATTGGCAAGCCGCTTGAACCGGGCACGCATCAAACCAGGCAAACACAAATCATTGGAAGGCATTGATGAGTTGGAAAAAGTCATCGATATCGACCAATCGCCAATCGGCCGTACCCCAAGATCGAATCCGGCAACTTATACCGGGGTGTTCGACGATATTCGCGATGTGTATGCATCGACAAACGAAGCGAAAGTACGCGGCTATAAAAAAGGGCGATTCAGTTTTAACATCAAGGGTGGACGCTGTGAAGCCTGCCGCGGAGATGGTATTATAAAAATAGAAATGCATTTCCTTCCGGATGTCTATGTGCCTTGTGAGATCTGCCATGGAAAACGCTATAACCGGGAAACATTGGAAGTGAAGTATAAAGACAAGAGCATCTCCGATGTATTGGAAATGACGGTTGAAGCGGCGTCGCAATTTTTCGAGCACCATCCGAAAATTCACCGCAAGCTGAAAACCATCGTCGATGTGGGATTAGGCTATATCACATTGGGCCAACCGGCGACTACGCTGTCCGGAGGAGAGGCGCAGCGTGTGAAACTGGCTTCAGAGCTGCATAAACGCTCAAACGGCAAATCCTTCTATATATTGGACGAGCCGACAACCGGGCTCCACGCTGACGACATTTCGAGGCTCCTTCTCGTGCTCCAGCGTTTGGTGGATAACGGCGATACAGTCTTGACCATTGAACATAATCTCGATGTCATCAAGACCGCTGACCACATTATCGATCTAGGGCCAGAAGGCGGCGATAAAGGCGGTACGATTATTGCGACAGGGACACCGGAAGATATAGCTGCTGTAAAGAAATCCTATACAGGCAAATACCTTGGACCCATTTTGGAACGGGATCGTGCCCGTACCGATGCGAAAGTCAAAAAGGCGTCAAGCAAGAAAAAAGTTGCAAAATGAAACTTTTCCAGTCAGTAAACGTATGATTAAGTAGAACATTCAGCTTGGATTTTGTTCAGCCGGAAGGAGCAAGGTTCCGGCTGTTCAAGAGTTCGGCAAAGAGGAGGCCGCAATACATGCAAAGTGAAAAAGAACGCATATTGGATATGGTCGAAAATGGTACGATTACGGCAAGAGAAGCTGTCGAATTATTAAGAGCGATTGATGGTGGCGGCGGAAACCAGGAATCATCGCGTGATTCTTCTTATGGCCGCAACGAATACCGTGAAAAGCGCGGAAAGCGTGGACTATTCAGACCAGAAGATATGATCAAAAGATTTTCGAAAGACATTTCAAAAAACGTTTCCAAAGATTTTTCGAAAAACGTTTCGAAAGATTTCAATCAATTAGGCGACCGCATGATGACGTTTATGCAAAGTTCAGTCAGCAAATTGAAAACAATGGATTTTGATTCGCCTTTCGGTGAAGCTATCCAATTTAGCCATACTTTCCGCGAAGAAAATCTGGCAATCGATAACATCATTGCAGATTTAGCGAACGGGCAGCTTGAAATTTTTGCTTCACAGGACGAAACAATCCGTGCTGAATGTACCGTTAAAGCGTTCCGTGCAGAATCGGAAACGCAAGCGAGAGAAGATTTCCTGGATAAATTCGTCTTTATCGCAGACAACCAAAAGCTGCGGATTATCAGCGATATGAAAACCACTCAAGTGAATATTGTTCTTTACGTTCCTGCGAAAACGTACGACCACATTACAGCACGCCTGTTCAACGGCGGGTTTACAATGAAGCGCATTGATGCGGCTTTGGTCAAAGTCAAAACAGCGAACGGTAAAATCGATTTGAAAAACAGCAATTTCGATGATGCAGAACTGGAAACAGCGAATGGAGCCATCCAAGTCCAGGAAGTGACAGGGAAATTCCTTGAAACGGAAACGCTCAATGGCCGCATTTATGTAGACGGCGATATTCAAGCCGTTGAAGCGAAGTCGTTAAACGGCAATGTAGTCGTGACATCAAGATGCAAAGAAGCACGCAAAGTGGAAGCGAAAACCATTGCGGGCAATTTGGAAATCTACATCCCGTCCCATTTGCCGCTAAGAGGCGAAGTTTCTTCTAACTTAGGGAAAATGGATGTCTTATTGGCTGATGTGGAAAACACCCATGAGCAAGGGCAGTTTATGCAGAAATCCATCCGCTTCTCGAAAGACAGCGGGGAAGCTGTAGCAGCTCCGTTATTGATTCATGGTGAAACAAAAACCGGTACGGTTCTTGTACGCTACCTGACAATCGAATAATAGACGAAAAAGCCGGCATGCCATATGCCGGCTTTTTTATGGAGTTGGAGGATAAAGTTTTTGCAGAAACATGATGGACTGGGTGATCAGTTGTTTCAAAACGCTTATGTCAACATCATCTGTTTTATTGATATAGACACAGCCTTTTCCGCTTGTGTGCTTTCCTAGCTTTTCGAGCAATTGGATGCGTTCGTCGTCGCCGGTTGCGAAATATAGCGTGATTTTTGCTTTGCGGGGCGAAAAGCCCACGAGCGGTGCATCGCCTTCGTGCCCGGAAGCATATACATAATGATAGGAGCCGAAACCGATTATGCTCGGTCCCCACATTTTAGCCGGATATCCGCTTGTTTCTTCGAAAATTTCCAGCAATCGATAAGCGTCTTGCCGTTTTTTTGGATTCTCTACCGATTCGATAAATTCGATGACACTTTCATCGGTTTCTTTCGTCTTCTGTTCGTACATCATCTTCGCCCTCATTTCTAATAGAGTTTATAAGAGGTGCATGGCAGCTTCCGCTTCATCCCATGGCACTTTATAGCCTTGGCCTTTGGCGCAAAAAATGGATGTAGAAGTATAGGCAGGATCGGCTTCTTTATTGTACTGAATCTGTTGAATGATCTCTTCTTCATTATGGCAGAAATCGTAGCCTCCGAATAGTAGATTTAAACTTCCTTTGCCGTGGGTGAACGATGCAAATTCTGTGCTGTAATTCATAAAAGTGGCGACAGGAACGGTGCCTTCGATAAAAACTTTGCCCTCTGCAGTGTGCGGCGCTTCAAACTTTCCATGGGCTTGCTGGATATCGGAAAGCACTTTGCCCATAAAATCGATGCTTGTGCTTATTTTAAAGCGGTACATCGGTTCTAAAAGGCGGTTTTGGGCTTTCTCGAGTCCTTGCCGAAGTGCACGGTAAGCGGCCTCCCGGAAGTCTCCGCCGGAAGTATGTTCTTTGTGGCCGCGGCCAGTCAGCAAGGTGATCTGCACATCCGTCAACGGCGACCCGGTCAATAAACCATGATGGTCCCGTTCGCTTAAATGATGGAGGACCAAGTTCTGGTTGCCTGTGGATAAGTCATCCGCATGGCAAAGGTTGGTCAAGGCCACGCCGCTTCCGCGTTCCGCAGCTTCGATTTTCAGATGGACTTCTGCATAATGGCGCAAAGGTTCAAAATGGCCATAGCCGGTAACTGTGTCCGTAATCGTTTCTTTATATAAAATTTCCGGATTGCCAAACGCTACAGTGAAACCGAAGCGGTCTTTGATGATTTGTTCTAGCACTTCCAATTGGATCACCCCCATCACATGGATATGGAGTTCCTGGAAATGCTCATCCCAGTTGATTTGAAGCGAGGGATCTTCAGCATCGAGCAATTGGAACGCCTTCAATCCTTCTTTTATCGAAATGGAATCTTCAAAAAGCACTTTCGATTTCAAGGCGGAAATCGTTTCAGAAGAAGGGGAATTGATCAAAGCTCCTAACCCGTCGCCGATTCGGGTTTCACTTAAACCGGTTGCGGCAATCAATTGGCCAGCGTGTGCCATTTCGGAGGGCTGGAATTTAGCTCCGTTGTAAACCCGGAGCTGCGTCGCTTTTTCAATCTTCCTTGAATCAGGTTCCCCGTATTCGATTTCATCGCGTACGCGCAAAGTGCCGCTCAGTACTTTAAAAAAGGTCAGGCGAGTGCCATTAGATTCGTGGCGAATTTTATAGACTTTTGCAGAAAATGGTTGTTCATCATCATAGGAAGTTGCCGTTAACGCATCCAGTTTTTCGAAAAACGGCAGAACGCCAATATCTTTTAGCGCCGATCCGCTGCCGCAGAGGAAAATCCGGCGATCGTGGATCATGGCGATTAAGGTTTGCCGCCATAAATGCGCATCGTAGCCCGACTCCATATAATGCTCCAACAAATCTTCATCTCGTTCTGCGATGAATTCAATCAATTCCTCGGAAAGCTCTTCCTCTTGGAATTCCTCGGTTATATCGAAAATATCAGGCGTCAATTCTTGTTTCATTTCTTGTAAAACCGTTTTCGGGTCTGCGCCTTCACGGTCGGTTTTATTGAGAAAAAAGAAGACCGGCACTTTGTATTTATCCAACAGGCGCCAAACAGTTTCCGTATGGCCTTCGATGCCATCAGCCGCATTCACCAGCACAATGGCATAATCCATGACTTGGATGGCCCGTTCCATCTCCGGTGAAAAATCGACATGGCCAGGGGTATCGATTAAATAATAAGTCGAATCACCATGCTGAAATAGGGCTTGGTCGGCAAAAATGGTGATGCCCCGATTTTTTTCGATTTCGTGGCTGTCGAGAAACGTATCTTGATGATCGACGCGCCCACGCTGCCGAATGCTATGTGTATGAAAGAGCAGCTGTTCTGAAAATGTGGTTTTTCCAGAATCAACATGCGCCAAAATCCCAATTGTTTTGTACATCTTGCACCTCTTTATGTTCAGCTTCTTAAAACAAGTGTAGCAGAAAGAGGAGAAAATAAAAAAAACCCGAAGGAAGCGGTTAGGCTTTCCTTCGGGCATTCTTAGCATTCTGATAGCAGTTGATGCCGAAAACAATCGCATTGGCACAAGAATTCTGGTAGCTTTCGGACTTCAATAACTCCAGTTCAATCCGATTGGTCATAAACCCGCATTCAATCAAAACAGCTGGCATATTTGTATCGCGAAGAACAGCGAAATCAGCTTTTTTCACTCCGCGATCCGGGCGTCCGGTTGCAAGAACTAAAGCGGTCTGGAGGGAGGCGGCCAATGTTTTGGCAGCTGCGGAAGGATTCGTATACGTAAAGCACTCAATTCCGCAACTCGGATTGAAAGTAGAGCCGTATGCATTGGCATGAATGGAGATGAACAATTCCACTTTTAGCCGGTTAGCTAAATTTGTTCTTTCATGCAACGGGACATCTGCATCTTTTTGGTGGCTGAAGAGGACCAAATGGCCATCTAACCCCAATCGTTTTTTGACCGCATCCGCAACAGCAGAATTAAAATGGAATTCCCGCAGCCTGCCGTCCGGAGAGCGCTTGCCTGGCGTCTCTGGACCATGTCCAGCATCAAGCATTATTTTCATTTTTTCTCCTCCTTTCCTGTATATATAGAAGGAGGTGGACAGAAAGGAGACATCAAAAACTTCAATTTCATTGTTTCCATGTTAAAATAGGAGCAAACCGCTTGAAAGAAGAAAGAACTTTGAAAAAGTTCTTTGTTTCTGAGTGTAAAAGGAATGAGGGTAAAGATGGGACAAGTTACAACAAAACAAGTAATGGAAACATTTGATTTAAAATTGATCAGCGGACAAGAAGGATTGGGCCGTCATATCCCGATTAGCGATATTTCCCGTCCAGGACTTGAAATGGCGGGTTACTTTACGCATTATCCGGCCAACCGGATGCAATTGCTCGGCAAGACAGAATTGTCATTTTTCGCTTTACTAGAAGCGGATGAACGCCGAAATCGCATGATGAAGCTTTGTACGGAAGAAACGCCGGCAATCATTGTATCCCACGGTATGGATGTGCCAGCGGAATTAGTGGATGCCTCGAGCAAAACGCATGTACCGGTTCTCAGCACGCAAATGCCAACCACGCGTTTTTCCAGTTTGTTGACGAATTATTTGGAAAGCCAGCTGGCGCCAACGACAGCTGTCCATGGTGTGTTAGTCGATATTTACGGTGTAGGTGTCTTGATCACGGGCAAAAGCGGCGTCGGGAAGAGTGAGACTGCGCTCGAACTTGTGAAAAAAGGGCATCGCTTAGTGGCAGATGATTGCGTAGAAATCCACCAGGAAGGTGAGAATACTTTGGTCGGCCATCCACCCAAATTGATTGAGCATTTGCTTGAAATACGAGGCGTCGGCATCATTGATATCATGACACTTTTCGGCGCAAGTGCCGTCCGGATGTTCAAACGGATTTCATTGGTCATTGATTTGGAAATTTGGGACCAAGAAAAAACTTACGACCGGTTAGGATTGGAAGAAGAGAAGATGAGAATCATTGATACGGACTTAACGAAATTAACGATTCCTGTCCGGCCAGGACGAAACTTATCTGTTATCATCGAAGTGGCCGCTATGAATTACCGCTTGAAGCGCATGGGCGTCAACGCAGCGGAAGAGTTTTCAAAACGTCTGGACGACGTCATTGCGCAAGATACAAACTAAGTGGACGGGAAGGTGCAAGTCATGTATTCGTTTTTAGCTGCAATCGATCCGATCGCGTTTTCACTCGGTCCGATCGATGTCCGTTGGTACGGTGTCATCATCGCTACGGGCATAGTCATTGCATTTTTAGTAGGGCAGCGTGAAATGGTCAAACGGGGGCTGCATCCGGATTTTTTGACGGATCTCTTAATTTGGGCGGTGCCGCTGGCCATTGTAGGGGCACGAATTTACTACGTCACGTTCCAGTGGGAGCATTATAAAGACCATCCCGCTGATATCATCGCCATATGGAATGGTGGAATTGCGATTCACGGGGCCTTGATTGCTTCGGTCATCGTTGCTTATATTTTTACGAAACGCCGCAATACCTCATTTTTGAAAGTGGCGGATATTTTAGCGCCAAGCATCCTGATCGGCCAGGCAGTTGGCCGGTGGGGGAATTTCATCAACCAGGAAGCACACGGCGGAGAGGTTTCCCGAAACTTCCTGGAAAATTTGTTCTTGCCCGACTGGATCATTAACCAAATGTACATAGACGGATCGTATTACCATCCGACTTTCCTATACGAATCGTTATGGAGCCTTATTGGCATTATCATTTTATTGTTGCTGCGGCGGGTCAACCTGGTCCGCGGCGAAATGTTCTTCTTCTATGCCATCTGGTATTCAGTTGGCCGTTTCGTCATAGAAGGAATGCGTACAGACAGCCTATATGTCATCGGAGAACTTCGTGCGGCGCAAGTCGTGTCGATTCTTGCGATTTTGATCAGTGCTGTGTTCATCATTTACCGGAGAGTGAGCTTGAAAAATCCTCCCCGCTATTTGGATAAATAATAGAGAAAGAAGCGATGGAATGTCTACTTTGAAAAATGGATTAAAAGCAGGCCTTAAGACGACATGGACATTAGGAAAAGTGATTTTCCCGATTACCTTAATCGTGACCATGCTCCAGTTCACGCCTGTTTTGCCTTTTATAATTGATTTAGTTGCGCCGCTCATGGGATTGTTCGGGCTTAGCGGGGATGCCGCCATTCCATTGGTTCTCGGAAACACCTTAAACCTTTATGCCGGAATTGCCGGAATCTTGTCTTTGGAGTTGACCGTCAAAGAAGTCTTCATCCTCGCGGTCATGCTGTCATTTTCACATAATATCTTTATTGAAACCGGCGTCGCGTTGAAAGTTGGCGTCAAGCTTTGGGTCGTTTTAGTTGTCCGCTTTGGACTCGCGGCTCTCTCGGGAATCATCATCAACTTGGTGTGGAAAGGCGGCGGGGAAATTGCCCAGTACGGTTTTGCACCGGAAGCGGCAGCAGATCCGCAGAGTTGGATGGGCATTTTCCTTTTAGGCCTTGAAAAAGCGACATTCGGCGTTTTGCAATTAGCGATGATTGTCATTCCGCTTATGCTTATGATCCAAATATTGAAAGACAAAGGCTATTTGCAGCGCATTTCAGATGGTATGGGTCCATTAACCCGCCTGCTGGGAATTAAGAAAAATGCTTCTCTCACTTTAGCGTCAGGCTTGATTTTCGGATTGGCGATGGGGGCAGGAGTGATGATCCAAGCCGTCCAGGAAGACGGAGTCAGCAAAAAAGATGCGACCTTGGCTTTTATTTTCTTAGTGGCCTGCCATGCCATCGTAGAAGATACGCTGATCTTTATTCCGCTTGGCATCCCGATTTGGCCCTTGTTCTTGATCCGGCTGATCACGGCACTTGTTTTGACGATTTTCGTTTCGTATGTCTGGCGGAAATCAGAAGCTAACCGGAAGGAAGTGTATTCGACATGACGAAAGAAATCAATACGCTGCTGTTCGATTTTGACGGCACGCTGCTGGATACAAATGAATTGATCATCCAGACTTTTATCGCAGTTCTTGGAGAGCATTTCCCAGGGCGCTATGAAAGGGAGGACATTCTGCATTTTATCGGTCCGTCGCTTGAACAGACTTTCGAATCGATTGATGCGGAGCGTGCTATTGAGTTGACAACACAATACCGGGCGATCAATAAACAATTGCATGACGAACTTATCACGGAATACGACGGCGTCACGGAAACGCTGCGCCTATTGAAAGCGCGTGGCATAAAAATGGCGATCGTGTCGACGAAAAGAAGTGCGAATATTAAACGCGGCTTGGCATTGATGGGCATTGATGAAGTGTTTGAACACATCATCAGCTTAGACGAAGTCAAAAATCCGAAGCCGGATCCGGAGCCGATTTTATTGGCCTTGGAAAAGCTCGGAGCTTCAAAAGAAGAAGCATTGATGATCGGCGATAATTACCACGACATCGAAGGCGGCAAAAATGCAGGAGTCCGGACAGCGGGAGTCGCTTGGTCCATCAAAGGGGAAGCCTTTTTAGCGAGCTACGAACCGGATTTCATGCTGCAGCACATTAGCGATTTGCTGGAATTGACGAAAGAAGCGGTCCAATGAGAAAGACAGAGCGCCATTTTGTCACCGGTCCCAATTCACTTTGGCATATCTACAAAACGGTTCCGTTCTGGAAAGTTGCAAAGAATTTTGCGGTGATTCAAACGGCTCGCTATACCCCGTTTTTGCCCATGAAAAATTGGCTCTATAAAACGTTTCTCGGCATGGAAATCGGTAAGCAATCTTCATTCGCTTTGATGGTGATGCTCGATGTGATGTTTCCGGAGAAAATTAAAGTCGGGAAAAACTCGGTGATCGGCTACAATACCACGATTCTCGCCCATGAATATTTGATCGAAGAATACCGGCTCGGGGAAGTGGTGATTGGGGACCGGGTCATGATCGGCGCAAATAGCACCATTTTACCCGGCATCACCATTGGTGACGGCGCCATCGTTTCCGCTGCCACATTGGTCCATAAGGATGTTCCCGCGGGCGCTTTTGTCGGCGGCAATCCGATGCAAATCATTTATACAGCTGAACAAATGGCGGAACGCCAATTAGAAAGCGCTGCTGAACAAGCAGCAAGAGAAAGCCTGTGAAGAAAAACAACCCTTTTCTTCACGGGCTTTTTTCTAATTCCTTGACGGTTGATAGATAGATAAGTTAAAATTAAAAAATACTTCACCACTCTAACTAACTAAAGTAAAATAACCAAATATAGGAAGTGAATTCAATGACGATCCAAATGTTCGAAAAACCGCTCGGCATGCGGGATGATTTCCCTTTCATCGCAAAAAAGAAAGCTGAATTGCGCTCCAAAGGGACATCGATCATGGAAAAAGCAGGCTATGATTTGCTGCAGACGCCGACGCTTGAATATTACGAAACGATCGGGAAAATCAGCGCAATCGCTGATAACGCCCTCTTTAAATTGCTGGACAGCCAAGGCGAAACATTAGTGCTGCGTCCGGATATGACTTCGCCGATTGCACGTGTTGCCGCTTCAAAACTTTTAAAAGAGAAAATGCCGGTTCGGCTCGCTTATTACTCGAATGTATTTCGGGCACAAAAACGCGAAGGGGGACGTCCAGCGGAATTTGAACAGATGGGCGTTGAATTGATCGGAGATGATTCTCTTTATGCGGATGCGGAAGTGATCATTCTAGCTTCTTCAATTCTGAAAGAACTGAAAGTGGAATCGGTTCGGATTGTCATTGGGCATACCCAATTGCTGCAGTTGATCCTAAAGGATTTCGGTTTATCGGATGAACAAATCGATTTGGTCCGGGAAGCACTGGTTTCCAAAAACAGTGTAGGCTTTGAACAGCTGGCTTTATCTTTGCCCATCAAAGTAGAAGCGTTAGAAAGTTTTAATCGATTGATCACGACTTCGACATTGGCAGAATGGAAGCAATGGATCGACCCTTCAAATACGGAGCAAAATGAATTATATGAAGAAATGCTGAAATTGCATAAAATTATGGGCCGCAATGGCCTGGTGGATTCGGTTACATTCGATTTAACTTTCATTAGCCATATGACCTATTACACGGGGCTCGTTTTTGAGTTCTACGGAGCAGGAAGCGGATTCCCGCTCGGCAACGGAGGGCGCTACGATGGATTGATGAAGCAATTCAATCTTCAAGTCGGCGCGACAGGTTTTGGCTTACGGGTTGATCGGCTATTGGAAGCTATGGCCCCAAACCGTGAAAAAGAATTGCAGACGCTTGTTTTATTCACAGAAGAGACGGAGCAGGAAGCACATGAATTGGCGCAGAAGCTCCGGTCAGAAGGACAGCGGACGACTTTGCAATACGCTCCAGCGGTTCAAGCATTAGATGAATTTACGGCATTGTTCAGCGATGTCAGACGATTGGACGGTGGTACGAATGGTTGAATTGACGATTGCGATGCCAAAAGGACGGATTTTCGAAGAAGCTTATGAGTTATTGGTGAAAGCGGGCTATGATTTGCCGAAAGAACTGGATGATTCCCGCAAGTTGATCGTGGAAGCGCCAAATGAACGTTTCCGCTTTATCCTGGCAAAACCGATGGATGTACCGGTATACGTTGAGCACGGAGTTGCGGACGTCGGCATAGCCGGTAAAGACGTGATGCTTGAGCATGACCGCTCTGTCCACGAATTGCTGGATCTTGGCATCAGCAGCTGCTATATCGCTACAGCGGGATTGCCGAATACAACCATGAACGAAGTGACGCCGCGCATCGCGACAAAATATCCGGAAGTGGCTTCCCGTTTTTACCGCAGCAAAGGCGAACAAGTGGAAATCATCGAATTGAACGGTTCGATTGAATTGGCGCCGATGATCGGGCTAGCGGACCGGATTGTCGATATCGTTTCGACAGGAAAGACTTTAAAAGAAAATGGCTTAGTGGAGTACGAAAAAATTGTCGATATCACTTCAAGATTAATCGCGAATCCTGTGAGCTACCGGTTGAAGCAGCAGCGCATCTCGGAAATGGTTGAAAAGCTGAGAAAGCAGGCGCTAAAATGAGACAAACGAAATTAGCAGCCGGCATTTCCCTCAGAAGAAACGTCGCGGAAGGAAACGCGGCGCAAGTGGCGGCCGTCAAGGAAATCATCCAAAATGTCCGTTCGAACGGAGATCAGGCATTGCGTGAGTATACAGCAAAATGGGACGGCGTTGAACTTGGCAGCATTCGCGTTGAGCAATCTGAAATCGATGAGGCAGCATCCCGTTTTGATCCGCAATTGCTGGAAGATTTAAAAGAAGCGGCAGCGAATATCCGGAGTTACCATGAAAGCCAAAAGCAGGAAGGCTATAAAAATGAGAAACCGGATGGTTCTTATGTAGCGCAGCGGGTATCTGCGATTGGCTCGGCTGGACTTTATGTTCCCGGCGGCACAGCCGCTTACCCATCTTCGGTATTGATGAACGTCATTCCTGCCCAAGTGGCAGGAGTGCGGCGCATCGTGTTAACGTCGCCTCCAGGAAAAGACGGGGCTTTATCTGACGGAGTTTTAGCAGCTGCCCATATTCTAGGGATTACGGAAGTTTATAAAGTGGGCGGAGCGCAAGCGATTGCCGCACTCGCTTATGGAACGGAAACGATTCAAGCAGTGGATAAAATAACGGGGCCGGGCAATGTATTTGTGGCGCTCGCTAAACGCGAAGTAAACGGCGATGTGGCCATCGATATGATCGCGGGACCAAGTGAAATCGCGGTTGTTGCAGACGACACGGCGTATGCCGATGAAGTGGCAGCGGATTTATTGTCCCAGGCAGAGCATGATCCGCTGGCGAGTGCCGTTTTGTTGACAGCAAGCGAACAATTGGCCGACGCGGTTTCAAAAGAAATAGACCGCCAACTGGAAACTTTGCCGCGGCATTCCATTGCTGCACAAGCCATCCAGGATTACGGCATGATTTATATCGGCGAATCGATGGATGAATTGATCAAGGCAGCCAATGAACTGGCTCCGGAACACCTGGAAATTATTGCGGCCGATGCAGAAGCGGCAGCAGACAAAATAGAAAATGCCGGTGCCATTTTTATTGGCCGCTATTCTTCGGAGCCGGTCGGCGATTATTTTGCCGGCACGAACCACGTGTTGCCGACAAACAGCACTGCCCGTTTTTCAAGCGCATTGTCGGTCTATGATTTCATTAAACGGACAAGTGTCATCTATTACAGCGAACTGGCATGGCAAGAGAACGAAGCGAAGATTGCGAGGCTCGCGCGTCTAGAAGGGCTGGAAGGCCACGCACGGGCAGTAGAATCGCGTTCATGGGAAAAGGGGAATTGATGATGAGAAAAGCGGAATTGAAACGGGATACGAATGAAACCAAAATCGCGGTGGCGTTTTCGTTAGACGGTGAAGGAAAAGCCGATATCCAGACAGGCGTCCCGTTTATGGACCATATGCTTGATTTATTTATCAAGCACGGATTGTTCGACGGCGATATCAAAGCAAATGGCGATACGCATATTGACGATCACCACACGACAGAAGATATCGGCATTGTACTTGGCCAGGCAGTCAAAGAAGCATTGGGCGATAAAAAAGGGATTCGACGCTACGGCAACGCGTTTGTCCCAATGGATGATGCGCTTGCTCAAGTGGTCATCGATTGTTCAAACCGCCCGCACCTCGAAATGAGAGGCGAGATTCCAAATGCGAAAGTCGGGACATTTGATACGGAATTGGTGCAGGAGTTCTTATGGAAATTTGCGCTTGAATCACGCATGAACGTTCACGTCATCATCCACTACGGCAAAAACACACACCACATCATCGAAGCGGTTTTCAAAGCGTTGGCGCGTGCGCTCGACGAAGCGACAAGCATCGATCCAAGGGTGAAAGGCGTGCCTTCGACAAAGGGGCTGTTGACATGATCATCGGCATTATCGATTACGGCATGGGCAATCTCTTCAGTGTGGAACAAGCGCTGAAGAAATTGGATTGCACCGTCATTCTCTCAGATGATCCCGAAATCCTCAAAGAGGCGGAAGGAATTTTGCTCCCGGGCGTCGGAGCTTTTCCGGACGCGATGGAATTATTGAATGAGAAAGGCTTGTCTTCTTTTATCCGGTCGTTGCCGGAACGGAAAATTCCGCTTCTCGGCATCTGCCTAGGGATGCAATTATTGTATGAAGACAGTTCAGAAGTAAAATCGGCAAAAGGGCTCGGCTTATTAAAAGGGCAAATCCGCCGTTTTGAAAAAGGCACACACCGGATCCCGCACATGGGATGGAACCGTCTGGAATTTGCTCGGATGCCTTATTGGCTGGATGATCTGCAAATCGATACGCATGTTTATTTTGTGCATTCTTTCTTAGCGGTTGATACCGATGGACAAGAAGTGTTCGGCACAGCAAGCTACGGAGAAGTTCAAGTGCCGGGAGTCGTCGGCTCAGGATTGATTACCGGAATGCAGTTCCACCCGGAAAAATCCGGTGATTTCGGCCACTATTTATTGGAGCAATGGATTGCAAATGTCAGGAGGAATCTCGATGAGCAAGTTTCAAATCTACCCCGCAATTGATTTGCGCGGAGGCAAATGTGTGCGCCTTTTCCAAGGGGATTATGCACAGGAAACGGTTTACGGCGATTCGCCGGTGGAAATGGCGAAGCAATTCGCAGCATCAGGAGCGGAATGGATTCATATGGTGGATTTGGACGGCGCGAAAGACGGTGTCCGCATCAATGATCAAATGGTGATCGAAGCGGCGAAATTGCCCGTCAAGGTCCAAATTGGCGGCGGCATCCGGACGCGTGAAGACATTGAACATTATTTATCGAACGGGGTCAGCCGGGTCATTATCGGAAGTTTGGCCATCCGCAATCCTGAACTCGCAGTTTCGTTCATAGAAGAATTTGGCGCAGAGAAAATCGTTATCGGAATCGATGCAAAAGACGGCATGGCGGCGACCGAAGGCTGGATTGAAACGTCGAGCCAATCGGCAACAGATGTAGCCAATTTTTTTGCTTCCAAAGGCGCGAAGCATTTTATCTATACGGACATCGCAACGGATGGTACGCTGCAAGGCCCGAATATCGGTGCCAATAAAAAATTGGTGTCGGCTGGCCGGGCGGAAGTGATCGTTTCTGGCGGCATCGGTACACTGGATGACATCCGCAGCGTCAAGAAAGCGGCAGCAGGCAGTCCGATTGCCGGCGTCATCATCGGAAAAGCGTTGTATGAAAAACGCTTTACCCTTGAGGAGGCGCTGTCATGCTGACAAAACGCATTATTCCTTGCCTGGACGTAAAAGAAGGGCGTGTCGTAAAAGGCGTCAGTTTCGTGTCGCTTCGGGATGCCGGAGATCCGGTTGAACTGGCCCGTTTCTACGATAAGCAAGGGGCGGATGAATTGGTGTTTCTTGATATCTCCGCTTCGCACGAAGGCAAAGAGACAATGGTTGAAGTCGTTAAAACCGTCGCGACCGAATTGTCGATTCCATTTACCGTGGGCGGCGGCATCCGGACGCTTGAAGACATTAAGCGGATGCTGCGGGCAGGAGCGGATAAAGTGTCGTTGAACACGGCTGCCTTAGATCGGCCGGAGCTAATCAAAGAAGGCGCCGATTATTTCGGTTCCCAGTGCATCGTGGTAGCGATAGATGCCAAGAAAAACGGCAATAGCTGGGACGTCTATACCCACGGTGGGCGCAATAAAACCGACTGGGACGCCGTGGAATGGGCGAAACGGAGCATCGAACTTGGCGCTGGTGAATTGCTGCTCACGAGCATGGATAAAGACGGACAGAAAGACGGGTTTGACTTGGAGATGATCCAAGCAGTCCGGGAAGCGGTAGAAGTTCCTGTCATTGCGAGCGGCGGTGCAGGAAACCGCGAACATTTTGCCGAAGTCTTTGAAAAAGTGGACGCAGATGCGGCGCTTGCTGCTTCGATTTTCCACTATAAAGAAACCAGTATCGCTGAAGTAAAAGATTATTTAAAAACAATGGGAGTGAATGTCCGATGAGCAAAATCCAATACGATGAAAACGGGCTGATTCCCGTGATTATTCAAAATGCTGAAACAAAAGAAGTGTTGACATTAGCGTATGCCAATGAAGAAGCGGTCAACAAAACCATCAAACTAGGCGAAACTTGGCTGTATTCGAGAAGCCGCAAGGAACTGTGGAACAAAGGGGCAACGAGCGGCAATACGCAGCAAGTAACAGCTGTCCGCTTGGATTGCGACGGCGATGCGTTGATTTATGAAGTGATTCCAAACGGTCCTGCGTGCCACACAGGCGAAAACAGTTGCTTCAATGAAACGATTTCGGGAACACCGAATCCGTCGAAAGCGGATATGTTCAAGGAATTGACCGAATTGATCAGGACCCGTGAACAGGAAATGCCGGAAGGGGCTTATACGACTTACCTCTTTAGCGAAGGCGTAGATAAAATCTGCAAGAAAGTCGGAGAAGAAGCGGCGGAAGTCATCATTGCCGCTAAAAACCGGGATCCGCAGGAATTATCCATGGAAACCGCTGATTTGTTCTACCACGTATTGGTTCTTCTTCAAGAACAAAAAGTGGATTTAGAACAAGTGATTGCGGTGCTTCAAGAGCGGCATGCAGTAAAAACTTCAAGTAAATAACAGGGAAATATGCTATAATGACAGCATATTTAAGTGAAGGAGCGATGACTATCGTTCCTTTTACTTTTGCGGAGGCATATTTTGGAGAATAAAAAACAGCAAACCTATAAGAATGTCCTGTCGTTTATTCCGACAGGCGAATACTATTTTAAAAAAGGGCTAAAAGAGTTACAGAAAGAACATTATCCGAAAGCGCATAAATACTTGCAGCGGGCAACCGAATTAAGCCCAGAATCGGCAAGCATTTGGACACAATTCGGCATCGTCCTTATGGAAATGCAGGAATTTGAACAAGCGATGGAAGCGCTGCGGACAGCACATGATCTCGATCCGCTTCAAGCTGAAGTCTTCTTTTTCCTGGCAGAAGTCCATGCGCACATGGGCATGTTCATGGAAGCGCGAAATTATGCCAAGAAGTATACAGAAAGTATGCCTCAAGGCGAATACATCGCAGAGGCGCTCGAAATCATCGATTTTGCTGAACAGGAAGACTGGCAGCTTTTTGATGATGAAGGGGAAGCGCAAGACAGCGAAGATTTCTACCAGCAGGAAAAAGCGCGGCGCCTCATGGAACAAGGGGATTTTGCGAAGGCGATCACACTCCTTGAAAATCTGATTGAGGAAAAGCCGGATTTCTGGGGAGCCCATAACAACTTGGCTTTGGCTTATTTCTATATCGGCGAAACGGAAATGGCAAAAGCGCTATTGCATGATGTGTTAAGACGCAATACCGGCAATCTTCATGCTTTGTGCAATCTTGCGGTTTTCCATTACTACGAGAAAAACGACGAACTTGAGGATGTCTTGGCGCTTTTGAAAAAGATCCAGCCTTATGTTTTTGAACATCGCTATAAACTGGGCGCCACTTTTGCGCTTGTCGGCAAATACAAAGAGGCTTATCGCTGGCTTAGAAGCCTTCAAAAGCGGGGATTTGATGGAGATCCGGCTTTTTATTTCTGGTTGTCGCATGCGGCTTACCATTCTGGCCATGAAGATATTGCGAGACAGGCATGGAAGCAATTGACGAAAATGGATCCCGGAAAAGACGGCTATGAACCGTGGTACGAAAATGAGAAAATACCCCATGAAGATGCATTGGAGCATAACCGCGATTATTTGATCGGCAAGCTTGACCATGAGCATCGAAGCGAGCGATTATTCGGCTTGTTCCTGCTCGGGAAATCGTCCCATAAACAAGAAATCATTTCGCATCCGAAATGGCTGAAAGCGGAACAGCCGACAGTTCTTGAAACGTATTTGCTCGGCTACGCGCTCGGCCATTCCTTTAACGAGTCGGTGCCTGAAGAAAAAGCGTTTTTGCGTGCGATGGAAGCGACTGAAATTCTATATGCAGAAGAAAATATGGTTACGGAGAAAGGCTCCTATGCTTTTCAAATGTGGTTCATGCTAGTGGAAAAAGCATTTGACCGTGGCTATGAATTCAAAAATCCGCGGGCGCTTGCAGCGGCAGTGGATTATATGATCAAGTCATCGAGAGACCATTCCATTACGAAAAAAGGGATTGCCGCGCGTTTCGGTGTATCGGCCGCCACATTGACGAAGTACGTCAATCAATTGATCCATTATTTGCCGATTTTCGAGTCCTAGGCAAAAACCTTGCTGTAACAGAAAATATCTTATACGATTTACTTATTGAGACCGAGGAGGGCCTATTATGACTGAAACAACGAATATCTATGACGTGATTATTATCGGAGCCGGACCAGCAGGCATGACCGCTGCTGTTTACACTTCAAGAGCCAATCTTTCAACATTGATGCTTGAACGTGGAATTCCGGGCGGACAAATGGCCAACACAGAAGAAATCGAAAACTATCCAGGCTTTGATCATATCCTAGGGCCGGATCTTTCCAACAAAATGTTCGAACATGCGAAAAAATTTGGCGCAGAATATGCGTATGGTGATGTAAAAGAAATCGTCGACGGCGAAGAGTACAAAACGATCAAAGCGGGCTCGAAAGAATACAAAGCACGTGCGATCATCATTACGACCGGAGCCGAATACAAAAAAATGGGCATCCCAGGCGAAAACGAACTGGGCGGACGCGGAGTCAGCTATTGTGCAGTTTGTGACGGGGCGTTCTTTAAACAAAAAAATCTGGTCGTAGTGGGTGGAGGAGACTCTGCAGTTGAAGAAGGCGTCTACTTGACGCGCTTTGCTGACAAAGTGACAATTGTTCACCGCCGCGATGAACTAAGAGCCCAAAAGATCCTTCAAGACCGTGCATTTGCCAATGACAAAATTGATTTTATCTGGAGCCATACGGTGAAAGAGATCAATGATGAAAACGGCAAAGTCGGAAGTGTGACTCTTGTGTCGACAAAAGACGGAGCAGAGCAGGAATTTAAAGCAGACGGCGTATTCATCTATATCGGTATGCTTCCATTGACTAAACCATTCGCTGAATTAGGCATTCTAAATGATGAAGGCTATATCGTGACGAATGAAAAAATGGAGACTTCCGTACCAGGAATCTACGCTGCAGGGGACGTACGCGAGAAAATGCTTCGCCAAGTGGTTACAGCAACTGGCGACGGAAGCATCGCTGCCCAAGCCGCTCAGCATTATATTGAAGAATTGCTTGAAAAAACGGGTATTAAAGCATAATTTAACGCGTTCTTAACGCCTTTGTAACATGGTTGACATGAAGAGGTGGTATAGTAAGGATAGTAAATTGACCCCCTTTTTATAAAGTAATTTGACAGGCCGTTTTCCGGAAATTCCGGGAGGCGGCCTCTTTTTGTTTGTCTTGCATGTATTAAATCCAAATTGGCGTTTCTACTTTTCTTTTATCCAGTTCCAGCGCCCAGCCTCTCGAGGTCGCTTCGGACTTACTGCAAATGGAATCTACTTTTCTTTCTTTGCATGACACGCCAGGATAGTTGTATAATGGAGAGAGTTTACAAAGATACGGAGTGTCGAATGTGCAGAGAATTGCGAATTTATTAGTGGTCCGTGATGGACAAGTACTGTTATTAAGAAAACCTCGGCGCAATTGGTATGTCGCTCCGGGCGGTAAAATGGAATCAGGCGAGTCGATTTACGAAGCAGGAATCCGGGAATTCACAGAAGAAACCGGGGCAAAACCTGTTGGAACGCATTTAAAAGGCGTTTACACCATGATGATTTATGAGAATGATCAAGTAGTCGATGAATGGATGCTTTATACATTCATCGCGAGAGATTTAGAAGGCCAGTTATTTGAAGAAACACGAGAAGGATTGCTTGAATGGCATCCGGTCGAGAGTTTGGCGTTTTTGCCGATGGCAGAAGGGGACCGCAGTAACCTGCTTTTTGCGGTAAACGAGCCAGGCATGCAATACGGAACTTTCCATTACACATCTGAGTTTGAATTGATCAAGGAAAGTTTACAAACATCGGTCGAAGAGGAGAATCCCCAAAATGGATAAACATGTAGACGAGACGGAGTTAATCATTATTACCGGCATGTCTGGAGCCGGCAAAACGGTCGCCATCCAAAGCTTTGAGGATCTCGGATTTTTCACGATTGATAATTTGCCGCCGGCGCTTTTGCTGACGTTCATTCAATTGATGAGAGATTCCGGAAAATCGATGAAGAGAGTCGCAGCTGTTATGGATCTTCGGGGAGGAGACTTTTTCGATAGCCTTGTAGATGCGATCGACAATATTTCAAAAGAGCCGAAAGTTTCGACGACCTTGCTGTTCCTGGACGCTGACAATCAAACGCTAGTGAGCCGCTATAAAGAGTCAAGACGTTCACATCCCTTATCTCCAGGAGGCTTAGTGCTCGGCGGGATCAAAAAAGAGCGCGATATGCTGATGGACCTTCAAGGAAGAGCCAAATACATCTACAATACTTCCACTATGACCCCACGGCAATTAAAAGAAAAAATTGTTGGCGATTTTGCTTCAACTTCAAGCAATGTCTTTACCGTTAACGTGATGTCATTTGGATTCAAACACGGCATGCCGATTGATGCCGATTTAGTGTTTGATATCCGTTTTCTGCCGAATCCCTATTATATAGAAGAATTAAAACCGTTATCGGGCTTGGATGCTCCAGTTTCTGATTATGTTCTTCAATGGACAGAAACGCAGACCTTGATCGAAAAGCTGACCGATCTGTTTGAATTCATGATTCCTCAGTACAAAAATGAAGGAAAAGCACAGCTTGTGATCGCTTTTGGCTGCACGGGCGGACAACATCGATCCGTTACGTTTGCCGAATACTACGGAAAACTGCTGGCAGAAGAAAACAAAACCATTATTACGCATCGCGATGTCAAAACAAGAAAGGGCTGAGTACATGACAGGTGCTTTACGCCGTAAGCGTGTTGTCATTATAGGTGGGGGCACGGGGCTTTCCACCTTGTTAAGAGGGTTAAAGAAATTCCCGCTCGATTTAACGGCCATCGTCACGGTAGCCGATGACGGTGGAAGCTCAGGACGCTTGCGCAACGATTTGGACATTCCGCCGCCTGGCGACATCCGGAATGTCATGGCGGCTTTGTCTGACGCAGAACCGCTCGTTGCTGAAATGTTTCAGTACCGTTTTAAACAGTCACTTGACTTAGATGGGCATTCATTAGGAAATCTGATGCTTGCTGCATTAACTGAAATCACAGGAGATTTCTCCCATGCGGTGCGTGAAATGAGCCGGGTTCTGAATGTCAACGGAACCGTATTGCCGGCTGCCAACCAATTGGTCACGCTTCATGCTGAATTTGAAGATGGCACCATTGTCAGCGGAGAATCCAAAATTCCAGCTTATTTACAGCCCATTAAACGGGTTTTTTTAGAACCGAATGATGTGAAAACCTTGCCGGATACCATCGCAGCTATCAACAAAGCCGATGTGATCGTGGTCGGACCGGGTTCGCTGTATACAAGCATTTTGCCGAACCTGCTCGTGAAAGACATCAAGAAAGCCTTAATGGCATCCCAAGCGAAAAAAATCTATATTTGCAACTTGATGACGCAAGCGGGCGAAACCTACCACTATACAGCTTCAGACCATGTCCAAGCCTTGTATGACCATGTAGGAGAAGATTTTTTAGATGCTATCCTTGTCGGGAAAATCCAATTTCCGCCGTCGGTAGTGGAGCGCTATAAGAAAGAACGGGCTTGGCCAGTAGAATATGACGAAGAACATCTGCGGAAAATGGGGCTTGAAGTCTACAAAGAAGAAATCACGAACATCTTTGGAGAAGCCGTACGCCATGAACCGATGAAAGTTGCAGAATGGTTATTTGGATATGCCGGTGGCCTTGCTAAAGAAGATTCAAAGCATCTTTACTTTTAATGCTTTGAAGAGGGGGGACTAGGTTTGTCTTTTGCATCGGAAACAAAAAAAGAAATGACTCAAATAGAGGTCGATGATTGCTGTGGAAAAGCGGAATTATCCGCATTGATCCGGATGAATGGGACTTTGTCTTTTTCAAATCGGCAATTGAGCCTGGACATACAGACTGAAAACGCGGCTATCGCCCGCCGGATTTATACCTTGTTGAAAAGATTTTACAAAGTTTATCCGGTTGAATTGCTGGTCCGCAAAAAAATGCGTTTGAAAAAGAACAATGTTTACATTTGCCGCCTCCGCGAAGGAGCGAAAATGATTCTGGAAGATTTAGCGATCATCTCGGAAGGTTTCCAGTTCCATCATGATATTGACAAAAAATTAATTGAGAAGAATTGCTGCAAACGTTCTTATTTAAGAGGCGCTTTTTTAGCTGGAGGATCGGTCAACAATCCCGAAACTTCTTCTTATCATTTGGAAATCTACTCGTCTTATAAAGACCATGCTGATTCCTTGGTGGAGCTTATGAACGAATTCCATTTGAACAGCAAAACCATTGAGCGAAAAAAAGGCTTCATCACGTATTTGAAAGAAGCTGAAAAGATTGCAGATTTTCTCAGCCTGACCGGCGCACATTCAGCTTTGCTGAAATTCGAAGATGTCCGGATCATCCGTGACATGCGAAACAGCGTAAATCGCCTGGTCAACTGCGAAACAGCCAATCTGAACAAAACCATTGATGCTGCATTGCGGCAAGTTGAAAATATCCGTTTTATCGACAATATGATCGGCATCGACCAGCTGCCTGAACGGCTCCGGGAAATTGCGCGCTTGCGCGTTGAATACCAGGATGTTACCTTGAAGGAACTAGGGGAAATGGTATCGACCGGAAATGTCAGTAAATCGGGCGTTAATCATCGTCTGCGCAAAATCGATGAAATTGCTGAATCGCTGAGAAAAGGAGAAATGATCGGCCGGTAGCACCGTCCGTTCTTTCATATAATTTTTTAAAGAGTCTAGTCAGTTTTAGAGGAGGATCAGCATGGTTGAAAAACAAGTGGAAGTTCAATTGAAATCCGGTTTGCAAGCAAGACAAGCAGCTTTGTTTGTTCAGGAAGCAAATCGCTACAGTTCAGATGTGTATCTTGAAAAAGATGATAAAAAAGTAAATGCGAAAAGCATCATGGGCATCATGAGTTTAGCAATCAGCAAAGGCACGACAGTGAAAATTTCGGCTGATGGCAATGATGAGCAAAATGCAGTGGAGTCATTAGCAGGCTTAATTGAAAAAGAAGGATAATGAAAAAAGCTTGCAGCCGGTATCGGCTGCAAGCTTTTATTCGTTTAACGCTTATTTGTCTTCCAACATTTTGTTGCGCGTGATGATTTGGTCAACGAGGCCGTATTCAAGCGCGCGTTCAGCAGTCATGAAGTTATCGCGGTCCGTATCTTTTGAAATCACTTCGAGGGGCTGTCCAGTACGTTCAGCTAAAATTTGGTTCAATTTTTCGCGAAGGTGCAAGATGCGTTTTGCAGCGATTTCAATTTCAGTTGCTTGTCCTTGAGCACCGCCAAGTGGCTGGTGAATCATGACTTCAGCGTTCGGAAGCGCATAGCGTTTGCCTTTTGTTCCAGCTGCAAGCAAGAAAGCGCCCATCGAAGCCGCCATACCGATGCAAACTGTTTGAACATCCGGTTTGATGAATTGCATAACATCGTAGATCGCCATACCGGCAGTAATGCTTCCGCCTGGGCTGTTGATGTAGATGGAAATATCTTTTTCTGGATCTTCCGCTTCAAGGAATAGAAGTTGAGCGACGATTGAGTTTGCAACGTTATCATCGATTCCGCTTCCCAACATGATGACGCGGTCTTTCAAAAGGCGAGAGTAAATGTCATATGCACGTTCGCCTCTGCTTGTTTGTTCAATTACTGTAGGAATTAAGTTCATCGAAAAGTTCCTCCTCATAATAGATAGTATCTAGCTATGCTGAAAAATTCATTTCAGCTGTATTAATATCATACACATCTTGGTCAATGAAGGTCAAATCTAACGAATTGCAAAAATCAACTTGAAATGTTTTTTTGTTATGGTTATAATAGAAAAGTCGTTAACGACCATTTGCCCTCGTAGTGTAATGGATCACACGCAAGATTCCGGTTCTTGAAATGGGGGTTCGATTCCCTCCGAGGGTATCCGTTGCCGCTCGTCCCACTTATTATTGTGGGACGAGCGGCTTTTTCTATTTCCTGAATGAATGCAAGGGCTAGTCCAGCAGAGAATTTCGAGGAGCCTCAATAAAGATGTTCGCCAAACAAGTTACTTAAATATATTATGGGTGAATAGTATAATAGCTTCACTTGAGAATTTAAAATGAGAAGAGGGAAAGCGATGATTACTTTATACACCCGTCCAAATTGTGAACTATGCGAAGAAGCGAAATTGATGTTGGAGCTTGTCAAAGAAGACTTTCCGCTAGAGTACCGAGAAGTCGATATTGAAAGCGACGAACAGCTGCATGAAAAATATATGGTGATGATTCCGGTTCTTGAAAAAGAAGGCGAGCTCCTTATTTACGGAAGAATCGGCTACGTTGAACTATTGGAAGCGTTAGAATTTTAACGCTTCTTTTTATTTGCATTTTTTTAATGGGTTCGGTAGAATGTAACTAGTGGGACAGAAAAATATTGAGTGGGACGAAAATTGTCCAGCTTGAAATGGAGTGAATCAATGGATCCATTAACGGAAGCGAAGAAAAAGCTGATGCCGGAAATGACCGATCTCCTAAAAAAACGTTATCAAATTCTTCAAACCATCCAAATGGAAGAGCCGATTGGCAGGCGTACGCTAAGTGAACTTGCGGGAATGACAGAACGCGACATCCGGAAAGAAACGGATCTTCTGCGAAGCCAGCAATTAATAGAAGCGAAAACTGCCGGTATGGCGATATCGCCGCAAGGATTGGAAGTGCTGGAGGCATTAAAAGAATTCATGCGTGAAATGTCCGGCTTATCCAATATGGAAAAGCAGCTAAAAGTAATTTTAGGGATTTCACAAGTACTGATATTGCCCCAGGATAGCGACGATATTCCAGCAGTTAAAACAAAAATCGGCAAAGAGGCCGCAAGGCTACTAGAAATGAAGTTCCCACTTCATAAAAAAATTGCAGTGACTGGCGGCAGTACGATGGCTGCAATCTCAAAAGAGATATCTTTCGAAAAGCGGGATCGTTCGCTGCAATTCATTGCAGCACGAGGCGGCCTTGGGGAAGACGTACTTCATCAGGCAAATACCATAGCTTCTCTTTTTGCGGAGAAGACAGGCGGAGCGGTCAAAACGCTTTACTTGCCGGACCATCTCAGCGCAGAAGCTTATGAAATGATGATGCGTGAACCGGTCATCAAAGAAATGATGGAGTTGTATGATGAGACGGACGTCGTAGTGCATGGAATCGGCAATGCCGAGGAAATTGCGCTGCATCGGAAATCATCGCCGGAAGAAGTGGAAATGATCCGAAGCGGCGGAGCGGTCAGCGAAGCATTTGGCTATTACTTCGACAATGAAGGAAATGTTGTTTATCGCATCCGAACTGCGGGAATCCAAATGGAACAGGTCCAAAAAGCGAAAGCCATCTTGGCTGTTGCGGGAGGACGATCAAAAGCGAAAGCGATTCTTTCTTATTTCAACATTGCACCGAGACAAACCGTGCTTATAACTGATGAAGGTGCAGCACGGAAAATAATCGAATTAACTACAAAACAGGAGGAATTTTAAATGACTTTAAAATTAGCGATTAACGGATTTGGACGTATTGGACGTATTGTATTCCGCCAAGCATTGGCAAACAAAGAAGTGGAAGTTGTTGCAGTAAACGATTTAACAGATGCTAAAATGTTGGCACACTTGCTTAAATACGATTCAATCCACGGCACATTGGATGCAGAAATTTCATCTGAAGGCAACGACTTGATCGTAAACGGCAAGAAAATCCATGTTTACTCTGAAAAAGATCCAGCGAACTTGCCATGGGCAGAGAACAACATCGATATCGTCATCGAATCTACTGGATTCTTTACAAATGCTGACGATGCGAAAAAACACATCCAAGCAGGCGCTAAAAAAGTTATCGTTTCAGCTCCAGGCAAAAACATGAAGACGCTTGTAATGGGCGTTAACCATGAAAGCTACAACCCGCAGGAAGACGATGTGATTTCAAACGCTTCTTGTACAACAAACGGCTTAGCTGGAATTTCTAAAATCTTGAACGACAAATTCGGCATCAAAAAAGCGATGATGACAACAATCCACTCGTACACAAACGACCAGATTTTGTTGGATTCTCCGCATAAAGACTACCGCCGTGCACGTTCTGCAGCAGAATCGATGATTCCGACAACTACAGGCGCTGCAGTAGCCGTAACAAAAGTATTGCCGGAACTTGAAGGCAAATTAGACGGAATGGCAATCCGCGTTCCAACTCCAAACGTTTCATTGATCGATTTAGTGGCTGAGTTGGAAACAGACGTAACAGTAGAAGACGTTAACAACGCGTTAAAAGAAGCAATCGACAAAGACGAAAATGCGTTCTTGAGCTACAGCGAACTTCCACTAGTTTCACGCGACTACAACGGAGTAACAGCTTCGTCTACTGTCGACCTATTATCTACAATGGAACTTGGCGGCAACATGGTAAAAGTTCTTGCATGGTATGACAACGAATCAGGCTATTCTGCTCGATGCATCGACATCGCGTTGCACATGTACAAAACAGGGCTGTAATCCCAAAATCATAGCTTAATTTCCGATGAACCTCTATAATGAAAGAGGGTAAAAGGGGTGGGGATTTACCCCACCCCTTCTTTTTATTTAAACGAACGGGAGGTAATTTCATGTTGAAGAAGATGACCATGAAAGACGTGGACTTAAAGGGGAAACGTGTATTTTGCCGAGTAGATTTCAACGTACCAATGTCTGAAGGAAAAGTAACAGACGACACACGCATCCGTGCAGCATTGCCGACCATCAAATATTTAGTGGAGAACGGGGCGAAAGTGATACTGGCGAGCCATTTAGGCAGACCAAAAGGCCAAGTGAGCGAAGACTTGAGACTGGCTCCTGCCGGTGCAAGACTGGCCGAATTATTACATAAAGAAGTAAAGAGCCTCGATGAGTCGATTGGGGAAAAGGTTGAACAGGCAATAGCAGCTATGGAAGAAGGCGACATTGTCCTATTAGAAAATGTACGCTTCCATCCGGGAGAAGAAAAAAATGATCCGGAACTAGCGAAAGCTTTCGCTGGCTTAGCGGATGTCTTTGTAAATGATGCATTTGGAGCAGCGCACCGAGCACATGCGACAACTGCGGGCATTGCCGAGCATCTTCCAGCGGTATCCGGTTTGCTGTTAGAAAAGGAACTGGATGTGTTAGGGAAAGCATTGTCTGAACCTGACCGCCCATTCACTGCCATCATCGGCGGTGCAAAAGTAAAAGACAAAATCGGCGTTATCGACCACCTGCTGGACAAAGTCGATAATCTGATTATCGGCGGGGGCTTATCTTATACATTCATCAAAGCGCAAGGCTATGAAATCGGAACTTCTCTATTAGAAGAAGATAAAATCGATTTGGCACTTTCTTTCATTAAAAAAGCGGAAGAAAAAGGCGTGAAAATGTATCTTCCAGTTGATGTCGTGACGACAAAGGAATTTTCAAATGACGGCGAAACGAAAGTAGCGAGCATCAAAGAAATCCCAAGCGACTGGATGGGGCTGGACATTGGACCGGAAACAGTGGAACTCTACGCTGATGTGATCAAGAACTCGAAATTGGTCATCTGGAACGGACCTATGGGCGTTTTTGAGATGAGTTCTTTCGAAAACGGCACGAAATCAGTAGCGCAAGCGATGGCTGAAACAGATGCCTACACGATTATCGGCGGCGGTGATTCAGCAGCGGCAGTAGAGCAATTCCATGTAGCTGATAAAATGGACCATATTTCAACAGGCGGCGGTGCATCTCTTGAATTCATGGAAGGCAAGGATCTTCCAGGAGTCAGCGCACTGACGGACAAATAAATAATAAAATTAACAATGTTTAAGAAAACGGATAAGAGGAGTGGATTTCTTTGAGAAAACCGATTATTGCAGGTAACTGGAAAATGTACAAAACATTTTCAGAAGCTAAACAATTCATCGAAGAAGTAAAAGGATTGGCACCGGATGCGGATAAAGTCGATTCAATCATCTGTGCACCGTCCCTATTCCTTCAACCATTAGTACAGGCAACTGAAGGCAGTACGCTTCAAATCGGCGCGCAAACAATGCATGATGCAAAAGAAGGCGCATATACAGGTGAAGTGAGTCCGGTTCAATTGAAAGACATCGGCATCAATTATGTCATCCTTGGACATTCAGAACGCCGCCAGTATTTCAATGAAAGCGACGTTTCGGTCAATAAAAAAGTAAAAGCAGCATATGAACACGGCATTACGCCAATCATGTGCGTAGGTGAAACATTAGAGCAGCGTGAAAGCGGCGCAACAGCTTCTATCGTTGAAAACCAAGTAGCAGCTGGTGTTGCTGGATTGGCTGAAGAGCAAATCAATCAATTAGTCATTGCCTATGAGCCAATTTGGGCGATTGGAACTGGTAAAACAGCAACTGCAGAAGATGCGAATGAAGTTTGCGGCGTAATCCGTAAGAAAATTGCGGACCTTTACAGCCAAGAAGCTGCCGATCAAGTCCGTATCCAATACGGCGGCAGTGTAAAACCAGCGAATATTGAAGAATTGTTAGGCATGGAGCACATCGACGGCGCATTGGTCGGCGGTGCAAGTTTAGAGGCAGATTCTTTTGTCAAATTACTAGAGGCGGGATTGCATGCGTAATACAGAAAATCCAGTAGCACTTATCATTTTAGATGGTTTCGGCTGCCGCCAAGAAACATTCGGCAATGCAGTCGCTCAAGCAAAAAAACCTAATTTTGATAAACTATGGGAAACATATCCACATAATCTTTTAACGGCATCTGGAGAAGCTGTCGGCCTTCCAGATGGCCAAATGGGCAACTCGGAAGTCGGGCATTTGAATATTGGTGCAGGGCGCATCGTTTACCAAAACTTGACCCGCATCCATAAATCGATCCGCGACGGCGATTTCTATCAAAATCCTGCTTTTTTAGAAGCAGTAGCGAATGTAAAAGCGAAAGGCACAGCGCTTCACCTGATGGGCTTATTATCAGATGGCGGCGTCCATAGCCATTATGAGCATTTGTTTGCACTTTTAAAACTGGCGAAACAGCAAGGATTGACGGAAGTCTATGTGCACGGTTTCTTAGACGGCCGCGACGTCGGTCCACAAACTGCACTCGGCTATATTGAAAAAACAGAAGAAAAGATGGCGGAAATCGGCATTGGCCGGTTTGCATCCATCAGCGGACGCTATTACGCGATGGACCGCGACAAACGTTGGGACCGTGCGGAAACAGCTTACCGCGTCTTGGTTGATGGTGTGGGCCTTACTGCATCATCAGCAACAGAAGGGTTAGTCGAATCGTATGACCAAGGCGTCATGGACGAATTCGTTGTGCCATATGCAATCGTCGATGAAGGCGAACCGGTAGCAACCATCAAATCGGATGATTCGATCATCTTTTTCAACTTCCGTCCTGACCGGGCAATCCAGTTGACTTCCGCTTTGATTACGGAAGATTTCAATAGCTTCCCGTTAAGCGTTAATCAACCGAAGAACCTGACTTTTGTGTCTTTCACTTCATATAGTGATCTTCTGCCAACGCGCATCGCTTTTGAAACGATGAACTTGGAAAATACAATAGGTGAAGTGATTTCGGCAAATGGATTGACGCAGCTGCGCATTGCAGAAACAGAGAAATATCCGCATGTCACGTTCTTTATGAGCGGCGGCCGCGAAAATGTTTTCCCTGGCGAAGATCGTATTTTAGTCGATTCACCGAAAGTAGCGACTTATGACCTTCAGCCGGAAATGAGCGCTTACGAAGTGACTGAGAAATTGGTCGCTCAAATCGAAGCGGATGCACACGATGCCATCATCTTGAACTTTGCAAATCCCGATATGGTCGGCCATAGCGGAATGATCGAACCGACGATCAAAGCAATTGAAACAGTTGATGAATGTTTAGGCAAAATCATCGATGCTTTGCATGCAAAAGGCGGCTCGGCCATCATTACAGCGGACCACGGAAACGCGGATGAAGTCGTGACGGTAGAAGGCTTGCCAATGACGGCGCATACGACAAACCAAGTGCCGGTCATCGTAACGAAACCAGGTGCAGAATTGCGAAATGACGGCATCCTGGCTGATTTGGCGCCAACTGTATTAAAACTATTGAACATTGAACAACCGAAAGAAATGACAGGAAGACCATTATTCTAAACTAAGGGAGCTGTTTTAAATGCCAATCATTACTGACATTCTTGCACGCGAGGTACTGGATTCACGAGGAAACCCAACAATCGAAGTTGAAGTATTCACAGAAAGCGGCGCATTTGGCCGTGCAATCGTCCCATCTGGAGCATCTACAGGAGAGCACGAAGCTGTAGAACTTCGCGATGGCGATAAGAGCCGGTACCTTGGAAAAGGCGTGCTTAAAGCAGTAGAACACGTAAACAGCGAAATCGCTAACGAATTAGAAGGCAATTTTGACGTAATGGACCAAGTTTCAATCGATAAAGCATTGATCGAATTAGATGGCACTGAAAACAAAGGCCGTCTTGGCGCAAACGCAATTTTGGGTGTTTCGATGGCTGTAGCTCATGCAGCTGCAGATTATCTTGACCTTCCGCTTTACCAGTACTTGGGCGGATTCAACGCTAAGCAATTGCCCGTTCCAATGATGAACATCTTGAATGGCGGCGAGCACGCGGATAATAACGTCGACATCCAAGAATTCATGGTTATGCCTGTAGGCGCTGAATCTTTCCGCCATGCTGTCCGCATGGGCGCTGAAATCTTCCATAACTTGAAGAGCGTGTTGAAAGAAAAAGGCTATAATACTTCTGTTGGAGACGAGGGCGGATTTGCTCCGAACTTAGGATCAAACGAAGAAGCGCTTCAAACAATTATGGAAGCGATCGAAAAAGCCGGCTACAAACCAGGCGAAGATGTCTTGCTTGCAATGGACGTTGCGTCTTCTGAAATCTACGATAAAGAAAAAGGCGTTTACAACTTGCCAGGCGATAACACTGTGAAAACTTCTGCTGAAATGGTTGACTGGTACGAAGAGCTTTCAAACAAATACCCGATCGTTTCAATCGAAGATGGATTGGATGAAAACGACTGGGAAGGCCACAAACTATTGACTGACCGCATCGGCGATCGCGTTCAATTAGTAGGAGACGACCTATTCGTAACAAACACGAAGAAATTGGCTCAAGGAATCGAACAAGGCGTTGGCAACTCGATCTTGATCAAAGTAAACCAAATCGGTACATTGACAGAAACATTCGATGCAATCGAAATGGCAAAACGTGCAGGCTACACAGCAGTAATCAGCCACCGTTCTGGTGAATCTGAAGACGTAACGATTGCGGATATCGCAGTAGCGACAAACGCTGGACAAATCAAAACGGGTGCACCTTCCCGTACAGACCGCGTTGCGAAATACAACCAATTACTTCGCATCGAAGATCAGTTGAACGAAACTTCTCAATATCTTGGTGTTAAAACTTTCTACAACTTGAAAAAATAAAGCTAAATCATGACTTTTTAACGATGCTATTGTCATAGTTCTAAGTTTTTGGTAAACTTAGTCTTGTTGTGAAAGTTCTTTTCCAGGAGGTGGAATTTATGCATACGTTGTTAATGACGCTTCTTGTCATCGTATCGCTCGCATTAATCGTTGTCGTTTTATTGCAATCAGGAAAAAGTGCAGGTCTTTCGGGAGCCATCTCCGGTGGAGCAGAGCAACTTTTTGGCAAGCAAAAAGCACGTGGGCTGGACTTAGTCCTGCACCGGGTAACGATAGTGCTTGCTGCCTTATTCTTTATTCTGGCTATCGCCGTTACAAAAGTTTAATGTAGAGATTAAATCGCCTGACCAATACACTGGTTAGGCGTTTTCTTTTAGGGTGGAAAATTTTATTTTTTCTCTGATATTCCGCAAAACAGCTGCGCTGAAAAGATTTGCTCCTGCATCGCTTCGCTAGCTTCGTCGCAAAGACTTGGCCTTGCAGGCTGCAGCCAATGTCTTTCCTGCGGGCGAGCGCCAAGCCTCCTCGGACTGCGTCCTGTGGGGTCTCGGCTTTCTCGCTTTCCCGCTGGAGTCTTCGCTGTTTTGCTCCATATCTGGATGTGTAAATAAAAATTCTAATCTTTTATATTGTTAGCAGACATTTGGAAGAATTATAGTTAAATTTTTAAGTTATATGTAAAATGAATGGAGGATTTTTATGCGGATTTCGCAGCCAAAACCATTTTTCTTTAAATCAGGGCCGAGAGCGGTCTTGTTGTTGCACGGATTTACAGGGAATTCGGCGGATGTACGGATGCTCGGCCGTTTTCTGGAAAAGCATAATTACACATCCATCGCGCCTCATTACGCAGGGCATGGAGTTGAACCGGAAAAGTTGATTCCGACAGGACCGGAAGATTGGTGGAAAGATGTTGAAGCCGCTTATCGTCAATTGCGCGATGAAGGCTATACCGAAATTGCAGTGGCTGGATTGTCGCTTGGCGGCGTATTCACATTGAAATTAGGGTATACATTCCCTGTGAAGGGTTTGGTGACGATGTGTGCACCGATGTATATGAAAACAACCGACTTGATGTATGAAGGCGTTGTAAAATATGCACAGGAGTACAAGAAATATGAAGGAAAAAGCGATGAACTTATCGAAGAAGAGATGGAAGAGTTCAAAAAGCATCCGATGGAATCTTTGGCTGATCTGCAGGCATTAATCGCGGATGTAAAAGACCATGTCGACCATGTCTACGCACCGCTATTTGTCGTCCAAGGCAGATTAGATGATGTCATCAATACGGATTCTGCCAATGTCATTTATGAAAACGCGGAATCGTTTGATAAAAACATAAAGTGGTACGAGGAATCCGGGCATGTCATTACGCTCGATAAAGAAAAAGAACAATTGCACGAAGATATTTTAGCATTTCTCGAATCGCTCGATTGGAGTGTGTGAGAACGTCTAAAGGAGGAACTGTATATGGGAAAAAATGAAGCGTCGCTGGACCAGCGGTTATTGTCGTTTATGCGTGAAGATGCGTATAAACCATTAACTGTACAAGAAATAGAAGAGCAATTCGGCTTTGAAGATGCCGATGAATTTAAAGAATTGGTGAAAACCTTAGTCAAGCTGGAAGAAAAAGGGCTGCTCGTGCGTTCACGTGTGAATCGTTACGGCGTACCGGAACGCATGAATTTGATGCGCGGGAAGTTTATTGGACATCCGAGAGGCTTCGGTTTTGTGGCACCTGAAGAAGTTGGAATGGATGATGTATTTATTCCACCGACTGAAATTAATGGCGCCATCAATGGCGATACGGTGCTGATCCGGATTTCTGAGAATTCTTCCGGAGACCGCCGCGAAGGGGCTATTATTCGGATCGTTGAACGTGGAACAACGAAAGTGGTCGGTACGTTCCAGGATAACCGCGGCTTCGGCTTTGTGGTATCCGATGATAAGAAAATGAATATGGATATCTTTATCGCAAAAGAAGACACATTAGGAGCTGTGGATGGCCATAAAGTCGTCGTGGAAATTACGGGCTGGCCGGAAGGCAGAAAGTCTGCGACCGGTATGGTGACACAGATTCTGGGACATAAGAACGATCCAGGCGTCGACATCTTGTCGATTATCCATAAATACGGCATTGAAACCGAATTTCCAGCGGATGTCTTGGAAATGGCGAATAATGTGCCGGAAGAAATCGATCCATCTGATTTGACCGATCGCCGCGATTTGCGCAATGAGCAGATTGTGACGATTGATGGAGCGGATGCGAAAGACTTGGATGATGCGGTTCAAGTAGTAAAATTGGAAGACGGTACGTATAAACTGGGCGTCCATATTGCCGACGTCAGCCACTACGTAACGGAAGATTCACCGATTGACCGGGAAGCGTATGACCGCGCAACAAGCATTTATTTGACGGACCGCGTTATTCCGATGATTCCCCACCGTTTATCAAACGGAATCTGCTCGTTGAATCCGCAAGTGGACCGCCTGACTTTATCCTGTGAAATGATTTTCAATGATAAAGGGGAAGTCTTATCGCATGACATTTTCCAAAGTGTCATCAACACTTCTGCCCGCATGACGTATACGGATGTATATGAAATTTTGGAACAGGATAATCAGGAACTAAAAGAAAAATACGCAGATCTAGTGCCGATGTTCGAATTAATGAAGGAATTGGCAGCTGTTTTACGCGACCGCCGGATGCGCCGTGGAGCTATCGATTTCGATTTCAAGGAATCGAAAGTGTTAGTAGATGAAGATGGCTATCCTATTGATGTGGTTGTCCGTGAACGCACAGTTTCTGAACGATTAATCGAAGAATTCATGTTGGCAGCGAACGAAACAGTCGCGGAGCATTTTCACCGCATGGAAGTTCCAGCCATCTACCGGATCCATGAAGATCCAAAGCCTGAGAAATTGCAGCGCTTCTTTGAATTCGTGACGAATTTCGGGATTGTCGTCAAAGGTACCGGAAACCAGATCCATCCGAAAGCTTTGCAGGAAATCATTGAGTCCATCGAAGGCACACCGGAAGAACCGGTGATTTCGACGATGATGCTGCGTTCGATGCAGCAGGCGAAATACTCTTCTGAAAGCCTTGGGCATTTCGGCCTTTCGACAGAGTTCTATACGCATTTCACGTCGCCGATCCGCCGTTATCCCGATTTGATCGTACACCGATTGATCCGTACGTATTTGATCAATAAAGACTTGTCAAAAGCGACAATCATGCACTGGGAAGCGAATATGGACGAAATCGCTGAACATACGTCCGAGCGTGAGCGCCGGGCAGTAGAAGCGGAACGCGATACCGATGCTTTGAAGAAATCGCAGTACATGGCAGACAAGATCGGCGAGGAATTTGATGGCATCATCAGTTCCGTTACGAATTTCGGTCTTTTCATCGAATTGCCGAATACGATCGAAGGATTGGTCCATGTTTCCAATATGACCGATGATTTTTATCGTTTTGACGATCGCCAAATGATGATGATCGGCGAACGCAGCAACCGCCAATTCCGCATCGGCGATGAGATCCGCATCAAAGTCATCGGCGTGAAACCGGAAGAATCCGCGATCGACTTTGAAATCGTCGGCATGCCGGAAGTGAAGCGCCGCACACGGAAAGACGCACCGAAAGTCATCCGTGCGACGAAAAAAGAAGGCGCTGGGAAACCAGGACGCGGAGGCAAGCCGGGCCGCGACGGAAAACCGGGCGAAGGCGGCGGACCGACACGCAAACCGAAAAACAAAAAGAAAAAGTTCTATGAAGGCGTGGCACGAAACCAGAAAAACAAGAAGAAAAAATAAAGGAGCGGCTTAACTGCCGCTTTTAAAGAAATGAGAGTTGCGCATTTGGTGTCTAGACTCCAGCGCCCAGCCTCTCGGGAACTTAAGTCAGCCCACTACGGAAATCAGGATTTCCTTCGTGTTCTGCCTTAAGCCTGTCGAGGCTAGATGGGCGCTTGCGCTTTCTTAATCTAGTTGAGGTGAACAGCATGGCAAAAGGTGAAGGCAAAGTAATTGCCCAGAACAAAAAAGCCGGCTTCGATTATTTCATCGAAGAAACGATTGAAGCGGGCATCGTATTGCAAGGAACAGAAATTAAATCTGCGCGAAACGGCAAAGTCCAATTGGTCGATGCGTTCGTCCGGATCCGCAACGGAGAAGCTTGGATCTCGAATATGCATATTGCCCCGTACGAGCAAGGCAATATCTTCAATCACGATCCGACCCGTGTCCGGAAATTGCTGCTGCACAAAAAGCAGATCAATGAACTGATCGGCGTATCGAAAGTGCAAGGATCGGCTATCATTCCATTGAAGATGTATTTGAAAGACGGCTATGCCAAAGTGCTTCTCGGCATCGGTAAAGGAAAGAAGAATTACGACAAGCGCCAGGACTTGAAACAAAAAGATGCGAAGCGTGAAATCGACCGGGCCATCAAGGACCGCGGCCGCTACTGATCGCTTTTCTTGATATTTAGTCTCTATTGCCCTATAATTAATTTATAACACCGAAGCTAACATCTTCTGTGTTCCCTTTTAATTGAGGGGACGTTACGGATTCGACAGGGATGATCTGGGCTTGGGTCGCGCGTCGGAGGATCGGCTCCGTCACCAACGTAACTATAGTAACTGGCAAAACAAACCAAAACCTAGCATTCGCAGCGTAAGCTCGGATCTGCTCTTAGCATCCATCACCCATGTGGCTGTGTAGAGCTCAACTTTAGTGGGATACGGTCGGCAGTGCAACTTGAGCTGCCGGCAAGAGATTTTCAAGTTAGCGCACACGACGCCTGCTTATCGGCATAGTGCTGCGCGAAACTTAAATGGATAAGCTACACGCGTAGACGCTCAAGTAGCGGAGTTTCTGGACGCGGGTTCGACTCCCGCCGTCTCCATAGTGAGATAACTGCTAAATGCAGTGGTATCAACGTTTTGCGAAGTTATTGATGTTATATGGGAGTTAAACTAGGGCTTAAAATCTCTAAAAGACTTTCTAGCAGATTTGCTTCGAATGACCTTCTAATTATTTTAATTAGAAGGTTTTTTTCTTTGGGTAGAAAACACGGTATATTTTCGTTTATAAAAATTATAGTAAATTTTTTGTTGACTTTATCTTAGTTTTATAGATGGTAATTTATATTTTTTAATAGAGTTAAAGAAGTCAAAAGGATTATTGATTACAATAATTTGGCTAGTAAGAATTAAATAATAGAATCCTATGGAAAAAGTGTATAATATTATTGATATTATCAAGTTATTCTAAGTAAAGTGAGGTGAATTTGTTGAGACAAATTTTAAATTTTATTGTAAGTATACTTCCAGGATTTATTGGAATTCTTAGTTTTTTCAATAATACATGGAGCAATACCTTTAAATTTATTTTGGCGCTGTCATTATCTTCTCTTTATTTTCTGGGATTAGCTGTATATCTTCATTTTAAGCTGAATAAACTTAAAGTTGCATCAACATTTAAAGAATCTGATTTTGATCAATTAAAGGATGAAAAGATAGTATTAGATGAAAAGATTGAAAAGTATAATGAATTTGTTCATAAAAGACGCCTGTTTATTCAACATGATTTGCCTGAAATAGGGCAATTAATTACGGAATATGAAGGTAATATAATAAATACTTTAAGAGGACAGAAATACCAAGAAGTAAGGATATTAGCTTCTACTGTAAAAGATAGAACAAATGATGTAATTAAAAGAGAAAAGAGGGATTTCGATGAACAGTTATACAACATTCAAAGTGATTAAAATTATTGACCAGTATAGCATTGTAATTAATGGTGGCTTAAACGATGACGTTTCAATAGGAGATAAAATAGAAATCTATTTAGAAGGAGATGAAATAACTGACCCATTTAATAATAATGAAGTTCTTGGAACCCTTGACTTTATTAAAGATACTTTAGAAGTAACAGAAGTATACTCAAAGTTTTCAGTTTGTAAAAAAATTACAATAAAAAAAATTCATCATCCTTCTGCTTTCCAACAAGCATTAAGTCAGAATGTGTTATCTAGTTTAAGTGGTTTTGCAGGAACTACTGAAACAAAGATTCTAGAAGAAAAACTTACTATAGAAGAAAGTGAGGTGTCGGGTAGGAAGACAGGAGAAAAAGTATTAAAAATTGGAGACATAGCCAGAATTGCTATTACCGATTAATAGTTTTTATAAAGGCTAGATGAAATTAGGGGTTATGAGATGGAAATATATAATATAAAAAAATATATGACTCAATTAATAAGAAAATTAAATTGCTTTTTAAAAATTCTTTGTAACTAGTATTTATTTAAATTCTATTAATAGGACGAAAAACCAAAGTTCATGTGGTTCTAAAAATATTTAAAAAGTTATTACATTATTTTTCGATGTTTATTTTTGAATTTGGAGGGATTGTCCTTTTGCTTTTAAATATAGCTGTTATCTCTACATTAGACTTATTAGATTGGATTTCAATACTTGGGCTTATTGTCAGTATATTAGGTGTGGGGATTACTGTTTATTTAGCAATTACTACTCAGAATATTAAAAATAAAGTAAAAATTATTTCGAATTTGAAAACTTTTAAAAAAGATAAAAAGACGTTAACGAACGAATTGAAGAGTTGTAAAGATCTATTATTAATCGATTTATCGGACGGTGTACAAGATTTATCGAGGATTATCCGAACATTAGATGAATACACTAGCTTCATGAAGAAAAATGATTTAAAGAACTTAAATAAAATAAAGAAGATGATTCACAGTCCTAAAAAAAGAAATGTAGAAGAGTTACTAATCTGTATTAACCATCTTATTGGTTTTTTAGAGCTAAATATAGATGTAACATATAATGCTATATAATAGGAGGGTTTTTATGAATAAAGATGATAAGTTGATTGAAGCGCTCATTAATGCCACTGAGAAGAAGAAAGTGAAATGGGTATGGGAAAATTGGAAGTCAAATAATTATATTGAAGAAACTTACACTTCTAAAGACTTGTTAATTCATTATGAAGATAAAGAAACGACACTTGTTTTAGTTAAATATGGCACTTTAGAAGAAAAAGTTGATTTTTTAATATTCGATGGCCGTATAGGAGTATCTAAACCTATTTTAATAATAGAGGAAAAGGACATAGATAGCCCTCATAGGCTTTGGACTTTATATAAACTGGCTGATAGAAATGCTAATGGTACAGATAAGATTATCGATACTATAATATCTAAGTATTCAGATTATAATTTTTGAAAGTTATATTTAATTAATTAACCTCGCTCTTTAAGAGCTTGAAGGAGTTTCTTCTGTCAATTAAGTTAGAATATTATTAAGATTGAAAGAAAAATTAATGGGAGCTACGAAAACTCTTTTTGTTTTGTAATCAATTAATATTTACTAATAACCAGAGGCTCTTTGAACCAAGTTCCTTAATATGTAATACTCCCTAATTAGTAAAACTGTGAAAAATAAATATGGAACTACCTTAAACTGCTGCGCCTGCTTATCGGCATAGTGCTGCGCGAAAGCCAAATGGATAAGCTACATGCGTAGACGCTCAAGTAGCGGAGTTTCTGGACGCGGGTTCGACTATCGCCGTCTCCATAGTGAGATTGCTGCTAAATGCAGTGGTATCAAGGTTTTAATGAGTTAGGGATATTGTATGAGAGTTGAACTCTTGTGCGATATCCCTATTTTCCTCCCTATATATTTTATTTTATATACTTCTAATTCAAACGATGAATGGAGGGATTAGAAAGAACGGTATATTTGCGGTAAGTAGTGGCGCATTTATATTGCCCTTCTAAATAGAAGGTAGTGAAGCCCAATATTTTGATTATTGCCTAATATACTGGAAATAATATTTTAGCAAATTAGGATAGAAGAATAACGGGGATTTGTTAGCGAAGGAATATTTAATTACACGCAATTAGAAAAGGGTGTATAAAGAACATTATAAATATTTCTAATTAGAAGTTCCTTTTTAAAATAAAAGATATAAAGTTATAGTTATGAAATTAATTTCATTGGAGGAATATTATGGATATTAAATTGCCGATATATGCAGATAATAAAAGAACAGGGAATATTGCTGCAGACATTTTAAAATCTGTTTTACAAAAATTCGCAATTGTAAATACACATGATGAGTCAATTGATTTAGGTATTGATATGAGAGCGCAAATTATTGAAAAAAGAAATCCAACTCAGTATTTTTTCAACATCCAGTCAAAAGGAACTGATGAGTTAGATACAAAAGAAGATGAACAATTTTTTTCAATACAAATTAAGATTACAACAATTAATTATTGGAATCAGCAGAATGACACTACGTTTCTATTTTTAGTGGATAATGCTACTGGAAACTGTTATTGGTGTAATCCACTAATAGTTTTAGAAGATAGAATGGAACAGATTCAATCTCAAGATTCTGTAATACTTAAAATACCTAAGAAGAACTGTATCAATAGACATTCAAAAGCCTTGCCTAAAGAATTTATGCAGAATATAACTATCTATATAGCTAATCAGTTGAACAAAGGAAATATTCTATTAGAGCAGTTAAATAAATCTTTACAAAGTAATACGGCTCTAGATTTAAACTTCTCAATTGATTTATTAAAAGTATTTTTAGAAGAGTCGGATAGAATGAAAAATAATACAAATAAAATTATTCAAAATCTCATTCGAAATATAAAAGAAAATCTAAAAAAATCAAATAAATATTTTGATCAATTGTTTTATAGCCATAGTGCCAAAAGCTATGTTCAAGATTTTTATAGTGATAAAGGATTTATGGCCAATAAGAAAAGCTATAATGATTTAAATAAAGAATTTGATGATATTATAGATCAATTGGAAAGTGGAGCTGAAGAAATTAAATATAAAGTGTTAGATAGTCTAAAAGAGAACTACTTTGAAACATTAGATTTTCAAGTTAATGTTTTAGGATTTTTAATTGAAATGAACAAAGATGATGATCCATGGGGAGATCATAGTAAAATCTCTGCAGAGTTTGATAAAATTTGGGAAAAGAAAATGAGTTTCAAAAAAAATCTTTAACATCAAACTAATTTTTATACGAAATATTGCTTGAAAGTAAAATGCAACCAGACTCTCTTTAAAATAAATTTAGACGCAGCGGCTATTTATTGGCGGAAGAGATTTCCACTTTTTACTAATCGCTTTAGTTATATTGGAATGGATTTGCAGAGTGTGGTGATGGCTGTACATCTTCTGCATAAGATTCAAGATTTCAAACATGCATACGCCTTTTTAGAACATGCGGTTAACAAGCGATTCCAACCTATTATTCAAGCGTTTTGAAGGACCTACCGTTTGTTAGACAATTTTATAATTCTTCGAATTTTTAGAATTCGGAGCCGGTACATCATGTTTCTCGTAATTTAAGAAAACTGCGAGTCTCATCTGAAAGAGCATATTATCCACCGAAACCAAATGAAATTAAAAAAATTCGTTAATGTCTTCTTTTACTAAAACTTACATGCTATTAGTTGTGGTGACTTAACTCTAAAAGAAAAGGTCTTCCTTTTTCTATTTATTCATCTACACAAGATATTTTACGCTGTCTCAAATAATGTACGTATTAGGTATTTATTATTTTCTTTATATTGGATATAAGTTACAATTAAACAGTAAGTTTTATACTTATATGTGTGCGTGCAGCTATTCGCACACGTCCCGATATCAGTAAAAGGGCATTCGTTTCGATACTAAATGATACAATTACTATAAGCATTGAAATTGAATGGATGGTGATACTGATGAAACTATTGACAGTATTACTAACAGTCTTATCTTAGGTAAGGCTGCTAAAACTTAACCTAGTAAGTCGCTAGGGAGGCGGTTGAGCCGGATTCCTCGTTTGTCCACCGCCACAATTTTTAGGAGGATCGGCAAATGTTTTCAGACCAATTATTTAAAGAAACCGTTACTAGAGAGTCTATAAAAGAAATCTTTGAAATGTATGTTGCTAAAAAGACAGACAACCTTACTGGAGAAGCTATTGTTAAGGTTCCGGAAGGTGTAGATGGAATTAATGTAGCCCAATTTGAAAAAACTATAAATCACCAAGCGGATTTTATATATAAAAGAATTCAACGAGGTAGCTATCATTTTTATCCATTGAGAGAAGTGAAAATCCCAAAAGAAACAGGTCTTTCAATTAGAGAAGCTATAGAAATAGATAAAGTACGTGTATTGTCTGTAGCTTCAATTAGAGATGTAATTGTACAAAAAATTTTATACAATTATTTGAATAATATAGTTGAAAAAGAGTTTGAAAAGTTACCGAAAGTTAGTTTTGCATACAGAAAAGGTTTGAACGCTCAAAAAGCAGCTCAAAAGGTTTTCAGTGATATTAATGAAGGCTATGTTTACGCGCTTGATGCAGATTTGAAAGGTTTTTTTGATATGATTTCACATGAACTATTATTTGCTGAAGTAAAAAAAATTATTAGAAATATGCCTGAAGTACAGCAATTGATTTACAGATTTATTCATGTGGATAAAGGATGGACTATAAAAAGAAGGAATAAAACAAAGATTATTAGAAAAAAACGTGAAAAAGGTATCCCTCAGGGTGGTATTATATCCGGGATGTTGGCTAATATATATTTACATCAATTTGATACATGGATTATGGAAACACTTAATAATAAGTATGATTTAAGATATACAAGATATGCGGATGATTTTGTTATTCTTTCAAAAAATGCAGATGAGATACTTTGTATTCAAAAAGAATGTAAAGATTTTTTAAGTGATATAGATTTAGAACTTCATCCGGATCCTAAAAAGACAAAAATTATAGCTATAGTTCGAAATCAAAGTTTAGATTTTGTGGGCTTTAAAATATCTAAGAAGTATATTGGCATTAAGGAACAAAATGTAAACAAATTTAAGAGACGTATAGTTGAAATATTGAATGAAACTGATTTTAACAAAAATAAAGCATTGCGTCTTCTTAACTATAGGTTAGGCTTTAAATATTATGGAAGTGAAGTCAAGCAATTTAAATGTATAATTTGTAATAAATTTGATGTATCAAGAAATTGGATGAAATTCTTTTTAGTCATTACAGATGTGGAACAATTAAAAAAAATAGATTATTGGGTTTTTAGAGAAATTAACTTTCGTTATTATAAGGAAACAGGAAAAAGGTTGCCTAAACACATATTAAAAAGTTTAAACTTTCCTTCGCTCGAATTACTATATTACCGATATCGTAAGGATCTTGAAAAATCAGAAGATTTTTGTAAGTGTGATTATAATGAAAAAATTGTACATCCCACTTTAAATCCATATGAAGAATTGTTTTTCTTATATTAGGTTATCTATACTTGTATGGTAATGAAGTAAACAGAGACCAATAATATTTTTCCATTTTAATTTATACTTAAAAGCTTGATAAGTCTTCAGGCCAAAAGAGACATGAGTTTTAGTAATTTCTGAATACGTGTTCGACTCCCGCCGTCTCCATAGTGAGATAAACAATGAAAAACGCCAAAACCTTTTCGAAGGTTTTGGCGTTTTTCTTATGCAGGTTTTTATTGCGTTAAACTCATTCTAGTTATCTTTTTCAAGAAGAGTGAATTCCTGAAGAAAGTCTAATAAACTCTTCTGCATCTTTCACACAAAGCGCCATTCCTTTTTCCCAAAAGCTTTCTTCGGTAATATCTTCTCCGAGATGCTTCTGTGCCAATTCTTCGACGGTCATGCGTCCGGTGTCCCGCAGCAACGCTAAGTAACGTTGTTCAAATTCTTTTCCTTCTTCCCGTGCTTTGGCATAAATACTGATCGAGAACAAGTAGCCAAAAGTATAAGGGAAGTTATAGAAAGGTGTAGATGGGATATAGAAGTGGGGCACAGCGATCCAGGAATGAATCGGCAGGTGGCTCATGGAACCGTCATAACCTTCTGTTAGGGCATTCTGCATCATTTCATTTAATTGTTCTGCGGACACCATGCCTGCTTTGCGTGCTTCATAGAGCCTCTCTTCAAACAGAAAACGGGAATGGATATTCATGAAATTCATGACACTTCGTTTTATTTTTTCGTCTAAAAGAAACAATTTCTGTTCCGTACTTTCTGACGTTTTGATGGCGGCATCTAAGACAATCATTTCGGTGAAAGTTGAAGCTGTTTCAGCCGTGGACATGCTATAAGTTTGGTTTAGTCCATCGACCGATTTCATCGCGTGATTATGGAAGGCATGCCCCAGTTCATGAGCCAATGTCAATAAACTCGTCATGCTCCCATCATAAGTAAGAAAAATCCTCGATTCCCCAGTAAGGGGAAATCCGGCACAAAATGCAATGGCTGATTTTCCTTTCCGGTTTTCTGCTTCCACCCATCCTTCTTTAAAAGCAGTCTGGGCAAAGCTTTCCAATTCAGGTCCAAATTGACGGAAATGCTGGAGTATAAATGAAACAGCCTCCTCATAATTTATTGATGTGCTGCTTTCATTGAAGGGAGCCCAAAAATCATAAGAGGGCATTTGAGTGTTCTGGGCTAATTTTGCTTTATGATCCAAGTAATTGGCAAAAGGCTTTTTGTTCCGGTTTATGACCTGCCACATAGCTTGCAAGGTTTCTGCTTTTATCCGGTTGTCTTTTAACGGCTTCTCCAATCCATTCATTATCCCTTGTTTTTTATCTGCTTGGATCCGAAAACCTGTTATGTGGTTTAAGATGCGTGCCATAATATCTTCTAGCGCCGTCCACGTATTTTCTAAGGCGATAAATGCTTCAAGACGAACTTTTTCATCGCTATGTGAACGTAAATTAGTAGCTTGTCCAATTGAATATTCTTTTTCGCTTCCATTAATGGTGATGGGTATTTGTAAGTTATTCACAATCGAACGATATAAACCGCCCCAGGAATGGTAGCCATCTACTGATAAAGCAGCAAGGAGGGTTTCTTCTTCAGCTGATAGGGATGAAGATGCGTTTTCACGCCACTCCGTTAAAATAAATACTTGATCACTTAGGCTTTCATTTTCTAGCAGAGTGTCCCATATTTCTTGATCAACTATCGAAAGGATGCGTTGGAAATCCAAAAGGACAGAAGTGGATTCTGCTTTGAGCGACGCAACTTTCCCTTGAAGGGCGGCGGCTGATTGATTTTTAGGATCTTCCGCAAGCAGGCAAGTGGCAAAAGATGCCACATGAGCTATAGACTTATGAATGTCTGAAATTGTCGCTAAAATATTTCTGATGACTATTTCATTGAGAGCTTCGTTAGTGATAGATAGAGCTGATGTACTTTCGGCAAGCTCTTTTAATTCTGTTTCTATCCGTGTGATCAATTCAACGAGTTCCATCGAATCACCACCACCTTTGAAAAGTGTATCTAACTTCCACTTCTCAGAATAACTTTCTACTTTCATTAAAAATCCTCCTCAACATTATTTGTATCCATGATGGGAACGAATGCTCTTATTAGTGTGTAGTTGCATAGAAATTTAATCTATTCCATTTTCAAATAACTAAATTTTCTAATTTGATTAATATATCAAGTGTATAGTTAGAATAAAAATAAAATGGAGATGAAATAATGATTTCACAAGCTCTTATTACACGGAATGATAAAGTTTTAATGGTCCGCCAACATGTCCAAAGGGGAGACATAGTTTGGAATTTTCCAGGCGGTGGCATTGAAAAAGATGAAACTCCTGAACAGGCATGTATCAGAGAAGTAAAAGAAGAGACAGGGTATGATGTACTTATAAAGAGATTATTATACGTAAAATCCCACAAATATACTTATGTCGCTGAAGTTGTTGGCGGTGAGCTTTACTTGGATTCTGAAAACGAAGCGAATGGCGATATTATTGAGATTGCATGGATCGCCATTGATGATGCAGAGAAATTCGACAGCTATACAGCGCCTTTGTTAAAACTATTAAATGATTGAAAAGAACAGTTAGTGTAGGAGAACGGATAAAAGTATAAAGCCAAAAAATTCGAAGAGGATTTCAAAATAGATAGTTTTATAACTATCTGTTAATCCGATTTTCTATTAATCCAGCCAGCAATCACATTCGCCGTTTCTTCTGGTTGGTCCCACTGGATCATGTGGGAAGTATCGTTCATGATATGGACTGTTACATCTTTGATTTGTTCTTTAAGCTGGCAAATGCCTTTCATTCTTGCTGTGTCCATTTCTTTTGGATGCTCCGCATGAATTAGGAGTACGGGGATTTGGATAAACGGATAAGCTTCTGTAAAGGACTCTTTGAAGAAAGCCTTGATGATTGAGAGAACGGTATGTGTTGAAGCTTTTAGGCGGAATTCTCCGTTTAGCTGCTTCTCAAAAAGAGATAGGGCATATCGTTCTTTTTGTGAATTCCAATTGTTTGTGTAAGATCGGTATTCCTCAAAAATTTCTTTTTCAGTTTGAAATGTCGATTCATCCATGTATTGCTGCCAACCTATATAGGCATAATCGAACGTCATTTCAGGCTGATTCTGTGGAAATGTAAATCCGCCATCCAGCATCATGAGTCCTAATACGTTTGCCGAGTAATAGCGGGTAAAGTGAAGCGCGACATCAGCTCCCCAAGAATGCCCCAATACATAAAAAGGAGAATCAGTGAGTTGTGGGATTAGATCATTAAGCCAGGCAGCCAAATTAGCAAAGGAATATTCTTCCTCATTAGAAAAGGAGAATGTCCCGCCGTGACCCGGACTGTCTAACACGATCAGGTGGAAACGGTGTTGCAGAAACGGCATTAACTCAGCAAAGCTATAGAAACCATTTCCGGCAAGGCCGTGCAAGCAAATGATTGTGGGGTTCTTTGGATTGCCGAACTCGTAGTAATTCACTGTTCCATTCGCAGTTTCGATTTGAAAATTCTGCATAACTTCACTCATATGTGTCCTCCGATTCTAGAAATCCCCATCTAAAGAAAATAATCATTCTAATGAACTTAAACGATACTGTTCTTATATAGAAATGATTAAAGTTAAGGCAAAGCAGAAATGCCTCATTCCTTTTAAATTCTCTAGTGCTTTTGCAGTTCCTCCTTTTACAGGAACCTATTTCAATTCTTTCAGTCTAATAATCAAAGAGATTCTTAAATTACAAAACGCACTTTAGCAATTTCCATCAAAAAAACCTTCTCCATTTTCGGTATGATCATTTTGAGGTGAACAGGATGCAGTACAGTGAAGTGACGCAAAGGACGATTTCGTATATTGAAAGCCAGCTGCAGGAAGAGCTTCCGCTCGATTTGTTTCCGCGAGCCGTCGGGTATTCAAAATACCATTTGCTGCGGTTGTTTAAAGAAGAAACGGGCAGGACGATTGGCGAATACATCCGGATGCGCCGGTTAGCGATGGCTTCGATGCTTCTCTTGTACAGTGATGAATCGATTATCGCGATTGCTTTTCAATTTCATTTTCAATCACAGGAAGCCTTTACGCGGGCATTCAAAGAAGTGTATGCTGTGCCGCCTGGGAAATACCGAAAACTGATGCGAGCTGTCAGAATGATGGAGGAGGAAGAAATGATGACGACAAGTGAACAAGTAAAAGGGTGGAGTTTGAGCGGATCGAATCCAGAGTTGTATGAATTGATGACGGATTCAGCGGTGTGCCATACGGGAACGAAATCTGGATTGTTGTATGCCAAAGCAGAGGTAAATGAGCAGCAATTTGCGACAATGATGCAAGGGTTTCAGGCGCGCGAATTTATTGGTAAACGGATTAAGCTTTCCTGTTTTTTGAAAACGGAACAGGCAGATAAATGTGGGGCTTGGCTTCGAATCGATAACGCTTCGGGGGATACGGTACAGTTCGATAATATGGACAATCGGTCGATTCAAGGTACGACTGATTGGAATCATTACTCGATCGTGCTCGACGTTCCGGAAAACAGCACTTCTATCCATTTTGGCGTTTTGCTGATTGGCGGCGGCAAAGTGTGGGCGGACGGCTTCCGCTTTGAAGAAGTGGGGCAGAACGTACCGACGACCAATATGCTTTCGGAAGCACTGTTGCCAGCGCAGCCGGTCAATTTAGACTTTAGCGAATGACGGGGAAATGAGGGGATTGGATGAAGCAATTTTGGAAGCTGAATGCAATAAGCATGCTATATGCGCTTATGGTCGCTATCCCCGTGGAATTGATGTTGAATGTTTACAGAATCAGCCGGATCGCGGACTTGGAAATCGGGACGGTAAATAGCTTGACGGGGATCGTTCTGCTTCTCGAAATAACGCTTGGTACGCTATTGTTCTATAAGCTTATCCAGAAGTGGCTTGGACAGAAGAACTCAAACTACTGGACCGTTATTTTGTGGCTGCCTTATTTTATACTTTATATTTATGTGTTTGCGACGCTTTTCCCTATAAGCTATGGAGGCGATATGCCAAATCCTGCTTCGGGTCTAATGATAATAGCGGGACTGTTCATATACCCATTTTATATCCTCCTCCTTACATCAGCCGCATTGCCGATTGACTATGAAAAGAAAGACGATGCTCATTCGACTCTAAACTGAAAACTTTAGGCAAAGCAATCAGTTTAAAGCAGTTAAAAATAGTCCAAAGGTGGCCAGAAAGTGAAGATTAAAAGGAAATTCGGAGACAGAGCCAATTGGCGAAGAGTGAAGGAAAGAAAATACAGCCAGTCCTATATCCAAACAGCGGATTATCGCGGCTACGTGTCTTTGCTGACGATCGAAAAGGCAGCCAGTCCGCTTTGGACTTCGGATGGAATGCAGGAAGTTTGTGTACTGGATGATGGATATTCCTGGCTGCAGCATTTCCCGGAAGATCAGCATCATTCCGTCACCACAGTGTTCGATCGAAATGGTCAGATTGTTCAATGGTATGTGGATATCTGTTTGAAGAACGGATTAGAAAACAATATTCCGTTTTTGGATGATTTATTTCTTGATGTCATTTTGTTTCCTTCGGGTCTGGTTATCGAGAAGGATAAAGATGAAATTGAAGAAGCTTTAGACCATGGAGTCATCTCGGAAGATAAGTATGAACTGGCCTATAAAGAATTCAACCTTATCTTAGACAAAATCAAAAATGGTGAATTTCTTTATAAGGAACTTCTGCTAAATCAAGGGAAGTAGATTCTGATTTTAAAACTCCTCGAAGATTAAAAAATAGGATTCGCTCATGGAATAATATGTTATTCTTAGCTATAAAAGGGGGCTGTCCATTGAAAAAATTAGCACTAGGATTCGCGGCGATGTTATTTGTTTCCAGTTTTTCTGCTGCACCGTCTTCAGCAGCCGGATTTCCTGATGTGAGCGATGCCAATCGCTTCCATAAAGAAATCCAGTATCTCTCGGATGAAGGAGTCATCACCGGCTTTACGGATGGAAAGTTTCAGCCGAAAGCGGGTGTGACCCGCGGACAGGCGGCGATTATGATCGGCAAAGCGCTCGGTTATTCCGCTGAGGAGCAAAATACGCAGTTTAAAGACGTGGACGCTTCAATCGTTTCGAGCGGCTATATTGCCAAACTTGTAAAAGAAGGCATCATCAGCGGCTACCCGGACGGCACGTTCAAACCGGCTAAAACAGTGACGCGTGCAGAAATGGCCATTTTCATTTCCCGTGCGTTTGATTGGGGCTATGAAGGCGAGCCGGAATATTTCATTGATGTCCAAAAAGGGATGAAAGCTTATGATGCGATCCAGAAGTTATCCGCTTGGGGCGTTGCAGCGGGCTATGAACGGAGTAACTTTCGGCCAGCGGAAACACTGACGCGGGAACAATTCGCGGCGTTCACTGCACGGGCAATGAATTTGAATGAATTCTCGGTAAAACCGGATGCAGTGGAAATTGCGTTCCTGGATGTCGGACGGGGCGATGCCACATATGTGGAATATACAGACGGGCGAGCCGTACTGATCGATGCCGGACCGAATGCGGAACAAATCAGCCGTGCATTAAAGGAAATTGGCGCCCGTCCGATCACTTCCTTAATCTTGACGCATCCAGACCCTGAACATATGGGCGGAGCCGCGTGGGTGATTGAAAACAATGGGGTGGAAACGATTTATGAAAGCGGGCTGCCAACCGACCCAGCCATTCACAGCGATTATTTCAAAGCAGTCGAAGCGAATGAAGTCACAGTGAAGACGGTGAAAACCGGCGATAACCTGTCACCGGATGCTTCAGTCGCGATCCAAGTCTTACATGCAGATCCAAAAGCGGAAAATGCAGATGAAGGTGGAATGGTCTTGAAAGTGACTCGCGGCACTGCAGATTTCCTGCTTGCCGGAGATGCTACATCGGAAGTCCAGCAGCAATTGGTGGACAAATATGACTTAAAAGCGGAAGTATTGAAAGTGCCGCATCACGGAGAGGAAGAATATTATACCTATCCCTTTATTGATGAAGTGAAAGCGCGCATGGCGATCCTGTCCTATTCCGGTGAACCGGATGAAAGCGTCGTGAATGACCTTCGGGCAAGCGGATCGGATATTTATGATACGCATATCCAAGGCAATGTCATTTATGTCATTGCGGATGAATTTACACAAATGAATGTGGACTATCATTTATTCGGATACGGCCAGTTGATTCCGGATATCCGCATTGTGAAAAAAGATCTGAAAGCGGAAGTGGTCACGCTGACGAACTACGACCGGGTAAATGCCGACATGACAGGATTTACTTTAATCAGTGTGAAAGGCAACGAAACCTTCAAATTCCCGGATGGCTTTATTCTCCGCTCGGGCCAGAGCGTTAATATCACTTCGGGACCGAATGCCCTACATCAGCCGCCGCAAAGCTTGAAATGGACGAATGCGAATGTATGGGATGATGGCGGAGATGCTGCGAAACTTTTTGAATTCCCAAGTTCGATGTTGGATGAAACGCCTTAATCGAATAAAAGAACAAGCCGTTTTCTTGAGTTTTTTCACTCGAGAAAACGGTTTTTAGTTGGATTGGACGGCAACTGTTTTAGTGGAGAGGCGGCAGGGTATTCTACTAAGGTCTAATAGAATAACCAAAATTCATCCACTAGGAGGAGCTTATGGAACATATCTATTTAGGAAAATCAGGCTTCCGCGTTCCGAAATACATATTGGGGACGGTCCCGTTCAGCGGGACAAACGGATTTGAAGCGGCTGGAAACGTCAAGGAAGATGTGGCTCGGCGCATGGTCGACATGTCGCTGGAAGCAGGCATCAATATGTTCGATACCGCAAATTTATATTCAAAAGGTGATGCAGAGCGTGTGCTGGGTGCGGCAATCAAAGGACGCCGCGACCAAGTATTGCTCACTTCAAAAACTGGGTTTCCGTTGAGCGACGATCCGAATGTGCGCGGGGCTTCCCGCAATAATATCCTGTCGTCGATCGATCAAACTTTGGAGCGCCTTGGAACAGATTACCTGGACTTGTATTTTGTGCATCTATGGGACGGCCAGACGCCTGTCGAGGAGACGGTGGAAACGATGACGCAATTGGTGAAGTCCGGCAAGATCCGCCATTGGGGCGTTTCGAATTACAGCGGCTGGGCGCTCGCAAGAACCGTTACGATTGCGGAGCAAAATGGTTTTATTCCGCCAATCACCCAGCAGATTTACTACACGCCGGAAGCGCGGGAAGCGGAGTATGAACTGTTGCCGGCAGCGAAAGAGCTTGGGGTCAGTTCAATGATCTGGAGCCCGCTTGGTGAAGGCTTGTTGAACGGGAAAATCGGGCGCAACAAAACTGCGCCTGAAAACACACGGCAAGGTGCCGGATGGCCGGAGCCTTGGGTTCAGGATCAGGAACGCCTGTACCAAGTCATCGACGCTTTAGAGGAAGTGGCGGCGAACCACAACGCCTCGGTTCCACAAATCGCCTACGCATGGGTCCGTGATCGTCCGAATGTCGGGCCGATTGTCATTGCTGCGCGAAACGAAGAACAATTGAAAGAAAACATCGCTTCTTTTGACATTCAATTGACGAAAGAAGAGCAGGACAAAATCGAAGCCGTTGCACGTCCTGTGCCGATTTATCCGCTTTGGCACCGTGCGATGAGCGCACCCGAAATGGGCAGCCCTTCAGAAATCACGTACTTGAATGGTTACCGCAAATCGATGGGAATCGACGAATAAAAATTGGCACTGCCTTAAGACCGAAATCCGGTTTTTGAGGCGGTGTTTTTTTCTGTAAAACCTTTCTTCTGAATAGCCAGAATTTTTGTGATTCAGTAGACTAATAAAACAAGGAAGGGGATTTCTGGAAATCCGCTGGGAATCATGATTACGCGGCGAGAGGAAGAGGCTTTTGAAAACAGAAGAATTATTGAATCTAATTAAAATAAAAACGATCCAAGGCATAGTGCCTGATTTTATAGAAGGAATTCAAATGGATTCCCGAAATGTCGGACCGGGAGATATTTTTGTCTGCATTACCGGCTATACCGTAGATGGCCACGAATTTGTCGAAGATGCGGTGCGCCGAGGCGCATCAATGATTGTTGCGGAAAAAGAAATCAGCCATGTACCGGATGGCCTTAGTATTGTACGGGTAAAAGATTCAGCTAAAGTGCTTGCTCGCCTTGCCAGCCATCTTTACGGGTATCCTGCAGCCAAACTCTCAACTATAGGGGTTACTGGAACAAACGGCAAAACGACGGTTTCGCATATGATCCATGAATTGATGGGGAAAGCCGGCCAAAAATCAGCTGTTGCCGGCACGCTTGGACAAGACGTTCGGAAAACCAAATTCGCCGTTTTGAACCAGGATGATTCATGGTCTGCTTCATTCTCACGGATGACGCCTTTTGAAACGATCAACTACGGGTTATCGGCGGGCACTGATTTTCAGGCAAGCCAAATTAGCTATGATGAACAAGGGACGGAATTTATGCTCGAGTCTCCTGAAGGGATATTAGCTGTGAAAACCGCTTTCATCGGAAAATTCAATGTGTACAATGTGCTCGCAGCCCTTGCTGCATTGTATGCATATGGCATGGAAATCGAAACGATGCTTGAACATTTGCCGGAAATCTATCCGGTGGAAGGGCGGATGGAGAAATTGGCATCTTCAGACGGGCCGACGGTCTATATCGATTATGCGCATACACCGGATGCCATTGAAAAAGCGATCGACAGTCTGTTGCCTTTTAAAAAAGGCCGTCTGATTATCCTTATTGCCGGGGGGAATTACCGCGATTAGCTCAAACGGCCGATCATGGCAGAAAAAGCATCGATTGCGGATTACGTCATCATCACAACTAACAATCCGGGGCAAGAGCCGAGCCGTGAAATTCTTCAAGCCTATGAAAAAGGCATGCTTCATAGCCGATATAAGTTAATAGCAGAAAGAGCGGAAGCGGTCCGGCATGCCATTGATATTGCGGAGAAAGAAGATATTGTGCTGTTAACGGATAAAGGGCATGAAACGACTTTGCTCGTGGGCGACAGGTATCTGCCTTACACCGAGAAAGAAATCGTTTTAGAGCAGCTTAATTTTCAGGCGATGAATAAAGAACAAGTAAATTAAGCAGAAATAAAAGAACACGAAAAGGCATCGATGTTGCTCTCGAAAAGAGTAAAGAATCGATGCCTTTTTATGTTGGTTAAATAGCTTTTTAGCAATTTCACATTTTTTCCAACTTTAGCTGTTGAATTAAAAGAATTATTGATAAAATTAGAGAAATGAAATTTTTAACATCTTTTTGAAACTTTGGGAGCTGTTCTCCCATTTACTTTTAAGGTAGAGGTGCAATTATGAAAAACATATTCATCATCATCGCGACTGCCGCGGTTGAAACAGCGGTGCTTTGGTCTATATCCTTATTTTTTGACTGGAACTTCATCGATATCATGTTGCTTGGCGGCTTATTGATCTTTGGAGCTATTTGGCTCCTGCAGCTTTACTCCAATCAAACCACTAACCAATACAACGCATTTTCAAGGATTGATAACAGGCAGGAAACGCCGCAAGCCATACCGTTCTATTTTAAGATCTCGCCTTTGGTTTACGGATTGTTGCTGTTTAACCTAATGAGTTTCGTAATTACAATAGTGAAGTTTTATCCATATTTTATTGATTGAATTCACCTTTCTAAAGCAAAAGGAGCGTCCGCTATGGCTAATTTTAAAGTTGCAGCCCTTGTCTTTTTGATTTTAATTTCTTTAACGGGCTGTTCGGAAAAGAACGAGGAAATTGAGAAGCAAGAAGTGGAACCGAGCTTTTCGTTCGAACAGAAAGAGCAGGAGTTTACAGTCGTGAATTATTTGCCGGCTATGGAGGAGTTTATCAAAGCGGCAGAGGCGGATCCGGATAATAAAGACGAACTCTACAAAAAGATCGTTCATGGCAGCCTTCGTGATCATGGATTGGGCTATAGTATTTTAGAGGAATGGATATTCGCCGTGCCGTTTGATTTAGCCAAATTGGAAGCGGCTGTAGCGGAATTAGCGGAGCCAAAAGAACAGTATGAAGCAGCTATAAAAGAAGCGCTCGTGTCATCGGCTGAGCTTCTGCCAGGTGAAAATAAAACGATACATGTTTTTCCTTCATTGCCTGAGTTTGCGAGATCGATGGAAGAGGTGGATTACGTAACCGGTTTTGTCTGGGAAAAAGGCGACATGGTCCTTTTACTTGACCCGCGTTTTGATGAAGATTCGCTGAGGCAGACGGTAGCCCATGAATACCACCATATGGTTTACGAAGAAATGCAAAAAAACCTTTTATTCACAGTAGCTGAAAGAACGGTGATGGAAGGGAAAGCAGATGTATTTGCGAAAATGATATACCCGGAAGCCAGTCCGAAATGGGCGAACTTTTCATCAGAATCTGAAAAAGCACATGCAGTTGAAAATTTCAAAGCATTTAACCAATCGGCAGATCCGGAAATAATTATGGAGTTCCATAACGGCAATCCCGCAAAGCAAATACCGCAATGGGCTCACTACAAAATTGGAAACGACATGGTCCAGACTTATTTGAGCGAGCATCCAGAAATGTCCATTCCAGAATGGACCGCACTGGAGACAGAGGCGTTTTTAAAGAATAGCGGATACCAGGATGCAGAACAATAAAGAAAAGGCGGCGATTTGTATCGATATCAAAGTGGACTACCCCTTCATTTATTTTCTAGGCGATCACCGGATCGTCTTCGTTTATGAAATCACTTCAAAAAAAGCCGTCAATGCTGAAGTGCTGTTCAATAGCGACCGGTTCAGAGCAATTGAGATGAGCGAAGAGGAAGCGTTTGAAACGTTTAGACACGGAGGCAGGACGACGCCGGAAGGAACCAGCTTCTTTATGAAAGAGGATGAGTTAGCGTAGCTCGTGAAGCAGATTAATCGGGTGATTCAAAAGACACGAGACGAGGAGTAGCGATAAATCTTCTTTCTGTTCAAAGTGAGGGGTGGAAAAATGACAAGTATTACTTTTCTTGCTTCTTCAAGACCTTTTATTTTGTCAAAAGAAATTGAAGAGTATAATGCACAGACCAAATTTGAGGTTGAAAAAGACTACATGACTTTTTCTTTAGAAGAGGTTAATCCATTTTGGAGAAAACAAATCTTTGATCTATTTTCTATGCCCTATCTTTATGAGGTTGAAGGAGCAGGCAATCGATTGTTTTTGTTGTACCTTGAAAAGTACATGGAAGAAGGAGATGTGTATGAACTATATTATCTCCCAAATCAACATACATTCAAAAAATATATTGAAGAAGCGAAAGAGAATTCTAATTTTATTGAAGTAAATTCTGGAAGTTTTATCTATAAAGACGCTAGTGGAAGTTACCAATTTAACTCTAAAACCTGGATTGAAGAATTGAGCCATCGGAAATATATCACGCACTACTGCATAACTAGGTTTGTGAAATATGAGAATGGACAAACTAGCTTTAAATAAAAGGGTTTAGGGAGTGAAAAGTGATGCACTACTTTGAAAGAAAGTTAAGATTCAAAGATTTGGAGATTTGGGATATTGTCTTGGATGAACGGATCTATCGAATAGCCATTATAGATGAAAAACGTGCACCAACTTTGATGGACCTGGATATTCCATTTTCAGCTATAAGCGAAGAGTTAAGACGGAATATAATCAATGTGAAAATCTACTCTGAAGAAACTGTAAAGGAAGAGCATATTGAAAAGTTGGATGAGTTTGCTAAACAATTAACAGATCATGTGGCTTTGGCCCACTGCGATATTGTTATAAAGTTTTTCACTGGGAATACGGATGAAAGTATAAAGCAATTGTTAAAAGAAAAATACAATATAGTTTATGATGACATTCCATTAAAAAAATTATGGCATTTAAACCAAGACTAATTATTTCTGAACTTATTAAAAAGACGCTACAGAAAGAAGTGACAAAATGGTAGAAAAGATTGCAGTACTGGCAGATATTCATGGCAATTACTCAGCGCTTCAGGCAGTGCTGAAAGAAATTGACCAGGATCCGGATATTGTCCGGATTTATTGCGTAGGTGATATGGTCGGCATCGGCTATGAAACCGACGAAGTATTGGAAGCTCTTTGTTCACGGGATGATGTGACGATGATTCTGGGGAATCATGAAGAGGAAATGCTGGCCCTTTTAAACGGTGAAGAAAGCGAAAGCCAGGGCGGCGAAAGAGTACATCATGAGTGGCTGCTCGACCGGATGGATAAAAAGTTCATTCCGGAACTCAAGGCTCTTCCAAAAGAGCTGACGGTCCGCCATGGCGGCAAAAACCTCCTGTTGACCCATTATCATTTGGATCCAGCGAAAAAATACTTGCCAATCGATGCAGATCCGACATGGGAAAAATTCGAAATTCTTTATAAGGATTCCGCTGTGGATCTCGTATGTTTCGGCCATCATCATCCTGTCCATTATTTCTCGACTAACTCGAGAACCTATTTGAATCCAGGCTCTCTTGGCTGCAGCAATTGGCCATATGCCCGGTATGCCATCGTGTCCTTTAACGGGACAGTCGAAGTGGAATTGAAAGAAGCAGCCTATGGCAATAAAGAATTTCTAGCAGGCTATGAAAAGTTGAAAGTCCCTGAAAGAGATTTCATTTTGAGCATTTTTCACGGCAATCAGCATTTGCTTTAAAGGAAATCTATTTTTACTATTTGCCTGTAGAGAGGATATAAACATGAAAACAATCTATAGTTTTAAGTCTGTGAAAGCCTATGAAAAGTATCAAGGTATAACAGAAAGCTTTAATAAGCGCTTACTAGATTACCAGAAAGTAATGGAAAAAGACTTTGCTTTGACCGAACTTCCAAAAGCCTTTGTTTGGACTTCAGCAGAACTGGCGACGACGGTTTTTTCAGAAGTGCCGATTCCCGCGTTTACAAATAAGGATGTTATTTATATGTCACCGGATCTTGCAGAATGGCGGCAGCTTTTTCTGAAGCAATTAGACGGCAAAGACTTGCCCCATATCGAGCAGTTCTATGCGAACTACTCGGAAAATCAGCTGTTCACCATCGCAGCACATGAGCTGACGCATCATTCCGATTTATTTGTGGATGAATTTGACGTTGAGCGGGATGACAGCATTTGGTTTGAAGAAGGCATGTGCGAGTATTTGCCGAGAAAGCTCCTATTGAGCCCGTCAGAGTTTAATGAAATTACAGCTATTGAAAGTGAATTGGTGAAGGTTTTTACAGAAGACTATGGCATGCGTTCTCTCGATGAATTTGGAAGCGCTTCTTATCTTGGAAGTTTGTCGAGCATCATGTTCGATTATTGGCGGAGTTTTTTAGTAGTAAAAGAACTTGTAGAGGACCAATTTGATAATGATATCCAGGCGGTATTTGAACAATACAAACGTTGGCATGACGATGGACGGAAAATGCCATTGACCGTGTTCTTCGGAGTAGCCGAACAATAAAAAGAATGGGAAGGTAAAACATGATCAATCCATTAAAATTACAAGCAGCAACCAGACACGCGGAAGTGGATACTCCCGTATTTCTCGGAGAAGGGGCTTGGCATCATGCCTGGAAAGTATGTAAAAATGGAAGCGATTGGGTGCTGCGGATTCCGAAAGAAGTAGCGTATGGCCAACCGGTTCTGTATGATGAGGCCGCTTTAAAAGCAGAATACGGGGGAACCGAACTCTATTATGCGGCCGTCAATCAAGCGGTAAAGGGTGCAGCGCCTATGCATTATTCCTTTTTCGTGACGGAAGAGCTGACATACACGCTGGAATCTTTTGCCGGAACCGCCATCGAGCTTGCGGAAATAAATAGGGAAGCTGCTTTTCAATTAGGCCAAGACATTGGAGAAATCTACCGGGAAACGGAAAAAATTCCTCATGGATTATCCGGCTACGGTTTTCTTGCGTGGTCTACAGAAGAGGGGCTTCGGGGCAGCATCGCGGGAGATGCGCATCAAGGGTTGAAAGAAGAAAGTGAAGAGCAATTGGCGGATTATGAAACTTTGTGCCAGAGTCACCCGGAATTAAAGAGTGAAGTGGTCGAGAAGGCAATCCATTGGGCAGCAGTGCTCAGGCAGCGAAGATTTACAATGCCTCTCCTAACCAACCAGGATGCTTCACCTGAAAATATATTGATGAACGGCACTCAAGTTTGCCTGATTGATCCTTATCCGATCGTCTATTATCCAAGAGGAATGGCTGGCAATTTCATGAACTTATACGAAAACTATTTTGTTTCCCTCTCTGCTACCGAACGATACAGAAAACATCGATTTGACGTACACGAAGCGAAGATGAAAGCGATCGCTGAAGGTTTTTTAGCTGGCTATAGCGAAGGCAATACAGAAATCGTCCGTGAAGTCAGAGGGGAACAGCTGCTGCAAGTGCTCGAATCGGCCTTTAGTCACCTCCAATTACTGGAAGGGGAGCTGAGAAAAGAAACTGAAATCCGTTTTGGCACGAAGAAAGAAATAGCTGCCCGGTTGCCGCTATTCTTAACGGAGCTCGAACGACTGGCGGCTATCAATATTAATAATGAATCTATAGTTTGAAGGGGGAACCTTATGGGTTCAAGAATCATGCATTTGATTATTGCAGATAAAGTTTCAAAAGGTTTAGATATGAGCGATACCCGGGAAGTCTTATTAGGCGGCATTGCACCAGACGCTGCTTTTGGACGTGCGCGAAAAGACGCGTCGCATTTCTTTGGAGGGGATTTAGATGACGGCACACGATTTGTGGACTATCACGCTTTTAAAGAAAAATACCCGCAAGCTGTGGAAGATGCATTCGGGCTTGGCTATTTCATTCATTTGATTGCGGATGATGTCTGGCTCAAACGCATCTATTTCAAGAATGATTTGAAGCGGCGTGTGGATAGAGACCCGACTTTATTGGAGCGATGGCACAGCGATTTCCGGAAGATGAATAGCCGCTTGCTTGAACAATACAGCGCAAACGATTTACAGGAGATTTTGGCGGGAGCAGAACTCTCCAAAAATCCTGTTGAGGAAATCCGAAAGGACGACTTGCGGCTATTCAAAGAAGAAACGCTTGGTGACTTTATTTATTCGAAAGACGAGCTTGTAAGGGAACTGGAAGTATACTCCTGGGAAGAGGTTCTGTCATACATAGAAGAAGCAGCGGACAAAGCGGCAGAAGAATGTGCGCTCCTTCTAAAAGATTCTGCACGTCGGTAAATTGAAAAACCAGGTGGGGGCAAAACAATGGAGAAGTTCGTTTTTTTATTTGGTCCGCAAGCTGTCGGAAAAATGACAGTTGGACAAGAGCTCGCGGCACTGACAAATTTAAGGTTATTCCATAACCATATGACGATTGATTTGTTGGAGCCTTTGTACGGATTTACAGAGGAAATGTGGCGTCTCAACACCCTGTTTCGCCGGCAGATTTTCGAAAGCTTTGCGGGAAGCGAAGCGTATGGAATGATTTTCACGAAGCTCTGGTATTTCGACAAGCAAGAGGACTGGGACGAAGTGGAATGGATGTGCACGCTTTTCAAAACGCAAGGCGTCGAGCTTTATTTCGTGGAGTTGGAAGCAGATACGGAGGAGCGCCTCATCCGCAATAAAACTGCGCACCGGCTAGAACACAAGCCGACCAAACGCAATATTGAACAGTCCGAACAGCATCTGCTCCATACGATGCAGCATAACCGGGTGAATTCTGTCGAAGGGGAAATCACGGAAGCGAATTATCTGCGGATCAATAATACCGCTTTGAGTGCACAAGAAACAGCGGCTTTAATCAAGAGGAAGTTTTCTTTATAAGGGGGACGATCATGCCATTGGCTGTTTGGAAAGGTGCCGCTGCAGTAGTGATGGAAAATGGGCGATTGCTGATGATCAAATCTACAGAAACGAATGCGTGGAGCATTCCATCAGGCGGTTCAGAAGAAGGCGAAACACCAGAACAGGCTTGCATCCGTGAAGTTTGGGAAGAAACAGGATTTAAAGTTGCTATTCATGAGGAGTTGCCGGTTAAAAGAACGCAGATTGGAGATTACGATGTCACGACCCATTATTTTCTTTGTGAAAAAATAGCGGGTTTTATTTCGTATCAGGACCCTGACGCAGAAGTGGAAGAAATCGGGTGGAAAACTGCCGAAGAAATCAGCGGGTTGGTCCATAATTATCCAGAAGACGTGGAGATGCTTGTGTCACTTGTTCAAAAATCGATAGGGGAAGAAGTTTAAATGAGAGACCGCGGTGCAGTGGTCATCATTCAAAACAATCGGGTCGCATTAATCAAACGCGTGCGGACCGATTCAATCTACTACGTCTTTCCTGGCGGCGGGATCGAGGCCGGGGAAACCCCGGAAGCGGCAGCAGAACGGGAAGCGTGGGAAGAACTTGGAGTAAAAGTCGAAATCCAGGAATGCCTGGCAACAGTTGAGTTTAACGGCAAGCAGTATTTTTTTTCAGGCAACCATAGGGGAAGGCGAATTTGGTACGGGCATCGGCGAAGAATTCAATGACCTTCAAAGAGGCGCATACGTGCCTTTATGGATCGAGTTGAATGAACTGGACCATTTAGACGTAAGACCGAGAAAAGTTGCAGACATCATACAAGACAGACAGAAGAGAAACGGAAATTAAGTTTCTCTTCTTTTTTTACATTTCTTTTAGTAAAACTGTAACAATATAGAAAGCAAGACGTGTTACATAGAGAAAAGATAAAGGGGGAGCGAATGAAAAAGCAGCAGCTGGAAACTCTTTATGAAAACTATTCAAAACCCCTTTATTATTTTTTATGGAAAATGTCCGGTTCGTCTCATTTAGCTGAGGACCTGACACAGGAAACCTTCGTTCGCGCGACGATTTCCCTCCATACTTATGAAGGGGAAGAAGCACGCGCCTGGCTGTTCAAAGTGGCGAGGAATATTTACATTGACGAATGGCGGAAACGGAAACGCAGACAAGCGATTCCGTTCCTGAACTTGTTTTATTCAAACGAAGAAATGATCAGCCCTTACGGATTGCCTGAAGAATCCATGTTGTCTCAAGAGGCAGCAGGGGATTTAAACGAATTGTTAAGCTTTTTGCCGGAGCATTACCGGACGATCCTGTATTTGCGGGAAGTTGAACAATTTACATACGCCGAGATTCAGGAAGCGATGGAGCTGTCGGAAGACCAAGTAAAGGTCAATTTGTACCGGGCACGGAAAAAGCTGGAGGCTATCGGGAAAAAGAGAGGGTGGCATGATGGGCGAATGGAATAAAGAATTGGAAAAGAAAATATTGAAAAAATCGCGCTTTACCTTGACGATGCGGATTCTGCGGGTTTTTGTCTTGGGAATACTGGTATATGGGATTTATAGTATTTTGTTGAGTGTGGTTTCGGATCGTTTTCAATTCGCTGAAGAAAATGATTTTAATACGAAGCTCGCTTTGGAATGGAAGACACCGAATGTTAGAGGAACATTTGACTACACAGCAGCTGGAATTTCTTTTTTCGGAACAACAGAAGTCACATATCCGATTGTCAAAAAGGTGGGGAAAGAAGACCTGGTCATCGGTGAAGCAAAAGCCGTCAAGCGTTTAAGCGACACCAACTCGTATATTGAATACCAAACACCTGGAAAGGATCAGCTTAACTTTTTCCCTTTCTTTTATCCGGAAGACCCAAGAACTGGGGATAAACTAGATGCGAATCCTGAACCGGACGTGTGGAAGACTTTAGACATGCTGCATGAAGGGATCGTCGGAGAATTGGCATTCTCGACGGACCGCTTCATGGAGCCGGAAGAATTGATTGAAAGCCTGGAACCTTACGATGTGGATATTCTCTGGATGCAGCTGCATACGGGGGAATACACGGAGTTCAGTCCGGGAAGCTCCGGTGGCAGTGCGACAGAAGTAACTGTATATGATGGTATCGGGCTTCCGCCTGCACGGACGACGGCCGAAGATTATTTGTCGAGCACGATGGCTTTTGAACTGGACGCATCATCGGTCGAAGAAAGCAAAGTTGCGATGCTCGATAATATGGAAAAGCTGATTTCGGACAAATCCACTGATTATCTTGAGTTTTATCTTGGACTTAGCCATTTTAAAACTCGCTATGATTATCTAAAAGAAAACGGATTTACCGTTTACGGTGCTGTTGTGACTGGGCCTGTGAAAGAATTATTGAAGCTGCAGGATGAGGAATGGGTTCGGGGTGAACAATTAGGCGAAGTGGAATTATGGAACTGGAGTGAAGAATAGCTTAGCCACTGTGTTTTAAAACAGCAGATCGAAGAACCTTTAGAGGCGAAAGCGCGTCTTTCTAATTAAACGGGGACTAAAGGAGAATTGGATGAAACACGCATGTATTTTTGATATGGACGGAACTCTTTTTCAAACAAATCGAATTTTAGAAGCGGGGCTCGAAGATGCGTTTTCGCATTTGAGAAGCAAAGGGTTATGGGATGCGGCAACGCCGATCGGACAGTACCGCGACATCATGGGGGTACCGCTGCCCAAAGTTTGGGCGGTCCTATTGCCTGATCATTCCCAAGATGTACGGGATGAAACGAATGGCTATTTCCACGAATGCTTGATAGGGAATATCCAAAAGGGCAATGGAGCTCTCTATCCGAACGTCGAGAAGTTATTCAGCCACTTAAAGAACCTGGGCTATCCAATTTTCATCGCAAGCAACGGGCAGACCGAATATCTCAAAGCGATCGTGGATTTTTATGGATTGGATCAATGGGTGACTGAAACCTTCAGCATTGAACAAATCCCGACCTTGGATAAAAGGGATCTCGTAAAATCGATTGTTGAAAAATATTCTCTTTTGGAAGGTACAGTTATCGGCGACCGGCTTTCTGACATCCAAGCCGCAAAAGCCAATGGGCTGACAGCTATCGGCTGCCGTTTTGATTTTGCGCAGGAATCGGAACTGAGAGAAGCGGATTTTATCATTGAAGACCTTCAGGAAATCAAAGGGCTTCTTCCGGCAATTGGAAGAAATCATGCTATGAATATCAAAGTCTGACAGTTGTTCTCTCCTGGAACAACTAATTGCTAAAACACCGTCTTTCTCAAGAAAAACGGTGTTTTTCTATTTCCATTTTCCGCTAGCTTATTTTAATTTAAAACAGGGTATGGATTACATAGTTCTTCATGGGCGGATTTCTTAATACATAGCACACCGTTTGACATAGCCTTTGAACTTCCGTAACATGAACAATTGTGATAAAAAAACAGGGAGGTACTATATGAAGAAAGTAACCAATGTTTTCTGGATTTCGATTGTCCTTGTGTTATTGGCAGTCGGATATGGCGCTTTTGCACCAGATAATTTTGCAGAAGTTACAGGCAATATAGAAGGATTCCTGACAACTTCGTTCGGGTGGTATTATTTATTGATCGTATCGGTCATGGTTCTGTTCTGCCTATTTTTCCTCATCAGTCCGATGGGGCAAATTCGATTGGGGAAAGACAATGACAAGCCGGAATTTTCTTTCGGCACATGGATTGCGATGTTATTCTCAGCTGGGATGGGCATTGGGCTTGTATTCTGGGGAGCGGCTGAGCCGCTGTCCCACTTTGCAATCGACCCGGCCACCGCTGAGCCAGGAACAGCAGAAGCGTTCAAGGAATCGATGCGCTTCACGTTTTTCCATTGGGGAATTCATGCTTGGGCGATTTATGCAGTAGTGGCATTGCCGCTCGCTTATTTCCAATTCCGTAAAGGAGAGCCAGGCCTGATTTCAGCTACGTTAAAGCCGATTTTTGGCGATAAGATGAATGGACCATGGGGGATTTTGGTTGATGTCGTCGCGGTATTTGCTACAGCTGTAGGTGTAGCAACCACTCTCGGTTTCGGAACCATTCAAATCAATGAAGGATTGGCTTTTTTGTTTGATGGCATTCCGGGAGACAATTTCACGGTTCAATTGGTCATCATTGCAGTAGTAACGGTCTTATTCATGATTTCAGCTTGGAGCGGATTAAGCAAAGGGATCAAGTATTTGTCGAATACCAATATGGTATTGGCAATCGCATTATTGGTCTTGGTCCTTATACTTGGGCCGACATTATTGATCCTCAATATGTTCACAGAAAGTGTTGGGGGTTATTTCCAAAACTTGATCCAAATGAGTTTCCGTTCGGCTCCAGTCAACGGAGAGAACCGGGCTTGGATTGACGGCTGGACGATTTTCTATTGGGCTTGGTGGATTTCGTGGGCGCCATTTGTCGGCATCTTTATCGCCCGTGTTTCAAAAGGGCGGACGATCCGCCAATTCCTATTTGGGGTCTTGATGATTCCAACTTTCTTAAGTTTCATCTGGTTTGCTGCTTTCGGTTCGACGGCGATTGATGTTCAAAACAGCGGCGTCGATTTAACCGGATTGTTGACATCGGAAACGCTGTTCGGGGTATTCAATGAAGTGCCATTAGGTGTGGTTCTATCGATCATCGCCATTCTTTTGGTCACTACATTCTTTATCACATCCGCCGATTCAGCAACTTTCGTTCTCGGCATGCAGTCGACAAATGGGTCATTGCATCCGGCAAATGCAGTTAAACTGACGTGGGGAGTTGCGCAATCATTGATTGCGGTTATCCTGTTATCGGCAGGGGGGCTGGATGCGCTTCAAACGGCGCTGATCATTTCAGCATTCCCATTCTCATTCATAATGCTGATGATGATGGGCTCCTTCTACAAGGCAATTAATCTGGAATACAAAGCCATTAAACGCAAACGATAAAACCGCCGCTTCGGCGGTTTTTTTGTGCAACAAGCGGTATAATGGAATGAGTGTTTGATGAAGGTGAGGAATTAAAATGAATGAAAAACCACATGTTTTATTAGTAGACGGGATGGCGTTATTGTTCCGTTCGTTCTTTGCGACTTCTGCGGTCGGCCAGTATTTCCGGACAACGGAAGGGCTTGCGACAAATGGAGTCCAAGGATTTGCGCGCCATGTACTGGCTGCGAAAGTCATGATGAAACCCACACACATCGCTGTTTGCTGGGATATGGGCGCGACGACATTCCGTACGGAAATGTTCGATGGCTATAAGGCGAACCGCCCAGCGCCGCCGGAAGATATGCTGCACCAATTCGATCTGGCGAAAAAGGTATCGGAGCAATTGGGCTGGAAAAACTACGGTGAAGTTGGAATCGAAGCGGATGATTTTATCGGCTCTTTCACTAAGCAATGGGAAGGCGAAGCGAATTTCACGATTATCACAGGGGATAAAGACATGCTCCAATTATTGAATCCTTCGGTAAAGATTGCTTTTATGAAAAAAGGATTTCATGTTTACGATGTATACGATGAAGACCGCTTTAAGGAAGAGTACGGCATAATGCCTGTTCAATTTGCAGATGTTAAAGCGTTTATGGGCGACCCGAGTGATGGATATCCGGGCGTTAAAGGAATCGGGCCGAAGACGGCGCTGCAGCTCATTCAGAATTACGGTTCAACTGACGGTGTGTTGGAAGCGATCGATGAGTTGAAGCCGGCGCAAAAGAAAAAGATAGAAGAGCATAAAGATATGCTGCTTCTATCTAAAGAACTTGCGGTCATAAAATGCGACATTCCGCTCCAAGTTTCGCTGGATGAAATTTTGGTGCCGAATTACACAAACGATATGGTCCAATTATTCGATGACCAGGAATTGAAATTGCTGGCTCGGCAATTGGAGAAAAGTTTGGCTCCGGTCAATCCGTTTGAGTAGGAATGATTTTTAGGAACGTCAGAACTTTTCGGTTCTGTTGATAAGAAACCGCCTGGATTTTACTTGGGCGGTTTCTTTTTCCGTTGTCATGGATGTAAAGGATCAAATCATCTGGCCGTTCTTCAAAACCGATCAGCGGAACCCAGTGATATTTGTAGGAAGAAGGAAAGCGCCAGCGAAATGAAAAATAACGGTCGAACTTCATCGCCATCGGCCGGCCTTGCATCAATTCTTCTTTTACTTGATCAATGGAGCGGGTTTTTATCACTCGGTATCTTTTTTGGCCAAAGCGGTTCAGTTTTCTTTTGAATCTCCAGGTAAACAGCCCGATGCGCGTCGTACCGAGTGCCCGGTAAAGTTCATTGACATCATAATCCTGCTTTTCATGATGCTTTAAAATCGCAGCGGCAGTTGTCGGCCCGCAAGCGGAACCTTGCAGCTCGGCCGCAATCGACTGGTCGTATTGGGACATGCCTTGAAATGGAATAAGCACTTTCATCAGGGACACCTCCTGGAGATTCAAAGATTAAGATCAGATGGAGTAAAGCGACTCATCTCGTTCGTTCAGCAAACTCTTCAATGCAGCACGGAATGTGTTAAATACTTCGAGCTCCACTTGAATTCCAGCGTGGACGATTTCGCGTACGAAACGAGGGTTGAATCCTACGTAGATTGGGCGAAGGCCCATCAATTTCAAAGCGCTGTTCAATTGTGAAAGCTCATTGGCCAATTCGTTATAGTCAAAAGACTCCACATCTTCCATGCGGACGCCGGTAAAATCGAAGACGACACAATGGATTTCACGGTTATCGGCCGCGTGCTGAAGCACTTTTGTACGGATTGTTTCAAACCGTTCACTGAAAATATATCCGGCAATCGGCACTAGAATCGTATTGGGAACGATAGAAGGGATGATTGGAGCTGACATATTGCGGATCACTTTTTCGTAATGCTTGATCAATTCTTTTAATTCCTGAATTTCATTGGTTGAATCCATAAGTACACCTCAATTTAATTTGTTTCCCTAGCAATTTTACCAGACTCCTGATTATAAGGAAGTTAAAAATTTTTAGGGAATGGAGAATCTTTACAATGACATCTATTATAGCGTAAAAAAAGAAATAGACGAATGTCTATTTCTCTTGAGAAGCTAAAAAGTCAGTCACTGATTCAGGCGATTTTGCGTTTGCGCTATGCAAGTGAGCTGTTTTTTCACCGTTTTTGAAAATCAATAGGCTCGGGATGCCCATCACTTCATATTTTTCCGCTAGTTCAGGCAGTTCATCGCGATTTACGTCATACCATGTGTATTGGTTATACTCTTCGATAATCGGGTCGATGAACATATCCATGCGCGTGCAATCCGGGCACCATCCTGCTTGGAATTTCACGATGACAGGATCCGTTCCTTCTATTACTGTATTGAATTGTTCAGTAGATGTAATTGGCTTCATAATTTCTCCTCCTTAACTGGTTCTTCTTCAGTGTACCTTGTCATCCGTTTTTCGAAAAGAAAACAAACTTGAAAGTAATGGATATTTTTAAGGATTAAATATTGCGAAAAAAGGAAAAATAACTTACACTAAGGACATAGAGAACGTTCTATTTTTTTTACAATAAAAATGAATGAGGATTCATTCAAAAACTCAAGGAGGGTTTGCTCGTGGCATACCAAATCAAAAAAGCGGCGGTGCTCGGTTCAGGCGTTATGGGTTCAGGAATTGCAGCACACCTTGCAAACATAGGGATTCCCGTATTATTGCTGGACATCGTACCGCGTGAATTGACAGAAGCGGAGCAGGGAAAAGGTTTGTCTCTTGAAGACAAAGCAGTGCGTAACCGAATTGCATCAACTTCTATCCAGAAGCTATTGAAACAAAAACCGGCTCCACTTACTGCAAAGAAAAATCTTCAATTGATTACTCCAGGAAACTTAGAAGACGATTTAGAGAAACTTAAAGACGTAGATTGGATCATCGAAGTGATTGTTGAAAACTTGGATGTGAAAAAATCTTTATATGGAAAAATTGACGCGGTTAGAAAACCAGGGACGATTATTACCTCCAATACTTCAGGCATCAGCATCAACGCAATGGCTGAAGGCCGCTCAGAAGATTTCGGCAAGCATTTCCTTGGAACGCATTTCTTCAACCCGCCGCGCTACCTGAAATTGCTGGAAGTGATCCCGGCAAATACGACAGCGCCGGAAGTGGTCGAGTTCATGACGAAATTCGGTGAAGACCGTTTAGGAAAAGGCGTCGTTATTGCAAAAGACACACCGAACTTTATTGCAAACCGCATCGGTACATACGGCTTATTGGTGACGCTTCGTGAAATGCAGAGCCGCGGCTATTCAATCGGTGAGGTGGATTCAGTAACAGGTCCGTTGATCGGTCGACCGAAATCTGCGACTTTCCGTACATTGGATGTAGTCGGACTTGACACGTTCATGCACGTTGCCAAAAACGTCTATGACCAAACCTCAGGAGACGAACAGAAAGTGTTCGAAGCTCCGGAGTTTATGAAGAAAATGGTTGAAAACGGCTGGCTTGGAGCAAAATCCGGCCAAGGGTTCTTTTTGAAAAAAGACAAGGAAATCCAGGAACTTGATCCGGAAACCTTGGAATACCGTCCAGCTGGAAAATTGAAAACGCCTTCACAAGAAATGGCGAAGCAGCAAAAAGGCCTATCTTCGAAAATGAAGACGCTTGTCTATGCAGAAGACCGTACAGGTGAATTGCTTTGGAGCATTCTTTCGCCAACACTTCGCTACTCGGCTGAGTTGAACGGCGAAATCGCGGATGACATTGTCGCAATTGATAACGCGATGAAATGGGGCTTCGGCTGGCAGCAAGGCCCATTTGAAACATGGGATGCCATCGGCGTTCAAAAGTCAGTCGAGAAAATGAAGCAAGAAGGCCATGACACGCCGGCATTTGTGCAGCGTTTATTGGATTCAGGCAACGAAAGCTTCTATAAAGAAGAAAACGGAGATTTATACTTCTTCGACGGAACGGATTACAAGCCGGTGCCGGTCAATGAAAAAGTCATCGATCTTAAACGATATAAGAAAAAACATGGCGTGATCAAATCGAACTCAGGCGCAAGCCTGATCGATCTTGGAGACGGTATCGCATTACTGGAATTCCATTCCCGCTCGAACGCAATCGGTTTGGATATTATGCAGATGATCAATTTTGCGGTAGATGAAGTTGAAAAGAACTTTAAAGGGCTTGTCATCGGGAACCAAGGAAAGAACTTCTGCGTAGGTGCCAACTTAGGCATGATTTTGATGGAAGCTCAAGATGACAACATCTTCGAACTAGATTTCACGATTAAAACTTTCCAAAATGCCATGATGAAGATTAAATACAGTTCGAAACCGGTTGTAGCAGCACCATTCGGCATGTCGCTCGGCGGCGGAGCTGAAGTGGCATTGCCCGCAGCACACATTCAAGCTTCGATGGAAACATATATGGGGCTTGTCGAAGCAGGAGTTGGCCTGATTCCAGGCGGCGGCGGAAACAAAGAGCTTTACATCAAGCATTTGAAAGGCTTGCCAAACGGCATCAACGTGGATCTGCAGAATATCGCAAGCAATGTTTTTGAGTCGATCGCGATGGCGAAAGTTTCAACTTCGGCAGAAGAAGCGCGTGAAAATAACTTCTTGAACTTTGTAGATGGAATATCTGTGAATAGCGATCATTTGATTTATGATGCAAAACAAGCCGCTTTAGCCTTGTACGAAAATGGCTATCAAGCACCGCTTCGCGAAAAGATTCCAGTAACTGGCGAACCGGGCTACGCTACGCTCCTGTTGGGTGCGGAAGGCATGTTCAGTTCAGGCTACATCAGTGAATACGATTTGAAATTAGCGAAAAAGCTCGCTTTCGTCTTGTCAGGCGGCAAACTTCCTTATGGCACAAAAGTGGATGAACAATATTTATTGGACTTAGAGCGGGAAGCGTTCTTAAGTCTCGTAGCAGAACCGAAAACGCAGCAGCGGATGCAGCATATGCTGGTTAAAGGCAAACCGCTCCGCAACTGAGAGCTCGATATTAAAGGAGGAAACAACTTATGCGCGAAGCAGTAATCGTGGCCGGGGCGCGTACCCCGGTCGGAAAAGCGAAAAAAGGCTCTCTCGCAACAGTGCGCCCGGATGATTTCGGGGCACTCGTTGTCAGAGAAGCAATGAACCGGGCTGGATACGATGGCCCGATCGATGATTTAATCATGGGCTGCGCCATGCCGGAAGCAGAGCAAGGCATGAACATTGCCCGCAATATCGGAGCACTGGCCGGCCTTCCGGATACGACTCCTGCGGTAACGATCAACCGCTTCTGTTCTTCAGGCCTTCAGTCTATCGCCTATGCGGCAGAACGGATTATGGTTGGATCTGCTGAAGCGATTATTGCAGGCGGCGTCGAGTCAATGAGCATGGTGCCGATGATGGGCAATGTCTTGCGTCCGAATGCGAAGCTTGCTGAAACCGCTCCTCAATACTATATGAGCATGGGGCATACAGCTGAGCAAGTAGCAACACAATACGGCGTGAGCCGAGCTGATCAGGATGCTTTTGCGGTCCGTTCCCACGAAAAAGCTGCAGCTGCTATTGAAAAAGGCCATTTCGTAGAAGAAATCGTGCCGGTCGAAGTGACAAAGCGATTCGTGGATGAAAACAATAAATACCAGGAAAAATCCTTTATGTTCGAAATGGATGAAGGTGTTCGCCACGGCACGACTGTGCAGACACTCGATAAATTGCGCGCAGCCTTTTCTGCACGCGGCACCGTAACGGCTGGGAACTCTTCCCAAACATCAGACGGCGCAGGCGCACTTCTGGTAATGGACCGCGAAAAAGCGGAATCTTTAGGATTGAAGCCGATTGCGAAATTCCGTTCCTTTGCAACAGGCGGCGTACCGCCGGAAGTCATGGGGATCGGCCCAGTTGTCGCGATTCCAAAAGCATTGAAACTGGCTGGACTATCCATCGAAGATATCGATGTATGGGAATTGAACGAAGCATTCGCTTCCCAATCGCTTGGTGTAATCCGCGAGCTTGGGCTTGATATCGACAAAGTAAACTTTAACGGCGGTGCGATTGCACTTGGCCATCCGCTCGGCGCTACAGGTTCCATTTTGACTTTGCGCATGATGAGTGAACTCAAGCGCCAAGGAAAACAGTTCGGCGTTGTCACCATGTGCATCGGCGGCGGAATGGGCGCAGCAGGCGTCTTTGAAATGCTATAAAAATTTTCCGTTCAATATAGATAACTAAAACTTAGGAGGAATAAAAAATGGCAGAGTCAAAAACTTTAATTAAAGGCGGCAGTTTTTTAATCGAAGATGCAGATTTATCACGGGTATTCACACCGGAAGATTTTACAGAAGAGCATAAAATGATCGCGAAAACGACTGAGGATTATGTGAGCAACGAAGTCATGCCAGTGGTCGAAAAATTGGAAAACCACGAATTTGAGCATTCGGTGCGTTTATTGAAATCAGCAGGCGACCTTGGGTTGCTTGGAGCCGATGTTCCGGAACAATACGGTGGACTGGGCCTCGATAAAATCGCATCTGCATTGATCGCAGAGAAAATGTCGAAAGCCGGCGGATTCTCGATCACTCACGGTGCCCACGTAGGGATCGGCTCATTGCCGATCGTTCTTTTCGGCAACGAAGAACAAAAACAGAAATACTTGCCGCGCCTTGCGACGGGTGAAATGATCGCAGCTTATGCCTTGACTGAGCCGAGCTCAGGATCCGACGCTTTAGGTGCAAAAACGGTAGCAAAACTTAACGAAGCAGGCACGCATTTCGTCTTGAACGGCGAGAAGCAATGGATCACAAACGCAGGGTTTGCCGATGTATTCGTGGTTTATGCGAAAATTGACGGAGATAAATTCTCTGCATTCATCGTAGAGCGCGAATTCCAAGGCGTATCGGTTGGACCGGAAGAAAAGAAAATGGGGATTAAATCTTCTTCCACTCGTACATTGATCTTAGAAGACGCAGAAGTGCCGGTTGAAAACTTGCTGGGCGAGGCAGGACGCGGACACATCATCGCTTTCAACATCTTGAACATCGGCCGCTACAAATTGGGAGTCGGCACGATCGGAGCTTCAAAACGTGCAATGGAATTAACGATTCCTTACACAAACCAGCGCCAACAATTCAAAACGCCGATTTCTTCATTCAACTTAACGCGTGAAAAATTGGCAACAATGGCTTCTCATCTGTATGCGGTGGAAAGTTCCGTTTACCGCACAGTTGGATTGTTCGAAGACCGCATGAGCGGATTCACGGATGAAGAGCATGCGGACGGGAAATTGGTTGCAAATGCAATTGCCGAATTTGCAGTAGAATGCTCGATGAATAAATTCTTCGGTACAGAGACATTGGATTACATCGTCGATGAAGGCGTGCAATTGCATGGCGGATACGGCTTCATGCAGGAATACGAAATTGAGCGCATCTACCGCGATTCACGCATCAACCGTATTTTCGAAGGAACAAACGAAATCAACCGCTTGCTTGTACCGGGAACATTGATCCGTAAAGCGGTCAAAGGCGAACTTCCATTGCTTCAGCATGCACAGCAATTACAGGAAGAACTATTGATGATGATGCCGGAAGAAATCGGCACTGAAGCTTTGGCTCAAGAAAAATACTTGGTGAAAAATGCGAAGAAAATCGCTTTGCTTGCAGCGGGTCTTGCAGCACAAACTTACGGCACGAAACTTGAAAGCGAGCAGGAAGTGCTTGTCAATATCGCTGACATCGTGAGCAATGTCTTCGCGATGGAATCTGTAGTGCTTCGTACAGAAAAAGCGATTGCTGCTTCAGGCGAAGAAAAAGCCCAGCAAAAATTGCTTTACACACAAATCTATTGCCAAGAAGCATTTGATAAAATTGAAAAAGACGCAAAAGAAACATTATTGGCTGCGATTGACGGAGACAACCAGCGCATGATGCTGTCAGCGCTCCGCAAACTGACGCGTTCAACTCCTTACAATGTAATCGAGAAAAAACGCCAAGCAGCGGTTAAATTGATCGAAGTTGAAAAATACGTAGTGTGATTTTGAAAAGCGCGGCTTCCGAGCCGCGCTTTTTTTACGTCGACCAGCAGCCTTTATTTTGGTAAGCTTGTGGAAAAGGAGGTTTCTGCATGATTACTTATTACGCTTATCCGAAATGTACGACGTGCCGCAAAGCCAAGAAATGGCTGGAGCAGAATGAAGTGGAATTCAACGAGATCCACATCGCTGAAAATCCGCCATCAAAAGAAGAACTAAGAAAGATTTATGAAAGCAGCGGCATGGAATTGAAGAAATTCTTCAATACAAGCGGCATGATCTACCGTTCGCTTGGATTGAAAGATAAACTGTCTTCAATGTCCGAAGATGAACAGCTGGAACTGCTTGCATCTGACGGCATGTTGATCAAACGTCCGCTCGCTTTTGACGGGCAGAAAACAACGCTCGGATTCAAAGAAGCGGATTATCAAAATGCTTGGCTATAAAGCATTTGAAATCTTGTATTTCAATGGGGTTTATGTCAAACTGAAATTGAGTTAATTACATATCTGGAGGGATTTCGATGAGTACACCACAAGAACTTCGTTATTCAAAAGAACATGAATGGGTAAAAGTAGAAGGCGGCACTGCCCGCATTGGCATTACGCATTTTGCACAAGCTGAACTTGGCGATATCGTTTTTGTTGAGCTTCCGCAAGTCGGCGACGAAATTAAAAAAGACGAGCCATTTGGCAGCGTTGAATCAGTTAAGACGGTATCAGAGCTATATGCACCAATCAGCGGCCGTGTAATCGAAGTGAATGCTGAACTCGAGGACAACCCTGAACATGTGAACGAGTCTCCATACGAACAAGCATGGATGGTGGTAATCGAATCCCCGAACGAAGCTGAAATTGGCGAATTGATGACTGCAGACCAATACAAAGAAATGACAAACGAGTAAAATCAAAGCGCCTTTTTGGGCGCTTTTTTCATCTCCAGATTTTCCACTATAAGCAGGATTCTAGAACAAATCGAGCAATCGTTTTATAATAAGAGTATTAACTCTTGCTTATAAGGCTTTAACTAGTTGAGGCAGCTATCTATTTCCAGTGAGGTGTAGTCTTATGGAAAAGGTGATCGTGGTAGAAGGGCGCAGTGATAAAACCAGAATTGCACCGCTCATTGCAGAACCCGTGACGATTCTTTGCACAAATGGTACAGTAAGTGCGTCAAGGCTTGAAGAGTTGCTGCTGCCTTATGAGGATCTGGATATCATCATTTTGGTGGATGCGGATAAATCCGGTGAGCAGCTGCGGAAATTGGTCAAAAGGGAATTCCCTGAAGCGCGGCATTTCTATATCAATCGAAGCTATAAGGAAGTGGCAGCGACGCCGATCCGGATTTTGCTTGATGTGCTGATCTCAGCGAATGTTCAAGTCAATAAGCTAGTAACTGAGGGATGAACAAGATGAATGAATGGACACATAAAGAGTGGCTGAAAGAAAAAAATACGCATGAATCAGCCGCTTATTATTTATATACGCCCATGTGCGGCACCTGCCAGGTTGCTTCTAAGATGATGGATGTCGTCAAAGAACTGGTCCCGAATGTCCGCTTGGGCAAAGCGAATTTAAATTATGTACAGGAAATTGCTTCTTTGTATCAAGTCGAAAGCGTGCCATGCCTGCTGATTACAGAGAACGGCCAGTTGAAAGAAAAGATCTATGCTTTTCATTCAGTGCCTTTTTTGTATGAAAAGTTAAAAACTGTTGACGAATAAATCCCTGCATGGTAAATTGAATTTCTGAATACTAATTAAATATCGTAACTCTTATTAAGAGTGGTGGAGGGAAGTGCCCTATGAAGCCCGGCAACCGTCATGAAAATGAAATGGTGCCAAATCACACAAAGTCTGACTTTGGAAGATGAGAGAACGGTTATCGTGTCATTACACGTTCACCCTTCTGCTCAATTCTGCGCAGAAGGGTTTTTTATTTTGGGGTAGGAGTTGTAAATAATGATTGTATTGAAAAAATTATCGAAGGTCTTCGATACAGGAAAAGGTTCTCTTACCGCCGTTGATCATGTGGACTTGTCCATTGGAGCCGGTGAAATTTTCGGCATTATCGGCTATAGCGGCGCCGGAAAAAGTACCTTGATCCGGTTATTGAACGGTTTGGAAAAACCGTCCGATGGATCGGTTGTCATCAATGGCCAAAACATTACGGCAATAAAAGGCAATGATCTTCGCAAAGCACGGCAGAAAGTCAGTATGATTTTCCAGCATTTTAACTTGCTATGGTCGCGTACCGTCAAGGAGAATATCGAATTTCCGCTTGAAATTGCCGGTGTGCCTAAAAGCAAGCGAGATGCGCGCGTATTGGAACTGGTCGAATTGGTTGGCTTAAAAGGAAGAGAAAATGCATATCCTTCACAGCTATCAGGCGGCCAGAAACAGCGGGTTGGCATCGCACGGGCATTGGCAAACGAACCGGAAGTGCTGCTTTGCGATGAAGCGACATCGGCACTTGATCCGCAGACGACAGACTCGATTCTTGAATTGCTGGTCGATATCAATAAACGGCTCGGGCTAACGATTGTGTTGATTACCCATGAGATGCACGTCATCCGGAAAATCTGCCACCGGGTTGCCGTCATGGAAGGCGGACGCGTAGTAGAGCTTGGCGATGTGCTGAACGTCTTCCAATCTCCGAAAGAAGAAATCACGAAGCGTTTTGTAGCTCAAGTAACCGACACGGAAGATTCCCAGGAAACGATCAAGAATTTGCGGAAGCTATATCCGACTGGGGAATTGGTGAAATTGGTCTTTGTAGGCGACCAAACCGAACAGCCGATTTTGACACAGCTGATCCGCAAGTATCCAGTGGATGTCAATATTGTGCAAGGGAATATCGCGCATACGCAACGCGGAGCCTATGGAACCTTAATCTTACAGATGAAAGGTTCTGCCCAGGAAATCAGTGAGGCGCTCACTTATTTGAATGCAGAAAGCGTTCAAACGGAGGTGATGTCAAATGATTGAGTCCTTATTCCCGAACGTTGATTGGGAGAACATGTGGGAAGCGACACTTGAAACGCTCTACATGACAGCGATGTCTACGTTTTTCACTTTTGTCATTGGGCTGGTTCTCGGAATTGTATTATTTTTGACAGCGCCTAAACAATTATGGGCAAATAGCATCGTCAATTGGTTGACTGGAGCTTTCGTCAATATTTTCCGCTCTATTCCTTTTATCATCTTAATCATCTTATTGATCCCGTTCACGAAATTCCTGATCGGTACAATCCGTGGGCCGAACGCAGCTCTGCCTGCCTTGATCATCGGGGCAGCGCCGTTTTATGCGCGGATGGTGTTGATCGCGTTAAAAGAAATTGATAAAGGCGTTATCGAAGCTGCACGTTCAATGGGAGCGACCACTTGGACGATTATCCGCAAAGTGCTTTTGCCGGAGTCTAAGCCGGCGTTGCTATCAGGAATTACGGTAACAGCCATTGCCCTTGTCGGGTATACGGCAATGGCTGGAATTATTGGTGCAGGCGGACTGGGAACTTTGGCTTTTCTTGATGGATTCCAGCGAAGCCGCGAAGACGTCACGTTAATGGCGACGATTTTAATATTGGTCATTGTATTTGCGATTCAATTTATCGGCGACTGGATGACCACTCGCTCAGATAAGCGTTAATAGAAAAACATTATAGAAAAAAGGGAGATCACACACATGAAGAAACTTGTAGCAGGAACATTATTATCCGTATTGGCACTGGCTGGGTGCGGGAGCGACAACGGCGGGTCAAGCGAAGAAGAGTCAAGCACATTAAAAGTCGGAGCGTCTAACGTGCCGCACGCGGAGATTTTAGAAAAAGCCAAACCGCTTCTTGAAGAGCAAGGCATTGAATTGGAAATTGAAACTTATCAAGATTATATCTTGCCGAACCAGGATTTGGATTCAGAAGAAATCGATGCGAACTATTTCCAGCATATTCCGTACCTGGAATCTCAAATCGAAGAATTCGGTTATGATTTTGAAAATGCAGGCGGCATCCACATCGAGCCGATCGGCGTTTATTCTCAAAAATATGCTTCATTAGATGAATTGCCGGACGGCGCGACGATTTTAATGAGCAACTCGGTTGCTGACCACGGACGAATTCTTTCACTTCTTGAAGCGGAAGGTTTAATCACTTTAGCGGAAGGCATTGACAAGACGGTTGCCGAAGTGAGCGATGTTGTGGAAAACCCGAAAAATCTTGAATTTGATGCAAACTATGAAGCTGCTTTGATGGTTCAGCTATATGAATCAGGGGAAGGCGACGCTTTATTGATCAACTCAAACTATGCAATCGATGCAGGCTTGAATCCGTTAGAAGATTCCATTGCACTTGAAAGCTCTGAGTCGCCTTACGTAAACGTAATTGCCGTAAGAGCTGGCGATGAAGACAGTGAAAACGTCCAAGCGCTTGTTGAAGCATTGAAATCAGAAGAAATCCAAGATTTCATCCTTGAAGAGTGGGGCGGGGCAGTCGTACCGGTCGACTGATCAACGATAAAGAGAAGGTCCAAGTAAAATTGGACCTTCTTTTTTTATTGCATAAAATTTAGATGTTAAATCAATTGAAACTTGTTTGTGGAATAATGAAAATATTACGAGAATACACTAATGGGTTACAATTATTTGCTTCCTGTGCTATTTTTAAATAATAAAATATACATTTGTTCATCTAGGGAGGACAATCGCATGAAGTTCAAATTCGGCTTATTGCCCCGGATTATTCTGGCAATTGCATTAGGCGTTCTAATCGGCTCTTTTGCGCCTGAATGGATGGCGCGCATTTTTGCGACATTCACTACGGTGTTCGGAAATTTTCTTAACTTTGTCGTGCCGTTAATTATTCTTGGTTTTATCGCACCTGGAATTGCTAAGCTCGGGAAAGGATCTGGGAAACTGCTGGGCCTTGCGACGGGTTTTGCCTATGCTTCGACTATTGTGGCAGGAATTTTGGCCTTCTTTGCGGCAACTGCCATTTTGCCGAACTTTATGGATAAAGGTTCGATGAATGGCATTGACGATCCTGCAAAATCCTTGGCCACTTCTTTCATTGATATGCCAATGGAACCGGTATTCGGCGTCATGACTGCTTTGATTTTGGCATTCTTGCTTGGAATCGGAATGGCTTCGACGGGCAGCAAAACGATGCTTTCGTTTTTTGAAGAATTTCAATCGATTATTGAAAAAGTCATTTCTTATGTCATTATTCCATTGCTGCCATTCCACATCTTCGGCATCTTTGCGAATATGGCATACGGGGGAGCGGTAGCGAAGATTCTTTCGCTCTTTGCTGTCGTATTCGTTATGATTGTCATTCTGCACTGGGTGATGCTGTCAGTTCAGTATTCAGCAGCTGGTGCATTAACTAAGAAAAACCCTTTGTTCCTATTGAAAACTATGCTTCCTGCCTATTTTACGGCACTTGGCACACAGTCTTCTGCAGCAACGATTCCGGTTACAGTGAAGCAAGCACGAAAGACTGGTGCAAATGAACGGGTAGTTGATTTCGCTGTGCCCTTATTTGCAACAATCCATTTGTCTGGGAGCACGATCACGCTTGTTTCTTGTGCAATCGGCGTTCTATTTATCACGGGGCAAGATCCCTCGTTCTCTGATTTCTTGCCATTCATCTTTATGCTTGGCGTTACCATGATTGCTGCTCCCGGCGTACCTGGGGGAGCTGTTATGGCCGCGCTCGGTTTGCTTGAAGTGATGCTTGGTTTCGATCCAACAATGATTGCATTGATGATTGCGCTGTATATGGCGCAGGATAGTTTTGGAACTGCAACGAATGTAACGGGCGACGGCGCTTTAGCGATTATCGTAGACCGTTTTGACAATGGCAAAAAAGTTTAGAATACATGCGTAATTCGATCTATTCCGGCTATTCCCCCAACTATATACTCCTTCATATCGCGTATGCTATTATATGGAAGGATTATTATACTAAGGGGGAAACAACATGAAGAAATTACTTGCAATCGGATTCTCAGCTGCTTTATTTTTAGGGGCGTGCAGCGATGATACAGCATCAGATGAAAAAGCTTCAACTGATAAAGAAACAGAAGAAACAGCTCAACAAAATACAGATGTAAAACAGGATATGATGAAATTCTATCTTTCCATTTCAAAAACGATCAACGCTGTTGATGCGGACTTGAATGCTTACGAAACAGCTCAAGCGGAAGAAACACTTCCAGAAGGTGCAGATCTTCAAACAATGAAAGATGCAGCGAAAACTTCAGCAGAAGAAGCGGCGAAAGCTGTGGAAGGAATCGAAATTCCAGCTGAACTAGAAGAGCAGCAAGCAGACATTGAAACATCATTTGCATCAATTAAAGAAGCATATGATATGAAAGCGGAAGAATTGACTAAAGAAGCGCCTTCTTTTGAAGCGGCTAACGCAAAATTCATGGAAGCTGATGAAAAACTTAACGCTTTATTAGAAGAGCAAGGGCTAATTCCTTCAAGCCTTCTTAATGAAGTATCTCAATAATAACTTTGAAGACCCAGCTTTGGCTGGGTCTTTTGTTTTACGTATTTTTTATCCGACAATGGGGCTAATTTCAGGAAACTTCGTTTAAATGGGTTTTTACTGGAAAGCAATGGGTATAATAAGAGTGAAACAAAATCAGAGAGGAATGGTTCATTATCGATTCACACGGAATTGAACATACCGAAAAGATGGAACAGGCGTTTAGAGATGTACACGGATTTGGTATCGACGAATATCAAAACGACACTGACAAGATTGTAAAAGTGGAACAACGGAGAGAACGAGATTATCAGCAAGGCCAGCAAGTGGCTGCTCGTTTAGAGCGTCTAGTACACCGTGACTAATAGAAAACCAGAGCCAGCGCGATTGAGCGCTGGTTTTTTTATTGATATGTATTCTCATTTAGTTATGCGGTATTGAAAATAAAACCAATGGAGCTCGTACAGGAGTATTCGTTAAAAACCTTTATAAAATCAGTGTTGTAAATTGTTTTTTATGCAATTTCGGTTTCGGTTTAAAGATTTGCTACTCAAGTGAATTTCGGTTAAGATTAGAATGATACTAATTAAGAATGGTTTCCATTCAAAATTCACTTTATGGAGGTATTTACATGTCAACTTTGGTCATTACAGATTTACACGTTAAAATCGAAGACAAAGAGATTTTAAAAGGTGTGAACTTAACAATTAATACAGGTGAGATCCACGCAATCATGGGACCTAACGGAACTGGAAAATCTACATTGGCTTCAGCAATTATGGGCCATCCAAAATATGAAGTAACGCAGGGAAGCATTACGCTAGACGGCGAAGACGTTCTTGAGATGGAAGTCGATGAACGCGCTCGCGCTGGCCTTTTCCTTGGAATGCAGTACCCAAGTGAAATTTCAGGCGTTACGAATGCAGATTTTATGCGTTCATCTATGAATGCCCGCCGCGAAGAAGGGGATGAAATTTCTTTGATGAAATTCATCCGTGAATTGGATAAAAAAATGGAAGTTCTTGATATGGACCAGGATATGGCTCAACGCTACTTGAACGAAGGTTTCTCCGGCGGTGAAAAGAAACGCAACGAGATTCTTCAAATGATGATGATCAAACCGAAAATCGCTGTTCTTGATGAAATCGACTCCGGTTTGGATATCGATGCATTGAAAGTCGTGTCTGAAGGGGTTAACCAAATGAGAGGCGAAGACTTCGGCTGCTTGATTATCACTCACTATCAGCGTTTGCTGAACTACATCACTCCGGACCATGTCCATGTGATGATGCAGGGACGTGTCGTGAAATCAGGCGGAGAAGAACTTTCTCAAAAATTGGAAGCAGAAGGCTACGACTGGATTAAAGCTGAACTTGGAATCGAAGACGAGACTGTAGGACAGGAAGCATAATTGGAAGGGGAGACTAACGTGACGGTTGAAACGAATATCAAAATGACCGAGCAGGACGTGCGCTCCTTCTCGGCTTCTAAAAGAGAACCAGAAGAGTTTACAAACTTGCGCATCCAGGCGCTAGCAGCCGCAGAAGCGTTGCCGCTGCCAAAACCGGATAAAACCAAAATCGATAAATGGAATTTCACTGAATTCCCGGTTCACGCTGTTGAGAGCTCAACTTACAGCTCTTTAGAAGAATTGCCGGAAGAAGTGAAATCCGTTGTAGACTTAAAACAAAAAAATATTTATATCCAGCACAATAACACTCCGGCTTATTCGGCTCTTTCAGAAGACTTGAAAGCAAAAGGCGTTATTTTGACGGATATTTTTACGGCAATCCGCGAACATAGCGATCTTGTCGGGAAATACTTCATGAAAGAAGCGGTTCGTGCTGAAGAGCATAAATTGACTTCTCTGCATGCAGCTCTTTTAAATGGCGGCGTATTCCTATACGTTCCGAAAAATGTTGAAATTGAAGAGCCGGTACAAGTGGTTTTCATCCACGATGACGAGCAGGCATCTCTTTTCAATCACGTATTGGTCGTAGCTGATACAAGCAGTAAAGTAACTTATGTCGAAAACTATTTCTCGACGATTCCGCATTCGAATGGATTGGCGAATATTGTTTCTGAAGTTATCGCTGAAGACAACGCAAGCATCACTTACGGGGCTGTAGACGTTTTGGCAGAAGGCTTCACAACTTACGTGAACCGCCGCGGGATCGCAAAACGCGATGCACGCATTGAGTGGGCGATCGGCATGATGAACGATAGCGACACGATTTCTGAAAACACAACCCACTTGATCGGCGATAATTCGATCGGCGATACAAAAATGGTGGTTGTCGGACGCGGAACGCAAAAACAGAACTTTACAACTCAAGTGATTCATTGGGGCAAAAACTCGGATGGACAAATCTTGAAGCATGGCGTCATGAAAGATTCTGCTTCATCTATCTTTAATGGCATCGGTAAAATCGAGCATGGTGCAACAAAAGCCAATGCGGAGCAAGAATCGCGCGTCTTGATGCTAAGCCCTCAAGCCCGTGGAGATGCGAACCCAATTCTTCTGATCGATGAAGACGATGTAACAGCAGGCCACGCAGCATCTGTCGGCCGCGTTGATCCTCTTCAATTGTATTACTTAATGAGCCGCGGGATTACAAAACAAGAAGCTGAACGTCTTGTTATTCACGGTTTCTTGGCACCAGTCGTAAATGTGCTGCCAATCGAAGGCGTTAAAAAGCAATTGACGGAGGTTATCGAAAGGAAAGTCCGCTAATGATTAACCAAGAGATAAAAAGCTATTTCCCAATATTAAATCAGGAAATAAATGGCCATCCGCTTGTTTATCTGGATAGCGCTGCTACTTCCCAAAAACCGGTTCAAGTGATCGAAGCATTAAAGTCTTATTATGAATTCGATAACTCCAATGTCCACCGAGGGGTACATACCCTCGGGAACCGGGCTACGGAAAAGTATGAAGGCGCTCGTGAAAAAGTCCGGAATTTCATCAATGCGGGTTCAACAGAAGAAATTGTTTTCCTTCGCGGAACGACAACGGCAATTAATTTAGTAGCCCAAAGCTACGGCAGAGCCAACGTTGAAGAAGGCGATGAAATCGTCATTACTTACATGGAACACCATTCCAATATCATTCCATGGCAGCAATTGGCAAAAGAACGCGGAGCCATCTTGAAATACGTCGAGCTTGAAGAAGATGGAACCATTTCATTGGAGCAAGTTCGTGCCGCAGTAACTGAACGTACGAAAATCGTTTCAATGGTTTATGTATCCAATGTTCTTGGAACGATGAATCCTGTGAAGGAAGTTGCTGAGATTGCCCATGAAAATGGAGCAATTATGGTAGTGGACGGAGCACAAGCTGCACCCCATCTGAAAATTGATGTACAGCAGCTGGATTGTGATTTCTTCGCTTTTTCCGGACATAAGATGTGTGGTCCGACAGGCATCGGCGTTTTATATGGCAAAAAAGCTTTATTGAATGACATGGAACCTGTCGAATTTGGCGGAGAAATGATTGATTTCGTTGGATTATACGACTCCACATGGAAAGAACTGCCTTGGAAATTTGAAGGCGGAACTCCGATTATCGCTGGAGCGGTTGCACTCGGTGCAGCTATCGACTTCCTGAACGAAATCGGATTGAACGAAATTGAAAAACATGAACATCAAATGGCTGCCTATGCAATGGACAAAATGAGCGGGATCGAAGGCCTTTCAATTTACGGACCGAAGGACCCTGCGAAACGTGCGGGCATTGTGACGTTCAACTTGGATGATGTTCATCCTCATGATGTGGCAACCGTCCTTGATATGAACGGCATTGCTGTTCGTGCCGGACACCATTGTGCTCAGCCTCTTATGAAATGGCTGGAGGTATCAGCTACAGCACGCGCAAGCTTCTACCTATATAATAGCGAGTCGGATGTCGACCGTTTAGTAGAAGGATTGCGTTCGGCAAAGGAGTATTTCAACGATGTCTACTAATAATTTAGATCAATTATACCGACGCGTAATCATGGACCATTATAAAACGCCGCGCAATAAAGGCACGCTTGAAAATGAAAACGTGAAAATCGACATGAATAACCCGACTTGCGGCGACCGTATTCATTTGACTTTGCAAGTTGAAGATGGCATCGTTAAAGATGCGAAATTCGATGGAGAAGGATGCTCGATTTCAATGGCATCAGCTTCAATGATGACGCAAGCTGTCAAAGGGAAAGATGTCGATACGGCGATGAAACTTTCAAGCATCTTTTCAGACATGATGCTCGGAAAAGATTATGATGATTCTATTGACCTTGGTGATATAGAAGCCTTGCAAGGCGTTTCACAATTCCCAGCGCGGATCAAATGTGCAACACTCGCTTGGAAAGCTATGGAAAAAGGCGTGCAAAACGAAGACAAATCGTAACAAAGAACGGAGGAACGATGATGGCTAAAAAAATGCCGGAAATCGGTGATTATAAATATGGGTTCCACGATAAAGACGTGTCAGTTTTCCGCTCTAAACGTGGATTGACTGAAGATATCGTTCGTGAAATTTCGAATATCAAAAGTGAACCTGAATGGATGCTGGAATCACGCTTAAAAGCATTGAAATTATTCTATTCAATGCCGATGCCGCAATGGGGCGGAGATTTAGGTTCGTTGAACTTCGATGAAATTACGTATTACGTAAAACCATCTGAAGCGAGCCAAACTTCTTGGGACGAAGTTCCAGAAGAAATCAAAGCGACATTCGACAAACTTGGGATTCCTGAAGCAGAACAAAAATACCTTGCGGGTGTTTCTGCACAGTACGAATCAGAAGTTGTTTACCACAACATGAAAGTGGAACTTGAGGACATGGGCATCGTCTTTAAAGACACAGATGCTGCGCTTCGTGAAAACGAAGACTTGTTCAGAGAATACTGGCAGACGGTTATTCCGGCTGCTGACAATAAATTTGCTGCGTTGAACACAGCTGTATGGTCTGGTGGATCTTTCATCTATGTACCAAAAGGCATCAAAGTGGAATCTCCGCTACAAGCTTATTTCCGCATCAACTCGGAAAACATGGGGCAATTTGAACGTACGCTGATCATTGTTGATGAAGGCGCAAGCGTTCACTATGTAGAGGGCTGTACAGCACCGGTTTATACAACCAACTCACTTCACTCAGCAGTAGTTGAGATTATCGTGAAAAAAGATGCATATTGCCGTTATACAACGATCCAGAACTGGGCAAACAACGTCTATAACCTTGTAACGAAACGCGCATTCGTTGATGCGAACGGAACAATGGAATGGATTGATGGCAACATCGGTTCTAAATTGACAATGAAATACCCAGCAGTTTACCTGCGCGGCGAAGGCGCTCGCGGAATGACGCTTTCGATTGCAATTGCAGGGAAAGGTCAGCACCAGGATGCTGGAGCTAAAATGATTCACTTGGCTCCGAATACTTCATCATCGATTGTTTCGAAATCCATTTCGAAACAAGGCGGTAAAGTATCGTACCGAGGAATTGTCCGTTTCGGACGTAAGGCGGATGGCGCACGTTCAAACATTGAATGTGATACGTTGATCATGGATAACCAGTCAACTTCTGATACGATTCCTTACAATGAAATCTTGAACGACAATGTTTCATTAGAGCACGAAGCGAAAGTTTCGAAAGTATCTGAAGAGCAATTGTTCTACTTGATGAGCCGCGGCGTTTCTGAGCAAGAAGCGACAGAAATGATCGTTATGGGCTTCATCGAACCATTCACGAAAGAACTTCCGATGGAATATGCGGTAGAAATGAACCGTTTAATCAAGTTCGAAATGGAAGGCTCGATCGGTTAATTTTTCAATACGAAAAGCCCGGTGCCAATATGGCATCGGGCTTTTTATATTTATTGGAAATTAAGGTTCTACACTAATTGTTGGGGTGTTGAAACAATTCGGCCCAAAAAAAGACACGCAATCTCCAAATTCTTTTATACTTGAAATGTCGAATAACAAGTAAAGAAGAGGAGATGCGTGCACTTGAATTTTACCATGAAATTTCCCGGATTAGAAGATGTGAAAATAACGAAAATGGAACAAGTGGAGGACCGTGTGGCGCTACATGTGGAGTTGGAGGTGGGGGCCCAAAGCTGTCCGCGCTGCCAGGAAAAGACCCGGCGTGTCCACGATTACCGCATCCAAAAGATTAAGCACCTGAAATGGTTTGAACGGCTGACCTACCTGTTTTACAAGAAAAGACGTTATGCTTGCGGGGCGTGTGGCAAGAAATTTGCCGAGAAGAATTCATTCATCGATCGCTATCAACGGTTCTCAAAAGAGTGGAACCAAGCGGTTCATGTGCGCAGCGTCAAGGCGAAAACGTTCAAGGAAGTGGCCGGACAATACGGCGCTTCCGCTTCGACCATCGTTCGGCGTTTCGATCTGGTGGCGCTCCAGGAAGTTACTGAAACCGCAAAATTACCGCGTGTGATCGCCATCGACGAATACAAAGGCGACACCCGTGAAGGAAAGTACCAACTGATTATCGCCGATGGCGAAACGAGAGAACCGATCGATATCCTGCCCAACCGGAAAAAAGAGACGATCAAACAGTATCTCCAACAGCACGGAGCTGCGGTGGAAATCGTCGTCATGGACATGAGCCATTCCTTTAAAGCCGCGGTCAAAAAAGCACTCGGCAAACCGGTGATCATCGCCGATCGCTTCCACTTCTGCCGGTACATTTACTGGGCGCTGGACGCGGTCCGCAGACGCGTGCAGAAAAGTTGGAACGACTATGACCGCAAAAAAGGCAAACGGATGCGCTACGTCTTTTACAAAAACAGTGAGAAGTTAACCGAAAAGGACCGTTGGTACTTGAAGCGGTATCTTGAAATGGATGAGGAGCTCAAACGAGCATACGAACTGAAGGAAGCGTATTGCACGTGGTTTCAGGCAAGCAAAAAAAGAGATCCCGAGGAAATCCTCAAGACCAAAGAAGCGTTGCTGGAATTTTATCGGCTGGTGGAACAAGCGGGCATTCCCGAGTTCCAGAAAGCCATGGGCACCTTCCGAAACTGGCAGACGGAAATCTTGAACAGCTTCTCGTTCAAGTATTCCAATGGTTTCTTGGAAGGCATCAATAACCTGACAAAAGTGATTAAGCGGAACGCGTTCGGCTTTCAGAATTTCGAACGCGCCCGCGCCAAAATACTACTGACACACAAGTATAAGAATATGGGAGTTCACGTTGGTTAGAGTGAGGAAGATTTCACCTCACCCCAACATTTGACGGAGAACCGAAATTAAGAAGCGCCTCTATTATTTTTTTCGATATTCTTCAAGGCTTCCCGCCTACTGAGCGGCATGAGCGAGTGATGTGCAGTAAAAGACCGTACCCATTCCGCATCCGTTTTGGCATATTCCCGCAATGCCCAACCAATTGCTTTTTGGATGAAAAACTCTTTAGAAGCTGCATGTTGCCGAATAATTGAAGTTAACAATTCGGTATCGGTTTCCCGTTTGTATTTTAATTGATGCAAAATGGCAGAGCGATTTGTCCATAGATTATCGGCATAGGACCATTCAAGCATGATAGGTGCCCCGTTAAGGCGTTCCTCACTAATGACATGGCCAACTATCCTCGGAGCGATTGAATCGACACTATCCCACCAGGACTTGCTTTCAATGAGCTGCCTCAAATTGGGCAGGTCTTGAAGCGTCAAATGATGTTTCGTTTTTTCGAGCAAGGCGATAGCGGCATATTGGTATTCCCTCTCCGGCAAGTTGTAGAGTTTCCATACCTCTTTGAAAAGCTGTGGTGGATGCGGCAATTCGCATTCTAAAAAATGCTGCTTTAATAACGCGTTTCTTAGGGGTGTTTTGATGCCGAGAAAAGGGAATTGGTTCCGCATGTAAGCGGCCATCGGTACAGCTAATTGTTCATTGCGGTTGGCTTCGAATTTCTCAATGAGTGTTTCGCGGTTCCATTGTTTTTTCAAAGGGATTGGCTCCTCTTCTCCATGGAGGTGTATTTTTTTAGGGAACTGGGAAAAAAGAGATAAGGCAAGCTTTCAACTAAGAGGGCAGCTTTCCCTCTAAAGGCACTCTTAAAAGACGTCTTATTTTTTCTATGCTATCATAAAATAACAACGAATATTGGAGGCGGACTCATGATATATGTAGGATTGACTGGATGGGGCGACCATCCGGATGTCTATAGCCCAGGTTCTAAAAAAACAGAAAAGCTGATTGACTATAGCGCACATTTTCCAATCGTGGAATTGGATTCTTCTTTCTATGCGGTCCAACCTGAACGGAATATCCGGAAATGGATCGATGAAACGCCCGAAGGGTTCCAATTTGTCGTCAAAGCCTATCAAGGGATGACCGGACATCAGCGGGGAGAGAACCCTTTTGAAAGCCGCGACCAAATGTTTGAAGCTTTTATCTTATCCATTCGCCCATTAAAAGAGGCTGGGAAACTGGCCATGGTCTTATTGCAATTCCCGCCATGGTTCGATTGCCAAAAAGAAAATGTCGAGCAGATCCGGGAAATCACCGGAAGGCTGAAAGAGTTTGACTTGGCGGTGGAATTCCGCCATCAATCTTGGTATGCACCTGAGCTTCGCGAGAAGACGCTTGAATTTTTTAGGGAAAACAACCTGATCCATTCAGTCTGCGATGAACCACAAGCAGGCGAGGGGTCAATTCCATTGGTACCTGTATCTACCCGCGAAGATAAAGTGCTGATCAGGCTCCATGGGCGCAACGTCCACGGCTGGCTGAATCCTGGCCATGGCCAAAAATGGCGGGAAGTTCGCTATCTTTACGATTACAATGAAAAAGAATTAAATGAAATCAGCGAAGCAGCCAAACTTCTGGAGAAATCAACAGATCGGGTGTATGTTGTTTTCAACAACAATTCAGGAGGCCATGCCGCTGGTGATGCAAAGCAATTCCAGCAAATGAACGGCTTGGAATTCAACGGCTTATCACCGAAGCAGCTCGATTTATTTGACGGAGGGTTTTAATGGTCTTCTTGCTGATTGCGCTTGTCGGTTTGCTTTCAGGCATCGTTGGCGCATTAATCGGACTCGGCGGCGGTGTGATCTTAGTGCCAGCTATGCTTATTCTTGGCACTTCTTTCGTCTTTTTTCCTGAACTTCCGCCTCAACAAATCGTCGGGCTTTCTGTCATCATGATGATTTTTACAGGATTGTCTTCTACGCTTTCCTATATGAAAGTCAAAACGGTGGATTACCGGAGCGGGCTGATTTTCTTCGCTGGCAGCGTACCGGGAACCATCATTGGTGCTTTTGTCAATAAAGGCCTGGATCTTCCTTCGTTTCAATTGTATTTTGGGTTTTTATTAGTTTTTCTGGCTTTGTTATTATTGGTCAAAGACCGCTTAAAAGCAGTGCGGTGGTTTGTACAAAATGGCCGCAATTTCACGTTCCGGGATTCGATGAATAAGGAGTACGTATACGGCTATCCGGTATGGTTTGCGCTTCTTCTGACATTTTCCGTCGGATTTGCATCCGGCTTATTCGGCATCGGTGGAGGATCAATCATGGTGCCGGCAATGATTCTTCTTTTTCTATTTCCTCCACATGTAGCGGTCGGGACTTCGATGTTCATGGTGTTTTTATCGGCTATTGTAAATTCCATCACCCATATTTCACTCGGCAATGTGCCTTGGCTTTACACATTAGCAGTTGTTCCCAGTGCCTATATCGGTGCAAAAATAGGGGCCGCATTTAATAAAAAATTGAATTCCGATACACTCGTCGTTATTTTGCGGATTGCTTTATTGGTTCTCGGACTGCGGTCTATTTACGAAGGAATATTTAGTTCTTAAAGAGGTGTAAGTCATGGGTGAAACCCTTCACATTTATCATACAAACGATGTGCATAGCCATTTTTCAAATTGGCCGCGCATCCGGGCGCTGCTAAAAGAGCGAAAGCGTTGGCACGAAGAAGCGGGGGATATGTGCCTCATTCTCGATATTGGTGACCATGTTGACCGCTCGCATCCTTTCACTGAAGGAACTTCAGGGAAAGGAAATATCGAATTATTGAACGATGCAGGCTACGATGCGGTGACCATCGGCAATAATGAAGGCATCACCTTGGCTAAGGAAGAGCTTGACACGCTTTATCTGCAAGCCGATTTTGACGTCATCGTCTCCAATTTGTTCGAATTGGACGGCAGCCGGCCGAATTGGGCAAAACCCTTTCAACTAATGGAAGCGAAGAGCGGCTTGAAAATTGCGTTGGTTGGGGCTACTGCAGAGTTTACGCCGTTTTACCGGCGACTGGGCTGGTCCGTTACCGACGCAAAAGATTCCATAGTCCAAGCGGTTGAGGCCATAAAAGATCAAGCCGATCTCATTATCTGTCTGTCGCATCTCGGCATTAAAGAAGATGAGCAATTGGTGGACTTGTGTCCGGAGATCGATGTATTGCTCGGAGCCCATACGCATCATATTTTCCATGATGGCAAAATGATCGGAAATACGATGCTTGGAGCAGCCGGTAAATTCGGCATCTATATCGGACACATTACGGTTGATCTTCAAAGCGGCAAGAAACAAGCGGAATTGATTGAAACCGCTATGCTTCAAAGTGTCGAAGAAGATTTTGATGAGTTGCTGATCGCACAAGGAAAAGAACAATTAAATGATCCGATTTTCTATAATGAGCAAGTACTTGATGCGGAATGGTTCAAAGACTCGAAACTCGCAGAATTGTTCGGGGAAGCGATGCTTGATTTTTCAGGAGCGGACTGCGCCATTTTCAATGCCGGGTTATTTATGGAAAATATGCCGCTTGGAACAGCGACGCGCTATGATTTCCATAAGATGCTTCCGCATCCGATCAATCCTTGCCTGATCGAATTGACAGGCGCCGAACTGAAAGAAATCTTTCTCCAATCCTTGAACGCCGAATGGCCGACTATTGAATTGAAAGGGATGGGTTTCCGTGGGGCGGTGTTCGGCAAAATGATCCGCATCAACTTATCGATGGAGAATCACCAATTATTCATTGGCGGCATTCCGGCAAATCCGGAAGAAACTTATAAATTGATTACTTTGGATATGTTCACTTTTGGTTATTTCTTCCCTTCGTTAAAAAGGGCGCCTAAGAAATACTTCATGCCTGAATTCCTGCGGGACGTCTTTAGCCAGTATTTTAGAAGCAAAGCGCTTAAATGAGTGAATATTCAAAGTATAAACTTATTTGATTTTCAAAAAAATATCGGCTATGCTAACTAAGAAATGAATTATATCGATGGGTAGAGGCTGCGGAATTTATCAGTACAATGCGCGAGTTTGACAACGTTGAACGCATTCGAAAGGAAATTTTGCCGAAGTTCTTTTTTCAGAGTCAATGGAAAAAGTGCTGGGGTCATTCTGAAGAAGAATGGCACTGTCATTTGTGCTTTGCACAAATGAAGAGCTACAGGGATGTTTGATGTATTATCACACAGACGAATTGTAGAAGGCTGATTGTACCCTAACGGTGACAATCAGCCTTTTTTCTCTTCCATCCTACAAAAAAGGAGGATTTTTCATGGAGAACACGATTTTTTCAATCTTGCCGCCAATCATCGCCATTGCGATGGTGCTATTAACGCGGCGCGTGTTGCTGTCCCTTGGAGCCGGGATTGTCGCTGCAGCATTTATCTATACCTCATTTGCTCCGGTAGCCGCTTTAAAAGAGCTTTATACGTCTTTTGCAGTTATTTTTTGGGATGAAGGCTTTAATGCTTATAATGTTTTCATTATTCTTTTCCTACTGCTTTTAGGAATCATTACCGCTTTCGTCAGCTTATCAGGAGGAAGCCATGCTTTTGCTGAGTGGGCATCGACTCGGATCAAGTCGAGAAGAGGGGCAAAAGTTGTTACAGTCGCATTAGGTATTGTCATTTTCATTGACGATTACTTTAATGCACTTGCTGTCGGGCAAGTCGCACGCCCGATTACAGACCGTTATAAAGTCTCTCGTGCGAAACTGGCTTACTTTATCGATTCTACAGCCGCGCCTGTCTGCGTTATTTCGCCGGTATCAAGCTGGGGCGCAGCCATTATCGGAATTGTAGCCACCATTTTGGCAGGGCAGACTTATGTCGAGTCGTCAGCTTTGGAAGCGTTCATTTGGATGGCACCGATGAACTTTTATGTGGTTGCTTCTCTTGCAATCGTCTTTTTTGTCGCAATTCGAGACGTGGATTTTGGCGAGATGAAAAAGCATGAAACCCTAGCTCTTACAAAAGGCCAATTATTCGATCCGGATAAAACGATTCCAGGTGAAATGAAAGAAGAATTTCCAAGCCATTCACATGGCCGGGTTCTGGATTTATTATTGCCGATCTTCGTATTGGTCGTAGGAACTGTCAGTGCAATGATGTGGACCGGCTATCAAAATGCGGAACAAGTTTTTGATATTTGGCTGATTTTCGAAAATACGGATGTACCTGCTTCTCTTCTAGTGGGCGGCGTATTGGGGGCATTAACTTCCGTCATTCTTTACTTGCTGCAAATGCGCAAAAACGAAACAGCCAATGCCGGTTGGGTGGCGAAAGGCATTTTGGCTGGGGTGAGATCGATGTTGGGAGCAGTGATGATTCTTATCTTCGCTTGGTCATTGACTTATCTGATCGATAGTCTTGAAACCGGAAAATATTTAGCGGATGTCGTTACAGAAGCTAATATGCCAACTTCAATTCTTCCAGTTTTGCTGTTTCTGCTAGCAGGCATCATGGCATTTTCTACAGGAACATCTTGGGGTTCATTCGGGATCTTGCTGCCAATTGCTGGGCAGATTATGTCTCAAGCTGAACCGGAATTATTATTGCCGACGCTTTCAGCGGTTTTAGCAGGTGCAGTATTCGGCGATCATTGTTCGCCGATTTCAGATACGACGATCCTTTCCTCTACAGGAGCAGGAAGCAATCATATGGACCATGTGATTACCCAGTTGCCTTATGCTATTACAGCCGCGTTAATTGCTGCGGTAGGGTATATTGTCATAGGGTTCACAAATTCACTTTTACTGTCTTTAGGCGTAGTGATTGTTATTTTGGCGATATTATTCATCGTCTGGTCAAGACGCACGACTATTGCTGAAAAACACAATAAACTAGTATAAATTTGAAAGCAGAGAAGTTACTTCTCTGCTTTTTTATTATTTCGCAAATAGTTTTAATTAAAAAAAACGAGAAATTATCTTTACTTTGCCAAACTCCCTCGTTATACTATTTTTAGATTAGCAATAATCTGAAAATAAACAAACTTCCTATTTTTCTGTAAGAAAAATGGAAGAACACTAAGGGGGAAGAGAGATGGAACGTTCGCAATGGGGTACGCGAGCCGGATTTATTATGGCGGCTGTCGGCTCAGCGGTAGGTTTAGGGAACATTTGGCGTTTTCCATATGTTGCCTATGAAAATGGTGGAGGAGCATTCTTTATACCGTACTTATTCGCTCTGTTAACCGCAGGGATACCAATTCTTATTTTGGAATTCACCATTGGACACAAGTACCGCGGATCGGCGCCGTTATCATTCTTTAGAATGAGTGGCAAGAAATTGGAATGGATGGGCTGGTGGGCCGTCTTCGTGTCGTTCGTCATATCCGTCTATTATGCGGTCATCATCGCATGGGCAATGCGATACACGATTTTCTCCTTCAATCAAGCTTGGGGAGACGATACAGAAGGATTCCTATTCAATGATTTCTTACAATTGACTGTACAGCCAGGCGAAACTGGTGGAATAGTATGGGGTGTATTTATTCCGCTCGCACTTGTCTGGATCATTACACTTGGCATTTTGCTTGCCGGAGTTAAAAAAGGAATTGAAATGGCTAACCGCATTTTCATTCCAACTTTAGTCGTGATTTTCTTGATTGTTGTTATTCGCGCTGTCACGTTGGACGGAGCGGCTATGGGATTAGATGCATTCTTCAAACCGAATTTTGATGCCATTATGGATCCTTCGGTCTGGGTAGCAGCTTATGGCCATATTTTCTTCAGTTTATCGGTAGCATTTGCAATTATGATCACTTATGCAAGTTATCTTCCGAAAAAATCGGATATTACCAATAACGCTTTTATCACTGGATTTGCCAACTCGGCATTCGAATTATTGGCAGGGATTGGCGTTTTCGCAGCACTTGGATTCATGGCTAGCCAACAAGGGGTTGCCGTGGCGGACGTCGCATCAGCTGGCGTCGGATTGGCATTTGTTGTATTCCCGCAAATCATCAATGAATTCCCGGGATTCAATGGCCTATTCGGTGCATTGTTCTTCCTATCATTGACGCTTGCTGGATTGACTTCCTTGATTTCCATCACTGAAACTTATGTAGCTGGTTTTTCTGAGAAATTCGGCATCTCGCGTAAGAAAGCGGTTCTATTTGGCGGCGGTCTTGCTGCTTTGATTTCTATCCTATTTGCAACTCAGGGCGGATTGTTCTTCTTGGACCTTGCCGATTACTACATCAACCAATTCGGTGTTGCATTTATCGGACTTGTCGAAGTTGTCCTAGTGGTTTGGGTGTTCCGCAAAGCAGGAGCGCTTCAAGAACATGCCAATGCCATTTCGGATATTCGACTTGGTGGCTGGTGGAAATTCAGTTTAGGCATCATTACCCCAATCGTCTTGGGTTACATGATGTTCGGTCTTTTGAAGCTGAATATTCTTCAGGAGTTTGATAATGAGACTGGGAACTATGAAGGCTACTCCAATATGTTTACACTGACTGGAGGCGTCGCAGTAGCGGCAGGCGCACTTGTTCTTGGAATCCTCTTCTCAATTGGCAAATGGCATAAAGACCATGCGCAGTATGACGAAAACAAATAAGGGAGGTTCACCATATGTCAACTAGTGCAATAGTCGTAATGATCATCGGAATGGTTATCATCTGGGGCGGTCTTGCTGCAAGTATCGGGAATGCCGTCAGCAAAAGCAGAGCCAACCGAAACGCATAATTTCAAACTTTTATTGGTTTACTATCATGGGCCCGGAAGCTAATCGCTTCCGGGTTTTTCGTTTTACAGAAGATGGCAGATCTTATTGTAGGCGGTGATATATTATGGTACATTTGGAAGGGACCATGAGCGAATACATAAAACCAAGCACTGAAGGGATGATGTAGTGATGCCAGAAAAGCAAGAACATCTTAGAAAACCCGATTGGTTGAAAATTAAGCTTAATACAAATGAAAATTACACAGATTTAAAGAAAATGATGCGTGAAAATAATTTGAATACCGTTTGTGAAGAAGCAAAATGTCCGAATATCCATGAATGCTGGGGGAGCCGACGGACAGCCACTTTCATGATTTTAGGAGCGGTCTGTACACGCGCTTGCCGGTTTTGTGCAGTTCAGACAGGCCTTCCTAATGAGCTGGACCTTCAAGAACCGGAACGGGTCGCAGATTCCGTTAAGCTGATGAATTTAAAGCATACGGTTATCACAGCGGTTGCTCGCGATGATCTCAGAGACGGCGGTTCTGAAGTGTTTGCAGAAACGGTGCGCGCGATTAAACGGAAAAATCCGTTTACGACAGTGGAAGTGCTTCCTTCGGATATGGGAGGAAGCGAAGAGAACTTAAGGACTTTGATGGACGCACAACCGGATATTTTAAACCATAATATCGAAACCGTGAGGCGTTTGACACCAAGAGTAAGAGCGCGTGCCAAATATGACCGTTCACTGGAACTGCTTCGGCGTTCTAAAGAAATGTATCCGGAAATTCCGACTAAATCTTCTTTGATGATCGGTTTAGGGGAGACGAAAGAGGAAATAATTGAAGTGATGGATGATTTGCGTGCGAATGACGTAGACATCATGACGATCGGCCAATATTTACAGCCTTCCAAAAAACATTTGAAAGTGCAGAAATATTATTCGCCGAAAGAATTTAAGGAATTATGGGAAATTGCAATGACAAAAGGTTTCTCGCATTGCCAAGCAGGGCCATTGGTGCGAAGCAGCTATCATGCGGATGAACAAGTCAATGCCGCTGCAAAAGAACGTCAACGTCTCGGAGATCAGCAAGTTGCAGGAGTTAACAGTTAAGAGGTGAAGACGAACATGGTTACGATTGATAAATGGGAATACGAAGTGATCATCGATTACCGGGAAGGCTTCCAGGAAGAAGCTTTGAATAATCGGTACAGCGAAATCCTTTCCAAATACGATTACATTCTGGGCGATTGGGGATATGGCCAATTGCGCCTGAAAGGCTTTTTTGAAGACACGAACCATAAAGCCACATACGATACGAAAATCAGCACACTGCAGGATTATCTGTATGAATACTGCAATTTTGGCTGCGCTTATTTTGTCATAAAGAAAGTCGGAAAAGCGCCTGAGCCAGCACCGGAAACGAAAGAAATTCCAGAACCAGCCACGGAAACCCTCGAAGCGGATGCATGATCCGCCGAGGGTTTTTCTTTGCGCCTGTGATATGATAGAAGGTGGAAATACATGAAGAGAACAGATCATCAGGAGGGTATAAGATGTACTTTATTGACCGAAACAAAATTACAGAAACGGTAACTTATATGGGGAAACTAATCGCATTGTACGAAGAGAAGGGAGACTGGGCTTCTCTGACAGATGAGCTTGCGCTGGAACGGGTGGCTAGCAATGTCATTGAATCGATTATTGATGTAGGCAACTCGATGATTGATGGATTTATCATGCGCGATCCGGGAAGCTATGAGGACATTATCGATATTTTGACGGATGAAAAAGTGGTGACGCCTGAAATGGATGAGCCGTTAAAACAAGTCATCGGTTTGCGGAAAATGCTGGTGCGCGAATTTGCAGCTGTCGATCATCAAGAATTGCAGGAAGTGTTAAACCAAAATCTCGAAGAGCTTAAGAATTTCGGACCTAAAGTGGAGTATTACCTGGAGCACGAGCTTGGGCCGGTTTCAGCATTTTTGCCGGAGAATAAAAATGAAAAATTATAAAGCGTATTGCCTTGATTTAGATGGAACGGTTTATCGGGGAAAAGAAGCCGTACCGGAAGCGCCAAATTTCGTGGCTCGGCTCCAAGCAAAAGGCATCGAGCCTTTTTTTGTGACCAATAATGCATCAATGACGCAAGCACAGTTAAATGCGAAACTGGCGAAGTTCGGCGTAGTGACGGAAAATCAGCAAATCATGTCCTCGGCGATTGCTGCAGCGAAATATATTAGTCGCTGGTATCCGAACAAAAGCGTTTATATGATCGGATCAGATGGTTTGAAAGATGCGCTTCAGCAAGAAGGCATTGTGCAAGTGGAGGAAAATGCAGACGTCGTGGTGATGGGGATCGACCCTGGCATCAATTACGAAAAATTAGCCGTTGCCTGCCTGGAAATTCGGAAAGGGGCCGTTTTCTTATCGACGAACCGTGATCTTGCTTTTCCATCCGAACGGGGGCTTGTGCCTGGTAACGGAGCATTTACAACTTTAGTGGCCGCTTCGACAGGAGTGGAGCCGGTCTATATCGGAAAACCGGAAGGGCATATGCTGGATGCCATTCTTTATGAACATGGATTCGAAAAAGAGGAAATGGTGATGATCGGCGATAATTACGAGACGGATATTTTAGCCGGCATCCATTTTGGGATTGATACGGTTCATGTCAATACTGGGGTCACACCGATGGAAGACGTGCTTAAGAAAGACATTCAACCTACCCATGCACTAGAGAGTCTGGCTTTATGGGAAGTTTAGGCGTGGAGAATTTCGGGTAAAAAAATGAGCCGTAGGAAGCGGCTCAGAATAAAGGGTTTTCTTCTATAAATTCATAGACTTTCTTTGTCAATTCTTCAGGTGTATCGGCTTCGACGATTTCACCGTTAACCAACGCATATAAGGATTCTGCACATTGGGTGCAGTAACTTAAACAGCCATATTCCAATACATCCAAATTTGAATCGCTTTCCAATTTCTCAAACGATTCCTGTGATCCGTTTGCCATGTTGCTAATACAAAATTCAACAATCGGTTTCATTTTGGTCACCTCGCTACTACGAAATCCTACCTTTTTTTATAGCGATAGTCAATTATTTGATTTCTTTGGAATGTATTGTGAAAGTTATCACAATCAGCTATACTCATATTTGAGAAATTATGCAGACAGATGAAATAAAAGGAGATTTTTATGCGAAAACTAGTCTTACTTGGCGGAGGATACGGCAATATGCGGATATTGCTTCGTTTATTGCCAAACAATTTACCCCTGGATACAGAAATCATCTTGATCGACCGTACACCTTTCCACAGTATGAAAACAGAATTCTATGCACTTGCAGCGGGAACGGCATCCGACCATGAGGTGCGGGTAGCTTTTCCGGAAAGCGACCGCTTATCGCTCGTCCATGGAGAAATTCTTGAAATCGACTTGGAAGATAAATGTGTGCTAATGGAAAATGGAGACCGCGTTCAATACGATGACCTGGTGATCGGATTAGGCTGTGAAGACAAATACCATAGCGTGCCGGGAGCGGATGAATTCACTTACAGCATCCAGACAATCGGCAAGTCACGCGAAACCTTCAAAACACTTTTAGGCCTGCCATCTGGCGCAGTTGTCGGAATTGTCGGAGCGGGTCTTAGCGGAATCGAACTTGCAAGTGAATTGCGCGAAAGCAGACGCGATTTGAACATCAAATTATTTGACCGCAGTCCGCGTATTTTGCGTGATTTTCCGGAGCGTTTGAGTAATTTCGTAAAAAAATGGTTTGATAATCACAATGTTGATGTGGTTTCCAATTCGAATATTACAAAAGTCGAACCGAATCTTCTTTATAACCACGAAGAAACGATTCCGGTCGATGCCGTTGTATGGACAGCCGGCATTCAGCCGGTCAAACCGGTTCGCGACCTTGCGCTTGAAAGTGACAGCAGCGGGCGCGTCGTCATCAACCAATACCATCAATTGCCGAACGACGAACATGTCTATGTGGTTGGTGACTGTGCAGCTTTGCCAATGGCTCCATCGGCACAGCTTGCTGAAGAGCAGGCGGAACAGATCGTTGAAGTATTGAAGCTGACTTGGAGAGACAAGCCGCTTCCTGAAACAATGCCTGAAATTAAATTAAAAGGCTTCCTTGGCTCCCTCGGGAAAAAACAAGGGTTTGCTTATCTCGCAGATCGGACGGTTACAGGGCGCATTGCGCGTCTGATGAAATCCGGCGTGCTTTGGATGTACAAATGGCATAATGGCTGATTCATACAAAAGCGCGCTCATTTTAGGATGAGCGCGCTTTTTGTATGGAATCGTTTATTCTGCAGGAGAAAAGCCGTGCTTTTCGAGTTCTTTGTAGACCGGTTTCAATTGGACATAGCCTTCGCCGACCACTTCGCCTTCCACTAATACAAGCGGGTAGAAAAATTCATCTTCCAAGATGCGCTCGGCATAGTCTTTCTGATGCGCTTCCGTCTGTGGTTTCTCAATATCGATATACGTAATTGAAAATGGCTGGCCTTTGTATTTTCTAGAAATTGCCGCTTGCAGCCATTCATACGTATCAATGGAAGAAGGGGCATTCACGCAACTTGCACAGATTACTTCGGTTCCGTACACTTCGATGGAAATTTCTTTTGTCATTTTCTAGACCTCCTGAAAATTCAATAGTGGCTTTTTCTACTCAATCACATTATAATGATTATAATGAAAGGAGTCGATATAAATGACTGAAGCTTTGATGGAAGATCAAGTAATGGAAGTCTTAGATAAATTACGTCCATTCCTTTTGCGTGACGGCGGGGACTGTGAATTAGTGGATGTAGAAGATGGGATCGTAAAACTTCGTCTTCTTGGTGCATGCGGAAGCTGCCCAAGTTCGACCATTACCTTAAAAGCAGGGATTGAACGTGCGTTAATGGAAGAAGTTCCTGGCGTTGTAGAAGTAGAACAAGTATTTTAATGCCAAGGGACCTTTCATAGGTCCCTTTTTTGTTACATATTCAAACTTGCAGAGCGGGTTGCTTGAATGGCTTTGGGCAATATTGCTATGATGAGTATAAGGAGGCGATAACATGGCACAAGTAGTTGAGATTACAGAAGCAGCTTCTTTTCAAGTAAAAGAAATGATGCGCCATAACGAAGAAGAAGGCTCGTATCTTCGTGTCGCTGTAAAAGGCGGAGGCTGCAGCGGATTGACTTACGGCATGGGGTTTGAGAAAGAACATGGACCAGAAGATGATGTGCTGGAACAGTTCGGGCTTCAAATCCTCGTGGCAAAAGAAGATGCCCCTATTTTAAATGGGACTGTCGTTGATTATAAGCAATCGTTAATGGGCGGCGGGTTCACCATTGAAAATCCGAATGCAATTGCTTCATGCGGATGCGGAACTTCATTCCGGACAGCTAAAAAAGCAGGGACACCGGAAAACTGCTAATACGTTAAGAACACCTTCCTTTTAAATGGAAGGTGTTTTATTTTGCCTATAAAGGGAGGATAGGGGCGGAATCGAACATTAATAATGGCTAACTGGTGAATGCATTTGCCGCCCAGTATTCACGCTATTGGAAAGCGGGAGAATCCAGTTGAAATCAACTGGTAAAAGGGCTAATATAGAGGGTAGGAGTTTATTGGCACTACTATGATTTATAATTAAACTTTTTCTGTTTAAAAAAATGACTTGAAGGTGGTTGCGATTGTGTTGAAAAGACCGTCAATATTAGTATTAGGAGCAGGTTACGGTGGATTGATGACTGTAGTTAACTTGCAAAAAGTTCTTGGCACTGATGCCGCAGATATTACGTTGATCAATAAAAACGAATACCATTACGAAAGCACTTGGTTGCATGAAGCAGCAGCTGGTACATTATTGCCAGAGCAAGTTCGCTATGATATCAAAGATGTTATTGACAGCGTAAAAACAAAATTCGTCCAAGCGACAGTTGAAGCAATTGATGTTGCAGGCAAAAAAGTGACAACTGACAATGGTGTGTTTACATACGATTATCTAGTTATCGGTTTAGGCTTCGAAGGAGAAACTTTCGGAATTCCTGGATTGGACAAATACGCACTTTCAATTGCGAACGTCAAAGCTGCCCGTTATATACGTGAGCATATTGAATTCCAATTTGCGACGTGGTCTACAGAAGATGTAAAAGACGACAGCCGTTTGACAATCGTTGTAGGCGGAGCCGGATTTACAGGAATCGAGTTCTTAGGAGAACTGGGTAACCGTGTACCGGAATTATGCAAAGAGTTTGACGTTCCTCGCGAAAAAGTTCGCGTAGTTTGTGTAGAGGCGGCCCCAATGGTATTGCCTGGATTTGATCCTGAACTTGTCAGCTATGCAGTTGGCCATTTAGAATCTAAAGGCATCGAGTTCTCAATTGGCACTCCAGTCGTTGAAGCTACTCCAGAAGGCGTTAACATCAAAAAAGGCGATGATGAGTTTGAATTCATCAAAGCAGGTACAGTTGTTTGGGCTGCTGGAGTTCGCGGAAGCAAACTAATCGAAGAATCAGGCATCGAAAACATGCGCGCTCGCGTAAAAGTGGATGCAGACCTTCGTGCTCCTGGACATTCAGATGTATTCGTGATCGGTGACTGTGCATTGATGATCAACGAAGAAACGAACCGTCCATACCCACCGACAGCCCAAATTGCAATGCAGCAAGGGCAAGCAGTGGCAAACAATATCAACGCTTTGATCAAAGGCGAAGAAACTCACCCATTCGTTCCTGACTTAAAAGGAACAGTTTGCTCATTAGGTGAAAATGACGCAATCGGTGTGGTGTTCGGCAAGAAAATTACTGGTAAACGCGCTTCATTCATGAAAAAAATGATCGATAATCGTGCACTTCTAATGGTTGGCGGACCAGGATTAGTTATGAAAAAAGGTAAATTCAACGTTCTATAAGAGAAGCAAAAGCTCCCATCTTGAACTGCACCGAAATTGTTAGAGCGATCTAACAACGGAAGTGCAGTTCAACTGGGAGTTTTTTTGGTTAAAGGAGCTGACGGGATGAAAAAGAGCAAACGGGGCAATGTCTGGTTAGGCGCAGCCGGTTTAGTGGTGAATTCGAAAAATGAATGGCTCGTTGTCAAGAAGAGGTACGGCGGTCTGCATGGCAAGTGGTCATTGCCTGCAGGATTTGTGAATGCTGATGAAACAATCGATCAAGCCGCTATGCGAGAAGTGAAAGAAGAAACCGGAATCGACTGCACGCTGTTTGGGCTGGTTGGCTTTCGTTCGGGAGTCATACGAAAAGAAGTGAGCGATAATATGGGGATTTTCCTTTTGAAACCTGTAGATGAGCAACAAAGAATCAAAGCGCAACTGGATGAACTGTACGAAGCGGCGTGGCGATCTCCTGAAGAGCTATTGGCAGATCCGGATGCTTCGGTCATGCTTCATGAAATGGCGGATTTTCTGCTTGATGAAGGGTTTGAAGCCATTGAAGACGTAGATCCGGGGGATGTATTCGGGTATTCTTCCTATAAACTATTCTTTAAAAAATAGAGGATAAAAGAGCAGAATAGCGTATGAACGAGATAAAGGTTAATGTATCCGTTTACAATTAATCGAATTTTCTTGCAAGTAAATAGCGGCCATGTTATATTATCAGAATATTAAAACGATAACAGGAGGAGGTGTTTCGAATGACTATCTTCAAAAAAGCAAAGTCTGCGAATCAATGCCCATATTGTGGAGGAAAAGGCTATTTCCAATTGCGTTTGGGCGGTTCGGAAACGTGCTCCTGCTGTTCTGGATCCGGCAAAAAGTAAAGGCATCACCAATGCAAGCGTTCATGGGAGAAGACTCCCATGAACGCTTTTTTCAATGCCCATATAACACTTGGGTGAAATGAAACATCCCGATTTTAACGCTTTATACAAATTCATTGCATAGAATTGGTTTTAATGTGACAAAGCAATGAACTCGGGATTGTGTGATTGAAAGGGGCAGGACTTTCGGGTAAACTGATGAAAGGAATAACGGAGGTTAGAATTCATGAATACTTCATTTAGCATTGTCCAATTGATCATTTCGGTTTTACTGTTTTACGTAATGTTTTTCGGCATCGGTTTTTTATTGAATATGCTGCTTCGGATGACATGGCTGATGGCAATCGTCTATCCGATCGTCATCTTGCTGGTCATTGATGATGTCGGCTTTTTCAGCTATTTCACAGATCCAGGCGAGTCCTTCTCGATGCTTGGCGATACCATCACTTCGCTTACAGGAAGCGATATTGCCGTATTGCTTGCAGGCTGGGCTGGAGCAATTACTTCCGGATTCGTCATGAAAATCTTGCGTAAAAGCGGTTATCAAATGTTCTAAATTTCAACATAGAAAATCCGCCAGGCCGATTCGAAGGCTTGGCGGATTTTTCGGTTTTGAGAAGAAAAGTCCATTTTTAACGCAGGATCCCATAGAAAACAAAAGCAAGGGCGATACCGGTAAGGGCGCCTATAAACACTTCGCTCGGTTTATGGCCGAGAAGCGTTTTGAGTTCTGCTATTTTCTCTTCCTCTTTTTTCTGCGGCCATTTTCTGGTTTCGTCCATGAAAAGATAGAAATCGTTGCGCATCTTGTTGATGGTCAAAGCTTGCTGCCCAGCTTGGAATCTGACGCCAGTGGCATCATACATCGTGATGACAGCGAACATCGCGGCCACTGCAAAAATGGTGGAATCGACCCCGTGTTCAAACGCTACGGCCGTAGTTAAGGAAGTCACAGCAGCCGAATGTGAACTGGGCATTCCTCCGGTTGAAGAAAATAATTTCCAATCCAGTTCACGGGTAACGGCATATTGAATAGGAATTTTAACAAATTGGGCAAAGAGAATAGCAAAAAGTGCAATCATCAGCGGCAAATTAGAAAATAGTTCCATCCCGTAAACAACCTTTCCATAGAAGATATTGCTTTAGTATAACATATGGGATTTATTGATTTATCAAAAATCATTTCGGACTCCGAACTACCCCGTATACTGAATAAATGCTAAACTAGAAGTGGAATTCAATTTAAGGGGGAAATAATATGGAATTAGTCGTACAAGCGGATGCAGCTCAAGCGGAAGCGGATATTTTAATCGTAGGTTTAAGCCGCCACCCAGAAAACAGCAAAGGGTGGGAAGCGTTTTCTGAGCGCTTTAACGGTATGCTGGAAGAATGGGTCAAAGGCGACTTGCCGTTTGATTTGAATTCAATCATTACATATCCGGCGCTATCCGGTTCTATTCCGCGCGTTCTTTTTATCGGTCTGAATGACCGTAAAAAATTGACCGAAGACACTATTCGTACAGCTTTCGGCCATGTCGGAAAAGAGCTGGCTAAGAAAAAAATTAAAAAGGCAGCCGTCTATTTGGATTCATTCCTCAATGATGAGATCTCTTCAGAAGACGCAGCTTATTTAGCCGTTGAGGGCATTACAATGGGCACTTATAAATTCGATGATTATAAAACTTCTTCAAATGAAGCGGATGTGGCCTTGGAAACATTGGCGATTTTATCGGAAGACGATGCAGAAGAATTGCAGGCTTCCGCTTTTATCGGACATGTATTTGGCCAATCAGTCAATGAAGCCCGTACGCTGGTCAATATGCCAGCGAATTTATTGACGGCGACAGCTATGGCAGACTATGCAAAGGAATTAGGCGAAACATACGGATTTGAAACAGAGATTCTCGGCAAAGCTGAAATGGAAGAGCTCGGAATGGGTGCGATTTTAGCAGTTAACCAAGGATCTGTCGAAGAACCTCGCCTGATCGTATTGAAGTACAAAGCAACTGAGAACTTTGAAGAGCCGCTTGCGCTGGTCGGCAAAGGGATTACGTTTGATACGGGCGGCTACTCCTTGAAGCCGAAAGATGGCATCGTCGGCATGAAAGGCGATATGGGCGGAGCGGCAGCAGTTCTCGGTACGATGAAAGTCATCGGTGAGTTGAAGCCGGAGAAAAACGTTATCGCGGTCATCGCATCGACAGATAATATGGTGTCAGGCAATGCTTTCAAGCCGGATGATGTGATTACCTCTTTAAGCGGCAAAACAATCGAAATCCTGAACACTGATGCTGAAGGGCGTTTGGTGCTGGCAGATTCTGTGACTTATGCGAAGCAGATGGGCGCTACACATATCATAGATGTGGCGACGTTAACCGGCGGGGTCATCGTAGCATTAGGAAATGATAAAACGGGTGCTTTGACGAACGATGAAGCATTTTTTGAAACTTTCCTTGAAGCTTCGGAGGAAACCGGGGAATTCGTTTGGAGACTTCCTTTGACGGAGAATGATAAAAAACGGATCCGTAAAAGCGATGTAGCGGATTTGAACAACTCACCGGGACGCGATGGCCATATGATTTTCGGCGGCGGATTTGTCGGTGAATTTGTAGACAATACGCCTTGGATCCATTTGGATATTGCAGGTACGTCCCATGCAGCGTCTGCCCATGACCTTGGGCCGCAGGGCGGAACAGGTGCCATGGTCCGGACGCTTGCCATGATGGTCGAGAAAATGGCGGAAGAAGCGTAAAAGAATAAAAAAACAAGCGGGTTATGCGACAATCGCATACCCGCTTGTTTTATTGTTGGCGTTTTTTCTTGGCTACGGCTTCTTTCATATCGTCCCGCACCGTTTCTTCCGCTAGTTTAATGCCGGACATATAAGAGGCACGGCCAATTAAATGGCCGGCTACCGGCGACGTAATAAACAGAAAAATGATGGAGATGATCAATTGGGAGTTGAAATGATCTTCAATCAGCCAAAAGTAGATGAATGTCCCTCCCAGTATACACATGACGCCGAGTGTAGAGCTTTTAGAAGCGGCGTGAGTGCGTGTATACACATCTGGCAGGCGCACAAGGCCAAGTGCCGTAACAGCGCTGAAAAGAACCCCAGTGCTGATTAAGATAATAATGAGGATATTAGCGATTGTCGTTTCGATCGAAAATCTCTCCTCTCTCAATGAATTTTGCGAAAGCTGTCGTGCCGATAAACGACAGGATGCTCAACAGCAGAATAATTTCCAAAAAGAATTCTGTGCCGATGATGAGTGACAAGAGGGCGACGATGGAAACTAAGGCGACGCCTAAGGCATCGAGTGCCACTACCCGGTCAGCCACTGTAGGCCCTTTTACGAGCCGATATAAGAGTCCTACGAACGCACAGCTGATAACGACTAAGGCTATCCAATAAAACATCATCATGGACGGCTCACCTCCATAATGGCACGTTCAAATGTATTTTTGATTGAATAAACGGCCTCATCGATGTCAGCAAAATCAATGGCATGGATATATAATTTTTTCTGATCATCGGAAATTCCGATAACTAAAGTGCCAGGCGTAAGGGTGATTAATGCTGATAGCAGCGTGACTTCCCAGTCTTGCTTTAACTCCGTTTCAAGTTCAAAAACAGCAGGGCGGATATTCAATCGCGGCTGAATCACTAACCTGAATACGGAAATGCTGGACATCACCAACTCTTTCAAGAAGAGGAAGAAGAGGGAAATCACTGCCCAGATTCTTACAAGATACAAGCGATGGCTGAAGAATCTTCGCATTAAAATCACGAGAAGAAGCCCGACCAAAAAGCCGATTGCGAATCCGGTAGGCGAGAAGGAGTTCGTCATGAACATCCAAACGCCTGCCAAGAAGAAATTAAGTAAAATTTGCAAAGCCATCGTCATCTACTCCTTTAATACCGCATCTATATAGATGGATGGATTTAGTAGAACTTCTCCTGCTCCATTAATGAGGGGCATGAATAATTCTGCGCCCACACCGAGGATAACGGTGATTCCGACCAGGATGACAGCAGGGACGAACATTTGGTAATAACTGCGTTTTTTGAGCGGAACGGTTTTCACAGGCTCGCCCCAGAACGCATAGATGAAAATGCGGATTGCACTCAACAGTACGAGCAAACTTGTCGCAAGCACGACAATGCTGCCCCAGAACTGAGGGCCTTCAAATCCGCCTTGGACAATTAATAGCTTACCAGGGAAACCACTAAGCGGCGGAATGCCGGCTAAGCCGAAAGCGGCGATGAGATAAACCCAGCCAAGCACAGGATAAGTCTTCATCAATCCGCCCATCTCCCGAAGATTGGAAGTGCCGAAAATGACTGCCACAATCCCTACGAGGAAGAATAAGGCGGCTTTGATCAACATGTCATGGACCAGATAAAAGAGTGCTCCCTCGATTCCTGCTTCGTTCATCTGGGCAATCCCGAATAAGATGACCCCGACAGCAATAATGATGTTATAAATAATGATTTTCTTGACATCAAAATAGGCGAGGGCACCGATGCATCCGGCAAGAATGGTCAAGATAGCAATGATGCCGAGCAATTCGTGCGTAAAAGCTATGTTCATGGTGAAGAACAAAGTGTATGTACGGATAATTGCGTAGACACCGACTTTTGTCAGCAAAGCTCCAAATAAAGCTAAAACGGGAATTGGGGGCGCATGGTAAGCGCCAGGCAGCCAGAAATAAAGCGGAAAAATAGCTGCTTTGAAGCCAAACACGACCAAGAACATGACGGCAATGACGGTCAATATGCCAGTCTCTTCAATCTGTGGAATTTTCACGGCCAAATCCGCCATATTTAACGTTCCTGTCACTGAATAGAGAAAGGCGACGGCCGCTACAAATAAGGCAGAAGAAATGACATTCACCAACAAGTATTTGATGGATTCCCGCAGTTGCGGCTTTTCGCCGCCGTGTACAATCAGCATATAGGAAGCCATGAGCAGTACTTCGAAGAAAACAAATAAGTTAAAGATGTCTCCTGTGGTAAATGCTCCGTTGACCCCAACCAATAAAAACAGCACAGCTGGATAGTAAAAAGATTTTTCCCGATCGATTCCAATTGTCGGCATACTGTAGAAAATGACGAACAAAGTGATGATGGTCGCACTTAGTACAAGTAGGACGGACAGCATATCTGATACCATCGTTATGCCGAACGGCGCATCCCAACTTCCCAAGGTGACCGCTTGGACACCATCGGCTTTCACTTTCAAGAGAAGGAACAGCACCGAAATTAAAGTAGCGACAGCAGCGGCAGCCGAAATAATGCGCTGCAGGCTAATATTTTTCGGAAAGAATAACAAGATGGCAGCAAATAATAGGGGAGTTAAAATCGGAAACAGAAGTAAATTAATCATTGTCTTCAGTTCCTCTCATCAAATTCATATTATCGGTGCCGAGTTCCTGGTATGCACGGTAAGCAAGGACCAGGAAAAATGAAGTTACAGCAAAAGAAATAACAATGGCTGTCAAGATCAAGGCTTGAGGCAACGGATCTGCATAGTCGCTCACGCTGACGCCATCAGCAACGACTGGCGGCGCAGTTCCACCAAGCCCGCCCATCGTTAAAATTAAGAGATGGGCGCCATGGCTTAGAAGGCCGGTTCCGATAATAATACGGATCAAACTTTTAGAAAGCATTAAATAGACAGCGGCCATGAAAAGAAAGCCGATGACAAAAGACATAATAATTTCCATTATTCATCCTCTCCAATCGTTTGAATAATGGTCATCGTAACGCCAACAACAACCAGATAGACACCTAAATCGAATAACGCTGCAGAATGCAAAGACGTTTTGCCGAATAGCGGCAAATCAAAATAATCATAGGCATGCGTAAAGAATGGGACATTAAAGAATATGGAAGCACTCGCAGTCGCAAGCGCCAGCAAAAGACCGATGGCAGTCATCATTACATAATTAAACGGTATGATTTTCTTCACGGTTTCAATATCAAAAGCAAGCATTAATAAGACGATCGCGCTCGCCGTCAGCAAGCCGCCGACAAATCCGCCGCCCGGGGTATAATGGCCGGCGAAAAAGATATGGACCGCAAACATCAGGATGATGAATGTCACGACTTTTGTTACGGTCTTCAGCATCACATCATTTGTTCTCATGTTGGCCCTCCTTTTTCGTTAAGCGGAGTTTGATCATGGTGATAATGGCAATGCCAGCGATGCCGAGAACAGTGATTTCGAATAATGTATCAAATCCCCGGTAATCGACGAGAATGACGTTGACGATATTGCCGCCCCCAGCTTCTGAATACACGGTTTCTTTATAGTATTGAGAAATGGAGGGCAGGATTTTCTGGGAATGGGCTGACAATGCTACCAATGTCATTGTAGCGCCTACACCCAAAGCGATTAATCCATTTCCAAGTTTGAAGCGCATGCGCTCTTCTTTTTTGCTTGATTTCGGTAAATGGTAGAACGCTAAGAGGAACAAAGCGACGGAAATCGTTTCGATGACTAATTGCGTCAACGCCAAATCCGGTGCCCGGAAAATAACAAAGAATAAAGCGACCGAGTAACCTACAGCACCTAGGGCGATAATAGCCGTCAATCTTGATTTTGCTGCAAGAATTGTGATCGTTCCGCCGATTAGAGCGAGCACGATGACGATTTCATAGAATCCAATTGGCGCTAAATCCGATAGATTGAATGCAAACGCTTCATTCAAGAACAGCGTACTAAGAACGATCAAGATGAAGAACCCAAACATATACACAAGGTAAGAGCGGATGAACCCCGTCATATAGACGGCAGAAAAACGGTTGGCTCCACCGTCGCTTAAGTACATTAAATTATCATATAGACGGTTGAGCGATATATTATCCGGAAAGGCATCGTAAGAGCGCTGCCACTTGCGGAGCGTCCAGAACATCAATCCGCCGATGATGAAGATTCCAATCGTCATCGCCAGTTCCGGTGTAATGCTTCCGTGCCATGCAGACACATGGACATGGACGTCTGAAGGCGAATCGTACATAAAGGGCAGCATCGTTGCAACAGCTGGATTCACTATCCATTTACCGACAAAGTTTGGAACGAAGAAAATAGCGATAACCAATACTGCTAAAATAGCAGGAGAAATCAGCATGCCGATCGGGGCTTCATGCGCCTGTCTCGGCAATTCATCCGGCTTATATTTGCCCGCGAACGTATGGAACACAAAATAGAAACTATAGATGAACGTAAATACACTCGCAATCCATGCCACTACTGGGAATAACAATCCCCAAACATCCATCGAGAATAAATCAAATTCAGTAATGGCGAGCATCGCTGTTAAGAACATTTCCTTACTGAGGAATCCGCCGAATAGTGGAATTCCGGCCATCGAAAATGAACCAATCATCGCGATCGTAAAGCTGATCGGCATCAAACTCATCAACCCGCCGAGCTTACGTATATCGCGTGTGCCTGTTTCATGGTCGACAATTCCAGCAATCATAAAGAGGCTTCCTTTAAAGACAGCATGGTTGACCAAATGGAAAATGGCAGCAAAGCCGGCATATTTAAAGACAGTCTCAGCTGCATTATCCACATGGAAGCCCATAGCGGAAGCACCGAGAAGGCTCATGATTAACCCGAGCTGTGAAACAGTGGAGAACGCTAAGATTCCTTTTAAGTCTTTTTGTTTCAGTGCAAAGAACGATCCCCAGAACAGCGTGAACAATCCGACGCCGGTAACCAGCCAAATCCAAGTTCCGGAAACAGCGAAAATCGGAGTGAAGCGGGCGACCAGATAAAGGCCGGCTTTAACCATGGTTGCTGAGTGGAGATAGGCACTGACAGGCGTCGGCGCTTCCATCGCATCCGGCAGCCAGATATAGAATGGGAATTGAGCGGATTTCGTAAAGGCTCCAAGTAAAATCAAGACCAAAGCCCAAACAAAGAACTCATGATTTGCAAGTTCCGGAGCTTGGGAAATCAGCTCCCGTATCGAATAAGTATTGCCCATAATACTCAGCAGCACAAATCCTCCGAGCATCATCAAGCCGCCAAATACAGTGATCATCATCGACTTCAACGCCCCAAAACGCGAACGGTCCCGGGTATACCAGTAGCCGATCAGTAAGAACGAGGAAATCGAAGTAAGTTCCCAGAAAAGATAAAGGGAAATCAGATGATCCGATTGGACAACGCCAAGCATTGCTGTCATGAACATCAGCAAATAGACGTAAAAATTATGTAACTGTTCGCGTTTCTTATCCAAATAGAAAATGGAATACAAAACGACAAGAGCTCCTATTCCGCTGATCAAAAGCGAGAACAGAAGGCTTAACCCATCTATATAGGCCACAATGGCAAGATCAATAGAAGGGATCCAACTCAACTCTGAAACAAGCGTACCGCCTTCAAGCGTCGTCGGCAGCAGCGTTAAATAGTAGATGAACAGAACCACTGGAACAATCAAGACAAACCAACCCGTATGGATGCGTCCGAGTTTTTTAAATAACAGCGGAATGAACAATGCTGCAATCAATGGTAAAAAAATCAAAAACACAAGTGACAAATGAATCCTCCTTTCAAGCGCATTCATGATGAGTTTCTAGAGAAATTATAACGTACATAGCCAGATTTTGCACCGTTGCACATTTGTGCGCCTGTAAAAGAAGCAGAAATTCCAAAGCTTTAGAAATAGGAAGAAACTCAATTAAGAAAAATTTGTGAAAACGTATAGAAAACAAAAAAAGCAGTGATTTCTTGAGAGAAATCACTGCTTCATTCTGCTGAATTTGTTTATGTGGATTTTAGTTCTTGCTCAAGCAAAACGTCTTCGAAATCCTGTTCCGGTTTGGAAGTCGTATATTTCAAGAAGAAGAACGACACGAGGAACAAAACGCCGGTGACCACAAAGACAGCCGGAATGCCGATGAACCCGCTGACAATGCCGCCGAACATCGGACCGACGATATTGCCGAGGAATCGGAAGCTCGTGTTATAGCCCATGACTTCCCCTTGAATCTCAATGGGCGCTTCACGCCGCATCAAGGCCGTGGTTGTCGGAATCATGCCGCCGACAGCAATACCGAACAACAGACGCAAGATCATCAATTGCCAAAGCTCAGTGACGAATGCTTGCGGGACGATAAAGACAAAAGCAAGAATCAGCAAGAAAGTCAAAACGCGTTCGTAGCCGATCTGATCTCCGAGACGCCCCCAGCGCCGCGCAAAAAGCAAATTCCCGACGCCGGTCGCACTAAAGGTGATCCCGGCAAGCAAAGCGACATTCGTACTGTCCGTCAAATGGGAAACGTATAAAGACAATAGAGGCTGAATACTAAAGTTTCCGATTTGGATAAGGGAAGTGATGATCATTACGTTCAAAAGCAGCCGGTGATTTAAAATCCCCTGAACAATGGTTTTTCTGGCATAGACATGGGCATTCTTTTTCTTCACTTTTTTAACTTCCTTCAACCCGACGGCAACAATCAATGCAGCAAGCCCAATTACGCCGGAAGTGATAACGAAAGTGTAGATGAAGCCGAATGTATCAGCCATCAGCCCGCCGATAACCGGACCGAAAAGTGTTCCGGAAACACTGCCCATCTGAAGAGTGCCGAGCGTTTTGCCGGCAGTTTCCTTCGCTGTCTGCGAACTCACAAAGGCGAGGGAAGTCGGAATAAATCCGGTAACCAATCCCATAAATAGACGGATAAAAAACAATTGCGGCACTGAATCAGCCGTACCCATGAGGAAAATGCTGATTGCAATACCGAACCCGTTGATGATCAATATAGGTTTGTAGCCGTATTTATCAGCAATCCGGCCCCAAATGGGCGACATGATCAAAGCGGCGACAAACGTCACACCGAAGACTAGCCCAGCCCATCTCTGCACATACTCTTCGGTGAAATTGCCCATCGATTCAATATAGAGGGAAAGGAAAGGCATAATCATAGTGGTGCTTCCCGCTACAAGGAAATTGGAAAACATAATAATGAAAAAGTTCTTTTTTTGTGTATCCATTCAGTGAACCCCTTCTTTCTGAACCACTCATCTACCTCCTATTATATATTATTTCGCCTTACGAAAAAAGTAAGGTGAACTGTGGATGAATTCGGAAAAATCTTGTGATAAACTAGAGCGGGGTGAATCGAGATGAAAATGAAAATCGCATTATTGATTTTATTGGCCGCCGTATTAACGGCTTGTTCGAGCGGAGAAGAAACGGCCAATCAAAAGGAAGAACCAAAAGAAGCTGAGACGTCTTCTGACACCGCTTCTGAATCGCAAGAAGAAGTGGAATTGCCGCAGCTTTCCAATGAAGTGGCTGAAGGCGAAGCATTGGTGGAAATGAAAACATCGATGGGAACAATGAGAATCAAACTTTTCCCGGAACATGCACCAAAAGCGGTCGAGAACTTTTTGACGCATGCTGAAGAAGGCTACTACGAAGGCATCACGTTCCACCGTGTCATGAATGAATTCATGATCCAAGGCGGTGACCCGACTGGCACTGGCGGCGGGGGTGAAAGCATTTACGGAGAGAGCTTTGAAGATGAATTCAGTAAAAACCTTTATAATTTCAGAGGAGCTTTGTCTATGGCAAACGCTGGACCTGGCACAAATGGCAGCCAGTTCTTCATTGTTCAAGCCTCTGCTGCTGACCCGAATGCCTTCAACGAAATCCATACGGATCAAATCAGGGAAGCGTACGAAGAATTGGGTGGCACACCTTGGCTTGACGGAAAGCATACTGTCTTTGGCCAAGTGATTGAAGGATTGGAAACCGTGGATGCGATAGCGGCAGTTGAAACCGCAGAAGCAGACAAACCGGTTGTTGATGTCATTATCGAGTCTATCGAAGTTCTAGAGCAGTGAGTGGAAAGGGAGCTGGATTGGCCAGCTTCCTTTTCTTTTTTGGGCATTGTGCTATTATAGCTTGTAATACTATAGAAATGTCAGGTGAAAAAGATGGGTATGAGTGAAATGAACCGAAAAGCTGTGAGAGTTTTGGAAGAATGGGATCCTTTTGCAATCGGGGAAGAGCGGTACGGAGTAGAGATCGGTAATGTTGTGGACCAATTGCAAGTATTGGACCATCCTTCCGATTTAGCCAAGCAAATCCAAAGCATCTATGAAGTCTCTTATGAGAAATGGATTCCTTTGGAAAAATGCGTGGAGATTTCATACAAGCTCTTGGCGTTGAAATACGAAGCGAAATGCATCATCTAAAGAAAAAAGCTTTCGGCACAATTTGCCGAAAGCTTTTTTTATTTTGCTGTTGTTAAACCGTCTGTCAAATTGGAAGACGGAACTTCAAGCGCGTTTGAGAGTTTCAAAATTGTTTGGAGCGAAGGCACTTCTTCCCCGGATTCATAAGCTTGGAGGCGAGCAACGCCGACTCTTGCTTTTAAAGCCAGTTCATCAAGTGTTAAATTACGCTCTTCACGCAAAAATGTTAATTGAGCAGCTAAATCTTTTTTCATAGTGAAACACTCCTTTGCATGGTGATACTTTCCTATATGAAAATAATACCATATTCTTTTTATTTCGCTAGGCGAATATTATGGCATTTTACAGACATTTCGTTTAGAAAGCGTCGATAATCCCTTGGATAAAGACAATTACGATGGCAATTGGGGCTACGTATCTGACAAGTACCGTCCAGACACTCACCCATGTTGACGCTCCGCCGAGTTCTGCTTGGACATCGTTTTTCTTCAGAACATAGCCGGCGAATAACGAAATGAACAGGGCTCCGAGCGGCAAGCCGATTTTACTTGTCAGCACATCGACAAAGTCAAAGAAAGTATAGCCGAATAGAAACGGATCGGACATGACCCCGAATGATAAGGCACTTGGAATCCCGACTAGGAAAATCATCAATCCGTAAAGCCAAGCAATTTTCCGGCGGCGTTCGTATTTATTTTTCACACCGATCGATACGACAATCTCAAGCATCGAGATGGAAGAAGTCAAAGTAGCAAATAGCATCAAGATAAAGAAGATGATGATTAAGAATTCACCCATGAACAGCTGATCGAAAATCGCTGGCAAGATGATGAACACAAGTCCTGGACCTTGGTCAGGAGAATAGCCTAATGCGAAGACTGCCGGGAAAATGATCAATCCCGCCATGATGGAAATAATGATGTTCAACGAAACCACGCTCATCGCTGAACGCGTTAAATTTTCCGATTTCGATAAATAAGATGCATACGTGATCATACCAGCCACACCGACGCTAAGCGAGAAAAAAGCTTGGCCTAAAGCCGTCAAAGCGGTATCAAAAGTAAAGAAGGACCAGTCCGGGACAAACATGAATTCGACGCCGGCCATAGCTCCGTCCAACGTCAGGGAGCGGACCATCAATACAACGAAGAAAATCAATAGAGCCGGCATCATCACTTTGCTGGCACGTTCAATTCCCGCTTGGATGCCGCCTTGGACAATCCAGATCGTCAATAACATAAACGCGGCTTGTGCGAGGAGAACTTCAAGCGGATTGCCGATAATCCCATTAAACAAGTCGGCAAATGCATTGTCTCCAAGATTGGATAATTGCAATAATAGCGCGCGGCCGAGATAAGACAGAATCCATCCGCCAACCACACTGTAGAACGACAAGATCATGAAAGAGAAGAAAAAGCCGGACCAGCCGATCAAAAACCACTTTTTGCCGGGAGCCTGTTTTTTAAGCCCCGTCACGGCATCCGCTTGTCCGCGTCGGCCAATCACAAATTCTGCAAGCAGGATGGGGAGGCCGATGGCAATTGTACTGACGATAAACATTAAAATAAAGACACTGCCGCCGTTTGATCCGGTTTCATAAGGGAATTTCCAGATAGCTCCTAAACCGATCGCACTGCCGGCAGCAGCTAAAATAAAGCCGAGCTTTGAAGTCCATTGTTCGCGTTTTTCCATTTCTTCACTCCTATAATGTATAGATTTTTTCATTCTACACGAGGTCCATTGAAAAAAATAGAACTATTTCAAATCACAGGTTATTTATCGTGTATAATAAACAGAAAAAGGAAAAGATTGAATATTCCTTTAATGCAAGGGGCGGAATTACTTGAGAGAGGAAGAATTATTTCGAGAAGCGCAGGCGGGCGATAGGACGTCTTTTGGGGAATGGTGCAGGAATCAGGGATCCGTTATTGGGCAATTCGGCTATCAAAACGGTGTGCCGTCAGATAGACTGGCTCTCTACCAGGAAGCGGCCTATCGAGCATTTGGAAAACAACTTTCCAAAATCGATATTGAACAAGCCGAAATGGCCATTTATGAACAGGCTATGGCTCTTTTAAACGAATATTCAGAGGAGCAGCCGGCAGGTGAAACAGAAAAGCTGCTGCGTTTTGAAGAAGATTTGGAAACGCATCATGCGATCCAACAATTGCCGAAAAACAGAAGAGTGATTTTCACTTTATTTTATTTTCATCAAAAGAATAAAGAAGAACTGGCGTTATTGACGGGCCGCGACTCGGAGGAAATCGAGGATGAACTGGCTATAGCGGTAGAAAGTTTGACAACTGCTTTACAGTTGGAAAGCAACGGCCAAACAGAGAAAAGAATTGAGTTCGTGGGAAAATCGTATAGCCGCATCCAGACCATTGTAGAAGAGGAGGATTTACTGAGTGGCGAGCCGGAAGAAAAACCCGAGCTTTCAAAAAAGACAAGTGTCCGGAACACAGCCCCAAACAAGAAAGTAGCTGCGCTGCTCGTTGCAGCGGGCTTGTTTCTAACGGGAGTAATCGGTGCCTCATTTATGTTGAATGATGAAAATCCAAAAGTCACCGCTTCAGCAGATGAAGAAGGTGAGAAAATCACAAGAGAATTGATTGAGGACTGGCGTGCCAAGTATAAAGAAGTGCGGAAAACGGCGCCTGAGCGAATGGGCATCCAGCAGAAAGTCTTCGACCAATTCAGCTATGTCAAAGAGGCCGATGCAAAATTGAAGCGCATTTTAAGTGATAAGAACATCAAGAAGATGGAGAATGACCCCGAAATATTGGAGAAGGAAATGAAAAAGGCTTTAATAAGCATCGAGACTCCTCGGGGAATGGTTGACAGTTTAAGCGGGATTGCTTTGCCGTCGGAAGAATCCCAGGAATTCCTGCATGAGTATGCGCTGAAAACGAAAGAAATCATGGGCGTCATTGATATGGCCCTTCTTGTCCATCAGGAAGAGTTGGAGGAAATGAAATTCGACGGTGAGCTTTCCCCCGAAAAATTGATGGCCAACCAGAAAAAAATGCCGGAGGAACTTCAGCGTTTGCTAGGCGGGATGCATGAACAAGGCTTGATGATTTCCGCACATCCGTATGAAGCGCAGTTTATTTCACGGCGCAATATGGAGACCCTTTTCTCGAATGAAGTGCTGAATATGGATTTCTACACGAATGAGTATTCGCGTTTATTGCAAAATGAACCGTATTTTGATGAACAAGGTTTGTTGGTCGAGGCCGAATTTATGCCTTATGTATTGAATACAATGGAATTAGCTTTAATTGAATCGGAAAATTATTCGCGCTTGTATTTGGAGTTTGAATACATTTTCCAGCACAGTTTTTGGCTGATGGTGAAAGGGTCGGATGCAGATCCGATATTCGACAGCAAAGGCGTCGTCCATGAAAAATACCAGACGGCTTGGAAAGAAATGATGATTCAGTCCGGAAATCCGCTGATTTATACGCTTTTGCCGATTGTCGAAGAGATGGAAGCGAGCGGGTGGACCAAATCTGAAAGTTACGACGCTTTGGCTTATACCGATATCGTTCAGGCACTTTACTTGGAGAAAGAACAGAAACTGGCTGAGAAAATGCCGAACGGGGATGTAAAAGTAGATCATCGGATGGTGGATCTAGCGAATTTTGATTTTTCCGAGACCGAAAAACGGTATAAGGCATTTTCAAAAAACCATGATGCGGCCTTATTGGAAAATGTAGAGCCGCTCGATATTTTATTCCTCTATTATTATGCGAATAAACTTGAAGACAAAGAAACAATGTGGCATTTGACCGCTGAGAATGGACTGAAGCCCGGAAAAGAACAATTCTTGTCCCAATGGAGAAAGCAGCCCGATATTTTTGAAAATGTTAGATGGGTGGAAACGGCGAAAGACGGTGTAGGACGAGAAGGACGTACGCTATTTTTGTATCCGAGTATGAGTTATGGCATGCAAGGCATGATCAGTGAGCCTACGCCCAAATTAATCATGGAAGAAAAACATACGTGGCTGGTTGAAAACCAGATGATTGAATCCTATGTACTTGAAGAAGAGCCGGAATATCGAGCGAGAGTAAAAGCTTTGTATGAAAAATTCGCAAGTGGTTTTGACCAGGATATGCTCGAGACGCTGACAGCAGGGGAGATTTCCGGAATGTTCTTCTACGCAAGAGAAGTGGAAGACTATGCAGCGATGCAACAGCTATCGGAAGAAGATGTGGTAGCGATGGACAGTGATTATTTCATGGAACAGTTAAAAACGAGAGCCGTCCCGAAATTATCGGAGATTAGCCGATTGCTGTTCTCAAGCGAAACTTTGCATTACGACCTCAATTTGCGGCCTTCCGGCAGAATTCAATATGAATTGAAAGAAACAGGTGCAGAATACATGATGGGCAATGGCCACGCCTTGTTCAAAACAGACAAAGGATGGCGTATCGGCAACATGGATATGTACTGATTTTACTCTACCGCCTATGTTGTGCTATAATATACAGATGCCAATAGGTGTATAGGATAATTTAGATAAGACTAGGAGCGGGTAGAACATGACAAAAACATATCAAACAGGAGACACAGTCTCAGGAAAAGTAACAGGAATCCAGCCATACGGTGCATTTGTAGCGCTTGACGAGCAAACACAAGGCTTGGTTCACATTTCAGAAATCACTCACGGCTACGTAAAAGAAGTCAGCGAATATCTTTCAGTTGGCCAAGAAGTAGACGTAAAAGTTTTGGAAGTTGATGAAAAATCTAAAAAAATCAGCTTGTCAATCCGCGCATTGCAAGAGCAGCCACCAGCAGCTCAACGCAGCGAAAAGCCAAAACAATCTCTTCAGTCGCACGTGAATGAAAATGATTCAGAAGGATTCAACTCATTGAAAGACAAAATGCAAGAGTGGATCAAACGTTCTGGACAATAATTAAAATGAAGCCGGCTGTAAAGCCGACACAAAAAAACGAAGCACAAGGTTATCCTTGCGCTTCGTTTTTTTTGATTTTCCGCAGCCGATATTGTAGGTTTTGCCGGCTCATGCCGAGTGCAGCCGCCGCTTTCGTGACATTGCCCTGGTGCAAGTCCATCGCTTTTTGAAGGTAGTAGATCTCCGCTTCCAGCAAATAATCATCCAGCGGCAGCAACTCTTTTCCAGAATGGAGGATGAAATCCTCAGGAGTGGCAGAGCCGCTTCGCTGGGCTTTCACTTTAAAATGCTGCGGCAGCAGCTGGTACGTTATTTTTTCTTGAGTGGTCAACAGGGAAGTCGCTTCATCCAAAATCAGTTCGAGCTCTTTTAAATTGCCTGGCCAGTCGTACGATAAAAACAATTCTTCCACTTCATCGTCAAGACCGGACACGATCGACCCAAAATGCATCCGGTGGCGTGATAGATAGTCTTCGACGAAGGGCACGATATCTTCTTTCCGATTGCGCAGGGGCTCCAATTGAATCGTCATGGCGGAAAAGAAATAATACAACTCTTTCAGCAATTTTTCCGAACTGATAAGTTCTACCGGATCTTCACCGACGCTGGCAATGAAATAAGTGTCCTTAGCAGAGTGGGACTTGGCCATTTTCAATAAATGCTCTTGGAGAGAGAGGGAAAGAAGGTCGATCCGTTCACAGTAAATTGTGCCGCTGGAATGTTCCGCTAAATCGGATCCAAGGCGGTCAATCATTTCCTGGTCCGTGCCGTGGCAATACAGAGTGTGCAGCTGCCCTTCAGAAGATGAAGCGAAATGGATAGCTTCAGCAATCAACTCTTTCCCGGTTCCTGCTTCACCGATTAACAGTACCGGCAATTTGATCATGGCCGCTTTTTCGGCCGTGCCAATCACTTGCTGCATGCTGTCGGATATGGCTGAGATGCTATTGAAGGTAATCGGCTCTTCGTATTTTTTCAATGGCTGATAAACCGCTTTTTCCAGTGTTGTTACGTCTTGGGAAATCTCAATCGCACCGACCAATTGATCTTGATCAAATACCGGATATGTATCATTGATGGTCGTGATTTCCTGTCCTTTGCGATTCCAGTAGGTCTGTTTTCGATTGAAAACCGGCAAGCCGCTTTGCAGAACTTGGAGCAGCGTACTCTCATGCTGATCAAACCGGAACATTTCAAGCAACGAACGATCCGCTAACTCTTCAAAATCAAACCCTTCAATTTCTTTCATTTTATCGTTGTACAAGATGGTTTTTCCTTTGGTGTCAATGGCATGAATGCCCACGGCCACACGTTCAACTGCGAATTGATAAAACAAGGAAAGATCCTTTTCAGACGCACTCAAGTTCTTCACTCCAAAATTATTTTGACTTTATTCGTTAAAATACTTGAAAAATGCAATTATCTTTTGCATTATTATAAGTATAAACTGTTTGTAAGTGCAAATTTTTTTTGCGCTTAAACAAATTTCAAGGAGGATTCACATGATTCCCTATAAACACGAACCATTTACTGATTTTTCACAAGAAGAAAACCGCAACGCGTACCTAGAAGGGTTAAAGACAGTTGAAGCTTATCTTGGGCAAGACTATCCATTAATCATCGGCGGCGAACGTGTTACGACTGAAGATAAAATCGTTTCATTCAATCCTGCGGACAAAGAAGAAATCATTGGCCGTGTTTCTAAATCAAATAAAGAGTTAGCTGAAAAAGCGATGCAAAGTGCGCTTGAAGCTTTTAAATCATGGAAAAAAGTGAAGCCTGAAGTGCGTGCAGATGTACTATTCAAAGCAGCAGCGATCATTCGCCGCCGCAAGCATGAATTCTCTGCACTTTTGACAAAAGAAGCCGGAAAGCCTTGGAACGAAGCAGATGCCGATACAGCTGAAGCCATCGACTTCTTGGAATACTACGGCCGTCAAATGCTTCGCCTAAAAGACGGCATGCCAGTAGAAAGCCGTCCAGGTGAATACAACCGCTATGACTACATTCCACTAGGAGTCGGCGTTGTCATTTCACCATGGAACTTTGCATTTGCGATCATGGCAGGGACAACGGTTGCAGCTATGGTTACAGGAAATACAGTTCTATTAAAACCTGCTTCAACAACTCCGATCGTTGCGTATAAATTCATCGAAGTCCTTGAAGAAGCAGGCATGCCTGCAGGCGTAGTCAACTACATCCCAGGACCAGGCGGAGAAGTTGGAGATTACTTGGTTGATCATCCAAAAACTCGCTTTATCTCATTCACAGGATCACGTGCAGTCGGTCTTCGCATCGCTGAACGTTCAGCTAAAGTGAATGAAGGGCAAATCTGGATTAAGCGATTAATCGCTGAAATGGGCGGTAAAGATACAATGGTTGTTGATAAAGAAGCAGATCTTGAATTGGCTGCTCAAACGATTGTAAAATCAGCCTTCGGATTCAGTGGACAAAAATGTTCAGCAGCTTCACGTGCAGTGATCGTCGAGGACGTTTACGATACAGTGCTTGAGCGCGTTATCGAATTGACGAAAGAATTGACGATTGGTAATCCAGTTGAACAATCGAACTTCATGGGACCGGTTATCGACGCAGCGGCATTCAAAAAAATTACGGATTACATCGAAATCGGAAAAGAAGAAGGACGTTTAGTGGTCGGCGGAACTGGCGATGATTCAACAGGTTACTTCGTGAACCCGACGGTCTTTGCAGATTTAGACCCGAATTCACGCATTATGCAAGAAGAAATCTTCGGGCCAGTCATCGGAATTTCAAAAGCGAAAGGTTTTGATCATGCGCTTGAAATTGCCAACAACACGGAATACGGCTTGACTGGAGCGGTCATCACGAATAACCGCGAACACTTGGAGCAAGCGCGTGAAGAATTCCATGTCGGAAACCTTTACTTCAACCGCGGCTGTACAGGCGCGATCGTTGGATACCAACCATTCGGTGGATTCAATATGTCAGGGACTGACTCTAAAGCAGGCGGACCGGATTATTTAACACTTCATTTGCAAGCAAAAACTACATCTGAAATGTTATAATCATTCCGTTAATGTTATAATTATTCATTGAAAAGGCAGACTGATCGTCTGCCTTTTTTAAAAATAAGGAGGAATTGACATGACTAAGACGCAAACAATCATTGAAACTACTGAAAAATACGGTGCCAACAACTATCATCCACTGCCAATCGTCATCACAGAAGCAGAAGGTGTATGGGTAAAAGATCCAGAAGGCAATAAATTCATGGATATGCTTTCTGCATACTCGGCAGTAAACCAAGGCCATCGCCATCCGAAAATCATTCAAGCACTGAAAGACCAAGCGGATCGTGTAACGTTGACTTCACGTGCTTTCCACAATGACATGCTGGCTCCTTGGTATGAAATGATCTGCAAGATTTCTGGAAAAGAAATGGCATTGCCGATGAACACAGGAGCAGAAGCGGTCGAAACAGCATTTAAAGCTGCTCGTCGCTGGGCTTATGATGTTAAAGGGGTAGAAGAGGGACAAGCAGAGATCATTGCGTGCAACGGAAATTTCCATGGCCGTACAATGACAGCGGTATCATTATCTTCTGATCCTGAATACCGCAGAGGGTTCGGGCCAATGCTGCCAGGCATCAATTTGATTCCTTTCGGAGATCTTGAATCCTTAAAAGCTGCTATTACGCCAAATACAGCTGCATTCTTGATCGAACCGATTCAAGGCGAAGCAGGAATCATTATGCCGGAAGAAGGCTTTTTGAAGGCAGCAAGAGAACTTTGCCGCGAGAATAACGTCCTATTCATTGCCGATGAAATTCAATGCGGCCTTGCACGTACAGGCAAAATGTTCGCGTGTGAATGGGAAGACGTAAACCCGGACATGTACATACTTGGAAAAGCACTTGGCGGCGGTGTCTTCCCGATCTCGTGTGTAGTCGCTGACAGCGATATTCTAGGTGTATTCAACCCGGGCTCGCATGGCTCTACATTCGGCGGCAACCCGCTTGCTTGTGCCGTATCGATTGCGTCAATGGAAGTACTGCAAGAAGAAAATTTGGCACAGCGTTCTCTTGAACTTGGAGAATATTTCATGGAAAGACTTCGCGAAATCGAACATCCTTCTATTAAAGAAGTGCGCGGCCGCGGATTGTTCATCGGCATGGAATTGACAGAAGAAGCTCGCCCTTATTGTGAGCAGCTGAAAGAGCTAGGTTTATTATGCAAAGAAACGCATGATACGGTTATCCGTTTTGCGCCACCTTTGGTTATCTCAAAAGAGGATTTGGATTGGGCGATTGAACGTATTCAAAAAGTATTTGCAAAATAACAACTACCTAGCAAATGCAAAGTCAATTATGTTACACTAGTGGCGGAGTAATTACTATAAATATAAAGAGGCGAATTAAAACAATGGCTGAAAACCTGAACTTGTTGACGTCAACGCAGAACGTTATTAAAACTGCATTGGATAAACTCGGATACGAAGAATCGATGTACGAACTTCTTAAGGAACCGATGCGAATTATGGAAGTGCGTATTCCGGTTCGAATGGATGACGGAAATGTAAAAGTGTTCACTGGATTCCGTGCGCAGCATAATGACGCAGTAGGGCCGACAAAAGGCGGAGTGCGTTTCCACCCGGAAGTGAACCGTGAAGAAGTTATGGCATTGTCTATGTGGATGACGCTTAAATGCGGCATTGTAGATTTACCTTACGGCGGCGGTAAAGGCGGCATCATCTGTGACCCGCGTGAAATGTCAATGTACGAAATCGAAAAATTGAGCCGCGGCTATGTAAGAGCGATCAGTCAGATTGTTGGACCGAACAAAGATATTCCAGCGCCGGATGTATTTACAAATTCTCAAATCATGGCATGGATGTTTGATGAGTACAGCAAAATCGATGAATTCAATTCACCTGGTTTCATTACCGGTAAACCGATTGTCCTAGGTGGTTCTCAAGGCCGGGATAAAGCGACTGCTCAAGGTGTAACCATTGTTATTAATGAAGCTGCTAAAAAACGCGGTTTGAATATGAAAGGCGCTCGTGTCGTTATCCAAGGTTTTGGCAACGCAGGAAGCTTCCTTGCAAAATTCTTGCACGATGCAGGAGCGAAAGTAGTCGGCATTTCGGATGCCTACGGCGCATTGCATGATCCAGACGGTCTGGATATCGACTATCTGCTGGATCGCCGCGATAGTTTCGGTACCGTAACTACGTTATTTGACAACACCATTACAAACAAAGAATTGTTTGAGTTGGATTGCGATATCATCGTTCCGGCTGCAATCTCTAATCAGATTACAGCTGAAAACGCACCGAACATCAAAGCTTCCATTGTAGTTGAAGCGGCTAATGGTCCGACAACTGCAGAAGCTACGAAGATTTTAACGGATAAAGGTATTCTTTTAGTTCCGGATGTATTAGCAAGTGCTGGTGGAGTTACGGTTTCTTACTTCGAATGGGTACAGAATAATCAAGGTTATTACTGGACTCAAGAAGAAGTGGATGAAAAGCTCAACAAAAAGCTGGTTGATGCATTTGAAAACGTCTATAACGTTGCAACTACGCGAAATATCGATATGCGACTTGCCGCTTATATGGTAGGTGCCCGCAGAACTGCAGAAGCTGCACGCTTCCGTGGTTGGGTTTAAGAGAAAAAAAGCCGCTCCTGGAATTTCCAGGAGCGGCTTTTTGGTGCATAATTTTTGCGTTTTCCTTTTCCTATCGACATAATAGTAATGGAAAAGGAGGTTAAAAAATGAATTCATTTTCTTTCTATAACCCAGTAAAACTAATATTTGGCAAAGGCCAACTCGAAGCACTTAAAACAGAGTTACCAAATTATGGTAAAAAAGTTTTAATAGTTTACGGTGGTGGCAGCATCAAAAAGAACGGTCTTTATGATGAAGTGATTGATACCTTAAACCAAGCAGGTCTTGAAATCTTCGAATTAAGCGGGGTAGAGCCAAACCCGCGTATTACAACGGCTCGTAAAGGCATTGAAATCTGCAAAAAAGAGAACATCGATGTCCTGTTGGCAGTCGGAGGCGGTTCAGTTATTGACTGCACGAAGTTGATTGCGTGCGGAGCTACATACGATGGGGATGCATGGGACTTTGTTTCCCGTAAAGCCCAGCCAGAAGGCGCTTTGCCTTTCGGAACGGTATTGACGATTGCTGCAACAGGTTCCGAAATGAACGCAGGATCTGTTATTACCAATGAAGAAACACAAGAAAAGTACGGCTGGGGAAGCCCGTTTTCATTCCCGAAATTTTCAATACTGGATCCAACTTATACATTATCGGTTCCAGAAAACCACACAGTCTACGGAATTGTTGACATGATGTCGCATATTTTCGAGCAGTATTTCAATAATGCCTCGAATATACCAGTTCAGGACCGTATGTGTGAAGGGGTATTGAAGGCGGTTGTTGAAACGGCACCGAAACTGATGGAAGACCTTCAAAGCTATGAACACCGTGAAACAATTATGTTCGCAGGTACGATCGCATTGAACAAATTCCTTGAAATGGGTTACCGGGGAGACTGGGGATCGCATAATATCGAACATGCGGTATCTGCAGTTTATGACATTCCGCATGCAGGTGGGCTTGCAATCCTATTCCCACAATGGATGCGCCATAATGCAAAAGGAAATCCAAGCAAATTTGCGCAATTGGCAGTCCGTGTATTTGAGGTAGATCCTGAAGGGAAGACGGAAGAAGCGATCGCTTTCGAAGGAATCGACCGTCTCCAGGAATTCTGGACTTCATTAGGAGCTCCGACAAAACTGGATTATTACGGCATAGACGATTCGAAAATCGACTTAATGGCCGAAAAAGCAATGATCTATGGTGAATTCGGCAACTTCGCTAAACTAAACGGCGAAGACGTCAAACAAATTCTTCAAGCTTCACTATAAGCATAGAAAAAGACCAGGCAATGAGCGCCTGGTCTTTTTCTATGCTTTTGGTTCTCTGAGCGGCGGCAATGATTCAGGGCGTGTGCTCAAGTGTTTCCAATGCGTTTCTCCATCGTCTGCATCGAATGTTATGAGCACATCATCAACGCTTGGTTGGCTCAATATGAGCTGTGCTAATAAATCCTGCAATTCGTCGGCTTCTTTAACAGATAATTCAGGGTCAATTTCGATTTTCGTTTCAACATGCAAAAATTCGCCTTCTTTTACAACTTCGAGTTCTTTGATATCGCGAACGCCTGAATGATCAGATAACACATGAGCAATATGATTGACCATCTGCTCATCTGTTTCCCCAATCGCACCGCGGGCATTTTCAAGGAATACCGTCATTACGACATAAAACATCATAAGCCCGATTGCGATGGATGCAGCACCCTCAATTGCAAGGAAACCGGTAAAATGTGCAATCAGTACTGCGATTAATGCGAGAACGCCGCCGCCTGTTGCAACCAAATCTTCCATAAATACAAGTTTAGTGGCAGGTTTTGCTCGGTTTAAATGAGCAAAGCTTGTAGTGATCGGCGCCATAATGCCGCCTTTAACTCCAGATTCATGCAAAACTTCTTTGCCTGCTTTATATAAAACTGCAAATTCAAGAATAACAGCTATTGATAAGACCACAACACTTATGATAAACCCTTCCGCTTCAACAGGATGGGTCAATTGATGCCAACCTTCCACAATCGTTTCATAAGCCATGATTCCAACAATCAACACCGCTCCAAGCAGTACCAGGTTTAAAAGTCTGCCAAATCCATTAGGAAATCTTTTAGTCGGCGCTTTTTTAGATAAAGCGGAGCCGATGAAAACGAAATATTGGTTAGCGGCGTCTCCAATCGAATGCATTGTTTCAGCAAACATCGCAACATTCCCAGTGAAGAAAAACGCGACACCTTTCATGATGGCGATTAATGTATTCATCACCGCAGCAAGTAAGGAAGGCCTATTGCCTCCTTTTAATAACTTAAAAAATTCACCCATTCAAATTCCTCCTCAGCTAATCAATTCAATTTCTACTTTGTCAACGTGTTTAATTTTCAAGATTCTTTCATATAAAGCGATTGTCTCAGTCTCTTGGAGAAAAGAAGCGCGTATCGCCACTTCATGGCAAGGGAAATCTGCTTCCCTATGTTGGAAGAGAGACATTGCTTCTATAATAACACCTTCTGATGTTATTTCTTTGACCGCCTCATCGATATGAGACGAATCTGAAATGAAAATTTTGATATTCGCTTCAATCAATCGCAGTCGCTTTGGCCCGAATCTAAAGAGAAGGGGAGGAACTATCTCGATTCCGATTAGAATAATCAGTACCGAAAAGGCTGCTTCTACGTAAAAACCCGCAGCTACAGCTATGCCAATACCACCAGCACCCCAGATCATCGCAGCAGTTGTTAAACCGGAAATGGAATCATTGCCGCGTTTTAAAATAACACCAGCTCCAAGAAAACCGATTCCTGAAACAATTTGGGCAGCCAGACGAAGCGGATCCATCGTAATATTTACATTAGCATACTCGCTTCCTTCTGCTAGGTACGCAGACTCGATTGAAATGATCGTCAGCAAACAACTAAATGTAGCAATGACGATACTCGTCTTTAAGCCAACAGGCTTTCTTTTTAACTCTCGCTCAAGTCCTATCACTAAACTAAGGAGTGCGGCTACCAGAAGTTTAATGAAAGTTTCAAGGGAAGCGATAGGCAGGAAGGTGAAAAAATCCATAACAGCACTCCTTTCAAATGATGGTTGATAAAGAAAGGGGGACATGTCACACTATTTAAAGTGTGAAAACCTTACATAAGCAACTTAGAGAAGAGGCGTCTATATGGAAAAACCAGTTGTTCATCCTTTTATCCCGATTATCATTGGTGTATTCTCTGTCGCGTTATCAGCAATTTTTGTGAAAATGACTTCTGCCGATTCTGGAGTTACTGCTTTTTATCGAATGCTTTTCTCAATTCTTATAATGAGTCCAGTGTTCTTTATGAAATATACCCAAGAAATCAAGAAGCTAAGCAAAAGAGATTGGGTATTCACTTCGATAGCAGGTATTTTTTTAGCCTTTCATTTCATTTTATGGTTTGAATCGTTGAATTATACATCTGTCGCGAGTTCAACAGTGCTTGTAACATTGCAGCCATTATTCGCATTTGCAGGAACCTATTTCTTTTTTAAAGAGAAACTTTCTATTAAAACACTTGTTTCAGGACTAATTGCCGTACTCGGAAGTGTTTTAATCGGCTATGGTGATTTTAAAATTAGCGGTTCTGCTTTATATGGAGATATCTTAGCTTTAATTGCCTGTGCATTAATTACAGGCTATCTGCTGTTTGGTCAAGATGTACGCCAAAGATTGTCATTGATTACTTATACTTTTGTTGTTTATAGCTTTAGTACAATAACATTGTTCTTCTATATAATTGCAAAAGGTGAATCTTTTGGTCCTTATCCTGCTTCAGAATGGATGTGGTTTTTACTTTTAGCGATCATTCCTAACTTACTTGGACATACACTATTCAATTGGTCTTTAAAATGGGTAAGTACGAATGTCATTTCAATCGCAATTCTTTTTGAGCCTGTTGGAGCTGCTATATTAGCTTATTTCATACTTGGAGAGCTGTTAAGTTCCTCTCAAATTATAGGCGGAACAGTTGTGTTATGCGGCATAATCCTATTCGTTGCAGACTATGGGAAAATAAAATCATTCTTTTTTAGAAAAAGGGGTTGATTTTCTGCGCTCGGCGGTTTATATTTATATATGTCCTTAAGACGACCGAAAAAATATTTTAAAATAGTATTGACAGCAAGTCGTGCCTAAGGTATATTAATAAAGTCGCCAATGAGTGCGGCAACATGAACCTTGAAAACTGAACAGCAAAACGTCAACAATAACGGCAACGGACCTTCGGGTCCCGCGCCACAACTTACTGATCAGGCTCAGCCAGATCAAAGCGAATCGCGCGTCTTTTCGGAGACGGCGATGCGCCAGCATTGAGCAATCAATACTACTCTATAATGGAGAGTTTGATCCTGGCTCAGGACGAACGCTGGCGGCGTGCCTAATACATGCAAGTCGAGCGAAACACTTGGAGCTTGCTCCAAGCGTTTAGCGGCGGACGGGTGAGTAACACGTGGGCAACCTGCCCTGCAGATCGGGATAACTCCGGGAAACCGGTGCTAATACCGAATAGTTTGAGGCCTCTCCTGAGGCTTCACGGAAAGACGGTTTCGGCTGTCACTGCAGGATGGGCCCGCGGCGCATTAGCTAGTTGGTGGGGTAACGGCCCACCAAGGCCACGATGCGTAGCCGACCTGAGAGGGTGACCGGCCACACTGGGACTGAGACACGGCCCAGACTCCTACGGGAGGCAGCAGTAGGGAATCTTCCGCAATGGACGCAAGTCTGACGGAGCAACGCCGCGTGAGTGACGAAGGTTTTCGGATCGTAAAACTCTGTTGTGAGGGAAGAACACGTACCAACTAACTATTGGTACCTTGACGGTACCTCACCAGAAAGCCACGGCTAACTACGTGCCAGCAGCCGCGGTAATACGTAGGTGGCAAGCGTTGTCCGGAATTATTGGGCGTAAAGCGCGCGCAGGCGGTTCCTTAAGTCTGATGTGAAAGCCCACGGCTCAACCGTGGAGGGTCATTGGAAACTGGGGAACTTGAGTGCAGAAGAGGAAAGTGGAATTCCACGTGTAGCGGTGAAATGCGTAGAGATGTGGAGGAACACCAGTGGCGAAGGCGACTTTCTGGTCTGTAACTGACGCTGAGGCGCGAAAGCGTGGGGAGCAAACAGGATTAGATACCCTGGTAGTCCACGCCGTAAACGATGAGTGCTAAGTGTTAGGGGGTTTCCGCCCCTTAGTGCTGCAGCTAACGCATTAAGCACTCCGCCTGGGGAGTACGGCCGCAAGGCTGAAACTCAAAGGAATTGACGGGGGCCCGCACAAGCGGTGGAGCATGTGGTTTAATTCGAAGCAACGCGAAGAACCTTACCAGGTCTTGACATCCCGCTGCCCGCCTTGGAGACAAGGCTTTCCCTTCGGGGACAGCGGTGACAGGTGGTGCATGGTTGTCGTCAGCTCGTGTCGTGAGATGTTGGGTTAAGTCCCGCAACGAGCGCAACCCTTGATCTTAGTTGCCAGCATTCAGTTGGGCACTCTAAGGTGACTGCCGGTGACAAACCGGAGGAAGGTGGGGATGACGTCAAATCATCATGCCCCTTATGACCTGGGCTACACACGTGCTACAATGGACGGTACAAAGGGCAGCCAACCCGCGAGGGGGAGCCAATCCCAGAAAACCGTTCTCAGTTCGGATTGCAGGCTGCAACTCGCCTGCATGAAGCCGGAATCGCTAGTAATCGTGGATCAGCATGCCACGGTGAATACGTTCCCGGGCCTTGTACACACCGCCCGTCACACCACGAGAGTTTGTAACACCCGAAGTCGGTGGGGTAACCCTAGTGGAGCCAGCCGCCGAAGGTGGGACAGATGATTGGGGTGAAGTCGTAACAAGGTAGCCGTATCGGAAGGTGCGGCTGGATCACCTCCTTTCTAAGGATTTATTCGGAAACAAGATCTCCGGATCTTGTGTTGACGTTTTGCGTTCAGTTTTGAAGGTTCACCCTTCAGGCGTGAGCCTGTTTTGTGACTTCAAACTTGTTCTTTGAAAACTGGATAAAACGACATTGAAACAAATGAAAACAAGCAATTCATGCAAGCACGATCCCAATTGGGATCCACTTTTTAACAAACCACTTGGTTAAGTTAGAAAGGGCGCACGGTGAATGCCTTGGCACTAGGAGCCGAAGAAGGACGGCACTAACACCGATATGCTTCGGGGAGCTGTAAGTGAGCTGTGATCCGGAGATTTCCGAATGGGGGAACCCACCGCCTTTAATGGGGCGGTATCCATGTGTGAATACATAGCACATGAGAAGGCAGACCCAGGGAACTGAAACATCTAAGTACCTGGAGGAAGAGAAAGCAAATGCGATTCCCTGAGTAGCGGCGAGCGAAACGGGAACAGCCCAAACCAAGAGGCTTGCCTCTTGGGGTTGTAGGACACTCATTGCGGAGTTACAAAATCCGAATTTAAGCGAAGCGACCTGGAACGGTCCGCGAGACAAGGTAACAGCCCTGTAGCTGAAAGGTTCGGATCTCCCGAGTGGATCCTGAGTACGGCGGAACACGTGAAATTCCGTCGGAATCCGGGAGGACCATCTCCCAAGGCTAAATACTCCCTAGTGACCGATAGTGAACCAGTACCGTGAGGGAAAGGTGAAAAGCACCCCGGAAGGGGAGTGAAACAGATCCTGAAACCGTGTGCCTACAAGTAGTCAAAGCCCGTTAATGGGTGATGGCGTGCCTTTTGTAGAATGAACCGGCGAGTTACGATTGCATGCAAGGTTAAGCTGAGAAGGCGGAGCCGCAGCGAAAGCGAGTCTGAATAGGGCGAATGAGTATGCAGTTGTAGACCCGAAACCAGGTGATCTACCCATGTCCAGGGTGAAGGTAAGGTAACACTTACTGGAGGCCCGAACCCACGCACGTTGAAAAGTGCGGGGATGAGGTGTGGGTAGCGGAGAAATTCCAATCGAACCTGGAGATAGCTGGTTCTCTCCGAAATAGCTTTAGGGCTAGCCTCAATCGTTTAGAATCCTGGAGGTAGAGCACTGTTTGGACTAGGGGCCCATCCCGGGTTACCGAATTCAGACAAACTCCGAATGCCAGTGATTTATGATTGGGAGTCAGACTGCGAGTGATAAGATCCGTAGTCAAGAGGGAAACAGCCCAGACCACCAGCTAAGGTCCCCAAATATCCGTTAAGTGGAAAAGGATGTGGCGTTGCTTAGACAACCAGGATGTTGGCTTAGAAGCAGCCATCATTTAAAGAGTGCGTAATAGCTCACTGGTCGAGTGACACTGCGCCGAAAATGTACCGGGGCTAAACGGATTACCGAAGCTGTGGATGGACCTCATCTGAGGTCCGTGGTAGGAGAGCGTTCTAAGGGCGTTGAAGTCAGACCGGAAGGACTGGTGGAGCGCTTAGAAGTGAGAATGCCGGTATGAGTAACGAAAGACGGGTGAGAATCCCGTCCACCGAATGCCTAAGGTTTCCTGAGGAAGGCTCGTCCGCTCAGGGTCAGTCGGGACCTAAGTCGAGGCCGATAGGCGTAGACGATGGACAACAGGTTGATATTCCTGTACCACCTCCCCGCCGTTTGAGCAATGGGGGGACGCAGAAGGATAAGGTGAGCGCGCCGTTGGTTGTGCGCGTCCAAGCAGTGAGGCGTGGAATGAGGCAAATCCCATTCCTGATACGTTAAGCTGTGACGGCAAGAGGATTCATCCTCGAGTCCCTGATTTCACACTGCCAAGAAAAGCCTCTAGCGAGGCGGGAGGTGCCCGTACCGCAAACCGACACAGGTAGGCGAGAAGAGAATTCTAAGGTGAGCGAGTGAACTCTCGTTAAGGAACTCGGCAAAATGACCCCGTAACTTCGGGAGAAGGGGTGCTCTGGTAGGGTGTTACAGCCCGAGAGAGCCGCAGTGAATAGGCCCAGGCGACTGTTTAGCAAAAACACAGGTCTCTGCAAAACCGTAAGGTGACGTATAGGGGCTGACGCCTGCCCGGTGCTGGAAGGTTAAGGGGAGTGCTTAGCGCAAGCGAAGGTGCGAACTGAAGCCCCAGTAAACGGCGGCCGTAACTATAACGGTCCTAAGGTAGCGAAATTCCTTGTCGGGTAAGTTCCGACCCGCACGAAAGGCGTAACGATCTGGGCACTGTCTCAACGAGAGACTCGGTGAAATTATAGTACCTGTGAAGATGCAGGTTACCCGCGACAGGACGGAAAGACCCCGTGGAGCTTTACTGTAGCCTGATATTGAATTTTGGTGCAACTTGTACAGGATAGGTAGGAGCCTTTGAGCCCGGAGCGCCAGCTTCGGAGGAGGCGTCGGTGGGATACTACCCTGGTTGTATTGAAATTCTAACCCACACCCCTGATCGGGGTGGGAGACAGTGTCAGGCGGGCAGTTTGACTGGGGCGGTCGCCTCCTAAAGAGTAACGGAGGCGCCCAAAGGTTCCCTCAGAATGGTTGGAAATCATTCGCAGAGTGTAAAGGCACAAGGGAGCTTGACTGCGAGACGTACAGGTCGAGCAGGGTCGAAAGACGGGCTTAGTGATCCGGTGGTTCCGCATGGAAGGGCCATCGCTCAACGGATAAAAGCTACCCCGGGGATAACAGGCTTATCTCCCCCAAGAGTCCACATCGACGGGGAGGTTTGGCACCTCGATGTCGGCTCATCGCATCCTGGGGCTGTAGTCGGTCCCAAGGGTTGGGCTGTTCGCCCATTAAAGCGGTACGCGAGCTGGGTTCAGAACGTCGTGAGACAGTTCGGTCCCTATCCGTCGCGGGCGCAGGAAATTTGAGAGGAGCTGTCCTTAGTACGAGAGGACCGGGATGGACACACCGCTGGTGTACCAGTTGTTCTGCCAAGGGCATCGCTGGGTAGCTATGTGTGGCCGGGATAAGTGCTGAAAGCATCTAAGCACGAAGCCCCCCTCAAGATGAGATTTCCCATTGCGCAAGCAAGTAAGATCCCTCAAAGACGATGAGGTAGATAGGTTCGAGGTGGAAGCGTGGCGACACGTGCAGCTGACGAATACTAATCGATCGAGGACTTAACCAAAATGGCTTTCTGAAGAGCGCGTTGCGTTGGTTTCATGTCGAATATCCAGTTTTGAAAGAATAAGGCAAAAGTTTTTTTAAAAAAAGCTTGAAATACCAGTCAGAATTGGTATAATAAAACTTGTCTTTCAAAAATCAAATAGTCCAGTGATGATGGCAAAGAGGCCACACCCGTTCCCATCCCGAACACGGAAGTTAAGCTCTTTTGCGCCGATGGTAGTTGGGGGTCTCCCCCTGTGAGAGTAGGACGTCGCTGGGCATACATACTGGAGGATTAGCTCAGCTGGGAGAGCATCTGCCTTACAAGCAGAGGGTCGGCGGTTCGATCCCGTCATCCTCCACCATTTTTTCTCTTTCGCCGGAGTAGCTCAACTGGTAGAGCAACTGACTTGTAATCAGTAGGTTGAGGGTTCAAGTCCTTTCTCCGGCACCACTTTTCATGAGAGCCATTAGCTCAGTTGGTAGAGCATCTGACTTTTAATCAGAGGGTCGAAGGTTCGAATCCTTCATGGCTCACCATTTTAATTTCATTATTGCCACGCGGGTGTGGCGGAACTGGCAGACGCACTAGACTTAGGATCTAGCGCCTTCGGGCGTGGGGGTTCGACTCCCTTCACCCGCACCATTTTTGCGGAAGTAGTTCAGTGGTAGAACGCCACCTTGCCAAGGTGGAGGTCGCGGGTTCGACCCCCGTCTTCCGCTCCAATTTTTTGCAGCAATTCAAAGCCGACCCATGCCGGGGTGGCGGAACTGGCAGACGCACAGGACTTAAAATCCTGCGGTAGGTGACTACCGTACCGGTTCGATTCCGGTCCTCGGCACCATCTTTGTTTGCAGAAAAAACCGTCAGGTTTTCATCATGAATAAGCGCCCGTAGCTCAATTGGATAGAGTACTTGACTACGAATCAAGCGGTTAGAGGTTCGAGTCCTCTCGGGCGCGCCATATTTTTACACTCAGCATTTAAGTTCGGGAAGTAGCTCAGCTTGGTAGAGCACTTGGTTTGGGACCAAGGGGTCGCAGGTTCGAATCCTGTCTTCCCGACCATTCAATGGGGCCTTAGCTCAGCTGGGAGAGCGCCTGCCTTGCACGCAGGAGGTCAGCGGTTCGATCCCGCTAGGCTCCACCAACTATATATTATAAAGATCCTGGCGGCGTAGCTCAGCTGGCTAGAGCGTACGGTTCATACCCGTAAGGTCGGGGGTTCGATCCCCTCTGCCGCCACTTTTTTAGGACCTTTAGCTCAGTTGGTTAGAGCAGACGGCTCATAACCGTCCGGTCGCAGGTTCGAGTCCTGCAAGGTCCACCATTTACCTATTATCACGGAGGAATACCCAAGTTTGGCTGAAGGGATCGGTCTTGAAAACCGACAGGGGAGTCAAATCCCGCGGGGGTTCGAATCCCTCTTCCTCCTCCATCTTTATAAAAAATGTGTGGACTATCCTTTTTAAAACTTCTATATAATAGAAGAAACTAATATCAATATTATTATCGCGGGGTAGAGCAGTTCGGTAGCTCGTCGGGCTCATAACCCGGAGGTCGCAGGTTCAAATCCTGCCCCCGCAACCAAATGGTCCCGTGGTGTAGCGGTTAACATGCCTGCCTGTCACGCAGGAGATCGCCGGTTCGATCCCGGTCGGGACCGCCATTTTTTATCTTTCAAATGTGGGTCAGTAGCTCAGTTGGTAGAGCATTAGATTGAAGCTCTAAGTGTCGGCGGTTCGATTCCGTCCTGACCCACCATTTATGCGGGTGTAGTTTAGTGGTAAAACCTCAGCCTTCCAAGCTGATGATGAGGGTTCGATTCCCTTCACCCGCTCCATTATACATATGGGCCTATAGCTCAGCTGGTTAGAGCGCACGCCTGATAAGCGTGAGGTCGATGGTTCGAGTCCATTTAGGCCCACCATTCCGAAGTAGCTCAGTGGTAGAGCACCGCACTGTTAATGCGATGGTCGTAGGTTCGAGTCCTACCTTCGGAGCCATACTGGGGAAGTACTCAAGTGGCTGAAGAGGCGCCCCTGCTAAGGGTGTAGGTCGGGAAACCGGCGCGAGGGTTCAAATCCCTCCTTCTCCGCCAGTAATTGGCCCCTTGGTCAAGCGGTTAAGACACCGCCCTTTCACGGCGGTAACACGGGTTCGAATCCCGTAGGGGTCATATAAAAGTGTCATGCATTCATTTGCATGGCATTTTTTTTTGCGTAAAAAAAGCAGCTGTTTATTTTAAAGCGGCTGCTTTTTAGTTAAGGTCTCTATGTTTGTGTTCCGGGTTAGTTTGATTGCAGAGAGCTGGCTATGGATAATCATGCCAGCCATGACGATGGCAATGCCAACCCAGGAAAGTGGTGTAGGCAAAGCGATCGATAAGATAAGAATTTCGCCAAATAACGCAAAAAGCACTTCTAGTGACTGTGTCGCTTCTACTGCCGCTAGTTTTTTCATATCTTTTCGAACCAAATCGGTAGCTTTAAAAAACAGAACTGTAGCTATGACACCAGAACTCACTGCTACTATTAGCGATTGCAAGCTTTGGTTTATACTTGGGAGTCCTTCAGTTGCTAGTGCAAAGAAAGATAACACCAACCAAAAAGGAAGACTTGCTAAAGTCATTCCAAGAACGCGCTGGTAAGCGTCTAGCTGGTCATTGCAAAGCGCCATCATTTTCCGGTTGCCCAATGGGAAGGCGAAGGAGGCGACTAAAACGGGCAAAAATCCCATTAAAAACGTTTGAAGAGGGATTTCTTGTGCATGTTCTAGTTGCATGATAATAACTCCTAGCAAAATAAGAAAAGAAAAAGCTAATCCTTTATAAGGAATTTTTTCTCTCAATTGGATTTGGCCTTTTGCTGTTTGTATTGTATAGAAAAAAAGAGGGGCAAGCAATGAGCCCGAAATGATCGTTATCTGCCAAGTTCCAGCAATAAGCCAGCCGGGTGAATAGGCTGCGGCAAAGCATAATGGCGCATAGAAAAGTACGAACCCGATAAAACTCCATAGCAGCCAGCTCATGGGGGCCTTTCTCATTTGCTTAAAGAGAGGAATTAAGTTTCTGCGTGCCAGTACTATCACTAAAAGAAACGGGATCATAAAGATGTAGCGTAAAGATGCGCTCCAGAGCCAGCTTCCACCTGTTGCTTCCATACTGGCATTGAAAACGAATGTGAAAGCGAAAAAGAAGGCAGCGATTACTCCGATTATTATTGGTCTCATTGGTTCACCTCACTTTAGCTATATATAAATTTATTCTAATATATCGTTTTTGAAAATTTCGGTCAACAAGGTCAAGTAACAAAAAGGGCCTTTCCAATAAGTTGAGTAAAAACTTGTTGGAAAGGCCCATGGCTTCTAATAAAACTTAATTATTGATTTTGTCTCTGCAGCGATGAATAGATCCGGTGCTGTTTTAAAGAAGATGATGAATGAGAAGCCCAATGCCCAGCAAGAAGGCGAATAAGGTATTTGTAATGCCTGTCGCTTTCATTGCAGGCATGACTTCTAATGGTTTTGTGTAGCGTCTAAAAGTTTTTACTACATTCAACGCTTTAGGAGCGCTAAGGAATACTAAAAGGGTCCATGGCGTTAAATCATTGAAAATCACTAATGCTAAGATCCATAGATAAGAAATGGCAAAGAACGATGCTAATATCGCGACTCCGGCTGGTCTGCCTGCCAGGATCACTAGAGTTTTACGGCCGCTTGCAGCGTCTCCGACCATATCACGGATATTATTGGTCATCATGATAGCTGCAACTAGTAAGGTGCTTGGTACAGCTAGCAATGAAGCTTCTACTGTTACAGACATCGTTTGGATATAGAACGCAATGATTACAATCAAATAGCCCATAACGACTCCAGAGAATAATTCACCAAATGGCGTGTAAGCGATTGGGTAAGGTCCGCCTGTATACAAATAGCCAATAGCCATTGCAGCACCGCCTACCACAAGCAGCCACCAGCTGGTTTGAGAGCAAATCCAAATGCCGATGACAGCAGCGATTAAATAGAGAAACAAGGCAAGTGATAAAACAGTTTTTGGTTTAACACCGTTTCGGACAATGGCACCGCCGATACCGACCGATTTTTCATTATCCAATCCTCGAGCAAAATCATAATACTCATTGAACATATTGGTTGCTGCCTGGATCAATAAACTCGCAATGAGCATAGCCAGAAATAATCCCCAATGGATATCCGTATAGTTGATGGCAATCATGGTGCCTAAAAAAACGGGAGCAAACGATGCGGTTAAAGTATGGGGACGGGTTAATTGCCACCATACGCGCCAGCCGCTGTCTGCCTGAATGGAATGTGTCATGTTGTGTACCTCTCCTTTAATTCTTTCCACCCTTTATTGTACTTCAAATTCAGGCTAAATACAGCATATGGTGTGCTGAAATTAGAAGAAAAGAGTATGATAGAGGGTAGAGATTTAAAAAGTGAACTTTCACGTATATAGTGTACTTAAATGAAAAACGGAGGTAATTTGATGAATTCACAGCAGTATTCATCGCCGGAAAATTTTACGGATACGCGCTACTTAGCCTATCGATTTTATACGGAAACGATTGAAGTATCCAGAATGTCGGCTTTGGCTTTTTTTGAAGCAGGCGAGCAGCAGTTTAAAGGAAACCGGATGTTTTGGCAAAATCGTGAAAAGACGTTCACCTGGGTTGGTCTTGGCCACGCACATGTGATCACAGCACATAGCCTTCATGGACGTTTTGAGCATGTTAAAAAAGAATGGCAGACTTTGTGCAAGCAAATTGTCAATGAAGAACGGGAAGTTCAGCCGATTCTATTCGGTGGTTTCTCTTTTGATCCGTTAAATGAGAAACAGAGTGTATGGACAAAATTTCCAGAAGCTTATTTTGCAGTACCAACTTTTCAATTGATTATTAAAGGCGAAAGAGCATTTGTAAGCATTCATTTAATTACAAAGGAAAAAGAAACGTTTGCTGCATTTGATGCTTTGCGCAAAGAGCGGGATCGGTTAATTCATGCAGCTCAAGTATCAGAACTCAAAAAATACCGTAAACCGCTAGTCGTTAAGCGGACAGAACTTAAGAAAAAAGAATACCTGGATTCGATTAAAAAAGTGACCGCTGTTATTAAAGCGCAACAGGCGGAAAAAGTAGTAATTGCTCGAGCCTTAAAGCTGAATTTTGATCAGCCCTTGGAACCGGCGGCGGCTCTTTACCAAGTTTCAGAAGAACAGCCGGAAAGCTTTCTATTTGGAATGGAAGCAGAAAATCAGTTTTTCTTTGGGGCGACCCCGGAACGATTGGTTAAAGTGCAAGATCGGCAAGCACTGTCTACTTGTTTAGCTGGGTCGACTCCACGCGGCAAGACTGTGGAAATCGATACAGCACTTGGAAATGAATTATTGAATGATAAGAAAAACCGTTCGGAGCATCAATTTGTCGTGAAGATGATCAGCCAAGTATTTAATGCACATAGTTCGAAGATGTTTGTGCCAAAAATGCCGAAATTGATGAAAATACGGGATATCCAACACCTTTATACGCCGGTTGAAGGAGAGTTGAAAGAAGGGTCCAATTTGTTGGATCTTGTGCAGGATTTACATCCGACACCTGCTCTTGGCGGCGAACCGAAACAGGAAGCGATGAGTTTGATTCGCCAGTATGAAACGATGAGCCGCGGCTATTATGCTGCCCCTGTCGGCTGGATTGATGCAAATGGCGATGGTGAATTTGCTGTCGCTATACGTTCCGCTTTGCTTGATGGAAAAGAAGCTTATTTATATGCAGGAGGGGGAATTGTTGAAAATTCTCACCCTGAAGCAGAATATGACGAAACATGGGTTAAATTTAGACCGATGCTCCGTGTCCTTGGAGGTCAAATGAGTGACTAATCGCAAATCGTTAACAGAATATGTATCAGCTTTTACCCACTCTCTCGTACATTTAGGAGTGGAAAATGTGGTCATCAGTCCAGGTTCGCGTTCCACACCGCTTGCCTATGCCTGCATGAAGCAAGAGGGATTGACGGTTTATCGCCAAATCGATGAACGTTCCGCTGCTTATTTTGCTTTAGGGCTGGCGAAAGCATCCGGCAATCCAGTCATGCTGCTCTGTACATCTGGAACGGCAGCAGCCAATTATTTCCCAGCGATTGTAGAAGCGTATTATGCGCGTGTTCCTTTACTCGTAGTGACAGCTGACCGGCCACATGAATTGCGTGAAGTGGGTGCGCCTCAAGCGATCAATCAAATCAACCTTTTTGGTTCCCATGTTAAATGGTCGGCAGATTTGCCGATGCCGGAGCCGGAAAATCAATTGAGTTTCTTATCCCGGCATTTGCACCGGTCGATTGCGACTGCCAAAACTGCGCCGAAGGGCCCTGTGCATTTGAATGTGCCTTTCCGTGAGCCGCTGCGGATCGATTTTGAACAAAGCTACGAAAGTTCTGGAGAAATGATGCATTTTACAGGAGATTTTGTGTTAACTAATGAAACAAAATCTTTTCTGCAGGATTTATTGACTAAAGAACGGGGATTATTGGTAGTCGGTGAAATGACGGAGCGGATGCCCATAGAATTCTGGGAGTTTGCCCGGAAATTAAATTGGCCGATTCTAGCGGATCCTTTATCCAATCTCCGTTCAGGGGTGAAAGAAGAGCTTCAGTATTTAATCATTGATTCGTATGATGCGCTATTGAAAAATGGGGAGTTTAAGGAAGCGATGGCGCCTGATGCAGTGATTCGGATTGGACCTCAGCCGGTTTCGAAGCCGTTGACTTTGTTCTTGGCCAGCGTTAAGCCGGAAACTTATGCTGTTTTCGATGAAAGTCCGATGATGCGTGATGCACAGTCTGTGGTGACGCATCATATCCAAGCGCCTCCAAAAGAATTATGGAAGCTTGAAATGGAGCCAAAGCAGCATAATGCATTTACTGAGAAATGGCAGACAGCTTCTGCGTTGTACTGGGAAATTGTCGAGCAGCATTGCCAAGATGAAATGGATGAAGGCGTTCTTGCTAAAGTGCTGTTCGAAGAATTGGACGCTTGCGATTTGATCGTCGGCAGCAGTATGCCAATTCGGGATGTGGACACGTTCTTCCATACGAACGGACGGCAAGCCATGTTGTATGCAAATCGGGGAGCGAATGGAATCGACGGTGTCGTTTCTACTGCATTCGGCGTACAGGCGGCTTCCAAACGCCCTGCTTATTTATTAATCGGTGATTTGTCGTTCTTGCATGATATGAATGGATTGATCGCTTCTAAAATGCAGGAAACGGATTTAACAGTGGTTGTGATGAATAATGACGGCGGCGGAATTTTTTCTTATTTGCCGCAATCGGAAGAAGAGCGGCATTTTGAAGCGCTGTTCGGTACACCGACCGGCTTGAAATTTGAAGATGCGGCGCGCATGTACGATGCGGAATATGCTGCCGTTGAAACGAAAGAGCAATTGATCGAGGCTTTGCGTCTACCGAAAGAAAAACAAGTCAGAATCATTGAAGTCTTTACCGATAGACAGCAAAATGTCCGCAGCCACCGGAAACTATGGGATCGATTCAACGAGGAGCTGGCAAAGCAATGACTGTGAAAGTTAACGGCTTGGATTACCATGTAGAAATTTGGAATGATGACAAATCTCCGACGATCGTTTTTTTACATGGATTTACTGGCAGTACTAAAACATGGCAAAGAATAGCCGGTTCGCTGTCCGACTACAAAGTGGTCTTGGTCGATCTCCTCGGCCACGGCAAAACGGCTGTGCCGCAAGATGCCTCCCGCTACGTCATGGAACTTCAAGTGCGTGACTTGCATGATTTATTTTCTGAGCTCGGCTTTACGGAATTTGTCCTTGCGGGCTATTCAATGGGCGGCCGAACTGCTCTAGCTTATGCTATTGCCCATCCGGAACGCTTGCAGGCACTTATCCTGGAAAGTGCATCGCCGGGGCTTAAAACCGCAGCTGAGCAGGTAGAACGCCAGCAACGCGACAGTGAACTTGCCTTAACGATTTTAGCAAATGGAATCCAGTCTTTTGTTGATAAGTGGGAAAACATCCCGCTTTTTGACAGCCAGAAAAAATTGCCGTTTGAAATTAGAGATGAAATAAAGCAAGAGCGCCTAAGCCAGCAGCCGCAAGGGCTCGCAAACAGCTTAATCGGCATGGGAACAGGCTCGCAGCCTTCTTATTGGAACCATTTAAAAGACATCCATGTTCCGGTATTGCTGATAACAGGCAGCATGGATTTGAAATTCGAGGCTATTGCCGGTGAGATGAAAACGGCTTTTTTACAGGTGCAGCACCAAATAGTCGAAGCAGGACATGCAATTCATGTGGAAAAACCGGCTGAGTTTGCTACAATAGTAGATGAGTATTTGAGATTGAACATCCAAGGAGGAAAATCATGACACGCGAATGGGTAACAGAACGTACATATGAAGACATCAAATATGAGACGTATAACGGCATTGCCAAAATTACCATCAACCGTCCGGAAGTGCGCAATGCATTCCGTCCGAAAACAGTCCATGAAATGATCGATGCATTTTCACGTGCACGCGATGATTCAAAAGTAGGCGTAATCGTCTTAACAGGTGAAGGCGAAAAAGCATTCTGCTCAGGCGGAGACCAAAGCGTCCGCGGGCACGGGGGCTATGTAGGAGAAGATGAAATTCCACGTTTGAACGTATTGGACCTTCAACGTCTAATCCGTGTAATTCCAAAACCGGTAGTAGCGATGGTTGCAGGATATGCAATCGGCGGCGGACATGTCTTGCACGTAGTCTGCGATTTGACGATTGCAGCTGACAATGCACGTTTCGGCCAGACAGGACCACGCGTCGGTTCTTTTGATGCTGGATACGGTTCAGGCTATTTGGCACGTATCATCGGCCATAAGAAAGCGCGTGAAATTTGGTACCTATGCCGTCAATACGACGCGCAAGAAGCACTTGATATGGGCTTAGTCAACACGGTAGTGCCATATGAGCAGCTTGAAGATGAAACGGTTAAATGGTGCGAGGAAATGCTCGAAATGAGCCCGACAGCCCTTCGTTTTGTAAAAGCGGCAATGAACGCAGACACAGATGGCCTTGCTGGACTTCAGCAAATGGCGGGAGACGCTACATTGCTTTACTACACAACAGACGAAGCGAAAGAAGGACGCGATGCGTTTAAAGAAAAACGCAAACCGGATTTCGGCCAATTCCCACGTTTCCCTTGATCAATGAATAATCGAAAGCTGTCCTCTTAGGGGGACAGCTTTTTTTAGAAAATAAAATGCTGTAAAAACTGGAATTGCGTATTCGATAGCTAGACGTGCATTTGCGCTTTTCTGAAAAGGAAGGGTTTTATCATGACTTATCCAAACTGGCTGACTCAACGCAGCCATTTAAGCGGCAGCCGAATGGCGCTGTCTTTCCAAGATCAACAATGGACATTCACCGAAATCAATAGTTTAGCGCTGGAATATGCTGGGAAATTAGCTAGTCTAGGCATCCAGCCAGATTCCCGCGTCGCCATCCTTGCCAAGTCAAATCCGGATTTCATTTTTATCATGTATGGCTGCCTGCACCTTGGCTGTGAAATGGTCATGCTGAATGAACGATTGGCTCCGGCAGAACTCGCTTATCAAATTGATGATTCAGCAGCGGATTTTGTATTGGCAGATGATCTCCTGAAAGATAAAGTAGAAGAACGGAATCCCGTCCTGTTCAGCCGGATTAAAGATGAGCGAACTTCAAAAATCACGCCGGCGACAGAGTGGGAGCAAAGCCGCACGATTTCCATTATGTATACTTCCGGAACAACCGGCCATCCGAAAGGCGTCCGGCAGACGGCTGAAAATCATTTTTCAAGCGCTGTTTCTTCAGCGCTGAACATCGGGGTTGCACCAGAAGATGTCTGGCTTTGTTCAGTGCCCTTGTTCCATATCAGTGGATTTTCAATTTTGATGCGTTCGCTGATTTACGGCATGGGCGTCCGGCTGTATGAGAAGTTCGATGCTGAGCATTGTGCACGGGAAATTTGCGAAGGTTCAGTCACGCATGTGTCGCTTGTGGGTGTGATGCTGGAACGTGTACTCAGCCACATAGAAGAAGCTGGAATGAAAGCATCTCCGCGGTTTAAAGCGATTCTTGCAGGCGGCGGGCCAGTTCCTGTTGCTTACATGAAACGGGCTGACAAGTTGGAGATTCCGGTTCTCCAGACATATGGGATGACGGAGACTTCGTCACAAACGACGACGCTGCAGCCGGCAGATGCGGAACGCAAAATCGGTTCTTCCGGCAAGCCTTTGTTTTTGTACCAAGTGAAAATAGAAGGAACCGATAAAGCCGGTGAAAAAGGAGAGATTCTCATTCATGGGCCCCAAGTGACGCCAGGATATATCGGCCGATTCTCGGATCGGCAAGTTCAGCCAGACGGCTGGCTGCATACGGGAGATATCGGCTACTTGGATGACGAAGGTTTTCTATTTGTCGTAGACCGCCGTTCGGACTTGATCGTATCTGGCGGTGAGAATGTCTATCCTGCGGAAATCGAGAAAGTGCTGCTTGCGCATCCGGCTGTACGGGAAGCCGGTGTCTGCGGTGCGGTACATGAGAAATGGGGAGAAGTGCCGGTCGCTTTTGTGGTCTTGAATAAACCGGTTGAAGCCGAAGAATTGCTTACGTATTGCAAACAGCAAATCGCTTCCTATAAAGTGCCGAAGCAATTGACCTTTGTGGATGCCTTGCCGCGAAACGCTTCGAATAAACTCTTGAGAAGAGAGCTGAAAGCATGGACGTGACTATTTCCGAAATCCTTTTGACGCCGATCAAACAGCCTCTGAAGCTGCCTTTCAAAACCTCCCTGCAGCATGTAAAAGAGCGGGAAGCGATTTTAGTGACAGTCATTTCAAATGAAGCATTAAAAGGCTACGGGGAATGCGTGGCCTTCTCGACGCCTTGGTATACGGAAGAAACAATAACCGGTTGCCGATTTGTAATGGAAAATGTACTTATCCCTCTCTTAAACGGTGAAACGCTCGATGGTCCCGAAGAAGTCACGGGGCGATTTAGCCAGGTGAAAGGCAATCGCATGGCAAAAGCGGCAATTGAAATGGCGGTGTGGGACCTTTTTGCGAAGAAGAAAGAGTCGCCGCTTTGGCAAATGGTCGGCGGCAGCGGAGAAGCAGTCGAGGCAGGTGTCGTTGTGGCTGCAGATGAAGCTGAAATTGCTGGCCGTGTAGAAGCGGCAGTTGCTAAAGGGTATAGCCGCATCAAAATAAAAATTAATCCTGCAACAAATAAGGAATTGCTGAAAAACATCGTTTCAAGCTATCCCGACACCCTGTTTTTTGCAGATGCGAATGGCGCGTTCGATGAAACAAATTTCAATCAGCTTAAACAGTTCGACTCGATCGGACTTGCGTTGATTGAACAGCCTTTTGGGGAACAAGAGTGGCAGCTGCATGCACGAGCTAAACTAGAAATGAAGACAGCCATCTGTTTGGACGAAAGCATCAAGAGTTTTGAAGATGTGGAACGGATGATTTTTGAACAGGCTGGAGATATTATCGTCTTGAAAATGGGCAGACTTGGCGGCTGGAGCGAAACATTGCGCATCGTGGAGATATGCCAGAAGCATTCGATTGGAATGTGGGTCGGCGGCATGATCGAGTTCGGTGTATCGAAAGCTCACAACTTAGCCTTGGCATCTCTTCCTGGTATCACTTTGCCGGGCGATTTTTCGGATTCGGGGCATTTCTGGGAACGGGACATCATCGTTCCTGAAATAAAAGTCGCGGATGGGAACATTGAACTGAGCAAAAAGCATGGCATTGGCTATGATATACAATTGTAAAAGAAAGTTTGGGTTGATGAGTCAATCCAAGCTTTTTCTTTTTAGAATGGAACTAATCCCTTTTTGATGCGTATATACATATAACAGAAAGGGGCCAGAGAGATGAGTTTTTGGAAGATGTTTTTCGCAATGTTAATCACCCGATTAGTTGCGGACCTTACTTATTTGAGGCTGGCTTTTTTTGAATATGACTTGAATTTATTTGTCGGTGAATATTCCTTCGTCTCATTATTGAAGTTTATTATCGAGTTGGGCCTATTCGGTGTGCTGTTTATCGGAACCTACTATTTGTTGGACTTTACCCCGAAAAGACGCATGCGCACCAGATATGAAGCTGCCGAAAGGGAACGGAGCCGAAATTAAATAAATCATAGACCGATAAGGAAGTGGAAAAAATGTTCCTAAAAAGAATCACGCTGCTGAAAGAAGAAGTGGAAGATACGTCGCAGTATCCTTTTACGATTCCATCGATCAAAGAACTCGAGCAATTGGAACTAACAAGTCCAATCACTTTTTTTGTTGGAGAGAACGGTTCCGGCAAATCTACATTGCTGGAAGCCATTGCTGATAAATGCGATTTCAATACGGCAGGGGGAGGCCGCAATAATACATATGATGTCCACGCTTCCCAGTCGGTGCTGGGGGATTATATCCGCTTATCTTGGCTGCCGAAGATAGGGAATGGCTTTTTTATGCGCGCTGAATCTTTTTATCATTTTGCAACGCATATCGATGAAATGGCTAAAGAAGAAATGATTCCTTACCGGGCATATGGCGGGAAATCTTTGCACGAACAGTCCCACGGAGAATCGTTTCTATCTTTATTCTTAAACCGTTTCAGCGGTGAAGCGATTTATCTGCTGGATGAGCCGGAGGCGGCGCTTTCACCGCAGCGGCAGTTGATGTTTTTAAGGATTCTGCATGAATTGACGCAAGATGAAGAATGCCAATTCATCATCGCTACCCATTCGCCGATCTTGCTCGGGTTCCCTGGAGCTCAGATTCTCAGTTTCGACCATGGTTCGATACGAGAAGTACAATACGAAGAAACGGATCATTACCGAATTACCAAATCATTCTTGGACCACCGGGAGCGGTTTTTAAAAGAGATAATGGAGGACTAGGAGGTGCGTAGATGGAAGGGTATGGATTTCTCCTATTTCTTGTTCTTGCTATAGCAATAGTGTTAGCTCTGTCAGGTATAGGTTTGAAAAAAATCCTGCCGCCTGAAAAAGCGGTTCAAACGATTGCTATGAGTTTTGCCTCTTTGTTGTTGGCAAGTATTGCAGTAGTCATTATCAGTCTATTTATTGGCGGCTGGGAAGGGATGGGCTATGGCATCCTCGGAATATGTGCCTTGATTGGCACGGTTGTGGGCAGTTTCATGTATGCTGGCTTATCTTATTTTATCGATAGGAGGAAATCAAAAAAATGAAAAAGTATTTGGTCTTTATCGTCACCTTTATTTTGTTGCTTACTGTGGCGCAAATCGGTTCAGGATTGATACTTACTTCACTATATGTTCCGGATATTGCAGGTGCCGCTCAAACAGGGAATGAGCCGGCAGTTTTTGGATTGCCGCCGCTAGTTTCATTCGCTGGAATGGTATTGACGGCGACACTCGCATTCGGCATTACACAAAAACTCATTAAAACATAGGAAAAGAAGGACTCCATTTGGAATCCTTCTTTTTTATTGCAAGGCTGTCTTTAATGTTTCGAGATTCTTCTCCATCAAGGTGAAATAAGTTTCTTCGTCGTCAATGTTTTCTTGGGTGAGGACGCCGAGATTGTTCATTTCAAGCGCTTCTGCACCGACTTCTTTCTGAATCACTTCGGTTAGATTCGATGAAACGTTCTGCTCGAAAATGATGTGTTTGATGTTTTTCTCTTTTGCTAAATCCACAATTTCCGTGAGTTCTTTCTGGGATGGTTCGTCTTGGCTGTTCAAACCGGCGATAGCGACTTGCTCCAACCCGTAAGGCTCAGCCATATAGCCGAATGCTGCATGGGAAACGAAGAAGGTTTTATTGTCCGCTTGCTGTGCCAGTTCGGCAAATGAGCGGTCCAATTCTTCCAGCTCGATTAACAATTCAGCATAATTGCTTTCAAAGATTTCCGAGTTTTCCGGATCCGCCTCTGCTAAGGAATCTTTGATGGATTCCGCTAATTTCTGGCTAAGCACAGGGGAGATCCAGACATGGGGATCAGTTGAGCCATGGTCATGGCCCTCGTGAGACTCTTCATCGTGGGCTTCTTCATCATGCGCTTCTTCATCGTGAGACTCGTCATCATGAGCATCGCCTTCATGATGTTCTTCATGGCTAGTCGCTGCCACCAATTCCTCATCAGTGATCGCATCAGCGGTTGCAACAAACTCGACGTTTTCATTCTTCAGCGTTTTTTGTGCACTGTCGATAAATCCTTCAAGGCCAAGCCCGACGTAAAACATCAAATCCGCTTCAGCAAGTGCAATCATGTCTTGCTGGGTCGGTTCAAAACTATGTTCATTGGATCCTGCCGGATAGATGGACTCAACAGTAACGGCTTCGCCGCCAATCCGTTCTGTAAAGTAAGTGAGCGGATAGACGGTCGTATAGACATGGAGCTTCGCGTCGTCTTCCGGTTCAGATGTTGTACCGGTTGTCGAGTCGCCGCAAGCAGCGAGTAGTAGAATAAGGATCAGTAACGGAATAAGTTTCTTCATAAATTTCCTCCAAAATGTAACGGTTACGTTTTATTTACTTAGAGAATATTACACGATGCAATTTCAAAACACAAGAAAAACCACCAAAATTATTTTTTTGGTGGCCATTCTTCTGGAACAAAATCGATTCCGCCTTTATTGAAAGGGTGGCAGCTCAAGATACGGCGTACAGCCAGATAGCCGCCTTTTATCGCTCCATGCTTTTCGACAGCTTCGATTCCGTAATGCGAGCAGGTCGGATAGAAGCGGCAGCTGGGTGGCGACAACGGGGAAATGAAACGCTGATAAAAGCGGAAAATTTTAATAAGGATCGTTTTCATCGTGAAGTCATCTTCTTTCAAGAGAAAGTTTCTTTATGTTTATTGTAGGCAGGTTAGAGGTATAAATAAAGTATAAGAGCTTATCAAATACAAATGGAGAGTGATTTTAATGTCAGCAGAATTAAACCACGAATTAAACGTACAAGTTGCAACTTGGTCAGTAGCCTATACGAAATTACATAATTTCCACTGGTATGTAAAAGGGCCGTCATTCTTTACGCTGCACGTGAAATTTGAAGAATTATACAATGAAGCGACGCTTCATATGGATGAAATTGCAGAACGGCTGCTTGCACTGGGCGGAAAGCCGGTGGCTACGATGAAAGAACAGCTGGAGCTTTCAGTCGTTGAAGAAGCGACAAGCAAAGAAACTGCAGAAGAAATGGTTGATACTGTAGTGAGCGACTATGATAAAATCATGGTTTCCTTGAAAAAAGGAATGGAACTTGCTGCTGCAGACGGCGATGATATGACGGAAGATATGTTAAACGCGATCCACCAGAACTTAGAGAAGCATTCTTGGATGCTTTCTGCATTCTTAGGCGAAAAGAAGTAAAATAGAAGGACTCGGCGTACACTTTAACGAGTGTACGCTTTTTTGATGGCAGTGAGGTGAAAAGATGATTTATACCGATTTGAACGGCTTTCGCTGTGAACTTTCCTTTGTTTCCGGCTCTTTCGATGTTCCGAGCCGTCATGTCTTAGTTATTGCAAAGTATGAGGGGAAGTGGCTGATGACGGACCATCCAAAGCGTGGAATCGAATTTCCGGGCGGCAAGGTAGAGGCTGGCGAAAGTTTAAAGGCAGCGGCAGCTAGGGAAGTATATGAAGAAACAGGCGGCGTAGCTGCGAAACTGGAATGGTTTGCAGAATATGTCGTTTACGGCCAGCCTTCTTTCTGCAAAACGGTTTTTATTGCCGAAGTGGACCGGATCGATTCCGTGAAATTGATGGAAACAAAAGGCGCTGTATTGAAAGAAGGATTAGAAGTAACAGAAGATTTCAGTTTCCTTATGAAAGACCAGGGAATGCTGAAAATCATGGAGAAGGTGAAAGAACTTGGAAAATGGGAAAATTGAATCGGCGAAACTTTACCCTTCGCCTAATCCACGGGTAAAGTTGACGGAAATTGTCTATTGGTCTGAAGGCCTTAAAGTGAAAGGGCTGCTCGCTGAGCCGAAAAAAGGAAAAAGTACGAGTGGTATCCTCTATTTAAGAGGAGGCATTCAATCGATCGGGATGGTACGCCCTGCACGCATTGCGCAATTTGCCGCTTACGGATTTACGGTTTTTGCACCTTACTACAGAGGGAACCGCGGCGGGGAAGGACGCGATGAATTCGCGGGGGCAGACCGCTGGGATGCTGTCCATGCAGTGGAAGTGCTCAAGCAGAAATGTTCAGGGCCAGTCCACCTGCTGGCATTTTCACGCGGTGGCATCATGGCACTTTGGACAGCGGTCTTGCGTGATGATATTGCGTCAGTCGTAACATGGGCCGGAGTGACGGATACAGTGCTGACGTATAAAGAACGCCCTGATATGCGGCGCATGATGAAGCGCTTGTATGGCGGCACTCCAAACGCCGCTTTGACTGCCTTCGAAGAGCGGAATCCGCTGCTGCGGATCGAGGAAGCACATATGCCATTCTTAATTATTCATGGCTTGCAAGATGAGAATGTCTTTCCTGCGCAGGCGTATTTATTAGAAGAGGCATTGAAGATGAATGAACAAGCGCATGAAACCTGGTATTTCCTGGAATACACGCATTTCTTCCCGCCGGCAGCGAACCGGAAAGTGGCGAAAGCGCTGACTGTCTGGATGAAAGAGCAGGAAAAAAGTTGACCGATTGGAACCAGGAAATAAAAAAGAAGCTCTCCATATTAACTGGAGAGCTTCTTTCCAGTGTGTTGAAAAAGATAGAAACTAAAATAAGTTTCATTCAGGAATCCGATATTCCACAAAACAGCTGCGCTTTCCAGCGGGCTCACGCCCAATCCTCCTCGTTCGCGGTGCTCCCTGCGGTGTATCGGTCGACTCGCTAAGCCGCAGGAGTCTCCGCTGTTTTGCTCCATATCTCTAGAAAGTTCTCTAGCACCGGCGCGGCTTCGGACTGGGCGAAGCAATAAGACGAGTGGTCTTCTCGGCTTATTGTGGGAGCCTTGTCCATAGCGCCGAAGTGCGGTTTATAGAAGCAGATGCTCCAATTCAACCAGTTTCTCGACAAACGGAAAGAAGCTCTCCATATTAACTGGAGAGCTTCTTTCCGTTTGTTTGCTTATGACAGTGGAGCCGGTCCGCCAAGTTGGCTGATGGCTGGATCTACTGTACCGAACTTTTTGAAGTTGTCTTGGAATTTAGATGAAAGTTCTTTAGCTTTTTGATCGTATGCGTCTTTATCTGTCCATGCATTGCGTGGATTCAAGACTTCAGTAGGCACGCCCGGAATTTCTTTTGGAATTTCCAAGCCAAAGATTGCTTCTTTTTCTGTCTCGATATTGTGCAATTCGCCTTTCATCGCAGCGCGCACCATTGTACGGGTATAAGAAAGTTTCATACGGCTTCCGACACCGTATTCGCCGCCAGTCCAGCCTGTGTTTACCAAGAAGACTTCCACACCATGTTCGTCGATTTTCTCGCCCAGCATTTCTGCATACACAGTTGCGTGAAGCGGAAGGAACGGTGAACCGAAGCAAGTTGAGAAAGTGGCTTCAGGTGCTGTGATACCGCGTTCTGTGCCCGCAAGTTTAGATGTATAGCCGCTTAAAAAGTGGTACATCGCTTGTTCTTTTGACAGTTTGCTGATTGGAGGCAAGACGCCAAATGCATCAGCCGTCAAGAACACGATAGTTTTAGGGTGTCCGCCTACAGACGGGTCTACAATATTATCGATTGCTTGAATCGGATAAGCTGCTCGTGTATTCTCAGTTAGGGAACCATTGTCATAATCAGGGATGCGCGTTTCCGGATCTACAACAACATTTTCAAGAACCGATCCGAAACGAATAGCGTCATAAATCTGCGGTTCGTTTTCACGCGATAAATTGATGGTCTTCGCATAGCAGCCGCCTTCGATATTGAAAACGCCGTTATCCGACCAGCCGTGCTCGTCGTCGCCGATCAATTTGCGGTCGCCGTCTGCTGACAAGGTCGTTTTCCCTGTACCGGACAATCCGAAGAACAAGGTTACATCCCCATCTTTGCCGACGTTCGCTGAACAGTGCATCGGAAGAATCCCTTTTTCCGGCAAGATGTGGTTCATGATGGAGAAAATCGATTTCTTCATTTCGCCGGCGTATTCTGTTCCGCCGATCAAGATGATTTTCTTTTCCATCGATACAATGATGAAGGTTTCAGAATCTGTGCCATCAATAGCCGGATCTGCATGGAAGGTAGGCGCATAGACAACCGTAAATTCTGCTTCATGCGCTGCCAGCTCTTCTTTTGTCGGACGAATGAATAATTGATGCGCAAACAGGTTATGCCATGCATACTCATTGATGGTTTGAATCGCCAGGCGTGACTCATGGTCAGCTCCAGCAAAGCCTTTAAATACATATAGAGCATCTTTTTGCTTCAAGTGATCGATCACTTTTGCATAAAGGTTCTCGAAAATTTCCGAAGAAATCGGGCGGTTGACATTGCCCCAATCTATTTTGTCTCTCGAAATTGCCTCATCAACGATGTATTTATCTTTTGGCGAGCGGCCTGTATATTTGCCGGTTTCGGCTGCTACAGCGCCTTCTCGAGTTAATACCGCTTCCCCACGGGATGTTGCAGCTTCCACTAATTGTGGAACAGATAATTGAACGTGCACGTTTTGGCCATTTAAAAGATCCTTTAGGTCGTTTTTGATATTCACTGGATTCATTTATATGTACCTTCCTTTTCGGTTATTCCCATTGCGAATGGGGAGGATGTATATTCGAAGATTAGTATAACACATTGTGTTAAATAGTCTATACTAATAACAAAGGGAATCGAAAAAAACGTAAATAATGTGCTTTTTGGAGGCCAATAAAACCATTATATCTTTTATTGAAAGAGTTGGTCATTAAAAACGTTGACATCGCTAAGCACATTCCGTATGATGAAAAATTGAACGGATACTCTTATTCCGAGCTGGTGGAGGGGGCAGGCCCTATGAAACCCGGCAACCTGCTGCGAATATGCAGAGAAGGTGCCAAACCTGAAGCAAGGCACAAGGCCTTGGACGATAAGAGTGAAAGGTGCTACTGATGATTTCTCCTTTCCTCATGTATATGATGGAAGGGATTTTTTTATGAAATTTTGCCCTTAATCCTCGTGTACAAGAGCCACAACGGCTTAAAGTTCAATCCCTTTTGGGAACGGACTTGACATGGGAAACGAGTACCGTATCAATTTCGAGAGCAATCTCGCAGGATCTAAGGAGGAACACATTTTGACAAACCGTCGATTATTCACGTCAGAATCAGTAACAGAAGGACATCCGGATAAAATTTGCGATCAGATCTCAGACGCAATTTTGGATGCGATTTTAGCAGAAGACCCAAATGCACGCGTTGCATGCGAAACAACCGTAACTACAGGACTAGTTTTAGTAGCCGGTGAAATCACGACTTCTACGTATGTGGATATTCCGAAAGTAGTTCGTGAAACTGTTCGCGAAATTGGCTATACCCGTGCAAAATACGGTTTCGATTCTGAAACAAGTGCCGTTTTGACAGCGATTGATGAACAATCACCGGATATTGCTGCCGGAGTCAACGTAGCGCTTGAATCGCGTGAAGGCCAAATGACAGATAAAGAACTAGATGATATCGGAGCAGGAGACCAAGGTCTGATGTTTGGATACGCAACTAACGAAACAGAAGAATTCATGCCGCTTCCGATTGCCTTAGCGCATAAATTGGCGCGCCGCCTTGCAGAAGTGCGGAAAGAAGAAATTCTTCCATACTTGCGCCCGGATGGCAAAACGCAAGTGACAATCGAATACGATGAAAACAATAAACCATTGCGTGTGGACACAATCGTTATTTCGACTCAGCATCATCCAGAAGTGCCGCTTGAGCAAATCCAGCGCAATATTAAAGAATATGTCATCAACGAAGTGGTTCCTGCACACTTGATCGATGCAGAAACAAAATACTTCATCAATCCAACTGGTCGCTTTGTAATCGGTGGGCCACAAGGGGATGCGGGCCTTACTGGACGCAAAATCATCGTAGATACTTACGGTGGATATGCGCGCCACGGCGGCGGTGCTTTCTCAGGGAAAGACGCAACAAAAGTGGACCGTTCTGCAGCTTATGCAGCTCGCTACGTAGCGAAAAACATCGTAGCAGCGGGCCTTGCTGAACGTTGCGAAGTACAGCTAGCTTACGCAATCGGCGTAGCTCACCCGGTATCAATTGCAGTCGATACGTTTGGAACAGGCACTGTAGAAGAAAACAAATTGATCGAGCTTGTACGCGGAAACTTTGATCTGCGTCCAGCAGGGATCATCAAAATGTTGGATCTTCGCCGTCCAATCTACAAACAAACGGCAGCATATGGCCATTTCGGCCGCACGGATATTGATCTTCCGTGGGAGCGCACGGACAAAGCAGCAGCTTTGAAAGAGCAATCCGCTCAATAGAAACACATAAAAAGACGGCTGAGCAAATTTGCTCAGCCGTCTTTATTTATTGAAGCGATTTGTAGTATGCTCGTTTTTCAGCGTATTCCCGGACAATGCGCTGCATGTCTTCGATGTCTTCTTTGCGCAGCTCGCGCACCACTTTTGCGGGCCGTCCAAATGCCAGCATGCCAGGAGGGATGACTTTGCCTTGCGGAACGAGACTGCCGGCTCCGATGAATGCTCCTTCTCCGACTTCGGCCCCATCTAAGATGATGGAGCCCATTCCGATTAACGCACCTTTGCGAATTTTGCAGCTATGCAAGGTCACTTGATGGCCGATAGTGACTTCGTCTTCCAAAATCAGCGGGTTCCCTGGGCTTTGATGAAGCATGCATAGGTCTTGGATATTGGTTTTCTTGCCGATAATGGTAGGTGCGACATCGCCGCGGATGACGGTGTTGAACCAGACCGAAGAATCTTCACCGATAACGACATCGCCGGTAATCGTAGTATGGTCAGCGATAAAAGCTGAGGGGTGAATGGATGGGTGTTTGTCTTTGAATGGGTAAATCATGGAAAACCTCCAGTAAAAAAGATAAGATAATACTAATCCTATCAAAATAAGCGTAAAGGTCAAATGGCGTTGCAGCCTGCGCAAGAGAAAGAGGTGGCTTGAAATGTGGAAATGGGAATCCATCGGACCGGCAAAAGCTGTAGTTGTCCTCATTCATAGTGCATATGAACATCATCTTCGATATTCTTGGCAAATCGATCATTGGCGTGGCGCCAATTTCCATGTCATCATGGGAGATTTGCCTGGGCATGGCGAAAATGCGGAAAAAGATACGGCGCATCGGGAACCGTTTGAAGACTACGAGAAATCCATAAAGACAGCGGTTAAAGTCGCGATGGAAAACGAATTGCCGGTATTTATCGTGGCTCACGGCTTAGGGGCGACTCTTGCGATGAGTGTGCTTTCCAAAAATAGAATGGATATCGCCGGAGTTGTTTTCACTTCGCCTTGGCTGCAATTGATCAAGACACCTTCTAAATTTTCGAATGCTTTGACCGGCTTTCATAAAGTGACTTCCCGAGTAAAGATCAATCACCATATTTCCATCGAAGAATTGACCAAGAACCAAGAAGTGATCGAGCAGGAAAAAGAGGATCCTTTCTATCGGACCGAAATTTCGGTAGGCTGGTATCATGAGCTTCAATCCTACTTAAAGCTGCTTGCCCAAAGCAAAGGGGTATTTCCGGACATTCCGGTATTTATCCATACAGGAGAACAGGATATGATCACGGATAAAGAAACAGCGAAACGCTGGCTCAAACAGCAAAATCTTAAGGAATTCAGCTACAAAGAATGGACAAATGCTTACCACGATTTATTCCAGGAGCCAGAACGCGAAGACATTTTTATTTCTTCGCATTTATTTATCAAGAATGTTTTGCGTTCTTTAGGATACGTGGTGCAATAAGTTTTGTGAGAGAAGGGATGACATGGCCTTAGCCTTTAGTATATTAGATCAATCGCCGATTTCAGAGGGCCGTACACCCCAGGAAGCGCTGAAAGAAACAGCGAAGCTCGCACAAATGGCAGAGAAATGGGGCTATACGCGATTTTGGGTTTCCGAACACCATGATGCTACGACGCTCGCAGGTTCTTCACCGGAAATATTGATATCCCATTTGGGGGCAATGACAAATACGATTAGACTCGGTTCAGGAGGGGTCATGCTGCCGCATTACTCTTCTTTTAAAGTGGCTGAGAACTTTAAGCTCCTTGAAACTTTATATCCGGGACGGATTGACGTCGGGGTCGGACGGGCGCCGGGTGGAATGCCGCGGGCGAGCTATGCGCTGAATGAAGGACGGAAACGGGATGTAGACCGTTTTCCTGCTCAAATAGACGAATTGCGCATGTATTTGGAAGATCGGATTCCGGAAGACCATGCGTACTACGGCATGAAAGCGACGCCGGTAACAGATTCAGCACCGCCGGTTTGGGTGCTGGGTTCGAGCCAGAGTTCTGCGCAATTGGCTGCTGAAAAAGGCTTGCCTTATATGTTCGCGCAGTTTATCAATGGAGAAGGCGGCCAAAGTTTTGCCAAAACTTACCGCGACGGTTTCGAATCAATGGATGGATCAAAACCGTATCAAGGCGTAGCGATTTTCGTTGTATGCCAAGAAACGGAAGAGAAAGCGGAATGGGTGGCGTCTTCGATGGACTTATCACTTGCCATGGGCGCACAAGGAATGCCATCAAACGGCACGCCGCCGCCTGAGCGCGCCTTCAATTATCCGTATTCTAAATTCGAACGCCTGCTGGTGGAAGAAAACCGTAGACGGATGATTGTCGGGACACCTGAAAAAGTAGTCGATGCTTTGGAAGAATTAGCAGAAGGCTATGGTGCGGATGAAGTTATGCTTGTGACCATCACGTATGATTTCGCCGACAAATTGGCTTCTTACCGATTAGTGGCAGAAGAAATGCAGAAACGGCAAAGCAATTAGATGATTTAATTTTGAAAAATTGAATCGGTTCTTAAGTCGAATAAACGTCCGTAAAATGTTCTCAACATTTGCGGATGTTTTTTTATTGCACGGGAATATAAAAAAAGGCTTGCAATTAGGACAAAATAAATATAATCTATAAAACGTAATGATTACAATTTATAAAATGCAATCAAAAGGAGCGGAAGGGAATATAGTGGATTGCAACTACTGGTACATTATATCTGGCTGAACTGAAATTTTTAATTGAGCCAAAAATTTTGATACATAGTAAAAGAAAAAATTTTGCAGTTTTTCAAAACGTAATGATTACGAATAAAAGAAGGGCAATTGGATTTTGAAAGACTGTACATAAAGAAAAGACATTCAATTTCAGGAGGAATAGAAAATGAAGAAAATAGTAAAAGGACTCGGGTTATTCCTATTGGTTTTGGCATTAGCCGCATGCCAGTCAACTGACGAAACAAACACGGGCAGCGCCACTGAGCAGCGGGCTCATTCAGAAAGCGAAAAAACGGATCAGGAAGTGCCTGAAGGCGTATTGATTGAAGGGTTGGCAGCACATTATCATACAGGAGATGAAATCGAGCTGACAGCATTCTTAAAAGAAGAAGCTGGAGGCGGCCATTGGCACTGGTATAGCAGGGCTAGCAGCTCCGATGAATGGGAAATGGTTTCTGGACAGGAATCAGCCGATTTTACCGGAAAAGCAACGAGTGAAATAGCAGAAATTAAAGCGGTCTTTTACGGTGAGGGCGAAGCGTCAGAAGTCCAGTCGGCACCTGCCGAAATTGCGATTGATGACCATCATGGCCATGATGAAGCCACAACTCAAATCTATGACGGTTATTTTGAAGACGAACAAGTAGCAGACCGGGAATTATCGGATTGGGAAGGGGATTGGCAATCTGTTTACCCTTATCTCGTTTCAGGGGATTTAGATGAAGTTTTTGCCCACAAAGCTGAAACTGGCGATATGACAGCAGAAGAATACAAAGAATACTATACGACTGGCTACATAACGGATGTCAATCGAGTTTTAATCAAAGACGGGAGTGTAACTTTTTTTGATGGGAAAGAGGAATATTCAGGAGAGTATGCCTCAGACGGCTATGAAATTTTGGCGTATGAAAAAGGAAATCGCGGGGTCCGTTTTATTTTCAAAAAGACGGGAGGCTCCGAACAAGCACCAGCGTTTATCCAGTTTAGTGACCACAATATCTATCCGGTCAAATCTTCGCATTTCCATTTGTATTGGGGAGCGGACCGGAAAGAATTATTGGAGGAAGTTACGCACTGGCCAACGTATTATCCTTCAGACCTAGATGCAGAAGGGCTAGTACGTGATATGCTGGCGCATTAGTAGAGAAGAGCAAAAGCACCCGGAGAATATTCTCCGGGTGCTTTTTTCATTGTGTGAATCTGTTGATAGCTTAAGCTTCTTGCAGAACCTTCGTTCTTTCGCAAACAAGAATTTCCCGAAGAAACAAGCCTTTTTTCACCAAGCAGCGATCGGTGATCGAAAACCCGGCTTCATCGATCATGTAGTCGATCGGATCGATTGTCACCACAAGCAATTTTTCGGTGACAGGCAATGCATCTTTGAGAATCCCTTGTTGTTCGGCCTCGGTAGCACTTGTATAAAGGTTGTAAGGCATGTCGATGATGGCCACATCGTATTGCTGCTTAATATCGGCAATGGCTCCCAACTCGACAGCACCCGATAAACCGAAATGTTTAATATTCTCAAGTGAACCTTCGACAACAATAGGGTTGATGTCGCGCCCGACAATATCAATGCCCATCGACAACGCTTCGACCAGTACAGTGCCAATGCCGCAGCAAGGATCGATCGCTTTCACTCCGATTGGATCAGGTACGGCAATATTGGCAAGTGCACGCGCCACTTTTGTACTGAGTGCTGTCGAGTATTCACGCGGTTTTTGCTGATGCTTGAACCAGACAGACTCACTTTGCAAATAATGGCCGAAATACCACCGGCCGCCGAATAGGATCAACCCGAAAATGACGTCCGGATGATGGACATCCGCTTTTCCTTTGATGACAAATCCAATCTGCCGTTCGATGCTTCGTTTTTCCGTGTATTCGATTTGATCAGTCGGTGAAAGGCCGTTCAGTTTCGGGAAAATGATTTTGAATGTAGAATTCTCCATATTTATAGCAGCTGCTTGGTTGATGACATCATCTAATTTTGTTCCTTCAAACAGCAATTCAATCCGTTCTTTGATGAATGGGCTTCTGCTAGGCTCGATGGCCCTCTTGCTTTTAAGGATTTTCTCTTCTGTATCTTTTCCAAAAAAAGAACGCATCTCTAACAGGCATAGGTCTTTTTCATCTTGATGATAGGCATATGTATAAATAAACTCGCCTGTTGGGGTTAAGTGTTTCAATCCATCCCGTCCTTCATTCTGATTATTAGGGTCTTATCAAACAGTATACCAATATCTGCGCTGCGGTGAGCTGCCGTTTCCATCTAATAAATGACGAGGGATGGAATATTCGGTTAAACTAAGATGTAATGATGGATAGCGGAGGTATGAGCATGACTGAAATGCAACGAATTACACAGCAAGAGGTTCTTGAAATGCCGGCATTTGAAAATCATGAAGCGGCGTTTCGTTTTTTCGAAGAAAAGTATGGAGAAAAAATCGTATTGGAAGAATCTTCGGATACAGGCGGTCGAACTTGTTATTTCTACCGATTGATTATTGATGAATCTGCATACATAGAAGGAATAACGGAAATGAATTCGACAGGGAATATAGCTCTCGGGTTTTTGAATAGCTACCAGCCCATTCGGATTTGGGAAGACGGCCGTGTAGAAATTGATGGCTAATGAAATAGCAATTGCGCCAACTTTAGGTGCCTACAAAGAAGAAAAGAGGATGGACATGAATTCACAAGCTCTGAAGTTTTGGAAGGACTACTGGGAAAGCGAAAAACGGACTCCGGATACAGCAGCGGAAGCCTTCCAATTTGGAGCTGATGCAGATTGGCTTGCAAGTCTTGTGGTTGAAGGCAAGAAAACAGCAACGTGTTCCGCACGTGTTTTATATGAAATCGAAAACGAAGCGCTGCCTCAAGTGGGTCAGTACAATATTGTCCTTGATGCAAAAGAAATGCCTGCCGCAATCATTCAAATTACGGAAGTATCTGTTTTGCCGATGAATGAAGTGCCGATCGACTTTGCTTTGGCAGAAGGCGAAGGGGATTATAGTTTTTGGTGGAATGCCCATGAACAGTTTTTTGCAGAGGAATTGAGAGTACACAATCTGGCTTATTCCGATACGATGCTGTTGGTCTGTGAGCGGTTTAAAGTTGTTTATGTAAAGTGAGCGAGAAGGGGCGATGCCGAAAAAGGGCATCGCCTTTTGTGTTCAAGGAGAACAAGTTTGGCGACCAATTAAAGAAATGATGTTGAATAAAGTGCATCTTTTTGCAGTATTTAATAATCCAGCAAGGAATTGTTCACTTTAATCTTACAAGAACGTTTATAAGAAGGGAGGCCGGTAAATGAGCGATTCGATGATGGAGAAAGAGTTATACGAGCAGATAAAAATGATTAAAAATTATTTGATGAAAATAGGTGCGTCCAGAGAAGATGCTGAAGATATCGTTCAAGATGCCGCCTATAAGTTTCTTCTTTATATTGATTCTGTAAATCCTGAGCATGCAAAAAGTTGGCTTTTCCGGGTCGCGGTCAACGGCTATTATGATTTATACCGTAAAGGCTCCAGACGACAAGAAATTTTATTGAAATTCAATTTTCAGAAGTTAATTGAAGAAGCAACGCCTGAAGCAGCTTTGATGCAAAACGAAACGCGAAAAGGGATAGAAAATGTGCTGAAGAAGCTAAAGCCGAAGCATAGGCAGCTTTTATTGATGAAATACAGCATGGGACTGGCCGTAAGAGAAATTGGAACATTGACAGAGCTGAAAGAAGAATCGGTGAAGACGACTTTATACCGAGCACGTAAAGAATTTATCAAAGAACATAGGAGGCAGGAGTATGAGTGAAAATCATAAGTTATTCCAAACGGACAAAGGATTTTCAAAACTAGTAAAGAAAGCCAGAAGAAAGTCGCTGCTGCGGAACATTCTCATCTCGACCAGTGTATCCGTATTGTTGTTTGGCGCTTTATTTTGGATTGGGACATTTATGATGTACCGAAATGCAGAAGCAACAATTGAGGAAGATTATATGTGGCAATTCATCAAAGGCGCCAATGTTGAAAATAATGGATCCATCTACACGAATACGCCTTTTTCAACGACGGTCAAGACTGAGCGCTTTAAAGAAATCGGAGGTGTTCCGATTCCATGGGGGCAGCATGAAAAAGTGTTTTCTATTTTCGGGACCTCACGAGAAGTGCAAGCTGCAATGGTTACAAGCTCCGGCAGTATAAACGATAATCGGATTCCGTTGTTTTTCCAAGGAGAACGGGTAGTGGAATTTTACTACCCAACGGCAAACTATTCAGTGCTGCCCGATGACCGAGGTGTTTTAGAGGAAATTCCAAATCATCAAGTAGTTGAAATGGCATTTTCATTTGATCAAGATTACACGATAAATGAAGTTCGAGAAAAATTTTCAGATCAGCTCGCTTGGTACTGGGTGGATGTGGAAACTGAAAACAGAAAAGAAAGTGTGCAGGAGCCGGTCAGCGGCGAAGATGCGTTCGGCTTTTCATCAAGAATAGAAGAAATGAATGAAGATTCGGCTTCCATGTTTATCCAGCATATTAAGTGGCTGAAAAACGAGAAAGATTCAACAGGGGAAGCAGCACATCTACATGAGGCATTGACTGAAAACGGAAAAATCGAAGCTACCCCTGAAACCTTGAAAATTACAGGGGCCATCGTAACAGGAACTGCTGAAGAATTAAAAGAGTTTACTGTGGAGCCGATGATTCGAGCAGCTGTACTAGGGGCAACAGCGAATAGATATTAAAAAAGCAGGAGGCTGAATACAGCCTTCTGCTTTTCTCTATTTCTTTTCAATAGCTACTAAAAATGGCGGCGAATGGCGCTGGTTAATAAAGCCGTACTGCAAAACATCGTATGCAGCTTGCGGCAGCTCAGTAACAAAATTCAATACTGCATCCCGCTCTTCGCTGCCGCCTTCATGCCCGGAATAAATGACAATCAGTACAACGCCTTTTGGCTTCAATAAGCTTAGGCATTGCTCAATGGCATCTAATGTAGACCGGGATTTTGTGATGATGCTGTGATCACCTTTTGGCAGATAGCCGAGATTGAAGACGGCCGCAGCAATCGGTTCTTTCACATAGCTTGAAATTTTCGCGTGGCTGTCATGAATCAGTTCGACTTGTAAAAATCCATGGACACGCTCACGTGTGTTTCGGATCGCTTCTTCCTGGATATCGAAAGCAAAAACTTTACCGCCATCGCCGACGAGCCCTGCCAAAAAATGCGTATCGTGGCCATTTCCTGCAGTAGCGTCGATGGCGCAGTCACCCGTTTCGACCGCTTGTTCCAATAAAAATTTTGTATAAGGCAATACGCGCTGCAAAGTCATGCATTGATACACTCCCGGTAATTTTTTCCCTGCCACGAATTCCGCTCGGCCAATTCGGCATCAATGCCGTTTAGCACGTCCCATTTATTGGCGCTCCACATCGGACCAATCATCAAGTCGATAGGGCCGTCTCCGGTAATCCGCTGAACGACCATTTCAGGCGGCAGCACTTCCAGTTGATCTGCAACCAAATGGATGTAATCCTGCTTCTCAAGAAATTCAACCATTCCTTTTTCATACTGTTTCACCATCGGTGTCCCCTTTAATAAATGAAGCAGATGGATTTTAATCCCTTGGACATCCAGCTTCGCCACTTCCCGGGCAGTTTCCATCATCATATCGCGATCCTCAAGAGGCAAGCCATTAATGATATGGGTGCATACGCGGATGCCGCGGTTCCGAAGTTTTGTGACGCCTTCCACATACGAAGGGAAATCATGCGCCCGGTTCACAAGAAGCGCGGTGCGTTCATGGACGGTTTGCAAGCCGAGCTCCACCCATAAATACGTCCGTTCGTTTAATTCGGCGAGGTAATCAACCACATCATCCGGCAAGCAGTCGGGACGCGTTGCGATACTTAAGCCAATGACATTTTCCTGTTCAAGCGCCGCTTCAAATTTTTCTTTGATCACCGAAAGTGGAGCATGGGTATTCGTATAGGCCTGGAAATACGCCATATACTTCCCGTCTTTCCATTTCCGGTGCATTTTTTCTTTTATTTTATCGAATTGGACGGGAATCGAATCGACCCGGTCTCCTGCGAAATCACCAGAGCCGGCGACACTGCAGAATGTGCAGCCGCCGTGCGCAACTGTACCATCACGGTTTGGGCAATCAAAGCCGGCATCGAGTGCGATTTTCATCACTTTAAATCCGAAATGGTCGCGCAAATGCCGATTCCATGTGTAATAGCGTTTGCCGTCAGAAGAAAAAGGCAAGTTCATTTCCATCGTAAACAACTCCTCTTTTTTCCATTGTAGCATGTGTAAAATTGCCGCTTCAACGGCAGAAAAATCTGTCTTTAAGATATCGATATATTTCTCTTGTAGAGACGGTTCAAAAGGAATACAATGACTCTTGGAATTTAGTGCGAAGGGAAGAATTTTCATGCCGAAACGCGTCTGGCTCTTAATCATCGGAATGCTCGTAAATGTAACGGGTAATTCGTTTTTGTGGCCATTAACTACCATATATATGCACGATCATTTAGGGAAATCGTTATCGCTTGCTGGCCTTGTTTTGATGGGCAACGCTGGGGCAGCGGTTGTCGGGAACTTACTCGGCGGTGTCTTGTTCGATAAATTTGGCGGCTATAAATCGATTATGGGTGGGATTATCATCACCATTTTCGCGTTAGCAGGCTTAGCCGTATGGCACGAGTTTTTGCCTTTTGTCGTTTTTTATACCATCATCGGCTTTAGCGGAGGAATCGTTTTTCCGAGCATGTACGCGATGGTTGGGACAGTCTGGCCAGAAGGCGGGCGAAAAGCTTTTAATGCCATTTACTTGGCTCAGAATGTCGGAGTGGCGATTGGGCCTGCAATGGCGGGGATTTTAGCAGCCTATAGCTTTGATTACATTTTTGGAGCGAATCTAGCCATGTATATCCTATTTTTTTTCATTGCTTTATTTGGATTCAAGTCCATGTCGATATCTCCGATTTCGCATACTTCGGTTATTAATGAAGGGAAAAAGATACGGAAAAAGGCGCCTTTCAATGCCTTGATGATTGTTTCAGCCGGATACTTTCTTTGCTGGGTCGGATATGTGCAGTGGCAGTCGACAATTTCCGCCTACACACAGGAAATCGGCATTACGTTAACACAATATAGTTTCTTATGGACATTGAACGGAGTATTGATCGTGGCTGGGCAGCCTTTCATCCGACCAATCATGAAACGCATCGAAGACAATATCAAGCAGCAATTGATCATCGGCATTTTGATCATGATGGTTTCTTATGTCGTCGTTGCATTTGCGCAGGATTTCTCGATGTTCATTGTGGCAATGGCCATTTTGACCTTCGGGGAAATGTTCGTGTGGCCTGCTGTGCCGGCACTTGCGAATCAGCTTGCTCCGAAAGGCCGTGAAGGATTTTATCAAGGGATCGTCAACAGCGTGGCAACAGGCGGGCGCATGGTCGGGCCGCTGCTCGGCGGTGTCATGGTCGACGTCTACGGGATGCCGGCATTATTTGTGCTCGTGACGGTATTGGTGGCAATCGCCATTGTCACTTCCTTGCTATATGACCGTCCGTTGAAAAAAGAGCAGGCAGAGCAGCTTCAAGAAAAGTGTAGTTGATGAAATAAGGAAGAAGGCCAGAAACGGGCCTTCTTTTTTATTTGTAAAAATTGCATCGGCAGTTATTCCTTTTGGTTTTGGGTCCATGTATTGCCTTTTGGCTGAGACTTTGTTTAAATTGAAGGTGAAAGCGTTTTTATTTACATAATTCTGTCAACGGAAAGAACGGGGGATGGCTAAAATGAAACCGATTTATGGATCCGCACGCGAAGCGGTGGAACAGATTCAAGACGGCGCAACAATTATGGTTGGCGGGTTCGGGCTCGTAGGGATTCCGGAACAGCTGATTTTGGCGTTGGTCGACAAAGGGGTAACGGACTTGACCGTCATTTCGAATAACTGTGGAGTTGACGAGTGGGGTCTCGGCCTTTTGCTGAAGAACAAACAAATCAAGAAAATGATCGGCTCTTATGTGGGAGAAAATAAGGAATTTGAGCGCCAAGTACTGTCTGGCGAAATAGAAGTGGAATTGACGCCGCAAGGCACATTGGCTGAAAAGATGCGTGCAGGCGGAGCTGGGATTCCGGCATTCTTCACACCGGCTGGAGTGGGTACGACGGTCGCTGAAGGAAAAGAAATCCGTGAGTTTGACGGCAAAGAATACGTGCTTGAACATGCACTTCGTGCCGATTTCGCATTAGTGCGTGCACATAAAGCGGATAAGATGGGGAATCTCGTCTACAACAAAACTGCGCAGAATTTCAATCCGTTGGCCGCAGCGGCTGGAAAAATTACGATTGCGGAAGTCGAAGAAATCGTTGAAACCGGCGACATCGATCCGAATCATGTCCAAACGCCGAGCATTTATGTGCAAGGCTTATTGCAAGCGAAGCAGGAAAAACGCATTGAACGGTTAACGACCCGTTCAGTCTAAGAAAGGATGTGTGCAGCGATGGATAAAAACCAAGTAAGAGAAAGAATTGCGAGACGTGCAGAAAAAGAAATCAACGATGGAGACTACGTAAACTTAGGGATCGGGATGCCGACTTTGGTGGCTAATTTTATCTCGGACAACAAAAGCGTCGTGCTCCAATCAGAAAACGGATTGCTCGGCATCGGGCCCTATCCAACTGAAGACGAAGTGGATCCGGATTTGATCAATGCCGGCAAAGAAACTGTGACGACCATTAAAGGCTCTTCTTTTTTCACAAGCGCTGAATCGTTCGCGATGATTCGCGGCGGGCATATTGATGTGGCGATCTTAGGCGGAATGGAAGTTGCTGAAAATGGGGACTTGGCGAACTGGATGATTCCCGGGAAAATGATCAAGGGCATGGGCGGAGCGATGGATCTGGTGCATGGCGCCAAAAAGGTGATTGTCATCATGGACCATGTATCGAAAGACGGATCTTCGAAAATCAAAAAGCAATGCGAATTGCCGCTTACAGGCAAAGGTGTTGTCAATAAGATCATCACCGACCGTGCCGTCATCGAGGTGACAGCAGATGGATTGGTGCTGACGGAAGTGTTCGAAGGCTTCAGCGTCCAAGATATCATTGATGCTACAGATGCGCCTCTGAATACAGAAAACGTGAAAGTGTCCTGAGCTATTGCCAAAAAACGGCGGTTCCGCTAAACTAAAGATAATAGCAAACGACAGTGAAGAGGAACAGTAAATTGTTTTCATTCCGAAGAGAGCCGGCGGTAGGTGCAAGCCGGTGTTTGGAGCAATTGAACTCGCCTTGGAGTCCGTGTATGTGAAACCAAGTAAGATACACCGTTTTCCGCGTTAAGGAGTCAAGTTGAGCGAGCAATCGCTAATTTGGGTGGTACCGCGGGAAACTCCCGTCCCTTATTAATATGAGGGACGGGAGTTTTTATTTTTGAGGAGGAATTTGAGATGACATTCAAGCACAAGACAGTCGAGAAGAAATGGCAGAAGTTCTGGGATCAGAACAAAACGTTCAAAATGGAAACTGATTTTGATAAACCGAAGTTCTACGCATTGGATATGTTCCCTTACCCCTCTGGAGCTGGACTCCACGTTGGGCACCCGGAAGGTTACACGGCAACGGATATCTTAAGCCGAGTGAAGCGCATGCAGGGCTATAATGTCCTTCATCCGATGGGCTGGGATGCATTCGGCCTTCCGGCAGAACAATATGCACTGGATACAGGAAACGACCCGGCGGAATTCACGGCGAAAAACATCGCAACGTTCAAACGCCAAATCCAGGAACTTGGATTTTCGTATGACTGGGACCGCGAAGTCAACACGACGGATCCCTCTTACTATAAATGGACACAATGGATTTTTATCCAGCTTTACAATAAAGGCTTGGCCTATGTAGACGAAGTGGCTGTGAACTGGTGCCCGGCACTGGGTACAGTTCTTGCTAATGAAGAAGTGGTCGACGGCGTTTCTGAACGCGGAGGGCATCCCGTCGAACGCCGCCCGATGCGCCAATGGGTGCTGCGTATTACAGAATATGCGGACCGTTTGCTTGAAGATTTGGATGATCTTGACTGGCCAGAAAGCTTAAAAGACATGCAGCGCAACTGGATCGGAAAATCCGAAGGGGCAGAACTTGAGTTTGGAGTCGAAGGCACAGCGCATTCTTTCCGCGCATTTACAACACGTCCAGATACGATTTTCGGTGCAACTTATGCAGTGCTTGCACCTGAACATAAATTGGTGGCTTCCATCACGACGGCTGATCAAAAAGCGGCAGTCGAAAAATACATCGATGACGTGAAAACGAAAAGCGATTTAGAGCGTACGGATTTGGCCAAATCGAAATCAGGCGTCTTTACCGGTTCATTTGCAATCAATCCGGTCAGCGGCGAAAAAATGCCGATCTGGATTGCCGATTATGTACTTGCTACTTACGGAACTGGGGCCATCATGGCAGTTCCAGCACATGATGAGCGCGACTATGAATTTGCGAAGCAATTCGACTTGCCGATTGTCGAAGTAGTATCCGGCGGGAACATCGCGGAAGAAGCATACGCAGGCGACGGTGAATTGATCAATTCCGATTTCTTGAACGGATTGAACAAAAAAGAAGCGATCGCAAAAGCGATTTCTTGGCTTGAAGAACACGGTGTCGGCGAGAAGAAAATCACCTATCGCCTACGCGACTGGCTGTTCAGCCGCCAGCGCTATTGGGGTGAGCCAATTCCGATCATCCACTGGGAAGATGGCACAATGACACCGGTAGATGAAAAAGACTTGCCGTTGACGCTGCCGATAACGAAAGATATTAAACCGAGCGGAACAGGCGAATCGCCGCTTGCGAATATCACAGAATGGGTCAATGTCGTCCATCCGGAAACAGGCATGAAAGGCCGCCGCGAAACAAATACGATGCCGCAATGGGCGGGAAGCTGCTGGTACTACTTGCGCTATATCGATCCGACAAATGATGAAATGTTGGCAGATCCGGAATTATTGAAGCACTGGCTTCCGGTCGATGTCTATATCGGCGGAGCAGAACATGCCGTCCTTCATTTATTGTATGCGCGTTTCTGGCATAAAGTGCTTTACGATCTTGGTGTTGTGCCGACGAAAGAGCCGTTCCAGAAATTGTTCAACCAAGGAATGATCCTTGGAGAAGGCAATGAAAAAATGTCGAAATCTAAAGGCAATGTCGTCAACCCAGACCAGATCATCGAAAGCCACGGTGCAGACACACTTCGCCTTTATGAAATGTTCATGGGACCGCTTGAAGCTTCGATTGCTTGGTCAACTAATGGCTTGGACGGGGCACGCCGCTTCCTAGACCGTGTTTGGCGGTTGTTCATCGATGAAGAAAGAGATGCATTGAGTGCAAAAATCGTGGATTCAAACGACGGCAAATTGGAAAAAGTCTATCACCAAACCGTGAAGAAAGTAACGGAAGACTTTGAAGGGCTTCGTTTCAATACAGGCATTTCGCAAATGATGGTCTTCATCAACGAAGGCTATAAAGTCGACGCGATTCCAAAAGAATACGTTGAAGGCTTTGTGAAATTATTGTCGCCAGTTGCTCCGCACGTAGCAGAAGAGCTATGGGAGAAATTGGGCCACTCAGAAACGGTGACATATGAAGCTTGGCCAACGTTCGATGAATCGAAAATGATCGATGATGAAATCGAGGTAGTTGTCCAAGTGAACGGCAAAGTGAAAACGAAATTACTGATTGCTAAAGACAGCACGAAAGAACAATTGGAAGCAGCGGCATTGGCGGATGAGCATGTCCAAAAAGCTGCAGAAGGCAAACAAGTCCGCAAAGTCATCGCGATTCCAGGGAAATTGGTAAACGTGGTAGTCGGATAACATAACAGAACCTGTCGAGGGATTCTCGGCAGGTTTTTTGTTTTGCGCAAATAAACGATGGAATTCTGCAAATAAACGAGGTTATTCCGCAAACAAAGTATGAAATTCCGCAAACAAATCCCAGTATTCCGCAAACAAATCCGAAATTAGGCAAAATAAAACCCCATTTGCATCCCGGCAAATGGGGTTTTATGATTAATGTGTCAGTTGTAAATCTTCTGCAAAAGCAGCAGCACTGCGCCCTGCAACATTTCCGGTCACGAGTGCGGAAGTGATATTGTAGCCGCCTGTGTAGCCGTGGATGTCCAAGATCTCGCCGCAAAAATAAAGGCCGGGCTTTTTCTTAGAAGCCATTGTTTTCGGTTCAATTTCCTTGATCGAGACACCGCCGCCGGTGACAAAGGCTTTCTCAATCGGCTGCGTGCCAGTCACGGTCATTGAGAATGCCGTCAATTGCTGAGCGAATGCCCGCACTTTGTCGCTTGCAAGTTCTGCACCAATGGCTTGCGGATCGATGCCGGCACGTTCCATCAAAAACAGCAGCCACCGTTCTTGGGTGATGCTTTTCCAGACGTTTTTCACCGCTTTTTTCGGTTCGTCTTTCATCATTTTATGAAGCAGTTGGAAAGCGGATTCCGCATTTTCCTCAGGCATCGTGTTGATGCGCATCTGCACCGGTTCGCCGCCGTTCTTTTTCATTTCCTTGACGACGTACTGGCTGCAGCGAAGCACCGCGGGGCCGCTCAATCCGAAATGGGTGAAGAGCATATCCATTTGGTGGGTCACTAAATTCTTCCCTTTTTTATTCAGCACCGAAACAGCAGCATCTCGAAGGGCAAGGCCTTGTAGATCGCGGCTCACGATGAACGGCTCTTTGGACAATAAAGGAACTTCGGTCGGATACAAATCGGTTACGGTGTGCCCCGCTTTTTCAGCCCACGGGTAGCCATCGCCCGTCGAGCCCGTTTGCGGAACGGCTTTTCCGCCGACTGCGACAACAATCGCTTTGGCGGTAAATTCTTCGCCCGAATGCAGCCGGACGCCGGTCACTTTTTCGTCGGTCATCAATAATTTCTTAACCGGTGAATCGAGCATGACTTTCACGTTCAGCCGGTCCATTTCGCGGAACATGGCATCCGCCACGTCTTGCGCCCGGTTGGAAACGGGGAACATGCGGCCGTGGTCTTCTTCTTTCAAAGCAACGCCCAACCCTTCAAAAAAAGAGATGATGTCTTCGTTGCTGAAGACGGAAAACGGACTGTGCAGGAATCTGCCGTTGCCTGGAATATGTTTCACAATTTCGTCAAGAGGCAGCCGGTTGGTCACATTGCAGCGTCCGCCGCCGGAAATGATCAGTTTTTTTCCGAGCTTTTTGCCTTTTTCAATAAGTAAAACCTGTTGTCCGGTTGATGCAGCGGCGATGGAAGCCATCAAGCCTGAGGGACCCCCGCCGATAATAATAACGTCATACATATATAAGAACTCGCTTTCGTTTTTAATTTGAATAGAGGAAAAGTATTTTAATTGTCGAGACTCCGCTTTTCTTAATGTCCAGACTCCAGCGCCCAGCCCCTCGAGTCGCTTCGGTCTTTCAGTTAATGGCAAAGAGCGCCATTTCCTAAAAGACCTCCAGCGCTTGTCGGGGCTAAACGGGCGCTTCCGCTTTTCTTACAGTATACACGATGCATTGAAACTCGTTGAGTAATTTCTTTTATAGGTGTAAACTATCGTGTAGATTGCTTTTAACATTGAACAAGTCAGGAAGTGCAAAATGTCATCACTTATTAAAGGAACTGCCATTCTAACCTTAGGTTTATTTCTGTCAAAAATCCTTGGAGTCATATATGTCATTCCGTTCTACAGCATGGTCGGAGAAGAGAATATTGGCCTTTACCAATATGCGTACATACCTTATAACTTGATGCTGTCGCTGGCCATTTCGGGTGCGCCGATCGCGTTCTCGAAATTTGTCGCTAAATACAATTCACTCGGTGATTACGAAACCGGAAGAAGGCTGTTGAAATCAGGTTTGACCACGATGATGGTCACAGGTTTTGCGGCATTCGTCTTCCTTTATTTATTTGCAGGGCCGCTTGCTGAAATCACCATCGATTCAAAAGACAAAGTCCATACAGTAGAAGATGTAAAAGAAGTGATCCAATGGGTCAGCTTTGCATTGCTTGTCGTGCCGTTCATGAGTTTGTTCCGCGGATTCTTCCAGGGCTATAATTTCATGATGCCGACGGCTGTCTCGCAGCTGATCGAACAGATTGTCCGCATTGTGTTCCTGCTTGTTGGAGCGTATCTTGTCTTGAATGTTTTCAATGGAACACCGGAAACTGCCGTGCAGATTGCTGTTCTATCTGCATTTGTCGGAGCGCTTGGCGGGGTGCTTGTCCTGTTTTACTACTGGAAAAAGAAAAAGCCGGAGTACAATCAGCTCCGGGCGAACTCGGTTGAATCGTATGATGTCAGCCTCCGTGATATGTACAAGGAAATCGCTATTTACGCGGTTCCCGTTGTCTTTCTTGGAATTGCCAACCCGCTATTCCAATTTGTCGATATGCTGACATTCAATAACGCGATGGCCTCTACTGAAGGGGCAGCAAACTCCAGCATCTATTTGAGCATGCTGAATTTCCAGACCCATAAACTGGTCATGATTCCGGTTATGCTGGCTACTGGATTTTCCATGGCGCTGATTCCATTGATCACGAAATACTTTACAACCAATGACCATAAAGCGGTCAATCGAACGCTGGATCAAACATTCCAGATCCTCTTATTCTTGACGCTTCCGGCCGTTGTCGGAATGACTTTGCTGTCTGATGAACTTTACCATATTTTCTATGAAATCAGCGATATGGGTTCTGACGTTCTGTCCCATTACTTGCCGGTAGCGATTCTTTTCGCTTTGTTCCCGGTTACGGCATCCATTTTACAGGGAATCAATCAACAAAAATGGATCATCCTGAATCTATTAATTGGCTTGCTGTTAAAACTGGCTTTAAATATTCCATTGATCGAGCGATTTGAAACAGATGGAGCGATTGCAGCTACAATTATCGGATACGTAGTAGCTACGGGCATGAACTTGGCTGTCATCAAAGTGACCATGAATTATCACTCAAATATGGTGGTTCGCCGAATTATCCTTATTGTATTGATGAACATCGTCATGGCTATTGCGGTATTTGCTGCTTTGGCAGGAGTTGATTTGTTCATCGATATGGACACGAAAATCCATTCGATTTTCCGTATCCTGATTGTCGGAGCAATTGGCGGCGCAGTTTATGGCTATCTTGGGTTGAAAACAGGAATTGCCCAAAAGCTTCTGGGTGAACGATTAACGAAATACACAAGAAAATTCGGGTTCTAGGAGGATTACATGCGCATCGATAAGTTTCTGTCGAATATGGGGTATGGCTCCAGAAAAGAAGTGAAAATTTTACTGAAATCAAAAGCGGTTGAAGTGAATGGATCGGAAATCCGAGATCCGAAAGTGCATATAAACGAGCTTTCGGACGAGGTAACGGTCGGCGGAGAACGTGTGGAATATGCGGAATTCATCTATTTGCTGATGAATAAACCGCAAGGCGTGATTTCAGCGACGGAAGACAAATACGACCAAACGGTCATTGATCTGCTAGCAGATGAAGAACAGAACTTTGAACCGTTTCCGGTAGGGCGTTTGGATAAAGATACAGAAGGCTTTCTTTTGCTGACGAACGATGGAAAACTTGCCCACGAACTCTTGTCACCAAAGAAACACGTAGACAAAAGATATTTCGCAATCATAGACGGGGAAGTTACCGCAGAAGATGGAGCGGCTTTTGAAAATGGAGTCGTTCTCGACGATGGCTACAAAACAAAGCCGGCTGTGTTGAAAATCCTGGAAAGCGGTGCTGTCTCAGAAATTGAATTGACGATTACGGAAGGAAAATTTCATCAAGTCAAGCGGATGTTCCAAAGCGTGGGAAAAGAAGTCACGTATTTAAAGCGTTTATCGATGGGGCCGCTGGAATTAGATCCGGCGCTTGCGCTCGGCGAATACCGCCATTTAACGGAAGAAGAAATTGACCAATTAAAACAAAGAAAATGACCGCAGCCTTTGCGGTCATTTTCTTTGTTAAGAAGTTTTTCTGAGCTGTCTGTAAGATCGGCTTTCCTGTAGTCCAGGCGCTTGCGCTTTTCTATCAGGAAGTCATCTTCACCTTTTTATGCGTCGTTGTCCATTTGCCGCGAGTTGGACTCGTCACCAAATCGTTAAAGGCTAACACATTCAAATCTCTTTGAATGGTGCGAGGAGTGATGCCGAATTCATCGACTAGATCTTGCGTAGTTACAGTTCCGTTGTCACGGATGTACTTATACATATCTTTGATTCGAATGAGCATACGATCAGTTGTAGGTTTCATGTAAGAGAACCACTCCTTCATCTTTTTTCCCATAGGCAAAGACTAGCGGACGGATTGTTGAGGTATACTCAACGGTTTTGAAATAATTGCCAAAGACAGCCCCTTTTCTTAATAAATATGTCAAACCTATTATCTGACAATTTGATTATATCGAAAAAGTAATTGAATATCCATATTTTTTAACGAATTCACACAAACTTAATAAATGAAATCGGTTTTTTTCCGTTGATTTTAAGGAACATCCTTCAAAAAAATCCAAAAAGGTGTACAATAGCTTTAATTAAAAAAGGGGAGTGAATCATGGACTGGCTACAAGAAGCAGAAAAAAGAAGAGAAAGCATGATAAAAGAATTGCAGCAATTGCTTGCGATTCCGAGTGTGTTGAGTGAAGAGACAGCACCAGATGCCCCTTTTGGCAAGGATGTAAAACAAGCGCTCGATTGGTTTTTGGCGAAAGGCGAGGAAAAGGGCTTTGAAGCGAAAAATGTTGCGGACGTTGCCGGCCATCTGGAAATCGGCACTGGTGAAGAATTGCTTGGAATTTTAGGGCATGTCGATGTTGTGCCTGTTGGCGATGGCTGGACAAAAGATCCATTTGGCGGTGAAATTGAAAACGGCAAATTATATGGCAGAGGCGCCATTGATGATAAAGGTCCCACTATTGCAGCTTGGACAGCTTTAAACATCGTCAAAGAAGCCGGCTTTGAATTTTCAAAACGGATCCGCTTAATTATTGGAACAGATGAGGAAAGTGGATTCCGGTGCGTCGACCGTTATTTCGAGACAGAAGAAATGCCGACGATCGCGTTTGCGCCGGATGCGGATTTCCCGATCATCAATGCCGAAAAAGGCATCGCGGGCATCCGTTTTTCCAAAAACATCTGGGAAATGCCGGATGAATTGATTTCCTTTGTTTCAGGCAAACGGACGAATATGGTGCCGGATTTGGCAGAAGCGGTAGTTGAAGGGGAGCTTCCACAGTGGCAGCAAGCATTTGAAGAATTTTGCACCGCTCACTCGGTTTCAGGGTCGGCTGAAAAACAAGGGGAAGAAGTTAAGTTGCTTCTCTCTGGGAAATCCGCCCATGCGATGGAGCCGGACCACGGAGTGAACGCGGGAATTCTACTGGCACTGTTTTTAAAAGATCATCTGACTGGAGACGGCCAGGAATTCGCCGAATTCATTTCAAATAACTTTTATCAGGATTCTCGTGGACGCAGATTGGGCTTGGACTTTACCGATGAAGTTTCTGGAGACACGACATTCAACGCGGGCATCTTCCGCTTTGAACGGAACGAGTCGGCGACCATTGACATTAGCATGCGCTATTCGATCACGTACCCGTTTGATGAAAAAGTGAAGAAGCTTGGATTGCTTGGATACGAATTGACGGTTGAATCCAATTCCCCTCCACATCATGTAGATGAAAATGATCCGTTCATCAAAACGCTTCAGCAAGCTTATGAACGGCAGACGGGCGACAAGGCCGATCTATTAGCAATCGGCGGAGGCACCTATGCACGCGTGCTTGATAAAGGCGTTGCATTCGGCATGCTGTTCCCAGGTGAAAAAGATGTTGCCCATCAAGCGGATGAATTTGTCGATATCGACAATTTGATTAAAGCGACTGCGATTTATGCAGAAGCGATCTATGAATTAGCTTGCAAGAAGAACGACTGAACCATATTTATTGCCGCACGAGCCAAACAGAAAATGAGAAAAGAGGGACTGCTGATGGATTGGATATTGCATAATGATGAATTTATTCGTGAAGAGGAATTGAACATTTCAAAAGAAGACCGAGGTTATCAATTCGGCGACGGGATCTACGAAGTAATCCGTGTGTATGAAGGCAATCTATTCACTGCAGAAGAACATATTGACCGTTTTTACGAAAGTGCTGAAAAGATTAAAATCATCATTCCTTATACAAAGGATGTCTTCCATAAATTGATGTATGATTTGGTGGAAATGAATGAAATCGAAAATGGGCAAGTTTATGTGCAGCTTACACGCGGCGCATATACGCGTCAGCACCAATTCCCATCCGATACGTCACCAGTGCTTGTCGCTTATACAAAAACGGTAGAGCGTCCGCTTGAATTGATGGAAACAGGTGTCCATGCGAAATTTATCGAAGACATCCGCTGGCTGCGCTGCGATATCAAAAGCTTGAACTTGCTCGGGAATATCCTGGCGAAGCAGGAAGCGTACGAAGCGGGTTGTTTTGAAGCGGTTCTGCACCGCGGCGAAGTCATCACCGAAGGATCTTCTTCCAATATGTATGGCTTGAAAAACGGGATTCTTTATACACATCCGGCAACGAATTTGATTTTAAACGGAATTACACGCCGCGTGATCCTAAACTTATGTGCGGATCTTGACATCGAAGTCCAAGAACTCGCTTTCACTAAAACTCAAGCTTTGGAAATGGATGAGTTCTTCATGTCTTCAACGACTTCAGAGGTAATGCCGATTGTCCAGATTGATGGACAGAAAATCGGAGAAGGCGTTCCTGGTGAACTTACACGAAAATTGCAGGAAGCTTTTGAAGCAAATCTTAAATTGACTGTGAAATCTTAATAAAGTGGCCGGCGAAAGCCGGCCGCTATTTTTTTGTTCCTCCGCAAATGGTAGAATGAAGAGAGGTGAAGCTGGTGGAAGCCCATTATTTTATTGGCATTAAAATTCCTGCTAGTGCAGCGGCTGCTTTGGAGCAGGCAAGAAATTCCTGGGAAATGGATAGCCATAAACGTTACACAGCACCGGAAGATATGCATTTGACGCTCGTGTTTATCGGCAATGATCCGAACGGAGAAATCACGAAAGCTTCGGAAGCTTTAAAGGAAATTGATCACGCCGCGTTTAAGTTGACGATTAATGGCGTCGAAGTTTTTGGGAACCCTGAAACGCCGCGCATCGTTTATGCGGCAGTCGAAGAAAGCGAAGAACTTCAGAAGCTGCAAGCTAAAGTAAAAGAGAAAGTCTTGGAATTTCAGATGAATCCTGATTTGAAGCCATTCGTGCCTCATATTACGCTAGCAGCAAAATGGAAAGGCGGTCCTCCGGTTAATCAGGAGTGGCAGCTAAAACCCATTACGTTTACTGTGGATCGCTTTACCATATTCCGAATTGCACCTGGACAAACCCCAAAATATATCGAAGAGTTTACTTATCATTTGAAAGAAGGCGTTTAATGCGCCAAGATGAGGTCACATGAAAACATTATTTATCATCAATCCAGCAGCCGGAAACGGCAGATCCTTAAAAAAGTGGAGAAGTTTCAAAAAAACACTGGATTTTCCTTTTGAAGCGGAAATCACCGAATACGCCGGCCACGCCATCCAAATCGTCAAATCTTTGCATCAATCGCAAAATTCCTATTTGGTAATCGGATTTGGCGGAGATGGTACACAGCGGGAAATCACCATCGGAGCAGCAGGGGCGAATAATCTCGTGATCGGTTCTGTTGCAGCAGGTTCAGGCAATGATTTTGGCAGGGGGTTCCAGTCATTCAAGGATGGCCCAGCTATTGCACGATACCTGCAGTCGCCGAAAAGCGCAGCCTGTGATCTTGGTGAATTCAGCAACGGAGAAGTGCATCAATTCGTCAGCAGCAGCGGCATTGGATTTGATGCGGAGATCAGTGATATCGTCAATCGTTCTTCGCTGAAAAAACAGTTGAACCGCATCGGCGCTGGAAAACTCGTTTATTTGATGTATGTGATTCTAACGTTGATCCGTTTTCAGAAATTCGATTTAATGGTCCAACTTGATGGAGATGAAAAAGAGTTCCATGACGTTTGGTTTGCAACCATTCATAACCAGGCGTATTTTGGCGGCGGCATGAAAATTTCCCCTCATTCGAAAACAAATGACGGTGTACTTGAATTGACAGTGGTCCATGGAATTTCGCGCTTGAAACTGTTGCTGGTCTTTGGTACGGTTTTTAGCGGAACCCATACACGCTTTAAAGAAGTGGCTCAGTTCAGCGCCAAGGAAATTTCGGCCAAGACTCCTCATCACTCAATTTACCGGCATGTCGATGGGGATGCGATTGCCAAGACGAATTTAGAGGAAACGGTGAATTATGCGGTGAGCGCTTCCAAATGGCAGGTTATCCAGCAATAAGAAAAAAGAAAAACAAAGGCAAATTGCCTGCTTATTATTATAAGAAAGAAAGAGGATGTAAAATGAGAGCACGCTATAAACCATGGGCAGCGGAGTTAATTGAATCGCACCCTGAAATCGTTATTCCTGAACCAACTTTGTTAAAAGGCAAATGGCAGCAAGAATTTGGCAACGCACAGCCGCTTCACATTGAAGCCGGCACTGGAAAAGGGCGCTTCATTGTCGGAATGGCAAAAGCGAACCCGGAAATCAATTATATCGGGATCGAATTGTTCGACAGCGTCATTGTTACAGCACTTGAATCTGTATTGGAAAGTCCGGAAGGCTTGCCAAACCTTCGACTCCTGCGTGTCGATGCCAAGAATCTGGCAGATTACTTTGAGAAAGCGGAAGTGGATCGCTTGTATCTGAACTTTTCAGATCCTTGGCCGAAAACACGCCATGCAAAACGCCGCTTGACGCATGAATCGTTCTTGGAGATTTATCAATCAATCTTGCCAGAAAACGGCGAAATCCATTTTAAAACAGACAACCGCGGACTTTTCGAATATTCATTGGTGAGCATTTCAGAATACGGAATGCTATTGAAAGATGTTTCCTTGGATCTTCATGCGAATGAACCGGAATGGAACATCATGACCGAATACGAAGAGAAGTTCTCTAAAAAGGGCCAACCGATTTACCGCATGGAAGCGCAGTTTCAAGTAAATTAATTCACAAGGGGGATTTATAGTGGAGAAATTTCAATTTCACGATATGGCATTAACGTGGTTAGACGGAGGAACGACTTGGCTTGACGGCGGCACGATGTTTGGGGTGGTGCCGAAAGTCGTCTGGTCAAAACGTTATCCGGTCAATGAAGAAAATCAGATTGAACTGCCGACCCACCCGATTCTTGTTCAGTATGAAGGCCATAATATTATCATCGACAGCGGTCTCGGTTCCGGAAAATTGACTGATCGCCAAAAGCGTAATTTAGGGGTTTCTTCAGAATCCCGTATCGAAGAAAACTTGACTGAACTCGGGTTGACGGTAGAAGACATCGATACCGTAATCATGACGCATCTACACGGTGACCATGCTGCTGGGCTCACGAAACTGCAAGGAGAAGAATATGTGCCGGTTTTCCCGAATGCGAAAATCCATGTTTCCGCAGTGGAATGGGAAGAAATGCAAAATCCGAATATCCGTTCCAAAAATACATATTGGAAAGAAAACTGGGAGCCGATCGTCAGCCAAGTGGAAACATTTGAAGGGGAAAAGACCTTGTTCGACGCCTTTACAATGATCCATACTGGGGGACATTCCAACGGACACAGCGTAGTCAAAATGGAAAGCGGCGGCGAAACCATTCTGCATATGGGGGATATCATGCCGACGCACGCCCATCAAAATCCGCTTTGGGTATTAGCCTACGACGATTACCCGATGGACTCGATTTTTGCCAAAGAGAAGTTGATGAAAGAAGCATTGGATAAAGGCTACTATTTCTCCTTCTACCACGATGCCTATTTCCGCATTTTAAAATGGAGCAGCGACGGCAAGGAAATCGTCGAATCTGTCGTATACAAACAAAAGCCATAAGAAAAGGAGCCGGGTTGACCGGCTCCTTTTTAAATAGGAAAATTAAACTTTCGTAACTTCAAGAACAGCGCCAGTGTAGGCATCTGCAAGGAATTCGAATTGCTCGAGTTCATCCTGGCTGTGGCGTGTAATGCCGCCTTTATAAACTTCAGTCGTGATTGCGTGCTGTTTGTATGGCTCGGTTTTCATGAAAATCCACGAGCCGTCAATCGGACCTTCTTCTTTAAATGCTGCTTTAACGCTGCTTAATACATCGTCTGCAGGGTAGAGCTTTTCTTTCCGGTCATAAACTTCTTTGATGATGAAAGTGGCTGCTACACCTGTAACAAAGCCGATCAATAAATCACGATTCTTCACTGAAATCCCTCCTATACGTACTGTTTAAATTGTACCATAGAAGTTTTCGATGCGAAATTAAAAGGGAATGCAGAGGCAAATTCTTTCGAAAAACGAAATACAAAGCTGGAAATAAACTGATAAAAGAACTAAACTAGTTAAAGGCAATTTATTTAGGGGGAATTAGACGCATGAATAGTGAAACGAAAGAGTTATTTAAAACCTTAACGGAACTTCCAGGAGCACCAGGAAATGAGCATGCAGTCAGAAAGTTCATGAGACAGGAACTTGGAAAATATTCCGATGAATTGATTCAAGATAATCTTGGAAGTGTCTTTGGCGTTAAGCATGGACAAGAGAATTCGCCAAGAATTATGGTAGCAGGACATATGGACGAAGTTGGATTCATGGTCACTCAAATTACCGACAACGGCATGATCCGTTTTCAGCCTTTAGGCGGCTGGTGGAACCAAGTGATGCTCGCCACGCGAGTCGAAATCATTGCAGGCGATCGAATTATCCCGGGTGTGATCGGATCGATTCCTCCGCATCTACTGAGCGATGAGCTGCGCAGCAAACCGATGGAAATCAAGAATATGCTGATTGATATCGGAGCTGACGATAGAGAAGATGCGTTGTCGTTTGGCGTTCGTCCTGGCCAGCAAATTGTTCCTTTCAGCCCGTTTACGCCGATGGCCAATGACAAGAAAATCATGGCCAAAGCTTGGGACAACCGCTACGGGTGCGGATTAGCCATTGAACTATTGAAAGAATTGAAAGATGAAAAACTGCCGAACCAATTATTCTCAGGGGCAACGGTTATGGAAGAAGTCGGACTTCGCGGCGCTCAAACCGCTTCGACGATGATCAATCCGGACATTTTCTTTGCGCTTGATGCTAGCCCGGCAAACGATGCCAATGGCAATAAAAACGAATTCGGCCAGCTTGGAAAAGGAACACTCCTGCGAATTACAGATAAGAGCATGGTTACACATCGCGGCATGCGGGAATTTATCTTGGACATGGCGGAGACCCACAGCATTCCCTACCAATATTTCGTTTCACAAGGCGGAACCGATGCCGGAAGAGTCCATTTGACGAACGAAGGGGTGCCAAGTTCAGTCATCGGCATTTGTTCGCGGTACATCCATACATCGGCATCAATTATCCACACAGACGATTATGCGGCAGCCAAAGAGTTGTTGATCAAACTCGTAAAAGCAGCAGATCAGACCACTGTAGATACCATTAAACAAAACGCTTAAAAAGTGCCTTCGGGCGCTTTTTTTTGAATTAATTTCAAAATAGGAAGGAAGAAGAATCATGGAAAAATTAACTGCGGCGATCGCTTCGAACAATCCGGCAAAAATCAAAGCGGTCTCAGCCGTTTTGGAAAAATTGCAATTCGAAGCCGAAATCGTACCGGTTGAGGCGGAATCCGGCGTTTCAGCCCAACCCTTCTCGTTAGAAGAAACGCGGCAAGGCGCTGTGAACCGAGCTCAGACAGCCCTTCTTGGAGGATTTGATCTTGCGTTCGGACTTGAAGGAGGCGTATACGAATTAGAAGGGGTCCTCTATTTATGCAATTGGGGTGCGCTGGCTACAAAAGAAGGATACGTTTACACAGCTGCAGGTGCACAACTTCCGTTGCCGGAGAGGATTTCTGAACAACTGCGCGCCGGACGGGAATTGGGGCCAGTGATGGACGAATACGCCGGCGAAATCGGAGTACGCCATCATAAAGGGGCAATCGGTATCTTAACGGCAGGGCTCATCAAACGGAATGAAATGTTTGAGCACATCGTCGAACTGTTGGTCGGTCAATTCCTGAAAGACAGCGATTAAGTTGCATGTCCTAGAAAACACCTTTAAAATAAGGGTTAGTAACGAAGTTAGGGAGGAATTTGTGTGCCTCGTAAGAAATTAGGATTGGCAGTTATAGCCGCAGCATTTTTACTTGCCGGATGCGTTGCTACGCCGGAAGAACGGGTAGCGGATGGAATGGAATCCGCAAAATCGGCATTTGAACAACAACCGGAAGATGTGAACGAACAGACAGACCATGTGGAGTTCTATCTGCCGGGAGGCTACACAGTCGAAGAACCTTCTGATGAAAACAATATAATCATTACAAAAGGCAGCGATTCTTTTGTGTTATTTGTGAATCCGAATGAATCGGCAGACAGCCGCTTATTCTACGATCTTCAAAAAGCGAATCCCGAGCAAAAATGGACTGCGGATGAAACTTTCGAAGAAAACGGACGTTTCGGGTTTGCGACTGTCCGAAACATTGCAGAAGACCGCTATGAATTGGTAGTCAGTGCAGGCGGCGTCAAAATGACGACCATTTCCGAAGAAAGTAAAATTGATGGCAATATGAAATGGATGATGAAAACCGTCCGTTCAATCGATAACGAAGAATAGGAGTTTTAACAATGAGAAAATTAGCGAGTGTTGAAGAATTCAATACATTAGCAGCTACAGAATCGGTTGTTTTCATGTTTACTGCTGGATGGTGCCCGGATTGCCGGGTTATCGATCCAATTATGCCGGACGTGGAAACGAAATTCAGCGGCTATACATTTGTATCGGTGGACCGCGATGAGTTTATCGACTTATGCATCGAAAAGGATATTTACGGCATTCCAAGTTTCCTCGCTTATAAAGACGGAGCAGAAGCTGGCCGGTTTGTCAGCAAAGACCGCAAAACGCAAGACGAAATCGAATCATTTATCACGAATTTATCTGCTTAAAGCTCTTCGCTTTAACCAGAATCGGCGGGATAAAAAAATGACGGTTCGCCATTTATGGCAGAACCGTTTATTTTTGAGAGAAAGGATGGAATCCGATGAAATCATTTGAACTTGTAAATATTTTGAGAGAGCGGATGCCAAATCCGCAATTGAATTGGCGTTTCGACCGGGAAAAAAACATGCTTCATATCGAACACGAGGCTTTGAAAAAAGGGACAAGCATTTCTCTGCCTCAAGTGATCAACCGGTATGAAGCAAAAGGGGAACCGGCGATTGATGAAATCGTCTACATCATCACGGAAACATTTGAGGCGATGGAAAAAGAGCTGAAAGGTGAATTGAAATCGACCGAACATATTTTTCCGGTTATCCGTTCCACTTCTTTCCCGGAAGAGTCGAAAGAAGGAAATAAGTTCGTGACGAGTGAACATACTGCAGAAACAAGGATCTATTATGCCTTGGATGCGGGGACTACCTATCGCTTAATTGATGAAAATATGTTAAATTCATTAAGTCTGACAGTGGAGCAGCTCAAGGAAATTGCCAAATTTCAGGTGAAGAAACTGAAAACTGCAGTGAAAGAAGACCATGTAGCAGGCAACGTGTTTTATTTTCTTAACGAAAATGATGGCTATGATGCCTCCCGAATTTTAAATGAGAGTTTTTTAAAAGAGATGAAAACAAAAATCACCGGCGATATGACCGTATCTGTGCCCCATCAGGATGTGCTGATTATTGGAGATATCCGGAACGAAACCGGCTATGATGTGTTGGCCCAAATGGCGATGCACTTTTTCACAAACGGCAAAGTGCCGATCACTTCACTTTCGTTCATCTATGAGGATGGCGAATTGGAACCGATTTTCATTATGGCGAAGAATAGAATAGAAGAGGAGAACGATAAGAAATGAATGCTTTTTACAATAAAAACGGAATTGGCGATGTCCTTTTAGTCCAATTACAGACAGAAACACCAGAAAAAATTCATCCGGAACAAACAGGGGACATTACCTTGATCAAAGACGCTTCTGGCACGATTGCCGGCTTCAATCTGTTTAATGCCAGTGAATACATGGATTTAGGGGGGGCTGCTTCTGTCGAAGTGACGGAAGAAGTGGTCACTGTCCTTCAAAATGCATTGGAGAAAAACGGCGTCGACTATATTTTAGAAGTCGATTTATCGCCAAAATTCGTGGTCGGCTATGTAGAATCGAAAGAAAAACACCCGAATGCGGACAAATTGAATATTTGCCAAGTGGCAGTCGGAACTGAACAATTGCAGATCGTTTGTGGTGCTCCGAATGTAGAAGCCGGCCAAAAAGTGGTAGTTGCGAAAGTTGGAGCTGTTATGCCATCTGGAATGATCATTAAAGATGCAGAGCTTCGCGGAGTCGCATCAAGCGGGATGATTTGTTCTGCAAAAGAATTGGCGTTGCCGAATGCGCCCCAAGAAAAAGGGATACTCGTTTTACCAGAAGATGCAGAAACGGGATCACCATTTGAAGTAAAGGCGTGACGCAAAATGAGTTGGGTTAAAAATTTATGGAGCCGCATGTTCCCTGAAGACACGGAAGAAGATTACGAGGAAGTCGAAAAAGAAACCACTTCGGCTTCTTCGGTTCGTCCTCAAAGAGCACCTTTTCGTTTTCCTGTCATAACGGACGAAGAAAAAGGGTCGTTCATCAAACAGAATCCGAGAAATGACAAATTGGGCGACAGTTTAAGAAGAGGGGATGAGCAGCAGGCGGCACCGAGAAGACGTCCGGTAAATCCGGCTATCCAACGTGCTTTGAATTACGACGCGAAAACCCTCCAGGAAGCCCAGCCAGAAACGCCAAGAGAGCGCACGCCGGTGCGGAATCGCGAGCCGGTTCAAGATTTTGAATCCATTCGGACGTACGAACCGCGCAGGAGCTCCGAACCGCGCAGCTATGAAGCGCCGAAACCAGCCGTTCATTCGTATGAACCGCCTGTGCCGCCGAAAAGCCGCAAATACGAAGCGCCGACAAGCGTTAAAAAAACTCGTCGTTTTGAACCAACCCGCGTACCTTCACCGATTTACGGATACAACGATACTCCGGAAAATCGCATCCATAAGCCGATTGTGAAAAAGGCAACCACTTTTGAGCAATTGAAAAACGATGAGAAGGAAGTTTCAGCGATTCTTGCTGCGACAAAAGCGCCCGCTTTAAATTTTGCCCCGGAAACGGTTGAAGAACCAGAAGCCATGGTACCTCAGCCGACTGATAATCATTCCTCTGATCAGCCTATCGAGCTCTTGGAATCCAAAGAGGAAAAAAAGGCGGTTGAAACGGATTCAAATCCTGAGTCTATTGCTGAAACAATACTGCCAGATCAGGACTTGGCAGATGAAGATAAAGTGATGGAAAACGTGCCGGAACCGGTAGTGGAAGCAACGCTCGAACTTGAATCAGAAGCGATTGAAGCACCGGCTGTAGAACTGCCAATTGTTACAGCTATAGAACCGAGTGCAGAAAAAGAATCGAGCGAAAGCAAAATTGAAAAACCGCTACATACTGAACTTGAAGCCGCTTCAGAATCGCCGGCTAAAACGGTGAAACCAGCTGGAAAACGGGAGAAGACAGTGCCTTTCAATGTATTGATGCTGAAATCGGATAAAGAACGGGTCAAAAAACCGTCCATTCCTGCAGCTACTCCTGCAATTAAAAATAATCCTGACATAAATGTAGTTGAAGCTGAACCGGCGTCTGATAAAAAACAAGCAGCAACGGATGATAAAAAGCTGGAAGTGAACCGGCAAATGATGTCCGAGGTTCTGTCTGCTGAAAAGGAGCCTGAAACTGAACATCCAGAAGTTCTGGAACTGGAAACATTTCAGGATGTGGAAACTGTCACAGAAGTTAAAGCTTACGAACAGCCGGGGACGGATTATCTCCGTCCGCCCGAAAATGATTTAGTGGATGAAGTGTGGATGGAAGAGCAAGGCGAGCGGCTAATTGAAGCGTTATCCCATTTCCAGATTCAAGCCTCTATACTAAGCATTGTCCAAGGGCCTGCTGTTACGCAATTTGAAGTGACAGTGGCACAAGGCGTGAAAGTCAGCAAAATACGTAACTTAGCAGACGATTTGAAATTGGCATTGGCTGCCAAAGATATTCGGATTCAAGCTCCGATTCCCGGGAAAAGCTCAATCGGGATTGAGATCCCGAACCGGAAATCACGGGCTGTCCGCATTTCGGAAGTCATTGAAAGCCGCGTATTTTCAGAGTCGGAATCCCCGTTGGAAGCAGCGCTGGGCCTCGATTTGACCGGGAAACCGGTGACGCTTGATCTTCGGAAAATGCCGCACGGACTGATTGCGGGAGCTACGGGATCCGGGAAAAGCGTGTGCATCAATTCTTTGTTGGTGAGCTTATTGTATAAATCTTCTCCAAGAGATCTAAAGCTTTTGCTGATTGATCCGAAAATGGTCGAATTGGCGCCTTATAACCATATTCCTCATTTGGTCAGTCCGGTCATTACAGATGTAAAAGCGGCTACCGCTTCTTTGAAGTGGGCTGTTGAGGAAATGGAACGGCGTTATCAATTATTTGCCCACGCAGGTGTTCGAGATTTAAACCGTTATAATAAGATGGTGGAAGAAAAAGGCGATTATGCTCAACATCTGCCTTATATCCTGATTGTCATTGATGAATTGGCTGACCTGATGATGATGTCTCCTTCGGATGTTGAAGATGCAATTTGCCGCATTGCGCAAAAAGCAAGAGCGTGCGGAATCCATTTGGTGATTGCGACGCAGCGTCCTTCTGTTGACGTAATTACGGGATTGATCAAATCCAATATCCCGACGCGCATCGCATTTTCGGTTTCTTCCCAAGTGGATAGCCGGACGATTTTGGATACGCAAGGGGCAGAACGCTTGCTTGGCAGGGGAGATATGCTTTACTTAGGGAATGGCATGTCAGCGCCTGTCCGTATTCAAGGCACCTTTGTGACAGATGAAGAAATTGAAGACGTGATTGCCCATGTAAGAGATCAAGGTGAACCGGAATATTTCTTTAAAGAAGAGGAATTGATCAAGCGGGCTAGCGGAGCGGATTTTCAAGATGATTTGTTTGAAGAGGCTTGCCGCTTTATCATGACTCAAGGAAGCGCCTCGACGTCTCTATTGCAGCGGAAATTCCATATCGGCTATAACCGGGCTGCGCGTTTAATGGATCTCCTTGAACAGCATGGTTTTATTTCAGAGCAGAATGGCAGTAAAGCGAGAGCTGTTCTTATGACGGAAGATGATATAGCTGAGGTATTCCAGTAAAAACTTCAAAATACTTGAAAATTAAGAGGAAATATCGGGTATATTGCTCTTTCATAAAAAATGGTATAATCGAGTGATTATGTTTAAACATAAGTAAGCAGCTATTCAGTCCGTCAAACGAATTGATTAGACTAATTTTCAACTCCCACAGGAGGTTCATTTATGACAGTACTACATTTTACCGGCATTAAAGGGTCCGGTATGAGCCCACTTGCGCAGATTATGCACGACATGGGGGAACAGGTCCAAGGCTCGGATATCGAACAGCACTTTTTCACGGAAGACCGTTTGCGTGAAAGAGGCATCACGATTTTGCCTTTTGACGAAAATAATATTCACGAAAACATGACAATTATTGCAGGGAATGCTTTTAATGACCATCACCCTGAACTTGTAAAAGCAAGAGAGCTCGGTGCAACAATCATTCGTTATCATGAATTCCTTGGAGATCTGATGAGTCAATATGTATCGGTCGCTATCACAGGAGCACACGGCAAAACGTCGACTACCGGATTGATGGCGCATGTTCTTGATGGCTATAAACCCGTTTCTTACTTGATCGGAGACGGAACTGGATTTGGTAAAGAGGATTCACATTTCTTTGTTGCAGAAGCGTGTGAATATCGCCGCCATTTCTTGGCTTATCATCCAGATTATGCGATCATGACAAACATCGATTTTGACCATCCGGATTATTTCGCAGGAATCGATGATGTTTTCAATGCATTTGAAGAGATGGCGAAACAAGTGAAAAAATGCATCATAGCATGTGGAGACGATGAATACCTTCAGCGGATTCAAGCGCCGATTCCGGTCGTCTATTATGGATTCGGAGCTGAAAATGACTTTCAGGCAAGAAATGTCGTCAAGTCGACAGAAGGCACGACGTTTGATGTGGTGATCCGCAACGAATTTTACTACACATTCACGATTCCGATGTTCGGCGATCATGCGATATTGAACGCATTGGCAGTAATTTCCCTCTGCCATTACGAAAACATCCCAGCGGAAATCGTTCAGCAGCAATTAGCCGATTTCGAAGGAGTAAAGCGCCGTTTCACGCAAACTGAAATTGGCGGGCATATTCTAATCGATGATTATGCACATCATCCGACTGAAATCCGCGCGACTTTGCAATCTGCACGCCAGAAATTTCCGGACCGGGAACTTGTGGCGATTTTCCAGCCGCACACTTTTACGCGAACACAGACATTTCTACAGGAATTTGCCGATAGTTTAAGCGAAGCTGACCATATTTATCTATGCGATATTTTCGGTTCAGCACGTGAAGAAGCAGGCGTCCTAACGATTCAAGATCTTGAAGAAAAAATTGAAGGCAGTTATATCCTCCAAGCGGATGACGTTAAGCCGTTGCTCGCACATGGACAAGCCGTATTTTTATTTATGGGTGCCGGAGACGTGACCAAGTTCCAAGAAGCCTTCGAGAAACTATTGAAGACTGAGGAAACAGTTTAACTTTTAAAGTTAAGCTGTTTTTTTTGCAAAAATTCGCGAAAAGGAGATTACTATATCCTTAATAGTGGAAAAGGATAAAACGGATTTTGGAAAATCCGAAGAGTAAGGGTGATGGTTTTAAAAAGAATAGTTGACGGGAGTTTCTAATTTTTTAAACCAAATTGTCTTTTCCCTAGGAGGAATTCCTTAAGTTTTGTTGAATTAAGATAAAGTACCGGTGTTTAGGTGTATAAGCAGCGGGGTACAAAAGAGATATAACAGTTTCGCAAAAGGAGGAAAAAGCATGGATTGGCAAATACTGCTTTACATAGCGGCTATCGTAGCAGCTATCGGATTTTTAATTCTATGCGTAGCATTGGCGATGACATTGAATTCGCTGAAGAACACATTGAAAGAGGTAACTGGAACAGTAGCAGGCCTTGAAAATCAATTGCAGGGGGTCACGTTGGAGACGACGAACTTGCTGCACAAAACAAATGAATTAGCTGAAGACATTCAAGTTAAATCTGAAAAACTGAATACAGTAGTAGATGCAGTTAAAGGTGTGGGGAATTCGGTTACGGATTTGAATTCATCCATCCGCCGCGTCACTTCTGAAGTTTCGACTCAAGTCGAAATGAACCAAGATAAGATTGCTCAAGTTGTTCAATGGAGCAATGTCGTCATGGGCATCCGCGATAAGTGGAAAGAGCGTAAAATCTATGAAGCTCGTGCTTCGTCATCTTATGCACCGGTTCCAGGGCAAAAGCAATTGCCTCATAACGATCAATACTAAATTACCATAATGGAGGAATGTTCAAATGACACATAACAATGATAACAACCAACGTCCAACTTATAATGAACCTCAATACAATCGTGATTACTATTCTCAAAACGGCCAGAACTATCAGCAAAATGATTACGTGCCGCAATCTTACGGCATGACGAACCGCTACGATGATCTTTACGATTACGAAGATGAGTCAGGTTCAAAAGACTTTATCATCGGTGCTTTAGTCGGCGGAATCATCGGCGCTGCAACGGCATTGTTCTTAGCGCCTAAATCAGGCAAGGAATTGCGCTCTGATTTAAATACACATGCGACTACTTTAAAAGAGAAAACCTCTACTTATACAGACACTGCCAAAGAAAAATCAGGCGGATTGACGCAGCAAGTCAAAGAGCAGTCTTCTAAAGTTGTCGATAAAGTGAAGAACCTGAAAGGTGGCCAGTCTCCAATGGACGACGGCACAGCTTCGTCAGAAGGCGAAGAATCGATCGAGATGCTGGATACAGTTCAAAATTCAGTAGACCAAGCAGAATCTACAGGCAAGGAAGCATTTACTTCAACTGCGAATGCTTTACGCGAAGCGGTAGAAGAAGTGAAAGAAGAAAAAAAATCGGAGTCTAGCAATAGCTCAAACAACAGCAACAACTCGAACAAAAACCCGAGCAACAGCAATTCATCTAACAACAGCTCAAACAATAACAACTCAAGCAATAAAAACAATAACTCAGGCAATAAAAACAACAACAACAAATCATCAAACTGATGTAGGAGCGGGTTAAATGAAAAATCTAGTGCGTGTACAGGATCTGGACAGTTTGAAGCAGCATGCAGGCAAAGCCCAGCATTACTGGCTATTTAAACACAGCAGTACATGCCCGGTTTCAGCCGCAGCATGGAATGAATTCAATGAATACTGTTCACTGCATCCGAATCAATTGTTTTTGTTTTTAGTGGTTCAGGAAGACCGGGAATTGTCACAAAACATTGCGGAAATTACCGGAATTAAACATGAATCTCCTCAATTATTCCATTTTGCAAGCGAAAAAGTGGATTGGCATGCTTCTCATGGGGATATAACAAGCAAATCCATGACAGAATTTATCGCTTAAAAAGTAAGCTGGAGCCTAGTGCTTCAGCTTTTTTTATTCTAAAACACTTTAGCGCGTTGAATCGCTAAAATAAATTTCGTGACTTTATTGAATACTTTGCTTATAATAGTTCTAATATGTTAATATGAGTCACTAAGTAAGGTGAATCTCGAAAGGGGAAGTAGAAAATGAGCCAATTAGATTTAGAACAGCTTAGAGAAAAAGTTGACGCAGTCAACCTGCAAATCCTTTCTCTTATCAACGAAAGAGCAACAGTCATCCAGGAAATCGGGAAAATCAAAGAAAAACAAGGTGTCAATCGCTACGATCCATTGCGTGAACGCCATATGCTTAACTTATTAAAAGACCATAATAGCGGTCCACTTGATCAAAAGACCGTTGACCATATATTCAAGGAAATTTTCAAATCTGCTTTGGATATGCAAGAAGAAGACCAACGCAAAGCATTGCTGGTTTCCCGTAAAAAGAAATCAGAGGATACAATCATCACGATCAACGGAGAACGCATCGGTGAAGGAACACCTTCATTCATCTTCGGACCGTGTGCAGTTGAATCTCAAGAACAAGTAACGAAAGTGGCAGAAGCTATTGGCGGAAAAGGCCTTCGTTTAATTCGCGGAGGAGCATACAAGCCACGTACTTCCCCTTATGATTTCCAAGGTCTAGGCCTAGAAGGTCTGAAAATGTTGAAAGCGGCAGCGGAGCAATACAATTTGGCTGTCGTATCTGAAATTGTCACACCTTCACATTTGGAAGATGCATTGCCTTACCTGGACGTTGTCCAAGTAGGGGCGCGCAATATGCAGAACTTCGAATTGCTGAAAGCGGTCGGACAAATCAATAAACCGGTTCTTCTAAAAAGAGGGATGGCTGCAACAATCGATGAATTCATCAATGCAGCGGAATACATCATCGCATCAGGAAATGATCAAATCATCCTTTGCGAGCGCGGAATCCGCACTTATGAAAAAGCGACAAGAAATACATTGGATATCTCGGCAGTGCCGATTTTGAAGCAAGAAACACATTTGCCGGTATTTGTTGATGTTACGCATTCCACTGGCCGCCGCGATCTATTATTGCCGGCTGCTAAAGCGGCTATCGCTATCGGAGCTGATGGAGTTATGGCTGAAGTTCATCCAGACCCGGCAGTTGCCTTGTCAGATGCAGCTCAGCAAATGAACTTGCAGCAATTCGACGAATACTACGATTCATTGATGAAATTCATGAAGCAATACGAATTAAAAATGTAAATTCGAAGAGCCGGGCTCCCCGGCTTTTCTTTTTTTAGTTGATTAGATGAAACGCTTTATCGTATGATTATAGATATAGGAAAGGAGGGCGCACCGTGACCGTTACGATTTATGACGTAGCAAGAGAAGCGAATGTATCCATGGCTACCGTTTCGCGAGTAGTGAATGGCAATCAAAACGTAAAACCTGCTACGAGAAAGAAAGTATTAAAAGTAATTGAAGAATTGGGGTATCGCCCTAACGCAGTGGCTAGAGGATTAGCCAGCAAGAAAACCACAACGGTCGGCGTCATCATTCCCGATATTTCAAACAGTATGTATGCAGAACTAGCTCGGGGAATAGAAGACATTGCGACCATGTACCGCTATAACATCATTTTGTCGAACTCAGACCAAAATCAGAATAAGGAACTTCAATTGTTGGAAACAATGCTTGGAAAACAAGTCGATGGCATAGTTTTCATGAGCGATGTTATCTCAACTGAACTTCTTTATGAAATGGAAAGATCGCCAACACCGATCGTTTTAGCCGGATCAATCGATGAAACGAACGCAGTGGCGTCAGTCAATATCGATTATTATGGAGCTGCCTACGAGGCGGTTAAAAAATTGGTCGATAATGGACATAAGAAAATCGCCTTTGTTTCAGGTCCACTAAGCTCTAAAATCAATAGAGACTATAAATTAAAAGCTTACACAGAAGCGTTGTTAGATGCAGGCATTGACTATGATGAGAAACTGGTCGTAGAATGCAATAATTCCTATGACGAAGGCATGGAAGCTGTCTCTACTTTGCAGCCTTATGAGCCAACCGCATATTTTGTCAGCAATGACGAAATGTCCATCGGCGTCATTCATGCGCTTGAAGAAAGCGGAAAAAAAGTGCCTGAGGATGTAGAAATCATCAGCTATGAAAATTCCAAACTGGCACGCATGGCACGTCCGATGCTGACATCGATCGCATTTCCTTTATATGATATCGGAGCCGTTTCCATGCGCTTGCTGACAAAATATATGAACGAAGAAGAAATCGAAGAAAAACAAGTTATTTTGCCGTATCGCATTGAAGAACGCCAATCTACAAAAAACGCATAAAAATAGAGCCCCATTCGGGGCTCTATTTTTATGCGTTTCGAATCATATATAAGGCTTTATTGAGCATCTGGAAGTTCTTGTCGGTTATTTCTTCTTTTCTTGGAATGGCTTGGTACATATTAATGGGATCTTCCCATGTTTTAATTAACGGCACAGGCGATTCAGGCTGCCATTTTGAAATCCATGAATCTGGCAATTGGCCGTTTGGGAGAGGGAAATTATTCATCTCCATCCAGATCATCGACCATGCGCGGGGAACGACACGCCAAATATCGTAGCCTCCGCCGCCTACGGCAATCCATCGGCCCTCACAATACTCATGAGCCAGCTCATGAGCAATTTTAGGGATTTCCTTATAGATATTCATCGTTCCGTATAAATGGGTAAGAGGGTCCAAATAATGGGCGTCAGCACCGTTTTGACTAAGGATGACATCGGGTTTAAAGAATTCAACAATTTCTTTCATTGCGGTCCGGTAGATTTCAAGGAATGACTCATCTTCCGTAAAAGCATCGATGGGAAAATTAAAAGAAGTGCCATAGCCTTGTCCACTCCCGCGCTCATTGATGTTGCCAGTCCCAGGGAACAAATACCTTCCCGTTTCGTGAATGGAAACCGTGCAGACTTCCGGATCGTCATAGAAGCTCCATTGGACGCCATCTCCATGATGGGCGTCTGTATCAATGTACAAAACTCGAGCTCCATATTTTTTCTTAATATAGTTGATGGCAACAGAACTGTCGTTATAAATGCAGAAACCTGAAGCTTTTCCGCGGAACCCGTGATGGAGGCCGCCGCCCAAATTCAACGCATGCTGGGCTTTTCCTTCCATAACATAATCTACAGCGGTCAGTGTGCCGCCAACTAATCTGGCACTTGCTTCGTGCATATTTTCAAAAATGGGAGTATCTTCAGTTCCGATGCCGTAGCTTTCACCGGCTTCCGGTGAGATTTCCCCTCTACTCGCTTTTTTGACAATATCGATATAACGTTCATCATGGGCAAGCAAAAGCTCTTCGTCTGTAGCGACTCGGGCAGGTACAATCAAGTCTTCTGGCAGCGCATTCATTTCGCGGAGAAGATCGATTGTCAGAACGAGCCTTTTTTGATTGAATGGATGCGTATCAGAAAATTTATACCCCAATTGATCTTCTGAGAAAATGAAGACAGCGTGTTTCATTCGTTCATTTGCGGCGCGCTCGGCCATAGGACATCGAAACCTTCTTTTCGTAAGTCATCTATGAGAGCTAGTGGGTTCATGGTCTGAGCGCGGAAAATCAATATCTTGTTCGCTCGGTTATGGCTGTCGGGGTATACGAGCACGCTTAGGATATTGACGTTTTTATCATGAAATACTTTGGAGACATCAAAAAGAACACCGGAACGGTCAGGCACTTTGATTTCAATTTGAGAGCCCGGCTGGTGAGCGCCGGTCAATTCAATGTACTTGTATAAAAGATCGGTCTCCGTGATAAAGCCGACTAGCTTGCCGCTGCTGATAATGGGAAGGCAGCCTATTTGCTGATCGTAGAAAACCACAGCGATTTCTTCAACGAAATCCATTGGATGGGCGGTGATCGGATTCTTGGTCATGATATCTTCAACTTTTTTTTCGTACGCATCTTTCTTAGGAGAAACGGTGAAACGAGAAGGCAAAGCATCTTTTAAATCGCGGTCAGAGACGACGCCGACCACTTTTCCGTTTTCGACTACGGGTGCATGACGGATTCGCTTTTCTTCAAAAAGTTCAAAAACGTTTTGCACGGTCTGCTCTGGAGTTAAAGTTTGAATATCGGTTTTCATAATTTCTTCTATTAACATAGATACACCCCTTTATTCGATTAATACATATAGCGGTTCATGAAACGGAGCTGGTCAAATTGCTGGACAGATGACGGTGGAACCCGGCTGCCGATTCTGGCCATTAAGCAATTGGCAGGATGGGAACTGATTTCAGGATCATCTGTAGCGAAATACTCCAACCCGCCAGCCTGCATCATCTTCTCCATGATTTTACGGTACTCCCAAACATTCAATCCGGTGCCTTTTAAATCCCAATGCCAATAATATTCGGTTGTGATGACGATAAAATCTTCGAAATAATCATCCCGCATCGATAAACGCAGCAAAGATTTCCCAACGCCGCCACCCCGGTATTTAGGGATGATTTCGATGGCCCCAAGTTCAATCAAATCTTTCATTTTTCCTTCTGACCATCGCTCAAGTGGATCGGGGTAGAGGAAAGTCACGTAGCCGACAATGGTATTTTCTGACCGAGCAATGAGAATGCGGCCTTCCGGAAGATCGGCAATTTCGGTAATGGCTTTATGCTGTTGGGCAGGCTGCCTAAACGCTACTAGGTCTTCATGAAATTCAAGCGCTTTCAATTCATTCGAAGGAACGGGCCCTTCAAGAAGCAAAGGTCCGTTCTTTGTTTCTAAATTCATTGAATGGTATTTCTTCGGATGTTCCATCTTTTCACCGCCTATTGGGTACAATTAGGTACATTATACATGAAACGAAAAAGGAAATGGGACTTGGAAAGTGAAATTATCCATTGTTTTCTAAAAAGTTAAAATTATTAGCTTTCAGTTGTCAGAGTGTTGTAGAATATAAGAGAACCAATTGGGAAAGGATGATTTGGATGAAAGTGGAAGCGATACCGGCAAGACAAGGGGAGCATCATCTACATAATTATGAAGACATCGCAGCAGATTTCGACTGGACTGAAGTTGAAAAAGAATTCAGTTGGTATGAAAGCGGTAAAGTAAATATGGCGTACGAAGCGATCGACCGCCACGCTGAATCCTATCGAAAGAATAAAGTAGCTCTATATTACAAAGACTCATCGCGAAACGAGTCTTATACGTTCTATGAAATGAAGCGTATGACAAATCGTGCAGCGAATTTATTGAAATTCCATTCAGAACTGGAAAAAGGCGACCGTATGTTTATTTTCATGCCGCGTTCTCCAGAACTCTATTTTGCAATGTTCGGCGCACTCAAAATGGGCTTGATCGTTGGGCCGTTATTTGAAGCATTTATGGAAGGCGCCATTTACGATCGTTTAGATGACAGCGATGCGAAAGCGATCATCACAACACCGGAATTATTGCCGCGTGTGCCGTTTGACCGGCTGCCGAATCTTAAAACCGTTTTCCTCGTAGGTGAAGAAATTGAAGAAAATGATCATACGGTCGATTTCATGAAGCATCTTCACGGATCTTCCGATAAATTTGAAATCGAATGGCTGGATAAAGAAGACGGTCTAGTCTTGCATTATACATCCGGTTCAACCGGGAAACCGAAAGGCGTTCTTCATGCCCAATATGCCATGGTCCAGCAATATCAGACCGGCAAATGGGTATTGGATCTTCAAGAAGAAGATATTTATTGGTGTACAGCCGACCCAGGCTGGGTTACTGGAACGGCGTATGGCGTTTTTGCTCCTTGGCTGACAGGAACAACGACGGTTATTTTAGGCGGCCGTTTTTCTCCAGATGGATGGTACAAGGCCATTGAAGATTTCGGTGTTACGGTTTGGTACAGTGCGCCAACCGCTTTCCGTATGCTGATGGGTGCAGGAGATGCATTAGTAAAAGAATATGACCTCTCAACGCTTCGCCATGTTCTATCAGTAGGGGAGCCGTTAAATCCGGAAGTGGTGCGTTGGGGTGTCCAAGTATTCGACAAACGAATCCACGATACGTGGTGGATGACTGAAACGGGTGCGCAGACGATCTGCAACTATCCTTCGATGGCGATCAAACCGGGCTCAATGGGCAAACCGGTGCCAGGCATAAAAGTAGCAATTGTGGATGACCAAGGCAATGAACTGGCTCCTAACCAGATGGGGAATCTGGCAATTGAAAAAGGTTGGCCGTCGATGATGCGCCAAATTTGGAACAATCCATCAAAATACGAATCGTATTTCCTGAATGATAAATGGTACGTTTCTGGAGATTCGGCTTATATGGATGAAGAAGGTTATTTCTGGTTCCAGGGCCGTGTAGATGATGTTATCATGACTTCCGGCGAACGCGTTGGCCCATTCGAAGTGGAAAGCAAACTACTCGAACACCCGGCCGTAGCAGAAGCAGGAGTGATCGGAAAACCGGATCCGGTGCGCGGAGAAATCATCAAAGCGTTTGTCGCTTTGAATACGGGTTATGAACCATCAGATGAATTAATCCAAGACATTCAGCAATTCGTCAAAAAAGGATTGGCTGCCCATGCAGCACCAAAAGAAATCGAATTCAAAGACAAATTGCCGAAGACCCGCAGCGGTAAAATCATGCGCCGCGTCTTGAAGGCATGGGAACTCGATTTGCCGACAGGCGATTTGTCAACGATGGAAGATTAAGACGAAAAGCGGAAGCGCCCGGTCAGCTCTGACAAGCGCTGGAGGGCTTTCGGGGAATGGCGCTCTTTGCCATTTGCTGAGAGACCGAAGCGACTCGAGGGGCTGGGCGCTGGAGTCTGGACAAATGAAAAGCGGAAACAGCCGTTTAGGTTCAACAATTTTAAAAAGAAAAGGCACCAGCTGAGAATTTTTCAGCTGGTGCCTTTTTGGTTATTGATATTACTCTCCGTCGCCTTCTTCCGGTTCAGTTGGTTCTTCCGGAGGAGGAGTGGTACCGCCATCTGCTGGCGGTGGAGTAGTTTCTTCTTCTTCGTCATCTGCAGGAGGCGTTTCGGTTTCTTCCTCTTCATCTGCAGGAGGGGCTGTGTTTTCATCTGGCTGAGCAGGAGCTGCCGGTTTTGGTGCTTCAATGCCCACTGTATTGGATAGTGGCGATTGTTGGCCTGTGATGTCCACAGCTACGACAAAATAGCTGCCTGGACCCGGCAAGGTATAAGAATTCCCGCGAGATTCCGATATGGAAGCGACTAAAGAATTGCCTCCGCCGCTCCGGTAAATACGGTAGCCGACTACATCATTCGAAGCGGAATTGCTCCAAGTTAAAGTTCTTCCGTTTAGCGATGCTTGGACGCCGGATGGAGCGATGCCATCATGGTTTAAAGTCGAACCTGAAACGATGTTTGAGAAGCGTGAATTGCCAGGGAAAAGCTTGCTTGCGTCTCCGCCTAGCTTACCGAGCATACGGTCTATATAAGCTTTGGAAACACCGGCGCCGCCGCTGCTGACAAATTCTCTTGGCGTACTATCCAGTGCCAAGTAACGAGAACCATTTACTGTCGTATAAGAGCCTGAAGTCAAGCTGTCATCTGCTTTTGTCGGAACCATGACGTTGGCATTGAACAAGTCGGCTTTCACTAAGCCGGCACCCGAACATGCACCGCCTGGAGCAAGCCCTGAAATGCTGCAGAATGAGCGGGTTACGACGCCTTCAGGTGCTTTGAACGTTTCTTTAGTGCCGATTAATTCAGGGTTTGTGTCATAAGCGGCATTCATTAAGCGCGCCCATAACTGGTTGACCCGGACAGAAGGCTGCAATTCGCTGTTTGGCCGGTCGTTTAATTGAAACTTCTCCGTTCCATAGCCGAGCCATACGCTCATCGTTACGTTCGGATTCAAGCCGACGATCCATACATCTTTTGCATCTTGGGTAGTCCCGGTTTTACCGGCAAAGTCTGAGCTGAATTTAAGTAAGCTGTTTGCACGGTTACCTGTACCGCGGTCTGTTTTAAAGACATCGCGCATCATATCCGTAAGGATATAAGATGTTTGCGGAGAAAATATTTGTTCTCCGTCTTCTGTATTCTGTTCAAATACGATATTGCCGTCTGCATCTTCAATGCGTTGAATCATGTAGGCATCCTTGTGTTTGCCATTAGCGGCGAACATGGAATAAGCGCTCGTCAATTGTTCAACTGATGCTTCGACACCGCCTCCAAGAGCAGACGGTAAAAAGGCATTGATGTTCTCTTTATTAACAGCGACTCTAGACATTCCTGCTTTTCTCATAAAACTGCTTGGATCTTGATCGTTTATTTGAGAATAGAGGCGAATAGCCGGTAAGTTTTGTGATTCCGCTAAAGCGTTTCGGGCCGGCATGATGCCTTGCTCACTTGTGGAAATAAAGTTGCTTGGTGAATATGGTTTCTGGCCCGAAATGCGCTGGGTAAATTTCACATCGACTACTGGGCTGCCAGCTCCAATTTTTCCGAATTCTATTGCAGGACCATATACGAGCAGTGGTTTAACCGTTGAACCGATCGAACGGAAAGCCTGCGTGGCATGGTTCAATTTCTCAATTTCAAAATCGCGTCCGCCAACAAAGCTTAAAATTTTGCCAGTGCTGTTTTCGATCGTCATACTGCCGACTTGTACGGGATATTGCTTCTGGATCTCTTCTCCTTCTGCGTTGAGAGCAGGAGCTGTCAAAGTCGCACCATATGATTCATAGGACTGGGCCGCTTTTTTTTGTGCATCGAACATTTCCTTGTTGATCGTCGAGTAAATGCGGTAGCCATTCGAACGAACGGCACGGTCTGCCAAAATGGCATATTCTTCGTACAATTTATCATTTTCTTCTAATGTAGCAGGGTCGATTCCATTTTGTTCAGCGAGTACATCCATAATGATGCGGGAAGCACGTTTTTCAAGTTCCACTGTGATGTGAGGGTATTTCTCATAAGAACGCTGTTCGTCCAAACGGAAATCTTTTTTGATGTCATAAGCGATTGCTTCATCGTATTCTTTTTGGGTAATGTATTCTGTTTCCTTCATCCGGAATAGCACCGTCTTCATTCGGTCAATTCCGTGCTGCAATCCTTCATCGTCTTTCGGATCACCGTTCGATGTATAAGGCGTATAGCGGAAAGGCGCTTTCGGGATCCCGGCAATAAAGGCTGCTTGCGGCAAATTCAACTCACTTGCGGATACGTTGAACAAACCGTTTGCTGCAGTTTCAATCCCGGCAATATTCGCGCCGGAAGAGTTTCTTCCGTAAGGGATGATATTTAAATAGGCTTCTAAAATCTCATCTTTCGACATGAATTTTTCGAGGCGCATCGCAAGCAAAATTTCTTTGGCTTTTCGTTCGTAGGATACCTCATTGGTTAAAATTTGGTTCTTGATCAACTGCTGCGTCAATGTCGATCCGCCTGTTTGGCTGTCAGAGTTTGAAACATCTTGGAACAATCCACGGAAAATCGCTTTTGGCACGATTCCGTCATGTTCTAGGAAGTATTCATCCTCTGTCGCAAGAACCGCGTCAATTGCAAATTTTGAAACCTTATCGAGCTTTGTTTCTTTCCGTTCTAAATCAGTGCGTAATTTACCGATATAGACTTCGTTGTCAAAAAACATCTCAGAGGTTTCGGCATAGCTGTAAATTTCACCGCGCATTTCATCCGGCGTACGAAGTTTTTCTTCGTCCACCAGGGAAGCGAAATAACCGGCTCCAACGGAAGCGGCAAATACACCGCCGACGACAAATATAATTGCAAGCAAAATAGCTAAGTTCCATAGCACACCACTAGTGATGCTCAGTCGCTTTGCCCATTTTGCGGAAGTCCATCGATTGTAAGTTTCTTCGGTTTTCCTAAGGCCGTCCCTTATCTTTTCAAGCACTTTATCAACCTCCTAAAATCTCGCTTTATTATAGCATATTCACACAAAAGCAACTAAAAAGATTGACAATATGTCATAATAAAGTAAACTAACTAATATATTTTCATATTCAAACGATGAAGAGTCCGAAGTAGGCTTTGCAAAATTTGTAGAGAGAGCCGGTGGTTGGTGCAAACCGGTCAAAGTGCAGCAGCTGAATTACAGTCTTGGAGTTTACGGAAGTGCCCCGTACGGCACATATTGAGTCGGGAGAATCAGATTCTCCAAGCTGGGTGGTACCGCGCAAAAGCGTCCCTGCATGAATTTCATGCAGGGGCTTTTTTTATTAGCTGAAACAAGGAGGAAATGGAAATGGCAAATGCATTATTGGAAGATTTAAAGTGGAGAGGCTTGCTTTACCAGCAAACCGACGAAGAAGGCATGGAGAAATTGCTGGATGAACAGAAGATTTCGTTGTACTGCGGTGTAGACCCGACAGCGGATAGCATGCACATTGGCCATATCGTGCCGCTATTGACATTGCGACGTTTTCAGACGCACGGGCATCAGCCGATTCTTTTAGTCGGCGGAGCTACCGGCATGATCGGCGATCCCTCTGGAAGAAATGAAGAGCGCCAACTGCAGACAACGGAACAGATTGATAAGAACGTGGAAGGCATTAAAGTCCAAATGGAACAAATTTTTGATTTTGCTTCTGAAAATGGTGCGAAAATGGTCAACAACCGCGACTGGATAGGGCAGATGAGCATTATTGAATTCTTGCGCGACTACGGAAAATTGATTTCCGTGAATTACATGTTGGCAAAAGATTCGGTTGCATCACGTTTGGAACAGGGAATTTCTTTCACGGAATTCTCATATACATTGATTCAGGCAATTGACTACAACCACTTGTACAACCATTACAATTGCCGCGTTCAAATCGGCGGTTCTGATCAATGGGGGAATATCACATCAGGGCTTGAAGTGATTCGCAAAACACATGATGAAGAAGCGAAAGCTTTTGGCATCACGATTCCGTTAGTGACGAAAGCGGACGGAACGAAGTTCGGGAAGTCGGCAGGCGGCGCTGTTTGGCTCGATGCGAAAAAGACTTCTCCTTACGAGTTCTACCAGTTCTGGATCAATACAGCGGATGCAGATGTCATCAAATACTTGAAGATTTTCACATTCCTCGACCGCGAAGAAATTGAAGCTCTTGAAACCACAGTGGAAACGGAAGCGCATTTGCGTAAAGCGCAAACGGTTTTAGCTGAAGAAATGACCAAATTGATCCACGGCGAAAAAGCGCTTGAAGATGCGCAGCGCATCACGAAAGCCTTGTTCAGCGGAGATTTGAAGGCTTTATCAGCAGAGGAAATGCGCGCTGCTTTTAAAGATGTGCCATCAGTTGAACTCGCGAAAGAAGCGAAGTCGATTGTCGACTTGATCGTCGAAGCAGGCATTTCTTCATCCAAACGCCAAGCGCGGGAAGATGTCACAAACGGCGCAATTTCGGTAAACGGGGAAAAAGTCACCGACCTTGACTACATCATCGATGAAAAAGACCGGTTGGAAGATGCGTTTTCCATCATCCGCCGGGGCAAGAAAAAATACCATATGGTTCAGTTTAGTTAATAAATAAAGGCAAAATGCGGCTTCCATTGGGAAGCCGCATTTTTTTAATCCGCTTTTGTTTCAAGTGTTTTTTCTTTCTTCATCAATTGAATAAGCTGATAGCCGTCAGATGGGCGTCCGGCATATGGCCCCATCCATTTCGGATAGATGACCGGGATGGATGTACCGGCAAATAGCCAAAGATTCACATACATGAAACCTTTCGTGAAATTCTGCAGGTCCCAATTCGTCAGCTGATTTAAAGCGGCGAAAGACAAAAGTGCAAGGCTTAATGAAGCGGCAGGACCACCTGCCAAAAATAAGAAGCGTTGAATTTTTGATCGTTTTTCTTTCGGTTTTGAAAATGCACAAAATCCGTAATAAGCCCACCGGATATGAAACGAAACTTTTCCGAACCGAAAATTTTCTTTATTGCTGTCATCCAACGGACCTAGGTAGACGCTCACTTTTTCTTTGGATATCAGAGCACTGCCAATTGCATGCCCGGCTTCATGAAGAAGGACTGCAATCGGAAGGCCCGCCAAATAAATCAATACAAATGAAATCATGCCATCCCTCCTGGTCTTAATACGGAGCTAGAATCGAAAGGTTTCACCAGTAAATGGAAAAAGTCATAAAATGTTCACGAAACGAATATCTTGAAGTCAGGATAAGTCGTCTGACAACAAAAAAATACGTATTTATTATATGATAGGGGATGTGAATATAATTTATTGGAGGAATTTGAACAAATGAATGTATTAGTAGTAAAAGCGAACAACCGTCCGGCAACTGAAGGCATTTCAAGCAAGATGTACGAAACTTTCATGGAGTCGGTGAAAGATAATAAAGACTTGAACGTAACAACTTATGATGTGTACGAAGAAGATATGCCTTATTTCGGCCAAGATCTTTTCAATGCATTCGGCAAATTGCAAAATGAAGAAGAATTGACAGATATCGAACAACGTCTATTAGCAGCGAAGCAAAAAGCAATGGATGCCATTTCTGCAGCTGACCTTGTGGTATTTGCATTCCCATTATGGAATTTGACGATTCCTGCTAAATTGCATACATTTATCGACTATGTGTATGCCGCTGGATTTGCATTCAAATACGATGCAGAAGGCAATATGATTCAATTGATGACAGACAAAAAAGCGATTTTCTTGAATGCACGCGGAGGCGTTTACTCTTCACCAGAAGCGGCACCGATGGAAATGGCTGTAAACTATATGCGCAATGTTTTCGGCGGCGTGTTCGGCATGCAAATCGTTGATGAAGTCATCATCGAAGGCCATAACGCAACACCTGACAAAGCGGCACAGATTATCGAAGAAGGCCTTGAGCGCGTGAAAGAGGCAGCTTCTAAATTGGTTCACCAAAACGCATAATCAACTGAAGAAGCGCTTAACCGTCTATCGAGCAATTTTGCTTGGTAGGCGGTTTTTTGTATTTTAAAGAGGAATAGTGGCATTCCGCAGAGAATGCAGTTAAGAGGATATTATTAGTTGAATCGAGGGATTTGATGAGTACAAAATGGTTGGAATGGGCTAAACGCATTCAGTCTCTGTCTCAAGCCGGGTTAACTTACTCGAAAGATGTATACGATATGGAGCGTTTTGAAGAATTGCGCACTATCAGTACAGAAATTATGGCTGAACATACCGAAGTGGAAATGGAAAAGATCAAAGACTTATTTGCGAGTGAAAAAGGTTACCAAACCCCCAAGGTGGATGTCCGGGGAGCCGTATTCAGAGATGGGAAAATTTTATTGGTCAAAGAGAAAGTCGACAATAAATGGGCGCTTCCAGGCGGCTTTTGTGATATCGGCCTATCCCCAAGCGAGAATATTGTGAAAGAAATAAGGGAAGAGTCCGGTTTTCTAGCTGTTCCAGTAAAACTATTGGCTCTTTTGGATATGAATAAACACGGACATCCGCCGCAGCCCTATCATTATTATAAATTATTTGTTCAATGCGAAATTGTAGGAGGTAGGGCATCATTTGGAGTAGAGACGGACGGAGTCGAATTTTTCCCAGCTGCTGCTTTACCTGAACTTTCTTTGAATCGGAACACAGAAGCTCAAATCGAGATGCTTTTTTCGTTTTTACATCATCCAGAAAAAGCAGCGGTTTTGGATTGAATTTAAACGTAAGGTGGGATATGGATGAAGCGGCAGCATGCGGGTTTGGGAATAATAATAGCGGCACTTGCAGCTTGTATGCCTACAAGCCCGATTATCGAGAAAGAAATAGAAAAAATCGATATTCGCTGTCTGGAAACAGAGGAGTTAATTGAAATAACAGATCCGGTCCGTTTACAGGCCGTAAAAGAGGAAATCAATTCAAGCAAACGAGAAGGAACAGAAGAGTTCGAACTGGCGGAAGGCCATACTGCAACATTGCGATTTGATGATGGCAGTGAATGGGAGATGACGTTTTATCCTTCAGGGCATGCGGTGATTGAAGGATATTATGCCCGTTCAGAACTTGAAGATTTTTGTAAAGAATAAAGGTACATAAAAAGGAAAGGTTCGGCTAAACATCGGTTGTTTATAAAAAGAAGTTAAATAGATAAACAGGAATGTTTACCTCCTCTATCTGCGGGTAATTTATCACTATGGCAGAACATAATCCAGAGGAGGCGTTCAGAATGGCAAAACAAAGAGTAGCAGGATCGTATCAATCGGAAAGTGAAGCAATTGCCGCGATAGAGGATTTAAAGCGGCAAGGCTACCGTTCAGAAGATATATCCGTATTGAGCAAGGATAAAAGAGAAGCTGAAAATATTATGGAAGAAACCGATACGCATGTCGAAGAAGGTGCAGCGGCAGGGGCTTTAACAGGCGGCGCATTGGGTGGCCTTGGCGGTGTGCTCGCTGGGCTCGGAGCTTTGGCCATTCCCGGAATCGGTCCGATCGTGGCAGCGGGACCCATTGTCGCTGGGTTGACTGGAGCTGCAGCTGGAGCGGGCATCGGTGGTTTAGCTGGCGCTTTAATCGGGATGGGCATTCCGGAAGACGAAGCGCAGCGGTACGAATCACAATTTAATGAAGGCAGCATATTGGTTTTAGTGGAAGACCAGGAAGATTTCATTCCAGACCACAATGACCGAGATGGCTTTGTGGATAATAAAGATCCACTGATCGGCGGAAATTCTTCAACGACCATTAGAGGCGATCAAGGCCTAGATGACGCGCGTTCAATTGAAAAACGTGGACCTGCGGGACTTTAAAAAACGAAATAGATAAAAACGAGCAGCCGATTTGCGGCTGCTCGTTTTTACATTTGTTTCGCTTTGATGAATTGCGGCAATTCCATATCACCATACTGATCCGGATGAAGCAGTTTTCCGAGCTTTACTGCTCCTTCGATTAAGCGGGGAGAAGGCCGGCAATACAACTCTTCTTCCATTACATGAATGTTGTCATAGCCTTTCAGTTCGTCCCAGCCAGGGCGTTTGCGGACAAGTTCCGGTTTAACTTTGGAGGTCATGATGCCAACCCAGGCGAGAAGAATATAATCAGGGTTTCGTGTGTGTACATCTTCCCAATCAGTTTGGATATTTGCAGATTCAATGTCTTCAAAAACATTTTGTCCGCCGGCTAGCTTGCTGATTTGAGTCAGCCAATTGATGCGGCCTGGCGTGAAAACGGGCTTCGGCCACCATTCCCAGTAAAGGGAAGGACGAGAAGCAACAGTTGCCGCTCGCTTTTTTAAATCAGCGACAACAGATAGAAATTCCTGTTGAATGGGAACAGCGTCTATGCCGCAAGCTTCGCCAATTGTTAAAAGGTCATGGCCAATTTCCTCTAAAGTTTGAGGATCCAACACCAGGTGCGGAATCTTCCTTTTTACCAATTCTTCCACATTTCTTTCCATTCCAGGTACGCTAAGAGAAGCCAGGACCAAATCTGGTTTCAATGCTTCGAGCTCATCCATTCGAATCGATAAATCAGGGCCAAGCCGAGGCAAATGCGTAATCGAACCCGGCCAATCGGAATAGTCATCGATTCCTACAAGCAAATCCTCTCCTCCTAAGAAAGCGAGCAGCTCTGTATTGCTTGGGCAAATTGAAATAATTCGCATTATCTGCACCTCCGTTTTAACCAGTCTACCATTAAAAAAATCCCTCTGCCAAACAGGCAAAGGGACTCATAGAAGAAGACAGTCATACAGAGTTTGGCATTCCGCCGCTATTGCTGATAGTTGGGAATCGGTAACAGGTAACTTGGGAACGGGTGATGGGTCATGGGTTTGGCCATTTCCTGTTCGAGTAAGTGCACCGAAGTGCAGCAATTTTCTTCCTCTATGCCTTGAAGCGGAGTCTCACCCCTTCAAGGTTAAAAATATGTTGAACCATCGAAATCAAGTGCTATCGTATAATTTTTAGCGTTGACGGCATTCGATAGCCGGTTCGCCTGGCGTTCATTTTCAAGTGCTTTTAAGCGATATTCCTCGGGATCGAATAAGGCGACTCTGATAAGCGCCGCAGCCTCGCCGAAATTATAAGGAAATTCCTCTTTTTTAGAAGCGCCAAAAACTTTGTAGAGGCGGGCTTTTGCGCGAAGCTGGGTAGCATATTCAATCGCCTCAACGATAGTTAGGGCTTCGCCGTTGAATTCGATGACATGCGAAATGTTTGCTTCATACATTAATTTGTCCAATGTCCTAAAATCCTTGCGGACGTTTTCCAAATCGTATTCAGCATCTGCGATTGAACGAGCTTGTTTAGGCAAGCTGCCCCCTTTTTCAATCTCTGCAAAAGAGACACGCACCATTTCCTCTTCCAATTCGTGAATCCGCTTTGCCAAAATGCTTTTTAATTTGACTGCCTCTGCAAGTGAAACTTTCGCCATATGCCTTACCTCATTTCAGTTTTCATGATAGTACAAGATTAGCACCTCCACTATAAATCGACAACAAAAAGGGAAAGAATAAAAAATGTCACGGTTATAATTATGCACTTGCTGGGAGAATCGTATATTATTACATTAAGAACATTTAATTTAGAAACTAAGGTGATTTTCAAGGCAAATTAGCCTGTCCGAAAATGCCTCTGGATGCAAAGGGAGAGACATATGCTCAAAAATCAGGGTTTGTATCATTATTTGACTGAACGTACATGGGAACTAACTGAAAAATGGTATGAAGGGTTGGACAAGAACAAAGGAGGAGTCTACAGCTCGACAGACCCTGAAAAAATTAAAACTTTAAAGCATCAGAACCATGAATTCCACGTGCGTTTCTGTGCAATGTTTGAAAAAGACAAAGATGAGTTTTTTGCAGGATTCCAAGATTGGATTGAAACGATTGCAAAAGATGAAGACCATCTTTCAACTCCTGTCGTAAGCGTACTTGGCGAATTTTTCCGTACGCAAGAACAATACCTGCAAATGATCGGAGCTTACGCTAAAGAAAATGAAGACAAAGTCAACATTGAGCAATTAAACGAATGGAATATTGCGGTAGTGAATGCGATCACTTCGGTCATTCTCGAATTCACTTCCCAAAACACAAAAGCCGCTCAAGAGCGTCTATACGCTCAACAGCAGATGATCATTGAGATGAGTGCACCGGTCATTTTGCTGACGAAGCATTCAGGTTTTCTTCCGCTCATCGGTGAAATCACGACCCACCGTGCGCAAATCATTTTTGAGAAAACGCTGCGCCAGAGCGCCAAACACAATATCGAAAAACTGTTTATTGATCTGTCAGGGGTGCCAATCATCGATACGATGGTGGCGCAGCAAGTTTTCCAGTTGATCAATGGGTTGAAAATTATTGGAGTCAAAACAGCCTTGTCCGGATTAAGCCCGGTGATTGCTCAAACGGCAGTCCATCTCGGGATTAAATTTGTCGACATTGAAGTTTACAATACATTGGCACAGGCATTAAAAGAAAATGGCATTTCGTTAATAGATGGATAAGGATGATTCCTTTAGACGTCGCCTTCGTTGTTAGTTGAATTCAACAACGAAGGCGGCGTTTTTTAATTAACTCTTTTTTATGAAAGAAATGTAAAATTATTCTAAAAAAATAATGCATCTTACTTTTTCGAAGAAGTATACTGATGAATGGAGGAGGAAACAGAAACGCATCAAGCGGCATGGAGTGGAAAGGGCAATCCGTAAGTGAAGTTACTAGCTTATACAAATGGGAGGACTAAAGAATGGTCGGTACTGCTGCACTTTCAAAAAGGAAAAAGTTTTTTGAAGATTGGAGTCTGTTTGAAAAAAGTTGGTTGGTTATTTTCGCTGCTATCAACATCTATTTATTTTTTGCCTGGGATGATACACTCCTCGGTCTAATCAGTTCATTGACGGGAATGTTTTGTGTATTGCTAGTGGCAAAAGGGAAAATCAGCAATTATTATTTCGGAATGATCCAGACATCTACATACGCTTATATTTCTTTCACTTACGGATTGTATGGAGAAGCCATGCTCAATGGGCTTTTCTATTTCCCGGTGCAGTTTATCGGATTATATCTCTGGCACCGCAACAGCATCAAAAATAAAGACAGCGTCCAAGGGGAAGACGTAGCCGTCAAACTAATGAGCGTCCAATCGTGGGTCTACTCAATTATTGCAGTAATTGCCGGTACCGCTTTATATGCCATTTTGCTACAGCTCATTGGCGGAAGAACTGTGGGTTTGGATTCTGCGACGACGATTCTTTCTGTTATGGCACAAATCCTGATGCTTAAACGATTTGCTGAACAATGGCTTATATGGATTTTGGTAAATGTTTTGTCCATTGCACTATGGGTGATCACGCTCGATGCATCGGGCGGCAATGATTATACGCTGGTCGTCATGTGGACCGCATTTTTGTTCAACTCGATTTACGGCTATTTCAACTGGAGAAAAATGGCTAAGAAACAGGTTTTAGAAAAGGAGAACATTTAATATGCCAATGGGAAAAGTCGGGATGTATGGAGGGAAATTTCTGATCGTACATCAAGGGCATGTCAGCGCAATGATTCGAGCCAGTACAATGGTCGAAGAATTGCATGTCATGATTACACATGACGAAGAATACGAAAAGGAATTTTACTTTAAAGGCACGACAATGAAACCCATTCCATTCCACCAACGGCTTCGGTGGTGGAATGAACTGACAAAAGACTTGCCGCATGTTAAAGTTCATGCGATTTCAGAAAAGCAGACAGGTGAATTTTCGGATTGGGAACAAGGGGCCGAAAGCATTAAAGAAGCTATCGGAAAAGAGATTGATGCGGTTTTCAGTTCAGAGCCGGAATATGGAGCGCATTTCGAGAAGCTTTACCCAAAAGCCGAACACATTATTCTGGATGCAGAGCGGCGCACGTATCCGGTATCCGCTACGCAGATCCGGGAAGAAGGGGCGATGAAACATTGGGGAATCATCCCGCATGTCGTCCAACCGTATTTTGTCCGAAAAATTGTAGTGGTGGGAACTGAAAGTGCCGGGAAGTCAACTTTAGTAAAAAATTTGGCCAATCTGTACAATACGAGTTATGTAGAAGAATACGGACGGAAATTTTACGAAAACATTGGCGCTGAAATTGCCATCGAATCCGATTTTCCTAAAATAGCGTTCGAACATAAATACCATGAAGAAGAGCAGGCTAAACGAGCCAATAAATTGCTTTTCATTGATACAGAAGCAAACGTGACTCAATACTTTTCCTGGGCTTACCTTGGATATGAGCAGCCCGTATTAGATCAGGTGGCCGATCTCCAAGATTATGATTTATGGCTATTCTTAGAGCCGGATGTAAAATGGGTGGATGACGGCATGCGTTCCTTCGGAGACCAATCCATACGGGAACAGAACAATGCCTATCTTAAACGGCTGCTGGATAAACGCGATATCCGCTATCATTCGATTAGCGGCGATTATAACGAACGGTTGGAACAAGCGATCGAACTTGTGGATGGAGTACTGGAAGAAAAACTTTATTCATAATCTGGATTAAACAGCAAAAAATGGCTTCCTTTAAAAGGGGTTCTCCGTCAAATGTTGGGGTGAGGTGAAATCTTCCTCACCCTAACCAACGTGAACTCCCATATTCTTATACTTGTGTGTCAGTAGTATTTTGGCGCGGGCGCGTTCGAAATTCTGAAAGCCGAACGCGTTCCGCTTAATCACTTTTGTCAGGTTATTGATGCCTTCCAAGAAACCATTGGAATACTTGAACGAGAAGCTGTTCAAGATTTCCGTCTGCCAGTTTCGGAAGGTGCCCATGGCTTTCTGGAACTCGGGAATGCCCGCTTGTTCCACCAGCCGATAAAATTCCAGCAACGCTTCTTTGGTCTTGAGGATTTCCTCGGGATCTCTTTTTTTGCTTGCCTGAAACCACCTGCAATACGCTTCCTTCAGTTCGTAAGCTCGTTTGAGCTCCTCATCCATTTCAAGATACCGCTTCAAGTACCAACGGTCCTTTTCGGTTAACTTCTCACTGTTTTTGTAAAAGACGTAGCGCATCCGTTTGCCTTTTTTGCGGTCATAGTCGTTCCAACTTTTCTGCACGCGTCTGCGGACCGCGTCCAGCGCCCAGTAAATGTACCGGCAGAAGTGGAAGCGATCGGCGATGATCACCGGTTTGCCGAGTGCTTTTTTGACCGCGGCTTTAAAGGAATGGCTCATGTCCATGACGACGATTTCCACCGCAGCTCCGTGCTGTTGGAGATACTGTTTGATCGTCTCTTTTTTCCGGTTGGGCAGGATATCGATCGGTTCTCTCGTTTCGCCATCGGCGATAATCAGTTGGTACTTTCCTTCACGGGTGTCGCCTTTGTATTCGTCGATGGCGATCACACGCGGTAATTTTGCGGTTTCAGTAACTTCCTGGAGCGCCACCAGATCGAAACGCCGAACGATGGTCGAAGCGGAAGCGCCGTATTGTCCGGCCACTTCCTTGAACGTTTTCGCCTTGACGCTGCGCACATGAACCGCTTGGTTCCACTCTTTTGAGAACCGTTGATAGCGATCGATGAATGAATTCTTCTCGGCAAATTTCTTGCCACACGCCCCGCAAGCATAACGTCTTTTCTTGTAAAACAGGTAGGTCAGCCGTTCAAACCATTTCAGGTGCTTAATCTTTTGGATGCGGTAATCGTGGACACGCCGGGTCTTTTCCTGGCAGCGCGGACAGCTTTGGGCCCCCACCTCCAACTCCACATGTAGCGCCACACGGTCCTCCACTTGTTCCATTTTCGTTATTTTCACATCTTCTAATCCGGGAAATTTCATGGTAAAATTCAAGTGCACGCATCTCCTCTTCTTTACTTGTTATTCGACATTTCAAGTATAAAAGAATTTGGAGATTGCGTGTCTTTTTTTGGGCCGAATTGTTTCAACACCCCAACAATTAGTGTAGAACCTTAAAAGGGAGCCATTTTGTTTCCATAAAAAAACCTCGAACCGGCGGACCGGTTCGAGGTTTTTTAACAATTAACGTGAGTAGTACTCAACGATCAACTGTTCGTTGATTTCCGCAGATAATTCGCTGCGCTCTGGAAGGCGTACGAAAGTTCCTGTTTTGCTATCAGTATCGATAGTTACATATTCAGGTACGAAGTTGCTTACTTCGATTGCTTCATTAACTACATCAAGGTTGTTAGATTTTTCACGGAAAGCAATTGTTTGTCCTGGTTTTACGCTGTATGACGGGATGTCAAGGCGTTTGCCATCAACAAGGATGTGACCGTGGTTAACTAATTGACGAGCTTGGCGGCGAGTGCGCGCAAGACCTAAACGATAAACAACGTTATCAAGGCGAGCTTCAAGCAAGATCATGAAGTTTTCACCGTGTTTACCTGGCATTTTGCCAGCTTTGTTGAATAGAGTTTTGAATTGGCGTTCAGTTACACCGTACATGAAACGAAGTTTTTGTTTTTCTTGAAGTTGCAAACCATACTCAGAAACTTTTCTGCGTTGGTTAGCACCGTGTTGACCTGGTGCGTAAGGGCGTTTTTCTAATTCTTTACCTGTGCCAGTTAGTGAAACTCCTAAGCGGCGTGACAGTTTCCATGATGGACCTGTATAACGAGACATATATGTCTCCTCCTCTTTTTTGGTTTTTGAAGTAAAATAAAAACCAGATGCATTCATGCTGTAAGCCATTTTGTTTTCATGTACCTTCGCTCTGCAGCCATGAGTTACGCGATACACCTATTCATATAGGAACAAAATGGTCAAACACGCACATACAACTGCTGCGATTATTTTACACAAAGTCTAGTATAACTGAAATCGAATCCAGAAGTCAACGAAAAGAAAGCAGGTTGCAAAACAATGGCTTTCTTTTTTTTATTTTCCCATGTAGAATGAAAATAGAAGTAATGTAAGCGTTTTCAAAAACAACTAAGGGGTGTAGGGAAATGGAGAAATCAAGGATGAATATGGAGACGGCGGTAATTCATAAGGGGTATGACAGTGCTGTCCATCACGACAGCCTAGCTGCGCCGCTGTACCAGACTTCGACTTTTTCTTTTGAAACGGCAGAAGAAGGGGAAAATCGTTTTGCAGGGGAGAAAGCCGGAAATATATATTCGCGACTTGGAAACCCGACTGTGCGCATTTTGGAAGAGCGAATGGCCGAGATTGAATACGGCGAAGGAGCGCTTGCGTTCGGATCAGGGATGGCTGCAGTCAGTGCGATTTTAATCCACACCACGAAAGCAGGAAACCATGTTCTATGCTCACGCGGCATTTATGGCTGTACGTTCGGACTGCTGGAAATGATAGAAGAGAAATATGGGATTACCCACAACCTTGTCAGCATGACAACGGAAGAGGAAATCGAACAGGCGCTTCGCCCGGAAACCGTATGCATCTATTTGGAGACGCCGATCAATCCGACGATGGAAATTGTAAATCTTGAGGCGGTTATGGCTGTAGCTAAAAAGCATAACTTGCGGGTTATTGTAGATAACACCTTCAGTTCGCCTTATCTTCAAAATCCGATTTTGATGGGAGCGGATTTCGTTCTGCATAGTGCCACAAAGTATTTGAATGGACATGGTGATGTAATTGGCGGCATTCTTGTCGGGAAAGACGGCGAAGAGATGCAAAATATCCGCATGACGGTGCAAAAGGATGTAGGCGGAATCATGTCGCCTTTCGATGCTTGGCTTGTCATCCGCGGATTGAAGACATTGCATGTCCGGATGGATCGCCATATTGCAAACGCGAAGAAAGTTCTATCGTTCCTGAAAGAAGAACCGCTGGTGAAAAAAATCTATTACCCATTTGACGATGCACACCCACAAGTGGAAATTGCAAAAGCGCAAATGAAAGACGGCGGCGGATTAATATCGTTTGAAATTGAAGGCGGCAAAAAAGAAGCGCAAGCTTTCATGAATGCGTTGTCTTTAATTAAAATCGCAGTCAGTCTAGGAGATGCGGAGACCTTGATCCAACATCCGGCATCCATGACCCATGCCGTTGTTCCGCAAACAGAAAGGGAAGCGATGGGCATTACCGAATCCTTAATGCGTCTTTCTGTAGGGCTTGAACATACCGACGATTTAATCGCAGACTTAACAAAAGCGTTTGAGACGGTAAAACCAAAACTGCAGGAAGCATAGAAAAGCGGAGGCAGCCATGTAAGTTCGACGGGCATAAGACGAATTGCCGAAGCGGCGTTCTTTGCCGCACAGGCGAGGCGACTTATGACCCGAGAACTTGGCTGCCGGAGTCTGGACAAATAGAAAAGCGGAGGCAGCCATGTAAGTTCGACGGGCATAAGGCGAATTGCCGAAGCGGCGTTCTTTGCCGCACAGGCGAGACGACTTATGACCCGAGAACTTGGCTGCCGGAGTCTGGACAAATAGAAAAGCGGAGGCGGCCATGTAAGTTCGACGGGCATAAGGCGAATTGCCGAAGCGGCGTTCTGTGCCGCACAGGCGAGGCGACTTATGACCCGAGAACTTGGCTGCCGGAGTCTGGACAAATAGAAAAGCGGAAGCAGCCATGTAAGTTCGACGGGCATAGCTCCGCATTTTAAAAAAGAAAAGCCTGAATCTCGTTTTATGAGATCCAGGCTTTTCACGCTTATAGATGTTTTAGTAGAACTTCTGCGAAATGTTCAAGGCCTGCTTGGTCATCTGTTGTAAAGCGGTTAAGTTCCGGGCTGTCGATGTCAAGAACACCGATCACTGTGCCATCTTTGATCAAAGGCACGACGATTTCAGACTGAGATGCGGCATCGCAAGCGATATGTCCAGGGAAGGCGTGGACATCCTCCACCAGCATTGTTTTCTTTTCAGATACGGCTGTGCCGCAGACGCCTCTTCCGACTTTGATGCGTACACATGCCGGAAGGCCCTGGAATGGCCCGAGAACCAATTCACCGTCTTCCATCAAGTAAAACCCGACCCAGTTAATGCGTTCTAAAAATTGGTTTAATAAGGCAGAAGCGTTGCTTAAGTTTGCGATCGTATTTTTTTCACCTTCGAGTAATGCATCCAGCTGCTTGCCGAGCATCGCATACTGGTCTGCACGGGTGCCGCTGTAATCTGTTTGAGTAAACATTCAAAAACCTCTTTTCATTTAAGGGTGATCTAAAATTTAGCTTTTTTAAGTATAGAATTTCTCGTAATGCTTATGCAAGCCATTCGCACTATGGGCATCAGAGCCAAAAACAAGCGGAATGGAAAGCGATTTCGCATAGTCGATATAGGAAAGCGGCGGATAGGATTCTTGGCAATCGGGTTTAGAGAATCCTGCGCCATTCATGTCAATTTCCATGCCTGCTTTCTTGATTTGTTGGAATAATGCTTTTATGTGCGAACTATCATCGATTTGCTGTCCGTGGGCAAGTTGGAATTTATGCACCAAGGTAGGATGGCCAATCCGTTTGGGCTTGAAAGCTCCAAGATCTGCAAGAACCGAAGATTCCACTGTACGATAATACTCCCTGTAGACGGATTCGACTGAACCGGATTGCCGGGATAATTCCATGAAAACCTCTTTGCTGAAATCCATGCAATAAAATTGGCCGCCAGCTTCAAGGAAGTGCACCGATAAGATAGAATCATCCAAAACGGGTCCATATTCATCTAAAAATGCCCGTGTTTCTTTTTCGTAGCCGCTGATAAAATCAATTTCCAGGCCTAGGCGGATGCGGATATCACGCATATATGCATCTTTTGCCTGTTGTATGGCGTCTATATAAGAATGCATCTCATCTAAGCGCATTCCGCTGTCTTTCTCAGGCGTTGGGTCAACAAACGAGAAGGGGAGGGGAGCGTGTTCTGTAAATGAGATGTCGGTAAAGCCGGATTTAATCGCTTTTTCTATGTAGGAATCGAGTGGATCTTGCGTGCCATGAGGACAGAAAGGCGTATGGATATGCCCGTCTCTTTTCATAAAAACACCAGCTTTCTTTCGAGATGAAAAATATTTATCCGTTTTCTCTAATTTGACAAACAAAAGAATGGAATACATGTTAAAATAGTAGAATCATGAAATACATTTACATAGACCAGCAAATGTGATTTTGGAACAGGGGGCTATATGACTTATGATGAAGTATATCATCATTGCGGTCATCATTCTATTAGCGGCAATTACCGTCGGCTTTTTGTTTCGCAAGAAACACAGCGCGGAAATTGAACGCTTAGAACAGTTAAAACTGCAAATACAAAATAAACCGATACTTGAAGAACTAACGAAAGTAAAACAATTAAATATGAACGGCCAGACAGAGGAAATGTTTGAACGCTGGCGCAACATATGGACGGAAGTAATGGATGTACATATTCCGAAAATCGATGCTTCTCTTTTTGACGCTGAAGATGCCATCGACCGTTTTAAATTCGGAAAAGCTTCATCGATTGAAAAAGACATTGAGGCCCGCATTGAAAATGTGGATCAGCAAATGAACGATATTTTGGTCGAATTGGAAGAATTGATTGGCAGCGAAGAAAAAAACCGCAGTGAAATGGACTTGATGAAAGAGCAGTATCGCCAAGCACGCAAGAATTTATTGGCCCATCAACATTCCTATGGTGCCGCCGCCGGTCCTCTCGAGAAGAAACTCGAATCGTTCACACCGTTATTCAATGAATACGATGAGCTGACGGAACAAGGAAATTACTTGGAAGCTCGTGAAATCGTCATGAATTTAGCGGTTGAAGGCGATTATGTGTTTTCGTTAATCGATGATATTCCGCCTTTGCTGACGGATGTCCAATCCAAAATTCCTTCCTATATAAACGAATTGCGCAATGGTCAACGGGAGATGGAATCTCAATCGTATTATTTGAACCATTTGGAGTTGACTGATCAGCTGAATGCAATGGAAGATGAACTGGCTGTATTGAAACAGAATATTGCGGAACTGAACATTGCAGAAGCAAAAGAAGAGGCGGAATCGATGAAAGATAAAATCGATTCTTTCTATGAATTGCTTGAAAAAGAAGTAAAAGCGAAGCATTATGTGGATCAGTATAAAGTGGAGACGGGACGCCAATTGGAAATCGTTTCCCGCGAAACCAATGCTATGGCGGAAGAATGTGCAATTGTCCAGCAAAGTTATAAGATTCCAGAGAGCGAAGCTTCAATCCCGATCGATTGCCTCGACAAACTGGAAGAATTGCAGCGCCGCTTCGATCTATTAGAGTCTCGTACGGGAGAAGCGCAATCGGCTTATTCGAGCTTAGAAGAAGAGCTTGCGTATATCCGTGAAGAATTGACAAGAATTGATATCACCCAAAATGATTTCTCTAATTCGTTAAGAAGCTTGCGCATCGATGAAAATGCGGCACGCAAGAAATTGGAAAACCTAAAGCGGCAATTGCAGGAAACCGATCGTATGCTCCACAAAGCGAATATGCCTGGCATCCCGGAAGAAATGGATGTCCGCCTAGAAGAAGCGGAAGAGCATTTATTTGTTGCAATGCAAGGATTGCAGGAAGTTCCATTAAATATGAAATTGGTCGATAACTACTTGATGAAAGCTGAGAAGTGCATCGATGAGGTAGACGATAAAGCAACTGAGATGGTAGAGAATGTTCAATTGATCGAACGCATCATCCAGTACGGAAACCGTTACCGCAAAACAAATCCGCAAATGAATGCAAAGTTGATGGAAGCGGAGGAATCGTTCCGCCAGCTTCGTTATACGAAAGCATTGGAAGAAGCCGCTACAGCTGTTGAAAACTTTGAGCCTGGTTCAATGAAGCGCATTGAAGTGCTGGTCAAAGAAGACGCTTGGCGTACGTAAATACAAAAAGAAACCACCAGCCATTTGAGCTGGTGGTTTCTTTTTCGGAGGTGCCTTAAATGATTTACTTGGATAATAGTGCAACAACCAAGCCGAGAAAAGAAGTGCTTGAAACATTTTTAAAGGTCAATGAACAGTATTATGCGAATCCGGCTTCATTGCACCGAATGGGAAATGAAGCCGAAGATTTGCTGGAAAATGCGAGACAGCAAATAAAACACAGTTTAAATATGGAGAATGTAATTTTCACATCAGGGGGAACAGAATCCAATAATTTAGCTTTATTTGGAGTTGCTCATGCCAATCGGCACCGCGGAAAGCATATTATTTCATCTGAAACCGAACATCCTTCGGTTTTGAATTCTTTGAAAGAACTGGAAAAAGAGGGATTTGAAATTACGTACTTAAAAGTGAAAGCCGCAGGCGAGATCTGTTTGGATGAGTTGAAGAATGCGCTCAGAAACGATACGATCCTTGTAAGCTTGATGCATGTAAACAACGAAATTGGTACAATCCATCCGATTGCTGAAGTGAAGGCCATGTTAGAAGGTTCGCGTGTTTTATTGCATGTAGATGCCGTGCAGAGTGTTGGAAAGATCCAATTAAATGACGAGGCAAAGCCTGACCTATTGACGATTTCTGGCCATAAGATACATGGTCTGAAAGGCAGCGGCGCATTGGCTTTCAATCAGCTTGAGCTGGCTGCAGTTCAGTTTGGGGGCGGACAGGAATTCGGTTTGCGAAGTGGAACGGTATCAGTGCCGCATGCAGCAGCTTTGGCGAAAGCACTCCGGCTGGCTGAACCCAATCCTGCATTTGTCAAGTGGAATCAGGAATTGAGGACGTTTTTCTCGGGATTTCATGGAGTCAAAATAGTAAGTCCTGAAACGGCGGCTTCGCATATTTTGGCTGTGGCTGTAAAAGGAATTAAAGGCGAAATCCTTGTATCTGGACTGCAGGAAGAATCCGTCATCGTTTCGACTTCAAGCGCCTGTTCTTCAAAAAGCAAAAATACAAGCCATGTGATTGAAGCCATCGGACTGCCGCGTGAGTATAAAGACGGTGTGATGCGAATTAGTTTCGGTGCATTTACAACAGAAGAAGACATTGCCAGTTTAAAAGAAGCATTCAAAAAAACGTATCAGCTTATAAAATAATCGGCTAGTTGACAGCCGGAAATTTAAATTTATCAGTTTCGCTAAAAAGGAGATTTATTGGATGAAAACAAATCAAATCCTCGTCCGTTACGGGGAATTATCAACTAAAGGAAAAAACCGGAGCTCGTTCATTGGCCGGCTGCGTGATAATATACGCCAGATGTTCGCAGATTTAGACAGCATTCGGGTCAAGGCAGAACGCGATCGGATGTTCATCTTTACAGATAGCGAAGAAGATATGCAGCAAATCTTGGAAAGGCTGCCAAAAGTTTTCGGCATCCAATCATTCAGCCCGGTGACAGAAACGGCTTTGACGATTGAAGCGATGCAAGCGGCTGCGATTGCGGTTGTTGATAAAATCAACCGGGAAGGCAAAACATTTAAAGTGAATGTCAATCGTGCCAATAAAGATTTTCCGCATGAAAAACTGGAAATTATGCAAGCAATCGGTTCAAGCGTCTTGCGCAATTTTCCAGAACTCACTGTGCAGATGAAAAAACCGGATATTGAATTGAAAGTTGATATTCGGGAAAATGGGGCATTTTTAATGGCTGAAGTCATTCAAGGCGCCGGCGGACTGCCGGTCGGAGCTGGGGGCAAAGCCTTATTGATGCTGTCCGGTGGAATCGACAGTCCAGTAGCAGGGTACCACATGCTAAAACGTGGGGTACGCCTGGAACTGATCCACTTTTTCAGCCCGCCTTTCACGAACGACCGCGCAAAAGAGAAAGTGTTCGATTTGGCAGAAAAGCTCAGCCATTTTGGATCTTCAGTGAATCTGCACGTAATTCCTTTCACCGAATTGCAGCAGGAAGTGCATAAGCAAGTACCGGACAATATTACAATGACTTCGACGCGTCGAATGATGATGAAAATAGCCGACTTGGTTTTAGCCGAAACGAAAAGCCAGGCGATTATTACAGGAGAAAGCTTAGGGCAGGTAGCGAGCCAAACGCTTGAAAGCTTAAACGCTATTAACGCCGTGACCCATTCGCCGGTATTGCGTCCCTTAATTGCAGCGGATAAATTAGAAATCATTGAAACGGCTCAAAAAATCGGTACCTATGATATTTCCATTCGCCCATTTGAAGATTGCTGTACGATTTTTACGCCAGCCAATCCGAAAACAAAGCCGAAACTGGAAAAGGTGGAATACTATGAGAACTTTGTATCGTTTGATGAGTTGATCCAGCAAGCTGTACAGAACCGGGAAATTATTAAATTTCCACGAAAAAAAGAGAATAAGTTCGATGACCTTCTTTAAACTGCCTGAATAGGCAGTTTTTCTTTTATTATAATTATTTTGAATAATAAAACATTTGAGCTATAATGATAGGGATATAATATTTTTTTAGCATCCAAGGGGGCATACATCGTGAACAGAGAAGATTTATTGGCACCGGAATCTTATAATTTAACTGAAGAAATTGAACGTTTTGCGACTGGAAGCGGCAAGCTTGCCATCATTTGGGAAAATGGGCAAGGGGAAAAGAAAGAAATTACATATGATGAATTGATCAAACAAGCAAATAAAGCGGCGAATAGCTTTGAAAAAGCAGGACTCCAAAAAGGGGATATCGTTTTAGTTATGGTGCCTCGCTTAATCGAAGCCTATATTGCCTATATCGGGGCTCTTAAAGCGGGTCTTGTCGTGATTCCAAGTTCTGAAATGCTTCGCGCAAAAGATATTTCTTATCGGTTGAACCACAGTGATGCGAAAGCGGTCATTGCTTACGAACCGTTTATGGATCAGTTTGAAGAAGTTGAGGAAATGAAAAAAGTGACGAAATTCGTCATCGGAAAATCTGACAGCAGCTGGATATCATTGACTGATGAAATGGAAGCGGCTTCTGATGATTATCAAGCTGCAGCAACGAAGAATGACGATATGGCTTTCTTATCTTATACATCCGGGACTACCGGCAATCCAAAAGGGGCTGTCCATAGCCACGGGTGGGCTTATGCACATCTACGCACTTCCGCTGAACATTGGCTAGGCGCAAAAGAAGGTGACCTTGTCTGGGCAACAGCAAGCCCTGGTTGGCAGAAATGGATCTGGAGCCCGTTCCTTGCGACGCTCGGAAGCGGAGCTACAGGCTATGTTTATAACGGCAAATTCGATCCGGAAGTCTATTTGCAGATTTTAGAACGGCAAAAAATCAATGTGCTATGCTGCACGCCGACTGAGTACCGGTTGATGGCGAAACAGAAAAATTTAGCATCTTTTGATTTGTCTTCTCTTCATAGTGCGGTTTCAGCAGGTGAACCGTTGAATGCGGAAGTCATCAATGTCTTTAAAGAGCATTTCAACCTAGAAGTCCGTGATGGATACGGGCAAACCGAAAACACATTATTGGTCGGAATCATGAAAGGGATGGAAATCCGCACTGGTTCCATGGGGAAACCGACTCCGGGCAATCGCGTGGAAATCATCGATGAAAACGGCCAGCCGGCAGCGGAGGGGGAAGTCGGCGATATCGCTGTCCATGTTTCGACGCCAGCTTTATTCAAAGGCTATTTCAAAGACGATGAGCGGACGAAAATGCAATTCCGCGGCGATTATTACGTCACCGGAGATAAAGCGTCAAAAGATGATGATGGGTATTTCTGGTTTGAAGGAAGAGGCGATGACATCATCATTTCTTCCGGCTATACGATTGGACCTTTTGAAGTGGAAGATGCCCTTGTCAAACATCCAACCGTTCAGGAATGTGCGGTCATCGGAGCACCGGATGAGATTCGCGGAACCATCGTGAAAGCATTTGTCGTTCTCGTAGGGGGCAATGAACCGTCAGACGAACTAGTCAAAGAATTGCAGGATCATGTAAAAGAACTGACGGCGCCGTACAAATATCCGAGAGCCATCGATTTCTTGGAAGAACTTCCTAAAACCGCTTCTGGGAAAATCCGGCGAGTGGAGCTTCGCCAGAAAGAAAAAAATAAATCGTAGCAGCAAGCGGCCGATGTTTCGGCCGCTTTTCTATTTTTTGTTTTGGCCACACCGAATTCACACGCTTGAAAAGATGCCGCTTCGCCAATTTCTCTTATGCCCGGCGAATCTAAACAGCTGCCTGCGCTTTTCTTGTTTACTTAAAAATTATAGGGGCATATAATTAGACTATTATTTCGAGGGACAAAATAAAGAGAGAATGGTGAGAGTTTTAAAATGAGTGATGAAAAAAGAGGCATACTTTTTACGATATTGACGTATACAATCTGGGGATTCCTTCCGATTTATTGGAAGACCGTGGACCATGTACCGGCTGATGAAATTTTAAGCGGCCGTGTCATCTGGTCATTCCTGATTACCTTGGCAGCCATATTCTTAATCGGACGGGCCAAGCTCCTAATGGCAGACTTAAAAGCCTTATGGAAATCGAAAAAAACATTTTTTACGTTGATGCTGGCTTCCTACCTAATCACTGCCAATTGGTTCCTCTATATTTTTGCAGTGACGAATGACCGGATTGTGGAAACGAGTCTCGGCTATTACATCAATCCGCTTGTGTCGATGCTGCTCGGCGTATTCTTCCTGAAAGAAAAAATGGCGCCGGCTGTTAAAGTCGCTTTTGTTTTTGCGGCAACGGGTGTTGCGATCTTGACGATTTCATACGGCGATTTTCCTTGGCTTGCTTTTGGAATGGCATTTAGTTTTGCTTTCTATGGCTTTATCAAGAAAACCATTAAATTGGATGCGCTTCGGGGATTGGCGCTTGAAACTTTATTTGTGCTGCCGCTCGCGGCAGCTTACATGGTTTATTTGTTTGCTTCCGGGCAGGCAGTATTCCTGCATGATTCAGGTACAACGGATATTCTGCTGATCTTAAGCGGTGCCGCTACTGCGCTGCCATTATTCCTGTTTGCAACAGGTGCGCCGCTGATTCCGATGTATATGATCGGTTTTCTCCAATATATTGCGCCGACTTTGATGCTATTGCTAGGCGTCCTGGTATACGGGGAAGCTTTTGACCGCATTGATTTGATTTCGTTTTCGTTTATCTGGTTTGCATTAGCATTGTTTACGGGATCGAAAATCATTGAAGCCCGGAATTTAAAACGGGCAAATGCCGATGCACCACTTTAATAACTTAGAGCAGAAATGAAACATTTTTTAAGGTTACCCGTATAATGGATTGTAGACTTAAAGGAGGGAACTGAATAGATGAATACAAAAAGATGGATCGCACTGGTGGCGGCCGCAGTCGTTTTAGGGATATCTCTTGTCATTAACTCAGCATTTGCATTTTTCCAATCTGCGATGAATGCGAATTTTGATGAAATGTTGGCTACAGGTGAAACGAGTTTCGCAGAAAATGTGATTGAATCCGGCGATTTTGATGAACGCATTGCGGTATTGAACGTGGAAGGTGTTATCCAAGACACCGGAGAAGCTTCGCCTTTGTTCGGCAGTACCGGCTATAACCATGAGTTTTTCATGGAACAGTTGGAACAAGTGAAATCAGACGACAGCATTAAAGCTTTTGTCCTTAATGTCAATTCACCGGGCGGCGGAGTGGTCGAATCGGCTGAGATCTACGATAAGATCAAAGAAATCCAGGAAGAAACGGAAAAACCGATGTATGTGTCGATGGGTGCAACAGCTGCATCCGGCGGCTATTATATTGCAGCTCCGGCAGATAAGATTTTCGTAAACCGTGAAACCTTGACTGGATCGATCGGGGTCATCATGGAAAGCGTCAACTACGGAAAGCTTGCTGAGAAATACGGCATTGACTTTGTGACTATCAAATCAGGGCCGTATAAAGATATTATGAGCCCGACCCGTGATATGACGGACGAAGAAAAGAAAATTCTGCAAGACATGCTGGATGATTCGTACGAGTCATTTGTCGATATCATTGAAGAAGGCCGCGGCATGTCAGAAGCAGAAGTGAAAGCTGTAGCGGATGGCCGCGTCATGAATGGCCGCCAAGCCGTGGAAGCGAATTTGGCAGATGACTTCGGATTTGAAGAAGATGTCATTGCGGCAGTGAAAAAAGATTTCGGATTAGAAAACGCAGAAGTTTTCGAGTACGGCGTATCTGATGGACTAGGATCCTTGCTTTCATTTAAACTCAACTCATTTTTAGGGAATGATATTGAATCGAAAATGATGGCCAAGTTATTTTCAGAGTACAATTCACCACGGATGATGTATCTTTACGGTGAAAAATAAAGGAGGGACGATTGATGACGGACCATTTGAACGAGGGAACTCATGCTGCAACAGAAAAACCTGCAGCTCGTCCTTCAACACCGAGCTACGAAGAAGTTCTATTTTACGAACGTAAGCCTGCAGGGTTTTGGGTGCGGTTTTGGGCGTATTTGATCGATTTGCTGCTCATTTCAGCGGTCACTTCGATATTGGTGAAACCGATCTTCCTTCTGTTAGGGCTTGAGACGGGCGATTCGCCTTGGTATGCACCGTATGCCATCATTTCTGCGATTCTCTTTTATGCCTATTTCGTGTTAATGACAAAATACTTTAACCAGACAGTCGGCAAAATGATTATGGGCATCCGGGTCGTTTCGTTGAAAACGGATAAGCTATCGTGGAGTACCTTGCTATTCCGCGAATGGATCGGCCGCTTTATTTCGGTGACGATCCTGCCGCTGTATTGGATTGTGGGATTCACTCCTTTGAAACAAGGGATCCATGATTTTATCGCAGACACGACAGTGATTCATGAACAGGCTTACCGCCAGAGTTCGGTGATGAAGAAAAAAGCAGCCGAAGGGTCTGAGTTGCAACACACCGAGGCGTTCTAGTAAGATTGAAAGTGGAGAAAAAGGAGGCGTTTTTGTTGGTACAAATTACGTTTAAGAAAAATCCTGTGACTTTGCCAGGAAATGAAGTTAAGGTGGGGGACCAAGCACCGGATTTCACGGTTCTGGCAAATGATTTAAGCCCTGTGACATTGAAGGATACGGCCGGTAAAGTACGTTTAGTCAGTGTAGTCCCTTCACTTGATACAGGCGTTTGTTCCGATCAGACGAAACGGTTTAGCGAAGAAGCTGCTTCGCTTGGCGACAATGTCGAGGTATTGGCAGTATCAGCGGATTTGCCATTCGCCCAAAAGCGTTGGACCGAAATCAACGGAGTGAACAGCATTACAGCGCTGTCGGATCACCGGGACTTATCGTTCGGTGAAGCATACGGCGTAACGATGAAAGAGCTGCGTTTACTCGCGCGTTCTATTTTCGTGGTGGATGCAAATGACCGTGTGGCATACGTGGAATACGTTCCAGAAGGTACGGATCACCCAGATTACGACAAAGCGATCCAAGCAGTAAAAGAATTGACAAACTAATACAAGAAACCCACTCATATTGAGTGGGTTTCCTTATTGAGGACGGTTAAGTACATGAATTCAGCGATGGAAAAGATATTCTATTTTATTGATAATCACGCAACAGACGTACAAAAGAAACAAGACCTTTCGTATTTGGAGAGTTTGCTTGAAACGACGGAGACATGGCTTGATGGTCATATCCAGCCTGCAGAAGAAGCCGGAAAAGAAGATATGCGAAAAGCGATCCAGCTGGCAGTTTTAAAAGGGATGAAAGAACATGTCCAGCCGCATCATCAGATGACGCCGGATGCACTTGGACTGTTGATGGGCTATTTGGTCGAGTTGTTCATAAAAGAACAAAAAGCGACGATCATGGATCCTGCGCTTGGAACAGGCAATTTGCTGTTGACGGTCATGAACTACCTGGACGGCCAATTGACCGGAGTCGGTGTTGAAATTGACGATCTGTTGATTCGCTTGGCAGCTTCTACGGCAGATTTAGTGGAACAGCCCGTGACTTTTTACCGCCAGGACGCTTTGCAGCCGCTATTGATTGATCCGGTGGATGCGGTAATTGCGGATCTTCCGGTCGGCTATTATCCCGATGAGGAAACAGCCGGCGGATACGATTTGAAAGCGGAAGAAGGCATGTCTTACGCCCATCATCTATTCATTGAGCAAGCGTTGAAACACACGGTGGACGGCGGCTATTTGTTCTTCGTCATTCCAAAAGGGCTCTTCGAATCACCGCAATCAGCACAGCTGCATAATTTCCTGAAAAAGCATGCCCATATTCAATCGGTTATGGAATTGCCGAGTACCTTATTCAAGAATTCTACGTATGCAAAAGGCATTTTGATTCTTCAGAAGAAAAAAGAAGGTGTGAAAGCGCCGAAAGAAGTATTGCTCGCAGTGGTTCCGAATATGTCGAAGCCAGAGCCGATGGCGAAATTCTTCTCTCAAGTCAGCGGTTGGTTTAAGGAAAACAAAGCTTAATTTCCTGTATTTGTGTTATAATAAAAGCCAATAGTCCAACAGTATAGGATCTTTACAAGAAACGAGGGATGAAAGATGACTGAATCGAATGACACACCGAAAAAAGTCAGTTTGCAGGAAGCCGTAAAACGCCAGCTGGAAGCAAAGAAAAACCAAGCCGCTAACAATAAAGGCGGAGGCGGATCTTCAATGGAAACGAAGAAAATGAAGAGCCAGCAAACGAAAAAAGTGAATAACACACGGCGCAAAATGGGCGTGTAAACGAGAACCTTCAGCAGTTGCTGAAGGTTTTTCTTTTTGGGTTTCGATAAGCCGTTTAGGGCATTCAAGAGAAAAGGCGATTTGGTGAAGAAAAGCGGATTGCACAGGAAAACCCGATGCTTTTACAGAAATAAAGAGAAACGAAAAAATAGAGGAGTTCAGCCACATGGATAAATGGAAACAGCTGATAATCGATACCGAAAGAGGGATTTTTGAAGTGTTCACCAAAGGAGAAGGGCCACCGCTTTGTGTAACGCATCATTATTCGGTTTTCAATGAAACCGGTGACTATTTCGCGGAAACGTTCACGCCGTTTTGCACCGTCTATTTAGTCAATTTAAGAGAGGCGGGACAATCGGTAAAAGCGGAACAGCCCTATCAATTAAGTATGCTCGAAACAATTTTTGATTTAGAGGCGGTCCGCAATTCTCTTGGGTTTGATCAATGGTTATTTGCCGGACATTCAACAGGCGGCATGCTCGGGGTTATCTATGGAATAGCCGCTGCAGAAAGTTTAACGGGATTGCTGCTTGTCGGGGCGGCGGCAAGGGATTATGCCGCTTTTTCAAGCGACTGCATTTATAATGAAGCCCATCCCGAATTTCAAAAGATGCAAGATTTGCTGGAAGCCTTAAAACGGGAAGAGCTTAATCCGGAAAAAAGGAAAGAGTTGGCGATTCAACGGATGAAACTTTCGCTGCATCAACCAGATCGCTATCCTCACTATTTCAACGCCGAACATACAAAATCAATTTCAGCGATCCGACTGGACTTCTTCAGCCGGGAGCTGCCGATTTTCGATGTGACCCGAAAATTGGACACTATATCCGTGCACACATGGATTGCGTGCGGTGAACATGATGTCCAGTGCCCGCTCCTCTATTCCTTAGAGATGAAAGAAAGGATTCCAGGTTCGCAATTGACGGTCTTCAGCAACAGCAACCATTATCCGTTTTTGGAAGAAAAGCCGAAATTCGTGCAGGAAGCCCGGTCATTTATCAAAAAATTAGATGTGTAAAATAAAGGCTCTTTTGGCATTTTAAATGTGTATACAGTTAATTTCTTTGATGGTACAATCAGGAAAAATAGGTTATCAGGACAGGAGAATAATGAGTTGAACAAAGATAAATTTTTTATGGCAGCTTCAGCAACAGTCATTGCAGTCGCCAGCGCAGCAGCGCCTATTCATGCAGCGTCTGCGCATCCTTTTACAGATGTCGGGCCTAAATACGAGGAAGCTGTCAGTTTTCTATTTGAAAATGAAATTCTCAGCGGCAAAACGTCAACTCAGTTTGGGACGCAGCAGGCTTTGACTAGAGGCGATGCAGCAGTTATCATGGCCCGCACTTTAGGGGTAGATACGGAACTGGCACCGGATGCCGGATTTACTGATCTCAACGACCGCGTACGTGGTTCTGTCAACGGACTTGCTGAACTTGGCATTGTGGCTGGCGTCACAGATACGCAGTTCAAACCGAATGACAAGTTGACGCGAGGTGCCATGGCGAAATTCCTGGTACTTGGTTTCGGATTGGAAGAAGAGGAAGAGTCTGAAACACCATTTACCGATGTTGGCGGCGTGTTCACCCCGTATATCAATTCGTTATACGGACTTGGAATTACCAATGGGAAAACAGAAACGTCTTATGGAACTTACTTGAATATCACACGCGGTGAATTTGCGAACCTTCTTTATAAAACCATTTCGTATATTATCGATAATAATTACTTTTTTGAAATTGAACGTGCAGAAGTCACTTCCTCCACTTCGTTTCAAATAGTGGCTAAAAAAGAAGTACCGGCCGAATTCTCACCCCGTGATTTAGGCTATTACTTTTTCTATTCCGCGAGACTGGATGATGGCACTTTGATCGATTTCACGCCGAATTCATTCCAACTCTCACCAGACCGCAAGACCTTTACCATCAATCACAAAAATGACGATATGGCCGGAAAAAAAGGCGTTATTGTTATCAATGATTTTGAAAGCACCGTTGAAATCCCATTCGATTTTACGGTCCCTGAAATGACGTCCGGCGAAGGCATTCAAGTGACCGAAGATATCCAAACAATTTTTTCAGTGCCGACAACGCTTGAAAGAAAAGAATAGAAGATAAGCCCTTGCTGTTTTTTGGCTAGGGCTTTTAATATGGAAAATACGTACAGCTGTGAACCGCTAACGGTTTACCGTATAATAAAAAAAGCGGAATAAATGGAAAATTAAATGAATACATAAGTTGGAAGGGGAATCATTGGATGACGACAATCGGAATTGTAAGACATGGAATTACGGAATGGAACCGGCTAGGAATCTCCCAAGGATGTGCAGATGTGCCGTTGAATGATACAGGACGCATGCAAGCAGGGGCCATCGCTCAACGTCTTGCTGAAGAAAGCCCGTGGGATCTTATCGTTTCAAGCGACCTTTCTCGAGCAAGGGAAACGGCAGAGATTATTGCCAAAAAACTGAACATGCCGATTGCCCATTTTGATCAGCGAATCCGTGAGATTTCCTGTGGACAAATTGAAGGGACGACCGAAGCTGAACGTCTGGAAAAATGGGGCGCGGATTGGCGAAGTTTGGACCTTGGAATGGAAGCAGCGGAAGATGTTGCAGCCAGAGGGATGGCGTTTATTGAAGAAATAGCCGCGCGTTATTCTGGAAAGCGGATATTGATGGTCAGCCATGGGGCATTGATCGGCTTAACCTTAAAGGCGCTATTGCCGGACCAATTCCAGAAGACAGATTTGGAAAATACGTCGATTACGCTGCTTGAACATGCAGAAGGGATTTGGCAATGCCCTTTGTATAATTGCACGAAGCATTTAACAACGATTCAACTAGCAGATTAAAAGAAAAAGCTAGCCCGTCGTCCCTTCTCTTTTCTAAATATTTTTTCAATTACATAAGTTTTACATTATAATGAAAGCATGGTTAAGAGGAGTTCAAGCGAGGAGGGACGGCATGGACGATTTAAAGGAGAGGGTAGCGGAAGCTTTTATTCAGTTGGAGAAGAAAAACTTAGGTCAGGCTGAGTTTTTATACAGGGAATGCATGGAAGAATGCCGGGAGGGCAATCCGGATTTATTCAAGTCGGCGCTTCTTGGATTGGGCAATGTGAAAAGCGCTCAAGGGAAATTTGATGAAGCGCAAGAAATCTATCAGCGGCTCTTTGATGCAGCGTCTCGAGAAAACGATTGGGAATACAGTGCAGTTGCGCTGCATCAACTCGGGGCAGCGGAGCGTTTATCTGGAAAGCTGAAAACAGCAAAAGAAACCTTTATCCGTGAATATGACCTCCTGCAAAAGCATATGCCTTCCTCTAATGCCCTATTCGCGGCTAATTACTACGAGCATGGACTTATTGCCTTGAGTGAAGGAAAGCTGAAAGCAGCTAAAAAGATGATGCAGACATCACTGGATTATGCCCTGAAATCAGATGACTTGGTAAGCATCGGCTATTCTTATAGAGGCAATGGTGCAGTGATGCAAGCGATCGGGCGAAAAGAAGAAGCGGTGAAGTCTTTTGCTACCGCAAACAAAATGTTTGGGCAGGCCAAAGAAAAGCTTGCGATCAAGGAAGTGCAGGCAATTATTGCGGAATTGGAAAACGCAAATTCCACAGAGAACCGCAAAAGTGAACTTTTATAGAATTTGCACATAACGATACGCTTTAACAATGAGATTTAGGAAGGTGAAAACATGCTGCCACAGGAATTAGCAGTCCAGAAGATAACAGAAAGTCTATCAAGTGATCCATTCGTAAAAGCGGTATTCTTAAAAGGTTCGATGGGAAGAAACGAGCATGATGAACATTCGGATATCGATCTTTATTGCTTAGTTGAACAAAAGGACGAAAAAGCGTTTCTCAAAAACAGGAAAGCCCATCTTGAATCGTATCGTTCGATTATTTTTGAAGATGACATCTTTATCATTGCCCCACAGCTCATTGCGGTATTTGATGATCTTTTGCATATGGACCTTTTCACCGTGACCGCTGAATCTTTTACAAAAAAAGACTTTTTTAAAGTCCTGTATGATCCACATGGGGCTATGGAAGAATTTAGCGAAAGCCAATCCCTAACAATCAGCCCGCAAGAGTTCAAAGATGCGGTGATCGATGTGGCTTGGTTTATGTTCCAATACAAAAAAGCGGCTGGCCGGGGAAATGATGTATGGGCTTCCCGCATGTTGACCAATTCGACGGACCATCTTGCACGAGTGTTAATGCATAAGTACAAACCGGAACGGGCACAGCTCGGTTTGAAAGCGATGAGTGATGCTTTGCCGAATAGAATGATGGACAGTCTCGTGGCAATATTGGAAACCATCACACCCGGCCGCCACCGGGAAGCGGTAATCGATTTAAGCAAATTGATCCATAACGATATGGAATGGATCATCGGGAAGCTCGAAGGCGACAAACAAACGGAAGAGCTCCTCAGAAGGATGGTTGAATTGCATTTGCCAGTGGAAGAGAAGATTTAAGTTTACAATATAAATATTATGCTCCTCCGCAAAAACAGCTGCCTAATTTTTAGGAAGCTGTTTTTTTAACCGGTTGGAATAGTAGAAGGGCGTACCCAAAGTTTCGAGAAATCCACATAGCCAAAATGGCTGATGGAAATATTCATCAAGTCTGCAGAAAACGGAATTTGCCTCCTTTCGTAATAAAGAGGGACCATCAAGGAAGATTCGACCAAGTATTTTTCGAGTTCCAAGTTTAACTGGGCCCATTCCGAAAATGGGGTGGAAGCGTAGCGGTTTAATCGATCCGTTAGAATAGCATCTGTTTTGCAAAGGGATGCGAAGGGAGAATACCCATTTCTGAAAAAATGATAGAAAGAAAAACTTTGGTTCATTTCAAAAACTTCACCATGGACAAAAAGGTCGGCTTGTTGATCCAAGCCATTGTCGTCCATTTTGCCTTCAAACGAGAGATGCTGGATTTCGACAGGGATTCCTTCCTCTTCGAGCGCCTCTTTCAGCCATGCGGTGGCACCTTCCAAATAATCGGTCGTTTTAATGACGAGCGGCCGATCTAATTCAGGGCGAGCTGCGTTAGGAATTTCATAATTCGGGTTTTCGCCAATCAGGATGCTCTGGTGATTGGCTTTTGCCCTTGGGTAATAGGCTTCGATTTTATGGCGATGCTTGGCTATCGCGAAATGTACATAGTCGCGGACTTCTTTACGTTGGATGGCTGAATCCCGAAAAGCATTGAAAATCATCATGCCGACACCTGAATCACTTTCTACAATAAATGTATCGCATGCTGCGTCTTGAGTCGTCGATCGGTAAATGATCGAATCGAAATCTTTCGGTACCTGGATGAATTCCACGGCATCCAGCAAGGGGCGTTCCCGGAAATAATCGTTAAAAGCCCTAAGTGTTGTCTTGCTCTTTCCGTCCCCTTCAAAATAAAAAGGGCCTGTCCCAATCACGTCTCCTGAGATTTCCTTGAATACGCTGGAATTGATCATCCCGAGCATTTGAAGGCAATAACTGCAGCCTTCAGGAAAATTGATTTCCAAAACGAGCGGACCAACCGCTTTGATCGAAGTGATCGGTTTCCATAATTCGTGGAAATGGCTGTGTTCACGTAAACGGTTTAAGCATGTTGCAGCATCTTCAGCAGTTAGCGTGGAGCCGTCATGGAATTTCACATCTTTTCTCAAATACAGGACGAGTCTTGTATCACCCATTTCCCAGCTATGGGCTAGTTCCGGTTCTACAATGCCCAAACTGTCCACGGAAACTAAACGATTGAAGACATTTGCAATCATATTGGCACTGTAGATGTCTGCAGCTTCCAATGGATGTTTGGTCAGCAAAGGATTTTTCTTTGGGATGATCAGTTTATCGGCTTCACTGAGGTCATGAAAATAACCGAAGCTCATCCGGAATTTATCGATCAGGCGCATTTTGCTTTCCACTGACCAATCGTATAAAAGATACTTGCTGCTGACTTCGACCGACTCCTGTTCAATCATCTCCATCAATTCTGCCTCAAAGTATTTTTCTACGTTTTTCAGCCAATCAAGTTTGGATACTTTCCCTCTCCCTTTCCCTGCCGTAAAGACAAGCCAGCCTTCGTTGCTCCATTTTTGAAGAAGGCGTGATGTTTGCTTCAAACTCAAATCGAGGATTTCAGCGAGATCTTGTTTTTTGGCTGCTCCTGACGGAATGGCATGCCACATTTTCAATAATTGATTATCCATGAGCCGCTCCTTTTAAAGTGGACATTATTTTTGAAAAATGTCCATTTTCTAATTGTTTTGTCTAGTTTAATATACATAAGACAAAGGAGGTTGACAACATGAGATGGAAAGATTATCCACAAAACATTAAAGTCCGTTTAATCACCTCTTTCTTTAACCGGGCGGTATCTTCTGCGGTCATGCCTTTCATGGCATTATTTTTCGCGCAAGAAGTCGGAAAGATTTGGGCTGGGGCATTTTTAGTCTTTACAGTCATCATCGGTTTTTTTATCAATTTAATCGGCGGCTATGTTTCGGACCGTTTTCCGAGAAAACAAGTGGTCGTTTGGACTTCCGGATTGAGTGCGCTCTTTTTCCTGTTAATGACGATCAGCTTATTGCCTGATCAAAATTGGATTTTGCTTTTTGCTGCTGCATATTTATTTTTTGTAGTCACCAGCAGTTTAGGGCGGCCGGCTATGCACGCACTTATTATCGATTCCACTACTCCCGAGAACCGGAAAGCGGTTTACACAATCGAGTATTGGCTGACGAATCTTTCGATGGCAATCGGGGCAGCGCTTGGCGGATTGCTGTACGTTAATCATCAAATTGAATTATTCATTCTTTTGACCGTGACGGCTTCAGGGCTTCCGGTTGCTTTCCAAATCTGGTTGAAAGACGGCGGAGTGGAACAGCGGAAGCAGCAGCATAAAAACGTTTTTATGGATGTGCTGCAAAATTACCGTGTAGCTTTTCGCGATTTGCCTTTTGTTAAAGTCGTGGTTGGATCGATGTTCATCTTTGCGGCTGAATTTTCTTTGAACAGCTACATCGGTGTCCGATTGGCGGAGACGTTTGAAGCTGTCAGCATCGGCAGCTTTGAAATTGTCGGGGTGCGCATGCTCAGCATATTGAATATCCAGAACATGCTATTGGTCGTGTGCTTGACGTTTTTTGTCAGCCGGATCACAGATAAATTTTCAAAACAGAAAGTCTTGCTGACCGGCCTCATCATCTACAGTATCGGCTATATCACGATTACATCAGCGGATGCCTGGTATATCTTAATCGTATTCAACTTGATTGCGACAATTGGAGAATTAATTTATTCGCCGGTCCGCAATGCCGAGCAGGCGAATATGATTCCGGCGGACAAGCGCGGCTCGTACTCCGCCTTTTCAAATATTTCGTTCAGTGGAGCAGACTTGTTGGCACGTTCGACCATCATCATAGGCGCTTATCTTATGCCGTCCATGATGTCCGTGTATATCGGAGTCTTATTGATGATCGGAACATTCTTGGTTTATACAGGTTTATTCGTCAGAAATTATTCGGTTCAGAAAGAAATAATTACCAAATTACCTTAGTAGAACGCAATAGAATAGTGTACTATTAATGAAAGAAATAAAAAGTTCTGATTAATAGCAAGGAGGAAATAGCTGACTTAAGCTATTTCCTTTTTGTCGAGTCAGCTCGGTTTATGGAGGAAGCAATTTATGCAGATCAGAAAAGCAGCACCGGAAGACGCAGAGAAATTAGTAAATTTAATGAAGCATGTAGAACAGTCGGAATTTATGTTATTCGAGCCGGGAGAACGAAAAACAGAGCCGGAACAATTGAGCAAAAGAATCGAAGCTCTAGGCGAAGACTCTGCCATTTTGTTAGCTGAAGATGCTGATGGCATTGTCGGCTATATGTTTGCCATGGGTGAAGGGGTGAGGCGGAAGCAGCACTCCGTATATATCGCGTTAGGCATTGCCGAAGGGCAAAGAGGTAAAGGCGTTGGAACCGAGCTTTTCAAAGCATTAGAAAGTTGGGCGACCGTAAAAGGCCTTCATCGCATCGAATTGACCGTAATGGAAACGAATGCTGCAGGACTGGCATTGTATAAGAAAATGGGATTTGAAGTGGAAGGGACGAAAAGAGATTCGCTTCTCATAAATGGCCAATTCGTCAATGAATATTATATGGCGAAAATTATCGGATAACCCAACTTGATAAAAGGAGATAGAAACTTGATTATTCAAAATGAAGTTCTTGCTATCCGTGAATTAACCCGCAAAGATAAAGACAATATGGTTCGTTGGCTATCAGACCCGCGTGTCCTCGAGTATTACGAAGGACGGGATAACCCCCACGATGAACAGCTAGTCGAGTCCCATTTCCTCAATCGGCAGGACGAAACAGGAAGGTGCATGGTGGAATATGAAGGGAAAGCGATTGGCTATATTCAATTCTATCCGGTCTTGTCGGAAGAACGGGAAATCTATGGTTACGGAAGCCAAGAGAAAATCTTCGGCACCGATCAATTTATCGGAGAACCGGATTATTGGAATAAAGGGATCGGTACCGACTTAGTGGGTTTGATCAAACATTATTTATTCGATTCATTAGGAGCCGAACGCATTGTCATGGATCCGCAGGCAGAAAATAAACGGGCCATTGCCTGCTACGAGAAATCCGGATACCGGAAAATAAAACTGCTTGAAAAGCATGAAATGCATGAAGGGGAGATGCGGGATTGTTGGTTGATGGAATGCAATCGGTCATAAAGAAAGGGTGATTTTATGGGGTGGGTGTTTATTATCGTGATAGCTTATCTTCCTATTTTTTATCGAATCCATAAACGTTTGGGTTCATTAGAAAATGAAGTGATGCGTTTAAAGGATGAGAAAAATCTATAGAGTGGATTGGCAAAGGGGATAAAGGTATGAAGAATAAAGCTGTTTTTGCTTTTTTAGTGGTGCTGACGACCAGCTTGATGGGATCCTCTTTTGCAGTCGGCAAAATCGGCTTGGAATACATTTCACCGCTGTTGCTGGTCGGGATGCGTTTTACGTTAGCAGGCATTATGATGGCGGTCATTGTCAAAGTTTTAAAGAAAAAGCACCCTGTAAAAGTGAGTGACTGGCTGAAAATTCTTTTAATCGGCGCTCTCCAAACGACAGGCGTCATGGGTGCCATATTTTTAAGCCTCCGAACAATTACAGCTGGGGAATCTGCAATTCTCACTTTCATGAATCCCTTGTTGGTCGTAATCTTCGGTACACTTGCCTTGAAGATCTCCTATCGATTATTGCAATGGGCAGGTGTGGTTTTAGGGTTTTTAGGTGTGGTCGTCACGATGGGCGGCCAAGTCCAGTTGGAAGTCGGAACTGTTTTCGGTTTTGCGAGCGCAGTTTTCTGGGCTATCGGAACTTTATTGATCAAAAAATGGGGCGGACAGTTTGATACATGGGTATTGACCGCTTACCAGATGTTTTTTGGCGGCATCCTTCTTTTAGCAGCGAGCTTGTTATTGGAAAATGCCGTCCCAGTCTTCACGTCAGCTTCCGTGGCTATTATTTTATGGCTGGCCATTCCGGCATCGATCGTCCAATTTTCCGTTTGGTTTTATTTGCTGCAAAATGGCAATCCCGGAAAAGTCAGTGCCTTTCTTTTCCTTGCGCCGTTTTTTGGCGTCATCACGGGTTGGCTATTGTTGGACGAAAAAATTGGAATCTCCCTTTTAATTGGCGGAACCCTAATTTTTGCAGGGATTTTCTTGGTGAATTGGCCTGATAAAAAGGCCGAAGAATCAGGAGAGGTTGAAGTTGTAAGAGGATGAAGAGGTGGAATATGGGAACTTACACGTTGCTGGAACATTTTTTATTTCCGCCGGTTCTATTCAATCGCCCAAAACTGGTGGAGGCATTGAGCGGCAAAACCATTTTGATCACGGGAGCGAGTTCTGGCATTGGCCGTTCACTCGCTTATTTGCTGGCAGATATTCCTTGCCATTTGATCTTAGTGGCCAGAAGAGAAACTATCCTTTTGGAGATCAAAGAGGAAATTGAATCTCCGCATACCGAGGTTAGTGTATTCGGCGCGGATTTGCGCAATCGGGAACAATTGGCGGGTTTGCTCAAGTTTCTTCATAAGCTGCCCGAAGGCTTGGATATAGCGGTCAGCAATGCAGGCATTTCCATCTATCGTCCGATTGAATATTCTTTAGACCGCTTCCATGATTTCACCAGGACAATGGCGATCAATTATTTTGCACCAGTCGAATTGATGCTTTCCATCATTCCGCTGCTGAAGAAAAATAGCGGCCACGTTGTGAATGTTTCGACGATCAATGCCTTGCTCGTTCCGTTTCCTTTTTGGGCCGCGTATCAAGCATCCAAAAGTGCATTTGATGTCTGGTTCCGCTCAGCTTCACCGGAAATGAACGCAATGGGCATTGCGACGACGACGATCTACTTGCCTTTAGTGAAAACGCCGATGATCCTGCCGACTCCCGCATATCAAAAAGCCGCTGCAATGGAACCGGACCATGTTGCCAAACTGATCGGTACGGCTATCTACAAGAAGAAAAAGCGGCATATGCCATGGTGGCTGATTTTTGGACAGTTTGGCTCAGTTATTTTTAGGAGATTCTTTGAAACGGCACTTCCTCGGATCATCAGGAAAGGAGAAAGGCTTTGAACATCTTTAAACTAGTCCGTGTGCTGAAGCAAATTCAGCTGCTAAGCCCGCGTAATTTGTTCGGTTTGTTAACCGCATTTTATCGCCAAGGCGTCAATTTAATGATGCTGGCCGATTTTGCCAATCAACTATATGGCCAAAAACCTGTCTTGACTTCTGACAAAGGAACCACGCTTTACTCAGTGCTGTTTACGAGAAGCCAACAACTTTCAACCGTCCTCTATCAATCTTATGGAATCAAAAAAGGAAAGAAAATCGCCTTTTTGTGCAAAAACGACGACGCCTTGATTCCGTCGCTTATTGCAGGATCACGTCTGGGCGCAGATTTGTATTTATTGAATGCAGAGCTAGGACGGAAGCAATTCCTCCGATTGATCGATCACCACAATTTCGATTTGCTGGTCTACGGCGAAGAACTGGAAGAAACGATCAGTCAAGCTTTGGAGGAAATGGATGTGATTTGTTTGCAGCTTCAAAAACTGGTGGCGAGTTTGTCCCCTGATCCGAGCGATTTGAATGGAGTTCCACGGACGTTTATGGGCAAATTGATCTTAATGACCGGTGGGACGACAGGGCATGCGAAAGAGGCACAGCATAAGATTTCGCTCTTTGCTTACTTACATCCGTTTGCTGCGATCATTACGCAATTGAATTTATTATCCTGCCGGACAGCTTATATCGCGACCCCTCTTTATCATGGCTATGGCATTGCAGTGCTCCTGGTCTTTTTCGTCCTTGGTAAACATGCCATCATCACAAGGGAGTTTCATGAAAAAGAGGCTTGCCGGCTGGTCGATGAACATCAGGCGGAAGTGATGACAGCAGTGCCATTGATGGTTCATAAAATGCTGCAAGAAAATCGGGAAGCGATGCAGTCGTTGAAATGCATTGCTTCCGGCGGCGCGGAACTCAATCCGAAGCTTGTAAAAAGGGTTGCTGGCGAATTAGGGCCGGTGCTTTTTAATCTATACGGGACGTCTGAAACCGGTTTGAACACGATTGCTGGCCCGGTAGATTTGGCGATGTCTGCTAAAACCATCGGCAAGGCGATTGACGGAGTAACCATACGGATAATGGATGCAGATGGCAGGATTATGCCTATTGGTGAAATCGGGCAACTGCATATTAAGAATGGTGGCGCAGTCAGCGCTTCCTCCGGTTCCTGGATCGCGACAGGAGACCTTGGCTATAGCGACAAGCAAAATAATTATTTCTTAGCCGGAAGAACGGATGACCGAATTGTATCGGCGGGCGAAAACGTTTATCCCCATGATTTAGCCGCTATCCTTTTCTTGCATCCCGCCATTGAAGACTTGGCGGTAGTAGGGGTTCCAGACCCTGTCTTCGGACAGCGGCTAAAAGCATTTATTCAACTGAAAAACGGTGTGAAAGAAACTCCGGAAGAAATTAAACAATGGCTTAAAGGCAGGGCTGCCAGATTCCAGATGCCGAAAGAACTGGTAATTGTCGATCAGCTTCCTTACACAGCAATCGGAAAACTCAATAAAAAAATGCTTTTACGCAATGAAGAAGCGATAAGTGAAATTTGACCTGAACTTTCAGGTCTTTTTTTATTGGTTTTTAATGAAAATAGGTTTAAAGCAGAAAGGAAAAGTGTATACATAGTTGGGAGTTATGAAACGCATCACATCATGAATTTGACATCACCTGAAAAAGAGGGGTAGCAGAATGTTAAGCCGATACAAGAAATCCTATAGAAAAATAGCAATGGGTCTTCTCGCTTTGGTTGTGAAAGAAAAAGAATTGAGGAGCCTTCAACAATTAATCGATCTATATGAAAGCGATCCGCTTTATCAATTATATATTTGGAAAGAAAATGAAAAAATTGTCGGTTTAATCGGAGTTGTCAAAGAAGACGAGGATTTTAAAGTCCAGCATCTATCCATCATTCCTTCTTATGCAAAAGATGAAATCGCAGAAAAAATGCAGGCGAGCCTACAGGAAATTTCGCGATTTGAAAAAATGCGCCTTGCGAATGAAGCTGATCAGGCCATTGTGGAAGCGTTGCCTATTTCCAAAGGAAAAGGACCTACTGAACAAGCCATCTCATAAACCATTAAACTTCAAGTGGAATCCGTTGATTCCACTTGAAGTTTTTTTGTTCCTTTTTCTTCTATCCAATCGGTGAATAAATTGGTGCTAGGACGAAAAGGAGGGTTGACTTGTAAAAAAGACATGATAAGATTTAAAGAAATTAGAAATGCGATAGAAAATGTTGAATGATGAAAAAGTAGTTTGATTGTGTGCAGCAGAAAGAGACTGAGCGGTTGGTGAAAGTTCAGGCAGCAAATCGAATGAATTACACCATCTGTCTTTTCAGCAAACAATGAAGTGGATGCATCGATTAAAGCGAGGCATCAAATTGGGTGGTAACGCGGAGAAAACCTTCGTCCCTTTACAGGGATGGAAGGTTTTTTTTATTTGCATAATCTAGTAAAGAATCAGTAAGAGGAGGCGTTTCCATGTTCCAGATCAAAGCAGTCATTTCACCAAGTTTTAAAGAAGCGATTGCCCTAACGGCTATGGTTGTGGCCATCATCAGTGTTTGCATCATCTTTTTTGAAGCGGCACCCCATATGCCTATATTATTTTCGATTTTTTTGTTGATTTGCTACGGGCTTGCAAAGAAAGTGCCTTACCGTGAACTTGAAAAAGGGCTGGTCGAAGGTGCCGGAGCTGGGATGAGTGCAGTTTTCCTGTTTTTCCTCATCGGAATTTTAATCAGCAGCTGGATGATGAGCGGTACGATCCCGACTTTGATCTATGCCGGCTTTAATCTGGTTACGCCCTTATTTTTTTTCGCCATCGTTTTTGTGGTGACTTCCTTAATCGGACTTTCAATTGGCAGTTCGCTGACCACTGTTGCAACAGTAGGAGTGGCTTTTATCGGAATAGCGGGGGCGATGGACTTGTCATTGGCGATCACTGCTGGAGCGATTGTATCCGGCGCTTTTTTCGGGGATAAAATGTCGCCGCTGTCTGACACGACGAATCTTTCAGCTTCCATTGTCGGAGTCGATTTATTTGAACATATTCGGAATATGGGGTGGACGACCATTCCGGCATTTGTTTTGACATTTCTTTTCTTTGCCATCCTTTCGCCGAGCGTGGAACTGAAAGATACGGCAAATATTGAAATTTTCAAGAGCGGCCTCGAAGGAACTGGCTTGATCCATTGGTATGCTTTGCTTCCTTTGCTTGTATTGATTTTCTTAACTTTGGCGAAAGTGCCAGCTTTGCTGACATTGGCCGTCAGTTCGATAAGTGCCGTCGGGTTGTCTTTCATTCACCAGAGCATCCCGTTTTCTAAAATGCTCGGAACTTTATTCGGTGGATATGTGTCTAAAACAGGGGTAGAGCAAATTGACGTATTGCTTACCCGCGGCGGAATGCAAAGCATGTTCTTTACAATCGGATTGGTGCTGCTTGCTTTAAGTATGGGCGGAATGCTTTTCAAACTGGGCATCATTCAATGCTTGCTTGCCAAAATTGAAAGCTTATTAAGAAAAGTTTCCTCGGTCATTGCAGCATCCGCAATGACAGCAATTGGCGTCAATATTTTAATCGGCGAACAATACTTATCCATTCTTTTGACGGGCCAGGCTTTCCAGGAGTCCTATGCCAAGCTCGGACTTGCAGGCAAAAACTTAAGCCGGGTCATGGAAGACGCTGGGACCGTCGTAAATCCGCTAGTGCCGTGGAGCGTGTGCGGCATTTTCATTACATCTGTCCTTGGAATTTCTACGCTCGAGTATTTGCCATTCGCTTTTTTCTGTCTGCTTTCGCCAATTTTAACGGTCTTGTTCGGCTTTACCAATAAAACATTGACCTATATGGATAAGACTTGATTCTTTCAAAAGAGTTAAAAGTATCAGGAAATTAAATGGAAAGTTATAATGAAAAATAGTTAGCTTTTAGCAAATCTACTGAAAATGGAGGAACGCCTGATGAACGAACTTCCGAATTGCCCAAAATGCAATTCTCCTTATACATATGAAGACGGCAATTTGCTTGTCTGCCCGGAATGCAGTTATGAATGGAATCCGGCTCCAGAAATTGAAATCCAAGACGAAACGAAAGTCAAAGATGCCAATGGCAATCTATTAGCAGACGGGGATTCTGTGACCGTCATTAAGGATTTAAAAGTAAAAGGGAGTTCTTCGGTGTTAAAGATCGGAACGAAAGTGAAAAATATTCGCCTTGTAGAGGGCGACCATAACATCGATTGTAAAATTGATGGATTCGGTCCGATGAAACTGAAATCGGAGTTTGTAAAAAAAGGATAAAAGGCACCTGAAAGTTAGGGGGAGTTTCAATGTACTGGACAGACAGATGGACAGAAGCAAATGGTGTGAAATTGCACTATATGGAAACCGCTATTTTCGACGATATGATGACTCCTTTAGTCTACGTGCCGGGAGCTTTGAACCATGCGGCACAAGCAACTGAGCTATTGGGCTATTTCAAAGACAGAAGGCGGATCAGCATGAGCTTGAGGGGAAGAGGCAAGAGCGAAGCGCCGCTTTCAGGCTATGCATTCAAAGATCATGTAACGGACATTGAAGCGGTAGTAGGCAGAAGCGGCGTAACAGAGTATTGCCTGCTCGCTTATTCTATGGGCGTCCCTTATGCCATTGATTTTGCTGCTCATAATTCCCATATAAAAGGGATGATTCTTTGCGATTATCCCGCCAAATATCCCGCTTTTTCAGAAGAGTGGACAGATCGAGTGAAAGCCGCTGGTTTTATCAGCGAGGAAAATTTCCATGTGCCTGAAGGGATCCAACGAGAATCAGCAGCGCTCAGCCTAGAAGAGCAATTGGCAAAAATTGATGTTCCAGTTTTAGTCATTTGGGGAGAAAAGGATGGCTCGCTGTTAAAAGACAGCGACGTGGAATTTTACCAAAAGCACCTAAAAGACGTACGATTCATGACAGTAAAAGATGCAGGGCACGAACTTTGGGAGCCCGATAAGGAAAACTTTATCCGGTTAATTGCAGGATTTCTGAAATGGTTGGATAAAAAAGAAAAATTTCTTGGATAAGCAGAAGCGGATGATTCGTTTAAAATCATCCGCTTCTTTTTTCTTTTCGTAATTTATTAGACAAATATTCAATAATTGTTCATTTTCTGAAACCTTTTAGTTTGATTCCTCGTATATACTAATAGGAAAAACATAGAATATATGGAAGTTCTCATTATTGATATACATAAGAGGTTCAATTGAGGAGGCGCGTTGTGAAACATACTTGGGGATGGGTTTTAGGAATCGTATTGTTTAGCGGTTTGTTTTTTTACTTTACTACCTTCTTTTCTTATGAGGCATCGTCGGCCGCATTATCAGGATTTCCTGTGCCGAAAAGCGCAAAGCTGACAGAAGAAAATGAAGTGGCGAAATTGTACGAGTGGAACCGGGCATCTGAGGAAAACGGGATTCCTTTGGGCTATGAAGTGGTATTGAAAGCGAACGGATGGGAAAAAGGTTCAAGGCAAGGCGCTTCTGTACGCTACACGAAAGGCCAAGAACAAATAGATGTTATTTCAGCTACAAATCGTTTAATCTTGATCCGAATCCAATAAAATATTGCCTAGACATATCAAAAGCTGTATCCAGAACTTCTGGATACAGCTTTTGAACTTTTACCGGCGTCCGATATCTGATCCGACATCCGTTTTCCCCGAATCTTGGAGCGGTGTTTTATCGCCGACAATATAATCATTGGGGCTATTGCTTTCTAATTCGTCGCTTGTACGGTATGTGCTGGCAACGATATCATTGTCTTCGACATCTTCTGTGCGCACGACCAATACATCGCATTTAGCAGAACGGACGATATGTTCAGAAACGCTGCCGATCAAGAAACGTTCAACTGCGTTCAATCCAGTAGCACCGCAAATAATTAAATCGGCAGTTACTTTTCCTGCGAGTTCCCGGGAAATCATCGTTTTTGGAGAACCGTAATCGACCAGAACGTTTACTTTTTCAACACCTGCTGCCTGCGCTTCTTTTTTATATCCGCCAAGCAGATCTTCCGCGAATTTTTGGGCGCGGTCTGCAATGGATCGGTCATAAGCTTCGATTGCCGCAAATGAACGGGTGTCGATGATGTTCACCAAGTTCAATGTGGCATGGTTCCGCTTCGCAATCCCGACCGATTTTTTAAATGCCCATTCTGCTTCTTTGGAGCCGTCAACTGCTACTAAAATTTGTGAGTATTTCAATGTCATATTGCATTCCTCCTTGTCTATACTGTTTTAATTCGCTATAGGTATATGAAACTCCTTCATATTAATCAGAATTTAATACAGAAAAATGGCTATTTTGTGAAACGAATGTTTTAGTACAATAACTTTATCGCATTAGCGAATAAAGAAATTCAGTACTCCAAGAAGAATAAACGGAAAAGATGCATTAAAGACAGTAAAAGGGTAATACAGGTAATGAAGGCCGATGGAGCAAGGCCATTTAGTTAGCAGTTTCAAGAAATGCTTCAAAAGTGTAATTTATTCCAATTGGAGGGTTTGATATGCGAATAGGTATACCGAAAGAAGTTAAGAATAATGAAAACCGGGTAGCGATGACCCCTGCCGGTGTGGTCAATTTGGCGATGCATGGCCATGATGTTGTGATCCAAACGGAAGCAGGGACAGGATCAGGATTTACGGATGCAGATTACCAGGCGGCTGGAGCGCAAATTGTGCAATCAGCAGAAGAAGCGTGGAGCCAGGAAATGGTCATGAAAGTAAAAGAACCGACTCCTGAAGAATACGGATACTTTAGAGAAGGCATGATTCTCTTTACGTATTTGCACTTGGCGCCGGAACCAGAATTGACGAAAGCGATGCTAGAAGCAAAAGTGACAGGCATTGCCTATGAAACGGTGCAATTGCCGAATAATTCTTTGCCGTTGCTGACGCCGATGAGCGAAGTGGCGGGCAAAATGTCCACGCAGATTGGAGCGCAATTTCTTGAAAAAATCCATGGAGGCGGCGGGATTCTTTTAGGTGGCATCCCGGGCGTGTCGCGCGGAAAAGTCGCGATAATCGGTGGTGGAGTGGCCGGAACCAATGCTGCGAAAGTGGCCATTGGCATGGGGGCAAACGTGACCATCCTTGACTTGAATCCCGATCGCCTTCGTCAATTGGATGATTTGTTTGGAACAGACGTTCAAACCATGATTTCCAATCCGATGAATATTGCAGAATCGGTGAAAGAAGCGGATCTCGTTGTCGGCGCTGTATTGATCCCGGGAGCGAAAGCACCAAAACTGGTGACGGAAGAAATGATTCAATCGATGAAACCGGGGTCAGTAGTCATCGATATTGCCATCGACCAAGGCGGCATATTTGAGACCAGCGACCGGATTACAACACATGACAATCCGACCTATATGAAGCATGGCGTCGTTCATTACGCAGTAGCCAATATGCCCGGGGCGGTTCCGAGAACTTCCACCATCGGTTTGACAAATGTCACCGTGCCCTACGCGGTGCAAATAGCAAATAAAGGATTTGAAAAAGCCATTTTGGAAAATGAAGCATTAAAAAAAGGCGTCAACACGTTTAATGGTTTTGTTACTTATAAAGCAGTGGCAGACGATCAAGGCGAAGAGTACCGATCAATCGATGAATTGATCGGATAATTGAAAAGGCGGTCCAGGGAAAAAATCCTGGACCGCCTTTTGCTTTTATGAATGATGGATAATCTGCAATTCTTTTGGAAACTTCGTCAACACTTCTACACCGGTTTCAGTAACTGCGACATCATCTTCGATGCGGACGCCGACTTTACCGGGCACATAAACTCCGGGCTCTAATGTGAAGACCATCCCAGCTTTCATTTCCATCTCATTGGAACCGTGAAGTGAAGGGAACTCATGGACGGAAATACCAAGGCCGTGGCCAAGGCGATGAGTGAAGTATTCGCCATATCCTGCTTTTTCGATTACATCGCGGGCTGTTTTGTCCAGTTCAGCAGCTGTCACCCCTGGTTTTACTGCGTTCAATGCCGCTTCTTCCGCTTGTCTGACAATTTCATAGACTTCTTTTTGCTCTGCAGAAGGTTCGCCGAGAGCCAAAGTACGTGTGATATCAGAACAATAGCCTTTATGGACGACGCCCAGGTCAAACAACACGAGATCGCCATTTTGGAGTTTTCGGTCTCCTGTTTTGCCGTGGGGAGAAGCGGCTTTAGAACCAGCTAAAACCGTTGTATCGAATGACATATGAGTGACTCCGCGTTTTTTCAGCGCCAGCTCAATTTCCGTCATCAGCTCGATTTCGGTGATGCCTTCACGCAAATTTTTTGCAGCCACTTCGATTGCGTAGTCTGCAAGTGCCGCCGCTTCTCTTAAAATTTCCAACTCTGCTTCATCTTTGATGACGCGCATCGCGTTTACTTTGTCGTCTAATGCAGAGAATGACGGATTGCCGAAAAATTCGTTCAATGCTTCGTATCGGTCCACTGTCATATGAGATTTTTCTATCGCCAATGTACGGATGGACTCCGCTTTAACTGAAGCTGTGCGGTGAAGGACTTCTATCGCATTTTCAGTATCTACGTGTCCGACGATGTCGCCAGACCAGCCGGCGCTTTTTGCATCCGGAATTTCCATCTGCGGGCAAATCAGGAACGGTGCCGCATTTTTGAAAACCATCACACCAAGAAGGCGCTCATGCGGATCACTCTTGAAACCGCTGACGTAAAACACGTTATCCGGGTTGGTGATAAACGCTGCATCGATTTCCATTTCGTTCAAATAATTTTGCAATTGTTCAATTTTATTCATATGTATTCCTCCTTGTATATGTGTAGCATATCAAAATTCTGGGTATAATACAGCTTGGAAAGATTGATAATAAGAGCTGGAGGGGATTAAATGAAGGTATCATTCCATGGGCATTCTGTAGTGAAAATTCAAACAGCAGGTAAAGTTATTTTAATTGATCCATTCATTTCCGGAAACAGTTTGACAGATTTAACGGCTAGCGAAGAAAAGCCGGATGCCATTCTGTTAACGCATGCGCATAACGACCACGTAGGCGATACGATCGAACTTGCGCTGCGGAATAATTCGCAAGTCGTGGCGCCGGTAGAGCTCGCTAACTACCTGGCTGGCCAAGGTGTTGAAACAGTTGGCATGAACCTTGGCGGCGCAAAAGAATTTGAATTTGGCACTGTCAAATACACGAAAGCCTTCCACAGTTCTTCGTATACCACACCAGAAGGCGAGGCCATTTACGGTGGAATGCCAGCGGGCATCCTTTTCAAAGCGGAAGGGAAGACGATTTACCATGCAGGTGATACCGAAGTGTTCGGTGACATGGAAATCATCGGGAAACGCCATGGAGTGGATTTGGCATTCGTGCCGATCGGCGATTTCTTCACGATGGGGCCGGATGACGCAGCTTATGCTGTGGAGTTGATCAACCCGAAAACTGTTGTGCCGATCCATTACAATACGTTCCCGCCGATCAAGCAGGACCCTGAGTATTTCAAAGGGCTTGTAAAAGGCGCTGAAGTCAATATCATGCAGCCTGGAGATGTAATCGAATATTAATCGGCAACCCTTGAGAATTTTCTCAAGGGTTTTTTATTGCTTGCCGGTTCAGTCTGTTTTTTCTATGACTTATGATACACTTGAAAGTATAGAATGCGAGAAAGAACAGGTGAAATTATGGCGACGAAACATGAACAGATACTGGAGTATATCGAAACGCTCCCAGTCGGCGAAAAGATCTCCGTACGCCGCATTGCAAAGGATCTCCAAGTCAGTGAGGGGACGGCTTACCGGGCGATCAAGGAAGCTGAAAACCAGCGTCTTGTTTCGACGATTGAGCGGGTTGGGACCATCCGGATCGAGCGGAAGAAAAAAGAGAATATCGAGCGGCTCACCTATGCGGAAATTGTCAATATCGTCGATGGCCAAGTGATGGGCGGAAGATCCGGATTGCATAAATCGTTGAACAAATTTGTCATTGGAGCCATGCAGCTGGACGATATGATGCGCTATACAGAAGCGGGGAACCTGTTGATTGTCGGAAACCGCTACAAAGCCCATGAATACGCCTTGCAGGCGGGTGCTGCGGTTCTTGTGACTGGCGGTTTTGAAGCTTCGGAAACAGTGAAAAGATTAGCCGATGAATACGAGCTGCCTGTTATTTCAACAAGTTATGATACGTTTACCGTAGCGACGATGATCAACCGGGCTATCTACGACCAATTGATCAAGAAAGAGATTTTGCTAATCGAAGATATTTTGATTCCTTTGGAAAATACAAACTTCCTGCAGGATAAAGACACCATCAGAAACTACCACGAATTGAATAAGGAAACCACGCATGGCGGATTTCCGGTCGTCGATGAAAACGGCAAATTGGTCGGCATCATCACCTCACGAGATGTTATCGGCCACGGGGATACCGAATTGATCGAGAAAGTGATGACGAAAGACCCCATTACGGTTTCCATGCAGACAAGCGTTGCTTCTGCGGGGCACCGGATGATCTGGGAAGGCATCGATCTATTGCCGGTGGCAGACGACCACGGCAAACTGAAAGGCGTCATCAGCCGGCAAGATGTATTGAAAGCCATCCAGACAGCCCAGCGCCAGCCGCAGCAAGGCGAGACGATCGATGATTTGATCATGGGCCAAATGCATCTTCAGTCGACAGACAAAGTGACGCTGAATTTCCGCGTTACACCGCAAATGACGAATGCTTATGGTTCGATTTCGTATGGCGCCTATTCCGCCATATTAATAGAAGCCGCTTCAACGGCTTTAAAAACAAAAAATCGGAAAGACAGTGCGCTTGAAAACATGACGGTCTATTATTTGAATCCTGTTCAATTGGATTCAACAGTGGTGATCAAACCGGTAATTCTGGACATGAGCCGGAAATCCGCAAAAGTCGACGTCGAAGTGAGCTTTGAAAATAAGATTGTCGGAAAAGCGCTGTTAACTTTCCAATTGCTGGACCGTTAGAAAAGCGGAGATGGCCGTTTAGCTTCGAAAGGCATAAGACGGCTCGGCGAAGCGGCGTTCGTTGCCGCACAGCCGGCATGGCTTATGTCCCGAGAAGCTGGCCATCGGAGTCTGGACAAAGAAAAGCGCAAGCGCCCGTTCAGCCCCGACAAGCGCTGGAAGCCTTGCCGAAAATGGCGTTCTTTGCCATTGGCGGAAAGGCTGAAGCGACTCGAGGGGCTGGGCGCTGGAGACTAGACACTAGAAAAGCGCAAGCGCCCGTTCAGCCCCGACAAGCGACATAAAAAAACCCCTCCTTTTCAGGAGAGGTCTCTTATTGGTTCAACCGTGCTTCTTCCGCTACGAATGAATGATAATGCTTAGCCGCTTTGTAATTGTAGACCATCAAAGCGAGACCAAGAATGATGAAGATGCCGGAAATGATGTAAGTCACGACCGATTGGAAAACAAACAATTGGTTGATGCCGAAAAACAGCACGAAGCTGCCAAGCGCTACAGAAGCGATAGAAGCATACCATTTCTTCCGGATTGGCAAAGTTGCACGGAATTGTTTTGTTTTATAATAAAAATAAAAAACAAATGATATAATTATCATACCTACTAATACGATCATTGGAGAACCTCCTGTATTCCATAACTCATTCTATTGTACTGAGAAATGGACAAAAATGCGAATGGATTTCCTTAAAAAACGGAGGAACTGAAAAATGTATAGTCAAATCATCGACACAATTAAACAATACGAAACCATCATCATCCATCGCCATGTACGGCCAGATCCGGATGCATACGGCTCGCAGCTAGGCTTGAAATACTTGCTTCAGCACAATTTTCCGGAAAAGCGGATTTTGGCTGCGGGGGAGCATGACTTCACTTTAGACTTTTTGGATTTTCCGGACCAAGTGGAAGATGCCGATTTTAACGGAGCTTTAGTCATTGTGACGGACACTGCGAATACGGAGCGGGTCGACGATCAACGCTACGAGAATGGCGAGAAAATCATTAAAATCGACCATCATCCAAATGACGACGCATACGGCGATTTATTGCATGTGGACACGAATGCGAGTTCAGCATCCGAATTGATCTACGAATTGTATACATACGGCCATGAACAGGAAAACTGGGAAATGCCGGATATGGCTGCCCGTCTCCTATATGCTGGGATCATCGGGGATACCGGACGGTTCTTATTCCCGAGCACGACAGAAAAAACCTTTAAAGTTGCCGGAGAATTGATCAAATACAATTTCAACCGCGATGAATTGCATAACGGCATGTACGAAATGGAGCGGAAACTGCTTCATTTGCAAGGCTATATCTACCAGAATTTCGTGATGAACGAAAGCGGTGCGGCGTATGTGAAAATCACGAAAGACGTGTTAAGCGATTTTGATGTAACCGCATCGGAAACTTCTTTATTAGTGGGATCCCTTGGCAATGTCAAAGGTTTGAAAGCATGGGTTATCTTTATCGAAGAAGATACAGAAATCCGCGTTCGCCTGCGTTCAAAAGGACCGGTCATAAATGGCCTTGCCAAAGAATTTGGCGGCGGTGGACATCCGATGGCTTCAGGAGCAACAGCCTATTCATGGGAAGAAGCCGAACAAGTCATTGAACGTTTAACAAAAATTTGCGCATCTTAATAAAGGAGGGATTGGATTGTCAATGGTTTACCCGCATATAAGCACCTCGGCAGATTTGCTGAAAAGTACGGTTCGCCTTGATGAACTTTTCCCTTTTCTGATAGAACAGGGAACGGCATCTGCAGCGATTGTCAATTCCAAATTATACGGCATCCTCCCTTTTTGGGAAGCTTGCCACAAGGCCGGCATCCATGGGGTGGTCGGCCTTTCTGTGTTTATCGAATTTGAAGGGCAGGAGTATCCAGCCGTATTGTATGCCCAGTCAAATACCGGCTATAAAAATTTGCTTAAAATTACGTCCGCTTTATCCACGCGGGACAAAGCGGCGATCCCGGAACAATGGCTGAAGGCCTACCGGCAAGGCTTGATTTGTGTTATTCCGAGTAAAGCGGAATGGGTGATGACTGATAGAAGCGAAGCGGTCCACTTTCTCCATGAAATTTTCGGCAGCCTTTGCTATGGCAGCATCGAACGGCCCGGAGGACAGCGCATAGAGCAAGAAGAAAACTTTATCGCTTTATGCGAAAATGAAAACTTGCGCATCATGGCGACACAAGAAAGCCGTTATTTGCACGAAAGCGATGCCTTTTCCCACGAAGTCGCTTCTGCAATCGGCCAAGGCCAGAAAATGAACGATCCGGAACGCAAGCGGCCTGAGCATCAAAAAGCGTATGTTCCTTCTGCAGCAGAATTTTCATCTTGGTTTTCAGAGCGGCCGGAATGGCTTGAGGAAACAAAAAATATGCTTGAAAGCTGTAATGTGACAATTCCTCTGCATCAGCAGCTGCTGCCTGTATTTCCATTGCCGGATGGTACAGACCGCTCAGCTTACATTTGGGATCTTTGTGTGGCTGGATTGTCCGAGCGAATTCCGAATTATGGTGAAAACTACATTGAGCGGTTGAAATACGAACTCTCAGTCATTCGGAAAATGGGCTTTATCGATTATTTTCTAATTGTTTCTGATTTTATGAAGTTCGCAAGAGAAAACGAAATTCTGACAGGGCCAGGACGGGGATCTTCAGCCAGCTCACTTGTTGCGTTCAGCTTACGGATTACGGACGTTGATCCGTTGGAACACGATTTGCTCTTTGAACGTTTCTTGAATCCGGAACGGGTAACATTGCCGGATATCGATATTGACTTCGCTGATCACCGGCGCCATGAAGTCGTAGAATATGTCGCCAAAAAATACGGAGCAGTGCGGACTGCTCAGATCATCACATTCGGTACCTTGTCAGCGAAAGCGGTCGCCCGTGATACGGCACGCGTATTTGGATTTGAACCGGAAGAGCTCGATGCTATCTCGAAAATGATTTCGAACCGTCCGGGAACTACATTGCGGTCTGCCTTGAAAGAAAATCAGCGCTTGAATGATTGGATCATCGAAAAGGAAGAACGCAAAAGCTGGTTTAAAACAGCTTTGAAATTGGAGGGGCTGCCGCGCCATGCCTCTACCCATGCTGCCGGAGTGATTTTGAGCCCGACGCCGCTCGTCGACCATGTGCCGATTGAAAAAGGAAGCGAAGGCATTTATATCACCCAGTGGCCAATGGCTGAACTCGAAGCCGTCGGATTATTGAAGATGGATTTTCTCGGTCTCCGCAATTTGACGATTCTCGAGCAGATCCGGCGCTTGCTTTATCATGACACGAAAAAATGGATCGATTACCGCAAGCTGCCTTTGATGGATAAAGAAACCTATGCTCTTTTGGCGCAAGGGGATACGACGGGGATATTCCAATTGGAATCGGATGGCATGCGCGGCGCTTTAAGGCAGATCAAACCGACGGCTTTTGGGGATATCGTGGCAGTCAACGCGCTTTTCCGTCCAGGTCCGATGGAATTTATCCCTTTATATGCGAGACGGAAGCATGGCCAGGAAAAAGTGGAGTATATCCATCCGATGCTTGAGCCGATTTTAAGTGAAACTTACGGCATTATTGTTTACCAAGAGCAGATTATGCAGATTGCTTCCCGCATCGCTGGATTTTCACTTGGCGAAGCGGATTTGCTGAGAAGGGCAGTCAGTAAGAAAAAGCGGGAAATACTCGATGAAGAACGGGTCCATTTTACACAAGGGGCCGTGAAGAAAGGGTTTACCGCAACGGAAGCTTCCGAAGTCTATGATTTGATCGTCCGATTTGCGGATTATGGTTTTCCGAAAAGCCATGCCGTGGCCTACAGCATGATTTCTTATCAGCTAAGTTATATGAAAACACATTACGCCGTTTATTTTTATGCAGCTCTACTTGCGAACAGCGCAGGCAATGCTGAAAAGACCGGCCAGCTCTTGCAGGAGATCAAGGACAAGGGAATAGCGGTTCTTCCGCCTTCTATTCAAAAGAGCCGCTATTCGTTCTCTGTGGAAGAAGGCAAGATCCGTGTCGGCTTAAACGCAGTGAAAGGCGTACCGGGAAGCGCTATAAAAGCCCTGGTGTCGGCCCGGAAAGAAGGGCCGTTTTCCAGCCTCTATGCCATTGCAGAACGCATTTCGGCCATCCATTTTACCCGGAAGGCCTTTGAACCACTAGTGAAAGCTGGAGCTTTAGATGATTTTGAACTGGATCGTTCAACTTTGCTTGCCTCACTCGATAGTGCCGTCAAGCATGCCGAATTGGTAAAACCCAATGAAGACCCCGGGTTGTTTGATGAAATGGGGTCGAGCTTTATGAAGCCGAAATACATCAAAGCTTCTCCTATTCCAGAAACTTTAAAACTCGATTATGAAAAAGAGGCCCTCGGATTTTATTTGTCGACGCATCCGATCGCGAGAGAAAAGCAGCAGCGCAATAAACCTTATGCGGATTTGAAGAGTCTGAAGAATTCTCAAGACAGAAAATCGATGACGGTTCTTGGAATGGTCGACGACATCAAGCGAATTCGAACCAAAAAAGGGGATGCGATGGCTTTTGTGAGCTTGCAAGATGATACAGGCCAGGCTTCTGTGACGCTGTTTCCAGCTGAGTACGCCAAGTACAATCATTTGCTCGAGCCTAACAGCGTCTTAGAAGTACAAGGGACTGTAGAAAACCGTAACCATAAAACTTCTATTATTTGTAAATCTATTCATACTTGACTGCCTTTCTTCTTAGAAAGGCAGTTTTTTCTTTACGGCAGCCGAAAAGTTTTGTATTCTAGAAAATATGAGTGGCCAGACCACTTTCAAATTTATGGAAGTAAGGAGCTATCATGAATCAGTCAAAACGATTTTTAGATATAGTAACAGACATTCGTGACATGATTCGACGCGAGAAAATCAAACCGGGCAATCGCATCCCATCCGAAAGAGAACTGGCCGAGAAATTGCAAGTCGGCAGGTCGACGCTCAGAGAAGCGTTGAGAAGTTTGGAGCTACTGGGTTTGATTGAGACGAGGAGAGGGGAAGGCACCTTTCTTTCCGACCACCGCAACCATCAATTGGTGGAAGTCTTATCGACGTTTATCTTACAGGATACACAGTCTCAGGAAGATGTCTGGCAAACGAGATTGATCCATGAAATATCCGCTATCCGAACCATTTGCCAAAATAGCAAATTAGCAAGTTTGAAGGTTTGGGATAGTTTCAGAAATCGGCTGAATGAAAATGAAAGCCTATACCGAGAGGATTTTGTCCGCGAACTGATGGTTCTATCCGGGAACCGATTATCACTGAAAATCTGGTTCTTACTGCAGCAATACAGCGGAAATCCTTATCAGGAGCCCGTTACAGAAGATGAAAAAGAAATGTTACTACCATTATTGGCTGCGCTTGAGCAGCAAGATATGAGCTCAGCAATTGATTTATTCAAAACTTGGAGCAGTTGGTTACAAAAGGGGAGAATGCAAAATGGCAATGATACGCGAGATCTTTAAACGCAACAAAGACAAACAAGGAACGACTATGCCAAACAAAGATTCAAAAGATATTCCGGAAGGATTGATGACAAAATGTCCTTCATGCAAACAAATTACGCTAACAAAAGAATTGAAGAACCTTCATAAAGTCTGCCCAAAATGTGACCATCATTTTAAAATGACAGCGTATGAGCGAGTTGAGAGTTTACTAGATGAAGGTTCTTTCGAATCGATCGATGACCATATTAAATCGGAAAATCCGTTGGGCTTCCCAGGATACACGGATAAAATCCGTTCGGATAGCGAGAAGACAGGATTGAATGAAGCGGTCTTGACCGGAACCGGGAAGTTGAACAACCAAGAAATCGTGGTAGCTATCATGGATTCCCATTTCCGGATGGGATCGATGGGATCTGTAGTCGGGGAAAAAATTACACGCGCGGTAGAAGCCGCAACCGCTAAAAACCTCCCGTTCATCATCTTTACAGCAAGCGGCGGAGCCCGTATGCAAGAAGGTGTATTGTCGTTAATGCAGATGGCTAAGACAAGTGTCGCGCTAAAACGCCATAGCAATGAAGGCTTGTTGTTTGTTTCCGTACTAACGCATCCTACAACTGGCGGCGTATCCGCAAGCTTTGCATCTGTCGGGGATATTAATATTGCCGAGCCGAAAGCGTTGATCGGTTTTGCTGGGCGCCGGGTCATTGAACAGACTGTGCGCGAAAAGCTGCCGGAAGATTTTCAAACTGCGGAATTTCTATTGGAGCATGGCCAGCTTGATGCTGTTGTCCATAGAGCGGATATGAAAGAAAAATTGAGTACAATCGTGCGCTTGCATACGAAAGGAGCTGTCCAAAATGGCTAAAAAAAATTCAGCTCCAAAAACTTTGGGATTTGAAGAACCTCTCATTCAATTGCGAAAAAAAATTGAAGAGCTTAAAGAATATACCGCAACAGCAGATGTCGACCTCAGTTCGGAAATCGACAGTTTGGAAGAGCGTTTGGCCAGCCTGGAAAATGATATTTACGAGAATATGAAGCCCTGGGACCGTGTCCAAGTAGCCCGGCATCCAGAGCGTCCGACAACTTTGGATTACATTCCATTGATTTTTAAAGATTTTATCGAATTGCACGGAGACCGCACATACGGAGACGACGAAGCCATTGTCGGCGGCATCGGTTCGTTTGATGGGCAACCGGTCACAATCATTGGCCATCAGCGCGGAAAAGATACAAAAGAGAATATTCGCCGCAACTTCGGAATGCCGCATCCGGAAGGCTATCGAAAAGCGCTTCGTTTGATGAAGCAGGCCGAGAAATTTAATCGCCCCATCATTTGCTTGATCGATACGAAAGGCGCGTATCCTGGAAAAGCGGCAGAAGAGCGCGGGCAAAGCGAAGCGATTGCCAGAAACTTGGTTGAGATGGCTGGCCTTGAAGTGCCGGTTCTTTCGATTGTTATTGGCGAAGGCGGAAGCGGCGGCGCGTTAGCCCTTGGCGTCGGCAATCATATTTTGATGCTTGAAAACTCCACGTTCTCGGTGATTTCGCCTGAAGGGGCAGCCTCAATTTTATGGAAAGATTCCGCATTGGCGCAAACAGCTGCCGAAGCGATGAAGATTACAGCGCCTGATTTACTGGGAATGCAAATCATCGAAGCGATCATTCCAGAGGTTCGCGGAGGCGCGCATCATAATTACGAAAAGCAAGCTGAAATGATTGCACAAGCGATCCGGAAATCGTTTGAAGAGTTAAAAGGGCTATCAGGCGAAGAACTGGTCGACCAGCGCTATAAAAAATTCCGTTCAATCGGTATTTTCAGCGAATAAACGCGAACAACTGACAGCCAGGCTTAAATGCCTGGCTGTTTCATTTATTGCAGGAAATTTACTATGAATAAAAAATATAAGCGCTTACAGTTTTTTAAAGATAAAAAAAACCAGTTCTTAATAGAAGTATTGTGGTTTCGAGACTGACAGTAAAGGCTTTGCATGGTAAGGTGAAAAGAGTACAAGGATTAGTGGGAGGCGAAACAAATGAAGCGAATTGGTGTATTAACAAGTGGAGGCGATTCTCCAGGAATGAATGCTGCAATACGGGCAGTTGTTCGGAAGGGGATTTTCCACGGGTTAGAAGTCGCTGGCATCTATCAAGGGTACCAAGGGTTGATCGAAGGCAAAATTGAAACCTTGGAAGCTAGAGATGTGGGGGATATTATTCAACGAGGCGGTACGAAGTTGTATTCTGCAAGATGCGAAGCTTTCAAAACGGAAGAAGGGCAATTAAAAGCGATTGAACAAATGAAAAAGCACGGTTTGGAAGGGCTTGTCGTCATTGGGGGCGATGGTTCTTATCGGGGTGCAATGGCTTTGACAAAACACGGATTCCCATGTGTTGGCGTTCCAGGCACGATTGATAATGACATTCCGGGCACTGATTATACGATCGGTTTTGATACGGCTTTAAATACAGTGATTGAAGCAATTGATAAAATCCGCGATACTGCAACAAGCCATGAACGGACTTTCATTATAGAAGTGATGGGACGCGATGCAGGAGATTTGGCTCTTTGGGCAGGTCTTGCCGGCGGAGCGGAAACCATTTTAATTCCAGAAGATGATTTTGACCTTGATGAAATCATTGATCGTTTAGAACAAGGCAGAAAACGCGGCAAGCGCCACAGTATCATCATTGTGGCTGAAGGCGTCATGAACGGCAATGCACTAGCTGATTTGATCACATCTAAAGCGGATATTGAAACGCGTGTTTCGGTTCTTGGCCATATCCAGCGGGGAGGTTCACCGACAGCGAGAGACCGTGTGCTTGGCAGCTTGTTCGGAGCCCATGCAGTAGAAGTTCTCCTTCAAAACATTGGAGGCCGGGCAGTTGGCATGAAAAATCACCTAGTGGTAGACTATGATATGACTAAGGCATTTACGACGAAGCATGAAACAGATATGAGTTTGTACACCTTATCCAAAGAACTATCAATTTAATACGGCAAATGGAGTGAGTATATTGAGAAAAACAAAAATCGTATGTACGATCGGACCAGCAAGTGAATCACCGGAATTACTCGAATCGTTGATCGAGGCAGGCATGAATGTGGCCCGTTTAAACTTTTCGCACGGAAGCCATGAAGAGCATGCTTTGCGTATTCAGCGCATCCGGGATGCTGCGGCTAAAACAGGCAAAATCGTCGGGATTCTATTGGACACGAAAGGTCCTGAAATCCGCACGCATAAAATGGAAAATGATTCGATTGAATTGGTGACGGGACAGGACATCGCAATTTCCATGACAGAAGTTGTCGGGACAAGCGAAATGTTCTCTATCACTTATGAACAGCTGATCGAAGATGTGCAAGAAGGATCAATTATCCTGCTTGATGACGGCTTGATTGAGCTGCGCGTGAAGAGCATCGACAAAGCGAATGGATTAATCCATACGTTCGTTGAAAATGCAGGGACGTTAAAAACAAAAAAAGGTGTAAACGTTCCAGGCGTTTCCGTACAATTGCCGGGGATCACTGAAAAAGATGCACAAGATATTCTTTTCGGAATTGAGCAAGGCGTCGACTTTGTAGCTGCGTCATTTGTTAGAAGAGCTTCTGATGTAATGGAAATCCGCAGTTTGCTAGAAAATAATGGCGGCTCTCATATTCAGATCATCCCTAAAATCGAGAACCAGGAAGGCGTCGACAATATTGATGAAATTATCGTAGTGTCTGATGGCTTAATGGTAGCCCGTGGAGATCTTGGGGTGGAAATTCCTGCGGAAGAAGTGCCGCTTGTTCAAAAATCCTTGATCGAAAAATGCAATAGCGCTGGAAAACCGGTTATTACAGCGACTCAGATGCTCGATTCCATGCAACGCAATCCGCGTCCGACGCGAGCGGAAGCAAGTGATGTTGCCAATGCAATTTTTGACGGAACAGATGCGATCATGCTGTCAGGCGAAACTGCAGCGGGTATTTATCCGGTAGAATCTGTAGAAACGATGCACCGCATTGCGATGACGACAGAAGATGCCTTGAACTACAAACAAATCGTTTCAAACAGAAGAAAAGAAAAAGAGTCGAATATGACAGAAGCAATTGGCCAAGCTGTCGCTTATACGGCGTTAAACTTGAAAGTTAAAGCCATTATCGCTCCTACAGAAAGCGGCCATACAGCGAAAATGATCTCGAAATATCGCCCAGGTGCGCCAATTATCGCTGTTACTTCATCTGATATTCCGTCAAGAAAATTGACGCTTGTATGGGGAGTTCAGCCGATAGTCGGGTCGAAAGTCCATTCAACGGATGAATTGCTTGAAAATGCTGTAGAAGAAAGCTTGAAGCATCATTACGTCAAACACGGCGATCTTGTCGTAATCACAGCAGGTGTTCCAGTCGGACAAGCAGGTACAACAAACTTGATGAAAGTCCATTTGATCGGTGACAGCATTGCTCAAGGGCAAGGCATCGGCAAATCAGTTGCTTTCGGAAACACGCTTGTCGTGAGAAATTCAGAAGAAGCATTAGCTTACGATACAACTGGTAAAATTATCGTGACAATTGGAACGGACCGCGAAATGATGCCAGCTATCGAAAAATGTGCAGGAATCATTACGGAAGAAGGCGGATTGACTAGCCATGCGGCTGTTGTCGGTTTGAGCCTTGGAATTCCGGTCATTGTTGGAGTGAAAGACGCAACATCTTTGATTAAAAATAATTATGATATTACAATTGACGCTGCATCAGGCATCATTTACGACGGCCACGCAAGCGTTTTATAAAACGGAGTGATTATCAGCTTTTCTAGCTGATAAGCGGCCTGGATTTCCGATTTCAGAAAGCCGGCGAGCATCGTTCAAATGCTTGCCGGCAGCAAAATCGGAATCGAACGATATAGGGGGACTAGTCAAACGATGAAATGGATTTTCTTAGCTCTGATCATTGTACCGACACTGGAATTGGCCATTTTGATTTGGGCCGGGGGAGCTATTGGGTTTTTCCCAACATTATTAATGATTTTGGGAACAGGTTTGCTGGGAGCTTTTTTAGCGAAAAAACAAGGCTTAAAAGCCATACGGGATATACAGGAGAGCTTCAATAGATTTGAGCCGCCGGGGGATCAATTGCTGAAAGCAGCTTTTGTCTTGGTAGGCGGTGTGATGCTGTTGACTCCAGGGTTTATCTCGGATGCGATCGGTTTATCTTTATTGTTTGCTCCGACACAGAAAATCTACAAACCATTTATAATGAAAGTTTTGAACAATAAGATGAAAAACGCTCGGATTATCGTACGATAATTCCGAGTGAATTCATCGTTTTAAATGAATTTCTAATAAAAACAAGCGTTTTCATTCACAAATTCTTCAACATTGATTATAATGGTCTAGTAAGGCATTCAGCGGAAGTCTACAAAAAGACAGATAACCCATCATTTCGGGCTTTTTTTTTGGAGTGATGAAATATACTGGAGAAGGAGCGAATTATATGACATCGGCAAAAGGTTTAGAAGGTGTAGTAGCTACACAATCTGCCATCAGTTCAATTATTGATGACACACTTACATATGTTGGCTACGATATCGATGATTTAGCAGTCAACGCAAGTTTTGAAGAAGTGATTTATTTGCTTTGGCATCAACGCTTGCCAAAAGCTGATGAATTGGCAGAGCTTAAGCAGCAATTAGCAGACAACATGGCGGTGCCGCAAGCAGTTCTTGATCATTTCAAAACATACGATATTAAAAAAGTACATCCTATGGCTGCTCTTCGCACAGCCGTTTCAATGCTTGGCTTATTCGATGAAGAAGCGGAAGTAATGGAAACTGAAGCGAACTACCGTAAAGCAATTAAAATCCAAGCGAAGATCTCGACGCTTGTAACTGCTTTCGGCCGCATCCGCAATGGCCAAGAGCCGGTAGCTCCTAAAACAGATTTAAGCTTTGCAGCTAACTTCCTTTATATGTTGTCTGGCACAATGCCAGAAGACATCGAAGTGGAAGCTTTCAACAAAGCGCTTGTTCTTCATGCTGACCACGAATTGAATGCATCGACTTTCACAGCTCGCGTTGCGGTTGCGACTTTATCTGATGTATATTCAGGTATCACGGCTGCAATCGGAGCTTTAAAAGGGCCATTGCATGGTGGAGCAAACGAACAAGTAATGAAAATGTTGACAGAAATCGGTTCTGTAGAGAACGTAGAATCTGTCATCACTGAAAAACTTGCAAACAAAGAAAAAATCATGGGCTTCGGACACCGCGTATACCGCAAAGGTGATCCTCGTGCCAAACACTTGCGTGAAATGTCTCAAAAACTGACAAAAATCCGTGGTGAAGAAAAATGGTACGATATGTCGGTCAAAATTGATGAAATCGTAACTGGACAGAAAAATCTTCCACCGAACGTTGATTTCTATTCTGCATCGGTTTACCATTCACTGAACATTGAACACGACTTATTTACACCGATTTTTGCTGTTTCACGTACTTCAGGCTGGTTGGCTCATATCCTTGAGCAGTATTCAAACAACCGCTTGATCCGTCCGCGCGCAGAATACATCGGACCTGGCATGCAAAAATACATCCCGGTTGAAGAACGATAAGATTAGCGTAAAAGCATCATAACCAATAGGGCTTGCACCTTGTGCAGCCCTATCAATTTGAACTCAGGAGGCAATTACACATGACAAACGGCGAAAAAATCACAGTTGAAAACGGCGTATTGAACGTTCCAAACCAAGCAGTTATTCCATTCATTATCGGTGACGGTACTGGCCCGGATATCTGGAATGCAGCTTCACGCGTTTTAGAACAAGCAGTAAACAAAGCTTATAACGGTGAAAAAGCGATTGTATGGAAAGAAGTACTTGCTGGCCAAAAAGCATTCGACGAAACTGGCGAATGGCTTCCACAAGAAACACTTGACGTAATCCGCGAATACTTGATCGCGATCAAAGGACCTCTTACAACGCCAATCGGCGGCGGTATCCGTTCATTGAACGTGGCTCTTCGCCAAGAATTGGATCTTTACACTTGCTTGCGTCCAGTTCGTTACTTCGAAGGTGTACCTTCACCGGTTAAACGTCCTGAAGACACTGACATGGTCATCTTCCGTGAAAACACTGAAGATATTTATGCAGGTATCGAATACGCTAAAGGTACTGAAGAAGTTGAGAAATTGATTTCATTCCTTAAAGACGAAATGGGCGTTAACAAAATCCGCTTCCCTGAAACTTCAGGAATCGGGATCAAACCAATTTCAGAAGAAGGAACAAAACGTTTAGTACGTGCTGCGATCAACTACGCAATCACTGAAGGCCGCGAATCATTGACATTGGTTCACAAAGGGAACATCATGAAGTTCACTGAAGGAGCTTTCAAAAACTGGGGCTACGAAGTGGCTGAGCAAGAATTCGGCGATAAAGTCTTCACTTGGAACCAATACGATGCGATTAAAGACGAGCAAGGCACTGACGCTGCAAACAAAGCGCAGGAAGAAGCTCTTGCTTCTGGAAAAATCCTTGTTAAAGATTCAATCGCTGATATCTTCTTACAGCAAATCCTTACACGTCCAAGCGAGTTCGATGTTGTTGCAACAATGAACTTGAACGGAGATTACATCTCTGATGCTTTGGCTGCACAAGTTGGCGGAATTGGTATCGCACCTGGTGCGAACATCAACTACATCACTGGCCACGCAATTTTCGAAGCGACTCATGGTACTGCTCCGAAATATGCGGGACAAGATAAAGTAAACCCTTCATCTGTCATTTTGTCAGGCGTATTAATGCTTGAACATTTAGGATGGAACGAAGCGGCTAAATTGATCACAAACTCAATGGAGAAAACAATCGCTTCTAAAGTTGTAACTTACGACTTTGCACGTCTAATGGACGGCGCTACAGAAGTGAAATGCTCTGAGTTTGCTGACGAATTGATCAAAAACCTATAAGATAAAGAGAGGGAGGCAATCCCTCTCTTTTTTTATACCTACTTTAACCATAAAGGAGAGTTTTTATGACATTGAAGCGTAAAAAGATTTCAGTTATCGGTTCAGGCTTTACAGGGGCGACTACGGCTTTTTTATTGGCCCAAAAAGAATTAGGCGATGTCGTATTGGTGGATATTCCTCAAATGGAGGATCCCGCTAAAGGAAAAGCGCTCGATATGGCTGAAGCATCTCCTGTACAAGGTTTTGATGCACAGGTGAGCGGAACATCCAATTACGAAGATACGAAAGACTCGGATTTGGTCATTATTACTGCGGGAATTGCACGCAAACCGGGGATGAGCCGAGATGACCTTGTACAAACGAACCAGAAAGTCATGAAAGCTGTTACAGCGGATATTGTAAAACACTCACCTCAAACAACAATCATCGTTTTGACCAATCCGGTGGATGCGATGACGTATACCGTTTTTAAAGAATCCGGATTTCCAAAAGAACGCGTGATTGGTCAATCCGGGGTTTTGGATTCAGCACGTTTCCGGACTTTTGTGGCTGAAGAATTGAACGTATCGGTCAAAGATGTCACAGGATTTGTTCTAGGCGGGCATGGAGATGATATGGTGCCGTTAGTCCGCTATTCCTACGCGGGCGGAATTCCTTTAGAAACCTTGATACCGGAAGCGCGGCTTTCAGAAATTGTTGACCGCACCCGTAAAGGAGGCGCAGAAATCGTCAATCTATTAGGAAACGGCTCCGCTTATTATGCCCCGGCTGCATCATTGGTTGAAATGGCTGAAGCCATATTGAAAGACCAACGGCGCATTTTGCCTTCCATCTCCTATTTGGAAGGCGAGTACGGTATGGATGGCATCTATTTAGGTGTACCGACCATTTTAGGTGCAGGCGGAATTGAAAAAATTCTAGAGATCGATTTAAATGAAGAAGAAAAAACCTTATTAAACAAATCCGCAGAATCAGTCAAAGCGGTCATGAAAGTTCTGGCTTGACGCTATTTTGAACCGGGCAGGAGAAATCCGAGCCCGGTTTTCTATTCCGTAAAATTTTTCTCGAATAGTCGTAAAGGCCTGAGGCGCAATGATGGTCTAGGCGCTTGCACTTTTCATCACATAATTGATACTATAAGAGTATTAAGATTGGGGAGGGAACTTATTATTGCTTGGAAAAAAGCGTGAATTAGGCCGTAAAATAGAAGACCTGAAAATAGGGGAGAATCTGCAGTTGACAGAAACGATTGAAGACAAAGATCTTCTTCTTTACCTCGGACTTACCAACGATGGAAACCCGCTATACATCCAGCATGATTTTGCTGCACAAACGGCATTCGAAAAACCGGTCGTGCCCACCATCATGTTGACGGGAATTATCACTTCGGCCATTTCAAAATATTTACCGGGCCCTGGATCTTATATTAATGAACAGCGAATAAAATTTCATCGGCCGGTCTATCATTATTCAACCTTTAATTTCTTTTTGGAATTAGCAGAGATTGATATAGAAGACAACGAGGTCACCATAAAAATCGAAGCATCAGATGAAAAAGGCAATTTATTGATTTCGGGAACTGTTCTCGTTAATCCGCCTAAACTGGAGAACCAGTTGGCACAGCATTGATAATTAAGTAGTAAAGCGGTTTGAAATGGGGGTTTCAAACTGAATGTGGAGGATGTTAAATGCTGAACAAAATATTGATTATTGAAGATGAACATTCGATTGCGACTTTATTATCTTATAATCTGGTGCAGGCAGGCTATGAAACGATTGTCGCTTATGACGGGAAGGAAGGCTATGAGATGGCGATCAGTGAAAAACCTTCTCTCATTGTCCTTGATTTGATGCTGCCTTCTATGGATGGAGTCGAAGTCTGCAAATCGCTTCGCCAGCAAAAAATCAATACGCCAATCATCATGCTGACGGCAAAAGGCGACGAATTCGATAAAGTACTGGGCTTGGAATTGGGTGCTGACGATTACATGACAAAACCTTTCAGCCCGCGTGAAGTCGTAGCCCGTATCAAAGCGGTTCTCAGAAGAGTCCAGACGACACCGACAGAAGCGCATGATTCATCTGCTCCTTTAATATTGGGGAATCTAAGTGTTTATCCGGAACGGTTTGAAGTATTTTTGAATGATGAACAAATTGAATTTACACCAAAAGAGTTTGAACTCCTCGTATATTTGATGGAAAATAAAAACCGGGTATTAACGAGAGACCAGCTATTAAGTGCGGTTTGGAAATACGATTTTGCGGGAGACACGCGGATTGTAGATGTACATATTAGCCATTTACGTGAAAAAATAGAAGAAAATAGCCGAAAACCCGTTTTTATAAAGACGATTCGGGGGCTTGGATATAAATTCGAGGAGCCAAAAGCAGGATGAAGTCATTCAGGCATCGGCTTCTGCTGACCATACTCGCATGGATCGGCTTGCTTTTGGCATGCCTTCTTATTATAATTATCCAACTTTTTCCGATGTATGCAGAGGCTGAAGACAAAACAGAAGTATGGATTATTTTGGCACTGGTTTTTATCGGTGCTTTGCTGTTTTCAGCACTTGTCGGGTATCGGATCATCAAAGTACAAGCTCTTCCAATTGAAAATGTTACCCAAACCGCTTTGGAGCTCGTTAAAGGAAATTACCGGGCTCGGGCTTTTGAATATGGAAATGTTGGCGCGGTTCAATTAAGTTCCACGATCAATATATTGGCGCGGAATTTGCAGGAAATCACGGCCGTCCGTGAAATGGAGCAGGAACGCTTAAAAACCTTGATTGAGAACATGGGAAGTGCTTTGATCATGATTGACCGGCAAGGCGGTGTGGCTTTGGTCAATAAATCTTTTATGGATGAGTTCAACTTGAAAGAAGAACAAATCCATCAAAAATTTTACAAAGAAATTCCGCTGCCGGAAATGTTCGAGCGATTTATCGAACAAGTTTTCATGACAGAGCAGGCGGCACGAGATCAGCTGGAATTTAATCAGGGCATCCAGACCAAGAATATTGACGTATATGGTGCACCAGTGCTTGGAGACCACGAACAATGGCTTGGGATCGTAATCGTTTCGCATGACATCACCGAATTAAAACGGCTTGAACAAGTGCGCAAAGATTTTGTGGCAAACGTTTCACATGAACTGCGTACGCCGGTGACTTCTATTAAAGGTTTTTCCGAAACTTTGATTGATGGTGCTCATGCGGACGAATCGACATTGCTGTCATTTCTCGAAATTATCCATACAGAGAGTAATCGGCTTGAAATGCTAATCAACGATTTATTGGATCTGTCGAAAGTGGAACAAGCCGGATTCCAAGTCAATGCGCTCCCAACAGATATGGAAAAAGTGATTAAACGGGCAGAAGAAATGGTGAGCAGAAGAATCGAAGAAAAGCATATCAAATTGGATCTTCAACTGGAGCCGGTTACTCTGTTAGGAGATCCGGACCGCCTGCTGCAGGTCATGATGAATCTTTTAGTCAACGCGATCACTTACTCATCTTCTGAAACTACCGTCACAGTTAGGTTATATGCAAAAGGCAAGTCTGCCTTGATTGAAGTGGAAGATCAGGGAATCGGGATTGAAGCTTCTGAAATTGGACGCTTGTTCGAACGTTTTTACCGGGTTGACCGGGCAAGAAGCCGGAATTCCGGCGGCACGGGATTAGGGTTATCAATTGTAAAACATTTAATAGAGGCACATCATGGAAAAGTAGAAGTGGAAAGCACCGTAGGAGTGGGAACCAAATTTACTGTTCAATTGCCTTTAGGGAGTTAATTTAGGAGGAAAGCATGGATACATTACCTTTTTTGCCAATCATTGTAGGAACAGATATGAACGCTTACAATATGGCGATTTCATTTCACGAAGCTTATGGGATTAAACCGATTTTAGTCGGAAAAGAACCATTATCATTTACATCAATGAGCAATATTACAGAGACGATCGAATTGCGCTCCGGCTTGGCTGATTCTGCTCAATTTGCATCAATTCTTACCGATATTGCCCGTAAATACCGAACGCCGGGCAAAACATTATTGCTGATCGGTACGAACGATTTATATGTTCGGCTGATCATCGAGAATGCTTCCGTTTTAAAAGAACATTTTGTTTTCAATTACATCAATGAAGATTTGATGAATCAACTTCAAGTAAAAGCGAATTTCTATAAGCTTTGTAAAGAACATGGCATTGAAACGCCGACTACGTTCTTCTATGATTGCCGTTCAGGTGTGCCGTTTGAAGAACAGATGATGTATCCGGTCATTGTCAAACCGAGCAACGGAATCCAATACAATCTCAATAAATTTGCGGGCCAGCAAAAAGTGTATAAAGTTGAAACGCCGCAAGAGCTGAAGAACGTCATCGATACGATTATTGCGAGCGGCTATGATGACGAGCTGATCATCCAAGATTTCATTCCTGGCGATGATACGTATATGTGGGATTCAGTTATTTATGCTAGTTCAAAAGGCAAAACACAGCTTGTAACATTTGCCCAAGTGGTGCTGCAAGAACATACGGTTACGGCAATCGGCAATTATACAGCATTGATTACCCGCTTTGATAAAGAAATGATGGTGAAGCTCCAGAATTTCCTTGAAGCGGTTGGCTATACAGGATTTGCGAATTTCGATTTAAAATACGATGAACGGGACGGGAAATTCAAAGTCTTTGAAGTGAATATCCGTCAAGGGCGTTCGAGTTATTACGTCACAGCGCTCGGTCATAATATGGCTTCTTATTTCGTCGACGACCTCATTTACCATGTTGAAAAACCGGTCACTTATTTAAATGAAGATTTCCTATTCACGGTAGTGCCGAAAATCGTCTTGAAAAAATTTGTGGACAATAAAGCCGTACAGCGTGATATCAAAGAATTATTGAAAAAAGGCAAATACGGTAATCCGCTATTCTATAAAAAGGATACGCATTTAAAACGGAAGCTGTATTTGTTTGCACGGCAAATCAACTACTATAAGAAGTATAAAAATAATCAGTGGTAATATTTACAAAACATTAATACTGACTTCACAATAGAATGTTATGGTTACTAAGAACCCCCTTTAAACCGCATAAATAGAAAAAGAGCCCTCTAACCCGGGGCTCTTTTTCGTGTCCAATTCAAAAAAGCAAAAGAGATTTATGGGAGCTTGCCTAATTTTATGAAACTATTTTAATATTGCTTCGTAGAATAAGTATACATAATAAAAAAGGGGGTCATTACATGACTACGAAAAAAGTGCTAAGCGTCATCGGTTTAGCTGTCTTAGGAATCATCCTATTAATCGCAATTTTTACTTCATGGTATACAGTAGATGAATCCGAACAAGCTGTCATCATCACATTCGGGGTAGCGAATGAAACCGTTACAGAATCGGGGCTGCATTTTAAATTGCCATGGCCAATCCAAAAAGCTGAAGTCCTTTCAAAAGAAACCTACAGCTTGCAATTCGGCTATAACCAGAACGAACAAGGGGAAATCACTTCTTACGATGCAGAGACCAAAATGATTACCGGAGATGAAAATATCGTCCTTGCGGATTTGATTGTCCAGTGGAAAATTACAGATCCTAAAAAATACTTGTTCAGTTCAGAAGCGCCTCGGGAAATTCTCCATGATGCCACTTCCGCTTCCATCCGTTCCATCATCGGCAGCTCATTGATCGACGATGCCCTGACTTCAGGGAAAGCAGAAATCGAATCGGAAACACGTGATTTGTTGGCATCGCTCATCGATAAATACGATATCGGCATATCTGTTTTGGCAGTTAAACTCCAAGACGTGGAATTGCCGAATGAAGAAGTGCGTGCTGCATTCACCAATGTGACGGATGCCAGAGAAACGATGAACACAAAAATTAATGAAGCTAAAAAATATGAAAATCAGAAACGCAATGAAGCGCTAGGTGAAAAAGCGGCTATTAATTCACGCGCTGAAGGGCAAAAAGTGTCGCGTGTTGAACAAGCGCGGGGTGACGTCGCAGTATTCGATAAACTTTATGCTGAATACCGTACAAATCCTGAAGTAACGCAACAGCGCCTGATCATTGAAACATTGGAAACGGTTTTGCCGAACGCGAAACTTTATATTATGAATGATGAAGGCGGAACAATGAAATATTTGCCGCTTGAGAGTATGCAGTCTGTCGTGCCGCCAGCGGCTGAAACTGAAGAAGAAGGGAGCGGAAACTAATGGAGCCGAACAAACCGATATCGGGATCTCCGAAGCCGAATCCATGGGAAAACCCCAAAAGGCCAAAAAAGAAAAAAGAGCCGAAAGAACCGATCAATTTTAAAAAGCATTGGAAACTTATTGTCGGCGCAGTTGTCGTACTCGCGGCATTGCTCATCATCTTGACAAATGTATATGTTGTAAAAGAAAACGAATACCGCGTAGTGCGCCAATTCGGTGAAGTCGTCGATATTCATGAAGAACCCGGCATAAAAATGAAGATTCCTTTTATTCAAAGCGTGACTACTTTGCCGAATTACCAAATGACCTATGATGTTTCAGAAGCCGAGATCAATACAAAAGATAAAAAACGAATTATTATCGATAATTACGCGGTATGGGAAGTTGTAAATCCGATCGATCTGATCTCCAATGCCGGAACGATCATTAACGCAGAATCCCGTATGGAAGAGTTTATCTACTCAGTTGTCCGAGCGGAACTTGGCCAATTGAATTACGAGGATATCATCAACGATGAAAACTCATCACGCGGCAGCGTGAATGACAATGTCACAAAAAAAGTGAATGAATTGTTAGAGAAAGACAAATACGGCATACAAGTCATCGACGTTCGCATTAAACGCACCGACTTGCCGGAAGAAAACGAGCAGTCCGTCTATACGCGGATGATTTCTGAACGCGATTCCACAGCCCAGGACTATTTGTCGCAAGGCGATGCGAAAAAACGCGAAATCGAAGCCCAGGCAGACCGCGAAGCCCAAGAATTGATCGCAACTGCCCGTAAAGAAGCAGCATTGATCCAGGCAGAAGGCGAATCTGAAGCGGCTAAAATCTACAATCAGTCGTTCTCGAAAGACCCTGATTTTTATCAGCTGTACCGGTCTTTGGAGTCCTATACGAAAACTATTGGCGAGGATACAGTCATCATCTTGCCATCAGATTCCCCTTACGCAAATATCTTAACAGGGAATTTGGAATAAAACAGAGCCGTCATTTCTATTCTTTTTGCCTGCATGGTAAAATGATAGGAATGATGGCTTATTTATTTTCATCGAAGACATTGAAGCCGCCAAATGTTTTGGCGAAGCAGAGAACGATTCTTTTGAAGATCGTCAGTAGTGAGAGGGGTAATATTGTGGCGAAGAAAATTCTTTTATTGGATGGAAACAGTTTGGCGTACCGCGCGTTTTTTGCGCTGCCATTGCTTACGAACGAACACGGCATCCACACAAACGCAGTTTATGGGTTTACGATGATGCTGCAGAAAATCCTTGAAGAAGAGCAGCCGACGCATATGATCGTAGCATTCGATGCAGGGAAAACGACGTTCCGGCATGAGACGTTCAGCGATTACAAAGGAGGGCGCCAAAAGACGCCGCCTGAGTTATCCGAGCAATTCCCTTATTTGAGAAAGTTGATCGATGCCTACCGCATTAAACGGTATGAATTGCCGAACTATGAGGCGGATGACATTATTGGCACATTGAGCTTAGAAGCTGAACAAGCAGGCGATAAAGTGATCGTGATTTCCGGCGATAAGGATTTGACGCAGCTTGCTTCTCCGTCGACGACTGTTTACATCACCCGTAAAGGCATTACAGATATTGAAAAATACACGGTTGAACACATTAAAGAAAAGTATGGGCTGACACCAGCGCAGATCATTGATATGAAAGGCTTGATGGGAGATGCTTCAGATAATATCCCAGGCGTACCGGGCGTAGGTGAAAAAACAGCGATTAAATTGCTTGCTGCCCACGGTTCAGTAGAAGGTGTCTATGAAGCCATTGACCAGCAAAAAGGCAAGTTGAAGGAAAAGCTGGAAGCCAATGAGGATTTGGCATTGATCAGTAAAAAACTGGCTACTATTGAACGCCAAGCACCGATTGAAATAGCGATTGATGAACTTTCTTATGATGGACCGGACCAGGATGAATTGGTGAAAGTCTGGAATGAGTTAGCGTTTAAATCTTTGCTGGAAAAGATGGAATACACCGCTGAAGAAACCGAAAAAGAAGAATTGGTCTTTGAAGTGCTGAGTGAAATCGATCCGTCTATTCTTGAAGATGAAATGGCTGTCCATCTGGAGCTGTACGATGAACAGTACCATACATGCGACTTGCTCGGCGTTTCTTTGGCAACAGCCGAAAAAACGTACGTGATTCCAATGGATGTCATCAAAGAATCGCAAACGTTCAAAGATTGGTTCAAAGATGATACGAAGAAGAAATACATGTCCGATTCTAAAGCGTCTACTGCCGCCTTTTTCCGCTGCGGCGTCGAAGTGGACGGCGTCGACTTTGATTTGATGCTGGGTGCTTACATCGTCAATCCTTCGCTGACCTATACCGATTTGGCGAATATCGTTCAAGAATACGGCTATACGGAGGTCTCGCAAAACGAACAGATTTACGGAAAAGGCGCAAAAAAAGCCGTGCCGAATGACGCGATCCTGTATGAGCACATTGCGAGAAAAGCCCGTACGATCTGGGCAGTGCGGCCCTTGGTGCTGAATAAATTAAAAGAAAACGAGCAATACGATTTATACCGCAATTTGGAATTGCCGCTTGCAACCATTCTAGGCGCAATGGAATCGCTTGGCGTCACCGTGGATAAAGAGCAATTAGTGGCGATGGGCGAGGAGCTATCCGGTAAACTCGTGAAAATCGAATCGGAGATCCACAGTTTGGCTGGAGAAGAATTCAACATCAATTCACCAAAGCAATTAGGTGTGGTCCTTTTTGAAAAACTGGGGCTGCCGGTTCTTAAGAAAACAAAAACCGGCTATTCGACAGCTGCCGATGTGTTAGAGAAGCTGAATGGCCAGCATGAAATCATTTCACATATCCTTTTATACCGCCAGCTTGGGAAAATCCTTTCTACTTATATTGAAGGGCTATTAAAAGAAATCCATGAAGACGGCAAAGTGCATACACGCTTCCAGCAAGCCTTGACAACGACCGGGCGTTTGAGTTCCATTAACCCGAACCTCCAGAACATCCCTGTACGTTTGGAAGAAGGCCGGAAAATCCGCAAAGCCTTCATTCCTTCCTTCCCTGACTGGGTAATGGTAGCGGCCGATTATTCACAGATTGAATTGCGCGTCCTGGCTGAAATGTCGAAAGACGAGCGGCTGATCGAGGCTTTCAAAAACGACCGGGATATCCATACAACGACGGCTATGGATGTGTTCCATGTTCCAGCTGAGGAAGTGACCGGTGATATGCGCCGTGCAGCAAAAGCGGTTAACTTCGGCATTGTCTATGGCATCAGCGATTATGGCCTTTCCCAGAACTTGAACATCACCCGTAAAGAAGCACAAGCATTTATTGACCGGTATTTTGCAAGCTTCCCGGGAGTTAAAGGGTATATGAACGATATCGTAGCGGGTGCCAAGAAAAACGGTTTTGTGACAACACTCATGAACCGCCGGCGCTATTTGCCGGATATAACAAGCTCGAATTTCAATTTGCGCAGTTTTGCAGAACGCACAGCGATGAATACGCCGATCCAAGGCAGTGCTGCTGACATCATTAAAAAAGCGATGATTGATATGGCCGATGCCTTGGAGCGCGAAGGGCTGAAAACGCGTATGCTGCTGCAAGTGCACGATGAGCTGATTTTTGAAGCACCGCCGGAAGAATTGGAGAAATTGAAAAGATTGGTTCCACAAGTAATGGAACATGCAGTAGAGCTGAATGTTCCATTGAAAGTGGATTTTGCATTTGGCGATACATGGTACGATACAAAATAACAGGAGGCTTATGAATGCCTGAACTTCCAGAAGTTGAAGGCGTCGTCCGCCAGATCCGTCCTGCCGCAATCGGCAAGAAAATTGAAGAAGTCTTTGTTTCAGATACGATTCGGGTGTCAAAGACGAGCGGCAAGGAAGCGATCATCAAACGGATGGAGACCGACATGTTCATCAGCCGTTTGTTGGGCGCACAGATCATCAGTGTAGAACGGCGCAGCAAATACATTTATTTCACATTAAAAAAAGAAGGCGAATTTTTACTGGTCAACCACCTTGGCATGTCTGGGGCATGGTTTTATGTGGATAGCCTGCTGTCAATCGGCGAAGAGAAATTCCGCAAGCACGTCCATGTGGTGCTGAGCTTGAGCGACGGCAATTTACTGGCTTTCTCCGATATTCGCCGCTTTGGCGAAATGCGGGTATTAAAGGAAGAAGCGGATTTTCCTCCGCTGCTTTTAATGGCTCCGGAACCATTTGAAGAAAGTGCATTGGCGCATTTTCTTCAAATGGCCGAAAGTCCGAAATACCAGAACAAACCGATCAAAGAAGTGATCATGGACGGACAAGTGATATCAGGCTGCGGCAATATATACGCAACTGAAGCCTTGTTTAAAATGAAAATCCATCCCAATCGGGCAGCAAAGCGAATCAGCAGAACGCGTAAAGTGGAGCTGTTCCAAACGATTGTCGCGATTTTGCTTGAAAGCATCGAAGCAGGTGGAAGCACGATTTCCGACTATCGCAATGTCAACGGGGAATCTGGCAATATGCAGAACCGGTTCGGCATGTACGGCAAAAAACAATGCATGGAATGCGGCAGTATGACCAAATCTCTGCAAATTGGCGGAAGAACTTCGGTCTACTGTCCGACCTGCCAAAAGTGAGGGCAAGAAGATGATTATAGGACTGACTGGCAGTATTGCGAGTGGAAAAAGCACCGTCTCGAAAATGCTCGAAGAATTAGGGTATCCTATTATTGATGCCGATCAAGTGGCGCGCTTAGTGGTGGAGCCAGGGCAAGAGACCTTGGTGAAGATCGCTGCTTTATTCGGAGAAGGTGTGATCAAAGAAGATGGGACTATGGACCGGGCTAAAGTCGGTGAATTGATTTTCAACGACCCGGCTAGCCGCAAAAGTTTGAACGATGTCATCCATCCAGCTATCCGGCAAGAAATGCTTCGGCAGCGCAGTGAACTCCTGGAGCAAGGGCATGAAACCATCATCATGGACATCCCTTTGCTGTTTGAAAGCAGGCTCCAGCATTTCGTTGATAAGATTCTGGTCGTCAGTGTCACAGAAGAAAACCAGCTGAACCGCTTAATGGAACGAAATGAGTTGAGCGAAAAAGAAGCGCGTGCACGCATCGCTTCTCAGTTGCCGATGTCAGTGAAAGAAGAAGGGGCCGATGCCGTAATTTATAATAACGGCACCTTCGATGAAACAAAATGGCAGCTGAACCGCATCTTAGACAAATGGCGTGAGGAACTGTCGGGAGAGTAGTGCGGAAACAGATTGGTTTTGCGTAAAGCGTGAAAGATCTAAGCCGGGCACCTGTTGCCCGGCTTTTTTTATTGGGATAGATTTAAAGGTTCCATAAAACAGCAAATGTGTTATACTATATAAGAAATTAAAAATTAACAGTATGACTTATTTAAATGGGGGTCTCATAAAATGACAATTTCTATTGCGATTAACGGATTTGGCCGTATTGGCCGCATGGTTTTCAGACAGGCAATTTTGATGGATGACATTAAAATCAGTGCTGTAAACGCTGGTTACCCTGCTGAAACTCTCGCGCATCTCATTAAGTATGACACAAATCACGGCACCTTCGCGGGTGACGTCTCTTCCGAGGAAGACGCATTAATCGTTAACGGCAAACGAGTTCAACTCGTTAACGAAAGAGATCCTTTAAATCTCCCGTGGAAAGAAATGGACATCGACATCGTAATCGAAGCAACTGGAAAATTCAATTCCCGTGAAAAAGCGGCACTTCATTTAGATGCGGGAGCCCGTAAAGTCATATTGACTGCACCGGGAAAAGATGAAGACATCACCATCGTGATGGGGGTCAATGAAGACAAATTCAACGTCGACGAGCATAGCATCATCTCCAATGCGAGTTGCACAACCAATTGCCTTGCGCCTGTCGCAAAAGTACTGAACGATGCTTTTGGCATCGAAAATGGCCTAATGACTACCGTCCATTCTTTTACGAATGACCAGAAAAATTTAGACAATCCGCATAAGGATTTGAGACGAGCGCGTGCGTGCAGCCAGTCGATCATCCCTACTTCTACGGGCGCTGCGAAAGCGCTGTCATTGGTGTTGCCGGAACTTGAAGGGAAACTTCATGGAATGGCGCTTCGTGTGCCGACTCCAAACGTTTCGCTCGTGGATTTAGTCGTAGATTTAGAGCGTGATGTGACGGTGGACGAAGTGAACGAAGCCTTTATCAAAGCTTCAGAAGAAGGTTTGGAAGGGATTTTGGCTTTGACGATGGAACCATTAGTATCCGTGGATTTCAACACGAACCCGAAATCTGCTGTGATTGATGGCCTTTCCACAATGGTCATCGGCAAACGAAAAGTGAAGGTTTTGGCTTGGTACGATAATGAATGGGGCTATTCAGCCCGCGTCATCGACTTAACAAAAAAAGTGGCGGATGCATTGGTCTTCGCTGAAGCTTAATTGCAAATGCCGCGTTTCTGCTTGAGGAACGCGGTATTTCTTTGTCTTTAGCCAGTCTTGGAATCACAGAAAAAAACTTGCGTTAAATTTATTGCATTTAGCACAGATACACCTTATACTAACATTCGTAGTTGAAAAATTAACTACCAGCTTCTATGTTTTCAGGAAACTTGATGAAGGCATTCAGGGAGCATGTGTTTTATTCACATGACTGCTTAAAGGGTTAGGACCTCTTTGGACTAACTTTCCCCCGTGGTAGTCAACTTTGAATATTTTGAGCACGAAAACAAAATGATATCAAAGGGGGAAACGAACCATGGAAACAATGGGACGTCACGTAATTGCAGAACTTTGGCAGTGTGATTTTGACAAATTAAACGATATGGATTATATCGAACAAACTTTTGTTGATGCAGCACTGAAATCCGGAGCGGAAATTAGAGAAGTAGCTTTTCACAAATTTGCACCTCAAGGTGTAAGCGGAGTTGTAATCATTTCTGAATCGCATTTGACAATCCACAGTTTTCCGGAACACGGTTATGCAAGTGTAGATGTTTATACTTGCGGCGATCTTGATCCGACTATTGCAGCGGAGTATATCGCTAAGGCGCTTAACTCACAAGCGAGTGAAGTTACCGAATTGCCACGCGGCATGGGTCCAGTTGGTACTGGAGAAACAAAAGTTTCAGTAACTGTATAATCCATTATTTTGAAAAACATCAAGCAGGGGATAAATTCCTCTGCTTTTTCTATTTTCCCAAAGAAATTTTGTTATACTAGAAAAAACAGATAGAAAGTTTAGGGAGATGTCGAAATGAAATGTCCGGCTTGCCAGCACAATGGTACACGCGTAGTTGATTCGCGCCCAGTTGATGATATGAAGTCCATAAGAAGGCGCAGGGAATGTGAAGCTTGCGGCTATCGTTATACGACGTTCGAAAAAGTGGAAGAGATGCCGTTGATTGTGGTGAAAAAAGACGGGTCCCGTGAAGAATTTAGCCGCGAGAAAGTTTTGCGAGGCTTGATCCGTGCTTGTGAAAAACGCCCTGTGCCGCTCGAGGTTCTTGAAAGCGTTGTATTCGATATTGAAAAAGATCTTCGGCGCCAAGGGAATGCCGAAGTAAAATCTGAAGAAGTCGGTGAGTTGGTCATGGACCGTTTAGCTGGCATCGATGAAGTCGCTTATGTTCGATTTGCATCAGTCTACCGCCAGTTTAAAGACATTACTGTATTTATCGATGAATTGAAGGATTTATTGAAAAAGAGTCCGGATGATAAGAAGTCCGAGTAAGGCGGTGAATCATGACAGCTTTGTATAAGGAACTCCAGCCTGCAGATTCTTTCCGAATTGTTATGCCATATCCTTTTTCGAACTACGACCGCCAGCTGTTGACGCTTCTCTATCAGCCGCTTGTCGGTGCAGAAGCCATCGCTTTTTACTTGACGCTTTGGGCGGAAGGGGAAGAAGGCACAGATGAAGCGACGCATTATATGTTAATGAATACGCTTGGCGTCTCCATTTCCCGGATTTTCGAATCGCGGATCCAATTGGAAGCGATCGGCTTATTGAAAACGTACCGCAAAGACCAAGAAAACCGTTCGTTTGTCTATGAGCTTTGTCCGCCGCTCGATCCGAAAAGTTTTTTTGCGGATCCGCTGCTGTCGATGTTCCTTTTTAGCAAAGTGGGGGAAACGACGTACCGGAAAGTAAGAGACCGTTTTGTGGTCCATCGTGAAATCCTGGAAGGCTATGCGGAAGTATCCCGGACATTTACGGATATTTTCCAGCCGGTCCATGCGAAAGCGGGCTATCCGTCCCAAACCGATAATTTGCAGGAACGCAAAAAGGGCTCTTATGAAGCTGAAGGGGAATTTGATTTTTCATTATTGCGCCAAGGTTTGTCTGAACAGTTGGTGCCGCATAAAGTGCTGACGGCGAGCATCCGGGAACTCATCGCAAAACTCGCGTTCCTGTATAGCTGGGGTCCCCTCGAAATGCAGAAAGTCATTTTGCTCGCAATTGACGATGATTACAAATTGACGCTTGAGAGTTTAAAGAAAGCGGCAGCTGATTATTATAAATTGACCGTAGCCACGACAGCCCCTCAATTGGTTCAAGTGAAGAAAAAAGAAACGCCGAAAAAGGAAGCGCCGAAAACAAAAGAAGATGAATTGATCGATTACCTCGAATCGGCTTCTCCGGTTGAAGTGTTAAGAGACATTGCGAATGGGAAGGAGCCGTTGCCGGCAGATGTCCAGCTAGCGAATCAACTGGTTATCCAGCACGGCATGGAGCCTGCTGTCGTCAATGTCCTCCTGCAGTATGTCTTGCTGCGGACGGATATGAAGTTGACAAAGGCTTATGTTGAAAAACTCGCATCCCATTGGCTTCGTAAGAACGTCAAAACGGCGAAGGAAGCGATGGATCTTGCGCGGATCGAGCACGAACAGTATTTAAAATGGAAATCGGAAGGATCTCCGACAGCAAAAACGAGAAGTTCTTCTTCCAGCCGGAAACCGGTGAGGGAAGAGAAACTGCCGGAATGGTTTTATAAGAAAGACGATGTTCAGCCAGCGAAAGAGGCGGACAACACGGAAGACCTCGAAGCGGCAAAACAAAAATTATTAGCGAAATATGCGATGAAGAAAGGTAAGGGTGATTAAATGGAACCGATCCGGGAGACCTTAAAACGTGTCGTGAATGCCCCTGCTTTTTCCGAACGCTATAATGCGATGCGGCAGGAAGTACTGGAGCATCCAGGCGTTCAGCATTTTTTAGATGAACATTCTTCGGAAATTGATAAAAACATTGTCGACAGGGGGATGGGGAAACTCTATGAATACATCGACCAATCCCATGACTGCAATAAATGCCCGAGCCTTGGTGCCTGCATCAACCACTTAAAAGGGTTTGAACCGAATTTGGTTCTTGAACGCAGCAATATCGGAATTTCGTATACTCCGTGCCGCCTGAAAAACGAGCACGACAACAAACGCCGGGCGTCGTCATTGATCCACAGCATGTATATGCCGAAAGAAGTCATGGAAGCGACGTTGTCCGGTTTTGAATTGGATGCGAGCCGCTTAGAAGCGTTTAATGCCGTCGATTCGTTCCTGGACGCCACTAAGGGTCCAGGGGAGATGCCGGAAAAAGGCTTATACCTTTACGGCAAGTTCGGCATTGGCAAATCTTATTTGCTTAGTGCTGTAGCAAATGCGTTGGCCGAAAAGAACATTAAATCGGTTTTGGTATTCGTCCCTGAATTCATGCGTGAAATGAAACAGGCAATCGGCGACCAAACCTTGCAGGAAAAAGTGGATTATGTCAAAAAAGCGGATGTCTTGATGTTGGATGATATCGGAGCAGAAGCGATGTCGAGCTGGACGCGCGATGAAGTGCTCGGAACGATTCTCCATTACCGGATGGCTGAAAAGCTGCCGACTTTCATGACATCGAATTTCAGTTATTCGGAACTTCAGCATCATTTGACGTATTCACAGCGCGGCGAAAAAGAAGATTTAAAAGCGGCGCGCGTAATGGAACGCATCCGTGCCTTGACGGCTCCGGTTATGTTGGACGGGCAAAACCGACGAATTTAATCACACAAGGTGTTGTCTTTTTAAAGTTTTCGTCGTATAGTAAAAACAATCGATACAATATAATGCGTTGACAAGGACAAGAGTGGATTTGTACGGCTTATAGAGAGAGAAGCCCCGGCTGAAAGCTTCTTAGTACGGCAAACACACTTACCACCTTTGAGCAGCAATTGTGAAATCTTTCAGTAGCAATTGACGGTACCGGCCCGTTAGCCGATGCAGAGCTTCATTTTGAATTGGATTCGTCCGTTCAAGATAGAAGAAGGGTGGAACCACGAACTTAAGCTTCGTCCCTTTGGGATGAGGCTTTTTTTTATTGGTTTCATTTAGGGCAGACATCTTGGAAGCCGAGAACTAAGGCTAGATGTTCGGCCTAGAACATAAAAAAAGGAGAGAGCAGAATGTCAGACATGATTCAATTAACATTCCCAGACGGTGCAGTAAAGGAGTTTCCGAAAGGCACAACAACTGAAGAGATTGCCCAGTCGATCAGCCCAGGCCTTCGCAAGAAAGCACTTGCCGGTAAAGTAGGCGAGCATTTGGTTGATTTGAAATCACCGATTGCAGAAGACGGCAGCATTGCAATCATTACGCCGGAATCAGATGAAGCGTTGGAAATCCTTCGCCATTCATCTGCTCATCTATTGGCACAAGCGATCAAACGCATTTACAAAGATGCGAAACTTGGAGTCGGCCCGGTCATTGAAAACGGCTTCTACTACGACATCGATACAGCAGAATCGATTTCAGCAGAAGACTTGCCTGCCATCGAAAAAGAAATGAAGAAGATCATCAACGAAAATATTGAAATCGTTCGCCACGACGTTTCGCGTGCAGAAGCTCAAAAACGGTTTGCAGCGATCGAAGATCCATATAAATTGGAACTTTTAGAAGCGATTCCAGAAGACGAGCAAGTATCGATCTATGAGCAAGGCGAATTTTTCGACCTTTGCCGTGGAATCCACGTGCCATCAACTGGCAAATTAAAAGAATTCAAATTGCTGAGCGTGGCGGGTGCATACTGGAGAGGCGACAGTGACAATAAAATGCTGCAGCGCATCTACGGCACTGCTTTCTTCAAAAAAGAGGATTTAAAAGCGCATCTTGAAATGCTTGAAGAAGCGAAAGAACGCGACCACCGCAAAATCGGGAAAGAATTGAATCTATTCATGAACTCCCAAAAAGTGGGCCAAGGCTTGCCGATGTGGCTGCCAAAAGGCGCGACTATCCGCCGCATCATCGAACGCTATATCGTTGATAAAGAAGAAAGCCTAGGATATGACCATGTGTATACTCCGGTTATGGGAAGCGTGGACCTTTATAAAACAAGCGGCCACTGGGATCATTACCAGGAAGATATGTTCCCGGTCATGCAGATGGACAACGAGGAATTGGTTCTTCGTCCGATGAACTGCCCGCACCATATGATGATCTTCAAACAAGGCATCCATTCATATCGCCAGCTGCCGATCCGCATCGCAGAACTAGGTTTGATGCACCGCTACGAAATGTCTGGTGCATTGTCTGGACTGCAGCGTGTTCGCGGCATGACATTGAACGACGCACACATTTTCGTACGCCCGGACCAAATCAAAGAAGAATTTAAACGCGTGGTCAACTTAGTGATCGATGTGTATAAAGACTTTGATCTTAAAGATTATTCTTTCCGCGTTTCCTACCGCGACCCGGCAGACAAAGAGAAATACTTTGACGACGATGCAATGTGGGAACGTGCACAATCCATGCTGAAAGAAGCAATGGACGATCTTGGATTGGATTACGTGGAAGTAGAAGGCGAAGCGGCATTCTACGGACCGAAACTCGATGTCCAAGTCAAAACAGCTCTAGGCAAAGAAGAAACACTTTCAACTGTCCAGCTGGATTTCTTGCTTCCTGAGCGTTTCGACCTGACTTATATCGGAGAAGACGGCAAACAGCACCGTCCAGTCGTCATCCACCGCGGCGTTGTTTCGACTATGGAACGTTTTGTTGCTTTCTTGATCGAAGAATACAAAGGGGCATTCCCGACTTGGCTGGCTCCAGTTCAAGTGGAAGTGATTCCGGTATCGCTCGATGCACACAGCGACTACGCGAAAAACGTCCAAGAGAAATTGCAATCTCATCGATTGCGCGTCGATATCGACGAACGCGATGAGAAGCTTGGCTACAAAATCCGCGAAGCGCAGATGCAGAAAGTTCCGTATATGCTGGTTCTTGGAGACCAGGAAGTTGAAAACGGTTCGGTCAACGTCCGTAAATACGGAGAACAGAAATCCGAAAGCATGCCGTTTGACGATTTCTTGAAAATGATTCAAGGCGAACTTCGCTAAAGGGTTGACATGCCCTTAGGTGCATGGTATTATGAATAAGGTTATAGAATACTTATATGTGCAAGCAGGAGCACCCGCTTCTCACCTGATCGACCAGTTGTTGGCAGGTAGACACGATTTTGACTTTATCACGCTGCGGCGTGCTGTCATAAATTGCGGGTGGGCCGAACGAGGCCCATCCGCTTTTGTTTTGGATCGGACCTGTAAGCCGACATGGTCGGTTACACATGTTAAGCTATTCGCGACACTATCCGGAGGTGGATTAATATTAGCAAAGACATCAATGTAAATGAAGGTATTCGTGCACGTGAGTTACGGGTTATTGATCAGAACGGTGAGCAACTCGGTATTAAAACACGTAACGAAGCACTTGAAATTGCTGCACGTGTCAACTTGGATCTTGTACTAGTGGCTCCTCAAGCTAAGCCGCCGGTCGCACGTATCATGGACCATGGTAAATTCAAGTTCGAACAGCAAAAGAAAGACCGTGAAATTCGTAAAAATCAAAAAGTGATCGTAGTGAAAGAAGTGCGTTTGAGCCCTTCAATCGACGAACACGATTTTAACACGAAACTTCGCAATGCGATTAAGTTCCTTGAAAAAGGGGACAAAGTCAAAGCTTCAATCCGCTTTAAAGGCCGTGCGATCACGCACAAAGAAATCGGACAGCGCGTCCTTGAACGCTTCGCAGAAGCATGCAAGGAAGTTGCGACGGTTGAACAGCGCCCTAAAATGGATGGCCGCAGCATGTTCTTGATGCTTGCGCCAGTTAACGAAAAAGAATAACAGATCAATTGTTTAGGAGGAATTCGAAATGCCGAAAATGAAAAGCCACCGCGGTGCGATGAAACGTTTCAAGAAAACTGGAACTGGTAAAGTAAAACGCAACCGTTCACACACAAGCCACTTATTTGCAAACAAATCGACTAAGCAAAAACGTCACCTACGTAAAGGGAAACTTGTTTCTGCAGGCGACTTGAAACGCATCAAATCTCTTATCTATAACATGAAGTAATATTGAAAAGCGTAAACGGCCGTTCAGCTCCGGCAGACTTAAGATGATCTTCCGAAGCGGCGTTCTTTGCCGCACAGGAAGGACAGCTTAAGACCGAGGAGCTGGCCGTTGGAGTCTGGACAAGACCAACACACGAACAAAAAATCGAATTTTATATATTCAAGCAGGAGGTAATGTGATATGCCACGCGTAAAAGGTGGAACAGTGACGCGCCAGCGTCGTAAAAAGGTCATTAAATTAGCAAAAGGTTATTATGGTGCAAAGCACATCCTTTTCAAAGTAGCAAACCAGCAGGTAATGAAGTCAGGTAACTATGCTTACCGTGACCGTCGCAATAAAAAACGTGATTTCCGTAAACTATGGATCACGCGCATCAACGCAGCAGCTCGTATGAACGACATTTCATACAGCCGTCTAATGCACGGTCTTAAAGTTGCTGGAATCGACATCAACCGCAAAATGCTAGCTGAAATCGCTGTATCTGATGCAGCTGCTTTCACAGCATTAGTAGATGCTGCAAAAAAAGCAGTAGCTAAATAAGAAAAGCGAAAATGGCCGTTAAGATTCGATAGGCATAAGACGGTTTGGCGAAGCGGCGTTTATGCCGCACAGCCGAGCCGGCTTATGACCCGAGAATCTGGCCATTGCAGCTAGACAAGAAAAGCGAAAGCGCCTGTACAGCTCCGACAGGCTTAAGGCAGAACACATAGGAAATCCTGATTTCCGGAGTGGACTGACTTAAGATCCCGAGGAGCTAGGCGCTGCAGCTAGACAATAAAAAAGACTGACGAATTTCGTCAGTCTTTTTTTCATGGAGGGATTCTTTTGTTCTTGATAATAGCCGGGTATTTCACTGTGCTGTCACTGCTTGCACTCATCATGATGAAAGTGGATAAATCGCAGGCACAGCGGCGCGGCCAGCGGATACCTGAGAAAAATTTATGGTCAGTCGCCATTCTTGGCGGCGGCATCGGCGCCTATATCGGCATGATGATGTTCCGCCATAAAACAAAACATACCAATTTCCGCGTAGGCTTCCTGATGCTGGCTGTGATTGATGCAGCCGCATTAATTTGGAGCTACCTAAATTTCGTTTGATTCACTGTTTCATCAGCTGTTCGATCGGGTTTTTCCAATTGATCTTGGCAGCAGGGTAATTCATCTGAATTTCTTTTTCCAGGAAGTAAAAGTCTTCTTTCGTAAAGCCCTGCAGCATGTCGGGGTTTTCAGCCCATACGAAAATGGAAACGACTTCAAAAGCATCTTCGGTCGTCCCTAAATATTTTTCGCCTTCAAACACCGCGCCTCTAAGCGTGATGAAAAAATTCTTGCGGACATTTTTTACATCATCGTAGAAGTAATACGTGTTCGCTTCAATGGCAGCGTCTAACTTCCGTTTTGGGTCTACTACATAGCGGATCAATCGATAAAATAAATAAATGATAAGTACGATGACAATGAGGCGTATAAAAAAAGCCATGAGAAATCCCCCATCTCTATAGGTTCTATTATATAATACGGACGAAAAGTACTTTGGTTTCAAGATTTTATTGAAAAAAGGAGGGTTTTTATGAACTTGCATCAATTATTCGAAATGCAGGAAGAGTTGGACCGTTTTATCCAGTCTAACCACGGAATCGAAGAAGATGTATTCCGCAAAAAAGGGTTGGCGCTCTTGATCGAATTGGCGGAGCTGGCAAATGAAACGCGCTGTTTTAAGTTCTGGAGCACAAAAGGGCCTTCAGCTCAAGAAGTGCTATTGGAAGAATATGTGGATTCCATCCATTTCCTTTTATCCCTTGGCATCGAAAAGAACCTGAATATGTTGGAAACTTGGCCAAGTGCCGTGAACCACAAAGATTTAACAGAGCTTTTTTTGGGTACGCAAGAAAAAATTCTGAAGTTCATGGACAACCATTCGGTGTCGGCGTATCAGGAAGTTTGGAGCTGGTATGGCGGGATTGCTTCAGCACTCGGCTTTAGCTACGAGGATGTGTTAGAAGCATATTTTGCAAAAAACGAAAAGAATTACCGCCGGCAGAGAGAAGGGTATTAAACGAATTTTTTGATAAATGAAAGCTCATCTATTATAATAAACAAGTACAAATTATTTAGGAGGTCGAAATAATGGCTAAAATGGATGAAACCGTATTGATGCTGAAAGAACTAACTGACGCTAACGGGGTGCCAGGCAATGAACGCCAATCCCGCGAAGTGATGAAAAAATACATAGAGCCTTACGCTGACTCGATTGAAACAGATGGTCTGGGGAGCTTGATCGCACGTAAAGAAGGGTTGGCAGACGGACCCAAAATCATGGTTGCCGGACATTTGGATGAAGTCGGCTTCATGATTTCTCAAATCGACGATAAAGGCTTTTTGAAATTCCAACCGCTGGGCGGCTGGTGGAACCAAGTGATGCTTGCGCAGCGTGTGACGATCACAACGCGCAGCGGAAAAGAAGTGACCGGCGTCATCGGCTCGAAACCGCCGCATATTCTATCGCCGGAAGCCCGCAAGAAACCGGTTGAAATCAAAGACATGTTCATTGATATCGGTGCGTCTTCACGCGACGAAGTAAAAGAGTGGGGCGTAGCTCCCGGAGATATGGTTACGCCGTATTTCGAATTCACTGTTATGAACAATGAAAAAATGCTTTTAGCGAAAGCATGGGACAACCGCATTGGCTGTGCGATCGCCATCGATGTCCTAAAAGGGTTAAAAGGGCAAGAACACCCGAACGTCGTTTACGGAGTCGGCACTGTTCAAGAAGAAGTGGGCCTCCGCGGAGCAAAAACGGCGACCGCTAAAATCCAGCCGGATATCGGTTTTGCTGTCGATGTCGGCATTGCTGGCGACACACCGGGAATCACGCAGCAGGAATCCGCAAGCAAAATGGGTGCTGGCCCGCAAATTCTTTTATTCGACGCGTCGATGGTTTCGCACCGCGGCTTGCGTGAATTGGTGGTCGATACCGCAGAAGAAGCCGGCATCCCTTACCAATTCGAAACGATTGCAGGCGGCGGAACCGATGCCGGATCCATCCACTTGACGGCAAACGGCGTACCGGCATTGTCGATTGGTGTGGCAACGCGCTACATTCACTCACACGCTGGCATCCTGCACCGCGACGACTACGAGAACGCGGTGAAATTGATTGTTGAAGTCATCAAGAAATTAGACAAAGACACAGTAGCGCGCATTACGTTTGAATAAATGATTTTCCCCTTCCGCATATCGCGGGAGGGGATTTTTTTTTGTGGTTTTGCAAATAAAAGGGTTTATTCCGCAAACAAACCCATAAAATCCGTTAAATCTTAAATTAAGCACAAAACACAATGTTAACTATACTTGACTAAATGTTAAGCATACTGTACATTATGTTATATAAACCGAACATCTGCACAGGGAGGATGAAGTGGATGCTTAGAAACCGTGTGAAGGAATTGCGGGCGCGCTATGGATTTACGCAAAGCGATCTCGGCAAACGGGTGGATGTGACGCGGCAGACGATTGCGTTTATTGAGAAAGGGGAATTTTCGCCTTCGATTACGCTCGCATTAAAACTCGCTAGCACATTGGAAACAAAGGTGGACGACTTATTTTGGCTCGAAGGGGAGGAGCACAATGAAAAATGATTTCCGTTTAAACTATCCGCTATGGATGATGGCATTTATTTTATTGTTAGGGGTATTGGCGTTCGGTTTGAATTCGCCGATAACGGAATTCGTCAATACCGAGACTGAAACGAGTGTTACCATTAAATTAGAGGCGCTGGAAGGCTTTATCGTGTTTTGTTCGATCATCCTCTACTTCGCTTTTCTTGTGATTTTCATGGCACAGCTCAAAAAGCACAATAAGGAAAATCCGACACAGAAGATTTCGCCGCTCGCTATTCGCCCTCCCGAGTATTTGGAACAGGACGAAGGCATGACATACATCACGCGAAAAGCGGTTCAGAAAGTCTATAGCTTTATCACGTTAGCGCTGCCATTTTTAGCGACGGTCGTCATTGTATTTCCGTTGCCGAAACTTGCCATCATCTATGGAATTTTGGCTATCGCTTTCGGACAATACTTGATTTATTACCTCGAAGTCCGAAAACATTTCAAGGAGGAAACTGAATGATTTATGAATACTTTCTTGTTTTCCTAGGAGCAGCCATACCCTGGTTCGAAATCGCATTGGTCATTCCGCTCGGCATCGTCTGGGGCTTGTCGCCTTTTTGGGTGATGGTCATGGCGTTTGTCGGCAATATGCTGACGGTGCTCGCCTTGATCATCGGCTTTGATAAATTCAAGGATTGGTATATAAAGCGCCAAGAAGCAAAAGGCAAAGCCGAGTCGAAGAAAAACGAACGGGCAAAGAATATATGGAATAAATACGGATTGCCTGGACTTGCTCTTTTAGGTCCGATTCTCATCGGTACACATATTGCGGCATTTATCGGCATGACACTCGGCGCAACAAAACGAAACACGACCATTTGGCTTACCATCAGCATCGGCTTGTGGACACTTGTTTTTGGTCTTGCGACAGCTTTCGGTTTCGACTTTTTCACACGTGAACTTTGACCCGGCCGCCTCCGCTTTTCTGGTGTCCAGACTCCAGCGGCCAGATTCTCGGGACATAAGCCGAGTTGGCTACACGGCAAAGGACGCCGCTTTGCCAGCTCATCTTATGCCTGTCGAATCTAAACGGCCGCCTCCGCTTTTCTCATTATGCTATACTTGAGCTATTCTGAAATAAAGGCGTGAACTGCAAATGAAAAGAATTGAATCAACACAAAACTCGCTTGTGAAGCATTGGAAAAAATTAGTCACTACCCGTAAAGAACGGGATAAATTCACGGAATTTCTAGTGGAAGGCTTTCATTTGACGGAAGAGGCGTTGAAGAAAAAAGAATCCATCAAATCCTTGATTGTCCGGGAAGGCGTCGATATTCCCGCTGGCTGGAATGTCGACGATGTGCCGATGTATTCCGTGACGGCAGCGGTAGCGAAAGAAATTTCCGAAACGGAGCATTCCCAAGGGATTTTCGCGCATTGTGCGCAGCCGGAATTCACAGAAGCAGACCAGCAGCAATGGAGTAAACTGTTGTTGGTCGATGCCGTCCAAGATCCCGGCAATATCGGAACGATGATCCGTACAGCTTCTGCAAGTGGCATCGACGTGGTCGTTTTAGGGAAAGGCTGTGCGGATCCGTTCAATCCGAAAACGGTTCGTTCAGCGCAAGGCTCCCATTTCCAAATTCCGGTTGTCAGAGGCGAATTGGAAGAATGGACCACAGAGCTAAAAGAACGCAATATTCCTTTATACGGCACAGCGCTAATCAATTCAACGCCGGTGCACGAAGTGGAAAGCCAAGAAGCGTTCGCTTTGATCGTCGGCAATGAAGGAAGCGGTGTAGATCCGGTTTTGCTGCAGAAGACGGACCGCAATTTAATGGTGCCGTTATACGGCGAAGCGGAATCGCTGAACGTTGCTGTTGCCACTGGAATCCTGCTTTATAGTTTAGTGCCAAAAAACTAATTTGATTAAATGAACGCAATTTCGTATACTTAAAGGGTAAATAAGAAAAGCTGTGACCGGGAAAAGTATGTTGTGCCGTTGCATCAAGAGAGTCTGCGCCTTGGCTGGAAGCGCGGATATGCGAGAAACTTCAGAAGTTCACCCCGCGAGCTGCCTGTCGGGACCAGCAAATGCTGTAAAGATGGGCCGGTGAAGAGCCGTTACGTAAATGAGTGATTGCCTATTTTGGCGATAACTAGGGTGGTACCGCGAATAATGCCTCGTCCCTTTTTGGGACGGGGCTTTTTTACGTTTAAGGAGGAGAAAAAATGGAAGCACAATTGCAGGCATTGAAAACAGAAGCGCTTGAAAAAATTGCATCAGCGGCGAATGTAAAAGAATTGAATGACGTCCGTGTCGCTTATTTAGGGAAAAAAGGGCCAATTACCGATCTATTAAAAGGCATGGGGAAATTACCGGCTGAAGAACGTCCGAAAATGGGCGCACTAGTCAACGTAGTCCGTGAAGAAGTCACGACTTCGCTTGAAGAACGCATGATGATCCTGGAAGAAGAAGCGATCAATCTGAAGTTGCAAAGTGAAACGATCGATATCACATTGCCAGGGCGTCCTGTTCGTACAGGGAACCCGCATCCATTAACGCGCGTTATCGAAGAAATCGAGGATTTATTCGTATCGATGGGTTATGAGATCGCTGAAGGACCGGAAGTGGAAAAAGATTATTACAACTTCGAAGCTTTAAATTTGCCGAAAGGCCATCCAGCCCGTGATATGCAGGATTCTTTCTATATTACGGAAGACATTCTGCTTCGTACGCATACATCGCCGGTACAAGCCCGTACGATGGAAGCGAAAGGCGGCGAACCGATTAAAATCATCTGCCCAGGGAAAGTATACCGCCGCGATAATGACGATGCGACGCATTCCCACCAATTCACGCAAATCGAAGGATTGGTCATCGGTGAAGACATCCGCATGAGTGATCTTAAAGGAACACTATCCGTATTCGCGAAGAAAATGTTCGGAGACGACCGTGAAATCCGCCTTCGCCCAAGTTTCTTCCCGTTCACAGAGCCTTCTGTTGAAATGGATATCTCGTGCTTTAAATGCGGAGGATCTGGCTGCAACGTCTGCAAAAAAACCGGATGGATTGAAATTCTTGGAGCCGGAATGGTGCATCCGAACGTACTTGAAATGGCCGGCTATGATTCAAAACGCCTGACAGGATTTGCTTTCGGCATGGGGCCGGAGCGTATTGCAATGCTGAAATACGGCGTAGAAGACATCCGCCATTTCTATACCAATGATGTCCGCTTTTTATCTCAATTCCAGCGCACTGAAGTTTAAGGAGGAAATAAAACATGCTCGTATCCATTAAATGGTTGAAAGAATATGTAAATACACAAGAGTTAGACCCGGCTGAACTGGGCGAGAAAATTACCCGTTCCGGCATCGAAGTGGACGCAGTCATCGATCGTTCACATGGCATGACTAACGTCGTAGTCGGTTACGTTGAATCATGCGAGAAACATCCGGAAGCGGATAAATTATCGATTTGCCAAGTAAACGTCGGAGAAGACGGCATTGAACAAATCATCTGCGGCGCACCGAATATTGCGGCTGGCCAAAAAGTCATCGTTGCCCGTCCTGGCGCTAAATTGCCAGGCGGCGTGAAAATCAAAAAAGCGAAGCTGCGTGGAGAAGTTTCAAACGGGATGATCTGCTCACTTCAAGAACTGGGCATTGAAGGAAAATTGGTTCCTAAAGCATATGCGGAAGGCATTTACGTGCTTCCGGAAAACGCAGAAATCGGTTCTGATGTTGTAACGAATTTTGACCTGGATGACACCGTACTTGAACTTGGCTTGACGCCAAACCGTGCAGATGCGATGAGCATGCTGGGTGTGGCTTATGAAGTCGGCGCTATTTTATCGGAAGAAGTAAAACTGCCGGAAGCAACATACACAGAAGCAGCGGAAACAGCAGCGTCAATGCTGACATTGAACATCGATGCTCCGGAAGCGAATCCGCTTTATGTCGCAAAAGTCATCCGCAACATCGAAGTGAAAGAGTCGCCGATGTGGCTGCAGCAGCGGTTAATGGCAGCAGGCGTCCGTCCGCATAATAACGTCGTCGACGTGACGAACTTTGTCTTGATGGAATACGGCCAGCCGCTTCATGCGTTTGACTATGATTCTTTGAAGACTGGAAATATCACAGTTCGCCATGCGAAGCAGGACGAATTGATTACGACTTTGGATGATGCAGAACGCAAATTATCGCCTCATCATTTAGTGATTACAAACGGCGAAGAGCCGGTTGCCTTAGCAGGGGTTATGGGCGGCGCGAATTCAGAGGTGAGCGATTCAACAACAACGATTGTCATCGAATCTGCTTATTTCGCATCAGGATCGATTCGTCAAACTTCGAAAGACCATGGATTGCGCAGCGATGCGAGCTCACGCTATGAAAAAGGCGTTGACCCGAACCGTGTCATTCCTGCAGCAGAACGTGCTGCAAGCTTGATCGCAGAACTTGCAGGCGGGGAAGTGCTCGCAGGATCCGTCATTTTTGATGAGCTTGAGCGCGAAGAGAAAATCGTGAAAGTAAGCCCGGATTTCATTAACACCCGTCTTGGAATGAAAATTCCATTTGAAGACATGCTTGAGATTTTGGAGCGCTTGAAGTTTAAAACGGAAGCGGCAAACAACCAATTGATTATTTCAGTGCCGACTCGACGCCAGGATATTCAAATTGAGGAAGATGTTGTAGAAGAAATCGCGCGTCTTTACGGCTACGACGAAATTCCTGCCACTTTGCCTCAAACGGAAGCACGCCCAGGCGGTTTGACGCCGTATCAAGCGAAGCGCCGCATGGTCCGCCATTTCCTTGAAGGTGCAGGGTTATTGCAAGCGACGACGTATTCATTGACATCTGAGAAGTCGGCGAAACAATTTGCTTTGACGGAAACGGATACGACAAGATTATTGATGCCGATGAGCGAAGAACGCAGCATTCTGCGCCAGAGCTTGTTGCCGCATTTATTGGATTCAGTGACACATAATACAGCTCGCCGTATCGATTCAGTGGCGCTGTATGAAACAGGCGCTGTGTTCTTGAAAACAGAGGATGAATTATTGAACGAAGAAGAGCATCTGGCAATTGCCATGACGGGCTTATGGCTCGATAATAGCTGGCAAGGCGAGAAGAAACCAGTCGATTTCTTCGTGCTAAAAGGCATCGTTGAAGGGCTTGGTGAAAAATTGGGTGTTGAATTGTCCTTCGAACGTGGGCAAATGGACGACCTCCATCCGGGAAGAACGGCATTCATCATTCATGACGGACAGCGGATCGGCGTCATTGGCCAATTGCATCCGACAGAACAAAAAGAACGTGATTTGAAAACCACTGTCGTTCTCGAATTGAATTTAGCTGCACTATTGAATTTAGCACCGGATCCATTGCTTTACACGCCGGTACCGCGCTATCCATCCATCACACGCGACGTAGCACTTGTATTGTCGAAGATTGTGGAAGCGGGCACGATTGAAAAAGTCATCCGAGGCGCTGGCGGCAAATTGCTGAAAGATGTCCGTGTCTTTGACTTGTATGAAGGCGACAAGATGGAAGAAGGCAAAAAATCAGTAGCGTTCACTTTAACGTACTTTGATCCAGAGAAAACCTTGACGGACGAAGAAGTCGTAGCCGTCCATGATAAAGTATTGAAGGCTTTGACAGAAGTTGGAGCGGAACTTCGGAGTTAAGAAACTAGTAAAATAGCAGGCTAAAAAAGCAGAATCCCGGGATTCTGCTTTTTTCTGTCCATCTTTATAAGGATGCAAGTAATCATTTTGTAATCAAAATGTGCTAGTAATCTTTTCTAAGAATGATAAAATAAGAATATTCCAAAAGAATCTTAGTAGCGTTTTTTATTCGCCAATGCTTGAGCTTTTTTCGTATTGGCAAAATGGGCTTTTGTGATGTTTTTTAAATAGCTCTCGCCGTGCTTCAATAAAATCTTGGCGGCCGCTTCATCCACGATTTTTCCGGCGCCTTTTGGCAAGGTGATACCGGTTTCGCTGCTCATGCGGTCCATTTCTTCCAAGAAAGCGACACGCGCAATGATGGATGCGCAGGCAACGGAAACGTGGAGGCCTTCCGCTTTTGTCGAGAACAGGACATTTTCCTGGATGATTTCTTTTTCATCTTTAATGTGTTTATAATAAATGCCGCGTTCAGCGAATTGGTCGATCAAAATGGCGTCCGGCTTTACCGGTGCCATTTTGCGGAGTACATGCTTTAATGCTTGGTTGTGCATCAAGGCTTTGATTTTTCCTTGCGACCAGCCTTGTTCCTGCACGCGGTTGTATTTTTCATTTTTTAAGGTCAGGACGCTATGGGCGAAAGCCGCTTTTAAGTCCGGAGCGACGCTGCGCATCCAGGCGTCAGTCAGCTGTTTGGAATCTTTTACTCCGAGTTCGTGCGCAAGCGCCACTTTATCCGCCGGAACGTAGCAGGCAGCGACGGTGATCGGACCAAAGAAATCGCCGGTACCGGTTTCATCTGAACCGAGTACGGAAAGTTTGGCGAAATTGGTTGGCAGCTGATTGCCTTTAGCGGTGGAAGTTTTTGCGGCACCGGCTTCAACTTCTCCCCAACGCGCTGCTTCCCGTTCGGCACCACCGCCTTGGAACATCACTTTTCCGGATGTGTAGACCGTGACGACTGCATCCGTTAATTTGGCTGTAAAGCGGACGTAAGGCGCTTTCGCGGCTACTTGTTTCGGCTTATAATGGGCAATGATTTGGAGGAGACTTTCCTCCGGCAGTTTCAACACAATATTTGACATGAAGGCGCCTCCTTTCTTATGATTCACATTGTACGCGTGTTCATGTTATGATTATCTATAGCATTTCTAAGGAGGGGTGGAGCATTGTCGGATGAACATAAAATAACGACTTCAGTCGAAATCTACGGCTATACCTATAAAATTGTCGGTACGGAAACATCCGGTCATATGCGGCAAGTGGCCTCGATGGTGGATGAAAGTATGCGTGAGTTCCATGCAATGAATCCATCTCTCGATAGTTCGAAGCTGGCAGTTTTGACCGCCGTAAATACGGCACATGAATATCTTAAACTGAAAGAGCGGGTAGAACAATTAGAAAATGAATTGAGAAAGTTGAAGGGTTGACGTAGATGCTTGATATTATTTTATTGATTTTATTGATTGGCGGCATAATTGTAGGCGCAAAACGAGGGCTGGTTCTTCAGCTGATCCATATGGTTGGATTTGTCGTGGCGCTCGTTGTCGCTTATCTCTATTATAAACCGCTCTCGGAATATTTTGTGCTGTGGATCCCGTATCCGGCTGTCAACGATGAATCCCGTTTCACGATGGCCATCGAACAGCTGGACCTGGATCAGACTTTCTATCAGCTATTTGCTTTTGCCTTGATTTTCTTCGTAGTGAAATTCGGCCTGCAGCTGCTTGCTTCCATGTTCGATTTCTTGAAGTACTTGCCGGTGCTCGGCTTTATCAGCAAGGTGCTCGGCGCGGTACTTGGATTTATTGAAGTATACATACTCCTATTTATCTTTATCTATGTGTTTGCACTGCTTCCGATGGATGCGGTCCAAAACCAGCTCGAGAATTCCAGCCTCGCTCAAATGATGCTGGAGCATACGCCTTATTTCTCTGAGAAAGTAAAGGAATGGTGGTATATTTATATGTAAGCAGTAACTTCTCTCTTACTGGAGGGAAGTTTTTTTAAGTCTAAATCTGGAGGTCTGTCTGCATGAATAAGAAAATCATCATCAGAACACTCGAAAAAATAGCGTTAAATATGGAATTAAAAGGGGAAAACCCGTTTAAAGTATCGGCTTTCAGAAAAGCCGCGCAAGCGCTTGAGCTCGACCAACGGAGCTTGGATGAGTTAGAAGACGTAACGAAACTGAAAGGCATCGGCAAAGGGACAGGGGATGTCATTTTGGAATTGATGGACACTGGAAAATCCACGGTTCTTGAAGAATTGCAGGAAGAGGTGCCAAAAGGGCTGATTCCGTTGATGAAATTGCAGGGCTTGGGCGGCAAGAAAATCGCGAAGCTCTATAAAGAACTGGGCATCGATTCAGCAGAAAGCTTGAAACAGGCATGCCTGGACCATGAAATCCAGAAGCTTCCGGGTTTTGGGCCGAAATCGGAAGAGAAGATCCTGAAAGAATTGACCGATTTTGAATCGCGTCCAGGCAGACATCCGATCTGGAAAACGGAGGAAGCCGTCGAATTTATCCAGGATATTTTGTCGAAAATCCAGGAAGTCACGGAATTCTCCGTGGCAGGAAGTTTTCGCCGGACGAAAGAAACAAGCAAGGATCTGGACTTCATCGTAGCAACATCTGCTCCGTTGATCGTCAAAGAGCAATTGCTTGAAGCTTTGCCGGTCCAGGAAACCATTGCGTCTGGAGACACAAAAGTGTCGGTGACAGTGGAATTCCAGGATTTGATCGATATCGATTTCCGTTTGGTAGCGCCGGAAGAATTCACTACTGCGTTGCACCATTTCACCGGATCGAAAGACCATAACGTGAAAATGCGCCAACTGGCAAAATCACAGAACAAGAAAATCAGTGAGTACGGCGTTGAGCAGGAAGACGGTTCAATCGCGACCTTCACTTCCGAAACGGATTTCTATGCTCATTTCGGTTTGCCTTTCATTCCGCCTTCCGTCCGGGAAGACGGCCGGGAATTGGATCGCCTCGAAGAATTGCCGGATCTTGTTGAGCTAAAGGACATCAAATCGGATTTGCATATGCACACCACTTGGTCGGACGGCGCGCATTCACTGCCTGAAATGATCGATGGCTGCCGCGCAAAAGGCTATGAATATATGGTCATCACCGACCATTCCGAATACTTGAAAGTGGCGAATGGCTTGACGCCTGAACGCCTATTAAAACAAAATGCGGAAATCCGTGAGCTGAATAAAAATTACAAGGATATTGAAGTCCTATCCGGCACAGAAATGGATATATTGCCGGATGGTTCGCTTGATTTTGACGATGAAGTACTCGAACAGTTGGATTTTGTCATTGCGAGCATCCATTCCAGTTTCCAGCAGCCGCAAGAGCAAATCATGGAACGCCTGTTAACCGCAATGAAAAATCCGCATGTGGATATGATTGCCCATCCGACCGGCCGCATCATTGGCCAACGGAGCGGCTACGACCCGGATATCGAACAGCTATTGGACTGGGCAAAAGAATACGGCAAAATCGTCGAATTGAATGCAAGTCCTTACCGGCTTGATTTGGCAGTGGAACATTTGGAAATGGCGCAGGAAAAAGGCGTGCCGGTTGCCATTAATACGGACGCCCATGCCATTGAAGGATTGGATGTTATGGAAACAGGGGTCAAGCATGCCCAAAAAGCTTGGCTGAAAAAGGATCATGTGGTCAATACATGGCCGCTTGAACGCTTTAAAGAATTTTTGAAAAAGTAGGAGGTGTCTCGTTTGATCGCAGAACGCGCATTGAGAACACTTGAATATTATAAAATCCGCGAAGAAGTGGCTCGCTATTGCACTTCTTCGCTCGGGAAAGCCCATATTGAAAAATTGCTTCCTTCAACAGATATCAACGAAGTCAACCGTTTATTGGAACAGATGGACGAAGGGGCAAGCATCATACGGGTAAAAGGGAATGTGCCGATGGGCGGCATTTTCGATATCCGCATGCATGCGAAGCGCGCACAAATCGGCGGTTCTCTTAGCCCGATGGAATTGATGGAAGTGTCATCGACCATCCGGGCGAGCCGGATTCTCCGCCAATTTTTTGAAGGCATTCGGGAAGAAGGGACAATCCAGATCCCTCTTTTCCTGGAAATGAAAGAATCGATGCCGATTTTGACGCAGCTCGAACACGACATCAATATGTGCATCGATGACAACGGGGGCGTCTTGGATAGTGCGAGTTCCGCACTTCGCACTATCCGCCAGCAGCTCCGGGCGCAGGAAAGCCGAGTGCGCGAACGGTTGGAAAGTTTAGTGCGCGGCAAAAATGCATCCAAAATGCTGTCAGATTCCATTGTAACAATCCGCAATGACCGTTTCGTTATTCCCGTAAAGCAGGAATACCGCAGCCATTACGGCGGCATCGTGCACGATCAGTCGTCTTCTGGCCAAACTTTATTCATTGAACCGGATGCAGTCGTCCAAGCAAACAATGAAGTTCGCCGCTTGAAGATGAAGGAAAAAGAAGAAATCGACCGCATTCTCCAAATGCTTTCTGCCCAGGTGCAGGAAGTGGCGCATGATCTGTTTTTGTTGGTCGAAGTGCTCGGAGAAATCGATATGATTTTTGCGAAAGCGAAATACGGCGCAGCCAATAAATGCACGAAACCTGAAATGAACACAGAAGGCTATATCAATTTAAAGAAAGCACGCCATCCACTGATTCCAATTGACGAAGTGGTGCCGAATGATATCGAGTTTGGTCGTGACATCACGGCGATCGTCATTACCGGCCCGAATACCGGCGGGAAGACGGTGACCTTGAAAACGGTCGGGCTAAGCACGTTAATGGCTCAATCGGGCTTGCCGGTTCCAGCGCTGGAAGGTTCTGAGTTGGCGGTGTTTGATCAAGTATTTGCCGATATCGGCGATGAGCAGTCGATCGAACAAAGCTTAAGTACGTTCTCTTCCCATATGGTCAATATTGTCGATATCCTGACGAAATTCGATGAAAATTCGTTGGTGATTTTTGATGAGTTGGGTGCAGGAACAGACCCTCAAGAAGGGGCAGCCCTTGCGATTTCGTTATTGGACGAAGTCCACGGACGCGGCGCACGAGTTATTGCGACGACCCACTATCCGGAATTGAAGGCCTACGGCTATAACCGGCCAGGTGTAGCAAACGCAAGCGTAGAATTTAATGTGGAAACCTTAAGCCCTACTTACCGGTTATTGATCGGTGTTCCAGGGCGAAGCAACGCATTTGAAATTTCGAAACGCCTTGGATTGCCGGAGCACATTATCAGCCACGCGAAAAGTTTCACCGGCACTGACCGGCGTGAAGTGGATTCGATGATTGCTTCTCTTGAAACGAGCCGCCGGGAAGCTGAGAAAGATGCGGAACGTTCGAGCGAAGTGTTAGAAGAATCCGAGCGTTTGAAAAAAGAACTGCAAAACCAACTGAAAGAATACGAAGAGCAAAAAGAGAAGCTGCAGGAAAAGGCGAAGGAAAAAGCACGGAAAATTGTGGAACAAGCAACCCGTGAAGCAGAAGGCGTCATGTCTGAACTTCGTAAAATGCAGATGGATCAAGCTTCATCGGTCAAAGAGCATCAGTTGATCGATGCGAAAAAACGGCTGGAGGCAGCGATGCCTGAAAACCGCATTTTGAAACGAGCGGCAAAAGCCAGCCAAGCGAAGCCGTTGAAACCGAATGATGAAGTCAAAGTGATTTCATTTGGCCAAAAAGGTACGCTGATTGAAAAAGTATCCAAAGATGAATGGATCGTCCAAATCGGCATTTTGAAGATGAAGCTGCCGGAATCCGATTTGTCTTATACAAAACCGGAAAAACAAAAAGAAACACGTGCGATGGCCACCTTGAAAAATCGGGACAGCCACGTGAAATTGGAACTCGATTTACGCGGGGAACGTTACGAAGATGCACTTGCCCGTGTTGAAAAGTATATCGATGATGCGTTACTATCTAATTATCATCAAGTTTCAATCATTCACGGCAAAGGAACCGGCGCACTGCGCACAGGTGTCCAGCAGTATTTGAAAAAACATCCGAGAGTCAAAAGCTATCGCTTCGGGGAAGCAGGGGAAGGCGGCTCAGGCGTAACGGTCGCTGAGCTAAAGTGATTTCGTATAGGGGAGAATTGACATGTCAGAGACTGGGTTTTGGACACATCCGTTAGTGGAAACGGCGGGATATTTCAGCGTTGTCGTTTTATGTTTAATCGTCTCAATGGTGATTTTTGAATTGGTGACGAAGTATAAAAACTGGGAAGAAATCAAAAAAGGGAATCTGGCGGTAGCGATGGCGACCGGCGGGAAAATTTTCGGTGTCACGAATATTTTCCGGTTTTCCATTGAACGCCATAATACTTTGCTGGAAATGATCGGCTGGGGATTGTATGGATTTGCTTTATTGATTTTTGCTTATCTCTTATTTGAATTTCTTACTCCGAAATTCAAAGTGGATGAAGAAATTGAAAATGACAACCGTTCCGTCGGCTTCGTTTCGTTGACCATCTCAGTCGGACTGTCTTTCGTCATCGGTGCAAGTATTTCTTAGGAGTTGTAAACTATGGAGAATCTGATCAAGATCCTATTCGTATGCTGTGCATTGTTCATCATCGTAGGAATCGTTTTTCTGTTTATTATTTAAAACTGAGCAGTCTGCCAATAAGGCAGGCTGTTTTTTTATTCCTTGTGTAGTTGTGATTTTATTTGCTGTTGAAAGCGTTATCATTTACCGATATAATTAAAAATAGGAATATTCACACGATTTGAAAATCAAAAGGAGGAATAAAGAATGACAGAAAAGCCATGGCTTGCCCATTATCCGCCTGAAGTCCCAAAAACTTTGGAGTACAAAAGTATGCCCGTGCAGGAATATTTGACGCATGCCTACGAACAATTCCCGAAGAAAACAGCTATCCATTTCATGGGAAGAGATGTGAGCTACGAAGAGCTGTATGATTCCTCGATGAAGTTCGCCAATTATTTGCAAGGGCTCGGCATTGAAAAGGGTGACCGGGTGTCCGTCATGCTGCCGAACTGTCCGCAGGCAGTCATCAGTTTTTATGGCGTCCTCTATGCAGGCGGCGTAGTGGTCATGACGAATCCGCTTTATACAGAACGGGAAATCGCGTACCAAATGAACGATTCCGGTGCAAAAGCCATTGTCTCATTAGATATTTTATTCCCTCGGATTTCAAAAGTCGTGAAAGATACGAAACTGGAAAATGTCATTATTACCGGGATCAAAGACTATCTTCCTTTCCCGAAAAATATGATTTATCCATTTATCCAAAAACGCCAGACCGGATTATCAGTGAAAGTGGAGCATCGCGGCGTCAATCATTTGTTTACAGAAGTGATGAAAACCGCATCAAAAGAAGTGGAGCCAACTGAATTCGATTTCAATGAAGACCTCGCATTGCTACAATATACTGGAGGGACGACAGGTTCGCCTAAAGGGGTTATGCTGACCCATAAGAACTTGATCTCGAATGCGACGATGTGTGATTCATGGCTTTACAAATGCAAGGACGGCGAAGAGACGGTTCTTGGCATCATTCCGCTTTTCCATGTATATGGCTTGACGACAGTGTTGATCCTATCCGTGATGCAAGGCAACCGAATGGTGCTGCTGCCGAAATTTGATGCAGAAACAGCCTTGAAAACGATCAATAAACAAAAGCCGACTTTATTCCCTGGAGCTCCGACCCTTTATATTGGTCTCATGAATCATCCGGACATCGGGAAATACGATTTATCTTCCATTGATGCCTGCTTGAGCGGATCTGCGCCGCTGCCTGTTGATGTCCAAGAGAAATTCGAGGAGATTACAGGAGGCAAACTGGTTGAAGGCTACGGTTTAACGGAAACGTCCCCGGTTACCCATTCGAATCTGATTTGGGGAGAACGCGTTAAAGGCTCTATCGGCTTCCCGTATCCCGACACGGACTGCAAAATTTTCCTTCCCGGGACGACAGATGAAGTGCCGGCAGGAGAGATCGGCGAAATTGCGATTTCAGGTCCTCAAGTGATGAAAGGCTACTGGAACCGGCCGGATGATACCGCTGCAACCATCGTTAATGGCTGGCTGTTGACTGGAGATCTCGGCTATATGGATGAAAAAGGCCATTTCTTTATCGTCGACCGCGAAAAAGACATGATCATTGCAGGTGGATTCAATATCTACCCTCGTGAAATAGAAGAAGTCCTGTATGAGCACGAAGCTGTCCAGGAATGTGTTGTTGCTGGAATACCGGATCCTTACCGCGGTGAAACAGTAAAGGCATACATTGTGCAAAAAGAAGGGTATACTGTTTCTGAGGAAGAGTTTAATAAATATTGCCGTGAACACTTGGCAGCATTTAAAGTTCCGCGCATTTATGAATTCCGCAAAGAGCTGCCGAAAACCGCAGTCGGAAAAATCCTTCGCCGCTCTTTAGTGGACGAAGAAGTCGCGAAACAAAACGAAGCGGTGCCGTCTTAACTTTTAAGAGCGACCAAAATATTGCCTATCGCTGCAGAGGCTGAGCTGGCAGTTGATAAAAGCTTGACACATTAATAGATAAACTATAATATGAAAATATGAATGAAGCGCCATTCATATTTTCATATTTTTTTTGGGTGGTGATGATTTGGTAAAAAAGGATAAACCAAAATACAAACAGATCGTAGATGCTGCGGTCGTGGTAATTGCAGAAAATGGTTACCATCAAGCGCAAGTATCTAAAATTGCAAAGCAGGCAGGAGTGGCTGACGGCACAATTTATCTCTACTTCAAAAACAAAGAAGATATTCTGATTTCTGTTTTCGAAGAAAAGATGGCAGTCTTTGTCGAGAAACTCGAACATATTTTGGTTCGGGATATTCCGGCAGTGGATAAATTAGGCTTGATGATCGAAAGCCATTTTAGTTTGCTGGCAAGTGATCTGCATCTCGCCATAGTGACCCAGTTGGAGCTCAGACAATCGAATACTGAGATCCGAATGAAAATAAATGGCGTGTTAAGAGAATATTTATTGCTGCTTGATAAAATCCTTGTAAAAGGGATGGAAGACGGAGAATTCGATGGAAAAATGGATATCCGTTTAGCTCGGCAAATGGTTTTTGGTACAATGGATGAGACCATCACCACTTGGGTGATGAACGATCATAAATATGATTTAGTCGAATTGGCGCCGAAAGTCCACCGTCTTTTGATGAAGGGAATTCGCGCATAGGGGAAGGGGCTCTTCAAATGGAATTTATCAGTTGGAAAAAAGAAGATGGTGTTGCGGTTGCAACAATCAATCGTCCGCCAGCAAATGCGTTATCTCGTGCATTGATCATGGAAGTGAACAGTCTGCTTGATGAAGTGGAACATGATGAAGAAGTCCGTGCAATCGTCTTGCATGGCGAAGGAAGATTCTTTTCTGCAGGAGCCGATATCAAGGAATTTACAGAAGTGACAAGCGGCGAAGAGTTTTCAAAACTCTCAGCAAGCGGACAGGCCGTATTTGAACGAGTCGAAACATTTCATAAACCTGTAATCGCAGCCATCCACGGAGCAGCTTTAGGCGGCGGTTTGGAATTGGCGATGAGCTGCCATATGCGTTTTGTTTCTGAAAATGCTAAACTAGGATTGCCGGAACTTCAGCTTGGCTTGATTCCAGGATTTGCAGGAACGCAACGCTTGCCGCGGTATGTAGGTGTCGCAAAAGCAGCAGAAATGCTTTTGACAAGCGATCCGATTACGGGAGCAGAAGCAGCTCAGTTGGGATTAGCCAACCGTGCTTATGCAGAAGCGGACCTACTTTCGGAAACGCTTTCAATTGCAAAGAAAATTGCGAAGAAAAGTCCGGTGTCGGTTAAAGCGGCCATTGATATGCTGCAGTATTCAAAGTCTGCAAGCTATCATGACGGCGTGAAAGCAGAAGCGGCTTCCTTTGGAACGGTTTTTGTTTCAGAAGACGCAAAAGAAGGAATCCAGGCTTTCCTGGAAAAACGCGAAGCACAATTTAAAGGGAAATAATACTTGGGAGGTTTACGTTCATGAACATTTATGTATTGGTAAAACGTACTTTTGACACAGAAGAAAAATTAGTCATCTCTGGTGGCAAAATCCAGGACGACGGCGCAGAATTCATCATTAATCCATATGATGAGTATGCGATTGAAGAAGCGATCACTGTCCGTGACGAACATGGCGGGGAAGTAACCGTTATCACAATCGGCGGAGAAGAAGCTGAAAAGCAACTTCGTACAGCTCTTGCAATGGGCGCGGATAAAGCAGTATTGATCAACACAGAAGACGATTTGGAAGAAATGGATGAGTTCACGACTTCCTACATATTAGCGGAATACTTGAAAGACAAAGATGCGGACTTGATTTTAGCAGGGAACGTCGCAATCGATGGCGGATCTGGCCAAGTAGGGCCGCGTGTTGCTGATTTGCTAGGCATCAACTATGTAACAACGATTACGAGCCTTAAAATCGATGGCACAACTGCTACAATCGTGAGAGACATCGAAGGGGATGCAGAAGAGCTTGAAACGTCATTGCCGTTGCTTGTAACAGCTCAGCAAGGTTTAAACGAACCTCGTTACCCATCACTTCCAGGAATCATGAAAGCGAAGAAAAAACCGCTTGAAGAGTTGGAACTCGATGATTTGGATATCGAAGAAGACGACGTTGAAGCGAAAACGGAAACAATCGAAATTTACTTGCCGCCGAAAAAAGAAGCGGGCCGCGTGCTAGAAGGGGACATTTCAGCACAAGTATCGGAATTGGTCGGATTATTGCGCAACGAAGCGAAAGTTATATAAAGCAAGAAAAGCGGAGGTTGCCGTTTAGCTCCGACAAGCGCCGGAGGAATTACCGTGAATGGCGAACTTTGCCATTTCCGGTAATTCTGAAGCGACTCGAGGAGCTGGCAGCCGGAGTCTGGACAAAGAACAAAACCGAACATTAATTTTCACATCTACTTAGGGGGTAAACAGACTATGTCGAAAAAAGTATTGGTATTGGGCGAAACGCGTGAAGGCGCTTTACGTAATGTAACGTTTGAAGCAATTGCCGCTGCGAAGAAAATCTCTGGCGGTGGAGAAGTAGTAGGCGTTTTGATTGGCGATTCAGTCGCTGACTTTGGCGCAGAACTTGTAAATTACGGAGCTGACCGTGTCATTACGGTAGAGCACCCTCATTTGAAGTCTTACACTTCAGATGGCTACGGGCAAGCATTCATGGCTGTCATCGAACAAGAAAGCCCGGAAGGCATCGTTTTCGGCCACACAGCGGTCGGAAAAGATTTATCGCCTAAAATCGCATCGAAATTGCAATCCGGTTTGATTTCTGATGTGACAAATATCGAAGGGGAAGGCGATGACGCTGTATTTGTCCGCCCGATCTATTCTGGTAAAGCATTCGAAAAAGTGAAATCAAAAGAAGGCCTTTCATTTATCACAGTTCGTCCGAACAACATTCCGCCATTAGCAAAAGAAGAGCGTTCAGGCGATGTAAGTTCACTTTCAGTGGATATTACAAACTTGCGCACGATCATCAAAGATGTGGTCCGCAAATCTGCTGAAGGCGTTGACCTTTCAGAAGCGAAAGTGATCGTTGCTGGCGGACGCGGCGTGAAGAGCACAGAAGGCTTCGAACCTTTGCAAGAATTAGCGAATCTTCTTGGAGGCGCTGTTGGTGCTTCTCGTGGAGCATGTGATGCGGATTATTGCGATTATTCCTTGCAGATCGGACAAACAGGTAAAGTTGTAACACCTGACCTTTATATCGCAGCAGGAATTTCAGGAGCGATCCAGCACTTAGCGGGTATGTCCAACTCGAAAGTCATTGTTGCGATCAACAAAGACCCAGAAGCGAACATTTTCAAAGTAGCGGATTACGGCATTGTCGGAGACTTGTTCGAAGTCATCCCGATGCTGACAGAAGAATTCAAGAAAGTAATGTAATTAAGAAAAGCGAAAGCGGGCGTACAGCTCCGAAAGGCATAAGACAGAACAGCGAAGCGGCGCACTTGGCCGCATAGCTGGGCTGGCTTATGACCCGAGGAGTTGCCCGCTGGAGTCTGGACAAAGAAAAGCGAAAGCAACGGCCCTTGTAATAGAAAGGGCCGTTTTTTAATGGGAATTAACGCGAAAGCACCTCGATGTGAAAGTTTCGCACCCAAAATCGATTTTTCCGCACCTCGTAAAATTTCGTATTAAGTTGAACAAAAGAAGCAGCATTTATCGACCGTTTATTCTTCCGAGTAAGGGGTAGATAGGAAGTAGGCAAATAAATAGCTACAGTTTTTCACGCATGCTATAATCAAAACATAGTTTGGTTACATTATAAGGAGGAATTATTCATGGCAATAGTACACGGTACAGATCAGAACTTTTCACAAGAAATCTCAGAAGGTTTAGTATTAGTAGATTTTTGGGCTACTTGGTGCGGGCCTTGTAAAATGATTGCTCCAGTTCTTGAAGAATTAGACGCTGAAATGAGCGATAAAGTTAAAATCGTAAAAGTAGACGTTGATGAAAACCAAGAAACTGCAGGTAAATACGGCATCATGTCAATCCCGACTCTTCTATTGTTGAAAGACGGGGAAACAGTTGATAAAGTTGTTGGCTTCAGACCGAAAGAAGCTTTGGCTGAATTAGTTAACCAACACGCATAATTCTTAACCGGGTCCAGTGATGGCCCCGGTTTTTTAATAGGGTGAGATAATGGCAAATGAATTGATCCAACATAAATTAGCAATTCTTCCCGATCAGCCGGGCTGTTACTTAATGAAAGACCGGCAAGACACGATCATTTACGTGGGAAAAGCGAAAGTATTGAAAAATCGTGTGCGTTCTTACTTTACTGGAAGCCACGATGCGAAAACCCAGCGCTTAGTCGGAGAAATTGTCGACTTCGAATACATTGTAACGAACTCGGAAAAAGAAGCGTTGATCTTGGAGTTAAATTTGATCAAAAAGCATGATCCGAAATACAATATCATGTTAAAAGACGACAAAACTTATCCGTATTTAAAAATTACAAGTGAGCGGCATCCGAAATTGATTATTACGCGGCAAGTAAAACGCGATAAAGGAAAGTACTTTGGCCCTTATCCGAATGCCTATGCAGCGAGTGCAACAAAGAAATTGCTCGACCGGCTGTATCCGCTTCGCAAATGCCATACGATGCCGGACCGTGCCTGCCTCTACTATCACATGGGTCAATGCTTGGCGCCTTGTGTAAAACCGGTCGAAAAAGAAACTTACCAGGAAATGATCGATGATATTTCACGGTTTTTAAATGGCGGTTTCCGCGAAGTGAAACAAGACCTTGTTGAAAAAATGTCCGAAGCCGCTGAAAACTTGGAGTTTGAGCGTGCTAAGGAATACCGTGATCAAATTTCCCATATTGAAACAGTCATGGAAAAACAGAAAATGACCATGAATGACTTTACGAACCGGGATGTTTTCGGCTATGCAATTGATAAAGGCTGGATGTGTGTACAGGTCTTTTTTGTCCGCCAAGGCAAGCTGATTGAACGGGATGTTTCCTTATTCCCGCTTTACCGGGACCCTAAAGAAGAGTTCATGACGTTCCTCGGACAATTTTATGAACAATCGAACCATGTAAAGCCGAATGAAATTTTATTGCCGGAAGGCGAAGATGCTGAATTGGTGCGTGAATGGCTGGATATGCGCGTGCTTATTCCGCAGCGCGGCAAGAAAAAAGATTTGGTGGCTTTGGCAAAGAAAAATGCGGAAATCGCCATCAAAGAGAAATTCCAATTGCTTGAACGCCAAGAAGAACGCACAGTTGGTGCATGCGTGGAACTTGGAGAAGCAATGAATATCGAAACGCCGCTGCGCATTGAGGCATTCGATAACTCCCATATCCAAGGGGCTGATGCGGTTTCTGCGATGGTCGCGTTTGTGGACGGAAAACCGTCCAAAAAAGATTACCGCAAATATAAAACGCGCAGTGCTTCAAAACCGGATGATTACGCAGCCATGCGTGAAGTTATCCGCCGGCGCTATACGCGTGTGTTACGGGATAATTTGCCTCTTCCTGATTTGATCGTGATCGATGGTGGGAAAGGGCAGATGGAGTCCGCTAGGGAAATTATCGAAGACGAACTGGGCTTGTCCATTCCAATTGCGGGCCTTGCAAAAGATGCAAAACACCAAACTTCACAGCTTCTTTATGGAAATCCAGTTGAAGTCGTGCCGTTGAAACGGACGAGCGAAGCTTTTTATCTGCTGCAGCGAATTCAAGATGAAGTTCACCGTTTCGTCATAACTTTCCACCGGCAGCTGCGCGGCAAAAACTCGATCCAGTCGGCGCTTGATGGGCTGCAAGGCGTCGGGCCTAAGCGCAAACAGCAATTGCTGAAGCATTTCGGCTCCGTCAAACGCATCAAAGAAGCGTCAATCGACGAGTTAAAAGATGCAGGAATGCCGGAAAGTTTGTCTCAAACCATTTTTCAGCATTTTCAAAATGACACATTGTCAACTGAGCAGTAACATGTTATCGTAGAAGAATAATTGAATCACTTGGAAAAGTGATGATAGAGGTGCGGACGTCAATAGTAGCCATTCGGAGATTTGCAGAATCGATGAAGGATGGTGAAAGGGGCGCCCGCCGAAGTGTGCTGTAATTTGCAATACGCATGCTGGTCCTGCATTTAATAAGTGCAGGGCTGTCAGAGTTTATCTCTGGAGGGCTATCTCACATGGACGTTTTTCGTATTCGTACATGCTAAAGAGGTAGTTTGCCGGTAACTCGGTGAGCTGCCTTTTTTTTATTGGCAGGCAAAGCCATATTCAGTCTTTGCTTTTCATGTTGAGGGCCACATCGAAAAAATGTGGGAGTGGATGGAATGAAAACGGTAGTCATGAAATTTGGCGGAACATCAGTTGCAACACCGGAGAAAATTATCGGTGTCGCGAAAAGAGCCATTACTGAAAAAGAAAAAGGCAGAAGAGTCGTGATTGTTGTTTCGGCGATGGGAAAAACAACGGATACATTGCTTGGCTTGGCTAACGAAATCTCTGCTGAGCCGCCGAAACGGGAGATGGATATGCTGCTAGCGACAGGAGAACAGGTGACTATTTCATTGCTCGCCATGGCATTTAAAGCGCTCGGCCATGAAGCTTTGTCGTTTACCGGTTGGCAAGCAGGCATTGAAACAGAATCAGTGCCGCGCAATGCACGCATTGAACAAATCCATACAGAAAGGTTGGAAAAGGTGTTGGACAATGGCTATTTCTGTGTAGTTGCCGGGTTCCAAGGCGTTGATAAAATCGGCAATATCACGACACTCGGACGCGGAGGATCGGATACGACAGCGGTGGCGCTGGCAGCTGCATTAAAGGCAGACCGCTGCGATATATACACAGATGTCGATGGCGTTTACACATCTGATCCGCGTTTTGTCAGCGGCGCACGGAAGCTCGAGCAGATTTCATATGATGAAATGCTGGAATTGGCCAATCTCGGGGCTGGCGTCCTGCATCCCCGGGCAGTTGAATTTGCGAAAAATAACCAGGTTTCCCTATCGGTCAGAGCAAGTTATTCCGATGAACCCGGCACAATCATACAAGAGGTGGTCACTGTGGAAAAAAATCTTATTGTCAGAGGCGTCGCATTTGAAAAAGGAATTGCACGTGTGACAGTCACATATAAAAAACCGTTCAATGGTTCATTGGCAAATATCTTTACAAAGCTTGCTGAAAACCACATCGATGTGGACATCATCGTCCAAAGCATCACGGATGCGTTCCCGCCGTCCGTTTCTTTTTCCATTAAAGAAGAAAGTTTAGAGGAAGCGCGCCGGGTGCTTGAACAACACAAAGAAGAGATCGGTTTTGTTTCCTGTGAATTCGAAGTAGGCCTCTCGAAAGTCTCCATCGTCGGTTCCGGAATGGTTTCAAATCCGGGGGTTGCAGCGCAAATGTTCGATATTCTCCGCATGGAAGAAATTCCGGTAAAGATGGTCAGCACCTCAGAGATTAAAGTATCGGTCGTTGTGCCGTTTGTTGACATGCAAAAATCAGCGGATGCCTTGCACAGAGCCTTTGGTTTAGATGAATAAAAAAGAAAACCCCGATAAATGAAATCGGGGTTTTTCAATGGAAGGAATAAATGAATGCTCAAAAAGTGGATTTATGCTTTTTCCCGCAGATCCGTTTTCAAGGTGATCCGCACTAAATTCTTTTTCGGAAGGACTTCTTCGTAGGCTTCTGTCAAAAAACCGCTCAATTTCTGTTTTTGTTCAGCCAGAAATCCGGCTTCAAGCTTAAAGCAGCGATTTTCGATTTTGTAGGGGTGAAGTGTATAGATGGTTTCATCTTTGCCAGCCTTTTCCAGGGACAATTGGCCAAAATTTGCTTGGCTAAAAAAATCAGGTGCTTCTTCCATCGCGAAAAGAGGGAATTTGCGGGCAAGCGATTTCCCAGCCCAGTAAAGGATATCAGCTTCGTGCTGGCCTAGAACTTCTGATAATACATAGTCCCGTATAATTTCATAACCGAACTCCTGATCGGTTTCAGCTTCTTTTACAGTCATGTCGAACCCACTTTCAGTATAATAAATTAATAGTAAGAATCACTTAGAAATATGCTAGTTGCCTTGACGCTCCAATTGGGGCGGAGTACAATAAATATGTCATATTATTGTATCATGATGTTGGTTGCAGTCAATGGATGCTTTCGTAACATATCGTTTGCTCTTTTTTCTGCGTATTATTGCTTGAGGGAGGTAAAAGTTTTGGACAATCGTGAATTTTTAATGCGCAGGTTACACTCATTACTAGGAATCATTCCAGTAGGGCTGTTCTTGACGCAGCATCTAATCGTCAACCATTTTGCTACACAAGGTGAAGCTTCTTTCAACAAAGCTTCTCACTTCATGGCGAACTTGCCGTTTGTTATTTTCTTAGAGATCTTCGTTATTTATTTGCCGTTGATGTATCATGCGTTCTACGGTGTATACATAGCGTTCACGTCTAAGCATAACCCAGGTAAGTATAGCTACATGCGCAACATTTTATTCGTTGCACAGCGCTACACAGGTGTTTTCCTAGTCATCTTCATTGCATGGCACGTCTTTGAAACTCGTTTCCAAGTTGCGATCGGCAATGCAGCGGAAGCAGATTTCAATATGATGGAAAATATCTTGAGCAACCCATTAATGTTAGCGTTTTACATTGTAGGTGTTTTAGCAGCGACGTTCCACTTGGCTAACGGCTTCTGGTCATTCTTAGTCACTTGGGGAATTACACAATCTGAAAAATCTCAGCGAATGGCATCTTATTTCACGCTTCTAGTGTTTGTGGTGCTTTCGATTATTGGTATCAGAGCTTTGTTTGCGTTCGTTTAAGAACGTTTTGATTATTGGTGAACTAAAAGAGGAGTGAATACCAAAATGGCGAGAGGCAAAATTTCTATCGTAGGCGGCGGCCTTGCCGGTTTGATGGCAGCAATTAAAGCTGCTGAAGCTGGCTCACCTGTCGACCTGTTTTCAATCGTTCCAGTTAAAAGATCTCACTCAGTTTGTGCACAGGGCGGGATCAACGGAGCGGTAAATACAAAAGGCGAAGGGGATTCCCCGGCAATTCACCTTGATGACACCGTTTACGGCGGTGACTTCCTGGCGAACCAAAAACCTGTTAAAGCAATGACAGATGCGGCACCAGGAATTATTCGCATGTTCGACCGCATGGGCGTTATGTTCAACCGTACGCCAGAAGGTCTTCTGGATTTCCGTCGTTTCGGCGGAACGATGCACCATAGAACGGCTTTTGCCGGTGCAACAACTGGCCAGCAATTGCTTTATGCACTAGATGAGCAAGTTCGCCGCCACGAAGTGGCTGGCTTGATCACAAAATACGAAGGCTGGGAATTCCTTGGCTTAGTTTTAGATGACAACGGCGTCGGCAAAGGGATCACTGCCCAGAACATGACGACAATGGAAATCCGTGCGTTCCGTGCAGATGCGGTTATTATGGCAACTGGCGGACCTGGGATCATTTTCGGCAAGTCGACAAACTCTGTCATCAATACAGGGTCTGCTGCTTCGATCGTTTATCAGCAAGGCGCGTATTATGCAAATGGCGAGTTCATCCAAATTCACCCGACAGCGATTCCAGGAGACGACAAGCTTCGTTTGATGTCTGAATCGGCTCGCGGTGAAGGCGGACGTATCTGGACATATAAAGATGGTAAGCCTTGGTATTTCTTGGAAGAAAAATATCCGGCATACGGAAACTTGGTTCCACGTGATATCGCGACACGCGAAATCTTCGATGTTTGTGTAAACCAGAAACTGGGCATCAACGGCGAAAACATGGTTTATCTTGACCTTTCCCATAAAGATGCTAAAGAATTGGATATCAAACTTGGCGGAATCATTGAAATCTATGAGAAATTTACTGGGGACGATCCTCGTAAAGTTCCAATGAAAATCTTCCCGGCTGTCCACTATTCGATGGGCGGACTATGGGTTGATGACCACCAAATGACAAGCATTCCTGGCGTTCTTGCAGCAGGAGAATGTGATTATTCGCAGCACGGAGCAAACCGCTTAGGCGCTAACTCATTGCTTTCTGCCATCTACGGCGGAATGGTGGCAGGCCCGAATGCAATGGAATACGTTCAAGGTTTGGATGTATTGGCTGAAGATCTTCCTTCGGACATTTTTGACCGTGCGGTTGCTGAAGAGCAGCGCAAATGGGATGAAATCCTAGCACTTGATGGAACTGAAAATGCTTACGTTCTTCACAAAGAACTTGGCGAATGGATGACAGACAACGTAACAGTTGTTCGCTATAACGACCGCTTGAAAGCGACAGATGAGAAAATCCAAGAGCTGCTTGAACGTTTCAATCACATCAGCATCACGGATACTCAGCTTTGGAGCAACCAAGGCGCAATGTTCGCACGCCAGTTGAAAAATATGCTACATTTAGCACGAGTGATCACGCTTGGGGCTTATTATCGCAATGAAAGCCGTGGAGCTCATTACAAACCGGACTTCCCGGAACGCAATGACGAAGAATTCTTGAAAACAACAATGGCCAAATTCAATGGCTACGATGAGCCGATCTTCACTTACGAAGAAGTCGATACATCGCTGGTTGAACCTCGAATTCGAGATTACTCATCAGCACACTAAGAAGGGAGCTAATTTACCATGGGTGAAGCAGCAAAAACGGTTATATTTGAAATCGAACGCCGAAACTCTACGGATGAAGCACCGTATTTCGAGAAGTTCGAATTGCCATATCGCTTGAACATGAACGTCATTTCGGCGTTGATGGAAATCCGCCGGAATCCAGTTACAATGGACGGCAAAAAAACAACTCCGGTCACTTGGGACATGAACTGTCTTGAGGAAGTATGTGGAGCTTGTTCAATGGTCATCAACGGCAAAGCACGCCAGTCGTGTACAGCTCTTGTCGATCAATTGGAACAGCCAATCCGCCTTCAGCCGATGAAGACATTCCCTGTAGTCCGCGACTTGATCGTAGACCGCAGCCGCATGTTCGATTCACTGAAAAAAGTCAAAGCTTGGGTGCCAATCGATGGAACTCATGACCTTGGCGACGGACCTCGTATGCCAGAACGCAAACGCCAATGGGCTTACGAACTTTCAAAATGTATGACTTGCGGCGTATGCTTAGAAGCATGCCCGAACGTCAATGATAAATCCGATTTCATCGGACCGGCACCACTTTCACAAGTTCGCTTGATGAACGCGCACCCAACTGGATCTATGACTCGCGATGAGCGCTTAAATGCAATCATGGGCGATGGCGGTCTAGGCAGCTGCGGTAACTCTCAAAACTGTGTTGAATCTTGTCCAAAAGGAATTCCTTTGACAACATCAATCGCAGCGTTGAACCGCGACACAACAGTTCAAATGTTCCGCAACTTCTTCGGAAGCGACAGAATGGTTGATTAGTCTTATTGAAAAAAATCCCTGCTGCGGCGGGGGTTTTTTCTTTTGATTTAGATATATGATTTCAGGTAAAGGTCTAAGTTTTGCTATACTAATAAAATATGACCTTGTATTACATACTGGAGGATTTTAGATGAAAGCCAAGTACATTGAAAATTTTAATAAATGGAAAGAAGAGTTTCGCTTTTCTGCGCCGGTCCAAGTGCGTTTTTCAGAAACGGATATGTTCGGGCATGTGAATAATACGGTGCCAATTACGTATTTTGAATTTGCACGCATCGAGTATATGAAAGAACTGGGGCTTATGCAGCGTTGGCTAAAAGGCAGTGATTTGTTTCCCGTCGTAGCAGATATGCAAGTCGACTACGTAAAACAAGTTTTCTTTGACGAAAAAATGGATATTTACGTTAAAGTTGCATCAGTCGGAAATTCTTCGATAGATGTCCATTACTGGGCAGTCAATGAAAAAGAAGAAACCTGCTTTACAGGTAGAGGCGCGATGGTGCAGATTTCCAAGGAAACCGGAAAAGGATTTCCTTGGAGCCCGGAAGAGCGGGAATTGCTAACTAGCAACCAAGCCATTTCGATGGAAAACTGACTGGGTTCTTGCCATAACCATAAAAAACCTTCACTATAGAAGAGAAGATACGTAACCGAGGAGTGGATGATTGTAATGACAAACACCAATAACCATATTCCACACAATTCCGATAAAGTAGCATTTATGGAAAAAGAATTGCGCTATATATCCGGTTTGATCAAGCAAAAAGGGAGAGAGATCTTGAATTCCTATACGATCACACCTCCCCAATTTGTGGCGCTGCAATGGCTTTTCGAACATGGCGATATGACAATTGGAGACCTTTCCAACAAAATGTATTTGGCTTTCAGTACGACGACCGACCTTGTCGACCGAATGGAAAAAAATGAGTTAGTGGTCCGAGTGCGGGAGGAACAAGACCGCCGTGTCGTTCGGATCAAATTATTAAAAGAGGGCGAACGGATCATTGAAGAAGTGATTAAAAAGAGACAAGATTATTTAGAGACGGTGCTTGAAGATTTCAGTGCCGATGAAGTTGAGCGGTTTTCGTTCTTGCTTGAAAAACTGCATACAAACATGAAATAGAATTGAGGTAACTAATTTGAATGCGCCAATCGGAGTTATTGATTCAGGAGTAGGCGGACTGACGGTGGCAAAAGAGATCATCAAACTTTTGCCGAACGAACAGATTTATTACATAGGGGATAATGCCAGATGCCCGTATGGACCCCGTTCTCTCCAAGAAGTCCGTAAATTCACATGGCAAATGGCCGAAGCTTTAATGAAAAAGAAAATTAAGATGCTGGTGATCGCTTGCAATACAGCAACGGCTGCTGCATTGAATTCACTGCAGAAAAAACTGCCGATCCCTGTCATCGGTGTGATTTTCCCAGGGGCGAGAGCTGCAATTAAAACATCCCATAGCAAAAATATCGCAGTTCTTGGAACATTGGGGACGGTGAAAAGCGGCGCTTATGAAAAAGCGATCAAGTCATTGGTCTCTTCTGCGCATGTTGTCCAATTGGCATGTCCGCGGTTTGTGCCGCTTGTGGAAAGTGATGAATATGAAGGGGAATTTGCCCGGACAATGGTGCAGGATACCCTTTCCCAGATTGAAGAAGAAGAATTTGATACGGCAATTTTGGGGTGTACCCATTATCCGTTGCTGCAAGGATTTATCGAGGAAGTTTTCGGGGACGGCGTAAAAGTATTGTCTTCTGCTGAAGAAACGGCAAAAGACGTCGAGCGGCACCTGAGATACAAAAAACAGCTCGCTGACCGGCAAAAGCCGCCAATCCATCACTTTTACACATCCGGTTCCACACCGATCTTTACTTCGATTATTGAAAAATGGCTAAGCATTGATCATCCGTTGATCCACTCTATCCGATTTCCAAAAACCTGATGGCTTAGCTATCGGGTTTTTGGCTGTAGTAAAGGAAATATGGTAAGCTATTTGAGCAAATACAAGGAGGATTCTCATGACAAGAATTGATGAAAGAGCAATAAATGAACTGCGCCCGGTGCAGATGGAAGCGGATTATTTAATCCATCCGGAAGGCTCTGTATTGATTACGGTTGGCCAGACAAAAGTGATTTGTACAGCGACCATTGAAGACAAAGTGCCGCCATTTTTGCGCGGCCAAGGGAAAGGATGGATCACGGCGGAGTATTCGATGCTGCCGCGTGCCACCAATAGCCGAAACCGGCGGGAAGCTTCTGCTGGGAAAATCAGTGGACGGACGATGGAAATCCAACGTTTAATCGGCCGTGCCTTGCGTGCTGTCGTAGATTTGGAAAAGCTGGGTGAACGGACTTTATGGATCGATTGCGACGTTATCCAAGCGGATGGCGGAACACGAACAGCTTCAATCACGGGAGCGTTTGTGGCAATGGTAATGGCCATTGGAAAATTGGAGCTTCCTGCATTTCCGGTTACCGACTTTTTAGCAGCGACTAGCGTGGGCATCGACAGTGAACTTGGAGCTATCCTGGACTTGAACTATGTAGAAGATTCTTCCGCACAAGTCGATATGAATCTTGTGATGACTGGAGCCGGCCATTTTGTGGAACTGCAGGGAACTGGGGAAGAGTCGACGTTTACGCGGACTCAACTCAATGAACTTCTGGACCTTGGTGAAAGCGGAATCCAGCAATTGATTGAAAAACAAAAAGAGGTACTTGGAAGCTTGGCGCAGAAAATCGGGGAAGAGGTGGAATCGAACTTATGAAACAAGTAATCATTGCGACTCAAAACAAAGGCAAAGCGAAGGATTTTGAAGCCCTTTTCGGACCGCTCGGATACGAGGTGTTAACGCTTCGTGATGTAGCAAAAGACATGGACGTTGAAGAAACAGGCGTAACGTTCGAAGAAAATGCCATCCTTAAAGCGGAAGCGGTGGCTGAAGCCCTTCAAACTACTGTTATTGCAGATGACAGCGGGCTTGAAATTGATGTGTTAAACGGCGAACCTGGGGTCTATTCGGCCCGTTATGCCGGTGAAGCAAAAAGCGATGAAGCCAATATTGAAAAAGTGTTAGCGAAATTGGAAGGTGTATCTGAAGAACAACGTACAGCACGCTTCCGCTGCGTTCTCGCAATCGCTTCGCCAAATAAGGAAACTGTTACTTATTCAGGGTCGTGCGAAGGAATGATCCTTTCTGAACGAAGAGGCGACCACGGGTTCGGCTACGATCCGATTTTCTTTGTGCCTAACGAAGGAAAAGCAATGGCGGAACTTCTGCCAGAAGAAAAAGCAGCGATTTCCCACCGGGGCAACGCACTCCGCGAATTGGAAAAAGCGATGCCGGAATGGCTGGATAATGGCCAATAAAATAAAAAGAAATAAATTTTAATGTTTTTTTAAAATAGCATTGACTTTTCTTGAAATCATTTCTATAATTAAAATTGTCTTTCAGTTGAAAAACGCAGCCCACCCAGTGGTGTTGAAGTTTGGAAACGAAGAAAGCCATGTCCCAGTAGCTCAGCTGGATAGAGCAACGCCCTTCTAAGGCGTCGGTCGGGCGTTCGAATCGCTCCTGGGACGTAAACTTATCGAAATGATACATAGGAAGAGGCCTGAAGCAAATTGCTTCAGGCCTCTTTTATTATAAATATAAATACAACCATTATCTTCTTAATAGTAATTGGAGGGAAGAAATTTGCCGATATGTGAAAACTGCAAAACCGGGTGGACATGGAAACAGACTTTAAAGAGTTCTTTTGTTTTGACGACAAGCATGAAATGCCCATATTGCAGCAAAAAACAATACACAACTCCGAAATCCAGAAAACAGATCTTGCTTCTTAATATGCTAATTCCTTTGCCATTATTGATCCAAGCTTTTTTTGATATAGAAGGATGGGTAACCATCAGCTTAATGTTAGGATTTTTCCTCCTTGCTATTGTTCTATTGCCATTTTGGATGAAAGTACAAAATGAGGAAGTATTTCTAAATTGAATTAATTTATCTGTCCGGAGCCTATGCTCCGGATTTTTCATTTATTTGTCCATAATGTGAATCCGCATTCAAAAAAATGATGAATAACATGAACTCGAGTTCATGTTATTGGGTGAAACGTGTTATTCTGTATAAAGAGGTGAGAAAATGCCACACGAAGACCTTGTTGGAAGTTTTCCGACTTCTCCTAAACAATCACGGTCAAAACAAAAAAAAGAAGCCTTAATTGCCAGTGGCAAGGAATTATTCAGCCGAAAAGGGTTCGACCAAACCACTGCAAAAGAAATTGCGGCCCATGCACGTGTCGCGACTGGAACTTTTTATCGCTACTTTTCCGATAAACGCCAACTCCTGATGTCCTTGATCGAAAACCAATTGGATTCAATGATGCCGCTCGAGCTGGAATGGAAAAGCGGAGATCCGGAAAAGCTGCTCGCAGGACGCCTTGAAATCCATTACCACAAGATAAATGAATCCAATCTCCAAAAATTGATGCCTGAGTTGCTGCTGCGTGACGCTGAGCTGGCAGAAATCATCAATAACGCAAAAGACCGGATGCATCAGAAGTTTGTAAAAGATTTAACCGTTTTGCAGAAGAAAGGGTATCTCTGGCCGGACATTGAGATTGAAACTTTAACCTGGTGTTTGGAGTCCTTATTAGAAAAGCTGCAAAATCGGGTCAGTAAAGGGGAGGACGTGGATTACCAGCAATTCGCGAAAATATTTTGCCGTACGCTGTTCCCTCCGGAAAGTCTCCAGAAAATGCGCACAGGAAAGATTTATGAAAGGAATGTGAAATGATGAAAGCTAAATTATTCACTGCAACGAGCAATACCTCATGCCGAAAAGCGATCGCTTGGTTAGATGAGTATGAAATTCCATACGAAGAAAAAAACCTCTCCACGACACCCATCACCATAGAAGAGATTCAAGAAATTCTCTCCCTGACAAATGAAGGAACAGAAGAAATCATTTCGAAAAAAGCTTATGCAATCAAAAAGCTGAAAATCGATTTCGATGCTTTGTCTTTGTCTCAGCTTTATAAAGTCATCCAGGACAACCCGGGCGTTCTTCGCTTGCCGATTATTCATGACGGCAGAAAATTGCAGGTGGGCTATAATGACGATGAAATCCGCCAATTCTTGCCACGATGGTTCCGGTTAGACCAATTCAAAAATTTAATTAGCTTGTCAGGCAATATTTAATACAGCTCCCAGGAAATGAAAAAAATCCATGGTTTTATTTTCCCGATAAATCCCCTTATGTTATGATAGAGGCAATAAATGGGGTGGTAAAAATGCGGAAGAAATATAGGGAGCTCAAACGGAAAGGCAATGTCATCGTATTTCCGACCACGATCAACCGCTTGTTGACAGACGGCATGAATCTCCTGAAAGACGAGCAGTACACCGAAGCCCGCGATAAGCTATACCAAGTGCTGGCGTATGAACCTGAACATGCGGGAGCGCTTGGAGCCTACGCTTATTGCTTATTTGAGTTGGGGGATTATGAAGAGGCGCTCGACGTCTGCCGCGAGCTGTTAAAAGTGGGTCCGATCCATTATTTGGAGACGATGGAATTATACATAAGTTTGTTGATGCAAGTGAGGGAATTTGAAGAAGCTGAGCAAATGATCGAAATGCTGATTGAAGAAAAAATCTTGCCGGAAGAGCGGCTTGAGCAATTTCAGCAATTGCGTGAGCTGAACGAACGGATTGCAGCGAATGTATCCAAAGAAAAAGTGGATATCCGTTTATACGAAGCTGAACATTTTACCGCGCTTCGGCCGAGTGAACAGGAGCATCTCATTATGGAACTGCAGCCGGCATATTACGAGCCGCTGAAAGAGAAGTTGTTTGCGCTTGCTGAACACCCAGATACCGATCTGCTCACCAAAACATACATATTATTTACGCTCCACCAGGAAAAAGTGGCTGGCCGGCTCAAAATCAAGAAGTTCCATTACGAAGGTGAATTTTCAGCCGCCGCCTTGCCGGACCCTATAAACAATAAACGCATTAAAATGATCCGCAGTTATTTGGAAGAAGCTTTATCGAAAGACCCGACCCGCCTGGAAATGGCGATTGAACTGTTTGAACGCCATATTTACTTGATCTATCCTTTTGCGTGGGATGAATTTGAAGGGCGGGAAGTTGCAGAAGCCTATATGGGTTATCTGGATAGTTTGTTTACCGGAGAAGCATCAAATGGGGTGGATGAAGAGCTGCTCAAGCTGATAATTCAGGCTGAAGCTTGGTTCGAGTTTCGGAATGGGTAGAAATAGTTGAACATGACGCCATCTATGCTATAATATGGAGGTTGTCAAAATTCGTATAATACACGTAATATGACTTTGTAGAAAATGTTTGGAGGGCTAATATATGTCAGCAAAATGGGAAAAACAAGAAGGTAACACAGGAACGTTAACAGTAGAAGTGCCTGTAGAAGTAGTAAATGCAGGATTGGATCAAGCATTCAAGAAAGTTGTAAAAGAAATTAACGTGCCAGGTTTCCGTAAAGGGAAAATGCCTCGCCAAATGTTCGAAAAACGTTTTGGTGTTGAATCATTGTACCAAGATGCTTTGGATTTCATCTTGCCGGACGCTTATGCGAACGCTGTTGAAGAAGCCGGAATCAACCCAGTTGACCGCCCGGAAATCGATATCGACACAATGGAGAAAAACAAGCCATTGGTATTCACTGCTAAAGTGATCGTTAAACCTGAAGTTCAGCTTGGCGAATACAAAGGCATCGAAGTAACAAAGCAAGATACAGAAGTAACAGACGAAGAAATCGAAAACCAATTGAAAGAAAACCAAGAGCGTTTTGCTGAACTTGCTGTTAAAGAAGACGAAGCAATCGTTGAAGGCGATACAGCTGTTATCGATTTCGAAGGGTTTGTTGATGGAGAAGCGTTTGAAGGCGGCAAAGGAGAAGATTATTCTCTTGAAATCGGTTCAAACTCATTCATCCCTGGATTCGAAGAGCAATTGGTTGGCGTGAAAGCAGGAGAAGAAAAAGACGTTGAAGTCACTTTCCCTGAAGAATACCACGCGGCTGAGCTTGCAGGAAAAGCTGCAACTTTCAAAGTGAAAGTAAACGAAGTGAAAGCAAAAGAACTTCCTGAACTTAACGATGAATTTGCAAAAGAAATCGATGCGGAAGTCGCTTCTTTAGATGAATTGCGCACAAAAATGAAAGAAACATTGTCAGCTGAAAAACAATCAGCTTCAGATGCTCAACTTCGCGATGAGTTGGTACAAAAAGTTGCAGAAAACGCAACAATCGACCTTCCACATGCAATGATCCACACTGAAATGGACCGCATGATGCAAGATTTCGAACAGCGTTTGACTCAACAAGGCATGAACCTTGACCTTTACTACCAATTCTCTGGACAAGACGAGCAGGCACTTCGCGCTCAAATGCACGATGACGCTGAAACACGCGTACGTGTATCGCTAGTTCTTGAAGCAATTGCTGCTGCAGAAAACATGGAAGTAACAGCTGAAGACATCAACAAAGAACTTGAAAAAATGTCTGGCCAATTCAACATGGATGCAGAACAGATCAAAGCTGCTTTAGGCGGTACTGAAATGCTTGAAAATGACATCCGTATGCAAAACACAGTTGAATTCTTAGTGGAAAACGCTAAAATCACAACTGAAATTGCAAATGCTGAAGACGCTGAATAATTAAAGCCTATAATTTACAACCGAAAACAAGGCACGGCATCGTGCCTTGTTTTCTTCTACATAAAACCAATAAAACAGACATAGCCTATATAAAAGAAATCAACTAACATCAATTTAATACCCTACATAATGCTTTCCTTTTGGTTTAATTCTAATTAGTTGATACAATAACGAATATCTTGTAAGATAATGGCTTGAATAGGGGTGAATACATTGTTCAAATTCAATGACGAAAAAGACCATCTTAAATGTTCATTTTGCGGTAAACCGCAAGAGCAGGTCCGTAAACTGGTTGCAGGACCAGGTGTATATATTTGCGACGAATGTATTGAGCTTTGCACGGAAATCGTAGAAGAAGAGCTTGGTACAGAAGAAGCAGTAGAATTCAAAGAAGTTCCAAAACCGAAAGAGATTTTGGACATTTTAAACGGTTATGTAATCGGACAGGAAAAAGCGAAGAAGTCGCTTGCTGTCGCTGTGTATAACCACTATAAACGTGTGAACTCGAACAGCAAGATCGACGATGTCGAGCTGTCGAAATCGAATATCGTTTTGATTGGACCAACAGGGAGCGGGAAAACCTTGCTTGCTCAAACTTTGGCCCGCATCCTGAACGTTCCTTTCGCAATCGCAGATGCTACTTCTTTAACAGAAGCAGGCTACGTAGGTGAGGACGTTGAAAACATTCTATTGAAACTGATCCAAGCTGCGGATTATGACGTAGAACGCGCAGAAAAAGGCATCATCTATATCGATGAAATCGATAAAGTGGCCCGTAAATCGGAAAACCCATCGATTACACGCGATGTTTCCGGTGAAGGCGTTCAGCAAGCTTTATTGAAAATTCTTGAAGGAACGACTGCAAGCGTGCCACCGCAAGGCGGACGCAAGCACCCTCATCAAGAATTCATCCAAATCGATACGACGAATGTATTATTCATTGTCGGCGGTGCTTTTGACGGTGTAGACCAAATCATCAAACGCCGTTTGGGCAATAAAGTCATCGGTTTCGGTGCAGACCCGAACAAAGAGGAATTGGATGAGAAATCATTGCTTAGCCAATTGATTCCTGAAGATTTATTGAAATTCGGTTTGATTCCAGAGTTCATCGGGCGTTTGCCGGTATTGGCAAGCCTGGAGCAATTGGATGAAAACGCATTGGTGCAGATCTTGACTGAACCGAAAAATGCATTGATCAAGCAATACCAGAAAATGATGGAGCTTGATGATGTCGAATTGACATTTGAAGACGATGCCTTAGTGGAAATCGCGAAATTGGCGATTGAACGCAAGACAGGTGCCCGAGGACTTCGTTCAATCATTGAGAATATCATGCTTGAAGTCATGTTCGACCTGCCGTCCCGCGAAGATATCGTGGAATGCGTCATTACAAAAGAAACCGTCACTGATAGCGCTCAGCCGAAACTATTGCTAGAAGACGGCTCAGAATATAAAGGCGACAATAACGAGAAAACATCCGCCTAAGTAAAACTGCTTTCAGCGGGAAGCCGCTGCAAGCAAGCGGAATATAGGATGATACGGGCTGACTCTGATCGTGCACATCCGCGCGTTTAGGGTCAGCTTGTTTTTTTGACGAAAATAACCGGAGGTGTTCTCCCGAATGGCTAAGAAAAAAATAACGAAACGCGTGCCTTTATTGCCGCTGCGAGGGCTCCTCGTATTTCCGACGATGGTCTTGCATATTGATGTAGGCCGGGAGCGGTCCATTGCGGCTCTAGAGCAGGCAATGCTTGAAGACAATATCATTTTCCTTGCAACTCAGAAAGAAATGAGTACAGAGCAGCCGGAAAAAGACGATCTGCATAAAATTGGTACACTCGCATACATTAAACAGATGTTGAAATTGCCGAACGGCACTATCCGTGTCCTTGTAGAAGGGCAGGAACGTGCGCAGTGGAAGCAATATACAGAAGAAGAAAACTTGACGATGGTTGAAGTGACGACGTTCCCGGATGAAACGGAACGGACAGCAGAGCAAGATGCATTAATGCGCTTGCTGCTGGAGCATTTCGAAAAATATGCAAAAGCTTCGAAGAAAATTACGACTGAAACTTACAACACTGTGGCTGATATCGAAGAGCCGGGCCGTTTAGCAGATATGGTGGCCTCGCATTTGCCGATCAAAGTGGCTGGCAAACAGGAGATTCTTGAAACCTTCAATATCGATAAGCGATTGGAAATGCTGATTACACGCTTGCATAATGAGCAAGAAGTGATCGATCTGGAAAAACGCATCAGCCAGCGCGTTAAAAAATCGATGGAACAGACGCAAAAAGAGTTTTACCTTCGTGAACAGATGAAGGCGATCCAAACAGAGCTTGGCGATAAAGACGGTAAATCAGCTGAAATCGTTGATCTGAAGAAACGCATCGAAGAAGCTGGCATGCCGGAATCTACGGAAAAAACAGCTCTGAAAGAATTGGACCGTTACGAAAAATTGCCGTCAGCAGCAGCTGAAAGCGGCATTATCCGCAATTACATCGAGTGGCTTGTGACGATTCCATGGTCGAATTCGACTGAAGACCGTTTGGATATCAAATACGCCGAAGAAGTCCTTGACCGTGACCATGACGGCTTGGAAAGCGTCAAAGAGCGTGTATTGGAGTATTTAGCCGTACAGCAGATGACGAAATCGCTTCGTGGGCCGATCCTTTGTTTAGTAGGGCCTCCCGGAGTCGGGAAAACTTCTCTAGCGAAATCGATTGCTGAATCGCTTGACCGCAAATTTGTCCGTGTATCCCTTGGCGGCGTGCGCGACGAATCGGAAATCCGTGGACACCGCCGCACGTATGTCGGCGCGATGCCAGGACGCATTATCCAAGGAATGAAAAAGGCATCTACTGTAAATCCAGTGTTTTTACTCGATGAAATCGATAAGATGTCGAATGATTTCCGCGGAGATCCTTCATCAGCTATGCTTGAAGTATTGGATCCGGAACAGAACAATTCATTCAGCGACCATTATATAGAAGAAACCTACGATCTTTCGAATGTTTTATTCATCGCGACGGCAAATGATCTTGGATCGATTCCAGGACCGCTTCGCGACCGGATGGAAGTCATTACGATTGCGGGCTACACAGAAGCGGAAAAACAAATGATCGCGAAAAACCATTTAGCGCCGAAGCAATTGAAAGAACATGGGTTGGAAGAAGACCAATTGACTTTCGATGACGCTGCATTGCTTTCCGTTGTCCGTTATTACACTCGGGAAGCGGGAGTCCGTGGCCTTGAGCGCCAAATTGCTTCCATTTGCCGCAAAGTGACGAAACAGATTGTCAGCGGTGAAAAAGAATCGGTGGCAGTAACGGCTGATTTAGTGGAAGAGTATTTAGGGAAGCGCAAATTCCGTTACGGTATGGCTGAAACGGTCAACCAAGTCGGCGTGGCGACAGGCCTTGCCTACACGACAGTTGGCGGAGACACGCTTCAGATCGAAGTTTCGTTATCGGCTGGCAAAGGCAAACTCCAATTGACTGGTAAACTGGGAGACGTCATGAAAGAGTCGGCACAGACGGCCCTTTCGTTTGTCCGAGCAAATGCCGAATCACTTGGCATTGACCCGTCTTTCCATGAATCGCAGGATATCCATATCCACGTACCTGAAGGAGCGGTGCCAAAAGACGGTCCATCTGCCGGGATTACGATTGCGACTGCACTGGTATCTGCGCTGTCTAAACGCCCGATTCGCCGCGAAGTCGGTATGACCGGTGAAATTACGCTGCGTGGACGCGTCTTGCCGATTGGCGGCGTGAAAGAGAAAACATTAAGCGCACACCGTGCCGGATTGAAAACGATCATCTTGCCGATAGATAACGAGCGGGATATCGAAGACATTCCGGAAAGTGTACGTGAAGAATTGACGTTCAAACTTGTTTCTCAAGCGGAAGAGGCACTCGAAATCGCATTAGAAGGAGAAAATGAATGATAGTCAATAATGTAGAACTTGTAATCAGCGCCGTCCGTCCGGATCAGTATCCGGAAGACGGCTTGCCGGAATTTGCCTTAGCGGGACGTTCAAATGTCGGGAAATCGTCTTTCATTAACAAAATGATCGGGCGTAAAAGCATGGCGCGCATTTCCTCAAAACCGGGGAAAACGCAGACCTTGAACTTTTACAAAATCGAAGAGAAATTGTTCTATGTGGATGTACCGGGCTATGGCTACGCAAAAGTGGCAAAGACGGAGCGCGAAGCATGGGGCAAAATGATCGAGCGGTATATTACGGGGCGCGATGAGTTAAAAGCGGTTATCCAAATCGTCGATCTTCGCCATCCGCCAAGCCGCGACGATATCGCGATGTACGATTTCATGAAGCATTACGATATTCCGTGCATCATCATTGCGACAAAAGCGGATAAGATTCCAAAAGGCAAATGGGACAAGCATAAGAAAATTGTCCGTGAAACCTTGGAAATGGAAAAAGGCGATCCGTTAATCGTCTTTTCATCTGAAACCGGGCTTGGCAAAGATGCAGCTTGGGCTGAAATCGAAAAAAGAATGTAATTGGGAAGAGTGCAGCTATGAGCTGTACTCTTTTTATATGGGGAAACAGCTTTCTGCAAATAAAGCCCGCTATTCCACAAATATAATAAGAAATTCCGCAAACAACTCGTTTATTGCGCAAATAAACGCCCGTATTCCGCAAACAAACGCGGTTATCCCGCAAACAACTCCAATTCCCTTCTTTAATATGCCGAAAGTTAATGCACTATTTCGACTAAGAGCGTTATACTTGTTGTCGGAAGGATGCTTTGCTAAACTTACATTATAATAATTATAAAGTAATAATATTAACTCCCACTGTACAGCAAAATGTAATAGTTTCATGGCTTGTTCACATTTTGAAAGGCTTCTGAAACTATAATAGTGGTATACTTATAGATAGGAAATATTGAACGTGAAAGGTGTTTTGATCCCATGCATACATTAGTAGTCGGGGTGAATTATCGCTCTGCACCAGTGGAAATCAGAGAAAAACTGTCGTTTATCGAGACTGAACTTCCACAAGCGATGCAAGCGTTAAAAGAGCAAAAAAGCATATTGGAAGATGTCATCGTATCGACCTGCAACCGGACAGAGATCTATGCAGTTGTCGATCAGCTTCACACCGGCCGTTATTACGTGAAGCAATTCTTGGCGGATTATTTCGGACTTCCGCAAGAGTCATTTTCCCAATATTTATTTGTCTATGAACAAGAAGAAGCGGTTGAGCATTTGTTCCGTGTAACTGCCGGCATCGATTCGATGGTGCTTGGAGAAACTCAGATCCTTGGACAGGTCCGTAACAGTTTCCTGGCTGGCCAAGAGTATGGGACGACTGGAACGGTTTTCAACCAATTGTTCAAGCAAGCAGTGACGCTGGCGAAACGTGCGCATTCAGAAACAGCGATCGGCGAGAATGCCGTATCGGTTTCATATGCAGCGGTGGAACTCGGCAAGAAAATCTTCGGCAGCTTGAAAAACAAGCATGTCGTGATTTTAGGTGCCGGGAAAATGGGCGAACTGGCGATTAAGAACTTGCAGGGCAGCGGAGCTAACCACGTGACGGTCATCAACCGTACGTTCGAGAAAGCGGAAGCTGTAGCAGAGAAGTTTGAAGGCAAAGCGTTGCCGATGAATCAATTGCAATGTGCACTCTTAGATGCGGACATTCTGATTTCTTCTACAGGCGCAACGGATTTTGTCATCGATTTCGAATTGATGCAATACGTAGAGAAGCTTCGCAAAGGCAAGCCATTATTCATCGTCGACATTGCGGTGCCGCGTGATATCGATCCGCGCATCGGTGATTTGTCCAATGTCTTTTTATACGACATCGATGATATGCAAGGAATAGTTGAAGCGAATTTGGCTGAGCGTGAACGCGCAGCTGGGCAAATCATGGCGATGATTGGGCAGGAGTCGAATCAGTTCAATGATTGGCTGGCGACGCTTGGTGTAGTTCCAGTGATTTCGGCATTGCGCCAAAAAGCATTGGCGATCCAGTCGGAAACTATGGCGAGCATTGAAAACAAAATGCCGGATCTGACAGACCGTGAAAAGAAAATCCTCAACAAACACACAAAATCGATCATCAATCAATTATTGAAAGACCCGATTTTGCAGGCGAAAGAAATGGCTGGTGCGCCAAAAGCGCGTGAGCAGCTCGAACTGTTCCAAAAGATTTTCGGAATTGAAGAGGAAGTCGAAGCAGAAATCCAGAAGCAGACGGCAGCTGTTAAACCAAAAGCGGCCACATCTTCAAAACAGGCAGAGCAACAGGAAATTCCCGGATATTCATTTTAAGCTTTCTGAAAGAGGCGTTTTCGAATCTATATGTTAAAATGTAGATACGAAGCGCCTTTAACTATGGAAACGAAGGGGAATAGGATGGCTGATATAACAATGGCAAGGCTGCATGAAGCTATGGTTATTCTATATGCTGTCAGCCTTGTTTTTTATTTTATCGATTATTTATATAAAGAGAAAAAAGCCAGCCGCATTGCCATGACGTTGCTTGGAATTGTTTGGGTTTTGCAGACTGTGTTTTTAGTGCTGTATATTATTGAAACGCAGCGCTTTCCAATATTGACCCTTTTCGAAGGGATCTATTTTTATGCTTGGCTGCTCGTGACCTTGTCACTTGTCCTTCGCATATTTTACCGCTTCGATTTTGCGGTATTTTTCATTAACATCATCGGATTTATCTTTATGACCATCCATACATTCGCGCCGGTTCAGATTGAACGGTCGCCGGTAGGGGAATCGCTCGTTTCGGAGCTGTTGCTGATTCACATCACGTTTGCCATTTTGTCTTATGTGGCGTTTTCGCTATCCTTCGTTTTTTCAGCGCTTTACATGATTTTGTACCGCTTGCTGAAAAAGAAAAAATGGACGAAACAGTGGAGCAATCTGCCGTCGCTTGGGCAAGCGGAGCTCGGCATGACGATTTCAATACTGGTCGGAATTTCCTTGCTGTTCGTATCGCTCGTGCTTGGGCTTCAATGGGCAGTCATTTCGCTGAATGAGTTCTCGCTCTTCGATATGAAGATCGTCGGGTCCTTCATTTTGCTGCTCGTCTACAGCTGGATTCTATACCGCAACCGCAAAGGTTCACTTAGCGGCATGCCGTATGCGATGGCCCATATTTATGCATTTTTATTATTATTGATCAATTTCTTTTTAGGAAGTCGGTTATCTGAATTTCATTTCTGGTATTAAAGAAGGGTAGGATTCAAATGAGAAAAATTATTGTAGGTTCAAGAAGAAGTAAACTTGCGTTGACGCAAACGAATCAGTTTATCGAAAAATTAAAAGCGGCAGGTGCGCCGTTTGAATTTGAAATAAAAGAAATCGTGACAAAAGGCGACCGAATTCTTGACGTGACGCTTTCTAAAGTTGGAGGCAAAGGCTTGTTTGTTAAAGAAATTGAACAAGCGCTCTACAATAAAGAAATCGACTTTGCAGTCCACAGCATGAAGGATATGCCATCTGTTCTTCCGGAAGGCCTTGTCATTGGCTGTATCCCGGAACGTGAAGATCCACGTGATGCTTTCATTTCAAACGATCACGTGAAGTTTATGGACCTTCCAATTGGAGCAGTTGTCGGAACTAGCAGCCTGCGCCGCAGTTCCCAATTGCTATTGCTGCGTCCGGACCTTGATATCCAGTGGATCCGCGGAAACATTGATACACGCCTGGCGAAATTGCATTCAGGCGATTTCGATGCAATCTTGCTTGCTGCTGCCGGACTGAAGCGCATGGGCTGGAAAGAAGACATCGTGACGGAATTTTTGGAAGTTGAAGAATGCCTTCCTGCAATCGGCCAAGGGGCGCTTGCTATCGAATGCCGCGAAGAAGATACGGAATTGCTTGCGGAATTGGCAAAACTTAATGATGAGAACACAGCGCTTGCAGTTAATGCAGAACGCAAATTCTTGAAAGATATGGACGGCAGCTGCCAAGTGCCGATTGCCGGCTATGCAACGGTTTCTGAAGGAGAAATTTCATTTACTGGTTTGATTTCATCGCCTGATGCTGAGCAAGTGTTCAAAGAAACAGCTATCAGCCGCGATCCGATCGAAGCAGGCCGTACGGTAGCTGAAAAAATCAGTTCACAAGGCGGCTATGAGTTGATCCAAAAAGTAAAAGCTGAGAGCAATGTCTGAGAAGATAAACGCTTTAAAGGGTGAGACCATTGTTTTTACCGGTTCAAGAAAGCCGGAAGAAGCGGTCTTAAAAGTAGAACAATTGGGCGGCAAAGCTTTGTATTTGCCGCTTATTGAAACTTCCATTCGCCAAAGCGAAATGCCGAAGGTCCAACTATACGATTGGCTGATTTTCACGAGCGGCACGAGTGCGGAGGCTTTTTGCCAACTGCACGTTCCGACTCAAGCGAAAATCGCCGCCGTTGGGGAAAAGACGGCTGAAACTTTAGAGCAGCATGGCTACCGTGTGGATTTTATTCCCACCGTCTATAGTGCAGATGTTTTTGTGAAGGAATTCCCGGCATTAGTCGGGAGCGATGTGAAATGCCTGTTTGTGAAAGGGACGCTTGCGAAGAGCACGATTGCATCGATGCCGCTCCATGTTGATGAATGGACAATTTATGAGACTTCCCTTAAAATCGGCAATGCACGCACATTGATGGAAATGAAAGAATTGATTGTGATATTTGCCAGTCCTTCAGCTGTCTCGGCTTACCGGGAAGCAGGAGGGGATTGGTCGGGTATCCGGACGGCGGCCATTGGCCACATTACGGAAAACGCCATCAAACAGAATGGCGGCCATGTCGATTACCGCCCGAAAAAGTATACGTATTTAGAAGTGATCAACGAAATAGCGAAAGGGAGTTGCAATGATGACAGAATTGAATTTTAGACGCCATCGCCGCCTGCGCGGATCGGCTAATATCCGTTCGATGGTTCGCGAAACGAGCGTACAGAAAGAAGATTTTATTTACCCGATTTTTGTTGTGGAAGGCGAAAATGTAAAAGAGGAAATTTCATCAATGCCGGGCGTATTCCATTTTTCATTGGATAGACTAGGCGAAGAATTGGACGAAGTGGTTTCTTTAGGAATTCCTTCTGTCATTTTGTTCGGTGTGCCGAATGAAAAAGACGCTGTCGGGTCGCAAGCTTACCACGACCACGGCATCACGCAGGAAGCGATCCGCTTCGCAAAAAATCGCCATCCGGAATTAGTGGTGATTGCCGATACATGCCTTTGCCAATATACAGACCACGGCCATTGCGGCGTGATCGAAAATGGTGTCATCTTGAACGACGAATCGCTTGATTTGCTTGCCCGTACAGCGGTGTCCCAAGCGAAAGCAGGAGCGGACATTATTGCGCCGTCGAACATGATGGACGGCTTTGTCGCAGCAATCCGCTACGGTTTGGACCAGGCTGGATTTGAAAATACGCCGATTATGTCCTACGGCGTGAAATATTCTTCCGCTTACTACGGCCCGTTCCGTGAAGCGGCGCATTCAACACCGCAGTTCGGTGACCGCAAGACTTATCAGATGGATCCGGCGAACCGCTTGGAAGCTTTACGCGAAGCAGGATCAGATATTGAAGAAGGTGCGGATTTCATGATCGTGAAACCGGCTCTTTCTTATTTGGACATCATCCGTGAAGTACGCGACAACTTTGATGTGCCGATTGTTGCCTACAACGTCAGCGGCGAGTATGCAATGGTCAAAGCTGCGGCATTGAATGGCTGGGTTGACGAAAAACAGATCGTTCTTGAAACTTTGCTCAGCATGAAACGCGCTGGAGCGGATATCTTGATGACGTATCATGCAAAAGATGCGGCACGCTGGCTGGAGGAGAAGTAAATGGGATACGAAAATTCAATTGCAGCATTTAACGAAGCAAAAAACTTAATGCCGGGCGGCGTCAATAGCCCGGTGCGTGCGTTTAAATCGGTCAATATGGATCCGATTTTCATGGCTTCCGGCAGCGGTGCGACGATTACGGATATCGATGGCAATACGTATATCGACTATGTGTTGTCTTGGGGTCCGCTGATCCTAGGTCATACGCATCCGGAAGTAGTCAAAGCGATTCAGGCAACTGCGATGTCCGGCACAAGTTTCGGTGCGCCGACTTTGCTTGAAAATGAACTTGCTAAACTTGTAATGGAGCGTGTACCATCGATTGAAATGGTGCGCATGGTTTCTTCAGGAACGGAAGCGACGATGAGTGCATTGCGCGTAGCGCGCGGCTATACCGGACGCAATAAAATCTTGAAATTCGAAGGCTGCTACCACGGCCACGGCGACAGCCTTTTGATCAAAGCGGGCTCAGGTGTTGCAACGCTTGGCTTGCCGGATTCACCGGGAGTGCCGGCATCGATTGCGCAAAACACGATCACCGTTCCTTACAATGATTTGGAAAGCGTAAGACACGCATTCCGTGAATTCGGCAACGATCTCGCTGCTGTCATTGTTGAGCCGGTTGCCGGCAATATGGGTGTTGTCCCGCCGAAAGACGGTTTCTTGCAGGAGCTTCGCAATTTGACGACTGAAAATGGCACAATCTTGATTTTTGACGAAGTCATGACCGGATTCCGCGTCGGCTATAACTGCGCACAAGGCTATTTCGGCGTAACGCCGGATATGACATGCCTAGGCAAAGTGATCGGCGGCGGACTTCCTGTCGGCGCATTCGGCGGCAAACGCGAAATCATGGAACAAGTGGCGCCAAGCGGTTCAATCTACCAAGCAGGGACGCTTTCAGGCAATCCGCTTGCGATGACTGCAGGATTTGAAACCTTAAGCCGTTTAAATGAAGCGAGCTACGAAACCTTCATTGAACGCGGGGATCAGCTGGAAGCCGGTTTCCGTGCGGCAGCTGAGAAATACAACATCCCGCATACGGTGAACCGTGCGGGTTCCATGATCGGCTTTTTCTTCACGAATGAAGAAGTGGTGGATTTTGAAACAGCAAAAACATCCGATACGGCATTATTTGCCGATTACTACCGCTTGATGGCGGAAGAAGGCATTTTCCTGCCGCCATCCCAGTTTGAAGGCATGTTCTTATCAACTGCCCATACAGAAGAGCATATTGCGAAAACGGTGGAAGCTTTCCATAACGTATTCGCTAAATTAGCACGTTAATAAAAGAAGATAAGTGAGCGGGCGGATAGTAAGTTTATCCGTCCGTTTTTTTGTGGAATAAAAGAGTGCGGATGACTATAGAATCGGGTTTTCCTCTCTTAGAACTTCAAAAAGCGCTCATAGAGTTCATAGCGCTTCTATTTTGGTGTATCATGGACATTAGCTTAAGTTGTGAAAGTAGGAAATTTTGTGAGACCGTTTATCTTAACTGCGTTGATCGCTATTGCTTCAGGTGCTTTATTTGAAGCCGTCGGTATGTTTTTGCCTTGGCTGCTTGGGCCGATGTTCGTGCTATTGATCCTGAATCAATTTACAAAACTGAAATTCTACTGGCCGAAATTTTTGAAAGTCGCTGGCCTTGTGCTTCTAGGAGTGCAAATCGGCTCCTCATTTTCGCGTGAAGCGGTGTTTTTGATGTGGCTCGATTTGCCGTTCATGGCCTTTCTGACATTTTCCGTCGTCGCCTTATCCTTGCTTCTAGGCTTGCTTTTCCGAAAGATGGCCGATGAAAGCTTGGCGACAAGTCTACTCGGCTCGATGCCTGGTGGCTTGTCGCAGATGGTCGTCATTTCGGAAGATGTTAAGTCTGCGAATGTCACAGTCGTGACGATGATGCAGACTTTCCGTATCTTACTAGTCGTAACGATTGTGCCGTTTTTAACCGTATTCCTGGATGGGCGAGAAGCTGGCGAAATCCTGTCGCAGGAATTTTCGTTTGCTCCTGGCCATTTCTTCTTGGCGATTGCTGCCGGGATCCTCGTTTACTTCGGAATGAAAAAAATCGGATTCCCAGCGGCGGAAGTGCTCGCACCAATCCTCACAATGGCCGGCATGCAAACAATCACTGGGGAAGTATTAGTTGAAATGCCGTACTGGCTCATTGCCATGGCGCAGATTTTCATCGGGGCAAATTTGGGGCTGCAGATGGAACAAGTTCGTGAAAAGATGAATATCCGTCTTGGTACAGCCATCGTCGTAAATAATATTTTGCTGATTGTCTTCTCGACTGGCATCGCGTATCTCTTAACGAGCTGGCTGCCGGGCTATTTATTCCTCGATTTCTTCTTGAGTGCAGCGCCAGGGGGCATGGCTGAAATGGCAATTACTGCGCTTGATGCCGGAGCGGATGTGGCCTTGATCACAAGCTTTCATTTATTCCGCCTCTTCTTTATCCTGCTCGTCGCCTCGCCGATTGTGGCCGTTATCGTGAAAAAGCTTGACGGTAAAAGCGCAAATTGAGTACAATGGATTCAAGTAAATAATTAATGCGTTGATGAGGATAGTAAAATGTGCGTACATTTCAGAGAGAAGGCCGCTTGGTGAAAGGCTTTCATGAACAAGCATTTGAATGTCACCTCGGAGCAGTTTCCGTGAAATTCGAGTAGCGGGGACCGGATGTGAAATCCGTTATCGAACTTGAGAGCCAGGTTCTTTTTGACTTGCGCATAAAGGTGGTACCGCGAACAACTCCTTCGTCCTTTTACAGACGAAGGGGTTTTTTTGTTTTCTAAAGGAGTGGAAGGATATTACGCAAAGCAGCTCTACTTTTCTGCGAGAGCATTCATTGCTTTACTGCATAACTTACTACCATATGTTGAAATAAATTGTTTTACAAAATGATATTCCGCAAAACAGCTACGCTTTCCGCGGGCTCGCGCTAAGCTAACTCGGGCTAAAAGCCCGAGTGGATCTCAGCACTTCGCTGGTCCCGCAGGAGTCTCCGCTGTTTGCTCCATATCAAGGCATCCCTTAGCGCCGGCGCGTCCAGGGGCTAGGCGGAGCAATAAGACGAGTGCTCTTCTCGGCTTATTGTGTGAGGCAAGGAGCGACTTGTCGCCTCCTTTGCGACGAGCAGTGCGCAGGAGCATAATCTTTGCACTGCCCAAAGCGCCGAAGCGATTTGTAAAAGCTAATTCTTTAGTTCAACATATGTGGTCATGAATGTTAATAGTTCTTTCATTATTAGTTATGAAAACAACGCACCACGCTCAAGTTCGTACTTTAGTAAAAAAAGGAGGAATTGCAATGACTGAACAAATGCCGACAAAGTATGATCCGCAGGCGATTGAAAAAGGCCGCTACGAGTGGTGGATTGACAACAAGTTTTTTGAAGCGAAGCCGGAAAGCGGCAAGACGCCGTATACGATTGTGATTCCGCCGCCGAACGTAACAGGGAAATTGCACTTAGGGCACGCATGGGATACGACGCTCCAAGATATCATGACGCGCATGAAACGCATGCAAGGATACGATGCCTTATGGCTTCCAGGAATGGACCATGCCGGAATTGCGACGCAGGCGAAAGTGGAGGGGAAATTGCGTGAAGAAGGCAAATCCCGCTATGACCTTGGCCGCGAAAAATTCCTTGAAGAATCGTGGAAATGGAAAGAGGAATACGCTGGGCATATCCGTGAACAATGGTCGAAGCTCGGCCTTGGACTTGATTACTCCCGTGAGCGCTTCACGTTGGATGCAGGCTTATCGGATGCTGTTAAAGAAGTATTCGTTAAATTGTATGAGAAAAAACTCATCTACCGCGGCAAATACATCATCAACTGGGATCCAGCGACGAAAACCGCTATTTCCGATATCGAAGTTATCTACAAAGATGTGCAAGGTGCATTCTATCATATGCGCTATCCATTGGCTGACGGCAGCGGGCACATCGAAATTGCGACAACGCGTCCGGAAACGATGCTTGGCGATACAGCCGTTGCGGTTCACCCGAAAGACGAGCGCTACCAGCACTTGATCGGCAAGAAAATCATACTTCCGATTGTTGGGCGCGAAATGGAAATCGTTGCGGACGATTACGTGGATATGGAATTCGGAAGCGGTGCGGTGAAAATTACGCCTGCTCACGACCCGAATGACTTTGAAATCGGCAATCGCCACAATCTTGAGCGCGTCTTGATCATGCACGAAGACGGCACGATGAACGAAAACGCCGGCAAATACGAAGGCATGGACCGCTTCGAATGCCGCAAGCAGATCGTTAAAGACCTACAGGACATGGATGTTTTATTCAAAATTGAAGAGCATATGCATTCGGTTGGACATTCCGAGCGCAGCGGTGCCGTAGTTGAGCCGTATCTATCGACGCAATGGTTCGTGGATATGAAGCCACTTGCGCAAAAATCGGTGGATCTTCAAAAAGGCGAAGACGGTGTGAATTTCGTGCCGGACCGTTTTGAAAAAACTTATCTTCACTGGATGGAGAACATCCGCGACTGGTGCATTTCCCGTCAATTATGGTGGGGCCATCAGATTCCAGCTTGGTACCACAACGAAACTGGCGAAATTTACGTAGGCATGGACGCACCAGAAGATGCTGAAAACTGGACACAGGACGAAGACGTTCTGGATACTTGGTTCTCATCAGCTCTATGGCCGTTCTCTACGCTTGGCTGGCCGGACGCAGATAATGAAGAGTTGAAACGCTACTACCCGACAGACGCACTTGTAACGGGCTATGACATCATCAACTTCTGGGTTTCGCGCATGATTTTCCAAGCGCTTGAATTCACGGAAGAAAAACCGTTTAAAGACGTATTGATCCACGGACTGGTTCGCGATGCGGAAGGACGCAAAATGTCGAAATCCCTTGGCAACGGCGTTGATCCGATGGACGTAATTTCTGAATACGGCGCGGATTCGCTTCGCTACTTCCTGGCGACGGCTTCAAGCCCAGGGCAGGATCTCCGCTTCTCGATGGAAAAAGTGGAATCGGTTTGGAACTTTGCGAATAAAATCTGGAATGCTTCCCGTTTCGCTTTGATGAATATGGAAGGCATGACGTACGATGAAATCGATCTTTCCGGCAAACGTTCAGTAGCCGATTCATGGATTTTGACTCGTTTGAATGAAACCATCGAACAAGTGACGCATCTTGCGGAACGCTATGAATTCGGTGAAGTGGGCCGTTCGCTTTACAACTTCATCTGGGATGATTTCTGTGACTGGTATATCGAGATGGCGAAATTGCCATTGTACGGGGAAGACGAAGAAGCGAAGAAAATGACGCGTTCGGTTCTTGCGTACGTACTCGACAACACAATGCGCCTATTGCACCCATTCATGCCGTTCATCACAGAAGAAATCTGGCAGAACTTGCCGCACCAAGGCGAATCGATTACCGTTGCAGCATGGCCGGTAGTTGACGAATCCTTGTCTGAACAAAGTGAGTCGACGAACATGAAATTATTGATGGACATCATCACAGCTGTTCGTACAATCCGTGCAGAAGTACAGTCGCCGATGAGCAAGAAAGTGCCATTGACGATTTCTGCTAAAGACGAAAACACGCATAATGTGTTGACGACAAATGCCGCGTACATCGAACGTTTCTGCAACCCGGAAACATTGACGATCGGCCAAAACATCGCAGCACCGGAAAAATCAATGTCCGCTGTTGTATCTGGAGCGGAATTGTTCATGCCGCTTGAAGGTTTGATCGATGTTGACGCAGAACTTGCGCGCCTTCAAAAGGAACTTGAGAAATGGGCGAAGGAAGTCAAACTCGTTCAAGGCAAGCTGTCGAACGAACGCTTCGTTTCCAAAGCGCCTGAAGCAGTAGTGGCCGAAGAACGCAAAAAAGAAGCCGACTACCTCGAAAAACACGCAACCGTTGAAAAACGCATGGAAGAATTAAAGAATCTATAAAAGTTGAAAGCCGGCCATTCTCGAATTTGAGGGTGGCCGACTTTTTTGTGTTCTATTGACACTACTCGGCTCATTATCGACACTAAATCACTTTCTATCGACACTGATCCAATCCGAACAAATAAAAAAAGCCTGCAAGCAGCAAGTTTTCATCAAAAACGGAAGTGAGGGGTGCTTAGTTAGCCATCCACACCCGATTTCCATGTTCTATTGACACTACTCGACTCTTTATCGACACTACCCGAGTTTTTATCGACACTAAAAGGAATTCTTTCGACACTCATCGGAGTTCTTTTGACACTATGGGAGTTTCCTTCTGACACTAATCGAGTTTCAACTTCAATTGTGTCTGCCTTTGCCAGAAAAGCGAAATAAAAAAGCCCGCTTTATCAGCGAACTTCCATCACACACGAAATGGGGCGTCTTTCTCCAATTTCTGAAGATGCTGCATCAACAATTCCACAATATTCTCTTCATGCGTTTAATAATACAGCCATGCGACAATTTTGAAACTAAAGAAGAGGGGATCAATGGCGATGAATTAGCTGCAGCCGAATCCCACATAAAATTAAAACGCTCCTGAAAAAGTTCAGGAGCGTTTTGTTATTCAGCGATTTTGACAATCGGTTTGATGGTCGAGCCGTTTTTCGAATCCTCAAAGGCTTCGTTGATCTGTTCAAACTCATATACTTTCGTCAGTTTGTCGAACGGGAACATGCCCCGTTTGAAATAATTCACGAGCTGCGGAATGAACACCTGAGGAATCGAGTCGCCTTCGATAACGCCCATCACTGTTTTTCCTTCCGCCATGATGTCGTTATGGACATCAAAAGTCATTTCTGGCGTCACACCGACGATTGCACAGGAGCCGAGTGGGCGAAGCGAATGGATTGCCTGTTTAACGACCGGGGGAACGCCTGTCGTCTCTACTGCATAATGAAGGCCGCCACCCGTAATTGCCTTGATTTCTTGTACCACATCTACATTTTTGCCATTCAGAATATGGGTTGCACCGAGTTCCTTTGCTAATTCCAGCCGGTTGTCGTGTATATCGACGGCAATGATATTGAGGCAGCCTGCAATTTTCGCAGCCATTACTGCACTCAATCCAACAGCGCCACTGCCAAAAACAGCAATAGAAGAGCCGAATTCCGGTTTCAAGCGGTTCAATACCGTCCCGGCACCTGTCTGAATACCGCATCCAAGCGGCCCAAGCAGGGTTAAATCCACTTCTTTATCAACTTTGACGACATTTCGCTCGTTTGTAACCGCGAAAGTGCCGAACGACGACTGGCCGAAAAACGTTGAAACAGCATGGTCGTGATGGTGAATCCGGTTTGTGCCGTCCTGCATCTTTCCGCCAAAGTTCAAATCGTTAAAGTTCAGGCAAACCGTCGGATGGCCGGTCAGGCAATTCTCGCAATGGCCGCAATAGGCAAACGACAAAACGACATGATCGCCGGCCTCAATCGAGGTAACCGCCGACCCGACTTTTTCAACAACACCGGCGCCTTCATGGCCAAGCACCGCTGGAAAAGGCGACAATCCTAAATCCCGGGCTACGGCATCTGTATGGCAAACGCCGGTCGCTACAATTTTCACGAGTACCTCATGGTCTTTCGGTTCGCCAAGTTCCACTTCTTCAAATTTAAAATCCTCACCCAATCCGTGCGTCACTGCTGCTTGAATCTTCATTGAATCCCTCCTGTTATTTTTTCTGCTCAATTAGTAAGATACCCGCTTTCATAGAGGAATAGTCAGTGAATGGAAATTATCGAAATTGCTGAAAGATAATCAAACTTGTCTTTAAAATCATTAATAAAAAATCCAGCCCGCAAAAGCAGGCTGGATCAATTTACTCTTCCTTCAGGCGAAAAGGCCGTTCTTTTTCAATCTTCTTCAAATGCACTGCCAACAATTCGGCAATATTTTCTTCGTGCGTCTTATAAAATGATCGTGCTCCGACCGGATCTTCAATTTCGTTGAATAAATGACGCCCATCAGGCAATAAAAGAAAATCAACACCAATATAATCGCTTTTCAGCGCACGGGCAATTTTCAAGACGTCTTGCTCTTGCGCAGCAGAGAGGATGTATTTCTCCGCTTTGCCGCCGAGCGAGTAATTCGCTTTGAATGAATCGGCAGAACTCCGCTTTACTGCACCGACCACTTCGGTGCCAATTACATAAGCACGAACATCCGCCACATGGTCGACAACGGGCTGAAAAATAGAAGCATTTGTCGGGATCTCGGCAGCCGAGTGGACCAATTCAACGCCGTTTCCCCCGTGTCCGTCCGCTGTTTTAGCGACACAAGGAAGTTCTTTCGCTTCCCGGTATGTCGGAATCATAGGCACCCCCATTAATTGCATAAACTGAAAGCTTTGCCATTTGTCATTGGCAATGCGATTCACTTCGGCGCGGTTCACCAAGTGGATCCGCTGGTCTTCCAAAAAACGTGCGGCAGCAGGGCGGCGGACACGGAACAAAACGAGTGAACCTTTCAAATTCTCAGCAAGCGCACCCAATCCCTCATCCGACCAATCGTCCCAGCACAGCAGTTTAAAACTGCCGAACTTCTGCAGTTCGTCGATAAATTCTTTATTGCGATGAGCGTCCGCCGTCTCGTACAATAGGATCATTTCAAGTCCTCCAGTATGAATTCGATCATAGCATCCGCGACATTGATGCCCGTGACATTCAAGATATTGCGGATATGGGCAGCGGCATTCACTTCACAGACGAGCGGCTGTTCCTGTTCATCAAACAACAGATCGACCCCGGCAAACACAGTTCCGACTGCCTCAGCAGCCTTCAGCGCAAGCGTCCGCTGGGCTTCCGTCAGTTCAATAGGGGAAGCGGTTCCGCCATTGGTGATGTTTGCCCGGAAATCCGTCTCGGAATGGCGGTACATTGCTGCAACGATTTCGCCGCCGACAATATTGACACGGATGTCGCGTCCGCGGCTTGATGCAATAAATTCCTGGAAGACAAAATCGATGCCGCGAAGCGATTCCACCTTTTCGTAAAATTGCTCTTCCGTTTCAATCAAATAAACTTTCATGCCGAATGAGCCATGTCCTTCTTTAATGATCATCGGCAGTTTCAATGTATCGATTACCCGTTCAAAATAGCCGGACTCTAGTATCGAGAAATTCGGATAGACTTTCGGTGCAACGATGGTCCGGGGCATAGGCAGACCATGTGCCGCCAATTGAATATATTGTTTTGCTTTATTGTCGCAAAGGTCAATGATGGACGGGTCATTGTAGACGGGAACCCCTTGGCTTTTCAGAAAATAGCCAAGCAAAATGTCTTTATCGAGGAGCACCGCAAAATCGGGGAGATCCGGTTCGGCAGACAGATCCATCATCGCCTCGTAGTTTTTCATCATCCTTGCCGAAACGCCAGCCCGTTCAGCCGCATCAGCTGTTAAGCGGGCTTGGTCAGCGAATTTATCAGAGACGAGACTTCCGTTATAAATCACCCAACATGTTGTCATTTCCAGTTCTCCTTCATGGTATAATTAATCTTAAAAAAAGTGTATCACGTTTAACGGAGAAAGAAGGGTAAAAATGATAAATGGACTCGACACCTACAAGAAGAAATGGAACATCCAGACGGAAGCTGCTATCAAACCCGGGCTGCATGCCATCACGGCTGCTTTAAAAGAATTAGACAACCCTCATCAAAAAGGGACTTTCATACATATTGCCGGTACCAACGGCAAAGGCTCGACCGCCACTTTCCTGGCAAGCATCTTACGTGAGCACGGTTTATCGGTCGGCAATTTCTTCTCCCCGGAAATTGAAGATCTCCATGACCAAATCCAGATCAACGGCGAGCCGATTCCAGCAGAAGAAATGGACCGCACGATGAACCGGCTAGCGTCGCTCCGGACGCAGCTTACGGATTTTGAATTGCTGACTGCGGCGGCATTCCTGGTATTTAGTGAACATCCGCTTGATGCTGTGATCATTGAAGCAGGGATGGGCGGGCGCTTCGACAGCACGAATGTCATCGATCCATTCCTTTCGATCATTCCGTCCATTTCGATGGAACATACGGCTTTTCTCGGTGATACACTGGAAGAAATTGCTTGGCATAAAGCTGGGATTATCAAAAAGTGGAAGCCAGTCGTTGTAGGCGCTCTCCCAGAAGCCGCAATGGCAGTAGTAAATGAAACATCTGACAAGCTCCATTCCGAAGTCATCAAGGCAAAAGAGCCGATTACGGTGGAATTAAAACTGAAAGGGCAGCATCAAATCCGAAACGCCCAACTTGCGGTAGAGGCAGCGAAAGAATTATTGCTGCTGACGTTCGATCAAGAGAAAGCGAATGCCGGCCTTTCTAAAGCCACTATTCCGTTTCGCTTTGAACAACTCTACCCGGGGCTAATTTTAGATGCGGCGCATAATGTTGAAAGCATCGAAGCATTGATCTCGACAGTAAAAGAACAATATCCAACTAAAGAAATCCATTTAGTCGTGGGCATTTTAAAAGACAAAAATTACCCGGAAATCTTGCGGAAACTCGAGCGTATCAGTGATCGGTTCACGTTTATTGAATTTGAAAGCGAGCGTGCGTTAGCTGGAAATATTTTATTTAAAGAAAGTAGAAGTAAAATAAAGACAATTCAAAATCAATGTGATATATTACCTGTACAAGGTAAAGACGTCATGACAATAGTCACAGGTTCGATGAATTTATTGTCAATTCTTAAAAACGAAGATTTCAAGATTTTTGCTAATTATAAAAGCGCCGCCAGCTAAAGGTTTATTGTCAATTTGTGCGAAAATATCCGGGGAGAAGATGATGCTATGTCGGACATAAAAAATAGAAAAGTAGTTCTTTGGTTAGTTTGGCTGCTCATTGTGCCGCCGGGATTCTACTTCATATACCAGTATTTTCCTCCGCCTGAAATCGATCCTTGGAATCTTCTGCCGTTCATTCTATTTTTCGTCTTAACATGCTTAATGCCGATGAACATCAACGGCGCTTCGACATTTCTTGTTCAATGGATGACCGTTGCCGTATTCCTGAAATACGGCATCGTTGTCGAGATGATAATTTCTCAATTGACAATGTTGGTCGTATTATTCAGAAGCCGCACAGATGAATCACAGTCGATTCGCATTCCATTTAACTCAACAATGTTTTTCCTCATCTCGACTTTTGCTGGTTTGGCTTTCATAGGAGCGGGGGGAGAGATCGGTTCGCTTAATTTGATGCACATCATCTTATTTGGCTTAATTTTTCAAGTTGTATCAGTTGTAGCGAATCAAACCATTTTCTACATTTATGATAAAATCACGGGCACGCCGAATAAATTCTTTTCCATCGATGCCATCTGGGATTTTGCGTTGACGCTATGCGTATTCCCTTATGCCATCGCGCTCTATATAACAGAGGCCTATATCGGAAGTGCTGCACTGCTCCTTCTCGGAATTCCGTTTTTCATCATGACAGCTGTTATGAAAATGTACAATAGCTCCGAACAAGTCAATATCGATTTGAAAAAAGCGGGGGAGATCGGCCATCAATTGGCAGCCCGGCTTTCATCTGAGGAAGTGCTTGATCAATTCGTTCTCCACGTAGCCGATATGTTCAAAACTGATTATGCCTATGTCATTGACTACCGCGGCGGCGAATTACTGATGTTGCGGATGTTTGAAAATAGTGAATTCATTGAACTTAATATACCAGCTGTCCGATATAACAAGGGGATTGCCGGAAACGTCATCGTAACAAATACACCGGTCGTCTATCAGAAAAAGTCACAATGGAAAGAAATCGTCACCGGCTATATTCCAGTCGATGCCGAAAGCATCATGTGCACACCGATTGCCCGGAACAATAAAATCGAAGGGGTGCTCGTTCTCGCATCCAAGAAAAAATACGCATACGTCAGCCACCAGCTGCAGATACTCGATATCTTGAGTACGTATTTTGCCGTATCGCTCGAAAAAGCGGGATATGTCCAAAAAGCGATTGCGAAGAGCGAACGCTGTGGATTAACGAAATTATACAATTACCGTTATTTAGATGAAGCACTTGAAAAATGCATGAACAAAGTCAAATCCGGCGAGCTCGAAAACCTGTCGCTCGTCATGATGGACATCGACCACTTCAAGAGCATCAATGATACGTATGGTCACCAAAGCGGTAACGATATCCTGATCGAACTCGCAAGGCTGCTCGAAGCGGAAGTAGGGGAGGAAGGGACTGTTGCCCGCTACGGCGGCGAAGAATTTGTCGTTCTCTTCCCGAACTACGGCAAAGACCTATCGATGTTATTTGCAGAATCTTTGCGCAAGAAAATCGAAAAGCACGCATTCAAAATCAAAACCGATCTAGGTGTCGATCGCGGCATCCAAGACGTCCATATCACCTTAAGCATCGGTGTCTCAACCGCACCAGACGACAGCGACGAACCGAATGCCTTGATCCGCAATGCGGACAGAGCGCTGTATATCGGCGCGAAGCAAGCGGGACGGAATAAGGTTGCGGCTTATGTGAAATAGAAAAAGAGTGGAAATCCTAGATTGTAGGATTTCCACTCTTTTTTAATAGCTTCGATCTTTTTCGAGAGGGGGGTCAACTTTATAGATGACTGGCTCTTGTTGTTTTAAATCGGAATAGGTGGAGATGATTTCGTCGTCGTAGATAACCTGAAGTCGAGAACCTCTTTTAGCTTGTTCTGTAGTTCCTTCAAAATAATCATAATTTGTACTCCACCCATTTCTATAGCTTATTATATGAGCGTCGGTGAATTTTGAATTTGAAGCTCTACCACGTATTGCATTTAATACTATTTTTCTAGCTGAAATACCGCCATCAATTTTAATATTTGATCCAACCCCAAACATTTCAAAATCACTCTCACTGTAGAAAAAACCTTTGATATAACTTGGGGTGTCTTGATTAACTGAGTTATTGGAAATTTTAATATTTCCTTTAGAAAGTATAATTAAAGAACCTTTTTTATTATTTGGCAAATTTTTACCATTTATTCTGGAGTATTCAATAGTGACATTTCCATTTACATATAATAAAACGTTACTTAATAGGTCAGCTCCCTTAATATTTACATTTCCATTTACATATATCGGACCATCTAATATAACATCTGAATAGTTGTCTACATTCTCAGATGTACTGTTATTTCCTATATTTAAATTCCCTTCAATATACAGGCCATTTTTAAAGCTTGAAACTGTATTTTTAAATTCCACGCTTCCATTTGTGGAAGCTTGTTTAAAAGAATTAGTCCCTTCAAATATATATGTTTGATTGTCGCCAGCGAACCGTTTGTTTTCGTATTTTCGACAACTAAGCCATCCTTCATCTACACAAACTCTTTGAGTATAGTCATGCATCAGAAAGACTTTATCATTTATTCTATCTTCGCTACTAAATGTTAGATCAGACCCAGAGTTTATCTCTCTTACCCCAGCGGCTGTGGATATATATTGAAAGTTAGGTTTTTGAGCTGTTATCCCAATCGGGCTCCTTACAGGTTCTCTTGAAACAAGTAAAGGGGAAGCATCAGTCCTGAATAATTCATCAATATTTGTTTTCTCTGTATATGAAGTGGAAGGAAAACTATTTCTAATTAAATGACTATCATAATCAACAACATTATTTATAGTATATGCTTTCTTTCCAAGGAAAAGCCTAGAAGATTCAACACCATCGAGTGGAAGGGCTGATGGAAACAAGCTAGGAATCCAACGTTGTCCGCCTAGATAGGCATATCCACTTGAAGAGGTAACAATATTTCCGTCGACTTTAATATCTCCTTTAATCTCAACTCCACCATGCATCAAAAGATTACCTTCCCCATCTTGTAAGCCATCTGCAGAATCTATGTTTGTGCCAACTGCATATCTTAAAGCTTCAGGTGCAGTTTCTGCCCCAATTTCTATTTTACTAGTTAAAGTTCGATTGGAATTGCCAGATGTACCTACACTTTTAAAGGTAACGAGTTTCTTTAACTCGTTGACTTCATTATTTTCATCAAAACTATTAACGTAAGATTCAATGCAGACTTTGTATTCTCCAGTAATACTTAAAGTAGTTGGAGAATTTTTACTACATAAATAATTATTTAAATAATTTTCTAATTGATAAACAAATTCTGTGCGAGGTCTTCCATTGATACCTAAGTACGTAGTCAATTCAGAATTTATTTGAGTAGTGATTAGATCAATGCCTTTTTGAGACAGATCCGCGGATTGCGTAATATCTTCTCGCACTTCGTTTTTGCTTCCGCCATTCAAAGTGAACATCATGAGGGTAGTACCTAAAACGCTAAATACAACCAAAATCAACAATGTAACCAGTAAAGCATAACCATTCTGTTGTTTTAGGTATTTCATCAATGACTCCCCCTACTAATTAAATGAAATCCATTTTTTGTGGCCATTATAATTTATCCTCAATAATTGAGATAGTGTTTTTAAAATCCATTTGGTGGACTCTTCCTTTTACAGTAGTTTCTAGAGTGAACTTAATCGTAAATTCAACACCATCTCTGGAATTAATATTAGCTATATTTGAAAGGTTACTTGAAGTAGTGCAAGGTATAGGAACAAATTTCACGTTTGTATTATTTAACCTTACTGGTTGACCACGTACAATAACATCTTTATTTATAACACCTGTTTTATAAGAAGTTCCATTGCTTTTCGTTACACTGACTTCTGAATTTATGAATCCATTAGTGCAAGAATTGACCAACTTCGCTTCCGTTTTTTTCATCACATAGAAATCTGAAATGTAATTCGCCATGATTAAATCAGCTTCGTCTCGAAGTTCGGTTTCAACTTTGACCCGATTGTAATTATTATAACCTTGGAAAAGGATTGAATAAGCTAATGCTCCAATAATACTCATAATCACTAAAGTGGCTAGAACTTCGACTAATGTGATTCCATATTCATTATTAATTTTACGGTTTAACATAAGGCAGATATCCTTCCACAGTACTGGATAAATTTGAAGTTGGAGATTTGGCGGTTACAGTTACGTTATATAATGACAAATTTGATTCCGATGTATTTTGAGTAAAATCAATATTTATAAGATAATTCTTACCGTTTATGGTATCTGTACGAGTTATATCGATGCCGCTTTTTAATGTAGTTGGTGGAAACGCATAACCTGTATTTTTAAAATAAAGAACAGGATCAGCTTTCATCCGCTCTAAATTAGCATCGGCTAGGTTAATAACAACTAGTTTTTCACTGTTTGTCACGGCAAATTTATTCGTAGTCCCGAATAGAGCCATAAATCCCATTAAGACGATTGAAATTAATACTACTGCTGCTAAAACTTCTACTAATGTTAAACCCTTTTCATTCTTCATAAAACACCTCATTAATCATTAAGCCATCAAAAAATGGAACTAAATACCCAATTCCGTTATTTTTTTTTGCTTCTACAGATATATATAACATTTTTTCATCCGGTAATCTATAACACCTTACTTTATTTTGCAATAAAAATATTTTCGTCTAGGAGGCAAGAACTACTTTCATCTATAACAATTATCTTGTATGATAACAAGTGATAAGTGGTAAACTCAACCTAATCCCTTTACTTCATTTTACATTTTATCGGGTGAATAGCGAGTTTTATTAATATAATCGTTGATATAGTGGTTTTAAAATAATTTCAATTTTTTTCAACTTATACAGGAGGTTCGTTATGGTTCGTATTTTAATTTTAGTTATCTTTGCTGCAATAGTTTTTGCACTTGCTTATACACTTTTTAAAACAATTCCTATGAAAAAGAAAATGACAATTATAGGGGGAGCAGTGGCAGCGGCAACAATCGGATTGATCATGCAAAATTACATGCCGTTTTATATGTCGCTGCTTGCGATAGTGGCAATTTCTTTGATGGCGTCATTAATTTATATGAAGCAGTTAGAAAAAGCGCAAATGGAGAAGGTCAAACAATCTGAAGAACGCCGGGCAGCTCGCCAGAAATTTCTATCTCGTCAAAGTAAAGTGAATTTGGTTAAGGATGATAATCAAGATCTTGCCAAAGCGTCTGGGATGGACAGCATGAATCCGAAGCGGAGGGAGTCGTAAGATGGACAATAAAGTTTTTGGAACGACATTTTTAGCGATCATCCTTTCAGCCTTTTTATTCTTCGGCGTTGCAAATGCAGGGGCTTTGGCCGTAGACAAATGGTTTTTCCCCGTCGAAAAATTTGGCGATAATACGTATATCGGTGCAACGGATGTTTCAAATATGGAAGTTACTGAAGCCAAACAACTATTTGCAGGCCGAGTGGAATCATGGAAACAGTCTGCGCAGCTCATTGTCACGTACCAAGACGCAACAGCTAATTATCCATTAGACAATGCACAGATCCTTTTGGATGAAACAGTTCAGCAAGCTCAAAACGGTTCGCAGAATAATTTCGTCTTCCAATTATCGGATGCAACAACTCAGACCTTTTTGGCGGAACAGTTTCCAGCAGCGGTATTTTCCACTGAACAAATTCAAAGCGTTACGGCTAAATTAGAAGAAAGCCTTCATAACGGACAAGCAGAAACGCGTGTAACGATTAGTGATGACAATTTAAGTGTTGAACGCGAAGTCGTTTCTTCCGTGTCGTTCAATCATAATTTACAAAGTAAAGGTGCACAGGCAGCATTGGCTGCATTGAACGGTTTCCAAATTGCGCCGAATGCCCAGTTCTCATTTATTGGTTTTTTAGATGAACAAGACCTCCAGCAAGTTTCAGACCAGGAACTTACAGAAATTGCATCCGCTATCTATGGCGTAATCCTGCAGTCCAATTTTATTATCGATGAACGGAGTATCGGTACAAAGATTCCTTCTTCTATACCTTTGGGCCAGGAAGCAGCAATTAATCGTGCTTTAAATGTCGATTTCGTATTTACCAATCCGAATGACAGCAGTTTTATCTTGAATATTGGAACAAACGGAACAGCAATAGAAGCTTCAATGACAGGATTGCCATTTGTCTACACGTATTCAGTTCAAATTGGTGAGCAGGAAGAAGTAAAACCTCGATTGATTAAACAATACAGTGCGTTCGTATCGAATGGTTCTACAGTAAAAGAAACAGGAGCGGATGGTGTCCGCTTAAATGTTGGCCGTTTGATCCTAGCTCAAGGCGAAGAGCTTGAAATTGAACCGATCTCAACTGATTTCTATCCACCGGCTCATCGGATTGAAGTTTATCCGTTAACTTCAACAGAAGTGGTTCCGGAAGGCGGAGAAATTATAGATCCAGCTACTGGCGAAGTAACTAATCCAGGAGGGGCTGAATCGACTACAGGCGATACAGTAGATCCTTCTACAGGAACTGATGGAACGGGTTCATCTTCAGGAAATTCAGGATCTAACGGAACTGGGTCTTCGACAGAAGGCAGTCAACCTGGTAGTGGAACTACGAATGGTCCTGAAAACAATAATAGTGGAACAGGGAATGCCGGTAATAACAATAACGCTGGCGGTTCAGGAAAAGATAATTCAACTGGATCGGGAAATAAAGGATCTGATCCAACTTATGATAAAGGCGGAAACATCATTAATCCTTAACAGTTTTTGAGGGGGACTAAACTTGGCGGCAGTACGTAGAAGGTTAGGCGATATTTTAATCGAGCAAGGTTTGCTCACAGATGAAGACTTAAAAGAAACATTAAAAGCGAAGCAAGGCGACCAAAAATTAGGGGATGCTCTTTTGCAGCGCGGTCTCGTGACCGAACAGCAATTGATCGAAACGCTCGAAGTTCAGCTCGGCATTCCGCATGTCACCTTGTTCCGCTATCCATTTGATCCAAATCTTTTCAATGTAGTGCCAAAGGAATTCGCAAAGCGCAATCTATTGGTGCCTTTAAAAACCGAAGGCGATAAATTATTTGTCGCGATGACGGACCCAATGGATTTCATTACGATCGACGATCTTCGCTTGACGACTGGTTTCCAAATAGAACCAGCCATCGCTTCGAAAGATGATATCTTGAAGACAATTGCGAAATACTACGATGAAGAGTCGTACGATGAAATGCTTGGAGAAATGCCGCAAGTTACCCAGCAGCAACAAGAAGAACTAAGCGATCTGGATGCGCCGATTGTCCGGTTAGTAAACCAAATTCTTTCCAGCGCAGTGGCACAAAAAGCAAGTGATATCCATTTTGATCCGCAGGAAAGCCGGATTTTGGTCCGCTACCGCATTGACGGGGCGCTTCGTACGGTTCGGACATTGCCGAAACAGATGCAGGGAATGATTACTGCCCGCATCAAAATCTTAGCCAATCTGGATATTACAGAAAGCCGCATTCCGCAAGATGGACGGATCAAGTCGACTGTCGACTTCCGTCCGATCGATTTACGTGTTTCATCTCTGCCCACAGTTTACGGCGAAAAAGTGGTTATGCGGATTTTGGATTTAAGCAACAACTTAACAGATATATCGAAGCTTGGTTTTAACCAGACAAATATGGAACGTTTTATGCAAGCAATCGAAAAACCGAACGGCATCATCCTAATATCCGGTCCGACAGGTTCAGGTAAATCTTCTACATTATATGCGGCGTTGAATAAATTGAACGCAGAAGAAGTAAACATCATTACTGTTGAAGATCCAGTCGAGTACCAATTAGAAGGGATTAACCAAATTCAAGTAAATACGAACGTCGGTTTGACATTTGCCGCAGGTCTTCGATCGATCCTTCGTCAAGATCCCGATATCGTCATGGTTGGGGAAATCCGGGATAAAGAAACAGCGGACATTTCGATCCGCGCTTCTTTGACAGGTCACTTAGTTTTGAGCACAATCCATACGAACGATTCCATCGCGTCCATTTCCCGTTTAATGGATATGGGAGTAGAGCCATTTCTTGTTACTGCTTCACTAAATGCGGTTGTAGCCCAGCGTTTGATTCGCCGCGTTTGCCGCGACTGCCGAGAAATCCAGCCGGCAACTGTACGTGAAAAAGAAATTTTTGAAAAGCGCGGATTGGATATCGATATTATCGCAAGGGGCCGTGGATGTTCCCAGTGCAATATGACCGGCTACCGGGGACGTATGGCAATTCACGAAGTACTTGTCGTGGACGAGGCGATCAAGGATGTCATCAACAGAGGCGGTACCGCAGCAGAAATTCGTGAAATTGCCAATAAGAACAAAACAATTTTTCTTATCGATGATGGCCTAATGAAAGTAAAGGAGGGCATGACAACGACAGAGGAAGTAATGCGCGTTGCCATGATTGACTAATTATGCCAAATGATTATATCAACAAAGTATTAACAGCAGCCCAGGAAAAAAATGTATCCGATATTCATATCACAGTAGGGATTCCACCGGTATTCCGGATGCATGGAACGCTTCAGCGGTTCGGGGACGAAAGCATCACGCCGGAACTTTCAAGAGAAATAGGCAAGGCATTAATTCCAGAAAAATTATGGGACATTTTTCTAGAAAAAGGCGAAATGGACTACTCCTACTCTTTGCCTGGTGTTGCCAGATTCCGAGTCAACTCATTTCAGCAGCGAGGCTCAATTTCACATGCGTTCCGAATGATTCCTACTGGCATTCCAACAATTGAGGATTTGAACATGCCGCCGACTTTAAAGAATTTAGCGGAAATCAATCAAGGATTGATTTTGGTGACTGGACCGACCGGATCCGGTAAATCGACTACGCTCGCTGCGATGATTCGCCATATAAACGAAAAAATGAACAAGCACATTATTACGCTTGAAGACCCGATTGAATATTTGCATCAGCACGGGACGTCAATCATTGATCAGCGAGAAGTCGGTTTTGACACGGATAGCTTCGCAAACGGTTTGCGGGCAGCGCTGCGTCAAGATCCAGACGTAATTTTAGTCGGAGAAATGCGAGACCTGGAGACTATTTCAACCGCTATTACAGCTGCAGAAACAGGCCATTTGGTTATGGCGACGCTCCATACGTCAAGCGCAGCTTCGACCATCGAACGGATTATCGATGTTTTCCCGCCGGAACAGCAGTCTCAAGTGCGTACTCAGCTGGGTGGAGTTTTAAAAGCGGTAGTTGCCCAGCGTTTGCTGCCGACTGCAGACAATAAAGGGCGAGTAGCAGCAACAGAAATCATGATCAATAATACTGCCATTGCCAATTTGATTCGCACCGAAAAAGTCCATCAGATTCCGAATGTCATTTTGACGAACCGTTCGGCAGGTATGCACATGATGCTTACGACAATTCAAAGCTTGCTTTCCCAAGGGAAAATTTCCCGCCAGACAGCGCAGCCTTTCCTGGAAGGAGAGGAATAAGAGATGGCGCGTTTTAAATATGAAGGCCGCGACAAGAAAAAGATCCGTACCGGAGTTGTTGTCGCAACAAGCCGGCGAGATGCAGTTGAGCGCTTACGCGATGAAGGCATCAAAGTTATTGATATCCGTGAAGTTGAAGCGACCGCTCTTCAAAAAGATATTGTTATCGGGAACCCGGTAAAAAGGGACCAGTTTATTATGTTTCTCCGTCAATTTTCTACGCTTATGAGAGCGGGAGTTACAATCGTCGACGCAGTTCGCATCCTTTCGAAGCAAGTGGATTCAAAGCCGCTTCGGAAAACATTGGTGGAAGTTGATGAAGAGCTGCGAAAAGGGAATACCTTATCAGACTCTTTAGCAAAATATCCGAAGATTTTTGAGCCGCTGACGATTAACTTGGTCCGGGCGGGGGAGATGTCGGGGAATATCGATGAGTCTCTTGACCGGCTAGCAACGCATTACGATAAAGCCTATCAAACAAGACAAAAGGTAATTTCAGCAATGACTTATCCTGCGGTAGTAGGATTTCTGGCGGTCGGGGTCGTAATTTTCCTATTGTCATCCATCGTCCCGATGTTTGTCGATATGTTTGCGAGTTTTGGAGGCGAATTGCCGTGGATTACGCAGTTTGTAATGGCAGGCAGTGATTTTGTTATCGGCTATTGGTATATTCTCATACTTGCTGTGGTACTAGTAATCGCAACTTATTGGCTGATGAGAAAAAGTGAAGCAGGCAATATGTTGCTAGATAAAGCAGTCCTAAAAGTGCCAATCTTTGGAAACATTATGAAAAAATCTGCATTAGCTAGATTGACGAGAACTTTAAGTTCCTTATTCTCAAGCTCAGTACCAATTCTTCAAGCCATGACCATGACTGAGAAAGTAGTAGGGAATGCTGTTATGTCGAAAGTGCTTCTTTCAGCTAGAGATTCCTTAGAACGTGGAGGGTCTCTAACTGAGCCAATGAAGAATCACTGGGCATTTCCTCCATTAATCCCTCACATGATTTCAATTGGAGAACAAACGGGTTCTTTGGATCATATGTTGGAAAAAGTGGCAGAGTTCTATGAAAAGGAAGTTGAGCAAGAAACGGATCGTTTAAAGGCATTGATTGAACCGTTAATGATTGTATTTCTCGCGCTTCTAGTCGGCACTATAGTCCTAGCAATTATGATGCCGATGTTCGGTATGTTTGAAAATGTAGACAATATGTAGGGACAAAAGTTGTTTTTTGATGTAAATTTTTTATAAATTTTTATGATTTTACTATTGAGTATTTTAGTTCTATTGATATAATAAGAATGTGCTTGAAAAAGTGCTAAATTAACCGAATACGGGGGCAAACACCGATGAAAAAATTCATCCAAAACAAATTAAAAGAGCAAAAAGGTTTGACATTAATCGAGCTTTTAGCAGTAATCGTAATTATCGCTATTATTGCTGCAATTGCAATTCCGGCGATTGGAAATCTAATTGAAAATAGCCGTAACGGAGCAGTTAAAGCCGATTACCAAAATGCACTGGCCGCAGCAAATATTTATTTCACTGAAAACAATAGTGCTACAGGAGCAACAGTTACTGTAGGAGTATTGGCAGGTACAACTGCGGGAGCCACTACTTCTTATTTGGAAGATAAAGGTTCTCTAGCTGATGGTGTGACTATTACAAAAGCTGTTGGAGGAAATAAAATAAGTGGTGCTACCACAGATGGTAAATATGAAATCAAAACTGCAATGACAAATGCACAAATTACTGCTAAAAAGAATAAAGACTTTACAGGTACTACAATTGCACCTTAAGTTTTTATTTTTTTAAATCAAACCCTAGGAGCTGAAAAAATGGCCTTATCGTTTTTGTCGAGGAAAGCGCGAGTCGCAACCATTACTATAGAAGAAGACGCAATCCGGCATGTGGATATCAAGTCGGCTTCGCCACTGGAGTTGAGCTGTGCGGAAGAGATGGATCTTCCGCAAGGCATCATCGAAGACGGCAAAATTGTGGATAGCGAAGCGCTCGAATCGATTCTCGATAAGGCTGTTGATCAGTGGGGTCTCTCTAAGAAGTCAGTCCGATTCCTCGCCCCTGACGAATTCGTTATTATCCGCAAAGTGAATTACCCCGAAGATATTGAAGCCGATGAATTGAAAGGCCACTTTTTCATTGAAATCGGCTCTACGCTTTACCTTCCGTTCGAAGATCCTGTATTCGATGTCGTACCTTACGAATCGGATTCGGAAGAACCGGAAGCGATCATTATTGCCTCAAAAGAATCAGTGATTTCCGATTATGAACGCGTATTTGACCGGGCAAAACTCGATCCGGTTGTAGCGGATATTACGCCGCTTGCGCTATACCGCCTCGGCTTTTTGCAGCATGATTTCCAGAAAGACGAGCACATCATGTTGATCGATATCCAGTCGACAAAAATGACCGTCTCGATTTTCCATGAACATTATCCGTTATTCATGCGTCCTGTGGAATTTGATGCATTCGGCGGTTTAGTTTTAGACACCGAAACAATCACGTCTACGATTGAAACTGAATCTGAAAAGTTAGCTAATTTTTATCGCTACAACATGAACGGCGGAGAAGCCGGCATTACGCATATCGTCTGCAACGGGGAGTTTGAAGACTGGTTTACGTTCCAGTCTCGCCTCGAAGAGCGGTTTGCGGTGCCTGTCACTCCACTTGTTATTGATCCCATTCCGTCCGATCAAGTGAAAAGTGTACCTGTACGCTTCAATCGTGCTATCGGTCTTGCGTTGAAAGAGGTGTAAGTATGCTGGTTGATATTAATTTATTGCCGCAAAAGGAACGGGACCGTCCCGCTTTCCTGATTGCGGCACTTTCGATTTTATTGGTAGCTGTCATTATTTGGGCGGTTCTCTTTTTCATGGCTCGCGCCAATACAGCGGAACAAAATGATTATTTGGCGCAGTCCGAACAGATTGCAGCGGAACAAGCGATTTTGCGTGCTGAAATCGAGCAGACTTCCGGGTTGAACGAAGAACAGCAATTGCAGGCGACAGTCGATTGGGCTGTGAACTACCAATACGATACCGTTCCTTTATTGAACGAAATGGTGTCGATCTTGCCTGAACGCGGATTTTTCAATAGTTTTTCTTACATAGCGCCTAACCAGGCGACATTGACTTTGCAATTTGATACGACGCGGGAAGCCGCGTATTATTTGACGCAGTTAAAAGCATCTGACTTGATCGCTTCTGCGACCTTGGATTCTGTAGCAAATCAAGCCGTGGATACAGCGGTTGTCGAAGGGGAAGAAATCCCGGAAGACGCGATGCTTGAAAATCCGCGTTATTTGGCAACTTATTCGATTGTTTTTGTAGATGAACGCATTCCGGCAGAAGGAACTGCAGAAGGCGAAGTGGTGGACGGAGAAGTCGTTGCCCCGCCAGCTGAAGAAGTTCCGGCAGAAACAGCGCCCGTAGAAGAAACTCCTGTAGAAGAAACACCAGTAGAAGAAGCACCGGCAACTGACGCAGATGCTGTTCCGGCTGAAACGGAGGGGGATTTGCGATGAGCAGTTTGACTCGGAGACAAAAAGAAATGGGGCTCGTGGTCCTGGCTGTTTTATTCCTTTTAGGTTTAGCTGCTTATTCGTATTTTGGCATCTATACACCTGCCCGCGACGCTAAATTGCAGGCAGAGCAGTTATTATCCTCTGAACGGGAAGTACTGATGGCGCTTGAGACGCAAGTGAAATCAAAGCCGGTTGGTGAAAAAATCAGCATTTCAGACCTGCAGCAGAAAGTTTCAGTGGAACCGCTGACGGATCTGATCCTTTTGCAAGTGGAACAAGCGGAATTGATTTCCGATACGCTTGCATTATCGATCGCATTTACGGAAGGGCCGCTTGAATTATTGCAGCCGGTTGAAGGCGTTGAGAATATTCAGGAAGTGCTGACGACAGTTGAGATCGAAGCCGCTGATTACGGCAGCATCCTTCGTTTTATCCGTGAAATCGAATCGATGGACCGGATCATGATTATTGATGCAATCGATTTCGGGGCAAATCCGGAAGTGACGCAAGTATCGGAAGAAGATGAAACTTTAACAGCGTCACTCACTTTCTCCGCATTTTACCGCCCGGATTTGATCGCTTTGCAAGATACAATGCCAAAAGTTGCGGTACCGGCACCTGCTGGGAAAAGCAATCCTTTGCCGCAGAATGACGGGACGGACCTAGAATTAGAGACGACAACGCCTGAAGCTGTGGAAGTACCAGCAGCGGATTCGACACCTTCGGCAGATGCGGACGAGGAAAACGTGGACGTTTCAAAAATTGATACAAAAGACAGCTTCCAAGTTGCCGGCCTTTCTGAACAAATTCATCAGATCCAGGCCGGCGACACGCTTTCTGCGATTTCACTCGAATATTTCGGTGATGCTGATAGAGTAGCTGAATTGCAAGAAGCGAATGGACTGGACAGCACGATGATTTTTACAGGAGACAGTTTAGTTATTCCTGCACTTACATAATAAATGATTATTGGCCTAGCGCTGGGCTGATGCTTCGTATTTAAGGGCTCTTAAGTTTATTCTCAAAATCAAAGGAAGACCGTTGTTTCCAAAAAAAAAGTGGATTCAGCTTATTTGCCATTCAAAAAAACGGATGAAAAGGAGCCGCTATGACAATCACCTATACAGTGTTTTCGTTTATTTTCGGACTGGTTTTTGGTTCTTTCTTTAATGTGGTCGGCCTTCGGGTGCCGAAAAAGGAATCGATCGCTTATCCGCCTTCCCATTGCACGAACTGCAACCGCCAGCTGACGGCGCTTGATCTCATACCGGTATTTTCTTATCTCTTCCTGCGCGGCAAATGCCGGTCGTGCGGCGAGAAGATCCACTGGGTTTATCCGCTGATGGAATTCTTCACTGCGGTATTATTTGCGTTCTCATTTTGGGTCTTCGGGTTTACGCCGGAACTTCTCATTGCGATTCTTTTTGTGTCGCTTCTCGTGATTATCACGGTTTCGGATATCGCGTATATGCTGATTCCGGATAAAGTATTACTGCCGTTTGCGCTTCTCTTGCTTGTGCTCCGTTTCTTCATCCCGCTTGACCCGTGGTGGGATTCGATTTTAGGTGCCTTAGTTGGCTTCCTTCTATTGTTCTTGATTGCGGTCGTATCAAAAGGCGGCATGGGCGGCGGCGACATCAAATTGTTTTTTGTCATCGGCCTCGTGCTTGGGACGACGGGTACTTTGCTGACGCTGTTCTTAGCTTCTTTGATCGGTGCGATTGCGGGAATTTTCCAATTAAGAATAAAAAAAGCTGGCAGAAAAACGCCGGTTCCATTTGGTCCTTCGATTGCGCTAGGCGCGTTGATTGTCTATTTCTGGGGTGAGCCGCTGCTTGATTGGTATTTCGGATTTTTAGGATGAAGCATAGGCTTCGTCCTTTTTTCTTTGCACCAAAATAAATATTTGAAAGCTGTTGGATATGCGAATAATCAAAAATAGAGAGGCAAATCCTATTTTTGATTCCGCCAATCGCTTTAAAAATCATTTTTCGCATTCCGGAGAAATTTTTCAAACCGGAAAATTTTCGGTATGATGCTAAAAAAGGGAGGAATACGAAATGAAATTCAAAGCAAATCAGCCGGTTGTCTTGGCATCGGCATCGCCGCGTCGAAAAGAATTACTGGAAGGGCTAGGCATTGACTTTAAAATTATCCCGAGTAAGAAAGCGGAACCTGCGCCTGAAAATTTTAATACGGCTGTGGAATATGTAATCGAATGTGCACTTCAAAAAGCGAAGGAAGTTGCCAAACAGGCGCCGGAGTCCGTTGTCATCGGTTCGGATACCGTTGTAGTCCTTGGCGGAGAAATTTTGCTGAAGCCGAAAGACAAAGAGCAGGCACGGGATTTTTTGGAGCGTTTGTCCGGCAACACACATGAAGTGGTTACGGCGCTAGCGATTATACAAGGAGATAACGAGCAAACATTTTATGAAGAAACTGAAGTGGCTTTCTATGAGCTTGACTCAGCGTGGATAGAAGCATATATCAAAACGAGCGATCCATATGATAAGGCAGGTGCATACGGGATCCAAACGGCGTCCGGCTTATTTGTTAAAGAAATTAAAGGGGATTACCAAACCGTTGTCGGCTTGCCGGTTGCGAGCCTTGCCCGGAAACTGGAACAATCCGGCTATATTTCATTGGAAGGGAGCCATGTCCATGCTGACTTCTGAACAGCCGTTGATGATCCGGGACGTCCATGCACAGGACCGGCCGCGTGAGCGGCTGGTCAACCAAGGCGCTACGAGTTTATCAAACCAGGAACTCATTGCCATTTTACTCCGCACCGGGACGAAACAGGAATCGGTCCTGCATCTATCCAACCAAGTGCTTCACCATTTCGAGCATCTCCATCATTTAAAAGATGCGACGATCGAAGAAATAACTTCCATTAAAGGCATCGGCCAAGCGAAGGCTGTCCAGCTGCTCGCTGCAATCGAACTTGGCCGCCGTTTATCCTCTAAACAGACTGACACGAAATATACGATCCGTTCCCCGAAAGATGCCGCCTCTTATTTGATGGCGGATATGACTTCCCTCAAACAAGAACATTTCGTGGTTCTTTTTCTCAACATCAAAAATCAAGTCATGCATAAGCAAACCATTTTCGTCGGCAGCTTGAATGCGAGCATCGTCCATCCGCGTGAAATTTTCCGGGAAGCGGTGCGAAGATCGGCTGCATCCATCGTCTGTGCGCATAATCACCCTTCCGGCAACCCGGCGCCTTCACCGGAAGATATCGCCGTCACAAAGCGCCTGATGGAGGCTGGCAGCATTGTCGGAATCGAACTATTGGATCATATCATCATCGGTGACCATCAATTCATTTCTTTGAATGAAAAGGGCTATATGTAACACTGTTGTTTTCTTTACTTTTCAGCTATAATGAAAGGTATTGTGTTAACACTATGGCTTTTTGGCATATAAAGAAGGGAAGATTTGACTTGTTTGGAATCGGATCAAAAGATGTAGGAATAGACTTAGGTACTGCTAATACGTTAGTTTTTGTAAAAAATAAAGGGATTGTTCTTCGTGAACCTTCAGTTGTCGCGAAAAACACAAGCACAGGTGAGATCGTCGCTGTCGGAAACGATGCGCGCAATATGATCGGACGGACTCCTGGGTCCATCGTAGCGATCCGTCCGATGAGAGACGGCGTTATCGCTGACTATGATACAACCACCGCAATGATTCAATATTACTTGAAAGAAGCAATGAAAGTGGCAGGCGGGACTTGGAAAAAGTCGAACGTCATGATTTGTGTGCCTTATGGCATCACTTCAGTTGAGCGCCGTGCGATTATCGATGCATCTCGCCAAGCGGGAGCTCGGGAAGCTTTCACAATCGAAGAGCCTTTTGCAGCTGCAATCGGAGCAAATCTTCCGGTATGGGAACCTACGGGCAGTATGGTCGTCGATATTGGTGGCGGTACTACTGAAGTTGCAGTCATTTCACTTGGCGGCATTGTAACAAGTGAATCGGTTCGGGTTGCCGGCGATTCAATGGACCAGGCAATTACCCAATACATCCGTAAAACGTATAACTTAACAATCGGTGAACGGACAGCAGAAGCCGTTAAAATGGAAATTGGTTCAGCTCGTGCAGCAACAGAAGCTGAGAAGAATTTGAAAATGGAGATCCGCGGACGCGATCTTTTGACAGGCCTTCCAAAAACAATTGAAATTTCAGCGGATGAAATTGCGGAAGCATTGAAAGAGTCAATTGCCGCAATCATCGACGGCGTGAAGAAAACGCTCGAAACGACGCCGCCTGAATTATCAGCGGATGTTATGGAACGCGGAATCGTCTTGACCGGAGGCGGAGCGCTTCTAAAAAACCTGGACAAAGTTATTTCAGATGTTACAATGATGCCTGTTATAATTGCAGATGATCCATTGGATTGTGTCGCAATTGGAACTGGTAAAGCTTTAGATAATATGGATCAGATCCGACGCCAGCAATCGCATAAATAAGGAGGATTGCACTAATGCCACAGTTTTTTTCGAATAAACGGCTTATCTTGCTGCTGTTGGGCGTTATCCTGCTCGTCGCATTAATTTCTTTTTCTTTGCGCGATCGGGATAATGTGTCATTGCCGGAGCAGATCATCAAAGATGCCGTTGGTGCTGGGCAATCGGTCTTTTCAGGGCCCGCACATTTTGTCACAGGGGTTTTCGATAACGTGGATTCGCTTTTGAATACATATGAAGAAAACAAATACCTGAAATCACGTCTGGAAGAATTTGCAACGGTCCAGGCGGAAGTCACGGATCTTCGTTCTGAAAACGCGGAACTGAAAGAACTGGTCGGCAAAGAAGAGGATTTACGGGATTATAATCCAATCCAGGCAACCGTCATTGCACGGAACCCGGATCAATGGGAAGAGAAAATCGTCATCAATAAAGGCGAGACGAGCGGCGTGAAACCGAATATGGCCGTCATGACAGCGCGAGGTTTGATCGGCAAGGTGACGTTAGTGACCAAATTGTCTTCAACGGTTGAATTGATTTCCACTCAAAACCCGAACTACCGCGTATCCGCGATGGTGCTCGGGGGCGATAAAGCGGTATTCGGCTTGATTGAAGGCTATGACGCCGATCGCCGCGAATTGCTCTTGAAGCGAATTGATGCAGAAATCGAACTCAAAGAAGGGCAGAAAGTCGTTTCCAGCGGGCTTGGCGGGATTTTCCCGAAAGGCATCGTGATCGGGGAAATTACGGAAGTGGCCATCGATGAATTCGGTTTGACAAAACTTGCTTACATCAAACCGGCGGCAGACTTCACATTGCTGAACCATGTCGTCATAGCTGATCGGCTGACGCCGGAAGTGGACGGGGAAGATAATGGGGAGACAGGAGACGGTGAATCATGATCCGTTATCTGATCCCGCTTATCGGCCTGGTCCTGTTTTTCCTTGAACCTGTTTTCGGACTTTTCTCACCGCTGCAGATGAATGGCGATTATTATTACATCGTCCCGCGCTTTTTGATCATGTTTCTGATATTTGTGTCCGTTTATTACGATACAAAACGTTCAATGTACTACGGATTATTTTTCGGACTCTTGTACGATGTCTTTTTCATTGATATTATTGGTTTATATTCTTTTCTGTATCCGGCCGTTTGTGTAATCGCCGGCTACACCGTAAAATCAATCCACCGGAATTTATTCATCACGACTGTTTTGACTTTGGTCTTGACGGCGCTTTTCGAATTTGTCCTGTTTCAATTCTTTTCGTTGATCGGACTTGCTTCGATGCCGATTAAAGCCTTTTTGGAAAGCCGTTTGCTTCCAACGATGATTGCGAATTCGCTGTTTTTATTCATCTTGGGTTGGGCTTTCAGATCGGTGATCGTGGCCCGTTTTATCGAACGCCAGAACAGTCCGGGATTATCCGGCTACAACGGCCAGTAAGGCTTATTTTAATGAAAGCGCAGGTGACACATTTTTGAGGAATCTTGTCTATATCAAAGGGACGAAACAAGGGCTCGTTCTGCAGCTCGACGACCAGTGTTCTTACACCGATCTGCTGACGGAGCTGCAGGCAAAGGTGTCGGATCCTGCGCTTGATGGCAGTGCGGAAGTGCAGATTCATCTGGGGAACCGGTATTGCACGGAAGCGCAGACAAAAGAAGTCATTGCGATCACGCAAAGCAATTCGCATCTTCGGGTGTCGAGCGTGAGAAGCGATGTCATCACTGTCGAAGAAAGCAACCGCCGGATCATGGAACGCCAATCCGAAACTTATGTCGGCATTGTGCGTTCTGGACAGGTGGTCAAAGCGGAAGGCGATCTTGTCGTGGTCGGGGATGTCAATCCGAACGCGAAAGTGGTCGCTGGAGGCAATATATATGTGTTGGGCCGCTTAAAAGGGATGGCTCATGCCGGAGCAAACGGCAACCGTGAAGCGGTCATTGCAGCTTCATGGCTGGAAGCGACGCATCTGAAAATCGATGACGCGCTGGAAACGATGACCGATGAATTGACGGTGCTTTCCGAGCAGCCGGAAATGGAATGTGCTTATTTACATACAAATGGCCATATCATCATCGACCGCTTGCAGGAATTGCGATTTATACGGCCGCAAATTTCAACGTTTAAAGGAGGAAGCTAATGTGGGAGAAGCAATAGTCATAACGTCAGGTAAGGGAGGCGTCGGTAAAACGACGACGACCGCCAATCTCGGCACTGCATTGGCTCTTCAAGGCAAAAAAGTATGCTTAATCGATACCGATATCGGTTTGCGGAATTTAGACGTTATATTGGGACTTGAAAACCGGATCATCTACGATTTGGTCGACGTTCTCGATGGCCGCTGCAAAGTCCACCAGGCGCTTGTCAAAGACAAGCGTTTTGATGACATGCTGTATTTATTGCCAGCTGCTCAAACAACGGATAAGAACGCAATCAATCCGGAGCAAATGAAAGAATTGGTAACGAAACTGAAAGAAGACTATGATTTTGTCATTATCGATTGCCCGGCCGGCATCGAGCAAGGCTATAAAAATGCCGTAGCGGGTGCCGATAAAGCGATCGTCGTAACGACCCCTGAAATTTCAGCGGTGCGCGATGCTGACCGGATCATCGGTCTCCTTGAGCTCGAAGAAAACATCGAGCCGCCGAAATTGATCATCAACCGCATCCGCCAGCATTTGATGAAAGCCGGCGAAGCGTTGGATGTCAATGAAATTACGACGCATCTGTCAATCGATTTACTCGGAATCGTTGCTGATGACGAAACGGTTATCTCGAGTTCAAACCGCGGCGAACCTGTCGTGATGGATCCGAACAACCGCGCAGCAATGGGTTACCGCAACATCGCTCGCCGTATTTTAGGCGAATCTGTGCCACTCATGACGATGGACCAGAAGAGCGGCGGCGTGTTCTCAAAAATCAAAGCCATTTTTTCTAAATAATTTACAATGACGATGCCCCCGCATCCGAATTGTTTCTGCTTGTTAACGAGGAGAGACAGTTTGGAAACGGGGGTTTTTATTTGGATTGGGAGGTGTAAAATGAACGAACGGTTGTTGGCTCGAATGATTTTGGCGGAAAGAGTTTCGAAAAACCATCCTGCCTGGATTTCTATTTTCAGCGAATTAAAAAATTCGCTGGCTGGAGCAGGAGGAGAAAGTCGGACATTCTCCCTTTTGAAAAGGGAATTGGTTCTTCCAGGGCAGACAATTATTCTGACGGATTTATCGATTCCGCATAAAGACGGTTATGCTTAAGTAGATCTTCTCGTAGTGAATCGGAAATTTGTCTGCGTTCTTGAAGTGAAAAACATGAAAGGCGATTTTTACTTTGACTCGGAAAATTTCCAATTCCATCGGACAGTGGACGGGCGTACTGAAGGGATGAAAAGCCCAGAGTCTCAACTGCATCGTGCAGTGAAAGCGACAGAAAGGTTTTTGGGAATTCCTGTCACTGGCGTCATTGTACTGGCGAGCCGCTCAGGAAGAGTGGTAGAGGGGCCGAAAAACTACCCGGCCGTGTCTCTGGATTACTTGCCGTTTTACTTGGAAAGTTTGGTTAGTGGGAGAATGCTGCTTGATGAGCATAAGGTGTCGGAGAAAGTGCGGGCGTTGCCTAAGAAAAGTTTCCAGCAGAATTTATTGGAGCGCTATGCCCTTGATGTCGGCTCATTGCGTCTCGGCGTATCTTGTCCGCAGTGCAGAAATTCTGCTTTGATAAGAAAAAATCGAAAATGGCATTGTGGTGGCTGCGGCGGCTATTTCCGTGATGCACATGAAGTTACGCTACAGGAATATGCGGTTTTATTCGGAGCGGAGCTGCCGACGAATTTTGCTTATCGGCTCTTTGGTGTCGAAGACAAACATTTGCTTTACCGGTTATTGGAAAACTCTGCGCTGCAGGGAAATGAACGCGGCAAACGATGGATTGTTCCGAGGCGGGAGTTATTGGAGACGTATTTTGGGTCAATTTGGAGCTGAACGCACCTCGCTGCGATTGTTTCGCACCTCAGGGCAATTTTTCCGCACCTCAAACGAAAATTTTCACACCTCGCAGCTGAAAGTTCGCACCTCAACGCACGGTATTTAATAAAACCATTGACGGGTCATGCGCTGCCGTGGTATTATTCTAATGTTATGTTTGTAGCGCACCTGTGCTACAACCGCTCGAATCAGGTTACTTTAAGAATCAGCAGCAATGCCGATCACCTGAATAGGCGAGTCTTAGTCTAAGAGGAGGTGCAAGGATATGTACGCAATTATTGAAACTGGTGGTAAACAAATCAAAGTTGAAGCGGGCCAAGAAATCTACGTTGAGAAATTGAACGGTGAAGCTGGTGACGTGATCACATTTGATAAAGTTCTATTTGTAGGTGGAGACGATTCTAAAGTGGGTGTTCCTTTTGTTGAAGGAGCTACTGTATCGGCAACTGTTGTTAAAAACGGCCGCGCTAAAAAGATTACTGTTTTCAAATACAAAGCGAAAAAGAACTACCGTAAAAAACAAGGTCATCGTCAGCCATACACGAAATTGACTGTCGACGCGATCAACCTGTAAGACATGATTAATGTAAAAATTAAAGAAGCGTCAGGCCGCATTTCTTCTTTCGAAATGTCGGGTCATGCGGACTTTGCAGAACACGGGCAAGATTTGGTATGTGCCGGAGCATCAGCTGTTTCTTTTGGAGCGGTGAACGCCATCATGGAACTTACCGGAATCGAACCGGATATTACGCAATCTGAAAGCGGCTATTTAAAAGTCGGTTTCCCGGATGGCCTCGACGAGAAAACAGATGGACAGGTTCAATTGCTTGTTCGCAGCATGATTGTTTCATTAAAAACGATTGAACAAGACTATGAAGAATATATTAAAATAACCTTCACAGCTTAGGAGGTGGGACAGAATGTTAAGATTAGATCTTCAGTTTTTCGCATCTAAAAAAGGTGTAGGTTCAACGAGAAACGGACGTGACTCAGAATCTAAACGCCTTGGCGCTAAACGTGCAGACGGCCAAGAAGTAACTGGTGGTTCAATTTTATACCGTCAACGCGGTACTAAAATTTATCCAGGTGAAAACGTTGGACGCGGTGGAGACGATACTCTTTTTGCTAAAATCGACGGAGTCGTACGTTTCGAACGTTACGGACGCGATAAGAAAAAAGTGAGCGTGTACCCAGTAGCACAAGAAGCTTAATACAAAACGAAAGGGCTGCGCATGCAGTCCTTTTTATTTTGAAAAACTATGGTGGCGTTTTGTAAATTGGTTTCGCCGCTTCTTTTTCCGGGAAATCCATCGAAAAAATTGGTATACTGAAAAAAGAAGACGAACGGGACGTGACTTATGAAAACACCAATGACAGTGGCACAATCGCTTCGGCATGCGCGCCATGATTTCTTGAATGAATTGCAGTTGATCAAAATGAATTTGGATCTTGGGCGCCTTGATGAGGTCCAGGCGATTATTCGCTCGCATGGCGAAGCGGCTGTGCAGATGAGCCGGCTCTCGGGATTGAAAATGGAAAAGACGGAAGAGTGGCTGCTGCTAGCGCAATGGCGCTTTCCGGAAATCCGTTTTCATCTGAGCTGCCTGGCGGCAAAGGCACCAGTCCATTTGGATGAAACCTATTCGAAAACGATTGAAGCGCTTATCAGAGCGGCGCTTGAACAGACGGATCCTTACGAGGAGTACGAATGCTTCATCACGTTTTCGAACGAAGATTCTTTTTTTATTGCAGAGATTCGGTTGACTGGTGAATGGACAGAATTAGCGGTTCCGGAAACGGAGCTTGAGATAGTGAAAGCGTGCGGACCGGATGGCTTGAAAATCGCCATACGCGCACAGATGGAGGGATAATATGTTTGTCGATCACGTAAAAGTTTATGTTAGAGGTGGGGACGGCGGAGATGGAATGGTCGCATTCCGCCGCGAAAAATATGTACCGAACGGGGGGCCTGCAGGCGGCGACGGCGGTAAAGGCGCGGATGTTGTCTTTATCGTTGAAGAAGGCTTGCGCACATTGATGGATTTCCGCTATAAACGGATTTTCAAGGCAGACCGCGGTACACACGGCATGAGCGCCAATAAACACGGTGCGAAAGCTTCGGATTTGATCATCAAAGTTCCGCCTGGCACGGTTGTAAAAGATGCAGATACAGGCGAAACGATCGCCGATTTAGTAGAACACGGACAGACAGCTGTCATTGCTCGCGGTGGACGCGGCGGACGCGGAAATTCCCGTTTTGCGACGCCGCAGAACCCGGCTCCGGAATTATCGGAAAAAGGGGAACCTGGATTTGAGCGCAATGTTATATTGGAATTGAAAGTATTGGCAGATGCCGGTTTAGTCGGATTCCCGAGTGTCGGGAAATCTACTTTATTGTCAGTCGTTTCGGCTGCAAAACCGAAAATCGCTGAATACCACTTTACAACGATCGTACCGAATCTCGGAATGGTTGAAACAGATGACCACCGCAGTTTCGTTATGGCCGATTTGCCAGGATTGATTGAAGGCGCGCATGAAGGTGTTGGCCTTGGGCATCAATTCCTGCGCCATATAGAACGTACGCGGGTTATCATCCACGTAATCGATATGTCGGGGATGGAAGGCCGTGATCCGTATGAGGATTACGTGACCATCAATGAAGAGTTGAAGCAGTACAATATGCGTCTGACAGAACGTCCGCAAGTCATTGTGGCGAACAAGATGGATATGCCGGATTCGGAAGAGAATTTGAAGAAATTCCGCGAGAAAATGCCGGAAGATGCACAAATCTTCCCGATTTCAGCGCTATCTCGCCAAGGTTTGTCTAATCTTTTATTCGCAGTGACGGATCTAGTAGAAGTCACTCCAGAATTCCCATTGATCGACGAAGCGGCAGACGAGTCTGAAAGCTCTGTATTGTACAAGCACGAAGCGCAAGGCGACGGCTTTGAAATTACACGCGATTCGGATGGTTCGTTTGTTCTTTCAGGCTACGCAATCGAGCGTCTTTTCAAGATGACCGACTTCTCGCGTGAAGATTCAATCCGCCGATTTGCCCGCCAAATGCGCGGCATGGGGATTGATGATGCACTTCGCGAACGCGGCGCTGAAAACGGCGACACGGTTCGATTGTTGGAATTTGAATTTGAATTTATGGATTGATCGGAGGATCAGTCCGGATAGAGCTCAGCTGGCCACTTGTGCCGGCTGGGTTTAGTTTCTCTTTAGATGGAGGGTTAATGGATGAAGGATATATCAGAACAACGGTATTATTTGGTGCGCGAAGACGTTTTGACGGAAGCGATGCAAAAAACGCTTGAAGTGAAAAGACTGCTGCAGCGCGAACACATGTCCATATTAGACGCAGTCAATAAAACAGGCCTTTCGCGTTCCGCGTTCTATAAATACCGGGACGCTGTATTCCCGTTCCACTCAATTGTCAAAGAGCGGATCTTGACAGTGTTCTTGCAGCTTGAGGACCGGTCGGGAACGCTTGCGACATTATTGCAGTCGGTTGCGGAAGCCCGGTGCAATATTTTGACCATTCATCAAACCATTCCGATCCAAGGCCGTGCCAATGTCACGCTTTCCTTGGATGTAACGGCGATGGAGTTGGAGTTGGAAACTTTCCTGCAGCAGCTGAAAAAACTTGATTTTGTCGAGTCGGCTGATGTGGTTTCAAGTGGATTATCTTAATAGAGGAGTGGTTGGATGGCTGAAAAAAGTTTGAAAAACCGAATTTCTTTTTTAGGGCCGGAAGCGTCTTTTACGCATTTGGCAGCTTCACGTGTCTTTCCGAGCAGCACATTAGTTCCATTCACTTCCATTCCTGAATGCATAGAAGCAGTGGCAGAAGGCAGCGTCGAGTATGCTGTCGTGCCGCTGGAAAATGCATTAGAAGGATCTGTTCCGTTGACGGTCGATTATTTATTCCATGAAGCGCAATTATACGTGGTGGCTGAAGTGCTTTCACCGATCAGCCAGCATTTATTGGTGCATCCGGAAAATGCAGGGGCAGAATCATTGGAAGCGATCTATTCACACCCGCATGCGTTGGCGCAATGCCATAAATTTCTTTACTATACATATAAAAACACACCGCTTGAACAATACAGCTCGACGGCCGCTGCAGCGAAAATGGTCAGCGAGATACCGGAACGCAATATTGCGGCGATCGGCAATGAATTTTCAGCCGAGAAATACGGCTTGACGATTCTGCAGCGCGATATCCATGATTTCCATTTCAACCATACCCGCTTTTTTGTGTTGTCGAAAACCAATCACCGCCTGGAAGATCCGAGCCACGAAGGCCAAGTGAAAACGACCTTGATGATTTCGCCGCCGAAAGACGACCGTTCCGGCGTGCTTCACCAGGTACTTTCCGTCTTTGCATGGCGCCAGCTTAACTTGAGCAAAATCGAATCACGTCCGCTTAAAACCGGCCTCGGCAATTATTTCTTCATCACTGACGTCTTAGAAGACGAACAGGCACCGATGATGAGAGGGGCGTTCGAGGAACTTACAGCGCTTGGCTGCGAAGTGAAAAGTCTGGGGTCGTATTATACGTATAAGAGCGAGTGACAGAATCCCGCGGCGATGGCGCCGTGGGATTTTTTCTGCCTAGCAGCGGTTTCTGCAAATAAAATAGAGGATTGCGCAAATAAACTCGCTTATCCCGCAAACAACAATGCAGATTCCGCAAATAAACTAAGGTATTCCGCAAACAACAACACCATTTCCGCAAATAAAAGAAAAAATCCTGAAACCGGCGAACGGTTTCAGGATTTCCAGCATGAATTTATTCATTTTCCTCCAGCAAAAAGCCGTTTTCGCGCATCGCCGCAATCGCTTGTTCAAGCATCGCAACATTCGGGGCAGTAATCGTATGGAGGTGGGTGCCGCCGGTCAGCTCCAACAAATAACTTGCGCCGGTCTCACGGACGCGCTGCATGAAGGCGTCGACTTCTTGATGGTTCGATACATGGATGCCGGCAGTGAGTTCACCATAGACTGGATGTTCGACGGATACGTCTTTAACCGTTACGCCGGTGGAAACGAGAACTTTCAATTCGCGTTCCGTGTCATCCGGCTGGTGGTGGCAGGCGATGGTCCGGCTGATTTCGGGATTCGGCTGGTTATTCATATAGAGGTAACCCTGGCTGGTCGCAATGATCGGTTCATTCTTTGCTTTTAACAGCGTCATGTCTCCAACGATCACTTGCCGCGAAACATTTGCAAAAGCTGCGAGTTCGCCGCCGGTCAATGGTTCTTCGGCTGTTTTTAATTTTTCCAGCAGGATTTGGCGCCGCTGTTCGCCGTAAAGTTTTTTCATGGGAATCCTCCAGCTTTTTTAAATGATTTCTTCTATTTTACCACGGACGTTTTCGGAACGGGTTTGTTTCGTAAAAGGGGAACAAATATGCTATAATCAATAGGTTAAATTGAAGGGGCGAATAGAATGTACGATTACATAAAAGGGACGGTTACGCGAGTGACTCCTGAATATTTGGTAGTGGAACAGCAAGGCATCGGCTGGCAGATTTTTGCGCCGAATCCGTATTCGTTCGGATCGGAAGAGCTGCAGGTTTTCCTGCATCACCATGTCCGTGAAGATGCGCAATTATTATTCGGTTTCCCGACCTTGGAGCAGCGTGAATTATTCCGTAAATTGATTTCTGTCTCCGGCATCGGTCCTAAAGGTGCTTTAGCGATCCTAGCAAGCGGTCAGCCGCAGCACGTCATTGAAGCGATCGAACGGGAAGATGAATCGTATTTGGTGAAATTCCCGGGCGTCGGAAAGAAAACGGCCCGCCAGATGATCCTCGATTTAAAAGGGAAGCTCGCGGAATTCTTCGGCGAGCCGCTTGAATCGGATAACTTCCAAGGCTTATTGTCAAATGACGATATGGAACTTGAAGAAGCGATGCTTGCACTGGGCGCACTCGGCTATTCTGAACGCGAAATTGCGAAAGTGAAGCCGAAGCTGAAAGACTTGGATCTGGATACGGAAGGCTATATGAAGAAAGCTTTGCAATTATTATTGAAACAAAACTGATGAAAAGGAGGCGAACGGCATGGAAGAACGCGTAATTGGCGGTGAAATTTCCGAATTTGACGAACGCTTTGAACAGTCGCTGCGGCCGCAGTTTTTATCCCAGTATATCGGCCAGCAAAAAGTAAAACATAGCTTGGAGATATTTATCGAAGCGGCGAAAATGCGCGAAGAAAGTCTGGACCATGTATTGTTGTACGGGCCTCCCGGACTCGGTAAAACAACGCTTGCTGCTGTAATCGCCAATGAAATGGCGGTCAACGTCAAAATGACGAGCGGGCCTGCGATTGAACGTCCTGGGGATTTGGCGGCGATTGTGTCGTCTTTAGAACCGGGCGACGTCTTATTCATTGATGAGATCCACCGCTTGAACCGGTCGATCGAAGAAGTGCTGTATCCGGCAATGGAGGATTTCTGCCTCGATATCGTCGTCGGAAAAGGGCCGACTGCACGGTCTGTGCGCCTTGATTTGCCGCCTTTCACTTTGATTGGTGCGACAACTCGGGCTGGTGCTTTATCTGCGCCGCTTCGAGATCGTTTCGGGGTGCATGCGCGCCTTGACTATTACGATACCGAATCACTCACGGATATTGTGATTCGGAGTTCGCAGCTATTCGAAGCGGAGATCGATCCGCATGCGGCTGTTGAAATTGCACGGCGCTCCCGTGGAACTCCGCGTATTGCAAACCGTTTATTGAAACGGGTCCGTGATTTTGCGCAAGTGCGCGGCAACGGGACGATTACAGAAGAAATGGCATCTCAAGCACTTGAGATGCTGCAGGTTGATCCGCTTGGCCTCGACCATATCGACCATAAATTAATGATGGGCATGATTACGCGCTTCCGGGGAGGCCCGGTTGGATTGGATACGATTGCCGCAAGCATCGGGGAAGAATCGACGACGATCGAAGATGTCTATGAACCCTACTTGCTGCAAATCGGTTTTATCCAACGGACCCCAAGAGGCCGCGTCGTGACCCATACAGCATATGAGCATTTCAATATGGAAATGCCTGAATGACTCCAAATGAAGGAAGTTTTTTGACATGAATGTTAATGATTTTGATTTCCACTTGCCAGAAGAATTGATTGCCCAAACGCCTTTGCTTGACCGGACTTCGAGCCGGCTCTTAGTAATGGATAAAGAAACTGGCGCCATCACGCACCGCCATTTCCGGGATATCACCGAGCATTTAGAAGCGGGCGACACCTTAGTATTGAATGACACACGCGTACTGCCGGCCCGTTTAATGGGCGTCAAAGAAGAGACAGGTGCCCATATCGAATTATTGCTGCTGAAGCAAATTGAAGACGATGTGTGGGAAACGCTTGTGAAGCCTGCGAAGAAAGTGAAAATCGGAACGGTGATTTCGTTCGGAGACGGGCTTTTAAAAGCGGAATGCACCGGCATCCTTGATCATGGCGGACGCCATTTTAAAATGGTCTATGACGGCATTTTCTACGAGATTTTGGAGCAATTAGGCGAAATGCCTTTGCCGCCTTATATCCGTGAAAAGCTTGAAGATCAGGAACGCTACCAAACCGTTTTTGCAAAAGAGCGGGGAAGCGCTGCGGCTCCGACAGCAGGCCTTCACTTCACGGATGAGCTTCTAGATGAAATCCGTGCGAAAGGCGTCAATATTGCTTTTATTACACTGCATGTCGGCCTCGGCACGTTCCGTCCGGTGTCGGTCGATTCGATCGAAGAGCATACGATGCATGCGGAGTTTTACCGCATCAATCAGGAAACAGCTGAACTGATCAATGAAACGAAAAAACGCGGCAATCGCGTGGTTTCAGTCGGAACGACGTCAACGCGGACGCTTGAAACCGTCGCGAGCAAATTTGGCGGTGAATTGAAAGAAGACAGCGGCTGGACCGATATCTTCATTTTCCCGGGCTTTGAGTTTAAAGCGATCGACGGTTTAATCACGAATTTCCATTTGCCGAAATCGACCTTGGTCATGCTTGTCAGCGCCTTGTCGAACCGTGAAAATATTTTAAATGCTTATAATGAAGCTGTTAATGAACGCTACCGCTTTTTCAGTTTCGGAGACGCGATGTTCATTGAACCACAGAAAAAGGAGACTCATCAATGACGCAAGCAGTATGGTATGAACATATAAAAACATGCAAACAGACAGGTGCCCGCTTAGGGATCGTCCACACACCGCACGGTTCTTTTGAAACGCCTGCCTTTATGCCAGTCGGAACGCAAGCGACAGTGAAAACGATGTCGCCGGAAGAATTGAAAGCGATGAACGCTGGAATCATCTTGAGCAATACGTATCACCTATGGCTGCGCCCAGGGAATGACGTCATCAAAGAAGCAGGCGGCCTGCATAAATTCATGAACTGGGATCGCCCGATTTTAACGGATTCAGGCGGTTTCCAAGTATTCTCATTAAGTGAATTCCGCAATATCAAAGAAGAAGGCGTTCACTTCCGCAATCACATGAACGGCGATAAATTGTTCTTGAGCCCGGAAAAAGCGATGGAGATCCAAAATGATCTGGGATCCGACATCATGATGGCTTTCGACGAATGTCCGCCGTATCCAGCCTCTCATGAATATATGAAGTCGAGTGTGGAACGGACGTCCCGTTGGGCAGAACGCTGCTTAGAAGCGCATGCCCGCAAAAACGACCAAGGTTTGTTCGGAATCGTGCAAGGCGGCGAATACGAAGACTTGCGCCAGCAAAGCGCACGCGATTTGGTATCGCTTGATTTCCCGGGTTACGCAATCGGCGGGTTGTCTGTAGGCGAACCGAAAGATGTCATGAACCGTGCCCTTGAATTCACAACGCCATTGCTTCCGGAAAACAAGCCGCGCTATTTGATGGGCGTTGGCTCACCGGATTCATTGATTGACGGGGCCATCCGCGGCATTGACATGTTCGACTGCGTATTGCCGACGCGCATTGCACGCAACGGTACATTGATGACGAGCACAGGCCGCTTGAATGTGAAAAACGCGGCGTTTAAACGTGATTTCGGTCCGATTGATGAAAAATGCGACTGCTACACATGCACAAATTACACACGTGCATATGTCCATCATTTGATCCGTACAGATGAAACCTTCGGAATCCGACTTACTAGTTATCATAATCTTCATTTTCTGTTAAACTTAATGGAACAGGTGCGCCAAGCGATTCGTGAGGACCGCCTGGGAGATTTCCGCGAAGAATTTTTTGAAGCTTACGGTTTCAATAAGCCAAACGCTAAAAATTTCTAAACACAGATAGAAAGTGAAAGGGGGAAATTGAAAAATGGATACTTTAATAGCCTTATCACCATTACTATTGATGTTCTTGTTAATGTGGTTTTTCATCATCCGTCCTGCTCAAAAACGCCAGAAAGCAACAGCGAATATGCAGTCGGAATTGCGCCGTGGAGACCGCATTGTCACGATCGGCGGCCTTCATGGCCTAGTCGACGCTGTTGACGATGCAACTGTCTACATCACAGTTGCTGACGGAACGCGTATGCAATTCGAACGCCAAGCAATCGCTCGCGTTGTTGAATCTGCTAAATCGACGATCTAATAAAAATTTCGCCTTCGACTAGAAGGCGATTTTTTTTGAATAATTTAAGCTGAAGATGTTCCAAATACAACAAAAGATTGTTCTAAACTTTCCTTCATTCGTATACAATGGAAAAGAACGGCTGAAAGGAGATCTAATATGTTAAAATTTACCGAACAATACGAAATGGTTTTGCCTGCGCTCGAAAGCAAATGTTCGGAATTTCATTATTTCCAATACGATACTTTCACGCCTGAAGATTTGTGGCAATATTGTGTAAAGAAAAAATGGCGGAAAAAAGAAGTTGAAACGATGCGCCTGCACGAAATGGTTAATGACATTATGGAGATGACCGCCTCCGAATTCGTTGCCTATCATCAAGTTGAAGGTTTGAAGGGCGGAAATTGGTTTACGGAAAGCGGACAAGAGGACTTAGAACAGCTGCTTCGTCCATCGAACAAAAAACCAACTTCGATTTGACACGGTTCAGCACCTGTTTCATAATGATAGTGCTGTGTTTTTCACACTGAGGAGGAAAGTTACATATGAAAGCAAGAGGTCGTATTATAGCCTTTTTCTTACTGGTCATCGTACTGATAGGAATGATTGGCACCACGAGTTTACCCATCGCAAAAGACATTAAATTAGGTCTGGATCTTCAAGGTGGATTTGAAGTTCTTTATGAAGTGACTGACCTTGAAGACGGACAGGAAATCACTCAAGATGTTTTAGCAGACACGACGGATGCTTTGCTTAGCCGGATCAACGTACTCGGCGTCAGCGAGCCTGTCATCCAAATTGAAGGGGATGACCGTATTCGTGTCCAGCTTGCTGGAGTGGAGGACCAGGCGACTGCCCGGGAACTTTTATCCACAGAAGCAAACTTGACTTTCCGCAATGCGGAAGATGAAGTCATGCTTGCCGGCAATGATTTGAAGCAAGGCGGAGCAGCTGCTAACTTCGATGAAAATGGCCAGCCGGTTGTAACGCTTGAATTGAATGATCCTGGCAAATTCGCTGAAATCACGAGCGAAATTTCTCAAATGCCGCCGCCAAGCAACGTCTTGGTCATCTGGTTGGATTTTGAAGAAGGCGTGGATTCTTACGCAGCTGAAATGGCGAAGCCTGATCCGAAATTCGTTTCAGCACCGCGCGTTTCACAGCGCATCAATTCACCTTCAGTCGAAATTTCTGGTGCTTTCACTGTTGAGGAAACTCAAAACTTAGCCGGTATTTTAAATGCCGGAGCGCTTCCTGTAGCCCTTGAGGAAATCTACTCGACTTCCGTAGGTGCACAATTCGGCGCTCAAGCATTGGATCAAACGGTATTTGCAGCAGCAGTCGGTATTGCGCTTGTCCTGCTGTTCATGCTGGTTTATTATCGTTTGCCAGGCCTTATTGCAGTCATCACCTTATCGGTCTACGTTTACCTGATCCTTCTGGTATTCGAAATGATCGGCGGCGTTTTGACGCTCCCAGGGATTGCGGCAATCATGCTCGGTGTCGGGATGGCAGTCGATGCCAATATCATCACGTACGAGCGGATTCGCGAAGAAATGCGTACTGGCCGTTCGATCAAAGATTCGTTTAAAGCGGGAGCTGCTAGTTCGTTCTCGGCAATTCTGGATGCAAACGTCACGACTTTGATTGCAGCGATCGTGCTCTTCATTTTCGGGACGAGCTCAGTTAAAGGATTCGCGACACTATTGATCATCTCGATTTTGGTCAGCTTCTTGACCGCTGTTTGGGGTTCTCGTTTGCTTCTTGGCTTATGGGTTCACAGCGGCGTGCTGGATGGCAAATACGGATTATTCGGTTTGCGTAAATCGCTTGTCCATAAACCGGAAGAAAATCTTGAAATTCTGGATTTGTCGACTCGTTTCGACCGTTTCGACTTTGCCCGCAACCGCAATAAATTCTTTATCGCCTCTATTGCTTTGATTGTAGCCGGAATGGTTGTAATCGGTATATTCAGGCTTAATCTGGGAATCGATTTCTCAAGCGGTACACGTGTTGAAATCACTGCGGATTCAGCGCTGACGAAAGAGGAAGTTGAAAGCTTCTTGGATGAAGCTGGATACGAAACAGAAGGCGTTGTTATTTCCGGTGATGATAACAATATCGGAGTTGCCCGTTATACAGATGATTTTAGCCAAGAACAGATCAATGATCTGAAAGCTGTAGCGATGGAAGAATACGGTGCAGAGCCGAATATTTCAACCGTTTCTCCTACTGTCGGAATCGAATTGGCTAAAAACGCTATTCAAGCATTGGCTTATGCCGCAATTGGAATCATTATCTATGTCGCATTCCGATTTGAATGGCGCATGGGTGTCGCTTCTATCGTCGCATTGCTGCACGATGCATTCTTCATCATTGCCGTGTTCAGTTTGCTTCGACTGGAAGTAGACATTACTTTCATCGCGGCCGTATTGACCATCGTCGGTTATTCGATCAACGATACGATTGTCACATTCGACCGTATCCGCGAGAATATGAAACGCATGAAGAAAATTGAATCGCTCCATGCTCTAGAAGAAGTTGTCAACAAATCGCTTCGCCAGACGCTTGGGCGTTCAGTGAATACGGTGTTGACCGTTGTATTGGTTGTAATCGCGCTATTGATTTTTGGGGCACCATCGATCACAAACTTCTCGATCGCGTTATTGATCGGTTTAATTGCCGGTACGTATTCTTCTATTTTCATCGCAGCTCAATTATGGCTTGTGTTGAAGAAACGTGAACTGAATAAAAAAGGGCCAATCGACATCGAGAAATTGGAAGAGAAAAGCAAATGGGGTTCTGACGAGCCTGTCGTATAAGCAGGATAAGTTTATAAAGGAAATGGAACAGGGTATAGATAATATGACCTTGTTCCATTTTTTTATTTATTCGAAAGGGGATAACCCATATGAAATATCAATGGCTCGTATTGTTAGGACTCTTATTCGCTGTAATTATTGCCATTTTTGCGACGGTAAACGTAGACCCTGTTCCGGTCAATTATGTATTTGGGGAAGCGGAATGGCCGTTGATCCTCGTCATTTTAGCTTCTGCGCTGCTCGGGTTCCTGTTAAGCGGAGTGGTCGGCATTATCCGGACATTCACTTTGCAGCGGAAAGTAAAGGCGCTTCAAAAAGAAATGGCTGTGAAGGAATCCTTGATCGCCACTCAGCAAAATGAAATCGCGGAATACCAGAAAGCCGGCGTGGAGCCGGAAGCGATGATCATCACAGACGAAAAAGCACGGCTTTAATCCAAAGGGGGCTTCCCAATAAGTCATTACTCGACTTATTGGGGAGCCCCCGCTGCTTCTAATAGAGTATGTAATTATACCATTGCTCCTGCATCGCTGCGCTAGCTTCGTCGCAAAAGGAACAGTCCCAAAAGTAATTTGGGACTGTTCCTTTTTGTCTTAGGAAAATTTCTGTATAATGAACGGGTAAGGAAGTGAATGAGGATGATTGAGTCGAAAAAAAGATGGCGCTTAACGACGCCTGATGAAAATTTAGTAGAAGAAATTCAAAAGGAATTATCAATTTCGTCCGTCTTGGCAAAAATTCTGGTGACGCGCGGCATTACAAGCGCCGACACAGCCAAAAAGTTTATGGCCTTGGACCCAAGCGGCATACATAATCCTTATTTGATGAAAGATATGGATATAGCTGTCGAGCGGATACGCCAGGCCATTGAATCCCAGGAAAAAATTATGGTTTACGGCGATTACGACGCCGATGGAGTGACAAGCACAACAGTCATGATGACGGTTTTAGAAGATTTGGGAGCAGATGCCATATTCAAGATTCCGAACCGGTTCAAGCATGGCTATGGTCCGAATAAGGAATTGTTCCAGCAAGCATTTGACGAAGGCGTTAAATTGATCGTTACAGTCGATAATGGCATATCGGGCATTGACGAAGTGGCATTTGCCAATGATTTAGGCATGGAAGTCATTATCAGTGACCACCATGACATCGGCGACACGATGCCGGACGCACTCGCTATCGTCCATCCGCGGCATCCGGAAGGGCAATATCCTTTTGGTGAACTGGCAGGAGTCGGTGTGGCTTTTAAAATGGCTCAAGCCTTGTACGAAGATGTGCCGGATCATTTGCTTGAACTCGTTGCGATCGGTACCATCGCGGATCTTGTACCGCTGCATGATGAGAACCGTTTGTTCGTCAAAGAAGGACTTTCGGCGCTTCAAAATTCACCGCGTCCTGCTATCGAAGCTTTGGCAGAAGTGTCAGGCGTCAAGCAGCGTGAAATCACAGAAGAAACGATCGGCTTTATGTTCGGTCCTCGTATTAACGCAATTGGACGGCTGCAAGATGCAGACCCTGCCGTAAAATTGTTCATGACAGACGATCCAGGAGAAGCGCGGAACTTGGCAGGCGGCCTTGATGTCTTGAATAAAGAACGCCAGGCGATCGTAAAGAAAATAACAGATGAAGCCATAGCTCAAGTGGACCAGCGTTATCCGGACGAGCCGCCCTATGTCATTGTGGTGGCACAGGAAGGATGGAATCCGGGAGTGGTCGGGATCGTTGCATCCAAACTGACGGAAAAATATTACCGTCCGTCCATTGTCTTGTCGCTGAATCCGGAAACCGGAAAAGCGAAAGGTTCTGCCCGAAGCATCGACGGCTTCCATCTCTATAACGAGCTTGCGGTTAACCGGGATATTTTGCCGCATTTCGGGGGACACCCGATGGCAGCCGGCATGACGCTCCAAATGGCGCATGTCGATGAACTGCGTGAGCGATTGAATCGCCAAGCAAAAGACAGCTTGACGGCGGAAGATTTGATTCCGGTCGTGGAAATTGACATTCCGGTCAGACTGGATGAAATCGATATTGAGACGATTGAATCGATGCGCTACCTTGCTCCTTTTGGGATGGGCTTTGCGAAGCCGAAGTTTTTCTTGGAAGGCGTGACGGTTTCGTCCATCCGGAAGATCGGTGCCGCACAGAATCATTTGAAGATGGAGCTTGCACAAAACTCGGGAACCCTGGATGCGGTAGGTTTTGGCATCGGGCCGATAGGCGATGAATTGACGCCGGATGTGAAAATTGACGTAATTGGCGACTTGCAGATCAATGAATGGAACGGCCGCAAGAAACCGCAATTAATGGTAGAAGATGTGCGGACAGATCAGTGGCAATTATTCGATATACGGGGCATCCGCCAGGTATCGCGCTGGTCGAAGCTGATTCCTGAGAAGGGGCAGGTTTTCCTTGCCTTTAAGCCGGATACAGCAGCGGTTTTCCGAACGCTGATCGATGAGCCCATCTATAGCCCGGAAGCTTTGGGTGGATTGGATGAGCCGAAACACCATCTGGTGCTGCTCGATATGCCGGACACGGAAGAGCAATTAGCCACAATATTGTCGATTTTAAAACCGCAGCGAATCTATGCTCATTTCTATGCAAAGGAATCGCAGTATTTCGAGCAGATCCCTACGCGCGAGCAATTTAAATGGCTGTTTGCGTTTCTTAAAAAGCGGGGGACGTTCGATTTCAAAAAGCATGGCGATGAACTGGCAAAGCATAAAGGCTGGAGCCGGGAGTCAATATTTTTCATGCTGCAGGTGTTTTTTGAACTCGGTTTTGTTACACTTAACAATGGACTTACAGAGCTTGCTGAATCTCCAGGAAAACGTGATTTGTCGGAAGCGCCGATCTACAAGAAGCGGGAACAGCAGATTGCATTGGAACAAAAGCTTTTGTATGCATCTTATAAAGACTTAAAAGAGTGGTTTGATGCGAAAGTATCAGCCAAGGAGGAAGAACAGATATGGATTTAAAGCAGTACGTAACAATTGTTGAAGATTGGCCGAAACCTGGCATCAGCTTCAAAGACATCACGACAATCATGGATAACGGCGAAGCGTATAAATACGCGACAGACCAAATGGTGGAATACGCTAAAACTGTAGGCGCAGACATTATCGTCGGCCCTGAAGCCCGTGGATTCATCATTGGCTGCCCGGTAGCCTATGCGCTTGGAATCGGCTTTGCGCCGGTCCGCAAAGAAGGAAAATTGCCGCGTGAAGTGATTCGCGCTGAATACGGCCTTGAATACGGAAAAGATATTTTGACGATGCACAAAGATGCCATTAAACCTGGCCAAAAAGTATTGATCACCGATGATCTTTTAGCGACTGGCGGTACGATCGGCGCTACGATCAACTTGGTTGAACAGCTTGGCGGCGTTGTTGTCGGCTGTGCATTCTTGATCGAATTGACGTATCTGGATGGACGCAAAAACTTAGACGGCTACGACGTCATGACTTTGCTTCAATATTAATCGATTTCTCTCTGCCTTATGGCAGAGGGATTTTTTTATAGATGCCGGGGTATGGAAAGGAGAGGTGATGGAAATGGAATTAAGCAAATACCACGATCCTGGAAAAAATAAAGAATTGATAGCGGCTATTTTAGACAGTCCACAGTCGTTAGCGGAGACCACAAAAGAAACGATCGAATATTTTAGGTCCTTAAAAAATTCAAAGCCGCTTCCCCTCAACAGCCAGTACCGGAAATCATGGATGGAGCGTTTATGGGCAATGACTGGCAAAAAACATTCAACGCTGGATCCACACAATTATTCCGTTAAAGTGGTTGCTGATGAAGCTGTACCCGAATGGAAAGGCGGATTAGACAGGGAATATGCGAATCTCGAACGTTCTTTTCAACGAATCGTCAATGTGGAATCTTTCGGCGCAGTTGGAGACGGAATGACCGACTCTACAGAGGCCTTCCGTAAAGCGATCGGCAGCGGCTATGTAGATGTTTTAGTCCCTGCTGGCATATTCATCGTACGGAAAATCGAACTGCCTTCTTGGACCAGGCTCCGCGGAGCAGGAAAAGGGGCGACGGTGATCCGGCTCCACGATGAAGCGCTGAAAAAACAGCGGCTCGTAACCAATAGAAATTATGTGAAGGGCAACCACCACATTTCTGTTGAAAATTTAAGTTTGGATTGGAATGTGGAACGCCTCGGCAATGTTGAAAACACAAGCGCCGGCCTCAATCATTCCAGCTGTCTGACTTATGCCCATCTGACATATGGCTGGGTGAAAAACGTCGCAGCATATAACCCGGGGCTGCACTGCTTCGATATTTCGTCTCCTACCTATAACTACGGCGGCGACGGCATCCGGGCGAGAGGCGGCAGCAAGTTTATTTGGCTCGACCGGGCGAGCGGCTATGGATTTGGAGATGACGGCATCACAACCCACCACAGCGATTATATTTTCATATCCAATTCACATTTCTGCGACCCAAGCGGCCGCTCCCATAAAAAAGGCTTTTCCAATTCAAACGGCATCGAAATTGATGATGGCTCCCGTTTTGTCTGGCTGTCGAACAATTCAACAGCGCGCTGCTTCGGCGGACTGGAAATCAAAGCCCACGCCACTTCATCAGCTGCAACCGGTGTTTTTATTTCCGGGCATCTATCGGTTCACGACAACCGGTCGTTCAATTTCCGCCATATTGGGCATCATAAAGCGGAAGATCCGGATTCTCTCAGTGCCTATAATATTGCTGCGCAAAATCTCGTCTCCATAGCGCCGGTTTTCGCGGATATGTATGCGGGATCGTCTCCGCGCGCATTAGTCGTATCGGGTTTCCGAAACGTCGCCATCAACCGTTTCCGCTTTATCGGGGATCCGGGCTATGATTACGCAAATAATCCAGTTGCGGCCATCCAGTATAAAGCGGCAAATGTCTCTCTTGCAAACGGGAAAGTTTCCGGTTTCTGCACCGCTTCGGCAGACATTTCGATTGCAGGCGGAAAGCAGCCAGCAGTAAATGTAAAAGTGGAAAATATCCATTGCATTGCTTCAGCTAAAAAGTCTGTTTCTATCGGAAAAGGAAACAAGACGGCCATTGTTGACAAAATTAAGGCGGATTTGTGAAACAATTAAAGGATAATTGCAACAAAGCTTTACTTTTACACCTGTTGGTTTTTATAATAGAAAGATATACTTTTCGAAAAATTAAAAGCAAGGTGGGCAATTATGGCGAAAGATTTAGTAAGGACACCTGAAGACGTATTCGAGATGGTTGCGTCTTATATGAATGCCGATCATGTAAAAACAATTAAACGAGCTTATGAAGTAGCGCTTAAAGCCCATGAAGGACAGCTCCGTAAATCCGGTGAACCGTATATCGTCCACCCGGTGCAAGTGGCTGGCATACTCGCAGAACTTCAAATGGACCCAGCAACTGTCGCAGCAGGCTTTTTGCATGATGTCGTTGAAGACACGACAGTCAGCCGCGAAGACATTGTCCGTGATTTTGACGAAGAAGTCGCAATGCTTGTAGATGGCGTGACAAAATTAAGCAAGATTAAATACATGTCCAAAGAAGAGCAGCAAGCAGAAAATCACCGCAAAATGTTCGTCGCTATGGCGCAGGATATCCGCGTCATCTTGATCAAACTAGCGGACCGTCTGCATAATCTGCGGACTTTGAAATACCAGTCTGTCGAAAAACAGCGCATGAAAGCGAACGAGACATTAGAGATTTTCGCGCCGATTGCACATCGTCTCGGAATCAATACCATAAAATGGGAATTAGAAGACACAGCCCTTCGTTATTTAAATCCGCAGCAATATTACCGCATCGTCAACCTGATGAAAAAGAAACGCACCGAACGCGAAGAATACTTGAATAATGTCATGGATGAAATCCGCAAGCAGCTCAATGAAGTTGAGATAAAGGCGGATCTTTTTGGACGTCCAAAACATATTTACAGCATCTACCGCAAAATGGCGATTCAAAACAAGCAGTTTAACGAAATCTATGATCTACTCGCTGTCCGGGTAACCGTTGAAAGCATCAAGGACTGCTACGCGGTGCTCGGCATCATCCACTCGACATGGAAGCCGATGCCCGGCCGTTTCAAAGATTATATTGCCATGCCGAAACAGAATCTTTACCAATCGCTTCATACAACGGTAATCGGGCCGCAAGGGGATCCGTTGGAAGTGCAGATCCGGACAGAAGAGATGCACCGCATCGCAGAATACGGGGTCGCTGCCCACTGGGCCTATAAAGAAGGCAAAAAAGTCGACATGCCAAAGAATACCGTCGATTCGCGTCTGACGTGGTTCCGTGAAATCCTGGATTTCCAGAACGAAGCGGACAACGCGGAAGAGTTTATGGAATCCTTGAAATTCGACCTGTTCTCGGATATGGTCTATGTTTTCTCACCAAAAGGCGACGTAATCGAAATGCCGGCTGGGTCGGTGCCGATTGATTTCGCGTACCGTGTCCATTCGGAAATCGGCAATAAAACCATCGGCGCAAAAGTGAATGGGAAAATGGTCCCGCTTGATACTGAATTGAAAACGGGCGACATCGTGGAAATTCTCACTTCGAAGCAATCGTTCGGCCCTAGCCGCGACTGGCTGAAAATCGCCAAGTCGACGCAGACGAAAAATAAGATCAAGCAATTCTTCAAAAAGCAATTGCGGGTTGATAATGTCCAAAAAGGAAAAGAACTCGTCGAAAAAGAAATCAAAGCGCAGGATTTCATTCCAAAAGATGTGTTGACGAACGAAAACATCAAACGGGTTTGCGAGAAATTCAATTTCGCCGGCGAAGAAGATATGTATGCGGCAGTCGGCTTTAACGGCATGACTGCGCAGCAAGTCGTCAACCGGTTGGCTGAACGCGAGCGCAAAAAACGTGAGCAGGAAGAAGCGATCGAGAAATTGACCGTGGAAATGAAATCCCATACGCCGCGGAAACAAACGGAATCCGGTGTCATCGTGCGTGGCATCGACAATATGATGATCCGCTTGTCCAAATGCTGCAACCCGGTTCCAGGCGACAGCATCATCGGGTTTATTACGAAAGGGCGCGGGGTTTCTGTGCACCGTGCCGATTGCCCGAATATCCATGCCGATCAGATGGACCGCTTGATCCCGGTTGAATGGGACAATTCGGGGCTTCCGGAAAAGAAAGACTACCAAATCGATATCGAAGTGGAAGCTTACGATCGCACCGGCCTCATCAACGAAGTGATGCAGATGGTCAGCGAAGCGAAAACGACCATCGCTGCCGTCAGCGGCCGAGCCGATTCGAATAAAATCGCGACGATCAACATGACGATCCTGATTCCGCATATTACGCATCTGAACCGGGTAGTGGAACGCATCAAACAGATTCCGGATGTCTATTCCGTTCGCCGCGTCACGAACTAAGGAGGAACTATGAGAGTTGTTTTGCAGCGTTCAAAAGAAGCATCCGTAACCGTTGACGGGGAAGTGACGGGTTCGATCGAATCGGGCTACGTCCTGCTCGTCGGCGTTACGCATGAAGATACACAAAAAGATGTTGACTACGTAGCAGGGAAAATTGCCCAATTGCGGTTGTTTGAAGACGAAGATGGCAAGATGAACCGTTCGATTTTGGAAAATGGCGGAGACATCTTATCGATTTCACAGTTCACGCTTTATGGCGATGTGAAAAAAGGGCGGCGCCCAAGCTTTATCCAAGCGGCGCGTCCGGAAACGGCTGAACCGATCTGGGAAGCGTTCAACGATGCACTCCGGAACAACGGTTTGAAAGTCGAAACCGGGGTTTTTGGTGCGATGATGGATGTGGAACTCGTCAATGACGGCCCTGTAACGATCGTAGTAGAATCAAAATGACAAAATCGGCTCGGAGGGGAGATCCTTCGAACCGGTTTTTTGTTTTATTTGCGGGAAAAGCCGCGTTGTTTGCAGAATAAAAGAGTTTATTTGCGGAATATCGGACTTTCTTTGCGGAATCATCCAGTTTGTTTGCAGAATACCCAAAATGCACAAAAAAACAATGCGGAAGAAAAGCTCCGCATTGTTTTTCTATTCTTCTAATTGTGCATCGAAATATTGGATAATGCCGTTGTACAAGCCAAGTGCGGCTTGGTCGCGGAATTTGCCGGTCGAAACGATGCGTTCGTCGTTGTAATTGCTGAGGAAGCCCAGTTCAACGAGAACAGCGGGCTGGCGGTTTTCGCGCAGCACTAAATAATTTCCGGGCTGGACGCCGCGGTCGCGCAGATCAATTTTCTTGCCGAGCCCTGCGTTGATGTATTCAGCAAGCGGTTCTTGGTAATCATGCAAATAATACGTGGTGAATCCAGAGACGCTGCTGTCATTTGTCGCATCGTAGTGAAGCGAGATAAAGGCGTCCGCCGCCACCTGGTGCCCTGTGGAAACGCGTTTTCTCAAATCGACGTAGACATCGGACTGCCGGGTCAGCACCACTTCCGCTCCAGCAGAACGGAGATGGTGCGTCAAAGTTTCAGCCGTTTTCAAGGTCAAGTCTTTTTCTTCGGTATCCCGTGCACCGACTGTACCGCCATCATTTCCGCCATGCCCGGGGTCGATGACAATTGTCAAGCCGTCTAATGTGCCAGCTTTTCGGTCAGGTTTTTCTTTCTTTTCTTGCTGGACAGTTTCCGTTTCGCCGCTCGTCACGACCCAAGTCGCGATATAGGCATCTTGTCCGCCAGGCAAGGAAACTTTATACCAGTCGCCGTCTTGGCCGATGACCGACAAACGTTCTCCGGCATTTGTGCGGCTGACGACTTCAGAAGAAGTTGAAGGCTTCGAGCGGAGATTGGTGCCATCTGTCAAGACAGTCACCACTTCCGTATCGGTGCCGGAAACAGCGTTTGCGCTTTGATCGGATAAATGGCCATGAAACGCATATACCCATCCGCTGTCATTCGCGCTCAGTTCAATTTCGACCCAATTGCCTTCCATCGACTTGATCGGGAAGACTTTGCCTTTGCGCACTAAATCTTTCACGTCGGAATTCAGATCCGGTTTCGTGCGGACATTCAATGCATCTACAGCAATCTCAAAAGAAGATACTGCCGCCGCTTCAGGCGAAGGGCTGCTGACCGAGCTTTCGGAAACGCTTATGTATTGTTTGGAAACAAAGCCGCGTGTATTATGGAAGTCGATTTCAACCCAATCACCGGTTTGTTGGACGATTGTCGCTTGTTCCCCTGCATTCATTTGCGTCAAGACGGATGACGATAAATCCGGTTGTGCGCGGACATTCAGCCGGTCTACAGTCGAAACGGCGGTCTCGCCCGACGCGCCACTTTCGGAAGAATTGCCAGCAGAAGTCGTCAGCCAAGAGGCGATCCAGCCGGTTTCGCCGTCGATATTTACTTCATACCATTCATCCGACTGCGAAACGACGTTAACGGTTTCACCTTTAGACAAGGAACCGGTGACGCTATACGATAAGCCCGGACCGCTTCGGATATTGACGGTGGAAGCGGATATTTTCATATCCGTACCAGCGGCATAGGCAGCCGGAACTTTTGCGGCAGGCAGGCTGCCGGCGGCCAATAAAATAAATAAAATAAGAACGATTGGCCATTTGCGGTTCATGTAGCACCTCCTTGGAACTTATTTAATTGGATTCGTGAGAAAAAGAAAAGCGGCATGGAAATTCTTTTCACCTACTTTGTATTATTGTAAAAAAAACGGCGTTTGTCAAAAAAGGTTGACAAGGATTCAGGGAGTCCTTAAGATTAATCATTATACTCATATATTTAGATTTGCTGATGACGAAGAAAGTAATTGCATGATTGGCTGAAAAGAGAGGGAAAGTCCTGGGCTGTAAACTTTCCTGCAGGGATCTGTGATGAAAAACACTTCAGAGGCTTTTTTCTGAAAGGCTGAAATTCGGGCTTATTAGGAAAGAACGGAACCGGCCGTTACCCGGAATGAGAGGATGTGCAGCGTTTTGTGCATCAACTAGGGTGGAACCGCGGAAGCTTAAAAACAAAGCTCTCGTCCCTTGCGTAAGCAAGGGGCGAGGGCTTTTTTGTTTGGAAAAAATAAGGGAGTGAAGAAAATGGGCATTCAAGCACCACGTGGCACATACGATATTCTGCCTGGCCAATCGGAGAAATGGCAGGAAATCGAACAAAAAATCAACGAACTATGCCGGCTTTATCAATACAAGGAAATTCGGACACCTGTATTTGAGCACACCGAATTATTCCAGCGTGGCGTAGGCGACACAACTGATATTGTTCAAAAAGAAATGTACACATTCCAAGACCGCGGAAATCGCAGTTTGACGCTTCGTCCGGAAGGGACAGCTTCTGTTGTCCGTTCGTTTGTGGAAAATAAATTATTCGGCTTGCCGGACCAGCCGGTCAAATTATTCTATACAGGCCCGATGTTCCGCTACGAGCGACCGCAAGCTGGCCGCATGCGCCAATTTGTGCAATTCGGGGTGGAAGCGATCGGGTCGAAAGATCCTGCGATTGATGCAGAAGTGATTTCACTGGCGATGGAACTTTACCGTTCGGTCGGATTGAAAAAGCTGCGCTTAGTCATCAACTCGCTTGGCGATACCGAAAGCCGGCTTTCGCACAAAGAAGCGCTTGTGGCACATTTCGCCCCACGCATCGATGAATTCTGCACCGACTGTCAAACGCGCTTGGAAAAAAATCCGCTTCGCATCCTTGATTGCAAAGTCGACCGCGATCACCCATTGATGGGTACAGCACCGTCACTTGCTGATTATTTAAATGAAGATTCGCAAGCGTATTTTGATGAGGTGAAAATGTATCTTGAAGCGCTTGGCATCGATTATGTCGTCGATCCGAACCTGGTTCGCGGCCTTGATTATTACAACCACACCGCGTTTGAAATCATGAGCGACGCTGAAGGATTTGGCGCTATCACGACACTTTGCGGAGGCGGACGCTATAACGGCCTTGTTGAAGATCTTGGTGGACCGGAATCACCGGGAATCGGTTTTGCGATGAGCATTGAGCGTTTATTATTGGCATTGGAAATGGAACGAGTGGAAATCGGCCAATCGCAGAATCTGGAAGTCTACGTGATTGCGATGGACGAATCAGCGAAGAAACAAGCGTTCAGCTTGCTCAAAGATTTCCGGTCGAATGGCATTTCTGCAGATATGGATTATACCGGACGCAAATTGAAAGCCCAGATGAAGTCAGCTGACCGCAAAGGCGCAAACTACGTCATCGTCATCGGAGAAACGGAAATGGAAAGCGGCAAAGCCGGGTTGAAAGAAATGGCTACCGGCGAACAGCAAGAGCTTTTATTCTCCGAAATGGCTGAAACGATCAACAATAAGAAATCATTGGAGGAATAAAACATGTCGAGATCGCATTATTGTGGTGAAGTAAATGAAACTGTTATCGGACAACGTATAACATTAAAAGGATGGGTACAAAAACGCCGGGATTTAGGCGGTTTGATTTTCGTGGATGTGCGCGACCGCAGCGGCATCGTCCAAGTTGTTTTCAACCCTGAAATCTCAGAAGCAGCGGCAGCGATCGGTGAATCTTTGCGCAACGAATTCGTCGTACACATCGACGGATTGGTTGTTGCGAGAGCGGATGGCCAAGTCAATACAGCGATGAAAACAGGAAAAGTGGAAGTGCAAGTGGACCACGCTTCGATCATCAACGCTGCGAAAAACCCACCTTTTGCGATTGAGGACAATACAGACGTCAGTGAAGACTTGCGTTTGAAATACCGCTACCTCGACTTGAGACGTCCAGCTATGTTCGAAACCTTCAAAATGCGTTCGGATATCACAAAATCGATCCGCAGATTCTTGGACACAGAAGGATTCCTGGAAGTGGAAACACCGATTTTAACGAAATCAACACCGGAAGGCGCCCGCGATTATTTGGTGCCAAGCCGTGTGCATGACGGCGAATTCTACGCGCTTCCGCAATCACCGCAGCTCTTTAAGCAGATGCTGATGGTTTCCGGATTCGATAAATATTACCAGATTGCCCGCTGCTTCCGCGATGAAGATTTGCGTGCTGACCGCCAGCCGGAATTCACGCAAATCGATATGGAAATGAGCTTCCAGTCAATGGAAGACATTATCGGCATGAATGAGCGCTTGATGGTCCAGATGATGAAAGAAGTGAAAAATGTCGACATCGAGCCGACATTCCAGCGCATGAGCTATACAGAAGCGATGGACCGTTTCGGATCGGATAAACCGGACGTTCGCTTTGGCCTTGAACTTGTCAATGTTTCAGACCTTGTGAAAGATTCTTCTTTCAAAGTGTTTACAGGCGCGATTGAAACTGGCGGCCAAGTGAAATTGATCAATGTTAAAGGGCAAGCGGCGAATTATTCACGCAAAGACATCGACGCATTGGGTTCATTTGCGGCTGTCTACGGAGCGAAAGGCCTTGCTTGGCTGAAAGTGGAAGCAGATGGCATTAAAGGCCCAATCGCGAAGTTCTTTGAAGGCGAAGCGGCAGAGGCTTTGACAGAACGTGCAGAAGCGGAAGCAGGAGACCTTCTTTTATTCGTTGCAGATTCCGCATCTGTTGTGGCAGATACACTAGGCGCGTTGCGTTCGAAATTCGGCAAAGAGCTTGGCTTGATCGACAGCTCGGTTTACAAATTCCTATGGATCACAGACTGGCCGCTATTCGAATACGATGAAAAAGAAGGCCGCTATTTTGCAGCTCACCATCCGTTTACCATGCCTTTTGAAGAAGACGTCGATAAATTGGAGACAGAGCCGCAAAACGTCCGTGCACAAGCGTATGACTTAGTATTGAACGGCTATGAGCTTGGCGGAGGATCCCTTCGAATTTACCGCCGGGATATCCAGGAGAAAATGTTCAGTGTCCTTGGCTTTACGGAAGAAGAAGCACGCGCACAGTTCGGCTTTTTGATGGATGCGTTTGAATACGGCACGCCGCCGCATGGTGGAATCGCGTTCGGCTTAGACCGTTTGGTGATGCTGCTTTCAGGCCGCACAAACTTGCGCGACACGATTGCCTTCCCGAAAACAGCAAGTGCGAGCGACTTGTTGACGGATGCGCCGAGTCCAGTTTCCCAGGCACAGCTTGATGACTTAAGCCTATTGCTGAATGTTCAGAATACTGAAAAAGAACCAGAGTAAATTTCTTGTGCAATTAAAAAGAGTGTGCTAACATACAATTAGTAGAGAATCCTGATGTGTTCGTTACGAGCAATTCAGTTTTGACCCAACATTTTGTCGTCGGGAGACCAAATTTCATCATGGCTAACATGCCTTAACGGGAAGTTATAAGTGGTGGAGAGGTCACCCACCTGCTAGAAGCGGGTTCAAAAACGATGCGCAACACCAAGGACGGCACGATTGGGATTCTCCTATTATTTTAAACTTTCGCCCTCCGGCAATTTGTCGGGGGGTTTTATTTTGAGAAGAATAGGTATACTTTTTAAAGGTGCGAAGAATTTATAGTGGGCGTATTTCATGTCCAGACTCCAGCGCCCAGCCCCTCGAGTCGCTTCAGCCTTTCCGCCAATGGCAAAGAACGCCATTATCGGCAAGGCTTCCAGCGCTTGTCGGGGCTACACGAGCGCTTGCGCTTTTCTTCGTGTATAATTCCTAGTAGAATGATCAACTTTGAAGGGCAGGGAACTTATGTTACATCAATTTTCAAGAAATGAATTAGCAATAGGCAAAGAAGGCATGGATCTTGTTAAAAATTCAACTGTGGCCATTTTAGGGGTAGGCGGTGTTGGATCGTTTGCTGCAGAAGCATGCGCGCGCAGCGGTGTCGGTCGCATCATTTTAGTGGATAAAGACAATGTCGACATCACCAACGTCAACCGCCAATTGGTGGCGAATCTTTCGACGGTCGGCCAGTCCAAAGCGGAAGTCATGAAAAAGCGCATTGCAGACATCAATACAGAGTGTGAAGTGATTTCTTTACATATGTTCTATACGGAAGAAACGTATGAAGAGTTTTTCAGCTACGAACCCGACTATGTCATTGACGCATCAGATACGATGATCTATAAAGTGCATTTGATGATGGAATGCTACAAGCGCGGCGTAAAAATCATTTCAAGCATGGGTGCTGCCAATAAAACAGACCCGACTCGCTTCCAAATCGCCGATATTTCAAAAACGCATACCGATCCACTAGCGAAAGTGATCCGCCGGAAATTGCGAGCAGCCGGCATTAAAAAAGGAATCCCCGTCGTCTTTTCCGATGAAAGTCCGATTATTGTCCGTGAAGACGTCGTCGAAACGGTAGGAAAGCCGAATGCGCCGATCCGCAAAGCGCAGATGCCGCCTTCCTCGAATGCATTTACGCCGTCGACGGTCGGCTTGATCTGTGCGAGCTGGGTCATCAACGATATGACGAAATCGATCCATATCAACCGCGTACGCAATAATTAAAAACGATCCGGCTCGAGGTTTGAGCCGGATTTTTTATGGAGAATTTTGCTGAACGCAAATAAACCGGGAGTGAACGCAAATAAATTCCGCTAACCACAAATAAAACGTTCTAAGCGCAAATAAAAAATTTTGAACGCAAATAAAAGCCATTTCCGCATTTGGAAATGGCTTTCGATAACTTATTTTTTATTTTTCCGGAATGATTTCAGTTTTTCATAGATGCCGGCATACTTTTTCTCGGCTCCGGCAATCACCGGCTTGTAGTATTCGGCTTTTTGCACTTCTTTCGGCAAATAATCCTGATCGACCCAGCCGCCGAATGAGCCGAGGGGTGTGTCATGCGGATATCGATAGCCGCCGTGGCCAAGTTCGGCACTGCCGGCATAATGCGTGTCGCGAAGATGCATCGGGATGTCGCCCGTCTCGCCTTTATTGATGGCTGAGATGGCAGCGTCGATCGCCCGGTAAGCGGAGTTCGATTTTTCGGACAAGCACATCTCGGCGACCGCTTGTGCGAGCGGGATGCGCGCTTCCGGCAAACCAAGGCGGTCAGCCGCCTGGCAGGCAGCGAGCACGTGGCCGCCGACTTCCGGATTCGCAAGGCCGATGTCCTCATATGCCATAACGAGCAAGCGGCGGGTGACGGCGGTCAAATCGCCGTTTTCCAATAAATGCGCCAAATAATACATCGCTGCATTGACGTCGCTGCCGCGCACGGATTTTTGGAGCGCTGACAGCAAATTAAAGAAATGGGAACCTTTTTTATCGCCAAACACGCCGACGCGCTTGATCATCTGTTCCACCATTTGGTCTTCGACAATAAATTTATCGTCGATTTCGTCAGATGCGATGATGATGGACTCGAGCATCGTCAATGCCTTTCGGGCATCGCCGTTTGTGCCGTCTGCGATGCGCTCCACTTGCGCTGGTGAAATCTCGATTTTTAAATTGCCGAGTCCGCGTTTTGGATCACTCAACGCCGTATTCAGCAAGTTCACGATATCGTCATGCGTCAACCGCTTAAGCTGTTTGATTTCACCGCAGCGGGAACGGATCGCGGGGTTCACGTCATGGAACGGATTTTCCGTCGTGGCACCGATTAAAACGATCGCGCCGCTTTCCACATGCGGCAACAATGCATCTTGCTGGAGTTTATTGAAGCGATGGATTTCGTCCAGGAATAATAAAACTTTCCCAGTCATGCGCGATTCTTTGACCACGTCTTCGACATCTTTTTTGCCGGAAGTCGTGGCATTCAGCGCGATGAACGGCAATTTCGACGTGCCGGCGATGGCGTGGGCGATCGAAGTTTTTCCGATGCCCGGTTCGCCGTACAACAGCATCGACGGAATATGGCCGTTCTGGATCATTTTATATAACGCCGTATGCGGGCCGATGACATCCTGCTGGCCGACCACTTCGTCAATGGTGCGCGGACGCATACGGAATGCTAAAGGTTCGTTCTGCAATCAAAAAACTCCTTCCGTACATTCGTTCTATTAGTATATCGTTTTGCCAAATAAAAGTCATTGCAAGTCCATTCCCGACAAATATGCTATACTATTTTGAAGAATAATTGGAATCTGACTCAGAGGTGTAAGCATGAAAATTTCAACAAAAGGCCGCTACGGCTTGACGATTATGATTTCACTCGCCAAACATTACGGAGAAGGGCCGATTCCGCTCCGGAAAATTGCGGCAGAATATGATTTATCTGAAGCGTATCTGGAACAATTAGTAGGTCCGCTTCGCAATTCAGGATTAGTTAAAAGTGTACGAGGCGCATACGGCGGCTATATGCTGACGCGCGACCCGAAAGAAATTTCCGCTGGAGACGTCATCAAAGTGCTTGAAGGCCCGATCCAGCCGGTTGAAGGCATCGAAGACGAAGCTCAGCCGCAGCGCGAATTGTGGATTCGCATCCGCGACGCAGTCAAAAACGTGCTTGAGACGACGAGCATAGACGATTTAGCCAATCAAAAAGACGATAATAACGAAAATTATATGTTTTATATATAAGGAGACAGTTAAAATGAATCGAATTTATTTAGACCATGCAGCCACTTCTCCGATGCATCCGGAAGTGGCTGAAACCTTTTCCGAAGCGCTTCTCACTGTATTCGGCAATCCATCAAGCATCCACGGCACCGGACGTACTGCGCGCAAGACATTGGACGACGCACGCCGTGTATTCGCTGCGAGCATCCATGCAGACGACCCGGAAATCATTTTCACAAGCGGCGGCACCGAAGCGGACAATATGGCGATCTTCGGCACAGCAGCCAAAAAAGACGGCAAACATATCATCACGTCGCAGATTGAACACCACGCCGTTTTGCACGCTTGCGAGAAATTGGAACGGGAAGGCTACGAGGTCACTTACTTGCCGGTTGACGAAAAAGGCCAAGTCCGAGCAGAAGACGTGAAAAAAGCGCTGCGGGACGATACAATTCTAGTGACTATCATGCTAGGCAATAATGAAGTCGGAACGGTTCAGCCGATTGCTGAAATCGGTGAGCTGTTAAAAGATACGGACGTCACATTCCACACAGATGCCGTCCAAGCATACGGCGTTTTGCCGATTGACGTGGAAGCGCTGAATGTCGACCTATTGTCGGTATCCGCGCATAAACTCAACGGGCCAAAAGGCATCGGTTTCCTTTACCAGCGAAAAGGCACACCGCTGTCGCCGATTTTATTTGGCGGCGAACAGGAACGGAAGCGCCGTGCCGGAACGGAAAATGTACCGGCGATTGCAGCGTTCGCAAAAGCGGTTGAAATTTCGCTTGCGACGATGGACGAGCGGGCAGCGGCCTATTCAAACTACAAACAGATTTTCAAAAGCGTTTTGACGAATGAAGGCATCGAGTTCTCGGAAAACGGCGGCAATCAGATGCCGCATGTTCTGAACCTAAGCTTGCCAGGAATCGATATCGAATCATTCCTCGTTAATTTGGATATCGCCGGAGTCGCCGCTTCAAGCGGATCGGCTTGCACAGCCGGTTCCATCGATCCATCGCATGTGCTCGTTGCAATGTTCGGGGAGAAAGCGGAGCAATTGCGCAATTCCATCCGTTTCAGTTTCGGCATCGGCCTGACGGAACAACAAATAACAGAAGCTGCAGAAATGACAGCACAAATCAGCAAGCGTTTAGCGCTGCTATGAAAAGGTGATAAAAAATGACGGTAAAAGCTCCACAAGATACACGCGTTGTCGTCGGCATGTCCGGAGGAGTCGATTCTTCGGTGGCCGCGCATTTATTGAAAGAACAAGGCTATGACGTAATCGGGATTTTCATGAAAAACTGGGATGACACCGATGAAAACGGCGTCTGCACAGCGACGGAAGATTACGAAGACGTTATCCGTGTCTGCAACCAGATCGGCATTCCGTATTATGCCGTGAATTTCGAACAGCAATATTGGGATAAGGTTTTCACGTATTTCCTTGAAGAATACAAAGCCGGCAGAACGCCGAACCCGGACGTCATGTGCAATAAAGAAATTAAATTCAAAGCATTCCTGGAGCATGCACTTAGCCTCGGTGCGGATTATTTAGCGACAGGCCACTACGCTCAAGTAGCCCATGCAGAAAACGGCGAAACGAAAATGCTTCGCGGCAAAGACAATAACAAAGACCAAACCTATTTCTTGAACCAATTGAATCAAGAGCAATTGTCGAAAGTGATGTTCCCGATCGGCCATATGGAAAAGAAAAAAGTGCGTGAAGTTGCACTTGAAGCAGGACTTGCGACAGCCACGAAAAAAGATTCGACAGGCATCTGCTTTATCGGCGAACGCAATTTCAAGGAATTCCTTGGCCAATATTTGCCAGCGCAGCCAGGATCGATGGAAACGCTTGAAGGCGTTAAAAAAGGCTCGCATGACGGCTTGATGTATTACACAATCGGCCAGCGCCAAGGACTGGGAATCGGCGGCGCCGGAGACCCGTGGTTCGTCATCGGCAAAGATTTAGAGAAGAACATCCTTTATGTCGGCCAAAATATTAACCATGAAGCCCTTTTCTCAGACAGCTTGTCTGCGGTAAACTTAAGCTTCACTTCAGATACAGCACCGACGGGAATTTTGAAATGCACGGCGAAATTCCGTTACCGCCAGGCTGATGTCGGCGTAACAGTGGAATTCAAAGGTGAAGAAGCGATTGTGACATTCGACGAGCCGGTACGTGCCATCACACCAGGACAAGCGGTCGTTTTCTATGACGGCGAAGAATGCCTTGGCGGGGGAACAATCGACCGTGTGTTCAAAAACGGCGCACGTTTGGAATATGTAGGTTAATGGGAGAGACGAACATGAATTACAATGAAATCGGAATTCAAGCCTTGCAAGAAGGCAATACAGAAGAAGCGATCAAAGCTTTCACGAAAGCGATCGAAGAAGAACCGGACAACGCCCTTGGCTACATCAATTTCGGCCACGTGCTGACTTCGATGGATGACGTCGAGCGCGCTGAACGCTTTTTCCAGAAAGCGATCACGTTGGATGAAACTTCGGCGACCGCTTATTACGGGTTAGCGAACCTTTATTTCAATGTGGAGCGTTTTGCAGAAGCCTTGAAATTATACGAAAAAGCAGTTCAATACGGTCTTGAAGAGGCAGATGCCCACTACATGATCGGCAAATGCTTTGAAAAGCTGGAACAGCCGAAATTGGCGCTTCCGTATCTTCAGCGTGCCATTGAACTGGACCCGGAAGACGTCCAGGCGCGCTTAAGCTACGGCATCACACTTGCTTCGATGGAATTGTTTGACCTTGCAGAACCGCAATTTCTGCAGGTGTTAGAACATGAGCCGGACCATGCAGATGCCCATTACAATCTTGGCGTCCTGTATGCCGTATCGACTGACCGTACAGCTGATGCCATGCATCATTTGAAGGAAGCTTACACATTGGATGAACGAAACGAAATGGCGCGTTATGCCTATGATATGATCGCAACGAAACTGCAGTAACCACGGAAGAAAGGAGACGACAGACATGACCGGACAAATCGATTTATTCCAGGAAGAAGTGCAATTTGTACTGGGCAGGCCCGTCGTCTCGATTTTTCACAATCCCCAGAATCTGTTTTCCATCGCGAAAGTGAAAATCCAAGAGACGAACACCTCCTATACCGAAAAAGAAATTATTGTCTCGGGCTATTTCCCGAAATTGTCACTGGAAGAGCAGTACCGATTTACAGGCTCGGTAAAAAACCATCCGAAATACGGCGTGCAATTCCAAGTGGAGACCTTCACAAAAGAAGTGCCTGAAACAGAACAAGGCATCGTCCACTATTTATCGAGCGATATGTTCAATGGCATCGGCCGTAAAACGGCGGAAACGATTGTCAAAAAGCTCGGGAAAGATGCCATTAAAAAGATTTTGGAAGATCCGGAAGCGCTTAATGCCGTACCGCGCCTTTCAGATGACAAGAAAGACACCATCCGCTCCACGCTGCAGATGAATCTCGGACTAGAGCGCGTGATGATCCAATTGAACGATTGGGGTTTCGGTCCGCAAGTCGGCATGCGGATTTATCAGGCGTACCGTGAAGAAACGATTGACGTACTTACGAAAAACCCGTTCCGATTGATTGAAGAAATTGAAGGCATCGGTTTTCAGCGGGCAGATGAATTGGGAGCAAAACTCGGCATCACTGGCGCACATCCCGACCGCATCAAAGCGTCTGTTCTGCATTTATTGAACCAGGCGTCGCTGTCTGAAGGCCACGTTTATATGGATGCGAAAACCTTGATCCCGCTCGTGAAAGGGATGCTTGAATCGAGCCAGCGCGACGAGATATCCATGGAAGCAATTTCCAAAGCGATGATCGAGCTGAATGAAGAAAGCAAAGTGGCGGGCGAAGAAACCCGCCTCTATTTGCCGTCCTTGTATTATTCGGAAGTCGGCATTGCGACAAAACTCGAAACTTTGCTTGGCTCGCAGGCAAACCGGGACCGTTTTCCGGCGTCAGAAGTACGGCGTGCGCTCGGTGAAGCGGAAGAGCGGCTCGGGGTGAATTATGCCGAAACGCAGATTGAAGCGATAGACGGCAGCATCAATTCTTCTGTCATGATATTGACTGGGGGACCGGGTACTGGGAAGACGACGGTAGTCCGCGGCCTCGTCGAAGTGTATGCGGAACTGCACGGCTTATCGCTCGATCCGAAAGACTACGCGAAGAAAAAAGAGCCGTTTCCCATCATTCTCGCTGCTCCGACCGGCCGCGCTGCAAAGCGCCTGAGTGAATCGACGGAACTTCCCGCCATGACGATCCATCGCTTGCTCGGCTTTAACGGCCAGGAAAAAGAAGAAGAAACGGAAAAGGAAATCGAAGGGCGTTTGATCATCATCGATGAAATGTCGATGGTTGATACGTGGCTTGCGCATCAATTGCTGAAAGCTGTTCCGGACGATGCCCAGATCATTTTTGTCGGAGATCAGGACCAACTGCCGCCAGTCGGACCGGGCCAAGTGCTGCGCGACCTGCTTGAATCAAAACGCATTCCGACGGTCGAGTTGAAAGACATTTACCGCCAGACTTCCGGATCGTCGATCATTGAACTTGCCCACCAAATGAAAAAAGGCCAATTGCCTGCAGATATTACAGCAAAAACATCAGACCGTTCGTTTATCAAAGCAGGTGCGGATCAAATAGCTTCTGTCGTCGAGAAAGTGGTCAAGAGCGCCTTATCAAAAGGGCATTCGATCAAAGACATCCAGGTGCTTGCGCCGATGTACCGGGGTCCGGCTGGAATCGATGCCTTGAACCGCATGATCCAGGAAATGGTCAACCCGAACCCGGATGGTTCACGAAAAGAACTGGTCTTCGGCGACATCACGTACCGGATCGGCGACAAAATCCTGCAGCTAGTAAACCAACCGGAAAGCAATGTCTTCAACGGGGATATGGGTGAAGTGATTGCGATTCTAAAAGCGAAAGAAACGGTGGAGAAGCAAGACATGCTCGTCGCGTCATTTGACGGCATTGAAGTGACCTACCAGCGCAGCGACTTGAACCAGTTGACGCTCGCGTATTGCTGTTCGATCCATAAAGCACAAGGATCGGAATTCCCGACAGTCATTATGCCGGTCGTCCGCGGCTATATGAAAATGCTGCGGCGCAACCTTCTTTATACGGGCATCACCCGCAGCAAAGATTTTTTGATTCTTTGCGGAGATCCGCAAGTGTTCCGCTACGGAGTCGAACGGACTGATGATGTGCAGCGAATGACGACACTGAAGAAACGGCTTCAATTGTCTGCGGAAGAACCTGTGCAGGAAACGGCTGTTGCTGAAAAGGCGGCGATGGTTGAATCAGTGCCTGTCGCTAAAACAGAACCTGCGATTGCCGAAGCTAAAACGGCTGCGGCAAAGTCAAAAGGCCCGGCAAGTTTGACGAATGAAAATGTCCACGTCATCCATCCGCTCGTCGGCATGCAAGGCGTCACACCGAAAGATTTCATGGAAGTGTAAGGGGCGTTCGCTTACGGCGAGCGTTTTTTTCTTGAAGATTTCCGGATAGAAGCATATTTCTTTAGCTTCTGGGCGTATTTTCTGGATAACTGTGCGTATTTCCACTTTAACCGGGCGTATTTCGGCCATTACCAGGCGTATTTCAAAATTTTGCGGATAATCGCTGCTATTGACACACCTAAACCTTTTTCTATATAATTCAATTTATAGTAAACAACACATTGATGGAGACAGTATAATTTTGCAGTTGACCAGAAAAAGGTTCCATAGGCTGGAAGAACCTTCTGCTTGCGATTTTAGAAAGCTACTCCGGAGTGCAGCTAATCCCTGCCGTCACGCCGCGTTAAGGCATAATGAGAGACACGGATGTTTTCCGTGTAATTAGGGTGGTACCGCGAATTAAAGCCTTCGTCCCTTGCGCAAGCGCAAGAGATGGAGGCTTTTTATTGTGCCCTCGCCTAGCGCTTGCAGCCTACCTAGCTTTAGCCAAAAGAATCGAGGAGGAATTAAGATGAAAAACATGAAAGCTGCAGACATCAGAAGATTGTATATCGAATTCTTTAAAGAAAAAGGCCACGATCAAGAACCGAGTGCACCTTTAGTCCCGTTCGAAGATCCTTCCTTATTGTGGATCAACAGCGGTGTAGCAACTTTGAAAAAATATTTTGACGGACGCGTGATTCCGGAAAATCCGAGAATCGTCAATGCACAAAAATCGATCCGGACAAACGATATCGAAAATGTCGGGAAAACGGCGCGCCACCATACTTTCTTTGAAATGCTCGGAAATTTCTCGATCGGTGATTACTTCAAAAAAGAAGCGATCCACTGGGCATGGGAATTTCTGACGGACGAAAGATGGATGGGCTTTGACGCTGAAAAGCTTTCTGTAACGATCCACCCGGAAGATGAAGAAGCTTACAGCATCTGGCTAAATGAAGTCGGTGTGCCGGCTGAACGCATCATTCGGTTGGAAGGGAATTTCTGGGATATCGGAGAAGGCCCAAGCGGCCCGAACTCGGAAATCTTTTATGACCGCGGCGAGAAATACGGCAGCGACATGAATGACCCGGAATTGTATCCAGGCGGGGAAAACGACCGTTACCTGGAAGTATGGAACCTGGTATTCTCCCAGTTCAACCATAATCCGGACCATACGTATACGCCGCTTCCGAAACAGAACATCGATACCGGAATGGGGCTTGAACGCATGGCTTCTGTCGTTCAAGACGTTCCAACAAACTACGATACAGATCTTTTCACGCCGATCATTGCTAAAACGGAAGAAATTTCAGGCAAGAAATACGGCGAAGACGGGGATGCTGATATGGCATTCAAAGTCATCGCTGACCATGTCCGTACAGTCGCATTTGCAATCGGAGACGGAGCGCTTCCGTCCAATGAAGGACGCGGATACGTTCTGCGCCGCCTACTTCGACGGGCTGTCCGCTATGCGAAAAAATTGGGCATCGAAAAGCCGTTCATGTATGAACTTGTGCCGGTTGTCGGTGAAATCATGAACGATTTCTACCCTGAAGTGACGGATAAACAGGATTTCATTATCCGCGTCATGAAATTGGAAGAAGAGCGTTTCCACGAAACTTTGCATGATGGCTTAGCGATTCTTTCGACAGTCGTCGAGCAGCAAAAAGCAGCGGGCCATTCTGAAATTCCTGGCGAAGATGCATTCCGTTTGTATGATACGTACGGATTCCCTGTTGAATTGACAGAAGAATATGCGGAAGAAGAAGGCATGTCGATTGACCATGCTGGATTTGAAGCAGCGATGCAAGCGCAGCGCGACCGTGCACGCAGTGCGCGTCAGAACGTCAACTCGATGCAGACGCAATCGGAAGTACTCGGGAATATTAAAGAAGCGAGCGAATTTATCGGCTATACACAAACAGTAGCGGATGCAAAAGTTCTCGTCATTATCAAAGACGGTGAGTTAGCTGAAAGTGCGCATGAAGGGGAAGAAGTGCAAGTCATTCTGGACCAGACGCCTTTCTATGCAGAAAGCGGCGGGCAGATTGCCGACCACGGAAAATTGACGAACGACTTAGTGAAAGCGGTGGTTCTCGATGTGAAAAAGGCGCCAAATGGCCAAAACCTCCATTCAGTTCGAGTGGAAACCGGTGAATTGACGAAAGCATCGGTCCACGCCCAAGTGGATTCAAGTGAACGTCGCCATACGGTCAAAAACCATACGGCAACCCACCTATTGCACCAGGCATTAAAAGATACATTAGGAACACACGTCAATCAGGCAGGTTCATATGTCGGTCCAGATCGCCTGCGTTTCGACTTCTCCCATTTCGGGCAAGTGACAAGTGAGGAACTGGAAAAGATTGAACGAATCGTCAACGAAAAAGTCTGGGAAGGCATTTCGGTTCAGACCGGCTACCATAATCTGCAAGAAGCAAAAAACATGGGAGCTATGGCTTTATTTGGTGAAAAATACGGAGATGTCGTTCGCGTCGTTGAAATTGGCGGCTATTCGCTTGAACTTTGCGGCGGTGTCCATGTAACAAATACAGCTGAAATCGGCGTCTTCAAAATTGTTTCGGAAAGCGGAATCGGAGCAGGCATCCGCCGTATTGAAGCGGTAACAGGCAAAGGCGCTTATGAAAACTTGAAAGAAAGCGAAAACTTGCTTGAAGAAACAGCGGCCTTGATGAAATCTTCAACGAAAGATCTGATCCAGAAAGTCCAATCGTTCCAGCAGGAAATGAAAAATCTCCAACGTGAGAACGAATCGCTGATGGCAAAAATGTCGAATGCCCAGTCTTCTGAAATTATGGCAGCTGCACGCCAGGTTGACGATATCACGGTGCTTTCTGCAAGAGTCGAGGCGAAAGACAACAACCAATTACGCCAAATGATGGATGATTTGAAACAGAAGTTCGAGAAAGCCGTAATAGTTTTAGGTGCGACAGACGGTGAAAAAGTCATGTTAGTTGCAGGCGTGACAAAAGAATTGGCAGGCGGGAACTATCACGCTGGACAGATCGTCAAACACGTAGCTGAACTTTGCGGAGGCAAAGGCGGCGGCCGTCCGGACATGGCGATGGCCGGTGCAAAAAATCCAGGCAAACTCGATGAAGCGTTAGAATCTGTCTACAACTTGCTCAAATAGGTTTAATAAATGGAAGATATCGTTTATAATGAGATTCAGGCAGCGAGAACGTTTATCTCCTATCTAAATCCGAAAGCGAGGTGCTTGTCGTGAGTTCATTTGATCAAACTATGAAATTCAATCCGTCTGATGAATCGATGGAGCAGGAAGTGAAGCATGTGATGCTTCAAGTCCATGCTGCACTCGAAGAAAAAGGGTATAACCCGATCAATCAGATTGTCGGCTATTTATTATCAGGTGATCCGGCTTATATTCCTCGCCACCAGGATGCACGCAATATGATTCGCAAACTTGAACGGGATGAAATTCTGGAAGAGCTTGTGAAATTCTACATCAAAAAGAATAACGAGGAATAACATGAGAACAATGGGACTGGATGTCGGTTCGAAAACAATTGGCGTTGCCATCAGTGATGTGCTTGGGTGGACAGCCCAAGGCATTGAAACTGTCAAAATCAATGAAGCGATAGGTGAATTCGGCTTAGAGCGGTTAGGTGAATTGATCGAGCAGTATGAAGTCAGCCATATTGTTGTCGGTTATCCGAAAAACATGAACAACTCAATTGGTCCGCGCGCCGAAGCATCCGAGAAATTTGCAGCGATGCTTGAAGAAGCGTATTCCATACCCGTAGTGCTATGGGATGAACGGTTGACAACGATGGCTGCAGAGAAAATGCTGATTTCAGCGGATGTCAGCCGAAAGAACCGCAAGAAAGTGATCGACAAGATGGCGGCAGTAATGATTTTGCAAGGCTATCTTGATTTTAAAAAATGATGAGGTGACCCAAATGGAACATGGACAAGAACATATTACGGTCGTAGATGAAAACGGCAACGAGCAACTATTTGAGGTATTATTTACATTTGAATCAGAGGATTTCGGAAAATCATATGTATTGTATTTCCCGGTAGGCGCTGAAGAAGATGACGAAGGTGAAATTGAAATCCAAGCTTCTTCATTCACAGAAAACGAAGATGCAGATGGAAAAATCGCTGGCGGCGAACTTCGCCCAGTTGAAACAGACGAAGAGTGGGACATGATCGAAGAAATGTTGAACACGTTCCTTGATGAAGAAGAAGAAAACGAAGAATTCTAATCTAATTGGAAAGGGACGGAATTGATTGCTGATTCCGTCTTTTTCTTTTGCAGCGACTTCTGTATACTGATAGAGAGAAAGTTTAAGACATGGAACTTCTTCATTCCTGCTGCGTTTCAATGGTATGGAACTAATGATAGTGGCCAGTGATTTTCTGCTTGAATGGGCAGAGTCTTGCTGGCCATTAAAATGGAGTGAAGAAAAAGCTAAGGGGGGAACCCATGGACAAGCCGTCAAAGAAACAGATCATGTTCGAACGGATGAACGAAAAGAAGAAAGAAACGAAGATCGTCCGCCGAATCGTAGCGATCATTGCGTTAGTATTGCTGCTTATTGTCGGGGTCGCTGGCTTCCTGATGTATAATTTTGTGAAAGGTGCATTGGAACCGGTCGATCCAGATTCTGAAAAAGTGATCGAAGTTGAAGTGCCGATCGGTTCGAATCTAGACAGCATCGCGGAGTTGCTTGAAGAAAAAGGGTTGATTGAAGATGCGCGCGTTTATAAATATTACGTGAAATTCAATAACCATTCTGATTTCCAAGCGGGAACCTACGGGTTGCTTCCGTCGATGACGCTGGATGAAATCACCGAAAGCTTGAAAACCGGTAAAGTCTACCGGGAACCGCTGTTTTCAATCACTGTCCCAGAAGGGCTCACGCTCGAAGAAATTGCAACGCGGGTCATTGAAGAAAAAACCGATTACACAGCCGAAGAATTTATGGCGCGTGTTACGGATGAAGCTTATATCGACCAATTGATGAATGAATATCCTATGCTGTTGACAGAAGAAATCAAAGGCGAAAATATCAAGTTTGCATTGGAAGGCTATTTATTCCCTGCGACCTATCCGTTTTATGAAGAGGATCCATCCTTGGAACTGATCATTAAACAGATGTTGGATGCCACAAACTCGGTTGTCTCCCAATATCAGACGGTATTGGAAGAAATGGAAAAGACGCCGCATTGGCTTTTGACTTTCGCTTCCCTTCTCGAGGAAGAAGCGACAGCTCAGGCCGACCGCGAGACGATTGCCAGTGTCTTCTACAACCGTCTGAACGATGATATGCCGCTGCAGACAGACCCGACCGTGATCTACGCGATGGGTGAACACAAGGAACGTCTGTTCAATAAGGATTATGAATTCGAAGATCCGTACAGTACCTATCAAAACAAAGGCTTGCCGCCAGGGCCGATTGCTGGAGCAGGAGCTTCATCGATTCAGGCTGTTTTAGATCCTGCAACGACTGAATACTATTATTTCTTAGCCGATTCCGAAGGAGTCAATCATTTTGCTAAGACATATGACGAACATTTGAAGAATCAGGCTGAATACATCGGCAACTGATGATGGGCAAGAAGGAGGCGACCTCGCATTCCTTCTTGTTTTATGTTATTATAGGTAGTAATTTTTGCTGCGGTAAAAAGGAGCTATTAACGATGGAACAACAGAAATTATCCGCTGCTTTGGCATTGGTCAGAAGTTACGCAGAAGAGCATCATGTGCCGATCATGGAAGAAACCGGAATTGATGAATTGCTGGCTTTATTAAAAAAGCAGCAGCCGCACCATATCCTGGAGATCGGTTCGGCCATCGGGTTTTCAGCCATTAAAATGGCTGCTGGAATGCCGGGATGCCGAGTCGATACGATTGAGCGGGATGATACACGCTTCGAAAAGGCGGTTGAATTCATTTCACTGGCTGGCTTTAGTGAGGCCATCCGCATTTTCCATGCAGATGCATTGGAAATGGATCTAGCGGAGCTAAAAACCTCTTATGACGCAATTTTCATCGATGCAGCCAAAGGGCAATATGAAAAGTTTTTCACTAAATACGAAAGCCTGTTGGCAGACAACGGCTTGATTTATTGTGATAATATGCATATGCACGGCATGGCTGAAATGGATATCTCGGAAATTCCGAGAAGAAAACGGACAATGATCCGAAATCTGAAGGCCTTTAAAGAACATATGATGAATCACCCCTCCTATGAAGTAGAATTGCTGTCCGTAGGAGACGGCATCATGATTTGCCGGAAAAAGCCATTCAAAAAATAATATAGTTTGCAAGGAGCTTGGAAGTATGTCTAAAAACCGTCCAGTCGTAATTGGAATTGCAGGAGGATCAGGCTCAGGCAAAACGAGCGTGACAAATTCCATTTATGAAGTATTCAAAGAAAATTCAGTAGTAGTGATCGAACAGGATTATTATTACAAAGACCAAAGCCATTTGGCATTTGAGGAACGGCTGGAAACGAACTATGATCATCCATTGGCATTCGATACGGATTTGCTGATTGACCATATCAATGAATTATTAGCCAGAAAACCGATAGAAAAACCTGTCTATAACTATGCCTTACATACCCGTGCTGAAGAGACGGTCGTGATTGAACCGAAAGATGTCATCATTTTAGAAGGCATTCTCGTGCTTGAAGATCAACGCCTGCGTGATTTGATGGATATTAAGCTATTTGTTGATACCGATGCCGACTTGCGGATTATCCGCCGCCTGCTGCGCGATATCAACGAACGGGGACGGACAATCGATTCTGTCATCGAGCAGTATTTGACCGTTGTGCGTCCGATGCACAATCAATTTATCGAGCCGACAAAGCGCTATGCAGATGTGATTATCCCTGAAGGCGGGCAGAACGAAGTTGCAATTGACTTGATGGTTACAAAAATTAAAACAATTCTTGAATAGATTGACAGTTTATAATATGATGATACGAGACTGACGGATAGGAAATATCCAAAGTCAGCAGTTGAAGGAGTGGGAACAATGGCGAACGAAAAACAATTTCCGATGACAGCTGCAGGAAAGCAGAAGTTGGAAGAAGAACTGGATTTCTTAAAAACCGTAAAACGCAAAGAAGTCGTTGAACGGATTAAAATAGCACGCAGTTTCGGAGATCTTTCCGAGAACTCTGAGTACGATTCGGCTAAAGAAGACCAGGCATTTGTAGAAGGTCGAATTTCAACATTAGAATCGATGATCCGCAACGCGGTAATCATCAATGAAAACGAATTGAACAAGGATATTGTCCGTTTAGGGACAACGGTTACTTTCGTAGAAGTTCCGGATGGTGATGAAGAATCGTACACAATCGTCGGATCAGCGGAAGCAGATCCGTTGGAAGGGCGCATTTCAAATGACTCGCCTATCGCAAAAAGCATGATCGGCCGGACAATCGGAGAGAATGTGAAAGTATTGACGCCAGGCGGCGAAATGGAAATTAAAATCGTTTCAATTACCTAATGCGTGGGGCCATTCTTAGTAAGAATGGCTGTTTTTATTAAAATTTAATCGAAAATGAAACATTCTTTTCGTCAAATCGTCAAATTTGTTACAGCGCATTATGCTAAAATAATGTGAAGAGGAGGCAATTGAATGTCGAATGAAGAAAAACCGTATCCTTCTCGTTTGAAAAAGAAAAACCGATCGAATTCTATTTTGAATATGATGATCGGTTTGGTATTTACATTAATCCTGATTACAGGGGCTTTTATCTTCCTGGATAATGGAGAAGAAAATGCGGCGGAACCTGAAAAGGTGGAAATCGCATCAGATACTGAACAGCAAACGAGCGAAGAAGATACGAATGCCACAGAAGACGAAACTGCAACAGATGAAACTGCGGGTACGGATACAGAAGCGGACTCAGAAACTGATGCAGCAACTGGCGACGCAGAAGTGGAAGCAACTGAAGAAGACAGTGAAGCAGAAGAAACGGAAGAAGGCACTGTGACGGTTGGCGGGAAAATCACGCGTGAGGAGTCAAATGATCCGATCGTTGAAGAAACTGTCATCAACACAAGCTGGGAACCGGTCGGCACATCTCAATCCGGAAATCACGTTTCGGTCTATGACAAAGGTTCAGTGGACTGGAATGAAAAAATCAAAGCGATTTCTTATGCCACGGGTCTTGATGAAGGCAATATGTACATCATGATGATCAAAAACGGCGGTGGGCCACAAAAATCCATCGGCGTCGTACAGTCGAAAGACCAATCCCAGAAATACCGCGTCCATCTGGAATGGGTTGACAGCGAAGGTTGGAAACCTGTTAAAATGGATGTATTAAAAACGCTTGATGGCGCCTATTAATAAGGCGTCTTTTTTTACGAAATGATTTGTGGATGAAAGGATGATCATAAAATGAAGATTGGCGTAATCGGAGCAATGGAAGAAGAAGTGGAGCTGCTGCGGAGCAGTTTGGAAAATGCGGAGACAGAAACGATTGCAAATTGTGAATTCACTTCCGGTACCTATAAAGGCCAGGAAGTGGTTTTGCTTAAAAGCGGCATCGGCAAAGTGAATGCTGCGATGTCGACGACTCTTTTACTGCATCACTTCAAACCGGATATTGTCATCAATACGGGATCAGCAGGCGGATTTGATGAAGAATTGGAAGTTGGTGCGATTGTCATTTCGGATGAAGTCCGCCACCACGATGTAGATGTTACGATTTTCGGCTATGAAATGGGCCAGGTGCCTCAAATGCCGGCTGCTTTTACATCCAATGAGGAATTGATCGAATTAGCGGTAAAAGCGGTAGAGGAGATCGGAGAGCACGCTCACGCTGTTGGCTTGATTGCAACAGGTGATTCGTTCATGAACGACCCAGAACGCGTAGCGAAAGTGCGGGAATCTTTCCCGGCTATGAAAGCTTCTGAAATGGAAGCGGCAGCCGTTGCACAAGTTTGCTATCAATTCAACGTTGCTTTTGTCGTCATCCGTGCCTTGTCCGATATTGCCGGCAAAGAATCGAATATCTCTTTTGACGAATTCCTTCCGGTAGCGGCCAAACATTCGACGCAAATCGTCCTTCATGTAATCGAGCGCCTTGCAGACCGAATTTAGTTTGAATAGATAGGCAAAAAGAAAAAGCTGGAGGCGTTTTTCACAACGCTTCCAGCTTTTAAACTTTTCTTAAGGTAAATGTGCTGATCATCAAGATGGCGCAGATAATGAAAAGAAACATGAATGCAACAGGCGGGAATACGGATATTCCGAAAAAGGATAAGGTGACAACTGTTCCAGCTGCCGTAATCGGCAAACCGACAAAATAGCCGTTCGATTCAGAGATATTGAAGCGGGCGAGCCTGAACGCGCCGCTGGCAATATAAATCACGGTGAAGACCATACCGGTTATGCCGAAATCCGTTAGCACCAATTCATAGATTAGAATCGCGGGCGCTACACCGAATGATATGATATCGCTCATTGAATCGAGCTGTTTGCCAAGTTCCGATTCCTGGTTGAACTTTCTTGCGACCATTCCATCAAAACGGTCCAAAAATGCAGCGATGAAAATAAAAAGTACACTATAGCTATAAAAGCCATTCAGCGAAGCCATTAAAGAAGCACCGCCAAATGCCATATTGCCAATGGTGATCATATTTGCGGTTTGAGATCTCAGTTTTTTGATTGTGCTATCCATTCGTTCGATTATCAGCAATGGAAAACACTCCTTTTTTGTCTAGTCTACAGCATAAGTGAAATACCAATGCTTGCGCTTTTATCAACGTACATTCTCATGGATTAAAGAGATGATGGATCATTCAGTATGGCATATTCCAGCCTGCAAACCAACTGAATCTAAAAAAATTTAGTGAGGATTGTATATTTATAGTATACTTATTCATTTCATTATACTGTGAAAGGCCAAAAAATGGTAGACTATTTTAAGCGATGGAGGTGTCCCTGTGAAGAAAAAACTTTATCAGCAATCAATTGAATTGACGAATGGCCCCATCACCTCTGGGCTGGTCAGGAAATTTGCTGAATCATCGATAAGCCGGAGATTCATTCCCGGCTATATTAAAACTTATAAAATTGATACAGCTGATATTGAAAACCCGCTCGAATCTTTCCCCACTTTGCATAATTTTTTCATTCGTACGCTGAAACCGGAAAGCCGGCCAATTGCTTCCGCAGAGGTCGTTTCACCTGTTGATGCTAAAATCGAAATTACAGGGGATTTGCATGAAGGTATTCAATTTCTCGTGAAAGACCAGCATTATTCTCTTTCAGATCTGCTCGGAAACAAAGAACTGGCGGATCGGTATCAGAATGGAAAATACATCGTTCTCTACCTTTCTCCGGCAGACTACCACCGAATACACAGTCCTGCAAACGGGATGGTCATCAAACAATACGTGCTTGGCAAAAAATCGTATCCGGTTAATGACTGGGGTCTGAGCTTCGGCAAATCGCCTCTAAGTGGAAATTATCGATTAATATCGGAACTTGAAACGTCATTTGGACACATGCTGTCAGTAAAAGTCGGCGCTATGTTCGTAAATTCCATCCAATTGACGAATCTTACGGATAATTGGAAAAAAGGAGACGAAGTCGGTTATTTCAGCTTCGGTTCTACTGTGGTGCTTTTCTTTGAAAAAGACAAGATTGAATTCAGCGATAATGTGAAATCTGGAAAACGTATCAATATGGGAGAAGCGCTCGCATATATGGTATAATCAATAGCATTAAGTTCGGAGAAACAGGAGTTGTTTGCAGTGTATCAATATTTTATACCAAGCCAATACGTGAGAAAAGTCTATGACATTTCGCCTGAGATGCTTTTAGAGCAGAACGTAACGGGAATCATTACTGATTTGGACAATACTTTAGTGGAATGGGACCGGGCAGATGCTACACCGATGCTGATTGATTGGCTGAAGGGCATGAAGGATGCCGGCATCCAAGTAGTGATTGTTTCTAATAATAATGAACTTCGCGTGAAGTCTTTTGCAGATCCGCTCGGCATCCCATTTATTTTCCAGGCTAGAAAGCCGATGGGACGCGCTTTCCGTAAAGCATTGGCAATCATGCATGTGAAGCGTGAAAATGTCGTGGTGATTGGAGACCAGATGCTGACCGATATTTTTGGCGGCAATTTGAACAAATTCCATACCATTCTTGTACTGCCGGTTGCGCAGTCGGATGGTTTCTTTACGCGTTTTAACCGCATGGTCGAACGCCGCATCATGAAAAAATTAAAACAAAAAGGTCAACTTACTTGGGAGGAAGAAAATTGAACGAAATGCCTACATGCATCGGATGCGGAGCGCAAATCCAGACAGATCGCCCCGGCGAACTTGGATATGCTCCTGTGTCATCTTTAGATAAAGAAGAAATTATTTGCCAACGCTGTTTCCGTCTGAAAAATTACAACGAACTGCAGCCGGTTTCATTGACGGATGATGATTTCCTGAAAATCCTAAATGGACTTGGGGAACGCAAAGGACTGATTGTTAAAATCGTCGATATCTTTGACTTTAATGGCAGCTGGCTGCCGGGCCTCCACCGTTTTGTCGGCAACAACGACATCCTGTTGATTGCCAATAAAGCGGATTTATTGCCGAAATCAGTCAAACAGCAAAAGCTCATCAACTGGATGAAGCAGGAAGCGAAAAAACTTGGCTTGAAGCCGATTGACGTATTGACAGTCAGTGCCCATAAAGGCACGGGCGTGGAAGAAGCGATGGCGCTGATCGACAAATACCGTAAAGGCCAGGACGTTTACGTTGTCGGCTCTACAAATGTCGGGAAATCGACGTTCATCAACCGCATCATCAAACAGGCGACCGGACAGTCCGATATTATCACGACTTCCCATTTCCCGGGAACGACACTGGATATTATTGAAATTCCACTTGATGACAAACGTTCCTTATACGACACACCGGGGATCATCAACCACCATCAGCTTGCGCATTATTTGAATCCGGCTGATTTGAAAATGATCATGCCGAAAAAAGAGCTGAAGCCGCGCGTTTTCCAATTGAATGCGGAACAAACGCTTTATATCGGCGGCCTTGCCCGTTTTGACTTTATCAAGGGGGACCGGTCTTCGTTTACTGTCCACGTAGCCAATGATCTTGGGATTCACCGGACAAAACTGGAAAATGCAGACGCTTTGTATGAACAGCACCTGGGCGATATGCTTTCTCCGCCGTCTGCTGAATACAAGGAAGATTTCCCAGAGTTAGTGCGCCATGAATTCCGGGTAAAAGACAGTAAAACAGATATCGTATTTTCAGGCCTCGGATGGATTACCGTCCAGCATCCGAATGTGGTTATCGCTGCCTATGCGCCAAAAGGCGTCGAAGTGATTTTGCGCCCATCGTTGATCTAGGAGGATTCGAATGAAGAAATGGTATGCCGTAATAGGAGATCCGATCGGCCATTCACTATCGCCATATATGCACGATTTGTGGATGGATGAACACGGAGTTGATGCCAGCTATATCCCGGTCCATGTAAAACCAGCGCGATTAAAAGAAGCATTCGATGCTTTGAAGACGCTTGGAGTGGGTGGATTCAATATCACTTTGCCGCATAAGCAGGCAATCGTTCCTTATTTGGATGAATTGGATGAAACGGCTGTTATTATGGATGCTGTCAATACAGTGACATTCGATGGCCAAAAATATAAAGGCTGGAATACGGACGGGGACGGATTTGTCCGTTCGCTCATGTCCGAGCCGATTACATTAAATGAAAAAGTGCTGATCATTGGGGCAGGAGGAGCGGCTCGAGGCATCGCTTTTGCTTTGAAGCGAGCTCGCTTCCAGGATGTCACGATTGCCAACCGGACTTTTCAGCGGGCCGAAGAATTGGCAGCAGCTACGGGAAGTGCACCGATTACATTGAAGGATGCCGAGGATTCATTAGGGGATTTTAGCATCATCATCCAGACGACTTCGGTCGGGCTTGCGGAAGATGAAGCCTTGCCGCTATCTCTGGATTCGGTTCAACCGGGAGCATTGGTAGCGGATATTATTTATACGCCGCTGGAAACCCAGTTTCTAAAAGCGGCAAAAGAGAAAAACTGTACGATTTTGAACGGCGTTGGCATGTTTGTCTATCAAGGCGCCATCGCATTTGAAAAATGGACAGGGATTAGCCCGGACACAGAAAAAATGATCAAAATCATCACGGATAAACTAGGAGGAAATTATGTTAACAGGTAAACAAAAACGCTTTTTGAGAAGCGAAGCCCATCATTTAGACCCGATTTTCCAAGTCGGCAAAGCAGGCGTCAGCGGAACGATGCTGCGCCAGATCGAAGAAGCGCTCGAAGCAAGAGAATTAGTGAAAATCAGCATCTTGCAAAACAACGAAGACGACAAGCCCGATGTTGCGAACCAACTGGCTGAAGGCACTTATGCGGAGTTGGTCCAATTAATCGGCCATACAGTAGTCCTTTACAAACCATCAGTCAATAAAAAACGGATCGAGCTGCCGGTGAGCAGATGAAAAAAGTCGGGATATTAGGCGGAACTTTCAATCCACCTCATCTCGGCCATTTGATCATGGCCAATGAAGCGCTTCACGCCGTCGGTTTGGACGAAGTGCGCTTTATGCCGAATTTCATCGCGCCTCATAAAGAAGTCAGTGGGGCAGGTGCTAAACAGCGGTTGGCAATGACGGCACTTGCGGTTGAAAACATTCCGTATTTCTGCGTTGAAGATTTTGAAATCAAGCAAGGCGGAGTCTCCTACAGTTTTGATACCTTATCGAAATTGCGGAAGAAAGAACCCGACAGTGAATTTTATTTCATCATTGGTGGGGACATGGTGGAAGGTTTGGCCAGCTGGCATCGAATCGATGAACTGGCAGAGATGATCCGTTTTATCGGCATTAAGCGGCCAGGCTACTCACATTCAAGCCCATACCCGGTACAAATGATTGATACGCCGGAAATCCATCTATCGTCAACGATGATTCGCAGCCGGGCTTCTGATGGAGGCACAATTCGCTTCCTGGTTCCGGAAAAAGTGGAAGCTTATATTCGAAAGGAGCGGTTATATGGATCGGAGTACAATGCTTCAGCGAGTGAAGAAACGCGTTCCTGAAAACCGGTTTAATCATATACTCGGGGTCATGAAGACGGCAATGGCATTAGCCCAAACGTTCAATGTATCAGAAGAAAAAGCACAGATTGCGGCCATCTTGCACGATGTCGCTAAATTTTCCGATCGGGATTGGATGAAGTCCATTATTGAAAAACAGCAGATGGATCCTTTATTGCTCGAATACCATTCTGAATTATGGCATGCCCCAGTCGGCGCTTACGTGGCATCCTATGAATTCGGCGTCAACGACGAAGACATCTTGAACGCGATCCGTTACCATACGACAGGCCGTCCAGGAATGTCAGATTTGGAAAAAGTGATTTATATTGCCGATCTGGTAGAACCAAACCGCAAATTTTCAGGTGTTGAAGAATTGCGACAATTAAAAGATCAAGGATTGGATGTTATGATGGAAGCCAGCGTCAAGCATACGATCGACTTTTTAGAATCAAAAAATCAGCCGGTTTATCCGGATTCACTGAAGTGTTATGAATACTTCGTGCAACAGAAAGGGAAAGTGAAGAATGACTAGACACACATTACTACAAATGGCATATGATGCCGCGGAGGATAAAAAAGCCGAGGATATCGTGGTTTTAAATATGGAAGGCATCTCGCTTCTTGCAGATTATTTTGTCATCTGCAGCGGGAACTCTGACCGCCAAGTCCAAGCGATTGCGCGTGAATTGATCGAGCAGTCGAACAAAGCGGGGAATGAAGTGAAGAGCGTTGAAGGATTTGATGCAGCGCGTTGGATCTTGATCGACCTAGGAGACGTGGTTGCCCATGTGTTCCATAAAGATGAACGTTCATACTATAACTTGGAGCGCTTGTGGAGAGAAGCTCCTCAAATGGAAATATGAGATATGGAAAATTTGCATCAGTGTACGATGAACTGATGGAAGATATTCCGTACGAAAAATATGTGGAATGGGTTGCTGCCCATGTAAAATCCGGCGCTTTGCTGGATTTGGCGTGCGGGACAGGAACCCTTTCGCAGCTTTTTGCTGAAATGGGCTATCAGGTCACTGCAAGCGACCTGTCGGAAGAAATGTTGGCTATCGCTAGCCAGCGTTTCCAAGATGCACAGCTGCAAGTGCCGCTCCTCCAATTATCGATGGATAATCTGGAAGGGCTAGCTGGCTTCGATGCCATTACGATTGCCATCGATTCATTGAATTACTTGGAAACCGAACAGCAAATTCGGGAAACCTTCAAAGAAGTGCATACTGCATTGAATGAAGGCGGACATTTTTTCTTTGATGTCCATTCCCTCCATAAAGTGGACCATATTTATATGGACAGCCCGTTTGTTTATGATGGAGAAGATATTTCGTATATTTGGCATACAGCTGAAGGCGACTCTGAACATAGTGTGATCCATGATTTGACTTTCTTCATCCGCAACGGGGAATTTTTCGAGCGATTTGAAGAAACGCATGAACAACGGACGTTTCCAATTGCGCAATACAGTGCTTGGCTAAGTGATGCAGGCTTTGAAGTAATGGAAGTCACAGCTGATTTTACTGATGAAAACCCTGTTGATGACAGCGAACGCATTTTTTTCCATGCATGCAAAAAGTAAAATACGCCATCCGCAAACAAGCGGATGGTTTTTTTGTTGTGCGAGCAGACCTGCTAAAAAATAAATTCGACATCCGATAAAAGTTAATATATAATTCAGACAGCTTCTATCTGATTGCTGATTGTGGAAAAGAGGGGAACCTACTGAACTTTTCACAGTTGAAAGTCAAAATCGGCTGGCTGTTGATCCCAGCAATCGCCTTCGCAGCCGCAGCCATCTATTTTTTAGCTCCTCAAGATGACCCGGAAGCAACGCTCGAACTGATCCAAACTGAGCCCCCACCGCAAATAGAAACCCCCATCGAAAGCAATCCCATACCTGAAGTGATCATGGTCGACATTAAAGGCCAAGTTGCCAATCCAGGCGTATATGAACTGCAGACAGGAGCGCGTGCAAAAGATGCGATCCAGGCTGCTGGCGGATTTTTAGAAACGGCTGAAACTTTATCCATCAATTTAGCGATGGTCATTCAAGATGAAATGGTTCTTTACGTTCCGGAAATCGGAGAAGAAGCGGCCGTTCCGGCAATTCAGGCACAGCAGCCTGCCGCTGCAGAAGCCGGCAGCCTCGTAAATTTAAATACGGCTACGGCAGAAGAACTGATGACATTGACAGGCATTGGACCATCGAAAGCTGAAGCGATCCTTTCCTACAGGACAGAGAACGGAAATTTTCAAAGCATCGAAGACTTGACGAAAGTTACCGGCATCGGTGACAAAACTTTTGAAAAACTGAAAGAGGCCATTACCGTAAATTAACCAGGCGTGAGCCAAAAGAACGGTTGACGAAAATTTCGCCTCTGCTACACTTATTTTAACTAAACCAGCAGGAGGCAATCAGATGAAGCGAATAACTTGGGATCAATTCTTCATGGCTCAAAGCCATTTACTAGCACTTAGAAGCACATGTACAAGGCTATCTGTCGGAGCGACAATTGTCCGGGACCGCCGGATTATGGCAGGCGGCTACAACGGCTCAATTTCAGGCGGCGACCATTGCATCGACAAAGGCTGCTACGTCGTGGATGGGCATTGCGTCCGGACCATACATGCCGAAATGAACGCATTGTTGCAATGCGCAAAATACGGCATCAATGTCGGCGGTGCGGATATGTATGTTAGCCATTTTCCGTGTCTTCAATGCACAAAATCGATCATTCAAGCCGGCATTTCGAGGCTGTATTATGCAGCGGATTACAGAAACCATGAATATGCGATTGAACTGCTTGAACAAGCGGGTGTCGAAGTGGTACAAGTGCCATTTGATGAACGCAAAATCGATTTCTTAAGTGTAGAGAAAACCGCTTTGTACATGGAATTGCTTGAAAAATTGCGGGAAAAAGGCGGCAGCGAAGAAGAATTGGCCCATTACAACGAACGGGTGAAACAATTATTCGGAGACGTGGAAGAAGTAGAGGGAGCCGAAGTGTAAGTTCGAATTTCTTCATTTATTTAGCGGCGGCAACAATGCTCGCGAGCTTTGCAGCGCATGAATCACCGAGGATGCTTGGTTTCATGGCGCTGCTTTTTTTCTGGATGGCTTGGAAACGGGAAACCCTTCTATTGATGGGGTTTATCGCTTTTTCTGCTTGTGCAATTTATATGGTACAGGAAATCAGGGAACAGGATAACGAAACCTTAGCTCCGATTTTTTCTGGAGAACTGTTATTCCTGCCAAATTATACAATCGACGGAGACGGATTGCGCGGATTTGCCCGGCTCGGCGGAGATAAGCTGGTCTATGCCAAATACCGGTTTGAATCGGCTGAAGAAAAAGCGCTTTATGAAAACAGGCTCTATAAATCGACGCTCCGTGTAACCGGGGCTTTTGAAGAAGCCAGTGAACCGTCGCACCGTTATTCATTCAATATGAAGAATTATTTGGAGCATAACGGCGCCAGCGGCTTATTTAAAATTGAAACCATTCAAGCGCTTTCTGAAAATCGGACATTTAAGAGCTGGATGGCAAGCCGGCGCGAATCGTTGAAAAAACATATTCGCGGAAGTTTCCCGGACAGTTTGTCGACGGAGGCAGAAGCGCTCTTGATCGGTGAACAGGACCGTATGAGCCTTGAAGATCGGCAAGTGTTCCAGACGCTCGGCATCACCCATTTGTTTGCGATTTCCGGGCTTCATGTTGCGATCATTGCCGGCATCATCTATTTCCTGCTGATTCGCTTGCATTTCCGCAAAGAAACCGTGATTTTGCTGATGCTAGCTATATTGCCGTTGTATGCTTTGCTTGCCGGAGGAGCACCTTCCATCTGGCGTTCTGTCAGTATGGTGTGCCTCGTCTTAGCGGGGAGTTTGTTGAAACTAAAATGGCCGATTGCACATGTTTTAGCCGTAAGTTTGATTTTCTTTGTTTTATGGAATCCGACACTGCTAAACAATATCGGATTCCAGCTTTCTTACGGCGCAACGTTTGCAATCATCTATTCCAGCCGATTTTTATCACAGTCTGCTTCAGCGTTCAAAAACGGCTTGATTATCACTTGTGTTTCCCAATTAAGTTTGTATCCTTTGCTGCTATACCATTTTTATGAAATTTCATTATCGTCTTTTTTGGTGAATAGCTTGTTTGTGCCGCTATATACATTGATTATCTTGCCGGTGAATCTAATTTTTCTGGCACTTACTTTTATTTGGCCGCCCGGTGCAGAAATCCTCTTCCGAATCTACGAGCCGGCTAGGGGCTTCGTCGCTGGGTTTATGGAATCACTCGCAGCGGTACCGCATCAAATGTGGAATCCAGGAAAGCCTGAGCCGTTCATCCTCGTTTTGCTGCTCGCAAGTGTTATCGTCTTTTACTTGCTCGCTGAGAGGCGATTCCGCTATCGGCAATTGTTTGTCTTGCTCGTTCCAGCCATTCTTTTTACGCTGTTGCCGTATACAGACAGCAGCTTGAAAGTCACCTTTTTGGATGTGGGGCAAGGAGACAGTGCAGTCATTGAACTGCCGCACCGGAAAGCAGTTTACGTCATTGATACAGGGGGCTTGCTGCGCTTTGAGCAGGAAGCTTTCCAGGAGCGCGAAAAGCCTTATGAAATTGGACGCCAAGTGGTTGTGCCTTATTTGAAAGGCAAGGGTATTTCAGCAGTCGATATTCTCGTCCTTTCGCATGCCGATGCCGATCATGCCCAAGGGGCGGAAGAACTGTTCAAGCTCTTGTCAATCGAGGCTCTCCATTTATCGCCAGGCTCCGCTGAAACGGATTTGATGCAGGCACTTGCGCCTTTTGCAAAAGAAGCGGCTGTTGCTTTCCCTTATGCCGGCTCTTCTTGGCGTTCTGGAGAGATAAACTTTTCATACTTGTCGCCTGCAGAGAATGTGTATGAAGGGAATAACGATTCGCTTGTGCTTTTGCTTGAAGCGGCCGGGGCGCGGATTTTGTTTACCGGTGATTTGGAGGCGGAAGGTGAGCGGGAAGTCGTAGAGAAATACGGGAGTTTGATTGCCAATCTGTCTTTGTTGAAAGTCGGCCATCATGGCAGCAAGTCGTCGAGCAGCGAAGCTTTTCTGGAAACGGTGAATCCGGCTTTATCCATTTTTTCGACAGGCAAGGACAATCGGTACGGGCATCCAGCAACAGAAGTGGTTAGCCGTTTTGAAGATCTTGGGTTGAAAACCTTGAATACGGCTGAGCATGGAACGCTTGAATTCACATTCAGCGATGGCGAAATGCGCTTGGATGCGATGCGCCCAATAAAAAAAGGTTCCAGCCCATGATGGCGGAACCTTTTTTCTATTTAGCGAGCTACAAATTGCACTACTGCCGCAATAATGAAGATAGCTGCAAAAAATACGAATGATACAACAAATCCCATTCCTGCGTCGATCGCGTCATTGCGCTTCGACTGTACGTTCTGTTCAAATTCATTCATTGCTATCCCTCCTAATTCCCTCTTATTATAAGCGATGGGTGTGGAAAAATCTAGATTGAAGAAGATTAATCTAAAGGAATTTAGCGGCAGACACAAAAATGTCAAAATACCAAAACGGCTGAATTTCCGATATAGTAGAAAGAGGAGGTGCGGTTTATGATCACTTCAGTATGGAAAGCGATACGCAGTGGACAAATCGATCCTGTATACATCGTTACAGGGACGGAAAGTTATTTCATCGAAAAAACGCTGGATTTATTGAAAACGAAATTGACGGACGGGGAACCGGAGTTCATCCATTTTGATCTGGACGAAGTGCCTGTCGATTATGTAATAGAAGAAGCGGATACGATCCCTTTTTTCAGTGACCGGAAATTGATCATCGCGAAGAATGCTTCGTTCCTTAAAGCGGCAGAACGCGGCAAAGAAAAAATCAACCATAATTTAAAAGCGTTGGAAGCGTGGCTTGAAAATCCTCCTTCCAGTTCCGTGACTGTATTTGTGGCGCCATATGAGAAATTGGATGAGCGCAAGAAAATCACGAAGCTGATGAAACAGCGGGCGATCATGGTGGAAGCGAAATCGCTGCAAGCGAATGATTTGGAGACATGGCTGACGCATGAAGCCAAAACATACGACAAGATTTTGGAGAAGCAATCGGCTCAGAAGCTTGTCGAAATGGCAGGGACCAATTTAACCCTGCTGTCTTCTGAACTGGAGAAGATGTCGCTTTATTTGGGGGCGGATGAAGAAGAGATTACGGGCGGCTTGATTGAGCAGATGACGGCACGGACCTTGGAACAGGATGCTTTTAAGATGCTCCAGTCCTATTTGGATGGAGATGTCAGTGGAGCGCTCAGCGTCTATTACGATTTGATCCGGCAGAAAGAAGAGCCTGTAGCGCTTACGGCTTTGCTTGCTTCGCAAATTCGTTTCATGGTGCATGTGTTTTATTTGCAGAAAAAGGGTTATCACGCCCAAGCCATTTCAAAGCAGTTAAAAGCGCATCCGTACCGCGTCAAATTGCTTGTTGAAAAGCGCCAGCAGATTTCCGAACAGCGTTTACTGGAAGTGCTGCACGATTTGGCGGAAATCGATCTGCAATTAAAAACGCAAAGCGGGAACCGGGAACGGATTTTGGAATTCTTTTTGATGAAACGCAAAGCAGTGCCGGCAGCGGCACGCTGAATAAAGTAAAAAGGCCGACTCCCCGTAGGGAATCGGCCTTTTGCTGTTACGCTTGTTTTTTCATCAAGCTAGATTTTTTACGAGCTGCTGTGTTTTTGTGGATAAGACCTTTAGAAGCTGCTTTTTCCACTTGTTTGATAGCTGCTTTTACAGAATCGCTTGCGTTTTCATCTTTGTTAAGCAAAGCTGTTTCAGCTTTTTTAACTGAAGAACGCATTGTCGATCTCACGTGTGAGTTCTGAGCATTTTTCGTTTCATTCGTGCGAACACGTTTGATTGCAGATTTAATGTTTGGCATGTATTTCACCTCCTAGACAAATAGGAACAGAGATGGAATCATCTCATGTATCTTTTATGTCTCTATACAACATGAGTTATTTTATCAAATCGCGGAAGGGATTGCAATAGATATGTGCAAAGAAGTTTACCTTGACACTGAAATCATTTCGACAGTCATACATTGCTGAATACAGGCTGTACTGCTATAATTCATAGTAGTTTATATAGGAGTGAAGAGAATGAATCATGAGGAAAGATTATCCCGGCAAAGCAAAATACGAAACTTTTCCATTATCGCGCACATAGATCACGGCAAGTCGACGCTTGCTGACCGTATCTTGGAGAAAACGGAAGCCTTGACTTCCCGAGAAATGAAAGCACAATCGCTTGATTCCATGGACCTCGAACGCGAGCGCGGCATTACGATCAAATTGAATGCTGTCCAGTTGAATTATAAAGCAAAAGATGGGGAAACCTACATCATGCACTTAATAGATACACCGGGACATGTCGATTTCACTTATGAGGTGTCGCGCAGTCTGGCAGCTTGTGAAGGAGCTGTTCTGGTTGTCGATGCTGCGCAAGGCATTGAAGCGCAAACTTTGGCGAATGTCTATTTGGCACTTGATAACGAACTTGAAATCTTGCCAGTCATCAACAAAATCGATTTGCCAGCTGCCGATCCTGAACGGGTCCGGGGAGAAATCGAAGATGTGATCGGACTGGATGCGTCAGAAGCGGTCTTGGCTTCAGCCAAGGCGAACATCGGCATCGAAGAGATCCTTGAACAGGTAGTTGAAAAAGTGCCGGCTCCGACCGGCGACCCGAGTGCGCCGTTAAAAGCGCTGATTTTCGATTCAATCTATGATCCGTATCGCGGCGTTGTCGCCTATATCCGGATTATGGAAGGGACAGTCAAGCCGGGAGACCGCATTAAAATGATGGCATCAGGCAAAGAGTTCGATGTCATCGAAGCAGGCGTTTTCACACCGCACGTTTCTTTGCAAAAGGAATTGACCGTAGGCGATGTCGGATTTTTGACCGCAGCCATCAAAAACGTTGGAGATTCAACGGTTGGAGATACAATCACGCTTGCAGACAATCCGGCAACAGAAGCACTTCCAGGCTATCGCCGCCTGAATCCGATGGTCTATTGCGGCTTGTATCCGATTGATACATCGAAATACAATGACCTTCGGGACGCTCTTGAAAAATTGGAATTGAATGATGCCGCTTTGCAATTCGAACCGGAATCTTCGCAAGCGCTTGGCTTTGGCTATCGGTGCGGTTTCCTGGGCTTATTGCATATGGAGATCATCCAGGAACGCATTGAGCGTGAATTCAATATTGATTTGATTACGACTGCGCCAAGTGTAATCTACGATGTCCACATGACGGACGGGGAAGTCTTGAAAGTTGATAACCCTGCCATGATGCCAGATGCACAGAAAATTCAAGTCGTAGAAGAGCCGTATGTAAAAGCGACCGTTATGGTGCCGAATGATTACGTCGGCGCAGTTATGGAAATTTGCCAGAAGAAACGCGGGAATTTCCTGACAATGGATTATATCGACGCAACTCGCGTCAGCATCATTTATGAATTGCCATTGGCTGAAATTGTCTATGATTTCTTTGACCAATTGAAATCGGGCACGAAAGGCTACGCTTCATTTGATTATGAATTGATCGGCTATAAAGAATCGAAACTGGTGAAAATGGATATCCTGTTGAACAGTGAACAAGTCGATGCCCTTAGCTTTATTGTCCATCGCGATTTCGCTTATGAACGCGGGAAAGTCATCGTCGACAAATTGAAGACTTTGATTCCACGCCAGCAGTTTGAAGTGCCGATCCAAGCTGCGATCGGCCAGAAAATCGTCGCTCGCCAAACAATCAGCGCAATGCGCAAAAACGTTTTGGCGAAATGTTACGGGGGAGACATCTCGCGTAAACGCAAACTTTTGGATAAGCAAAAAGAAGGTAAGAAGCGCATGAAACAAGTCGGTTCTGTCGAAGTGCCTCAAGAAGCTTTCATGGCCATCCTGAAAATGGACGACCAATCAAAATAAACAAAAAAAGGAGGCCGATTTTGTGCCTCCTTTTCCTATTAGAAAGAAGGAATACTATGGTCAAGGGATTGTATATCCATATCCCCTTTTGCCACCAGATCTGCCATTACTGTGATTTCAATAAAGTCTTTTTCAAAGATCAGCCTGTGGATGCGTATATCGATTCATTGGGGAAAGAGCTTGCGCTATGGAAGCAGGAAGGAGCACTCGACCAGCCGCTAGAAACCATTTTTCTTGGAGGCGGAACTCCAACATCGCTAGATCCGGACCAATTAAGAAAGTTATTGGCTTACATCCATGAATACGTGCCGATGGCAGAAAATCTGGAATGGACTTCAGAAGCGAATCCCGATGAACTGACGAAAGAGAAAATGGAAGTGCTGTTTGCGGGCGGGGTCAACCGGCTTAGCATGGGCGTCCAGACATTCGATGCCGATCTACTGAAGCGCCTTGGACGCACCCATAGCAATGATGACGTCCACCGTGCTGTAAAAGAAGCGCGCGAAGTGGGCTTTACGAACATCAGCTTCGATTTGATGTATGGTTTGCCAGGGCAAACGATGGCGCAATGGGAAGATACGCTAAAACAGGCTTTTGAATTCGACTTGCCGCATTTTTCTGCCTACTCATTGATCATCGAACCTAAAACGGTATTTTATAATCTGATGACCAAAGGCAAACTCAACACCGTGACCGAAGATTTGGAAGCGGATATGTATGAAAAGCTTATGAATGAAATGGAACAGCGTGGGTTGAAGCAATACGAAATTTCAAATTTCGGAAAGCCGGGATTCGAATCCCGGCATAATCTCATCTACTGGGACAACGAAGAATACATTGGCGCCGGTGCCGGTGCCCACGGCTACGTAAAAGGCATCCGCTATTCAAATGCCGGACCATTAAAGAAATACATGGGACCGCTTGATGAAGGGGAACGTCCACTGCTGAGCACGCATGAGGTGCCAGTCAATGAACAAATGGAAGAAGAAATGTTCCTAGGGCTTCGGAAGACGGCAGGTGTATCACTCGCGCATTTCCAAGAAAAATTCGGCCGTTCACTCGAAGAAGTCTACGGCGAAATTATCGGAGTGGAAATCGGCAAAGAGAATTTAGCCATTGAAGATGGCTGCATCAAATTAACGAAGCATGGCCGATTTGTCGGCAACGAAGTTTTTGAGAAATTCCTTCTCGCTTAATATTTGCGGAGAAGAAATAAATCGAAGCAGTCGGCAAAAATTAATTTTAAAATTTGTCTTTCTTTGACAAAAACAAAATCGCATTCGTTGACAAGGCTATTAGAATTTGATAATTTTAAAGTAGTCTTAGCACTCACACCTATAGAGTGCTAACAGAGGTGATGATCATGTTAACAGAACGGCAGTTGCTCATTTTAAAAGTAACAGTAGATGATTACATTCAATCAGCTCAGCCGGTCGGATCGAACCAACTCTCAAAAAAATCCGAAATCCCATTTAGTCCGGCAACGATCCGTAATGAGATGGCTGATTTGGAAGGGTTGGGCTTCTTAGAGAAGACCCACACTTCTTCCGGCAGGGTGCCTTCAGAAAAAGGATATCGTTACTACGTCGACCATATGTTGACGCCACGGCCATTGCCGAAAGAGGATATCGTACAGCTTCGTTCCATTTTCGACGATAAGATTGCAGAAACCGAAGAAGTGATCAAACGGTCTGCGATGATTCTGTCGGAATTGACGAACTATACGGCCATTCTGCTTGGTCCCGATGTGCGGAAGCATACGGTTAAAAAGCTATCGATTGTCCCATTGACGATGGATACTGCAGTGGCCATTATTGTAACGGATAACGGCCACGTAGAAAACCGGGTCTTTACAATTCCGCAAGGGCTAGATCCTTCGGATATTGAAAAGATGGTCAATATCTTAAACGAACGGCTAGTCGGCGTTTCATTGAACGACTTGCACCGCCGTTTGGAACAGGAAACTTTGACGATTTTCAAACAGCATGTTAACCGCTACGGAGAACTTTTTTCTACCTTTAGAAAAGCGGTTATCCTTCCGCACGAAGACAATGTCTATTATGGCGGAAAGCTGAACATCCTGAATCAGCCGGATTTCCACGATTTGCATAAAATCAGGAATCTCATGGATGTGATGGAAGAGTCCAAACATATTCCAATGATTCTTCCTGTAGGCAACCAAGGGCTCCACATACGGATCGGTTCGGAAAATGCGCTTTCAGCAATGGAAGATTGCTCAGTGATCACCGTTTCATACGATATCGGGGAAGAACAGACGGGATCAATTGCTATCGTCGGTCCAAAACGCATGGATTATAAACGCGTTGTCACGTTACTCGACACACTTAGCGGTGATTTATCGAAAGAACTGACCCGAATGATCAGGGGCAAGTGAACAAAAGGAGGAACAGGATTTGTCTAATGAAAAAGAACCTCAAAAATCAACAGAAGAAGTAGAACAGGAAGTCCAAACTGAAGCGGCAGGGGACGCTGTGGAACAGCAAGAAGAGCTAGTTCTAGATGAAGCTGCCGGACCTGCTGAAGAATCCGATGATGCACAGGTTGAAGTGGATGAAGCTGCCGCATTGAAAGAGGAATTGGAAGCCGAGCAGAACAAATACCTGCGTTTGTTGGCTGATTATGACAATTTCAAGCGCCGCTCCCAAAAAGACCGGCAAGATGCGGAGAAATTCCGTTCTCAGTCTTTGCTGGTGGACTTGCTTCCGGTATTGGACAATTTTGACCGCGCTTTATCTGTTGAAACAAAAAGCGAAGAATCTGCGTCTTTATTAAAAGGTGTGGAAATGGTCCAGAAATCATTGCTTGAAGCGGTAAAACGCGAAGGCTTAGAAGAAATCAAGGCACTTGGTGAGCCATTCGATCCGAATTTCCACCAAGCAGTGATGCAAGAAAAAGACGAAACAGCCGAACCGGGCATCGTATTAATGGAACTTCAAAAAGGCTATACGTTAAAAGGCAGAGTCTTACGCCCGGCAATGGTTAAAGTAAACGAATAAAACAGATAATGGAGGAATTTCAATGAGCAAAATTATCGGTATTGACTTAGGAACTACAAACTCAGCTGTCGCAGTATTAGAAGGCGGCGAACCAAAAATCATTCCAAACCCAGAGGGCAACCGTACAACTCCTTCTGTCGTAGCGTTTAAAAACGGCGAGCGCCAAGTCGGTGAAGTGGCAAAACGCCAATCCATCACTAACCCGAATACGATCCAATCTGTAAAACGTTTGATGGGTACGCAGCAAAAAGTAAGTGCTGAAGGCAAAGAGTATACACCGCAAGAAGTTTCTGCCATGATTCTACAATATCTTAAAGGGTATGCAGAAGAATACTTAGGCGAAAAAGTAACAAGAGCCGTAATTACAGTTCCAGCTTACTTTAATGACGCAGAACGCCAAGCAACAAAAGATGCTGGCCGTATTGCTGGACTTGAAGTGGAGCGTATCATCAACGAACCGACTGCAGCAGCGCTTGCATACGGACTTGATAAAATGGAAACAGACGAAACTGTACTTGTCTACGATTTAGGCGGCGGTACGTTTGACGTTTCCATCTTGGAACTTGGCGATGGCGTTTTCGAAGTTAAATCAACAGCGGGCGACAACCGTCTTGGTGGAGATGACTTCGATAAAGTGATCATCGACTATTTGGTACAGGAATTCAAAAAAGAGAACGGCATTGACTTGTCTCAGGACAAAATGGCGACTCAGCGTTTGAAAGATGCAGCCGAAAAAGCGAAAAAAGACCTTTCTGGCGTTTCTTCTACTCAAATTTCATTGCCATTTATCACTGCAGGAGAAGCTGGACCGCTTCACTTGGAAGTAACAATGAGCCGTGCAAAATTCGACGAATTGACTTCTTCATTAGTGGAACGCACTATGGGGCCAACTCGCCAAGCGTTAAAAGATGCAGGCATCTCTGCTTCTGAACTTGACCGCGTAATCTTAGTAGGTGGGTCTACACGCATTCCTGCCGTTCAAGAAGCAGTGAAGAAAGAAACAGGCAAAGATCCGCATAAAGGCGTTAACCCGGATGAAGTTGTAGCAATGGGTGCAGCTGTACAAGGCGGCGTATTGACAGGCGACGTTAAAGACGTAGTCTTGCTTGACGTAACTCCACTATCTCTAGGGATTGAAACAATGGGCGGCGTGTTCACGAAATTGATCGACCGCAATACAACTATCCCAACATCAAAATCGCAAACATTCTCAACGGCTGCTGACAATCAGCCAGCTGTAGATATCCATGTATTGCAAGGTGAGCGTCCGATGGCTGCTGCCAACAAAACGCTTGGCCGTTTCCAATTAGCGGATATTCCGCCGGCACCACGCGGAATTCCACAAATCGAAGTAACATTTGATATCGATAAAAACGGTATCGTAAGCGTTAAAGCGAAAGATCTTGGAACACAAAAAGAGCAGACGATCACGATCCAGTCAAATACTTCATTAAGTGATGATGAAATCGAACGCATGATCAAAGAAGCAGAAGAAAATGCAGAAGCGGATGCGAAAGTGAAAGAAGAAGTTGAACTTCGCAACGAAGCAGATCAAGCAGTTTTCCAAACAGACAAAACAATCGCTGACCTTGGCGAAGTTGTCACTGAAGATGAAAAGAAACAAGCTGAAGAAGCGCGCGATGAGTTGAAAGCGGCTCTAGAAAGCGACAATATCGACACAATCCGCGAGAAAAAAGATAAATTGAACGAAATCCTTCAAGGTCTGGCGATGAAAGCTTATGAGCAAGCAGCAGCAGCTCAACAAGCAGCCGGCGGCGAAGAAGGTGCAGCTCCAGGAAACGACGATATCATGGACGCTGAGTACGAAGAAGTAAACGACGACAAAGACAAGTAAGATAAGCGGGGCCTGGAAAAGTCAAAGCAAAGCAACATGCTTTGGCTTTTTCAATGTCTTTGCAACCACAATTTAAACCGTGTACAATTACAGGTGATTGCAATAGGGAGAGTGACATATGAATAAACGAGATTATTACGAAGTGCTCGGCGTTTCAAAAGACGCTTCGAAAGAAGAAATCAAAAAAGCCTACCGGAAATTATCGAAACAATTCCACCCGGATATCAATAAAGAAGCGGATGCTTCTGAAAAGTTCCAAGAAGTAAAAGAAGCTTATGAAGTTTTAAGTGATGAGCAAAAACGTGCTCAATATGATCAATATGGCCACCAAGACCCTAATCAAGGATTTGGTGGATTTGGCAGCGGTGCTGAAGGATTCGGATTTGATGATATCTTCAGTACGTTCTTCGGGGGCGGTTCAAGACGCCGGGATCCGAATGCGCCGCGCAAAGGCGACGATCTGCAATATTCGATGACGATTGATTTCATGGACGCCGTTTTCGGCAAAGAAGAAGAAATCGAATTGCCGAAAGACGAAACTTGCTCAACGTGTCATGGATCAGGTGCAAAGCCTGGGACAAAACCGAAAACTTGCCCTTATTGTGAAGGGTCTGGCCAAGTGAATGTAACGCAGGACACACCGTTTGGCCGTATGGTCAATCGCCGTGCTTGCCAACATTGCCAAGGCACTGGACAAATCATTCCAGAAAAATGTACAACATGCCACGGTGAAGGAAAAGTCCGCAAAGTCAAGAAAATCAAAGTTACCATCCCTGCAGGCGTCGATGATGGCCAGCAATTGCGTGTTACGGGACAAGGCGGCCCAGGTGTAAACGGTGGGCCAACTGGAGATTTGTATGTAGTCTTCCGCGTCAGACCGCATAAAACGTTCGAGCGCGACGGCGATGATATTTACATGGATTTGGCCATTTCCATTGCACAAGCAGCACTTGGCGACGAGATTGAAGTGCCGACTGTATCGGGCAAAGTGAAATTGAAAATCCCGGCAGGTACGCAGAGCGGAGCGCGTTTCCGTTTGAAAGGCAAAGGCGTCAAGAACGTTCATGGCTACGGCACGGGCGACCAGCACATTATCATCCAAGTTAAAACGCCAACGAAATTGAACGAAAAACAAAAGCAGCTGCTCCGTGAGTTTGCAGAAATCAGCGGAGATATTCCGGAAGAACATAGCAGTTCGCTGTTTGATAAAATCAAGCGCACCATCAAAGGTGAGTAAAGGAGCAGGTTTTAGATGAAATGGTCAGAACTGTCAATTCACACGACAAACGAAGCGATTGAAGCTGTTTCGAATATTATGCATGAGGCAGGCGCTAGTGGAGTTGTCATTGAAGACTCCGATGATTTGACGAAAGAACGAGCAGATGAATTTGGGGAAATTTGGTCGCTGGACCCAGAAGATTTTCCAACCGAAGGCGTCATTTTAAAAGCGTATTTGCCAGTGAATAGTTTCCTCGGCGAAACCGTAGAAGCGATTAAATTGGCGATTAATAATTTGGTGACTTTCGACATCAACCTTGGCGCCAATCTGGTAACAATTAGCGAAGTGAACGAAGAAGAGTGGGCGACCGCGTGGAAAAAGTATTACCATCCGGTAAAAATTTCAAAACGTTTTACCATTGTGCCGACATGGGAAACGTATGAACCTGTTTCAAGCGATGAATTGATTATCGAACTCGATCCCGGGATGGCTTTTGGAACGGGCACCCATCCAACGACCGTCATGAGTCTACAGGCGCTGGAAAAAACGGTGAAGCCTGGGAATCGCGTGATCGATGTGGGAACTGGGTCGGGTGTCTTGGCAATCGGAGCCGCTTTATTGGATGCGAAAGAAGTCCATGCGCTCGATTTGGATGATGTTGCTGTGACGGCAGCCCGCATTAATGTCAAATTAAACAAAGTCCAGAATAAAATCAATGTAGTGCATGGAAATCTCCTGGATACGATAGATGAACCAGGGGATGTCGTGGTCGCCAATATTTTGGCGGAAATTATCATGTCGTTTACAGACGATGCTTTCCAAGCAGTGAAGCCGGGAGGTATTTATATCACTTCAGGCATCATTTCTGCAAAGAAAAATGATGTGCGAGATGCACTTGAGGCTTCTGGATTTGTCGTGGAAGATGTCATGATGATGGAAGACTGGGTCACGATCATTTCTAAAAAACCGGAATAACGGGGTGTAACGATGCAGAGATATTTCATTGAAGGCAAAGTTCCCGACAACCAAAAAGTGGCGATAACTGGCGATGATGCGAAGCACATCGCCAAAGTTATGCGGCAAGGCGCGGGGGACGAAGTCATCGTCGTGATGGAAGGGAAATCTTTTTTAGCAATTATTGAAAGCGCTGAATTTGATATTGAGCTCCGGTTGGCAGATGAGCTGCAGGCGGATGTGGAAATGCCGAAAAATGTAACGATTGCTTGCGGATTGCCAAAAGGCGATAAATTGGAACTCATTGTCCAAAAAGCTACTGAACTCGGCATGCATGCCATGATTCCGTTCGAAGCTGAACGGTCGATCGTAAAATGGGATGCTGGAAAAGGCGAAAAGAAACGGGTCCGCCTTCAAAAAATCGCCAAAGAAGCAGCAGAGCAATCCCATCGGGTGAAAATACCCGAGATACATAAAATCCATACGTTCAAACAATTGCTCGAAACGGCGAAATCGTATGATGCCATCATTGTCGCCTACGAAGAAGAAGCCCGTGCCGATGGCGGAAAGCGGTTTGCCGAAATTTTAAAATCAATGTATGATAAAGATTCAATAATCCTTATCTTCGGTCCGGAAGGTGGAATTTCAGTTTCTGAAGTCGAACGGCTGAAGGAAGCCGGGGCGTTGTTTACTGCTTTAGGTCCGCGTATTTTACGTACGGAAACAGCTCCGCTTTATGCGTTATCTGCAATGTCTTATGAATTCGAATGAGAGAGGTGGACACTTATGCCAACGGTTGCATTTCATACCCTAGGTTGTAAAGTGAATCATTATGAAACCGAAGCGATTTGGCAATTGTTTAAAGAACAAGGCTATAACCGTGTGGAGTTCGAACATCATTCCGATGTCTACGTCATTAATACATGCACTGTTACGAATACAGGAGATAAAAAGAGCCGCCAAGTAATACGCAAAGCCGTGCGGAAAAATCCGGACGCAGTCATATGTGTAACCGGATGCTATGCACAGACTTCGCCTGCTGAAATTATGGCGATTCCCGGCGTTGATATTGTTGTTGGCACTCAAGACCGCACTAAATTGCTTGGGTATATTGACCAGTACCGCAATGAGCGAAAGCCGATCAACGCGGTTGGGAATATCATGAAAAATCGGGTGTATGAAGAGTTGGACGTACCTGCTTTCACTGACCGCACACGTGCTTCATTGAAGATTCAAGAAGGCTGCAACAACTTCTGTACTTTCTGCATCATTCCATGGGCCCGTGGATTGATGCGTTCCAGAGACCCAAAAGAAGTAGTAAGGCAGGCGCAGCAATTAATAAATGCGGGTTATCAGGAAATCGTCTTGACTGGAATCCATACTGGCGGCTACGGAGAAGATTTAAAGAATTACAATTTAGCCCAGCTTTTGCGTGATTTGGAACAGCAAGTCGTTGGTTTGAAGCGGCTGCGAATTTCTTCAATTGAAGCAAGCCAGTTGACGGATGAAGTCATTGAAGTACTCCGGAATTCGGAGATTGTGGTCCGCCATCTTCATATCCCAATCCAATCGGGATCGGATACGGTATTGAAACGCATGCGCCGGAAGTATACAATGGAATTTTTTGCAGACCGGCTTGTGCAATTGCGCAAAGCTTTACCGGATCTTGCGATTACTTCAGATGTCATTGTCGGATTTCCTGGAGAGACCGAAGAGGAATTCATGGAGACCTATCGATTCATCCAAGAGTATAAGTTTTCTGAACTCCACGTTTTCCCATACTCGCAGCGAACAGGAACACCCGCTGCCCGGATGGAAGACCAAATTGATGAAGAAGTTAAAAACGAACGGGTTCACCGCCTGATTGCGTTAAACGATCAATTGGCTAAGGAATATGCTTCGAATTTCGAAGGGGAATTGTTGGAAATCATTCCTGAAGAACGCTTCAAGCAAAACGAGGAAACCGGATTGCTTGAAGGATACACGGACAATTACTTGAAAGTGGTCATCCCTGGGGATGACTCGCTGATCGGGAAAATTGTCAAAGTGAAAATCGTAAAAGCCGGCTATCCATATAACGAAGGGCAGTTTGTCCGAGTGATGGAAGAACAGCTGGCTTAGCGCCAAACCGAATCAAAAAGAGAATGGAGTAATTTTAACATGACTAACATCGCTTCTTATATCGACCACACTTTATTAAAGCCTGAGGCTACAAAAGAACAGATCGTTCAACTTTGCAAAGAGGCTGCAGAATATCAATTCGCTTCTGTTTGTGTTAACCCTGCTTGGGTAGCTACTGCTGCAAAAGAACTTGCTGACAGCACGGCAAAAGTCTGTACCGTTATCGGGTTCCCATTAGGTGCATCAACTTCTGAAACAAAGGCTTTTGAAACCACTGATGCAATTTCAAAAGGTGCTGACGAAATTGATATGGTCATCAACATCGGCGCTTTGAAAAGCGGAGATATGGAACTTGTGAAAAATGATATTGCTGCTGTAGTGGAAGCTGCAAAAGGCAAAGCAATCGTTAAAGTCATTATCGAAACTTGCCTATTGTCTGATGAAGAAAAAGCGGTAGCGTCGCGTCTTTCAAAAGAAGCGGGGGCGGATTTTGTTAAAACTTCAACTGGTTTCTCGACAGGCGGAGCGACTGTGGCTGATGTAAAAATCATGCGCGAAACAGTAGGTCCAGATCTGGGCGTTAAAGCTTCGGGCGGCGTGAGAAGCCTAGAAGATCTAAACGCAATGGTAGAAGCTGGAGCAACTCGCATTGGCGCTAGTTCAGGCGTACAAATCATGCAGGGATTAATTTCAAATTCCGATTATTAAGTATTGACCTAGGTAGATATATACGTTATAATTTTTGATATATAACACGTATTGTTATATGTTTCAACGTGTGTTCGGAGGGAGGGAAAAAGAGATGTCAAAAACTGTAGTTCGTAAAAACGAATCGATTGAAGATGCTCTTCGCCGCTTCAAACGCACTGTTTCTAAATCTGGAACAATGCAAGAGGTAAGAAAGCGCGAGTATTATGATAAGCCAAGTGTTAAACGTAAATTGAAATCAGAAGCTGCGCGTAAACGTAAATTTTAATTGACCTTACTTTATAAAAGACATTAAAAAATATGAACGATCAGCCATGGCCGGGTACACGTATCATCGTGTACCCGGTTTTTCTATGCCTAATAATAAATGAGTTTCCCGATATGTTTTTAACAGTGCCAGAGGTATGCCGATCGAAGTTAACCGTCCGCTTCCGCTTTTCTATATTTGTAAGCGCATTCCTTCGTGTTTCAAAATTATTCATTTATAATGTAATTAGCTACAAAAAATGAAACCTTTTCTCTTTTGGTCCGTATAAAAGGTAGCAGTAAAACGAAAGGAGAGATTCGTTTGCATCCGTTTAGGATTTTTTCTGCACTTATGATTCTATTTGCGTTGTCAGTATTTCTCATGCCTGGTGCATTGGCGGCAGAATCTGCTGAAGCGAGCGGAACATTCGGCAGCCAATTGATAGAATTCATCACTCATCCGATTGTGGTGCCGGTTCTGTTGTCTATTGCAGCGCTTGGCATTCTTCTGGAAATGTTTACTCCGGGTATGGGCGTACCGGGATTGATCGGGTTTACCGCGTTGGCCGTTTACTTTTACGGCCACTGGGCAGCTGATCTGGCCGGCTGGGATACTTTGTTTCTGTTGATTCTTGGCGTCACTCTCCTTTTAGTTGAACTGATAATACCAATCGGGCTGATTGGTTTTCTCGGGTTGTTAGCTATTCTTGGCAGTGTGTTATTGGCAGGTGGAGACCTTAAAACCACTGCCATCGCCATTTTGATCGCATTGATTGTAGCAACTGCAGGGATGGTGATTATTGTGAAATTTTTTGGCAAGAGGCTTCATTTGTTCAAACGAGTGGTCTTGACGGATTCAACCAATACGGAAAGCGGATATGTATCGAATGTAAACCGCTATGAATTGGTTGGCCAAACTGCCAAGACGGCCACAGCACTCCGTCCATCAGGTACGATTAAGTTGATGGATGAACGGATAGACGCCGTTTCTGACGGGCGGTTTATCGATGCTGGAAAAGAAGTGAAAATCATCAAAGTCGAAGGTTCACGGATCGTAGTTCGAGAAGTGGAAAAAGAGGAGGAGGAATAAAAGCATGGAATTAGGTCTTATAGGTTTAGCCGCAGCAATAATCGGTGTCATCATCGTTCTGGCAATATTCTTCACGTTTGTTCCGATTACATTATGGATATCTGCGCTGGCAGCAGGTGTTAAAGTCAGCATCTTCACATTAATCGGGATGAGATTGCGCCGCGTTATTCCGTCGCGCATCGTTAACCCGTTGATCAAAGCGTCAAAAGCGGGATTGACTGTATCCATCAACCAATTGGAAAGCCATTACTTAGCAGGCGGTAACGTTGACCGCGTCGTAAATGCATTGATTGCAGCACACCGTGCGAACATCGAACTTCCATTTGAACGTGCAGCAGCCATTGACTTGGCAGGCCGTGACGTTTTAGAAGCGGTTCAAATGTCCGTTAACCCGAAAGTTATTGAAACACCATTTATTGCAGGTGTGGCAATGGACGGGATCGAAGTAAAAGCAAAAGCGCGTATTACAGTTCGTGCAAACATCGATCGCTTAGTCGGTGGTGCAGGTGAAGAAACGATCGTTGCCCGTGTAGGTGAAGGGATTGTCTCGACACTCGGTTCAAGCACAAGCCATAAAAAGGTATTGGAAAATCCTGATTTGATTTCGCAGACTGTTTTAGCGAAAGGTTTGGATTCTGGTACGGCATTTGAAATCTTATCCATTGATATCGCGGACGTTGATATCGGCAAGAACATTGGTGCCGAACTTCAAACGGAACAAGCGGAAGCGGATAAGAAGATTGCACAGGCCAAAGCGGAAGAACGCCGCGCAATGGCTGTTGCCAGCGAACAGGAAATGAAAGCGAAAGTTGTCGAAATGAGATCGAAAGTTGTGGAAGCGGAAGCGGAAGTGCCGCTTGCGATGTCCGAAGCGCTTCGTTCTGGCAATATCGGTGTCATGGACTACGTAAATTATAAGAACGTCCAAGCGGATACTGGCATGCGTGATTCGATTGCCAAGACCGGCATGGAAAAATCCGACGATAAACAATAACCGTCGATAGCAAGGGAGGTTATTGAATGGAAGGTTTTATCTTCGCTCTTGTGGTGATGGCGCTCGGAGCGATATTCGGCAATAAAAAAGGCGGCGAAGACAAGGATCCGGCAAGTCCGCCGGTTCCGAAGAGCCCTCAGACCCGTCAAACTCGGCAAACCCAAACGCGTGAAACCGGACAGAAAGCATTTAAGCGAGTTGAAGATTATGCCAGGGAAATCTATGGCGATTTGCAGACTCAAATGAAAGAACAGCCGGAAAAAGCGAAACAGGTGCAGCAGAGAGTCGAAAAAGCAATAGACCGGACGCCTCTTCGTGAAACTCGCCAAGAAATACAGCGTGAAATTCAAGAACGGCAGCCTACCGGCAGGCTTTCTGCACATCAAAATGCTCGTCCAGCCGTTGTTGCGAAAGCAAAACAGGAAGAAGACATCTTCCCGCTGGATGCCGACGATATCCGAAAAGGCATCATTTTAGCGGAAGTGTTAATGCCGCCTAAATCGAAAAGATGATTTTTAACCGATCAGATTCTTCTGGTCGGTTTTATTATACTTATAATATTATTATGTAAACAAAAATGATTAAAATGTTTTACAATTCCAAATGAATAATGATACAGTGAAATTGTACTAAATATTCGATTCCAAGGAGCGTCTACATGACAGAAAACCAACTATTAGAACTGCATGTGAAAGATCCAAATGAAGCGGTGCAGCTGCTCGGGATTTCTGATAGTCACATGACTTTAATCGAAGAAGCATTTCAAATTCAAATCATCACACGTGGAGACGTTATCAAATTATCAGGCTCTGAAGAAGGCAAACAGACAGGGAAATTACTAATCGAACAATTATTGAAAGTCATCCGCAAAAATATCAATATTGACCAACGGGATATTGTCTCAGCAATTGAGATGGCCCGCGCCGGAACGATTGAATATTTTGCGGAACTATATGATGAAGAAGTTGCGCGGAATGCCGGCGGGAAAGCGATACGAGCAAAAACAATCGGACAACGGCATTACATTCAAGCCGTACGGAGCAATGATCTGGTTTTCGGCATCGGACCTGCCGGAACCGGTAAAACTTACCTGGCCGTGGTTATGGCGGTCCAGGCATTAAAAAATGGCCATGTCAAAAAAATCATTCTCACCCGTCCAGCCGTTGAAGCAGGAGAAAGCCTCGGATTTCTGCCGGGCGATTTAAAGGAAAAAGTGGATCCTTATTTGCGTCCTTTATACGACGCGCTTCATGATGTTCTCGGACTCGAACAGACGAACCGTTTTATCGAGCGAGGGACCATAGAAATCGCGCCTCTCGCCTATATGAGAGGGCGGACGCTTGACGAGGCATTTGTCATACTCGATGAAGCTCAGAATACGACTAAAGCCCAAATGAAGATGTTCCTGACCCGCCTCGGATTTGGTTCGAAAATGATTATTACAGGCGACAAAACCCAGATTGATTTGCCGAGAGGGGCAGAATCTGGATTAATAGCGGCAGAAACCACTTTATCTAAAGTGCGGGGACTGCATTTCCAGTACTTAGAACGCGGAGATGTCGTGCGCCATCCGCTTGTTGCGAAAATCATTGCAGCTTATGAAGACCAGCCTTCCTGATTATTAGCCAATAAGTTTTCATTTACAGCCGATGAGGAAAAGCCTTACTTTTCCTCATCGGTTTTTCGTTGTTTTAAAGATTCGTTTACGAATTATAAATGAAGAAAGGGAATTGACAGTAATAATACATAGCGAATTTCAAAAAATTACAAATAGACAATGAAATACTTTCTTTAAATTGATATGATGAGAGTACAAGAAGAGAGGTGTTTCAATGCGCAATTGGGCGAAACAAGTCTACGACAGGATGGGCTACCGGATGATTGCGGCCACGTTGATTTTTCTGATCGGCGCAGTTATTTATGCTTTCCTCTATACGTCTGTAAACGGCGATACATATAAAGTTGAGCTTTTCCAGCTCTCTGAAGAAACCATACGATCTGCTAAAACGGTTGAAGATCCAGTGAAAACAGAGTTGGAACGCCAACGGGCAGCGGCTGAACTGGGGCCGAGCTATCAATTTTCAGCTGAAAATGCTGACAATCAGGCTGCATTGATCAAATCGATTTTCGGGTATATAACCGATGTAAAAGAAATTCCTGAAAATGAAGAGACGCTCAAGCCGCAAGCTGTCAACAAAATGATTGAAGACGTAAGAAAAAACATCCAATTATTGGATACTACTGAAAGCAATCTCCGCTTAACGGATGAAATGCTTCGTGCGCTGCTCTTAGTGCCGGATGAAAATCTAGCAAAAATGGAACAGGAATTGACGGAACTGGTGAAATCCAGATTAAGCGAACCGCTAAGAGAGGAAGACGTCGCTGGAGTTCAAAACGAAATCGAACAGGAAATCCGGGGAAGTACACGAATTCCTGCTTCCGCTTTACAGGCGGCCGTCGTAATTGGGCGTTTTGCTATTGAACCGAACGAAGTCATTGACGAGGAATTAACGGAAGCCCAAGCAGAATCAGCACGGGCAAGTGTCGAACCAACCCGCATTTTGCAAGGCCAGGTATTGGTTCAGGAAGGGCAAATAATCGACCGTGAAGTTTATCGACAACTGGAACTTGCAGGAATGACGCAAGAAAGGGAAGATTTCAAGCCTTTGGCAGGTTTATTGTTGTTTGTCGTTATCACAATGGGAATTCTTGTCATCTTAACGATTCGTTCGAAATCTTCAAAGCAGCAGAAGCTTATCAAATTCTCTGTTATTCTAGCGGTTGTTCTTATTTCGTTGACTTTAATGCAGCTATTGAGCCTGGTCAGCGGTAACTTTGACGTAGCCATCGCCTTTCTTTTCCCAACTGCTTTAGCAGGAATGCTCGTTCGCATGCTGTTGAATGAACGCATTGCTGTCTATGTTACCTTGTTGATCGGCGCGGTCGGCGGCATGATGCTGCAAGGGGAGAATGCCTCTACGCTGCAGATGGATATTGCATTGTATATCATTTTTGGAGGGCTTGCCGGCGTTTATTTGATTGCGCAGCAAGACCGCCGATCTCATTTGCTGCAGACGAGCTTAGCTGTAGCTGTAGTGAATGCTTTCTTTATTGGCTTCTACTTATTGGTAGGCCAAAGCCAGTATGACTGGACAGAAATCGGCTTCTATTTTGCAGCTGCAGTCATCTCGGGATTGTTATCAGGGGCTTTGACGATTGGGTTATTGCCGTTTTTCGAGTCGATTTTCGGCTTATTGTCGACTATGCGCTTGATTGAACTGTCGAATCCGAACCATCCATTGCTGAAGAAGATTTTAACAGAAACACCAGGGACGTACCATCACAGCGTCATGGTGGCAAATCTCGCGGATGCATCTTGTGAAGCGATTGGTGCTAATGGGCTTTTAGCGAGAGTGGGCTGCTATTACCACGATATCGGCAAAACGAAGCGTCCGCAGTATTTTATCGAAAACCAGGTGAGCATTAAAAACCCGCATGATTCCTTGCCGCCTGAAAAGAGCCGCGACATCATTTTGGCGCATGGCACGCAAGGAGCGGATCTTTTGAGAAAGCATAAAATGCCGAAAGAAATCATCGATGTCGCTGAACAGCATCACGGCACTAGCTTATTGAAGTTTTTCTATTATAAAGCGAAAGAAGAAAATCCGGAGATCCGTGAAGAGGACTACCGGTATGTCGGGCCAAAACCACAGACAAAAGAAATTGCAATCATCAGCGTGGCAGACAGCATCGAAGCAGCAGTCCGTTCGATGAAAGAGCCAACATCAGAAAAAATAAAAAAATTGGTTGATGCAATAGTTGAGGATAAACTTAAAGATGGGCAATTTGATGAATGTGATTTGACGATGAAAGAGTTGAAGACCGTTAAACACGTAATGTGTGAAACATTGAATGGGATTTTCCATTCGCGGATCGAGTATCCGCAAGATCCAAAATGAGAGGAGGAAAAAATATGTTAGCCATTGATTTAATTGATGAAACAGCGACTTTAAAAGAACAGGAGCTGCAATTTGTAGAGAAAATCCTGAAACATGCAGCAGAAGAGGAACGAGTGGGGGATTCGGAAGTATCGGTGACTTTTGTGACGAACGATATGATCCAAGCGATCAATAAGGAATACCGCGGCAAAGACACGCCAACCGATGTGATCTCTTTTGCGATGGAAGAATTGGGCGAAGGGGAACTTGAAATCGTCGGTTCACCTGAAACGAGGGTTCTAGGGGATATCATCATTTCACTGGACCGGACAAAAGAACAGGCTGCCGATTACGGGCATTCATTTGAACGTGAATTGGGCTTTCTTGCCGTCCATGGATTCTTGCATCTTCTAGGATATGACCACATGAACGAAACGGATGAAAAGGAAATGTTCGGAAAACAGGAAGCGATTTTATCTTCGCTTGGCATTACCCGTGACGCGCATGAAGCTGAGTAGGTTTTTCCGATCTTTCAGTTTTGCGGCACAAGGGATTGTTGCGGCTGTCCGAAAAGAACAGAATATCCGCTTTCATTTGATGGCGGCGGTTGTCGTAGGCATTTCCGGATGGCTGACCGGCCTTTCGAAAACGGAATGGCTCATCGTGATCTTGCTGATTGGCGGCATGCTCGCATTAGAGCTCGTCAATACGGCAATGGAACGTGTCGTGGATCTTGCTTCTCCTGGGGTCCATCCACTCGCTAAACAAGCGAAGGATATGGCAGCAGGCGCCGTTTTGGTATTTGCAGCAGCTAGTGCTATAATTGGATTACTAATATTCTTGCCCAAATGGCTATAACTCACAGAGGTGACTCGCAATGGAGAAAGAACAATTGATGACAGAATCAAAAACTGCACGCGAACGGGCATATGTGCCGTATTCAAAGTTCAAGGTAGGGGCAGCGCTTCTTACAGCTGACGGCAAGGTTTACCATGGCTGCAATATTGAAAATGCCGGCTATTCCATGACAAATTGTGCAGAGCGTACAGCGATGTTCAAAGCGGTATCCGAAGGCGAAAGAAACTTTACAGCTCTCGCTGTTGTGGCAGATACAAAAGGCCCGGTGTCGCCGTGCGGTGCATGCCGACAGGTGATTGCAGAATTCTGCTCGCCAAACATGCCGGTTTATTTAACAAATTTAAATGGAGATGTCCAGGAAACGACAGTCAGCGAACTGTTGCCCGGAGCATTTTCAACGGAGGATTTAGAGTATGCAGCAGGGAAATAATGGATTCAAATCAGGCTTTATCTCAATCATCGGACGACCGAATGTTGGGAAATCGACGTTTTTAAACCGCGTTGTCGGCCAAAAGATTGCGATCATGAGCGACAAACCACAAACGACGCGCAATAAAGTGCAAGGCGTCGTTACGAATACTGACAGCCAAATGATTTTCATCGATACACCAGGGATCAACGAACCGCGCCATAAGCTGGGGGATTTCATGCTGAAAGTGGCAAAAAACACGTTCCGTGAAGTGGACGTGCTGCTATTCGTTGCCAGTGCAGATGAGCGGATCGGCAAACAGGATCGCTTCGTCCTTGAAATGATCAAAGGCCTTGATGTGCCGGTCTTTTTAGTGTTGAATAAAATCGATCAAGTACACCCGGATGATTTGCCGAAGCTGATCGAATCGTTTAAAAAGGAATTCGATTTTAAAGAAGCGATTCCGATTTCGGCGCTGCAGGGCAATAATGTTGAAAACCTGCTTTCGAAAATCAGCGAATACCTTCCGGAAGGCCCGCAGTACTACCCGGCGGACCAAGTAACAGACCATCCGGAACGGTTTATCATTTCGGAACTGATCCGGGAGAAGGCCTTGCATTTGACGCGTGAAGAAATTCCGCATTCGATTGCTGTGGTCATCGAGAAAATTGCACCGGACAGTGAAAATGAAAACATGATCCGCGTCCAGGCAACGATCATGGTCGAGCGCGATTCCCAAAAAGGGATTGTCATCGGCAAAAAAGGCGTGCTTTTAAAGGAAATCGGTTCACGCGCTCGCAAGGATATCGAAAATCTCCTTGGCTCAAAAGTCTATCTGGAACTTTGGGTGAAAGTGCAAAAAGATTGGCGCAATAAAGCTATGCATTTGCGCGACTTCGGTTTTAGAGACGACGAATATTAAGGAGTCGGTTCCATGCTGAATCAATTAGAGGGAATTGTGATCCGGACGCAGGCTTATGGGGAAAACAATAAAATCGTTACGCTTTTCACCCGTGAAGCCGGCAAAATCACTTGCATGGCGAGAGGTGCTAAAAAGCCTTCGAGCCGATTAGCTGCGGTGACCCAGCAATTTACCCATGGTAGCTATTCCGTCTTCAAAGGGCGCGGGATGGGCACACTCCAAAGCGGGGATCCGCTCGAGTCGCTTCGCCATATCCGGGAAGATATCATGAAAACGGCCTACGCCAGTTATATTACAGAATTGATCGACCGGCTGACGGAACAAGATGAACCGCAGCCGTCGATCTACGATATGCTTTACCAGGCCTTACATGCAATTGAAGAAGGGTATGATCCGGAAGCGATTTCGCTGTTTGTTGAATGGAAGATGCTGCCGCTAGCTGGACTAACGCCGACTTTGCATGAATGTGCGAATTGTGGGGCGACTGAAGGCGAGTTCGCGTTTTCGTTTCAGGAACTCGGCTTCCTGTGCCATCGCTGTTTTGAAGTCGACCGTTACATTATCCGGCTAAGCCCGGCACTCGTGAAATTGATCCGCACTTTTTATTTCGTGCCAATCGAACGCGTCGGGTCCTTGAAACTGAAAAAAGAATCGAAATCGCTTTTAAAAGGGATTGTCCGCACCATCTACGAAGAACAGGCGGGAATTCGCCTGAAATCACGTAAATTCTTGGAACAGTTGGAACGGACACCTGAATTTTTACCCCGAAAAGAAGAGCAAGACCCGCAGCAGGATGAAATCACCTGAGCGGGTCTTTTTTAATGATTTTTCATTTACCTTCCTTCCAGCTTGAAATTCTTCCTTTGCACGGCCATTTACTGTCTGTCCGCTCCCGAATACTGTTTCTGCGAGCGTAAATACTTTCTGCAACTTAAAAAAGGGGACCTGCATCGAAATGCAAGTCTCCCTTTTGTAAAATCTTAATTAAAATTGAATGTGTTTTTCGATATAAGCCTGTACTTCGGCAATCGGCATACGGACTTGTTCCATAGAATCGCGGTGGCGGACAGTCACTTGGCCGTCTTCTACTGAATCAAAGTCGTACGTGATGCAGAATGGCGTACCGATTTCGTCTTGGCGGCGGTAGCGTTTACCAATTGATTGGGATTCGTCGTAGTCGACCATGAAATGCTTCGCCAAATCAGCAAATACTTCCGTTGCGCCTTCAGCCAATTTCTTCGATAGCGGAAGAACGGCTGCTTTATACGGAGCAAGAGCCGGGTGGAACTTCAAGACTGTGCGTTTGTCGTCGTTTTCAAGCGCTTCTTCGTGGAAAGCATCTACTAGGAAAGCTAAAGTGACGCGGTCGGCACCAAGAGATGGCTCGATGCAATAAGGCACATAGCGCTCGTTCGTAATCGGATCGATGTAATTGAAGTCTTCGCCTGAATGTTCCATATGGCGCTTCAAATCGAAATCTGTGCGGTCAGCAATGCCCCATAGCTCGCCCCAGCCGAATGGGAATTTGTATTCGATGTCGACGGTTGCATTGGAGTAATGCGACAATTCGTCTTCGTCGTGTTCACGAAGGCGCATATTGTCTTCGGACATGTTCAAATTCAACAGCCAGTTTTTGCAGAAATCGCGCCAGTAAGCGTACCATTCCAAATCTTCGCCGGGCTTGCAGAAAAATTCAAGTTCCATTTGTTCAAATTCGCGTGTACGGAACGTGAAATTCCCTGGTGTGATTTCATTTCGGAAACTTTTACCGATTTGAGCAATACCGAACGGCATCTTTTTACGCATTGAACGCTGAACATTTTTGTAGTTCACGAAAATCCCTTGTGCTGTTTCAGGGCGAAGAAAAATCTCGTTTGTCGAAGATTCGGTTACGCCTTGGAAAGTCTTGAACATCAAATTGAATTGGCGGATGTCTGTGAAATCCTCTTTGCCGCAAGTCGGGCATTTGATTTCGTGTTCTTTGATCAATTCAGCCATTCTTTCAAAAGACAGACCGTCTACGATCATTTCGATGCCTTTTGCATCTAAAGCATCTTCAATTAATTTATCGGCACGGTGGCGTGTTTTGCAGCTCTTGCAATCGATCATCGGATCGTTGAAGTTGCCGACATGCCCGGATGCCACCCAAGTTTTCGGGTTCATCAAAATTGCAGCGTCAAGGCCGACGTTATGCGCCGATTCCTGGACGAATTTTTTCCACCATGCTTTTTTGATATTATTTTTAAGTTCTACGCCAAGGGGACCGTAATCCCATGTGTTGGCAAGGCCGCCGTAAATTTCAGAACCCGGAAATACAAAGCCTCTGTGTTTCGCTAACGATACTACTTCTTCCATTGACATAAAAAAACCTCCATAAAATAAAAAATCGTACACGTCCCGGACATAATGTCCGAGGACGAGTACGTTAAGACCCGCGGTTCCACCTCGATTGGCTGCATCAATGCAACCCTCTTAAAAGAAACTGGCTCCAGAGCGCCTTTTCCCGTCTTTGCAGGCTTCCACTATCCCCGCTCGCTGATTGCGACAGTACTTATAACTCCATCATTGCCTGATATTCAATTCTTTAGTATTGTATCACGGGAAAGTTTTCTTCGCAATATCGCATCCATTAGTATATAATAATCATCATTGAGTATAACATATTTTGAGGCGGTGAGTCCGATCGAACTCAATAAGAGACAAGAGGAAATCCTGCAGATCGTGAAAGGCAATGGCCCGATAACGGGGGAACAAATTGCTGAACGCCTGCATTTGACAAGAGCTACATTAAGGCCAGATTTGGCAATTTTGACGATGGCTGGGTTTTTAGATGCCCGTCCGCGTGTCGGCTATTTCTATTCCGGCAAAAAACCTGGCCAGGACATCACGGATACGATGAACAATATGAAAGTGAAAGACTTTCAGTCGATTCCGGTTGTGGTAAGGGAAGATGTCAGTGTCTATGACGCGATCAGCCAGATGTTCCTTGACGATGTCGGGACCTTGTTCGTCGTCGACAAGAATTCGTTTCTGACGGGTGTGTTGTCCCGCAAAGATTTATTACGGACAAGCCTCGGAAGCCAAAATTTAACTGCAATCCCGGTACATATCATCATGACAAGAATGCCGAATATTACCTACTGCGTGAAAAACGAGTCGCTAATTCAGGCTGCTCACCGGTTGATCAATCAGCAGATTGATGCTTTGCCGGTCGTAGAAGAACAGCCGGAAGGCTTTAAAGTCGTCGGGCGGTTGACAAAAACGAATATCACCCGGGCGTTTTTATCATTGTCGGAAAACCACGAATTGTGAGGTGCACGAAATGAAACAACTCCGTATGTTCATAGTCTCTGACTCTGTAGGAGAGACTGGCGAACTGGTTGCAAAAGCGGCTATTAGCCAATATTTATATGCCGATCAAAATGCAGTATTAAAGCGGTTCCCCTATATTGATTCCGTTGAACATCTTGAGGAAATCATAAAACTGGCAGCACAGCAGCAGGCCTTTATCGTCTACACATTGGTGTCAAAAGAATTGCGGCGGTATATCCAATCGGAAACGCCGAAATTCAATGTAACAGCTGTTGATTTAATGGGGCCGCTGATGGACGCATTGGAAAATGAACTGGATTCCATTCCTTTAGAAGAAGCGGGGTTGGTTCGCAAATTGGATGATGATTACTTTAAAAAAGTGGAAGCCATCGAATTTGCTGTTAAATATGACGATGGACGGGACCCGCGCGGGATATTGATGGCCGATATTGTTCTGGTCGGAATTTCGAGAACGTCTAAAACGCCGTTATCGCAATATCTGGCGCATAAGCGTTTGAAAGTGGCGAACGTACCGCTCGTGCCAGAAGTGGATCCTCCTGAAGAACTTTATAAAGTCGATCCAGCCAAATGCTACGGATTGGTCATTTCTCCCGAGAAATTGAATTCCATCCGCAAAGAGCGGTTGATTGCATTAGGATTAAGCGATGATGCAAATTACGCGAAAATCAACCGAATCCACGAAGAGATTGCCCATTTCGAGAAAGTTGTCAGCAGAATCGGCTGTGAAGTCATCGATGTGACAAACCGCGCGGTAGAAGAAACTGCTAATTTAATTTTGAGCAAACGCAAGTAATAGCGACCATTCACCTGCAGGCTATGAAACCCAGTTGAGTGGAAAATAGTAAACAACAAAGAAAAACCTCCTCAACAGGTGGTTTTTCTATTTAAATTGTGGATTTTTTGTCCAAAACGTTTTATAATGAAGAATTGTGGCTAAAACAAATATAATGGCCAATAAATTGTCTCGATCTTTTTGATGAAAGATGAAGGAATTCCTTAAAATATCACGAATTAAGTATGTTAAGCAAAAAAAGATGGTGATAATGTGTCAAATCGAGTTCCAGAAGAAGTGATCGAACAAATCCGTACTTCTACGGATATTGTAGACGTCGTCGGTGAATATGTTCAATTAACAAAAAGAGGGCGCAATTGGTTCGGGCTCTGTCCATTTCATGGTGAAAGCACGCCATCGTTCTCGGTAACATCCGACAAGCAGATTTTCCATTGCTTCGGCTGCGGAGCGGGCGGAAATGTCATCACTTTCCTGATGGACATTGAAAACATTACATTTCAAGACGCATTGGCTCGCCTCGGCAGCCGGGCAGGAATCGACGTAGACATCACAGTCCCGAACGATTCCGGCCCAGCACCTACAAAAACAGACCATCAGCTTATTTTGATGCATGAATTTGCAGCAGACATGTACCACCATATCCTCATGAATACAGAAGAAGGGCAAGAAGCGCTCGACTATTTGGAAAACAGAGGGTTCACAAAGGAAATGATTGAAAAATACCGGATTGGCTGGTCATTGCCCGAATGGAATTACATGGCTACCGCATTGCAGCGAAAAGGCTTCAGTGAAGAGGAATTGGTGTCTAGCGGGCTCGGTATCCAGCGAGAGCAAAAAAATGGATTTTTTGATCGTTTCCGCGGTAGAATCATGTTTCCAATCACGAACGAATCTGGTAAAGTCATTGCATTTTCCGGCAGGATCTTAGTAAAAAGCAAGGAAGAGGCAAAGTACCTTAATAGTCCCGAGTCGCCGATTTTCCAAAAAAGCCAAGTGCTTTATAATGTGCATCTGGCCCGAAATGCAATCCGGAAAAATCGGAAAATCGTTTTATTTGAAGGATTTATGGATGTTATTGCTGCCGGCAAAGCAGGTGTAGATAATGCGCTTGCAACGATGGGCACTTCTCTTACGTCGCAGCATATTAAAGCGATGAAGCGTTTCGCACAGGAAATTGTCATCTGCTTTGATGGGGATGATGCCGGATGGGAAGCTGCTAAAAGAGCGGCCATTGCATTAAATGAAGAAAAGTTCAAAGTGGAAGTTGCTGTCCTCCCAGGCAAAATGGATCCTGATGATTTTGTCCGGGAACACGGCAATGAAGCTTTTAAAGAGCAGATCATCGGCAAACCGCATGCGTTTATTGCATTTGCGATGATGCATGCCCGCAGACATAAAAATTTTCAATACGAAAATGACCTTCTGCAATACATTCAAGAAGTGCTGCAGCTCTTAGCAGGGCGGTCGTCACCGATTGAACGTGATCTTTACATCAAGCAATTGTCTAATGAAACCGGCCTGTCAGAGGAAGCGATTCTTCAGCAATACCGGAAACTTGAAAACAAGACAATCGAAAGAAGCCGTCCAAGCGCACCAGTTCAAGAAAAAGCGCCGAAGCGGGATCCGAAACGGGTGACTTCTCTCCACCGTGCTGAAAGGCTGCTGTTTTCCCATGCGTTAGCGAATGCTAGAACCATGGAAAAGTTAGCCCAAGCACCAGATGGCATGCCGTTTGTCAGCGAAGAATTTACAGCGCTGTACGTTCAACTGCTCGGTTTTTACGAAGAATGGGAAAAAGCGGATTTCCATAAATTTCTGGAAACGCTGCGTGACCCGGAACTTCGGAAGCTGGTTATGGAAACAGCTTTGACTGAACGCGATCCTGAACATGCAGATGAAGAAATTGCCGATTGCTTGACGCATCTGCAAAAGCATCGGATCGAACAGCAGATCAAGCTGAAAATTCAGCAGTCAAAAGAAGCTGAAAAACAGCATGATATGAAGCGTGCCTTAGTTTTGGCACAAGAAGTGATTGCTTTGAAGAAATCATTATAGGTTAATCCCGTTTTTTTAAAGGAGGAAAATCGTATGGCTGAGAAATCAGAACGTCCAAACGAAGTTGAAGCAAGCAATGTCTCATTAAGTACTACAGAAGGTCCTGAAGCGACTGTAGAAGAAGCGAAAAAACAATTGATCGAAACAGGTAAAAAAACGGGAGAACTGAACTATGAACAGATTGCCGATAAATTAGCTGTTTTTGAAATGGAATCGGATGCCGTTGAAGAATTCATCGATCAACTTGAGGGGCATGGCATTGAATTGGAACGGAAATCAGATGATGAAGAGCATTTGGACCGTCTCATGAAGCCGACTGAAGAGAAATTCGATTTGAATGATTTAAGTGTGCCGCCAGGCGTCAAAATCAATGACCCTGTCAGAATGTACTTGAAAGAAATCGGCCGGGTGGACCTCTTAAAAGCGGAAGAAGAAGTAAGGTTGGCCAAATTGATTGAACAAGGCGACGAAGAAGCGAAAAAGCGCTTAGCTGAAGCGAACTTGCGTCTTGTTGTCAGTATTGCCAAACGCTATGTTGGACGAGGCATGCTTTTCCTTGATTTGATCCAGGAAGGGAATATGGGCTTGATCAAAGCAGTTGAGAAATTCGATTACTCGAAAGGCTTTAAATTCAGTACGTATGCAACTTGGTGGATTCGCCAAGCGATCACTCGTGCGATTGCCGACCAAGCGCGTACAATCCGTATCCCGGTGCATATGGTGGAAACCATCAATAAATTGATCCGTGTCCAGCGCCAGCTTCTGCAAGACCTTGGACGTGAACCTTCACCGGAAGAAATCGGAGAAGAAATGGATCTATTGCCGGAAAAAGTCCGGGAAATCCTGAAAATTGCTCAAGAGCCAGTATCATTGGAAACACCGATTGGCGAAGAAGATGATTCCCATTTGGGCGATTTCATCGAAGATTCGGATGCGCAATCACCATCTGACCATGCTGCCTATGAATTATTGAAAGAGCAGCTGGAAGACGTTTTAGATACATTGACTGACCGTGAAGAAAATGTATTGCGCCTTCGCTTCGGCTTGGATGATGGGCGTACGCGCACTTTGGAAGAAGTAGGGAAAGTCTTCGGCGTTACACGTGAACGGATTCGCCAAATCGAAGCCAAAGCGCTTCGCAAACTGCGCCATCCGTCACGCAGCAAGCGTTTGAAAGATTTCCTCGAATAAAAAATGCAGGTTGCCGAAATTTTCGGCAGCTTGTTTTTTTATGAATTTCCCCTTTAGAGTTGAGTTTGTCTAAATTTTTCCTATATAATGAAAGTTGTAAGCGTATCCATAACAAAGGGGATGTAATGAGATGAATTTTGATTTGACGCAAGAACAGCAAATGATTAAGAAAACGATTAAAGAATTTGCGGATAAAGTGGTGGCGCCCGGAGCAATCGACCGTGACCGCACAAATGAGTTTCCAAAAGAAATTTTCAAACAGCTTTCCGACATGGGGATGATGGGATTGCCGTTTGATGAGAAATACGGCGGCGCGGGCGCTGACACGACAAGTTTCGCTATCGTAACAGAAGAATTGAGCCGCGCATGTGCTTCTACAGGCATTACGTATTCAGCGCATATCTCACTCGGCGGTGCACCGTTGAATCTTTTCGGCACGGACGAACAAAAAGAAAAATACTTGGCTCCGATTTGTTCAGGCGAATCGTTCGGCGCTTTCGGATTGACAGAACCGAACGCAGGGTCGGATGCAGGCGGTACGGAAACACGTGCAATCGAAGACGGCGATGACTGGGTCATCAACGGTTCGAAAGTTTATATCACGAATGCAAGCTATGCAAAGCATTTGGCGATTACCGCAATCACAGGAGTGGAAAATGGCAAGAAAGAAATCAGTGCCATTATCGTGCCGACAGATGCAGAAGGCTTCACAATCATCGACAATTATGAAAAGATGGGGCTCCATGCATCGAACACGACGGAACTGGTACTGGAAAATGTCCGCGTGCCGAAAGAAAACTTGCTTGGCAAGCGCGGAGAAGGCTTCAAGCAATTCCTGGTGACTTTGGACGGCGGCCGCATTGGCATCGCTGCAATGGCTGTTGGAATCGCTCAGGCGGCGTTTAACCGTGCATTAAACTATTCTAAAGAGCGCAAGCAATTCGGCAAGAGCCTATCCGAATTCCAAATCACGCAGTTCAAGCTGGCAGATATGGCCCTCAAAATTGAATTGGCACGCAATATGGTATACAAGGCAGCATGGCTGAAAGACCAAGGGCGCCCGTTTACGAAAGAAGCTTCGATGGCAAAGCTTTATGCTTCGGAAATTTCAATGGAAGTGGCGGATGAAGCCATTCAGATCCACGGCGGCTACGGTTATATGAAGGAATATGAAGTGGAGCGTTATATGCGCGATGCGAAATTGCTGGAAATCGGCGAAGGGACATCTGAAGTGCAAAAAATGGTGATTGCACGACAAATCGGCTGTTAAATTACTGAATTTGTCACAATAACTTAAAACTTCTCCCATAAGACTTTTCGTTTTGCAAATAATACAGTACAATAATGAATGATACGAACACTATCATCAAGCAGAACTTTATAGAGGGAGGGGTAACGGATGCAAAAAAATGCAATTGTACCTTATATCTTAATCATGGCGTTCGGTATTGGTCTGATTTTCTTCTTATCATTAGAAGGCGCCAATAACCAAGAAGAGATTGCTGCAGAACACGCAGAAGAAGAAGAAGGCGGCACAGGCGGCGAAGAGCAAGGCAACGACGGCGGCAGCACGGATTCTGCTGAATTCGATCCAGAAGCACAAGCACAGCAAAGCTGTGTATCATGCCACGGTTCAAGCTATGAAGGCGGAGTAGGTCCATCATTGGTTGATACTGAATTGGATCAAGCAGGAATCGAAGATATTATTGCAAATGGTAAAGGCGCAATGCCAGGCGGACTCATCGAAGAAGAGAATATTCCAGCTATGGCTGAGTGGATTTTATCTCTCGAATAGTTTGAAAACCCCCTTAGTTCTTCTTGAGCTAAGGGGTTTTTGTTGATAGGAGGATAACGGATGAATGCTCAACAATTATCGCTGCGATTAGAACGGGTGGCAAGCCATGTACCGGAAGGCGCCATCGTTGCAGATATCGGCAGCGACCATGCTTACCTGCCATGTTACTTAATATTAAATGGGATGGTTAAAAAAGCGGTTGCCGGGGAAGTAGTAAAAGGTCCCTTTGAATCGGCAAAAAAACAAGTTCGCTTAGAGCAGCTTGATGAACAGATTACGGTGAGGCTAGCGAGCGGACTTTTGGCCATCCACCCTGAAGATGGTGTGACAGCAGTCACTATTGCGGGAATGGGCGGTCCGTTGATTACCTCCATTTTAAATGAGGGGATGGAGCGGCTAGAAGGAGTCAAACGCTTGATTCTACAGCCGAATGTCCATGCCAAAGCCATCCGCGACTGGGCTCAGCAAAATAGCTGGACCATCCAAACGGAAGAAATCTTAAAAGAAAACGATAAAATTTATGAAATTTTAGTGTTGGAACCTGTTGATGCAGTTTCGGGCTTATCGGAAACGGAACTCTTGATGGGACCTTATTTGATGACACAGCGTTCTCCGATATTCATTGAAAAATGGCAGCGCGAAAGTACCCAATGGAAGAAAATCGTCGCTTCCATGGAATCCACTGAACAAACCGTGGAGATCCTTTCGCGGAAAAATGATTTAGTGCATAAAATCCAACTAGTAGAAGAGGTGCTGAACAGTGAAAATACCGAATGGACAGCAGATCATCGAGGAGTTTGAAAAATGGTCGCCAAAATACTTGGCGATGGAAGGTGACCCGATTGGCCTTCATGTCGGAACCTTAAATAAGAAAATCGAACGGGTATTGGTGACTTTGGATGTCAACGAAGAAGTGGTGGATGAAGCGATTGTAAAAGGGGCAGCGTTGATCATTGCCCATCATCCGCCGATATTCCGGCCGCTCAAGAATTTGCAGACCGATTTTCCGCAAGGGCGCTTAATGGAAAAACTGATCAAGCACGATATCGCCGTCTATGCGGCCCATACCAATTTGGATGTGGCAGAAGGCGGCGTCAATGACTTGCTGGCAGATGCGCTTGGACTTAGCGATACGAAAATCCTAGTTCCTACATATGAAGCGGAACTGGTTAAAATTGCTGTTTTCGTGCCGGAAACCCACGAACAAGAAGTTCGTGAAGCGCTCGGAAAGGCTGGAGCTGGAGCAATCGGAGACTATGAATATTGCAGCTACACGCTGAGCGGCACTGGACGATTCAAGCCCACCGCAGATGCCGATCCGTATATCGGAGAAGCGGGCAAAATGGAGATGACGGCAGAATCGAAAATCGAAGTGGTCATTCGCAAAACCGAAAAAGACCGTGCGATCAAAGCAATGATAGCGGCACATCCCTACGAAGAAGTAGCCTACGATGTTTTTACATTGGAAAACAAAGAGCTGCCAATGGGATTAGGGCGCGTCGGAATGCTTGACGAAGAAATGAGCCTTGAGGACTTTGCGGAACACGTAAAAGGGCGGCTCGATGTCCCGGCTGTACGAATTGTCGGCGATCTCACAAAACCGGTCAAAAAAGTGGCGGTACTCGGTGGAGATGGCAATAAATACATCCATGCAGCAAAACGTGCAGGGGCCGATGTCTACGTCACGGGGGATCTTTATTTCCACGTGGCGCAGGACGCTGATGCGATGGGCCTTGCTGTTGTAGACCCTGGTCACCATGTTGAAAAAGTGATGATCAAAGGCGTGGTCAACCACATGTCAAAAACGCAGAACTGGCAATGTGAATTCCTGCCATCCGAAGTCAGCACAGAACCGTTTACATTCAAATAAACAGAGAATCCAGTTTACTTCACGGTAACTGGATTCTCTGTTTTTAGTTGTTCGATAAAGTCTTTTGCTTCTTTTTGGGAAGTCAAAATGACAATTTCTTTTTCAGGTGAAAGCTTTTGCAATTTCAGCAAGACACTCGGGCGTTTATCACGCGGGTAATTCCAAACCCACTTTAAAAAATTCAAATCGAAGCGTTCCTTGCAGCCGGCAGCCATATCAGGACGCTGCTTGTTCCGGTATAGGAAGTTGCGCTTCAATATCCGGTAAACGCATAATATTCTCGGCATATCCATGAAAATGATGCAATCAGCCGCTTCTAAGCGAAGGTCCAGCGTACCATTGTAATTGCCATCGATGATCCAATTCTCATTATTGACCAATTGAAGCTGGATTGCTTCTTGTTGCTCCCGGGAGACAGCTGTCCAGTCCGGTTTCCAAAGGATGGCGTCAAGATGGTAAACGTTTAGCTGCAATTTTTCACCCAAGTGGCGTGCGAAAGTGGATTTTCCGGACCCTCCCGAGCCGATGATTGCAATCTTTTTCATGTTTTTTCACCTCACTTTAATCATATGTAACGAAAAACCGTGAGACTTTGTAGAAAGCTCACGGTTTATTTTAATGGCCCACAGGACATGTCAAACTATTCAACTGGATAAGGTTCAATGCGTTCCGAAGGTTTCGGGTGTTTGATCTTCGGCAAGATTTTATTTAATGGTACGCTGCGCGTCAATTCGTGCGTTTCCGGATTTTCCGGATCGTATTTATCAAGGAAGTTCATCACTTCTTTAACGATCGGAGTCGGAGTCGAAGCACCGGCAGTGATGCCGACTGTTTCAACGCCATCGAGCCATTCCAATTTCAGTTCCGAAAGATCCGAAATGCGGTAAGCCGGAGTTCCAGCGATATCTTGTGACACTTGCGCCAAGCGATTCGAGTTGTTGCTCATCGGGTCGCCGATGACGATCAATAAATCCGCTTCGCCTGCTTGGGTGGCCACCGCTTCCTGGCGAACTTGTGTAGCCAAGCAAATTTCTTTATGGACTTCTGAATGCGGGTATTTCTCTTTCAGGCGCTTCATCATGTCTACAACATCCCATTGGCTCATGGTCGTCTGGTTGGTCACAATGATTTTATCTGCTGTTAATTGCAATTGGTCGACATCTTCAACGCTTTCAACCAAGTGAACCAAGTCAGGCGCCACGCCGATTGCCCCTTCAGGCTCCGGATGGCCATTTTTCCCGATGTAGATGATGTGGTAGCCTTCTGCTGTCTTTTCCCGGATCAAATCATGGGTAACTGTTACATCTGGGCAAGTTGCGTCGATAGACACCAAGCCCTTTCTTCTGGCAAGTTCACGGACTTGTGGAGAAACGCCGTGTGCGGTAAAAATAACGGTACCGGATTCCACTTTCTCCAAAATTTCAAGCCGGTTTTTGCCATCCAATGTGATGATCCCGTCTTCTTCAAATGCGTCTGTAACATGTTTATTGTGGACTATCATGCCTAATATATAAATAGGGCGGGGCAGAGTTTCGTCCATTGCAGCATTTTTCGCAATGACCATTGCATCAACTACGCCGTAACAATACCCTCTTGGCGATATTTTCATTACCTTCATAACCGCACTCCTTTCAAAATCATACCTTCATTATAAACGAGACGGCCTGTCTTTACAAAAGTTGCAATACGAAAAAAGGGAATTCATGCTATAATGTCAAGAGCGTAAGGAGGGAATATAATCCCATGACAAAATTTAATGACTATCCATTCAAGCCGTTCCTATTAGAAGCGGTGGAAAAACTCGGTTTTAAAGAACCGACCCCGATTCAAAAAGAGATGATGCCCCACATATTGAAAGGCAACTCAGCCATCGGACAATCCCACACAGGAACAGGGAAGACCCATAGCTTCATCATTCCGATTGCAGAGCGCATCGACACAAGCCGCCAAGAAGTTCAGGCAGTCATCTGTGCCCCGACACGTGAACTCGGCACGCAAATTTATGCAGAAATGATGAAACTGGTAGAAGGTTCCGATATCGAAGTGAAAAGCTTTATCGGAGGGACCGACAAAAAGCGTTCGATTAATAAGCTGAAAACGCAGCCGCATATTGTCATCGGAACACCGGGGCGATTAAAGGACTTGGTGAATGAAAATGCGCTTCTGGTCCATACAGGAAAAATTCTTGTAGTCGACGAAGCGGATCTGGCTTTTGACCTTGGCTTTATCGAAGAAATCGACCAGGTGGCGGGCAAAATGCAAGAAAAATTGGAGATGTATGTATTTTCTGCGACCATTCCGGAAAAATTAAAGCCATTCCTTAAAAAATACATGGAATCGCCGGTCCATATTAAAATTGGCGACAAACGACCGACTGCGGAAGGCTTGGACTTCTACTTGGTGCCTGCACGAAGCAAACGGAAAGTAGAGCGCCTGAAAGAAATCATGGGCATCATCAATCCATATCTAGCCATTATTTTCGTCAATACGAAAACAAATGCAGACTATGTGGCAGATGAACTGGCAAAAGCGGGCATCCGTGTTGGCCGTGTCCATGGTGATTTGGCTCCTCGCGAACGCGTGAAAATGATGAAGCAAATCCGCGACTTGGAATATCAATACATTGTCGCAACGGATCTTGCTGCGCGCGGAATTGACATCCAAGGCGTCAGCCATGTCATCAATTATGAGCTGCCGGAAGACCTGGAGTTCTTTATTCACCGCGTCGGCCGTACGGCACGTGCCGGATTAAAAGGGATTGCCATCACGATTTTCAATCCGGAAGAGGAAGATGCGATCAACCGCGTCGAGAAAATGGGCATTCCATTCCAGCAAAAAGATATCGTTAAAGGCGAGTTTGTTGATTTGAAAGACCGCCACAGCCGCAAAACGCGGGTTAGACAGACAAATGAAGCGGATGCGAAAGCGAAGACCATGGTCCATAAACCAAAAGCTGTAAAACCAATGTACAAAAAGAAAATGAAATGGAAAATGGACGAAATCAAAAAAGTCGAACGCCGCAAAAACCGCAAAAAGTAAGGAGATTTTTTAGATGTTAATAGGTTCACACGTATCCATGAGCGGAAAGAAAATGCTTCTTGCAGCAAGTGAAGAAGCGGCTTCCTACGGAGCGAGTACATTCATGATCTACACCGGGGCACCGCAGAATACGCGGCGCAAACCGATTGAAGATCTGAATATCGAAGCGGGACAAGCCCATATGGCTGCCCATAATTTGAGCAATATCGTGGTTCATGCACCTTATATCATTAATTTGGCGAATACCGTAAAACCTGAAACTTTTGAACTTGGCGTTGAATTTCTCCAAAAAGAAATCGAACGGACTGCAGCGCTTGGCGCAAAACAGATCGTCCTTCATCCGGGAGCTCACGTGGGAGCTGGTGCAGGAGCGGGAATCGCGAAGATCATTGAAGGGTTGAACGAAGTGCTGACAGAAGATTATGCTGTCAATATCGCGCTTGAAACGATGGCTGGCAAAGGCACGGAATGCGGCCGCAGCTTTGAAGAAATCGCAGCGATCATTGATGGCGTAACCCATAATGAGCGTTTGTCGGTTTGCTTCGATACCTGCCATACGCATGATGCCGGCTACAACATCAAAGAAGATTTTGACGGAGTGCTTGAGAAATTCGATCGGATTGTCGGAATCGACCGTTTGCAAGTGCTCCATATCAATGACAGCAAAAATGTCCAGGGTGCCGGGAAAGACCGCCATGAAAACATCGGCTTCGGTGAAATCGGATTTGAAGCTTTGAATGGCATTGTGCACCACCGCGACTTGAAACATGTGCCGAAAATTCTTGAAACGCCGTATGTCGGAAGCGATGCAAAAAATAAAAAGCCGCCGTACGCTTTTGAAATCGAAATGTTCAAAAACGGGATTTTCACTCCCGGCGTCATCGAAGAAATGAAAACACCGCTTTAAAAGACGAATTAGAAACCGCAGGTAAACCCGGAAGTTCCGGCAAGCCTGCGGTTTTTGTTTTTACTGAAATGGTTGAAAGCGCCTGATTTTCTGAGCCCAATCTATTTACAAGGGAGCTGGAGTCATCTATACTGATTTAATGATGTAAATCGTAATCATTATTAATTAGAAAAGAGGCGGCTTTATGGACGCGCCATTAATCAACATTAAAGAAATCAGTTATGAATACGAACAGACAAAAGCACTTGAGAACATCTCCTTGAAAGTGGAAGAAGGCGATTTTCTGGCCATACTCGGACCAAACGGATCAGGTAAATCCACTTTGCTGAAAGTCATGCTTGGCTTGATCAAGCCGACAAAAGGAAAGATTGAACTTTTCGGCGTCGATTCAAAAAACTTCAAACACCGTGAATGGATCGGCTATGTTTCCCAGAAATCCAATTCCTTCAATTCCGGTTTTCCGGCAACAGTTGAAGAAGTGGTCGCTGGGGGACTGGCCAAAAAAGCTGGCTTGTTCCACCGGCTTCCGAAAAATTACAAACAGCATGTAAAAGAAGCGCTCCTGTCGGTCGGCATGGAAGCTTTTAGCGGCCGCAGCGTCAGTGAGCTATCCGGCGGACAGCAGCAGCGTGTTTTTATCGCTAGGGCTTTGGTTGCGAAGCCGAAAGTGCTCATCTTGGATGAACCGACCGTCGGCATCGACCACCAGAACGTCCAATCTTTCTATAATATGCTGGCTTCGCTTAACCGCGATCAAAACATTACGTTGGTGCTGGTGACCCATGACGTGGATACGGTGACAGATCGCATCACGCATGTAGCCTGTCTAAACCAGACCATCCATTTCCACGGATTTAAAGAACAGCTTCATACAATGAGCGACGCCCAGCGCGAAGCTTGGTATGGCCATTCTGTCCGTAAAATTCACCATATCGGAGGAAGCCATAGCCATGATTGATGCTATATTAACGTATGAATTTCTGCAAAACGCCTTTGCAGCAGGGTTGATTATCGGCGTGATTGCGCCGCTTCTAGGCGTGTTTATCGTGGTTCGCCGCCTTTCGCTAATAGCGGATGCCCTGAGCCATGTCACCTTAGCGGGAATAGCCGGAAGCTTGTTTTTGAGCCAAAGTGTAGCCGCTTTCGCTTTATTGAATCCGTTATTTCTGGGTATAGCCGCATCTGTCGGTGGATCGATTCTAATCGAACGTTTGAGAAGCCTTTATAAGCATTACGAAGAACTCGCGATTCCGATTATCATGTCAGCGGGGATTGGCTTCGGGGCCATTTTCATTTCGCTGGCGCAAGGCTTTTCCAATGATTTATTCGGCTATCTATTCGGTTCCGTTTCGGCAGTCAGCCGGGAAGACCTGATGATTGTAGCTGGAATTGCGATCGTTGTCTTGGTCTTTATCTTATTATTCTTCAAAGAATTATTCGTATTGTCGTTTGATGATGAGTACGCCAAAGCTTCCGGTTTGCCGGCTAAGTGGATACATTTCCTATTTATGATCGTCACAGCGCTTGTTATCGCGGGCTCAATGCGAATTGTCGGGATTTTATTGGTGTCATCACTGATGACAATTCCCGTAGCTGCAGCAATGCGGGTAGCGAAAAGCTTCAAGCAGACCATCCTGTTGTCCATCTTTTTTGGTGAATTTTCTGTCATCACAGGGTTGGTCACCGCATTCTACTTTAATTTAGCGCCGGGAGGCACTATTGTTGTCACTTCAATTTTCTTGTTATTGCTGGTCATTGGCTTCAAAAAGATCTCTGTTTCAATGAAGAAGGGGGCTGTCGCATGAACATCTCAAAAGCGTGGGACATTTTAAAAGAAAATGGCTATAAGGAAACGACGAAACGTTCGCAAATCCTTGAGTTATTTGCAGACGATGACCGCTATTTGACGGCTCGTGATTTGCTCGACGTCATGCAAAAAGATTATCCGAGCATGAGCTATGATACCGTGTACCGCAACTTGGCGACATTTGTTTCGCTTGGCATTTTAGAAGAGACGGAATTGTCGGGAGAGCGCCATTTCCGGATGCAATGCGAAAGCGAGCATCATCATCACCACTTTATCTGTTTGGACTGCGGGAAGATCAAAGAAATTCCAGTTTGTCCGATGGATATGCTGGGTGCGGCATTGCCGGCTTATGAAATTGCCAACCACAAATTCGAAATTTACGGCAAATGCCCAGAATGCCAATAAGAAAAGCGGAAGTGCCTGTTCAGCTTCGAAAGGTATAAGACGGATTGCCGAAGCGGCGCATCTTGCCGCACAGGCGAGACGGCTTATGACCCGAGAAGCTAGGCACTGGAGTCTGGACAATAAGAAAAGCGGAAGTGCCTGTCCAGCTTCGAAAGGCATAAGACGGATTGCCGAAGCGGCGCATCTTGCCGCACAGGCGAGACGGCTTATGACCCGAGAAGCTAGGCGCTGGAGTCTGGACAATAAGAAAACGCAAGCGGTCTGATGCCGCTTGCGTTTTTTCATGTATTTATTCACCGAATGCAAATAACTTACTGCTGAATGCAAATAAAAAATTTTAAGCGCAAATAAACCGCCGCCAAGCGCAAATAAACTTCCTTCAATTGCAAAGAACCAAACAAAAAACCATCAGCGGTTCAGTTCCGCTGATGGTTTTCATTTATTTTGACCGAATGGTTTGCTGAAGAGCAAATTCTTTTTCCACCCATTGCTCGGCTTCTAGCCAGTTATAAACGCGGACCACATTTTTAGGTGTCGGCAAGCGGTTATAAGGAGTGTCGAACAAAATGACAGGAATGTCCAGCTCCTCAGAAATTTCAACAGCGTTATCATGTTTGTCTTCAAAGAAGAGATCCACTTGATGGCGTTTTGCTGTTTCGATTTTCTTATGGGTTCCGATCAATTCGATATGATCATAAGCGATGGCGTGCTCTGCAAACCAATCGTACGTAACATCGCGGACATTTTCGCCGCGTGCTGAGATGAAATACAATTCGTATTGCTCTTTCCATTTATCCAAAATATTCTTTGCGTTTTCCGAAATGGGCGAAGTGGCATAGATTTTTGGTTCAGCTCCCCGGAACCAGTCAAAAAACTCGCTTTTGGGAAGGTGGGGAAGAGCTGCAGTCAAATCGTATTCCTTTATGTCATCTAAAGTCAGGGTGCTGTTGAATGCTTCATTAATATGTGGAATCAATGAGGTAGGTGATGTCACCGTACCATCGATGTCAATGCCAAAACGGCTTCTCATAGCTTCACGACCTTATACTTGTTGTTGTTCCAATTCCGCTTTTTCAGCAGCTTGCTTTTCAAAGTATTCCTTTGCGAGCTTATCGATTTCAACTTTCAATTCTTCAACCATTGTTTCTTCCGGTACTTTACGGACCGTTTTGCCTTTCATGAACAGCAAACCTTCGCCGCGGGCACCAGCGATGCCGATATCGGCTTCACGAGCTTCACCTGGGCCGTTTACCGCACAGCCAAGGACTGCTACTTTAAGTGGAGCTTTGATGTGGGAGATGTATTCTTCCACTTCATTTGCGATTTTGATCAAATCGATTTCAATGCGTCCGCAAGTCGGGCAAGAAATCAATGTCGCAGCGTTTGAAGACAAGCCAAAGACTTTCAATAATTCACGGGCCACTTTTACTTCTTCAACCGGGTCAGCACTTAGCGAGATGCGCAAAGTATTGCCGATGCCTTTTGCAAGCAGTGCCCCGATGCCGGCAGCACTTTTCACAGTTCCAGAGAACAAAGTACCGGATTCTGTGATGCCGAGGTGAAGCGGATAGTCGAAAGCTTTCGAAGCTTTTTCATAAGCTTCAATCGCCAAACTTACATCTGATGCCTTCATCGAAACGATAATGTCATGGAAATCCAAGTCTTCCAGGATCTTAATGTGGTGAAGTGCACTTTCAACCATGCCATCTGCAGTTGGGTAGCCGTATTTTTCAAGGATTTTGCGTTCCAAAGAACCGGCGTTAACCCCGATGCGGATCGGAATGCCTTTCGCTTTTGCTGCGTTTACAACAGCTTCCACTTTTTCGCGGCGTCCGATATTGCCTGGGTTGATGCGGATTTTGTCAGCGCCTTGTTCAATAGCGATCAAAGCCAATTTATAGTCAAAATGAATATCAACAACAAGCGGGATATTGATGCGTGCTTTGATTGCACCGATTGAATAAGCTGCGCGTTCATCCGGACAAGCGACGCGGACAATTTGGCAGCCTGCTTCTTCAAGGCGCAGAATTTCTGCAACTGTCGCTTCCACATCGTGGGTTTTTGTTGTTGCCATACTTTGAATGAATAATTCATTGCTTCCGCCAACCGTCAGATCACCAACTTTAACGGGGCGTGTTTTCGTACGGTGAATGCTTTCACTCATTAAAATTCTCTCCTTTTTAGCAGGATAGGCTTCACTCGGCCTACCGCTTTTTCCAACTAGTTGACTAGTTTGTTTCAGTTACCTATTGCCATTTTAGCAGTCTGACAACCGAAAAGACAAGAAAGAACGGTTATGCTGCCATTTTTTGAATAATGGCAAGACTCCATTGCGAGATCGGGATCTGTTCTTGTGCAGATTTCGGTTTAAAGCATATTTCAAGCTTTTTTAACCGGTTGTTTTGGATAATAATTCGTGGCCAAATACAAATAGAGGACCGTCAACAAACTTGTTCCGGCTGAAACCCATAAATCAGCTCCGATAAAACTGAAGGCAAAGGACACAAGTGTCGGAATTGTGACTGCTAAAGCAGTAGTGCGCCAAAGGTGGCGATATTCGCCTTTGCGTTTTTTCATTTTAATAAATAACAAGCCGACTAAAGCGAAAAAACTGATTTTCAAAAAATGATAAAGTGTCGTCGAAACAAATAAAAATACGAAAGCAAAAGGATAGAGCAGAAATTCGATTTCTTCGACAAACTGGAGAAGGCCATCCACATCACTGGTCGTATCGCTCAAGCCGAGTGATAATTCAATGAAGGAAATTACCGTCATAAACAGGATGAACACGAAAACAAAGCGCATAATCTTTCCTATTGTCATAATACGGACGGCTGCCTGCTTTTTTGGTTCCATTAAACTGGCTTTAAATAATTGATAAAGATTCACATCCATCTTCCTTTCAGCTAATAATTATATCCTAACATGGAGAGCAGGTAGAAATTGGGGTGCTTTGTTACGGGAATGTAAATTTTAATTAAAGGTATTTACAATGCCTTATCGAACTCTTCATAATAGACTAGGTGTGAAATCGTAAATTTAGGAGTTGAATGTACATCGTGGAAACGAATTGGCAAGAAATGCTTTTTACTTTCTTTGGCGGTTTGGGAATATTCCTATTTTCTATTAAGTATATGGGGGATGCCTTGCAAAAAGCTGCGGGCGACAGATTGCGGGGAATTTTAGACCGCTTTACGACTAACCCTTTCATGGGAGTCCTCGTAGGGATTATCGTTACTGTGCTGATTCAATCGAGTTCGGGTACAACCGTTATTGTTGTCGGATTAGTAAGTGCAGGATTTATGACTTTAAGACAGGCTATCGGAGTTATCATGGGTGCCAATATCGGGACAACCGTAACGGCATTTATCATCGGGCTGGATGTAGGGGCGTATGCATTGCCGATTATGGCAGTCGGTGCCGCGCTGATTTTCTTCTTTAAGAAAAATCAAATCCAGAACTTCGGACAAGTGGTGTTCGGTTTCGGCGGCCTGTTCTTCGGGCTCGAATTGATGAGCGACGGGATGAAGCCTTTGCGCGAATCTTCCGCTTTTATCGATTTGACAGTCAGTTTAAGTGATCTGCCGATTCTAGGAGTAGTTGTCGGGACGGTATTTACCTTGATCGTACAAAGTTCAAGTGCGACTGTTGCGATTTTGCAGGGCCTTTACGCAGAGAATGTCTTGTCGTTGGGCGCATCGCTGCCGGTACTTTTCGGAGATAATATCGGTACAACGATCACGGCTGTACTCGCAGCATTAGGGACTTCAATTGCTGCGCGCAGAGCTGCAGCAGTTCACGTTCTGTTCAATATTCTCGGGACTATTATTTTCATGATTTTATTGGTGCCGTTTACTGCATATGTCGAATGGATAGCAGGCATACTTAATCTGGAAGCGAAAATGCAGATCGCTTTTGCACACGGTTCATTCAACGTAGCAAATACAATTATTCAGTTTCCATTGATCGGCTTCTGGGCTTATCTGGTAACGAAATTTATACCGGGCGAAGAAGTTTTGATCGAATTCAAGCCGAAGCATTTGGATGTCCATTTTATCGAACAATCTCCTTCGATTGCGTTAGGCCAAGCGAAAGAAGAAGTTTTGCGAATGGGCGGATATGCGGTGCAGGGTCTTGAAGAAACTTACGAATACTTGAAAACGAAAAGTAAGAAAAGTGCGGAGATGGCTTATCAGCTGGAAGATGCCATCAATAATCTTGACAGCAAAATTACGGATTACCTTGTGTTGATTTCTGCTGAATCGATTTCCGCTACAGATTCGACACGCCATACAATGTTGATGGAAACGGTGCGGGATATTGAACGGATCGGAGACCATTTTGAAAACATCATTGAATTGGTGGATTATCAGGAAAATAACCGAGTGAAAATCACAGAAGATGCAATGGAAGATTTACGTGAAATGTTCACATTGACGATTGCCACTGTGAAAAAAGCCTTGGATGCTCTGGATACAACGAGCCACGAATTGGCGCGTGAAGTAGCTGAGCAAGAAGATCTGATTGATAAGATGGAACGCAAATTCCGCAAAAAGCATATTATGCGCTTAACGGAAGGCCAGTGTTCTGCTCAAGCGGGAATCGTTTTTGTCGACATCGTCAGCAATTTAGAACGGGTCGGCGACCACTCCGTCAACATCGCAGAAGCCATTCTTGGCAACCGGGCATAAAACATAATGGCGGGTGGAGAAAAACGGATTTTCGTTGCTCTTTAACCGGCAGCAGCAAGAACCCGGGAGTTAAACTGGAACTCTTGCTGTCCATTCCAGTAGAATAGATAAAACAGCTCCTTTTCATTACTTTACATTTCAAAAAATGTAGGGCACGATGAAAAGGAGTTTTTTACTAGGAGGATGAAGAAATGGAAATTTTCGCTTGGATTGTCATTTTGCTGTTTTTTGCTGTTGGATTCATCGGCTTGATTTATCCGATTATTCCAGCGGTCCTATTTATCTTCGGCGGATTTGTCGTTTATGGGCTGTTCTTCGAGTTCAGCGATTTGCCTTGGTGGTTCTGGCTGATTGAAAGCTTGTTTGTTATTTTGCTGTTCGGAGCGGATGCGCTGGCCAATGCTTTCGGCGTTAAGAAATTCGGCGGTTCAAAAGCGGGTTTATGGGGCAGCACAATCGGGTTGATCATTGGCCCATTCGTCATCCCGATTGCCGGTATTTTAATCGGGCCGTTCCTTGGGGCGATTCTTGCAGAATTGATTTTCAATAAATCGACGATCAAACAATCGGTAAAGTCCGGCATCGGTTCTGTAGTCGGGTTCATCACGTCGGTCTTCACTAAAGGGATCATCCAAATAATCATGGTCGTCCTATTCTTTATCGTAATTTGATTCAGTCAAAAGACTGATTAAATGAATTGTCTGGGCATTTTAATTGTATCGCTCGAAAAACTTTGATACGCTAAGAAAGTAGAACAATAGACTCAAGGAGGAATTTAATCATGGCTTATGAATTACCAGAATTACCTTACGCGTATGACGCACTTGAACCACACATCGACAAAGAAACGATGAACATTCACCACACGAAGCACCATAACACTTATGTAACAAACGTAAATGCGGCTTTAGAAGGCCACGAAGACCTTGCTTCAAAATCAGTGGAAGAACTAATCTCTGACTTGAACGCAGTTCCTGAAGATATCCGTACAGCAGTGCGCAACAATGGCGGCGGACACGCTAACCACTCATTGTTCTGGCAATTGCTTACGCCAAATGGCACTGGCGCTCCATCAGGTGCTCTTGCTGAAGCGATCGATGCTAAATTCGGCAGCTTTGACGAGTTCAAAACTAAACTCGAAAACGCTGGTAAAACACGCTTCGGTTCAGGCTGGGCTTGGCTAGCAGTTTCAAACGGTGAGTTGGAAGTAACTTCAACTCCTAACCAGGACTCTCCATTGATGGAAGGCAAAACGCCGATCCTTGGAGTAGACGTTTGGGAACATGCTTACTACTTGAAATACCAGAACAAACGCCCTGATTACTTGGCGGCATTCTGGAACGTAGTAAACTGGGATGAAGTTTCAAAACGCTACGAAGCAGCAAAATAATTCAAATCCAACGCAACTTTACACACACTTTTTCGTCAGAAAAAGTGTGTGTTTTTTTATGTAAAATGCTATACTAGCAATTGCCTATTTTGGTGAAAGGAGTGCACAAAAATGAATACCCCTCAGAAAAGGCGTGTATCGCTTGCGAAAGCGAAGCTGAAGTCACATACCGTCTTTCGGATGAATATCCTCTTTTTCTCCATTTTCTTGCTGTTTTCTGTATTGATTCTTCGGCTAGGCTATTTGCAGATCGTTAAAGGCGAAGATTTCACGCGCGCTTTGGCCCGGACAGAAGAAGTTCCGGTCAACACCAGCGTGCCGCGGGGACGTATTTTTGATAGCGAAGGCCGCGTGCAAGTTGATAATAATCCTGTCAACGCCATTACATACACGGCCATGCAGACGACCAAAAGAGAAGAAATGATGCGAGTTGCTGAAAAACTGGCATCTTTGATTGAAAAAGACCCAAAAAAAGTGACGCTGCGCGATAAACAGGATTTCTATATTTCATTGAATACCGAAAAAGCGACAGCAAAAGTCACAGACGAAGAACGCCTTGAGATCAACAATAAAGACATTCAGGAAAAAGAAAAGCAGCGTGAAATCGACACGTTGATCCGCGAAAGAATTACAGATGCAGAGCTGGCGAGCCTGACAGACCAGCAACTGGAAGTATTGGCGATTTATCGCGAAATGACATCTGGCTATGCGCTTTCTCCCCAAATCATTAAAAATGAAGGCGTAACCGATGAAGAGTTTGCCCGGGTATCTGAACGTTTGACCGATCCTGATTTAAAAGGAGTCAACACGATCACGGACTGGAAACGGGTAAAAACATCGGATTTGACCATTTTAGGGAATACGACGACGCCTGAACAAGGGCTGCCAGCAGATAAAATCGATTATTACTTGGCACGCGATTATTCACGCAATGACCGCGTCGGCATCAGTTTCCTGGAAGCGGAATATGAAGAAGTGCTGCAAGGCCAGAAATCCATCGTGAAAAACGTAACAGATGGACGGGGCCGTGTTGTTGAGACAGTGACTGTCGATGAAGGGGAGCCAGGGAAAGATGTGGTTCTAACCATCGATTCAGAAATTCAAAATGCAATGGAAGATATTGTCGAAAAGAAATTATTGGAGCTGAAAGCTGGCCCCAACTCCCAATTGGTGAAAGATGCTTATTTAGTCATGATGGATCCGCGGACCGGGGAAATCATTTCGCTAGTGGGCAAACAATTGGACCGGGATGAAGACGGCAAACGGATCGTCCGCGATTACTCATTCGGAACCATCACGGCAGCTTATCCGACAGGTTCGGTCGTCAAAGGGGCGACAGTGCTTGCGGGTTACAGCAATGATGCCATTGCCATGGGCCAAACGATGATCGATGAGCCGATGCTGCTACCTGGCGGCTTGATGAAAGCTTCCCTTTTCAACAGAACGATCGGCAATAGAGTAGCGGTCAATGACCAGACTGCACTGGAACGTTCGTCCAACGTTTATATGTTCAAAATTGCACTGGCAATTTCCGGGAATGCCTATGAACGCTATAGAGGATTCAGCGTAGCGCAAGAAGATTGGGATACGATGCGCAACTCCTTTGCGGAATTCGGTCTTGGCGTCCGCACAGGCATCGATTTGCCGAATGAAGGAAAAGGGGTTACCGGCCGTTTCATTCGGACGGAGCCCGGTACATTCCTTGACTTTGCCATCGGACAATATGATACGTATACGCCGCTACAATTGCTTCAATATGTATCGACAATCGCCAATGACGGCTACCGTATGCAGCCGCATGTTGTCAAAGAAATCCGCCAGCCTTCAAGCGACGGCAAAACTTTAGGTGCGGTCGAAACGGTGGTTGAACCCAAAATCTTGAATCGCATCAACAATAGCCAGGCTGAAATCGACCGGGTGAAACAAGGCATGCGCATGGTTTACACAGGCAGCAACGGAACTGCCCGCAAATACTTTAACGACCTTAAATATTCTGCTGCCGGCAAGACAGGTACAGCGGAAATCAATTATTACGATGATAAAGAAAGCCCGTTCTATACAAAAGCTTCGGTCAATACGACGCATGTCGGGTTTGCACCTTATGAAAATCCTGAAGTCGCCTATGCGGTGGTAATTCCTTATATTACGACCGATCCGCGCAACGTTCCGCCAGCGAGCAATGAGATTGCGCGTGCCGCTCTGGATAAATACTACGAACTGAAAAACAAAGAAGTAAATGAATCACCTTCCGTTATCAAATCACCTGCCACTGATACCGCAGTTGAAGAAGGGGAAGAAAACTGATCAAAAGCGATGGACACAGGCTTTAAGCCCGGGTCTATCGCTTTTTTTCTACGTCTTCAAACCGTTTATGAACCAAACTACATGGAAATAAACCCGATTTACATTTTCTTAACATTCGCTTTATACTTCCTCAACAATCGGTCTTTATAGTTAAGAATGTAAATAACACAAACCTTAGGAGGAAATGAGAAATGAGAAATTGGAAGTTCGCAATGGCATCGACAATTCTAGGTTCAGCGTTAATTTTAGGGGCATGCGGCGGTGAAGAAGGATCTGCGGATTCGAATTCTGACGTTGAAGAAACAACATCTGACACAGCAGGTGAAGAGTCAGCTGAAGTAGAAGGCGCTGTTTCAGGTGATGGATCTTCGACAGTTGCACCTATCATGGAAGGAATTGTTGAAGAATATGCAGGAGACCAGCCGAAGGTCCAAGTAACAGTTGGGGTTTCCGGTACTGGCGGCGGATTCGAAAAGTTCATCCAAGGTGAAACGGATTTCTCAAATGCATCACGTCCGATTAAAGAAGAAGAAGCGGCAAGCCTGGAAGAAGCAGGCATTGAATACACAGAGTTCCTACTCGCTTACGACGGCTTATCAGTCGTTGTCAGCCAAGACAATGACTGGGTGGAAGATTTGACGGTAGAAGATTTGAAAAAACTGTGGGTCGAAGATGGCTCTACGAAAAAATGGTCGGATATCAATCCTGAATGGCCGGATGAAGAAGTGGTCTTCTACGCTCCAGGAACTGATTCAGGGACATTTGATTATTTCAATGAAGTCATTCTAGAAGATGAAGACATTGTCAGCAGTGCGACGCTATCAGAAGATGACAACGTGTTGGTTCAAGGGATCCAAGCTGATCCGAACGCGATCGGATTCTTCGGATTTGCTTATTACATCGCTAACAAAGATACATTGAAAGTAGTGAATATTGGCGGAGTGGAGCCGACGCATGAAACGATCGAATCAGGCGAGTACGAACCATTATCGCGTCCGTTGTTCACCTATGCGAGCAATAAAGCCATTTCAGAAGATCCAGCTGTTTATGATTTCATGGAGTACGCATTAGAAAATGCAGGTGAAATGGCTGAAGCAGTCGGATATGTATCACTTCCAGAAGAGGAATATGAAAAAGGGCTTGCAGATTTAGAAGCACTTAAATAAAACGGGTTAAAGATCGGGTCTTAGGGTGAGCAGCCGCTGCTCGCCTTTTGCGGTTGAAAGGGGATTTCATATGCGTCCATCTGTGCAGGAAATGATCGCGCAGTCGAAAGGCAAGAAAAGTAAAAAGATCATTGAAAAAATCATTCCAATTCTATTATTCCTGATTGCTTCAGTTTCGGTACTGACGACAATCGGCATTGTTTTAACTTTGATTGTAGAAACCATCACGTTCTTCTCGCGTGTTTCGTTCTTCGATTTTATCACCGGCACCACGTGGCTGCCGTTTTCGAATAAAGAAGCGCAGTACGGCATTTTGCCGTTGATCATCGGTACGCTGAAAATAACGGCGATCGCTGTGATTGTCGCTGTCCCTATCGGTATCGGGGCTGCCATCTATTTAAGTGAATATGCTAGCGAAACGGTCCGAAGAATCGTTAAGCCGGTACTGGAAATCCTCGCTGGAGTTCCGACAATCGTTTACGGTTTTTTCGCTTTGACATTTGTGACACCTGTCTTGCAAGGCTTATTTCCGGAAATCAAAATCTTCAATGCAATTTCGCCGGGAATTGTAGTAGGCATCATGATTATTCCCATGATCGCTTCCTTATCCGAAGACGCGATGTCTTCAGTGCCTAGGCAGATCCGGGACGGGGCTCTTGCAATGGGTTCGACGAAATTTGAAGTGGCCATAAAGGTCATTTTGCCAGCCGCTTTATCCGGGATTGTCGCATCCGTGGTGCTTGCCGTCTCCCGTGCAATCGGCGAAACGATGATCGTGTCACTGGCGGCAGGATCTACACCAAGGTTTGACGGGGATTTCACAGGTTCCATCCAGACCATGACTTCGTATATCGTCCAAGTTTCAAAAGGCGATGCAGGATATGGCACGACGATTTATTACTCCATCTATGCCGTCGGTTTTACCTTATTCATCTTTACGATGCTTATGAATATCCTTGCCACTTATGTTTCAAAACGTTTCAAGGAGGAGTATTGAGATGAGATATGTAGACCACGACTTAGTAGTGAAGCGGATGGGCAGCAGAAAAATCGTCAATTTTCTGTTCAAGGGCCTTTTCATGCTCGCAACAACCATTGCATTGCTCGCATTGGCAATTTTGCTTTATCGCATCATTACCCAAGGAGCGGGAAATCTCTCGTGGGAATTTCTGAACAACTTCGCTTCCCGGTTCCCGGAAAAAGCGGGGATCAAAGCGGCTTTGATCGGCTCACTTTGGCTAATGGCTGTAGTGGCTCCGACTTCCATCATTTTAGGTGTTGGGTCGGCCATCTATTTAGAGGAATATGCGAAGAAAAACCGGATGACTTCCTTTATCCGCACCAATATCTCAAACTTGGCGGGGGTCCCGTCAGTCGTGTTCGGCTTGCTTGGGTTAACCATTTTTGTCCGAGCCCTATCACTTGGAAATAGTGTGTTGGCAGCCGGATTCACCATGAGTCTGCTGATATTGCCGGTCATTATCGTAGCAGCACAAGAAGCGATCCGTGCGGTGCCAAATGAACTCCGGGATGCTTCGCTTGGAATGGGTGCAACTAAATGGCAAACGATTGTGAGGATCATTTTGCCGGCTGCCATTCCTGGAATCTTGACGGGTAGCATTTTGGCTTTGTCACGTGCGATCGGGGAAACGGCGCCTTTGATTGTCATCGGGGTGCCGGTGATCATCCAGTTCCTGCCTGCCGGTGTAATGGACACGTTCACCGCATTGCCGATGCAAATCTATGATTGGTCAAGCCGCCCGCAGCAAGAATTCCAAGCAGTCGCGGCAGCTGGAATCATTGTGCTGATGGCCGTACTTTTAACGATGAATTCAATCGCTGCACTTATCCGCAACAAGTTCCAGAAACGCTATTAATGCTATTTATGTGAGAGGGGTTTCACAAATGACAACAATCAGTCCGATAAAAATCAAAAAAGAAATTCAGCCGAAAGAGCAGCACGACATAAAAAAATCGGTGTATTTAACGAAGCAATTGAATCTTTGGTACGGCGATAAGCATGCTTTGAAAAATATTGACTTGGATATAAAAGAACATGAAGTAACGGCCATAATCGGGCCGTCAGGATGCGGAAAATCAACATATATCAAGACTTTGAACCGCATGGTGGAATTGGTGCCGACGGTTAAAACGTCTGGAGAAATCCTTTACCGCGAACGGAATATTTTCGATTCAAACTATGCTGTCGAAGAATTGCGCACGAAAGTCGGCATGGTATTCCAGAAGCCGAATCCATTTCCGAAATCGATTTATGACAATGTGGCTTATGGACCGCGGATCCATGGCATCAAAAACAAAAAGATCCTTGATGAGATTGTCGAGAAAAGTTTGCGTGGAGCAGCCATTTGGGATGAAGTGAAAGACCGGTTAAATGAAAATGCCTACAGCATTTCAGGCGGGCAGCAGCAGCGGATCTGCATCGCCCGGGCACTTGCGATCGAACCGGATGTCATCCTGATGGATGAACCGACTTCGGCACTGGATCCCATCTCGACATTGAAAATCGAAGAATTGGTCCAGGAATTGAAAAAAGACTACAGCATCATCATCGTTACGCATAATATGCAGCAGGCAGCGCGTATTTCGGATAAGACCGCTTTCTTCTTGAACGGCGAAGTGATCGAATATGATGATACGGATGTCATTTTCTCAAATCCTTCCGATAAACGGACGGAAGATTATATTTCAGGGCGATTCGGATAAAGGAGCGGAACAGAATATGTCAGTACGCGAAAAATTTGATTATGAATTAAATTCTGCGCAAGACCAGCTGATCGGAATCAGCAAAATGGCAGTTGAAGCTTTAAGCAAATCGGTAAAAGCCTTGCTGACCCATGATGTGGATGCGGCGCTTGAAGTCATCGAAGATGATGTCGAGATCAATAAATTAGAAGAAGAAATCAACGACCAGGTAATTTTGATGATCGCTAAACAATCGCCGGTGGCAACTGACTTGCGGAGATTAATCGTTACGATCAAAGTAGCAAGTGATATGGAACGCGTCGGCGATTATGCGGTGAATATTGCAAAAGAAACCATCCGGATCGGCAAAGAGGATTTGCTTCCGCAAATTCGCCAAATCGAGCAGATGCACGACTTGGCCGTAGCGATGCTTTATCAAGTAATCGATGCTTTCGTAGAAGAAGATGTCTTGAAGGCAAAAGAGATTGCAGAACTGGACGACCAAGTCGATGAATTATACGGCGATGTCATCCGCAAATTGATGCATGCAGGCGGGGAGCATCCTGAAAAGCTCAGCCAAATCACGCAATTGGCATTCGTCAGCCGATATATGGAACGTTCAGCAGATCATGCCACAAATATCGCAGAACAATTATTTTATCTGGTGAAAGGCCGCCATTACGACTTAAATAGCTAACCGCTTCCCGGCAGCATTCACTGCCGGGAAGTTTCTTGTATTTCCGGAAGAAATAATGAATATTTTCAGTAGACTTTGCCTCTAGATATGCTATAATAGTTAAGTCGTATAGATCAACCGCTTATTAACAAATGATCTTTGAAAGAATTAGGAGGGATACCGATGCGTGTTAACATCACTTTAGCTTGTACAGAATGTAGCGAACGTAACTACAGCACTGTTAAAAATAAGCGCAACAACCCTGAGCGTCTTGAAATGAAAAAATATTGCTCACGTGAAAAGAAAATGACTCTACACCGTGAAACGAAGTAATTCATTGACTGCCAAAACCTACACGGGTTTTGGCTTTTTTCTTTATATAAGGAGATGTTTTGATATGGACAAATCCACCAGCAGAAAAGAAATGCTTGCAAAATTAAAGGCGATGCCTGAAGAAGTACATAGAGAAAAAACAGAAAAAATCATTCAGCGATTGGCTGAAGATCCTATTTTTGTGAATGCAGCAACTATCGGAATGACCATTTCGGCTTTTCCGGAAGTCGATACCTCGCAACTGATTGACTATTGCTGGAGCGTCGGCAAAAAAGTGGCTGTTCCTAAATGCATTCCGAGTACGAGAGGAATGGATTTTTACATCTTGACGGATTATAGTGAACTGGAAAATGTCTATATGAAATTGCTGGAGCCACGGATTGACAAAAGCCGCTACGTTTCACCAAATGAAATCGATTTAATGATTGTACCTGGTGTAGTATTCAGTAAATCCGGTTATCGCATCGGTTTCGGCGGCGGCTATTATGACCGTTATCTTTCTGCCTATAATGGGGACACTGTTTCACTTGTCTTTGAAATCCAAATGGTGGAATCGATGCCTGTAGAAAACCACGACATTCCTGTGCAGCAACTTATTACGGAAAATGAATGGATCGAAACGATGGGGTGGCGAAAATGAAAAATTTATATGATGTGATGCAATTATTGAAGCGATATGGCACGATCATCTACACGGCTGATTTTCAAGCGGATCTGGCATTGATGGAAGATGAGGTGCGGGAGCTTTACCGCATGCAATTCATTACGGCAAAAGAATATACCACCGCTTTGATGATTCTTCGCCAAAAGCGCAGTGAAGGAAAATAGTTCTTAGAAAGAAACAATTTGAGGTTTTATCCGTCTTAATAAGGGTACTCAATATGTTGAGGCTATAATCTGCAAACTTCCAGTTTACATTCTTATGTTAAAGTAGAGGTAGACGGAGGGTTAAGAATGTGTAAATTACCCCTGTGAAAAGGAGGATGCGCGGGATGATGAAAAAAGAGTGGCCCAGACATTCGATCCTGGCTATCGCAATCATCGTTACATGGCTAAAAACCTACATTATCTACAAAACCAGCTTCTCGATTACAATCGACAACGCTTTACAGGAATTTATCCTTTTTATCAATCCGCTTAGCTGGCTGCTGTTCGTTTACGGCATATCGCTATTCTTTAAGAGCGATAAAGCCAAAAATCGGTACATTCTTGCAATCGCTGTCATTTCGTCTATCGTTTTGTACGCCAATGTTGCCTTTTACCGGTTTTTCAGCGATTTCATTACGCTTCCGGTGTTGTTCCAGAAAGATAATTTCGGGGATTTAGGAGCAAGTGCTGCCGAAAGTGTTTACTGGACAGACATTGCTTATTTTATCGATGTCATCGTAATTTCACTTGCGATCAAGTTCTTAAAAATCAAATCGGAATCGACAGCATTCCGCAAAGGGCAGCGAAAAGCCTATTTCATCCTCTCCACTGCAGTGATGTTTTTCAATTTAGGCCTTGCGGAAGCAGAACGGCCACAGTTATTGACACGCAGTTTCGACCGTGAAATGTTAGTGAAAAATATCGGGATGTACAACTACCATATTTACGATGTTTATATCCAATCAAAATCACAAGCGCAGCGTGCTCTCGCAGATGGCTCGCAGCTCGTTGAAATCAATAACTATGTAAGTTCAAACCAATCAGAGCCCAATCCGGAAATGTTTGGGCTCACTGAAGGCCGGAATCTTATCGTCGTGACATTGGAGTCGCTGCAATCATTTACGATCAATAATGATATGAACGGAGAGACGATCACTCCTTTCCTGAATGACTTGACAGAAGATGAAGATACTATTTACTTCCCGAATTTCTATCACCAAACAGGGCTTGGAAAAACTTCCGATTCTGAATTCCTGCTTGAAAATTCGCTTTACCCATTAAGCGGCGGAGCGGTATTTTTTACGCATAGCGGAAATTCTTATAATTCAATGGCAGAAAGCCTTGGAAAGAATGGGTATCATACTTCCGTCCAGCACGCGAACACAAAGAGTTTCTGGAACCGCGACATGATGTATGAATCATTGAATATCGATGAATTTCTGGACATCGACAGCTATGAAATCGGGGAAGGTGAAGCGGTAAACTGGGGAATGAAAGACATCCCGTTTATGGAGCAATCCGTAGAGCATATGGCAAAATTGCCTGAGCCGTTTTATACCCGTTTATTGACGCTGACGAACCACCATCCTTTCTATTTGGATGAGCAAGATAAAATGATCGATGAATTCGATTCCAATTCAGGCACCTTGAACCGCTATTTCCAAACAGCCCGTTATTTAGATGAATCGGTAAAATTATTATTCGATGAATTGAAACAGCAAGGGCTGTATGAAAATTCGGTTATTGTGATGTATGGTGACCATTATGGAATTTCAGAAAACCATAATGCCGCGATGGAGCAGTATCTTGGAAAAGAAATTACACCATTTGAGACGGCGCAGCTGCAGAAAGTGCCTTTCTTTATTCATATCCCGGGCTATGGTGAGGGGCATGTTGATGAAGAAATCGGCGGGCAAGTGGATATCCGCCCAACTATCATGCATTTGATGGGTGTGGAAACGAAGGAAGACATCCAGTTCGGCGGCGATCTATTCTCGGAAGAACATGAAGAGTTTGTTGTGTTCCGCGATGGACGCTTCATCACCAAGGACCACGTTTATGCAGGAAATACTTGCTACGATAGCGAAACCGGCGAAGAAATCGACCAGACCGCTTGTGAACCGTATATCGAGCCTGCGTTTACCGAGCTTGAATATTCCGAGTCGATTATCAACGGAGATCTTTTAAGATTTTACGATGAGGACAATGGCCAAATGATCCTTTCAGAAAAAGAACTGGAAAAATTAGAAAAAGAGCAGCAAGAAAATGAGGCCATTGAAGTTGTGCCCCAGCAATAAGAATAAGCGGTTGCTACTACAGCTCCCGCTTTTATTTTTAAAGCAATAAAAAAAGCTGATGCCAGAAGGCATCAGCTTTTTTGGATTAATGTAGGCTTGGTGGATATCCTTGTGTAATGATCGTCGCGATCGTGAAGCCGCCGAAAATTACAAACGTACCGAAGTTGAAAATTAATCCTAAAAATTGTTTGTTTTTCAAGGTTTGTACAGTGCCTACTGCTGCTAAAATAGCAATCAGCCCAAATATAACCATAAGCAAGTTCATCTATGACACTCCCTTCAACATTAACAGCCAGTGCCGCCGTGTTCTCTTATTATTGTAATGAATAACAGGATGTTTGTCGAGAGATAATATTGTCATTCCGTTGAACACTTGAGATGCTATAATTTGAAAGAGGTGAAAAGCACATGTTGAAAATCAATCAAATGGAATTAGGGCCAGTGCAAACGAATTGCTATATCATTTCCAACGACTTGAATGAGTGCTTGATTTTTGATCCAGGAGAAGAAAGCAAAAGAGTGGTTGAGTTCCTGAAAAAGAAAAAGTTGAAGCCGCTCGCGATCTTATTGACGCATGCCCATTTCGATCATATCGGGGCGATTGACGATTTGCGGGACCAGTTCGACATTCCGGTTTACTTGCATCGCTTGGAAAAAGACTGGCTCGTACGTCCGAATCTCAATGGTTCTGGAAAATACCCTTCCTTGCCGGATTACCGGATGCGGGAAGCAGATAGATTGCTGGATCAGGAAAAGTCGCTTGAAATCGGCAGCTTTAAAATGGAGTTGTTCCACACGCCGGGCCATTCGCCGGGAAGCGTCACTTTTTCTTTTGGAAAAGAAGGATTTGCGATTGTCGGAGATACATTATTTCGGGGAAGCATCGGAAGAACGGATTTAATCGATGGCTCTGAAGCGAAATTGCTTCAATCGATTAAACAATCGTTGCTGACGATGCCTGAGCATATGATCTTGTATCCGGGACATGGACCGGATACGACGCCGTCAGAAGAAAAGAAGTCGAACCCTTTTTTGCAATAGCAGAGTTGAAAAGAGGAAATTAAAAAAGCGGCCGCAATGGGCCGCTTTTCTTTTTTGATTTCTTGATTAATGTCCAGCTCCGGGAATATGGATGAACGTTGTGTAGTAAGTGAAGCCTACGAAGAATACGGTTAAGTAAGCTCCGAAAATGTACAAGTACATGCGTTCGGAAATGTTTAAGAATCCAAGAAGAACGAAAAATCCAGTATTAGCTACCATTATTAATGATACCTCTACCATATCACCTACGTAAAAAAGAACTGCGAATATCCCAGTCCACCATCCCATTAATTTGAACATCTTATCCATGGGTAATCCCTCCTTTGCCACAACACAATAATCTCCTATTTATTATATAGGAAAGGGAGCGAGTGTGTAAACAGCGAGTTGTTCTTTCTTTGTGACAAACAGGTGTATTGTTGCCAAGCAGATCAAACAACCGGCGTTTTCTCTGGTCGCTATGAAAGTGAGCTTACCTCAAGAAATGATTTATTGCAATTGCCGAGCAAAAAGAAAAGGGAAAACAACTGAAATCAAATCGGTTAAATGTGTTCAAAAATGAGATTTCCCCTCTATAGAGCGATCAAATATTTATTTTGAGAGAAAGTATTCCCAAAGCAAATTCAGCCGGTTATACTGTGGGGGAATGAAGAGGCGCCCTTTATTCAACTACTAATAGGAGGTGGCTATGCAAGAGATAATCGAACGCAGATGTGCAGATCTGCTGAGCCAGGCAGTGGAATGTGCCACAACTGATATCCATATAAAACCTGAGCAAGATAGTTATTCCATTTCGTTCCGTTCGTTCCAAGCTTTAAAGCAAGTGACCAAAATCCCCCTTGAATTAGGCAATCGCATGATTGCGTATTTTAAATACCTTTCCCTTCTGGATATGAGTGAAAAGCGAAAACCTCAAACAGGCTCATTCCAACTTCCAATTGAAAACCATCCTTATTATTTTAGAATATCAACTTTGCCATCGGTTTTAACAAAAGAAAGCATTGTAATCCGGATTATGGCAGATGATGTAGCAGATTCAATCCATTCGCTTGCCGCATTTCGAGACTCCGCCTTTCTGTTGGAGAAATTATCAGAAGCGCCTCAAGGTCTATTGTTGTTTACGGGTCCAACAGGATGCGGAAAATCAACCACCTTGTATTCGCTCTTAAAGCACTGCGCAGAGCAGTTAAACCGCAATATCATTACGCTGGAAGATCCGGTGGAGCGGAAAAACCAGTCGATTTTGCAAATCCAGGTCAATGAAAAAGCGGGACTAAGTTATGCGGCAGGACTGAAAGCAATTTTGAGGCATGATCCCGATATCATTATGATAGGCGAAATCCGTGATGCTGAAACTGCGCAAATTGCCGTTCGCGTGGCTTTGACAGGCCATTTGGTGCTATCGACAATCCATGCCAGGCATTCTGTCGGGTGCCTGCATCGCCTTTATGACCTCGGTGTTTCCTATGAAGATATGGCACAGACCCTGATTGCCATATCAGCGCAGAAAATCATTCCCGTCTTTAGTGAAATGGATCAATTGGAAACGTCGTATCGTGCATTATATGAAATTTTGCACGGGGAACGGCTGATGGAAGCGGTGGATTCGGCAAAAGAAAAGAAACCGTATAGGCTGCCGGAACATTTGTCGTTTAGCGGACAAATCCGGGAAGGAGTGAGGATCGGTGCGATTGAAGCGAGTCTTGAAGCCGAAACCAATCCCTATTCATGACCGTGAACATTTCCTCAGCCGGCTTTCCGTGTTAATGAAAGAAGGCTACTTGCTGCCGACGGCATTGCAGCTGCTGCTTCCAGTGCATACAAAAAAACTGGAAGAGGCGCTATCTGGCATCACCGCCATTTTAAAAGGTGGAGGTACGGCAGCTGAGATATTGAAGTTTCTTGGCTTCAAAGACCAAGTGCTGTTTCCGGTGGAAATTGCTGAATTCCATGGCCGCTTGCCTGAGTCGATAGAAAGCATCGCCAAAAGTTTTTCGCGGACCGAACAAGTACAGAAAAAACTAAAGAATATCTTGATTTATCCGGTGTCTTTGCTGCTTTTCACTTCTATGCTGTTTTTGTTTTTTCGGACAAACTATGTGCCCAATTTAACGGAACTCATGGAATCGCTTCAATCCGGTGAAGAAACGTCCGGAGTGCCGACTTATTTACTGAATTTGCCGGATGTTTTCATCGGCCTCTTTGCCTTGTTTGGTTTAGCGGCAACCAGCTTTTGGCTGATCTTAAACAAACAGAAAGTCCCGATCCAAATCCATTGGATCTTGAAGCTTCCTGTGCTGCGAGGCTATATGAGGCTTTACTGGTCCCATCTCTTTGCCCGGGAACTCGGAACCTTATTGCATAGCGGCATCTCATTGCAGCAATCCTTGCAATTGCTTCAAGAACAGACTTACCATTCGATCATCCAGTTTATGGCTAATGCATGCCGCGAAGAAGTCATCAGCGGCCAAAATCTATCGGTTGCGCTTTCCCGCCAGTCTTTTTTTGCCGGCGACATGGCATCATTCGTCCAGCACGGGGAATTGACTGGACACCTCGGGAAAGAATTGATTTTGTATAGCGAAGTGCTGATGGAGCGGATCGAGAAGAAATCCCAAGCGATGCTGAAAATTATTCAGCCTGCCTTTTTTGTCATTATCGCATGCTGCATTGTCGGCGCTTATTTAGCGATTTTATTGCCTATGTACAATTTAGTCCATACGATCTGAGGAGGAGAACAATGAAACGATTAAAAAATCAAAAAGGATTCACCTTAATTGAAATGCTGATTGTTATGCTGATCATCACTGTATTAATCGCGATTGCCATACCGAACGTTACAAAACAGACTTCTGCAGTTGAAGATAAAGGCTGCAAAGCTTACGTCCATATGGAAGCATACATACACAGCCTGTTGAAAAACCAGTCATACCAAGGGTTTGAGAGGAGGGGATTTTTATCTAATTGTTTTCATTTTCATAAATTGCTATAGTGAGTACATAAGTAGGGAAGAGGGTGACATTTAGTGGAAAGAGATATTAAAGATGTTTTGCTTAAAGCTGTATCTTTATTGTTGGTCACTGATGTAATAAATGAAAGAGAACTAGCAAGATCAACCAATGAATCTAACAATGGATACGATGATCTGTATGACTTACTTGAAGAGAAATATAAGGAACTTACAACATATGCAGACAAAAACAACCAGAAGTAAATCAGTATTCTATAAAAGGATTTTTTGTTCACATTGTAACAAAGGAATGAAGAAGAAAAATGAAAGAGGGAAGACGAAATACTGTTGTTCATCCTATGATAATTTGGGAACGTGCAAAAGAGTAATTATAGAGGAAGACTACCTAATCGAATTAATTCATAAACGCTTCAATCAGGAAGTGGATAGAAAATTAGTGGAGAGTTATATTGAAGGAATCTTAGTTGAGGATAAAAATCTAGTTGAAATTCTAATTAAGGATCAAGAATCAATTTTGATGTCTAAAACCCATTTGAGATTCTAAAATCAGTAAAAAGTTAAAATTTAGCCGAATTTCATAAATTGGTAAAAATTAGGATACTCGTAAAAGCCTTGTTTATAAGGGTTTTTAGGGTGTCCATTTTTGTTAATTGTCCTATAAAATCGCTCTTTTATGTGATTACGATTTAGGGTGACATTCTAGTTTAAAAAAGTATGAGATCAGTTGAAAATCAGTTATTTTCTGGTGTTTTAGGGTGACAAATCATTATATTTTAACCGCTTATTTAATCTAATATGTATGAAAGAGACTAAAAATCTAGTCTCTTTTTTCATTTGCTTTTTTGTTAAATTTCTCTTTGAGACACATAATGTTCCTGATGTTCAGCTTTTAAAGTTCCTGCACTACCGATAAAGCACCTGTATCCGATTGCGGCGTTGCTTGAATCATATCCGATTCTGCTTGCGTGATGCGTCCGAGAGTGACCATTTTCCCTAGATACACCGCATCAATTTTCTTCATAATCCACATATTTAATAAGAATCCGTACATTTTACATTCCTCCAATTAGTAAGTCTAGTAACGCATTTTCCGTTGCGTCCTGGCGTTCTTTTAATAGTTGAATATCACTCTTTGGTAAATCTTGAATAATTGCTTTATGTGGATTTGTCGAAACATCTACACCTGCTGCGTATTTATTTTCAGGTATAGCCACCCACAAGAAGGGGATTCCGACAGGTTCTTTTGGCGAAGGAGAACCCACTTGAGAAGATACGACATAACCCTCTTTGTCATAAATAATTAATGTTTCCAATACAAACTCCTCCTATTCGACGGCTTCCCACCGTAAATTTGTCATACCCGCTGCAAAGCCGAGGTTGTTACAAGAAAAACCGATGTCTGTAATTGAGAAAAAAGCTCCTTCGCCGCCTTTGTAAGCGGTGCTGAAATCGGAGTAGATAACAGTTTTATTAAATCCGCTTGGCGCACCTGTGCGGTGTTCTCGTTGATACGTGTATCCTGACAAGTCGCCCATCACCCATATTTTACTGGGTCTAAAATTCAAAGTAGTAACACTTATTGTATTGTTAGTGCTGAAAGTTCCACTAGCGAACTTCTTGCCCGTATTGATTTGTCCTATCTTGGCAGCCAATGCCGGAAATGTATCGGTCGGACTTGCCGTTACACCTTTTGCAGTAATCGCATTCGCCACTGCTGTTTTCCCATCACTGGCTGACTGAAAAGCCGCATCTGCTCTGTCCATTGCGGTTTTAACCGCTTTTGGAGTCGCTGCTAACGTTTCACTCGTACTGGTTACACTACTGTTTAATTGGACATGTCCTTTTTTGGTTAATGTCGCATCTTCCGCCTGATGCGCAGCAATCTCCTGCTGAATCGGACTCAAATCCACATTTAATTGATCAGCAGGTACTTTACCAGACTCATCTAATGTAGCTGCTTTAGCTAATTTGTTTTTCTCTGTTGTTGTAAAGTCTTCAGTCGATAATCCTTTTCCAGCTACTTTATCAACTTTGTTTCCAATTTGATTTGAAACTGTAGTAGCAAAATTAGGATCATTTCCTAGAGCTGCTGATAATTCATTCAATGTATCTAATGTTTCTGGAGATGAATCAACCAATTCTGCCACTTTGTTATCTGTATAATTTTTAGAACTTGTAGCAGCATTTGACTCAACACTAGACAATGCTTCAGATAATCCGCCAATATCATCAATTACATGAGTATGAGGGGAGGGGGCAAATAAAGTTGGTTTATTCTTGATTTCTTCCCAATCGTTTGCAATAGTTAAAGCCACATTTCCAGTTTCGTCAGGGGAGACTCCATTAACAGTTGATACAGAACCTTCCCCATCAACACCTTTTCTAGCGAGAAGCTTCCAGCTTGTACTAGAAAGAGGGGATTCACTAGTGGTGTTTCGAATAGCCATATAAGACGATCCATCTAATCCAACAACATTATTCTTAAAGTAGGAGACAGTAGAATCATATTCACCAATATAGTTTGTATTATTCAATAACTCATTGGCATTATTAATTGCAACATTCGTATTCTGAGTAGCTTGATTAGCTTCAGTGGTAGCCTGTATTGCATCAAGTCTAGCTTGATCAGTAGACTCCTTAACTGTATTTGTATCAGCGATAACTTGAATAGCTTCTTCTTTCGCTAAGATAGTATCATTCTTAACAATTTCTGTTTCATTCTTTAAGGTTTCTGTATCTAAACGAACTTGCTCAGTGGCATTCTTCTCATCTAAAGTTTCCAATCTTACTGTCTCAGTAGCTTCTTGAACTAATTGAGTGGTATTCTTAACAGACTCAGTAGATAGTCTTTCAGCTTCTGTATCGATCCTCACAGTTTCAGTAGCAGCTCTTTCAGTTTCAGTATTCAATCGAACTAGTTCAGTAGCTTCAAGTGTTTCTTGAGAAGCTTCTTTTACTGCCAACGTTTGCTCTGCTATTAAAATAGATTGCTCAGTAGCTTCTATTGAGTTAACTGTAGCTAAGACAGCCTCATCTTTAATGGCAACCGTGTCATTCTTGACAGTTTCGGTTTCACTTTTCAACGTATTCATTTCTGAAATAGTTGAGTTAGCTAAATCAATGGTTTCATTTGCTTGTAAAGTTGAAGCAACAGATTCCTCAATTTTAGAGTTCATATCAATTTTCAAAGCTTCTAATTGAGCAATATATACTTGAAGCTTCCCATATTCTTGGCTGGCAGGATCAACAGCCTCATCACGCAAGTCTTTTCGAATGTTGACATTGAAGGGGAGGATAGATATTTTTTCAAGGTTTTCATCTAGAAGTGAGAATGTAGTCTCAACCATTCCGACTACATTCATTTCACTTCCTTGATAATCATAGGAAACAATTAGATTACCTTTGTCATCTTCTTCAATTTTTCCGTCTGCTATTAATGATTGACCATTTGGTTTTTTATGAGCAAATTCAACTGTAGTATATTTTGTTAAATCTATAGATTGTCCATTATCAAAAATCTGGAATTCTAATCTGGCATCATCAAATTGGACAAAGGTAGGCATAGCACCAGTCATCGATTTCTTGATATCGACTTTTAAACGATAAATATTAGCCATTTATTCACATCCTATTTGTATAGTTTATTTAATTTTGAACTAAAAAATTAACATCTCGAAAACCCCTTTAAATAAGGCTTTTTAGAGTGTGGATATTCCATTAAAATTTATGTTTTATCCGATTCGACCAGATGCCCAAAAACCAATCAAAGCAATGGCAATACCTGAAACAACTTGAAGTACAGATACAACAAATTCCTTCTTAGCATCTCTGCGCTTATCCGAATTAATAAACTCATCAATTTTTTCATTTTGGGTATTAACAACATTGATAAAACTAGTCATCATAGCTTCCATTTTACCAACAGTTTCTTTTACATATTTCATAGAATTGTCAGCACTTTCAGCAACTCTCCTAGCAGTTTCAACATCTTGTTCTAATTCACGAATTTCCATTTTTGTTTCCTTTTTAAACTCTCGAAATTCTTTTTGCAAATTCCTCATCTGTTCAGACAGTACTTCATTGCTGTGAGTGGCTTGGTTGCCGTTATACTCTGTCACTCTTCGTCACTTCCTTACTTGTCCATAAAGACATTACTGCCAATGCCGAATAAACTATAAAACCAGTTGAGGCATTGAACCCTCCAGTTGCTATTAACATAGAGGTAGCCACCATAATCCAAAGAAACGTAGACATTAATAAACCAATCTTTCTAATTGTTACGCTACCAATAAACATTCCGATCATCTTAGTAAGCGCACAAATAGTAACAATGACTCCCATAATCCATTCTGAATTTACGATTGCACCTATTTCAGAAAAACTTGGATTCATTTCAAATAGGTGAGGAGAAGTAAATAACACATATGCCCATCCCAATGAAACGTAAGTAAGCATCCACTCAACTACTGTTACTGGTTGGAATTTAATAAATTTTTTCATTTGATTTTCTCCTTTCTTCAGTGACTCATCAGCAAATAAACCTTTCTAGAAACACATGTTGTTTCATAGGATGATCGATACTTACTCCTCCTTGTACATATATCTCTCTATTGTTTCTTCAAATTTTTCACACCAACCATCGAATAAGAGTGCGAGTTCACCACTTAGCTCAATGTCACAGCTTAATAGGGAATCACCAACTGAAGTTAATATTGATTTATTAATCTCATTTTCCTCGATGATGTATTCCTCATTAAGAAGCTCATTGTATTCTTTATTGAATTCGGGAATAAATTCAGGAATAATCTTAATTCCATTTTGATTTTCATCAATCACTAAGTTGCCTATGTCGTCTTTCATTCCATACTGTTGAACGATTTCATCCCTTTCAGGAATAAATACATTTTCATAATATCCTGATACCATTCTATGAAGTCTCGTTCTCATTCTGGATTCTTTGCCTTTTAGTTTTAGTTCAAATAGAAATTGTAAAAAAGGTTCAATCTCATAATTTTTTAATTTCATCCTTATTCTCCTTCTGCTCAATTAATGTTATAGTTTACTTATGTGTCCGATTTAAATAAGAACCAATTAGACCAACAGCATCGTCTAATGGTAGTTCACCTTTTTGAGCTTTCTCTTTCCATTCATCTGATGAAATAATACCATCTTCTTTTGCTTTATCTAAAAGTTGGATAAATTCACGAGTCAGTACATCTTTGGTTGGCTTAAACATTCTAACGCCTTCTTTCTGTGGAATAGTAGGGGGTGCTGGCTTAGGCTGGTTCAATTCTTTTAAGGCTTTATTCATTTCAGCTAAGGAATCCATGCCGTAAATTCCATCAGCTTTCATTCCTCTGGCTTCTTGGAAATTCATTAATGCACGTTTCGTAGCAGCAGAGAAGTGACCATTGATTTCACATGGGAATCCTACTTTAGTCAAATAGCGTTGCATAGCTTCTACTTCTTCTCCACGATCATTGTAAGCTAAATATCCTTTAAGTTTAGGATTATCGGGATTAGAAGTAGCTGGTTTAACTGTAGGAGTTGAATCATTTCCCATTAACTTTCCATAGGTTGCATTCCCTAATAATCCATCAACTTTTAAACCATTATCTTTTTGGAAATTCTCAATTGCTTTAATTGATTCATTTCCATATATACCGTCTGCCGTAACTTTATAGCCTTTTTTGATTAGCATATTTTGTAGTTCTTTAACTTCAGAATCAGCAGGATAGGGAGGTTTCTTTCCGGCTCTAAGTTGAGCAGTGGTTAAGCCAAATGTAATTTGAAAGTGGGGAACATCTAAGAATCCTTTCCAGAAAGCTCCCGACTCTAATCCAATAGTTTGTCCCATTTTAGCAATTTGAAACCAATCTTTTTCTCCATCTTTATTTAAATCGACTGAAGTATTCCAATTTATTGTTTTGCCGTCTGGATTAAGAATTGCGAAATCAAATGCTAGTCCGAAGTTGTGATAAGAATATCCACCACGAGCATTAGTAACGATTGATCCTGACTTAGTTCTACCTTGAGCATATAAGGAATTTTGATATGCGATTGTACGCAAGCCCTGAGAAATTGTAATTTTAATTCCCTTGTTATCAGCCATACGGATTAACTTCTCAGCTTTCCATCTTAAAGTAGGGTGAATTCCAGAAAGATTACTCATTCAAATCAACTTCTTCCTTAACCACAACAACTTCTGGAGTTTTAGCTTTAGCTTGATCGACCAGCGATTCACTTAAAACATACACAAAAATACTTGAGAATCCACCTATAATTGCTGTGATTTGAGCAATTGAGTTTTCATCAACATTGAAAGCAATTAAAATTGAACCAATCAATCCGGCTAGTAATGCCCAAAACTTACGTGATGAAAGCTTAATTAGCAACACATTTAAATCAAATTTCATATAATATCGTCCTCTCTAACTGTTGTTTCTTCTTCATAAGGCTTGGCTTCATAGACGTTTTCGGCTTTCTCGACATGAATAGTATTAGCGGAAGTCTTACTATCTGTTTTATTGTCGCTACGTTTCTCTAAATAGGATGTAACTTTACCGATTCCATCAACACCGAAGACTGAAATTACAATAGTCATAACTACTTCAGATACCATATCTAATAAAGAGAGATACATTGGATCAAACGTTTTTTGGAAAAGTATAATTACCAATCCAATTGAAACGAATAGAAAAAAGACTCCTGCTGACAATGTCATCAAGAAGTCCTTTTCTGTAATCATTCCATCTGTGAGATAAGTTTTTCCTTTTTTAGAATCTTTATTCTTACTCAAATTTTCACCTCCTCAATACGAAGGTATATATTAAATTAATATAACTTATTCTGTTGATGCTTCTTCTTGTAAAACGGGTTCAACTACTTTAATCATATGCTTGGCTAGTCCACGCTCACCGAATTGAATAAGTTGATCTGGACTGGTATTAGTAGTCGTAATAAAATCAGCTAAATCGAAATCAGCGATATGAGCTTCATATTTAGTGTTGTCGTGTAAAATAATTCTTACTTTCATTTTTTCACCTTCTATAACTATAGTTTATCCAACTGCGATAGAGCCTCTATTTACTCCATCAACAGTAACAACCAATCGTCCAGTTGCATTGTCTCTGTGTAATCTCAAATCTTGACCAACGTTTGATTTCACATAATCGTTTCCGTGACTATGACTACTTAGACTGAAATATCCAGAAGAGTAACCATTCAAAGTATTTGCGTTTCCTGCTGTTGTAGCATAGTTTGCCGTAGCAACATTTCCGACTGTTAAACCTCTTACCGTTGCTCCAGAAAAATCTAATACTCCATTGTCATTGGTATAAAATTGATAGTTAGAATTCGTAGAGAAAGTGGTCATAGAAATAAACGTGCTGTTATCTCTTAAAGGATCATAGAACTCTAAGCCAGCGCTTTTTAATGCAATTTGGTAGTTTCCGTTATTTAACAATAGTTCTCCTCTTGATAGTGTTGCTGTTTCAGAACCATTAACTGAAGAGACAGCTCCGTTGGAGAGCTTTGCAGTACCATTTCCGGTTGCGGAAGATTGAACAGTAACACCTGTGATAGTTCCTCCACTTGCAATTTGTCCTGCTGTGATAGTTCCACTAAAAGTACCATCTACACCAACTAGAGTTCCAGTAAATGTACCTCCTGCTGCACTTAAATTACCACTGAACGTTCCACTAGCTGCATTCAACGAGCCACCAAATGATCCTGTGCTTGCAATAAGATAGCCATTCGTATCTAAACTGAAAGTTTGAGTTCCTGCTGAATTATAGCCTTTTATACCGTTACCATTAAAAATAACACCTTGATTAGAGTTAGCGCCTGTACGTATATCAACAGCTCCACCTTGAACGTACAATCCTCGATAATCCATTCTGGCAAAGTTGTTAGCGTTGGTTGATTGAGTGGCTGTTATCCCATTGGAATTAAGTGAGAGGTTACTTGGAAGAGGGGCAGTTAATCTTAAATCTCCACGAATTTTAGATTCGTCTTTTAAATCAGCAACCAAAGCAGGATCAAGATGACCATTCTTCAATCCACCTACAATTTCTAATGCACCGTTATCAATCTTGATACCGTATTTACCATCTTCATATTCACCGATGGCTACACGTACATTTCCTTCTGCATCGAATACTTCTTGAAGTGAACCTGTGAAGCGTATAATTCCATTTTCGTCTTCGATTATTAAGCGAGTACCCATAATTATACGACCAATAATTCTGTCTCCAACCACACCATCAGTATTGATGCTTTGTTTCCATGTGTTTCCGCCATCATTCGAAATACTTAATATGCCAGACTGTATAACCAACATATCCATTGGATTATCAGGAGAAGTAATAGTAATACCACGATCATTAATTGTGATATTTTGTTTATATCCAGCTACGATAGCTCTCTTATTAGCATCCCAGACTGAATTAAGTAGTTCACTAACCACTCCATTTGCTTCTTCAATCATGTCCCATTTAAACTTATTCATGTTTACTTGAGTTGAAGTTTGTCCTGCGTTATAAAGCTGCTCTAACCATTTTGCACTATCATCTTTAATATCCTGCTCGTTTGCGATAACTAAGTTGATACCATCATTCTCAAAATCATATTCAATCTCAATAATTTTAGCTTGGATTTTCACATCTAGACGTTTGGATTCGGTTGTAACAATATCGCCAAGATTCAACTTTTTCCAATCATTCTGAGCTTCTACAACAGAGAGGAAGTTAATAATATTCATACTTAAACTGACTTTAGGTGTTCTAGCTTGATTAAAAGCATCCATACTCTCTTTAAGTAAATCCTCAACATCTATGATTGTGTCATTGGAATGATCTTTTTCAATGATATATTTATTCAACTCAATTAAATTATCAGGGGAGAGGTTAGCTTCAATTACTAAAGTGGCTCGTAACGTACTCCAATTTGAGTCAAGTGTAGCAATTGCAGCTTTAGATTCAGCAATCAAAGAATTATGATTGGCAATTTCAGATTCCTTAGCTTGTTTGTCAGCTATAGCTTGAGCATGTTCAGGAGTTCCAGAATATCCAGCAGTATTTAAAACAATTAATTTATCTTCAATAATCTTTAATTCAGCAATAGCTACAGAGAGTTTCTGTTCACGCTGTTGACGCTCATCTTGTTTAATAGCTAATTGCTCAGTGTAAGTCTTAAAAGCACCCTGAGCGTTCTCTAGCTTCTTATTATAGTCATCTAAAGCGATACATAATGAATCACTCATGTAGTCCGATGATTGAAGAACATTGCCATTTGAATCACGTTCGAAAGGATAGATGAACCAACTGAAATCTTCTAAATAGTTAGCACCAGTAGGAGTTAGACTACGAATAGTTAGATTGTCTTTACCGTAAACTTTAAGTCTAGTAACAATTTCTTCTGCATTTGTTGTTACATTAAATGACTCAAGATATTTACCTTCTTTAAATTTCAATCCTCTATTTGTTCCAACTAGGGAAGGATTATATAGATTGATTGTAAAATTAACTGTATCCCACACAATAACTGCATTAAACTTTTCAGCTAATTCATATACAGCTTGAAGAATAGTCTGCGATGTAATCTCGTGGCTTCTATACATTGTGTCAAAATAGGAATCAACATATCCGACTTTCCAAATAGTAGGTTCAAGAATCTCGCCCAATATTGTGCTTAACATCTTAGATACAACATTGTAATCACGAATTGTTTTGTCAGCTAATAGATAGCCTTCACTGTATAGGCGATAAGAGATAGTATCTCCACTGTCATCATAGGATTTATTCTCTTCAAGAAATACGAGATAATCAGTCATTCCATTTAAGACCAATTTCACTATGAAACGATCCTTAATCTTTTTAATCAAAGGATTGGGGACTTGTTGATGATTGCGTTCAATTACAGCAGGTATTGTAAAGTTTAATTCGTTTACTTTTCCCAATTTGACTGAATAAGTGGTGTCATATACGTCTTTAAGTGGAGCAATAACTGTTCTATCCGGTTTACACAGAAACATGGAATGCTTAATAGGTTTCAAACTTAAATCAATTTCACCAAGTTTTTTCATATATTTCCTCCTTTCTCTTTTTATAGTTTATTAATCTGCAAGATAGACATTTTGGTATTCAATTTCTAAATCAAAATCACCTGTACAAACTAATGTATTTTCATCTTCTATGAAGTCAATCCAAACACCATTATGATCTCCATAGCGATATACATTTAGATACTCCATATCCGATACAATTTCTTCATGTTCCATGTCAATGAAAACTTGTTCATCTAATGTTAAATTCTTTAATGTAAACAACTGACCTGTATCTTCATTCTTAATTGAGATATCACCTTTACTGTTACGCTTGGTAATTCTTATCTTAGGCTGAATTGTCATATCACCACTATTTAATACACTGAAACGCTGATTCTTTTTATCTAAATCTCTGACCTCCATTGTTTCAAATGCTTGAAGATGAGAATAGGTGAAAGGTGAGTTGCAGCGAACATTTAAAGTGATGTATCCGTCTTTACATCCATTGTGAAAAAGAGAAGAAGAACCTTCAAATATTGCATAGAAGATTCTATCTGAGTTTGTATCAAAGATAAGGGGAGCATAATAATCTTTCATTAACCACTTAGCTATTTGACGTAAATTTAATCTATCTCTCCATTCATGGATGAAAAAAGTCAAAGAAAAAGAGAGTGGTTCTGATTCCACTCTCTGAAAGTAAGGCTTATTATTATTAGATACTTTTGTTTCCACGATACTTCGTTCAGGGAGGAAGGCTTCTTCAAACAATCCTCCATCTGGAGAAGCGATGATAACCCCCATATCCTCTGAAGCGATTCCATCAAAAGAAAAGTTGATTGCTTCTCTCATTATTTCATCCCCTTCAATCTTCTTAGGTCATTCTGAATCTTGCTTACAAAACCTTGAGCTTCTTTTTCTGTTCCGTACATCTTATCAACATGGAAGTTGATTTCGATATTTTGTTCACCGTTGCCAGCACCAGACAGAGCAGGTTGTTTAATAGATGTCATTCTAAGTGGACTAATAAGATGCTGTAACTTTTCAATCATTGAAGCAGCTTTGAAATATTCTTTTGTATCTTTTTTATTCAAAACTAATTCATCTTCATGAAGAGTGGCTAATTTACCATGACTACCAGACCAACTTCCAGTTTCTCCACCAGTAGCAAAGCCTTGACTACTCATTCTCAATCTTTCAGCATAATCTCTGATGATTTGTTGCAAAGCAGGGGTTTGAACCGTTTTCGTTCCTTCAACCATCAAATAGTCAGCAAGCGTTCTACGCTCATCTGCGTTTAATTGACCAATGATTGCATCGAACTCAATTGCATTGTCATACTTAGAACCTGCTGCTCTACCTGCGTCAGACATATTGTGAGCTTTTTCTTTGAGGTAATTTTTTCTAACAATATTCTTTTCTTCAGGCATTACTTTTTGTTTAATAAACTTAGCCAAAGCTACCTGTAAATCAGCAGAAGCCATTGCCGGAGCATTAGTAACGGGTTTAGTATTGCCAGTCCCATTTTTAACTCCAGTGTCATAGTCTTTAGCTTTGCCTAATAAATCTAATGCCTCTTGAATCTGCTCAATCAAGTTTTGACGAATAGAAGTTCCGACAGCTTTCATTGTTCCATCTAGCGTATTTTCCAAATCAGGCATTGTATTCTTCATTTCATTCATAAAGCCTTGGAATTCATTAGATAGCTGATCGAAGTTTCCAGAAACAATATCTGCTTTGATTTTAGCAAAATGACGTTCATCATTTAACTGATCTTCATAGAATTGATTCCAATACTCTTTCAAATCTTCAATGCGCTTGACCGAATCCTCATGATTCTTATTCTCTAATTCCTCTTTATCTGCAATTTCTTTTTCTTTGGCAGTTAGGCTATCGTTTAAGCTTTCTTTACGCAAATCAATTTCACGTTGATGACGCTTTTCAGAAATATCTTCATCAATTGCATCCATTTCTTCTTGTAAAGATTTCCGTTCAGCTTTAGCTTCGAGAGAATTATCTAAAGATAAAAGGTTAATTTTATTCAAGATTTCTTGACGAGATTCTTCTAATTTATCAATCTCTTTATTGTAATCATCTGTAGTTTCTTGACGATCAATTTCATCAATGCGTTCTTGAACAATCTTGCGGAAAGCTTCCAACTCTTCAGAGTAATTTTTCATCATTTTCTCATGACGATCATTTTCAGCTTTCAGTTCTTTATCAAGTGATTTTTCATGCATCTTTTGCTTTTCTTGTAAATATCCTTTATAAGCATCAATCAAAGCGTCAGCAGCTTTATCAGCAATAGCTTTAGCAGAATCAGCAATCGATTTGTTCAAATCTGTGATTGAACCTTCGACTCCCCAAATTGCAATCCCTAAGTCTTCAATCTGCTCTTTGATTTGTTTAACTTGCTCAGCAGTTAAGCTATGAAGTAGGAGAGAGCGTTGTAGTGAATCACGTTGTTCAATTAATAGATTTTTTTGCTGTTCCAAGAATGGCATCTGATTTCTAAGCTCATTCGTATACTCGGCTGTACCTTCTTCAAGTGTGCTAAGGATACCTTTGCTTCTATCTAATGCGTATACAACATCATCTATTTGCTCTTCGAATCTAGCCATTGTGACCATAATCTGATCAAATTTAAGATTCTTCATAGCTACGTTCATACCAGCTATTTCATTAGTTAGAGCATTAGCTTTCTCTTGCATCTCTTTTAGAACATCAACAGTTAAATTACCAGAACGAATTTGTTTGTTAAGATAAGCTAATTCCTCTTCACGAACCTGTTTCTGATAACCCATAAATTGTGCTTGGCGCTCTAATGATTGCTGATAACGTCTAGAAGTTTTATCAAGTGTGTCAGTCTTAGCAATTTCTTTGTCGATGACATCTTGGTATTTCTGTACACGATCTGTATAACGCTCTAATTCTCTAGTGATGATTTCGTACTTGATTTGATTTTGGGCATTGTTTAATTGTTGAACAGAAACCATCAGCTCTTTGTTGCGTTCAGTCAATTCAGCTTTCATCTTAGCCGTAAGCATTCCAGATTTAAGAAGGGCAGCGATATTACGTTGTTCTTCTTTCTGAACTTGCATCTGAAGATTGATGTTCATTCGTTCATTTCTAAGGGACTTCTGCTCATCTTCATAATCTAAGTTTCCAGAAGCTCGTTTAGCCTGTTGAATTTCAATATTCTTCTGATACGTTCCTACACGTTGGGCATATCCTGCTGTTTGAGCTGCAACTAATTCAGCTTGTAAAGCATAGATTTGGTCTTCAGTGCCAAGAATATCTCCCTGTAATTGGAGGAGTTGTGAACGTGCATTGTCAACTGCTGCTTCGCCATCAGCAATAATCTTACTTTGTTCAGCCGCAGTCGTACCAGTAGAGCTAGTTGAACCAGAACCTTTTGTTGAATTATAAGTAGATGTAACTTTGGCAACATAATTCTTAGTTTCTCTGAAAGGGGGAATGCCACCATATTTCCGAACATTTCCGGGACCAGCGTTATAGGCAGCTAATGCTTTCTCAATGTTTCCGCCAAATGCTTTAAGTTGTTGAGCAATATACTTAGTTCCGCCATCAATATTCTGAGCAGGGTCATAAGAATTTTTAACGCCCAATCCTTTAGCAGTTGCAGGCATCAATTGCATTAGCCCTCTTGCTCCAGCATGAGATTTAGCATTAGGATTGAAGTTAGATTCTTGCTTAATCATTGCAGCGACTAGGAAGGGATCGACGCCATATTTCTTAGCAGAAGCATTGATTTGAGTAGCATATTGACCAGAGTAACTTCCAACTGCCGTTCTAGCTGTCCCACCGGCTTTAGCTTGGTCTAAATAGCTTCTAGAGTTAAAACTTTGATTATTGGCGTTGCGTGTTTCATAGTGCAGGTGAGAACCTGTTGATTTTCCTGTACTTCCAATCTCTCCAAGTTTCATACCTGTTGCTACCTTGTCACCAATTTTAACTGCAACCTTAGATAGGTGAGCATAGATATGCTTAATTCCGTTTTCAGCTTGAACCATTACATAATTACCGAAGCCATTACCTGCATTTCCTGCAAATGTAACCTTACCTGCAACGTTAGCATCTAGACGAGTACCTGTAGCACCTTTTATATCATTTCCAGCGTGCCAAGTTTTCTTACCGGTAAACGGATCAGTTCTCCAGCCATAGTTTGAAGAAATAGCCCCGCCCCAACCAGATAGTTTTTTAGTTGAGCTACCACCACTTGCTTGAGATGCTGAAACTACACCGGTTCCGATAATCTTACCAGCTTCAATTTGTTTCTGAAGCTCTTTAGCTTGGTCAGCTAATAGTTTCTTCTTATCCTGTTGAAGCTTTATTTCTTTTTGTAGGCTGTCTTGATATTCTTTGCTATATTCAGGGAACTTAGCAGTCGTAGAATTCTGCTTCTTGATGACTAATTCTAATTGTTCTAAAGCTCGCTTATATTTGTCAGCAAGGAAAATAGATTTCTCCATTTCTTTGTTCTTCTTAGCTTCAGCTTCAGTTTGCTTTCTAGTTGCTGCTGTGTTTTTGTTCGCTGAGGTGGTTGTATTTCCCATTACTGCATCAGAAGTTTCAAGAGTATTGATGTAGCTACGTTGAGTTTCTGTTAATCCTGTAAGTTGAGCATCATAAGTGTGAGCTGATCTAGCTGCCATATCTGATGATGCTTTGAATGCAACCGATGTAGCTTGGAAGGAAATCGCTGCTGCACCCAGACCTGCTAATGACGCTGCCGCCGCTGCTGCTTGCATACCACTCGATTGAACAGCCATTGCTTGACCTAGAGTATTTAATGCACGGATTTGCTCATTGATATGCTGAATTTTAGCTTTGGTTGAAACTAGGGAAGACAACACTGAATCTTCATTGGCAGTTAATTGACCATCACGACTAGCTTTTAAAGCTGCTCGAAGTACATCATTGGCGTTTAACTCTTCTTGGATAGCTTCAATTTTATCTTTAGTTAAATCAACAGAAGTAGCATCCATTTTGAAGAGGTGAGGGTATAAATCAATTAATGATTGCTTAGTTGAATTTAAATTAGCTTCAGCAGCCGCATATTCATCTGTGTCTTCTTTGAGAGTGCTAAGGATGTCTGATTGCATTTGATGCATCCAAATCAATTCATCTGAATCGTCTACTAATTGCTGACTTACACCTGACAGATGATCAATTGCATCTTTAAGAGCATAGATATCTTCAGCTTCATCACTCGCTGATTCTCCTGCTTCATCAAATGCTGCTGCCGCTGCACGTGACTCTTCAACTGACATACCAGAGGCTTCCGCACTATCTCTGATAGCTTTTTCTTGTGCCATTAGATTACTAATATACGTATCTAATCCTGAAGATAATGTGTTCCACTCAGGGGTATCTATTTGTAACCCACTAGCATCTAGAATAGCTTTCTTCAATTCTGCAAATGTTCTTTTAGCAGATGATTCAAGTTTAGAGAAGTCTGTTTCAGCATTGTTGGTAAGTTGAGTAATAGCCCCGTCAAGCGAACCCATTGCATTTTCTAAGTCTTGATTACCATCCATATTCTCAAACAAATTAGCAATTGGTTTAACATCGCTTGCTTTATCCGAAATGTTTGCTAAGTCAGTGACAATGTTAGAAGTCATTTCTTTTGTAGAATCAGATAAGTCTTTGTTTGCTAGAATTCTTTTCTCCATATTAGCTGTATATTGGCTTGTAAGATAAGCTTGAGCAGAGTTCATTTGTGCGGTAGCTTGTCTATAGCTATCTAGCTCTTTAGATAAGTCATCAATGGTATCTTGTACTTCTTTTCCTTCAGGAGTATTTCCCTTGCCTTCGGACGCAAGACGTTTTTTAACCTCATTGAAGTGAATGAGGGCAGATTCCATATCTTTGATACCTTTAATCTCACCATCATATACATTAGAAGTAGTCCAACTATTCGTAGCCTGATCTTTAAAGTTAGCTAGATATATTTTTTTAGCAGCCGCTTGAGATTCCAATAACTTCTCATTTTCAGCAATCTTAGCGTTAACATCTTCTTGGTTTTGAATATCGAGTAGTGCTTGTTCAGCCTCAACTTGCGACTCAATTAATTTTATTCTACTCTCAATAGCAGAAGAGCTACCTAAGATACTCTGTCCATATGAATCCTCGCCAAGAACTAAGTGAGGCATCAAACCAGCTAAACGTTCAGATGTTTCATAGAATTTATTTCTCTTATCTATATCATCTGGATTTTGTTTCATAGCTTCTTGTAGCTTACCGTAGTCAGTCACAAGAGAATTAATTTCATCTTTATTCTTTGTGAATGACTCAACTAAAGCTTTATTCTCAGTAGCCATTTGTTCTTGTATCTCTCTAGCTTTTGCAGTTGCAGACATTAGTTTTTCAGTAATGAATCCTAGTGCAATAAATGCTGCACCAATAGCTCCTGTTGAGATCAACAGAGTTCTCATAGAAGCGCTCATTAAAGTAAATCCACCTGCTGCTGTTCGAGCTGTTGTTCCAGCTAGTGTATTAGCAGTTGCGCCATTTCTAGTGGCAATAGCTGAATTGACTGCTGCTTGTGCTTGCGCTCTTTGAGCTGTAGTCATGCCAATTACGGAAGAGGTGGCTTTTGTAGAAGCAACAGTTCCAGTAACAATTGCAGTAGACAATCTATTATTATTTTGAATCGCAGCTTGTTGAGTTGCTGATAGGGTAGCAAATGATGCTCCAAGAGTTCTATTTGATACAGCATTTTGTGATAAGCTTGCTGCTAAGGCTCTATGAGCTGTACTAGTAGTTGCTGTAGCTGCTGTCATTCTACCCATACTTGAAACTGCTGTAGCAGACGATGCAGATAAAACATTATAGGCTTTAGCTTGTGCAATTATTGGTGCTGCTGCTGTAGCTGTTGAAGCTTTAGATGTGGCAGCAAATTTAGCAAACGCTACCGTGCTAGTACCAATTGAAACCATTAAATCTCTGAATCCTTTTGATAATAAAGAAACTGCAATACTTGCTGTTCCTAATACAAGAGGTAAAGCTCCAAACGTTTCAGTGAATTTAGTTACAGCTCCGAGGAACTGACCAAATACTTTAATACCTTGAATCATACCTTCAGTCAGGAATGCGTCTCCGAAAGCCAATGCCAATTTTTCAACTTCAACTCTTGCTAAATTGATTCTAGCTTGAAGAGATTTCATGTACTTTTCGTTCTCATCCATAGCTGATCCAGTTGAATCTTTAGATGACTCATACATGGATTTATACATAGAGTCTACAGAACCTAAATCATCGAGTAGGGCAGTAAGTCGACTTATGTGATATTTTCCGGCTAAGCCTTCGTAAACTTCCATTTTACTAACATCAGAAATTCCTTTAATTTTCTCGCTAACCTCTGTATAAATTTGCATGACATCACGCATATTGTTCTGATCATCAACTAAAGAAATTCCAAGACTCTCTAATATTCCTTGTGCTTTATTGCTTGTCAATCTTGGCAAAATTGCCTTCACGAAGTTCGATTTTTTGAACCCTCAGTTTCCTGATATTTAAAAGGGACTAGACTATACCATAAACTTATATTTAAAATGAATTAATAAAACACACAGTATCGACCAAAATACTGTGTGTTTGAGTGTTTTATTAAGTTAAAATTTAACGCTTTTGAAGTTTACATATTCATCTTCATAAATCCAATAATAACCTTTGCTTCTTACTAGTTTATGAAAAGGGGCTTTACTGGTTTTTACATAGCTTTTACATGCATCATTTGCTGATTTGACACTATCGTATCTGCAAATGATATTTCCGTAGAAGTCGATTTGAAGAACAGGTTTTTTAACTTTATCATATCTATCTTTAGGGTTATACTCACAATAGCCTAGCTCTTTTCCCATTTTCAAGTATCTTCTAACAGCGTTTTTACTAATTTTTAGTTTGTCAGTTATTTGCATTACTCTAAAACCTGAATTCCAAAGATTCCATGTTTCAACTGTCAATAAATTATGTCTAATATCCAGCTTATCAAAAGTTTCTTTGGTTAAGGAGAACTTTTCTTTTAAATAACTATTCATAATTGAATTTACTATCCAGTTCATTTCACTGATTCTAGCATCAATAACAATATAGTGAGTCACACCATTTTCTTTCGCTAAACGTTCTTTGAGAGCATCATTTTCTTTTTCTTCTTGAAGAGTTCTTTTACCTCTAGCTGATTGATAATAATGTTGCTCTCCGTGCGCTTCAATAATCATATTAAGAGAAGGAATATAGAAATCATATCTTCTTTCTTTAGACCAAGAGAATGAAATTTCGTGAGAGAATACTATTTCCAGTTTTTTAAGAATAGAATAGATCACTTTTTCACCTAAGCTCAAGCTATCAGAACACTTCTTGCATTTAATACCTCGTCTATAAAGAGAATTTATTGAGTCAGTATTGACATTTTTACAATCTAGACATTCCCATTTAACCTTTTTACTGCTACCAAACGTATTAAAATAACCCTCGTTGGAATCTTTAAGAATTGAAGCTATATGAGGGTGCGTTGTCCATAAATCGTTAAAACCTCTTAGGGCTTTAGGGTTGTGGACACAATAAGGACAAGAGGTATCTCCTTGGAATCTATTGTGTGTTGTCGCTTGCCACTCATGACCACATTCTCCAATCCACCATACTTTCTTTGTGTTCCCACATACGATTTGATCTGGAGTCAACTCACCGTTCTTGATAGGATGCCATTGAGCAGCAAGATGTGGATTTCTTGAAGAAAGGGAATTGGTATGGTTAATCCTATAACCGGAGCAATATGGACATCCTCTATCATTCACTTTTTTGTTTATAGACATGTCATAACTACTTTTGCATTGAGGACATAGCCACCAAGCTTTTTTGCCAGAACCTTTTGTCATTTGGTAAATATCTAAATTAATATCATCATTCTTTTTGAAATTCCAAATCTTCCATAGAGAAGGCTTTGATTTCAACATAGAATTATCTTTAAGATTTTGCATTCTATTTAAATTTAAAACTTTTCCATTAGCTAGATTCGTTTCAAATTCCTTTATTTCCATTGTCATTTTAATTACCCCCCAATAAGTAATGTCCCAATTTATAAACAATAGGGAAGTAGACATTGGGTATCTACTTGTCAATAAGGCTCATGACTTCCTTATCTATCCCTAAATATAATTATAGTTTATTTAATTATTAATGTCAATTATTTGGTCGAATATAATTCATTTTATATAAGTTTCGCCTTGGTAGTCGTTGAGAGCTTACCATATCCGAGAGGGGAGTTAGGTCTATCTCTGCTGATTGTCCAATCCTTTATGTTTTCAGATGTTTCTATCGTTTCCAATATAAACTACTAATAAAGGCTCTAAGGAGTTTCCAGCATATTCAGCGTTTGCTATGCACATCGCTGTGAATAGGGGCAAATTTTACCCACTTCGTTACCTGATTGTTTGGTGCTTGCAGTTCAATTTTGTTATCGTAAAGGCTTTTTATCCTCTACTTCTTATAATTTCTTATAAGTTCGGCATACATTTTCTACTATATTTAGTAGTCGGATACTCTTGGAGATATTCTAGTCTTACCTTAAAAGTAAGGATCAATCTCTATGCTCTACGATGTCCTATAAGTATTACCTTATAGGATTATCTCGGTATTGCCATATCTAATTAGACTTAGGTTTCACCGATATTACCCGATTTAACTACGGCAAATGCTTACCGTACCAATTACTGCGTTTAACTGCGTTGGCGTTTCAGTACTATCGTTTCCATAGTACCTCTTATAATTTCTCATAAGACCAGACTATATCTTCATCCCATTCAGAATGCTCTCCGTTTCGAATTCACTTGAATCCTACGTCTTTCGACTAGTCGTTGAACGTTCACCGTTTAAGGTGCTTCGCTGCTGATTGCCCAATCCAAATCATTTTCAAACATTCACGCACATCGTTTCCGATCACGTTGTAGTTGATTTGGCTCTAAGGGTATTCCAGACAATTAGAAGAGTTTTACTTCAACAAAAAAATTGTTATCGAAGTCCAATCCCATAGCTCTGGCTGTCGCACCTGCACGTGCTTGTCCTTGAGCTAGTTTTTCCGTAGTTGTTGCATAATTATTGGAAATATTATTCCAACTATCGATGATGCCCATCGCATCTTTTGCGTCCATTTTCCACTGAACTAAAGAGGCTGTCATATACTCAGATGCTTGTTGTGCTGTGATCTCACCAACGTTAGAGGCAACCAGTCCTGCATCAGCTAATCCTGCTAATTCGTCACCTTTAAATCCTTGTCTCGCAAATTCGGTATATGAATCTAGCACTGAACTCAATGATTGACCGAATCTTTCAGCAGCTTGAGTTGCACTATCAAACAGACCTTCAAAATCAGTATCTTCCGCCATAACCTTGCTTAGGTTCGTCATTTTGGTGTCTATATCAAGAATAATTGATCCCATTTCTCGGGCGGAACGTATCGTGCCAAAAAACAATGTTGATGCAGCCATCCAAATTGGGAACTTAGTTAAAGCCTGCTGCATAGCGCCAATTAAACCAATACTATCCCTTGATGCGCTAGCTGCTTCGGCACTCATACGCCTCAAAGCTATTCTATTCTCAGCAATAGTCTGTCCAAACTTTTTATTTGAAGCATCCAATGCTTGAGTTTGTCTTAATAGCTTAGTAGCGCCATCTGTGTCATAACCTTTTCCAGCAGTTCTTATAGCACGTTCAATATCAATAATTAAGTTTTTACGCTTATTTTCATTATCAATTAAACGTCTTTGATTGGCTTCTTGTTCTTTTTGAGCTGTACCTAGGCTCTTTGTTGCTTGAACAGATTCGCTTATTCTTTGATTTAATCTAGCGTAACCAGCTTCAATTGAGTTTGCATTGCCTCCTGAAGAAGCTTTAAGCATTGCAGCAGTTAATTCACCAAATTGTTTTTCTGTAATTTTGCCTTCATTTCTCAATTTAGTGAGTGAAGCTGTAGTAGCTTTTTCTAGTTTACTAGCATTAGCAATACTACTGTCTACTGCTTTGCTATCAAGAACTGGAATAAAAACAGGAGAGCCACCATTTCGATCACCAATCTGAACCTTTTGCATCTTCATTCTTTCCATTTGACCTTGAAGATTTCTATAGGCTACAGTAACAGCGTCAATCTCTTTCGTAGCAGTTGCAGCTCCATCATTCTTAATGTTCTTATAGTCGACATTTATTTTTACATCTTTTAAGCCTTTAAAAGCATCTTTAATTTCGTTGATGTCGCCTTTAATACCTTTTCCTACAGACTTCTTAAAATGTGAACCTAAATGACCGAAAGCTTTTTCAATCTCTTTACTGGATGTCTTAAATTCTTTCTCAGAAAGTTTAGCTGATTCTTTAGCCTCATCGCCAATGCCTTTCATTCCAGCTTTAACTTCTTGAGCGCTCTTAACTAACTTGCTGAAATCCATAGTGGCTAGCTGATTTAGGGATTTAATAGCTTGTGGATCAATCTTGATATCAATCTTAACTTCTTTGAGCTTCTTTTGAATTTCGTCTATTTGTACATTTAAATTCTTCTGTGACTCGCCACTGTTTACGCCTAATTTTACGAGCAATTCTATATTGTTTCCGGTTAGTGCCATCGTATTGCTCCTTTCTAAATCTTATAACTCATTAATAAAAATGAGCAAAATAAAAAACGACCCCTAGCTAACGAGTCGTTTCAATAATTATATTGATTTTTATTCAACATACATATTATGTTTTTCCATTGCATTAATCATAGCCTCTAATGAAATACTAGCTTCTCCAAATTCTTCAGCAGCTAATTTCTGATACACCTTATCTAAATCGACAACATACTTCTTCATGTAGGAATTCTTATTCTGAACGTGCATCACAAAGCTATTAAAATGACTAGCTACTTCTCGTTCCACATCATTAGAGGGGGAGAGGTAGAAGCTTTCTAAGTAAACATCGTGTTCTCTAAGCTTGTCTTCATATTCTTCAATCAACTTATCATCTCTTGAGAATTTATTCATATCTCCAAGTTTTTGGATATAAGGTTTGTCATAATTATAAGTTTCAAAGTCATCCCAAAATCTTTTCAACTCACCATAAAACTCTTCATCAACTGTTCCATCCATTACAGCTAAAGGTAACTGATCTGATTTATCTTCAATAGGGGTAGCAGTTCTCGATGCTAATGTATCTTCCTCTTCTGATTTAACCTCAGTATTAGTTTCAACAGCTCTACCATTCTCAGCTTCAGCAGAGCATCCAATCAACAATCCAACACTCAATAATACAAACAGCAATCCAAATTTTCTTTTACTCCTCAATCCAACTTTCATATAAATTCCCCCAATAAGTTTATTCCATGACATAATCAATGTAGTTTTAATTTACAATTTTATCTATTATACCATTTATATACCTTATTGAGTAAATTGTCAAACTACTTAATTTATAATTTATTTAATTGAAATGGAAAGGGGAGGGAATATGATTTGCGATAAAATGTTCGCTTTATTTTTTAACTCAAACACTCAATGAACAGTCCTGAAAGGGGGGCAGGACTGCTTTATCAATGTTCTAATTAAAAAATATCATCCAATTCATCATCAGTGTCTCTGATAACATACATCTGGGTAGTCTCGCTTGACTCATGCTGGAGCAGGGTTTTTACCTTATCAATAGACATTCCTTGCTCAATCATATGAGTAGCTCTGGATCGTCTTAAACTGTGTGGAGCAAATCCGATTGTTCCCATAATAGGATTAAATTTATCTGTAAACCATGCGTTAAAAGTAGAAGGGGCAAGTGGTTCAACTCTACCGTCTTTAAATTTACGTACAAAGATTTCATCTACGTCATCTTCACCACGTACATTAATCCAATCTAATAAGGCATTTCTAACTACATCGTCATAAGCTAATTTAATACGCTTACCATTTTTACCTCTACCTTTTCCTCTAATTTCAGGAGTCATGTAGTAATCTTTATCCTTAACCTTAGGCATTTCTAGGAAGCTCTTCTTAAATTGTGCAATCTCTGAACGTCTAGCACCTGTATAGTAACTGGTAATCAAATACGCTACCATTTGCAACTCATTTTGATCTCTAAGCGTTTGTAATAATAATTCAAACTCTTCGAGTGGTATAGCTTTCTTTTCTCTAACAAACTCTTTAGGTGGGTTAGCTACAGCTTTAGAATAGATATTTCTAAACATAGGGAAGTCTTCACCATAATAAACTTCAACATATCCTGCTAAAGAAGAGACTGCTGAACGTTTAAACTTAACAGCATTCGAAGATAAACCAGCGCTCATAAGTGTGTTCTGGTATTTTAAGGCGTCACGAGCCTTGAGCTGGTGAATTGGTTTGTTCATGCAATTTTTATAAACCCAGCTAAAAAATATACGGAGCGCACTTTCATATTGTTTTAGTGTCTGATCTGATAATTGTTGCTGCTCTAAAAACTCCTGCATAATCATCTGATTAAACTCATTAACCTTTTCTTCAAATTCCTTCTTAGGTAAACTCACAAGTCTTTCACTCAATTATTCCACTTCCATATTCTATTATATTTTATAGTTTATTTAATTATCTTATTATAACTACATGCTCATATAAGCCTCTCTCGTAATCGTAGAGAAGAGTTAGCGTACTTGAAAGCCTCGCTTAGATAACTCACTCTTCAAAGCATTTAGCAATTGTGCAGGATTACTACGAAGCCTAATAGCTGTTTCTTCAGCAAACTTACGTGGCTTACTCCATTCACCAACTGAATTCCAATGCTTACCAGCAAAACCTTCACCATATTCAATTAAGTCAGCAGTATATTCACCTTGCAAGCTATCGTTACCTTTAGTTAAGTTTTCAAATGTTAATTTAACTCCATTTCCTTCAACAAAAACTTCCGTAATTTGCATGTTGCGAGGATCGGACAAACCTCCATTATCTTCACGTCTTTCATAAGATTCAGGAGAGTAAGCAGCATATACTACTTCTTCAACAGCTTTAGACATTTCCTCAGCCATAATGCGTTCTATTTCACCTGATTTAAATAGCAGTTCATATAAGTTTTTCTGAACATACGTTTCTAAATCATTCAAATTAGTAAACTTAGGCATCCTAACTCAACACATTTCTATACGTTTCTGTATTCTGCAATTTAGATTTAATGACAGGAGATTGAACCATATTATATGATTCTTGCTGAATCTTGGCTTGAGCTTCTAATGCTTTAGCTGAACCTTCGATATGTTTCTCAATCTTATCGGTTACTTTTAAAATTTCATTTGGATCAAGAATATCTTCGAGAATCGTATAATATAATCCAGTTGAAACTAAAGCATTCAATGCTGAAATATCTTGTTCCAATGTGCTATCACGTAATTCATCTTCAAAATGTGTGAAGTGCTTAATTATTAGATATGAGATATGCATCCCTAGATGAGAATCTTGTGTGAAATATTCAATTCCGTTTTCTTCTGCATATTTAATCTTGTCGAAGCATTCATTAATCAATTCCTGAATCTTAAATTCATCAAAAATTTTATAATACTTGATTACCTCGTTAGTTTCTTCATTGATTACATAAGTAGATAACTTATTAATTTCAGCTTCTTTTTCTTGAATCGACTTGAGACTTAATTTCTTCTGTCTAGGTTTCTTAGGTTGAGATGAGGGAGTGGGGGACTTCTTAGATTTATTTGATTTAGTTGGTGATTTAGTTGATTTATTTTCAGTTTGTTCAGTTGAATCGGTAGGGTTAGTTACTTTAATTGGCATTGATTATTCCTCCTTGGGTTCATTTTGTGATATTAAATCAACAAAAAAGAGGAGTAGATTTAACTACTCGCTCTAGTTTGTTATAGTTTATTAAATAGCTAAATTTTCATATAATTCTTCAATGTATTCTTCGTATTGTTCTCTTGTATTCCCGTTATACCCGTAAAGTTTATGAAAGTCCATATGACATGGCTTACAAAGGGTAATTCCATTGTCTAAATCCACTCTTAAATCAATAGCCCATTCATAACCGTCAAGATGATGTGCATTTAAAATGACTTCTTTCCCATTGCTACAGCATTGGCAAGTATAGTTATCTCTTTCGTAAACCTGCTTTCTCCATCTATCGTATTCTTTATATTTACGATTTCTGATTCTTTCTTCTTCAGTCGTCTCAGAAATCCACATAGGATGATCTTCACCGGAAGGATTTCTATTATCACAAGCAGGGCAATTAGGATGTTTTAAAAACTGATATAAATGTTTCTTTGCATACTCACCGCAAGAACATTTATAGTTTAAAAGATTAGTGGCAAGTACAGACTCATCATCCAGTAAAATACATCCATAGCCAGCAAAAATAGCTCTCATATCTTCCAAACTTCTTCTTTCTTTTCCTGAACACTTTTTACAATGAGGAGTTCTTTTAAAATTAGGGAAATATCCTTCATCTGTTTCTCCACATTTACATTTATATAATATTTTACTTTTTATATTTTCATATCCACTTATATATTCAAGTCCAATTTCCAACATAGCAGCAATAATAGTTTCTTCAGTATGTTGTAAAATTATACCTTCACATTCATAGCATGTAGGATTATCAACTATAGTTTTAAATGTAACATGTCTAATGTGTCCTTTTGAACACTTAAAATCATGCTTAGTCTTAGCAGAGATATATTTAAAATTATCGTCCACTGTATAGCCAGCTTCTTTAAGAATTGTTTGTACTTCTTCAGGCTTTCTTCTCTTTCCTGATCCAACGCCTTCTTGTGAGCAAATTTTACAGCTCTTTCCGTCTCCATTTGTAGGTTCGAATCTATTAAAAACTCTATAGCTACTTTCATAGATTGGATGACCTTGTGAACACTGTAGATTAAATATTGTTCCTTTTCTGTTGTCATTCCTAACAAAATTAACTATCTTGTATCCATATTTCTCAACATGTTCTATTATTTCTTGTTTACTAATTTTGATACCGTTGCTTCCGCAACAAGGACAAAAACCACCAAGGGTAATTCCATTCCATGTTTTAGTAAATTTCGTATCGCAAATTAAGCACTCTAATTGTAGTTTTTCTTTACTACTTATATACTCGTTGCTTGTGATTATAATGTCTTTATTTAATTCATATAGTCTTTGTTTTATTTCTTTCATTGTTAACTGTGCCATTTAATCTGCTCCTAGATTCTTATTTGCTCCAGTTTATATGTAAAAAAGAGAAGGGAAGATGGAGCGTCTTCCTTTATCAGCTATGGTAGCAACTCCTTAGCCTATCTCTTCAAATATTATTATAGTTTATTCTTTCTATTAAGTCAATTAAGTTGGATATTATTAATTAGCTTAATACAAAGAGAGAGGCGAACCTCTCAGCTTTATATAATTTATTTAATTAAACTCGTGGTACTTGAATCATTTCGCCAAGTTTATCTGAACCAATTGGAGCCATAACTGTGAACGTTAATTCTGGTGCGTATGCTGATCCTGATTCTAGAGAAAGCGAGAAGTTTCCGCTCGGGATAGCCTCATCAAAGATAAAGTAGATATCACTGTGAACAGTTGCGTTTTCAACAGAATAAGCAATTGTGCGGTATTCAACTTTATATTTGTCTGAGAATTTAGCAGCGTTCAATTCGATTGAGCGACCAATAACATCATCTTTGAAGAATGCTTGTACAGTTTCACCTTCTGCAACTTCATAGCCAACAGGTAGAGTGATTTTACCACCAACAACAGCAACTTCTTCTTGAGAGCCATCAGTGTCACGGATAGTAGCAGTTGTTAAATCAGCAGGAGCATTTGCTAATGTAACTTCAAGAGTACCACCGTTGTCAACAGCCTTACCAGCAAGTGTACGAGTTACTGTAGCTGTTCCAGCTTCTTCAATTTCAACACCTTGAGTCATAGATAAATAATCCATGTCAAAAGTGGCTGAAGTCATATTAAGTGTCATTTCCTTGTCCGATCTCATCATGAAGATACTTTTATTTCCAATTCCTCCACGAATTACCTCTTCTGAAATTGACTGTTCGATACCAGCAATTTGGGCTTCACCCATCATTACGATCTTGCCTGTTTTAAGATTTGTGACCAAAATTTCAGCCGTATCTTGGATAATTAGTTTTGCCATTTTATATTTCCTCCTATAATTTCCTATTTAAATATAAAAAGCATGTCCTATGAGAACATGCTTCCAAATTTCTTGTTAAATTCACCTTGCTCAAACGTGTCGCTTTCATTCTTAAATAAGTCTATATGTTTGTTCCATGACTCAATCTGAACCTTCTCAGCAACAGTTGCAAATAGACTGGAGGTTTGATAATTAAATATTGCAGACATTCTATAAAAAATTGAATATACCTGATAAACGTTCATTTCAGTAACATCTTTAAATGAGTTAGAAGTTCCGGCAACAATAGAAGATATAATATCTCCATATGATTGCTTCTCAGCTTTCTGTTGCTTAACTCTTCTACTTCGCTCAATTGCTTTCTGGATTTCTTCGTTAGGGGATACAATTTCTTCGTTTAAAATTTGCATATCTAATACCAATTTCCGATAGAACATGAATAGATTTTCATTATCAAATATCTTTTCAATAACTGATTCATCGTCAATAACCATCTTAAATATTTTAAGATATGCCATTGCAAATTCCTCTTGTCCTAAAACAATGTTGAATAATTTATCTTGTTTCAGCTCTTCTAAAATCTTATCAATTTCAGGATTCTTTTCCTTATTAGCATTCTTATATTGATAGTATAAATGCAATACGTTAAGTGACATCATACTCAGTTCTGGAAGCACTTGAACATACTCATGATATTTAAGAAACCTCACACTACATAATTCAGTCTCAACAGGTAATCCAAATATGAAAAATTCCTTATCAATTTCCATACTCATCACTTCTTACTCGTTGTAAATTCGTAAACAGTATCATATCTCTTGTAATGAATGGCAGCTACTCTCGGATTTCCAGCAGCATATTCCAATTTACCGTATATCCCATTAATATTCTCTAAAGCAATCAGCTCATTAATTCGATCTGAAATCCATGCGGAACGCATATCTGTTTCATAATTTTCATGAGTGTAAATACTTATCATAATTTCTTGGGTAGCTAGTAAATAGTTTCCGAATACAGGTCTGCGTCTTCCTTGAGTAATATACAATCGATTAATGTCTCTACCAATAATATCTGAATACTTCTCAGCAATTAAAACTCTATCCTCAACAATTTCCCAATAATCATCTCTGTCTAATATATTTTCCAATTCATCAGATAGGGGATCAGGTCTGTTTGTATCTTTCGGATAGTAGAATAATAACCTCATTAATTTTTCATCATTGATTAGAATGCTATATATATGATTAACTACTTGTCTCATTGAACCTTGTTCGATAGCCATTAGATGTTATCCACCTCACGAGCCAAACGAATTTCAATATAGCCAACACCATTAATTACATTTGTATAGTTTACGTCTGTAACTTGATAATCTTCATTCCATATTTTAAATTCAGCGTTTACTTTGGGAAGCTTATCTTCCATATAAGGAATCTTCACAATCATTGCGCCTTCAGGTAGGGGAATAGCAGAGTTATCAGCGGTGCTATATGTCTTAGTTGTCATAACACAAGGAATATCATACTCTTCGCTCATCGTGTCATATATAGGACGTTTAAAATCATCATATCCAACAATACGTTTAATTTGCTTACCAATCAGTTTATATGTCTCATTACACAACTCACCAGTCAATTCAGGATATAAATCATTCCTGTTTCTATCCGTTGCTAAATAAGTAAATGTATCATGATGAACATAATCGCCAACTTCAACTTGCGTATCCGGTAAGAATAAAAACAACCTTTTATTGAATGATTCTTTATTAGATACGATACAAGGAACTTCTTCAATTGAATCATTTAATCGAACGTTTGATTTAGAGGGCGAGTTGGTTATGAAGCTATGGTTTTGTCTTTTAGTTGATTCACGTAAAGCATCTTGCGATGATCTCACACCAGCAGGAACACCTAATCTATCACGATAAGACTTATATTTGCTCATATACTCACTCTCCTTTCAAAACGTCAATTTGTTTATCAATCGTATTCAAGATTTTAAATATTTCCTTCTTCACAATCCGTTGCCGATCAATTAACGCAACTTCAACTTTCAATTGTTTCAACGTAGCCAATGATTTTACATACCAAATTCCATGTGGTAAATCTCCAATTAATTTTCTTAAGCCAAATAACTCAAAGCTTACACTCTCAATGTAGTCCTCAATCGTTTCATTCTTTTCTTCATACATAGGAAGTATCTTCCAGACTCTATCTTTCAGTTGGATTAAATAATTACGGTAATCTTTTTCACTGATACTGGTCATTTGAAGTGATCCTTTAATGTGTGAATGTTGTATGAATAGCGAGAGAGAAGGGTGTTAGCCTCTGAACTGATAGATTCTTTGAGTCCTTGAATGGCTTTAATTTGATTGGCAGGAGAGTACATACGATAGTCTTTGGAGTTTAATGATTGTTTCATCAAATCTTCTTTAATTAAATGGGTGTCCATATAGGTATACAACATATATTTAGCTAGGATTTGTTTTTCAATCATTTTTAAATCATGGTTAAATTGTTTTAGCATTAAGCTATAGTCTGTTAAGTCATGTCGACAACTAGAAAAATATCCTACAGCACTCATCATCCATAACTGTAAGTTATCTTCTAATGCTGTTTCTTCCATTACCGCTAATTCATAATCAGTGACTTGTGAGAGAAACATATCGTATATTTCTTGAAATGGTGTTGCCATCTATATGCACACCTTTCTTAACGCTTAGTGAAGCCTTCTAGATCAATTCCCAATGCTGATTCAATTGCTCGAATCTTACCAAGACGATCTAACGTACCATTTTCAACTAGCTCACGAGCTTTTGCTGCTAATGTACTTTTCATACCTTTTGGTAGTTTAGGAATAATAACTAGTAAGTCTTCAGCATCTTTTTCAAATAACTCGTCAAGATTATCGATATGGGAAATAGTTTCATATAATTTAGTTAATCCAAGTGCTTCCGCAGCTTCTTCATCATCAATAACCAAATATCCATCATGCAGGAATTTACGGTTAGAACCATTCATATCCTGAAGTTCTCCCATTTCTAAATAGACAATCGTTCCAAAATCTTCCCAAGTGTATAAGGCTTTTGTTCTATTGGAGATATAGATTAGTTCTCCGTGAACTGCGCTTCTAGTAGGAATCATTTCATTACGATCAATATCAATTTTCTTAGCTCGTTTTGATTGTTTTGGTTCAACTTTTTCTTCAACTTCTGGCTCTTTAACTACTTCTTTTTTAGTAGCAGCAGCTTTACGAGCAGGCGCTTTACGAGTTGTAGTTTTTTTAGTTTCAGTCATTTAATAGTCTCCTTTTTCTCTATTAGTAAAAATAAAAAGGCGCTCATATAGAACGCCATAATATTATTAAGCTAATGTGTAAGTCCCGAATAGGCTTGAGAATACTGTTTTAACGCCCCAATGAGAGATGAAAGAGTAATCAAAAGTCATATCAACGTTAGCTGTGTTATCAGTAGTTTCACGAACCATATCATCGCCTTCGAATACTAGCTTGATGAACTTGTCATCGTTAGCTGGCAATACTAGGATTTGGTTGTCGTCATAAGCGAAATCAAAAGAATTAGCTTTATGGACAGGAGGAAGTTCAACTAGAGTCATACCATTCCAGTTAGCTACACGACCTGTACGAGCATATTCATTTTTCATTTCATTTGAGAACAAGTTAGGGTTAGCAGAAACGATTTTACCAATAGTCTTCTTAGTACCTACTACGTAAGCTGAACCTGCAACAGCTTCAACATGTGAAACCAATTCCAATAGTTTTTGTTCATCATAAGCACCAGTTTTCTTGAATGCTGCTGGAAGGTTAGCTGCACCTGTTGCGAATGAAGCAGCAACTTCTTGTGCAATAGCTTTTTGAATGCCTTCTGCAACTTTTGCAACTAGACGACCAAAGCTTAAGCGACCAGTAACGAACAAGAAGAAGTCACCATAGATAGCAGCAGCATGAGCTTTAACTGGTACTGTGAATGAATCTCCACCTTCAAGTTTCTGGCGATCAATGTTCCAGTGGTTTCCAGCATGTTCAGAGACAATAATCACACCATCATCTTCAATGAAGAATTCTTGTGAATCTCCTAATGCAAGGTTGCGGATATCAGCGAAACGCATGAAGAACTCATCTTCATTGATACCAGTAAGGTAAGTTTCAACTAGGACTTCTTCTAAAATTTCGAAGATAGCTACTTTATTAGCACGGACATCTTTCTTAGTAGGAGTTTCAGTTCCCATAATTTCGAAGAATTTACCTCGAATAGCTACGTCCACGTCTTTACCTTTTGAGAATTGTTGTACTTGTGCAGGATTTTTAACTACATCCACACAAAGATTGATTAGTTCAAATTTTTCCATTATAATATTCCTCCATTGTTTTCTTATAGTTTGTTTAATTAAATTAGTTTTGTACGACTTCTACTACTACATATACAGTTGGTGTTTGTGTAGCGTTCATGCTTAAAGCTCCACCAGCTACATCTTCACGAATAACTTTAGCTGCAAATCCTGTTGCTGGTAGTTCTGCTGCCGGTACTAATTTGTAGCCATCTCCAGCTACCAAATATTGATCTACAACTGCTGTTCCATTAATACCTTCTTTAGATACACCGAATTTAATTGTCTTACGTAGACCGTAAGCACGGACAACTTCGCCAGCTTCCATTTCATACTTATCTTCAGTAGCTGAACCACGACGAGCGTTATCATAAATCATTGCTGGGTTAGCAATAAGAACTAAATCTCCGTCTCCAGCAGCAGGTGTTTCAAGCTTGTGTACATCACGATTTTCTTTTTCTGTGTCACCAAGTTTACCTACAAAACCATTTTCCAAAATATCTTCTGAGCGTACTGAGAATACATCTCCACGTGGGAAACGAGCATCATCCAAACGTACTACACTTTTCTTAACTGCCATTATAAATTCCTCCATTATTGTTATAGTTTATTTTATTCTTCATCAAAGATTGTGCCGTACGGACTCACGTTTTTATCGCTATCCTTCGGCAACGAGAATGTTACTTTATCAGTTGTTTGAGTTTGAGTTGATTTTGAGACTGTAAAGTTTTTCTTCCCGTATAATGCAAACAATTTAACTTCCACATCCTCAATGGATGCTTCTTTCATTGCTGTAAATACTTCAGTCATCTCTTCATCAGATAGCTTATCAGCAAACTGAGATTTAATGTCATCTTCTTCACGAGAACGTTTATATGATGTTAATTCTTCTAATTGTGATTGAAGGGAAGACTTCTCATCCTCAATACGTTCAAAGTTAGATGTAAAAGAAGTAGATTCACCCTCGAATGCTACATATTCAATTTTAACCTTATAGGATTCTTCAAGTTTTAATTCAACATTATCGCCATTTAAAGTATAAGGTACTGCATACAATTGATATCCGTCATTACAGTCTTCAGCAATAGTAACTGCATCAGTATGATCTACATACCAATATCTACGACACTTATCACCCCAACTATCATGATAATGTTCTTTTCTTAATTCACCTTCAATTTGTTGTCGAAGTTGACTAGAAGTTAAAGCAAACTCTTGAGATGGTTCTTCTTGCTCTTTTGATTCAGTGGCTTCCTCTGCCTTAGACTCATCAGGTTTTTCAGTAGATTCAGGTTTCGTTTCGGTTTGATTTTCATCTTTATCCGTAAACTCTGCCTTATCTTCTGGTTTTTCTGTTGGTGTTTCTTCAGCTTTGATATCTGCTTTATTTTCAGCTTTATTGGCTTCTAATTCAGCATCTAACTCTTCTTGTGTTTTTGTTACTTCTGTCATTTTTGTACCTCCTTGTCCATCTTGTTTAAGTGTTTCATTCAACTCATATACTAAGGTTGAGAATTCTGTTTTAAAGTCTTGCTGAGAATATGCTTCAATTCCAGCTTTTTTAAAGCAGGGTTCAATCTCACTACCCAATGCTGCAATAGCAGAAAACTTGAATGACTCAATTTGGAAATAACCATCTTCTGAAAATTTTCCGGTAACACCATCAATTTCCATTGACACTTTAGGTGAAACGCCTTCTTCTAACCATGAAATAATCTTCTTAGTAGCTTCATAGCGTTTCCACAAATAGATATTATCTACTACTACATAGGTTTTTATATCGGGGAACTCTTCTGAGCCTTCATTGACTTCTTCCAATGTAAAGTTACTGTCAGGGGAGACCATACCAATTGGATAAGTATCAAAGTGGGGTTCGTATTCACCAGAACAATTCTTCTTTAAGTTAACATTGTGACCTTCTAAGTCATCTTCTTCTTCATTGTATTTAGCAACGATAGGAATTAGTGACATACTTTTTTGAGTCGCAATAGAGAAAGATTCTGGTGAGAAATTCGAGCCGTTCCTGTTATTTCCAAATGCAAAAACTCGAATTTTCGTACGAAATAGAGAATCGTTAAAGTTTTCATAATTTGTTACACTGCCATTAAAGGTAAGAGTGTTGTTCACTTTCATTTATTCACCGCCTCTCGAAGTAAAGTAAGCTATTCATTGTTTCGATTAACTTCAGTGGAAGCAGATATTTCATTTTCAGGTTTTTTAGGTCTTCCACCTGTATCAAGGTTATCTCCATTTTGTGTATGCGAAGATGTAAGTGGAACAAATAAATCACCTAAGCCTAAAATATCGTTTTCTAATACTGCCTTATTAATTACATCCAATGGTGAAAGTCCAAGGGATGCACCAATTTCTAGTTTTACTGGCACACCAAATTGAGCGGCTTTTAAAAACTTATCGTAATAAGTATCTTTATTAAAAATAGTCATGTCAAGAAACTCAAACTTGTATTTATACTTGCCAGATTCTCTTTTTATTTTTCTATTAATCCAACGTTCTACTTGTCTAAGAATAGCGAATACAGTCTCTTCATCTGTTAATACAGATTTCTCAAGTCCAACGCCTGTACTCTTATCAGAGTTAAATAGATGTTGACTAACACCTCCAGCATCATGTACAGCACGTAAAGCTTGAGCAACAACGTCTTGATCTGAACGTCCTTTTTCCATCTTTACAGCTTCAATCGACATAGGAGATGTAATTAAGGTAACTCCTTCTGGAAGCCCTTCTTCAGCTTTACCATGGAATCCGGCTGCTAAATCCAAGTCAATCAAAAATTTATTCATTTCTGGGTTTTTCTCATCTAAAGGAATCTTCTGTATGAGAGCCATAAATATATCCATTTTTGATTTAGCTTTACTTATCTTTTTATACTCATCATAATCAAAGAGTGCTTCAAACATACCGTTTAGTGGGGGTATAGAATAGTTAACAATATCTTCATTTACTTTTAGCACTAGTGTTTTATCTGGATTTATTTCAATCCATCTTTCTTTGGTAGCTTGGTATTGCTGATATTTTTCTTTAAACTCAATAGGGAAGGAGTCTAGAGTGTCTTTATATCTATCGAAATATGAAAAGTCATACTCTAAATTAAATATGCCTTTCTCTTCAGATGATACTCTACAGAAATCTCCGTCTAGCTTTTGCAAGAAGAAAGAGTCATTCGATTCATGTTCATATCCATAATAAGTATCTTCTTTGAAGGCTACTCTCATAACTGTGATAAGCTCATGCCTTAAATTTAATTTATCAACATACTGAAGCATCTTAATAAAGTGATCACGCTTTTTAGTTACATCCTTATTGTCAAAGGGATTGCCAGAAGGTGTTAATTTATAAGCGTAAGTAGGCATTAAAGCTAAATAATTTATAATTAACTTATAGCTTGAGTTGACGTTATAAAGATAATTAGATAAATCTCGTAACTGTTTTTCACTTTTAATTGGATTCTGCAAGTAGCGAGAAATAGTTTCTATATCAAATTTGGATAGGGAAGAGACACCTGAGAATTTGTTATTGTAAACATTTTTCATCTTATTAATGGAAGCAAACATTTTTTGTTTTTCTTCTGCTTGAGCTTTCATAATCTTTTCTTGCTTTTCCTTTTGATTGGAAGGGGAGTTGAGTTTAAACGTTTTATTGTTGGACAATCAATTTCACTCCTTTCTTGTATTTTATATTAGATATAGTTATAGTTTCCTTAATAAGGATTAAAAATATTGGTGATTAGTAGTGTCTGCCTTTTTTAACCATGAAAAGCTTTGATACGTCAACAACATTTTTTTGCTTTCTATTTCTTGGTTCTAAATAATCTGATACAAAGAAATTCAAATAACTAAGAGAGCTGTAACGGTCTTTCCTTGCCGAACCTTGCTCTTTTAGTTTTATTGTTCCTGTGTCGTTCATTTCAGCCTCTAAATTAATGGCTTCATTAATCAATAAGCTAGTTTGAATGAAGGGCATCTTAAATTTAATTTTTAAATCCTCAGGAAGAGAGCTATAACCTTTAAGGTTAGATAAATACTCTTCAGCATCGTTTTCGTGAATCATTAACTTTAATTTTTTACTTCTAAGTGACGCCTTCATTGCTTTAGCAATATCACTATTCATCTGAGCAGTTGCTCTAATAGAATAAATAACTTTTGCTGCGTTTGAATATGAGCAGCGTTCAGCTAATTTATCATCGTTCATACATTTAAGTGGGGGATACTCTGCTCCTGTATCTGGATCGGTGTTCCCTTGTCCCAATAAATCTATAAGTGCAACACCTACGTTTTGAGTATCTAAAACAATATAGTCAGCGGAGAACTCATGATAAAATTTATTCAATCTGAGCGTCTGGTCTTGAACAATTCCACCTTCAAAGGTTTCCGCATAAACAACTTGTCTCTCATATCCGTCCTTAACCGGAATCAATCTCACACAAAAAATGGCGGTTGCATCATTCGCAGCACCTTTCATCGTTGCAATATCGGCAGAAACTACTCTTATTTCACCAATTTCCTTTTTGATATTGAGTTTTTTATCGCTGATATGCTCAGAGACTTCTGATGGATAGAAGGCTTTAGTGACTTTACGATTATGATTAAAATCTTCAAAACTAAAATAAGATTTCTCATTTTCTCCAAACCACAGTGCTTGCATTTCCATTTCCCAACCGATAGGATCGAAATCTGATTCTGACATTTCATCAATTACCTGATCTCGCATTAATAGATTTTCTTTAATAGCTAGTTGATAGGGAAGACTACAGATAAAATACTTTTTACCTTCAACCATTGCTTTAAAATAAGTTTGCGCTCTATCCCATGACCAATGCGATTTATAAAAACAACTACTTAGATAAATCTCTTTGTTACGTTCTTGTAAATGGGAATAGGCAGGATTAGCGTGAAATCCAGCCTGTCTTGGTGTTGTGAGAAATTTTCTCAAAACTTTTGAAATTACTTGAAAATCGACCATCCGAAACTCATCTACGAGAATTATGTGCGCCCGTGCGGAGCGAGCGTTATCATTGGAAGTTACCACTCTAATAACCGAACCATTATGAAAAGAACATTCAGCATTATTAGCTCCAGTCCTTATATCTAGTATTTCTCGTCTTAGATTAGGAGAATCAGGCATCATTTCTTCTATTTTTTTAAGTACACTTGTTGCTTGTCCTTTTGTTCCTGAAGCAATTACTACGATTGTTCCCGGATATAAAATACAACGAGATACTGCATAGATAGCAGATAGAAAACTTTTTCCTTGTCCGCGACTTGCGAGATACATAAAGAAATGATTGCTCTGCATGGCATAGATTAAGAATATTTGAAACAGCTTAAGCTGTATCCCTAAATAATCTTTAACAAACATATCCATTCTAAATCTATAAAAGCTTGCCCATATATTTACACCGTTCATCAATCTTTCAGATTTGGTTTCTTTTTTTCTATGGGTTCTACCAGTCTTGAAAATATTCAATCCTTTTGTGGACTTATTCCTATTTACTTGAAAATTAGCTATTCCCGCCATTTTCTTCACCTTCAAATTCTTCGGTCGCAACAGTATACTTATTGATTTCGTCAAAATACTCTCGCTCATCTTTGTTTTCTAAGCTAAACATTCTCATTAAGTGTCCTGTAAACCATACTTTTAAATACTTCCCAACTGAATCATTCTTTTCCCATTCTTCACTATCCTGAATAGGTCTGGTATCTTCCCATTTTTTAATAAGTGTTCCAAAAGATTCTTGGTCAACTGATTGAGCACCTGTTTCTTGAACAGGTTTTAAATTAGCAGCAGTAAGAAGATCGTTATACGCTTTAAGCTCATTTTTAACATCTCTCTTGTTAGCTCTAGCAATCCTAATATCCAATTGAACTAAACATATCTCTCTAATTAGATTCTCTAGGGTTTTACCATCAACTTCATATCTATCTAGATAATCGCCATATTCAAGGTTAAGCCAAATGTATTCTGATTCTGTGTAACCAATTCCCCAAAAGTCTTCACTTTCTTTCAAATCTTCAGGTGATAACTCTTTGGGTTTTGCTCTTTTAGTGATTTCATTGTTTTTAGCTTCTTTGAACATATCAGAATCATCATAGTAGACATCTTTCCACTGACCTAATGAGTTAACTTGTCTAATATAATCCTTGTAATCTCCCTTAAATAAATCTTGATAAATAGGCTTATTAATAAGTCTCATAATAGATTGGAATCCTTCGAATCCTTTTTCATCGATATGTTTAAAGACGCACGTTTTACAAATTGGCATTTTTGAATCTGTAAATAATTCTGTATCAGCCGTATTATAGAAATTAGAAAAAGCCTGGTCTCTTTGACACTTGAGACAGACTTTTTTACTAGATTTCTTTTCAGTTGTTTTAACCAATATTTAAGCACTCCTTTCTTTCAGTTTCTCTAGAAACAGAAAAAGATAGGGAAGAGGGGACATCCTCACACCTACCTTGTCATAGCTTATTTATTAAGTATCTCTATGAAAGGCTCAATAAGCCCTTCCAACAAATACTTACTCGATAATTTCTGTAATAACGCCTAACTCTAAAGCTTCGTCTGCAAACATATACCACTCTTCATCAACTTTAGCGTCATACATTTCTTCGGTAATCTTAGTATTGCTCAAAATGTAATCCTTCACACGACCATCTAGCTTATCGTAAAATGTCATTGTATTCTTTGCTTTCCGGCTTGAACCTTGCAGTTGCAACGATCCATCGTGGATCAATATAATTGAATTCTTGTAAGCTCTACGTTTTTTAGCAGATAATAGAATTAATGCGCCCATTGAAGCAGCACAAGCATAAGTTGTAATAGTTACAGGCGTTTTACTAGCTTGGACGCAATCCACCACATTGAAACCAGAAATAACATCGCCTCCATTGGAAGTTAGCTCCAATTTAATTTCGGGACGTTGTTCTCCAACTAATCCTGCATTATCATCTTCATCATTCCAACGATTAATCCAATGTGATACTCGATTAATAGTAGATGTGTCAATATTGTCATTTAAGATAATCTTACGTTCCTTATAAGAAATCCAAGTAAGATAATCATCAATTGTAGAAGGAACTTCAAGCTCTAAATATTCTGCATCAATACCAAATTTGTTAGGTTTCTTTTTTAGCTCTGTCATAAACATTTCCTCCTCAGTCTCAATTGGTTAAGCACCAAATAGCTTTATCTAATCCTCAATTAACGATCTTTCATATTCTCATCTATACGATAGACAAATTTCTCAGCTTCTTTTCTTGCTTCTTCACTCCAGATAATCCATCTTACATATCCAAATAGAATTAAATCACTCACATATTGATATCCTTTATTTAAGGTTTGCACGAATAATTTTCTGAATTTCATCATATTCTTCATCGCTTAAATCCTCTAAACTTTCGACATCATTATCATCTTCATCAGCATAATCTTCTGGATTTTCTCGTCTATCTCTAATGTCATAAACTTTATCCATTACATTATCAACATATCCATCCATCATTCTTTGAGCTTGTTCAGTAGCAAATAGGATGCCTTCTTCAAATCCTTCGTTGAAAGTTTCCTCAATAACTTCTGAAATAATTTCATCATCTTTAGAAGTAGCAGAGTAGAGGACGTATCGTAAAGCCGTTTCCCAATCTGTATTTGCTTCAATTAATTCACGGAACTCAGACACGAGCTGACAGACGCTGCATTCGCATTCTTCTTCTGAATTTTTATTTACACTCATATAATCTCTCCTTCTCTTTGTTTAATTCTATGAAATTAGCTATAATCGCTTTAATATTTTTGAAATCCCAATATGGTATCCTGAGTAGTGAAATATTATTGTCTAAACAATATTGATTTTTTATTCCGTCTCTTTCTATGACTTTTTGGTAATATTCTTCTCCACCAAAATAATCAATTGGTTCAAAATGATGTCTGCCATCATATTCGATTAGAAAATTTATTTTACCGCTAGAATCAAATACTACAAAGTCAAAGGGTAGTGGTCTAACTGATATACAATCATTGAATTTAAATTGACTCATATAATTAAGATTGTTTAGTTGCAGGATTTCTTCTACTTTATCTTCACCTATTGAAAATCTTCTACATGTGCATCTTCCATTTGAGTATAAGATATAAGAAGGAAAAGCAGACCATATTCTCCCACATTTTTTGTGAAAAATATCAATCGGTGTTGCCGTGTCAATATATTTTCCTTTTATAATATATTCATTACCAAGAATTTCTGATGCTTCTATTAAAAACTCTTCTTCGCTTCTAATATATTTCCCATTGCATTTTGCACATACTGGTCTGTTTAGTAGACCAGAAGGATACGCATCGAACTCATAACCACATTTATGGATTACTCGAATCTTGGTTTTTATATTTTTATATTTTCCAATAACTTGATAATCATCGCCATATTTGTCCTGTATCTCTTTTTTATAAGATTCGGTTGTTTTTTTCTTTACATTTCCATTACATCGTGGACATCCTTTAGAAGAGTTTATTAAAGCGTCAGGTAAAATAAACCATTGATAGCCACATTTCTCATGCTTGATTTCCAGTTTCTCTTTACAATTTGAATATTCTCCTACAACTGAATACTCATCTTTAAATTTATTGTTAAACTTTCTAAAGAAGCTTTCTTTTCTTGCACTATTATCAACACCATAACATCTAATGCAACGTATATTTCCTTTTAATGCGGTAGAAACTGATATATTGATTTTATCCCCACACGGAGCATGAAGAATTCTTATATTTTTGTTGTTTCCATAGTATCGAGAATCAACTAAATACTCGTTTCCGTATAAATTAAAAATATCATCTTTAAATTCATTTTGTGTTTTCTTCTTTGCCATTAGGTTAATCTCCCTTATATAAAAATAAGAGAGGGTAGTAGGAGCATACCCCACAATTCTTAACCCTCAATTTAATATTATTATAGTTTATTTATTTAAACTTAATATAAAAAGTAGCTTTGCGACCATTCTCATCTAACCATAATAGTTTCTGATGTGCTTTAGAAGTCAACCTTGCATCCTTAGCGTAATCATCAGTTCCACCAAATGATCCATTCATAATCAAATCGACACCATGAATCTCATTTTCAAAGTTACGATGATAATGTCCCATAAATACAGCCGTGGGAAATTTACGTGTCATCATAGTTAAATCTTGAACAACTTTACCCAAGCCATCTAAATGACCATGTACTGCAAAATAATTATGTCCGAGGATTTCTGCTACAATCATTTCGCTGTCAATTTCATTATCATGGAAGATTACATTCTCATGTTTTTCTAATCTAGTTTTCATATACCATGCAATGAAAGAGTGGAAGGATTCAGTTTTAACTTCTTCTTCTTTACGAGCAGCTACACGATCATGATTACCTTTTACATTGTAGTAGTGAACTTTCTCGAAGTTATTAGCTAGTACAGATACTAATTCAGACAATGCCTCAGCAACTTTTTGAGTAGACTCAACAGCATTTTCTGTTTCAGATAGTTTAGTCATACGATGGATAACGCCTGAAATTACATCTCCCAACTCAAATACATGAATCTCACTAGTATTTGTAATCACTTGATAATCTAAAACTTCTTGAGTTAGTTGATTAAGACGCTGATAAAATACATCATTATCATATTTGTTCCAATAGTTATCAGTTACCATACCTTTGTGTAAATCACTAAGTAGCAAAGTTAAAGCGCCTTTACTGTCTTTCTTGATTACAGGTTTATACCATTCTAGAGGCTTCTTAGTGTTCATTTCATCTTTAATTGATTCAAGCATTGTTTTAAGGAGATGGTCTAAGCGACCTTCATGACGTAAATAGTTTTTAACTTCACGTTTCTGATCTTGTAATTGAATCTTAGCAATTTCAAATTCTTTCGTTTTCTGCTTCAATTCTTCGATAGCTTCATTGGAATCTAATTTATTCTCTTGTGCGTATTCTAACCCTGAGTTGAATTGAGTAAACCACTTACGGTATGTTGATTCGGTAAAATCTTGACCTGATTCTTCATTTAACAATTTTGCTACCTGTGTCCACGTAAGATTTAACAATTCCTTATTTCCACAAATCCGAATTTTATACTCAATTAGAGACTCCGACTCATATTTTTTTGGATTCATTCAGTATCACCAATAGTTTCAATTTCATTTTCTTCTGAAATAGAAATCTTAACCGTCTTTCCGTTGAACTCTTCTAGCAATTTAAAGAAGTCATATTCAAATTCTGCCTCCTTTGTTACTTCAGTTACGATTCCCGAACCTGTATTAAAATCTACCTCTAATTTACCTTTTAATTGTGCATTCTTAGTCACCTTAGCCATATATATCAATCTCCTTATTCTCATTAGATTCATCATAGTTTTAGGTAGGGGAGACTATGAACCCTATATATGTATGCAGAAAGCGCATATCACGCTCTCAGTTTAAAATTCCTCAGATTCTTCTTCTTTGTTTAATTGTGCAATCACTTTAGCTTTAGCTAAACTACTCAATGCCTCTAAACTCTTGTCTGTTGCTTCATATTCTTCCTTACTAATGCGAATATAGCCGCTTAAATTTGCACCTTTTTCATCGTTGGCATCAAATCGAATACCTACTTCTGAAACAGTTCTATGTTCATCATATGCAAAATCAATATTTCCAACTAAAAAATTCATCTGATTCATCTCCAAGTAATTTATTTTCCCTCAAGCTAATTCGCTATTTTGGGTATGTATAGAACCAAGCAAAGGTTGCGATCCTTTGAGCTGTGATTCCCTTGCGCCTCTTAACGAGGGTTTCTTACTGCTGAACATAGGCTCTTCCTATAGTCAAGGAACTGGTCAGCATAATCAGCATATCTTATAGGGTGCATTTTCATGTTTAATGTGGCAGCACAACGCCATAATTCTGTTGAGTTATATTTTTTTAACGTGAAGCGAACTCTGCTGCACATAGTTTATTATAGTTTGTTAAATTGATACGATTTCTTTTGAATAAATAATATCTTCAATTTTGATGAGTGGTAGCCCTAGAGCTGATCTAATATCATCGAAATATTCTTGAAGTTGGAATATGTTGTTATCTTTAACTCCATAAGTCCGATGGAAAGAACCTTCTATTCTATTATCATGGCATTCTTTGCACATTGTTATTCCATTGTAGATATCTATTCTTGCATCTTTATTACTAGAGTAATTATCTATATGGTGTACTTGAAGATTTTTATTAAAAGAGTCTTCACAGCACCTGCAAATGTAATTGTCTCTTACTAGTACTGACTCTCTCCATTTGAAGTATTCTTTTTCATTTCTTCTTCCTCTATTAATTTCATTTTCATCATACCCTATATATTCCCAAAAACAATATGTGCAATTATGAATACTTCTTTTAAAACTACTGTAGGCGACTTTTTGAATTTCATGGTCATGTGTAAGACAGACATAATTCAATGGAATGTGACCATTCTTATATACTTGATCTTCACAAAGTCTATAACCTCTTTCTAGAAAATCTTTTTCTACTATTAATAATTTATTTTCTATAGATTTGCAGCTAAAGCAAGCTAATTTTCTTCCTCTTATGTGATCCCAACTAGCATTTTGAATACCATGTTCTGAACAAATAAAAAGAAGTATAGAACTTTTATTTTTATACTCTTTTTCTTTTGATAGTAGTATCGAACCTTCCTCTTTGAATCTATCTTTGATTTTAGAAAAAGTTTTTTCTTTTCTTAAATTGTTTTTATCGGACTTAGTTATCTGTTTATCTTTTTTATTGTTTTTCCCTTTTCCTCTAGGCTTGTAACGCTTTGATTCCACTTGCTTCTTTCTAGCACAATTATGACAGCAATCTTTCCCGTTTTTCTTTTTATTGTATTGTATCTTTTTAACGATTCTTTTTATTCCATTTTCTAAGCAATAGTCACAGTAGACACTTACTTCAATTAAAGAGTAGGGAGACAAATCTTCGACTTTAATTTCAAATTCTTCTCCGTAATTAGTGAATACATATCCTTTATTTGAGTAGTTTTTCTTGTTACTCGTTTGCCATTTTATTGTTATTGTGTCTGTCACTAGCATTTAATTCATCCTTTTATTTTACCTTTTTATTTCCACTCAACCTAAGAGTGGATTTCTTTTAAAATTTCCTCTGTGCGCTTAAACACGAATATCGTTCTATCTTTATCTTCCTTGAAAGGCTTGATGTCTATAATGTTGAATCCTTTTTTAATTAAGTCTCTGGCAATCTTAGGGTTGAAGACTAATACTGAATCTTTTTCCATTTCTAAACTCCTCTCATATGTAACTGCAACAGGAATTACAGTCCTGCGCTAGTGTGTTATAGTTTGCTTAATTCCTAGCATTTTCTTTTTCAATTAAATCAATTGTTTCTTGTACTTCATCAGCATGGTTAGAGAACATTCCACGGTAGTTAGTAATAAGTTTGTGTTGTACGCTTAAATGTCCATCAAAGTGTCTCATGTAAACTTCAAAAGGTGTAATTCCACTATACAATTTCATCTTCTTGATATTATCTACTTGTCTTGTACTACCAATCACTACGACTTTACAGCTATCATGAATACGAGTTAATGTGGTTTGTAGTTCTACAAGGTCTAAATTTTGGGCTTCGTCAAGGATGACATAAGCATTTTTAAAGTTAACTCCACGCAAGAAAGAAGTGGATGTCATAAATATCTTCTGATGTTCACTATCTGTTTCATACCAATTTGCATATCCATTCGGGCTTAGATTATCTAAAGCATCAAATAGGGGAGTGAAGTAGGGTGATTCTTTTTCATCAATGCTGCCCGGCAAGAAACCTTGCTCACGGACAGCAACAGCGTTTCTAATATAAATGATTTTGTCGTAAGTTCCTTTTTCAACTTCATAAATTCCAGCAGCAACGGCAAGACTAGTTTTTCCTGTACCAGCTTTGGCATCTACAAATACAGATTGCACAATTCCAGTATCAGCCCATAATGATTGCATGTATGCATATTGATGTTTATCAGAAAGTACGTTGTAACCTTTTTCTGCTAACCACTTCCAACGAATATCTTTATCTTGATACTTAGAAACGCTAACCATTGAACATATCTCCCTATAGAAGTATGAGAAGAAGTGTGAGGTAGTTACCGAACGTGTGATGATGATCGACAGCAGTTCTTCTTCTCATATCCAGTTATTTTTCTTATGGTTTAAACTGAATTAGATTAACCTTCGATTGCAACTTCCGCTAAATCTCGTTTGAATGCTGAATTCACTTTAAATTTAACTGCATAATGTTCAGGCTTAGTAATCTTTTCTCCGTTAGAAGGGTTTTGATGCTCACGTTCTGGAACAACATCGACTTTCAATGTACCAATTGCTCCAAGTTTAACTCCTGCTTGCTGCTCATATAGAACACCTTCAATTGTTCCAAATACCTGATCTAGAATTTCAGCGGCTTCTTTCTGTGTAGTTCCACGCTCTTCTGCAAATGCTTTTACCAATTCTGTTTTAGTTAATACTGTTGTCATATAAATCAATCTCCCTTTTCTCTGTTTTCTCTTACGCTTTTTAAGGAAAAGAACGCAAAAACCATTTAATTTACCGTGATATTAGTTACTTTTTAATACAGTTATTGTTATAGTTTACTTATTTAGGAGGTTTTAAGCTCCTAAACTGATATATTTAATCTTCAATGTCAACTAAACCTACTGAAACTTGGTTATCATAGCCCATACTTGTAAATGTTGTATGTCTTTTTGATCCTGTTTCCATCTCTAATTGTTTCTTCGTAGATAAAATTTCTAAATTTCTTTTCTCTTTTGTTAAGTAGTATCCAATAATGTCTAAACAAATTTTAGTATTTGATTTGTCCCATGTATATCTAAAATATTCTTCTGTAGTCATTGTTTCGCTATGAAATTCGATCTTATCTGCTAAAATTTTATTAATAACAGGAACTCTTTCTTCTAGTTCAAGTTCCATATCTAAGTTAAATGTTTGATGGGGTAGTTTTAGTTTCATTTTCTTATCTCCTATTGGTAAAATATACCCCTCTAATGTTCTAGCCTTGGGAAGGGGGTTAAAGCCGTATATTTCCGTTAAATTTACTTTTCACACATTTTACATCTACTTTGTAGCCCATCTTTAGTGATTGTATGATCTCTAAAGAACTCAAATGTAGCTGGCAATTCTTCCTTACACTTGCTGCAAGTCTTCTTTTTTAATCCTAATACATCATCGTAGGTAACTTTACGCCAATTCCATAAATTCCTTTTAACAATTTCTTTGCAAATTGTATTCATGCGCTTCTTAATATTATCTGCATGATTCAATCCAACTAGTGTGGCAATCTCTTTTAATGTATAGCCATCCTCAGCTAAACGTATAATCTTCAACTGAATTTCATCAAACTTGCATTGTTCAATTAATCTATCGAGGGAAGCGAAGGTAGCTATAACTTCAACATTCACTGAACTTACTGTTCCAGCAATGTCATATGTAGCATCTGCTTCAAACCCTGAATACGGATCATACTTATATCTATACTCCATTAATAATCTAACAACGTTTATATCTGAAAAGGTTAAGTCAGTAAAAGCTCTCTCAGCCTTTTTTGTATCAATTTTGGTTGCACCCAAATCTATTCCCCCTGCTATCTATCTAATTATATATTTATAGTTTATTTAATTAACATTCCTCATAAGAGGAAGCCTTTCTCTTGTAAATAATTCCTTCTACATTCTATTATAGGCAACTTACGTAAAAAAGGTAAGCGAATTTGAAAAATAAATTAAATATTTTTATACTTTATTCAATTAATCCTTGCATTCCTGATTCCATCTGCTTATAATATAAAGATAGACGTGTATCTTCATGTCTAAAATGTTTCATATTAAGCAAACTATAATGATAAAGGGGTAATTAAATGACTAAAGAGTTTGAGTTAGAAGTAGTTGTCCAGAAGCAAGTATTCTATAATAACGAAAAGATGTGGGGCATCTATGGCTTTGACATTACCGGATACAACACTGAATTAGAAAGGGGTAGTTTTGGTAGCTTCTCAATGCAAGGTGATACACGAAAACTTGCAGAAGGGGAGAAGTACAACGTCATCCTTGATGGTTCATACGATCATCCTAAGTACGGTAAATACTATAAGATTGTAAAAGTGGAAGCAGAGAAATTAGATTCATCGGACTCACAGGATAAGTTTCTACGAGAAATTCTTACAGGTAATCAATTCGATACACTCAAGAAAGCATATCCAAATGAAAAGCTAGTTGATTTCATTCTTGCTGATAAAGTGGATGTGAATAAGACTAAAGGAATCAAAGCTCCAACACTCACTAAGATTAAAGAGAACATCGAAAGCAATATGCAGCTATCTGTTTTAATAGCTAAATTATCTGATTTACAAATCTCTACGAATAAACTCAGCAAGATTGTTGAACATTTCAAATCACCAGAATTAGCATTACAAGCAATTGATTCCAATATCTATTCCTTATGTGACATCAAATCATTTGGATTCAAGACGGTAGATGAAATTGCCTTAAAACGTGGAGATGATCCTAACAGTAAAACAAGAATCCAAGCTGCCGTCATTTACAAACTAAGAGAAGATACCAATGAGGGACATACGTGGTCAATTAGAGATAAGCTGCTAGAGTCCTGTGCTGATATGCTATCTATGTCGATGAATGATGTTAATAAGGTTCTAGAAGCTATTCCGCAATCAGTCATTTATCAAAGTGGAGATGTAGTGGCTATTGCATATATCCGTAGGAAAGAACAGAGTGTGCTTGATCATTTACTCCGAATCAAGAATGGATTTAAACCACCAAGTATTAAGGATATCCAATTTAAGATTAAAGAAACAGAAGTTTATCAAGGATATAGTTTCACAGAAGAACAAGCCAACGCAATTATCGAAGGCTCTCAGCATGGAGTTATGATATTGAATGGTTTAGCTGGCTCAGGTAAATCTGCAACAGTAAAAGGTTTGATTGATTCACTTGGTACAACAAACTATATGACTGCTGCATTATCAGGTAAAGCTGTAAACGTATTGTCTCAACGGGGGATTGAAGCATCTACTATTCACCGGATGTTAGGATTTCAAGAAGGAGATTTCATCTACAAAGAGGGTTCACCATTACCTTTCGATGTGGTTGTACTAGATGAAGTATCAATGATTAATGTTTCATTGATTTATAATGTAATCTCTGCTGTTAAAACTGGTTCTAAGTTAATTATAGTAGGAGATAGTGGTCAGCTTCCTGCAATTGGATATGGTGATGTATTACGTGACTTGCTTGCAACAAATTCATTCCCTAAGTTTGAATTAACCAAGGTTCATAGACAAGCAGCTAAATCAGGAATCTTAAGTCTTGCCAATAGTATTCGAGAAGGCAATCAAGTATTTGGTTACAATGAATCTAAGAATGAAACATTTGGAGAATTACAGGATCAGACTGTAATTAGCTATCACAATAAAGATGCTATTCCTAGTGACATTATCAATATTGCTAAAGCTTATAAATCTAGAATTCACTCACCTGAAGACCTATATGATTTCCAAGTGATTGTAGCTAACAAAGAACGAGGCAATCTTAGCGTTAAGAATCTCAACAATAAGCTGCAAGCAATATTCAACGATTTATCCAAACCTTCTCTTAACCGAAATGGATATGAATATAGAGAAGGGGATAAGATTATCACTCAAGGTAACGCTTATAAGAAATATAAGTTTGATACAATTCAGGAATATCATTTTACAAAAGAAGAAACAGCTTATATGAAAGATTCAGAAGCTAAGAAGTATATGACTCCTTATGAATTTGATTTCTTCAATGGCACTCTCGGATATATTGATACGATTGATAAAGATAATAAATTAGTATCCATCCGATTAGATGGTTTTGATGGAATTATTCCATTGACTGAATCTGAGCTAGATAAGATCGAAATGGCATACGCAGCTACCGTTCATAAGCTACAGGGAAGTAGTATTAAGAATGTTGTGTTTGCCTTAGATTATGGCGCATATAAATTATTGTCTAAGCAATTGGTATATACAGCTATGACAAGAACATCAATTAAAGGTGTAGCATTAGTTGAGAACAATGCTTTATTTTCAGCTATCAAAACAGATAGTAGCCAATCCAGACGAACATTCCTACAAGATATGATTCGTGCAGAGGAGGTTAACTTATTGAAAGTCTAAAAGAGTAAACTATAATAATATGGAGATGATTAAGTGAAGCTGTTTGACTATGAGGATGAATTAAACCGAACAATTCAGATGCCCAATAAATTGTTCAGGAATCTAAAAGAGTGGACTCTATCTGGTGCTGTGAAATCTAATCAGCATCAGGAGTTCATCTATGCTTACTATTGGCTGCTAGTGTATCTCTGGAGATATGCAAAGTATTATCAACTCAATGTAACTCAAAAGGATATTAAGCAATTGTTAAAATATAATCCCGATGAAAAACGTTTAGATTATTTAATCAAGAAGAATGGACTTTTAGATAAGGTTGGACTTACTGAATATGCAACAGATTATCCGGTAAGTTGGGATCAGAAGGATAAAGATGATTTAGCTTTCACCATGCTAAGTGAATTTAATAAGTCTGATCAGCGGATGATTAAATCCAATAAGCCATTAAAGTATTCAGTTAAAGCTCCAGTTATTCATATTGGGAATGGGATTGACGATGGTTACTTTTGGAATGTAGATGACAGTCATAGTGTATCAGCTTATGTATTTCATATCTGTATGAATAATAGTCAACTAGGATGTGCTGGATTCTATCTATATGCAATATTAAAATACATTGAAGATAAGTCTATACACTTTAATCAGAACTCTACGTTTGAAATTGGAAATGAAACTTTAGCTGATATTACATTGTGGCATGAGCGAAGAGTTACGAAGATAGCAAGTGAACTAGTTAAAGTGGGATTGATTCATAAAGAGCAGAAACATAAATTTCAAGGTAAACGAAACAGTTATCAGATTGTCCGTCAATATTATGTGAGAAATGATGCTTGAACCCTTGGTACGAAAGGAAAGGTTACGTTTTGTGCAGTTTCAAAAGGTTACGTTTTATGACAACATAATAACTGAGCCTTTATTATTTATATATATATATATTATAATATATAAGATTAATTATTATATATGCACGAAACGTAACCTTTTGCTATTTTTAATTAAATTGATTAGCTTTCAAGATGGGAAAAGACGAGGTTGCAAAGACCGCAACACTCGCCTAGCATTTCCCATACCCATTGCGTTGATAGAATTAAATTAGTTAGGTTGAAATTACACAATAAAAGTGACACCTCATATTCAATACAAATATAAGCCTCAGAGATGCGTTGTCAATTCTAAGGTGATTGCTCATTTATCATCCTAATCAACCTCAGAGAATTAAATAGCTATTAAAAAATGATGTGTGTGAGCATAAGATAGTAAGCAGATGAAATTAAAATTAAAATGTGAGATGAAAAATATATATGATCCAAATTAGAGAGGTAGTCTATATAGGCTGCTTCTTTTTCTATTTACTGAAACATGTGCCCCCTCTATAGGGTGAATGAATAGAATGGTCAAATCTGAATAGGATTAAATTGATTGTAGTATGAGAATGAAGTCTGATTAGGGAATGATGCTAAGGCTTGCTCAGGAGTACGAGAGAGGCTTATAGAGGTATGCTGAGTAGAATGATAGAGTTAGGATGATTGTATTGGAACTGTGAGATTAATTTAGCTGCATGATTGAAATTGAAATTATACATATAAATTACAAATATGATCAACATAGCTAAATTTAATTCTCAGTTAATCCTAGACGAGAGATAGCTAGTTGATGAGTATGAGTTAGGAAATATGATTAGGAGAGCTTCAGGAGTTAAATTTGTATTGAAATTTTGATTCTGTGATGTGAGATATAGTTGGGATGAGATTGAGGATGAGATTGAGTTGAAAATTTAAATGGTGTGATAGAAACAGGGTGACAAAATTAGATTAATTGATAATGAATTATGTGAAACTGCTGAATAATATAGGCTTGAAGGATGATAATTAGATTGAAATACGATGAATAGAAAATTGGACTCGAAGGTAAAATTGATCCGACATGATGAAATTTGATTGACGAGTGAGATTGATAAATATGAATGAAATTGAATAGGATTGAGAGATGATTAGATGGAGATATGATGGGGTTTGTATGGGATTTATGATGATTTGGGAATGATGGATTGGAGAGGATTATGGATATGTGAGATATGGCATATGTGATGTGATTGAATGGAACTCGGATGAAGCTAGGAGAATAGGGGACTATGAGATGAAATTTGATGGAATATGACGGAGAAGGGTAATTTAGGTGAAATTGGTGATATGAATATGATGGGAAAATATAGGGTTGACTCGGACTGTGACGAGAGGGATTTCGAGATGAAAATTGGTGAAATTTGAAGGGAAAATGAGATGAGTGAAAATATTGATGAAAATTGGATGAGATTGGAAATTCAATATGGAAATTTATTGGAAATATTTATCGTATCGGAGTTGCAGAATTAATAGAGTAGCGAGTTCAGTGTGGTGGCTGCCATACAATTAGAACAATTGTTCCTATAACTGAAACCATGCCCCACCCTTATATATAAGGCTTTATAAAGGTTCTATAATAGTCATTATGTAACTTTTCTTATATTCATCCTTATAATTGATCTAATCCGTATCAAATTTGCAGCAATCCATACCATACATTATATAAATCTGTCAACTATAAACTATATCCAATTTAAAAATTTTCATCTTATACTATTAAATTTTTTCTTATATCTGTTCTATTCGATATATAACAGGCGACTCAAATCCTAGCTCTTACAATAAACTATACTTATCACTATTCATATTATCAATAAGAAAAGCTTATCACCTTATACTATACATCATACAGTATCATATATAATCAATCCATATCACATCATTCCAGCTTATCCAATCAAATCAAATTTCCCATATCACATATCAAATTTCACAATTCCCATATTCAAATATCAAATCAATCAATCCGATCAATCAGCCGTAGTTTCACTATGGTTGTATCATTCAATTTGTACTAAGTTAGGTATAATATATAATCTCATTCACTACTTATATTATAGCTAAGAATAGTACAATCAAAATATCATATATCAAAATATCAAATATAGAATAGCACAATCACATATTCATATAAGCATAAATCAATGCAAATAAAATAAGCCTATACAACTAACCACACGACTCATTACAAGTCATACAATCAATCATACAGGCTTTTAACTCTATTCCTATTCATTCCTTTATCCGGTTCATTCAATCCATTACGAATCAATCTAATCATTCTATATCTAATCATGTTCACATCATGTTCAATCAATCTATACTTAATCACAATCATATCAATCTCTATCAATCCTTTCATTCAGCTACTCATCTTCACTCAACAATGTGATACTACTATTCAGATAGCTATATACTTTAATAAGATTATCCATACTTGTACCATTCTCAATAAGATAGCTATTAATTTTCATTAATTCATACTTACTAATGCAATCATAATCAGATGCCTCACTAATCCAATCTTTCAATGTTTCTTGATCCAATTCAATATTATCATGCTTATAGCTATCTACTAATTCCTGTACAGCTTTATCTATTTTACCTATCTTCAATGTGTTAAACATTATCAATCATTCCTTTTCTGTTTAGTCTATGCGAAGTCATGCGAGCATAACTTAATCAATCATATATCAATTCAATTCAATCATAACCATAGCATATCAATACTGTTTCATGAAGCTTATACTTCTTATTCCAATATCCTAGTTCAATCAATCCGGTGCTATTCATATTCATGTCAACACTCAATGGCTCACCTCTATCTAATACGATCTTATCCATTTCATCATCTACAGTCTTACCTATAGTCTTATCAATATAATCAATGAACACTACATCATCACGCTTTATGCTTACAATTACATATCGTTTACCTTTGTTCATTCATTCATACCAATTACATTCACACTATCACTAATATTACCATTCTTATTATATGTTACTCTTTCGATATCTGTCCAATTGCCAGCATTATAATTGTCTGTTGTCCATTCAATCATGATTAAATCATTAGTAGCAAGATTATAAAATGCTTCATGTTCCTTTATATCTTCATCATTCAATTCATAATAGATTCCTTCACCTTGTCCGTTTACCAATTCACCTCTAACAATATGTTCAGTTACTTCTGTTACTATAAATTCTTCACTAATGGTATTAGATTCATAAGCAACCGTTTCAGTTTGATCTACTGTATTTTGTTCTACCAATTTTCCATTTTCAATTGTACTGTTATCAATACTAAATAGATAGCCACCTGTAATCATTGCACCACTTAATGCTATTATTGATAATGTTTTCTTAATCATTCTAATCATTCCTTTTCGTATAGTTTAGTTTATGCAGTCTGTAAAGTTACAAATTCACCATTCTTAATTAATTCTCTACGCTGATTCAATTGAGTTTCAAGTTTATCTGTTAGTTTAGAAGTAGGGGAGTAAATACCGCCAAAAATATTATCACTATGTTTCATTGCATAGTTTTGATTCACTAATTCTTTAAATACTTCTTTATCAGTAATATTCTTTTTCCGTCTATCCGGTTTAATGTCAATATTCAAGAATGAAAGTTTATAGCCTTCTAAAGTTTCAAATTTATCGTTTTCAAATTGTTGGGCAAAATCTAAGCTGTTTTGATAATGTTCTTCAATATCATCATTAAAGATAATTCTATTAATACTCACACGACCATTTTCTACTTTTACATTTACAAATAGGTTGATCTTCATATTATTGTTCCTTCTTTCTTAATGTATTGTTTGATAGACTCACTTATTATTATTCCTTTTGCATTTCCTTTTTTCTTAGTGAGATTAATAAACGGTTTTTTAATTAGTATTATCATTTAAACCATTCCTTTTCTATTTAGTATATTTATACCAATCCGATAAACAAGCAAGCCATAAAGAACCATGTAAGTAGTATTAGATACTTATAATAGTTTAGTCTTTCAAGTGTTTTAGATAATCCGGTTATTATTATTGCATTCATTTAATATCATTCCTTTTCTTTTTATAGTTTTATTTTAAGTATTCTACAGGCGTATAAAATAGTTTTCCTAACTCTTTGTATTGATTTACTGTAATCTTTTCACATTCATCTAAATAAGCTTTATCTTTCAATTCATTGTGCTGTTCAGTAGGGGAATAAATATAAGTTACGTTATCGCCTTCAACTTCAAATACTACAAATACAGTTTTTGCGCTCAATTCTTCACTTTGTAAGTTGTGATCTGTATAATATCCAAGTATGTTTGTTTTCATTTTATTTTCTCCATTCTATGAGTTAGTTTTTTAGTTTATATAACCTTTAAAAGTTTAGTTTTATAATAAGTTATTTTCATTTGCGAAATTAAGAACAAAATTCTTTTCTTCATTGCTTACATAGTTAGTATCATTTGTTTCATTGCATACCATTAGAACATCTGTATTTTCTTCACTTTTCCATATTTCAATAGTAGTATTTTCTAACTCTTCTTTTTCAAAGTTAGCGGAAAACTTAATTTCTTTAATTCCTTCATCTTCAAAAGTATCTGTATGCAAGTAAGTAAGTTTAGTAAATGTCATATTGATCATTCTCCATTCATTTTTAGTTTTTTGTATTACCCGATAAATTAGTATTTTTAGTTTAATAATTAGTAACCTTGCTCAATTAGATAATTTGCAAATCTGTCGTAATCACTAGAGCCTAAGGAGAAGTACCTTTCAATGAAAGTATTGTATCTTTTTGTTGGTGTTTTCCACTTAAAGAACTTTTTCAACTCATAAGTCATTGTTTCTTTATCTATAGTTACATCTCTTTTGTTAGTAGCACTAAAGCTATTATCTTTACTTATTGTTATAGTATTCATTATTAATTCCTCCAATTAGTTATAGTTTTACTTTCTCAAATTCAATCTCAATTTTATTATTTTCCAATCAGCCGAACAAATTGCATTTCCATTTCCAGCTTTTTTATTTAAATTGATATATGGTTTTTTAGTTAGGTTAATTTTCATCTTCTTCATTCCCTTCATTGAAGTATTCTGCATATGTTTCATGCGTTTTAATAAAGTTTGCTAAACTTGCCATTACATCTACACAATCGCTTGCATTAGTATCAGCCGGATTCATTTCACTTAATACAGTAAACACTTCCTCTAATTCATTGCTTACTGGAATACCTTCATGTTTACATACATAATGCAAAGCTTTATAAATGATATCGGCTTGTATTATGTGAATGTCTTTTCTATCCATTCTATTTACCTTCTTTCTATTATTATAAGTGATTTAATTAAGATTTTTTATAATAATTGTTTACAGTTTCAATTGCATACTTTAAATCTTCTTGAATGTTGTATGATTGGATCACATATCCACCACCAAACCATTTAGCTGTATATTTACTTAATCCTTTAATTTTGCCGTAATCATCCATTTTAACTCCTAAGTCTAAGAAGTGGACAACATAGCGAGGATTTCCGTTTACATCATTGTAAATTCTTATTATGTTCATTTCCTTGCCTTCAATGTTAGCTGTAAATTCTGATACGATGTTTTTGTTTTTAGTCATTTTATTTTGCTCCATTCTATTTTTTATTTTTTTGTTTGATCCATTGGCAGGGTAGGGGATAAGTTAAAATACCTTTAAAGGATTATTTATCTTCTTTGAAAATATCTTTTTCCAGCTCTTCATTCGTCATTTGGCTATAGTTGAAAAGTTCTTCAAAGTTATCTTTGATGTAATCTGCTATTTCTCTTTCTGTTAAATCATCTTCTTGTAAATCTTGTGCAACTAAACTTAGATAAGATACAAATTTGTTTTCCATTTGAATTCCTTCTTTCGTTTTTTTTATAAGAGTAGAGTATAAGTTTATAATATTGTTAACTCATTCTCAATCATACGTTGCAGTTACATCGCCAGTATTGTAAATTTTAGTATCTTCTTCATTTGGTGTTCCATAGTAGAAACCTTTAATAGTTGTAGATATTATTTGATCGTGGATGTAAACTGTTTCACATATTACCGTGTTATCCATTTCTGGGATGTAACCAGTTTCAATTTCAATTCTTCTCATAATTTAATTCCTTCTTTCATCTATTTTTTGTTTTTCATATTTTAAAATATTAATTTTATAGTTTATTTATTTAAGTACATTGCAAAGGTAGAAAATTCAAAGCGTTTAAACTTTTCATAGCTTGCTTTACTGTTGAAAATAATTGAATCACTACTTTCATTTTTAAAAATGTTTTCAATTGTTTTGTGTGAAAAGATTCCGTTTTTTGCTAAGTACCAAAGTTTTTTAACATCTGTATTACTATGAACTATTTTATACTCTGTTTTGTTTGTCATAATAAAACCCTTCTTTCATGTTATAGTTTTTGTTTGATCTGCTTACTTCCTTAACTCTTAAATTTATTATAGCATCTTTTTATAGTTTGTTCAATAGATATTTGAAACTTTTTTAATTTATTTTTAAACTGTTTTCTTGATCCGTTTCACTGTCAGCATGTTCTTTAAACTCATATCTTTCTAAATTTAAACTTTCCAGCCATTCTACACGTTGTCTCACTAGTCGTTTACTTTTAACTAATTCATATTGGTACAGATCAATTGATAAGTAAACTGTTTTTACTTTTTCTTTATGTTCCCAACCTTCACGCTCAAAATCTGCTTCCTGTTTAGTTAAGTATAAGTTGTTCATAAATTCATAAGCTTTTATAGTTATTTTCATTTTTACCATTCCTTTCTGATCTGTTATGTAAGTTGTTCGTGTTCCTAACTCTTAATAATAGTATACCACAACTAGAATAGATGTAAACAATAAAGTGTTATAATTTATTCAATTAATTACATTTATTATATAACCTTTTCAGTTATTCGATCAATCTATTAAATTAATGCAAACTAAAACGCTATATAATAGGTAGAAACTCAATTTAAACTATCATTTTAGCCATGCCAGGTAACACGATAAACCCTTATAAATCATAGTTTCATGGCTATTTAAAACTGATCTGATAGCTATACAGGATTATATACGGTTATATATGTTAGCAGAAAGGGTATTTTCACAAAAATTTTTAGCAGAAAGGGGAATATATCCGAAAAATTTTATCCGTGATTGATCTATATAAGAAAAATTTTAGCGTAATAGATTAATGATAGATACATAAGCAAGCATAAGCAGGAATTAGGTTATATATTTCATTCATAAAGCTATGAATAGTTAAAAATGGTAGTTTGCAGCACATTATATGGACTAATTTTATTAAATATATGATAAAAAATATAAAATATATCAAATTATTATTATAAATATCGATTAAATTATATACAATTGTCATAATATTGTATATAATTGACACAATTTGATTTTATCCGCTCAAAAATTTGCATAATTTATTTTTCCCTAGGGAGTTCATTTGAAATCGTATAACAGCAATCTGAAATTAGAGCTGGGACTTTTTACCTATATAGAAATTCATTTCAAATTGTATAACAGCTCGCCCAAATCCGTGCTTCGAAGTTGGCAGCCTATAGATTCTCATTTCAATCAGCATAACAGCTCACAACTTTATTAGCTACAGATATTTACTTCACACATACCATTCTAAGCCTCTCAGAGTTAATTCTGGCGATCCTACGCACAATCTCACACAAATACTCACAAATTCACCTCACATCTCTAATCAACTCACATTCCTTTAAAACTCCTGTTTTATTGCATAATTAGCCTAAAAAGTCCCTTTGTACACTGGTGTTTTCGCATGTCCATTTCTCATTTCATCATTTCAGCTAAATTTCCGCAGCAATCCACTAATCCTTCACACAATCCAATCAATCAGCAAAAAAAATCCACAAATTTTATACTCACTATTGCTATTCATCATAAAATGTATTATAGTTTACTTAATAGATTGCTAACCAACTCAATTAAACATTGAGCAACTCAGTCATCAAGCAATCGACAACACACCATACCAGTCAAGCAGCACATTCATTTCTCATGTAAATTTCTACAGAAGGTAATCCAACTAAAACAGAAAGAGGGTAATCAAATGAAGAATCATCTATTCACAATTGTAGCTTATGATCAATCACATCCATCAGCAAGATATCAATTTCTAATTAATAAGGATGGGAAGCTATACAAAGCATTCAGCACAACCAATGGATATATCAATTTCCTCAATCGGATGAATGTCGAATTAGAATTCACTCAGGAAATCAACTCAGTTAGACGTGGCACATCCAGAGTCTATAAAGCATATGGAACATTAGAGGAAATTACATTTAGACATTCATCTGAAATTCCACATGATGCTAAAGTATACTTAGATATTCATGAAGGCTGCTTGGTTGAACATCATTATCTTCATACAGATACCGGAGTAATCATCTTTAAGCCATATATCTATTCAGAAGTATATAAACCATATCCTAAAGAGATTCGTAATGAACATATGACATACAATGGATAACTGGAAGGCTTTATGCTTTCCATATACATAAACTATAACGATATATTGGAGGAATACTTATGCAAGCATTAGAATCATATACATTGGACAGTGAGAGCTATGAGCAGCTTATTTGCTATTTAGATGCGTTGACTCCATTTGAAGCAATTAGACAGGCAGAGGAGATCAATAAGGTGAATGGCTTTGAGGTTGTTAGTAAGGTAGAAGTGGGGAGATGGAAGAAGTCTGCCAAAGCAAAACGAAAATTTCAAAATGGTAATTCCCTAAAGCAAAACGAAATTATTAAAAATGCCTATTTCCAAAAGGAAAAATATGAGATTGAATTTGATTTTTTTGTTTCTGAAAATGAAAATATTAAAATCAAAAAGGTAGATACCACCCCCCTTAATGAATCTAATTTTGAAAAGGGAAGTACAAAAAGTGGTACTAATTGTACCAGAGTTTTACAATATCAAAAGGATTATATGAAATTACTAAGCTGCTAGAATATAATTAAAATAACTATAAAAATAATTAATTTATTTCTGATTTTTACTTACCTTTTTTGCATGAATTGCCTATAATAGAATATGTAGGGATATTTTTATCCTTAAAGAAATAATAATATAATTAACTATAAAAACAGCCAAATTAGAAATGTTTGCGAAAGCGAACTTTCTAATTTGAAAAGGTCTGCACGTTATGACTTTAGAAGCTGCTCAAAAGCCTTATAAATAAGCGTTTAATAGAGTTAAAATTCCTCTTTTTGTTACCTCTATACATTATATTCTTTTAGTAGAGGTGTTAAAAAGAGGAATTTTATAGCCGAAAAACCCTTTATACATTTGCTTTTAGAGGGTTTTATATTGTTTAACACGCACACTTTTAAGCAAAGGAGAATAACAATGAAAAAATATTATGACTGCTTTTCAATAAACTTAATGAAACATATGAAAAATCAAGGATTCAATCCAGTTAGAACAACTAAGCATTATAGAACTCAAAGAACCTTTTGGGTATTTGAGAAGACAGAGGAATTTAATAAAGAGCTTCTTGAATGGTCAAAAGGAAGACAACAAAAATAGAGAATCAAAGGGAGAATTATGAATGGGGAACATTATAAATCAAGATCAATTAATACTTTCAGAACTAGAGTCAATTAAGCTAACCAATCGACACAGAATTGATGGAGCAAAGAAACATCTTGAACTATATAAGAAACATGGTCAATTAAAGTCGGTAGGAACATTAAACGCTCACAAGAAAAATTTAGAGCTGCTTTACAATAATGTGGAATACTCTAATAAAATAAAAGGAAGAGACAGAGAGTATAAACTAACAGGTAAAAGAAAAAGAACCCTTAAGAAAGAACCTAAGAAGAAAACTAACACATACAACCAAGACGATTTAGCTATTAGTAGTTACATTTTCAACTCTTTATTAGAGATTACTAAATTTAGAGATCACGGAGCTTTAGGCTATTGGATTAATTTGCTTAATATGCCAACAGATTTTACGAACCGCAATTTAGAAGAAGTACTTCTTAGGGAGTACTCAGCATTAGACCCAGAAGAGGTTTCACATATTATGCAACAGTTTCATATAGATTTAGTTAGAAGATCGAAAAGCTATGTTGATACTGCATTCAATCAACTTAAAAGGAATGGAAAGATAAAGCTGCAAGATACATTTTACGAAATTGGATTCTCACAAAAGAAGAAGGAAGAGATTCTTGAAAATGGCGAAGTTAAAGTATCATTAAAAGAAGAAAAAACTTATGATACACAAATCACAAAAATTAAATATAATAAAGTTAAAACTTGGATTAAAGAAAAGTGTGAACTATATTCTATTACTTATGAAGAATATACTCAAATTGACAAATATCCAAGAATGAAATTTAGCAGGAATACAAGAGAGGCTAAAAAGTGTATTGATGAGGAATTGAAGGTTAAATTTAAAATCGGTGGAGTTTTTAAGGGATACAAAGTGAAGGTTTTGCATACGGAAAAATTGGAAGAGGTAAATAGAAAGGGAATGCTATCAGCATATTTTAATAAATTTATTAAGAATTCTATTAAGCAACAAGACAATGACAAATATAGAGAATCAGCTTTTGCAAACAGAGCTTTTTATCTGTACAACAATTTGCTGATATTGCAGTATCTCGGATATAAAGATTCAGAGGGCTTACTTGTGCAATGCAAACCTACTAAGAGTCAAATTGATGAACTCTCAATAAGGAAAACAATGTATATTGTAGAAAAAGAATACGGATCACAAGAGAGAGAAACAAAAGCTTTCTAGGATGACAAAAGGAGAATTTAAATGTCTATAAATAATACAAAATCGCATAATCTAAAAAAAACGAGTAAAAATAAAACTTTTGCATATATTTATAAGTTTAAGAACAATGAGGATTTTCTTTCAGACTTCTACGATAATTTAGATTTAACAGTTTTAGCTTCCGACAGAGATATTCAAGAAGAAGCAGAAAGAAGAAATCAGGTTTTTTTCAATGATTTAAAAACTATTGAATTTGTAGAAATAACAGCCATAGGAATTAATAAAAAAGGCGAGCCTGTTTATGAAACATTGACAATTGAAAGTATAGATGTATCTAATTTTAAAGGTTTTAAGTAAACTATAACTCAGGAGGAAACATAATGAGAACCAAAGGCAGATTCAAAATTATCCTAGCAAACATGAAACAAGAAGAGGTATTAAACTTCATCTGGCTGTACGATCAATATGTTCAGTCACTTCAAGATGATGAGTTTCCAGTTAATATTGAACAGTTTCATGGAACATTATATCAGCAGTTAATTGCAGTACGATAAGGAGGAAGCAGAATGAGCCTTATAGATAAACTAAACGAAACACAAAATGAATTATCGCTAATGGGACAATCAATCTATAGTTTAGCTGAAATTGTAGCCACGATTGAGCAGCATGTTAAATTGGGATTTGGAGTATATGAGAATGATGACGATTTACTTAGTGATCTGAAGCTAATGAGAAGTATGCTAGATGATATGAATAAAGTTATTTATGATAATGAAATTATATTGTGAAGGTGGAAATAGAATGTCAAAAATATACGATGTTAATACAAACTTAAGCAAGTATTTTTACGTAAATAATATTCAAGTAGAGTATGGCAAGATACCTAGTGGATTAGTAGAAGGTTTTGAGGGAATCGTGTTCTATTTCAAAACTACAAAAGCACATGATGCGGATAAACATGAGTCTGCAATTGAACCACTCCTCAATGAATTGGAAGGAAAAGAATATGGTTTCGGAGCTTACTGGGAATTAAAAAAGATTGAAGCTGTAATATGGGAAGAACATAATCAAGTAACCGTAGCATCATTTAGAATTAGAGATTCATATTAATTAAAAATTGTCCAATAAATGGACTATTTTAAGCTAAATTACGATGCTCAAATCGCCTTATTTGTAGGGGGTTAACGCATACGATAAAAGGAGGAAATAACAATGAATGATAAATTACAAGAATTCTTGGTTGAATTAACTCTGTTGTGTGATAAATATAAGGTTGGAATCACAAATGACCATGTAAGCGTGCTTCTTAATCAAGAGGATTCGGGACGCTTCTATACGCATGACGAATTAAGATACGATGAGAGAACTAAGCTATATACAGTGGAAGTTGATAGCGATCCATATATTCCGATGAAAGATAGCAACCTATGACGTATAATAACGACACAGGTGAGCGCTATAGCAATGATAATCATCCAGAGTTTCCATATGGAATGAAATTTAAAATTGAGACTACTCTCTATAGTATTTACCGGACAGATGATATTGCCAATAGAGTTACAGTAGTTTCAAGAACAGGTGGACATCAATATATGAAGTTTGGTGTGCTTAGGGAATTATTGGCTAATGGAAAAGCAGTTAAAGTTGTGGAGGATTAAATGGCTAAAGTATACAAAGTTACAATGTATTTACCAGACGCAAATGGATACTATGATTTACATGATGTAGAACATTTTCAGTCAGAATTAGAATCTGGATTGCAGCGAGTATTAGATATTTCTCCGGTCATTGCTGACATTCAAGAATCAGAAGTGTTTGAGTGGCATGACGATTTGAAGATTAACGGCAATACTTCTAGCTTTGATGATTATGAGAGCTATATTAAATAGACTGACTTAAAGAATGACAATATCAATTGAATAAGTTATAATGAGTAAAATATATAAATAAGGAGTGGTAAAAATGAGTAATACAAACCAAGTAAAAGTATTTTCAATCACAAAAGAAATCAATCCTGATGTTCCATTCGGTCAAGAATACGCTGATTTTCAGAAGGAAATTGTTGATAAGCTAAATGAAGAAAGTATCCAACCTGATCCTAACGATGTATTTTCTGAAATGAAATCAGAAGGTAATGCAATTGAGTTTACAGTTTATCGTAGAGTGAATGAGGTTGACAGCGAATGACTAAGCTCAAAATAGGCGACAAAGTATCAACCACATATTCCAACATAGCTAATAGAATCGGAGAGGTAACAGCAATCTATAAGACAGCAGCTACTATCAGAAGTGAAACCGGATTCTCACATCATAAAATTAGTCGATTGGAAGTGGTTGAATGAATCAATATAATCCAAGAGATATTCCTATCAGATCAGAAGATATGGTTAAACAAGTTGTTATATATGAAAATGGAGTAGCTACTGTTAATTATTTTAATGGAACAAGCGAGTTAGTTAAGAATGTAGTTTATAGTGATACTTTTTTAGCTGTAGATGAAGGAGATAAGGCAGAATCTAAGGAGAAAAGAAAATATAAAGGTAAACGTGCAATAGTATCAGATAAAGCTGTTGATGATATTTCAGAAGCATTTGAGAAGAAGACAGATGAAACTATTCGTTTGATCGGTAGGAGTAAGGGATTTTAAGGAGATGAGAGCATGGGTAAAGAAAGCGAACTTCTAATCAAACTGTTCAAAGTTGCAGTCAATCTTGATGTTGCTTATGTTCAAGCATTGCTTACTGGCGGACAAAATACTTACACGAAAGAAGAATATAATACTATGAATGAAACTATGGCAGAGGTTGCGAAGTATTTAGAGGAGAAAATCAATGAGAATTAACTGGAAGTGTATTCTATTAGGACATTTTTATATATTCAAATCTGCCAAAGTTGGATTTGCTTGTTTTAGATGTGGAAAGCCAAAGTATAAATAGAGAGGAGTCATTTAATGAAATCATTGGATAGAATGATTAAGCGTGAACGCAATAGAAAGTATAAAGCAATCAAGAAAGCCTTTAAGGCTAGAGATGCAGCAAGCAAATATGTTGATATTACCATAAGAGTGTCTGTAATTATGGATCGTCTAAGCATTAGTAAAATTAGACAACTATCTACGAAAGATTTAGCGAAGATGCTTATTGATGCAAGTTGGTTTAGACCTGATCCACCACCTCCACAAAATGCCAAACCAAGTATTAAATAGATTATAAGGAGATGAAGAAAATGGTTAAATTTGAATACGCCAATATTCAACGTAAAGAAGACATTATGGATAGAGAATTTTATGAATCAGAAGATTTTAAATCTGAAAGTCTAATCGAGATTTTAAATGAAATGGGAGACTGTCGTTGGGAGTTAGCTGGAGAATTTAATGGAGAGCTTATTATGAAGAGGATTGTCCTATAAAAAGGTAGCTTTATAAGGAAAATAAAAAGAAGTTCTTTGCCACCACAGCTAGGACTTCCCGACGTTATGCGTATAAAACATCTCGTTGCGAGTAACTAAATATTATCATACTTAATCCAAATTGAAAAGGAGAGTTGATTTCTTGGAGAAAGTAGTTGAAATGTGGATATTAGGATTTGCGTTATCTATAGGAATACTCTTGGTGATAGGTATTGCTTTTTGGATTTATAACAATATAGTTATTGGCTCGGTAGTTTTAGGATTTGTGTTTATTCCAATTCTTCTAGGGTGGTTGTTTGTGAAATGGGAGAAAAGAATAAAAGTATAATAAAACAGAAGATTTATGACATATAAAGGAGGTGAGAAAATGAAAATAACTAGAGTTGAGAGACATCAGATTAAAAAGAGTCATCCCATGTTTAATGTCTGTGAAGAGTACTGCTTTAAATCCAAAAACCTATATAATTATGCCAATTATCTAATTAGGCAAGAGTTTATCAAAAATAATGTTTATATTGGAAACTATGTTGAAATAGGTAAGCAACTTAAACATGATGAACCATTCAAAGACATTGGCTCGAATTCAGCTCAACAAACACTAAAAGTCTTAGAGCAAAATTGGAAATCCTTCTTTGCTGCGATTAAGGGCTATGGTAGAAGCCCTCATAAGTATCTAGGTAGACCCAAATTGCCAAATTACTTAGATAAGATTGAGGGTAAGTTTGTCTGGATTTTAACCAATGTTCAGAGCAAGGTGATTGACAATGAATTAGTTTTTAGTTTTAAGCCTATCAAGGAATTTAGCGGATTGATTAAGACTAGGATTAAAGGCAATCATATGCAAACCAGAATTGTTCCGAAGGGTAATATTTATGTGTTGGAGATCGTATACAAGCTAGAAATTCCAGATATCATTCATGAATCCAATAGAATCTTAGGTATTGATTTAGGATTGAACAACTTAGTAACTACTCAAAACAACTTTGGAGAGCAGCCCTTTGTAATTAATGGGAAGCCGCTTAAATCAATTAATAAGTTTTATAATATGAAAACCGCTGAATTAAGAAGTAAAGCTAAGAAAGCCAACAATAAGAATTGGACTAAAAAATTATCATGGCTAACTACCAAAAGAGAGAACAAGATTGATAATTACATGCACAATGCTTCAAGCTGGATTCTTAACTATTGTCTAGCATTAAAAATTGATACTGTGGTCATTGGTAAAAATGATAAGTGGAAACAGAATGCAAGAATGAAAAACTTTATTCAAGTACCGTTTGAAAAGTTAATTGATCAGTTGCAATATAAATTGAGAGATGTAGGTATAAGAGTCGTTCTTACAGAAGAATCGTATACGAGCAAAGCATCATTCTTAAATATGGATCAACCAAGCAAGGGAACTTTTAGTGGTGAGAGAATCGCCAGAGGAATGTATAAGACGAATGATGATAGAATCATTAACGCAGATGTAAATGGTGCAGGAAACATCATTAGAAAGGTATTCCCAAATGCTTTTGCAAATGGGATAGAGGGTGTAGGTTTGCATCCATCAATTATTAATATCTAATTGTAAATGGGTAATAAATAAATTACCCAATAAATCAAACGATTTATCAGGATTTGAAAGCTCTTGTAGTTTGATATAAGATAAAAACATATCAAAAAAGGAGTGGTCTAGATGGATATTGTATTTTTCGGCTTAGAAGCAGAACCAGTTAGTAAGACTATCGAGGAAATAAGCGCTAAAAGAGTATCTTCCCTGAATGGCAGATTACAAGTTGTTGATCAATTTCATAGTTATGTGAGTAACACAAAGTCACAAAGAATTGAATCGCTCTCTTCTGAGATTAGCGTCAAAGAGGCATTTCAAAATATGTTAAATTGGATAGATGATAGAGATTATTATTTATTTATCTGGAGTCTAGAAACAATAGAATTTTTAGCTTATGGAATGCTAAAAGGGAACGAAATTCCTTTTGAGTGGATTAAGAATTGCAATATTATTCAAGATCAAATTTCAAAGAAGTTGAATAAGGAAGAGCCGGTTGGTAAAAAGGAATTTACTAATGAAATTTCTATAAGAAAACATCCAGAGCAATCATTTTTAGATTGGCGACTTTTACTGATAGCAGAGGCATCAGTAAACAATCTAGATTTAATTGATTTAGAACGCAACACATACGATCAAACCTTTTCATTGCTCTCTACTCCTAAAAATAAATGCAAAGAATGCGGAAAAGAAAAATTTTTCAATGGACTGAGCTGTAACGATTGCAAAACTTTGCGTAAAGATTTACAAGAAGTGCGTATGGAAAATTTACTGCAAACAGTAGTGGAAATATATGGTTCAAACTATGAAATTAAAACAGATAGAGTTAAAGCGAGAGAGATTTGGACAGATGTTCCATACGAGATCAAAAAACAATCAGATAAGTATGGAATCCTCAGTGATGAAGGTAAGACTGAATTGGAAAACTGGATAAAACAATTGAAATAAAAACTGAAAAACACATTACAAGCGTAGAACACGAATATATAAACTATAATAAAACACATGTTTTACCGCAAATTAAGGTGCTAAAAAGCCTTATTTATAAGGCTTCATTTTACCAAATAAAATTGAAAGTTGGAATATAATGAGTAAAAGCGATGGATTAATTACTTGGAACGATTTACCTAATCTATTTAAAGAATATATAAAAAAGTTCCCAGCAGCATCTATTATAGAAGATCAGGAGTACACAATATCCTCTAGATTAGAAGCAAAAGGTGTGATTTTCTATGATAAAGATGGCAATGAAATCGGGAGACAAACCTTAGGTGAGGGAAGTCATAGTTTTAAAGTTCCAAATTTTTGCGATAGTATTCAATTCGCTAGATTTAATAATAAAAAGAAAGAGCCACCTAGACCGGATTTACCAGAATTACAGCCAATGACTACAGATGAGCGATATAAAGCAATTAGGAAGCGAGATAGATTGGAGAGAAAGTAGAAATGAGATTCCTATTTTGGAAGAAATGCGATCTTTGTAAAAGAGTTTTTAATATTAAGGATATGATACATGGAGTTAGAATTGGATATCATGTTCCATCGTGGACGTTCTGTAAGCCATGTTATAAGGAATTTATGAAACAAGGAGGAAAATAAATGGATGGAAACTTAGTAATGGCAAACCATATCACATACGAATCAGAAAAACATAATGGTATCTTAGCCGATATTAACTATTACATTGAAGAAAAAGGAATGAGTTATGAAGAGGCAGTAGACAAAGTTATGCAAGAGCAGTTTAAAGCCGGACACTCACCAAAAACCACAGACTTTATATAAGGAGTGATAGCCATGAAGAAGAGACTGTTCAAAAAGAAAGTTAAAGCAATGAGCGATGAAGAACTAAATGAGCATGTAGCTTATTGCGAAAGCAAACGCAAAGATAGAATATTAATGAAAGAATTTGATAAGAGATATAAACCTGAAGATTACGATGATAGCTCTTTTAGTTTAAATCAATATTTTGAAGAAATAGATGTTTTTGACCAATAAAAATTTAGTTTTATTTGAAAGGGAGAGATTAAATGGATGAAGAGCAAGTATTAGATTTAATTAAAAATAGATTAAAAGTTGAGTTAGAAAGAGATAGCGTTGAGTGGGAAGGATCAGGTGTAAGAGTGCTGCTAAAACTAGACGATGAAACAATCTCTACTGACTTCTTTGTACTTAAGGAATGGAGTGATTATTAATTGAGTAAACTATATGTTGTAACTGCAAATACTTATGATGGTGGATGGGGATTAGAGCTAGATTTAATCCTAGTGTCAGACAATGAAGCAAGAGTTAATAAGGAGATTGAGAAGCAAAAGAAAAAAGGCTTCAATCCGAAAGTTACAGAAGTAGAGTTGAATAAGTTTAGTGGTGCATATCTTGGAGGATATATTGAATGATTAAAACAAAAGTGTTTGATGATTATGATGATCTCGTAGAATTAAGTATGAACCACTTCATATCTGATAAGAATGTAGTAGATATTAAAATGAACACAGTTGTATCAAACACAGGAAGATTCTTTACACGCTATTTAGTAATTTATAAAGATAAAGACAAAGTTAATACGGGTTACAATCCACACAAATAAGGAGGTTAGGAATATGAAACTACCAGATGAAAACACAGTAATTACATTTACTATTATAGGGTTTGCAGGAGTTGGAGTATTAAGTGTTATTGGATCAGTAGGCTATGGCATTGTTAAGATCATTGGATAATAAACTATAAGGAGGTAAAATAACAATGGACTATTCGAAGCGCATACAGGAACTAGAAGAAGAGAATCGTACACTTACAGAAACGCTAAGTGTAGTTCTTCCAGTTTTAAAATTCTATGCAAACGATGAAAATTACACTTATCAAGAAAGAGAAATCAAATGGGGAGAAAGCATAACTCATTTCAAACAATCTGAGATTGAGAAAGATCGAGGAGAAAGAGCTAGAAAGTTACTTAGATTAGAATAAATTATAAGGAGTGATTGGATGGGAATCTTCAGCAATCAAACTATAGTAAGCGGATCAGTAGTGAGAGGCAATATTTACGGAAGCAAATTCACATTATATGAATTGAATACTACAGGCGGAATTGTGCCTCCAATGAGAGATATTGTTTTTGATAAGAAGAGATTAGAGACTGCAATTAAAGAGCTACAGGAAGTGGCAGCACAAATAAAATAATCAAATATTTGTCATTGAACGGCATTGAATGACGTTTGTTGGATAAGGAGAATTGAAACTATGAACAAATATACAGTTAAGTTAAACATTCCTTTTGATGAAATAATTGAAACCAGATTTAAAGATGCAGATATTTTTATAACTTATAAGCCTCAGTTAAATGACTATCTACTCTTTGTTGAAACTAATCACAATATGGAGAGAATTATTAGTTTTGATTGGGTAGAGAAAGTTAGCAAAGTAAGACAGTTTTCATTGAATATATAATTATCCAATAAAAAATTACTTTTATAGGAATAACGACACAATATATAGATAAAAATTTAATTAAATTCACTATATGTAGATAAAAGAGTTTGAAAGATATATGGTTACTTACGTAGTACTACTTGGTATGATTGAAACAAATAGGTTTAAATAATAGGAGGAGATAAAAATGAAGAAACCCAACGACACTGTTAATCAATTAGCGTTGTGCAATGATGACCAAGATGAAATTTTAGAAATAAATGAAAGACGTGATGGTCTATTGGATTTTTGTCTTACAAACATCTATGAGGAAGAAATAGAAATCTATTCGGATAGATCAATTTCTTGTCTTAGAGTTAACAAAGAAGAAGTCAATAAAATATTTGAGTTTCTTAAAGAATATTTAAACAAAGAGTAATAAAATTAGTTTTACATGGAAAGAGGAGAGGAAGTATGAACAAGAAGCAGCAAGAAAGATTGGAAAACGTCATGGTTATGCTTCCTGATGGTTCTCTTAGTCAACTAGCAAGAGGATTAACATTTGGAGAAGCTTACAGCATGGTGGTCGACTATCGCTCTCTTAGAGATGGTAATTATTATTGGATCGGCACATTGAAAAATCATCTTAAGCAATTATAAAATCAAATAAAATACAGGATTTATGGGAATCTAACACTCCTAAACACCCGTATTTAACGGTATCCATTTTGTACGATAAAATGAAAATAGGAGTTGAGTAGATGAATTTAATCATATTAGGATTAAAAAATAAAAAGAGTGGCGCATATTTTATTTATGATGTTAACAATAAAAATAATCATATCTCTATCGAGGTGGATGAAACCAAGATTATCAATATCTTAAGTCCATTTCCTTTTTCAAGCTTTTCATCACTAGACACATTCAATGAGGATAAATTTGAAAAATGCTACTTAGAAGTTGATGCAGAGCTAACAGATAGCGAGTTTCGCTCCATGAAGAGTTCAGGTATTGTTTATCATCGGTTTGAGGATAGAAAAGTAAAACTATTAAATGAGTACCATGACATCTTTAAATATTCACTTGAGATGCTGAAGAAGTTTGGAAAAAGCTTAGGTACACATGATCTATTAACTTGGGTAATCCATTCAGAAACTATATCTGAATCTGAATTTTCAGCAATGAAAAAGATTATCTTAGAAGATGTTCGTTGTAAGGAAAATACTAAATACCCATTAGATATAAGCCTTGATACTTTTACTGTTAAATATATGGATTACTTTAGAGAGTTGTCTGATTTAGGGTATAGTATCACTTTTGGTCGATACGGAAGAAATGATAATCAATTGTTTTTAGATGGTAAATTAACTTTTTCAAATGAAACTTTCTTCTATATAATTAGTAATGTTCATCTGTTTGATTATTCTTTTTTGACTCATCCTCAATTCACTCCTGACTTTTACCGAAACTTTATTAAAGGAAAAGAAATTGAAGAAGAACTATTTTCTGATATTGATAGCAGCCTTATTTCAACTCTTAAAGAAAAAGGTTTTAATATAGATGATCTTTATCTTCAATTTTACAATCGCAAACTTGAAGAAATAAACTATAACTTCCCTGAATATGATTATGACTTCTTTAAGGTTTTTATTGATTCAACTTTTGAACCGTATATTCAACATAGTAGCCCCTATGACTATTATTGCTGTGAAGACTGTGATGGCTACGATATTCATGATATGTACTCAGATGAGGAATTGAACGGATCAGATACTGTAGTTGATGTTCGTGTTGACCATATAATTGATCTGATTGGCAATTGGGGAGATTTCTTATCCTCAGACAGTATTCCGTTATTTAATCGAGTACCGCCTCAATTCCTAGATCAAATCCCAAACAGTAAATTTTTAGATGTATTGCGTTCTTATAAAGTATCTTAAGTAAAATATAGATTTGAAAGGGAGATATTAAACTATGACTTATAAATTAGTGGAGAAAAATTTTAACTTAAGAAATACCTTTACAGTCACGATTGTTGCAGATTCAAATGATGGAGACTACATTACTGAGAATATGAATTTTGATAAGAGCGAATTTGAAGAAGTTCTTCCTGAGTTAATCAATCTACGAGATAACTATGGTAAGAATCATCAATTGAAAGAATATGATAATCCAATGGACTTTGATATTCCCTACAATGGTTGGGATGGTTATTGTCACTCTTTAGAGAAATTGACGGTAGACTATGTAGATAATGATGGAAAGCTTTGGGGAGTACAATTCTAATGAAAGAAAGAAAAACGATTATCATTCCTGTCTTCGATAAAATTCACGATTGTTGGTATTTTGAAATTGATGGAGAAGTAAACAAAGCTTTTAAATATAAAACTAAAGAAGACTGTCAGCAATGGATCAATAGTTTGAAGGAAGCAGCATTTAAAATCGCAGAATAAAAGTTAGATTTTGTCGAGAAATTAAAGAAGAGAAGAGGTATTAAATGCCGGAATTTACTTTATGGGATATTATCTGGTTGGGAATTATACTAACTATTGTTCAAGTCCTAACACATATGATAATGGATGGTATTAGCAAATGGTTTGAAAAACGTAAAAACAATACAATTTATGAACTCTTTATTAATGATGAATTCAAAGGTAAACACACATTTAAAAGATGTCGTGAGATATACGAAGAAGCAGAATATGAATGTAGAAAAGGTTCAGGTAGTGATAAGAAAACTAAAACCTTCTATATTCATACAGATATAAAATTATCTAATAAATAAGTTCTATTAAATCTATCAATTAAGCAAACTATATAATTAAATGACATAGTGTTTGACGTGTCACCCTATTTGATGTATATTCTAAATATACCAGATAGGGTTATTTACATTATCCTAAAAAAGCAAAAAGGAGTGTAGGACATGTCAAAGAGAGAGCTATCCGTAGGACAACTAATTCAGTACAATCAAGAAGAATCAGCTATTCATTATCTAGCCTTGATAATAGAGAAGTCACATTCAGCCAACAAAAAGAATCATAAGCTATCAGTAGTGTACGATGACATAATAGAAGCCTTGCTGCTAGGTTATAAGGTAATTGGATTAGATGAAAATAGAATCGAATCAGAAGCATATAAGATGGATCAGAACTATAGAGACAGTAAGAAGATAAAATTAACATTAATAAAATAAATAAGTTATAAAAATATTAAGTTTGAATGTTTACAACTGTTGAAATGGTGTTATAATAAATACAAGACACCAAGTTATCTCAAATGTTCAGCAATTCAACTCAATTCATTCAGAGTGAGAACACACCATCAGCAGAATGAATTGGGAAGAATTCTTGAAACCATTGAACATGTGAACTCCGGTCAAATCCAATGGACTTGAAATGAGGGAAGGATATTCAATATGAGATCAGCAAGTTTAAATATTTAATAGAATAATTTATAAAAAGGTATTGCAATCTAAATTGAAATGAGCTAAACTGAATTTAGTTAGAAATTAAAACTTATCAAATGAGCAAACTATAATGTTACATAAACTAAAATTAGAATGGAGAATGATTAATATGACAGTTAAAGTATTTTACACAAGCGCAAATAAGGCAACAGGAACGATATCTAAGTATATGGAAGCTAACAATGTCGATTACAAGCTACAAAACATTGAAGTGAATCCTCCTACATGGGACGAGTTTCTTCAAATGATCCACTTGTCTGAAGATGGGTTAGAAGGATTAATGCCAACTAAGAAATCTAAACACGCTATGAAGCTGTTAGAAACAATCGATATGGATGCAATTACATTGAAAGAGTATCACCAACTGATAATAGAAAACCACATTTTGCTTAGAACACCAGTGGTGATGAATCATAAGAATATCATGGTTGGATTGCAGACAGAAGAACTATCAATCTTCGACAATAAGAAGGATAAGAAAGCTAGATTCAGTCAACTGTTGGAGTCAGTTAGAATGATGGAAGCGTATGAGCTACAAGTGGAATTAGGATATAACTAAGAGGGGAGAATGTACATGAATATTATGAAGAAGATTAATAATTTAGAAAAGCAAATTAAAGAACTAAAAGAAGAGCAAATAAAAATAGATTTACAGCTAGAAACTGTTGCTGAAATTGAAACAGTGGCTAACACTAAATTCATTTTAAAAACATTTAAGAGACACGAGGAAGGAACACCAATTAAATATAAAGTTTATCATAGCCATTTATTAGATGAGACTTTTATTGAAGATATGAATTTTAATGCAAGTTGCCGTCCACTTATCACAAGAAATATTGCAATTAAGAAGATGGAAAACCTAGTTAAAGTATTTAACATTGGTTATTACACTACTTAAAAGGAGAGGATAGAATGAAATTATTGAAGAAATTAGACCATTATCTATTATCAGATATAAGTGAGGAGATTACATATGGTGATCGCTTCACAGTCTATGAATTCTATGTAGCAGCATTGGGAGTAGCTTCATTCTTAGCTGGTAACTTATACTTTTAAATTGAGTAAACTATAATAAATATATATACAAAAGAAATGGAGATGGACTATATGTCTGAGCTTTATATTAAAGGATGGTTAACTACTGATAGTGATTGGATGGTAGCTGTAGCAGAAGAAAAAGAAGATTCAGGTTGGAGAGCTGATTCAATTCCCAAAATGATAGAGAGCTTTGCTAATTCTCACGGTAGAGTCAGAAGTGTTAATAAAGGACTAGGTGGAACTAGAGCAATGATTTTTGATGTCAATCTTCGTATCTACTTTACTGAAAAAGAGTCTACATTAGAAGAAGCACAGGAGTCTTTGATTTATGAGCTATATGGTGATTTGGAAACGGATATTAGACTAACAGGATACTCAGAGTATACAATTACAGGATATAATTTAGAAGATTTCAGTATTGGTGGACATGATTTAGCAGCAGAGTTAAGCGACCATAAAGGTGAGTATATTCACTTTATTTTAGAGGCTTAATTAAATAAACTATAATAAAATTGTTGTTTTAAACTTAGTGGGATGTTACAATTAAAACAGAAGTTAAGCGGATCAGAGCTGGTTCGCTACTACATAATAAACTATAATAAGAATGGAGAGATAATCATGGTATTTAGAATGATTGAAAATCAACCTAAATTCAAACATACAGTAGCAGAAGAGGAAACAACTTTCTTAGCACATGATGGAGGAAGCGACTTCTACTATAGATACAACGGCTTTGAACACAACATTGATATTAGAAGTAGCGACAAACCTTCTGATTATACTACATGGTCTATGAGTACAGTCTTAAGTCTCTATGATGAAGATGATGAAAGATACTCTAAGATTGTTCCGCACTATGTATTTAAGAAAGCAGCTTTAGCTATTTAATAAAAGGAGATGGATTAAATGACAAAAGAATCTACAAGAACGGAAAGAGTTGTTAAATCAGGAATAAGTACAGGAAGTGTATTAGCAATGATAATCTCATGGAGTATTCATAAATCAATCCTATGGGCAATCTTGCATGGTATCTTTAGTTGGTTTTATGTTATCTATTACGCTTATACTCGATAAAATTATCCAACGAAATATCTCATTCATTAGGAAAATTAAGTAGAAGAGGATGAATTAAAAATGAAATTTATATTGACAGGATTAATCATAGTAGCAATATTCGCAGTGTTTCTATTTCTAGGGATTAAATGTCTAAATGAAAGAATGGACAACAATGGATGGCTGTGGACGGTCTTACTAGCTATATTCTTTGTGTTTGGAATTGCCGGAATTGCATATGCTTATGATCAAGAAGAGAAAGCATGTGAAGCAGAAGGCGGTCAAATGGTTAAAGTAGGAGAGTATACAACCTACATTAAATCAGGAAGTGTTATGATTCCATCCGCTAGCAGCGACTATGATTGCATTAAACTATCCAAAGAGTAAAGACTATAAACTTTATATTTTGATATAATCTAATTATTAAACTGAAACGGAGTGAATAAAATGATTACACGTACAGAGATATTTGGGGACAGTACATTATTATATACTAAAGTTAACGGCGAAGATAAACAGTTTGGAATTGTTGATAAAGAAAGATATGGTTATTCTGGATATCTTTTAGGATATGGAGACGTTTATAGAAATGAAAACAGAATGGCATTCTCAACCAGCGATCAAGCGATTGAAGCGATAGTAAACAAATACAAAGAAATTAACCAATGAAATTCCAATTTTATATGGAATTGACATGCCTAAAGTGCCGTAAAATAGGGGGTTTATTTTACCCAATAAAATGAAATGGAGATGATTTTGATGAACGACAATGATTTTGACGAAATGCTATTTGAATTAGTAGAATGCGGTGATGATGAGGAAGTAAAAATTACAGCAAGCGATTTAAGAACTCTTATTCACTTAGCTAGAATTGGGAAAGTATATATAGATAAACTATAGACTTGTTAAATTGGTTGAAGGAGGACACTGAATGAAGAAGCGCTTAAAGAAGAAACTTAAGATTTGCTGTGAGTGTGGTGAGAAAACTGACTTGACTAAACCTCATGGGAGAAATGGACATCTTTACTGGTGTTATGAGTGTATTGGTTCTTACGATTAATTTAAAATGTTTATTTCATTTGGAAAAGGAGGATTAAAACATGAAGAAAATCAAGCTAATTAATAGAGGTTTAGATGAACAGATTGAAATAGATGGGGAAAAACTAGGCGCTGTTGACCATTTGACAATTATACAGTTATTTAGAAAACTTGAAGCCCAAGGTGTTTTCGAATTGGAAGCTGTTGGTTATGACGATTTCAAGATTAAATAAAAAAACGTTTCTTTTATGAAGTTAGGAGTGATTACTATATTTGGCTTACAATTAAACTTAAAAAAGAATGGTATATGGAATAGTGAAGAATTTCGAGTAGATGACAGACTACCCGAAAAAGGCGATACTCTATATCATGAAACAATTAAATACACAGTGATTGAAGTTGATGAAAACGATGATGAAACTTTCGATGTATTTTTAAGTAGATAAAATATTTGTTTGATTGGATAAATTAATAAGGAGGAAGACAACATGAATGTATTTACACAAGGTAATTTCTCCATTGTTCAAACAAATGAGCAATTTGTAATCATTGATGGAGAGCGAATATCAAAGCCGTTGCCATATGACAAAGAGACTATTCGATTACTCTTAGAAATGATTCGTTCAGATGAGACGATTCCAGAGATTGCGGCACGTTGGGTAGCAGAAAATAAATCAAAACAGCAGCATAATGGTAAGGAAGAGATAGCTATGAACAATATTGATCAGGAATGTTCTCATGATGAACTGATACAAGTTGGTAAAAGTAGATTGATATGCAAAAAATGCATGAAAACTATTGAAAAATAGTTCAACAAAACTGCGTAATAAAAATTCATTTGATTGGATAAGAGGGAGGGTTATGTTGAAAGAGATAGACCAGTTTAAACCAGATAACGTAACTAAAAATAGCACGTTAATTATTATAACTATCTCTATGGTGTTTTACAGTTTGTTTGTAAGCAAGCTTTCTGTTATATCTATATTCATAGAATTTGATTTAAGTTTCTTTATATCTATTCTTTTAGCTGCTACGTTTTTTATACAACATGAATTAATTCATCTCATAGTGGCAAAAATTCTAGGCTATGGGGATGACTCAAAACTAAGTATATTCTCTATTAGTATAGATGGCTTTATAAGAAGAAAAGACTTGATTCTTATTTTGATTTCTCCATCAATAATAGTCACGACATTTTATGTCATTTTAGCTTTCATATATGATAGGTTTGCACTTCTATTCTTGTGTGCTGCCTCAATAAACTTCATTGGATCAAAACGTGATATTTCAATGACAATTAATGCTTTAAAATATGATAAACAAATGTATTTTAAAGGCGAAGAAGATTCAGAAATAATAACCGTATATAAAAAAGACAAATAAAAAGATACTTTTAAATTAGAATGGAAGTGTGAAAGAAATGAAAGTAGTATTAATGGAAAAGAAAATGGCTGTAGCATCACCAGTTAAAGAGTTAGTAATTTCAGGGACATTTACAGACTATTATTCATCGTCAAAAGGAGTCAATGAATCTTTATTGATTAAGAACCTGCCAAAAGATTTTCTTCCTAAGCCTGCTAAAAGTATCTCTGTGTGGGTTGAAATGGATAATGGACTTGGCTCTAAAGGACAAGATTCTTCAGAAGGTTTATTTTCTGATGCTGAGACTTGGAATACATTTCGAGTGCTACTTTGTAGATAATTCATTATATTGTGAGTTAAAATGATTCTTTTATACGACAAATGAACCTTACAGCGACAAGGGGTTCAGGCTCTAAAATAGCTTAAATAATGGAAAATCCGGTGTTTTGAGCTATTATGGCTAAAGCTTCGGATTTATAGTCTGAAAACGTTGATATATCAAGGCTCGTAGAGGGTACATTAAACCAATAAAATGCTGATTTTACAGGAATATGAGGGTTCGAAAGTGCCGTATTTATAGGCTTTTTAGCTACACGATAAAATGAGATAGAGGTGAAATACAATGAAAATGAATGTTACATTAACTCAAGCAGAAGTAGAACAAATAGTACATGAACATCTTAGGAATAAATTCAAATCTGTTGGCGAAGTTAAAATTAATGTTGGTGAAGAATATCGTGGAAATTTTCAAGGGGAATACAAGGTTGCGGTATTTAAGAATGCTGAATGTGAAGTAGAAGTTTAATAAACAATATATAGTAATATTGATCAACTTAGAGAAGTCGAAACTTGGAGAAGAGTTTTAGCTTCTTATTTTTATTGAATAAACTATATAAATATTGTTGTAATTAGTTTGTGGGTATGCTAAGATGGTTATAGATAAACAAGCAGTACATAAAGTATACTAAATCAAAGGAGTGGTTGAGATGATTAGAAAAACATTTAAGGACATTGACGGAGTAAAAGGAACAATCGGAAGTGTTGTTAGGTCTTGGACAGGAGATGATCCTAACCAGTATAAAGTAGTAAAACTTATTGAAAGCAGAGGAAGAGGAGGAACCGTCTTATACTTTGAAGGTGAAAGAGGCGGCTATCCAGCAAGTAGCGTGTATATTGTAAAAGAGAATAAAAAATAATAAATCTAGCTTTAAAAAATGAAATGGAGTGATTGAGATGGATGGAATCAATGGTGGATTAATCGGTTTGGGAATCGGAATTGCTTTATTACCTTTTACTAACTTAGCAGCGTATTTGCTTTTGAATAAGATTGAAAGTACATTAAGTAAAAGAAAATTTAAAAAAGCAACAAAAGGCATGACAGATTTTGAAATTATGGTTTATAAAGTTTTTAATTAACGATTTAAAATCTGTCTTTTATTGGGATATAAGGGTGCAAAAAAGCCTTGTTTTACAGGGTTTTCGGCATACAATAAAATTGAATTGGAGATGATTTCGATGAAAACTTACATGAGCTATGTACAAGGCAGTATTGGTGAATCAGATGATATTTATTATATTGGTGAGGATTTTGGTAGATCAGTTAAAGCTCTTAAAGAGGATCGAGAGTTTGATTCATGGGATTCATATATTGATGTTTGGGAAGATGGGAAGTTAATCGGTTGCTATAAGTTAAATGAGGAAGGTAATGTTTACTATCCGGAAAAAGAGGTGAAGAATTGAAGAATATGTTAAGGCATGAAAAGATAGTAAAACTAATAAAGAAAAGAGCCTTTATGTTTAACTGTTCCTATAAAACAGCGTGGAAGCAATACATGGAAGATAAGGAAAAAGACGGCTTAATCTTCGATGAAATTGAAAGACTACTGTAAGTGTTCAGCATTAAGGTAGTAAAAGAAATCTTTTATGGGAGAGTGGAGAAATTGAAGAAGAACAATGAGACTATCAAATTTGAATTTAGCGAGAAAAGCCTAACGGTATCAGAACTAAAAGAAAAACTACAAGAATTAGAAGATATGCAATTTGGAGACTCCCAAGTTTATGTTGGTTGTCCTCCTTCAATGGGAATCGGATCAACAACTGGACGAGCAGTTAAAGACATAGGTACTAACGGGCTATATAGCACGCCATTTGCCTATATTTCTTTAGTAAAGAATTAATCCAACGAAATAAAACATTTACTGGAAAGGAAGAGTAAAAATGGAATTTAAGAGTGTAGAAGAGATTCAGGAATTTTTTAGAGTCAATAAATATGAAGGTGAAGTTCATGATGCTATCGAATTTCTTCTTGAAAGAGTTAATGGTGGTCACAACTTTTTAGGTAAAGAAATAACAGATTTCTATTGTAATGGATTCTTCGGCAGACGATATGATCTTAATGGAAGCATAATTACAGAGGTAGGATCAAGCTATATTATTATCAGAGACACAGAGAGCAACTCAGCACGAGCAGACTTTGAAGAGGGATGGCAGCTAAGAGACATGTATAGTCTTTTGGAGGACTGGACAGCTTAATTATTACCACATAAATGGAACTTTTTAATGGAAAAGGAGAGGGTTAGAATGAATCACACTAACAATTTACTCAAGAAGTATATTGAGAAACAGAAGGAGAAGGATAAAATAGCAGAAGAGATTTATATTTTAATCCAAAACGATGTTACCGGAAGTGGCTTAGATGGAGTAAGAGAAGCTTTAAGGATGGTTAATACTGATCTATTCCAAATTAGCCAAGAGTTCATCGAGCAATTCATCATCAAAGACTAACAAAATAAAGCAGCCTAGAGCATCTTATTATTTTTAATTTTAATTAAATTAATTATAAAAAGATGTTGTTTAATATATTAGAAGGTGCTATAATAAATATATCGAGTAAGACAATTATAAAACAATATGAGGAGTGGGAACAATGATCGCAGCAAAAGAATTAACGACAGAATTGAATCTCTTAGAAAGATTGGCAATATCGTACACAGTAAAGTTAGGATTTAATAGTGGATCAATCGGTAATGTTGAATGGGAATTAGAAAGTTTAATTGTTGAAGATTATGAGGAAATCAGTAATGTAATCTCAGTAGGCATTTATTCAGGCGATTGCTGGAAGTTTACATTTAAGAAATATAAACCATTAGAAATATAGGAGGAATGAGGATATGAGTGTGAGAATAATTGATCTTGAATACTTGAACCGGATAGGGAAATTTCTCTCATTGTCTATGGCAGAAGGGTTAGCTAAGGAGAAGGTTATGAAGTTTCATCGTTTAAATTGCTTGAGCTATCACAAGGCAAACGATCAAGAGTTCTTAAACACTAAGTATGCGATAGAAGATTTAGACTTCACTGAAATACCGCTGATAAGCAGCGTACAAGCAGTAAGTGATCTGGAAGCAGTATTCAGTAATTGTCTGGATAGTGGAGATGAACTAGACTTACAAACATTTGAGGAAATGAGAAAAAGAATAACCATGTTTCAGGAAGACTATGACTATCCTGTAATGAAGAAATATAAAGATCATGTAAAGTTTTAAAATAAATGGACAAAAAGCGTGACAGTATCAATTAAACATGTTATAATAATATCAAGAAGTAAAAGTTAGTTAATTTACTTCAAAGCAATAAGATAGGAAGTGTGAAAATCGAGTATACATCTTGAGATGATACAGTATGCTAAAGTCACGGATCAAGGCAAGCAGCTAGAGGTAATGAGATCGAATCTAGAGACGAGGAAGCAAACCAGTAATAGAATTGCTTTTTGGTCACTGGATTCGAAACTAGCTTACATATAAAATAAACTATAAACAGGAGTGATTGAATATGGTACAACAGATGGCGATTGTTAAACCCTTTCAAACTAAAGTAGGTAAACAGATTGAAGACTTCTTACATGAGAAGGGTAAGAGATCAGCAGATACAGAGACAGCTTATAGAAGCGACATCGGATTATTCTTAGAGCAAGTATATGGCAAGACGATTAACACCATTACAGCAGAAGAATTAGAGCTACTAGACTATGATTCATTAAAGGATTATCTTAACAGCTTCTATGAAATCAAATCAAACAATGCGATCAATAGATATTACAGCAGCATCAAATCGATGTATCGTGAGTTGAACATTAGAAAAGCTATCAATACTGAGTTAAGTATGTTTGATCTAATTAATTCTTTACCGGCTAATGCTAATAGCTATGAATCAATTCCAATGGAAGTAGCTCTACAATATATAGAAGCAGTTAAGTATGAGAAGCATAAAGTAGAAGAAAAGAGAATGATTATAAAGTTAGCAATTGATTCTGGACTACGTGAAAGTGAATTAAGAGCGCTAGAATGGAAGCAGTTTAAACCTGATGGAAAGTACGTATATATTACAGGGTTTGGTAAAGGAAATAAGAAATTCGTAGAGAAAATGAGTAGAAAATTATATGATGAACTATTAACTTTAAAAGTAGAGGGACAGAGCAAGGTATTTACTCTAAGCAAGAAAAATTTAGGGGATATGATGATTCGCCTTAAGAATGTATTGAATCATACCGATAGAAACTATACATTCCATTCTTTCAAGAAGACTGCTGTAACTAATACCTATAAGTTTACAGGATCATTTACAGAGGCTCAGAAGAAAGGGAAACACTCTAATCCAGCAACTACTCAACTTTACTTAGAAGAAGAAGAAATGAAGATGACTGGATACTTCTCATTGGAAGGAAATATTGACCATGAAAAGTATAAAAAAGTATCGCATGAAGAACTAATCCGATCATTAGAGTCGGTTAACAAGGAATTATTGTTTACATTAAATTTAAAATTACAATGACGAATTATGTCGAAAAATGTTAGACAGTACAAAAATACTATGATAAAGTTATTAATGTTATAATTGAAAATACAAGACAATCTTGTTAAAGTTTATAAAATTAAATTAAATCAAAAGGAGCTGTATAACAGATGAAGGGAACTAGAACGGAATTGCTAGAAAAAATTGATCAAAGTATTCATTTTGTTTCTAACAATACTAGAAAAGCAGACGATGTTAAGGAAGAGTTATCTAAATATCGCATCTTGCCAGGAAGAGTTGAAGAGTACTTTTCCGATCCGATTGACTCATTAGAAGAAGCAGATATTCGTGAGTTAGCATTAGTAACAGAACAAGTATATTTAAAGTCAGGTAACCAAGAGTTGAATCCTGAAGACTGGTTTACTTCAGCAGAGATGAAAGAAGCTCGACAGTTTGATTATCTATTACTACATGACGAAGATGAAATTCAATTTCCACTAGTGTTTGATAATGTGCTTCATCTAGGAAATGATTTATACGGTGTGAGTCTTGATGTTAAGACTATTGCACGTTTACTAAGAAGCAAGAAGCTAAACTATAACTATGAAATTCAACGACAGGAAACTAGAGTAAAAAGAATGGATAAAATCATCTACAAGCCAACGGTTTATAAGAAGAATGTCCAAGAGATTAAAAACCTAATGCTTAAAGGTGAATTAAAGGTAACAACTCTTGCATTTAATGCTGCTACCGGAACAAATGAAGACGGTGAAGAGTTGACTTATAATGGTAAAAAGAATACTCTGACAGTGAACAATGGAACTAGACTTGACATCTTAGATGGTTATCATAGATGTTTAGCAAGCGAGCAAGCATATAGTGTCAATCCAGACATCGATTTTAGATTCATGGTTCAAATTTCAAACTACACAACAAGACAAGCTCAACAGTATCAAGCACAACTTGCTAAGGCAACACCTATTCCTGCTGCACGTATTCAGGAACTAGAAAAGAATAGCTTATCTGCCACGGTGTTAGACATGTTAAAGTCAGAATCTTATTTGAAAGGAAAAATCTCATCTTCTGCTAATAAGGTAAACTTATCAATGGGTGAACTAGTAAATTACAGAGTTTTAGCTGACGCAATTGATCAAGAATTTAATATGAAGTTAAAGAAGGAAGCAAGAGAAGTTGGAAAATACTTAGCAAAATTCTTTGAAGAGTTATTTGAAGCATATCCAGAAGAGTTCCTAGAAGTTGTAAATTATGATGAGTCTTTAATGGCTTATAACAAGATGTTTGCAGGGTATATCGCTTTAGCAGCGCAAATGAAAGAAAAGAATATTGAACTGGATGAGTTAGAAAGTATTTTAAATGAAGTGAACTTTAATAGAGATAGCAAGTTATGGGTAGAGCTAGGAGTTATTGATCAAGATGGTAGAGTTAGTAATAGAGTTAAAGAAACAGACATTGCAAATTATTTTAAAAACCTAGTTTAAAAATTAAATAAATACAAAAATTAATTATATAATTAAGAGAAAACATACAATAGAATACTAAAATACAATAGAAACATTATAGAAAACTAATTAACTAATTTAATAGAGGGAAGTGAACGATGATGTTAAACATCAACCTTAAAGACATGTACAATGGAGAAGCCAAATTAAGATACTTAGAATCATTTGAAGAGGAACAAACAGCCTATATTACATCATTTATTTTTAAAAGTACAAAGAAAACTGAAACTGCGTTAAACAAAGACATCTATGATATGAATAAATTTGAATTAGAAGAAGTAATTAAAGCACTATCAGCTTCAACAGTAAATTCTGCATATACTAAATCAGTACAATTAGAAATGTACATCGATTGGGCAATTGAGAATGGTTATGTTGAAAGTAATATTAATCCTTTAACTAATATTAATAAAAAAGAATGGGTAGAACCCTTTGTAGCAACTTATAAGCAGCAAGTATTTACAAGAAAAGATATTCTGAATTTATGTGACGATCTATATAATGTAGCTGATAAAGCTATTCTACTCTGTGTATTCGAAGGAATTGCTGGTGAAGGATACTCTGAAATGCTTAATCTAAGAACAGAAGATTTAAAAGAAATTGATGATAAATTCTATGCAACGCTAACTAATAAGAATGAATCTACTAGAACAATTGAAATTTCTAAAGAGTTGTTTGAGTTTTTACATCAAGCAGATCAAGAAATTTACTACTACAATAAAAATGGTGAAGCAACCGGAGAAAGATATCAGAGAAGTGAATATGTAGAATCAGAATATATTTTTAAGAAGACTACAAGAGGAAAACAAACTGAAGATAAATTAGATTATGCTTTTGTCATTCGTAAGTTCCAAGTATTTAAGAAAGTATTCGATATGCCTTTCCTAAGAAGTGGACATGTAGAACAAAGTGGAATGATGCATCTTGCTAATGAGATTTATCAAAGAGACGGAGAACTAAATAGAGATAACCTTTATGAAATTTATGTGCAATTTAATGAACCTAAGAAGTCTGGTGAGAGAACAGATAGCGCAGTATTTGCCATTAAAAAGCTAGTTGGATCAGAAACTTTTGAGAAACTATACGGTTATAAAGCAATTTGACACCACCTTAAGATAGAATTAATAGTATAACAACCAATCATTTTTCAGTCGGAAGAATGTTTTGGTTAACCAATTGAATAAACTATAATATAATTTGTTTTTAGTTTCTTGAAAGCTTTTAGTAGTTCAAAAGTTTAGGTAGTTAAAAAGAAATTATATGCCTATAAATAATTTCGTAGTCTTTAGAATTATTTTACATGTGATGTATAAAATTGTTTTGCCAATAATCTTAATCCATGCTACTATCAAAAAGTCAAAGTGAGTAGGACAAATGAAATAACTCTAGATAAAAATAAGGGAATTATTTCATTTGTTTTGTGAAAATACGTGCTACTACTTGTTATATTAGACAAGAAACACTATGATTAAGATAGATACTTTCAACATATTGGTAGAGGCATGTGACATTTAACACAACTGATCACAATGATTTATGCTATTGTTGAATAATGGCTTTCAAAAAATAGAGATGTAACGTTAATAGATGAGAATCTGTAACATTCTCGTAATAATCTATTATAAAAAGACTGCTACAAAATAACTAATGTTGTTGTTGACACGGACATGCAAATTAAGTTAATATTAGGAAAAGCGAACAAAGGTTCGTATATTGGAGGCTATCAAATGGCAAAGGTGATTGTGCAATATCTAGTAACGGGAATTATTGATGACACTCTTGATCGAGTGGAGTGTGATTTTAATCCTATACTATCCAACATTAAAGGAGTCGTCATAACTAACATGGAAGGTGAGAAAGCATTACTGGAAGTAGAAGAATTTAGTATAGTAAATGCAAAAGAAATAGAAGACATAGATTTTTTCTGAACTAAAGGTTAAATCCAAGTAAACTGAAAACTGTACATGCAACCTGAAATAGGAGGGTTCAATTGAACTCACATAACATAACGCAGATTTTTAAGCGGAAGAAAATTGCTGCTGAGTATGGACAGTAAATGAAACAGAGCTATCTATACTCAGCAGAGATATTGTAGAAAGAATGAAATACTATAACAGAACAAGAATTGTCGTTAATCTATTTAGCTAACTATAATGAAACTTATGATGTTTACATTTTCGATAGTAAAAAGTAGAACGGCAACTGAAGCCACTTTGTAAAAGGAGTGGTTTTTCTGTTAAATAAAGGATTAAAATTTAATTAATAAATAAACTATATAAAGACTTGTAAATAAAAAGGCAATCGAATATACTTAATCTTGTAAACAATAACCAAATACATTTTAGAAATGGAGGAAATTATGAATTATACTAACAGACTTGAAGAAGACGAAACTGGAATGGCTCAGGAAAGCTGGAAACGGATGGTGGAGGAAACCGGATTAGATAAATTAGTTTTAGATAAAAGCATTTTTATAATTTTGCGTCAGTATCATCAACTTGCTTATTTACAGGGGCGCAAAGATATGTTGGAGCAGATACAGGAACTATATGATGAAGATATTGATTTGATGATGACAGTATTCGAACGTGAAGTTAAATTTAACTAATAAACAGAAAAGAGGAAAATAAAATGATTAAGAAATTCTTTAGCTCGGTATTTACATTTAAGAATAGCAATACAGAAGGTGACTACTTAAAACTCTCTGAGGATGCTTATAGATACTATATAAAGCACGTAAAGGACAATGCAGATACAACACTAGATCAAGCTAGACGGAAGATGGAACGCAATATGAGGCTTGCTATGGTATATAAGCGAGATTCAGCAGCTAAGAAGCATCCTAGAACGTGGTACGCATATGGCTGCTTGCGGTTCATTGTAAAGAATGGTGAGGTTACTTGGATGTTAAATAAACAGCCAATGATGAAAGGCTGGTATAAAGACTATGCCAAGTATGAAGCGTTGAGCGATGAGTTAGGTATTAAAAGTGATTTATTGAATTAACTATAACTATTTAATTGGAGGTAAAAATGGATAATCACTTTGTAACTAAATATGATCGAAAAGCTAAAACAGAAACAATCATTGGAGAAAACCTATCATATTACGAAGCATTGACTATTGTATGGGATTTCAGAGTAAAACGTGATGGTAGTTATTATCGAATTGGTAAACCTTATGGATTGTATAAGGAGGAGTCATATGGATAAAATATTGAATCACATTCTTCGTCCAGAAGATCAAATTATTAAATATGGTTTGGTAGACTCTAGGATTCTACTAGAGCTTAAATTGACGACTGCTTTATACAAAAATATTGAAATAGTGTGGGATTTTTACGATGATGAAAAACGTCCTTATCGTAAAAATTGGACTGATGTTGAAGGTATGGGGTATGGATGGCTCTGGTTGCTTGAAGAAGATAATGAGAGTAAATGGCATGAGTTGTTAGCCAAGAAAGTTTTAAAAGAAACAGATGAACTAAAAAGGGAGATGAATGACACTCTCTATTTTGTTTACGAAAATGAGAAAGTGAAGACATTCCATTTTATTTACCTAGGAGAGTACAGGGCTTACCGAAGAGACACTATATTTAGTTTTTCAAATGAAGACATGTATTACTAAACTATTAGAATTTGAGGAGGAATCACCATGAAAAAGCGACTAATTGAATATATACGAGACAGAGATGATTGTAACTATGCTGATGTCATGGATGTATTGAGAGATTTACATCACCATTCATATCAAGATGCGTTTAATGTGTTAGCAAATATCCTATTATACGTAGAACATCATGATAATATTGCTCACGGTGATGATATGGAAGCGATTCATAGAGCTAAGTTTGCTGCAATGATGGAGGGGATTGAATGATTGATCAAATTTCAACATTAATTTATGACATTGCTAATTATAAATATAAAGATAAGAGTCTTCAGAAACAGGCATTTATACTACGTAGAAGCAAGAATGAACGTATCAAAGCAAAAGCCTTAGATAAATTATTCCATGTGTATCTAGAGGAAACCAAAACTACACTGAATGTTAAAGTTGTAGGAGAAGGTAAACATTATGTTTATTGTGACATTTTAAGTAGTTGGAAGCGAGATGAATCTAATGGAGATTGATGTTAATAAGGCATTAGAACAATTAGCTTCAGCGTTTAATACAACAGTAGAACAACTTTATCCAATCTTAATTAGACAGGCATATATTGATGGAATTACATCTGTATTGATTGTAGTGGTTGCATGGATTCTATTCTATATGTTATATCGATCAACAATGAAGAAAAAGGCTGCTAGTAAGTATTGGGATTGGTTTGATGAACAAAGTGGAGGAATTAGATTAGCTGGACTTGTAGTTATGGGGTTGATTGCTGTTATTGCTACTGGAATCATGATTTCGATTGCACCAACTGCATTATTTAATCCCGAATATTGGGCGATTAAGGAAGTATTGAAAACTATTGTACCGAGATAAATAAGAGCTTTTAAGAGGAGATGGAGCAACATGTGGAAAGAAATGATGATCCTTAATGGAACAATTGAAGACAAAGATGGAAATGAAATCGACAGCGAGCGTTTATTTAATCTTCTCTCTGTCAATGGATATGAAGTTACTGGCGGATATGAGGTAGTTAAAAAAGAAGATTTAAATAAAGCTGTTGAAGATATTGTTGCTTCTATTAACTACAATGAATTTCTGAATATGGTGGAAAAGTTTAACGATATTTATCTTGATAGAGATTCAGAAAGCATTAGATACTTCTTTGAAACAAATTCTGGCACAGGATCATTCAACCAAGTAATCAATGCTGGAATTAGCGATGATATGAAGAAACTATATGACAAATATACTAATACTAATTGGCAGATTTCAGATGAATTCGGCGCTACTTTAGGTTGGAAAATTGCAGAGAAGTTTAAAGAACAGTTAAAATAAGATTATTATTGGGAGATGAAGATATGTCTACGATTCAAAACGATGTTAATTTGAGGCAGAAATTTTTAGATTATGGAATACCATATGATGAAATTGATAAAGAAATGATCGAAATTATAGATGTTCTAAACTTTCACCTCGGCATCACCACGAAGTTTTGTTGTTATGGACACAGAAAACACGATAGAGCCTATGTCGTTTTTCATGAATCAGTAGAAGATGAAAAGATTTATATCTTAGCAGAGGCAGTTGCAAGAGATTATAGTAGTGGTATCTGCTTTAAGAAATGGATGAGAGGATTGTGTGGCAAGTTAGCTAGTAACTGGATATTAGAATTCACTGTCGGTTATAAAGACCCTAATGGAGAAGCCAAGAAGTATCATATGGACAAGACAATTCAACTACTTAGAGAAGTGGGATAAAAGAATACTTTGATTGGAGACAAGTAGATGAAACTTGAAGATGCCTTGAAAGACCTCTGCAAGAAGTTCCCACAATTAAAAGAGGAAGACCAGAAAGAAAAGTCTTGGCGTAAAAATGTAGAAAGAAGCTATATTCTTTTAGGCAACACTAAAGAAGAAGCTAATAGAATGGCTTGGAATGATTATTGGTTAATGGTTAAAGAAGATAAAGGGTTTGAAGTATCATTTCATGAGATTGGGGAATCAGAAGATGAAGCTAACTAAAGAATACATGTCATTCCTAGAAGCACATAGACAAGTAGTAGAATTTAAAGATAAACTGAAACAAGCAGCTATTAAGGCGACTGAAGAAAAGATTGAGAAAAGAATTAAAGCACAATAAAAAGTTAATTTTAAATAGGAGTGGTAGATTGATTTACGAAAGAGAGCTTAGAGTTTTAGATGGCGAGCCAATCAAAGATATATATGGAAAAGAATTTATGAATTTCGGAGAGTACTATAAGACACACTACGGTGAACATCGACTTGTAAATGTACAGAAGGTGCATACTTCAGGAAAGTTTACTACATCGAGCTACTTATATACTTTTTGGATTGAAATTGCAGAATAAGAGTTCCATTTTATTATAAGAGGAGGAGAAGAGGATGAACAATAGAGAGCAGAGAGTAGAAGAATTTATGGAGATGATGGCTGATATTGCATATGATATTCATGAAGCGGAAGGTATAAGCGAGGAATTGAGAGAAAAACTTTTAAATCTATGGAGATTGTATTCATAGCAAGGAGGTAATGTGGGTGAAAGTGGGAGACAATGTTCAAGTTAAATGCTTAATGGTCGAAGGATCAGGAGTAATTCAGCATATTATAAATAAAGAAATCTATCCAGTGCAAGTTGAGTTGAATGAATCTGATTCTGATGGACATAAGATTTATCGATTTAAGCGAGATGAAGTATCTGCTATATAATTGAAAAAGGAGCGATTGATGTGTGTATTCATTGCGAAGAAGAAAAGGGTTTTGATTCAGATTTTATCACTATGTGGATTGAACAAGGGAGTATTTATGTGAACTACAACGCCTATTCAAGTGACAGTAGTTTTGAAGAACAAATCAAAATTAACTATTGCCCAATGTGCGGAAAGAAACTTTGAATTGTTCGCTAATAAAGTGAGGTAATACAATGAAAGATTTCTATGTAACAATTAAAAATGAAAATGGAGATAAATCAATTGCGATTGATCCTCTTGACATAGATTATATGAAAGCTGATATGTTCCAGACTTATCTACACATGATTGATGGGAATGTATACCTTGTAATTGAAGAACAGAATAAACTAACTAAACGCCTCGGACACTATTTTACACAAAGGGGAATCACAGGTGAAGAAACATAATTGGTTTAGCATTGATGGACATATTAGAATTGATAGTCCGGTGACAGCAAATAAACTATTAAGTATTCTGGAAAGTAATGATTTGCAATTCTATGGCTCTATTGTGATTTCAGATACGAAAGATGAAGATTATGAGGAAATACCATTAGAATTTTGTACAGAACAGTAGGAGGAATCAAATGTCTGGATTGAATAAAAGACACATTTTGTCTGATGATGAGCGGATCACAATGGATTATATGAAGTCTGCTGTTGGAGTTGGAATTAGATTGTTATGTAAGAATGGAGTAAGAGATGCTAATATTGAAATCGAATTAATGCAGCATATTAAAAAAGAATTGAAGAAATGTGAATAGTTGTTGATTTATTTAATTGAATAAGTTATAATAATATTATAAGTTAATTAAGTAAAGGAGATGTCGATATGAACAAACTTTTAAATTATTTGAAAAGTGTTGTAGCAGTAGATGAGATGGTTAATATCAAAAAAGACCAGTTTAAACTATTAGATACATTAATTAAAAAGAGTGAATTAAAGAATGATCCTAAAAGCTATGAATATTTTAGCGAAAGATTTGAAGGTAATACGATTAAGTTTGAATCAAAATCGCCTGTAAAGGTAAAAGATGTTAAATTAAAAAGCCTCACTTTTGAAAAATTAGATAGTCACGGCTATTACATTTATAGAGCATGTAGAGATGAGTATTTGAAAGTATATAAGAGCAAGCTAAGAAGCTATTTAACTAATACATTTAAGCCAGCAGTCGAAAAAGTTAAATTAAATGACAAAGGGCATTATGATTTACTGCTAACAAAATATGAAATATCTTTTGTTTCAGTGATCAATACTATTGACGAATGTATGGAGCTTATTGGTTACATTGATGAAGAAATTGAATCAAAATGTATTGCTATTTTATCTGAATTTGTGAACCATGTTAGCAAACATGAAGAGGAAATTAGAAAGAAGTGGCTAGAAGAGCTAGAAGTAGTAAAGAACAGCTTGTCAGAAAGACTAGATACGGAGATAGAATACATCAATACCTACGCCAAATAATATTATAAAAACTTTGTTTTATTTCATAAATGACTATAGGAATTGGAGAGATAAATATGACAATTGAAAAATTCGGTGACAGAATGAAAGGTTATGAAAATGCTTTTAGGCATGGCTTGCCTAGACGACTACCAGTATTAATTAGGATTGATGGCAAGGCGTTTCACACATATACAAAAGGTTGCCAAAAGCCATTTGATTTAGATTTAAACAATGCAATGTGGGAAACTTCTAAGTATCTATGTGAGAACATTATGGGCTGTAAAGTTGCTTACCATCAGTCAGATGAAATCAGTTTACTGTTAACCAATGATGATAAGCTGACTACAGAAGCATGGTTTGATAACAACCTTCAGAAGATCGTCTCTATTGCTGCTAGTTTAGCTACTGCAAAGTTCAACGAAATCATGCGAGAGAAGTATCCAGAGAAGCAACTTGCATTATTCGATGCTAGAGCTTGGGTACTACCGAAAGATGAAGTCAATAACTACTTCCTATGGAGACAACAAGATGCAACTAAAAACAGTATCTCAATGGTGGCTCAACACTACTTTTCTTCTAAACAGTTACACAAAAAGAACGGAAGTATGAAGCAAGATATGCTAATGGAAGTTGGAGTTAACTGGAATGATATTCCTACTTGGCAGAAACGAGGCGCTTGTATTATTAAAGAAAAATACGAAAAAGGTGAAGCTATTCGTACACGATGGGTAGCAGATCAGGAAATTCCAGTATTCTCACAAGAGAAAGATTACATTGAAAAGTTTATTTATCATAAAGAAGTTAGCGAATAAAACTATTATATTATTGGGAGATGTAAACAAATGGTTATTGCTAAGTACTATGTTATAGCAAACGTTGACAAACCTTCTGAATTTTTGACAGAAGATGGGACGTTCACGCCACAATTAGATAGAACATACCACTACAACTCGATGAAAGATGCTCAGGATCAGGTCAATCTCTATAAGGAAATTGCAGATAGCGAAGATTTTTCATTTTATGGGGATTATGTGTTTGCTAATTCATTAATGGTGGTTGGAGTTAAGACGGAAATATTCTAAGGAGTGAAGAAGATAATGGGAACAATTAAAGAACAGACTACACATCTATTAACTTTTGATGATATTGTGTTGCACGAAGAAAGTCTCAAGTTAATTAAAGATATAATGGATATGTACACAGAGGTTAAGCAAGATGACGACAAGGTAATCAATAACCCCATTGTTCACTTATATCCACTGAAAGATACAATGAGCGTAGATGGAGAACTCAATGGATTCAGTGATGCGCTATTCTTTGAGACAAGAATTTTTGATCCTAAGAACCGGACATATTCTGTATGCGAAAATGATTCAATAGATACACTAAATGCAGATGTGAACAGTATCAAAATCTTCAAAGATGGCAGCACAATGATTATGTTTAGAGGAGAATATAGATTCACAAGTTTAACAACTCTGATTGCACATAAGGTATAATATCATTCTTTTATTGGATTAAGGAAATCGGTCAAAATAGTTGCAATCTCCTATTGAATAAACTATAATAATGAATATATAGTAAAAGGGACGTGAGAATGATGAATCAAACTACATTTCAGTTTACTTTAAATGATTCAGCACATGCAACAGAACAAGATAGAGATCAAGTGTTCACAGCTAATTATGAGAATGGTATTTACAGTGTTTCATTTGAAGGTGAGACAGTAGACTATACAGAAGACGATGCTGATCGCTGGATTCAAGAAGGATTTTGGGTGCTGTTATGATGGGACTTAAAGCTAGTAAGTTAAATAATAAGCATTGGAAAGAATGGTTCAATGATAACATTTCAATTTATATCGGAAGCTTAACTAAAGGTGATGTTAGATTGGGAATCAGTCTTGGGAATAAAACTGGCAGCGTTGATTTGTTTGTAATTACATTTGGATATGAGAGAGACTAGGGGGATTAAGAATGGGAATCAATCTTAGAGACTATATTAATGATGTAGAAGAGCTGTTAACAGAAGAAGAAGCTGAAAGAATCTTTGAAGCAGCCGGATATGTAAAAGTTAGTAATCATGAAGCAGAAGAGTCAGTGTATAGAGATTGCAATGGAGAAAAAATTATTAGCGGATCGAAGTTTATTTATAATTTTAGAAGTGAATTTTCTAAACGTGGTCATGTGAGATTAGAAAATGGAGAGTTTTGGCTGTTTTGGGATGATGGTAAATACAATAGTAGCATGAAAGATTTCTGGACACACGGATATGACGAAGAATTTACTAAAGTTATCGGAAATATTTGGGATTAGATAAAAGTGAAGTTTTAAGGAGGGATCAATGTGGATAGAGCAAAACTTAAAGAAGCTAATAGGTTGATTGGTTTAATTGATACAGCAGAGAAATCTCTTGAAAGGCTACAGAAATTATTCGATACAGAAGAAATAGCTATAATGAATCAAAATGACGGTGGATACGTTTATGTGAACGGAAAGATGAAAGATACTATTAGAGATTTAATGATCAAGGATGAAGAGGGATGGCTAAATAAAAATAAGGAAGCATTTGATAAACTATAATAAACATGCCGATACAGAAGGAGATTAATACTATGACAATAGCAGCAACAATTTTAGGGATAACCATAGGCTATATTTTGCCAGCCATTCTAGCTTATAAAGAAATAAAGATTTTTCATGAAAATTTAACCTATGTAAATCCTAGTCTAGAAGATGTTTTCTCTGTGATTTGTCCATTTATTAATATGATTGTGGTTGCGGTATATGCAGGAGAAAGATTAGGAAAAGAGTCTAGAGCAAGAGCTAAAAATGTAAATAGGAAAACATTTGCAGAGTTTTTCTTTAGATTGTAGATTGGGGGTGTCACATGACCGATCAAGAGAAAGTTAAACGTTATGATGAATTACAGACTTGGTTTAAGTGGTTAGAGCGTAAAATGGGCAAAGTTGAATCAGATAACATTTATATTGAAACATATTTAAAGGGAACACAAGAAATCTTTAAGCCATACTTACTAACATCTCAGGATATAGAAATACTGGAGCTATTTAGAAACTAAACTATAAGATTATTGGAGGAATTCATTTTGATTAAGAAAGTATTATTGACAACAGTAGCAGCAATCGTATTAGTAGGCGGAGGAGTCCTATTCGGTTCTGCTCAGAGTGGCGCATCATCTAATTGGACGAATGAATTAGCCTCTAAAGCTAATGCTGAATTAGGTAAGATTGGATTTGCTAAGAAGGAAGAAATTGTGAATAAGGATTTAACTTCTGTGATGGGTGAAGCTATTGATCCTAAGTTGAAGGAAGAGCAGAAAGAGCTGGAAATTTTAATGGAAGAGTATTACCAAATGAAAGTTGATGGATTAACTGATTCTCAGCAGTTTAAAGATTTGGAAAAGCAGATTGAAAACATTAAATTGCAAATATTTAATCGTTATAAAGTTGAAATCGATAAAGTATTTGCTAAATAGGAGAGGATGTTAACAATTATGGAAAAGACTAAATATCAAACTTATATCCAAGTATTGTTAGATGCCTTACTACAAGAAGCATTGGAAGATACAGATTTAACAAATCAACTATTAGAAGCTCACAAGAAAGATAACGACTTGGAATGCTACGATATTGAATTGAAACACTTAAATAAATTAGGGTATAAGATTGGACTAATTAATGAGTTGAAGCAGCTTGAAAGCGATTCTTCATCTAATGCTGTAACTATTGTGGACATTTATTTAGGGAATAACAAGTTGCCGGACACGTATACATCTAAAATTATAAAGTAAATGTACGATTTGATAGGAGGGTAAATTATAATGTCAATATTTGCTAGCAGCTATTTTCCAAAGTTTGGAGATATTTATCAGAGAGTTAGAGAAGATGATTTGTTCAGCTCATTTATGGTTGTTGAAATCCATGAAGGTTCTATTGTTTTAGGAAGTGGATTAGAAGTGTTTTGGACTGACTTAAATGACACTAGCAAATGGAAATTACTAGGTAACATTAAAAAAATTTAATAAAAGATGAATATTATAGGAGTTGAATAGATGAAGTTTATTAAACAGTGGGCTAGGAATGGTCACACAGTAATTATTCAAGCTAAGTTTTTCAAGGATGGATTCTTTCCTAGTTGGGCTTATAGCAAAGACGAAATTAAAGATTTAGTAAAAATTGAAGCAAAAATCTATAATAGTTCTAATCCAGATGATTTAAAAGAGATTGGTAATTTTAGTACAGATGCGTATGAAGGTAAAATGGTTGAGATAATTAAAGAAAGGCGCTTCAGAAAAGATATTACTAGACCGTTAACACTTTCAGAAGTTTATGATAAACAATTGGAAAAGATTATTGAATGGTGCAATGAAGATATCGACAGAAGAAATTACAACAAGAAAATCACAGATGGATTACCTGACAGCTTGCTTGACTTAACCAATTGAATAAACTATATTAATAAATATAATTAAAAAAGGAGGAGAATTAATTGTACTATGATCCACCAGAGCCACCAGAGTACCATGAAGAAGAGCATTATGAATTTAATGGAAAAATCAATGATCTTATCGAAGACGAAATTATTAAAAGAGTTGAATCAGAAGTAACGAATTATGAATATGCTCTTAAAACAGCGGCAGAAGCTAAGAAGACTATTAGTGATTTGAGAGCAGAAGTTAGAAAGCTAGAGAATAAAATTGTAGAAACATCCAATGAATCATTCAAAAGAGGGAAAGAAGAAGCTCTACGAGGACTATTAGGCGGATATAAACTGAGCGATCAAGCGTGGTATGTTCATACAAAAACTTCAAGAGAAAAATGCTCCACATGTGATAAATCCGGCTATATTTATCCTGAGTTTAATGGAGCTAAAGTTAAAGCCAAATGTCCTGATTGTAGTTACGGCACAATAACTAAATATGAATACGTTCCAGCAAAAGTTAAGATTAGACAAATTACAGTGAACACTTGGGCAGATGGTAAACAGCTTGAAGTCGAGTATTGGGTAGAGTATGTAGATAGAAAATTTGGAAGCGACAGTTTTAGTATTAGGAGTAAAGATAAACTTTTCAAATCAGAAGAAGAGTGTAAATCAGCAGCGGAAAAACGATTGTAAAAGGAGGATTTTATTAGATGATTAAGCCATATATTAAACATGAACATACTGCAAAATTGGTGGAAGTTGAAGATTTTGGAATTATCGACTTGAACGAGCTACCGATTGAAGTCCACAAGGATAAGAAAGGATTATATGAAATTGATTGGATCACTCATGTCGTAAGAAAAGATGAGGAATATTACGTTTTAAGCGAACACGGAGGCAGTAATCGATTTAATTATGGCGGACGAGAGTTAGGCGTAATTAGGGAAATTGAATAGTACAAATTTATCTAATAATATCTTAGTTTTGTTGTGAAAAGGAGATGAGACAATGGCATATTACACATACAAAATCTACCATGAATATCAAATTGGAGATCAGTCAGTAACATTTAGGTGTTACATTCATCCAGAAACCTTGAAAAACTTGCTTGCAGCTTTACAATTTCAATTTGAAGCACACATTGATGAGTCAGGTGTGTTGTACGAAAAAGCTGCTACAGAAGTAATTAATAAACTATACACACGGATTGAGTATTTAGATAAGCCACTTGAGCCATATTATGAGATTAATACCCACTATAACCGTGAACAGCGAAGTGGGATTGCCGATAATCTAATGAGAGACTTTAACTTTAAAGGGTTGATCGAAGCCCTGAAGGAAGAAAATGAGAAGGAAACTGCTCGACTGATGAAAGTATTGGAGGTTATTCAATGAAAGTTTATCTGTCCGGTGGCATGTATGGAGACTGGCAAAGTCACGTTCCTAAATTAGTAGGTGTTAATTATTTTGATCCTAGAATTGATATGGATAAGAATACCTCAATGCATCAATTTGTAAAACAAGATATTGATGAAGTGAAAAATGCTGACTTAGTTTTCTTGTATATGGAGAAAGATAATCCATCCGGTTTCGGTGCAATGTGGGAATGTGCTGTAGCAACTGAAAATAGTATCCCTATCATTGCCGTTTGGGAAAAGCCTTACATTGATCCATTTATTGCTTGTAATGCATTGTATCTATATAGCGATCTAGATTTAGGTATGAAGAAGTTACAGAAATATCTTGAAAATTCAATCAGAATTTAGAAAGAAGGAATTTAATTGTACGAAAATATGAGTTATAAAGATTTAGCCGCAGTATCAATTAAAATGTTTGAACAACGCAAAGTATATGACAAAGCTAAAGATCGTCCAAACTCAAAGAAGATTCAATTGGAACTGGATAAAGCAGACGCAGAAATGCACATGCGAATAAGAAAAATGGATTTAAGTACATTATATGGAGATGAAGTTTCTAAGGATAATACTCGTGCAACTCGTGGTGTTCGTTATCATAGGCATAGTTTATGGCACACAACCTCATTAGAAGAAAAAGAAAGATGGGGAATTGATTTAATTAAGATGGCTCTAGAAGGTAAGAAAGATCCGGTAGTTAGCTGTTCGTTTGGTATTGATTCAATCGTTACTTTATATATGACTCGAAAAGCATTGATTGAATTGGGTCGTGATCCATCAGAGATTCAAGTTGTTTGGAATAACACACTTAATGAATTCCAAGAAGTACGTGAATATGCAAAAATGCTAGAAGAAGAGTGGGGATTAAATCTTCTCATTACTAAACCTAAGAAACCTCTTAAGAAAATCATTGATGAGCATGGTGGAGTAGATTCTTCTTATTTCTTTACTCGAAAAGGAGACAGAAGTGGAGGAAGACCACTATCAGAAAAATGCTGTGGGACTCTAAAGCATGAACCAATGAAGAGAGCTATTAAAGAGAACAATTGGGATTTAGTTATCAACGGTTTAAGAGCTGATGAATCAACACAACGTTTACGTGCAGGTTTGCGTGATGGTGAATACTTCTATAGCAATACAGAATGGAAATCATATGTAGCTCGTCCTATTATGTGGATGAAAGATGAAGAAATTTGGGATTATGTAGAGAAAGAAAAAATTCCTTATAATGGTCTATATGACAAGAATACAGTGTTAAACTATCCTGAGAATAACGATGAGATTGTAGAGTTGAATAAGAAGAGACTTGAAAGCGTTGGAATCGATCTTCAGTTATTAAAGGATCAGCAGCTTCTTAACTTTAATAAGAAACAATCTTTTGTTTTAGTTGATTTAGGATACAAAATGTTTACTCCACGTACGGGCTGTCAGATGTGTCCGATACCTGTGAAATATGGTTATTTACAATTTATGCGACTTAACTATCCAAAAGTGTATAACGCAATGATTTACAACTTAGGGTACGGAAAAGCATTGTTAGACATGATTCCGCAAGAAATGAAAGAGGAAATTGAATTCATGTTGGGCATTGATCTAAATGAAGATAACGCTCATGAGCATATGAAAGAAATCCTAGATTCTAAGCCATGTGTGTTTGACAAGTTCTAATAAGTAAACTATAATAAGATTACTAAGAATGAAGGAGATGTAATTATGAATAAATTGATGTTTGAAGTATTAGGAGTACAAAAAGGGGATGCAGTTATTGGAGCATATAGAGAGGCATTAAAATTTTTAAATGTCGGCTCAACCATTGAGGAAATTAATACATCCGTAACAGAAGTTATTCTTGATCTATATTCTTCTGAAGTAAAACAATATTGTAGCCGTAAATATGAAATTGAAAATTGGGTTGTAGATGGCATTGTAAATGAATTACAAGCATATCATTACTTATAAAATTTTTCTTTTAAAGGAGATTAAAGCATGATTCTATACACATGCAAGAGCGGAAAGTGGCTCTATGATCATAACCTTAGCTTTGGTGCTTGGAATTTTGAATTGCATGAAAAATATGCCAAAGGCGGTTGGATTGAAGAGGGCTTTAGCTTTGAAGTAAATGACAGTAAGCAACACTATGATGGAAACAAAAAAGAATATAGAATTGAACCAGAAGATGTTAAGGAATTAAAAAGAGTCTTCTAAAACATCATTTTATAAGGAGTTGCAATATGAATAGAATCATTAGGGTATCCGATTTAATTAAACAGTTGCAGAAATATGATGGTGAAGCTCTTGTTTACACAGAAGATACAGAAGAAGGTTCATTAGTTGGCGTTCGAGGTGCTTATGTAATTGATGTGAGCAGTATTCAATCTGCAAATCAAAAGTATGATAAGCAAGTATATTTAGGTATCGTTGATTAGAGTTAGGTTACTATAAAAATTTTAATTAAATAAATTATAAAAATAAATGACATAAAACTTGCGTTAAATTATCGAGCAAGCTATAGTATGAAAGTAGCCAAGAGAGGTGAGAAAAATGGAAACTGGATCATACAAATTAGCACAGTCAGACAGAGCATTTGGTTTAACTCTTACGACAGAAGATGCGGTAGATATTAAATACTATATTCTCACTTTGACATTCTACAATAAAGTCTACTGGCTAGAATATGGTAAGAAGGTGAATGAGGCAGAGTGAAACAATATTTTGTAACAGCAATCTTAAGCAAGCCTAAGAAAATGGAATTAAAACTAGACGATATGGCAATTCATTATTATGGTGTTGAAGTCGCAATGGTCTGTGAAGGTGAGATAATCGAATCTATTGTAACGTTCGATAAGCTTTACAAAGCGAAAAAATTGCAGATTGGAGATGTGTTTGAACGATGACTAGATATAGCTTAAGCAATGAGGCAGAGATTCTTAATCGCATGGATCAAATGAGTGATAGCTTATACAGAGGTTTAATCAATCGAGATGATGTGGCTTATTCAATTAAAACCGTTAAGAATTTGCTGCTAGAAATTTATCTAATTCGTCAACAGCTTAATCCAGATGAAGTAATTAAAGTAGATAAGGAATTTGAGAAAGCTATGATTGCTAGTGAAAATTTGCAGGCTTCACTATCAGCTTTTGAAGCAAACAAGCCTATCTAGGAGGTATTTATGGAGAGCCATGAAGATATATTACTAATAAGAGTCGAGAAATTCCTAGTTAACATGAAAGATAAGCATACAATTAGTGCTTCATTTATTAATTCAATTGAGAAGATTATAAACAATTTGAAGGTATATGAAGTTGGATTAGTTACCATTGATGAGATATATGAATAGATTCATTGGGCAGAAAGTCATGACAATTTTAAAGAAGTTGAAGTTGAGTTTAAAAATTTAGCTGATACTTTTTGGGAATAGGGTGAGAGCGTGAGTGAAGTTGCTGAGAAAGTGGAGAAGCCGGAATATAAGTTTAGATTAAGTGAGAATTATGCGATTGATACTGATCCACGTAATATTATTCTACTTGAGAAGTATGAGAAGAGGGACGGGAAAGGGAAATTTGCACCTTTGAGCGGAAAATTCGGATGGAAGCAGATTGGATACTTTCAGAAATTTGATCGAGTTGCAGAAGTTTTGATTGATATGGAAGTGTTCAAAGACACAGATGAGCCAATTGTTAATCTAATTGAATTAGCCGAACGAATTAAAACTTTGAAGAAGGAAATGGGTAAATTCTTAACTGATAAGATTGAGGTGAAACTAGATTGAGATATGTCTATGTGAATTCAATTAGCAAGGAAACTGATAAGCCAACTGAAAGAGGATTGTATCGCTCAGGTGAAACTGTTGAGTTGTGTAATCTAGGAGTAGATAAGAGCTTGTTGATTCGATATGAAGATAATACAGCTACAGTTACCAGTACGGTTGAAACAATTGAACATTCCGGTAAGCTACTTGCAATTGAAACATTGAATACGCTATATACCTTTAGTGAAATTGGAATGGAATAGAAAGTAGGTTGAGAGATTGAAAATAGGGGATGACATGAGATTCGTTGGAATCGATCCTTCAACTGCCGGAACTGGATTGGTGATTTTGAGTCATAAAGGGGAAGTAATTGAAGCTGTATCATTAAAGGCTATTAAGAGTAATGATGACGATCCTAAGAGGTTTAGAGATTTAGCTAATCGACTTAGAAAACATTTGAACCCTTCTACGGATAGAGTATTAATTGAAGGATTCTCTTATGGAAGCAAGGGGCAAGGGGTCAGTGTCATGTTCGGTGTAGGCTGGCTGATTCGGGATATGTTAAATGAACATGGATTTAAGTGGTTGGATATTCCGCCTAAGACATTGAAGAAGTTTATCAGCAACAATGGTAATGCGAAGAAAGCCGATTTGATTCAACCTACGAAAGATAAGTGGGGATTTGAGAGTAAATCGAATGATATAATTGATGCAAATGGTTTGGCTCGTATAGGATATAGTATGTATAACCATGAGGGATTGTTGAAGTATGAGCAAGATGTATTGAAGAAGCTTAGGAAGATTTGATTTAATATTTGTAAAAAATGTTTATTAAATAAACTATAAAAATATTTGTAATTCGCTTACCTTTTTTGAGTAAGTTGCCTATAATAGAATATGTGGGGCTAATTAAGCCTTATGAAAGTAAACAAAAACTATAAAACTAAAGGGGTTTTGATTAATAATGACAACAGAAAACAAAGCAGTAGAACTTAAAGAGGGCGCAAACAAAGTAACAGTAGTAGGAACATTGGTTGAGAAGAATCTTGAGTTCGGTGAATATAATAAACAAGTAGATGGTCAAACAGTTAAAGTAGAAAACATTAGCGGTTCAATTAGTGTTCGTACAGGAGAACATGAAGTACACACTATCCGGTTACGTTCAAATAAATTCACTAACGCAGGCAAAGAAAACAGCTTGTACAAAGGCTATGTGACGATCAAAGATGAGTATGTATCAGTCGCAGACGCAGCAGAAAATCCAGAATTGACACCTACTAAAGTTAAGATTGATGGAAAATTGACTACTAATGAATACTATGGTCAAGATGGTCAACTTCGTCAATTCCAACAAATTGAAGGTAAATTTGTTAACCGTTTGACTGATAAAGACGATCCAACCCCTAAAGCAACGTTTGAAGTAGAAATCTACATTGACTCTGTTAAGCCTGAAATGGAAAATGATGAAGAAACTGGTCGTGCTTTGATTAGTTCATATATTCCTACATTCAATGCAATCGTACCATACAAATTTGCAGTAATTGAACAAGGTTCAAGCTTCTTCCAAGATGAAGTAGAGAAGCGTCAGACGATTAAAGTATATGGTCAGTTGGTTAATAAGAAGATTGAAAATGTTAAATATATTGAAGCAGCGTTTGGCGATCCAATCGAAGAGAAAACTTATGAATATGTAAATGAAGCTTTAATTCAGAATGCAGCAATGCCATATGACGAAGAATCACCTAAAGCATTCAATCCTGAAGCGGTAACAGCACGATTAGCAGCTCGTGAAATCTATCTTGAGAATCAGAAAAATCGTGCAGGACAATCTCAACAACAATCATCAGCACCAACTGGAACAGGCTCATTTGGATTTGGCGGTGCAGCAACAACTACTAAACCACAGGACACAGGATTGAAGAACGTAAATCTTGATAACATGTGGTAATAAAAATTCTTAATTAAGTAAACTATAATAATATTTAAATAAAGGGGTGAAATTCCCCTTCTAACCTTAAAAAGAGAATGGAGAATGATTTAATTTATGACAAATTTCGATATTATGAACCCAATGGTAAGCACAATTTCTAAAGGACTTGATGGAAAAGTTATTACTTTAATGGGATCAAATAGCACAGGGAAAACCAAACAAGCGACACGTATGAGCAAGCCATTCTATCTTGGGTAAAAACTTGCCCCCTTTATTAGCAATAGTAGAGGATAACCTATTGAACTCTATAACTCAGAGGTGTGTAGTTATTACTATGCTAACGGTGAAAGCCTAAGTCTTATAAGATATGGTAATACCGTGCGAAGCTCTCAGGTGAGAGAACGTGTAACGACTAGAGCGTTTGCTCGTAGACTTGAAGATGAGTTACAAGTCGAAGTGGTAGGCATCCCTAGTGGATGAAGAGATAGTCTAGCCCCTTTAAAATATAGCGAAAGCTAGGGTGTAAGCGTTGAAAAAGGTATTCGTGCAATCGCTGGAATTCCATTCTTGCCAATCAACAACTGGAGAGACTTTGTAAAAGTAAATAAGCAGCTTACTGATCCTAAGACGATTGATTCAGTAAAAGAAAAGTATCAAACTATTATCTTTGATGAGGTATATACTTCAGCATTATATTGCCAAGACTTTGTATGCCGTAAGCATGGTGTAGAAACAATTGGAGAGGGTAATGGTGGATTTGGTCTTTGGAAAGAATATGAGAAAACTTATTGGGATCAATTAGATAAATTGTTGTCTGCTGGATTTACACTGGTATTCATTTCACACGTTGAAGAAAACAAAGAAGGTAAGTTCTTACCTAAAGGTGATAAGCGTTCGATTAAACCAGTCATTGATAATAGTGACCTTTGTGTATTCCTAACGCCTAATGGTATCGATGAAAATGGAAAAGTAATCAAATCTACTGCTTGGTTGGCTGAAACAGATAAATTCTTTGCTCGTTCACGCTTTGATTATATCGATACTAGTATTCCTGAATTTACAGCAGAAAACTTGGAAGATGCAATTGCTAAAGCTATTACTCGACAAGAAGAAGCAGAGGGAATTCAAGCTGTTAGTTATGAAGAACAGAAAGAATCATATGCTTCAGAAAAATTAGTATTTGAAGATGTAATTGCAGAAATTAATGCTGTAGGTGGTAAGCTTGCTAACTCTGGATTCTTAGATGACCTACTTGAATTAGTTGAATCTCATCTTGGAGCAGGGAAGAAAGTTGCTGATGCGAAACCAGCACAATTGGATATGTTGGCGTTGCTTCTAGATGATGTAAAAGACTTAGCAGAAGAAAAACTTAACTCTTAATTAACAAAACTATAACAATACAAATAAACTAAAATTGAATTGCGTAGCAGCTTATTATTGCTACGCAATTTCCATAGGAGGAAATGAAATGAGTAAATCATCTAGATCATCTCCAGTTTCACTTGCTAATCAAATTGTAACCAATGCTCTTATCCATACATTTGTAGAAGAGGTTACAACTTTCTATGAAATTGTGGACTATGGAGAACAATTCATTATCATTAGTGAGAATCAAGTCAGAGGAGTATTCGATGCTTCAGATAACAAAACTCCACATTCATTAATTGAAACCTTCTGTGAGTTATTCACGAATCGATCAAATATTATGGTTAACGCTTATGTGGATGATCGATATGAAACACCAACTTTACGAATCACATTGCAGGATGGAACACACTTTTTAGTACAAGACTTCTCAACATATTATAAGAAGTTATAACAAAGGATGCGATTATCATAGCAGGAAGGCTTCCAAAATGTCCTATGTGCAACCATCAAGTTGATAAAGAAGCACAGGAATTTGTAAAACATTCAAATAAACATTATCACAAACATTGCTTTGAGCAATTTGAATTAGGAAAACAACACAGAAGAGAACTCCATGAGTACATTTGTGAACTATATAATATGCCTGTTATTTCAGGATTCATTTTAAAACAAATCAAGGATTTTACAGAGAATTATGGATATAAGCTGCCAGGGATTTTGATGTCATTGAAATACTTTCATGAGATTGAAGGTCATAGCGCAGAAGAAGCCGCAAAGAAATATAAAGCGCAAGGAATTGGAATCGTGCCATATATTTATGAAGATGCAAAACAGCATTTTTTACGAATGCATAGTATTACGCAAGATGCCAGCGAGTTGAAGATTGAAACGAAACCAGAAGTTATTTATGTCAGACAACCTAAGAAGAAGCGTACTAACTATATAGATATCGAGGGGATTAAATGAGCAAGCTTCAAGACAAGAAAGCTATACTGCATGTAATTGCAGGACTAATAGATAAACCAGAGAGATTAAATCAGAAGGAGTTTCCTTTAGATATTGATGATTTTCCTGAGAGCTTCCACAAGATTGTGTTTGGTGCAATCGTAAATTTATTGGAAGAGAAGGCTGAAAAGGTAAGTTACATTGAAATAGATGGCATGTTAAGTCGCTACTCTAGTCAATATAAAACATTCAATGATAACAATGGTTTAGATTATCTGATGAAAGCTGTAGAGATTGGTGAATCAGATAACTATGAAATGCACTATACAAGAGTGAAGAAGTTTTCATTTCTAAGAGAGTGCAAGAAAATTGGTGTGGACGTTACAGATATCTACGATGAAAAAGTAGTTGATTTGAAAGACGAGAAAGAACAAAATGATCGTTTCAATGCTATGACTTTAAGCGATATGGTTAAACATATTGAGTTAAAAATGATTGAAATTAGAGAGAAATTCTTACGTGATCAATCATTAAATGGTGGTCATATGGCTGATAACATTCAAGATATTATGGCAGAGAAAAAGTTAGCACCTAGCTATGGTATGCCAATGGTATCCAACTTGCTTAATGCTATATTTAGAGGATCACGCCTTCGAAAAGTGAACCTAAAATCCGGTAATACTGGAGGGGGAAAAAGTCGTCTAGGAATGGCTAATCTTGCCGTAAAGTGTGTACCAGAAATATGGGATAGTAGTGAGAATAAATGGGTTAAAACAGGAGCAAATGGTAGAGGATTGATGATTTCAACTGAGCTAGATGAGGAAGAAATTAAGATTCCATTCCTATGTTATATTGCTGATGTTGAAGAAGATTTGATTCACGACAACTTAGTTACACCTGAGCAACAAGCTAGATTAGATAAAGCAATGGATATCCTTGAAGAAACCAACTTATGGTTTGAAGAGTTAAGCGATTTTGATATTGAAGATATTGAATCAATTATAACTAAACATATTAATAAAAATGATATTAATGTCTGTGAATTTGACTATGTACATTCCTCGTTGAAATTATTATCTAGTTTAAGTGAAAAAGGAGTTAAAGGACTTCGTGAAGATCAGGTATTGTTAATCATGGTAATTGCATTGAAGAATCTTGCTAACAAATATGATGTTCACATTGAATCTTCAACCCAACTTAACGATAACCAGAACATTAATAATAACCGTGACCAATCATGGATTCGTGGATCGAAAGCAGTAGCAGATAAGATTGATGGTGGATATATTATTCTTGATATTCGTGAAAAAGATCAGAAAGTGTTAGATGCTATCTATGCTTCAGGAGCAGTTAATACATTTGGTAAACAACCTAATATTGGACTCCATGTTTACAAAAATCGTGGGGGAAGATACAAGAGAGTAACTGTGTATGGAAACTTTAACAAAGGGAGCTTACGCTTTGAGGATATGTTCGTAGTTTCATATGATGGAGATTTAATGAATCAGATTACTCCTAAGAAGCTATTAATGAGTGATCCAGCAGCTATTAATAATGAACAAGTTGAAGAAGAAGACGCTTTACCAGCAGCATTCAATTTTTAAGGGGTGAATAGTCATAATTAAATATGATAAAAATCACCTTAAGGAGAGCCTAACTTTAGATGATGTGAAGACTCTATTGTACAGTTTAGGCTCAACGGAAATTGATGAAAGTGGAATCAACAAAGGTCATATCATTACGAATACTATCTGTCATAACAAATCAGATGGAAGCATGAAACTTTACTATTACCCTGATGATAATGGTGGAATGTTCCGGTGTTATACGAGTTGTTCTTGCTCGTTTGATATATATGAATTGATTAGAAGATCGTTTGAGGCTAATGGTAGTGATTTATCCTTTGGCGAATGCGTTCAATACGTGGTAAGTAGAACACAAAAACAAGTGGGATTTGGGTTTGGATTCGAAATTGAACGACTTGAAAAAGAGTTGGCAACCGATGAAGAAATGAATTGGATGAACCGGATGTCGAAAAAGAAGAAAGTAGAGTTGCCTGACATTCCAGTAATCAATGAATCTATACTAGATATTTTTAGCAAGAGATATCCACCCGAATTCTTAAAAGATGGAATCAGTAAAGAAACAATGGATCGATTTAAGATTATGTATTATGAGAAAGCTAGTCGTATTGTTATACCACATTATAACGTGAGTGGAGATTTAATCGGATTACGTGGGAGATACACTGGAATCTTCTCAGATTCAACCCAGAAATACATGCCTTTAACTATTCAGCAGAAGACTTATTCATATCCAACGTTTGCTAACCTATATGGATTGTATCAGAATCTAGAAGCTATTAAAAAACATCGCAAAGTTATTATCTTTGAGAGTGAGAAAAGCGTTATGCAATGCTTTAGCTTCTTCCAAGAAGACTGCTTTGCTGTAGCATTATCTGGTTCATTTATCTCGCAGCATCAAATTGATGTTCTGTTGAGTTTAGATATAGATCGAGTATTGATTGCGACTGATAAAGAATATAAAGAGACTGGTACTGAATTAGAGTTGAGAGCTATGAAGAAAATGTTAGACATAGGCAGAAAATTTTCTCCATATGTATCAACGTATTGCTTATGGGATACTGAGGGATTGATTGGCTACAAAGATTCTCCTTCAGATCATGGAAAATCAGTTTTAATGAAGCTGATGAAAAACAAGCAGGAGATACTAAACATTGAAGCTGATGTTAAATATAAATCACTAATTTAATAGGAGATGAAATATGAAAGCATTGATAGCATTATTCTTCGTGTTAGTAGCGTTTGTATATGCAGGAACAGGATGGACAATTACATGGTTGATTGATTTAGTTACTGATGCAAATGTAAATTATACTGCTGGAGTTGTAGCCGGATTGATTATCTATCTAATCTGTGTGATTCCTATTATATTGATGGCTATGGCAACCAAGAAATCAATGAAAGAATTGGAATAGATTGTAGAATAAAAACTGAATTTTATTGGATATATGAGCCTAACAGTAGCAAGGGTTTGAGAGGTTAATATTTGATAAAAGTGTGAGAAACGCCTAATTATAAGGATTTGTCAGCGATTAGAGAAATAGAGACTGATAAACGTTGATATATAAGGGTTTTGAGAGCATGAATACAGATTTATTAATACAATAAAAGATAATTTTTATTAGAATATAAATAACTAAACTATAACAATACTAGGAGGAATTTATAATGACAAGACACACTAGCGACTACTATCAGGGATTATTCGAAAACGAAAGAGGCAATATTGTGAAACCAATTAAAATTACTAAAATACTAGGAAAGGAAAATGAAATTGAGTACGAATACGTGGACACAGGATCAAAGTACAAGATGAATGAAGATTTATTTAATCAAATTTTTGTTAAAACAAACAAGTCAGATGGAATACTAAAAGTTAAACTTAGTCCTTTCGCTTGGGATACTGCTGATACTACTAATTCAATAGTTAACACTTTAAAGATAAATTGGGATAAAGTAGCGAAATCAACAACTAATAAAAAAAACGTCAATCAAGACATCCTAAAGCTAATTGAAGCAGGATATGAATTTAAATCATTCTTTGGAGATACATTAGATGGACGTAGCATTAGCTTAGATTTGAATGAGGAGGAGTAAGATGGAGAAAGTAGATTGGAAAGAGCTAGATATTAAACCACATCATATTGTAGTAGCAGTTACATCATATCCCGACTATGAAATGTCAAGACATATACTGTTAGAAATGAATTATGGAAGTTATATCGTCTTAGAAGGATGGCATTGTAGTTGTTATGATTTTGATGACACAGAGTGGGAAGCTATTAGGTATGATTCTAAAGATTTGTTGAAACTAGCTAAAGCAGATTATAACAAAGATCATGTTTTTTGGAGTCAAGTATTGACACAACTAAGCTAAATAACTATCCAATAAAATTCACATTTTAATGTAAGAGGAGGGAAAGGCGTGAAATACTGGGTTTTAGTGATAATCATGGCTTTTTCCGTTGAAGCTGTAATGTATACCTCTGGAAGCCTTGATACTAGGCACTTTCTAGCATCTCTTGCAGCAACCATCATAGCTATATGGATTTATAGGAAGCACCAAAAATATTTAACCAATAAAATCAAAGTTTTATAGGAGGATTGATGAAATATGGCAAGTTTTAAGCAAGAAGTATTAAATCTAATTGAGCTGCTTGAATTTGAGGTTAGACATATGCGAGATGAAGGTGAATCAGATTTGCGTCTGGTGTTATCTCAAATTGGAAACTTATATGCTAATGTGGATCGACTAGAAGAAGATGGAGAATATCATAATGATTGATTATATCAAACGTTTGATTTGTAAATATAAAGGACATAACTGGGAAACTTATGTGGTAAGTACAGGATATTCAAGTAACGACATTGAGCAAGCTGGCTATTGTTTGAGATGTGGCGAAGATACACATGGAGAATATTTTGAGTAAAAGGAAGTTTTTATCTTAACTATATTAAATAAACTATAATGAAATGAGATGTTTAATTGTATAAATTAAAAGATAAAGAGAATATAAACTTGTTTGATCCTATTAAGACCGTGTTTGCTAATCGTAATATATCACCAGATGATATCGAATGGTACATCAATCCTCGGAAGTTTGAATATGATTCCTCACTCCTTAAAAATATAGATAAGGGAGTGAGTTTGCTTTTATCACATATCGAAAAAGGCAATCATATTCATATTCAGATAGATAAAGATTGTGATGGCGTAAATTCGGCAGCCGAATTATATAACTATTTAACAAGAGCCTTTCCACAAATCAACTTAACTTGGTCAAATCATTTATCAGATAAGAAACATGGTATTAATCCAGATTTAGTAGCTTCAACTGTTTCACTCTTATTAGTGCCGGATGCTGGTTCAAATGATTTAAAAGAACATAAGGTTCTATATGATAGAGGGGTTGATGTTTTAGTTATCGATCATCACGAATCAGATGCTATTGCAGAACACGCCTTAATCATCAACAATCAATTAGATGACTACCCCAACAAATGGTTAAGTGGATCAGGAATGTGCTTGAAGTTCATTGAACATATTGATAAAACGATTGGTAAAAACTATGCTAAAGATTTCAGAGATTTGTCTAGTTGGGGCTTAATCGGGGACGCAATGCAGCTCTCATCTAAGGAAACTAAGTGGTTAATGACTGATGGAATAAACAATGTGAAGAATGAATTCCTTAAAGAAATGGTTAAGGAAAACGTTGATCAAGATGTTGAATTAACTCCTAGTGTATTTTCTTATAAAATTAATCCGAAACTGAATTCCTACCTTAGAATGGCTACTGTTGAAGAGTTGGATGATTTGTTTAAAGCATTTATCGGACACCAAGAGATTACAATTAACAATCGCTTAAGGAAAGCCGATAAGACTGAGACTTGGGCTAGACGCATTACTCGAATTTGCAACAATATGTACGCTAAACAGCGCAAACTAAAAGAGAAACTGTTAGAAGATTTATCGGCAAAAATTGAACGTGAGAAACTTTATGAGAATTCATTTATTGTCGTTGAAATTGAGGGCGACTTTGAGATGAATATGAGTGGGTATATTTCAAGTTTCCTTGTAAGCAAGTATCGTAAACCGACATTAGTGCTACGTAAAGATGAGAAAGATGATAAGTTTCTTGTCGGGTCAATGAGGGGTTATGATGTATTCCTAAATGATACTAAGAAATTTTTACAGGATTTAGATTTATTTGATACGGCTGAAGGACACCCTCAAGCGGCTGGATTACGTATTTCATATGATAAGTTTAAACAGTTGGATAGTAAGATTAACTTTGCTTTATCTGAAGTAGAAAATGAAGAAGCACATATTGTAGATATGGTATTACCTTCTAGTATGCTAACAAAAGACTTTGTTAATCAAATTGAGAAGTACAGTGGAGTGTGGGGGAAAGGCTTAGAAAATCCTGCATGGGCTGTAGAAAATATAGAAATAAACTTATCAGATGCATTCATTATGGGCAAGAATGAAGATATGATTAAGATGATGTTCAATGGAATCGAGATTATCAAGTTTAGTGGAGTAGATGCGCTGAAAGATTTGAAAGCAGATGGTAAAACAGCAGTATTAAATATCGTTGGTAAAACCGGAATGAATAGTTGGAAGGGTAATTTAACTCCACAATTTATCATTGAAGACTTTGAGATAGTTGAAGTGAAGGATCAAGTTAGATTCGTATTTTAATTAAGATTTAAGTTTAATGAATTTTATTAAATAAGTTATAAAAAGTTTATCTAAACACTTGTATTGAATAAACTATAATGTTATAATTAGGGTGTAGCTTAATTGCTGCACCTATTTTGTTTTATGAAAGGGTGATTGGCTTTGGTGGTAATTGATGAAATTGAAGATACAATTGATTTAGTGAAAAGAGAATTTGATTCTACAATTAAATTAGCCGACAACGCTATGTTGAAACACAGACCGGACTTATTTGATGAATGGGATTTTGAGAAGAATGATGAGTTAGGAATTGATATTTATAAGATGACGAGATCGCATGGAAAAAAGGTTTGGTGGAATTGCTTAAAATGTACAAGCAACTACGAAGCATCAACGAACAATAGGGGAAAGAGTGGTGGATGTCCTTATTGTGCAGGGAAAAAAGTAAACCACACTAATAGCTTAGCAACGCTAAAACCCATGCTACTATCAGAATGGAGCTTTCTTTTAAATAAAGATATAAGCCCACAAGAAGTAACGTGTGGATCACACAAAAAAGTATGGTGGAAATGTTTAAAATGTAATAGCGACTACGATATGACGATTAAGAATAAAAATAGTCACAATCAAGGTTGTCCATATTGCTCTGGAAAGAGAGCAAATCACACCAATTCATTGGCTGTGTTAAATCCAGTTTTAGCAGCTCAATGGCATCCAATCAAGAACAAAGAAAAAACTCCACATAATTTTACGGCTGGTAGTGGCAAAAAAGTTTGGTGGTTGGGTGATTGTGGTCATGAATGGCAGGCAATTATTACTGATCGAAACGTAGGAAACGGATGTCACTATTGTGCAAAGTCTAATGCAAAAGTTCTTATTGGTTTTAATGATATGTGGACGACCAATCCTGATTTAGCATCTTTTTTGAATAATAAAGAAGATGGCTATCTATATTCTCAGTCAAGCGAAAAGAAAGTAGATTGGAAGTGTAAAGATTGTAATTTTGTAGTAGAAAATAAGTCTATAGCAGTCGTGAATAGTACAGGATTGGCTTGTCCAAGATGTTCCGATGGAAGAAAATACCCTGAAAAATTTATGTTTAATTTACTACTCGATTTAAATATTGACTTTGAACCAGAAAAAATCTTTGAATGGAATAAAACTAAGAGATATGATTTTTACTTAAAAGAGTTTAATGCCATTGTAGAAACGCATGGAGGACAACACTATGATAGAGTCAAAGGAATGTTTTATAGCGACAGAACGCTGGAGGAAGAACAAGCAAATGACAACTTTAAAGAAACGATGGCTTCAAAAAATAAAATTAATAGATATTACATTATAGATGCTAGAGTTTCTGAAATGGAATATATTACAAAGTCAATAAAAGAAAGTGGATTATTAGATATTATTAATCCCGAAAATAGAAAGATAGATTGGAATAAATATAACAAAATGTCTATGCACTCTTTTGTGAAGGTTGCAGCCGATCTCTGGAATAAAGGATACTTCCTAAAAGAAATCGAAAAAGAACTAAAAGTTAGCGGAGTCACAGTCAATAAATACTTAAAGAAAGCACATAATGCAGGGCTATGCGAGTACAAAAGAGATCGCTCTAGAAATGCTCCAAACTTAGTTCTTAGAAAAAAGATTGTACAACTAGACTTAGAGGGGAATTTTATTAGAGAATGGGAATCTATTAAATCGGCAGGATTATTTTTTAATAGTAAAAAGGCAGCCTCTATTAGCAGAGCATTAAAAAAGGAATCATTTACTGCTCATGGATATCGCTGGAATCTTGCAGATGAGTACTATAAAAAGTATCCGAAGGAGGTAAATTAATTGTCATATTTTTCAATTCACAACCATAGTATGTACAGCAATGTTAAAGTCAAAGATAGTACGAATAAGCCTAAAGAGATGATTCAATACGCTAACCAAATCGGACTTAAAGGAATAGTTTTGTCGGATCACGAAATTCTCAGTGGAAATATAAAGTTCATTAAAGCCTACAAAGAATTAATGGAAGCTGGCGAACTAGAAAAATCCTTCAAAATTGGACTTGGGGATGAGATTTACTTATGTGCTGAGGACAACCTAGAACAGCTAAAAGAGAACATTGCAAATAACGATCCAGATTCTCGATTTTTTCACTTCCTCTTAATTGCAACCAATTTATCTGGACACCAGCAAATCAGAGAAATTAGTACAATTGCATGGGAATCGCATTTTTCATCAAAAGGGCAGGATAGAACACCAACTTTCAAATCAACACTTAAATCAATTATAAAGAAAGGTGATGTAATTGCTTCTACTGCATGTATCGGAGGTATGCTAGGTCAAACTATTCTTCGCATTAGAGAAGCACAATTAGCAAATGATGAAGCAAAAGTTAAGCAACGCAATCAAGAGTTAGTAGACTTCCTTAAATTTTGTATTGATGTATTTGGAAAAGAACATTTCTATTTAGAAATGCAACCATCTGACAACGAAGAACAAATCTACGTTAATCATCAAATCATTAAACTAAGTGAACAGACTGGAATTAAATATGTTGTAGCTACTGATGGACATTACTTGAAGAAGGAAGATAGAGAGATTCACAAGATATACCTACAGTCTGATAACAAGGATCGTGAAGTTGATGCTTTCTATTCTTCTACTTATATTATGAGTGAAGATGAAGTAAGAGAATACATGCTACCTCATCTAACAGAAGAGCAGCTTCAGTTGGCGTTTGATAATACAATGGAAATCTACGATAAAGTAGAAATATATGACTTGTTTCACAAAACCATCATCCCAACACCAAAGAACACTGAATTCACGTTAGAGCATATTCTCAAACCTGTCTATGATAAATACGAATATATTAAACGTTTTGCTTACAGTGAACATCCTATTGATCAACAATATCTACAGCTAGTTCAAGAAGGATTAATCGAGCAAATTGTTAAGAAACGCAAAGCAGATAAAGAATACTTTCATAAATGTTTAGAAAGAATCAACCTTGAGATGAAAGAGCTATGGCTAATTTCGGAACGATTAGAAGATAGAATGTCCAAATATTACGTTTTAACAAAGGAAATAATTGACGAAATCTGGATCGGTGGCGATTCACTGGTTGGTGTTTCTCGTGGTTCTGCTGGAGGCTGGTTAACTGTGGCATTGCTAGGGATTACACAACTAAATAGTTTAGATTATGCGCTGCCTCACTATCGCCATTTGAGTAGCGAACGCCCCGAACTTCCTGATATCGACGTTGATTCCGAAAAATCGAAGCGCAAAAAAATCATTGAAGCGCTACGAGACAAATATGGCAGACGGAATTTAATCAACATCGGGACATTTAGCCATGAGGGTAGCAGATCAGCTCTACTATCCGCAGCGAGAGGAATGGGAATTGATTTAGATGAAGTAAACTATCTCACATCTTTGATTCCAGTGGAGCGTGGCTTTACTAGAAGTTTGCAGAAGTCTTTCTTTGGTGGCGATGGACTGAAGCCTGTAGCAGAATTAAAAAACGCTGTCCTCAAGCACGATGGACTTTTAGAGGCGAGCCTCGCTTTCGAGGGATTAGTCAAAGGTAAATCTCAACATGCTTCCGGTGTTTACATCTATGATTCACCATATTACACATACAATGCAGCCATGAAAACTTCATCGGGGTTATTGGTTAGTCAATTCGACATGGCTGACTCAGATTATTTTTCAGGGTTGAAGCTTGATTTGTTAACTGTGGAAGCCCTCGATAAAATTAGAACGTGTATGGATTTGTTGATTGAGCATGGCTATATTAAACCAGAGAAAACTCTTAGAGAAACTTATGACAAACACCTTCATCCTGACGTATTAGAATATGACGATCAAGAGATGTGGAGTAAGGTTGCAGAAAATAAAGTTCCTGATCTATTCCAATTTGACACAAACGTAGGCTTGCAATGTGCAAAGAAATCTAAGCCTACAAACTTGGCTGAATTAGTTGCAGCAAACAATTTAATGCGACTAATGGCAGATGGTGGTGAGCAGCCTATTGACAAATATGTACGTTTTAAAAATAGTCCTGATGATTGGGTTCAAGAAATGAAAGATTATGGATTAACAGAAGATGAAATGGAAGTTGTAAGAAAACACCTTAATCCATCCTACGGTGTAAGTTCATCACAGGAAGAAATGATGGAATTATTAATGGACGATGACATAGGCGGATTCAGTATTCCTGAAGCTAACATGGCTAGAAAAGTGGTAGGTAAGAAGCTTATGGATAAGATACCTGAAGTTAAGGATTTGTTATTTAGCAAAGGAGTGAATTAATTGGCAAGCGATAATTTAAAAAGATATATATGGGAAACTCAGATAGTTCCTCAATTGGGCTACAGTTTTTCTAATATACATTCTTATGGATATGGATTGATAGCCATGCAAATGTTGCTTTTGGAACACAAATATCCATCTGTATTCTGGCAAACGGCTTGTCTGTCAATCAATGCTAGTGCAGATGAGGATTCAGAAAGTAACAAAGGAAGCAATTATGGGAAAATAAGTAGTGCAATTTCAAAAATGCAGCATTCAGGAATCAATGTGGCACTCCCCTTAATCAATAAAGCTAACTTTGGCTTTATTCCCGATCCCGACAATAATCAAGTTATCTTTGGTTTGAAGGGAATTAATGGTGTGGGAGACGATTTAGCGAGAGCTATCATCGCCAACAGACCATATCAATCATTCGAAGACTTCTATAAACGCATGTATGAAACCAAATTAATTACCAAAGGTCAATTCATCAAGCTAATCAAATCAGGCGCATTCACCGAATTTGATACTACTGTTGAAACAATGAAGCAATTTATCATCAAAGAGGTTGATGTCAAGGATAAGCTGAATGGGCAGAACCTACCAAGAGTCATCTCACTTGGACTTTTGGACGCTCCAGACTTAATCTCGTTTAAACATTTCTACAATTTTAAGTCTCATATTAGCAAATCTGTACACAGCAAAGTAGATAAGCCAAAGGATAAGATTCTCATTCTAGATTCATATTCACAAGCATTCTTCTTTAACAATTTTACAGATGAATCAATCGTAGGTTGGGAAGGCAATCAACCACTTGTATCAGAAAAGAAATTCAAAAAGGAATACGATGAGAAGATGAAGGATTGTATGAAGCTGCTAGAAGACGATTCATTTATTCGCTCATATAATAACGCTCAGTTCAGAGAAATATGGAATGAGTTGGCTTCCGGTACGAATAGTAAATGGCAGTTTGAAGCTAATTCATTCTATGAAGTTGGCAATCACGAATTGGAAGTGGTTGATTATAATCGATATGGATTAACTGATTTCTATTCATTATCAGAAGAGCCTATTGTTACTGAAGAATATGAATGGCGTGGAAGAGAAATGAAAAATTATCAGCTCTTTACGATTATCGGTACAGTATTAGATAAGAATAAAAACAACCATTCAGTAACCGTATTAACTCCTGAAGGGGTAGTTGTATGCAAGCTATACTCAGGTGCTTTCTCACAATACGATAGACAAATCAGTAAAGTAGAGAATGGCAAAAAGGTAGTTATCGATAAGAGTTGGTTCAACCGTGGGGAGCTATTGTTGCTCCGAGGATTCAGGCGCTCAGATCAATTTGTACTCAAAGCGCCAAAAGGTGAACATACAATCAACAAAATCACAGAAGTTCGTCCAGATGGCTCAATCGGGTTACAAGCAGAACGTATCCGTGCCTAATCAACCTCATCAAATCCAAAATCAGAAGGGAAGAGAAGTTTAGCTTGCAAATGGAGATCACTAGTAACCATTCTAGTTTTTTATTTCTCCTATGAAGCATTGTGAGTATTAAGCGAGTATATGAATTCAAATTTAAATAAGAAGAAAATTATCATTGTAGTATGTATGTCAGCATTATTGGTATGGGCTATGCCGTTAGTTGTTCATAGTTTAACGAAGGATAAAGAGGAAATTAAATCCATTTCAAATAAATCAACTATAATAATTGACAGAAAAGAAATCATCATCTATACTAAGTTTACAGATCGAGTTGATCTAGCAAATAGCAATGGAATTACACTAGAAGAAGCTAATCAGATTAAAGATAACTTCAATGATAATCGACTTAGCTTGATTGCAGATGATAGAAATAAAAAAGTTGCTGAACGATTAGCAGAAGAAAAAAGAATTGCAGAAGAAAAGGCTAAGAAGGCTGCTGAAGAGAAAGCTAGATTGGCTAAGATTGCAGAAGAGAAACGCCAATTAGAATTAGCTCAAGAAGCAGAGAAGAAACGATTAGCAGAATTAGAAGCTAAACGTGTAGCTAAGAATAAGGCTAAAGAAGAGAATAAGAAGGTAACTGTAAGTAGAGGTAATAATAAAAATGATGAAGAAGGTAGTGGATGGATTCAATTTGAAGCTACACATTATACAGCATTTTGCAATACAGGATGTACTGGAGTTACAGCTTTGGGATGGAATGTATCAAATACAATTCACCATAATGGATACAGAATTATTGCTGTTGATCCAAATGTAATTCCATTAGGTTCATTAGTAGAAGTTAAGACTCCATATGGCACATTTAAAGCGCTCGCTGGTGATACCGGAGGGAGAATTAAAGGTTTTATCGCTGATATTTTAGTTGCAGATCATGGAGAAGCAGTAAGATTAGGTAGAATAACAGCACAAGTTAGAATTTTAAAATAGTCTAATTAAGTAAACTATAAAAATATAAATAAATCGAATATAATAGAAACCACAAAGGCGGAGATTAAAATGAGAATGCACGAATATCAATACGACATTAACACACTAATAGCGAAGGATGAGGCTGGATTAATTTCCAGTTTCGCCTTACAGCTAGATTCTATTCTAACAGATGGTGAGCCATTAAATGAAACAGGAATGAAAGTATTAGATGAAACACTTAAATTGCTGCACGAATTAACAAACGAGTTAAATCCAGTAGATGAATATGATCCAGAATATGAAACAGTGTACTGAGGTGAATAAATGAAGCAGCTTAAATACAATATAAGTTACATCGAAAATGTACAAAACTTTGACAATATATCAGACGAAGATTTCCGGTTAATTAAATCAGAACTAAAGAGTAAACTATATAACTATCTTAACTTAGCAGGATTCGAAATTCAAGGTGAAATCCATTTAGACTTTGACATGATCGGAGATGATTCAGTTGAAACGTGGTGAACTCGGAACAGCTCATGAAGGTAAACATGATTTTCTAGAAGGTGAACGTATCACATTTATCGGTATGGATTATGGAGTAGATCAATCTGAAGCATATGTATTTATGAATACTGAAGGCAATATCAATTGGTTATTGTATGGTGATTTCTCATGGTCGAATTAAAAAGTAATAGATATGTAACTATTATTCATAATGAAACCGGAGAAGAATTAGCTGGAATGATGATTGAATACACACCTGATCGAATTGTATTGCAGAATGTGACTAGATATCCAACTAAGAAACTTGTGAATACAGCTTATGTTGATGCTAAGGATTGGCATTTCAAGGATGACATGAAGTGAGATTTGATGACAGTGGAGATAAGTTAATTAAATGGATGACTATTATCTATTGTGGAATTTTAATTCTGTTGGCTTTGAATGTAATTTTTAATGTGAAGTAGATGGAAACAGCGAAGGAGGTTTTATAAATGTTATATCCAGATGGAAAAGGAACAAAAGTAAGGACGAAGTATAAAGCGTTTTTACCAAAAGGTAGAGTTTGCACTGTAATGAATTGCAAATTCATTGAAAACACATCTGTGAGAGCCTACTTGATTGAGTCTGAAATTGGTGAATTAGCGTGGTATTTAGACAGAGATTTAGAGAATGTTAAATAACCGTCCGCACATAAAGTGAGATAAGAATTAAATAACCCAATAGTGAAAAAGATTGTGAAATTCGACATCCTTAAAAGGTGGGAAAATACGGCATCCATTTTTCAATTTCACATACTATTATGCCATAAAATATCGGTTTTATTGGGTGTTTAAGCCTTACTCTCCCAACGGTTTCAGAGCATAAAATTTAAGAATATCTCTATATTAGCTGTTTTTAGTGGAAATGCAGGGAAAACCCTTATTTATCGGCTACGAAGCCTGTTATATCAACGTTTACAGAGGGTTAATTACCCTATAAAATCTAGTTTTTATTAGGAGCGATGAAAAATGATTGAGGAACTATTGAGCGAGTTTCAAGATGAATTAATTTCTATTCAACTTACATTGAGTATCGGAAGTTTACCGACTGTTCATGCAATTGGAAGGGACAATGTACTTCATGTAACAGAAGGATCAAGCTTGTTAGATGCTTTAAACAAAATGAAAGAGAAAATATTGAATTAAATTTTCCCTTTTAAATAGAAAGGTTTGAGTTTGTGACTTATAAAGAAGCATTTGAGGAAGCGCACGTAGTTATATGTTGGAAGAGAGGTATTTATAAATTTATTAAAGGGAATAACACTCTAATGAATACATTGTATTTACCGCAGGAAGATGTGATTAGATTTTTAATGTTAGATAGATTAAAGGTTTTGTATTGTGATGAACATGAGAATATTATTGAGTGTAATTTCAATAAATAAAAATATAATTTAAGCGGATTGGAGTGATTAATATGTCTCAACAAGAAGAATTATTTAAGCAGTTTCAATTGCTAGGTAAATCATTTCAGAATCTAGGCGGCATTGTTCAGAATATGAATCAGAAAGTAGCATGGGAAGATGTAGAAGAGTTTGATCGTAATTTAGATATTATGATTAAAGATATGCAACGTATGAGAATGAAAACTATTTTATTCTTAAAAGATGAAGGGCTGATTGAATGAGACTCAAACATAAAATCCAATTAAAGCTATATAGCATTAAACGTGGACTATCTAATCTTATTGAATGGCTTCCGGTTATCTGGAATGATCGTCAATATGGAGAAGATTATATCTATAAGATTCTACTTAAGAAACTTAAACTTAAAGAAAAATTCTTTTATAATGAACGAATTGATAAAGTTCAAACAGAAGAAATTGTCATGCAACTTCGATATGTAATTGCAGCATTGGAACGATTGATTAAGAATGATTATCTTCCAGCTAAAGATTTCATTGATATTGATAAAGGAACAGTGGATCATCAATCTTGGAGATTGGCTGAAAGTAAGTTAATGAAGAAAGACATTGCATTTGTATTTGATTCAATGAAGAAGAATATCGGCAACTGGTGGGATTGATTTAATTAGATTTAAAAAGGAAATAATTGCTACTCAATTAAATAAGTTATAATAATTGACATATTAATTAATTGAGTATATTATAACAATATCAACAAATAAATATGAGAAGAGGCGAATAGATGAATACACTGATTGAAGAGTTTCATAATGCTACTTTAAGTATAAGCAAGGTTGTGGATGGAATACCTACAAGAATGGAAGAGTTAAATAAGCTTCAGGTTCGTTACGATAATGAACTAATTGATCTTGAACATTTAGCGGAATTTGAAAACTTTAATGCTTCAGAAGGATATAAGATTGCAAAGCAAATTCAAGTTGCTCGTAGAAATAGAAGAGAAATTAAAAATGAGATCGAGCTACTCCTTGAAATTAAGAAGGTGGCAAATAACAATAGTAAGCTTGATGGACATTTAAAAGTATTAGATAAGCGAATGAAAGATTTATCTGGTCGTAAATATAGAAAATATAAAGCTAGAGTGCGTACAGATTTGCAATCTAGATTATCTAAATGTGAATTAGTTAAGCCAAAAGGAGAATGATTATGGGAATAAAAATTGCCCTAATATCTCCGGCAGGTGGAGGTAAAGATTTCATTGCTGATTACCTTGTGAAAGAATATGGATTCACACGTTATGCCTTTGCTGACAATGTGAAGAAAGTAGCTAGTCAATGGTTTCCTGAGCTGTATAGCAGCTATGAGAAGCCTAGAGCTTTACTGCAAACGATTGGAACAGATTTCCGTAATATCAATCCTGATGTATGGATCAATGCCATGTTTAAGGATATTGATAAGGAAAGAGAAGATAGAATTAAGAATTATGAACCTAAAGAAAATATTGTCGTTACAGATTGTCGTATGCCAAATGAATATCAAGCATTAAAGAATCGTGGATTTATCTTCATTAAGATTGAAGTAAATGAAGGTATTCGATTAAAACGTATGATTGAACGTGGAGATACTTTTACCAATCAAGACTTGCAGCATCATACTGAAAAATTCTACGATACATTTGAATGTGATTACAGCGTAGGAAATTACGGAACTAAAGAAATGACCTACCTCAATATGGATGAAGTTATCGAGTTAATTGAAAACAGTGGTGTGCAAGTTGCTAACTAATCTACTACTGATTATCTTATTCATCATCGCTTCTGTAGCGTTCATATATAGAATTTTATACCATTATGAATATCAGAATGAATGCAGAAACACTAAGGTTTCATACTATAGATTAAGTGTATTGGATCAGAAGAAGGCATTGACATCAAACTTAGCAGCTACATTCTATACAGCTTTTATAGTAGCCATGCTATTATCACAAAATTACATTGGAAAATAATTGCGTTACAACTAGATAGACTCAAATAGAGTGAGGAGATTAATTAATGAAGACATTAACTTATGAAGATAAAGCTAAAGACATTGTAGAAATGGCAATGGAAGAAATTCGAGATGATGCTGATAAAGCATATGGTTATGCTGAAGAATTGGCAATGTTAGTTGGTAGAGTTGAAAATTTAGAATTAAGAGAAGCAATGGATGAAAAACTAAGTTATGTTATGTTACACATTGAAAAAATTTAATCAATTCCTATTAAATCAACTATAATAATATATAGGTGGTGATGCGATTGGTTGAGTAGAAGAAGACTCAAACTAGAAGATAAAACTATTATAAAGGGGAATACGAATGACAACAATTACTAAAGACCGCAACTCACACATTCAAAAGTCAGAGTTTATGGAGGAACGTTTTGATCGTTTCTTTAATGAAATCATTCAAGACTCTGAACGTGAGTATGATAAAAATAAATTAGCTGCAATTAAAACAGATGTTATCGAACATGTGAATTCAAAGAAAGAACTGGAAGCTGACAAACTGTTCGATTTAATTATCCGAGCATCTAATGAGCATATTACAGCTAACACACCAGAATTCACATATCTAAGCGCTTCTGCTTTGCGTAGAAAATTATATAAACACGCTTCAAAAAATAGAGGTTTTGACTATAAGAATGGTTATGGTGATTACTATTCATTTGTAATTCAAATGGTTGAACAAGGTATCTATGATGAAACTCTACTAGATTCTTATACTGAGCAAGAGATTCGTAAAGCTGGAAAGCTTATTGATAAGTCTAAGGATAAGAACTTTAGTTATGCCGGACTATTTATGTTAAACAATACGTATCTTAAAAAGGGTTATCAAAAGGAAATTTTAGAATTACCACAAGAACGATTTTTAACAGTAGCGCTATATCTGATGAGAGATGAAAAGAAATCTAAGCGTATGGAATTTGTTAAAGAATCTTATTGGTCACTAGCTAATAACTACATTGGATTAGCAACTCCTACATTGCTTAATGCAGGTGCTACAAATGGAACACTTTCATCTTGCCATATCATTACTCCAGATGACGACTTAAAGAGTATTATGCGTAGTATTGATCAGACAGCAATGTTCTCGCAAAATGGAGCAGGAATCGGTACGTATCTAGGATTCCTACGTGCATCCGGTTCATGGATTAGAGGATATAAAGGACGAGCAACAGGAGTATTACATCCTTCTCGATTGAATAGTGTGTTAGCAGAGTATGTAAATCAATTGGGAAGTCGAGTTGCAGGAATTAGCTTGTACCTTCCGGTATGGCATTATGATATTTTTGACTTCTTAGATTTACGATTGAAGACTGGCTCACAAGAGAAACGAGCGCACTCAGTTAAAACAGCAGTAACACTTCCAGATGAATTTATGCGTAGATTAGATGCAAAAGAGAATTGGACTATCTTTGATCCTTATGAGTTCCGTAAGAAAATGGGAGTCGATTTAAACCGTCTATATGACAAAAAGAAACTAATGGCAGACGAAACTCCAAATGAAGAAGATCATGCTTTCACTTATTGGTATCGTAAAGCTGAAAACAATATGGCTTTTGAAATCAAACGTACAGTTAAAGCTACTGATATTTATAAATCCGTCTTCACTTCACGTAAAACAGGCGGTACACCATATTTATACTTCCATGATACAGCAGCTAGAATGAATCCTAACTCTCATGCAGGTATGCCATTTGGCAGTAATTTGTGTTAATTGATAGCACCTACGAGAAGTGATTCTCGTTAGCAAACTCATCTAAACAGGGAAACTCTCATGGCATTGAGACAATCCTGTGCTAAAAACTCGATATTAAATAAACTATAAGAAAGGAGGCGGAGAGATGATATATAACATTTACAGCATCACTTGTTTGAACAATGGGAAAGTATACTTTGGGAGATCACAGGAAATCGAAAAACGATGGCGTTCTCATAAAAATATGTTTAGGAAGTCTAGTCACAATAATACTAAAATGCAAGAAGATTGGAATAAATATGGTGAAGAAGCATTCTTGTTTGAAGTTATTTATACTACTAGCGATTTAGAGAAATCCATAGAAATTGAACAGTCTTATATTGATTCTGATATTTTTACAAAATATAATATTTCAAACGCTAAAATGGGTGGAGATACATTCACAAACAATCCCAGACAGGAAGAAATTAGAAAGCTTAAAAGTATTAATTCATCAGGAGAAAGAAACCCGATGTATGGAAAACCGAAGTCTGCGAGAATGATTCAGCGAGTTAAAGAAGCCAACTCTAAAAAAGTAGTCATTGATGGAGTTTTGTATCCTAGCGTTACTGAAGCTAGTAAAGCCCATAATATGAAGGTTTCAACAGTATGCTACAGACTTAAAGCAAACAGTTTTAAAGATTGGAAATATGCTTAAAATATTAATATCGAGTTAAATGCCAAACGACTATCGAAAGGGTAGCATTTGTCGAGAGGACATATGTGAGAACCGAGTAGAGTACACTCAAGCGAGTGGAAAAGATGAGGGTCTGTACTAACAATACAGATCATGATATAGTCTCGCCTTTATGGTGACATAAAGCAGCTAAATAGCGGTTATGATAATAGCGAAATCATAGTGAAGATAAGCGAGCGAAATCATCCAGAACATGGAAGTTGATAAACTAGTATCAGAAGAGTTAGATGAAGATGGATTTGTAGTAACAAAAGTATTGGGAGAAGGATTAGTTACATGTAATCTATCATCTTTAGTATTGAATAATGTTTTCAATAAAGATGAAGAAGTTCCTTTACAGCGTGTAGTTGATATTCAATTCCGTATGCTTGATAACGTAATCTCATTAAATCGTACAGTTGTTCAACAAGCTACTAACACTAATCGTTTGTATCGTGCTGTTGGGGCTGGAGCAATGGGATTGGTTACTCATATGACTTCAAGTGGAGTTCAATGGGAATCAGATGAAGCATCAGAGTTTACAGCTAATATCTTTAAACAATATTTGAAAGCAGCAATTAAAGCATCTCACAATCTAGCAGTTGAAAAAGGATCATACCCACTATTCGAAGGTTCAGAATGGAATACTGGAGAGTTCTTTGATAAGCGTGGATTTGTATCAGATGAATGGACAGAGATTCGTGAAATGGCATCTAAAGGAATGCGTAACGCTTATCTAATGGCTATTGCACCTACATCTTCAAATGCTGTAATTAACAACACTTCACCAAGTATTGATCCGCCATATGAGATTATCTATCGTGAAGAAAAGTCTGGAATGAACGTAGTAATTGTTCCATCTAACTACAACAATCAAACTAAGTGGTTCTATAAATCAGGATTTGAAATGGATGAAATGTGGGCAATCAATATAGTGGCAGCAGCTCAGAAGTATGTGGATCAAGGTATTAGTCATAATATGCACGTATCTAAATCAGTTAAAGGCTCTGAGCTTCTACGATTAGATATGGGAGCATGGAAGAAATCAGTGAAAACGATCTATTACACATACACTGAAGAATATGAACGTGCTGAAGATTGTATTATGTGCAGTTCTTAATAGAGGAGAGAAAAGGATAATATGCAGAATTTTAGAGTTTATGATGGGGAAGCGAACAACGTTGCAACAAAAGTATTTGGAGGAAAATCTAGTGGGATACGAGATTGGGATGACATCAAGTATCCTCAAATGCTAGAAATTAACTCAATGCTATTTGAAGAGTATTGGACTGAACAAGAGATTAAGCTAGGCAAGGATATTGAAGAATATCGTGAGAAGTTAACTCCGGCTGAACGTAGAGTATTTAATACTATCTCCGGTAAACTAAATTGGTTAGATTCAATCGCTACAGACTTCAACTTTGTTCTAGGCTACTTGTGTACTGATTCATCTGTACGTTCAGTAATCGCTATGATTGGTTCATTTGAGCAGCTCCATAATCGTAGTTATCAATATTTGACTTCTTCTATGCTTAATCAGCAAGAGAAGGAGCAAGCATTTGAAGAAACTAGACGTATTCCTGAATTGGTTAAACGAAATGAATTAGTAATTGAGCCGATTCAGAATATGGTTAACAAAGCTAAAGAGTTTCTATTGACTGATTCAGATGAAATCTCAGATGAATTACTAGAAGCAATTGCTGATGGACTATTAGCAGATGTAATTTTAGAGGGGCTATACTTCTCAGCAGGGTTTGTATACTTCCATTCGCTAGCTAGAGATCAGAAGATGATTGGTTCAAATAACATGATTCAACTTATCAAAGATGATGAAAATCAACACTCAGTATTCTTTGGTTTGCTATATCAAATTATGATGGGTGAGAATTCACAACTAGCAACTCCAGAACGATACGAGAAAGTAATCAACTACGTAAAAGAAGCCGTCAAACGTGAGAAAGAATGGGGATCATATATCTTTGAAGATATCGATACATTATCAATCAAAGAATATCATGACTATGTAGAATATCTAGCTAACCTTATCTGTCGCAATATTGGTGTAGCTGAACCATTCCCTGATAATGCTCAATTGAAATCAAACTGGATTAACACTTATGGTAAGAAAAGACGTTCAGGAGAAGAGAACGAGATTGTAACAAGAACTGATTTCCTTCAAGGTAATGCTATTAACTACTCACATGAAAGTGGAGAAGACTTTGACCTCTAAACTGGTTTTGTTTTATTCAATGACTGGTAATACAAAGGCTATAGCAGAAGTTTTTAAAGAGAATGGTTTTGATGTATTCAATGTTAAAGAATTCAATGTGATTGATATTGATAAGTATTCAACAATCATAATTGGTACATCAACATGGGGGAGAGGCGTTCCCCCTAAACCTTTCTTTAAGATTAGAAATGAATTAGTAGCATTAAGCAACAAGAAGATTGGCTTCTTTGGAAGTGGAAGAAGCGAATATCAATACTATTGTGGAGCATTAGACTTATTAGAAGAGCTATTGCAGCCTAAAAATAAGATACTCTTCAAGTATAAATATGAAGGTTATCCTAGAAATATAGACTTTGAGAATATAAGAAAGATAATACAGGAGGAAATTAAATGAAGAAGCTAATTAAATTTGAGAAAACTGGATGCAACCCTTGTACAATGGTTCAAAACTTTCTAGATGCAAATGAAGTAGAAGTAGAAAAAGTAGATGTGTTTGCTAATCCTTCTATGGCTGGACAATTTGATATTGGATCAGTACCAACTGTAGTATTAGTAGATGAAGACAATAACGAAGTTAGTCGTTCAATTGGTTATAAGCCAGATGAGTTAGAAGAGCTTGTTGCACAGCTTAATTAAATAAACTATAATAAAAAGGGGATTAATTATAAATGACATTTGTTAAAATTAATAAAGGCGACACAGTATATGATCGAGAGTTAAAAGTGGTAGGTAAAGTTGAATCGATTAACATTAAATCTAATACAGCTACAATCAATGCTTTAGAAGGCAACGTTACTGTCTTGTCTAATCTATATCATCTAACAATTGTAGATGGAACTATAGAAGAAGGCGATACTGAGCCTTTGAAGATTAAAATTAAATACTTTAATCCTGAGTCAACTAAATTATCTAAGATTGTAAAAGGCGACTGGATTGACCTTCGAGCAGCAGAGACTATCGAGTTAAAAGAAGGAGAGTTCAAACTTATTCCTCTTGGAGTAGCTATGGAATTACCGGAAGGCTTTGAGGCTCACGTAGCTCCACGAGGAAGCACATTTAAGAATTATGGTGTATTAGAAAGCAACTCCGTTGGTGTAGTTGATGAATCATATAAAGGCGATAATGACCAATGGTTTATGCCTGTATTAGCTACAAGAGATACTAAGATTGAGTTTGATGACCGCATTTGTCAATTCCGTATTATGGAGAAGATGCCTGAAGTGGTATTTGAGGAAGTGGAAGTATTAACCAATGAAGATCGTGGTTCACATGGATCGACAGGGATTAAGTAAATAAAAGAATACGAGAAGGGGATTATACCTCTTCTCTATTTTTCTAAAAGGGGATAGTTATGAGAAGCAACAAACAAGCAGAAGAATTGTATGCACAATATCAGCAATTAGTTCCAGCTACGCTGTATAAACGTTACCCTAATCCTAATAGAATTGCTTATGTTCATGGATTAGAGTTAGATGATTTACTTCAATTTGGTCGTATGGGTTTATTTGCAGCAACCCAAACATTTGATCCTTCAAAAGGCTGTAAATTCCAAACGTATGCAATTAATAATATTAAGTATTCGATTGACTATAAGATAAGAGAGTATAGCCTTTTTAATCAGAATAAACGCTCATATGAAGTAGTTAACAATGTATATATAGAGTCAATTACCGCTGACAATGATAGCTTAGAAGATGATATGTTTGAAGTTTTAAATTGTAAAGTTAATGATTATGAAGAAGCTGATTCACGATTAGTATTAGAGGCTTTAAGCAAGGTATTATCCAGTAAGACAATGGAAATTATTAAGATGCGATTAGAGCATTACACGTATGAGGAAATAGGGGATTATATTGGATTGAGCCGTCAAAGAGTCAAACAAATTATTGACAAGAATGAAGATGAGATACGTAAACATATAATGGCGTAATTCTTGCTTAAACTTATTAAATAAACTATAATAACATTAATATTATAATGAATGAAATTGAATGGAGAGATATGAATGAGTATTGCCGATAACAAATATAAAGAATTAATTTTAGACATTTATGAAAATGGATCGTGGAACAACTCAAAAGAAATTAGAGCGAAGTATGAAGATGGAATACCAGCTACAGCCAAATCCCTTTTGAATGTTCAACTGAAATACGATGGTAAAGAAGTTCCTATCCTTACTCAGAAACGAGTGCCATTAAAAGACCCTGTTAAAGAGATGTTGTGGATTTGGCAATTGAAATCAAATGTTGTAGAAGACCTGCGTAGTCTTGGAAGCAAGGTGTGGAATGAGTGGGAGTTAGAAGATGGAACAATAGGTAAAAGTTACGGATGGCAGCTTAAAAATAAGAAACGCAAAGTAAAAATTAATAAAGAAATTAGAGAAATGATTGTGAATGGAGAAGTTAGTACAACAATTGAAGATGGGTTTGACACTCATATTTATTTGGATCAAGTTGATTATCTTCTGTACATGCTTAAAACAAATCCTCACTCAAATCGAATTAAAACTACTCTATGGTGTGTAGAGGATTTAGATGAAATGGCTTTAGAGCCTTGCGTGTATGAAACTCATTGGCAAATTTGGGATGGTAAACTATGTTTAACTGTCAACATCCGCAGCAATGATTTATGTTTAGGAAATCCATATAACGTTTATCAGTATTATGTTTTACATCGTATGATTGCTCAAGTGAGTGGATATGAAACAGGAGAGCTATGCTTCAACATTGACAACGCTCATGTCTATTCTCGTCATTGGGACAAAGTCTTAGAACAAGTTGAAAACGAAAGCTTTGAAGCACCAGAAATCAAAATTAATCCTGATGTAAAGAGTTTCTATGACTTTACATTTGAAGATGTTGAGATAGTAAATTATAAACACAGCGGTTCGATTTCATATGAGATTGCAATTTAAGGAGAGATACTATGAAGGCAGCAATCTGTAAAGTAGATATATTCTATGAAGAAATGCCAGTATTCATTTACAACTCTAAAACAGATAGATATGAGCATGTATGGTCAAATGGAAACAGAATCATGTTCTATTCTAGAGAAGAAGTTGAGGATATTGAAGAAACTTCATCAGATTGGATCATTTTTGAGATTGACAGAGAAAATCAACAATATTCCAAGATTCAAGGAAATTTCTAAAAAGTGACATGCCAAAACTATGGGAAAATACGGCACTTTCGAGGACGGTTATTCCGATAAAAGGAGATTTATATTGGATAAGTAAATTATAAGGAAAAGAGGGTGAAATATGATTGAATTTATACTGTATACGTTTTTGTTGGTTTTGTTCCTATTTCTGGTGATGTGTTATTACAACTTTTTTAAAGTAACCAGAGAGATAAAGATTCTTTCGTTTAAAGAGATTAAAGAGTACGGACTTTTCGATATTAACATAGATATTTTTGGTAAAAAGTTCATCTACAAAAGCAAGAAAGAAGGAGTAAAATGAACGTTTTATTGGTTAAGTAGATTATATAAAGAAATGAGGAAAATATAATGGGAATGTTAATTTTAGCGGTAGTTTTAACTGTTGTGGCAGTAGTATATAGCATTATTTATTTTAAAAAAGATATGGGTTCGTGGTTTGGTATTGGTGAGGTTATTTTATCTCTATTGATTGGATTTGCAACATTTGTTTTTTCTATGCTTCTATTGTTTTTTGTTTCTTTTGCTTTCAATACTGAACATACAGAAACCCCAACAGAAATTATTCCGATTGTTGCTTTAAAGGATAATTCAAATATTAACGGTAGTTTTCTCTTAGGTTCTGGAACAATTAATGAAATTCAGAAATATTTCTATATGGTAGAAACAAACAAAGGTAAGCAAATGAGAAGTGTTGAGGCAAATAAATATGTCTATGTAAAAGAAGAAGCTATTGAAGAGCCAAAACTAGAAGTCTTTTCAGAAGTGTTTACTTCTAAGTTTGCAATTTTTATGTATGGGAAAGAAACAGGGTATAAAGAATATGTATTTCATATACCTGAAGGATCAGTTACAACAGAGTTTAATGTAGATATGGAATAGGAGAGATTCTAAGATGAATATTCTTACCAATTTGAATCAATTAGAAGGAAAGACGATTAAGCACATTAATATTGATGATAACTATGAATCAAACCTATTTATTCTTACTGAGGATAAGGCTGTGATGCTGCTAACTTTTGAAGCGTGGATGAATGATGGTGTTGCTTGCGTAAAGAGTAACCCTGTTACAGATGAATTAGATTTATTTATGGAAGCTGAACCAGAATTGTTTAGATATAGTGTTATCTCAGATAAAGAAGCAGAAGTATATAATCGTCAAATTTTTGAGCAATCTAGAATTGAAGCCGAAGAGATTGCAAGAGGAAACAGAGAGAAAGACTATCAAGAGTATTTAAGACTAAAGAAGAAGTTTGAGGTGGAATATAAACTATGACAGTATACTTTACATCGGATCATCATTTCTATCATTCTAATATATTAGAATTTGAAGATCGTCCTTACGAATCTATGGAAGAAATGCATCAGGGTTTAATTGAGGCTTGGAATAGCGTAGTTAAAAACGGAGACAAAGTTTATCATCTTGGAGACTTTTGCTTCGGTGGATATGATAAATGGGTTAAAATTCTTGAGCAGCTTAATGGAGACATATACCTAATTAAAGGTAATCACTGTCGTACTAAGATTATCAGAAAGCTATATAAAGAAGGATATTTAAAAGAACTTCATATGGTTGGAGAGTATATGAAAATTGATGGATACCAACTTAATCTAACCCATTATCCTCTAGCTATTGGATATCGGAGAAAGATGTATTCAATACATGGACATTTACACAACGGAGTAGGAGCAGAAGTGAATATGATCAATATAGGAGTAGATAGTCCTTTAAATTTTAATCGTCCCTTTGGTCAGCCTATTCATATCGATGAACTGATGAATTACATTGAATATATTAATCCACAAGTTGAAGAAAAATTCTTTGCGGAAAGAGGGAATTAATTGGCTATAAAACTGATTGTTGCAGTTACAGAAGATTGGGCTATAGGTTTTAAGAATGAATTACTATATCGTATACCGGAAGACTTAAAGAGATTTAGAGAATTGACTAAAGGGAACATCACCATATTTGGTCGACATACATTTGAATCACTACCCGTTCAGCCATTACCAAATAGAATCAATGTAGTATTGTCCAGAGATAAGAAATATGTTCCGCCACCAACAGTATTTAAAATGGATTCGGTTGAACACATCCTAAATCATTACAGTACCTCTAATGAATATGATAAAGACATTTACGTGTGTGGAGGATCAGGAGTCTATTCAGAGTTTATGAAACATGCAGATGAAGTATTAGTAACATATATCGAAGCTACAGCAGATAAGGCTGATACGTATTTTGATAGAGAGAGGCTAGAGGAGTTATTCTATATTGGTGGAATTGAGCATAACTATTGTGAAGAAAATGATTTGAAGTTTCATTATGTGACATATAAGAGGAAGCAGTTTTAAATTTGTCTTACTGAATTCTAATTAAGTAAACTATATTAAATTTATATATGATAAGATTGAAGGTGGGGATAATCCTTGCCTTTTTTTCTATGCTAATAGACAATTAGAATCAATAAAGGTGTAAAGCGTTTAACACCTAAACAGAGGAGGAGAACAATTGAAAATGAGAGCTGTTCTTTACACACGAGTTTCCACTAATAAAGAAGAACAAAAAAAATCAATGGTGAACCAGCGTGAGTTTTATGAAGATTATTGTAGCAGAAGAGGATATGAGCTTATTGATATTTATGCAGAAGAAGGAAGAACAGGTACAAACTCTCGTAGACCAGAATTTAAAAAGTTATTATTTGATGGAGGAGTAGACTTTCAGGAGAATCAAAGAGGTAGCGATATCTTTTATGAGTCTGATCGTAAGCCAAAGTTTGATATTGTAATTGTTAAAGATGCTACACGTTGGTCACGTAACTCGAACGATGGTAAGACAGCAGTTGAAAGATTATTAGCTAAAGGCGTTAATATCATTTTTGAAAACTCAGGTGTATCTACATTTGATAGCAACTGGGAAATGAATTTATCATTACTTTTTACAATGGCTCAGAATGAAAGTCACAATATGAGTAAACGTATTAAATTTGCAAAACAGCATAGCGCTAAAAGAGGAAGATATGCTCCTTCAAGAGTTCCTTATGGATATAAGAGAGATGAAATTGATCCAACTAAATTGATAATAGATGATGCCCAATCAAAAGTAGTGCGACTTATATTTGACCGATATTTAGAAGTAGGCAGCTCCATAATAGCTAAAGAGCTAAATGAGATGGATATCCCAACTAAATTAAATCACAAATGGACTCCTGATAAGATTACCCGTATCATTCAGAACACAATTTATACAGGTAAGGCTACTTTATCTAAGAGTCATAAACTATCTGTTACCGATACTAAACGTAGAAAATCAGATAAGAAAGATTACATTGTTATTGAAAATGCGGTAGAACCCATTATCGACTTACAGCTATTTACTAAAGCCAATGAAACGAAAGAACAGCGTATGAACGTAAATAAGAAGGTTGGTAGAAAACCAGCTAGAAATGATGCTTATCATGGTAAGTTAAAGTGTGAGAAATGTGGTAGCAACTTTGTTAGACATATTGGCAACGGAGGTAAAATCACATATATTTGCCAGAACCGGAGAAAAAATCTTGGCTGCACAGTTAGAGGAATAGCTATTAATAATTTAAATCTCCATTTAGATGAAGTTGAACTATCTAGTTTGCGAAATGGTATGGGGGATTCTTCATATTATTCAATCCTGAATAAGAAGATTGATGAACAGAAAAAGAAATTAGATATAACTAGAAATGAAATCAACGGTAATATAGAAGAAATTGAGAATGAAATGGAAACAATTACAGATAATTATATTAAGCTTCCAGAAGGCAATAAGATGAGAGAGCGATTAATATCTAGACTAAACGACAAAGATAAAGAGATTGAAGAATTACAGAAGAAACTTAGCAAGATGAATTTTGAAACAATCGATCTCTTGCAAGAAAAAGTTGAACAGAAGAAGAATATGATTGAAAATATATTCAAAAGAGATATTAAATCAAAAGAAGATAAAATTAAGTTGCTTCACAATATTGAAATTGGCGACTATGAGTTAAAGTATAGTTTTGCTATTCCTTCATTTGAAGAGGAAGTAGAGGAATACAATAAACTATTTAATCTTGATCCAATTAAAACCGAGATTCCATTTGTTCCATTCTCAAGCTATTTTAGAAGAAGCCATACTGAAGCTAGAGAAATGTGGGCAATTATAGATGAACAAAATCGTGAACAGGCATAATATTTTGAGCTATCTACTTTAAATAGTAGGTAGCTTTGTTTTTATTAGAATAACATTTAATTTAAAAATAGTTGTTTTTCTATTCTTTGACGGGATGTAAGGCATACTTCAACACCAACCATTAAATTCAATGAAATCAAAGGAATATCAAGAGGCTAAATTCAGCTAATTATTTCATGAGGTTTGAAAGCCCATATTTTTATAGTTTGAGAACGTGGAGATGAAATCTGAGTGCTATTTAGTATAATATATGCAATTGGCTGTTATAGTACTCATTTAGCCATATGGTCCAAGGCCAAGTCGAGTCTTACCGAATGGATGAGAAAGCGGTGCCGACAATGCCGAACCTTGTGGAAAAAGGCTATTTGAAAGAAAACGAGACAAGCTGCCCGAACGGTGACCCGGTATCGATTTCAACGGCTGGCGTCGTAACGACATCTAAAAAAGGAACGCCATAATCAAAGGCGAACAGGGCTTTACGTTGATTGAAATGCTGTTGGTGCTGCTCGTGCTGATGACTGTTACAGGCATTGCGATTCCAAGTTACCGGGCGTTTGAAACTGAAAGGGACGAACAGCGCTATTTCGAATTGCTTCAGCAGGATATTTACTATGCCCAAAGTGAAAGCTACCGGTCCAAGGCGCCGGTCACGGTCGTCTTCAGGGAAGTCAGCCATTCAAGCGAAGTTGTACAAACTTTCAGAGGGGCGCTTTCAACGAGGAAAATGCCAAAAAGCGTCCAATTAAAAAAATCCAGCAACCTAAAAGAAATTCACTTTACCGGAAACGGTTCGGTTTCCGGGTCCGGCACGATGAATTTTGAAACGAGTGCTGGAGATAAATCCATAGTCGTCCATTTGGGTAAAGGGAGGGTGGTTTTTTCTGAATGAAAAAGGGGTCTCCTGGGCAGAAACCATGCTCAGCCTGTTCATGTTTTTTATCGTATTTGGAACGCTCTTGCCGACGTTCCAATACACACAGCAAGCCATGCATTTGAAAAAAGAAAAGATGATCGCTTATGAGACGATGCATGAAGGGGCGAAACAACTAGCGAGCGGGACAATGTCGGGTCAAAGAAAAGTGGAAGGCACCGTTTATCGATGGGAGTTCTCAGGGGATTTATGCGTCAGTTATGAAAACTATAAAGAACAACAACAAACCGTATGCTTAAATTAAATCCGTTCAATGAAAATGGCTTTACTTTTCTGGGATCGCTTTTCGAGCTCATCATTCTAATGGCGTTTCTTCCATTAATCGTTCTTTTCTTCAGTCTCATGATTGCTTTTGAAAAAGAAACCGATGCCGGCAATGCGGAATGGCATTTGTTTTCTTACGAACTGCAAAGTTATTTAACAAAAGTCGATTCAATCGAAGTCATCAACAATGGCAGCGGAATAAGAGTGATTCAAGATGAAGTGGAATACGATATCGAACTGTATGGGAATTTAATCCGTAAGCAGAAATTCAGGCAAGGGCATGAAGTGATGGCTACTAAATTGAAATCCAGCTCTTTTCGAATGGAAGGCACCAACTTGACGCTGTTTGCAGTATTCGCAAATGGCCGGTCAGTGGAGGCAGAATATGTTTATACGTATGCTGAAAAATGAAAAAGGGGCATTGTATCCGATTTCGCTTGTGTTTTTTATGTCGGCTTTAATCCTGCTTTCCCACAGTCTCGCCTTATACACGGTCCATTATAAAACATATGACGGATTGGAAAATATGCATAGACATGCTACTATACAACTACTAATGGAAATTCAGAAAAATAAAATACCTGAACAGTAGGGTGGCATTGGGTGGTAGGATGAAAAGAATTTATTTGATCGGATTCATGGGCTGCGGCAAAAGCGCTGTTGGCAGAAGGCTCAGCTTTTTAATGAAACTGCCTTTCTACGACATGGATAAAGAAATTGTACGGCAAACAGGAAAAACGATTCCTGAAATCTTCGACCAATACGGTGAAGAGCATTTTAGGAATCTGGAAACAGAGTTTTTGCAGAACTTCAACCATAACAGGTGCATCATTTCGACGGGCGGCGGTGTGGCTATGAAAGAACGCAATCGAAAAATCATGCGGGAAACCGGACTCGTCTTGTTTTTGGATGCCCCTTTTCGAGAAATTTGGCGGCGGATCCACAAAGATCCCAACCGTCCGATCGTCAGGGATTCCACAAGAGAAGAAATTGAAGCGATGTTCAAATCGCGCTACCGGACATACAAAGCTGCTGCCCATATCACCATCCGCACAGAATTTCGTACCTTGCGGCAAATTACACAGTATGCAGCCTTTCAAGCAAATCGCTTGAAAGGCGAATGATTCGAATGTTTATATACGGAATGTTCGTTTTTAACAACTTAATGGAAAAAAGTTTGCGCTTACGCCAATTCAATGTTAGGATATAGTCAAAGTTGTACTATTCAGTATAACGTTTTGGACCAATCAAATTGATTTGGGCGGATGATTGTACGGGGAGAGAACGCGAAAGCGTCGCCGAAGGAGCAAACGACAAAATGTCGTGAATCTCTCAGGCAAAAAGACTCGTACGGGACGCATCTCTGGAGAATGCTGCATGCAGCTACCAAAGAGGAAAGCCGTAAAGGTAAACTTTCAGGTTCCAGGACAGAGATTTCCCTTATTAAAGGGGAATCTCTGTCCTTTTTTTCATGGCGAAATGCTAGTCTGAAGTGAATTTTGACGGACTCGCCATGCAAAGGATCTGACAAATAAGGAGGAAGTTGAATGGCAGAACTTACAAACCAATTACAGCGAACACCACTTTTTGAATCTTATGCAAAGCATGGCGGAAAAACCATCGATTTTGGCGGATGGGAACTGCCGGTGCAATTCTCAAGCATTAAAGAGGAACATGAAGCGGTGAGAACAAAGGCCGGACTTTTCGATGTTTCCCATATGGGCGAAATTTTCGTCACAGGCAATGACAGTTTGGCTTATTTGCAGCAGCTCGTTACCAATGATGTTTCCAAAATCCAAAATGGGCAAGCCCAATATACAGCTATGTGCTATGAAGATGGCGGCACAGTCGACGATTTACTGATATACAAAATAGAGGATGCCCATTATTTGTTGGTTGTCAACGCTTCGAATATTGAAAAAGATTTTGAATGGATGCAAAAAACAGTTTTGGGTGACGTGAAATTGGAAAACCATTCAGCTGATTATGGCTTACTTGCTTTGCAAGGGCCGCTCGCAGAGAAAATCCTTCAACGGCTTACGGAAGAAAATTTAGCTGAAATCAAAGCCTTCCGCTTTAAAACGGATGTTTCAATCGATGGACATTCTGTCATTGTGTCACGGACAGGCTACACCGGTGAAGACGGTTTTGAAATCTACGGGAACCCGCAAGCTGTAGTTGCACTTTGGGATGCATTATTGGCTGAAGGTGCAGAAGACGGCCTTGTTCCGTGTGGTCTCGGTGCACGTGATACGCTGCGTTTTGAGGCATGCTTAGCGCTTTACGGACAAGAGCTTTCCGATGATATTACACCTTTGGAAGCCGGATTGAATTTTGTGGTGAAATTGAACAAAGAAGAGTTTATGGGCAAAGAAGCCCTAGCTTCACAAAAAGAAAATGGCATACCAAGGAAATCCGTCGGAATCGAAATGATTGATAAAGGAATTCCGCGCCACGGCTATGCGGTTTACTTGAATGATGAAAAAATCGGCGAAGTCACAACCGGTACGCAATCGCCGAGCTTGAAGAAAAATATTGGTTTAGCCCTGATTTCCAAAGAACATGCGGAGCTTGGAGCAGAAATTGAAATCGAAATCCGCAACAAGCGCTTGAAAGCGAAAATTGTCGAAACGCCATTTTACAAACGCTCAAAATAATTCAATTTGAAAAGGGGTCAGCACTCAATGAAACATCGCTATTTACCAATGACGTCTCAAGACGAAAAAGAAATGCTGGAAGCTATCGGAATCGAATCAATTGATGAATTGTTTGCAGATATTCCTGAGAAAGTCCGCTTCAAAGGAGAATACAAGATTAAACCGGCTAAATCCGAGTCTTCTTTGACAAAGGAATTGGCTGCTCTCGCTGCTAAAAACGCGGATTCCAATCGCTTTGCTTCTTTCCTCGGAGCCGGTGTATATGATCATTACAAACCGATCATCGTCGACCATGTCATTTCACGTTCTGAATTTTATACGGCTTACACACCGTACCAGCCTGAAATTTCCCAAGGTGAATTGCAGGCGATTTTCGAGTTCCAGACAATGATCAGCGAATTGACAGGCATGGATATTGCCAACTCTTCCATGTATGACGGCGGAACGGCCTTAGCGGAAGCGGGAATGCTTGCAGCTGGCCATACACGCCGCAAGAAAATTCTCATCTCACGTGCTGTCCATCCGGAATCCCGTGATGTTGTCCGCACCTATGCGCTTGGACAATCCATCGAAGTAGAAGAAATTCCGTTGAAAGACGGCCATACTGATTTGGAAGCTTTGAAAAACATGATCGACGATAATGTCGCAGCGGTGATGATACAGTATCCGAACTTCTTCGGCCAAGTTGAAAACTTGAAAGAATTGGAGCCGGTCATCCACGAGGCAGGAGCGCTATTTGCAGTATCCGCAAATCCGCTTTCACTCGGCGCATTAACGGCTCCTGGGAAATTAGGTGCTGATATTACAGTCGGCGACGCACAGCCTTTTGGAATCGCTGAAGCATTCGGCGGCCCACATTGCGGTTATTTCGCAGTGACCAAAAAATTGATGCGTAAAGTACCTGGCCGTTTAGTCGGTGAAACGGTCGATGAAGATGGTCGCCGCGGATTTGTGTTGACTTTGCAAGCGCGCGAGCAGCACATCCGCCGCGATAAAGCGACGTCGAATATCTGTTCAAACCAAGCCTTGAATGCACTCGCCGCTTCTGTTGCGATGACAGCTCTCGGGAAAGTCGGAACAAAAGAAATGGCAGTCCAAAACATTACGAAAACACATTATATGAAACAGCAACTTAATGGAGCCGGTTTCGAAATTCCATTTAGCGGCGCTCATTTCAATGAAGTCGTTGTTAAAGTCAATGCACCGATCAAAGAATTGAATGCGGGCTTATTAGCAAAAGGAATTATTGGCGGATACGATCTTGGCCGCAGCTACGATGAATTGGATGGCCATATGCTCGTATGTGTTACGGAACAGCGGACAAAAGAAGAAATCGATGCATTTGTGCAGGAATTGACTGCGAAAGTGCAAGAAGTGGGGGCTACTCATGCATAAGGACAATCAACCGCTCATTTTTGAAATGACAAAAGAAGGCCGCATCGGCTATAGCCTGCCGGACTTAGACGTGCCGGAAATCGATCTTGCCGAGCTATTTCCGGAAGAATTAGTGCGCGATGAAGCAGCGGATCTTCCCGAAGTTTCCGAACTGGATATCATGCGCCATTACACTGCATTATCTAAACGCAATCACGGTGTGGACTCTGGATTCTATCCGCTTGGCTCATGCACCATGAAATACAACCCGAAAATCAATGAATCGGTTGCGCGGTTCCCTGGGTTCGCAAATATCCACCCATTGCAAGAGGAATCGACAGTCCAAGGTGCATTGGAATTATTGTTTGATCTTCAGGAACATTTAAAAGAAATTACCGGAATGGATGAAGTGACGCTTCAGCCTGCTGCAGGTGCACACGGCGAATGGACAGGCTTGATGATGATCCGGGCATACCACGAGTCAAGAGGCGATATGAAACGCACGAAAGTCATTGTTCCCGATTCAGCACACGGGACAAACCCCGCTTCTGCAACCGTTGCCGGATTTGAAACCGTAACGGTGAAATCGAATGAACACGGCCTCGTTGATTTGGAAGACCTGAAACGCGTAGTCGGTGAAGATACGGCTGCTTTGATGTTGACCAACCCGAACACGCTTGGTTTATTTGAAGAGCAGATTCTCGAAATGGCTGCCATCATCCATGAAGTCGGTGGGAAATTGTATTACGACGGCGCTAACTTGAACGCGGTTATGTCAAAAGCACGTCCAGGAGACATGGGCTTTGACGTTGTCCACTTGAACCTGCACAAGACCTTCACTGGCCCTCACGGCGGCGGTGGCCCGGGATCGGGTCCTGTCGGCGTGAAGAAAGACTTGATTCCGTACTTGCCAAAACCTGTGCTTGTTAAAACAGATCAAGGCTTGACGTTCGACTATAACCGTCCGGAATCCATCGGACGCGTGAAGCCGTTTTATGGCAACTTTGGCATCAACGTCCGGGCATATACGTATATCCGTTCAATGGGACCAGACGGCTTAAAAGCTGTAACGGAATATGCGGTCTTGAATGCCAACTACATGATGCGGAAATTGCAGCCGCATTTCGACTTGCCGTATGATCGTCATTGCAAACACGAATTCGTGTTGAGCGGCCGCCGCCAGAAGAAACTGGGCGTTCGTACATTGGATATGGCAAAACGCCTGCTCGATTTCGGCTACCATCCGCCAACGATCTACTTCCCGTTGAATGTGGAAGAAGGCATGATGATCGAACCGACTGAAACAGAATCCAAAGAAACCTTGGATGCTTTTATCGACGCGATGATCCAAATCGCGAGAGAAGTGGAAGAAAATCCGGAAATCGTCCAAGATGCACCGCATACGACGGTCATCAAACGTTTGGATGAAACACAAGCAGCCCGCAAGCCGGTGCTCCGCTACACTAAACCAGAATAGAATAAAAACAAAATGCAAAAAAAGCCCGATGGAATTTTTCCATCGGGCTTTTCACTGTTTAAAAACCGATTGTGGTATCTTGTTCAACCCAATCGTTCTGCTGGGTGCGCTTGTTTTGCTTTTGCAATTCTCGGATGCTGTTTTCATAGTTGGAATCGCCTTCGTAATGCCAGTTCAGCGCTGAAGACATATACAATTCATTCATCTGCGAAATGGAAAGCCCTTTGCTCAGTTCAGCCATATGCTCCAGCTGGGAATCGGTGAAAATCGATTTGACATCGAGTTTTTCCAAGTAGGATTTTCGCAATTCTTTATTTGGCGATGGAATTTCATACGCCCTGTCAAAGCGCCCTGCGCGGTTGATCAAGGCAGGATCGATTTTTTCCGGATAATTGGTCGTCCCGATGATAAACAAGCCCTCGCGTGATTGTGTGCCGTCTAAGGTGTTCAGGAAGACCGATCGGGTGAACTCCGGCATGGAATCGATATCTTCAATGACCATGATGGCGGGGGCTAAGCGGGATACAATGCCGAAAACTTCCTGAATCGTGTAGCTGTTCGTGTATTCTGTGATTTGCCAGTAGATGACGGGTGCATTGGTCGAGCCTGTAATGGACTTGACCAGCGTCGTTTTGCCGTTCCCAGGGGCGCCGTACAACAGGATGCCGCGTTTATAAGGAACGCCGTACTCTTTGAAGAATTGGCCGCCGTCTTTGAAAAATTCATCGATGGAGCGGAAAATATCCGTTTTCACTTTTTGTTCCAGCATAACGTCTGCGCGGGAAACGATCGCCATCTCTCCATAATTCCGGCGTTTCACGCCTTCTTCCGTATCGACAAGGAAAGTGATATTGTTCATCAGGGCTTGGCGCACCATTTCGTTGGCGTGTTCAAGAAATGAAAAGGCATCTTCTACGGACTTGGCAAAGCATTGAAATTCGGGCCAGCTGTTTTCAGAAGAGGTGAAAAAAGGTATCTGCGCAAGAGCGACATCATAGCCAGGAAAATAAATTAAGCGGTTTTCAAAAGTCTCCTGGATTTTAATATGGCCTTTATCATTTGCATCGGACACGTTAGTGATTTTGCCGAGAGGTTTGGCTTCATATATATAAGAGAGCGTATCGTAAGGCAGATGGCCATTTTCCATCATGTCGAGTAGGTGCGTGCTAAGCTGGATAACGGGCTCTGAGATATCGATCTGCTTCCATTGTCCATTCGAACGATCGTTTAGTATAGAAAAGATCTTTTCTGAAACAATGGAAAAAGCGGCGTAATAAGGCAGAACTTCCTGAACTTCAATCGTATTCGGAAATAGGATGGGTATTTTCATCTGTAGCCTCCTGTAGTTAAATGATGACGAGCTGATTAGTAGAAAAAAAGCCTTTCCGGGATGGAAAGGCTTTTTGATTAGGATTTAGACTTGATCTTACCGGTCCATTGCTTGAAACCGCCTTGCAATTGATACAATTGCGTATAACCTTGTTTTTTAAGGAATAACGCCACACGGCCACTGCGTGCGCCATTTTGGTCGTAAAGGTATACAGGTTTATCTGCGCGGATTTCTTTGTAGCGCTGGCGCAATTGGGATTGCGGCAAGTTGCGAGCCCCTAAGATATGGCCGCCTGCGAATTCTTTCGGTTCACGGACATCAATCAGCTGAGCTTTCCGATATCCCTCGATAAATTGCTCTTGAGTCAAAGTAGTGACAGCTTTCTTGATGCGGTAATAGGAAATAACCGCAAAGATAATGACGATCAATAATACGGCTAAAATAACATACAGAAAATCCATTGTCTTGCCCCTTTCTCTTCTACTTCTATTATAAAAGAAGGAGTGACTCTTATTCAATGGCAATGTTACACTTATTAATGGATTTAGGAGGCGATCTTGTGAAATATGGACGATGGTTTTTTATAAATTCAGGGTATTGCAGCCCTTCTTATAATATGGCGCTTGATGAAGCCTTATTGAATTGGCATAGTGAAGGATTGATACCGCCGGTTATCCGGTTCTATGGATGGCAGCCGGCCGCCTTGTCGATCGGCTATTTTCAAAAAGCGGAAACGGAAATTGACTTAGAGCGGGTGAAAGAGCTCGGCCTTGGATTTGTCAGGAGGCCGACAGGAGGCAGGGGTGTTCTGCATGAACATGAACTGACTTATAGCATCATCGTCAGCGAGGAGCATCCGGATATGCCTGAAAGTGTCACGGAAGCTTACCGGATTTTAAGCGGCGGATTGCTGGAAGGATTTAAAAATTTGGGCCTCGATGCTTATTTTTCAGTCCCGGATACCGCAGAAAAACTGGCAGACCTGAAAAAGCCGAAATCCGCGGTTTGTTTTGACGCACCGAGCTGGTATGAGATGGTCGTCGAAGGAAAGAAAGTGGCAGGCAGCGCTCAAACTCGCCAAAAAGGCGTGATTTTACAGCATGGCGCCATTTTAATCGATCTGGATGCTGAGAAGTTATTGTCTTTATTCCGCTTTTCAGACGCTGGAGCCAAGGAAAAAATGCGGCTCAAAATACCGGAAAAGGCCGTATCGATCAATTCCTTGCGCAGCTATCAAGCGACGATGGACGAGTGCATCGAAGCCTTTAAAGAGGGCTTTCGGTCATCTCTCGAAATCGAGTTGGAACCATACATATTGACTTCGGAACAAATGGAATATGTCAAGAGCTTAGAGAAAGAAAAATACGCATCTGATTCGTGGAATTTCAGAGCGTGAGGAGACTTTTGACTCATTTTCAAAATGGAAACCTTGCTGCATTCGGCTTTGCAGGTTTCTTAAGCTTTTAACTATAATTTTGTTATTTAAAAAAGTTTCAATATCTAGTATGATGGGAAATGTAATAATACTATATATAGTGTTTGACCCCATATAATATAAAGGAGGAATTGTCAAATGGTTTCCGTTGCACAATCCCAATATACACTTGATCCAAATTTATTAAACAAGGATATTCAGCTGTTTCCGCAAGTCCATGAAATTACGCCGGATATGAAAACAACTCATAAAGGGGTTTCCCGCCTGGTCATGATTGACCGCTATTCTTTTAAGGATACGGCTAAGGCAACGCTAAAAGCAGGCGATTTTGTGGTGCTTACTGTTAAGGAAGATCCGAAATTCCCTGCGCGCGGCCTCGGCTATATCGTTTCAGTCGACAAAGAGGCAAATACCGCCAAAGTGTGGATTGAGGAAGATTACCGGAGTGCTATCGACAAAGAAGACGAAATCACGAGCGGCATTGTCAATCGTTCATTGGATGTCATTGAAAAACCTTTAGAGGTTTACTATGAGCAAATCGCGAAACGCAATGCAACAGGGCTCGCATCTGTTGAACAAACAGCTGAAAAACGCCAGGAATGGTTTGAGAAATTCTACAAGCAATTAGTGGATTTAAAGTTCATTCCGGCAGGTCGCGTTCTTTACGGTGCAGGCGCTGATACGGATGTTACGTATTTCAACTGCTACGTGATGCCATTCGTAGCTGATTCGCGTGAAGGCATTTCTGACCACCGCAAACAAGTGATGGAAATCATGTCGAGAGGCGGAGGCGTCGGAACAAACGGTTCGACATTGCGTCCGCGCAATACGCTGGCGCGCGGAGTAAACGGCAAATCATCTGGGTCGGTTTCATGGCTCGACGATATTGCGAAATTGACGCATTTGGTGGAGCAAGGCGGATCTCGCCGCGGCGCACAAATGATCATGCTTGCTGACTGGCATCCGGATATTGCTGAGTTCATCATCTCGAAAATGCAGAATCCGCGCATCCTGCGCTATTTGATCGAAAATACGAATGACGAGACGATCAAGAAACTCGCTCACGAGAAACTGAAATTCAAACCGCTTACTCAACAGGAAGAAGCGATGTATCAAGGAATCTTGAATTACCGGGCAATTCCTGGAATGGGCGGATTCAATGAAAAAATCATGCGCGATGCGGAAACGAAGCTGCGTGACGGCGGTACTTACACGGTCCATAATGAAGAATTTTTGACAGGTGCAAATATTTCCGTAACATTGACGGACGATTTCATGAAGGCAGTCGAAGAAGACGCTGACTTTGAACTTCGCTTCCCGGCAGTGGAGTCTTATTCAAAAGAAGAAATGGCTGTTTACAACGAACAATGGCATGAAATCGGAGATGTCCGCGAATGGGAGCGCATGGGACACAAAGTCCGCACATACCGGACAATGAAAGCCCGCGACCTTTGGAATTTGATCAACGTCTGTGCCACTTACTCAGCAGAACCGGGCATTTTCTTTATCGATAATGCCAACGAAAAAACGAATGCCCGTGCTTACGGACAAAAAGTTGTGGCAACCAACCCGTGCGGCGAACAGCCGCTTGCCCCGTATTCAGTCTGCAACTTGGCAGCGGTAAACTTGGCGCAATTTGCGGATCCGAAAACAAAGCAAGTGGATTTTGAAGCACTGAAAGAAACCGTGCGCGTCGGTGTTCGCATGCAAGATAACGTAATCGATGCAACGCCGTATTTCCTCGAGGAAAACCGTGTCCAGGCTCTTGGCGAACGCCGCGTCGGACTAGGCGTCATGGGCCTTGCAGATTTACTGATCTATTGCGATAAGGAATACGGTTCCCCGGAAGGCAATGAACTGGTCGATGAAATTTTCAAGACGATTGCCATCGCAGCCTATGAACAATCAACTGAACTTGCAGCAGAACGCGGAAGCTTCCCGTTCCTAATCGGCAATACAGATGAAGAAACAGCAGCGCTTCGCAAAGCTTTCACTGAAACAGGCTTTATGCAAGGGATGCCGGAAACGGTCCGTGCGTCGATTCTCGAAAACGGAATCCGCAACTCTCATTTATTGACGGTTGCACCGACCGGATCGACCGGAACAATGGTAGGCGTTTCAACAGGACTAGAACCTTATTATTCCTTCACGTACTACCGCAGCGGCCGCCTCGGCAAGTTTATTGAAGTAAAAGCGGATATTGTCCGTGAATACTTGAAAAACAATCCGGATGCAGATGAAGAAAATCTTCCAAAAGCATTTGTTACGTCGATGGATCTAGCTCCGGAAGCGCATGCGGATGTCCAGTGCATCATCCAGCGCTGGATCGATTCATCCATCTCTAAAACCGTCAATGCACCACGCGGCTATACAGTCAAACAAGTGGAAGGCGTTTATGAGCGTCTTTACAAAGGCGGCGCTAAAGGCGGAACGGTGTATGTAGACGGAAGCCGTGATTCACAAGTCTTAACGCTGAAAGCGGAAGAAAACACATTTGAAGAAGACCATCAGGAAGATGTTAAAGGGAAGCGCCCTATCGTCCTTATTGATACCATTCAAGATTTGCGTTCAACAAACGTGACAATCGGTTCTGAAGTAGGCGACACTTGCCCTGTCTGCCGAAAAGGGACTGTTGAAGAAATGGGTGGCTGCAACACTTGCACAAACTGCAATGCGCAGCTGAAATGCGGATTGTAAGTTCGATTCATAATTTTCAAAAGCGGTGGCTCATGCCACCGCTTTTTTTATTTTGCCGGTTTTCGGTAAAAAGTAAAAAATAGAGCCAAAAGCATTTCTAAATTTAAATGTAATTAATTACATAAGGGTATAAAGAAAAAATCAAAAGACGAAACAAGAAAAATGAAAACGGGAAGAAGTTGCTCGAATGGAGGCTTGTGATAAAATAAAAAGGGTGAGGCAGGAGAGGAGTGCATGGAATGAAAGTTTTATGTTTGAACGGTCCGAACTTAAACCGCTTAGGCAAACGTGAAAAAGAAGCTTACGGGACATTTACACTGGCCGAGCTGGAAGCTGAATTAATGGAATTTTCCGCCCAAAACGGCATAGCTTTGGATTGCCGGCAATCGAACCATGAAGGGGCTCTAGTTGATTGGATCCACGAAGCGGCGGATGACGGGACAGAAGGAATCGTGTTAAACGCAGGGGCGTATACACACACAAGCGTTGCAATCCGGGATGCGATTACATCCATAGAAGTACCAGTAATCGAAGTACATATTTCAAATGTTTACAAACGGGAAGAATTCCGGCACCACTCCTACATTGCACCGGTAGCTGCCGGACAGATTGCAGGATTTGGAAAAGACGTATACAAACTTGGCTTGCAGGCTTTATTATTTCGAAACTAGAGGGGAATGGCGAAATTGAAATTACAAAAATTGCGCAATGAAATGGCAAAGCAAAACATCGAAGCATTATTGGTGACCAGTTCTTATAACTTACGGTACATAACAAACTTTACGGGATCTGCAGGATTGGCACTTGTGACGAAGGAACAGGCATTTTTCATCACAGATTTCCGCTATACGGAGCAAGCATCCGAACAAGTGACGGAATTTAAAGTCGTACAAGCGAAAACGAATCTACTCGAAGAAGCAGCTGAAAAAGCGAAAGAGCTTGGCATCGAATCATTGGCTTTTGAACAGGATTACGTGACTTATTCTTCTTATCTTCAATACCAGGAAAAAATGGGCTCGGCATTAAAGCCAGTCAGTGGCTTGATTGAAAAAATCCGCATGATCAAAACACCGGAAGAAGTCGAAATCTTAAAAGCGGCAGCAAAAATTGCAGATGATGCTTTTGAACATATTTGCGGTTTCATCAAGGCGGGGCAGACGGAACTCGAAATTTCAAATGAACTGGAATTCTTCATGCGCAAACAAGGCGCGACGTCTTCATCATTTGATACGATTGTTGCCTCAGGCCTTCGTTCTGCATTGCCGCACGGAGTTGCAACAGACAAAATCGTTGAACAAGGCGATATGATTACACTTGATTATGGAGCACTCTATAACGGATATATTTCAGATATCACCCGTACAGTTGCGGTAGGAGAACCTTCTGAAAAAATGAAGGAAATCTACCAAATCGTCTTGGATGCACAAGTGCTTGGCGTTGAAAAAATCGGTCCGGGGATGACTGGAATCGAAGCGGATGCAATCGCGCGTGACTACATTAAGTCCAAAGGCTATGGCGAGGCGTTTGGCCATTCTACGGGACACGGCATCGGGCTTGAAGTCCATGAAGGTCCTGGGTTATCATTTAAATCACAGACGGCGCTTGAGCCAGGCATGGCTGTAACAGTGGAACCGGGAATTTATCTTCCGGGAATTGGCGGAGTACGCATCGAAGATGATATACTAATTACCGAGTCAGGAAACGTACGATTAACTAACTCCACAAAAGAGCTACGCATTTTATAACAAACGGAGGAACTCAAATGATTTCAGTAAACGATTTTAAAACAGGTGTAACAATTGAAGTGGATGGCGGAATTTGGCGCGTTATGGAATTCCAGCACGTAAAACCTGGCAAAGGTGCAGCATTCGTCCGCTCGAAACTGCGTAATTTGCGTACAGGCAGCGTAACGGAAAAAACGTTCCGTGCCGGTGAAAAAGTGGCGAAAGCCCAGATTGATAACCGCAAAATGCAATATCTGTATGCAAATGGCGATGAGCATGCTTTCATGGATACAGAAACTTACGATCAAATCGAATTGAACGAAAAAAACATCGAGTATGAATTGAAGTTCTTGCAGGAAAATATGGAAGTTCAAGTCATCCAGTTCCAAGGGGAAGTCTTGGGCGTTGAATTGCCGAACACTGTCGTTTTGGAAGTTGCTGAAACGGATCCTGGCATCAAAGGCGACACAGCTAGCGGTGGATCAAAACCAGCTAAGCTTACTACTGGCTTGGTCGTACAAGTTCCATTTTTCATCAATGAAGGTGATCATTTGATCATTAACACAACAGACTCTTCATACGTATCACGCGCACAATAAGTTCGGAAAATGTGTGTCGACTCATGATGCAGCCCTAGCAAGGTCTTTAGTTCCATTTATGCATTAGGAATATTAAGCAATGGCGCAATGGAGCTATTCTTGCTAAAAAAATCCGGCCTCTTCCTATAGAGGCCTTTTTTTAAATGTCCATCAGGCTATTTCCAAACCATTCAAAAAAGTCTAAAATGGTAGAGTAGTTCATTACATACATAAAAGGGAGTTGGATACATTGAAAATTCAAGAAATCCGAGAAATCATTAAATTAGTGGATAATTCTTCAATTGATGAATTCACATATGAATCTGAAGGTACAAAAGTGAAGTTGAAGAAAAGCGGCAGTACAGTAAGTTCTTCAGCGCCTGCCCAAGTTTTGGCGCCTGCAGCTGAACCGGCGGCTCAAACAGCAACTGCACCAGTTTCAACTCCTGCACCAGCAGCAAAAGCGGAGGAATTGATTTCCGAGGAAACTCCTGAAGTTCCAGCAGCCCAAGAAGACAATATGCACAAAATCCTTTCTCCGATGGTTGGTACATTCTATAAGTCGCCGTCGCCGGAAGAAGAAGCATACGTCCAGCCAGGAACAAAAGTATCTGCTGATCAAGTCGTGTGCATCGTAGAAGCGATGAAATTATTCAATGAAATCGAAGCGGAAGTGGATGGGGAAATTGCTGAGATTCTTGTCAAAGACGGCCAGCTTGTCGAATACGGCCAACCTTTATTCCTCGTCAAAACGAAGTGAGGAGGGTTATGGCCATGAAAAAAGTTTTAATAGCAAACCGTGGTGAAATTGCCGTCCGGATTATTCGTGCTTGCAAAGAAATGGGCATTGAAACCGTAGCGGTCTATTCTGAAGCAGATAAAGAAGCTTTGCATGTGGAACTCGCCGATGAAGCTTATTGCATCGGTCCGAAACTTTCCAAAGACAGTTATTTGAACTTCTCAAACATCATGAGTGTCGCTAAACTGACGAATTGTGACGGCATTCATCCAGGATATGGCTTCCTTGCAGAAAATGAGAGTTTTGCTGAGCTTTGTGAAGCGTGCGACATCATGTTCATCGGCCCAACTTCCGATGCCATTTCTAAAATGGGAACAAAAGACGTTGCCCGTGAAACGATGAGAAAAGCCGGCGTGCCGGTCGTTCCTGGATCCACAGGCATTGTAGGGAGCGAAAAAGAAGGTTTGGAAATTGCTGAAGAACTTGGATTCCCGGTCATCATCAAAGCGACAGCAGGCGGAGGCGGCAAGGGCATCCGTGTGGCCCGCAATCGTGAAGACTTCATTACCGGACTTCGCATGACCCAAAAAGAGGCGGCAGCTGCTTTTGGCAATCCTGGCGTCTATATTGAAAAATTCATCGAAGATTTCCGCCACGTGGAAATTCAAGTGCTGGCCGATTCGCATGGAAATGCGATCCATCTTGGAGAGCGCGATTGTTCGATTCAGCGCCGTATGCAGAAATTGGTCGAAGAAGCACCATCACCGGCATTGACGCCTGAAATCCGTGCACAAATGGGCGATGCTGCAGTTAAAGCTGCTTTAGCTGTTCAATACCGTGGTGCAGGCACAGTCGAATTCATCTTTGACGCGGTCAACCAAAAGTTCTATTTCATGGAAATGAATACACGAATTCAAGTTGAGCATCCCGTCACTGAAATGATTACAGGAATTGATCTGATCCAGCAGCAACTAAAAGTGGCTTCTGGGGAAACATTGGCTTATAAGCAAGAAGACGTGAAATTTAAAGGATGGGCGATTGAATGCCGCATCAATGCGGAGAACCCGGCTAAAAACTTCATGCCATCAGCAGGCAAAGTCAATATGTACCTTCCGCCAGGCGGACTTGGAGTACGCATCGATTCAGCAATGTACCCTGGGTATAGCATCCCGCCGTACTATGATTCGATGGTCGCGAAATTGATCACATTTGCAGACACACGCGAAGAAGCGATTGCAAAAATGAAGCGTGCACTTGGCGAATTTGTAATCGAAGGCGTTCATACGACCATTCCGTTCCATTCGAAATTGATGGATCACGAAGTGTTTAAATCTGGAGACTTCAATACAAAATTCTTAGAGAAATATGATGTATTGGAATCCTAAAAGGAGGATACCAACCGATGGCTGAAAAAACTGCACCTTATGTACGCATGCAATCAAAAGGCGCTCAAGACCTAGGCAATATCGAAGTTGCTCCTGAAGTATTGGAGATTATTGCGAGCATTGCTGCAACAGACATTGAAGGAGTGGCCAGCATGCGCGGAAACTTTGCTTCTGATGTGGTTGAGCGTCTTGGAAAAAAAGTCCATGGCAAAGGCATTAAAACCGATTTATCAGAAGAAGGTTTGATGATTGACGTGTATTGTGTAGTCAATTACGGAGTTTCCATTCCGAAAACGGCATTGAAAATACAAGAACAAGTGCGCCAAACACTTGAAAATATGACATCTCTTCAAACTCAAGAAGTGAATGTACATATCACTGGAATTCAGTTCGATACTCCAGCAGGCGAATAATGTTAAGCTATACCTTTTCCGAAAATGAGGAAAAGGTATGGCTTTTTGTTTTGCTTATCACTGGCTGGAAAATATGAAATGAGGTCACTCCCGATTCATTTAGCGGTTGAAATCAACACCAATTCCAGAATTGAAGGAATTTGTCTAAAGATTTCAAACATGGAAGTTCAGGCTGAATACCTGTATAATGAGGGGTAATTAGTTGTGAAAAGGAGATCGGGAATAGATATGAAAAGACATGAAGCACGTGAAAAGGCGCTCCAGACTTTATTTCAGTTGGACGGCACCGAATTGACGATCGAAGAAGCGATTGAACATGTGATGGGGACAGAGCAGGACAATTTCTATAGCTTGCTTGTCCAAGGAACTTTCCAAAATATGCCAGCAATCGATGATAAATTAAAAGGGCATTTGGAGAATTGGTCGCTTGAGCGCCTTCCGAAAGTAGAACGCACCATTTTAAGAATGGCCGTATTTGAACTTTCCTTTATGGAAGATGCACCTTCAAATGTAGTGATGAACGAAGCAATCGAATTGAGCAAAACATTTGGAGACGATAAATCCAGCCGATTTGTAAATGGGGTATTATCGAAATTCACTGACGAACTGGCAAACTAATTGGAGGGTTTTAAATGGCTGCAACAATCATTGATGGTAAAGCAGTAAGCCGAAAAATTAAAGAGCAAGTGCAAACGAGAGTGGAAAATTTAAAGCAGCAAGGTGTGGTGCCTGGTCTAGCGGTTGTTATTGTTGGCGAAGATCCTGCATCTCTTACATATGTGAAAAACAAGAAAAAAACCTGCGAAGCTCTGGGAATGCGTTCCGATCTTCATCAATATCCGGATACAATTAGTGAAAACGAATTGCTTGAAACAATTAGAGGGCTGAACAACGATCCTGAAATTCATGGGATTCTGGTGCAATTGCCGTTGCCAGCCCATATCGACGAATTTGGAGTGATCCTGACAATTGATCCTTCAAAAGATGTAGATGGCTTTCATCCGGTTTCGGTCGGCAATATGATGATCGGACGAGAAGCATTCCTTCCATGCACGCCGCATGGCATTATGAAATTGCTCGAGCATTATCAAATCGATCCCGCTGGAAAACATGTTGTGGTGATTGGGCGCAGCAATATTGTCGGAAAACCTGTTGGCCAGTTGATGCTTCAGGAAAATGCGACGGTCACGTATTGCCACTCAAGAACAAAAGATCTTCCTTCTTATACAAAACAGGCGGATATCTTAATTTCTGCCATCGGTAGAGCTAAGTTCATCAATCATCGTTATATCAAACCAGGTGCTGTCATTATTGATGTCGGCATGAACCGTGATGAAAATGGAAAATTATGCGGCGATGTGGATTTTGACGATGTCTTGGAAACAGCATCTTATATCACACCTGTTCCCGGCGGTGTCGGGCCAATGACCATCGCAATGCTGATGGGAAATACGCTTCAATCGGCTGAAAACGGTTTGACGAAAGACAAAACCGGTAAAACGATGTAAAATGGATAGAAATGAAGCTGTTTTTCGAAAGAAAGACAGCTTTTTAATTTCTTAGACAGGGGTTGAAATTTGTTGTCGGCCGACCCGTACTTATCAGTAAAAGCATTAACCAAATACATAAAAAAGAAATTTGACGCGGATCCCCATTTGCGCGACGTTTACGTTAAAGGGGAATTGTCGAATGTCAAAATCCATACAAGTGGACATATTTACTTTACGTTAAAAGACAATTCGGCCCGTCTCGCTGCGGTCATGTTTTCAGCGAATGCAAAATCCGTTAAATTCAAGCCGGAAAGTGGCATGACGGTCTTGATTCGGGGAGATGTCAATGTCTACGAAGCTTCGGGGCAATATCAATTGTATGCCCAATCGATGCAAGCAGATGGAATAGGGGATTATTATCTGGCTTTCGAGCAGTTGAAAGAAAAACTGGCAAAAGAAGGCTTGTTCAATGCTGTGCATAAAAAGCCGTTCCCTCGTTTTCCGAAGCGGATTGCAGTGGTGACAGCTCCAACCGGTGCAGCGGTTAGGGATATCGTTACCACGTTGAAACGGCGTTATCCGCTGGCTAAAGTGGTTATTTTCCCAACACTGGTGCAAGGTGCACAAGCGACACAGTCGATTGTCCAGTCCATTCAAGCGGCTGGAAAAAGTGATTTTGATGTGATGATCGTTGGCCGCGGAGGCGGCTCGATTGAAGATTTATGGGCATTTAATGAAGAAGCGGTTGCACGAGCGATTTTTCAGTCGCAAATTCCGATCATTAGCGCAGTTGGCCACGAAACGGATACGACCATTTCCGATTTTGTCGCTGACCTGCGGGCTCCTACGCCGACTGCCGCTGCGGAACTGGCAGTGCCAAGCAAAGCCGAATTGATAGACCGGCTGCTCGGTTACCGGTCAGCCATGTACCGCATGACCTCCAATATGATTACAAAAGATAAAACAGCATTAAACCGGTTGATGAATTCAATGCCGTTAGCATATCCGGACCGCTTATACCGCCCATTTATTGAACGGGTCGAACGAGCGACGGATTCGTTGCAGCGCGAAACGGATCAGCTGATTGTACGGGCGAAAGAGCGCCATAATTATCTGCATAATCAATTGGCAAATCGCACACCTGTCCAACGCATCAAACAGTCTGCAATCGATATTGGCCAATTGGAGCGGAGGCTCGATCATCTGCTTTCTGCCCAGCTCCGTTCGAATCAGCAGCAATTCTCATCTGCAATGCGGACCTTGGATGCTTTGAGTCCTTTGAAAATTATGGATCGCGGCTATTCGATTTCCTATAAAGAAGGGCAAGTCGTAAAAAGCGTCAAACAAGTTGAAAAGGGCGACGAATTAACCGTTTCCTTACAAGATGGCACATTAAAGGCATTAGTGACTGAACGAAATCTTACGAGTGAAGGAGATAAAGAAAATGGCTGAAAAAGAAATCATGTTTAACCAAGCGATGGAACAATTAGAAGAGATAGTCCGTCAGTTAGAGCAAGGGGATGTACCGCTTGAAGAAGCTTTGACGCTTTATCAAAAAGGGATGGAGCTTTCCAAAGTGTGCCACGATAAATTGCAGAGTGCGGAGAAGCAGCTGGTCACGATGATGAATGACGGCAAAGAAGTTTCAATTGATGTAGAAATGGATGGGACTTCCAAATGAATCTGACTACATTCCGAGAAGTGAACGAACCATTAATCCAAAATGAATTAGCGTCATTGATCAAGCAATTGGAAATTCCTGCTTCATTAAAAGATTCCATGGATTATTCCTTGCAAGCCGGCGGCAAACGGATCCGCCCGATTTTATTGCTGGCAGTGGTCCATGAACTTGGCGGCAGCCACCCGGATGCTATAAAAGTGGCAGCAGCCATTGAAATGATCCATACGTATTCGCTGATCCATGATGATTTACCAAGCATGGATAATGATGATTTGAGACGGGGAATGCCGACGAATCACAAAGTTTATGGCGAAGCCGTCGCAATTCTAGCTGGGGATGCCTTATTGACTTATAGTTTCGGTGTTGTGGCACGTCTGCAGCATGTTTCAAGCGATGACAAAATCCGTCTGATCGATTTGATGAGTGTATCAGCTGGTGCTGAAGGCATGGTCGGCGGCCAAGTGCTGGATATTGAAGGCGAAGAAAAGAAATTGAGTTTGGAAGAACTGGAGCAAGTCCATCGTTTGAAAACAGGGGCTTTGCTGACGTACAGCATTTTAGCTGGCGCAATATTAGGCGGGGCGACGCCAGAGCAAATTCTGGCATTTTCAAAATTCGGGGAACATTTCGGGCTCGCATTCCAAATTCAGGATGATATCTTGGATGTTACGGGAACTTCACAGGAGCTTGGCAAGACGGCTGGAAAAGACGAATCAAGCGAAAAAAGCACATATCCAGGTCTGTTAACTTTGCCAAAAGCAAAAGAAAAGCTGGATTACCATGCTTCTGAAGCATTATCGGCCATTCGTTCGCTTGGCGGAAATATGCAGCTGCTAGAGGAATTGACTGCTTTGATCGTAAAACGAAAAAATTAAGCGATGCGCTCAAGTTTGTACATTTGGAATAGATTGTTATAATAGGTAAAGGTAATTTTACGGTAAAAATATAGAAAAAGGTGTGTGATGGAATGGATCTGCATACGATTACTAGTCCATCTTTCTTAAAACAGCTGGATCAAAAACAGCTTGTTGAATTAAGTGAAGATATCCGGCAATTTCTTATTGAAAATTTATCAAGAACAGGCGGGCATATCGGTCCGAATTTGGGTGTAGTTGAACTGACAATTGCTTTACACCGTGTATTCAACAGTCCAGCTGATAAATTCATCTGGGATGTAGGGCATCAGTCATACGTCCACAAGATTTTAACGGGACGCGCTAGCCAATTTGATACATTGCGCCAATTCAAAGGCTTGTGCGGATTCCCGAAACGCAACGAAAGTGAGCATGATGTTTGGGAAACCGGACATAGTTCCACGTCTTTATCAGCGGCTATGGGCATGGCTGCTGCGCGTGATATCAAAAAAGCTAAAAACCATGTTGTTCCGATTATCGGAGATGGTGCGCTTACCGGCGGGATGGCTTTTGAAGCACTTAACCACATTGGTCATGCTAAAACGAATATGATTGTCATTTTAAATGACAACGAGATGTCGATTGCACCGAATGTCGGCGCGATGCACAGCGTCCTCGGAAGAATGCGGACAGCTGGCAAATACAATAAAGTCAAAGACGATTTGGAATATTTATTGAAGAAAATTCCGGCTGTCGGCGGGAAATTGGCTTCCACCGCAGAACGCGTCAAAGACAGCTTGAAGTATTTGTTGGTATCGGGCATGTTCTTTGAAGAGTTAGGCTTTACATATCTTGGACCGATCAATGGCCATGATCTGGAAGAGCTGGAAGAAAATCTTCGATATGCGAAAAAGATGGACGGCCCAGTGCTTCTGCACGTCATAACGAAAAAAGGCAAAGGTTATTTGCCGGCTGAACAAGACCGCATCGGAACGTGGCACGGCATCGGGCCTTATAAGATGGAAACAGGAGATCTTGTGAAATCATCTTCAAAAGCGCCTTCCTGGAGCGGCTTGATTGCAGAAACGGTAAGGAAACTTGCAAGGACAGATGAGCGCATTGTAGCCATCACACCGGCAATGCCTGTCGGTTCGAAGCTCGAAGGATTTGCCTCTGAGTTCCCGGACCGCATGTTTGATGTCGGAATCGCGGAACAGCATGCAACCACGATGGCTGCGGGACTTGCGACGCAAGACATGAAACCATTTTTGGCGATCTACTCTACATTCCTTCAGCGCGCCTATGATCAGGTCGTGCATGATATTTGCCGCCAAAACTTGAATGTCTTCATCGGCATCGACCGTTCGGGATTAGTAGGAGCGGATGGCGAAACGCACCAAGGTGTATTTGACATTGCGTTCTTGCGCCATTTGCCGAACATGGTGATTATGATGCCTAAAGATGAAAACGAAGGACAGCACATGGTGAAAACTGCCATCGAATATAATGACGGCCCAATTGCCCTCCGCTACCCACGCGGAAATGGTTTAGGCGTTGAGATGGATGCCGATTTGACGACACTGCCGATCGGTTCGTGGGAAGTTTTAGAAGAAGGCAAAGATGCTGTAATCCTGACTTTCGGAACGACGATTCCAATGGCGCTCCATGCAGCGGAACAATTGCGTGAACAAGGCATTCAGGCAGAAGTGGTCAATGCACGATTCATCAAACCGATGGATAATGCGATGCTCCATAAAATATTCGGACGCAATGTGCCGATCGTGACGATCGAAGAAGCTGTGCTTCAAGGCGGCTTCGGCAGCGGTGTGCTTGAATTTGCTGAAGAAAATGATTACCGCGGCGCAGTCATCGACCGCCTTGGTATTCCAGATCAATTTATCGAACACGGCGATGTGGCTGAATTGATGGATGAAATCCATTTGAACAGTGATGAAGTTGTTAAAGTCATCAAAAAACGTGTAAATGCTTCTGCGAAAGCGGAAACGAACGTATGACCAATAAAGTGAAAAAAGAACGGGTGGACATTCTCCTCGTTGAACGGGGAATTTGTGAAACCCGGGAAAAAGCAAAACGCGCCATCATGGCTGGCATCATTTATTCCAATGAAGAGCGCATGAACAAACCTGGCGAAAAAATTCCGGAAGATGCGCCGCTGCAGATGAAAGGCAATGATTTAAAATATGTCAGTCGAGGCGGATTGAAGCTCGAAAAAGCCATAGCGGAGTTTGATTTGTCCGTAGACGGCAAGTTGATGCTCGATATCGGTTCTTCGACTGGCGGCTTTACAGATTGCGCTTTGCAAAATGGAGCGAAGCATTGCTACGCACTCGATGTCGGCTATAATCAGCTGGCTTGGAAAATTCGGCAGGATGAACGTGTCACCGTCATGGAACGCACCAATTTCCGCAATTCGAAACCGGAAGATTTTACAGAAGGTTTGCCTGAATTTGCAACGATTGATGTGAGTTTCATTTCCTTGCGCATTATTTTGCCGGTTCTCAAAGAAATCATCGTCCCTGGCGGCGATGTGATCGCTTTAGTGAAACCGCAATTTGAAGCTGGGCGGGAAGCTGTCGGAAAGAAAGGGATTGTCCGTGAACCGAAAACTCACCGCGATGTGCTGATGAAAGTCGGCGGCTTTGCGGTGGATGCCGGTTTCCACCTGCGAAATATGTCTTTTTCACCCATTACCGGAGGAGAAGGAAATATTGAATTTCTTTTCCATCTTCAGTCCGCTTTGGATGGCGAGGAAATTGCAGCGGTATCAGAACAAACTGTTCAAGCTACCGTGCAGGAAGCACACGAGCGCCTATAACACATTCCATTTGGAATGTGTTTTCTTTTTGAGAAATTCGGCCCCTTTTGCATATGAAAAATTCAGTAATCGTATTTCAGAACTGCTAATTTAACCAGTAAATTTCGTGTTTTTCTAATTGACTTGTCAGCGCCTCTGTTTAAAGGTACGATATTAAGGAAATAGAATATTTATTCATTCTAGGAGGATAAACCGTGAACAAAGGCCAACGCCATATCAAAATCCGTGATCTGATTTCGAACCGAGAAATCGAGACGCAGGATGAATTAGTCGAATTACTGAAATCAGCAGGCTACGAAGTGACGCAAGCGACCGTTTCAAGAGATATTAAAGAATTGCATTTAGTGAAAGTGCCGCTGCAAGACGGCCGTTACAAATATAGCCTACCGGCAGATCAGCGATTTAACCCGATGCAAAAATTGCATCGTGCGTTGACAGATGCGTTTGTCAGCATCGATGGGGCGAGCCATTTCTTAATAATGAAAACCTTGCCAGGAAATGCCCATGCTATCGGTTCCTTGATTGACCATTTGGATTGGGAGGAAATTTTAGGGACCATTTGTGGGGACGACACGTGCTTGATTATTTGTCGTGACGTGGAACAGCGCGAAATCTTAAAACAGCGTTTAATAGAAATGCTTTAAAAAAGAGGTGGATGGGTATGCTTCGGGAATTGGATATACGCAATTTTGCTATTATCGACTCCTTGACCGTCAGCTTTACAGAAGGGCTGACGGTTTTGACTGGGGAAACTGGGGCCGGCAAATCGATTATCATCGATGCGGTCCATCTATTGGCTGGGGGAAGAGGCAGCCAAGAGTTTATTCGCCATGGCGCTAAAAAAGCGGAAATCGAAGGATTGTTTACACTGGACAATGAAAAGCATCCGGTGTTTCGCAAATTAGAAGAATTCGGCATCGATTCGAGTGACGGGGATATTCTTCTGCGCCGGGAATTGAATGACCGCGGAAAAAATGTTTGCCGGATCAACGGCAAGCTTGTCACGATCTCTATTTTGCGTGAAGTGGGCGCTGCCCTCATTGATATACACGGCCAGCACGAGACCCAGGAATTGATGGATGAAAAGCAGCATCTTTATCTGCTGGATCAGTTTGCCGGAAAAACCTTGACCAAAGCGAGAGAAAGCTATTCCCATACGTATGATAAATACATGAAGCTGAAGCGGGAATTTGCTTCATATAATGAAAATGAGCAGCAAATTGCACAGCGCATCGATTTGCTGACGTTCCAATTGCGGGAAATTGAAGCTGCCGAACTGGTAGCAGGGGAAGAGGAAGAGCTTCAGCAAGAGCGCAAGAAACTTCAAAACTTCAATAAAATCTTCGAATCGGTATCGGCCGCCCATGAAGCCATCCAAGGCGAATCCAAGGGACTCGATTGGGTAGGTTCAGCGATGTCGGAACTCGAGCATGCCGCTTCAGTGGATGAACAGCTGAATAGCCATTCCGAAACACTTTCGAGCGCCTTTTATTTGATCCAAGATGTATCGACTGATATTAAACGGATACTGGATGACATGGAATTCGATCCAGCCCGGTTGAATGAAATTGAACAGCGTCTTGTCTTGCTCCAATCGCTTAAACGGAAATACGGAGCTTCGGTGGAAGACATCCTTTTGTATCACGAAACGCAAGTGGACGAATTGGATAAATTGATCAACCGTGACCAGCGCATTCAGCTTGACCAGGAAAAGCTGAAGGAATTGACGGAAGACCTGCGCGTGGAAGCGGAAGAACTGACGATCTTACGGAAAAAAGCAGCTGCCAAGCTCAGCAAAGCCATCATGGAACAATTGCGCGAACTCCATATGGGGAAAGCTTCATTCGAAGTGAATTTTGCCTCGCTGCCGGGTGGACGGTTTGACCGCAATGGCCGTGATGCGATTGCGTTCTACATTTCAACCAATCTTGGCGAACCATTGAAGCCCTTGACAAAAGTGGCTTCCGGCGGGGAATTGTCGCGGATGATGCTTGCGCTGAAAACGATCTTTTCGAAACACCAAGGCATTACTTCCATTATTTTCGATGAAGTGGATACAGGAGTCAGCGGCAGAGTGGCACAAGCGATCGCGGAAAAAATCGCTGCCATCTCGGTTCATTCCCAAGTTCTGTGCATTTCGCATTTGCCTCAAGTGGCCGCTATGGCCGACCAGCATTTATTCATCGAAAAGAAAGTGGAGAAGCAGCGTACCACTACAGCAGTCCATGAACTAGAGGGCTATGAACGGACAGAAGAAATGAGCAGAATGCTTTCAGGAGCAGAAATTACTGATTTGACTTTACAGCATGCCGAAGAATTGCTGACGCTTGCGCGCGACAGAAAACTTACCATGAGGTAGTATGCAAAAAGCAGTCAACAGGGGGAAAGTTGATGGATAAGATAAAAATTGCAATTGCGGACGATAATCGTGAACTTGTGAGACTGATGAGCGATTATTTAAGCAAAGAACCGAATATGGAAGTTGTCGCAATCGCATACAACGGAAAAACGTGTATTGAAATGCTGAAAAAACAGAAAATCGATATATTGGTGTTGGATATCATCATGCCTTATCTAGACGGAATCGCTGTTTTGGATGCGATCAAAGAAGATGATAACTTGAGGGGGATCGACGTAATCATGCTTTCGGCATTCGGGCAAGAATCGATTATGAGCCAAGTTGCCCAATACGGTGCTTCCTACTTTATCATGAAGCCGTTTGAAACCGAGCGCCTTGCTGTGCAGATCAACCACATCATGCAAAACCGGTCGGTTCCGCAGCAGACAGCGAGCGGCGAAACCTTAAAAGAAGAACGCATCAGCACGATGATGAAAGATATCGGCGTTCCTCCGCATATTAAAGGCTATGTTTATCTGAAAGAAGCGGTTTCGTTGGTGCTTGAAAATCCGGATATCTTAAACCGGATCACAAAAGCCCTTTATCCGGGAATCGCCGATATTTTCGATACAACCCCTGCCAGAGTGGAGCGCTCGATCCGCCATGCGATTGAATTGGTGTGGAATAAAAGCGATACCACCCACATTTCGAAGATTTTCGGCTATAGCGAAGAACATCTACAGTCGAAGCCTTCCAACTCGCAATTCATTGCAATGGTTGCCGATAGCATTCGGCACGGTCATCATTTATAATTACAATATGCGATTAATCCTATTTAATCGCTCGACTTAAACACTCAGCCAATGACTGTTCATCGGAGTAAAAATAGAAAGAAAAGCCGGGGAACAAGCCTGGCTTTTTTTATATTAGAAAGAGGATGATAAAACGTGTCTGAAGTTAAAGTGTACGCTCACCGCGGCGCCTCCGGCTACATGTTGGAAAATACATGGAGTGCTTTCCAAAAAGCATGTGAATTCGGAGTGGGCATCGAGTTGGATGTGCAAATAACGAAAGATGGAGTTGTAGTGGTCTATCACGACGACAATTTAAAGCGGCTCAGCGGAAAGAACTGCTTAATAGAAGAGCATAACTACGAAACACTGAAGGACATTAAAATCGGCAAACGCTGGAAACGGCGGTTCACTAGCCATTCCATTCCGCTTGCCTACGAAGTGTTTCAATGGGCGAAAGAAAAAAATGTGCCTTTGAATATAGAAATGAAAAAATCGGTTTCTACCCATCCGAAAGGACCTGAAATTCTGGCAGCGATGCTTGAAGGGGCGGGGGACTTTCATCTTTCGTCATTCGACGCAGAATTGCTGCGCAAGATGAAAGTCTTGATGCCTGGCACTGAGATGGCTTTGATCATTAAAAAAGGAATGCCACTTGAAAAGATCGAAACAATGGATTGGATCGATAGCATCCACCTCCATAAACGGCTGTATTCCATGGAATTTTTGAAGAACTTGCATAAAATGAAAAAGAATATCCGCGTCTATGGCCTGCTCGGACGAGAAGCTGCTTTAAGAGAGCTTGCGCCAGAACTGGTTGGCGTAATTACGGATTACCCGGATCGGATAAAAGAAAAATTGCGTCTTGCCTATGAAAGGTAAGACGCAATTTTTTTGAGGTTTTAATTCTTATTTTTGGGGGCGCTTTTGAAATTTCTCAGCGACTGTCCCTTTTTTGCGGTCCCGGTTCAATAAGAAGCCGGCGAAAAATCCAATGCCAATTACAACAAACAGCGTTCCTAATGTGAATTGCAGCCATAACGCAGGGTACGGCTCCAATAATTTATTGAACAAAGTATCGCGCATAAGCTTAATGCCATAAGCAGCCAAGATACCTGGAATCAGCAAAATAATAAATGCGATTAAACGGCCCATCTTTTCACTCCTTTCATCTATTGTTTCCAATTCTGATTAAGTTGTCAAGAATTCGTTCCTGATGTACCCTTTAAAAAGAGACTGCAATTTATTGCAAGATGTATAGGAAAGGTATGAATCCATTTGCAAAACGTAGTGATTATCGGCGGCGGCGCTGGCGGCTCTGCCATTTTACAGATTTTATTGGAATCGGATTATATGCAGGTCATCGGCATTGCAGACACAAATTTGGATGCGCCGGCGATTCATACGGCGCGTACCGAAGGAATATTTGTCACGGACAATTACCGGGACTTTAACAAAGAACAAGTGGATATGGTCTTTAACGTAACGGGAAGTGAGAATGTGCAAAAGGAATTGCCGCAATTTTTTTCGGAAAATACGGTAATCATCCCCGGCAGCATCGCCAACGCCCTTGTCCGCCTGTTGATAGAAAAAGAACATTTGATTTCGTTGCTGAGCGAAGAAAGCCATAAACAGAATATCATTTTTAATTCCATAGAAGAAGGCATGATCGGAATCGATAAAGACGGGCATGTCAATTTCATGAATCGAAGCGCTGCCCGCATGGTCAATGTGGATATCGAATCTGCCATCGGCCGGCCGGTCAATGAAATCATTTCTTCGAGTGAACTTTCGCGCATTTATGAAACTGCGCGCACTGAGTTGAACCGGGAACTGGTGTTAAAAAACGGCACCAAAATTGTCACTTCCCGTTTTCCGATGATTGACGAGAACGGGGAAACCATCGGCGCTTTCGCTGTTTTTAAAGACATCAGTGAAGTCGTTTCCTTAGCGGAGCAGATTACGGATTTAAAAGAAGTCCAGACGATGCTGCAAGCGATTATCCAGTCCAGTGATGATGCCATTTCCGTAGTCGATGAAAAAGGCAATGGATTGTTGGTGAACCCGGCTTATACACGCATTACCGGTTTGCAGATGGCAGATGTAATCGGGCAGCCGGCTTCTGCAGATATATCGGAAGGGGAAAGCATGCACTTAAAAGCGCTGCAAACACGCAAGCCTTACCGGGGAGTTAATTTGAAAGTCGGCCCTGCGAACCGGGAAGTCATTGTCAATGTGGCGCCGATTATCGTAGACAATCAATTAAAAGGCAGTGTCGGCGTTATCCACGATACAACAGAAATCCGATCGCTGATGAAAGAATTGGACCGGGCACGGAGCATCATCCGGACACTTGAATCGAAATATACATTCGATGACATTGTCGGCTATTCTTCTGAAATGCAGCTCAGCCTTCAGCAGGCAAAACTTGCCGCACAGACCTTGGTGACCGTATTGCTCCGCGGAGAATCCGGAACCGGCAAGGAATTGTTTGCGCATGCCATCCACAGTGCCAGTGAGCGGAAATTCAATAAATTCGTAAGGGTCAATTGTGCGGCTCTATCGGAATCGCTGCTCGACAGTGAATTGTTCGGCTATGAAGAAGGGGCACTTCCTGGCGTCAACAGTGGAGCCAAACGCGGTTTGTTCGAAGAAGCGAACAACGGCAGTATTTTTCTTGACGAAATCGGGGAATTATCTCCCGCCCTTCAAAGCAAGCTCCTTCGTGTGCTGCAGGAACATGAGACGCTGCGCATCGGCGGTACAACACCCATTCCCGTCAATGTCCGTGTCATCGCTTCGACAAATGCGAATATGGAAAAAGCGCTTCTTGACGGCACATTCCGTGAAGATCTTTATTACAGGCTGAACCGGATGCCGATTTTAATTCCGCCGCTGCGCAAACGAAAGCAGGACATCCCGCAAATCGTGGAACGGCTTTTGCTGAAATTGAATCAGGAATACGGCCGGAATGTAGAGGCGGTCACGGAAAAAGCGACGCAATTATTGAAAGTATACGATTGGCCCGGAAATGTCCGGGAACTGGAGAACGTAATCAGCCGTTCAATGATTTTCATGCAGATGAATGACAAGACTTTAACCGAAGAACACATTCCGCGGAATATGCTGAAAGCGGCTGAAGCAAAGCATGAAGTAGTTGTTGAATCTTCTGTGCCGCTCCAGGAACAGCTGGACGCAGTTGAACGCGGCATTTTGCATCACGCACTCACTCAATTCAAAGGGAATAAATCCAAGACTGCAAAGCAGCTGGAAATCTCCCTTCGCACTTTGTATTACAAACTCGAAAAATATGGCTTATCGTGAATCTGTGCAAATTATTGCAGGGTTTTGCAATAATTTGCACGGTAAATAGCCTTAAAAAGGAAATAAAGCGCTTTCATCCCTTATATCTTAGCTTTCAATCTGTTTTAATAAAGAAGGAACGGGGTGATTTTGATGGCCACATTAGCTGAAATCCTGGAAAGTACGGCGAGTAGCGAAGAAACGATTGTAGCCGTTGCGGCTGCAGCTGATTCAGAAGTACTTGAAGCAGTCCACCGCTCGCTCGAACGGAATCTTGCCAGTTTCAGGCTTTTCGATGATATGGGAAAATTGCGTTCTGCAATGGCGCAAAGCCATCCCTATCTAAGCAATCATCCTAAAATACAAATTCACCATGCAGCCGATCCTCAATCAGCAGCTGAAGAAGCTGTAAAGTCAGTTTTCAATAAAGAGTCTGACGTATTGATGAAAGGGCATATACCAACAGCTTTATTAATGAAAGCGGTTTTACAACCGGAATTTGGCTTGCGGACCGATCAGATTTTGTCACATGTTGCCGCCTTTGAAATCGAAGGTTTTGAACGGCTGCTATTTGTGACGGATGCGGGGATGAACATCAACCCGGATCTGCAAAGAAAAGCTGAGATACTCCAGAATGCAGTTTTTTTCGCGCATTCACTTGGAATCTGCATGCCGGTCGTTGCGCCGCTCGCTGCAATTGAAGTCATCAATCCCGTCATGCAAGCGACAGTAGATGCCGCTGCTCTCACTGCGATGAATAAGCGCGGTCAGATAACGGGCTGCATTGTAGACGGGCCGCTCGCCCTCGATAACGCGATTTCATTAAAAGCAGCCAAACACAAAGGGATTGCCACGAAGTCGGCTGGATTAGCTGATATTTTGCTGGTCCCCAATATTGAATCAGGCAACATCTTGTATAAATCATTAGTCTTTTTTTCAAAAGCGAAAGTGGGAGGCGTCATTGTGGGGGCAAAAGCGCCCATCGTCTTGACTTCCCGGGCAGACAGCGCAGAAACGAAATTGTTCTCGCTTGCTCTCGCCATTCGCTCATCGAGCATCCAATGAGACCCACTAGGAGGAATTTACAATGGAAATTTTCAAAAGAATGGAACAGCACGACTACGAGCAATTGGTATTTTGCCAAGATAAAAACTCAGGTTTGAAAGCAATCATCTGCATTCACGATACGACGCTTGGACCAGCTCTAGGCGGTACACGCATGTGGAATTATGAAACAGAAGAAGAAGCAATCGAAGATGCAATCCGCCTTGGCCGCGGAATGACTTATAAAAACGCAGCTGCCGGATTAAACCTTGGCGGCGGTAAAACAGTTATCATCGGCGATCCGTTAAAAGACAAAAACGAAGAAATGTTCCGTGCTTTCGGCCGTTTCATCCAAGGCTTGAATGGCCGCTATATCACAGCTGAAGACGTGGGTACGACAGTTGCAGATATGGACTTGATCCATGAAGAAACAGATTTCGTCACTGGAATCTCACCTGCATTCGGTTCTTCAGGCAACCCTTCACCGGTAACAGCTTACGGAATTTACATCGGCATGAAAGCCGCTGCTCTTGAAGCGTTCGGCGACGATTCGCTTGAAGGCAAAACGATTACAGTCCAAGGCGTAGGGAACGTTGCCTACACACTTTGCAAACACCTTCACGAAGAAGGCGCTAAATTGATCGTTACGGATATTAACCAAGACGCGGTACAGCGTGCAGTAAATGATTTCGGCGCAGTAGCTGTTGCACCAAATGATATCTATTCACAAGAAGCGGATATTTTCGCACCATGTGCGATGGGCGCAATCATCAACGACGAGACGATTCCTCAATTGAAAGTAAAAGTTGTAGCAGGGTCTGCAAACAACCAATTGAAAGAAGAGCGCCACGGCGATGAATTGGAAGCGAAAGGCATCGTTTATGCTCCTGACTTCGTTATCAACTCAGGCGGCGTAATCAACGTTGCTGATGAATTATACGGCTACAACAACGAACGTGCGATGAAACGCGTTGAAACAATTTATGACAGCATCACACGCATTTTCGAAATCTCAAAACGTGATGGCATTCCTAGCTATATCGCTGCAGAGCGTATGGCAGAAGAACGCATCAACCGCGTTAGAAATTCAAGATCACAATTTTTGCGCAACGGACATGACATCCTAAGCAGAAGATAATAAAGAAATGGAGGGTCCGCTTGTGCAAGAACAGCATCAGCGTATTTTGGTCCTGAATCCCGCTTCGGATGCGACTAAAATCGGCGTTTTTGACAACGACATTTTGATCATGGAGAAAACGCTCCATCATTTTTCAAGTGAATTTGATGAATTTGCTTCATTAGCAGGTCAAAGTGCCGTTCGAAAACAAGCGATTCTTGAAGCGTTGGATGAAGAAGGCATGAATGTCTCGAATCTGGCGGCAGTATGTGGAAGAGGAGGATTGCTCCGTCCCATAGAAGGCGGGACTTATTTGGTGAATGAAGCAATGCTCGAAGATTTGAAAAAAGGGATATTAGGTCAGCATGCCTCCAATTTAGGGGGCATTGTTGCGTATGAAATCGCAAATGGCTTGAATATCCCTTCTTTCATTGTCGACCCGGTAGTGGTGGATGAATTATCGCCGCTGGCCCGAATCTCTGGCTTTGACGGCATCGAACGAAAATCGATTTTTCATGCGTTAAATCAGAAAGCGGTTGCCCGCAGATATGCCAAAGAACGTGGGCGAAGCTATGAAGATGTTCGACTGATTGTCGCCCATTTAGGCAGAGGGATTACCGTAGGGGTCCATCAGGGCGGCAAAGTGGTCGATGTCAATAATGGCCTTCACGGCGACGGCCCTTTCAGTATGGAACGTGCAGGTACAATCCCTTCCGGTGATTTGGTGGAATTGTGTTATTCCGGGCGTTATAGCCGGCGGGATATGCTGCTGAAGCTTGTCCGGAATTCTGGAGTTGCAGGATATTTAGGCACGAGCGACAGCGTACGGATCGAACGGCGGATTAAGAACGGCGATCTGGCAGCGAAAACGGTTTATGACGCGATGGCTTATCAAGTAGCAAAAGAAATCGGGGCGGCAAGCGCAGTTCTTGAAGGCCGGATCGATGCCATCATTTTGACCGGGGCGCTGGTGCACGGCAAAGCCTTAACCGAAGAAATCACGAAGCGTATCCACTGGATTTCAGATGTAATCATTGAACCGGGTGAAAACGAGCTTCAGGCATTGGCTGAAGGAGCTGTCCGGGTTTTAAAAAATGAAGAAGACGCAAAAGTTTACCCAGCATTATCAGAATAAGGAGGTCATCTTCACTCATGGCACAAAATTATGATGTAGTTATCCTTGGAGGCGGGACGGGCGGTTATGTAGCTGCTATCCGTTCAGCACAATTAGGGTTAAAGACGGCAATTGTTGAAAAAGGTAATTTAGGCGGTACCTGTTTGCATAAAGGCTGTATTCCAAGCAAGGCGCTGCTTCGCAGTGCAGAAGTCTACTCGACGACGAAGAACCATGCAGCGGACTTCGGTGTGAACACAGGTGAAGTATCATTGGACTTCTCACGTGTCCAGCAGCGCAAACAAGGAATCGTTGATCAATTGCATGCAGGCGTCAAAGGCTTGATGAAAAAAGGCAAGATCGACGTCTATGAAGGCATTGGCCGTATTTTAGGGCCATCCATCTTTTCGCCGAATCCGGGCACCATTTCTGTTGAAATGAATAACGGAGAAGAAAATGAAATGCTGATTCCGAATAATGTCATCATCGCTACCGGATCTCGTCCGCGCACGTTGCCGGGTCTTACAATTGACGGGAAATTCGTCATGAGTTCAGATGAGGCCCTTGCAATGGAAGAGCTTCCAAAATCGATTCTGATTGTCGGCGGCGGCGTTATCGGCATCGAATGGGCATCCATGCTCAATGATTTCGGTGTAGAAGTCACGGTTATCGAGTATGCGGACCGCATCATTCCAACAGAAGATAAAGATATTTCAAAAGAAATGCAGAAGCTTCTGGCGAAAAAAGGCATCAAGTTCGCAACGAGCGCTAAAGTGATGGCTGAAACGCTCCAGACTGGCGACAACGGTGTGACGATCCAGGCAGAAATGAAAAACGGGACTGAATCTTTCTCAGCTGAAAGAATGCTGGTTTCTGTAGGGCGCCAGGCAAACGTTGAAAACATCGGCCTTGAAAATACCGATATTATTGTTGAAAAAGGGTTTATTCAAGTAAAAAATACCTTCCAGACTAAAGAATCCCATATTTACGCAATTGGAGACGTCATTGGCGGCCTTCAACTTGCGCATGTGGCTTCACACGAAGGAATTACGGCGATTGAACATATTAAAGGGAACAACCCGCACGCCATCAATTATGATCTGGTATCCCGCTGCATCTATTCAAATCCGGAAGCTGCAAGCGTCGGCATCACAGAAGATCAGGCAAAAGAAAAAGGCTTTGATGTCAAAGTCGGCAAATTCTCATTTAAAGCAATTGGGAAAGCGCTTGTTTACGGCGAGTCAGATGGATTTGTGAAAATTATCGCTGACAAAGCCACGAACGATATTCTCGGTGTCCATATGATTGGGCCGCACGTAACGGATATGATTTCTGAAGCGGGCCTTGCAATGGTGCTTGACGCAACGCCATGGGAAATTGCCGAAACGATCCATCCGCACCCGACATTGTCTGAAGTCATGGGAGAAGCGGCACTTGCTGTAGACGGAAAAGCAATCCATAGCTAAAGGAGGAGTTCAAATGGCTTCAAAACACGAAGAAGCAGGTTTGACGAAAGAAGATTTATTGAAGATCTATGAAACGATGATGACGGCGCGCCGTGTGGATGAGCGGATGTGGCTCCTAAACCGGGCCGGCAAAATCCCGTTCGTCATTTCATGCCAAGGGCAAGAAGCGGCTCAAGTAGGAGCAGCTTATGCACTGGATAATACGAAAGACTATATTGCACCTTATTACCGTGATTTGGGCGTTGTGCTGCATTTCGGCATGACTCCGAAAGACATTATGCTTTCAGCGTTTGCAAAAGCAGAAGATCCGAACTCCGGCGGACGCCAGATGCCAGGGCATTTCGGCCAAAAGAAAAACCGTATTCTGACGGGTTCTTCGCCGGTAACGACGCAATTGCCGCATGCAGTCGGTGTTGCACTTGCCGGGAAAATGAAAAAGCAGGATTTCATCACGTTCAATACGCTTGGCGAAGGTTCTTCCAACCAAGGAGATTTCCATGAAGGCTTGAACTTTGCAGGCGTCCATAAATTGCCGGTCATCACAATGGTCGAAAACAATAAATACGCGATTTCTGTTCCATTCGACCGCCAAGTGGCGAGCAAAAACGTATCAGACCGCGCAGCAAGCTACGGCATGCCGGGTGTGACAATTGACGGAAATGATCCGATTGAAGTCTATAAACACGTGAAAGAAGCGGCTGACCGTGCACGCCGCGGCGAAGGCCCAAGCTTGATCGAAACGGTTTCTGAACGGATGACGGCCCATTCATCGGATGATGATCACCGCCAATACCGCTCAGCAGACGAATTGGCTGCGCAAAAAGATAAAGATCCGATCCTGACTTTTGGTGCATATTTGAAAGAAAACGGCATCATGGATGATGAATTGGAAAAAGAAATCAACGACCGCATCATGGTGATCGTAAACGAAGCGACAGATTACGCTGAAAACGCTCCATACGCAGAACCGGAACATGCACTTAAATATGTCTATGCGGAAAAAGGAGGAAACGAATAATGGCAGTAATGAATTATATTGACGCCATCACGCTTGCCATGAAAGAAGAAATGGAACGTGACGAAAACGTTTTTGTCCTAGGTGAAGATGTCGGGAAAAAAGGCGGCGTATTTAAAGCGACGCAAGGATTGTATGATCAATTCGGAGAAGACCGCGTAGTGGATACGCCGCTTGCGGAATCAGCGATTGCCGGTGTTGGAATCGGAGCAGCGATGTACGGCATGCGCCCGATCGCTGAATTCCAATTTGCAGATTTCATCATGCCTGCAGTCAACCAGATCATTTCGGAAGCTTCGCGCATCCGCTACCGGTCGAACAATGATTGGTCATGCCCGATCGTTTTCCGCGCGCCATTTGGCGGCGGCGTTCACGGGGCGCTTTACCACTCCCAATCAGTGGAAGCGGTATTTGCGAATCAGCCTGGATTGAAAATTGTCATCCCGTCCACTCCATACGATGCGAAGGGATTACTGAAAGCGGCGATCCGCGATGAAGATCCGGTCATGTTCTTTGAGCATAAACGGGCTTACCGTTTGATCAAAGGCGAAGTTCCAGAAGACGACTATACTGTTGAGATCGGAAAAGCGGATGTAAAACGCGAAGGCGAAGACATTACCGTCATCACTTACGGACTGGCTGTCCATTTCGCACTTCAAGCGGCAGAGCGCCTGGCAGAAGACGGCATTTCTGCACATGTTCTAGATTTGCGCACGATTTATCCGTTGGATAAAGACGGCATTATCGAAGCAGTGAAGAAAACCGGAAAAGTTCTATTGGTCACAGAAGACAATAAAGAAGGAAGCATTATCGGTGAAGTGGCGGCGATCATCGCTGAAAACTGCCTATTCGACCTTGATGCACCGATCAAACGCTTGGCAGGTCCAGATGTTCCGGCGATGGCGTATGCGCCGACAATGGAAAAATACTTCATGATCAACCCGGATAAAGTGGAAAAAGCGATGCGGGAACTTGCGGAATTTTAATCGAAAAGCGGAGGCGGGCGTTCAGCTCTGAAAGGCTTATGACCCGAGGAGTTGCCCGTTGTGAACAAAGAAAAGTAAAAGATGCACTCAATAAAAGGAGGAATCCCTTTTGGCTATAGAAAATATTAAAATGCCGCAGCTGGGCGAAAGTGTAACAGAAGGAACCATTGAAAAATGGCTCGTTCAGCCAGGAGACCACGTCAATAAATACGATCCTTTGGCTGAGGTCAATACGGATAAAGTAACGGCTGAAGTGCCTTCTTCATTCACGGGTATCATTAAAGAATTGATTGCAAGCGAAGGCGATACGCTGGAGGTCGGAGCGATCGTTTGTACGATCGAAACCGAAGGCGGAGATGCTGCGCCGGCTGAAGAGGAAAAACCAGCTGAAGCCGGAAAAGAAAACGTCATGCCTGCTGCAGATACGGAAGTGACGAAAGGTTTGCAAGGAACGAAAGGTTCCTCACAGCCTGTCCGTCCGGAAGGTTCGAAAGCCCGCTATTCACCGGCTGTTTTGCGCCTCGCGCAAGATAACGACATCGACTTGGCGCAAGTGCAAGGCACTGGAAACGAAGGGCGCATCACGCGCAAAGATTTGCTTGCTTTAATCGAAAGCGGCAATATTCCAAAAGCCGGGGGTGCACCTGCAGCGCCGGCCCAAGAAGAAAGCCGTCCGGCTGCAAGTGAGTCTGCACCAGCCCAAGCGCCATCTTCACCAGCACCGGCACAGAAATCCGCGCCGATTGAAAGTGCACCTGGCGATATTGAAATTCCTGTTACGGGTGTCCGCCGTGCGATTGCTGCCAATATGCTGAAGAGCAAGCACGAAGCGCCTCATGCATGGATGATGATCGAAGTCGACGTGACGGAATTGGTTTCCTACCGCGATTCTTTGAAAAAAGATTTCAAGAGCAAAGAAGGATTCAACCTCACGTATTTCGCATTTTTCGTCAAAGCGGTTTCTCAGGCATTGAAAGAGTTTCCGATGATGAATTCGATGTGGGCTGGAGATAAAATCATCCAGAAGAAAGACATCAATATTTCTATTGCTGTCGCATCTGACAACGCCTTATTCGTTCCGGTCATCAAAAACTCGGATGAAAAATCGATTAAAGGCATCGGCAAGGAAATCAACGAATTGGCTGTTAAAGCCCGTTCCGGCAAATTGAAATCTGCTGATATGCAAGGCGGGACATTTACCGTCAACAGCACGGGCTCATTTGGTTCTGTGCAATCAATGGGCATTATCAACCATCCGCAAGCGGCGATTCTGCAGGTCGAGTCGATTGTGAAACGCCCGGTGATCATGGACAATGGCATGATTGCAGCGCGTGATATGGTCAATTTGTGCTTGTCTCTTGACCACCGCGTATTGGATGGGTTGATTTGCGGCCAGTTCATGGCCCGCGTAAAAGAAATTCTCGAAAACATGAACAAAGGCAACACCTCTGTTTATTAATTCCTTGAAACAGAGGTTTCCACCTTTTAAAGCAGAGAGAAAAGCTCGGAGTCTTCGGACTTCGGGCTTTTTTTCCTTTAATGTCCGTGCTCTGTCGGGTAAAATGAAGATAGATCGCCTTTGAGGAGGGAACCCAGTGACAATCGATTCCATGAAACAGACTAAATTTTCGAAGCGTACATATGAAGAATGGCAAACTGCCGCTGAAGGAGCATTGAAAGGCAAGCGGTTCGATGAAACTTTAAAAACAAAAACGCTTGAAGGAATAACGCTCGAACCTCTTTATACAAAAGAAATGCTGGGACAGTCCGGCAAGAAGATTGATGAGCAGATCCAAGCTGTCCGCAGCGGAAAGCAACTGCCGGGCTGGTTTATTGCACAGGAAACTGCAGCGGCTACTGCAACGGATTATTTGGCAGCTGTCAAAGAAGACCTGGCACGCGGAAATGAAATGATTGTCTATACAAGCTTTCAGCGCCTGGAATGGAATGACAGCGAACTAAAGGAATTGGCAGCACTCATCGAACGTTTCCCGTTGTACTTCCGGTTGACATCAGATGACACGCAAATTCTGCGCGTCTTCGATTTTGTCGATGAAGCCAAGCTGACAAATGTCCAAGGCGTGATTTATTCGGAAGAATTTGTGAAAGCGCCTGCAAAAGTGCGCACGCAGCTTATTGATACGATCCCGGTCCATCATGCTGGCGGCACTATAATCCATGAACTTGGGGTAGCGCTTAGCATTTTAGCGGAAACAATTAAAAAAGAAGATTTTCAAAGTCAAGCTGAAAATACGTGGGTGCGCTTTGCAGTCGATACGGCATTCTTCCAGGAAATTGCAAAATTGCGGGCGTTCCGTGTGCTTTGGACGGCCTTTTGTTCAGCATATGGCGAGGAAGCCCCGCCAATCCCGATTTTCACTGAAACATCGGTCCGTTCGTATTCAAAATTGGATCCATACGTCAACTTGCTTCGCGCAGGCAATGCCACTTTTTCAGCGGTGCTTGGCGGAACAAATGCGCATACGGTCCATCCGCATGATTTCCTGACCGTTTCAGACGGACAGAGCCGACGGATTGCACGCAATGTCCAATTGGTCATTAAAGAAGAAACGCACGTCAATCATGTCATGGATGCAAGTGCGGGATCTTATTTTATCGAAACATTGACGGATGAATACGTCGATGCGGCGTGGCGCTATTTCCTGGAAATTGAAGGGGCAGGCGGCTATACAGAAGCGATGAATTCCGGTTGGCTGACTGATGACATCCAAGCGAAGTGGATGGAGCGCAAAGAAAAAGCGGCACTCCGGGAAATGTCCCTGATCGGCACAAATGTGTATGCAAATCCGCAAGAACCGGTTAAAGACGGCCAAATTGATGAGACGCATCTGGAATATATGACTGCGAAACGTTTGGCGGCGCCATTTGAGAAATTGCGGGCGCGCAGCAAAGAAGTGATGCTGAAATCAGCGATTGTCCATCTCGGCGCATTAAAAGCCGTGAAAGCACAATCGGATTTTGTGCAAGGCTTTTTGGCTGTCGGTGGAATCGAGCCGGAAATCAGCCCGGAAATCCGGACAGCGCAGCAATTGAATCAGTTCTTAACAGAAAATCAAATCCAGTACGCGGTCTTATGCGGAGGGAAAGAAAAAATTGATGAAGTCGCCCCTGGCTTGGATACGGACGCAGTAATTGATGTGGCAGGAAGATATCCGGAGCAGCAAATGGCGGAATGGAAAGCTTTCCAGATCAACGATGCCATCTATACAGGCAAACACATCACTTCAAAACTTGAGGAAATTTTAGAATTAGGAAAGGAGGCTGTTCAAGAATGAAAAAACCGGATTTTACGAAAGTTGACTTGAATGGGCTAAAAGCTTCCCAAACAGAAGATTTTCAGCAAGAGGCATTTGAAACAAACGAAGGCATTGCTGTCAAACCTTTTTATCAGGCAGAAGATGCAGCGGGAATAGAAGACAGTCTTCCTGGATTTGCACCGAATGTCCGCGGACCGTATTCGACGATGTACGTGTCGCGCCCTTGGACTGTACGGCAATATGCAGGATTCTCGACTGCAGAAGAAAGCAATGCTTTTTACCGCCGAAACTTGGCGATGGGACAAAAAGGGCTGTCCGTCGCATTTGACTTGGCGACCCATAGAGGGTACGACTCTGACCACCCGCGCGTAGTGGGAGATGTAGGAAAAGCGGGAGTTGCGATCGATAGTGTAGAAGACATGAAGATTCTTTTCGACGGAATTCCGCTTGACCAAATGTCCGTGTCAATGACGATGAACGGCGCTGTGGTGCCGATCATGGCATTTTTCATCGTTGCGGCTGAAGAACAAGGGGTCACTCCAGAACAGCTGGCCGGGACCATTCAAAATGATATTTTGAAGGAATACATGGTCCGCAACACCTATATTTATCCGCCGGCGATGTCGATGCAGATCATTGCCGATATCTTCAAATACACATCAACCAAGATGCCGAAATTCAATTCCATTTCGATCTCGGGCTACCATATCCAGGAAGCAGGAGCGACAGCGGATATAGAACTGGCCTATACGTTGGCAGACGGATTGGAATACGTTCGCACGGGCCTTGCTGCCGGCATCGGCATTGATTCATTTGCGCCGCGTTTGTCATTTTTCTGGGGCATCGGCATGAATTATTTCATGGAAATCGCGAAAATGCGTGCCGCCCGTGAAATTTGGGCGAAAATGATGAAAAGCTTTGATCCAAAAAATGAAAAATCATTGGCATTGCGCACTCATTCCCAAACTTCGGGTTGGAGTTTGACCGAACAGGATCCATTCAATAACGTCACGCGGACATTGATCGAAGCAAACGCTGCAGCGATGGGGCATACCCAGTCGCTGCACACGAATGCATTGGATGAAGCCATTGCCCTTCCGACCGATTTTTCTGCGCGGATCGCCCGCAATACGCAATTATTCTTGCAGGAAGAAACGATGATGACCAAAGTGATCGATCCTTGGGGCGGCTCTTATTACGTGGAATCTCTGACAAAGGAATTGACGGAAAAAGCATGGCAGCTGATCGAGGAAGTGGAAGAGCTCGGCGGAATGGCGAAAGCGATTGAAACCGGCCTTCCGAAAATGAGAATCGAAGAAGCGGCGGCTAAAAAGCAGGCGCAGATCGATTCCAATGAAGAAGTGATCATCGGAGTCAACCGTTACCGCCTGGACGAGGAAGATCCGATCGATATTTTGAATATCGACAATACAATGGTCCGCAAAAAGCAAATTGAACGCATTGAACAGATGAAAGCGGATCGCGATGATGCAAAAGTTCAGGAAGCCTTGGCTAAACTGACGGAGGCTGCAAAAACCGGCGATGCGAACATTCTGGAATGCGCAGTGGAAGCAGCGCGGTACCGTGCAACACTTGGGGAGATTTCAGATGCGATCGAAGTCGCGTCCGGCAGACATAAAGCGGTGATCCGTTCTGTGAGCGGCGTCTACAGTTCGAACTTCTCCAATCAGCAGGAAATGGAGACAGTCAAAGAAATGACGGAGGACTTTATTGAAAATGAAGGACGTCGTCCCCGTATTTTGGTTGCGAAAATGGGCCAAGACGGCCATGACCGCGGAGCGAAAGTCATCGCAACGGCATTTGCCGATCTCGGATTCGATGTGGACATCGGACCCCTATTCCAAACGCCGGCAGAAACAGCCCAGCAAGCAGCAGAAAATGACGTTCATGTCATCGGGGTCAGTTCGCTAGCGGCCGGCCATATGACCTTAGTGCCAGACCTTGCAGCTGAACTGAAAAAAATCGGCCGTGAAGATATCCTGATAGTGGTCGGCGGTGTAATTCCAGCACAAGATTATGAGTTCCTCCGCAATAATGGGGCGAGTGCGATTTTCGGGCCGGGAACGGTCATTCCAGTTGCTGCCCAAAAAGTCATTGAGGAAATTTATGTACGCCTTGGATACGAGGAAGTGGCAGACTGATGGACCGCCAAAAAGGATCGCGTCGTGTCATGGAAGGCGTTAAAGCAGCACATGACGGCATGAAATCTTCTCCGCGGAAAAAATTCAAGAAGCCGGAATCCAAACCGTTTGATGCAGCCGCAATGGCTGAAGGCGTTCGAAGCGGCTCCCGTCTGCATCTCGGAAAAGCCATCACTTTATTGGAAAGTGCGAATCCTCAGGATAAAAATAACGGGCAAGAGCTGTTGAACCGGCTTCTGCCCTATACCGGCAAAAGCATTCGCCTTGGCATCACTGGTGTACCGGGTGCCGGCAAAAGCACGTTTATTGAAACTTTCGGCGAAATGCTGACGAAAGATGGCCATCGTGTAGCGGTACTTGCCATCGATCCAAGTTCTTCGATAACCGGGGGCAGTATTTTAGGAGATAAAACACGGATGGAGCAATTGGCCAAAAATCCAAATGCCTTCATCCGGCCTTCTCCAACAGCCGGTACGCTCGGCGGCGTCCATAAAAAAACAAGGGAAACGATGCTTCTATGCGAAGCGGCAGGCTACGATATCATATTGGTTGAAACGGTCGGCGTCGGGCAAAGCGAAACCTTGGTGCGGGGCATGGTCGATATGTTCCTGCTGCTTGTCTTAACCGGGGCAGGCGATGAATTGCAAGGCATGAAAAAAGGCATCCTCGAACTTGCTGATGCCATTATTGTCCATAAAGCAGACCAGCATAATCTAGCGTTGGCCCAAAAAACGGTGCGTGAATACAAGCAAATCCTTCATTTCATGCAGCGTGCAACAGAGGGCTGGAAAACGCAAGCGCTTCCGGCATCCTCATTTGAAAAAACCGGAATTCAGGAAGCGTGGGCCATGATCAAAGATTTTGAAGAGCAGATCAAGTCGAGCGGCTATTGGCAGAAACGGCGCCAAAGCCAAACGAAGGACTGGTTCCGTTCGATGATTACGGATGAATTGCTAAGCCGCTTTTACGAAGACCCTAGCCGCAGCCAACAAGTGAAAGGGCTGGAACAAGAAGTACTTCAAGAAAAATTGACGGTTTCCCAGGCCATAGCGGATTTGTTCGAGTAAGCTTTTTTGCAACTCTTTTCAAGTCCTGCTATGATAAATGGAGTAATAAATAAGGAGTGTTCGATATGGCAATGGATTTTAATTTTCTTATGAATGATATAGTGACTCAAGCTCGCCAAGAAATGACCGATGCTGGGTATACACAATTGCAGACGCCGGAAGAAGTGACGGATGTTTTAGCTCAGCCAGGCACTAGCCTTGTGATGATCAACTCTGTTTGCGGATGTGCCGGCGGAATTGCCCGTCCAGCAGCGACGCATGCTGTGCATTACGACAAACGCCCTGACCGCCTTGTAACTGTATTTGCTGGCCAGGACAAAGAAGCAACAGCTCAAGCACGTGCGATTTTCGGCGACGACCACTTGCCTTCATCCCCATCTTTTGTCTTCATGAAAGACGGTAAAATGGTCGATGAAATCGGCAGACATGAAATCGAAGGGCATGACCCAATGTCTGTTATCACGCATATTCAAGAAATCTTTGAAGAGCATTGCGAAGAAATCTAAAGAAAATGCCCCTCAAGAAGGGGCATTTTTTTTAATGAGTAGATTGTGTAGGTTGCAAGGTTCGTTATTTATCCGTCAAATCTAGACGGCTGCCTACGCTTTTCATTGTCCAGACTCCAGCGCCCAGCCCCTCGAGTCGCTTCGGTCTTACTGTGAATGGCAAAAAGACGCCATTCACTGCAAGCCCTCCAGCGCTTGTCGGGGCTAAACGAGCGCTTACGCTTTTCATTGTCCAGACTCCAACGGCCAAGTTCTCGGGTCATAAGTCGCCTTGCCTGTGCGGCAAAGAACGCCGCTTCGGCAATTCGCCTTATGCCCGTCGAACTTAAACGGCCGCTTACACTTTTCTGCGTTGTCCAGACTTCGGCAGCCAGATTCTCGGGTCATAAGCCAATCCGGCTGTGCGGCTGAGAACACGCCGCTTCGCCAGCTCGTCTTATGCCCGTCGAATCTAGACGGCTGCCTACGCTTTTCATTGTCCAGACTCCAGCGCGCCCAGCCCCTCGAGTCGCTTCGGTTTTACTGTGAATGGCAAAAGACGCCATTCACTGCAAGCCCTCCAGCGCTTGTCGGGGCTAAACGGGCGCTTACGCTTTTCTAATAAGGGGATGCTTATGAAACTTAAGAAATACAGGATTGGCTACCGCACGATGAAAACAGCTGCGGGGGTGGCGATTGCCATTTCGTTAGCCCAGTTGCTTCAGCTTGATTATTATGTCTCTGCTGGAATCTTGACGATTCTTTGCATTCAGCCGACAAAAAAGAAATCGATACGCGCTGCTTTTTCCCGCTTGGTCGCGAGTTTAATCGCAATTGCGTATGCCTTTATATTTTTTGAAGGGATTGCGTACCATCCTTTGACCATCGGCGTCATGATTTTGCTTTTTATCCCGACTTTGGTGACGTTCCGATTTGCGGATGGGTTTGTTTCAAGTTCGGTCATCCTTTTGCATATTTATGATTCCCAGAACTTGACGCTGGATTTATTTTTCAATGAATTGTCGCTGATGGCTGTAGGGTTCGGAACCGCTCTTGCAGTCAATATGTATATGCCGAGCATCGAGAAGAAATTAGACGATTACCGCTACCAGATTGAAGTATTGTATTCCTCAATTTTCTCGGAAATCGCAAATTATCTCCGGCAAGGGGAGTCGGACTGGTCGGGGAAAGAATTGATGGAAAGCTCGGAGCTATTGAAAAATGCAAAAGCTTTAGCGTATCAGGATGTTGAAAACCATGTTACCCGCCTTGAAAATAAGTACTACCACTACTTTGACATGAGGGAGCAGCAACTGGAAATCATTGAGCGCATCCTGCCGAAAATTACGGCTTTGCCGGTAATAGTTGGGCATTCCCATCTTATTGCTGATTTCTTGGAAGATCTTGCAAGCCATGTCCATTCGGGAAATACCGCCTACCGTTATATCGGAAAGCTGGAAGCCGTCAAAGACGTGTTTGCGGACATGCCGCTGCCGGACAGCCATGAAAAATTCCTGGCCATGGCCGCTTTATATCAAGTAATTGAAGAGATGGAAGCTTATTTGGAAATCAAATCTTCCTATAAAGGGTTCAAAAGCGCGAAACCTGCTGCAGCCTTATAAAAACACAAGACCGGTGAAAGAAAAGCTTTCACCGGTCTTGTGTTTTATTTTTTGTTTTTAAGATCGCCAATGGCGTCTTGTGCTTTGCCTTTTAATTTGTCTGCTTTTCCGTCACGCTGCATTTTAGAGTCATCAGTTGCATTGCCGATCTGGTCTTTCATCTCACCTTTTGCTTTGCTGACCGTTCCTTTAAGTTTGTCTCCCAAACCATTGTTTTCTGCCATGTTATGTTCCTCCTCGTTGTTGTCTTACTCTTTGTATAGCCTGAAAACGGAAATTTGAAACAAACTCGCGTATAATAAAAGCATGAAACCGAGGAGGGAAAGCATGGAAAAACGCGATGCCAGACAAATTCTTGAACAAAAAATGAAAGAGACGCGGCCGAAGTGGACAAGAAACCAATCCGCTCGCCCTAAAAAATATAGATCAACTACGCAAACACCTGAAGATTATGTGGTACTGGATTTTGAAACGACCGGGCTTCGTTCCGGCAGCGATAAAATCATCCAGATCGGAGCTGTTAAATACATTCAGCACGAACGCAAAGAAACGATGTATTTAATGGTGAATCCGGAATGTCCGATTTCCGGAACCATTACCCGGATCACCGGCATTACGAATAAGGATGTTGAAGATGCACCCGTGATTGAAGAAGTGGCCCACGAACTGATTGCGTTCATTGGCGGACTGCCGATTGTCGCACATAATGCGCCGTTTGATATGGGCTTTCTTTATGCATTAGAAGAGATTACGCCGATTCCGGAATACACGGTCATTGATACGGTGAAACTTGCCAGAAGAGCCATTACAGAAACGCCGAACCATAAGCTGACGACGCTGACCGCTTTTTTGAAATTGGAGCATGATGCCCATGATGCTTTAGGGGATTGCCTCGCGACAGCGTCCATTTATCAATTTTGTGTGGAGCGGCTGCGCTGACAAAAGAAAAGACGGAAAATCGGCATGTGCGATTTTCCGTCTTTTTCTATTTTGCAGTTATTAAATGATGAAGCTGATGCCCATTAGCAAACTTGAAAGCAGCATTAAACCGACCATTGTGTAGACGATTACTTTTCGGAAAGCACTATTTCTCATCCATCGAAACTCCTTTATAGATAGTTGAACTTTGTTTCTATAATAGCATAGTTTGAGCACATTTTATAGGCGTAGCTCTGGCATTATCCAAATATTCAAGAAGAACTAGAGTTTTCCTATGTGAATCTGTACAATAAAAGAGAACATAAAAAAAGGAAGTGAATTTAATGAAGAAAGTCGACCATATCGGAATTGCGGTACGAAACATTAACGAAGTGCTTCCTTATTATACGGAAACGCTCGGCTGTCCTTTATTGAAAATTGAAGAAGTGGAATCGCAGAAGGTGCGTGTGGCTTTTATCGATGCCGGCAATATTAAACTGGAATTGCTCGAGCCGATGGATAGCGCTGGAGCGGTTTATAAATTTATCGAAAAAAGAGGCGAAGGCATCCATCACATCGCTTTCGGAGTGGATGACATCGAATCCCGTATGAAAGAACTTCGTGAAAATGGGGTACAATTGTTAAGTGAACATGCAAATCCAGGGGCAGGCGGCGCTTTAGTGGCATTCTTGCATCCGAAATCTTCAAATGGCGTATTATACGAACTTTGTGAAAAGCAATGATTGAGGAGTGGGGAAATGGACATTTACGAAAGAATCAATGAATTATACGACCGCAAACGGGAGATTGAACTTGGAGGCGGAGAAGAACGGATAGACAAACAGCACGAAAAAGGGAAATTAACGGCTCGGGAGCGCATCGAATTGCTTGTCGATGAAGATTCCTTTGTGGAACTTAGCCCGTTTGTGGAACACCGCACGATCGATTTTGGCATGGCAAAAGGGCCAGGCGAAGGGGTTGTTACGGGATACGGGAAAGTGAACGGCCGTCCAATCTATTTGTTTTCGCAAGACTTTACTGTGTTCGGCGGGGCACTCGGTGAAATGCATGCCAAAAAAATCGCCAATGTCATGGACTTGGCTGCTAAAAATGGAGCGCCGTTCATCGGGTTGAACGATTCAGGCGGAGCCCGCATCCAGGAAGGCGTGTTGTCGCTGGATGGTTACGGCCATATTTTCTACCGCAATTCGATCTATTCAGGCGTTATCCCTCAAATCTCGGTCATCATGGGGCCTTCTGCTGGCGGTGCTGTTTATTCGCCAGCTATCACGGACTTTGTGTTCATGGTCGATAAAACGAGCCAGATGTTCATTACAGGACCGAAAGTAATTGAAACTGTGACAGGGGAAAAGATTTCTTCTGAAGACCTTGGTGGATCTCGAGTACATACAGCTATAAGCGGAAATGCGCATTTCCGTTCGGATTCCGAACAGGAAGTGCTGAAGATGGTGCGCCGCTTGATCAGCTACCTGCCGCAAAACAATCAGGAAATGCCGCCGCGCCTGGAAGTGGATGAAAAAGACGATTACCGTCCGGATCTTGCAGATATCGTTCCGTTTGAAGCAATCCGTCCCTATGACGTCCGCAAAGTGGTTGAACAAGTAGTGGATACGGACAGCTTTATGGAAGTGCAGCCGGAATTTGCCCGCAACATCGTCATTGGACTTGCGCGCATCAAAGGCGAAACAGTCGGGCTAGTCTGCAACCAGCCGAAAGTGATGGCTGGTGGCCTGGATATCGATTCATCCGATAAAGCAGCGCGCTTTATTCGTTTCTGTGATTCATTTAATATTCCGTTGATCACATTTGAAGATGTGACGGGTTTCTTCCCGGGCATCAAACAAGAGCACGGGGGCATTATCCGCCACGGCGCGAAAATCCTTTACGCTTATTCAGAAGCGACGGTTCCGAAAATGACGGTCATTCTTCGAAAAGCATACGGGGGTGCATATGTAGCGCTTAACTCGAAGTCAATCGGAGCTGACCTTGTTTATTCATGGCCAAATGCTGAAATTGCAGTGATGGGGCCGCAAGGAGCAGCGAATATAATCTTCGCCCGCGAAATTGCGGCAAGCGATTATCCGGAAGAAACACGGGCTGCTAAAATCGAGGAATACCGCGAAAAATTCGCGAATCCTTACGTGGCTGCTGCTCGCGGAATGGTTGATGACGTCATCGATCCGCGTGAAACCCGCATCAAACTGATCCAAGCACTTGAAATGATGCGCAATAAAAAAGATACGCGACCAGCGAAAAAACACGGGAATATGCCTTTGTAATAAGAAAAGCGCAAACGGCCGTTCAGGTTCGACAGGCATAAGACGGGCTGGCGAAGCGGCGCTCTTTGCCGCACAGCCAGAATGGCTTATGTCCGAGAATCTGGCCGTTGGAGTCTGGACAATAAGAAAAGCGCAAACGGCTATCGTATTTCCGAAAGTCATTCACGCTGCAAGAATTAAAGAAACGAGAAACTGTTGTCCGAATAAGACAAGTTCCTTTCCATTCCTTTTCAAACTGGAATGTCTTTACTTTCATAGATTTTATAAAAGAGGGGTGCCAGATGAACAAGGATAGATTATTAAATGAGTTTCTGGAATTGGTCCAGATTGATTCCGAAACAAAAAATGAAGCGGAAATTGCTTCGGTTTTAAAACGAAAATTAGAGGATATCGGCTTCCATGTGGCGGAAGACGATTCATCAGTCCGAAACGGACATGGTGCGAATAATTTGATTGCGACGCTGCGTGGTGCCTTTACGGAAGTGCCTGCCATTTATTTCACCGTGCATATGGACACGGTAGTGCCAGGAAAAGGCATCAAGCCGGAAGTGCGCGACGGTTATGTGGTTTCGGATGGTACGACTATACTTGGTGCTGATGATAAAGCAGGGATTGCCGCTTTGTTTGAAATGGTCCGGACAATCCAAGAACAGCAAGTGGAACACGGCGATATCCAGTTTGTCATAACGGCTGGCGAAGAAAGCGGACTCGCTGGAGCGAAAGAATTGGATCCGTCCCTATTGATTGCAGAATATGGCTATGCTGTTGACAGCGATGGAAAAGTCGGCGGAATTGTCACTTCAGCTCCGAACCAAGCGAAATTATGGACGACCATCCATGGGAAAACAGCGCATGCGGGCGTTGCACCAGAAAAAGGGATTTCAGCAATTACAATTGCAGCAAAAGCGATTGCGAAGATGAACCTGGGCCGCATCGACGAGGAAACGACAGCCAATATCGGTCGCTTCGAAGGCGGACAAGCGACGAATATCGTCTGCGACGAAGTGCATATCCTTTCTGAAGCACGGTCAATCAGCGAAGATAAATTAGCTGCCCAGACAGCGCATATGGAATCCGTTTTTGAAACGGTCGCGAAACAGATGGGCGGAAAGGCCGTAACCGAAGTTAAATTGATGTATCCGGGCTTCCATTTCGAAGAGACGGAGCGCGTTGTTCAGATTGCGAAGAGAGCAGCGGAAAAAATCGGCCGACCATCGCCTGTTTTGACGAGCGGTGGAGGAAGCGACGCGAATATCTTCAATGGCTTTGGCATCCCGACCGCAAATCTTTGTGTGGGCTATGAAGAAATCCATACGACAAAAGAACGCATACCGGTGGAAGAATTAGAGAAATTAGCCCAATTGCTGATTGAAATCGTTAAAGAATCGACTAAAGCCAACTAATAATCGAATAAGTTGTACAATGAGAGAACAAGCTGTTTGTTCTCTCTTTTTTTGTTAAAATGAAAGAAAAAGAGAAAGTGAAGCGATTTCCATGAGCGGGCGAGTGATATTCCACATAGATATGAATAGTTTTTATGCATCCGTCGAGCAATCCCATGACCCGTCCTTAAAAGGGAAAGCTATTGCGATTGCCGGGAATCCGAAAGAACGGCGAGGCATCATTGTGACATGTTCCTACGAAGCACGGGCACACGGCATTTACACGACCATGCAAGTTTTTGAAGCGAAGCGCAAGTTTCCGGATTTGATTCTTTTACCGCCCAATTTTGAACGGTATCGCATTGCCTCAAAAGCCATGTTCGAAATTCTGCGTTCCTATACCGATCTGGTCGAGCCGGTTTCGATAGACGAAGGTTATATCGATATGACGGAATTAGCCCAGGAACGGAATGCCGTTTCGCTGGCAGAAGAAATTCAGCAACGGATTTTAGCGGAACTGGACCTTCCTTGTTCAATTGGCATTGCGCCGAATAAATTTCTGGCAAAAACAGCTTCGGATATGAAGAAACCGATGGGCATCACCATTTTAAGGAAACGGGAAATCCGAGAGAAGCTATGGCCGCTTCCAGTCATTGAAATGCATGGCATCGGCGAAAGTACAGCAGACAAACTGAAAAACTTAAGCATTGTGACAATTGGCGATTTAGCTCAGGCAAATGCCGGATTGATCAAAGAGAAAATGGGCAAGAACGGCTTGAGGCTGCAAAATCGGGCGAACGGAATCGACGACCGGGCTGTGGATCCTGAATCCATCTACGATACAAAAAGCGTGGGAACTTCCACTACTTTGCCGATTGATGAAACGGATGAGGAAAATTTAAAAGCTATCTTCCGGAAACTCAGTGCAAAAGTGGCAAACCGGTTGGAAGCAAAGGAATTGGCCGGGCCAACTGTCAGCATTCAAACGCGCAGCTCAGAATGGAAAAACCGGACACGCAGTGTGACTTTACGGAATACGGTATGGAAAGCCGATGATATCTTTCGCAACGCTTGGCAATTGTTCATCAAAAATTGGAACGGAGAGCCTTTGCGCTTAGTCGGTGTAACCGTATCGAATGTAGCGGCAAAAGAAGACATGACCGAGCAATTATCCATTTTTAATTTTCAGGAACACGCCAAAGAAGAGCCGATCTTGAATTTGATTTCGCAGCTTGAAACCAAATTCGGCAAAAATGTGCTGAGCAAAGGGGTTAAACTTAAAAAAACCTCATACGATTCCAAGACGAGCTTCAGCAAAGACTTTTTGGATGACCACGAAAGAAAGTAGGGGGATTATGCAATTATTATTTCTTGGGACAGGAGCGGGCATGCCGTCCAAACAGCGAAATACCAGTTCGCTTGCACTTAAATTGCTCGAAGAACGCGGCACCATCTGGCTTTTCGATGTCGGAGAAGCCACTCAGCATCAAATCCTTCATACGACCTTGAAACCCCGGAAAATCGAGAAAATCTTCATCACCCATTTACATGGCGACCATATTTTCGGTTTGCCGGGATTGCTCGGCTCCCGTTCGTTCCAAGGGAGCGATCAGCCGCTTGAAATCTATGGACCGAAAGGCATCAAGGAATTCGTAGAAAGCGTCTTGAAAATCAGCCGGACCCATCTTACGTATCCGATTCTCTTTAACGAAAAGCTGGAAGGCCGAATTTTTGAAGATGACACGATGATCGTAGAAACGGCTTTGCTAGACCATGTCATTCCTTCCTACGGCTATCGGATCACGCAAAAACCACGGCCGCCGAAATTGAATATTGAAAAAGCCACCGCTCTTGGGGTTCCGAAAGGCCCACTGCTTGCGAAATTGAAAAGCGGGGTAGATGTAGAGCTTGAAGGCGGCAAGATGGTAAAAAGCTCAGAAGTGACGGAAGCGGAGCAGCCCGGGTTTATCTTATCCATTTTGGGAGACACCCGTTTTTGCCAAGCGGCGATTGATTTAAGCCGCGGGGCGGATGCAGTGGTCCACGAAGCCACATTCGATGCTGAGACCCAAAAATTGGCGAAAGACTATGGCCATTCCACCATTTCCGACGCAGCTGAAACGGCGCAAAGAGCTGAGGCGAACTTGCTGATTGCCAACCACATCAGCGCAAGATTTTTGCCGGAAGACGAAAAAATCTTAAAAAACCAAGTCAAAGACATATTTCCGGATCTGGTGATTGCACGGGATTTTATGGAATTTGATTGGAATCTGCATACACGAAAATTCAAGAAGAAACTGGAAAGCCATCGATAAAAAGATGGCTTTTTTTGAGAGTTCAAAATTTTTTATGCAAATAATAGAACATACGTTCTTTTTGTGTTAAAATAAAGGTACAGCTGCAGAGGGCGGTAAGGCCATTCCCCAGGAAAGGGGGTGGTAACATGACGATTACAGAATCATTCGGCCTTGTTTTTACGAGCATTGGCCTGACCATTAGTGCATTGACTTTCGTCGTTTCAATGATTCTCGTCATCAATAAAAAAAAATAACCGTCCCTGTGGTGAGGAATGACGGTTATTTTTCAAAGCCTAATTCCAGCCGAACCGCTCTCAAGCGGTATGCAGCTGGCCGAATGCGCTCTGCATTCGGTTTTTTTATGAAGAAGTCTAAATCTGAGTCGAAATCAGACCCATGCATTCTTCATTGAGTTACCTTTAGTATACTAAATTTTGAGTTTTTTGCAACTGCCTTACACCCATCCGCGCTTATACGGCACTGGCACGTCGATATCCGCGTTCAACTCTTTCGCTGCTGTATATGCCCAGTAAGGGTCGCGAAGCAATTCGCGGGCCAGGAAGACCAAATCAGCGCGTTCATTTTGCAGGATCTCTTCAGCATGCAGGGCGTTTGTAATCAGTCCAACTGCGCCAACTTCAATAGGCGTCTTATGCTTAATGGTTTCAGCAAACGGAACTTGATATCCTGGAAAAGCATTGATTTTTGCAGGAACGACAGCCCCTGAACTGACATCGATTAAATCTACGCCCTGGTCTTTCATCCACTTCGTCATTTCCACATATAATTCTGGCGTCATGCCGCCTTCTGTATAGTCATGTGCAGAAATGCGGACAAATAAGGGACCGTCCCACACCTCGTTGACGCCATCGATGATTTCTTTCAAAATGCGGTAGCGGTTCTCCGCCGATCCGCCGTATTCATCGCTGCGTTTATTGCTTAGCGGCGACAGGAACTGGTTGATCAAATAACCATGTGCCGCATGCAGTTCAATTACATCAAATCCAGCTTGCTTGGAACGTACGGCAGCCGCCTTAAACGCCTCGACCGTTTCCTGGATTTCCTCGACGCTCATTTCTATCGGCAATTTGTATTGGTCACTAAAAGCGATTGCACTCGGAGCTTGAATCGGTCCGTCTACGGTCGCTTTTCTGCCGGCATGTGCTAATTGGATGCCGGTTTTCGAACCGTGCAATTTCATCAGGCGGACGAGTTCAGCCAGACCTTCGACATGGCCATCTTCCCAGATTCCAAGGTCTTGCGCAGAGATTCTGCCTTGAGGCTCTACAGCGGTAGCCTCTAAAATGATCAGCCCAACTTGGCCGACAGCACGCGCCGGATAATGGATGCGGTGCCAATCGGTGACTTGGCCGTCTTCTTTATCGCTTTGGTACATGCACATCGGGGCCATGACGATGCGATTTTTAAACGTCGTGTTTTTAATGGTGTATTCTTCGAATAATTTTGCCATTCCAAATGCCTCCTCTAATTTACAAAACAATTAGAGTTTAAGTATAGCAAAATACCTTATTCGAACTCTCGTCCCAAAGCTCGGGATCTCGCAGCAGCCTGTTCGATGCATTGCCCGATCGTCCCTTTGAAATCATTTTTTTCAAGCGAAGCGATGCCTGCTGCAGTCGTGCCGTTCGGACTAGTGACTTTTTTTCGCAGCTCTGCAAAGTCGTCTTGCTGCAGCATGTCAGCTGCGCCGGAGAAAGTTTGGCGTACCAGTTTCTTTGCATCTCCAGGAGACAGGCCGTTTTGAATAGCAGCTTCCGTCATCGCCTCAGCAAAATAATAGATGAATGCAGGTCCGCTGCCAGCCACAGCCGTCACGGCATCAAGCTGGGATTCCTCGACAACGGTGACGCCGCCAATCGAGGAAAGCAAATTTCTTAAATCGTGTTGTTGGCGCGTGGAAACGTAGCGGCTCCATGCGACCCCTGTCGCGGATTTGCCGATTTTTGCAGAAGTATTTGGCATGGCGCGAGCCACCGGCAAATTGCCGACATATTTTTGGATCGTTTCAATGGAAACACCTGCCACCACAGAAAGAATAACCGTTTTATCAGAAAGCTTGTCTTTAATATCGTTAAGGGCGGCTGCTACATCTTTCGGCTTCATCGCCAATAAAATAAAATCGGCTTGCCTCAATTCTTTTTTCTCTTTCTGGACAATTTTCACACCGTACTCATCTTTCAAAAATTCGAGCCGTTCTTTATCGGATTTATTCATCACGGAAATTTCTTCCGGCTTTAAAATCTTTTTCTGGATCCATCCATGCACCATGGACTCTGCCATCGACCCAGCGCCTACACATACGATATCCATCTTCATCACGTCCTTTGTCTTAAGTAAGAAAATGCGAGCCTGTGATTTTGCGCATTAAAAAAAGCGCATCCGTCCCAGCATTTGCAAGGACGAAAACGCTTGGTTTCCGCGGTACCACCTAAGTTTGCCGGTAAACGGCACGACTCGTAATCCTTATCGCGGATAAAACGTCCGTGTTTTCACGGCAGCTCAAAAGTAGGTTCAAGAAGGGAGCGGGGATGCGCATTTCACCAATAGCGCACTCTCTATACACCATCACCGTCTTTACTGGTCTTTTTCTTCGCTCGACTATGTAACTGCATTATAGGGGGAGGGCTGAATATTTGTCAAATGGCTTTTAGGCGTGACGGCTCGGTTTTTAAGCTGTATGATAGATGAATAGCCATTCATTCTTTAAGGAGCTGATGTAATGAGTATACATAAGATTATTATTCCGACACCTTTTGCAGTAGGAGATGTAAACTCCTACTTATTAAAAGGCGATGCCCTGACTTTAATTGATGCCGGGCCGAAAACTCCGGAAGCATGGGAAGCGATAAAAGCGGGGCTTAAGGAAGTGAATTTACGTCCGCAGGATATCGAGCAAGTGGTTTTAACGCATCATCATCCCGACCATGCAGGCTGGGTGGATGGTTTTGAGAATGCTAAATTATATGGCCATCCTTATAACGATTTGTGGTTAAGAAGAGATGAAGCCTTTTTTCAATACCACGATGCCTTCTATATGGAACGCTTAAAAGAAGAAGGCGTGCCGGATGACTTGGAATATTGGGTTAAAAAGATGAAGCGGCCGTTGAATCTGATGGGCAGCCGTCCGCTCGATATGTCGATCAATGAAGGCGATGTCCTGCCAGGCCATGAGGAATGGAAAGTCATGGAGACGCTCGGGCATGCCCAAAGCCATCTGTCTTTTTGGAATGCGGAAACAAGTGAAATGATCGGCGGCGACCACGTCATTGCGAAAGTATCGTCAAATCCGCTGATTGAACCGCCGCTTGATCCGGATCAAGGGCGTCCGAAATCATTGCTTCAATACAATGAATCGCTCGGGAGACTGTTGAAGATGCCGATTGAGGTCATTTATAGCGGACACGGGGAAGAAGTCCGAAATATGAAGGAATTGATTACTTCGCGCTTAGAGAAGCAGCATCTCCGTGCCATGAAAGTATTGAATATGATCGAGCACGAAGAAAAGACCGTCTATATGCTTGCTAAGGAATTGTTCCCGCATGCGTATGTGAAAGAACTGGGGCTGACGCTTTCCGAAACGATCGGCCAGATCGATTATCTACTGGAGGATGGGCTCATTACTGAAAGGCTGGATGGCGACGGCCTGTTTTATTACCAGAAAGCGTAATCGCCGTCATCGGTTTGTTATTGCGTAATGCCGGTTTAAAGGTTAAAATAAAGCCGTTGGACTTTTCAAAATATGGACAGCACAACTGAGATTAACACGAAAAGGAATGGATTATTTTGAAGAAATTCACTATATTGATGGCAAGTTTGTTATTTTTAGCCGCGTGTTCAAATGATGAAGAGGCAAAGCCGAAAGTTGAAGAACCTAAAAAAGAAGAAGTGGCGACGGAGCAGCAGCAGGAGATGACAGAAGAAGGATTTATCACTCAAGTTACGGCAGACCAGATCCTCGTCAATAATATTTACTTCACGATTCCTGAAGAAGTTAGCATAAAGCATGATGATGGCAAGGAACAGAAAGACGGTGTGATCAGCGATATCCGCACCGGCATGAAAGTGGTCGTTGATTATAAAGGTCCGCTCGCAGATTCGTTCCCGATGGAAGGCAAGGCTGAAACCGTGTCGATCCAAGAAGATGAAGCATCATTGGAAGAGGCCAAAGCTTTGACCGCCTTTATCGAAGGCGAGAAACTTCCGCGCTTATTGATGCTGGGCCAGCCGATTGTGCGCGAAAACGAAATCGGATTCCTGTTCACCAATATGGAGAATGGCAAAATGTCTGAAGTCAAAATCGATTTGGATACACATGAATATACAATTGGCGGAGAATAAACTTTCTCTTCAACGCTTCAGTTTTTAAATAGAAACTGTTTATTTGTGAGAATATTTCAACAAGAAAGGCAGCTGCAGCTGCCTTTCTTTTTTTGGTGGAATGCAATTAAATTCACTTGCACTAATAAATATTCCGTGTTAGTATATGAATATTCATATTAAATAATGCATAAAAATACATTGGAGGTTTTCCTATTGAATAAAAAGATCGTACTCGCATACTCAGGTGGATTAGATACATCGGTGGCCATTCCGTGGCTGAAAGGACAAGGCTACGACGTTGTCGCTGTGTGCCTGGATATCGGGGAAGGAAAAGATTTGAATTTCATTAAACAAAAAGCGCTTCAAGTCGGAGCGGTTGAAAGTTATATGATTGATGCGAGAGAAGAATTCGCGAATGAATATGCACTTGTATCCATGCAGGCTCATACGCTATACGAAGGCAAATATCCGCTTGTATCCGCGTTATCCCGCCCGTTGATTTCGAAAAAACTGGTGGAAATTGCAGAAGCGACAGGATCTACTGCAGTAGCGCACGGCTGTACAGGCAAAGGCAACGACCAAGTCCGCTTTGAAGTTTCCATCAAATCGTTGAACCCGGCACTTGAAGTGGTTGCCCCGGTTCGTGCTTGGGCATGGTCGCGTGATGAAGAAATTGCTTATGCGAAAGAAAACAATGTGCCGATTCCGGTCAACTTGGACAGCCCATTCTCGATCGACCAAAACTTATGGGGCCGCGCCAACGAATGCGGCGTTTTAGAAGACCCATGGGCTGCACCGCCAGAAGAAGCATATGACATTACAAACGCTTTGGAAAACACACCGGATACACCGGATGTGGTCGAAATTGAATTTGCAAATGGCGTTCCTGTCCAGTTGGACGGTGTTTCCTATACCTTCGCCAACTTGATCCTTGAATTGAACAAGCTTGCAGGCAAGCACGGCGTCGGCAGAATCGACCATGTTGAAAACCGTCTCGTCGGCATCAAATCACGAGAAATTTATGAAGCTCCAGCTGCGATGACTTTAATTGCAGCGCATAAAGAGCTTGAAGACATTACACTCGTAAAAGAAATGGCGCATTTCAAGCCGGTAATTGAAAAGAAATTGACGGAATTGATTTACGAAGGCCTTTGGTTCTCGCCGCTTCGTACAGCGCTTCAAGCATTTTTGCAAGAAACGCAAACCTTTGTCAATGGCACAGTGCGTGTGAAATTGTTTAAAGGCCATGCAATCGTTGAAGGCCGTAAGTCCGCGAATTCTCTGTACAGCGAACAATTGGCTACTTATTCGACTGATGATACATTCAACCACGAATCGGCAGTCGGCTTTATCGAATTGTGGGGGCTTCCAACTGTGGTCAATGCACAAGTCAATAAAAAAGAAGTCGCGATCCCTGAAAACGTAAAGGTAGGCGTTCAACCATGACCAAACTGTGGGGAGGCCGTTTCCAGAAATCGGCCGAACAGTGGGTGGATGAGTTCGGCGCATCGATTTCCTTTGACCAAAAACTTGTACTAGAAGATTTAGAAGGCAGCACGGCCCATGTTAAAATGCTATCGGCTTGCGGCATCCTTTCAGAAGAAGATGCAGCTCTTATTTTATCTGGGCTGCAGATCTTGAAAGGAAAAGCATCGGCGGGCGATTTGGAGTTCAGCGTAGCAAATGAAGACATTCACTTGAATTTGGAAAAATTCCTGATCGATGAAATCGGCCCGGTCGGCGGCAAGCTTCACACGGCGAGAAGCCGGAATGATCAAGTTGCGACAGATATGCATCTTTATTTGAAAAATCGGGTAACAGAAATAATAGAAGCTGTGACAGCATTCCAGACGGCTATCGTCGATCAGGCTGAAACTCATGTGGAAACAATTGTACCCGGTTATACACATCTTCAGCGTGCCCAGCCGATTTCATTCGGCCATCATTTGATGACATATTTCTGGATGCTCCAGCGCGATAAAGAACGTTTGTCGGAATCCTTAAAACGCATCGACCTTTCGCCGCTTGGCGCAGGGGCGATGTCCGGGACGACATTCCCGATTGACCGGGAATTGTCAGCGAGCCTGCTCGGATTTTCAGGCGTCTACCAAAACAGCCTGGATGCCGTGAGCGATCGTGATTTCATTGTGGAATTTCTAAGCAATGCATCGATGCTGATGATGCATATGTCGCGTTTTGCTGAAGAAATCATACTTTGGTCAAGCGAAGAATTCCGATTTATTGAATTGGATGATGCGTTCTCTACCGGATCGAGCATCATGCCGCAAAAGAAAAATCCGGATATGGCGGAACTGATCCGCGGCAAGACTGGCCGTGTCTACGGCAATCTGTTTGGTTTGCTGACGACTTTAAAAGGGTTGCCACTCGCTTACAATAAAGACATGCAAGAAGATAAAGAAGGCATGTTTGACACCGTCCATACATTAATGGGTTCATTGCCGATATTTGAAGGCATGGTCCGGACGATGACTGTCCGTACCGATTCGATGGAAAAAGCCGTCCATTCCGACTTTTCCAATGCCACAGAACTTGCCGATTATTTGGCAGCTAAAGGCATGCCATTCCGCGAAGCGCATGATGTTACCGGAAAACTGGTCTTTACGTGCATTCAACGAGGCTATTATTTAAAAGATCTTCCGCTTGCCGATCTGCAACAAGCAAGTGTGTTGATAGAAGAAGATATTTATGAGACCTTAATGCCCAAAACTGCAGTTAAACGCCGCAATTCACTCGGCGGCACCGGCTTTGAACAAGTACACCACCAGTTGGGACTTGCCAAGCAACTCATCGGGTAATCAAGTCCAATCTTATAAAGCCATAGCGCTTGGTACCCGCTATCGGCACCTTTGACCGGAATTCCTATCCCCCTTAGGAATTCCGCTTTTTTGATTTTCCAAACAGGATTAACTAGGAAATCTATGATGGAAAGAACGCTCATCCCGAAAATTCTCAGCCTATTGTCTGATTTACTTCAAGAATCGAAATATTTATTCCTTTTACATAATGGTATTGATAAAATAAGACAGGTAGTTCCATATCGAACAGCAAGGGGAAGAGAATATGCGTGTGTTTTTCGAGTTAGGGTGGTTTTTTAAAGAACGGAAACTTCATTATGCTATCGGTATTTTCATGCTGCTGATTGTGGCATTTCTCGGAGTGTTGCCACCGCGGATTATCGGTTTTGTAGTGGATGAAATCAGCAAAGGGACGTTGACAAAACCTTATCTGCTAATGTGGCTAGGGGTGTTGGCCGGTGCAGCACTTGCCATGTACGCACTTCGCTATGCATGGCGGATCATGATTTTTGGATCTTCGATTCTTTTGGCAAGAAATTTACGGGAACAGCTTTTCCGGCATTTTACCCGGATGTCTCCGGCGTTTTATCAGAAGCGGCGGGTCGGCGATTTGATGGCTCATGCAACGAATGATATTCAAGCCGTCCAGCAGACTGCAGGGGCCGGAGTTTTGACGCTTGTCGATTCCTTGGCTACTGGCGGGTTTGTCATTGCGGCCATGGCGTTGACAATCAGCTGGAAGTTGACGTTAATCGTCTTGCTTCCGCTTCCATTGATGGCATATATGACGAATTATTACGGGAAATTGATGCATCAACGTTTCCATAAAGCCCAAGAAGCCTTTTCGAGTTTGAACGATAAAACGCAGGAAAGCATTTCAGGCATGAAAGTAATCAAGACTTTTGGCCAAGAAAAAGAAGACATCGAAGATTTCAAGCGGCTGTCGCATACTGTAGTCGATGAAAATATTAAAGTGGCCCGTGTCGATTCCCTGTTCGATCCGACTATTTCGGCTATCATCGGCGTCTGTTATCTTCTGGCCATTGGATTCGGATCGTATTTTGTCGTTTCAGGAAGCATGACCATTGGCGATTTGGTCGCTTTCACTGCCTATCTCGGCTTGCTCGTTTGGCCGATGCTCGCTTTCGGTTGGCTATTCAATATCGTCGAACGCGGCCGGGCATCCTATGACCGCATCCGCCTCTTGCTTGCAGCACCGGTGGAAATCGAAGACCAGGAAGATGCTGTCGATTTCAAGCCGCAAGGAGATCTTGTGTTTGCACTCGAACGGTTTAATTTCACAGGCGACGAACGAGCGGCTCTCCAAAACATTCATTTCCGTTTAAAACAAGGAGAAACGCTTGGCATCGCAGGGAAAACCGGATCTGGGAAATCTGCCATCCTGCGCTTGCTATTGAGGGAATTTGATCAGTACGAGGGCGAGATTACATTTGGCGGCATTTCGATCAATGAATACAAAAAACAGTATTTGCGCGAAGCGATCGGCTATGTGCCGCAAGAGCATTTCCTGTTTTCAACAACCATCGCGGGCAATATTGCATTTGCCCGGCCAGAAGCCATGCTAGAAGAAGTACAGGAAGCTGCTAAGCTTGCTTATATCCATGAAGATATCCTGAATTTCACCAACGGCTACGAAACGGTAGTCGGAGAACGCGGCGTTTCTCTTTCGGGCGGCCAGAAACAGCGGATTTCAATTGCCCGTGCGTTAATGATGAAGCCGGAATTGCTGATTTTGGATGATTCTTTGTCGGCGGTTGATGCGAAAACGGAAGAAGCCATCTTGACTTCTTTAAAAGAAACGCGCAGCGGACAGACGACGATCATTACGTCGCATCGCCTCAGTGCAATCCAACATGCGCACCAAATCCTCGTCATGCACGAAGGAACAGTGGCGGAGATTGGGACACACGCGGAATTGATGAGGAAAAGAGGCCGTTATTATGAAATGTATGAGCTCCAGCAATTAGAGGCGCTCGTCGAGCAAGGAGGCGAGTTATGATGGAAAAGCAGCAGTCGTTGACCGGCAAAGACCAATGGAACGTGTTTAAGCGCCTGCTCACTTATTTGGCTCCCCACAAAAAGATGCTGGCATTTGCTTTAGGCTTACTGGTACTCACCGTTGTCGGAGATGTGTTGGGGCCATTTCTCATTAAAATGTTTATCGATGATTTTTTGACCCCGGGTAATTTTCCGACAGGGCCTGTAGTGGGTCTCGCATTAGCTTATTTGTTTATCCAGATTTCCAATGTCGTCATCAGTTATTTTCAATTGCTGAAATTCCAGGAAGCGGCTTTAAAAATCATTCAGCAAATGCGCATCGACGTTTTTGCTAAAGTCCAGAATCTTGGCATGCGCTATTTTGACAAGACGCCTGCCGGCAGCATCGTATCGAGGGTGACGAATGATACGGAAGCAATCAAGGAAATGTTTGTCAGTGTATTGATCGGATTCATCCAAAGCGCTTTCTTGATTATCGGCGTCTATATCGCGATGTTCTTCCTGAATGTTAAATTGGCAGCTATTTCGCTTGTCCTGTTGCCGATTCTGTTTTGGATCATGTACCTTTACCGCAAATACAGTTCCGTATTTTATCAGGATCTGCGCGAGCGGCTGGGGCAATTGAATGCCAAGATTTCAGAATCGGTCCAAGGCATGGGCATGATTCAAGCATTTGGCCAGGAAAAGCGGTTGAAAGACGAATTCAGCGATATCAACGAGCAGCATTGGAAAGCCGGAAAACGCAATATCAAAATTGACGGATTGCTTTTGCGGCCTGCAATCGATTTGGTTTATACATTGGCGTTGATTATTCTATTAAGCTATTTCGGCATCACTTCTTTTTCGAATACTGTGGAAGTCGGAGTGATTTATGCGTTTGTGACGTATATTGACCGTTTTTTTGAGCCAATCAATCAAGTTATGCAGCGGCTTTCCATTTTCCAGCAAGCCATTGTCGCTGCAGCGCGCGTATTTTCACTATTGGACGAAGAAGACATGGCGCCATCTCAAAAAAACACGGCCGGCACTATTGAAGACGGCCGGATCGAATTTAAAGATGTCAGTTTTTCTTACGACGGCATTACAGACGTTTTAAAGCATATTTCATTCACAGCGATGCCGGGTGAGACGGTCGCGTTAGTGGGGCATACGGGAAGCGGCAAGAGTTCCATCATTAACTTATTGATGCGCTTCTATGAATTCTCTAAAGGGGACATTCTAATCGATGGGGAATCGGTTAAGAATTACGAATCACAAGAGCTCCGCAAGAAAATTGGATTGGTGCTGCAAGATCCGTTTCTTTTCTATGGAAGCATCGAAAGCAATATTCGCCTCCATAACAAACAGATGGGGGACGCGGAAGTGAGGGCCGCCGCTGAATTTGTCCAGGCAGACCGGTTTATCAATGCTTTGCCGAATGGATACCAGCAAGACGTGACAGAACGCGGTTCGACTTTTTCGAGCGGACAACGGCAGCTGGTGGCATTTGCGCGGACGATGGCGACCGATCCGAAAATTTTGGTGCTTGATGAAGCAACAGCGAATATTGACACTGAAACCGAAATCGCAATCCAGGCAGGGCTCGAACGCATGCGAAAAGGGCGGACGACGATTGCCATTGCACACCGGCTTAGTACAATCCAAGACGCAGACCAAATTTTAGTTTTGCATCACGGTGAAATTGTTGAACGCGGGACACATCAAGAATTGCTTGCAGAACGCGGACTTTACCATAAAATGTATTTACTGCAAAACGGAATAGTAGAAGCTATGTAAAGCGGCTCCGGCCGCTTTTTTTTGTGAAAAAATTTAATAATTAAAAGCATATCTCGATTTTAATTATACATGTAGAAAACTACATAAGGTTTATCTAAAAAAAGAAAAAAGCGTAACAAAAAAAGTGAAAAAAGGGGCCAAAATCATTGTCCACAAATATGTCACAAGCAAAGAGGCGGTTTTGCTCGAGATTATTTGGTAAGATGGGAGGAGTAAAAAAGAGAAACTATGCTCTTTGGGTATCATCGAGCAGCAGTGGATTCAATTGGACTTTGATTCGCAAGTTCATTTTTGCGGTTAAAGCGAGGATAAGGAGTGACCAATAGTGGCTGCAGATATAAACTTGTTTTTGGCGTTCGGGGCAGGATTTCTGAGTTTCATTTCGCCGTGTACGCTGCCGCTGTATCCAGCATTTTTATCTTATATAACAGGCATGACGATTGATGAGATTAAAAATGATAAAAAGGTAATGCAGCGCCGAGGTATGTACCATACCTTATTTTTCCTTCTCGGTTTTTCAACCATTTTTATTGCGCTCGGATTCAGCACTTCATTTTTCTACGAATGGTTTTTGCGCTACGATGATTTGATCCGCCAACTAGGCGCTATCTTCATTGTGGTTTTCGGCTTGATGATTGTCGGGGTATTCACACCGAAGTTTCTTATGCAAGACCGTAAGTTTTCATTTAAAAACCGGCCATCCGGTTTTCTTGGAACTTTTGTCATCGGCATTGCCTTTGCAGCTGGATGGACGCCTTGTACCGGACCAATCACAGCGGCAATTTATGCCTTAGCTGCAACAAATCCGGGATCTGGGATTTGGTATATGATCGCTTATATTCTTGGTTTTGCGATTCCGTTCTTTGTATTGTCGTTCTTCGTTGCACAGACGGGCTGGCTGCGCAGAAACAGCAACAAAATCATGAAAATTGGCGGCTATGTCATGATCGCAGTCGGAATTCTCTTGTTCTTCGATGGCATGACATATATTATACGGATTTTAAGCCCGATATTTGGAGATTTCCAAGGGTTTTAAATGATGGTATGATTATCATCAGTAAAAGCGGAGTAAGCGGGTGTAAGTATGGAAAGTAAAAAAATTTTAATAGTAAGCAAGGTGAGCTTCAATGTTTGAAATGATCTCTCCTGAACTCATGCTGATTGTGACGACAGTCGGAGCGCTCGGAATGGGGATTTTGGCAATGTTTGTCCGCAATAAATCGGCGAAAAAACCGGCCTCGGCCAAAAAGATTATTTTGCCGCCTTTATTCATGTCAACAGGTGCGCTGATGTTCGTCTTTCCATTTTTTCGGGTGCACCCCATGCAGATTCTTGAAGCCTGTTTAGTGGGAATGCTGTTTTCGACGGTTCTCATCTGGACTTCGAAATTTGAAGTGCGGGACGGCGATATTTATTTAAAGCAATCAAAGGCATTCATGTTCATTTTATTTGGTTTATTGCTGATCCGGGTGATTGCAAAAGTGGTGCTGAGTGCAACAATTGATGTAGGTGAGCTCGGGGGAATGTTCTTTATCCTGGCTTTCAGCATGATTGTGCCATGGCGCTTAGCCATGTATCTGCAATATAAGAAAATGACGAATAAAGTAAAAAGCGCAGTCCCAAATTGAGGGCTGCGCTTTTTTCATTATACGGTCTTTTGATTTTCCTGATTGAAATAGACTTCATAGGGATGGACATCGATCTGCATCTCAGCCAGCTTTTTGCGGAGGAATTTGTGGTCCCTTTTTGGCGTAGCTAAGATATAACCCCGAATGATATGTTCAAGTTTCATTGATTTCACTTTTTCCTCTAATAAGATCTGTCCAATCCGGCCAGCAATTTTCTGCTTGGCGACAGGACGGAAAAGATCTGGAACCGGCTGGACCAACTCATTCAACATTGCTTTCTCTTCAGCACCCCATAAATGGATCGTCTTATCGACATAATATTCTTCCCAGTTCAAATCCGAAAGCCCGTCTTCTTTTGGCATCGATTTAAGAAATTTGCGGAACATGAAATATCCGCCTATAGCAAAACTACCGATTAAAACAGCGCCCCAGAATAAGATAAACCATAAAAACCAACCTTCAAGTGCCATTTTGTTCACCTCATTTATTCATACCTGTTCCTATTATAGAAGGGTTTTTTAAAAAATTCATTAAAAAGGTATCTTCTTTTTTCATTTGTGTCTATATAGCGAATGAAAGGAGGTGATCGACATGGCAGTCAGCGAATTTAAAAGTGCAAGCATCCGTTGCACATTTGATCTTGGCTTGGATAGCAAAGGCAAGCCGAAGAAAAAAGTAAAAGCGTACCACAATGTTACAGAAGCGGCAGGAGCAACACAAATCTTTGAAGTGGCAGTCGTATTGGCAGACTTCGGTACAAAACCGATGATGCTTGTGGAAAAACAATCCGGCTTGAACATCTTCGCGTAATTCAATTAATAAGGGGGAATAGGAAATGGCCAAAACATTGGAATTGATATTTGAAACAGCTGCAGGAAAAGATGTAACTTTATCGATAGAGGAACCGCGTGAAGACGTCACAACGCAAGAATTAAATGCGGGCATGCAGACCATCATTACGCAAAACATCTTTGAAGTGGAAGGTTCTGCTTTTGCAAAAGCGAAGGCTGCCCGGCTTGTTGAACGGAATGTCACAGATTACCCGCTATAAGCAACAAAAGCTCTCCTTAACGGGAGAGCTTTTTAAAATAGGAGTGAGGTGAAAACGATGGATGAATGGATGCGTTTAATCCAGGAAGTTGGATTTCCGATCTTTGTGTCATTTTATTTGATGCACCGGGTGGAGGCAAAACTTGTAGCGATACACGACGCGCTCATCACTTTGAAAGTATCCTGATTTCACAGAATTGTGATAAAGGAAGGCCTGCAAATATTGAATTCAACGTCCTCATTCGATAAGATGGATAGAGCAGAAGAATGGGGGCAGGCAATTGAAAGGTTTCAAAATGCTCGTGCTTTTAGCTTTGGTCTTTTTGCTTTCAGCATGTGGTGATCAGCCGATCGACGATTTTTCACATACTAACCAGCGAGGCGAAACGGTATCTTTGGAAAGTTTAAAAGGAACGCCGTGGCTTGCAACATTTGTTTTTACAAATTGTGAAACAGTTTGTCCGCCAATGACGTTTAATATGGCGAATATTCAAGAAGAATTGATCGAAAAAGGTATCGAAGACTATAAAATTATCGCTTTCAGCGTCGATCCGAGAGAAGATACTCCCGAAAAAATGGCGGAATACCTAGCGAATTTCTCCGTGCCGGACGACTCCAAGTGGAATTTACTGACTGGCTACAGCCAGCAGGAAATCGCGGATTTCGCTAAAGAAAATTTTAAAGCTTTTGTAAAAGATGATCCGAACAGCGATCAAGTCGTGCATGGAACTTCCTTTTATCTAGTCGACCAGGAAGGAAAAGTCACCAATAATTATGATGGCTTTGAAGAAGTGCCGGTCGATGATATTGTAAAAGACCTGCAAAATTTAATCGAATGAAAAAAACCGGTCGTTAGAGACCGGTTTTTTCTTTGCTCAGCAAATCGCGGATTTCCACAAGAAGCTCTTCTTTTTTGTCGAGCACTTCTGGTTCTTCCTCTGCAGGCACATCTTTTTTGCGCTTGAATTTCGTAAACAATCGAATCACTAAGAATATAGAGAATGCAATGATGAAAAAATCGATGACCGATTGGGCGAAAGCGCCGTAACGAAGGTTTACGCCATTCAAAGAATAGGTTAAATCTTCGACACTGAAACCGCCGATTAAGATCCCAATAAGCGGCATAATGATGTCTTCAACAAGAGAAGAGACGATTTTACCGAATGCTGCACCGATGACAACCGCGACAGCCAGATCCAAGACATTTCCTTTTAACGCAAATTTCTTAAAATCTTCCCACATGATTAACACCACCTTTCTTTTAGTATACCGGAATGTCATCCATTGGCTAGGCAAATTTAAAGGAAAGATGAATACTGTTTTTATTTACCAAAAGAAAAATAAAAAACTTTATGTTAAACTGGGGGAAATACGTGATAGGTGTGGGAAAATGAAGAAAAAGAAAAAAAAGAGTCTGGCAACTCGGATCAAAATTTGGTTTTTGATCATCCTGGTGCCGGTATTGCTTGTGATAACTACACTCGCGATTGTGATTTTTAATGTGTTTAACCCAGGAGATATTGTGCATACAATCAAAGAGACGCCCCAGCAATTGTTTGAATTGGAAGTTCCAAAAGAAAACATCCCCTTGTATAAAGAAGCGGCAGAAACGTATGGCATTCCGTGGACATTGCTTGCCGCCCATCATCGCATTGAAACCAAATTTTCAACGATGGATCCGCTTTTATCGCCGGTTGGTGCTGAAGGCCATCTGCAATTCATGCCTTGCACATTTGTTGGTTGGCAGCACCCGACCTGTTCTGGATTAGGGGGAGGGGAAATTCCCGAGAAGGAAAAAACCGATCCGGCTGTCATCGAAGAATACGGTGGTTACGGTGTAGACGGGAATGGGGACGGAGTGGCAGATCCCTATGATCTGACAGACGCTTTGTATAGCGCAGCCAATTTCTTATCGAAATACGGTGCAGCAGACGGGGATTTGGAAAAGGCAATTTTCCAATATAACCATAGCGATAGTTATGTAAAAGACATTCTGCATTATTATCACTTGTATGAAGAGCAATTTAAAACACCATAAAAAAGAAGCGAGGCAGATGCCTCGCTTCTTTTTTTGTTTGTTATTAAGCTCTGCGGCCTTTTCTCATTGAACCTAAGATCAAGCTCAATACAAAGACAAGCACTAAAGCACCAATTAATGCAGGGATGATGAATACGCCCCAAATTTCAGGACCCCAGTCTCCAAGCAGCAAGCCACCAAGCCATGCCCCGATAATACCTGCAATAATGTTCCCGATAATACCTCCAGGAATGTCTTTACCGAGGATTAGACCCGCAAGCCATCCGATGATACCACCCATGATCAAATATAATAGAAATCCCATTTCGTTCCAGCTCCTTTTAAGGTTATGAATAATTGCTACACTGAATATATAACCTTATTCAGGACGTTTGAAACATTTACAAGTAAATTTTATAGGATTTCAGCGCCAAGGGTGTTTTTGAAATGCCGTAATGCCCAGCGATGGCCTTCTTCGTCGAAGCTCGCAACCGCCGCTTCATGGACTTTGATCGCAAAGTTTTTATTGTAAGCATCGACTGCAGTATGGAGCACACAAATGTCCGTGCAGACCCCGACAATATGAACTTCTGTGATATTGCGCTCTTGCAGCATGATTTCCAGGTTGGTGCCGGCAAAAGCACTATACCGCGTTTTATCCATCCAGACAATTTCTTCTTTATGCTGCTCGTATACTTCTGCAAGATGCCCGTAAAGATCCCGGCCAGCTGTTCCGCGTATATTATGCGGCGGAAACAGTTTCGACTCCGGATGCAATTCATTTTCATGTTCATGCAAATCGACCGGCATAACAACGAAGTCGCCATTCTCCAAAAATTGCTCGGTCAACGAGCATATTTTCGCTTCAATGGCCTGCCCGGGTTTTCCAACCGTCAATGCGCCGTGATCCGCTACGAAATCCACCGTATAATCCACAACTAATAATGCTTTTTTCATCCCAATTCCTCCCATCGTCTATGGCTCCATCTAATCATAAAAATAATTCAATGAAAAGTGAAAATAATCTTTTGCAAATTAAAAAATTATTCAGTATACTTCTTGAAAGGAGATGATGGATATGGTTTTCGAAAACACGCAGAAGTTGAATCGCCAAGCCCTTTGGTTTGTAGCACTTCATACACTGGTCATCTTGAATTTCGCCATCGATTTCGAATTCTTTATTTAATCGTCAAAAATGCCTGCCCGAAAATTGGGCAGGCGTTTTTTTATGGGTCAATCCTGTTTTAGGCGAGTCAACGATTCTGTCAGCATGCGGGAAGCGGAATCAAGTGAAACTCCCATAATTTCCTGGATTTCTTCTAAATTTTTATGTTCGACCGTATAGAGATGGTGGACATAGGCAAAACGAAGGTCTCCAGAACGGATAGGCACACCCAAAAAGTCCGTTAACGCCTCCGTGTAATCTGACAAGGAACCCATCTTGAACATGGAATAGCCGTCCTTCACTTTTGAAGAAAGCAGATAGGGCGTATTGCGGAAAATCGCGCGTTCAATTCCTTCCATCAAAACCGGAATCTCTTTGCCGGAAAATTCAAGTTGGCAGACATAGCCATCCTTTTTCTCCAATGGCAGCAACAGGCCGCCATCCACATCTTCAAAATCGTCCACTTCTATCGTAGTCATATCGCGCAAGCGCAGTCCTCTCATATATAAGATGAAAAGAATTTTGGCATTCAAGGACAACTGGCTGGATTCAAGCACCGAATCTTTTTTCTCTAGCAGTTCTCCGTAGTTTACGTGAATATCCGCCGGTGTCAGATCCAGCTTTTCAGCGAATTTAAATTTCGGCATGAAATCCACCGGAATCTTACCGATCTGCCACATATAATCGAACCACAGGCGGATATAGATCAGCTTGCGGTTTAACGTGCTGTCTTTAATGCCTGTTTCGTGTTGCTGCTGAAGGAATTTTTGTATATCAATCGGCCGGATCTCATGCGGTTCCACCGGTTTTTTATATGTATTGCGCAAAAAGGCGAAGAGCGCTCGAATCAATTGGACTTCGTGGACAACCGTATTCGGGCTGATGCCATTTTTCAAACGAAATTTTTCATAACCATAAGGCATTCCGTCACACTCCTCTTCTCATTCTCTTTTATAATTATACCATTAAATGGATTGAATAGAAGGCACTTTCCCCTTGAAACCCCCGTAAACACGTGGTTTTTTATAGAAAGCCCCACTTTTTTCTGTATACTGGACAAAAGTGCTTGTTTATGGTGGAAATGGGGTATGCCATACAAGAAGGCAAAAGGCTAGTTAGAGATGAAAATGGAGGCATTCGAATGTATAAAGAAGACAATGAAAAAGTTCGAGCCGCAGTATTGGGAGCGGTGAATGGCGTTTCAGACGACATCCTAAATACGAAACCTTCTCCGGAAGAATGGTCGCCGATGCAAATCCTCGATCATCTTCAGCTGATGGAATCGATGGTCGCTAGGAACGTCCAAAAACAACTTACAAAAAGCGAAAGCGAAAAGGCAAGGAAAAAGCCGATTCAATTAACTGTCAGCCGGTTAATCAAAGTTAATGCCCCCAAATACGTGGTTCCGACGAATGACTTTGTGTCTCTAGAAGAGATGAAGAAGCGTTTGGAAGCATCCGCCGAGTTGCTTGATACAGTTTATAAAGAGGCTTCACCTGAAGCACTCGAAGCAAAATCATTGCCGCATCCGGTTTTCGGCAAAGTGCCTTTAATCCAATGGTTTCCATTTGTTGGGCTGCATGAAAAGCGCCATTTAAAGCAATTGGAGAAGACATTGGAAAAACTTCATGCTAGTTCCAACAAGTAATTGGAAAAACTTATCACATTCTATAATTTTAATGTAATTTACTTATGCTTCTGGATTCGTTATGATAGAAGAGGAGAAAAGACGCTAACAAAAGCCTTTTCAGAAGATTTAAAGGAGGAACATGATCATGGCAAAAAGCAGTTTGCATAACAGCCGTACTTCTTTTGAGCTAAATGGCAAAACGTTTAACTACTATCGTTTAGCTGCATTAGAAGAAGCAGGAATCGCGAAAGTATCACGACTTCCTTACTCAATTAAAGTCCTTTTAGAATCTGTCCTGCGCCAGCACGACGGATACGTCATCAAAGACGAGCATGTTGAAGAACTTGCTAAATGGGGCAAGAACGCAAACAAGGAAGCTGAAGTTCCGTTCAAGCCTTCCCGCGTTATTCTTCAGGATTTCACTGGGGTTCCAGTTGTTGTCGATTTGGCAGCACTTCGCTCAGCTATGGCTGAAATGGGTGGAGATCCAAACAAAATCAATCCGGATGTACCGGTTGACTTAGTCGTTGACCACTCTGTGCAAGTAGACAGCTATGGTACAAACGAAGCATTGAAAATCAACACGAAATTAGAATTCGAACGCAATGCAGAGCGTTACCAGTTCCTTAGCTGGGCTCAAAAAGCATATGACAACTACCGTGCAGTTCCACCTGAAACGGGTATCGTTCACCAAGTTAACCTTGAGTACTTAGCGAACGTGGTTCATGCCATCGCGAACGAAGATGGTACATTTGAAGCTTACCCGGATACTTTAGTCGGAACAGATTCCCACACAACGATGATCAACGGTCTTGGTGTTCTTGGATGGGGCGTCGGCGGCATCGAAGCGGAAGCTGGAATGCTTGGACAACCTTCATTCTTCCCGATTCCTGAAGTAATCGGCGTTAAATTGACAAATGCATTGCCAAACGGCGCGACTGCTACGGATTTGGCACTTAAAATTACACAAGTGCTTCGCCAAAAAGGTGTGGTTGGTAAATTTGTTGAGTTCTACGGCGCTGGTGTTACAACATTGCCGCTTGCAGACCGTTCAACAATTGCGAACATGGCACCGGAATACGGCGCAACTTGCGGATTCTTCCCAGTTGATGAAGAAGCACTTGACTACTTGCGCTTAACTGGCCGTGAGGAAGACCACATTGCCATCGTTAAAGCTTACTTGCAAGCAAACGATATGTTCTTCGATGCAGACAAAGATCCTGTTTACACAGATACAATCGAATTGGACCTTTCGACTATCGAACCGAACCTTTCAGGACCTAAACGCCCGCAGGATTTGATTCCTCTTTCTCAAATGAAAACGGAATTCAACAAAGCGGTTACAGGACCTGAAGGCCCGCACGGTTTTGCGTTAGGCGAAGAAGAAATCAACAAGACAGCTACTGTCAACTTCAAAGACGGCTCAACAGCTGAAATGAAGACGGGCGCAATCGGCATCGCTGCCATCACGTCTTGTACGAACACTTCAAACCCTTACGTAATGCTTGGTGCTGGACTTGTTGCGAAAAAAGCAGTTGAAAAAGGCTTAATGCCGCCTGCATACGTGAAAACTTCACTTGCTCCAGGTTCAAAAGTCGTAACTGGCTACTTGCAGCAAGCTGGACTTTTGGATTACCTTGAGCAAATCCGTTTCAACTTGGTCGGCTACGGCTGTACTACGTGTATCGGTAACTCAGGCCCGATGCTTCCTGAAATCGAAGATGCGATTTTAGACAGCGACTTATTGGTAACTTCTGTTCTTTCGGGTAACCGTAACTTTGAAGGACGCATCCATCCGCTTGTAAAAGCGAACTATTTGGCTTCACCACCGTTAGTTGTCGCTTATGCTTTAGCTGGAACAGTGGATATCGATCTTCAAAACGACCCAATCGGACAAGATAAAGAAGGCAATGATGTCTTCTTGAGCGATATCTGGCCAACAACTGAAGAAGTAAACGAAGTTGTTAAGAGCACAGTAACGCCTGAATTATTCCGTAAAGAATACGCTCGCGTGTTCGACGAGAACGAAACTTGGAACGCAATCGAAACAAATGACGATTCTTTATATAACTTCGATGAAAACTCGACTTATATCCAGAACCCGCCATTCTTCCAAGGTCTTTCAAGAGAGCCTCAGCCAATTCAAACACTTGCTGATTTGCGTGTTGTTGCGAAATTTGCTGACTCGATCACGACTGACCACATTTCACCAGCTGGAGCAATCGGAAAAGATACACCAGCAGGGAAATACTTGCGCGAAAACGGCGTAGAACCACGCAACTTCAACTCTTACGGCTCACGCCGAGGAAACCATGAAGTCATGATGCGCGGAACATTCGCCAACATCCGTATCCGTAACCAAGTGGCTCCAGGAACAACTGGCGGCTTCACAACTTACTGGCCAACGGGTGAAATCATGCCGATCTATGACGCAGCGATGAAATACCAGGAACAAGGAACTGGCCTAGCCGTGCTTACGGGCAAAGACTATGGTATGGGTTCTTCACGTGACTGGGCTGCTAAAGGTACATTCCTTCTTGGAATTAAAACAGTCATTGCGGAAAGCTATGAGCGTATCCACCGTTCAAACCTTGTAATGATGGGTGTTCTTCCTTTGCAATTCGTTAATGGACAAAACGCTGATTCACTAGGGCTGACTGGACGCGAAAGCATTTCAGTGAACTTGACAGATGACGTGAAACCACGCGACATCTTGAAAGTTACAGCAACTGCTGAAGACGGCACAGTAACAGAATTCGACGCATTAGTGCGCTTCGACTCTGAAGTTGAAGTGGATTACTACCGCCATGGTGGTATCCTTCAAATGGTACTGCGCAGAAAATTAGTAGAAGCGTAAGAAAAGCGGAAACAGCCGTGTAAGTTCGACGGGCATAAGACGGATTGCCGAAGCGGCGTTCTTTGCCGCACAGGTGAGACGACTTATGACCCGAGAACTTGGCTGTTGGAGTCTGGACAATAAGAAAACCTGAAATAAGCTGCCGAGAAGTTCTCGGCAGCTTATTTTTTATTTCTATCCGGATTTTTTGTATACTTACAGACAGAGGTGAAAAGGAAATGTACATCAGTGAAAAAGAAATTGAAATCCGTTATGCGGAAACCGATCAAATGGGCGTTGTCTACCACGCCAATTATATTATTTGGCTGGAAATCGGCCGGACAAAATTGATTGAAGACTTAGGTTTTACATATGCAGGGATGGAAAAAGACGGTTATCTGTCTCCGGTGACGGACATTTCGATCCAATACAAGGCAGCGCTCCGCTACGGACAGAAAGCGATCGTGCGGACATGGGTGGAAAGCCATGACCGGCTGCGCACGACATACGGCTACGAAGTGCTCCACGAAGATGGCACGCTTGCTGCAAAAGCGACATCCGAGCACGTCGTCGTGAAAAAGGACAATTTCCGTCCGGTGTCGATCAAGAAAATCTACCCGGAATGGCATGCGAAATACGAGGAAATCAAAAGGAAGTCTCCCGATGGCGTTCGGAATTAAGCGGGACGAATTGAATCAGTGGAAGCAGGACGTGGAAGATGAAAAAATCGCATTCTTGACCCATTATTGGATCGATGAGCGATTCCCGGGCGCATCGACTGTCACAAAGGTCGGTTGCCGCAATTTAAAAAAACTCGAAAAATGGGGCAGTCAATACGGATTGAAACCGGAATGGATGGACCTTCGCGGCAACTATCCGCATTTCGATCTTTTCGGAGAACACCAAATCCGTATATTGGAAGCGGAAGGCATGATCGATCAATTGAATAGATTCAAAAAAGAAAAAGCGTGAGAAGCCTCACGCTTTTTCTTTTTCGTATGAATAATCAAGTTCGTGCAATTCGTCATTGACCGAGACTATTAAGTCATGGCCATCAAAATACCAAATATCCCGTTCTTCAATATAGTAGGTCACTTGGTCCTGTTCAATGGCTGCGGCCGCATTGTCCGGCTCGTCTTTTGTGACACCGAGCGAGAAGCCGGGCTGCAGGTTTCCTGCGCCTCCGTAGCGGACAAAAAAACGGATCGTGTCGCCAGATTCGACTTCCATTTCATTATGAAACCATGTAAATGCATCTTCAGAGATTTTGATTTCCACGTATCGTGCACGCCCTTTCATTCAGCTAAAGCCATTTGACCTTCGGTTCTGTACCGGCTTTGATACGTGCGATATTCGCACGGTGCCGGTAAATGATAAATGATGCGAGAATGATGATGACAATAAGGAATGGATAGTCCCCGGTATTAAATGCGTAAATCAAGGTATAGATGACTGCAACGATAGCGAGGATAATCGATGACAGCGATACCATTTTTGTGATTTTTAAAGCAATCAAGAGGACAACTACTGCCACAATGAACAACGGCCATTGATAGCCGAGCAAGATGCCGCCGGATGTGGCAACCGCTTTGCCGCCTTTGAACTTCGCAAAAATCGGGAACATATGGCCAATAACCGCAATTACCCCGAATACCAGCGGGTGGACATTTGTTTCCATGTAGAGCGGAATCATGGTGGCAGCAGTCCCTTTTAAGATATCAAGAACGGTCACCGCGATGCCCGCTTTGATGCCGAGAGTACGGAATGTATTGGTCGCGCCCAAATTGCCGCTGCCTTTTGTCCGGATATCCGTTTTGTAAAAGATTTTCCCAACCCATAATGCGGACGGGATCGAGCCGAGCAGATAAGCTAGTATGACTGGAAGCAATATGTCCATGTTGAACTCCTTTGAACAGCTGATATTTATAGTTCAAGTTTAACACGAAGCGCGTTCGTTCGACAATATAGAGAGCCGGATTGCCAATGCTGAACGCCGCCGAATATGATACAATAGAGGGACACAGCAGTTGATGAATGAAACCATCGGCTCCGCATGATACTGCTAACTCATTGAAAATACGGAAAAAGGATAGGTGAAGTGCATGAACAATCCAAGCCGTGTAGAAATCAAAGAAATACTGGATACTGCCAAGACCATTGCCGTAGTGGGGCTTAGCCCGAACGTGAACCGGACGTCCTATATGGTATCCGAAGCTATGCAAAAAGCGGGATATCGGATCATTCCAGTCAATCCGGCAGCAGACGAAGTGTTAGGCGAAAAAAGCTACGCTTCGTTACTGGATCTGCCGGAACCGGTAGACATTGTCAACGTTTTCAGGCGCAGTGAATTTCTTCCGGAACTTGCGGAAGATTTCAAAAAGATCGATTGCCCAGTCTTCTGGACGCAATTGAACGTCGTCGATGAAGAAGTTTTCAATGATTTGACCGATAAAGGCTACACGGTCATCATGGACCGGTGCATCAAAGTGGAACATGCCATCCTTAAATAAGATCACGAAGGAGAAGAGGGCGCAAAGCTCTCTTTTTCTGTGATTATTGACAGATAGCACGGTTATCGATACGATTAAAAGAGAGATATGTACGAACAGATGTTTGATGGAGGGAAAGCAATGGCCAAAATTCAAAATACGGCATACAACGAAGAAGCAATCCAAGTACTCGAAGGCTTAGATGCCGTTAGAAAACGCCCGGGTATGTATATCGGTTCTACCGATGCGAGAGGTTTGCACCACCTGGTCTATGAAATCGTCGACAACTCAGTCGATGAAGCATTGGCGGGATTTGGTGAAAAAATAGATGTGACGATCCACGAAGACAATAGTTTAAGTGTCCGGGATTACGGGCGGGGCATGCCGACCGGGATGCACCGAAGCGGAAAACCGACGCCTGAAGTTATTTTAACCGTCTTGCACGCCGGCGGGAAATTCGGGCAAGGCGGCTATAAAACGAGTGGAGGACTCCACGGCGTGGGGGCTTCTGTCGTCAACGCGTTATCCAAATTCCTCGAAGTGACGATTCACCGCGACGGCAAAAAATACCGCCAGCGTTTTGAAAATGGCGGCAAGCCAGTGACGACACTCGAAGAAATCGGCTCGACAAAAGAAACCGGCACTTTGATCCATTTCTTGCCGGATGACACGATTTTCTCATCGACGAAATACAATTATGAAACCTTATGCGAGCGCTTGCGCGAATCCGCCTTTTTATTGAAAGGCTTGAAAATCGAATTAGCGGATAAACGCACCGACGCCCACGACACGTTTTTCTTTGAAACGGGGATCGAAGCGTTTGTCAGCTATTTGAATGAAGAAAAAGATGTTCTGCATCCCGTCGCTTATATCGAAGGGCAACAGGAAGAGATGGAAGTTGAATTCGCTTTTCAATTTAACGACGGCTATTCGGAAACGATTCTGTCATTCGTCAATAATGTACGCACACGCGACGGCGGTACGCACGAAACGGGTGCGAAAGCGGCGATGACCCGCGTATTCAATGACTATGCACGAAAAATCAATTTGCTGAAAGACAAAGACAAGAACTTGGAAGGCTCAGACATCCGGGAAGGGTTAGCGGCGATTGTATCGGTCCGCATTCCGGAAGCATTGCTGCAGTTTGAAGGCCAGACGAAAAGCAAGCTCGGCACAAGTGAAGCCCGCAGCATCGTTGACTCTGTCGTATCACAGAAATTGATGTATTTCCTTGAAGAAAATGCGGAGTTAAGTGCGTCGCTTGTACGAAAAGCCATTCGTGCTTCCCAAGCGCGCCTCGCAGCCCGTAAAGCGCGTGAAGATGCCCGCAACGGCAAAAAACGCAAGAAATCAGATGCGTTATTGTCCGGCAAATTGACGCCGGCACAATCCCGCAACGCTGCTAAAAATGAATTGTACTTGGTCGAAGGAGATTCGGCCGGCGGTTCAGCGAAGCAAGGGCGCGACCGGACCTTCCAGGCGATCTTGCCGCTCCGCGGAAAAGTCGTCAATACCGAAAAAGCGAAATTGGAAGAAATCATGAAAAACGAAGAAATCTCGACGATCATCCACGCCATTGGCGGCGGCGTGTCATCAGACTTCTCGATCGAGGACATCGCCTACAATAAAGTCATCATCATGACCGATGCGGATACGGACGGCGCGCACATTCAAGTGCTGCTGCTGACGTTCTTCTACCGCTACATGAAGCCATTGATCGAAGCGGGCAAAGTGTTTATTGCCTTGCCGCCGCTTTACAAAGTATCGAAAGGCATCGGCAAAAAAGAAGTGGTCGACTACGCCTGGACCGAAGCGGACCTTGAAGCTTCGACCAAGAAAGTCGGCAAAGGCTATATGCTGCAGCGCTATAAAGGGCTAGGCGAGATGAACGCCGACCAATTATGGGAAACGACGATGAATCCGGAAACCCGGACCTTGATCCGCGTGACCATCGAAGACGGCGCGCGCGCTGAACGCAGAATTACGACCTTGATGGGCGATAAAGTAGAACCAAGAAGAAAATGGATTGAAAACAACGTCGACTTCGGCATGGAGGAAGACGCAAATATTCTAGAAAATGATTTGATTCATGCTGAGGAGGAACTTGTATGACACAAACCGAACGTTTCCAAGATTTGCCATTAGAAGAAGTCATCGGCGATCGGTTTGGACGCTATAGTAAATACATCATCCAGGACCGTGCGCTTCCGGATGCCCGGGACGGTTTAAAGCCGGTACAGCGCCGGATTCTTTACGCCATGTACAAAGAAGGCAATACGAACGATAAAGCATTCCGTAAATCGGCTAAAACCGTCGGGAATGTCATCGGCAACTACCATCCACACGGAGACAGTTCGGTCTACGAAGCGATGGTGCGTTTGAGCCAAGACTGGAAAATCCGCCATATGCTCGTAGAGATGCACGGCAACAATGGATCAATGGACGGCGATTCGCCGGCTGCTATGCGTTATACAGAAGCGCGGCTATCCGCGATTTCATCAGAATTGCTGCGTGATATTGACAAGCGGACCGTAGAGTTCATCCCGAACTTTGATGATTCGGACATGGAGCCGACGGTATTGCCATCCCGCTTCCCGAATCTGCTGGTCAACGGTTCGACAGGGATTTCCGCCGGTTACGCAACGGATATCCCCCCGCATGCCTTGCATGAGGTGCTGGACGCTGTATTGATGCGCATGGACAATCCAAAAGCGACTGTTGATGAGTTGATGACGGTCATCCATGGGCCGGATTTCCCGACAGGAGGAATCATCCAAGGGGTCGACGGCATCAAAAAGGCTTACGAAACCGGCAAAGGGAAAATCATTGTCCGTTCAAGAGCTGCCATTGAACCGCTAAAAGGCGGGAAAGAGCAAATTGTCATCACCGAAATTCCATTTGAAGTCAATAAAGCGTCCATGATCAAGAAAATCGACGATCACCGCTTTGACCGTAAACTGGAAGGGATTTCAGAAGTTCGCGACGAGTCTGACAGAACAGGATTGCGCATCGTTATCGAATTGAAAAAAGACGTCGATGCAAACGGTATTTTGAATTACCTTTATAAAAATACCGATTTGCAAGTCAGCTACAACTTCAATATGGTGGCAATCTACAAACGCCGTCCGACAATGATGACGCTGCAGTCGATGCTTGATGCATATATCGACCACCAAAAAGAGATTGTGACGAAGCGCTCGGAATTTGATTTGCAGAAAGCCAATGACCGCATGCATATCGTAGAAGGCCTGATAAAAGCTTTATCCATTCTCGATAAAGTCATCAAAACGATCCGTGCTTCGAAAGACAAGCGCGATGCGAAAAATAATTTAATTGCCTCTTATGCGTTTTCTGAAGCACAGGCAGAAGCCATCGTTTCCTTGCAGTTATATCGTTTGACGAATACCGATATCACGGAATTGAAAGCGGAAGCGGACAGCTTGAAAAAGCTGATTGCTGAATTGACGGGAATCTTGACGAGTGCGACCAAGCTGAAGAACGTCATCAAGAAAGAACTGGCGAATGTCCGCAAGCAATTTGCAGAGCCTCGCCGCTCTTCGATTGAAGAGAAAATCCAGGAAATCACAATTACACGCGAAGTCATGATTCCGAGTGAAGATGTTGTGGTTACCGTAACAAAAGAAGGTTACGTGAAACGCACAAGCACCCGTTCACATGCTGCATCGAATGGCCAGGACTTTGCGATGAAAGACACTGACCACTTGCTGTTTGAAGGCAATCTGAACACTCAAAATACAATTTTACTGTTCACGACAGCTGGCAATTTTGTTTACCAGCCGGTGAATGAGCTGCCGGATATCAAATGGAAAGACTTAGGCCAGCATTTATCAAGCATTGTTCAATTGGAGCCCAATGAATCAATTCTTGCAGCATATCCGTTTGAGAACTTTGATGAAGACGCTTATGTTTTGACCGTTTCGAAAAACGGCTTGGTCAAGCGCTCGGCCTTAAAAGATTACCATGTCCAGCGCTATTCTCGGGCAATCAAAACGATGAACTTGAAAAAAGACGATGCGATGATTTTTGCCGGATTGATGAAAAAGGAAACCGAAATTTTCATCGGAACGAACCAAGCTTACGGTGTGCGATTCCCGATAGAAGAAATTCCGGTTACGGGACTTCGTACAGCTGGCGTCAAAGGCGTTAATTTGAAAGACGGCGACGAAGTCGTATCTGCTATCTTGATCAATCCGGAGGAAAAACAGGATCTGATCTTAGTGACGCAGCGCGGAGCCGCGAAGAAAATGAAGCTTCAGGAATTCGAAGTAGGAAGCCGGGCGAAACGGGGAGTTGTCATGCTCCGCGAGTTGAAGTCGAATCCTCACCGGGTGGTTGCTGTAATGGCAGCGACAGGGAAGGAAGAAGTGCTTCTCGAAACAGCTAAAGGCATACGGATGAACCTTGCAGCCAACAACTTAAAACCGGTTGACCGCTACTCGAATGGATCGTTCATTTTAGATGAGGGGTCGGAAGGAAAAGTCATTGCGGCTTATCGGATCGAAGCAAAAACCGAATAATAGAAGTTTAAAGCATTGCCCTCGGGCAATGCTTTTTTTTGGATTTCAATACCTCATCTTATACATAAGCGATCGCTTATTAGATAAATAAAAAAGTTATGTAAACTAATAAATTTACAGATAAATTAAACTCATAACCATATGCTTATGAGTTTAATAAAATAATTATGTAAACAATATAGGGAGTTTTTCGTTTAACCATTTCATCATCCATGAAATTGTCGGTGAATTCCGACGATTAAATTGACACAGTTTCACAGCAGAAATATACTTGACCTATAACAGTTGTGAAATCTTTGGGAATAAAGGAGGAACGTCTATCATGTTTGCACCTTTAACACCGCTCGATTGGAAGCGCCGGGCGATCAAGTACTATCCGGATAAAACGGCGATCATTGACGAGGACAAGACTTTTACATATAAAGAGTTCGGTAAACGTACGGATCAGCTAGCTTTTGCCTTACATAACGCAGGCATCCAAAAAGGCGACCATGTGGCAGTGATGCTGCCGAATACCCATTATATGCTCGAATGCTTCTACGGCATTTGCCAGCTTGGCGCTGTAATGGTTCCGCTAAATTACCGGCTTACAGCCAAAGATTTGGAATACATCATCCGCCACAGTGATGCACGGATGCTGATTGTCGATGCGGAATTCGGAAAAATCATTGAAGGCATCCAAAAAGAATTGCCGATTGAAAAATACATCGTTGTCGAAGTGGATGGCCACGATTCTCGTATTGACGGAGAAACGTATGAAACGTTCATTTCCTCGTCTGAAAGCGAAGGGCCATTGCCTGAAGTGGAAATCGATGAAAATCAGATGTTGACCTTGAACTATACGAGCGGCACGACTTCAAACCCTAAAGGAGTCATGTTGACGCATCGCAGCAATTATTTGAACGCTGCGAATTTCCTTCATCATTTGAATGTCACGCACGATGATGTCTATCTGCATACCTTGCCGATGTTCCATGCTAACGGCTGGGGCGGCGTATGGGCGCTAACTGCTGCCGGAGGCACCCATGTGTGCCTCCGGAAAGTGGATCCTCCACTAATTTTGGCGCTTTTTGAAAAACATCATATTTCGCTTCTTTGCGGTGCACCGACGGTCATCAATATGTTTGTAAATGAACCGAAGGCGAAACAGGTAAAGATTTCAACCAACCCCCGGATGGCGACAGCTGGAGCTCCTCCGGCTGCAGCGTTGATTGCGAAAGCCCAGCAGATTCTCGGATTGAACATGATGCATGTCTACGGTTTAACCGAGACGTCCCCGTTCATCCTTTACTGTGAGTGGAAAAAGGAATTCGACAGCAAATCGCCGGAAGAACAAGCAGGAATAAAAGCGCGGCAAGGAATTGAACTGGCGTTTAATGGAGAAACAAAAGTCGTCAATCAAGAAGATGGCCGTGAAGTCGCTTGGAACGGCAAAGAACTTGGCGAAATCATCACACGCGGCAATGTCGTCATGAGCGGCTACTACAAAGATCCTGAAAAAACAGCGGAAGCGATCAAAGATGGCTGGTTCTATACGGGTGATCTAGCTGTTACATATCCAGACGGTTATATCGAAATCCAGGACCGCATCAAAGACATGATCATTTCAGGCGGTGAGAACATTTCTTCCACTGAAATCGAAGGCGTGCTTTATCAGCATCCGGATGTAATGGAAGTCGCCGTTATTGCCGTGCCGGATGAAAAATGGGGCGAAGTGCCAAAAGCGATCATTGTGCTGCAGCCGGAAGCAAATGTGACGGAGCAAGACATCATCGACTACACCCGTTCAAAAATGGCACATTTTAAAGCGCCGAAGTCGATTGAGTTCGTCGAAGCGCTGCCAAAGACCGCGACAGGAAAACTGCAAAAATTCCGCCTGCGGGAAATGTATTGGAACAGTTCGAAAAAAGTGAATTGAAGACAAGCTGGAGCAAATTTGCTCCGGTTTTTGTTTTAGAAGGAAAGGATGGATTGTCAGTGGATAGCATCATATTTGATTTGGACGGAACGTTATGGGATTCCCGCGAAACCGTCGCTGCTGCCTGGAATGCCGCAATTGAACAAAACAATTTGGACGCAGAGCCGATTACGGTCGAAGATTTAAAATCGACCATGGGCCTTCAAATGCAAGACATCATGAAGAAACTGTTTCCACAATACGATGAAACGGTAAGGGCTGAATTGATCGAGGCTTGTGGGGAAGTTGAATGCGTTTATTTGAACAAAAGCGGCGGTGAACTTTACCACAGGGTGGAGGAAGTATTGAGCCGGTTGGCAGAAAGCTATCCGCTCTACATCGTCAGCAATTGCCAGGAAGGTTATATCGAAGCATTTCTGGCATTCCATCAATTGGAAGGATATTTTAAGGATTTTGAAAACCCGGGAAGAACCGGTTTATCGAAAGGTGAAAATATTCAGTTGCTGATCGAGCGAAACGGGCTCAAGCAGCCGATTTATATCGGAGATACAGCAGGAGACCAGCAAGCTGCTGAATACGCAGGGATTCCTTTCGTCTATGCAGCTTATGGTTTTGGTGAAGTCCAAAGTTTCGACCGCAAAATTGACCGTTTTGAAAACCTGATGGATATAGCGAAACTAACCTGATTTTTAGCTTCTCTAAATTTTTTTGAAAAAGGAAGGGCTTACATTCGCAGCTCTTCTTTTTTGTTTGCTTTGAATAGGGTAGTATGGAAAAAGAAGAAAAAATGGGGATTGCAGAACATCCTTGGAGTTTGAGGAAGTAACTTTCTTGAACGATGGCCAAAGTATTTTTGGACAACAACTGAATAAAGGCCAGTTCCTTTTGATGGTTGTTGGACAATTCGTAAATAGCCACATCGAACACCAAACATGCTGCATGATCCAAATCGAAACATGTAGATTCACGATTATTGGAGGAAATTATTCATGGCCGAAACAACCGCATTACCGAAACAACCTATTTTCAGAACGACCCCCATCCTAGTTTCATTCCTGATTGCCGGATTTATCGGGCTTTTTAGTGAAACGGCCTTAAATATGGCGTTAGGGGATTTGATGATGCAATTCAACATCAATTCAGCCACCGTTCAGTGGCTGACGACCGGTTACCTGTTAACGCTCGGCATCCTGGTGCCGGTATCAGGTCTATTGCTGCAATGGTTTACAACGCGCAAGCTGTTCATGGCCGCCCTCGGCTTTTCGATCGGAGGGACGTTGCTCGCAGCGCTGGCGCCAACTTTTGAAGTTTTAATGGTAGCCCGTGTTATCCAGGCAATCGGCACCGGCTTATTGTTGCCGCTGATGTTCAATACCATTCTCGTCATCTATCCGGTCCATCGCCGCGGAGCAATCATGGGGCTTATGGGGCTTGTTATCGTATCTGCACCGGCAATCGGGCCGACCATTTCCGGATTATTGATTGAAAACTTGAACTGGCATTGGATTTTCTGGATTTCATTGCCGTTCTTAGTCTTTGCCTTAGTTTTTGGCATTGTCTTCATGCAAAATGTCTCTGAAATCACCAAACCGAAAATCGATGTGGTTTCCATCATTCTCTCGACGATCGGTTTTGGCGGCATCGTCTACGGTTTCAGCAGTGCCGGAGAAGAAGGATGGGGAAGCGCCATTGTCGTGTCGACGTTGCTTGTCGGCGTGGCAGCACTCTTCCTATTCGTGCTGCGGCAGCTGAAAATGGCGCAGCCGATGATCAATATGCGCGTCTTTAAGTTTCCAATGTTCACATTGGGCTTATTGAGCGTCTTCATCGCCTTTATGGTTATTTTGTCAACGAGCATCCTGCTGCCGCTCTACTTGCAGACGGGGCTTGGCTTAGCCGCTTTAATCGCGGGGCTTGTGCTCCTGCCAGGCGGGCTTTTGAACGCATTGATGTCACCGGTGACGGGACGCTTATTTGATAAGTACGGACCGCGCGGACTCGTGACACCCGGATTCATCCTCATGATGATCATGCTTTGGCAATTTACAAACGTTACAACCGAAACGTCCATTTACTGGATCATCGTGCTGCATACATTCTTATTTATCGGCATCTCGATGGTCATGATGCCCGCTCAGACAAATGGCTTGAACCAGTTGCCGCGAAACTTGTATCCGGACGGTACGGCGTTAATGAATACGCTGCAGCAAGTGTCCGGCGCAATCGGTACAGCTGTCGCGATCACGATCATGTCCACATCGCAGGAAAGTTTCCTAAAAGATGCGGCTGAACCGGCAGATCCTTCTTCTATCGCCGCGTCTTTAACAGCAGGCATTCAAAATGCCTTCACATTCGGCTTGATTTTAGCGGCTGTCGGGTTGGTCATTTCATTCTTCATCAAATCCCCGCTCGCTGCGAAAGAGTGAGGTCAGAACCATTTGTTTTTGAAAGGAGTTTTCATTATGGCAAAAAGAACTTTGTATTTCTTATGTACAGGCAATTCTTGCCGCAGCCAGATGGCTGAAGGCTGGGGAAAAGAGATTCTAGGTGAGGACTGGCAAGTGCTAAGTGCGGGAATCGAAGCGCATGGCTTGAATCCAAATGCAGTCAAAGCGATGAATGAAGTCGGAATCGACATTTCTGCTCAAACATCGGATCGGATCGACATGGATATCCTAACTAACGCTGATTTTGTAGTTACTTTATGCGGAGATGCAGCGGATAAATGTCCGGTGACACCGCCGCACGTAAAACGCGCTCATTGGGGATTTGAAGATCCCGCAAAAGCGGAAGGCACAGAACACGAAAAATGGCAGGTTTTCCAAAGCGTCCGCGATGCAATTGGTGAAAGGATCCGTGAGTTTAGCCGGACCGGCAATTGATTGAAGGGCAACTAAAAATACCGCTCCCCGAAAACGGGAGCGGTATTTTTTCTGTTTAAATGACGCCGATCAAGACGGAAATGGCAAGCAAGACGATGCTGAAGCCCCACATGATCAATAGCGAATAGCGGATGTGGCGGCCCATTTCGAGTCCGGCGAGGCCGAGAGCAAGCCAAAGCGCCGGAGAAAAAGGACTGACGAAAGTGCCGATGATATTTCCAATAATCATGGCATAAGCGGTTGAAAGCGATGAAACGCCTGCGCCGGAAGCCACTTGTTCTACTATCGGCAAAAGGGCGAAGTAATAGGCGTCGGTGCTGAGCAATAAGTCGAATGGAACGCCGAAAAATCCGATGATCAGATGCAGGTAGGGCAAGACAAATGCCGGCAGTATTTTTACTAAGTCCGTAGCGATGGAATCTAACATCAACGTGCCATTCAAAATTCCAAGGAATGACCCGGCAGCCAGGATAATCGCTGCCATCAGCAACGCATTCGGTGCATGTGCTTTGATTCGTTCCATCTGGTCTTTCATATTTGGATAGTTAAGCGGCAAGGCCAAACTCACCCCAATCATGAAAGTGAAACCGGCGGGAACGATCCCCCAGACCAAAATGCCGATGATCGCGAGTGCAAGAATGGCGTTGGCCCATAGTAATTTTGGCCGGCGCAGAGAAGCAGCTTTCAAACTTGCTTCATCGTCTGCGTTGTCGATCGGCGAAGCCGCCTCTTTATAAAGTTCTTCGTTGAAATCACCGCGCTTTGCGATCAACCGCTTCTCGCGGATTGCGAGTAATATAGCAAGCCCGACCAACAATAGGAGGCCGATGATTTGTACTTTGATCAATGGGCGCCAGAGATCTGTCACATCGACTCCGAGAACGGCTGCCGTGCGGCCAAGCGGGCCAGCCCATGGCAGCATGTTCATGATGCTCGCTGAGGTACCGACGAGCAAGAGCAATAAGTACGGATTCATCTTCAAGCGTTTATAGAGCGGCAACAAGGCGGGAATCGTGATCAGGAATGTGGAGGCCCCTGAGCCGTCAAGCTGTGCGACTGCGGCGATCAACACCGTTCCGACGGCGACGGCGATGACATTCCCCCGCGATAAAGCAATCATCTTATTGATCAAGGGATCGAATAAGCCGACGTCCTGCATCAAGCCGAAAAATAGGATGGCAAAGATGAACATGATGACCACGCTCATCACGGATTCAATCCCGCTGTTGAAGAAATCGCCGATTTCCGCAAATCCGAAGCCGGCGACAAATGCCGCTACAATAGGTACGAGCACTAATGCCGCAATCGGTGTGATTTTGTTGCTGATCAATAAGCCGACGATCAGAACGATGGTCAATAAACCGATAATACTTAACATGATAATTCCTCCCGTTATGTAAAAAAGTAAATGGAAGGGTAAATGAAAACGCATACAATTCATGCGTTTAGAAAAACCCCTCTGCTAAAGATGCTAGAAATAAACTTAGCACAGAGGGGTTTGAAAAATAAGATTATTCAATTAAGGCATTTAAAGCGCCTTGCGTTCATTTTGTTCATTTTGTCCACGGGATGTATCGCCGTTCAGGACGGCCAATTTCCCCGTAGTTCAACTGGGCTTTCGCATCGCCTGTCGAAACCAAATGTTCGAGGTAGCGGCGTGCAGTCGAACGGCTGACCCCGACCGCTTTGCCGGTTTCCATCGCGTTCACACCAGGGGCAGGGGAAGAGGTTAACACTTCGAGCACGTCAGATAAGGTCAAGGCGTCAATCCCTTTTGGCAAATCTCCTTCTTGAGCGGCTTCCTTAGAAATCCCGCTTTGCTGGCGGCCGAAAAGGCGATCGATGTCGCTTTGTTTCAAATCCGTCTTTGACGCGAAGAACGTTTTTTGATCCCGGTAGCGGAGCAGACTTTCTTGAAAACGGTTAAAGTCCACAGGTTTGATCAAGTAGTCGAAAGTGCCTCCGCGCATCGTTTGTTCAATCGTCCCGGCATCCGTTGCTGCTGAAAGCATAAGAATGTCGACTTTAGGATAGGCGCTGCGGATTTCCCAAAACAAGCTAAGGCCTGAGCGGTCGGGTATGTAGACATCCAGTAACACAAGATCCGGCAAAGGATCCGCCTGCTGCAAAAAAGCGATCGCTTCATCGCCGGTTTTAGCGATGGCCTCTACATGGAAGCCCTCGATTTGATCCACCAATTCCTGGTTAATGCCTGCTACGCGAAAATCGTCTTCAATAATGAGTACATGTATGTTCGGTTTCATCTTTTAGTCGCCTCTTTCGGTATTGAAATTACAAAACAGGTCCCGCCAAGCTCACTTTCTTCCAGATGCAAGTCGCCGCCGGCTCTTTCAACCAACCGATGAGCGGTGTGGAGGCCGTAGCCCCTGTCATTGCCGGCTTTTGTAGAATAGCCTTTGTCAAACAACCGTTCAGCATCTGCATCTGCTAGACCCGGCCCGGAATCGTCGATTTCGAACAGGAGATCGTCGCCGACGTCTGTGAAATACAATGAAATCTGCCGGTTATCGGATGGAGCTGTTTTCACAGCTTCCAATGCATTGTCCAAAAGATTGCCAAGAGCTGATAAAATCGCTTGCTGTTGAGACGCGGTCAGTTCTGTCTCCAATCCGCTTTCCGGTTCAATCGTGATGGCCACATGCTGTTCGTTCGCCTGATGGAATTTGCCGAGCAATAAGCCGCTGATCAACGGATCCTGTACCTTATCCACGAGATGGCGATGCCATTCCTGCTGGGTCTTGCGCTCCAGTTGGATGAATTCCAGGACTTCTTGCTTTTTAGTTAAATGAATAAGCCCGGAAATGGTATAGAGCTTGTTCGAGAATTCGTGGGTCTGGGCCCGCAGCGCTTGTGCATACTGCGTAACTTGAGAAAGTTCTTTCGTCAATTTGTCAATTTCGGTTTTATTGCGGAAAGTGGAAACGGCACCGGCCAATTCACCTTCCACATAAATCGGTCCGGAATTGACGTAAACAGGCGTATTGCCGTACATACGCTCTTTGTCAAAGCGGCTTTCTTCAGACTTCAAAATGGCGGGCAGTTCGGAGTCAGGGAAGGCTTCTGTAATCGGTTCGCCGATCAGCTTTTCTTCCGGCTCTTCGTCACCGAACAGCAAACGCTTGGCCATTTGATTGAGCAATGTGATGCGGCCCGTTCCGTCCACTGCAATGATCCCTTCATGCGTCGACTGCAGAATCGTTTCTTTTTGGAATAAAAGATGGGCGATTTCTTCCGGCTCGAGCCCATATAATAGGCGTTTAATATAAGAAGCGATGCCAAGAGCCGCTAAAAATCCGGCTGAGGCAATCAGCAAAAGCATGAGCCAGAGTTCCTGATTGTAAGCTGCAATAAGGGTCTGAATATCCGTTGCAAGGAAACCGACCGACACGACACCGATGATTTCGCCATCTGCATAAATCGGGACTTTCGCACGCAAGGAACTGCCGAGCGACCCCGTTGCTTCTGATATGTAAGATTTTCCGTAGATCAGTGCTGACCGGTTATCTTCTCCCACCATCTTTTGGCCAATTTTTTCCGGCACCGGATGGGAATAGCGGATTTCTTCCGTGTTGCCGACCACGATAAATTCTGCATCGGTCGCTTTTTGGAGAGGCGAGATGAGCGGTTGGATGACAGAGGCTGGATCGGGTTCATTGAACGCTTCCGCAATTTCGGGATTGAGTGCGACGCTTTCCGCTAAGGCAAGTGCTTGTTCCCCCAGTTGCCCTTTTAAGGTATCGGTGACGAAATAATGAAGGAAGATGCCCATGACTGCCACAACGGTTAAAATCAGGAGAGCGATCAACAAGACCATTCTCATTTTTAAGTTCAACCGATTTCGCGGGGCCTCTGTCCGTTTTTTGTTTCCGGTTTTGGGGAATCGGATCATCCAGTTGTCTCCTTCCTGACTAGTTGCTTTTGCCATGATAGCATAAATGCGGCCCTGTGAAAGGAAGGAAAAGACAGAAAACGCCGGTTGTTGTTCCAAAGAAAAGAAAAAAGCCCCTGGGTGTCGGCACTCGGTTGCAAGTGCTGGAATCCAGGGGCTTTTTAACTTAGTTTCCTAAAAATGATTCTTCAAAGAAAGTCAAAAGCGTCTCTAATGTGATTGGGTCACTGTAAGTAGAGGCTTTCGTGTTGATTTCAAACACTTGGCCGTTTTTCACAGCCGGGATGTTTTTCCATACGTCTGTTTCCATGAAAGAGTTATCGACATCCGGGTTTTTGCTGAGGATGACATAGTCTCCTGCAAATTCCGGAAGGACTTCAGAAGAGAAGGTATAGATGCCTGCTTCAAGTGCCATTTCTTCAACTTTAGAGGGCATTTTCAATTTCATGGCCTGATACAGGATTTCTGTGCCGCGCGCGTAATTGTCGCCGAACACATAAAATTCTTTGTTGCCGCTTTCGATAACCGATACGGTCGCATCTTCACCGATTTCCGCACGGATTTCTTCACCTGCAGCTGCAGCGCGTTCTTGGAAGTCCGCAACCCAATCCGTCGCTTCTTGTTCTTTGTTCAATAATTTACCGATTTCAACTTGCTGATCCAAGTAATCCAGATTGCCCCATGTGTAAGCGACAGTCGGTGCGATTTCGCCGAGCTTGTCCAAGTTTTTCATGTGAGTGCCTGCGATGATCAAATCCGGTTCAAGTTCAATGATTTTTTCTAAGTTATCTTCTGTAACGATTTCCGCATCCGTTAGTTTGTCGGTGAATAGCGGATTGGCATTTGTCCATTCGTCTACTCCGACAATTGTTCCTTCAAGCGCAAGGACGTTTGGTGCATTTGTCAATGCAATGATGCGTTTCGGTTCTTTTGGTACTTCAACCGGGCCTGTTTCAGACTCGTAGGTAACGGTGTCTTTTTCAGTTTCTTTGTCTGCATCTGCTGCAGTTCCCTCGTTTTCTGTATTTCCGCATGCGGCAAGCACAAGCAGTATGAAGAAAAGAAGCGGCAATAATAGCTTTTTCATGTGGTTATTTTCCCCTTTCGATAATCCGTGAAAATGATAATCATTTTCATTTAGATACTTTTAAATCATAAATTGAAAGGCCGTTGCTGTCAATCCCGAATTAAGTGGCAGAAAAGCAACAATCGTGATGAAAACCCAAATTTAAAAGGAAAAGGCTACCGAAAAACCCGGGCTATTGGAAAAGTGGATTGCTATTGTTTGAAAGGCATTCAAGAAGACCGAGAAAGAGTGGTACGCTAATGGCAAGGGAAAATTTTACATAAAGTGTTAGCTAAAGAAAAGAGGGCATGCAATGAAGAAATGGAAGATGGCTTGCGGAGTTTTGGCCGTCCTGGTCGTGTTATTGGCTTTTTTAGTGGGCCGGCAACAACAGCAAGTAGAGAAAGCTTTGATTAGAGAGTATGTGCTTCAGCATGCATCAGTAGAGCAAGCTCTCCAAATCATGATTGAAGAATACGATCAATCCCAAAATGCCCGGAAGCTTGCGGATGATTTGATCTATGCCTACGGCGCATCAGATGAACTGATTGGTTTACCGACAGGTCTCGAAGCGGTGCCGGGCTTTATTTATTTTTCGAATATGGAGTATTTCTACAAAGTACAGGACCAATTTGATTTTTACTTGCCAATCGGCATTAGAGAAATCATAAACGATGCAAGAGACGGAGAGCTGACAGAAAAGTATTACAACAAATTGATTGGCTATCATCAGCTTTTAGAAACATTTAATCAACTCACGCTTTCGGGAAATCTTGAAAAGAAAAATGCGGGAGACTACGAAGAAGAATTCAAGCAGTTTTTCTTAGCGAATGAAGAGAAAATCACGGAACTGATCAATTAATGATCATCAGACCGTTTTAAGAAGACAGAACTTACTCCAATACGGGTTTCTTCATTTTTTTTTACTATAGAAGAAACTCGATTAGGAAAGGAAGATACCGATGCAGATCAGAAGAGCGGAATCAGGTGACGCAAAAGGCATGGCGAAAGTGCACGTCGATAGTTGGCGGACGACGTATAAAGAGATTGTCCCTCAGCATTTTTTGGACGGCATGTCGTATAGCGAAAGGGAAAATCGTTGGAGCAGGCAAATCATGAAGCAGGAAGTTTTTGTGGCCGAAAACGAAAAAGGGACGATAGTCGGCTTTGCGGCTGGCGGAAAAGAACGCAGCGGTGCTTATTTAGAAAACGATGGCGAGTTATATGCGATTTACTTGCTGGAAGAAGTTCAAGGGCAGGGCATCGGAAAAGCGTTGGTAAAACAGGTGGCGCAAAGCTTACTTGATAGGGGATACCATTCAATGCTGGTTTTGGTTCTAGCTGAAAACAGCGCTCGCTATTTTTATGAAACCTTGGGGGCTGTACAGATCCATACGGAACTTGAAACGATTGCGGGAGAACGATATGAAGAAGTGGTTTACGGGTGGAAATCGATAAAACGGTTAAATGAGAAGTGAAATGAAAGCTGAAAGCAAAAAAAAATAAAAAATTTTTTATTTTTTTTTGCTTTCCGAGTATAGCGTTTTCCTTTTATTTTCCAAAACCCTTGAAAGTGGGAATTGAGTTATTTTTACTTTGCGAAGGATCTTGCATTAAATTTAACAGAATGAAACCTTAATTTTTACCGTCGATGATTCTCATTTTTGAAATGAGAATTTCCCCCAAATTTATAAAACAGAACTTGGAGAAGGATTATGAACTATATCGCGAAATAGTTTGAATTATCTAATAATTCATAAAGCTATCAAAAAATAACATTTTTTATTGAAAAGGAGGGGAATAGAAAAATACCGTAAAATTAAGTATTTACAAAAGATATAGGATATTATAGTCTGTTGGTAACGAAATAAAGAAAAAAGAAAGAAGTAACCAATTAAATATATGCTAAAAGATATAGGCAGAAGGATTATATTTTTTTACTAATTAAAGTTTTCTGAATTTGTCGTCATTTCGTTGAATGAACATCCAGAATGAATCTTTAAGAATGAATAATAATTAGGGCAAGCTTTAAGGAAGGAAGGATCGGTATGGTGTGCATCTCTTTTGAAGAAGCAATGGTACAAAAAATCGGTTTATGGATGGGAACAGTTGGAGAGTTACTGGAGGGGTATTACCGGTTTCAAACGAAGCGGATGCTTCAAGGTACGGAACGGCTTTTCTGTTCATTTGAAATCACTCCACTGGCTAAAAGCGGGGAAGCGACCAACAAAGCTAGCGTTTATTTGTTGGCTGATGAGATTTCAGCATTCAGTACGGCGCTTTGGCGGCACCCGATTCCATTTCCGACTAATTTCTCACAAGTACAGACAACGGCTCAGGGCCTGACTTGCATTCAGTTAACGACCACCGAGCCGCCTGAAGACTTTGCAAAGCGGCTGTCACAGGCTCTCAAGCAATTAACCGGCCAAGCGGCCAGTTGACCTTCTTACCGGGATTCCAGATTTTTGTTTAATAAATCCGTCCATTTTAGCCTCAGCCACGGAAATTCAGTATGTGCGCAAGACAATCACTGACCATTATAAGGGGGAAATGAAAATGACGATTATTCAAAGAGAAACAAACGAGATGGAAGAAAACGCAATCAACTACTTGGAGCTTTACTTGAATCACATTGAAGGATACAAAAAATACAAAGAAGAAAAGCGGAAGTCTGAGAAAGAAACTGCATTTTCGAGCATTGACGTGGCTCAATAAGTTAGTAGAACGGTTATATAGATGTTTAACCAAAGCCCCGGCCGTAAAGGTTCGGGGCTTTTTTGCCAGTCTTGATAAGCAAATTTGCAGCAAAATGGTTAAGAAGAACACGAGAAGCAATTGCTGCCGGTAACCCGGCTTAATTGGAGGAGGCTTTTAAGATGACTGAAACCATTCGCATCGTCCGTGCCGTTGAAAATAATTTGAAAGACATTTCTCTAGAAATTCCCAAACAGCAATTTGTCGTGATTACAGGGCCATCCGGCTCCGGCAAGTCGACGCTCGCCATTGACATTTTGCAGCGGGAAAGCCAGCGCCAATACTTTGAAATGAACGGCATGGCAACGAATTTCATCAATAAGCCGAAAGTCGAGTCGATCAAAGGGCTCTCGCCATCCATCGGCATCAACCAGCAAAAAACGACGAACCGAAATCCGCGTTCGACAGTTGGCACGGTCACAGACATGTATACCTATTTGCGTATCATCTATGAAAAACTAGGCAGGCAACCTTGTCCAAATTGCGGTTCTTTCGTCAAAAAGCCTGCGGATCTTCCGGAAGGCAGTGAAACGATGCCATGTGCTGTTTGCGGTTTTGAGATGAAAACCTTAAATAAAGCCCATTTTTCCTTTAACACAGTAGAAGGGGCTTGTGCCAATTGTTCAGGGCTGGGAAAGACGCTTGGAATCAAAGTAGAAGATGTATTCGATGAATCGAAAAGCTTGCGGAATGGGGCGGTGTCATTCTGGTTCGACAACATGGGCATTTACTACGGGCAAGTACTGACTGCGGAAGGCGCATACTACGGAATGGGTTTCGATATCGATTTGCCGCTAAAGGATTATTCTGAAATTCAGCGGGGCCTGCTTTATTACGGCGCAGAAAGCACGGAGTTCAGCCGTCATTTTCCTGATCTTCCGCCTCCGAAAACAGCCGCAAAAGGCCGTTTTGAAGGGTCTTAACCGGGATGTGGCGGCGCTATGCTGAAAAAGAAGGCCAATCCGGAGAATCGGCTTTTTTCTACCAGAAAATTTGTTCCGAATGCGGCGGTGACAAATTAAAAAAAGAAAGCCGGCTCGTCCTTGTTGCCGGCCAATCGATTACAGAAGTGTCGAAATTGCCGCTGGAACAAGTTTTGGATTGGGTAAAACGCATCAAGTCTGACCTTGAAAAGCGGGAAAGCTCCATAGCGGAAAACTTGGTTTTTGAACTCGGCGTGAAATTGGAACGCATTTTGCATGTCGGCCTTGGCTATTTGTCGATGGACCGTACGTCAATGACGTTGTCAGGCGGCGAATCACAGCGGCTGCGTCTTGCAACCGTTCTCGGATCGGATTTAAGCGGGGTGTTGTATATTCTTGACGAACCGACTGCAGGCCTTCACCCAAAAGATACGGAAGGGCTGGTGTCGATCTTAAAGCAGCTTCGGGACCATGGGAATTCGGTTTTGGTCATTGAACATGATGTCGATGTCATGAAAGAAGCAGATTGGATCATTGATATCGGACCGGGAGCCGGCATTAACGGCGGAATAGTTGTTGGGGAAGGTACGCTTTCTTCTTTAGCCACCCAGGCAAGATCTGTGACCGGCGTATATTTGAATGAACCGTACTTCCCGAAAACCGTGCGAAGAGCGGGAACAGGCGAATGCATCACGATTACGGGGGCAGTAAAAAACAATTTGAAGCACATCGATGTTTCGTTTCCGCTTGGCTGTTTTATAGCGGTTACTGGGGTTTCAGGTTCCGGCAAATCAACTTTACTATTTGATCTTCTGGCTTCAAGCGCAGAGGAAAATCACCAGAAAGCGGGCTACGATAAGATTACGGGCATGGAATTTATCCAGCGCATGGTGACGGTCGACCAGTCGGCACTAAGCCGCATGCAACGGTCGAATATTGCGACTTATACGGACATTTATACGGGGCTCCGAAATTTATATGCAAATCTTCCAGCGGCAAAAGAGCAGCAGTTAACAGCAAAGCATTTCTCTTTTAATACAGAAGGCGGCCGCTGCGAACATTGCCAAGGACTCGGATACGTGTTCGTTAATATGCATTTTTTGCCTGACCTCGAAGTCGTTTGTCCGGTATGTTCCGGGAAACGTTTTAAAGTGTAAGTGCTAGCTGTCCATTACGAGGGCCAGTCCATTTCCGATGTCCTGGACCTCAGCATCGAAGAAAGCTTGCCGTTATTTCAAGGCCAGAAGAAAATCGTCTCCACAATCAAGGTATTGCTTGAAGTTGGCCTCGGCTACTTGAAATGGGGGCAGACCTTGACGACCTTATCAGGAGGCGAAGGGCAGCGCTTGAAGCTGGCAAAAGAGCTGAATAAGGCGGTAAAAGGCCCGACGCTTTATATTTTGGATGAACCGTCGTCCGAGCTCCATCCAAATGACGTCAAGCAATTGCTGCTATTGGTCAATAAACTCGTCGACGCCGGCCATACGGTGATCATTGTCGAACACAAGACGGAAATGATCCAAGAATCCGATTGGGTCATTGATATGGAAACAGAGGGAAGTGAGGTGGCGAAGTTGTCGCAACCGGAACACCCGAGCAAATTGCAGCAAATCCAGCTTCATTTACTGGAAATTTCTTAAACGTGCAGTCTCTGTAAATACGGCGGAAAAATGCTAAGAAAGCAATAAATTATCCGTTTTTACGGGGGTTAGACCTTTTAAACTGAAAAAAAGGTGGAATATCGCTTTAATTAAATTGGAAAAAGGAGCGGTTAAAATGGCCAATGAATTTTGGATCAATCTTCCAGTTAAAGACTTGAAAAAGTCACGAGAATTCTTTAAAACGCTCGGTTTTACGATGAATGAGCGCTTTGCTGATAGCGAAGACATGGCAGGACTAGTCGTCGGCGACCATCAAGTGATGGTTATGCTGTTTCCGGAAACGACATTCCAGTCATTTACAGAAAGCCCGGTAGCAGATACGCAGCAAGGCACCGAAGTTTTATTGTCCATATCCATGAACTCGCAGCAAGAGGTCCGTAAAATGACCGAAAAGGCAAAACATGCAGGCGGAAAGGTTTTTGCGGAGCCTGGAGAACGAAACGGCATGTATGGATCCGGATTCAGCGATCTGGATGGACACCGTTGGAATTTATTGATTATGTAAGGATTAAAGTAATTTTGAAGAGCGATGAAAATCCTCAGTGCATCATCAGCTGATTAAAGTTGAACAAATGAATGATGGATTGAGGATTTTTTGGCATTGAGAATTTGCTGTGAGATTTTTAAAATCGAATTCGTTTCATTAAATTAATAAATGAACCCAACATAAACGTCAACATATGCAAAATGAACTTACTGAATGCAAAATAGCTAAAACGCTAAAAATCATGAAAATCCAGATAAAAATCGATTCCGTCTCACTGTCTTAAGTATACTTTATGAGTGAAACTCTACTTCCGATAATTTATATTATGTCTACTAAAAATAAAAAAGTTTTTAGACTCATATATTATCTCTTCTTCTCTTCTCTAATGCGTTTTTATGTGTCTTGATCTTATTTTGAAGTAAATTACTATGCAATTTTTCTTTTTGAAATTCTTTATACTTTCTTTCTAAGTGAATACTTGAATCCTTATATAACCATTCTGCAAATTGACTTATACTTTTTCTTCCGCTGATATAAACTCGAAAACAATTTTCATGCTCGGTAAAGTTCGTTTCAAAACCTACCGTTTCTAAATTTAGTTTTAGTGAATCCATATAACTAAATGAACCTCCTACAAAACTTACAAAGTAACTCTTATAGTTAACATAGCCGTCTCCATCGAAAAACCCCCTAATGAAATGTGAAAGATAAATTTCTGGCACTTCTGGAAACTTAATATCTTTAGATTTGTTAGGAGTCAATCCATGAATCGAGATTAAGTCATTCTTCATAATTTTACTGTGAATATTTAATATATAAACTTTTGTTTCCTTATTTTGAATGATTTGATGATTAGAATCTAAGCTTTCTTTAATTATTTCTAGAATATACTTTTCTTTTTGAGCAAAGCTTATTGATTGTTGATTCCTAATAATACATCCATCTGCAAAGAAGAAACCTAAAATATAAGCCATACTTGATGACCATGTGCGAAAAAAGCCTCATTAACGTGAAATTTTCTTTTCCAACTGCCATTCGGCCGCATTATAACATTCTTTTCTTTAAGAACAGTCCTTATATATCAATCTGAAACGTTTGCTAAGCTAGCAATTTCTAATGTTTAATTTCCTAAATTATACATGTCAACTATTTTTTTCTTTGCTAACAGTACATTTCTTTCGAGTAGTTTGATTCTTTTCCATATATCATAAAACCTCCACTGAATTAGTCGGTTAAGAACACAATAGTATATATTATTTTAATTAAATTTTACTGAAAATTCAATTAAATATATAACTTTCGTCTAGTTTATTGGTCGATTAGTACCAGGGGGTGATGTTATTGACCGTATTAATACGATGCCTTATGATGAAAAAAAGGAGTGATGTTAGATGGTAAGCGCAAATACTCCATTGAAACAAAAATCGGTTAAAGAGCGTGCCGAAAAACGATTGACGTCCATTCGGTCGCGCAGCCGCACTGCTGATAAACCAGGAATTAAAGGCAATCTCATTCAACCGGTTCATGTAACCAAATCCGATGCTTTTGTAAAACGAATTGCCGAACGGAAATCCAATTAAGGAAAACGCCCCTAAACTGAATCCGGTTTAGGGGCGTTTTTTTATCGATTAATCGTCGTTGCTGCGTTTCATGTCCCGTATTGCCTGCACGGATAATCGCACCAGTAAGATCACACATAAGAACAACCCTGTATAGGCTGCTGTATTCAAATAGACGGCATAAGCAGTCTCAATGAACTGGGCGATGGCGAGCAGCGCCGCCGATACCAATCCGAACGTAATTCCCGTCATGAGGAGCACAAAACGCGAGAATAATTGAATGACGAAATTGGCGTTTTTCTTATCGGAAAACACATCGTGGTGCAAAATGATTTTGCCGCTTTCTATCCGTTCCACTAAACGGTCGACGCGCTTCGGCAGTTTTAGCAGCTCCGGAATCAAGACTGCCATTTCGCTTTCGACTTTTTCTTTCGTCGCTTTCGGTTCCGTAAACGGCTTTTTGAGGAAAGAAGTCTTGTATTTCTTCGCGAAAGTCTTCGCTTCTGTGAACATATCAAATGTCGGATCGATTAAATGCAAGGTGCCGTCAAGCGTGATCAAGGACCGCAAAGCGATACCGACCGACGGATAAAATGACAAACCGAAATCCCTTACGACGTCAAATAGTGAATGAATGAGTTCGGTTGTCGGAATCCGGTCCACATACGAAATCCGCAGCAGCAATTGGCCAATGGCTTGTTCGAACCGGTGGCGGTCGATGTGCTGATTGTCTTCAACGAGCAAGGTAATCGCATCGTATATGACACTTGAATCCCCTTGCTGGACGCCTAAGATGAAAAGGTTAAGACCTTCCTGCTGTGAAGACGCAAGGCGCCCCACCGCCCCGAAATCAAGCAATATCGGAGAGCCATCTTTTTCGTTGATGAAAATATTGCCGGGATGCGGATCTGCATGAAAAATTCCGGAAAACAGCATTTGTTCAAAGAACGAAAACAGGATGGTTCGGGCAAATTCTTTTGAATCAATATCAAACCGATCGAAAAGTTCCTGTCCTTTTGCTAAGTTCATGCCCATCACCTGTTCCATGACAATAAGCTGGCTGTTGCTGTATTCGGTGTAGATATGGGGAATCTTGACTTTATAAGGGCTATTTTTTAAGGCGTTGGAAATTTGCACCGTATTGCGGGCTTCGATATCAAAATTGACTTCTTCTCGCAAACCCGCTGCAAATCCGATGGCCAGTTCTTTGAACCCGAGATTTTCCGCCCATTTGGATTTACTCGTGACCCATTCGGCAAATTCAACGAGGATATTCAAATCGTCCCGCATGATGCGCTTTATGTCAGGCCGAAGCAATTTCACGACAACGGGCTGGTTGTTTTTCTTCAGAACGGCTCTATGGACCTGGCCGATCGATGCAGCTGCAAGCGGCTCCATATCAAAAGAAGAGAAAACATCCTCCATTTTATGGCCTAAGGAGTTTTGAAGAATTGTCTGGACCTGGATCGTTGTGAGTGGTTTAACGTTTTGCTGGAGTGTTCCAAGCTCTTCTACGAACACCTGCGGGAAAAGTTCAGTCCGGGTTGAAAGCACTTGCCCAAACTTGATGAATATCCCCCCGCTTTGCTCCAGAGTATCCCGGAAAGCGATGGCCAGTTCCCGGTCATTTTCACGATGCCGCGCGTACTTCAAGGCACGCGATATCCCGTTGCGAACAGCAATTTCCACCACTTGGCTCAAGCGTTTCTGCCTTCTCCAGCGGTGTTGGATGCGCCTCAAGATAAACTTGCGCCCCGTAATGCGTTCACCTCTAGAACCGAGTTCGATGGGATCGAATAATTCCAAAAGCAAATACAGGAGCATGGTGATCAATAAGATACTGCCGATCCAAATGATTGTGCTGACATTGGCGGCATTTTCCACGACGCTTTCGTTCATGAAATCGGTATAGCGCAAATAGGAGTACCAATAGACAAATGTCGTCAACGCCACACCGATCGTAACCGAAAGTACGCGTTTCATGAAATTGACTTTGGCACCCATCAAACGCCCGCTGACAAAATAAATAAAGATCGTAATCAGAATAATTTCAGCAAGCAAAATAGCATAGACCAAGGCAACTCCTCCTTTCCAATTCAGAATGACGGCTCTTTTTTAATATCCCAATATTGTCAGTATAGCAAAATTATCCTGGCATGTTCGGATAGAACATAAAAACCCTTCTCTTATCAAGGGTCAGTTTTGGTGAAGGACCAATTCGTAATACGGCTCTTCTTGCTGGGTATCGTCAAACCAGCGGTGGTCGATGTAGTGAAAACCAAGCTTTTCAAGCACTTTCAGTGAAGCCTTGTTTTGGGGATCAGCAGATGCATAAACCAAATGGATGCCGGTCTGTTTTTCAGCAATTTTCAAAGCAAGTGCACCAGCTTCAGTCGCATAGCCCTTCCCCCAAAAAGCAGCGGCAAAATGATAGATCAATTCGATTTTCTTGTCATTGGCTGTCCCGTTAAAACCGGATGCTCCGATGAGCTGTCCAGAATGCTTTTCAATCACGCCAAAAACCGTGATTCCTGTCGTTTCATAGCATTTTCGGTAGGCATCGATGATCACAGGAAGATTTCCCGGTTTAGATGCCCCGCCGGATTCTGCCATCACGTCCGGATCGCCCCAAAAATGCTTAGCTGCTTCGACATGCTGTTCATCCATGACGACAAGTACTAAGCGGTCTGATTCTGCTAAAAACTTCATGTGTTATGATTCCCCTTTACCGTAAACGGTTTTAGCTCTTTGATGACGGAGCGGATGGTATGGAGTGTATCCCATTCTCTTTCCGAATACAAAACAATTGGGTAGTTCCCTGGAAACAAAGCTTCATTGATATCTTCGACGGATAAGCCCTCAGCATCCAGTTGTAAAATTTTCTCGCTCATTTCGCGGAGTTTCTTCAGTTTCTGTTGAAGGACTTCTTTGCCGTTCGGAAAATAGCCGGCGTGGCTGCAATATAAATGTGTAAAGCGGTAAGCTAATAAAGTTTCAAGGGAATCCATCATCTGTTTAACTGATTCTGTTGCCATCGTCACTTTTGTATGGGGCGAAACGTATAGATCCCCGCTAAACAGACGCCCAGTTTCTTCATTCAGAAACGATACATGGTCGCTAGCATGCCCTGGTGTATAAATGACTTTCCATTCCAAGTTTTTCGAACGGATCACTTCTGAAATCGGTTTTGCTGTGAACGCTTTTCTTTGTCCCCAAATTAGCTGACGGTAAAGCGGGTACTCCCCGTCCGCTAGGCAAAGCGAGATCCCTTTTTCATTCATCAATAGCGGGACTTGAAAATTCTCTGCAAGAAATGAAGCATTCCCAGTGTGGTCTTCATGGTTATGGGTAAAAACCACTTGATCAAAATCATGTTCTTCAAATAAAGGCTCGAGTTCGGTTAAGAGGACTTCAGGACCTGAATCAATCAGCATGCCATCGACTAAATAGACAAATACTTTTCTTCCGTATTTCTCTATAGTTCCTTCTGCACAAAGGACCCCTTCTTTAACGTAGCTGGTTAACATCGTATTCCCCCTTGAAACGCATTTCTTTCATCATACGCATCGCTTTATTTTCTGTCATCTTCTTGAAGAATTTCTTTTATTACGTTTTTGTTTTTTATATTATTTTCCTTATGTAAGAATCTACAATTGATTATTTTTAGCAAAAAAAAGAGACCGAAGTCTCCCTTAAAAACCGGCTAACGCAAAAACGAGCAGAATAATTACGTAAGTCATGATCACCCACATTACGGCGCTCGGTACGAACAAAGTCAAAAATCCTTTCCAAGTTGCCATCCCGTGGGCTTCTGCTATCGCTTTGCTCTGGATTACGATGCTCCAAAGGCTTGTAGCCATTAAAATTACAAAATAGGCTGCGTACAAAAAGACACTTAACGGATCCTCCTTCGGCGTTTGCGACAGGAAAATTTCAGGGGCAATAATCCCCAAAAGCAAAATGAGCGGAAGCAGCCAAATCTGCGGAATCATTCCGGTAATCACCGCTTTAAAAACATCTAGATAAACAGCTGAGCCTTTCATAATTTTCCCGAACCATAGATATAGGATAGACATAAAAGCGACTGCGATTAAAAGCAGCACTGGAGCAATCATAAAGGCGAAGAACAGCGCTGCCTCCAAAGGCAATTCAAGCATCGCTGATTGAGACAGGCTGATAAGCCCGACGCTAATGCCTGCCAAATACAGCAGAAAGAAAAAATAAGGCCAGGCTTTAGCCGCCAGGACCCAGCGAACCGCCTCATGGGTATTCAGCCAGATAGCTGTAAATGGATTGAGTTGCTGTTCGTTCTCAAGTTCGTTCATTCCCTGCACTCCTTCCGTATTCAGTTAATAAAAAAAGAGACCGAAGTCTCTTAAATTGTCGATGCCCCAATGATCAAAAATAGGATGATGAAAATAAAAACGAAAACGACAAATCCGATAATGACCGATGGGATCAATAAGGTGAAGAACCCTTTCCAGCTGGACATACGATGCGCTTCCCCAATGGCTTTGCTCTGAATCACAATCCCCCACACTGTTACAATGGCTAGAATAATCGCAGAAAACGCCATAAAGAATAATGCTCCATTTGAAGCGGGTTCAGTGCTTCCGAAAAACGAATCCGGTGAAACGATCATCAAAATGATGAACAGCGGCAGCAGCCAGATTTGCGGAATCATGGAAGTCGTCACCGCTTTAAACAGTTCGTTATAGGTTCCGGTCCCTTGGAACATTTTCCCGACTAGTAAATAGATGCCTGACATAATAGCGATTCCGATCGCCACAGCAATCGGTGAAAGAATCACGCCTCCAACGATTAAAATACCGAAAGGAATCCCGATATCATCTGTCCCTTGGTACATGCTGACCAAAGTACTTGTGACTCCCGCAAGAAAAATGATCATAAAAATATAGACCATCGATTTTTCTTCGATTACATAACGCACCGTGTTCCGTGTGTTCAACCACACGGATAAAAATGGATTGAGTTTGCTGTTGTAAGTCGTTTCATGTTGTTCATTCATAAGACTTCCCCCTCTACTTTCTATAGTCTTTATACGTAGTATAGCTACATAGGTTTCAAATAAAATAGAAATCTTATACTTTTAACACTCTTGATTGCGTTATTCTTTTTTTATTTTGTCATTCCTTATGTAATATTCTACATGTATTTTCAAAAAATACTCAACTAGATTTTATCTTTTCTAATAAAATTTCCAAGGCTGCTTCAGATGATTTAGAGAGAATCGTCTTACCGGGATGATCTTGGAATTTCTTTAAGAATACGGGCCTCATCTGATCTTCAAAATAGCGGTTCCATGCAAACATCTTCCGCAGCATCTTGAATTTCGGTTCATAATTTGCGCTCTCTACTCCCGCTACCTGTTTGAAGAAACGTTTGATAATACGCCTCTTCCGTTCTTTTAATGGGAGATCCAAAAAGATAATCCAATCTGCCTGATCGATCGCAGCGTCCGTCCAATCAATGTGGACACCTTCAACGATCCATTTGGGCTGCATCAAGGCGTCCGTCAAATGAGCATTCCTTTGTTCTTCTGAGTTCCGGATATCTCCGCCCGGTGTACGTTTCCAGACAAAATTATCCGTCTCGAAATGGAGCAGACCCAGTTCAGCCGCCAAACGTTTTGCCAATGTTGTCTTTCCGCTCCCTACCGAATCCGTTATGTAGATTTTCAATGATTTTCACGCCTTTATGCAGACTTGGGCAGTACTTTCATCAATTATACCGAAGCGCTTTACGGAAAAAGCGAGTTTGCCGAAAATGGGCAAAAAAATACATCAGCCTAAGAAAGTTACGCTTAGGCTGATGTATTTTAAATATAAAGGAGCTCATTGTTTATTTGCTGCCATGCCGTTTCGGTGCTCTTTTACATTTTCTCTAACGAGTTAAAGACGGTGAAAAAAATTTTCTTATCAATCGCTAGAAAGACCAACCAGCTGCGTTACAATTTTCTTCCAGGATAGTTGATCATTAAGCTTTTGTCGCTTCTATTTTAACCCGTTCCATGAATGCGCGAACTGTTTCCTCGCGTTTTCGCTTTGATCCTGCAAGCAGCATGGCTTTGGCGGTCATATTCGTGCCTTTATTGGAGCCTCCGTAGTGGAACTTCGTCTGATTTTCGCCCATTTTTTCGAGCGTATATCGGTATTCCACTTCGAACATGCCGCTCATAAGAAACTTTACTGCTTTATGCTTGCGCTCAGGCGTGTCTTCAAAAGCGGTCGTTTCTACGAGATAGCTTTCGAGCTGGCTGCCGGCATAATAGCTTTGTGAATGCTTCGCGCCGAGCGTATTATCTTCTTTTTCAAGCAACAGATGCTCTTCCACTTTCGGCATGATTCTTTTGATGTTGCGGTCCATGAATAATTGCCAGACCTGTTCAATAGGTGCATCGATGATGATTTCTTCTTTCCACTTGACCACGGTGATTGCTCCTTTTTCCAAATGAAGGATTTACTTGCCTTGCGCGTCGAAATACTGTCCATGAGACTGGAAATACTGTCCTTAGCCGGCGATTTACTGTCGGTTCCATCCCAAATACTGTCCGCCGCATCTTAAAACGGGTTCGTCGCCCATTGGCTAGACGTCGGAATGAAAATACGCGGGTGCAATTTCAGCTGCGCTACGATATATTCCGCGATGTCTTCCGGCTGCATGAACTTTTCCTGGCTGTTTTCCGGTTCTTCCTTCGAACCGGCGAATTCCGTAATGACCCGGCTCGGCGTCAAAGCGAAAACGCGGATATTATGTTTGCGGACTTCCTGCGACAAGGATTGAGTAAACCCGAGCACTCCGAATTTCGAAGCACTGTAAGCACTCGATCCCGGATCGCCTTTCAGTCCGGACATGGATGAAATATTGATGACGTCTCCGCCATTTTTTTCAACAAGTTGCGGAAGGACAGTACGCGTCACATAAAACATGCCCATTAAATTCACATCGATGACTTGTTTCCAGTCTTCCGGCGAAGTTTCAAGAACCGTTCCGAATTTGCCGATGCCTGCATTATTGATCAGGATGTCTGCCGAACCAAGCGCTTCCGTTAATGCCGAAATCGCCGCTTCCACTTCTTCAAGCGAGGATACATCGGCCACCGCAAAAGCTGCACGGACGCCTTCTTTTTCAGCTTCTTCCACGACTTTTTGCAAATCGATTTCGGTGCGGGCGATCAATCCGAGGTTCACGCCTTCTTTCGCAAGCGCAAGGGCAGCCGCTCGTCCGATCCCTTTACCAGCTCCTGTAATAAATGCTGTTTTCCCAGTCAATGATTGTGCCATTCGATCTCCACCTTTTCATTTATTCATAGTTTCAGTTTGAATGAATTTCAATTAAAACGCAAAAATTCCATACGGCTTTTCTTATCTGACCGATTTCCACTTTTGAGGTACAATAGAGGAAAGACAGACAGATAAGGATGGCTCTATGAAAACTTCAACCGTTTTACTCTTAACGCTCGGCTTAATGCATCTTTTAACCATGCTGAATATCGTATTCCTTGACGGCGCATTGAACGACTTGGTCTTTTTCTTTAATACCGCACTTTTCTTTTTTGCTTTTTCCTTCTACCTTTGGAAACGCGACAAAGACACTAAAGAAACAGCGGCAACTCCAACAAAATCCAAAAAATGAAGCCATCGAAATGGCTTCATTTTTTATTTGCGTTTAAGTTTCAATTGGCGCTTTTGCTTTTTTTCGGAAAAGACCGGCTGCGGGGCCGGATTAAAATCATCATCGTAAAGGCCGGTATACGCCTTATACCAAAGGAATAAATGAATGAACACCACTTTAATAACTGCATAGGCTGGAATTCCAAGGATAACCCCCGGAATTCCGAACAGATTCCCTGAAGTCAATAACACCGCAATGATCGTGACTGGATGGATGTTCAAGTTATTGCCGAGGATTAAAGGCTGGATGACCCGGCCTTCCAAGGTTTGCTCGACAAAAAACACGGCCGCGATTTTCACGAGCATAAGCGGCGGATGAAGCACGATTGCGATAATGACGACTGGAATAAATGCGATGAACGAGCCAAGAAAAGGAATCAAGTTCAATGCCCCCGCCATGATGCCGAGAATCAACGCGTATTCAAGGCCAATTACGCTGAAGCCGATCCAGAACATCAAGCCGACGAAAAATGCGACTATCAGCTGGCCACGGATATACTGGCTGATTTGCAGATTCATTTCTCTCAGCAATTCATATGATTTTATCCGCATCTTGGACGGAACGAACGGCATGAGGTAGTACGGTAAATGATGCCCGTCTTTCAGCAAGTAAAATAAGATGAATGGCGTCGTAATTACCGCAAGCACCGTAGTGGAAAGGACGCCGACCACACTGCCGATTCCCGTAACTGTCGTATCCACCACATCATCCGCCTGCCCGCTGATGGAATCGGAAATACCGTCTTCCTCTCCGGTAAGCTGCTTTTGCAGTTCAGCGAGTACATCGCTTTGAAAAAAACCATTTACTTGAGAAATGAAACGATTCAAATAATCCTGCCAGTTGTCGATCAAACTAACAGTTTGTTCCCGCAGAATCGGAATCAGTGTAGCAACGCCCCACGCCAGTAACCCCAAAATAATGAGAAAGACGAGCGCGATGCCTCCTGCCCGGTGGATCTTTTTCGTTTCCATCCAATCGATCAAAGGATTCAAAAGATAATACAAAACGCCTGCCATGACAATCGGCAGCCCCATGACGTCAAAAAAAGCAGCAAAAGGCCGAAATACAAAGCTGACTTTCGGCAACAAAAAGAGAATCAGGAGCACCAATAGCAGGATGAACAAAATCGATACGGCTTTATTGTTCAACACCCATTTCATAAACCAGCTGGCAGCGAGCTTTAACATCTGTTTATCCTTTTGCTCTTCCATAACGAAGCCCCCTTCGTAAATTTGAGGACCGCTTGACGCCTCTATGTATAGGGGAAAGCATTGTTCAATTTTTAAATAGCTTCTATAAGGATAAAATACCCGACTGAGTAAATCTTAAGCGTTTTAGGGGTTTAGGTCCTACGGATTAATTGCATATTTTTATCACAATGATGTTTTTTTGATTGACTAAAGGGAATAACAGAAACAAATAAAAAATAGAGAAAGGATGAGGAAAATGGCGTTGGATGATAAATTTAAAGATGCAAAAGACCAAGCAACGGAAAAAGGCAAAGACCATTATGACGAACACAAAGACGAATACAAAGAACAAGGTAAAGACAAAGCCCAACAAGAAGGAAAAGAGTTGAAAGACAAGTTTTCTAAATAAGGGCAAAAAAACCGGCTGGATCTCAACAGATCCAGACGGTTTTTTAATTATACTGCTGCAGCCACTTTTTTCTTTAATAGCCCTGCAACGATTGCCGTAATGACAGCACCTGCAATAATTGCAAGTGCATAGAACAACACTTTTGTTATGCCGCCGTCAACGAGACCCATAACGAACACGCCCCCGTGCGGTGCACGCAGTCCGATATCAAACAGCATCACCAAAGCGCCCGTAGCGGCTGCACCTGCAACACACGCCGGAATGACGCGAGCCGGGTCAGCTGCTGCAAAAGGAATAACGCCTTCTGTGATAAAGCAAGCACCGAGAACGTAAGCTGTTTTCCCGGCTTCCCGTTCCGGCTTCGTGAATTTATTTTTGAAAAGCGTCGTAGCAATCGCCATGCCAAGCGGCGGCACCATGCCGGCCGCCATGACGGTTGCCATGAAATTGAAATTCTGCGCATCCAGCATCGCAATGCCGAATGTATAAGCCGCTTTATTGACAGGGCCGCCCATATCGATCGCCATCATACCGCCGAGGAGCAAGCCGACCAACACCAAATTCGTTCCGCCCAGGCTTTCCAGGAATGATGAAATCGCTGTATAGACTTTTGTCAGCTGCGGGTTCACAAGCATCATAATGATGCCGGTGATGGCGATGCTGAATACCGGGAAGAACAGGACCGGTTTAAGTCCTTCGAGTGCATCAGGCAACACCGAGAATGCTTTTTTAACGAGAAGCGTCACATAACCTGCCAGGAATCCAGCGATCAAGCCGCCAAGGAAACCGGAGCCGCCGCTTGCTTCTTCCACACCCGTGACAGTAATGGCAATCAAACCGCCGATCATCCCCGGCGCAAACCCGGGCCGCTCGGCAATGCTCATCGCGATAAATCCAGCAAGCACCGGCACCATCAAGAAGAAGGCATTGCCGCCGCCGATTGTGTTCAACATCGCAGCAAATTCATTGTAATCCGGGCTTGCTGGGTCCGATGCATTGATGCCCCAGAAGAAAGAAATCGCAATCAAGATCCCGCCGCCTACGACAAATGGCAGCATATTCGAAACGCCGTTCATCAAATGCTTGTAAAAGCCGCCTTTTGAGTCGCCGTCGTTTGCGTCTTCTTTTGTCCGGTCGTGTTTGTATTCCGGTGCATCTCCGCCAATTGCCCGGTCGAGCAGATCGTCCGTTTCGTAGATCGCTTTTCCGACTTTCGTTTGGATTACCGGTTTACCGGCAAAACGGGCCATTTCCACTTTCGTGTCAGCCGCTACTATGATGGCGTCCGCTTCTGCGATTTCTGCATCCGTCAACCGGTTTTTCACACCACTCGAGCCATTCGTTTCCACTTTCAATTGGATGCCGCGCTCTTTCGCGCGTTCATTCAGTTTCTCAGCAGCCATATACGTATGGGCAATGCCTGTCGGACAAGCAGTGACCGCTAGAATTTTCTTGCCTGAAGCTGCAGGTGTGCTCGCTTCAGCTTCTCCGTCTGTGCCGTCCACTTCCGCTTCTTTGTCAGTGACCGCTTGGAGCACTTCTTCCTTGGTTGTTGCGGCAAGCATTCGATCACGGAACTTGCTATCCATCAGAAATGTTGCAAGGCGAGACAGCGCTTCCAAATGATCGTCATTTGCACCTTCTGTAGCAGCGATCATGAAGAACAAATGAGCGGGCTGGCTATCGAGTGATTGATAGTCCAGTCCTTCTCGCGAGCGTCCGAATCCAATCGCCGGCGATTTCACCGCTTTCGATTTAGCATGCGGAATCGCAATGCCATCGCCGATTCCAGTTGTGCTTTGTTCTTCCCGCGCTAGGATATCAGCTTGAAAAAGCTTCGAATCGGTTAATTTCCCCGCTTTGTCCAATTGGCTGATCATTTCAGCAAGCACTTCTTGTTTCGAGCCAGCCTTAAGATCCAAGATGATGGTTTGTTCAGTCAATAATTGTGTGATTCTCATACGCTCACATCCCCATGTTTTATTTCCTTCACGTGCACTTCCCCGATCAACGCTTCCACATCTTCTTTTTGGCAAAGATCTGAACGAAAAGCGGTGGCGCTCCCACTAGCTACGCCGTATTTAAACGCTTCAAGCGGATTTTCCGTTTCGCAAAACGATGCGATAAATCCAGAAACGAGTGAATCTCCCGATCCCACGGTGTTGACTACTTTACCCACTGGCGCTTTTGCTTCAAATGCCAACTTTTCATTGACGAATAATGCACCATCGCCTCCGAGAGAAACAATCACGTTCTTAACTCCACCGGCCACTAATTTCTTGGCATATTGCAAAGCTTCTGTTTTTGTAAAAATGTCGGCATCGAACAGTTCTCCCAGCTCATGGATGTTCGGTTTGATCAGAAAAGGCGAAAACTTCACCAGCTCTTTTAAAGCGGGGCCTGATGTATCCAAAACAAAACGGATATTCCGCCCCCTGCAAAGTTCAGCGAGGCGGCTGTAATACGATGCTGGAATCGAATCCGGCAAACTGCCGGCAAGAACCAGCCAATCTCCTTCACTCATGTTGTTTATTTTTTCAGTCAATTGTGCTAAGTCGTTTACATTAAGCGCAGGTCCCGGCCCATTCAATTCCGTTTCTTCTGCCGCTTTTATCTTGACATTTATGCGGGTGATTTCAGCAGTTTCAATAAAATCTGTCTCAACACCTTCACGCAGAAGGAAATCTTCTATATAATTGCCTGTAAATCCACCTATGAACCCTAGCGCCTTATTGTGGGCTCCCAATCGCTTTAAGACGCGGGAGACATTGATTCCTTTGCCTCCGGGATAATAGAATACCTCTGATGTACGGTTCAGTTTTCCGTTTTCAAAAGAGGGTAAATACGTGGTGTAGTCAACAGACGGCGTAATCGTACATGTATAGATCATCGTTTCTCCACCTTTACTGTCGTCTTTTTTTCCAGTTGTTCCATCATCTGCTGATCAATTTCATTCACAATCAAATCAGCACTGTCCAGATCCATGATTTTGGCGAAGCTGACTTGATTCGCTTTTGTATGGTCTGCAAGGATGTAGGTTTTTCGCGCGTAAGAACTGGCAAGCCTTTTAACAGCCGCTTCTTCCGGATCCGGTGTCGTATAGCCGTAATCGGGATGAAAACCGTTTACGCCAAGAAAGCAAAGGTCAAAGCGGTAATTCATCAAGGATTGAATGGTCTGGGAGCCGACCATAGCACCGGTACGGGATTTCATCAATCCGCCCGTCAGGTAAGTCGTAATGCCGTGTTCGTTCAGGGAATCTACTAAGGTTAACCCGTTTGTGACAACGACCACATCTTTGTCTTTTAAAAAAGGAATCATTTGAAAAGTTGTGGTTCCGGCATCAAGAAAAACACTATCGCCTTCTTGGACAAAAGATGCAGCAAATTTCGCGAGCTTGATTTTTTCTTCAAGATTCCGTGTCGACTTGTCGGAGATGCTCGGTTCAGAAAGGTTGCGGCCAGGCACAACGGCACCGCCGAATACGCGCACTAAAAGCTGCCGATTTTCAAGTTCCGTCAAATCTCGGCGGATGGTTGATTCAGAAGCTCCAGTTTCATCTACGATTTCCTGAATTTTGATGGTCTGTTTTTGGTCAAGCAAGCCCAAAATATATTCGTGGCGTTCATTCGTCAGCATCTTTGCACCCTCTTTATTTAAGGTTAAGTAGATAATACTTGAAAACCCTTCCAAAATCAATCATAATCATTCATAAGCAGTCAAAAACATTCAAATAGCTATTTTACCTTTCAAAATCGCTCATGAATGATTTGATATCAAGCAAACTCAATCACATTATCTTAGGAGGAATTTTACATGGTAGAAAAACAATTCACAATTACAGATGAAGCAGGTATCCACGCACGTCCAGCATCCGCTTTAGTCGGCTCATTAGCTAAATTTAAATCGGATATCACATTGGAGCATAAAGGCAAAAAAGTAAACTTGAAATCAATTTTAGGCGTTATGTCTTTAGGCGTTTCTTCAGGATCAACCGTTACAATCGCAGCTGATGGCGAAGATGAAAACGAAGCCATCGAACAAATTACAGAGGTGATGAAATCTGAAGGGCTTGCTGATCAATGAGCACTTCCCTCTCTGGAATTGCGGCTTCAAACGGAATCGCTTTTGCTAAAGCTTTCAGATTGGAAAACCCAAAGCTGAACGTGGAAAAAACGACGGTTGAAAATCCCGAAAAAGAAGTTTCGCGGTTAGACGCTGCCTTAGCTAAATCCTTAGCCGAACTTGAAGTGATCCAACAACGGACGCGCGAGCAGATTAGCGACAAAGAAGCTGCAATTTTTGGTGCACATTTGCTCGTACTCAGCGATCCCGAATTGATTGGACCGATCAAAGAAAAAATTACGAATGATAAACAAAATTCTGAATCCGCTTTGAAAGAAACAGCGGACGGTTTCGTTGAAATGTTTGAAGCGATGGACAATGAGTATATGAAGGAACGGGCTGCCGATATCCGTGATGTGACGAAGCGGGTCCTCGCCCACCTTCTTGGTGTCTCGATTCAAAACCCAAGCATGATTTCAGAAGAAGTGGTCATCATTGCAGAGGATTTGACGCCATCTGATACAGTTCAATTAAATCCGCAATTTGTGCAAGGATTCGTCACTGAAATCGGCGGGCGCACGTCACATTCCGCAATTCTTGCGCGCACACTTGAAATTCCTGCTGTCGTCGGTGCAAAATCACTGATGGCAACAATCGAAAACGGCGTTTTTGTGATTGTCGACGGATTGGATGGCAAAGTCATCATCAATCCAGACGCGGCAACCATTTCCGAGTACCAAGTGAAAAAAGCCCAGCATGAAGAACAAAAAGCAGAATGGGCAAAATTGAAAAATGAAGCCACTGTTACGGCTGACGGCCAAGCAGTCGAAATCGGCGCAAATATCGGAACCCCTAAAGATACGACAGGTGTTCTTGAAAATGGCGGCGAAGCAATCGGACTTTACCGGACAGAGTTTCTCTATATGGGACGAGAAGAATTTCCGACAGAAGAACAGCAGTACGAAGCGTATGCATCGGTTCTTAAAGCAATGGAAGGCAAACCAACCGTTGTCCGCACCTTGGATATCGGCGGCGACAAAGAGCTGTCCTACTTGGATTTACCAAAAGAACTCAATCCGTTCTTAGGCCTTCGAGCTATCCGCTTATGCCTGGAAATGCCGGATATGTTCCGGACCCAGCTTCGTGCGCTGCTTCGTGCCAGCATCCACGGCAATTTGAAAATCATGTTCCCGATGATTGCTACTTTGGAAGAATTCCGCAATGCGAAGGCATTGCTGCTTGAAGAAAAAGCGAAATTGCTTGAAGAAGGCATTGAAGTGAGCGACAGCATCGAAGTGGGAATCATGGTGGAAATTCCGTCCACTGCTGTTATGGCCGATGCGTTTGCCAAAGAAGTGGACTTCTTCTCTATCGGTACGAACGATTTGATTCAGTACACGATGGCTGCAGACCGTATGAACGAACAAGTTTCTTATTTATACCAGCCATTCAACCCGGCGATTTTGCGCCTGGTCAAAATGGTCATTGATGCGTCGCATCGTGAAGGGAAATGGACAGGCATGTGCGGAGAAATGGCTGGCGATGAAATTGCCATCCCGATCTTGCTCGGCCTCGGGCTTGATGAATTTTCAATGAGCGCTTCTTCCATCCTTAAAGCGCGTGCACAAATCAGCAAATTATCAAAAGCCGATATGGCTAGCCACACAGAACGCATTTTAGCGCTCGGCACTTCGGATGAAGTCGAAGCGTATGTAAAATCGATCGTTTCATAAGAAAAGGGGTTGTCCCAAACTACTTTTGGGACAGCCCCTTTTTTGCATCTTATTCTTTTTCATGATCTTCTTTTCCGGTATTTGCCGTTTTCTTGAACTGCTCCAGCTGTTTTTCTTCATCTTGTTCCGGCTCGAAATCCGGAAGATCCGCATTCGGCATTTCTGTAAATTCTTCTTGTTCTTTATCTTCTTGCTTTTTTTTATCTTCCATCGTCTCACTCCTTTGATTGTTTTTCCCTCTTACGGAATGTTTACCCGAAATCGAGCGAAGCAATCCCTTATTTGCTGAGTGAGTCCATCAAGCCCATGGAACTGACTTCAAGATCCAATTGGATAATTTCGTATACTTTATGGTTTTCCGGGACACCCAATGCATCCAAATGAATCTTTACTTGCTTCATTAATCTACCGGCTAACTCGGCAGGGCTCCCTCCTTCTGCCATTACTGATTTTGCTTCATCTACGAAGATGCCGAGCCACTGTTCCACTTGAACCAATGCTTCTTCCGGAATGGTAGACATGCTGTAATGGCCATAATAAATCGCAGCAAACCGCGCGCTTCTAAAACGTTCGATAGCTGACTGCATGGCAAGAGGATCAAATTGGTTCGGTGAAGTCGAAGGCAGAAAGAAATCAATGCCGTCTTTCGCCAATTGTTCATAGCGGATGCCCACTGTATCCCCTGCAAAGATCCCGTTGCTCGGTGGATGGACGATGGAAAAATGATGCTTCGCATGGCCCGGCGTATCCCAGAATTCCAATCGGCAGCCAGGACCGATATCCAGATGGTCCCCTTCTGTTTTAACAAGCAGCCGCTCTTCTGGGATAGGTGCAATCGGATCGAATAATTGCTCGAATTTATCGCCGTAGACCATTTTTGCTCCAGCGATCAACCGGCTCGGATCCGCTAAATGACGCGCTCCCTTAGGATGGACGACCACTTTCGCGTTTGGACATTCCTGAAGCAATAAACCTGCTCCTCCGGCATGATCCAGGTGGATATGGGTGACAATTATGTATTTCACCTGGTTCAAAGAAAATCCCATTTCCTTGAGCCCCTTTTTAATAAAAGGAACAGATGGACTGGCACACGTGTCGATCAAGGTCAGCTCGTCTTCGGTTAAGACATACGTACCCGTCCGTTCTTCGACATTCAAATCATGGTCGTCGATGATAAAAACCCGATCCCTTAATTGCTGCGGCATTGTTTTTCTCCTCCTGTCGAATAAATAGAATATTCATCCATTTTAGCAAACTTCCAAAATATGACCAATGGATAAGGTGAAAATAAAAAAAGCAAGAAGACCGGTTCGGCCCTCCTGCTTCCATATCATTTTATATCCTTGCTTTATTCTTCAAAAAATCCTGATCCTCGTAATAAGCGTCTTTTACGAGCAGATTCGGCCCTAGGCATTTGACAGCAGGGCAATGGCAAGCAATTGTTTTTGCCAGCGGACGTTCGAGCCAGCGATCAAGCATCACAGGGAGCGAGTCGTTCTGGATATTGCCCATTGGCGGAGTGTTTCCAAAATCGGTAACAATCACTTCACCCGTAAAGACGTTGACATTCAACCGGGAGCGGCCATCCGGATCATTCCGGACCGTGACATTTTTGCTGCTTCGAATTCGGTTCAATAATTTGATGTCTTCGTCATTCATGCTGCAAGGATAAAACGGAAGCGTACCGAAGAGCATCCACACTTCTTCATTTCGCTCATCCAGCAATTCGTGGATCGCTTTTCGTGTTTCATCGAGCGTCAGCACTTCGAGCTGGCTCGCAAAATCGCTTGGGTACATTGGATGCACTTCATGGCGTGCGCATTTCATTTCTTCAATCACTTGCTTGTGGATTTTTGCAAGATGCGGCAAAGTCCGCTTGTTAAGCATCGTTTCAGCAGATACCATGACGCCTGCTTCTGCGAGAGCCCTGCTGTTATCGATCATGCGTTGAAATTGTTCAGCGCGCCGCTCTCGCGGAGGCTTCCGTTCCATATTGGCAAATCCGCCATCCACAAAATCGTCAATCGTGCCCCAGTTATGGGAGATATGCAAGACATCCAAATAAGGGGCAATCAGCATATACCGTTCAAGCGGCATCGTCAGGTTCGAGTTCATCTGGGTACGGATGCCGCGATCATGTGCATATTTCATCAACGGCAAAACGATTTGCTCGACAGACTTTTTGGAAAACATCGGTTCGCCGCCTGTAATGCTGATGGTCCGTAAATGCGGAATTTCGTCAAGGCGGGCGATCAACAAATCGATCGGCAAGGCATCCGGGTCTTTATGCTGCAGCATATAGCCGACCGCGCAATGCTCACAGCGCATATTACAAAGATACGTCGTTGTAAATTCAATGCTCGACAAAGTCAATTTGCCGTGCTGTTCGATGTCCATATACGCTTCCCAAGGATCAAATTCCGGCGTTATTTTTTTCATTTTCAGTGGTGTATTCATGCTAAAGTCTCCTTACTTTTCTTCAGCTATTAATTATGAGCTTCGAAGTTAATCGGCGCAAGGCTATTCAAAAAGTCAGTTTTTTGATACTGTTCAAAAAATTATTCTTACTATGAGCGTTTTAAGATGGATTTAACAGTGGATGGCTTTCTTTTGTTAAACGAATGGCGTTTACGGGTATATTCTAACATCAAGATTTCTTTAAAATACGAAAGGCGGTTGAATAATATTGCCAGCTCATTATGAGGACGTTCCAGCTTGGGACGAACAGCAAGTCAAATCCACTTTGCCTACTCGCAGTGCAGATGGGCATAAAGGAAGCTTCGGGACAGGTTTATTGATTGCCGGAACACGTGATATGCCCGGTGCTGCGCTTCTCGCGGGTCTTGGCGCCATGAGGAGCGGTTTAGGGAAACTGGAAATCGCAACAGAATCGGAAGTAATTCCGATGATCCTCCCTTCTCTGCCTGAAGCCACCTATATAAGAAATATCGAAGAAACACTCTCTACCAACAACTTTAAATTAGATGCATATAAAGCGATCGCCATCGGTCCTGGTAAAATTCCGGATAGCCAGATAGAACAGAACTTAATGAAATTATTTGAGTCAGCAGTTCCGGTCATACTCGATGCCGGAGCTTTATCAAAACGAGCATATCCCATAAGAAATGCACCCACCATCTTGACGCCGCATCCCGGTGAGTTCTCTAAAATCAGTGGAATCCCGGTAGAACAGATCGCGAAAGATAAGGCACAAAATGCAAAACGCTTAGCAAAAGAACTCGATGCCACAATCGTCCTGAAAGGTCCCAAAACGGTGATTGCCTTTCCGGACGGTGAAGCTTGGACAAATCCGACCGGCAATTCCGCACTTTCAAAAGGCGGCACAGGCGATACGCTAACTGGGATGATGCTCGGGATGCTGTGCTGCCATGACAACTGGAAACACGCGGTATTAAATGCAGTTTATTTGCACGGTGCATGCGCAGAACATTGGACGAAAACGAAATCGCCCCATACCTTATTGGCCCACGAACTCTCTTCTATGCTTCCGGAAGTTTGGAAAAGCCTGGAGGGCCTTTCATCAGAGGAATAATAAACCTGTTAGTAAAATTTATGTGTGTCGGGAGGAATTGCTATGGCAAAAGAAAAAACAACAGAATCTTTGATTGGCGGCTATTTTTCGACTTTATTGCGTACCAATTTCGGCAAGGGCCCCACTTCCGTATTCGTCGCTATCAATGGTCCTTATTTAGCTATCCATCTTCGCGGATTTATAGGGCCGATGGAAAAAATCCTCTTGAAACAAAATGAAAGGAAACGCGTTATGGAAATCCGGGATCTATTACTGAATGAGTTGCGGTCGGATATCATTTTGGAATTATGGAAAATTGCCAATCTTGAAATTCAGGAAATCTATGCAGACTGGGATTTGCAGAATGAAACGGGTTTGATCATCGGTGTGATTAAAGCGGATGACGGAAAAAAAGAGATGCCGTGGCCTAAAGAAGTTGATCATAAGGCTTTTGAAGGCGAAATCAATAAAGCGAGTGCAAAAGCTGAAAAAACTCCAGAACAGACGAAGCTTGTCTGGTTGAATGACCGCATGATTTTGGTGGAACGGTCCGGAATCTTAATCCAGCTCGAGAAAGAACTGATCGGCATCGGCGTTGTAGAAGAATTAAAAATGGCCAAACGGCCCTTAGAGCGGAAAATGTTGGATATCAGCAGCATAGAAGCTATTGTTGAAAGAAAAGTCATCGAGACATTTGTTGATTGGAATTTCGAAAAAGATTTAGGTTATATGGTGTTCATCTTGGAAGCCCCTTCAAAAACAGGAAAATAAAAACTGGTCGAACTCCAATGAGTTCGGCCAGTTTTTTTATCACTCTACGGCTACGGCGGTTTCCACATTGTCAATGCGGTTCTTCCTTGCTTTCGCATAGAACATTGCCACGATGACAATTGTTAAGATCAAACCAACAATAAAGGAAATGTTCAAATCGAGATTGAAACCGATTTTTTGATTTAATATATAAACGAACACCATATACGTGATGAAAATGGCCGGTGCCATCGCAACCAAGTAATTCTTGCCTTGGATGTATAGATACATCGTACCGATCCATAAAGCGATGGCAGCAGTTGCCTGATTTGCCCAGGAGAAATATCTCCATAAGAGGTTAAAGTCAATTTGAGTGAGCATGATAGACACTGCAAATAATGGGATAGCAATGATCAAACGCTTCATTATTTTCTGCTGGTCCAATTTGATGTAGTCGGCAATAATAGATCTGGCGGCACGGAAAGCCGTGTCACCTGAAGTGATTGGCAGAACAATAGCACCGAGAACGGCGATGGTCCCCCCCACAGCACCAAGCAATGTCATCGAAACTTCATTTACGACAGCTGATGGTGTACCTGAGTTGATCATCGAACTTAATGTCTGCCCATCGAAAATACTCATTGATGCAGCAGCCCAGATCATCGCAATGATCGCTTCAGCAATCATCATACCGTAAAAGATGTAGCGGCCCTGTGATTCTTTTTGTACAGTCCGTGAAATGATTGGTGATTGTGTTGCATGGAATCCGGATAAAGCTCCGCATGTAATTGTAAAGAACAGCATTGGGAAGATCGGTAAATTATCCGGATGCAAATTCGTCAATGACAATTCAGGAATCTTATAATCTGAGAAGACAAGTGCAATACCGACGCCGAGTGTACCAATCAGCAAAACAGCTCCGAAATACGGATAAAGGCGTCCGATGATTTTATCGATCGGCAAGATGGTCGACAAGAAATAATACAAAAAGATGACGCCAATCAGTACGGCTATAGCCACTTTCCCGTCCAATAAAATGGATAACAGCGAAGCCGGTGTCGTAACGAATACCGTACCGACCAATAAAAGCAGCAACAATGCGAACACGTTTACGATATGTTTTGAAACGCTTCCGAGGAATTTCCCAGCCAGTTCTGGAATATGCGCCCCTTTATTGCGGATGGAAATCATTCCTGTAAGATAATCGTGGACAGCTCCAGCGAAAATCGAACCGATGACAATCCATAGGAAAGCGACAGGACCATATAAAGCTCCCATAATCGGACCAAAGATCGGACCCGTTCCGGCAATATTCAAAAGTTGAATCATTGCATTTTTATGTTTGTTCATCGGAACAAAGTCTACTCCGTCGCCGTTCGCATGAGCCGGCGTCTTTCGGGACTCTGTAGGTGCAAACATTTTTTCAATGAATTTTCCGTATGTAAAATAAGCAATGATAAGTATAATAATCGACACAAAAAATGTAATCATATGGCACCTCTTTCTATCTATTTAGTAAACGCTTTCATAAAATAGCAATTACTATAGAATTTTAATTTCAAAAATGACTTCTTCTTAATTTGATTACGTATTCATCCTCCTTAAAAAAGTGATATTTATTACGAATGCTTCTAATTATATTATTAGAATTTTCTTAAGTCAATATACTGCAATATTATTTCTTCAAAAAAATACAATAAAAAAACTGCCAGGAGCAAACCTGGCAGTTTTAAAGTTAAGAATGTCTTGTGGGAGTGGCAGCTTCTCTGGCTGGAATGGAGATGCCTGTAGAAGCCAAGGTTTTTAAAAGAAGCTCATGCATCATTTTATAGCCTTCTTCATTCGGATGGATTGCGTCCAGCCAGATGGAAGGATTTTTCCCCATCGGTTCCGTACGTGAGATGATGATTCCTTCTTCCCCGATTGCTGAATTCCACATCCGGAATAGCAAATTGGTGAAACCGAAATATTGCACTTCTTTTTTCATGGAATTATACAGGTTATTTTGGACAATCAACAGTTTTTCATTGAGGCCCCGCAGATGCTGATAGATTTCCAGCAAGTTTTTACGGTAAATTTTCTTCAAATTCGAAAACTGTTTGACCAGCCCTTTTGCGCCGCTCCCTTTAAAGCCACGGAGCAGATCATTGCCGCCAATATTCAAAAGCACCATATCTGCAGATGCTAAGGTCTCGTCCCAGTTGCCGGTTCGAAGGCGATCGACTAACCCGTTGCTCGTTAAACCATTAATCCCTAAATTTGTTACTGTACTGGTGTGGAATGTTTCTTTCAGGTATTTTGCAATACCCCCTCTTGTTCCATAACCATAAGCAACCGAATCGCCTAATATGACAATATGTTTTATTTCAATATTTCCGTTAAAATTTTCAGTGGATTTTGCCCCTTTAATAAGGGACTTTGAGATTTTCGAATTAGCCAAATTGCAGCACATCCCTTTCAAAGTAGATAATATTATTTTACCATAAAAAGGGCGGAAATTCGACTGAAACGCTTATGCACAGCGGTTTTAGCATGTTAAATTTATGTGATTTCGCCCGCCCTTAAATTCGGAATTAATTTTAGACTCCTTCGGGAAAGTCCTTTATATAAGACGTTCTTTAAGCCCGCTTCAATCTCAATCTCTTGCATTTAAATTCAGCTTAGCTTATCTTCAACAATAGGATAACCTTTACAGACAGGAGAAATAGTTATGGATCATTTCGATCAAACCCTTGAAACGTTCATTGAAAGCTTTGGGTGGCTAGCTCCTATTCTTTTTGTGATTTTGCATTTAATCAGACCGATCTTATTCCTCCCTGTTATTGTCGTATGTATCGTGGGCGGCGTGGTTTTTGGATTTTTTGAAGGAGCGCTGCTTTCCTTTATCGGCTTGTCCCTCATGAGCTTCGTCTCTTATGTATTGGTCAATAAATTCCCAAATTTTCGCGATAAAATGTCCAGGCTTAAAGACAAAATGTTTCCGGACCGGGCGCTATCTGTCGGGCAAGTGATGATATTACGCATTATGCCTTTTATTCATTTCCATTTATTGTCCTTGTATCTAATGGAGATGACCAAAAACTTGCGGGAGTATATGTACTTTTCAACATTGGGCCTTATCATGCCTGCTATTCTCTACACAGCATTCGGCCAAGCGATAACGGAAATGCCGTGGTATGTCAGCCTTTTGATGTTTATCATCCTCGCTATCTTATTTGCGGCCATCGACCGCTACAACAAGCATCATCTCAATGCCAGCAACAACAAATTCTCCTAACCATCTAAAAAACCGATAGAAAAAAGCCGAATGCGAAATGCGTTCGGCTTTTTTTCAAGCGGATCTCTCAATTCATTTAGCTTGTAGCCACCTCTCGAACTTAGCTACAGCCAGCGGCGGGCTGAACAAATAGCCTTGTCCGTAATGGCAGCCTTTGTCGATGAGTAAACTTAACTGGTTTTCATCTTCAATGCCTTCAGCGACTAACCGGAAGTTTAAATTGTCTCCCATTTCTATAATAGTTTTAACCAAAACTGAAGCATTTCTGCTCAATAACATATCGTTTATAAAAGAACGGTCAATTTTTACGATATCAATCGGCAAACTATTCAACAAGCTAAGTGAAGAATAGCCGGTTCCAAAATCATCTATAGAAATCAACACACCGATTCCCTTCAACTCATTAATAAGTGCAGCCGAATGGCTAATATTTTGCATGACGCTTTCAGTTATCTCTAATTCCAGATATTTAGCAGGAAGTTGATGGATCTCAAGCGCTTTCCTTACTTTTTCAATGAATAGATGATCTTCTAATTGAAGATTCGAAACATTGATCGCCATCTGAATCTTCTTGCCTCTTTTAACCATTTCGTATTTTGGCGGATCGCTTCATTTAATACCCAATCGCCAATCGGCAAAATCATTCCCGTTTGTTCTGCAATCGAGATAAAATCCAAAGGAGGCACCATTCCAAGATCCGGATGATTCCATCTGATCAATGCCTCTACCCCGTACACCTTCTGAGAATCCAGTTCTACTTTCGGCTGATAATAAAGTTCAAACTCTTCGTTTTCCAGCGCCCGTTTTAATCCCTGCTCCAATTTCAACTTCTTTTCAACTTCAGCTTTTTCTTCGTGTAGATAAAACTGATAATTATTTTTGCCGTGCTTTTTCACTTCATACATGGCCTTATCTGCGAATTTAATCAGTTCACTCACTTGATTTCCATTTTTAGGATAAGTGCTGATGCCAATGCTTGCTGACATGAAGAATTCCTCGCCTTTTAAATAGAACGGCTTTGAAAAACAATGGATAATTTTCTTTGCGATGATTGCAGCATCCTTACGATCTACGTCTTTCGCCAGAACAATGAATTCATCCCCGCCTTGGCGAGCCACAAGGTCAGTTTTGCGAACACATTCCCGAAGCCGAGTGCTTGCTTGAATCAGCAATTCATCTCCATAATCATGTCCCATCGTATCGTTGACGATTTTAAACCGGTCATGGTCTACATAAATTACCGCTAACTCCTGCTGCTTTGGAGACGTTACAGCCATTTCTATATGCTTAGTCAATTGTAAGCGATTTGCTAATCCAGTCAAGTTGTCATGAAAGGCTAAAAAATTGATGTTTTCTTCTGTTTTTCTTTTATCCTTCATTAGTAAGCTATGCATGATAGCGAAAAAATGAGCGTGGCAATCACAATCCCCATCAACATATAGTCGGTATTTAACATGAAATGCGGAAATGAAACGTGGACATGCTGATTTTCACTTTGGGTACGCACGAATGTGACAGAAGCCATCGCCGTATAATGGGTCGCACAAACACCCGCTGCCATCAAAAGGGCGACAGGAAGATGAAATAAAGAATAGGGATGGTTCTTTACACTTGAAAATACAAGAAATGAAAAATAAGATATTCCAAATGCAAATATGCCGGCTAAAGCGACTAGAGGCAGATCATGGACCATATTCGCAGATAAAATCATCCCGTGCATTCCGACGAAATGCATCGAACAAATGCCGACAGCCATTAACAATGCCGCCAACACTAATATTCTCTGTTTTTCTTTGCCAAAGCGCAAAACCCAAAAAGAAAAAAGAGCGGAAACGATCGCCAAGACCATCGACAAAATCGTCCATAACCCGTCGTATGAAACCCCTATATCCACTTTATAAGCAAGCATCCCTGTAAAATGCATGGACCAAATACCCAGACCCATAATCACAGCGCTGCAAATTAGCCATAAATGGCTTTTTGAATTTTTCATAAAAGATCGCTTAAGCAATTCAAAAGAAGTCGAACAAGCGAACATCGCGATTACGACAGAAATGATTACGATGGGGTAATTGTATGCAAGCGGGAGCTCTTTCATAATTTTCGACCTCCAAAATTTGATTATAATGAATGTGATAATTTTAGACAGAAGATCTTGGTTGTGTTCAGTTTTATCGCAAAACTATATCTAATGGATGCATAAGCTATATCAATAAAACTAATTCTTATTACCCTATTTCAAGTTTCCATATACAAGGACTATCTTATCGTAATAAATGGAATATTTTTTTAATAATAATGAAATTTTTTACAAAATTCTTCTTATTAGAATACAAAAAAACGCTTTGATTGAAAATCAAAGCGCTTTTTTCCAACATTCAATTTTTATTTTCGATTTATTCGCAAGTTTCGGTCAGAGCGTCTGCGTGCTCGTCTATGCTTGCCTCTTTCTTCATTTTCAATTTTTGCTGAAATCAGCCCAAGAACAACACCGAATAATGCTCCACCGAGCACTTCGATTGGCTGATGCCCAAGAAGCTCTTTTAATTCTTTCTCCCTTTTTTCAAACTTCAAGCTTGGAAAATCTCCTGTCAATGAAACAAAGCTATCTTCCAAATCATTGACCAATTGGGCAATTTCCCCCGTATGGCGTCTGATTCCTTGCGCATCGTACATGACGATCGTGCCGAATACGACGGCAAGCGCCGTTTCCGTATGGCCTGTCCCTTTGTTTGCTGCCACATAAGAAGCTAAAGCAGATACACCTGCTGAGTGGGAACTCGGCATGCCTCCTGTCGTAAATGCCTGCTTCCAATCCCAATTGCCTGTTACTTTCTTATGGGTTAAAATTTTCAGTCCTTGTGCAATGCCGATTGCTGATAAGGCTGTCACAATTCCCCTGTTCATATTTTCGATTGCTTTGGTTTCCATAAGCCGCTGCCTCCAGTCCAAGTCTCATTGCCTGGTTTCTAATTGGATTGCCGTGCGGACGCTGCATCTTTCATTCGCAGATTATAACCGCCGATTCGGCATCCGGTTTTTAAATTCCATTCTTTCTCTTATACCCCAAGTAAAATCATTTTATGCCCACTGGCTTGAAACTTTTAACGAATCAAGCTTACTATAAGAAAATTACGCTGTTGCAAGATGAATGTTTTTGAAACTTACAACATCACAATACGTAAACTAGACAGAGGTGATGACAAATGCAGATTAAAAAATTAATGCCCTTGCTCGTAATGTTTCTCTTTCTCCTGCCTGTCACGGTTTTTGCAGTGGATTTTGAAATCAATGAAGCAACCATCGACGCGCAATTGCTGGAAAATGGCGATGTTGCGGTTGAAGAAGAGTTCACTTATGAATTCGACGGAGATTTTGAAGGAATTACAAGGGAACTCAAACCAAAATCCGGCACTGAAATCACCGGATTTACAGCACATGATAAAAAGAAGAAATTAAAAGTCGACAAAGAAGAAAGTGTTTATAAAATTTATCGTAGTGGCGACGATGAAACGATTACAATTACACTCAATTATGTAATTGAAGGAGCTATTGAAAAGTTCGAAGATGGCGCTGAATTTTATTGGCCGTTTTTCGATGATCGAAACGAAAGTGATTACGGACAAATGACCATAGCAATCCATCCTCCCTCTTCAACTGACGAAGTATTATTTCTCGGATACGATGAAGCGTTTGAAAAAGGGATAGCTAGCGACGAAGGTTCGGTGGTCTTTAAGTTAGGGAAAGTGCCTGAAGGAACCAATGGAGATATCCGGGTTATCTATGAAGGGGAATTATTCTCCGGCATCGCTCAATCAGGTGGAACAGTGAAAGATCTGCTATTAGAAGACCGTAAACAGCAGGAAGAGGAAGCCGCGGCTTTTGCAGCTGACCAAAACACGGCCTCGGCAATCGGGAAATCCGCGTTGCCAGCACTCGGATTAACGCTTGCATTGCTGCTTCTTTTTGCATATTGGAATGCCAGAAAGAACAAAGAGGAAATTGAAGACAAACAAAGCGGGTTTTATGTGCCAGATGAAAAACTCAGCCTTCCTGCCACCGTCCATTTCACCCATTCTCCTTATTTAACACCGGATGCAATAGCTGCCGCTTTAATGGAGATGGTGCGGAAAAAGAATGTGAGACAACTTTCAGAGGATCAATTTGAATTAACTGGTAAAAAAGCCCAATGGCCGCATGAACAGACTTTGATCGATTTATTATTCCATAAAATCGGTGATGGCCAGACTTTTAACTTATCCGAAGTGGAGGCTTATTCAAAGAAAGAATTGAATCACTCCGCTTATAATGATGCGATAGCGAAATGGAATCGGGAAGTGGCGGATGAAGTGAAAGCCCATCATTTTAAAGAAAAAGTTTCTGGTATCAGGCTCCTTTCTGGCGCAATCAGTGCCGCCGCCGCAGGGCTTGCAATCTATACAGGGATCTATGAAATTTACCCGGTTATGGCGCTTTCTATTTTAGTTTCTTTAATCGCAGTAAGCTTTGCCCTCTTCTATTCACCGTTGACAGTAGAAGGACATACCGTTAAAGCCCAATGGAAAAAAATGCGCAAGGCAATGGAAAACTTGCCTGCCAGTGAATGGCAAAAATTAACTGCAGATGATAAAATCCGCGCTTATGCCTATCTTCTCGCAGTAGACGGCAAACAGCTTGACAAAAAATCACGAAGCTTTTCCGTAGCAGGACAATATACAGAAGAAACGGATTCTGCCTTGTACTTCAATCCAATTCTATTGTCAGGTGTATTCGTCGCAGCAAGTTCCAATACTTCCGCTTCTGCAAGCGGCGGCAGTTCGAGTGTTTCATCGGGCGGCGGAGTTGGCGGCGGTGGCGGCGGATCCGGCGCATTTTAACTGCCAGCAAATTCACATCCAAAATTCCGAACTTTAATAGAAGCAAAAGGTTTCGGCCTTCAGTTGCGTCCGTGCTATGATAATGGCATGTTATTAAACGGAAAAGGATGCTGATGTTATGGATACAACTGCTTATTTGAAACGTTTTAACGCTTATCCGGTTGAAGAGCTTTATTTGCAGGATCTGGCCCGGCTCCAGTCGCTGCATATGCAAAATGTGCCATTTGAAAACTTGGATGTCATTCGTTCAGTACCGATTTATTTAAACCTTGAAAACATTTATGAAAAGATCGTCACCCACCGGCGCGGAGGCTACTGCTATGAAATCAACGGCCTTTTCCATTGGTTGTTGAAAGAGCTCGGGTTCGATGCAAAATTGATTTCCGCAACCGTTATGAAACCCGACGGCACTTGGACAAAAGCCGATACCCATGCTGCGATTCTCGTTAATCTGGATAGACCTTATTTAGTGGATGCTGGGTTCGGGGACTCAACCGTCAATCCAATTCCACTTGGCGGCGAACGCCATACAGACAATAGCGGGACTTATTCAGTGATTGAACGTGATGGGCTTTGCTATGATTTAGTCCGTGAGAATGAGGGAAATCAGCAGATTCTCTACCGATTCACTACTGACGAACGCATGCTTGCAGAGTTCCACGAAGGCTGTATTTTCAATCAAGTCTCAAGAGAATCGCCATTCACCCATGACGATTTGGTCACTAAAGCAACGCCGAACGGCCGCATTACTTTATCCGGCATGCAGCTGACCATTTCAGAAAATGGCGAGAAAACGAAGAAAGAATTGTCCGCAGAAGAAAAGTCAAAGCTATTAAAAGAAAAGTTTGGCATCCTCTTGGACGCGGAAGAAGCAGTTGAGACCACCACTTGAAACCATACATTTATAAAGAGAAAAGAACCGGAAACCGGGATTTACTCCCTTGGTTTTCGGTTCTTTTTCTTCGAGCAGCCATTTATTTTTCTTTGATTTCGCCGTAATAAGCCGATTGGTAAATCGTGAAAATATCATCGCGTTCAAGGGGCATTGGGCTTCTTGCAAGAATCCGCTGCTGTTTGATGGCGTCATCCGCTAAGGAATCGAGGGCCTCTTGTGTAATGCCAAACCCTTGCAGGTTCAATGGAATGTTGACATCCGCCACTAATCGCTTCAGCTCTTCCACGCATTTGTAGGAAGCTTCCTGCTGCGACAATTGATTTGAGCTGACTCCCATCGCCTCCAGTATATCCTTCATGCGCTTTTCGCAGCTCGAACGGATATAACCCATGACATACGGAAGCAAGACCGCGTTCGATTCGCCGTGTGAAATATGGAATTGGCCGCCGAGTGGATAAGCGAGTGCATGAACTCCGGCAACACCCGCATTAAAGAACGCGAGCCCCGCTAAATAGCTGCCATAGCTCATGTCCGAACGCGCTTGTTTATGATCGCCTTCATTTACCGCTGTGCGAATAGAACCGCTGATCAAGCGGATTGCCTGCAGCGCCAAAGCATCAGTTACGGGATTGGCATTTACGGAAACATAGGATTCTATCGCATGCGTCAATGCATCGATGCCAGTCGCAGCTGTTACTTTTGGCGGCAATGAAACGGTTAATTCAGGATCCACGATCGCGACATCCGCCAACAAGCAATTATGAGTTACCACATCTTTGGTTGTTTCAAGCGATAAGACAGCGATATCTGTCACTTCAGATCCGGTTCCGGAAGTTGTAGGAATCAGGATTTTCGGGATGCCTTTATTTGAAATTTCACGCGTTCCAGTCAGATTCAAGTAATCTGCAGCTTTCCCTTCGTGAGTAGCTAATACTGCCGCTAATTTTGCAAGGTCCAAGGCGCTGCCGCCGCCAAGCCCGATTACCAAATCGAATTGATGCTCTTTTGTATAAGCGACCAATTTTTCGCCAACCGCAAGCGGCGGTTCTGGAACCACTTCAGTATAAATGCTCGTTTTCCAGCCTTGTTCTTTTAAAGGTGCTTCAATCTTATCCGAAATTCCAAGATCCACTAAAAAAGGATCTGTTACGATTAAAATATTGCTGGCGTTCAATTTTTTCACTTCATCTGTTAAATGGTCGAGCGCTCCCCATCCAGTATAACTGAGTGGTGTAAAAGTAATTTTATGCGACATCGTTTCCACGCCTCCTTCGGTTTATTGCAATGGGTTGTGGTTCCACACAACCAATTTCATTTCCGTCATTTCTTCAATCGCGTATTTTAGCCCTTCTTTGCTATTGCCGCTTTCTTTTACGCCGCCATAAGGCATTTGGTCAACCCGGAATGTCGGAATGTCATTGATGATAACGCCTCCCACTTCCAGGCTTCGTGAAGCGCTAAATGCAGTGCTGATATCGTTCGTGAATATTCCAGCCTGCAAGCCGAAATCGGAATCGTTGATTTCCCGTATCCCATCTTCAACCGTGTCAATCGGATTGACGATGACAAGCGGTGCAAACACTTCCATGCAGGAAACTTTTGAATTTCGTCGGACATTCGCCAAAATCGTCGGCTGGAAAATGCCGTTTTCAATTGTCCCTCCGGTGATTAACGATGCCCCTTCCGAAACCGCTTCCTGCACCCAAGATTCCGCACGCGTTTGCTCTTTTTGTGAAATCATGGCAGAAAGGTCCGTCATGCCATCCAGTGGGTCACCGATCACAATGCGCTCCGTTGCTGCTTTATATTGAACAAGAAATTCTTCCATCTGTTCTTTTACAATGTAAATGCGCTGAAGGGAAATGCAGACTTGCCCCTGATTTGAGAAGGCCCCTGTAACCGCCTTTTCGACTACCGCTTCCATATTTACCCCTTTATCGATGATCACACCCGCATTTGAACCGAGTTCAAGTGATACTTTCTTCAATCCTGCTTTGTCGCGGATGCCTTTTCCGACTTCAGGGCTGCCGGTGAACGTGATCATCCGGACTGACTCGCTTTCGACTAAAGCGTCGCCAACCGTTTTGCCGCTTCCAGTCACCACGTTAAAAGCCCCTTTTGGCAAATTCGTCTGATCGAGAAGCTCTGTCAAGAAAAGAGCAGAAAGCGGTGTTTGGGAAGCCGGTTTTAAGATGATCGTATTACCCGCTGCGATAGCTGGACCGACTTTATGGGCCACTAAATTTTGTGGGAAGTTGAATGGCGTAATCGCTGCCACCACACCGATCGGCTCTCGCATCGTATAGCCAATCCGATTTGCTCCGCCTTTCGCGGCATCCAGAGGGATCATTTCACCCGTCAATCTTTTTGCTTCTTCTGCTGCGAATTTATAGGTTTCAATCGTCCGGTCAATTTCGGCCAAGGCGTATTTCAACGGCTTGGCCGATTCCAACGCAATGATTTCCGCTGCTTTCTGTTTATGTTCGATAAAGAGTGAAGTCAGCTGCTCTAAAATCTGTGCACGTTCATAAGCAGTCAAACGAGACATCGCTTTTTTTGCAGCTTCTGCTGAATCGATTGCAAGTTGTACATCTGCCAAACTCGCTTTTGGTATTTCAGCAATTTTTTCAGAAGAATAAGGCGACAGCAAATCCGAGTATTCTTCAGCCTCTGCCCATTCTCCGTTTCTATATAACTTTTTTCTCACGTTTTTCAGCCTCCAATTCCAATTTATCTTGCAGACCTTCTACATCTTTTGTGAAAGTCTGGTCGGTTTCACCCTTAAAGAAGTCTTTGCCGTAAATCAGTAAGCACAGGCCAATTCCGATGGCAAACGCCCAAGCAGCGCCTTTGACACATAATACTGCGCCCATGATTCCAGCAATTCCAAGGTCACGTTGGCTTTTCGCCTCCAGGATTCCGACTTTGACGCTGACATATCCTTGGATCAATAAAGTCAAGGCGAGCGCAACTCCGAGAATCGGTTGTACTAAAGTGACAATTGGCAGCAGGAATAATCCTGTATTCGTTCCCCAGCGGAAAGATCCCGCACCTCCAAAGAACGAATCCATCGCTTTACGCCCTTCTTTAAACCGTTCGACAAGGACCACTTGCATCGCTGACCATAAAGGTCCGGCCATGGTAACGTCTGGTCCGATAACGCTCATTACAGAGTTTCTTGTACCAAAGATCAAATGGGCACGGCTCGGATTGTAATCCAATTTTTCGTCTGGCCGTGCTTTGCCTCCCTCTTTAACCAATGCACTGGTTTGGAGTACATCCCCAAAAAGAACGATGTAGGTAGCCAAGACTGTCGGAAGCCCAGTTAAAAACAACATTAACGGCGGGAAGCCAAGCCCGAACAGCGTATAATTAGTCCACAGTCCTATGAAGTCTGGTGAACTGATACCCCATTCAATTTTCGGCCATGAAGCTTCACCGAAAAGCGGTGCTAAAATAATAGCTAAAACGATAATCGGAAAGACCCCTAATTTTCCGACTGTGTTCCAAAATATATTTTTGTTTCGCAGCTTGCTAAAATGTTTAGAGAACAGGAGATAAAATCCAATACCGATGGCGATTGAAATCGTCCAAGGGAAAGTTTCAAAACGGCCGCCCACTTCAAAAACAGAAATGACGGCTGCAAAACCGGCACCGAGAATTACCCCTGATTTAATCGCAGAAGGAACCAATTGCACAACTTTCGACGCCAATCCTGTAGCTCCCAGGAAAAGCGATAAAATCCCCAAAGTCATTTGAAACGCAATGAGTGCGTGCACTCTTTCCGGCCCTTCCGGGAATTGCATGCAATAAAGCATGATCAAAGGAATAGCTGGTGTAATCCAGCCAGGAACTGCCGGATCGCCAAGCAGATGGTGCAGCAAATAGAAAACACCATTCAAAACAACGATCGCCAATGCCACTTCAAAAGGCATGCCTAGTAATTCAATCAATAAAGGAATAGCAGATAAATCAACTGCGCACATCAATAATCCTTGAATGTAATCCGGCCATTCAAACCGGTAATGGATAAATGGCAATCTGATTTTAAACGGACCAGCTGGTATGTATGGCGACTCTTCCCCGAACTTACGGTCTCTCCATTTCATTTTTCTTCCCCTTTTCTGTTTGCTAGATGGTGTTGAAACTAATATGAATGAGCGCTCTCCCCCTTTTTGTGAAACCGCATACATAAAAGCTTTTTAAAAATGAATACGTAACCATTTATCCGGAAAAATAAATTCATATAAATGATTATATGAATTTATGGTCCATGGTTGTATTTCTTTCGAATAGTCTAACAGACTTTTGGATTTGGATGCAAGACTTATTTTTCTGATAAATCATTTCAAATAACTTCTCCACCGCTAAGAATCCCAATCCCCGCTCATCTTCCATGCCGATTGTCGTTAAATTCAAGGAGGCATGCCGGCTCAATTCCACGTTATCGATGCCGATAATGCTGAGATCTTCCGGGATGCGAATCCCCGCAGAAATATAAAAATCCATAAGGCGGATCGCAATGGCATCAGTTGCTGCACAAATGGCAGTCGGCTTTTCTGCTGATTTTTGCAGTGCGAGAAACGTATCGTATAGTTCTTCCCTCTTTGTATCGGTGATGACGATCCGTTCTTTTGGAATAGTGACTTGATGGTCTTCAAGTGCCTGGATAAAACCTTCCATCCGCCCTTTGAAAGTACTGATTGTAAGAGGGCCGCCGATCCAGACGATGTTTTTATGGCCTTTATCCAATAGATGCGCTGCCGCTAAATAGCCCGCTTGCCGATTATCGATTTCCACATAGTTTTTCTCACTTTGATGCTTTCGGTTGAACAATATAAATGGAATACCCGACTTCTCCAATTTATGAAAGATTGGATCGTCGAGATAAATCGAAGATAAAATAATGCCGTCCACTTTATTTTCAAATACGGAATTATAGACTTCTTCGCTATTTTCATCATTAATGAAATGTACATTGGTCCGGAATCCTTCGGCATTCGCATAATTGATGATGGCTGTGGTTGTTTCAGAGAAAAACGGATTATGCAATGGACCGGAAATCAATGCAATCGTCCGCGTTTTCCGCTGCACCAATGAACGTGCATTGCCGTCCGGGATATAATTCAATTCATCGATTGCATCCATCACCTTTTTCAATGTCGGTTTTTTCACGCGCTCCGGCGTATTTAAAACCCGCGATACAGTCGTTTGAGATACACCTGCATGTTTCGCTACATCTTTTGAAGATACCAATTCATTCACCTAACTTTCTGTACCAGCCGTAAAACCATCTGCTTATATTTTGATGGATAGGCAATTCATACTAATAATGTACCATAGGATTTCAGTAGAATGCCAAACAGAAATGGAATTAGAAAAAGCCTGAGCATCTGTTCAGGCTTTTTCAAGTTATTCACTGTATTCATATAATGTAATGCTTTCGATATGGTTTAAGTAGCGTCGCAGCTCTTTTGCTTGTTCCCGTGAAATTTCACCTTCTTCATACATTTTATAAATTTTTGAACGGCCCATGTCCATGATCACCAAGCGCAGTTCTTCTTTTTGCATTTCATATTGTTCATTGAAATGCGATTCAGGCGTTTTTAGCCCTTTAATCATCCGTTTATAGTCGTGTATGACGGAACTCGCCATTTTTTCTTTGCCATCTTTTGAAGTTTCCACCAGATAATCCATCGCTTTTTGCAAGGCTTCTAACTGTATATCTTTGCCTACTTGAAGATTAACCAACCGTGTTTCGTCATCTTTTAAGTATTCGCCTTTAAAGCGTCGCCAAGCTCGAATCAGCTTGCTTTGGATATAAACATTCAAGGAATGCACATTTTTTTCGATGGCCGCTTCTCTTCTTCTGAAAGATTTCGCAAAAGCTTTTCTAATTTTTTCATCATCGTAGTTTTCCTCTTTCAACCGCATATCTATATGTGATTTTTCAATAGATAACGCCTGCAGCCGTATTTTCTTCAAGCTTTTTCGTCGCTGTTTATTTTCATCCGATCTCAATTCTTCCTCCGGCAAAATTTGTTCGAGCCGCAATTTGTATTCTTCGATCAATTCATAAGCAACGGTTTCATTTTCTTCAGTTGTTTCAGCTTTCAATTTCTTAATAGATGCAAGCAAGAGCCGTTTTCTCGCTTCTTCCGTATCGATCTTCCCTACATTTTGCCCTTCACTTGTCTCGCCGCGGCTCAATAGCGGCAATAAAAACGTGGCAGCGAGCAAAGTGAAGAGAATTGTACCAGCAGCTAAAAAGACGATCAGCGAGCGATTCGGAAAGTCTTCGCCAGATTCCAAGGCATACGGAATTGACAAGACCCCGACCATCGTAACCGTACCTCTAACACCGGTCAGACTAGTAAACAAAGTTTGTTTAAAACTTGGTTTTTCCACTTCATCGGTTTTGTTAAAACGGGATTCGAAACTTGCAAAAAGATAAGACCAGATAAACCGGACCCCTAAGATGAAGACCCCGAGGCCAATCACATAAGAGAACAACAGTAAATAGCCAATATCCGGATTTTCCAGAACCCCGCTCATGGATGAAGGGATATTTAACCCAAGCAATAAGAAAACGATGCCGTTTAGAACAAACAAAATAATCGTCCAAATATTTTCAGCTAACATCTGTTCTTCAGCAACTAAAGTTTCCGTTCGTTCCCTGACAAGTGAATGGATAATCCCGGCCACAACCACAGAAATGACACCCGAAGCATGTAGCAATTCTTCCGTTACGATAAAAATGAAAAACGGCGTCATGATATGCAGCAAAGACTGGAAGGTCACATCGTTGATCCCTTGCTTCCGAAGGATATGGCGGATCCAGATGACGAGTAGTCCAAGTACAATGCCAAGCACTCCGCCCGCTACAAATTTATAGGAAAAGTCAAAAATCGCTTCTTGAAGCGAGAAATAACCGGTGACGACTGCAGCCACCGCATAATTGAATGCAACGAGTCCGGATGCATCGTTGATCAAGGACTCGCCTCGCACTAAATTCAGCACTTTATCGGGAATATGAATGCGTTTGGCAATACCGTTTACTGCAACTGGATCTGTCGGCGATAAGATCGCTGCTAGCGCAAATGCTGCATAGAGCGGTATCGCGGCAATCATCCAGTGAATAAAATAACCACCAAGAATTGTGGTGAGAAGAACGAGTATAATGGCGTTTCCGAGTATCGGGCCGCGCATGCGCCACAGCTCTTCCCTTGGAAAATGGCGGCCATCATTATATAAAAGAGGGGCAATAAATAGCAGCAAGAACCATTCGGTGTCGATATCAAACGATATATCCTCAAAAAACAGCACCAATAGAACCCCTAAAGCGATTTGGATCAATGCCGTTGGGATAAATGGTGTGTAATGGCTGATAACATTTGAGATGAGCAATGCTAAAAGCAAAAGAAGGATCGTCATTAAAATATCCATAAATGACCTCCAATCATTTTCATAATCTCTTACTGTATACCCCTATAACACCTTGCTCTAGACAGAAACTAACAGGGAATAATAAAAAAAAAACATTGCAGGCGATCATTCGCCTGCAATGGTTTCTTCCCTAGAATCTGAATTGGTTGTTTTTCTTTTATCGACAAAAATCTCTCTTTTATGCCATCTGAAGAATTCGCCGTTGTCAGGGTAAACCGCGATTTTCTTCCCTTTTTTCAATCCGTATTCGGCGTAGCGCTCCTCTGGTATCTGTTGTGCGATGTGCAGCTTTCCGCCGGCTGTGAAACTGATTAATCCGGCAGTAAACATGGCTTCGTGATTATTGCAGAGCAACAAGCCGTTGTAAGGATTGATTTTTTCCGCATCCGTGCTATCTTTCCACGGTTTTGCATAGCCAGCTTTTAACGCGGCATCGATGTCCATGCCGCATAGCGGACATTCTTTATGCCATAAAGGCAAAAGCGATTTTCTGAATTGCAGCTGCCCGCGCTGGATTTTCGTTTTCATTTCCATGATGGTTTCTGCGATTAGCGTGATTAACGGATTGTGTTCCGTCACTCGGACCACTTCCATTGCGAGTTCCAATTGCTCCGCTTCGGGTACATACACATTCAAGCGGCTAATGCCTTCCAGCAATTCGATGGCGAGCTCTTCGTTGCAAGGATAAAGGTATCCGGGATTGCCTGTACCGTCTTCTTTAAAAGCCGCATATTTCACTGGCAGAAGACTCGAAATATCGTCCAAACATTCTTTGATCGATAACGGATTCTCCAACTCCCGGTATTCAACCTGCACCAAATAGCCAACCGCTGATTCTTTTTCAGGACTCCCTTCTTCAAAAGGCTTCCGTTCTTTTTTGAAGGCTCCTTTTGCTACGCTGATGGCCACGATTGCCCCTTTGACGTAATGGAAAATCCGGTCTCCTTTTTTCACTTCCATCAATCGCTGATAGGAATGCGGAACCATTCCTGCTTTGTCCGTTTCCGGAGCCCAGATCAAACCGGCATTCTTTTCTTCATGATACGTTTCACCCTGCATGACGATATATGCGTTCAAAACTTTTCCTCCTAATTGCTCAGCCGGATCGGCATTTCATTTTAGCGATGCAAATCCGTTTATGTAAACTTCTATGCTTCTATCATAACCCAAATTCCTGTTGAATGTTTGACAAGAAGCCTAACCGGAGACAATAAAAAGGAGTTGTCCCAAAAGTAATTTGGGGCAACTCCTTTTCGCAATGAAGCTAGCGCAGCGATACAGAGACAGGAGCAATGGTATAATCACATGCTTTAAAAGAATCACAAGTGCTTTGCTTCACTTTATGCCTGAACTGATGACACTTCGGACAAAATAACGGTTTGCAGCGACAAATAGGATCAATGCCGGCAAAGTAGCCACAACCGTTGCCGCCATCATCCTCCCTGGATTCACGAAGTTAGAGCCTTGGACGAGGTTTGCGACTCCGACTGTGACCGTTTTCATTTCATCTGCACTGGTCACAACAGAGGGCAAAGAAAATCATTGTAGATGGTCAGAAAAGTCAAGACGGACAATGTGGCAACGACTGGGCGGATTGCTGGGAAAATAACAAACCGCAAAACTTGCCATAACGAAGCCCCGTCGATGATAGCCGCTTCTTCCAAGTCTTTCGGGAATCCCCTCAAAAAGCTGTAAATTAGGAAGACGCCCATCGTGTTCGCGGAATAGACCAAAATCAAAGGAGCATACGTATCAATCAAATTAAATTGCCGGAATAAGTAGAACATCGGAAACAAAGTGACGATCGTTGGAACTGTAAGAGCTGCCACAACCACAAGGAAAAAGAACCTCTTGCCGGGCAGATTCAAACGGGCAATCGAATAAGCCGCAAGAACATCTACGAAAACCACCAGCAAGGTCCCGATTGCTGTAACGATAGCGGTATTCAAAAGCCAACGGAGCACCGGAACGTCTGCAGTGATGCCGAAGATGCTTTTATAATTCTCTAAAGTCCAAGTTTTCGGCAGTAATGAAGAAGTCGACATCGCCTCTCCCAACGCTTTGAATGACGTCAACACCATAAAAATCAGAGGCAGCAGAAACAAGAGCGCAAGCAATGTCGCCAATAAAAGAATGAGGAAATTTTTGCTTTTGGATTTTTTCATTTTCTGCCTCCTTATTGTTTTCTGAACGAATAGAAATATTGTGCAGCAACGATAGCGACCATGACGGTCCCCATCGCCATTGCCATTGCTGATGCAATGCCCAAATTATTTTGGCTGAAGACCATTTGCTGGATCACCATGATCAAAGACTGGGTGCTTTGCCCCGGCCCGCCTGCTGTAATGAGCAATGTCTGGCCGTAAAGATTGAATGAAGCAATGACTGTGATGATCGTTAAAAAGACAAAGACGCCTTTGATAGATGGAAATGTGATGTGGCGGAACTGCTGCCACGCCCCAGCACCATCCAAGCTTGCCGCTTCATATAAATTTTCATCCACTTCATCTAAAGCATTGATGAACAAGATCATATTAAAGCCGATCGTCCACCAGACCGTGGCGATTAAAATAGCGATCCAGGCAAGCGGCTGGTCGTTCAGGCAATTGAATGACCAGCCGCCAACATTATTCAGGACATTGTTGACATAGCCGCCATTTCCGGTAAAAAGCCATTTGAAAATAGCCGACACTGCCGTTACCGATACCGCATAGGATATGAAAAAGACAGTCCGATAAAATACCTTGAATTTTTTAGGGATGCTGTTAACCAGCAGCGCCAATGCCAAGCTGATTAAAACGAGCGGTATGACACTGATCGCAACAAAAATAAGCGTGTTTTTCAAACCATTATAGAAGGCATCTCCAAACACCGTGCCAGGGGTTAGAATGGAAATATAATTGTTGAATCCGACAAACCCGCCATTTCCGGCAAAGATGGACCACTGATGAAAGCTGATGTAAATGCCAAAAGCTAACGGAATGACTAAAAACAGCAGAAAACAAATCAAGAATGGCAGAAACAAGACCGTTGACCAGGTTCTGGAAATCCGCATATTCCAATCCTCACCCCTTTCGTCAGTTTAAAGGCATTTCACTTAACAAACATGAAATTCCTCTACGTAGCAGTTATTTAGTTATTGAGGAGCAGTTTCAGCAACTTGTTTTGATTGTTCCGTTGCTTTTTCAAGCTCACCCATCAATTTCTCTTTCGTCATGCCTTCTTCTGAAATAATTTGAGGATAGACGTTTTCCACCAAATAACGGACTTGTTCACGGTATTGATAAAGTTTAGGTGCTCCGACAAACGAATCGAATTGCTGAATGTTTTGAGCGGATAACGGGTATTTCTCAACATCACCTTCAACCAGTTCCATCGTCGGAATGTGGGTCGGCGCCTGGCCGCTTTCTGCCCAGTTCGCCAAATTCTCAGGTTGATACATGTACTTCAGGAATTCTGCAATACAACTCTCTAAAACAAATCAAAAAGGAACCTCCACATCAGTGGAAGTTCCTCGTTAGAAAAATAGAACAGTTAGTGGACTGCTTTGCATTTCATTTCCCTTTCATTCATCCGCGATTGGTCGTTTTGTACTTATCGCCTTTACTATCGTAAGTGACCCATTCTCCCACCGGATCTCCTTTTTCAAAGTATTCCGAGCGTTTGATCTTGCCATCAGCACGGTACCACTCCCAATAACCATCTGGTTTGCCTTCTGACATTTTTCCTTTTGACCAAACTGTTTTTCCGTTGGCATGATATTTTATGGTATAGCCGTCAATCACTTCCTGCTTTTTATCCTTGACTTCGCTGCATTTTTTGTCTTCCATTTGGCACCTCCTGCCGGATATTATGTATCAGCTAGCTCATCATTTATAGCCGAGATGTAACGCACTGCAGAATTCAGGACTTTTTGTCTTGCATCCATTTCCATGACCCGCTGAAAAGCGTCATACAGTTGTTCGAAAGAGAGCTGTTTCACTTGATTTGCCATTCTTTTTACGACCTTCGAAGAAAGCGGAATGAAATTAGGGTAGCTGTACATGAAAGTGGCCCAGTTCCGATCTGCCGCCACCCGAATAACGTCGCCAGTAAACAGCTTGCCGTTATCTTTAGTCCAGTGGGCAATTGCCGCACCTTTAAAATGTCCGCCTATCCGGTGAAGTGTGACTGTTGGATAAAGCGCCAGAGAATCTCCCTGCCAGTAGCGGATCCGCTCACTTTCCCTCGTTACGAACTGGCGGTCATCTTCATGTATATAAATAAGGGCATCAAACGTTTCAGCCCATTCGACTTGGGAAGAATAATAATGCGGATGTGACAACGCGATCGCATCGATTCCCCCCTTATCCTTAATTTGACGGATGGTTTCCTCGTCCAAATAAGTAATGCAGTCCCAGAGAAGATTTAACCCTTTATTTTGAATCAAATAAGCGGACTGCCCAATCGCATACTTCGGCTTGGTTTGGATCATGAGCAATTTGTTATCTATTTCTGAAATTTCATTTTGATAGGCACCGCTTGCCTGCATTTCTTCTAATGTTGTCCAGCTTTGTCCAGATGGATTGACGTATTGCCTTTCTTCATTGCAGATGATGCATTTATCGGGAGGCGTTTCTGACTTGCTGTATTGCACACCGCATGTTTCACAAATAAATTTAGGCATGAATTATTTCCTTTCTTTCATTAGACGCGAATGCTTTAGAGTTTAGTTAAGTATAGAATTGTTTTACAATTCCGTCATCATCCATTAGTCCAGTTATGAACACAGAAAACCCGATGAAGAAAAATTCTTCATCGGGTTTTAAGGCTGCAATCTTTTTATTTTCTTTGAAGTTCTTCCACACGTTTCATAATAATCGGAATGAGCGGATCATCCGCTTCCAATTCTGCCACTTCTTGAAGTGTTTTTTCAAATCCCTGCGCTGCAATCATTTCCTGCAATTGTTTGGCTTCCGGATCTTCGTCATTTACGTAAAGCAAGACAGCCGCAATGACCGTTGCTAAATGGACAGGCTCTTTTCCTGTCAGTTGCCAGTAAAGGCTTGCCGGCCGTATCAACCGGTCGTTTTTGCCCAATTTGCGCAAAGGCCCTCGCCCAACACGTGTGACATGATCCGAGATGTTCGGATTCTGGAAGCGGCCAATGATTTTTTGGATGTACGCTTCGTGTTCTGCCCGGTCAAAACCGTGCTCTTGAATGATCACTTCACCGGTTTCACCTAAAGCTCCTCTTAAAAGCTCTTCGATCTCTTCGTCTTGCATCGCATCGTAAATCGTCTGGAACCCTTTATAACGGCCAAAATAAGCGGGAACCGTATGGCCGGTGTTTACAGTGAACAATTTCCGTTCAATGAACGCACTTAAATCATCTACGTAAGTGATGCCTTCAACGGCAGGTACCGCTCCTTTGATGGCCGGTTTTTCCACCACCCATTCGTAGTATGGTTCAACCGCGACTGCTAACACATCATCGCTCGTCTGGTCCGGTACGATCCGGTCGACCGCCGCATTCGGGAAAGCAATCAACCGGTCCGCCGTTTCCCTTTCCTCTTCTGACAGATGCGTATAGACATGCTCTTTCAACAAGGAACTGGCGTTGATCATGTTTTCGCATGCAATGATGTTCAGCGGCTCTGGATTTTTCTCAAAACGGGCTCTCAACCCCTCTGCAATCAGGCTTGAAATCATCGGCAATACTTTCGGGCCGACAGCCGCAGTCACTAAATCCGTTTGAGCAATTGCTTCTGCGCCTTCTGCTGGATGGCTCAGCGTATTGATGCCGTGAACTTTTTCCACACGAATGGTCTGCTGTTCAGAACCCATTAAAGTCACTTCATAGCTATTTCGCTCATTTAATGCATCAACAACTTCACCGTTGACGTCCAAAAATACCGTTTCGTAATCTGATTCGTATAAAAGGGCGCCGATAAACCCTCTTCCGATATTGCCGGCGCCAAAGTGAACAGCTTTCATTCAGCTCACCTCGCTGAATAGGTCCAGAATCTCTTCTTCCGTAGTCGCATTCAGAATTTTATCGATATTTTCTTCTTCCGAACAAACAATTGCAATATTTGAAAGGATTTCCAAATGCTCATTTCCTTTTCCAGCAATGCCGATCAGGATCTTCGCAATGTTGCCGCCGCCAAAATCGATGCCATCCGAAACGGTCACGACCGAAATACCGGTTTCCAGGACATTTTTCTTCGCATCTTCTGTGCCGTGAGGGATTGCGAGCGAATTCCCCATGAACGTAGAAGTCAGCTCTTCCCGTTCCAGCATCTTCTCAATATAGCCTTCATCTACATATCCGCCGTCGACGAGAATGCTCCCGGTATAGCGGATCGCTTCTTCTTTTCCGGATAATGAAACATTTAGTTTGATATTTTCTCTGCTCAATACTTCTTTTGCCATTTATTAAACCACTCCTTTAAAGATGGTTTAGCCTCACTTATCTGTTTTTAAACGTTGGGCTAATTTATCGTACTCTGGGCTGTTCATGAAATTATCAACAGAAATATGTTCAGCCCCAGGCAGTTTCGCTTTCGCGCGATCTGTTAAATCTTTGTGTGTCACGACGATATCGGCATCATCCGGCAATTGATTGATTGCCGTATTGGTAACCGGAATGTCGATATTTTCTTTCTTGAACTTATTGCGCAATAAGGACGCCCCCATCGCACTTGATCCCATGCCCGCATCACAGGCAAATACCACTTTATGGACATTTTCCGGCGCAAGCATCGTGGAATCCGCCGGCTGTGTATTATCAGCCTCGACTTGTCCACCTGCAGCTGCACCAACGGCCGCTTGAGCTGGTTTAGGCGTTAAATAGCCCGTCGCATCGCTTTTCTTGCCTTTCATTTCTTCCATTTTGCCAGCTGCTGCAGCTAAATCTTCATCTTCTACTTTGCTCGTTTTCAAGATAACGGAAGCAATGGCGAAAGAAACAGCGGCAGCGACCACAACGCCTGAAATTACGCCAAGATAATTTCCTTGAGGCGTCAATGCCAATAAGGCGAAGATACTTCCCGGTGACGGCGTCGCCGGAAGGCCGGCATCAAACAGTGTAAACATGAATACCCCGCTCATGCCTCCTCCAATTGCCGCTAACAGCAGCATCGGTTTCATCAAGATGTACGGGAAGTAAATTTCATGGATACCACCGAGAAACTGGATGATTGCTGCACCTGGAGCCGAAGCTTTTGAAACCCCTTTGCCGAAAATACTGAAAGCCAGGAGAATGCCAAGACCAGGCCCAGGGTTCGTTTCAAGCAGGAACAAAATGGATTTCCCTGCTTGTGCCGCTTGGTCAACGCCGAGCGGGCTTAAAATCCCGTGGTTAATCGCATTGTTCAGGAAGAGAACTTTTGCCGGCTCAATGATGATGCTTGCGAGCGGCAATAAGCCCATATCGACAATCACTTCAACGCCATCTGCCAGGATATTCGTCAATGAACTGACGACTGGCCCGATGATGTAGACGGAAAAGCCGGCGAGGATCGCTCCTAAAATACCGGCAGAAAAGTTGTTGTAAAGCATTTCGAAACCGGTTCTGATTTTTGCCAAAAACAGGTTATCAATCAGCTTCATGAGATAACCGGCAAGCGGCCCCATAATCATGGCCCCTAGGAACATCGGAACATCGGCGCCTACAATGACCCCTAATGTGGCCGTTGCACCAACTACGCCTCCTCTAAAATCATAGACTAACCGCCCACCGGTAAAACCGATCAATAATGGAAGCAAGTATTTGATCATCGGATCGACGAGACTTGCCAGCGTTTCATTCGGAATCCAGCCATCTGGTATGAATAAAGCCGTAATAATCCCCCATGCAATGAATGCTCCAATGTTCGGCATAATCATGCCGCTTAAATAGCTCCCAAAACGCTGAACTTTTGCACGGACATTTGTTTCCGCCATTTAAATCCCCCTTTTCATATTTAGTTAAATGAAGTGAACGCTTTCATCTTACATAACCATCAAGCCCTTTCTTTTTTGAAATTATGCCCAATATTAAGTTTGTACCCTATTTAAACCGCTGCTTAATCCCCAAATTCGAAATTGGGCCACTTTAAAGCCAAAGGAACTGAATAGCCGAATAAAAAATATCACTTAATTTTAATGTAGCATAAACTTTTGTAAAGAAGGTTAAAAAATTCTTAATTATCAAATTAATGGAGACGATTCTCTACTTTTTACTGATTCAAATTAACACTAAATATTTTTATTATGTCATCTAAATTCGCAATGCATAAAAATGCAATCTCCTTGAAAAGCTCTAAATTGGCGACTCGATTAAAACTCCTCCATGCAAATCGAATTAAGATGATAAACAATGATCCGCTTCAGTTTATGGGCTTCCAGCAATTGCGGCCGGATCATTCCATCAAGCGCCAATCCGTCCAACAATAAATACATCCTCTCCGTCTCCAGGTGAACATCCGCGTCTTTCTTCAATAAATTGAGCAAAACAAGATAGGACATCACTTCTTTGATCGCAAGATAGACACTGTCTTTTTCCGCATCAAACACCTCCCCTTGATGGCGGGCATGGATTTTGAATACCAATCTTACTTCGGCTTCCAGTTTTGTTTCTCCTGCCGCCGGCATTAAATCCAATAAAACCTGAACGATTTTTTCTTTTGGCGGCATATCCAATTTAAAAATCCTCGTCATCCTTTCAGCAATTTTTTGGTAGATCAAGTCTCGGGCAAACCCCAGCAAGTCATTTTGCGAATTAAAATAATAGCGCAAAGACCCTAAAGAAATCCCAGCTTCCTTCGCTATATTCCTGACAGACGCCCCTTCCATCCCTTGTTCTAAAATAACTTTCCACGTGGCTTCAGCAATCATTTCTTTGCGTTTGGCATGTTCGATAAGTTTTGGCATACCTCTATTTTATCAGAATACTATTAAAATTCAATTAATTAATACAGTCGTATCATTATCGAAATAAGTCGATTATTTATTTAATACGGATGTATTATCAAAAACTTGATAACTTTGATGTGATGTGGATAACCTCTCGGGCTGTGGGTTACTGCATGGAAAGTTGCGTGAATAAAAAATGCCCATCTCTGAGGAGATGGGCATTTTATAATTTGAGCATGCGGAACATAAAGTAAAAAGTGCTTCCTAAGATTACGGCAAGGAAGACTGGCAAAAATACGATGCCCAATCCCTCTTCTGCACCTTTAGCGACCTGGATGGTTTGATAGGTGATGAAACCGAAAAATATTATGATTTCGTTTTTCAGCACATTCATCATCAAGCGCGCGTTTTGATATTGCGCTTCGATATTGTCTTCCCGTAAGTTCAGGTAGTTGAAGGTATGCGGGTATTTCGATAAAAAAGTCATCAAGAGCCACAAGCCGCCGCCAATCAGCGGCAAGATCCATAATTCCATCTTGCTTCCCCAGCGGTCCGCTTCGCCGCTCCCGTTGAAATGCGCCGGCACTTCATCCGGCAACCCGCCAAATACGGAGACTAAGTAAACGATTGATCCAATAAATACAATGAGGCCCATTGCATCCAACACTTGTTCAAAGCGTGATTTCGAAAGATCTTTTTTAGGCTGCTTCATCTGAAAGTCCCCTCCCCTCTCTCTTCTTTTTACGAAAACCGAGTGGAATGGTTTCAAAAAATACAAAACCCGATTTGCTTTATTCGCAAATCGGCAATTCATTCCTTTAAATTCCATTTTACGGCTGCTGTCTTGGACGGATCAAAATTTCATTGACGTCGACATGGGCCGGCTGCTGCACGGCATAGCCGATGGCGCGTGCAATGTCTTCTGCTTGAAGGAATTCCATTTCAGGGCCCTCTTTGAAGCCATTTAACACATCGTCATCGGTAATGGTATTCACCAGTTCCGTTGCCACGGCTCCTGGCGAGACAATGGTTACACGGATTGCCATGGCTGGATCAATTTCCTGGCGCAGCCCTTCGGAAATCGCCCGCACCGCAAATTTCGTGCCGCTGTATACGGCGCTGCCTGGCGTGACCGAATGCCCGGCGACTGAAGAAATATTGATGATATGCCCTTCTTTTTGGCTCTCCATCTGCGGAAGCACCGCCGCAATCCCGTAAAGAACGCCTTTGATGTTTACATCCACCATCCGGTCCCATTCGTCCAATTTCAATTTGTTCATGAACGACAGCGGCATTAAGCCTGCATTGTTCAACAACACATCGATGCGTCCGAAGTGCTCGATAGCTGCCTCTGCCAAAGCTTTCATCTGATCAGCGGAAGTAACATCCGTCACCAGATATTCCGCTGTTCCACCAGCCTCTTCAATGGCCTGTTTTAATTCCGCAAGGCGGTCTTCCCGTCGCGCAGCTAACATGACCGAATACCCTTGCCCCGCAAGTTCTTTTGCAGCTGCCTGTCCGATGCCGCTGCTCGCTCCTGTAATGATTGCTGATTTCGTTGCCATATGTACTCATCTCCATTTCTAAATTGCTCTCACTTTCATTATGTACCCATTCTTTGGACTTTGACACTTTTAAAAACACGAAAACAACTGGGGGTCTACTAGTATGAACGAAGTTCATTTTTTTCAAAATAAACCTGTTCCCCAACTGTCTTTATGATGATATCAAAATTTTGGCGAAAAGGATGCATAAAAAGTTCATATTGAATCCGCCGCTCTTCATGCGACTGATGCAAATAATCAAGTTCTGCGCCTCTTTCTACGACATCTCGGCCCGCTCTTCTTTCAAACTCTGTTTGGCCATCCGTGTAAAGATAAATTTTTAAGTCAAATAAGGCCGGATTTAAGAAAGCGACGCTCATGCCTTCAATAAACGACAGTTTTTTATCCGCTGTAAGGAGTTCACCTTCCAGATAATGAGTATCAATCGTCTTTACACTCAACCCGTCCTGAATCATTCGGATGTCACGCTCCAAAGATGGAAGGTGATGGGCGCCGGGGTGGCAAGCAGTCATTTTAAAGCGATGAAGCTGTTCTTCATACGAATATTCGAGGATTGTATTCATCCGGACACTGGAATTGACAATATACGGATCGGTATTCAGATAATTTGTCTTATTTTCACCAAGTCGTTCCATCAACTTATTGGCTAAAACGGTTTTTCCGGCAGCTCCGTGACCGGAAATGCCGATCAGGAGATTCGTTTCCGAACGGCCAATCTTTTCTGCTAATTCTTGAATGAAAATGTCCATCGTTTTCCTGCTTTCTCTCATCAATTTTCGAGTTCCTCTGCCAACCCCATCAAAATCCCTTCAGGCCCCCGAAGGTAGCATAGGCGGTAAGATTCTTCATATTGAACCACTTCGCCTTCAAGCTTCGCCCCTTTTCGGCTCAACCGGGAAACCAGTTCGTCCAGGTTCTTTACGGTAAACATAATGCGCAAATAGCCGAGCGCATTCACCGGGGCCGTCCGGTGATCAGAAATCACTGCCGGACTGATAAACCGCGAAAGCTCAATCCGGCTATGGCCATCCGGCGTTGCCATCATCGCAATTTCGACAATTTGCGAACCCAATCCGGTTACACGGCCAGCCCATTCCCCTTCCACAGTCATGCGCCCTTCCAGTTTCAAACCGATTTCCTCAAAAAACGAAATGGCATCATCTAAAGATTCGACCACAATTCCGATATTGTCCATTCTCTTTAAGTCGCTTTTACTCATGGTTCCCGCTCCTTTTCGAAAGAGTTTAAGTTGTCCATACGCTTAAGATCGGTCTAACTTATCTTTCTTTGCTGCTAATAAAACCTTATTTGTACAAAGTAAAAGTGTTTTTCACAGTCACTAAACTTGATACAGCACCACTTCCTGATTTGACACAGAAAGAAACGCTCTCTTTTCAGCAGTGCCTAATCCCCGGAGCTTGCCAAAAAATTTGCCGAGCGGCTGTATGCTTCGCGTTTCCATATTGAAGCTGTACATTTCATATTTGGCCTCATATGGACCGTAAAAAAACGCGTTTTTTCCCTGTACATGCAACGCATGTGCTCCGTGCAACCTTTCCGGCACTTCCACTGATTTGAAAGCTCGCTGGCTGCTATTTACTTGAGTTAAACGAAACTCTGAATAGGAAAATATCCAGATATCGGCAGCTTCGCCTTGACTCATGGCGTAGCAATCGTCGATCGGATTACCCTCTGGCAAATCGGTATGGTAACGGAACTTTACTTGGCCGGTTAGATCAAAAAGCACCAGTCCTTCAGAAGAAATTCCATCTCCAAAAATCCCTTCATCCGAATAGCTGATCCAAATTCCTTCTTCTCCTGCAACAATTTCTGCAATGGAATCTCCGCCGAAAAACGAGTGCAACAGAGTGCCATCCGTACGGACGATAAATATACTATCTTCCTTTTCTCCAGTGTCCATTGCGGCTACTAAGAACGTGGACTCATTTATCCAGCGTATTTTTGAAAAGTGATGTTGGACATCACCTATATCTATATCCGTTCCATCTATCCGAATGAGTGTCTTCCCGCCTTTCAATAGAAGCAAAGCCACTCCAAAAGCTTCCGTCCAATCCGCGTCGATGAGTTCCATTGCGTGTTGTTCTGATGCTGGAATCGTGTAAACTACTTGAGTCGTGCAATATTCGTTCAATATAATCCTCCTAGGGACATCTCAAATGGACTCCTGACCTTTTTCATAATACATGAGTTCATATTCGCTGTACTCAGTTTCAGAAACCAGCAGAATTTTATCTTTATCCGCCGAGAAAACAAACTAGTTCAACAGAGCATCTTTCGAATTAACATGAATCATGCCTTCTGCCCGTTCAATGAATTCAGCCGCCTCAAAATATACAATGAACTGATCGTTTTCATAATCTATAACGGTCCCAAGGTGTCTAGCACCTGCAAACAATTGACGAATATTACTCATTAGGGATTCTAAATTTAGCTCTTCGGTTCTTTCTAATAAATGTCCACGATTGATGTTGCTCCATAATAACTCCATTTGATTCGAAGAACAAATCCGTTGAGTGGTGAAGTCATGTGATTCAAGATATTGACCCAGCTGTTTTCCTTTTTGTTCAACTAATAAGTTCGTTATTTTATTGTGTCGTTCAGGATTCATCTTATTCTCCTTTAAGAAACGCGCCTCATATCTTTTGCATCGAAATTCGATTGAGTTTATTTCAATTTTCCATTCCTTTTTAAACTGCTTGTATCTCCAGCATTCTAGAAAAAAGAAACCGAGCAATGCACCGCCTGGAGCTGAATAAGTGACAGGACCGCCAATTAAAATAACACTTAATAAATATCCCGCTAACATCGTAATCAGGAAAAGAATAATATTCGATTTTTCTTGTTTGAGAAATGCTGCTTTCAACTTCTTTTCCACCTCACATCGGTATTTTTGCAGAACTTGCACAGCTTAGTGAAGAGGCTTAATTATTTTCAGCGATTTTCTTCAATACATTAGCGCGATTTACGATAAATCGTTTCATGTATTTTTCCAAAAATACTTTATCCGCTATGGTGCCAAGAAGCCCAAGTGGAGTTCGGTAAACAAAACGGTCTTTCATAACCGTGCCCTTCTCTTTTTTGACAAATTCATGAGTATGCGTAAATGAGTGAAAGACTCCTTTAACCATAACATCTGTAAATTGGTAGGGCCTCTCAAGTTCAATAATCTTAGCCGTGAGTTTTTGCTTGACTCCTAGATGAACTGCTTCCCACGTCACTTGGTCGCCGTTTTCCATTAGTCCTGACGTCACACCAGCAACTGCTCGCTCTTTTGATTTGGCGGTTGTTTTCATGTGGATGTCTACATCACGAGCAAGGTCAAAGCACACTTCAATTGGCGCATTGATGAAAATTTCATGAATAATAACCGGCATAAAAGAATCCCTCTCTTTCGGGGGAGTGCATAAAAAACCCTTCCTTTTAAGCTTTAGTTTACAAAAATGAAAGTACGAGTATTCTAGATCATTGGCTTCGTTCCTAATATTCCGTGACAATGATGCCTTCCATATTATCACCGGATATTTCATAGGAGCTGCCCTTTTGAACGCGAATGTTCTCAGCTTCCGAAACCGGGTAATAGCTGATGAGATAGTTTTTATCGTTTACCGTCGCGGAAATGCGCTTCTCGCTTTTTAAATAAACTAGGTATTCTTCTAACACAAAATTCTTTTCTTTCATAATAACACTGTGAGGCAATCCCACATACCGGATATGCCATGGTTCATATTCGATGCCGGTGACATCCGTTTTGTCTTTCGGATAGCGCAGGATGAACCCGTATTTCCACGAGTTTTCTTCGATCCACTTTCCTTCCGGCGCTTTTTCCATCTTCATCTCCGTACTTCCAACATCGAGCGAGAGCCCAAGGTGGTGTTCGCTGTGCCCTGCAGGCAATGCAAAAGAAGAGCCCATCTCTTCATAGAGCGCTTCTTGCTGGGAAAAACTCCGATAGCCGCTCGTCATGACGAAATTCGAAACGCCATCCGTTCGAGCTGCCGCCATCATTTCCACGAACCTATTCGCAATTTCTTTTGAAAGGACGAGCTCTTTCTCAAAGATTGAAAAGCCTTCAACGAGTTCCTGCTGAATTGCAAGGTCTATTAAGTCTTGTTTGATCCCTTGCTCTTCAGCGGCATATTCCCGATTGACCAATAATAAGTCGCCTGCATGCAGCTGATTTGCGTTCACTTCCACCTCTTGAAGTTCCGCAGCTCGCTTGTCCGTTTCATAAGAGCTGATTTGGCTCTCTAATTCAATATCCAGACCCGGCGAATAAACCTGGCCTCCAATGAAAAAAAGACTCATACCCAGTAACAAAAATCCCCATTTCTTCATAGCTCCGTCTCCTTTTATCCTTCTTTAAAGAAGAATAACGAAAAGATATGAAGGAAAAGCACAGGGAATTCTTAACGTTTTCTTAAGTTTCCTGGACTGAATCAAGAAATCCAAGTGTACGTGTACGATAGCTTACTTGATTCGATTAGCCGTATGAAACGAACAGGAGCGGATATGGTCATCAATCATGCCTATGGCCTGCAAAAATGAACAAGTCGTTACAGGCCCGACAAATTTGAATCCGCGCTTTTTCAGTTCTTTGCTGATTTGGATTGATAAAGGGGATTCGGCAGGCACCAGCGCATCGGTTTCCCAATTGATTGCATTGAGTTCTTTTCCTTTCGCTTCTATCCGTTGATCGTTGTCTTTCCAATATACTAAGCAAGGCTGGAGAACGCTAGCAATTTAAGGAAATCTTTTCATGGGCATGTTAAGTTCACCCAGCCTTTCCTCGTCTGTGCAGTTGAACATTCCTGTAAGCAGGATTTTTCTTTATCTTCGAGAAGTTAACAGTATGTAAAATTGGCAGCGGCATAGCAAGACACTAAGCGAAAAGGAAGCGTAGCCATGACTTTACTTCAACCAATTTCACAGAACCAAGCAAGAGAAATCAGATCCAGTCTAAAAGCAGATTGTACGCAGTGTTTCGGCTTGTGCTGCACGGCCCTGAACTTGATTGCTTCAAACGATTTTGCCATCAATAAACCTGCAGGAATTCCGTGTCCGAATTTGCAGAAGGATTACCGCTGCCTGATTCACAGCGAATTGCGCGAAAAAGGATTTAAAGGATGTACCGTTTTTGATTGCCTTGGCGCTGGCCAAATGATTGCGCAGACTACTTTCGGTGGAAGCAGCTGGCAGAACCAGCCGGAAAATGCGGAGAAAATGTTTAAAGCTTTCCCTGTCATGGAGCAATTGTTTGAAATGATCGCTTTTATCGCCGAAGCCCTTTCTTATAAAAGCAATCCGGTGCTGCAGCAAGAACTGACCGAGCAACTGGATCTGCTGCAAAGGCTGACGAAGCTAAACGCAGATGAACTGCTGAACTTGGACTTGAATGGCTACCGTCAACCGGTCAAAGTGCTATTAGTGAAAGCCAGCCGCGAAATTCGAAGACGGGCTGTTCCCGACAATGGAAAACGGAAACTTGAACAGCCTGGCGTTGATTGGATGGGCAAAAATTTGAAGGGCAAGGATTTGAGGGGAACGAATCTGAGAGGGGCTTATTTGATTGCAGCTGACTTAGCGAAATCGGATTTGCGCGCTGTCGATTTTATCGGAGCCGATCTGCGGGACGCTAATTTATGCGGAGCAGACTTATCGACCAGCCTGTTTTTGACGCAGATGCAGATCAACTCAGCGACAGGCAATCGCCAAACGCAATTGCCACCTCACTTGGATCGTCCGTCAAATTGGAATATCTGAAATACCTTTTAGCAATTTCCAGCGCAAGCAGTAAAAGACGATACAGGTTGGATCGAGCTGATTGTTTTTTGAAAGTTTACTATAAGTAAAGAGAGGTATTTATGACGTATACCAGGAGTTTCCATACAAGAAAGGATGGTACACATTGAAAACGGTAAAGTTAGGCCATAGCGATTTAGAAGTGTCACCGATTGGATTAGGATTGATGGGGATGTCCCCTATTTACGGACAAGTGAATGACGAAGAATCGATCAAAACGATCCACCGTGCTTTAGAATTAGGTGTAACATTACTGGATACAGCGGATGTCTACGGCAATGGGCATAATGAAGAATTGCTAGCGAAAGCGCTAAAAGGCCGACGCGATCAAGCCGTCATCGCCAGCAAGTTTGCGTTTGGCCCCAATTTTCAAGGCATCAACGGCCATCCGGATTATGTGAAGGAATCTATTGATAAAAGCCTGAAGCGGTTAGAGGCCGATTATCTCGATTTGTGTTATCAGCACCGTGTAGATCCGAATGTGCCGATCGAAGAGACCGTAGGAGCGATGGCAGACTTGGTGAAAGCCGGAAAAGTGCGGGCGATCGGTTTATCAGAAGCGTCTCCGGACCAAATCCGCCGTGCCCATGCGACGCATCCGATAACGGCCGTGCAAACCGAATATTCGCTTTGGAGCCGGGACGTGGAAACGGACGTTTTCCCGACGGTCCAAGAACTCGGGATCAGTTTTGTCGCCTACAGCCCGCTTAGCCGAGGATTTTTATCGGGCGAATTAAAGAAATTTGAAGACTTCGATGAGAACGACGGGCGCCGGAACCTTCCCCGTTTCCAACCCGAAAACTTCGAAAAAAACGTGGAATTGGTTGAGAAAGTGAAAGAACTGGCTGCAGATAAAAATTGTACGCCTTCCCAACTAGCCATTGCCTGGACCATCGCCAATGGCGCTTTGCCGATTCCTGGCACAAAACGCATCAAATACCTCGAAGAAAATGTCGCTTCGCTTCAAGTCGAATTGACAGCCGATGATTTGCAGCGCATTGATGCCCTATTGCCGAAAAATTCAGCGGTTGGAGACCGTTATTGATTTCTTATACGAAAGAAGAAAGACCCTGGCTACTCATGCCAGGGTCTTTCTCATGTTTTTCTATTATCTTTCTTCATTCATAAATGGATGAATAATTCATGATTCCGAATAACGCAATCAGCAAAGCTGGAATTAACTGATCATTCATCGGCAATTACCTTATTCGCCTGGCACTGCCACAGGTGTTTCTAAAGGAACTTCAACCGGCTCTTCTACAGGAGCTTCAACCGGTGCAGAGAAGTCGAACGGCACAGCCAATTCTTTTTCATAGTCATCGATGATGAGCTGCCCTTTTTTGCCGGCCAGATCCAAGTTACCCAAGTTAAAGGTAGCGAATAGGCGATCCTTAGAGAACGAAGCTGTAGTCGGCGTGAACTCAAATTCAGAACCATCTTCAAACTGCACAGTAAAATAGAAGAGGTCCGCTACATCCTGCGCGCGGAATTCGCTTGGGACAGCCTCTGTCAGTTTTACTTTAACGGATGTACTGCCAACGAGTTCTGCTGACGCCGCTTCAGGGAAATAGAACGATTCCATGACGAAAGAAATGGTGTTGTATAAAAGGTTCGCGAAATCGCCGCGTGTAATATTGGTGTACGTGCCATAAGAAGTGGTGGTCTTTCCGTTTGTGATGCCGGTGCCGTAAAGAGCGCCGATATACGGTGCAAAGACGCCGCCCACATCGGTAAATGGTGTGTCTTCTTCAAATTCTTCCAGTTCAAACGCTGCGACCAATAGTTTCGCCATCGCGCCGCGTGTCAGGATGTCATTCGGCTTAAACTGTGTTTTGGTGACGCCGGAAACGATGCCGTATTCTGCTAAGCCGTTGACAGCGCCGCGCACCCGGTTATTCAAATCTGTAAAGCCCGCATCCGGTGCGGATTCTGTGTCTACCCCAACGGCATTCGCTAAAATGACCGCTGCGTCTCCACGCGTTAATTGCTGGTACGTGCCAAATTGTGTGGCGCTTTTTCCGTTGATGATTTCGTATTCGTACAAGAAGCTGACGGCTTCGTCATAGCGCGGTCCGACGTCGCTGAAAGTGTGGGTGGATGATGCGCTGACAGGTGATGCGACTGCGGCTACAGCCACGACGGCTGCACTGGCAGCCATAAAAAGGTTACGGTTATTCAATTGGATATTCCCCTATTCTCTATGTGATCTCGCTACTCTGCTCCGGGTTTATTGACTGGTTTTTCCTGTTCCGTCGTTCGAAATAAGCGGTACCAAATTAGTATAGCGGGATTCCTTGGAAAAACAATCCTACTTTAGAAATTTATTTTACTAATTTTGCTTCTACAAAGAACTGCAGAATATTCCTGCTTTTTCTCAGGTTGCCCCGAACTTAAATCGGCTTGTCCTGATATGCCATTTTTCTACTATGTATTTGAAAACAATCCAAGTTGTGGAGCTTCCGTTTAAATGAAACAGCCTGCAAGCAAATCGTTCACTTTTTATGTCCGCCGATCAACTGGGTCCGCGCAATGGCCGTTCCAGCTTCGGTTTTCGAAACCGCCCGAAAAATGGCTGCGTAGCCATACCGGTTCCGGATCTCGTCCATGGCGGCCGCCAGTTTTCTCCGTTCCCATTTCCGCTCTTCAAACAGGCTCAGCTGGACGGAAGATTCGCTTTCGAGTTTGCTGATGGACAAATGAATTTGGCGAACCGGCAAGTTTTGATGGAATTCATGGAACAAGTCCTGGCACACCCGGTAAACTTTCATCGTATCGTTGGTGGCTTCATGGATGGTCCGGGAGCGGGAAAAGCCTCCGCCGAAGGCCGATTTGCTGTAGCCAACGCCCAGTTGAATCGTTCGCCCCGCCATTCCCGCGTCCCGCGTCCGTTTGCATATGTCCTCGCACATTTCCAAGATCACCGTAAAGATGTCTTCGGTTTTCACGTAATCCCGGTACAGAATCTGCCCTTTTCCGTAGCTGATCTGCCCCTCGACAAGCGGTGCACCGAGTTCCGAAAAATCGATGCCGTTGGCGTGCTGGTACAATTGATGGCCCATGATGCCGAATTTCTCTTCCAATCGCTTGAGATCCGCCTTCGCCAAATCGCCGACCGAAAAAATGCCCATATGGTTGAGGTTGGCTTCCATCCGGGAACCGATTCCCCACATTTTGCTGAGCGGGGTGACAGGCCATAACTTCTCCGGGACATCTTCCATTTCCCAGTGCACCACGCCTTTCTTTTTCGCCTCCAAGTCAAGCGCCAGTTTCGCCAGCAGCATGTTCGGCCCGATGCCGATCGCAGAAGGCAGCCCGAATTGGCGGTAAATGGCATCCTGGATATCCACCGCAATTTCCTCCGGGCTGTTCCACTGGTTCAGAATGCCCGTGAAATCGATAAAACTTTCATCGACGCTGTAGACATGGATGTCTTCGTGCGCCACATATTGGCCCAGTAAATCCGTGATCGCCATCGAGATTTGCAGGAAGAAATGCATTTTCGGTTCAAGGAGCTGGATGCGCGGGTCATCCGGAATTTCAAAAAGGCGGGTGCCGGTTCTGACGCCAAATTCCGTTTTCATGCGCGGCGAAGCCGCCAAGACCACGCTGCCTTTGCGCTCCTGATTCCCCACCACCGCAATGCAGGCCTGCATCGGATCTTGCCCCGTTTCGACAGCGAGGCAGCTGGCATAGAAGCTGCGCATATCGATGCAGGCAATCACCCGTTTTCTTCCTGAATAACCTGTCATTTGATTCACCCCCCAAAAGAACACTTGTTCTTATTCTATACCACGGATTTCAAGGGAACAATCCTTCCGGACAATTAAATTTTGGCTGCAAGGCGCAAAACGTGTGCAAATAAAAACGCCATGAGAGCTCTTAAGCTGTTAATAGCTCTCAGGGCGTTGGATTCGATTCAATTTTTCGTCTGACAAGTTGTTTAAAAAGCTGCCGCTCTTTAGAAGTATGCAGCAGCCTTCGGAGTTTCTTTCTGGAAGTTAAATAGATTTTTAACTCTTCCTCTTCTTTCATCCGGTCTGCTAAAAAAGGGGCTTCTTTACTAAGCTGCTCGAACCAGTATTTTTCCTGAAGCTTCTTCAAATTGCATTCCACTTTTTGATCTGTTGAAAGAAAACCGTATTTTATTTTTCCACCCAGTGCTTTCAGGAGTTCCCAAAGGCCTTCTCCGGCGAGCTCAAACATCCTTCTCTTCTCCTTCCATCTCCCTTAACCATCTAACCTCAGTTGAAAAGCTTCTTGCAAAGCCCGGAAGCGCTCCTCATATTTCTTCATTTTTGCTGAATCGTTAGTGGAATTTAAGAACGGCTTCCGTTTTCCAACCACCATAAGATCTAAACCATCCGGAAGAACAACTCGCACAAAAGGGGAAAACTTATCACAAGTGGTATTCGGAAGCGCAACCGACAGCTTTGCAAATTCCTCTGTAGAAAATTGGTTGGATATCGCTAATTCTTTTAATCCCTTCAGTTCTGCAAGCGGCTGTAGAGACTCATTCGCTACCTTAATATTGGATAAGCCAAGATAGGCCAACTGCTTTAACTCCTTTAGCGGCTGAAGCGTTTCAAGCAGCAGCGGGTGCGTATGATCCCCCTCCAATTCGAGCAGTTGAATGTTTGGGGCTTGGACGAGTGAAGAGATGTCCCGCAGCTTAGAAAACCCTTTGATCGTGAGCGCTGCAAGGTTCAGGTTTTTGGAAAAATCCCATAACTGGATTGCTTTTGGATTCTATTCCAGCCCTAAGACGTGCAAATTGGACAAATTCCCGATCAGCGACAAATCTTCCACCCGCATTCCGTACATATACAGCATTTCAGGATTCACGCTGCTTAAAATTCGGGTGAATTCTTCTTGGTTAACAGAATGCACCCATAACTTAGTCAACCGGTGAAAAGAAGCAAGCAAGTCCAATCCTTTGGTTTTTCCGTGGATAAAAAGTTCTGTTGCATGGGGATCTGTGTTTCGGAGGTCTTCAACCAACTCTGGCTGAATCGCGGTCCGAAACAAGTATTGGGGGCTGTTATTTGCATAATCCACCTGGAACATTCCACCTTCTCCTTTTTCTTTGCTGCTTCCTCATCACGCTTTCCACCTGTTCACAATCACACTGGACAACACAAACGAAACAACCGCAAGAACGGGAAGCACAACCATGAGCGAGATGAGCTGCGTTTGCACAGTAAACGGCAAATAAGCATTTTCGATCCAGCCATATAGGTTGAGGAAAAAAAGAAACAGACCAAAAGCGATTATGCAATAAATTGCTTTTGATAAAATACTATTCAAGGGAACCTCCTTTTAAATTTGAAGTAAAGCAAGAGAATCCAGTTCAAGTTAAATTCTTTCACATGATGCCTTCAAATCTCTAATTAATTGAAATACAAATGCCAAAACAAATAAATCAGCCCCATCATGAATAAGGCCGTCGCAAGTGCGACTCCTCTAAAAACAATCAGCTGAACCGCTGGCGAAAATAATTTTTTGCTCCCCCATAAAACAAAAGCAAAAAACAGTCCGATAATCGCAAACGGCCCATCGCTGTACGAAAAAGCGTCATCAAACCCCCGCTCTTCATTTTCTTGATATGGCTTCACTCCTGCATAGAAGCTAACGAGCCCAAAGTACCCGAACAATACAGTCGCAAGCCAAGGTATCCATATTTCCATAAGTTTCTCCATTCTCCTGGTCGCTTATAGCGATGTTTCATGTACCCACGTCACTTTTCAAACAGTTCTTTTTTCTCTTCTGTCGTAAGACCCGTAAAAAACACTTTATGAACTCTCAGTTGCCTTGTATTCGATAATGGTTTTTCTAGCCAAGTCGCTGCCATTGGCGTATGTTCGGGTTGCGCGTTTACTTTTTCTAAAAACTGTTCATATTCTTTTATCACTTCATCATTCAAACTTACAGGATCCATATTTCTGCTTTCATAATCCTTTGCAGCCAGTTCCAGTGCCGTGATAGGCTCTGACAATTTTTTAACTACGCCAATCTCGCAGGGCATGCGCTGGTCATCCAATGAGACGAAGTAATAATGCTCTCTTGGAAGGCGGAACAATCGCTTCTTCGTATCCTTTTTACTCGCAAGATAGAGCCAGCTTCCTTTACTGCCGTGGCAATTAAGCTCAGATTTATCAATAGCCAACAACATTTTCTCAAACTTCTTCAATATATCACCCTTTTTTATCGGCACTTCAATCTCCCAGTGCGATTACTTTTTTGCTATTATCGAGCGCATTCAAACAAAGCGCTTTTAATTCTTTAGCGAATGCATTGATTCCCCTTATCCGTTCATTTACCTCCCACTGTCTCTCAGTATGGATGTCATATTCTTGAAGCAGCTCCTCACAAATGAGGACCAGTTCCTCCACCTCTCTAGCTGAAAACACCCGGTCCTTATATTGGTCAAGATTTAAAAGAAGGCCGAAGCTTTTTGCTGGATAACCCTCCTTTTCCAACAAAAAAGCTTGAAGTTCTTCTTCAAATTTCACGTGTTTTTCAGAATGTAAAACTTCACCTCGGGTATTAGCAACATAAAAATCAAGCCCAACGCCGCTTAACATGCAAATTCCTCCCTATAAAAACACATCTATATTCGTTCATTGACAGATTAAATCCCAACTGCTAGATTTCATTCTTTCAACGAATCCGTTCACGCTGCCTTCTCTCCATTATGTCTGGCAGCTTGTAGATTCCAGGATCCTCATCGGTGCACCGAATGTGAAGCTTTTTGAAATAAGGCAGAATGCTTTTTGTAAATAATCCAAGTGATAAGCGAAAGGAAAAAGAAGCCGATGGCGAACAAGGTATTCCTTACTAGATTTTCGGTGTCATTGGTATATACATTGTGAATTATACGTATTAGAGAGACCACTAAGAATAATGTATATAGAACGGGAACGTATATCACAGGCCTCTCCGGATCTGAATTTTGCTTTTTTTGAAACATCGTACATCCCTTTCAATTTAGAAGCATGAGATTTTGCTGTTCACTTAATTAACGGGAACGTGCAGTTCCACGCACTCCGCTATTTCCAATATTTTTACTCCTCAACCCTCAATACGCCATACCGTTGCCTTTCACCCATCCAGGAACTGGCGTCACGCCAGTAAACTTCTTGTGCGGAAATCCAGCTAACCGAGTGACGAAACGGCTGATCAATTTGCCAATCTTCGTCTTGTGCCCAATAAAACTGTCCGTCGTATGCCATTAACTTAGCGCTATAAATAACCGGATCACTATTTTTTGATGAAGGACAAATATGAAAATTCGTGACGCCTTTAAAGAGCAATTCGACTGCGGATGGCGCTGGCGCTTGTCGTTGAAATAAAATCCGCGCGCAAGCATCTAAATCAGTCGACATACTCATATCGAGATCCTCATCCACAAACGTCTCGGTCCACATGTAAAGCTCTTTCAAGCAGCTGTCATGAAAACCGCCGAAAAGTTCCATAAAATCTGCGATTGCTGTAGAATCGTCCATTTGATGCCAGGTCATTTAGTGCCTCCTTCTTTAAAAACAAAATTCGAAAACGATTGGTCTCCTCACTTCTCATTATGGCAGAGTTCTTCCGCAATCTTTTGGATCCGGTCGAGGGTCATGCCATTTCTTTGCTCCATCGCCAGCGGGTGATCCGTTGGCTCGAGTTCAATGAACGGAATCATTCCAACTGAACGCGTATGGACCATCGTCTTTAGTTCCAACGTTTCTGGATAACACGGAATGGAAGTGGACAGCCACCCAAACATGGGGCTCAGTTGTTGTTCCCGCCCTTCCGTTTCCCAATATTCCAGTGTCTGATCAAAATTAGCTTCACTTAGCGAAACCCAGACGTTCCAGATAAACGGATGGTCTCCGCCCGTTACCGGAATTTCTATCGCTCCTCGCATGAAGAAGTATTCCTCATCCACAATGCATAAATCATCATTCGCCTCAATCCGGCTTTCCCGCTCTTCTTCAGGAATGTCCAGACAATAGTCAGGCAGTGGGCTCCCATAGCTCATTGGCAGCGCTGCATGATATTCACCGCAAGTCTTACAGAAATATCCTTGGTCGATTCTGCTCATTCTTTTCTTCTCCTCACACCTAATTTCAAGTGTCTAAATGTCATAAAAATACTAGACTGGCCGTTCTTTCAAGTATATTAAGTACGGATAAAGATAGCTAGCTAAATTTGGGAAATAAAAAAGATGATTTTAGAAACTAGTAAAGCAACTGAAACAGCGTGCCAATACACTTTCGGATTAATAATTGCTTTTACACAGTTTTAAAACAAATCGGTACTCACCTTATTTTTATAGAGATCCACTTTAGTGGCACTAAAGTGGAGTTTCCTTAACACTCCATTGATCTGCAGGTGAATCGTGATGGCTACTAGAAAATCGAGCTGCTTAATCTTGTCTTCAATCGCATAGTAGGCTGCGCGTTCTTTGTCATAGAGAACGATGGAACTGATGAATGCTTCCTGTCCTTCAGTATCCAGGCTGCACAAGAGCGGAAACAATTCTTTGTCGTTTATCATAGCTTCGCCCAGGACAATTGAGCCGTTTAAGACTGCTGTGAAATTAGTGGTTTCAGCTGGCTGGACCCAAGTTTCGTCCTGCCCTTCCTCGCCTTCTGAACCGATTGCCCAGTCCCAAATGGGAAATTGTTTCAAATCTTCTATAGTCAATTCGTCGACGGGTTTGCTTTTTATCCTCATCATTGTTTAATCCTCCTTTGGAATAAATTTAAACCCTTAATAATAACGAGTTGAATCTTCGATATAACATTTTCCGTTCATTATATATCACGGTTTTCATAAGCATTTGTTATTGGTTTATGCGCAGAATCAACCAAAAAGAAGACAGCAAAACCAAGCAGACGCGCAATTGAATGTTGTACTTTGATTTTCAGGATTAATAAATACCGGCAGAAGATAAAACAGCAATACTCCAAGTGATAAGCACAAAAGAAGCCGTAAGCCAGAACGTATTTATCGATGTCTTTTCATTTGCCTTCACCTTTTTAATTTTGCCATACACAATTAATAAAGGAGAATAAGTTAACCCTTTACTTTTCTTCCTGTCTTTCAGTTGATCACCTCTAATAATTCGTGTCTCACGGAATAAATGAAAGCTATACAATTAAGCAAATCCTTTGTAATATAAAGAAAACGTTTTCATGAAAAGGAGAATGCCGGATGTCTAAAACTGCGCTCTTAATCGTTGATGCTCAAAATGAGATGTTCGATGCTGCCAACCCTGTCGATCAAAGCGAGAAACTGCTCGAAAATCTGCAGTCCCTTCTTCAAAAAGCACGGTCAGCTAAGGTTCCGGTCATTTATGTGCAGCATAACGATGCCGGGCTCGTAAAAGGCACGGATTTTTGGCAAATCCATTCCTCCCTCACGCCGGAAGAAGGCGACGTCGTCATCCAGAAGTGGGCTGCGGATTCCTTCCAAGAAACCGAGCTGTCAGAAACCTTGAAAAATGAAGGCATACAGAAACTCGTAATAGGCGGAAACCAGACCGAACATTGCATTGCTGCGACGACTCGCCGTGCGAGCGATTTGGGGTTTGATGTAGTTCTTGTGAAAGATGCCCATGGTACATGGGATTCTGACGACTTCACCGCCAAGCAAATCATCAACCATCAAAATGAATTATTGAGCCATTTCGCCACTTTACAAGGAACAAACGAAATCACGTTCGAACAATAGCTGCCTGTCAAAAAAAGTTGCCATTATTAAGGAGGATTTTAGTTGTTTAAATATGTAATTTTTGATGTGGATGGAACGATTTTGGATACGGAACGGGCCATTTTAAAATCACTGGACCAAGTTTTGCGAGAAGAAGGCCATGCGTATCCGATAGAAGAGTTACGTTTTGCGCTGGGCATCCCCGGACAAGAAACCTTAAGAAAACTGAAAGTTGACGATATGGAGCGTGTCCATTCAAAATGGTCGCAAGCCGTATTGGAATTTTCGCATGAAGTAGAGGTCTTTGAAGGCTTGCGAGAAGTGATACAGTCGTTGCCGGAAATCCCGGTTCGAACAGGAATTGTCACGTCAAAAACAAAGCAGCAATTGGCAGATGAATTCGAACCGTTTGGGTTAACTTCTAATTTTGAACAGATCGTCTGCGCAGATGACACCAAAAATCATAAACCGCATCCGGATCCGTTATTGCTTTGTTTAGCGAAATTGAACGCGCCTCCAAACGAAGCTCTATACATTGGCGATTCGGTCTATGACATGCAATGCGCTAAGGAGGCAGGCGTGAAATTCGCGCTTGCGTTATGGGGTGCGAAGCGGCGAAAAGGATTTGAATCCGCTGACTACGTATTGGCGGAACCAAAAGATATGTTGCAATTACTTAACGAGTGATTAGCCTAAAAGGAGGAACAGAACGATGTCGAGAATCGAAAATTCCAAATGGAAACTTAGCTTGGCCGGCTTTACAGCGTTTATTTTAGGCTCAATCTTCTACTTGATAACAGGGCCTAATCTGACAGGAATACTCGGTTTCTTAATATCAGCCATCGTTCTGTTCTTTCTAAATGCGGGTTATGTAATTTATAGGAAAATAAAAGCGAAGAAAGGCAAAGAGGCGTAGTCTGGTTCCCTCCTGCTTTTCTTCGCTTTTTTGGGAAAGCTTCCCTTACCATTCGCGCCATTCTTCGGTAACGTCCTCTTCCGTCTCCAACCCGGCTTCCTGTGCTTTTTCCATAAGAAACTCCTGCAGCTCTTCCCGCTCCATCGTCTCTATGAAGTAATCGTATTGATCATTTAAGGCATTTAAACGGAGCACTGTTTTTTCTACTTGTTTTAAGATTTGCTTTTCAGAAGGATCGTGAAGACGTAAAAGCTTCTTTTGATAATCTTCGAGCACGTCAGCAACGGCCGCCAGATTTTCTTCCTCCATCCGTATTCTCCATGCATCCGTAGGCAAAAGCTGGGCTGCCGAAGCAGCTTCTCCTGCCTCATTCCGCTTAGGTTTCTCGATAAACGTCGGTGGATATCCATCTTTTAGCCGATGGGAATAATGCTTTTTATTCGTAAAATACGCGTAGTCCAAATTGATGCATGGTGAAACATCGCCGTCGAGGACCGTCGTATCCCAAAATTGCATGCTTTTCAAGCGAGGTAGTTGCTTAATGAACCCGATGGATGGTATGGTTCCGCAGTTATTGAGATCCAATTGTTCGAGCGACTGGACTTTTCCAATCGGCGATAAGTTTTGAATGTTTTTTACACCTTCCATTGAAAGTGATCGTAAATTGCTCGAAAGTTCCTGGATCGCTTCGATGTCTTTTAAGCTTCTCATTCCATATAACTCCAAGTGCTGCAACTGGGTTAACCCCTGAATGCCGTCTAAAGAAGTAATATTGGAAGTAATGAGCTCTAATTTCTCAAGTGCTTTCAAGCTTCTAAATTCCTCTAGATTTTTCCCTTTCGGCTTATAGCTCCAAATCTTCATGCTTTTCAAATGATGGAGACTGCCAATCGCTTTGGCTTTAGGCGGCAGCGTGCCGTATATCTCTTCCAACCAAGAAAGCTGGCTAAAATCTACGGAAGAGACCGGCACAAGGTCACCGATTGACAGAGATTTTAATGCCTCCAACTCATAGAGGCCGCTTAAATCGTTCACATTTGGTCCGTACAATCCTACCGATTCGATGCTTGAGCAATCGCTGAGAAAATCGATTTGAGACGCTTGATAGTATTCGGAAATCTCTACATTTTTAATTTGATTTATTTGGATGTACTGAATTGATTCCGGAACATTGTATTTGCCAATCCGCACCGTGATTCCATTCTCGTCTTCTCGTAAGCGCAGTTTGCTGTTATCCATAAGCTTTCCATAATCCGTTTTTTTAATTCTCTGTTGCTTCATTTAAAATTTCTATCCTTTCACAATAGAAACTCACTGAATCGTCTTCATAGTCCTCAATTAAATAACGGCGCTCCTTTTCAACCCTATACTCTTTTAAATCCGTTATGTGGAATCCTAATAACTGGTTATAAGCATTTCCAAAGCCAGTTAAATGAAGTGACGAGACATTGACAAATTTTAAAATCACTTCAAAAGATTTCTCTTCTTCTGGAATCAAGGTCATGTCCAAAGATGAAATCTTATCAAAAACATCGTTATATTCTTCGTAAAAATGAAAAGCTGGAATCAGTAAGGTTCCGCTAAATTTAGCATCGGGCATTTTCATTGCCGGCCCAATTGTTTCATATCATGGGACTCGCATCGTTAACTCCTTTCCATCTCTTCTTCATTACCATCCACGAGCGAAAAGATATACATATCCACATCGATAGTAGTGCCAGTTAAATAGCAAAACTCAATGATTTCTTCGTCAAAGGAAAGCCAAGGTTGTTCGTCTCCATAAATACTTGGAACGATGGTGAGTATAAAATTTACATCGTATCGCTCTTTTATTTGAAGTAATTGGGGGATTTTGTTTTTGAGGTTCCGGATGGTTTCTTTGCACTGGGCTTCTACATCCAGTCTTCCCGCCTCAGACTTTTCAGCGCTCCATGTCGAGAAACGGTATACAGAACCATCGATCCTTTTATCACCATAAGCCCAACTGCTAAAGGGTTGAATCCCAAGCATCCAAGTTATTTCTTTTGGATTAAAGATTCCTTTTTTATACGCAACAAATCCATTGTCAAATTCGCCATTACTTTTAATAGCAAAATAAGTATAGCTGTTTGTTTTCTCCATTAGACACCCCTTACTGATTAAACATAAAATATTCAAAAAATACATTCTCTTCCAATGATTATAGCGAGAAAAATGATCAAGTGGAACAAGTCACACTATACTGCTCATTAAATTAACGACATACAGACGTCTGCGCTTGCCGCTCTCAGAAAAACTGCCCGATCATTCCCTCCTGCAAGACACCAACCTGTTTATCATCTAATATAAAATGAAAAGTTTTCACGTATACTGACGAAATGGAGAGATAGCAGGATGAAAAAACAGGCTCTTGTATTTGTTCTATTATTGAGCGGCTGCCAAGGATCTGAAGAAGCTAATAGTTTATCGGATCCTTCCACTTATGATGTGACAGGAATCATCACAGAAACTTACTCTGATAAAGTACTTTTGGAATTATCCCAAGGGCTTGAAGAAAATGAGAAAGAAATGTGGCTGGTTGTTAGTGAACATACTAGCATTAGTGATTTCCAAAAGAATAAATTCGAAAAACAAGATTTGCGTATACAAGAAAAAGCAAAAGCGAATTTAGAAGATTCCTGTGTCGATACTGAGCCACGAACTTGTTATGCAAAAGAACTGTTTGTAGAGAAAGAAGGTTGAAGTTAATTCTTCTAAACTCAAAAGAGCTTTCTTTTAAAAGTTAGAATTGCTTCTTTTACTCACGGTACAATAGCAACCCAATATTCCAGACGAGCCCAACTAGCACACAAATTATCGAAATCATTAGGGCTATGGCATACAAAGTTCCTGAATAGACTACATTCTCAGCTAATATAAACAGGAGTATCCCAAAAAATAAATACATATGCGGCAAGATAAATCGATTCATAGCGCTGCCCCCTTTCATATCCCTATATCATTCTCATCGTAATACTCGAGTTCGTCGATTTCTAATCCTGTCACTTTCTTAAACGCCTGATCGAAGTCATGAGTGATCTGAGTTTCGTTCAATAGATCCAAAATGACCTGTTCTCCGTATGTATGGATCAAATAGCGGACTGCTATATAGGACTGCAGGTAGATATTGGCTGTTGGATCAGCATCCAACGTTTGCCACTGGTCCTGCGTCGAAAGTGCAGTTAAAGGAGGCCGTTCCTGCTCCATGACCGTGACGCTATTTTCTTCACTCCCAATGTATTCTGCAAACCCCTCCGCTAGCCAAGAAGGAATTTCTTCCGGTTTAATTTTAAGTTCCTGAAATTTATGTCCAAGAATGTAATGAGTGTATTCATGCATAACTTGCTTATTGAATTCCCAATTCATTGGACCCGGTCCAGCGGCTAAAGCTTCTCTGTCTTCAGGAACGATGACGATCAAGTTCATTTGGGGCGAATAGAGGCCGTTGCCTAAACTCATATCGATTCGCTCCATATCTTCTTTGTTTTTTAACAGGACAAGATCAACAGGCTCATCATAAGAACCGACGAACTTCTTATTGAGTTCCATTCCTCGATCGAGAGCATTTTTTGTAAGCGCAATTAGGTTCTCATCTGATTCTGTAAAATACAGTGTTGAATGTTTATGCGCTGCTATTTGTTTGTATGGTTTTAGAAGCTCTTCCTTTGAATCAGCTGCCACTTGTTCTACCGCCATTGTAAAAATAAAATCAGCGATGAGGTCTTTCGGTTTTTGAAAAGCGAAGCCAATGAGACAGAAAAGAACGAAACAACCTGCAAGAACCCATAAGATCTTTTTCACTTCTCACATCTCCCCCTAAGCTTAAATTCCTCTATTTTTTCTTTTTGGCTTCACTTTCCTGGTATTTACTACTAAAATAATTATACCGATTGTAAAAATAAATTACTATTAATTATGGTATTTTTTACATTTTTATAAATATTTACAACCCAAGAAAGCAAATTTCATTCGGTAACTTCGGTCCCAACCTCCCCCTTGCACCTCACATTCCCCTATCCTATACTAGGAATAACTTTTCATGGAAGGGACTGAATTATGCGCAGATGTCAAAGTGATTACCTCAGAGAACGAAAAAATGGAGGGAAAACTATTGATTACAGAAATGAACACCGAACGATTGATGTTAAGAAAAATGGAGGCCGCAGATTCTTCTGCGCTCTTTGCACTTTGGTCCGATCCACAAGTGACCCGGTTCATGAATATTGATCCTTTTACATCCGAAGCTCAAGCAAAGGAAATAATCCAGCTGTTTGATCGGCTGCACCGGAACAGGCAAGCCATTCGCTATTCTATTTTTATCAGGGAAACAAAAGAGCTTATCGGTTCATGCGGCTTTAACTATGTGGATTCCGAAAATGCAAAAGCTGAAATTGCTTATGACCTCAGCCGGCACTTTTGGGGATGCGGTTTTGGTTCTGAGGCCGTTGCCGCCCTATTGCATCAGGCATTCTACGGAATGGGCCTTAACCGGATTGAAGCCAAAGTCGATCCGCTTAACAAAAATTCAATCCATTTGTTAAAAAAACTGAATTTCCATTTCGAAGGAACCCAAAGGCAATCCGAAAAAATAAACCAGCAATTTTTCGATGTGAATATGTATTCGAAGTTGAAATCGGATTGACGCAGAACTTAACCATAAAAGCGATCTTCCTCGTAAAGATCGCTTTTGGTCTTTTTTATAAATTTATAGAAACTTAAAATTTCAGCTTTCATTCCATGCTTTATAGGATTGAATATCTCTGTATGTATCGTATTGCTGATAACAAGTTATAAAAACGTCTTGCACAATTTCCTGTGCTTTTCCCCAATTACGGAGGTAGGTGTAAGAAAGCTTTGTCAGGCGTTCTCCGTATTCATCCATCAAACCTTTCAGCCATTGATCTTTATTGATGATTGATAAGGCCACTCTTTTCCGGCTCAGTCACTTCCATCCCTCCTTTTTAACTTTATTTTGACCCTCCCTAAGACGGGGGTAAATCGATATGGGTTTCATTTTTATTAAAATTTGGAACTTCTTTTCCATCCATAGTTAGAAGGCTGCCAAATCGGCAGCCTTCTAGTCTTTCGATTTTGTTTCGAGACAATTCTTTATTGGCTTTTGAAGAGCATCTAAAATGGCGAAAATGACACTTACAGCAAAAATGCTCATTAGACTCAGCGAAATGGGACCTGTGGAATCTTCCCCTGTTGTTCTTGCCAGCACCATAAGGCTTGCTATTCCAAGCAGAATCAAACAAATGACCGCAATAGCGCATTTTTTGATAACGGTTAAGGACTTCAACGCCAGTACAGAGAAAGCATTGTTTCTCTCAATATAGGTTAATAGTTTAAATGCATGGAATAGCGCAATGGAGAATGCAATGGCGAAACCGTAGGCACAAATTAAAAAAGGAATCAGGAAATGCGCTGTTTTTGGATGTGCCTTGGCATCGTCAATGGCAAATCCAGGCAACCAGAAGATTCCAAGAGCAGCTATGGCAATTCCAACCAAGATGATTAGTACTTTTAAAAATGTGGTGGATCCTTTTTTCGTGCGCATCCAAAGTCCCTCATTCCTTTTAGGATTTTTTATGGAACAACCTTATTTGGTTTCTTTGCTAAGGAGTAAAAAAGAAGAAGCTATTTTAAGCTTCTTCCCTCCTGTCTAAAGATTTATATACTACTTCAAACCGCTCACATACGAGCGGCATTAATTCAGAGTAAGTTAGTCCCCGCTCTGCCAATTCTCCTTTGAAAAACGTTTCATGCGCATTCCACCAGTAGGCATAGTCCTTCACTCCTTCAGCTAAAGCAAAATCTTCTGGAACTTCGTTCATCGGTAAAATACTCACGTCGACCACTTGAATAATGGCAACAGGCATCTCTTTCGAATCTAAAACGATATTGTATTGGCCAACTTGAGGGAGGGGCTCGTTCTCCAATTCATATAAGATGTGAGCCGAACAAGTTGCGGTTTTTTTGCCTTCCACCACTAAACTGGCGAGACAATCCGCATCATTTCCGAATTGAAATGCCTCCGCTTCCTTGTCAGGAGCTTGCTCTTGAGTTGCCCAATAATCATTCCAGAATTTTAACGTTTGATCATTCATTTACAAAACCTCAATCCACTTTGATTTTCTGCATTCCTTCCTCTTGCACTACAGAGAAAGATTGGCTTACCGCTCTATTTTAAAATTTTACATACCCAAAGTTTATCATAGATTATAAGCCGGAATTCAATAAACAAATGGATAAAAATCAATTATACAACGCTTCCTCTGGCGGCGTTCTCTTTAAATAGTTGCCATTACGCTCTTCATTTAACAACAAAAAAATTTAATAAATCGGATTATTTAAGTTGCGTTTTTTCCTAATGTGGCTTCTATTTTCACCAGTAACCTAAAAATCATGGCCAGTTTAGTCAACCATTGGCTGACAAAGGTTTTTGTCTGGTCCGTCGCTTCGATAATCATTTTGCTGAACCTGTTCCTGTTGTTCCAGACGCTCCAAGTCATATTTTAAGGTTTCCGTTTTCGCAGTAAGAAGAAACTTGAATAATGCTGCCAATAAAAAATGCCCGAGTCTGTGCGTTGCGCAGATTCGGACATTTCGTTAATAGAACCTTAAATTTTGATCTTGCTTTCATTAAAAAGCAAATCACAGATCAGTTTGGGCGCATCCTTATTTGTCTTGCAGTAATCGTCTGCTTTTCATTCGTCACTACATCAATCCCCACATATCCGAAAATAATCCGACAAAGATTACCCCTAAAACAATAATCGTGAACACGACAATCCCGACTTCGAGCGGCACATACTCCTTGACTTTCGGTTCCACTAAACCATCTCTGTGGTGCATAGAGTGATCATGCTCCAGTGGATTGACAGGTTCGGCAGAATCTTGGGCGTTTTGGAATTCTTCTTTTTCCAAAGGATCTTTTTGAACCACGATCAACGCCTCCCATCGTACTTTTAATCGATATAATTTTAACATGAAAGATACAAAATTAACACTATTCAGTTTTCGATTCTAAAAGCCTATGAAGCTTGTAATAAATTATTTTTACAAGTTAAGATGTTCTCGCTTTTTATTCAACTACACTAAAAGGTGCTGCGACTGTGAAATAAACAGCGCAGTACTCCCCGGGTGTCAATTCGTTTTTCAATAGATCCACTGGCAACGTCTTCCGAGAGGCTTCATGAATCGAAAAAGTCGTTATAATGGGGTTCTCTGACGCTTCTTTTAGCGGAAATCTGCACCATATCCCAAACCGTTTCTTTTCAAGGAAGATGCCCTCCCCGCCTGCAGCCCCCTCTGCTTTTGCTTGGATGAGAATGGTTACTTCCTTGGCGTTGGCTGGATATTCTTTCTGCTCCATTTCTACAGAGAGCTCTTCATTCGAGGAAGGACGCTCTTGAACTGGGGCCACCGTAAACAAATAAAAACAGAATAGTAAAACGATAATAGCAAGCAATGAGCCGATAATGGTTTTCCGCTTTTTCACCTTCTTATCTCACCCCTTCTAGTAAATAAGTTAGTTCTTCTCTATCTTGTTTAAATAAAAGAGCAGGAATTTCAAATGAATTTACTTCTCTTGATTGGGCTCCATATATAAATGATGCCTCTCATATTTTCTAATCCAAAACCATTTAGAATAATGGTTATATTTACATCCAATAAAAATCCCCTACAAGGCTTCCTTAAACTTAATAAATTGGTGTATAAACCCTACAAGTATCGGTATTTAAAGCAAAATCAACTTCATTGTATGAAAAAACGCTAATCCATGCTGCTAGATTAGCGTTCGCTTTAAAATTTCTTGCACTTCAATTTATACGAAATCATTCCGGCAAATTCAGCTGCCAAGATACGCCAAACCGATCGTTTAACCAGCCGAATTTTTTGCTGAATCCGTAGTTATCTAAAGGCATGAGAGCTTCGCCGTTTTCCATTAACTTATCGTATAAGCTCTCAATTTCCTCTTTGGAATCACATATCAGGTAAATGGAAAAAGAGGGGGTAAACGTAAACTTGTGGTCAACATAACTGTCGATGCACATGAACTCTTGGCCTTTTAACGAAAATACCGCCTGGAAGACAGTTCCTTCTTTTCCCGGCCCTTCCGCTCCGTACCGCGTGATGGTTTTAATTTCTGAATCCTCGATGAGTGATGTGTAGTAATCCATGGCTTCTTCCGCAACGCCGCCTTGGAACATTAAAAATGGGGTTACGTTCTTCATATTTAGCTCTCCTTTCTTCATTTTTAGTTAGGCTGTTTCAACTGCGTAAAAATCCATCAATCTAAAATTGTTTTTTTATAATTTTATCACATTTTCATCCGCATCTCATTTCAACTCATTGCCTGTCTGCAAATTGGATTTGAGCAGAAATCAGCCTTGTCTTAAAATCTTTTGCAGCATACTTAATGATAGAAAGGTTTCGATCGATTAGAAGTTTTCAATTTGCATTCGAGTTTTCTCCTCTGCTCTTGTATGGTTTTCGCCAAAGCAAACACCCCGCAAGCTCGTTCCGATACGAGTTTGCGGGGTGAACCAATCAACTTTTTTATCAATAAATTGCATTCTGTTATTTGTCAAAAGAGCTTCTTTAGCAATCATTGCTTTTCTTCCATCACCAGCTCATAAATTTTCTTTGGCCTGCCTCGTTTTCCTGAATTGCTTTCTTCCGGTATCGCCCGGATCAAGTTCATTTTCTCCAGCTCACTTAGAATTCTTCTTGAATTCCTGTCCGTATTTTTCAACAGCACCGTCATGATGTCACTCGTAAATGAGGTCATATTTTTCAGTTTGACGTATTGATACACTTTCATCGGAATATGCTCCCGGTAATTGTGCTCCTTTAACACAGTTTTCCAATAAGCCGGAAGCTGAAGGCTTCGTGATCCCTCTGCAAACTGCCTTTCGATTAAGTTATAGGGCGTTCCTTCTTCGTTTACCGCGACGATTTCGCCGCTGTCCGCTTCTGCAGCATGTTCAAAAGCCAGTTGCACATGCTGCTCTGCGTCATAGATCGTATAGCCGGAACCGACACCAATGTGAAGATTCGGCGACGTGCGCATTTTGATCTCCGTAGCGAATTTATAAAAGGATTGCTCGGAAATCAGGAGTTCATAATCGCCTTGCGTCGTATAAATAAAATGGACGCCGCTTCCTTTGTTAATCAAGGAGCCGTTTAATTTTTTAGCAAGCTGAAGCAATTCCTGCTCCAATTCTAGCTCTTTTTGTTTTTCTGTAAAGCTGTACACAGCCTTTTTGGCAGCTTTTCCTTCTTCAAACAGCTGGAAGCCGATAATGGCAACTTTTTGCTTTTCGTAGACGTGGCTTTGCGCCCGGGATACAAGAAGGTCAAATACCGTTTTGATCGCCAATTTGGACGGCACCACCCGATAACAAGGAATGCCTAGTTTTTGCAGAGCAAGGTAAACTTTTAACAAACAGGTTAAGGCAATTTCCACTTTTCCAGATCGATAATTTTCAACATGGAAATTGATAATTTCATCGTAATCTTTGTACCCTTCATACGACAACAATTCAAAAGAAATCTTGTCAATGTTGTATTCTGTAAATAAAGATTTAACTGTGGGCTTATCAACGGTATCCAAGCTCATCCGAGAGATGAACTTGTCTTTCTCCTGCATTACCTGCAAGCAGGTTCCGAGGAGGGCCATGCCATGCAACGGCGGATAAGATGCTTCTTTTTCACTGATCAATCCGTTGTCCAGGCAATAATAATACGGGGCTTGTCCTGAAAAAATCCATTGCTTTACTTCATAGCGATGCTTTCCGAGAATTTCCGGCAGCTGCTCGGAACCAAAATAGGCAAACTCCACGAGTTCAATACGCGGATCCAAACTTGCCACTTCTCGTATATTCCGCAACGAATCGGGTGGGCCGATTGCGCCAATTCGAACTTTCATTAATTCATCACCTTTTCAATCTGCTTCTGAAGCATTTGGTACCACGGCTGTATCTTCGTTCACCATCGGGTGATGGCAAGCCACAAAATGCAGCGGGACAATTTCCCGAAATTCGGGCATCTCCACTTTGCAGGTTTCCGTAGCTTTCGGACATCGCGGGTGGAACGGACAGCCCGGAGGCGGGTTGCTCGGGCTTGGAATTTCTCCTTTTACCACGGTATGTTCTTTCCTGAGCTTCGGATCCGGAATTGGGATGGAATCCAGGAGAGCATGCGTGTATGGATGGAGCGGATTAATAAACAATTCATCGCGCCATGCCAATTCGACCATTTTCCCTAAGTACATCACGCCGATGCGGTCACTTATATGGCGTACAGCCGGCAATCCGTGGGCTATAAAAATATACGTCAAATTCAGCTCTTTCTGCAACTTTTTCAACAGATTTAATATTTGGGCTTGGATCGATACATCGAGTGCTGAAACTGCCTCATCGCAGACGATGACTTTTGGCTTCAGCGCCAGCGCCCGTGCTATGCCGATCCGCTGGCGCTGGCCGCCGCTGAATTCATGGGGGTACAGTTTCATCTGATCTTCTCTTAATCCAACAAGTTCAAGCAATTCCGTCACTTGCCGCTTTAATTCTTTTCCGGAAGCCAACCCGTGGACGACCAAGGGCTCGCCAACAAGCTGCTCGACTGTCATACGGGGATTGAGCGATGAATAAGGATCTTGAAAAATCACTTGAAGATCGCGCCGGGCTTTTCGCAATTCCTCTTGCGTCATATGGGCCAAATCTTCGTCTTGAAAATAAATGTGGCCTTCCGTCGCATCCAGCAGCCCGAGCATCAACGAACCGGTCGTGGATTTGCCGCATCCCGATTCGCCTACAATGCCCAGCGTTTCCCCTTCATACACCTGAAAGTTTAAGCCGTCCACTGCTCTAACTTTGGAATGCGTTTTTTTGATAAACCCTTTGGAAATGTCAAAATGCTTTTTTAACCCTTTGACTTCCATGATCACTTTCTGTTCAATCGAGTTCATAACGCTCCTCCTGTCTTTGAACTTTGATGCAGCGTTTCGCATGGGTGGCCGAAACATATTCAAGCGGCGGATGAATTTTCGTGCACTCGATGTCGCCTAATGGGCAACGGGGATAAAATTTACAGCCGGAAGGCATAGAGGAAGGATTGGGAACTGTGCCTTCAATAGAATACAGTTCATCCACCACTTCATGGATTTTAGGAATAGAAGACATCAGCCCTTTCGTATAGGGATGGAGCGGATTCTCAAAAAGTTCAAGAATTGGCGCTTCTTCTACGACTTCTCCTGCGTACATGACTATGACGCGGTCGGCTAATTCGGCCACTACGCCGAGATCATGGGTAATAATGATAATGCTGGTATTGGATTTTTCTTTCAACTCGCGCAGCAACGTTAAAATCTGGGCTTGAATGGTTACGTCCAGTGCCGTAGTAGGCTCGTCCGCAATTAGCAATTTCGGATTGCACGACAACGCCATGGCAATCATGACGCGCTGCCGCATACCGCCAGATAATTGATGTGGAAACCGGCCCATCACTTTTTCAGCATCGGGAATTCCTACTAGTTGAAGCATTTCGATGCCTCTTTTTTGTGCTTGTTCTTTGTTTAATTTGTTGTGCAGCATTAAAGTCTCTCGTAATTGATTGCCGATCGTGAAGACGGGATTCAGTGCGGTCATCGGCTCTTGGAAAATCATCGAGATTTCGTTGCCTCGAAGCGCCCGGTATTGTTTTTTGCTTAAATTCCGCAAGTCTTTATCTTCAAATGACAAGTTGCCATTGTAAACTTCGCCATTGGCCGGCAAAATGCCCATCAATGCCAAAGAAGTCACACTTTTTCCGCTTCCGGATTCCCCGACGATCGCAAGCGTTTCTCCACTATCCACCGAGAACGTCACGCCGTTTACCGTGGATACATAGCCATCTTCTGTTTTAAACCGGACTTTCAAATCGTCTACGGTCAAAAGGCTCTTATTCATCTTGCCACCTGCTTTCCCTAATCTTTAATTTTCGGATCTAGCACGTCTCTCAGCCAATCCCCCAGGAAAATCACCCCGAGGACCGTTACCGTTATGGCGATTCCGGGGAACGTCGCCACCCACCAGCTGGTCGCAATATATTCTCTGCCATCGCTCAACATCAATCCCCATGACACGTCAGGCGGTTGGATGCCGAGGCCTAAAAAACTCAAACTGGCTTCCAAAATAATGGTAGTTGCTACATTCAATGTGGCAATGACAATGAAGGACGACATGACATTGGGCAAAATGTATTTTGTGATGATGCGGAAATTTTTTGCGCCAATGGCTTTGGCAGAACGGACATAATCGCGTTCTTTAATGCTCAACGTTTCACTTCTGACCATTCGGGCATAAACCACCCAGGACGTTCCGCCGAGCACCAAAATCAAGGTGATGAGACTTGGCCCCATAACGGCTAAAATGATGAGCATAAACAAAATATTCGGAATCGCCAGCAGCGCGTCAACCGAACGCATAATGAGAAAATCCCAAAATTTCCCATAATAGCCGGCGATTAACCCAAGCGCCATGCCAATGGCTCCGGCAAGCAAAACGGCACTAATCCCGACCAGCAAAGAAATGCGCGAACCGTAAATGATCCGGCTTAAAATATCTCTCCCTAAGTTATCTGTTCCAAGCAAAAAATCAGGATTTCCTCCTTCTGCCCAAAAAGGCGGAAGCAAACGGTTGATGACATCGGTTCTCGCCGGATCATGCTGCGCCAACAAAGGAGCAAGAATAGCCATCAGCACTACGGCCACAACAATCACCAGTCCGACCATTCCGGTTTTGCTCCTGAGCAGCCGCTTCGCGAGTTTCTTAAAGGAGGTTTTGGATTTCACTTGTTCTTGATTGGTAGCATTTTCTGTAATTTGAGCCAATGATGCGCCCCCCTTTAATCGTATTTAATGCGCGGATCCAGCAGCCGGTAGATCAAATCCGCAATGAGATTGCTTAAAATAACAAAAATAGCGATGATGAATGTGGCTGCCTGAACGACGGCCATGTCCCGCAAGTTGACAGATTGCACGAGCAACTGGCCGAGGCCTGGCCAAGCGAATACAGTTTCCGTGATCAACGTGCCGCCAATCAGGGTCGACGTTTGAAGTGCCATGATTGTGACCACAGGAATCAGCGCATTCCGAAACGCATGCTTGTTCACGACAATTGCCTCACCCAAACCTTTGCTTCTCGCCGTCCGGATAAAATCCTGACCGAGTATTTCCAGCATGCTGGAACGGATCAAGCGGGTCATTTCCGCCGCAATTCCCGTTCCGAGCGTCAACGCCGGCAAGATCAAATGCCAGAACGTCCCCCTTCCAGAAACCGGGAAAATCTGGAACGTTACTGATAACAGCAAAATCAGCATAATCCCAAGCCAGAAGCTTGGCATTGCTTTGCCGAGCACTGCGGCTCCCGTTATAAACAAATCAATGAAGCTATTGCGTTTTACTGCAGACCATATCCCAAGCGGAACCGAAATGAGGACAGCGATGATCATGGATACAATCGCCAATTCAATCGTCGCCGGCAGCCTTTCCAGAATCAGATTGAGGGCATCCGTGTTGTAGCGGAAGGAGTCTCCAAAATCCCCGGTCACCAAATCCCCCAGATAAGAAAAGTACTGGACGTACAAGGGATCATTAAATCCCATGGATTCCCGCAGCGACTCCCGTTCTTCTTCACTGGCCGTTTCCGGCAGCATAAGCGATACAGGATCGCCAGTCACCCGAACTAACAGAAAGACAATTAAGGTAATCAGAAGCAGCACAGGAATTGTTTTTACCAAGTTTTGCAAAAAGTATTTCATTCGAACACTCCCTATTGAAAAAAGGGGGCTGGCCCCCTTTTTTTACTTTAATGTTATGGAATCTGCATAGAACATTTCGTTCAGAAGTGGCTCGTAATCGAGTCGATCGTTTATTCCTGTAATTGCATCTAGCTGGAACATATAGATTTGCGGACGATCTTCGGCAATGAGTTCTTGCGCTTTTTGGTATTGCTGCGCTCTTTCTTCCACATCCATATTTTGTTCAGCCGCTATCAACAGGTCATTTACTTCTTGATTGTCGTAGTCGGTTTCGCCTGCTGCTTGTTCGATGGTTAATCGCTCCAATGCAAGCGAGGCATCAAACATGGAGTTTCCGTAACCGATATAGAACATTTCGTTAAAGCTTTTCTCTTGGTATCTTTCGTTGAATGCACTCCATTCGAGCAATTCCAAGTTAACGTTAATTCCCACTTCAGAAAGCATAGCCGATACCAATTCGACAGTTTCTTTATCTTTTAAGTAACGCCCATTGGGTGCACTTAAGGTAATCTCCGTACCTTCTGCAAGGCCTGCTTCTTCAAGCAATTGTTTGGCTTTTTCCGGATCGTATAGGGTTTGGCCGTACAAGTCTTCATTTGCTCCAAAGTTCCCCGGAGTAACCCGCGTGCGCGTGACCGTCCCCGCACCTTCTAACAAAGAATCCACAATCGCTTGCTTATCAATCGCCAAGTCGATGGCTTCACGGACTTTCGGATCTCCCGTCACACTGTTTTCATCCGTGCGCAGCCCGAGCATCATGACGCGTTGTGTAGGAGACTGAACCGTCGTAACGCCTTCTGTATTGTTAATGCGTTCCACATCTGTCGGTGGAATGTTGACGGCCACATCGACTCCCCCTGTCAACAATTCAGAGACGCGAGTAGAATCTTCAGGAATGCTGCGGAAAACCAATTCTTCCCATTTTGGAGCTTCGCCAAAGTACTCGCTGTTGGCTTCCAGAATTAAACGGTCATCTTTTTTCCATTCCTTAAATTTATATGGGCCGGATCCCACGGGTTGTTCAAGGAACACTTCCCAGCCTTCTGTTTCAATATAATCTTTTGGCAAAATGCCGGAACCGATTCTTGACAGGCGGTTTAGCAACGCCGGTTCCGGATTTTCCGTAATAATTTCAAATTCAGTGTCACTGATGACTTTTACTTCTTTAATTTGATTGTAGTTGCCATGTTCCAATAACGCATCATCCTTGGCCACTCGCTCCAACGTGAATTTCACATCATCAGCGGTCAAGTCTTCTCCGTTATGGAATTTGACTCCTTCTTTCAATTTGAACGACCAAGTCGTGTCGTCAACGTTTTCCCAGCTTTCTGCCAAATCCGGCACAAATCCTTCTTCTCCTCCATTTCTCACCAAATAGTTGAACATGTTAACGTGGACCGCTTCTGTCGAAGTGGCATTGTGATTGTGAATATCAAACGACACAATATCGGTTCCGTACGCAACCGTCAAGGTCCGACTATCGCTTTTCTCTACAGGCGCTTCCCCTTCCGAACTGCTGCTTTCTCCGCCTCCAGAACATCCCGCTAATATCACGGCCAATACCACTAGCACCATCCATAATTTTTTCTTCATCCTTTTGCCCCCTCATTCTTCTTTAAGTAATTGTGCGTGAGTAAACTCAGCACAGAAATTCCATATAGAAATGCCTGTTCATCTACATCAAACCGCGTGTTGTGGTTAGGATAGGCGGTTTCTTGGCCGCTATTCGTTCCTAGCCGGAAGAACACAGAGGGTACTTTTTCTGAATAATAGGCGAAGTCTTCGCCTCCCATGGAAGGAAGAACGGTTTTTAAGGCCTCTTCACCGAATAACTCGCCGATGGTTTCTGTCAGCAAGGCCCGTGCATCGTAATTGATTTTTATGGAAGGCGTAATAAATTGGTAATCCAGTTCACAATCGCCTCCGAAACTTCGCGCAATTCCTTTAGCAATTCCTTTGATGCGGTCAGGCATTTGGCTTCTCGTTTCAGGGTTCAATGTCCGGACCGTGCCTTTTAGCAACACCGAATTGGGAATGATGGTCGCTTTGCTTCCGCCTTCGATTTGGCCAAAACTCAAAACGACAGAATCGAGCGGATCGATTTGCCGGCTGACGATTTGCTGCAACGCCACCAGTATTTGTGCCGCAATCATAATGGGATCCACTGTTTGATGGGGATGCGCTGCATGCCCCCCTTTTCCGGTCACTTGCAGTTCAAAGATATCCACTGCTGCGCAGCTGAATTCCGTTTCCGTCACCGAAAACTCTCCGGTCTCAATCGTCGGATGAACATGCAGGCCCGCCATAAAGTCGACTTTTGGATTTTCGAGTACGCCATCAGCAATCATAGCGGCAGCCCCTTCCCCAATTTCTTCAGCCGGCTGAAAGACCAATTTCAAAGTTCCACCAGGCAGTCCTTTTTCAGAAAAAAGTTTCGCCACTCCCAACAGAATGGAAGTATGAGCGTCATGTCCGCATGTATGCGCTATGCCAGATTTCGTGCTCCGGTAAGGCTTGTCAATTTCGTCCATCATCGGGAGTGCATCCATGTCCGCACGCAGGCCCATTACTGGCCCCTGCACCCCACTTTTTAATATGCCGATAACGCCGGTTTTTCCTACTCTTTCCTGTACTTCATAGCCCCATTCTTTTAAGAGACCGGCTACAATGCCCGCCGTCCGGCTTTCTTGGAAAGCAAGCTCAGGATGTGCCCGAAGGTCTCTGCGAATTTTTACGATTTCACTAAAGACAGCTGAAATCGCTTGATGCCATTCTGTGTGCGTCTGCTCTAGCTGAGAGAATTTACTGCTTCCTGCCAATTCCATCTAGTCGACACTTCCTTCAGTTTCAAGTTTCTTATCAAATTCGAAAATGAGGGCCGCAATCATTTTAATTCCTTCTATATAATCCTCTACATTGATATTTTCGTTCGGTGCATGGTTATTGGAAGCAAAATTCCCGACGCCAAAAGAAGCTGACGGAATGCCGAGTGCCTGGCACAATTCATTCATAGGGCCGGTGCCCGGGGTATTCGGCACGATGTTCGGTTCGATCTCCGAATACTGTTTGGCTACTGAAATCATCGCTTCTACAATTGCTTCATCGGGTTTCGTTCGCGCGGCCATCTCGGAACTGGTTACATGAATGGAAATGTCATGGAAGCCATTTGCGTCCAAATGCTGCCGCAATTGCTGCAGAATCTTTTCAGGATCCTGTCCCGGAACCAAACGAAAATCCAATTTTGCCATAGCTTCCGAGGGCAGGACCGTTTTGGTGCCTTCCCCGGTATATCCGGATACGATTCCGCAAATGTTGCAGGTCGGTTCGAAAATGTGTTTATGTTTTAACGCATGGCCATCAAGCCCTAAGACGAAACGATCTAGCTCGAGCTTATTCAGCAGGGCAGCTTCATCTAATTTGTAATGGGCCAGCATTTGCTCATCCAATTCCTTGACGGGTTCAATATCGTCATAAAAACCAGGAATGAGAATTTTTTCATCTTCGTTTTTTAACGTATTCAGTGCCCAAACCAGTTTCCAGACCGGGCTTTCAATAATGGCAGCTTGAGCTGAATGCAAATCGGTATTCGCGCCTATTGCTCTCAGTTCAACATACAGCATCCCTTTTACACCTAAGCTTACTTGCAAGGCGCCATCTGCATCACGGTAGCCGAATTCCCAAACGCAACCATCCGAATGGATTTTCTGTGCATATTCTCTCGCAAACTTCGGCAAATTCAAACTGCCGATTTCTTCTTCCCCTTCGAAGATGTACTTAAGGTTGACCGGAAGTTCTTCTCCCGCCTGCTGAATAGCATGGACAGCCGCTAACCGCGCAATCAAATTGCCTTTATTATCGGCGACGCCCCTCGCAAAAATTTTGCCGTCTCGAATATCCGGTTCAAAGGCCGGAGTCTGCCACAACTCAACCGGATCTTCGGGTTGAACGTCGTAATGATTGTAAAAACTCAACGTCTTGTCCGACTTTCCTTTCAGCTCTGCAAACACCACCGGAAACCCGTCCGTCTGCAGTTTTTCAGTTTCGACGGAAAGTTCGGATTGAAATAGATTGTCCAAGTAAGTGACCGCTTCGGCCATCCCCCTGTTCTGTGCTGCTACACTCGGAATCTCACAAAAATCCGTTAACCATTTAATATACATGTCTTTGTTTTGTTCAATAAGTGCGTCTATTTTGCTGTTCAACATACCCTCTCCTTTATTTAAGGAAATTTTCCCTAATATTTTCTTCTTACTTTACCTGTCGATTTTTTTCGTGTCAATACAGTTTTTACTATTTTCTAAATTGTCTTGATTTTTATTTTTATCTATGTTTATGTATAAACATTACTAAATATAAGGAGTTTATGCGAAATGAATGCGTTTTATACTTATTTAGAAACGAACAAGGAAGTGATCAAAGAAGATTTAGTGAAGTTGGTTCAAGCGGAGTCTCCAAGCCGCAATAAAGGAAAAGTAGATGAATGCGGAAATATTTTAAGGGAACTTTTCCAAAAACGCTTAACTGGTTACTGGAAGTTGGAGACCTTTGATCAGGAAGCCGCCGGCAGCCATCTGCTCTTTCAACTGAATGAAGCTTCAGAAAAACCGCGCATCTTGTATTTGTCTCATTTTGATACTGTATGGGATATCGGGGCCCTACCGATTGCCGAGAAAGGCACAGACTTGTACGGCCCTGGCGTATTTGATATGAAAGCCGGATTGCTTTCTTCGATTTGGTCGGTACGCGCGCTACAGCAAGAACAGCGGGAGCTTCCATTTTCCCCTGTGTTCCTCTTTACTGCGGATGAAGAAATCGGCAGCGGAACCTCCCGTGCGGTAATTGAGAAAGTGGCCGGTACATGCGATGCGGTTCTTATTATGGAGCCTCCTGTCTCAGGATCATTTGCGTTGAAAACAGAACGAAAAGGAGTGGGGCGATATACGCTGCACGTGCAAGGAAAGAGTGCCCATGCAGGAAATCACCATGCAGATGGAGTCAACGCCATACTTGAGCTTTCGAAGCACATCGTGGACCTGGAAAAGCTGACAGACTACGCTAAAGGCACTACCGTCAATGTCGGCGTGATAAAAGGAGGAACCAGCAGCAACGTAATAGCGGAACAGGCTGAAGCGGAGATTGACTTTCGGGTGACGACATATGCCGAGGCTGAAAAACTGATTGAAACACTTGAAAACCTGCAGCCTTTCAACCCAGCGGCAAAATTGACGATTTCCGGAGAATTAAATCGTCCTCCCATGGAAAAAAGTTCGCAAAGCGAAGTGCTTTACCAAAAAGCCATTTTGGCCGGCAACCGCTTGGGCATTGAGATTACAGAAGCCAAAGCCGGAGGCGGCAGCGATGGAAACTTCACGGCCGCTTTAGGCATCCCGACGCTAGACGGACTGGGCATCCCCGGAGATGGCCCGCATGCTCTGCATGAACACATTCATTTTGACCAGTTTACTCAGCGCTGCGCCCTTATCTCAGAGCTTAGTTTGGAAATCGCGAAAAAGTAAAATCCTGCAAGGAGGCATCTATTTTATATGTCATTTGTTGAGTTTACGGAAAATTATTTAAACGCCCAGAAAGATTATTTTAACAGCGTAAGTGAATACATTTTTCATCATCCGGAACTTCGTTACGAGGAAGTTCAGTCTTCCGCTTTTCTCGCGAATCAATGCGAAAAACAAGGGTTTGCCGTTAACCGGCACATTGGAGGGATTGAAACAGCTTTTGCCGCCACTTATGGAACGGGCCAACCCATTATCGGCTTTCTCGGTGAATTTGATGCCTTGTCCGGGCTTGGCCAAATTCCAAATGAAGCTTTGCATATGCCGACTTCTGAAAATGCAGGCCATGGCTGCGGCCATAACTTGCTCGGCACCGGTGCGTTTGCGGCAGCATGTGCTGTAAAAGCCTATTTAGAAGAAACCGGACTGCCGGGAACCGTCCAATTCTTTGGCTGCCCTGGAGAAGAAGGAGGATCCGGCAAAACGTTTTTGGAGCGGGAAGGCGTTTTTGAAGAACTCGATATAGCGCTTACTTGGCATCCTTCCCCGATTAACAGCATCATGAGCTTGCGATCGCTTGCTAACTACCAAGTCTATTTCACGTTCAAAGGACTCGCTTCCCATGCAGCCAATTCTCCGCATCTTGGGCGGAGCGCACTGGATGCTGTTGAATTGATGAACGTAGGTGTTCAATATTTGAGAGAACACATCGTGTCTGAAGCCCGCATCCATTATGCTATTACCAACACGGGAGGTTCCTCGCCAAACGTCGTACAGGCGGAAGCGGAAGTCTTGTACTTGGTGCGGGCTCCGAACATCACTCAAGTGGAGGAAATTTACAAACGTGTCGTCCAAATTGCAGAAGGCGCCGCTCTCATGACCGGCACGGAGCTTGCGATTCGTTTTGATAAAGCCTGTTCAAACTACATACCAAACCGTGCGCTTGAAAATATGCTGCATGAAAGCCTAATGGATATTACGATGGAACCGCCAACGGCAGAAGAAAAAGCATTTGCCAAAGCTATCTTTAATTCTCTTTCGGAAGGAGAGCAAGCCAATTATATCGAAGGCTTGCGCGGCTTCGGGTATAGTGGAAACGGCAGTGAGTTCGAAGGCAAATATTTGGCGGAATCCGTTGCTCCATATGTCCCGTCCGATGAAATTTTTTTCGGTTCAACTGATGTGGCGGACGTCAGCTGGAACGTACCAACTGCTCAGCTCAGCACTTCCACTGCTGCGCTCGGCACACCACTCCATACGTGGCAAATGACAAGCCAAGGAATTTCGGCCAATGCCCATAAAGCGATGTTGCGTGCCGCCGGAGCTTTGGCGCTCACGGCCATAAAATTATTGGAAAAGCCCGATGGCCTTCAGGCAATTAAGCACGAATTTGCAGCCTTTCGTGCCGCAAATCCCTACCGCAATCCCATACCAGCCGACGTGATGCCTTCGAAAATGATTCGTTCTTAATTAATAAAATCCATACAAAAATGAAAGCCGGCCGTTTGAAACCGGCCAGCTTTCATTTTAATCTGATAAAAGGATGGGAAAAGATGAATGAACAATTAAAACAGCAGCTCATAAAATGGCGCAGGGATTTTCACCGCTATCCAGAGCAAGGTTTCCTTGAGATGCGTACAGCATCGATTGTACTAGCAGAACTGGACCGGCTAGGCTTCTCGCTCCGCACTGGCCGTGACGTAATGGATTCCGGAAAGATGATGGGACGCCCTTCTGCCCAAACCATTGCGGCGCACGCGAAATGGGCAGCGAACAATGGAGCTGATTTGAAATATATTGATCGGTTTCAGGAAGGGTTCACAGGAATTGTCGCAGACTGGAAAACCGGAAAAACTGGACCGGTTACAGCGTTCCGATTTGATATGGATGCCTTGCCAATCTTAGAAAGCGACGAGACCGGCCACTTCCCGCAAAAAGAAGGTTTCCGTTCCATCGCGCCAGGCTCGATGCATGCCTGCGGCCACGATGGCCATACTTCAATAGGCCTCGGCTTGGCCAATTTAGTGGCAGAAAATACCGAGCAGTTGAACGGAACCATCCGCATCATCTTTCAACCGGCAGAGGAAGGTGTTCGAGGTGCCAAATCAATGACAGCTGCAGGTGTTGTCGATGATGTTGACCGTTTCATTGCGGTTCATCTAGGAACCGGCGTGCCGCACCGTCACTTTGTCGCAGCAGCAAACGGCTTTCTCGCCACCACCAAGATGAATGTTTCGTTCTCCGGCACCGCAGCCCATGCCGGAGCCCAACCGCAGGATGGACGCAACGCGCTGTTGGCTGCAGCTAGCGCTGCGCTTAATATGCATGCCATTTCTCGCCATGCAGCCGGAGCCTCCCGCGTCAACGTCGGTGAACTCCATGCCGGAAGCGGGCGGAACATCATTGCTGACACGGCCGAGATGAAAGTTGAAACCCGCGGCGCAGATGCTTCCATTAACCAGTTCATTAAAGAACAAGCGGTATCGGTCATTAAAGGAGCGGCTCAAATGTACGGCGTTGCTTATCAAATTGACCTTGCAGGTGAAGCGATCAATTGCGATTCATCTCTTGCCCTTGCCGAACAATTGGCCGAAGCCGCAAAAGGCTCTTCTTACATTGACCATGTGAAGCTAGAAGACCTCAGTTCCTCCGGCTCTGAAGATGCCACCTATTTCATGAAACGCGTACAATCCCGGGGCGGTGAAGCAACTTATTGCATCGTAGGCACAGACCTCGCTGCCGGCCACCACCACCCATGCTTTGACATCAACGAAGAGTCGCTTTTCGCAGGCGTCGATGTTTTGTATCGAACGGCACTTCGCTTGAATGGCAAGTCCTGATTGCCTTAACGCCATATTTCTCCCGTCTTCCGAAAGCGACCGCTTTTATTGTCGCTTTTGGGAGATTTTTATTTGTTCATATAGTTTGGGTGTATTTATTATCAAATTCCTTAACCATTTTCTGCAAAAGCCTCCGCCACTATATTTGCCGCTTTGGCGATCAGTTCATCGTTATACGCTGCATCTGCCTCATCCCGGCTGGACAAGATGACCAGGACTATTGGTTATCGATTGGGCGGCCATGCAATCGCCAGATCGTTTCGGGTTCCGTAGCTGCCGGCCCCGCTTTTATCTCCGACTATCCAGTCTTCAGGTAAGCCCGCTCGAATAAGAGAATCGCCGGTCGTACTTTCTTTAAGCCAGTTCGTGAACAGGTTTTGCTTTTCTTCTGAAAGGTATTCGCTGGTTCCAAACAGTTCTAAGTCAGCGGCAAGCGCTCGAGGCGTACTGGTGTCCCGCTTGTCGCCGGGAACCGCTTCATTCAATTGCGGCTCCTTCCGTTCAACAATCGTCGTCTCATCGCCGCTTTCCCGCAACGCTTGTTCCAATCCTTTCGATCCTCCTACTTCTGCAAACAGCAGATTCCCCGCCGTATTATCACTTTGCTGCATTGCGGCTTCGATGATTTGGCCTAGCCCCATTTCTTTGTTCACCCAGTTTTCCGTTACCGGGGAATACGGAACCACATCGTCTTCCGTGAAAGTCCTGGTCTCTTCCAGAATAGACAGGGGATTTTGTTTTAACAGCACAGCCGAAGCAAGTGCTTTAACAAGAGAGGCATAGGCAAATCGTTCATCCTCCCGGTAAGCCACCGTTTCCTTAGTCCCCGTATCAATAGCATAGACCCCGAGTCTTGCGCCATAGTCTTTTTCCAACTGTTTAAATTCTGCACTGGCTAATGGACTTTTTTCAGCCGCTTGTTCGCTCTCATCGGAACAGGCGGATGTGATGAACGCCGCGATTAGAAGCACAACTAACAGGTAAATCTTCTTCATGATGTAAACCTCCTCAATAAGTGGATGCTGCTGGAGAAAAATAAAAGCTCTTTTACTCCTGCACCACAGATTATATTTGTAGTCTTGTAATCTTCAAGGCATAGTATTACATGTGTAATCAAAAAACTTCAATTCCTTATGGCAGCCTGAGAGCTGGTTGACTAAACTGAAAGCAGGTGTTGAATGACGTGTTTTTATCCATTTTGGCTGCAGCGATCGTGGTATCTTCGTTTTCCGCAGTGGCGATTTTGCTTATTCGAAAGTGGTTTGGGCGCCACTTAACAGCCATATGGCGTTACCGTTTATGGCTGTTTCTTTTTATGGCTCTCACGCTCCCCTTTATCCCGATGGATTTTAATCAATTGAACGCTTTCTTCGAGGCAGCCAATTCGTATCTGCCCGCTTCCGGTTCTGCCGATGCAGCATCCGGAAGCGCGACAGCGTCCGGACGCCATCTGATCCAGGACTTTTCCGTATCCGTGGACCAGTGGGACCTGCCATTATTCAATACCGCAGCCATAGCGGTTTGGCTTCTAGGTGCCTTAAGTGTCACTTTTATGCTGGTACGCGGATGGCTTCGTCTTCGGAAAATCACAGCGGCTGCTTTTGCCTGTTCCGACCCGCAAATTCTCAACCTTTTGGAAGAATGCAAAGAAAGAATGAAATTAATAAAACCGATAAACATCATTTACTCAGATCGAGTGCATTCGCCAATGATATACGGACTTGTTAAAACCACCATCATTCTTCCCGCATCAAGCAAATCTCGGTTATCATTGAAGCAGCATGAATACATTTTTCTTCATGAATTGAGCCATTTCAAAAATAAGGATTTACTGACCAATTGCGCAATGCTGTTTTATCAAGTGATGTACTGGTTCAATCCGTTGATTTGGCTGGCTTTCAGAGAAATGCGGATGGACCGGGAAATCGCATGTGATGCAGCTGTCTTAAAGCGATTGGACCCGGATGCCTTTAGCGCTTATGGCCATACGCTGATCGATTTTCTCGATCGGTCAAAACGGGCCGCTAAGTTGCCATTAATGACCCCATTCAATGATTCGAAGATTCAATTAAAAAAACGGATCAAAGAAATTTCCGCTTTTTCACATTCGGAAAAACAATCGAAAGGAAAAAGCTTCTTGATATACGCCTTGTCGGGTTTCTTGCTGATGCTGCAAGTGCCTGTTGTCTCCGCTTTTTCTATGGGAGACAATGACTATTCCTTTAACATCGATGGAGCCATTATTGAGGAGTTCGAGCCGTTCTTTAGAGGATTTGAAGGAAGTTTTGTTCTATACGACCAACAGTCGCAGCAATATCACCTCTTCAATGCAGAAAAAAGCACCGTACGGGTATCGCCGGCTTCCACGTACAAAATTTATAGTGCATTGTTCGCTTTGGAAACGAAGGCCATAACTCCTGAATCTTCCACGCTTCCATGGGACGGAACGGAACAGTCGTTTGAAGAATGGGAAAAGGACCAGAACGTGTCTTCCGCTTTGCAGCAATCCGTCAATTGGTACTTCCATACAATAGACCGAAAAAATGGGCTGGATGCCATCGAAGCCAATCTCCATCAGCTCCATTATGGCAATGCGGATGTTTCAGGCGGAGTGGATCAGTTCTGGCAGGAATCTTCTTTGAAAATTTCTCCTATCGAGCAAGTCCAGCTGCTGCAGGCGTTCTTTGACAACCAATTGGGGTATGGAGACCGCTCGATCCGAACCGTGAAGAACGCATTGCGGTTGGATACGAAGAACGGTGCGCGTTTGTCCGGAAAAACAGGCACCGGTACAGTGAACGGAAAAGACGTCAATGGCTGGTTTATCGGATATGTGGAAAAAGAGGCCAACACTTATTTTTTTGCTACCAATCTTGAAGGCAAAGACGGTGCTTCCGGCAGCAAAGCAGCAGCCATCACGCAGTCCGTTCTTCAACATCTGGAAATCTATTAAGGAAACGGAGAGAATAACGTGGAGAAAAACATCCCAAGCATTTCAGCGTCCGAATGGGAAATCATGAACGTCCTATGGGATAAAGCTCCTCAAACAGCAAACGACATCACCCTCGCATTGCAGGAAAGCACCGACTGGAAACCGAAAACCATCCGCACGCTGCTGGATCGATTGGTTCAAAAAGAAGTTGTCGCTGTAAACAAAGATCAGCGCGTCTACACTTTTTCCCCGCTCTATACCCGAGAAAAGTATCAGCGCGCGGAGACTGAATCCTTTGTAAAACGCATCTACGGAGGTACGCTAAAATCCATGCTGGTCCAATTTATCCAGGAAGACACCTTTTCTGATGAAGAAATCAGTGAACTGCGTTCGATGCTCGATAATAAACCCAATAAGCAAGAATAGCAAAAAGCGATTTGGAAATTTCCAAATCGCTTTTTATGCGAGGTGCAGCAAGATGCCAGCCTATATTTTCTTGACCTCCGCCCATATGTTCAACGCTGCTGGATAACATTTTTCGACGGAGATAAATATTCCAAACCATTTGATGAAAACCTGTCTAATGCGTAAAGCCAGTTCATCAGCTGATTTCGCTTCAGGCAGGAGGGCTACAATGTCTTTCATTTCAGGATCATATTCATCCTCGTACCAATCCGGGTCCATTAAGCCAATTGGATCCCATTCATCGATAATCTTTTTTACGATTTTATATTCATCCATAGCTGCCACCTCCTTTAAACCTTCCCCTCCTCTTCCTCTTTTGACGTATATATTGGAGGTTAGTCGATTTGAATGAAACCTATGAGTTTAAAGCCGCTCCTTAAATATCGTGAACCATTCTTTTATACACTGAAGTTTTCTATATCCAATTGAATTGCTTTAAATTCTTTTGCGATAATATATGACGGTCCTAACCGGAGAAGCTTGAACTCCTCAGGGTGCTGCATCTCTTTTTGCATCAGCAGGGAAGTCGAAAATCCATAGGCCTCCAATAGCTCCCGATAAGCTTCGGTTAAAATTTGCGGGGCCATAGAGAACAAGCCATGGTTGCCGTTTAGCAACTTTTCTAAGTCTCCAGCACCTGCATTTATGTTTACGTATTGGCTAAGAGGAATTAAATTTTCCGTGAGGCTGCAATGCTTTAAATACAAAGCTCCTATAAGCGCTAAAATCTCCTTGGGTTCTCCTCGAAAGTAAAGCTCGATCAACGATTCGTGATAATCCCAGAGAAATGGATGGTCATTTGTCACCTCAAACTCCTCTTCTTCCCAGGAGATAAAGGACTCGAGTCGATAATCTTGCCAGTTCAGGCACTGGATTAGCCATTGCTCCACTAATTTTCCTTCTTCAGCTTCTTCTATATAAATAGAACATGTCAGGATCAAACTGTCTTCGTCTTGCTGAAATTTAGTAAATTCTATATATAAATCTGATTCATAGTTGCCGCTGTTAATTGATCGCCTAATTTTTTCAATCATTGTTCGACCTCCTCACTTATAAATTCAAATACTTCAATTCACAAAAATACCCTTTTCCGCCAACACGGACTTTTTCTACTTGCTCCCATTTATTGACCGTTAATTTTACTGCAATTTCAGATGGTGAATTCAAAGAGTATCCTTGATCGAAAATATACTCTTCTTTTTGCAAACCCAACCGTTCGTAGAGGTAGCAAGCCAATGCCGCGTTTGAAGTTCCAGTTGCGGCTTCTTCATTGATGTCGTACAACGGAGCAAAGTTCCTGCAGACGATCCGGTTCCCTTCAAAAGCATACAAATGCATCCCGACTACCTGGTAGGCCTTACTGATAGCTTTGATTTTTTCAAAATTGGGATTCACTGTCCGTAATTGAGTTTCAGTTTTAATGGGAATGAGTATGTCTTTTAAGCCCGTTGAAACAATTTGTATGGGATGTTCAGGTTTTATCGCTTCCAAATCAAAGCAGCCGATCAACTCATTTGGAGGGATAACTTCATAGAATTCCGGTTTATTTTGTTCCATATATATCAAATCATCTTTAATTGTAATAGACAGGACCCCGCTCTTAGTTTCAATCGTATAGCGATCCTTAAAAATCTTATGTATATGCATTAAGATTGCAAACGCACCGATGGTCGCATGTCCGCATAACGGCACTTCTTCTTTTGGCGTGAAATATTCCAATTTGTAATCAGCCATTTCCGACTCTGAAATAAAAGCCGTTTCCGCAAAGCCTAACTGCTTCGCAATTTCCATTTTTTGAGCAGTTGTCAATAGTTCCTCCATGAATACGACGCCTGCTTTATTTCCACCTTTCCCGTCTTTACTAAACGCACTGGCAACATACACAGCTATGTTCATTCGACCACTCTCCTTTTTACTTTCCAGAAACCATAGCATAGATAGGGCTATTTTTCCTTTGCCTTTATATTTTTTCTCCCTAATGGATTATTATTAAACTTTCTCCATTATAATGCTTTCTGTTTCCTTTAACTGAAAGATCATAACTTTATCGTGTCGGTTTTCCTTTTTCTTTTCATTACTTTATTTTTATATCCATTCTTTGCTATTAGAGCTATATGTTTCTAGCTTTTCATAGGTATAATGGAAACAATCAAACTTTTCGATAAATCGAAGTCCCCCAAGATTTATCTTCAACCGGAAAGGAACTGCTATCATGCCCATTCGTCCAATTTGATAACTCCCCTTTAGTAGAAATCATTTAAGAAATGAACTCTTGGGGGAACTGAATCATGAAACTGAATCGAAATTTCAACTTATTGCTGACCGGGCAATCACTTGCCAATATAGGCGATGTCCTGTACATTGTCAGCATCATTTACGTTATTTTTGAATTGACCGGATCAGCTACTGCAGCTGCTTTTGTGCCATTTACTATCACCAGCTCAATGTTCATCTCAAATGCCTTGACGCCTTTGCTGATGCAGCGGTTCAATCTGAAATGGCTATTGGCATGTTCGCAGATGGGAAAAACCATCCTGCTTCTTGTTTTGGCATTCTTTCTGCCGCAACTCTCATTGTCTAATTTTTACGGACTGTTTTTGGTCATTAGCCTAGTCGCCTTATTGGACGGCTGTGCCAATCCGGTGACCCAGTCCCTCATTCCGAACTATGTGAAGAGCGAACAGCTGCTGAAAGCGAATGGCCTTACGGAAACGGTTACCCAGCTGATCCAGACCACCATGTGGTTTGTTGGCAGCTCCTTGTTGATATGGCTCTCTGCAAATGAATTGGTCTGGTTGACAGCTGGCTTGTTTTTGGTTTCCAGCCTGCTCCTAAGCTTTTTAGAAACTGTCGACTTTGCCCCTTCGAAGGCACATGGGAAGTGGCAGCAAATCACCCAAGGCTGGCAGACCGTCTCCACTTCGCCTGTACTCAAACGAATTGTCTGGATGGATGTGTTAGAGACGATTGCTGGCACGGTTTGGATTGCCGCGATTCTCTATGTCTTCGTCAGTGATGCCCTAATGGCAGGTGAAAAATGGTGGGGATTCATTAACGGCGCATTTTTCCTGGGATTGATTGCGGGCAGTCTATTTTGTCTACGGTTTTCAGAGTGGATCGAACAGAGACTCAGCCACTTTATTTTTATCGGAGCCATCTCCAGCAGCCTAGTCACCATCTTCTTTGGATTGACAAGCCTGCCGTTGGTAGCATTGCTTTTTTCTTTTTTGGTTGGAGTTTCAGGCCAACTCAAAAACATTCCGCAACAGACGGTCGTCCAGACAAGTGTTCCAAAAGTTCAATTGCCGACCGTGTTTACCACACTCGGAGCAATTGGTACGGGAACCTTCGGGATTGCTTCTCTCTTAATGGGTGTTTTAGCAGATGCATTTGGTATTCGGGGTGTCTTCATCTTATCCGGAATTTTATTGGCTATCGTCAGCTTGATTGCTTACAAAGGAAGAATCCTCTTGCGGCGAACGGTGTAAGGACTTAATACAAAAAGGAGACATTCGACAATATTCTGAATGTCTCCTTTTTGTTTGTTAGCTTTCGATAACGCTTAGAAATGGAAACTTCGCTCTTTAGAAGCTCAATTACAAAGTCTGGTATATAAGCTTATCAATGTATGATTATTTCCAGCAAATTCAATTTCTTTTTCGGCTCTTCGAAGTTAATGGAATCAAAGTGGTGAATGTAATTTAACTGCACTTAGGTTACATTCAAATCTACTTGACTAAAACATGCACATCCCCACTTTAGTTGAAGTATCTACCTCTCTCCTTTTTCCCCTGGCCATTCCCGGTCTTCTTCTTGAACTAACCGCAGCAATTTTCTGCGGTGGTCTTCGCGAGCCTTCACTTCCTCTTCAAAAGCTTCCTTAGAAACAGTGGGCAAATGGGCGGCTTGGACTTCAGCTAAGTCAAGACGTGGAGGCAAATTATCAGGAGCATTGTCCATATCTCCTTCAAATGTATTTAAGTAACTGACAATCCCCGAGCGAACCTGCTGCAAAAGGAGTTGATTGGGCACATTCTCTTCCGGGATGCCAAATTGCCAGATGGTTACCGCATCATCTAATTGTGCCAATACCGGCGCTATCGCTTTTCCCGAATTCTCACTATAGTAATATTGCAGAATCGGGTAGGCCTTCTTTTGTTCAGCTATACTGGACAATTGGGCGGCAAATGTATTCAAAAGCAAATCCACATTCCGAAAATTTTTCCCATTCCATGAGTTTTTCACCATTTCCACGCCACTTTTCCCCATAGCCGTGACACTATCGGCAAAAGAACGTTGTTGCGTTACAGAATTAATCACGGAAAGTATGTAAGTGACACTCATGGTAATCAATAGCATCCCAGTTCCGGAAGCAAGTATGGACGCAATTTGCCACCCTCCTTCTTTCGGGCTGTATTCCCCATTTCCTAATGTGATGATGCTGTAGCCGGTATAGTAAATTCTTTCTACCCAAGAAACCGGATGATTATCGGTTGAATCCAAAATTGAAGTCCCGCTTCCCGCAAATATGAATGTCCATCCCATCCATATCAATAAAATCCATAAATTAATCGTAAGCGTAATGATAAGCGGACCGGAGAAGCTGAGAAGTTTTGGAACTTTTTTGCTCATTCGCTTCAAACTCTTCCACGTAATCGCAGCCAATCGATTCGTAAGCGGGCCGGCTCCTCCGTCCACCCATAAGGTCGTCCATAAAAAATCCAGAATTCCTGCTGCTAACAAGAAAATCCCTATGAATAAATAAAAAATTTCCACTGCCGTTCCCCCATTTCTTCTTTACTAATTCCCTACCCTCTCTTCCTCAATTTGATAGGTATTGCAACAAACAATTTTCTTTTTAATAGATTCAAAGATTAGAAATGAACCATACATATTAAAAACCTAAGTTTCCTACAAATAGCGTTCCTGATAGTCTACTTATCCAAACAAAAAGAAGAGAAATAACTTGTTAGTTACTTCTCTTCCGATAATCCCTCATATGTAAACATCAATTCAAAGCAGTTAAAATTCTACTCCTTATTCCGGAAAGCCATAGTTAAATAGAATAAAGCGCCTAAGGAGTTCCTTTCTTAGACGCCATTTGCTGTGAAACCATTCGTAAATATAGTGGTTCCACTAAAAGAATACTCTTTCAAAGCTCTGCTGGTTTAATCTGTTCCATATAGCTTTGAATGTCTTCCTCCGACATTTCACCTGTAATGATCTTCTCGATTTTCCCCTCTGAATTTACTAATAGAGTAGTCGGCAACGGGCGAATATTGTAGGCTTCCATCACACTTTTGTCCTTGTCGATGACAATCGGGAACGTTAAATTCCGCTGTTCGGCAAATTGTCTCACTTCATAATCCGACTGAGCAATGTTGACGGCCAGTATCTCCACGCCCTGATCTTTGTATACTTGGTATTGTTTTTCCATCAGCGGAAATTCTTTCTCGCACGGTTTGCACCAAGTTCCCCAGAAGTTCACGAACACCCCTTGTCCTTTATAATCCGACAGCTGATGCCGTTCCCCGTTCAAATCAGTCAATGCAAAATCGGGTGCCATATCTCCAACCTGCAGCAAATCATTTTTCTCCTTTGTGACCCCGTTGTAGATGGTGAAGGCAATAGCTCCGACTAGGACAAGCAAGATGCTTGTCCTCATTATCAAACGATTCTTCTTTTTCTTCTTTTTAGCAGTCATATAGTGTCACACCCTTTCTAAGTATTTTAAGTCCGGTCTGTTAAAATCCGGTGAATCCACCCGTGAATTGCGATAGAAAAGCGATGATTTCAGTCATCATGTCAAAGTAAAGTAAAACGCCCATCAGAATCATCAGTGCTCCGCCAACTGACATGAAAAGAGCACTTCTCTTCTTCAAGAAACTCATTTTCTCAATAAATAACGACATTAAGAGAAAAGGAATCGAAAAGCCCAGGACATAAAACAGCATGTAAAGGAGTCCACGGTCCGGGTCCGCTACTCCGAGCGCAATCACGCCCGCCAGTATTGGACCGGTACACGGCGTCCATCCAGCCGCAAAACCGATGCCGATCAGGACAGAACCGGCATATCCGGAAGGTCTTTTCTGAAATTGGATTTTTTTATCCGAAAGCAGAAAATCAAATTTCAAAACGCCTGTTAAGACCAACCCGAAAAATACCATCAAAATAGCGCCTAGTTGGCGTAAAAGGACTTGATATTCCAAGAAGAAGTTTCCGAGAAGCGAAGTTGATAAACCCAACGCTAAAAAAATGATAGAAAATCCAATTAAAAATAAAATCGTGTGAATCAACGCGGTGCTTCTCATCATTCCCTTGCCTTCTTTTAAATCATTGACCGAAACTCCGGTAATATAGGATAGAAAAGCCGGATATAACGGTAGGGCACAGGGAGAAATGAATGATAACAGTCCAGCGCCAAACGCCAGCAATAAACTTACTTCAGCCATAAATTGATCTCCTTTTTGGTGATTGAGTTGTATATTACCTTAACTGACCTATCGCCGCCTTTTGTAAAAAAAGATGGACCGTAATTGATTGTCAGATGCGGTTTATCAATTCACTCTTTTCTTCACGATTAAAATTAACATCGCAATACTAATTAAGAGAAAAGCAACAAGGGCAAGGAACGGAATGGTGATGAACCCCAGCCAGTTGATATATTCCGCGCTGCAGGGAACCCCACTCACACAGGGGCGAATCCCTCCAAATCCTGAAATCTTTTGCTCCATGTAATGCATGACCGAGATACTTCCCCCGATAACCGATAACGGCAGGGCATAACGGGCAATCTTCCAATCGTTCTGGAACGTCGCAATCCCTAAAATCAACACGAGCGGATACATGAAAATCCGCTGGAACCAGCAAAGGTCACACGGGATGAACCCCTTGATCTCACTGAAATACAGACTGCCGAGCGTCGCCATCAACGAGACGAACCAAGCCCCGTACAGCCAGAAGCCACTTTTATCCGAGTGTTTGTGGGTCTCTTCCATTAGTTTTCCTCCGCTAACGCTTCATCAATCAGCGCTTTGATGGCATCGTAATCAAATGGATCTTCCAACGTCTGTCCATTGACGACAATTGTCGGTGTCATAGCTACCCCATGCTCTTCTACCAAAGTCTTATCCGCATCCACTTTATCCATCGTCTCTTGCTGTTCCATGTCCGCTTTCATCTGGGCTTGGTCAATGGCTGGAAATCCGGCGGCCACTTCCAGGGCTTTCTCCGGTGTCAGCCAGGCAGCATCATGATTTTCAGACGGCTGTGCCGCGAATAAGGCTTTGTGGAAGTCCCAATAGGATTCCGGGCTTTGTTCGTAAACGGCTTCAGCTGCCAAAGAGCCCACGACCGATTCATTGCCATGGAAGAGAACATTGATATAGGAGAATTTCACATCTCCTGTGTCAACATAGTCCGCCACCAGCTGCGGATACACCATTTCTCCCCATGCTTTACAGGACGGGCACTTGAAGTCGCCAAATTCGATGACTGTGACCGGTGCACCACTTTCTCCAAGTGTTGGCTGGCCAGTAATATCAACTCCAGCGGTTTCCACTGATGAGGTGCTTTCCTGATTTGTCAATACTACGATTGCTGCGAGAATCCCAACTGCCACTAACGTCAGGAGAACAGCGAGCTTCATCCCCGATTGTTTCTTCTTATTGTTCTTCTTCATAGTAACCCTCTTTCCTATCGTGATTTATCAATCAATTACTCGGCATCGTTCCCACATACATTTTCTAGCATTCATAGAAATAGAATGCTTAACAGGACAAGTCCGGATTAGCTATACCAATTTTCCGATTCGCCTTGCCGCTTGTCACTCCCTGTTCATTCTAACAAGCCTGTTCAAATATTAAAACAATCATTTGAATGTATAATTGACAATCTAGCGAAATATTTGTACACTTGCATTAATCAAACGTTCGTTTGAACGTATAACTATTAGAAGGATATTAGTTGGCTCTAGTATCCACAAAGGAGTTGGTGGAGCTGATTACGACAATTTTTTCCGCTGTTGCAGCTTACGTTGCGACCAGCATTGATTATGTCATCATTTTGTTGATCCTGTTTTCGCAGACGATGAAAAAAGGTCAGTTAAAATCCATAGTCATCGGTCAATATTTGGGAACAGCCATATTAGTGGGTGTCAGTCTATTGGCTGCGTATGGCTTGACGCTCGTACCGACTCACTGGGTCGGCCTGCTCGGTCTCATACCGATTTATTTGGGAGTCAAGGTTTGGAAGCGAGAGGAAGAAGAGAACGACGAAGAGGATCTCCTGTCCCGCTTGTCTTCCGGCAAGTCCAATCGCTTGTTTGTCACCATAACGGTCATTACACTGGCGGCTGGCGGGGATAACATCGGTGTCTACATACCCTACTTTTCAACCTTAAATCCAAGTGAAACCGTTGTGATGCTTGTCGTCTTTGCCATTATGATCGCTATTTTGTGTTACCTCAGTTACCGTTTGGCATCCGTTAAATCGGTCTCTGAAACGATTGAAAAATGGGAACGCTGGATTGTGCCGGTTGTCTTTATCGGACTCGGCATCTTGATCATGGTGGAGAACGGGACATTCCGTTTCCTTTGGAGTCTGGTGAGCTGAAGTGATTTTTCTCTTTTTCTATTCATATAGAAGAAAAGCTTGCTGCAAAAAATTAAATTGATGAAAAGGGGAAAATAAAATGAGTAAAGATACGTGCGAAATTTTATGTGTGGATGAGGAAAAAGTAGAGCGAGTCCAGCAACAACTTTCGGAACAAAATCCGTTGGAAGTGGCGAAAATTTTCAAGGCATTATCTGATGATACAAGAATTAAAATTGCTTATGCCTTATCGCTGGAAGACAAACTCTGTGTCTGTGACGTCGCCAATATCATCGGCTCTTCTGTGGCGACCGCCTCCTACCACCTGCGACTGTTAAAAAATATGGGTTTGGCAAACTACCGCAAAGAAGGGAAATTGGTTTACTATTCATTGGACGATGCGCATGTGAAACACCTCGTACAAGTGGCCTTCACCCACCAGAAGGAGGGTGTCAGCGTTGGTTGAAAAAGCAAAGATAGAAGAAGAAAAAACCGTCTACCGTGTGGAAGGATTTTCCTGCGCCAACTGTGCCGGGAAATTCGAGAAGAACGTCAAAAATCTTTCCGGTGTTGAGGATGCAAAAGTAAACTTTGGCGCTTCGAAAATTTCCGTTTACGGTGAAGCGACGGTCGAGGAACTGGAAAAAGCTGGCGCTTTCGAGAATTTGAAAGTGGCACCGGAAAAATCGAAACGCCAAACAACTCCGGAAGCAAAAGTCGCCATTGAAGAAAAGAATGTCTTCCGGGTGGAAGGCTTTACGTGTGCGAACTGTGCCGGGAAGTTTGAGAACAATGTCAAGCAAATTCCTGGTGTCCAAGATGCAAAAGTGAATTTCGGGGCTTCGAAGATTTCTGTGTATGGGATGGCAAGCGTTGAAGAATTAGAAAAAGCCGGCGCTTTTGAAAACTTGAAGGTCGCTCCTGAAATCACAAGTCGGCAAGCTGGTCCGAAAACGGAAACTGTTAAAACGACAGCTATAAAAGAGAAGAAAGTGCCGTTCTACCAAAAGCACAGCGTCTTGCTCTATTCCACCCTGTTGATTGTCTTCGGGTACATTTCCCAGTTCGTAAACGGGGAAGATAACCTGATGACGTCCCTCCTGTTCGTGGCGGCCATTGTCATTGGCGGGTACTCGCTCTTTAAAGTCGGTTTTCAGAATTTGATACGCTTGGATTTCGACATGAAGACCCTCATGACGGTCGCCGTCATTGGGGCAGCCTTCATCGGCGAATGGGCGGAAGCTTCCATCGTGGTCATTCTCTTTGCCATCAGTGAAGCATTGGAACGCTATTCCATGGACCGGGCCCGACAATCCATCCGTTCGTTGATGGACATTGCCCCGAAAGAGGCACTCGTCCGGCGCAATGGACAAGAACAGTTGATTTCAGTGGACGACATTGCTGTCGGGGATACCATGATCGTCAAACCCGGACAAAAGATTGCGATGGACGGTATGGTGGTCAACGGCTATTCGGCGGTCAATCAGGCAGCAATCACCGGTGAATCTGTGCCCGTCGGCAAAACGGTGAATGATGAAGTCTTCGCTGGCACGCTGAATGAAGAAGGTCTGCTCGAAGTCGAAGTTACTAAATTGGTTGAAGACACGACCATTGCAAAAATCATCCATTTGGTAGAAGAAGCGCAAGGCGAACGGGCTCCTTCACAGGCATTTGTCGATAAATTTGCCAAATATTATACACCGATTATCATGGCCGTGGCTGCGTTAGTTGCCATTGTCCCTCCCCTCCTGTTTGACGCCAGCTGGGAAACCTGGGTCTATCAAGGTCTGGCTGTTTTAGTGGTAGGCTGTCCGTGCGCTTTGGTCATTTCCACACCAATTTCGATTGTATCTGCTATTGGTAATGCAGCGAAAAAAGGCGTTTTGGTAAAAGGCGGCGTGTACCTGGAAGAAATGGGTGCCATCAAAGCGATTGCGTTTGACAAGACCGGCACCCTGACTAAAGGGGTCCCCGTTGTCACGGACTTTGAGGTATTCAACAAGAGCATTGATGAAAAAGAACTGCTTTCCATCGTCACAGCGCTGGAGTATCGCTCACAGCATCCCCTTGCTTCGGCAATCATGAAAAAAGCGGACGCAGAGAACATTTCTTATTCTTCGATCTTGGTCGAGGACTTCTCTTCCATCACCGGCAAAGGAATCAAAGGAACCGTAGAAGGCATCACGTATTATATCGGCAGCCCGATTCTCTTCAACGAGCTGGGTGCCGCAAGTGCCGATAAGAACATGGAACAAAATGTCGCAGCTCTTCAAAATCAGGGCAAGACGGCGATGATCATCGGAACGGAACAAACTATCCTGGCAGTCATTGCTGTGGCAGATGAAGTCCGTGAATCCAGCAAGGAAGTCATTCAGAAGCTGCATCAGATGGGCGTCAAGAAGACGATCATGCTGACGGGCGACAACAAAGGGACCGGTTATGCCATCGGCCAGCAAATCGGCGTCACCGAAATCCAGGCCGAACTGATGCCGGAGGATAAATTGAATTTCATCAAACGCTTAAGAGCGGAATACGGCAACGTCGCGATGATTGGAGACGGCGTGAACGATGCTCCGGCACTCGCGGCTTCTACTGTCGGAATTGCCATGGGCGGTGCTGGAACTGATACCGCTATGGAGACCGCTGATGTGGTCTTGATGGGCGATGATTTGAGCAAACTGCCGTTCACGGTGAAGTTAAGCCGGAAATCATTGAACATCATCAAAGCGAACATCGCATTTGCGATTGGCATTAAAGCGATCGCATTGCTACTTGTCATCCCGGGTTGGTTGACGCTATGGATCGCCATTATGTCGGATATGGGTGCTACCCTTCTGGTCGCGCTCAACAGCTTACGGCTAATGCGCGTAAAAGAGTAACGAAAAGAGCTTTCCAGCCAAATGGAAAGCTCTTTTCTGAAATACATACTATCGCTCATCCAGTCTGCAGCACGATCTTATTTAATTCTTGAGATAAAGGGTATGGAGTTTTAGAAGGGGCTTCCCTGTCACGAAGCAGCACATTGTTAGTGCAGTTCCTCATTTGCGATATAAAATAAGCAGAATCCTCATTTTATTCAATGACCAAATGCTAAAGGAGGAAACAGAAATGACTGAAGAAGCAAAAAAGGATATTGATTTATTGGTGATCGGAGCCGGGTCGGGCGGCTATGTGGCGGCCATTCGTGCTGCACAGCTCGGGAAAAAAGTGGTGTTGGTGGATAAGGCCGAATTAGGCGGAGTTTGCTTGAACCGAGGGTGCATCCCTTCCAAAGCGCTGATCAGTGCTTCTGAACGTGTAAAACATATCCAGCATGCCGGCTCTATGGGCATTAAGGTTTCGGGTGAAGTGGTCGTAGACATGCCGGAAGTCGTGAAATGGAAGGACGGCATTGTGAACAAACTCACGAGTGGGGTCCAGACCTTGCTGAAAGGCAATGGTGTGGAAGTCATTAGCGGTGAGGCTTACCTGACTGAATCACAGCAGGTAAAAGTCAAAACTGCAGACGGAGAACAGCTCTATACCTACAAAGATCTGATTCTGGCAATCGGTTCCCTGCCGACCGAACTGAAAAGCCTGCCGTTCGATCAAGAACGGATTCTCTCGTCAACAGAAGCTCTGACACTCCAAGAAGTACCGAAACATCTCGTGGTGGTTGGCGGCGGGTATATTGGATTGGAACTCGGAACAGCCTATGCGAAATTCGGGGCCAAAGTGACCATCCTGGAAGGAACGGATACCATTCTTCCGGGAACGGACGCTGCGCTGACAAATGTAGTAAAACGCCACTTAAAAGATTTGGGAATCACCGTCATCACCAAGGCTATGGTCCAAGGCGGTGAAAATACGGGTGAAGAAGTCGATGTCCGGTTCCAGGTAAATGGCAAAGAAGAAACCATTACCGGTGATTACTGCCTGGTTTCCATCGGGAGAAAACCGAACACCGGAAAAATCGGCTTAGAAAATATTGATGTGGAACTTGATCAACGTGGGTTTATCAAGATAAATAACCAATGCCAAACCACGATTGACCATGTGTACGCAATCGGCGATTGTGCAGGCGGTGACCTTCTTGCCCACAAAGCGAGTTATGAAGGCAAGATTGCTGCAGAGGTGGCAAGCGGACAAAAAAGTGTGATTGATTTCCAAGCGATGCCGTTTGTTATCTTCAGCGATCCGGAAGTGGCGTATACTGGATTGACCGAAAAAGCGGCAAAAGAACTGGGCTATGAAACGGTTTCCAGTCGTTTTCCGTTCCAGGCGAACGGCCGTGCCTTATCCATTTCCGATGCCGATGGTTTTGTACAGATTGTGGCCGAAAAAGAGACGAAAAGAGTGCTGGGCGTCCAGATGGTCGGACCGGAAGTGTCATCCCTCATTGCCGAAGCGGTCTTTGCGATTGAGACCGGAGCGACTGCCGAAGACCTCAGCCTGACGATTCATGCCCACCCTACGTTGCCCGAACCATTGATGGAAGCTGCGGAAGGTGTCATGGGCCACCCGATTCATATGTTGAATAAAAAATAATTTATAGCGAACACACATCAAGACCGGCCTGCACATTCATAACGTAGGCCGGATTTTTTACATTGGTGTATTTGTGGCCTACTGGGGCGACGATTAACAGACTAGATGATCAATTTGCTCGCTGTTCCCACACAACAGTTCCTTATGACGAAAAATCTACTTATATTGAAAGGATGCGATCTTCATGAAGGCAGACAAAAAAGGAGCCTATATACCGGTACTCAAATATCATTGGATGACCCGGTTCTATGATCCGTTAATTCAATGGGGGATGCAGGAAAAGAAGTTGAAAATGCACCTGGTCCATCAAGCAGCCCTTCAACCCGGGGAAGTGGTAATGGATCTGGCTTGTGGCACAGGGACGCTTGCTCTTTTTCTTCAACGTTCACAACCCGGAGTGCATGTGGTTGGAGTCGACGCTGATCCCGAAATATTAGCCGTTGCCAAAAAGAAGGTAAAGGAAAATCAAATTCATCACATCCGATTTGAGGAAGGATTTTCCGATCGGCTTCCTTTTGCCAATCATCTATTTCATCATGTCTTCACCAGTTTATTTATTCATCATTTGACGCTAGAGAAGAAGAAGGAAACATTTGAAGAAGTTCATCGGACACTCAAATCAGGCGGTCAGTTTCATCTTCTGGATTTCGATAAACCGCAAAATGGCTTGATGCGTGTTGCCTTCTTCCCCGTCCAATTCCTAGACGGATTTGAAACCACTTCCCCTCATGTCAAAGGCATTATTCCGAATCTCTTGAAAGAAACCGGGTTCGCTGCAATTGAAGAGACGGGGAAATTTTCAACCGTGGTTGGCACATTAAGGGCATACAGAGCTTTTAAGCCATAAATTTCTCGATATTCAGCTACTTTCTTTCACCTTACGTACATGCATTTTCTATATATCTATTTTCATTAAATTCACTTTGTAGTCATGAGGAGTAAAACTTAAAAAGGTTATTAGAAAAGCGTTCGTAAAAGTACACTTATACAAACAAAAATGGGAGAAGATATGCTTCGAACTACCTCTTCTCTCTTCATATTAAAGAATTTTCACGTAACATAACGTAAATTAGGCGCTGCTTGAGATTATAGTAAAATGGATTCCTTAATAATTCATACTGACCCATTTAAAGTTTGTCTTTATTTTATTCTTTTGCCTAATTCATTATCTTATAGCATATACCCTAGATCGGAAGCCGCCGTTGGATAGGCATAAATCATCTGCTTAAGGTCCTTTGTCGCCAAATCAAATTGTATAGCTGTCGCAAAATGATTGATTAATTCATCTGCTTCCTGGCTGATCAAATGGGCACCCAGTATTTTGTCGGTTTGTTCATCAACAATGACTTTCACCATCGCATATTTTTCGTTAGTGCGCTTGTAAGTGTACCAGTCTGATGTATCAATTTTATTCACTTTGATTTGATGACTTTTTTCCCTCGCCTGTTCTTCGGATAATCCTACAGAAGCCAGTTTTGGCAGTGTGAAAACTACTGTCGGCATCACTTTGTAATTAGGCGACCGGTGATTTCCTTTGAGCAGATTCGATGCCACCACATGCGACTCCATCGATGCAATCGGGGTTAACGGAAGGCCCGCTGTTGCTGCTGCATCCCCGGCTGCGTATACTCTTGGGTTGCTGCTGCTTTGAAGGTATTCATTGACGGAAACGCCTCTTTTTTCGCGTTCCACATTGCCTTTTTCCAGCTGCATATCTTCTAGGTCAGGCATTCGTCCTGCGCCATGTAGAACCAGGTCGCCTTCCCAGTGAACCGGCTGGCCGTTATTCGACCCGTTTACGATGTAAGAGGAACCCTTCTTTTCAATCGAATTTACCTCCGTATTGAGATGCAGATGAATACCAATCTCTTTCGATTTCTCCATCAGCAACCCGACCAGTTCAGAATCAAATTGCTCAAGTGGGCGATCTCCCCGGTGGATGATATGCACTTCTGACCCTGCCCGGGCAGCGATATGGGCAAACTCAAATGAGATGTATCCGCCGCCGATAAACACCATTTTCGCTGGAAGCTCATCCAATTCCAGGAATTCGTCGCTATACGTGAGATGTTCCGTCCCTTCAATAGGCAATGGGGCCGGTTTGGCTCCATTCGCAATCAGAATATGCTTTCCGGTTAAGACATCTTCGCCTACTTGAATTTTCTCTTCATTCAAAAAGGAAGCTCGCCCATGAAAAGTGTGAATCCCTGCTTTTTGAAAGTTCTCCACTCGGTTATCCGGCACGGGTTCAGTAAAGGTGCGTTTAAAAGCCATCAATTCCGGCCAATTGATGCTGGAACCGGAGGTGATGCCGTTTCCTTTCATTCTGTCGATGCCGTCAATCATTTCAGCAGCTCCCACCAGCACTTTTTTCGGATCGCATCCCCTCAGTGCACAGGTGCCGCCGAAAGGCCGTGAATCAATTATTGCGACTTTCCATCCCGCGTTATTGCACTTAGAAGCTGCAGCGGACCCACCTGAACCGGTTCCAATGACAATCAAATCGAATTCTTCTTCCATTTCTCTCATCCTCTCCATGTAAAAAAAGAAATCGCTTTTCCTTTTTCCCTTCTATAGTGCTAGTCCTACTATTCCACCGCCCGTCCTGTCAAAAACCATGTACCTTGTTCATGGTTCAGTTTGTTTTCCTTTCACCTGAAAACCTTTCAGAACGGAGATGGCTTTACATGTGTCATTTTTTCTGCCCAACTGGCTAAAATAATAAGCCTCTCAAAACAAAAGGGACAAATCAAATGCGATTTGTCCTTAAGCCCCTGTTATTCCAATCTTCTTTCGATTGAATTTCAGTTATTTTCTCAGCTGATTTCTTTCTGTCTCATTTTTCATTAAGAGACCTATCCCTTATCTCTTTGCTGGCGATATTATCCTGGCCGATTCGTTAGCCGGCACAGCAAGACAGTTTGCTGACATCCTTGTCCAACGTGATGGCGGCCAGTTTCAATCCTTCAGCCATTGTCAGGTATGGGGCCATCGTATTTTTCAGATCTTCTGCGGTCAAGCCGAACTGTACGGCCAGTGTGGCTCCGTAAATTACCTCTCCCGCATTTTCAGCCACGACATGTGCCCCGAGAATTTTTCTTGTTTGCTGATCGACCACCAGTTTAAAGACACCGCTTGTTTCACGGTTCACTAGAGCTCTTGGCACGTTTTCAAGTGGCAGCACGGAAGTTATCACTTCGTACCCTTTATTCCGGGCTTGTTGTTCCGTCAGCCCGACTGTTGCAATGGCTGGGGTAGTAAACGTCACGCCCGGAACAAACCGCAAATCTACTTTCTTATTTGCCGAACCCAGTGCGTTCTCAACTACAATCCCACCTTCATAAGCAGCCACATAGACAAACTGCGGGCCTAAGGTCACATCTCCCGCTGCATAGATGTCGGCGTTGCTGGTCTGCAGATAATCATTGACCGCTACTTCCCCTCGCGGGCCAATCTCAACCCCGGCCTTCTCTAAATGGAGGGAATCCGTATTCGGCCGTCTTCCAGTGGCAACCAGCACTTGATCCGCTTCAATTACCTGTTCCTGACCGTTCACTTCAATATGAATTTTTTTCATATCACCGCTCTGTTCGACCTTCTTGTAGGTGACTCCCTTGACGAATTTTAGGCCATGCTTGGTTAAGGCTTCATCGGCGGCTTCCGAGATTTCCGGATCGTATTCTTTCAGCAGCCGTTCACTCCGCTGCATCATCGTCACATCGGACCCTAAGTTATGAAACAGCTGGCCCAGTTCCATCGCAATGTAACCTGAACCGATAACGGCCAATTTTTTCGGCACTTCTGTTACCTCCAAAGCGGTGGTACTTGTTAAATAGTCTACTTCGCTAAGTCCCGGAATATCCGGAATGGACGGGGCTGCCCCTGTCGAAATCAAAAATTTCGCTGCGGTATAGGCCTGCCCATTCACTTCGACTGTTTTTTCGTCCCTAAAAGCGGCTTCTCCGCGGATTAGCTCAAATCCGTATTCCTCAATCAGACCGATGTATTTTTGCTGTCTCATCCCGTCGACAAGCTCGTCTTTTTGCCCGGTCAACGCAGCTAGATCAACCGGTCCGGCGTTTGTCTTCAAACCGACAAATGGGTTGTTGCTGGCCAAGTGATTGATTTCCCCCGCACGAAGCATCGTTTTGGAAGGAACGCAGCCAATGTTGACGCACGTGCCGCCAACAATGTCCCGTTCGACGACCGCCACTTTTGCCCCTTTTTCAACGGCTTTGATGGCAGCTGAAAAGGCAGCTCCACCCGAACCGATAATCAGCAAGTCATAATCAAGGGACGAATTGTTTGAAACAAACTCGTTTTCTTCGGCTTCCACCGTCGCTTCCCCCGCTTGATACCCCGACTCGTCGATTGCCTGTTTCGCCTTCTCCAGTTTCCCTTCAGCGATTTCAAACGTCGCTTGTTTGCGGCGGTAATCGACTTCAATTCCTTTTGCTCCTGCATTCGCAAGAGCAGCCGCAACATGTTCTTCACAACTTGTGCAGGTCATTCCCTGAACGTTTACGTGAACTTTTTTCATGTGAAAATTCCTCCTTTTATTCGACGGGTAGCCCTATGTCTGCAACCGCCGTCTTAATGGCATTCAAACTGGTTTTCGTCTCATCAAAAGTGACTGTCACTTCCGCCGTGCTTCCGTCAACTTGAATATCCGTTTTACCGGCACCTTCTACTTCGGCAATGGCATCTTCCACGACAGATGGCGGGCAGCAATCCATAAAAGCCGTAACCATGAATACACCTGTCCCTTCGGTTGCCACTTCCGCGTTTCCACCTTTCTGTGCGGCCGCAACACCCATTTCCACTTTACTCCCCGATTCTTCCGTTGGCGGTTGTTGAACTTCTTGCCCGTTACTGCAAGCACTGATCACCAACAAAAGAGATACCACCATCATAATCCCAATTAGCTGTTTTTTCATATAAATTCCTCCTCTTTTATATTCCGCCCTCGACTATGAATAAAAACAGAAACATGCCGAAAACAAGAAACGACGTAATCCATAAACCAATGACCGAACTTTTCCTTTTCCCTTTTCTTCCATACACCTTATAAAAGGAGTAAGCAAGGAGAAAAAGCGTTAAGACGCTAAACAACAACCGGTATTTTAATGAATAGAAGGCTAATGCTCCTGCAAGACCTGTCAGTCCAAGGGGAAGAAAAATCAGCGGACCTAGGCAACAGGCAGCCATAGCAAAAGCCGAGAATACGGCAGCTAACTGCGGCACTTTTTCCTTCATGATTTTATCCTCTCCAAGCTGCAGCAATCATGTATTGGCGCGCTTTCTTTCTTTGTTTCCTTTTTTGATTCTGGATCAATTTTCCGCCAGCCCTTGAAAAGAGCAAAAACGAATAACAAACCCATCAAGATGAAAATAACATCTTTAAATTCCATGATGTACGACCCCAGTGCGGTTCCTGCAAACAAGGGAAGCAGTAAAACCAAGTGGCAGGGACATGTGATTAATGCGACAAAAAACCAGCCTGAACTTTTCAATGTTTTTTTCATTCTGTTTCACCTCTTATTTCTTCATCAATGTTTCAATAATGGGGCATTCGTAGATATCCTTGTTTTCGGGACACCTTTCTTTAAGATCACTTAACATCCGTTCAATTCGCTGCAAATCTTCAATTTTCCGTTGAATGTCTTCTATCTTGAGCACCGTAAAATCATACATATCCCGACACTTTGCTTCATCGCGATCGACGACTCCAAGCAACTTATCAATCTCCTGTAGAGTAAATCCTAGTTCCTGCATCCGTTTAATGAAACTCAATCGATCGACTGTTTCCAAACCGTACATCCGATAGCCTTTTTCAGTGCGATCAGGCTCTGGAAATAAGCCGAGACGTTCATAATATCGAATGGTCTCCTTGTTCACACCGCATTTGTCAGCCAGTTCTCCGATACGCATTTGCATGCCTCTCACCTCACTTGTCATATTCCCCTCTAGTCGAGTACAGGATCTACACTTGCTTGAATACATTCCTGTCTCTTTTGAGTTGCAACGTTATGTGCAGGATTTTCCTCGATATATACAGAATAAACCCTGTACCACGGTACAAGGTCAAGTATATTGATTCTTTTTAATTTTAATTCTTCAACAAAGTGAACCTAAATGGTCCGTGTGTAAAAAAATAAAGGAAGAGAAAATGTCTCTCGGCCATCTTCTTTTTTTATCTTCTAATAACTGATCGTTATGGGAAGTATATTTATTTCAAAAAGAATGAGCTTCTTAATAGATGAAAGAGGCGATTAGGGAAGAACTGTAGAAAAAGCTGAATCTCCAATTTTTTCCGTAAGATCAGAGTTTTCTTTTTTTACACTCGTATAGTCTGAACGAAGTTTAGTAGTAGTGAAAATAAAAGCGTTCGTAAAAGTACACCTTTACGAACAAAAAGGGAGAAAAGAGGAGCTTTGATTGGCCTCTTTTCTCCCTGTGTATTCAAGCAACTTCTCATAATCCATCACATGTAAATAAATTTTGAAAAAGAAAAATTTCTCCCTCAAAGAGATAATCACGGAATAATTACTAACGAAACCGTGCGGTCAGTCCCTTCTTCCGTATCTTTCATATTATAATATTTTTCCATTAGTGTACTTAGCTCCGATTGAAAATCGTTAAAGGAATCATTTGTTAAGTTCAGTTTCACTAAGGAAAATGTGGATCGATCTGGTGACTGATTTTCAACACTGCTTTCATGATAGTTTTTATAGTTTTGTAAAATGTACATGAAAAAGTAGGTCACAAATTTTATTTTCTCGCTATAAGTAGCCGACAGCCAATCATCTTCGCTGATCTTGTAAGCTTGCGTATTCAAAGCATATAGCTTTTCTTCAACTTTTCCAATACGATTTATGCCAACGATTTTTAATAAATCATCCCCAACCATTGAATTTACGTGTCTGTATAATGTCGCTTGCGATACATCTTTTAATAATTTATTTAACTGCATAATCGACATTCCTTCATCGACATCTATTAATTCCAACGCTATTTTAAACCTGACTTGGTTTTTGAATAAATCAAATTCCATTATATATTATCCCCTTTTTCTTTAAGCTTAGTTAGCTATTATATATTCTTTCTTCTAATTTACCAACTTCTCTTAAAATTCCAACTTGGTCTCTTCTTCAAAAAGCCATTAAAATAAAGTTCTTTCTAAATTTCTTACTAAATCATTTTTTAAATAAAATAGACTAGTTGACTTTTCAATTATCATTATCGATAATGATAATTGAAGGAGGGATTCATTTGAATACAGATATGACTGCTCTACTGGAAATTGATTGGGCACAGATTCTCCCTTTCGCCTTGCCAATTATTTTATTAAACCTATTACTGATTGGGGTCGCGCTCTATGATTGGTTCAAAAGAAAAAATCTGATTTCCTCACCGTATATTTGGTTGGTCGCCATTATATTGCTCCAATTGCTCGGACCGATATTGTATTTAGTGATTGGAAGGAGAATGATTCGAAATGATTACAGTGGTGAAGCTTCATAAGACGATCAAAAAAAGAAAAATTTTGAGTGATGTCACCTTCTCGATTGCAGAAGGCGAGTGTGTTGGTTTGTTGGGACCGAATGGCGCTGGCAAAACGACGCTCATCAAATGCATGACCGGCATTCTGCAGCATGAACAAGGGGACATTACGTTCAATTCCAACCCTATCGTGCAACATAAGAAAAATATTGGCTATCTGTCCCAACATACGGACTTCAAACCTTGGATGACCTGTGAGGAATCGCTCTTTTTCTTCGGAAAATTGTCGGGCTTGGACAAGACATTTTTAAAGGGGAATATTTCAGCGGTTTTAGAAGAAGTTGGGCTTAAGGATAAGGAAAACTACAAAGTGGAACAATTATCCGGCGGCATGAAACAGCGGCTCGGGATCGCCCAGGCCATTTTGCACCAACCGCTGTTGCTGATTTTGGATGAACCGGTTTCAGCGTTGGATCCGATTGGCAGAAATGAAGTAAAAAAGTTGATCGCTCGCTTAAAGAAGCAAACGACCATCATCATTTCGACGCATATATTGGACGACGCCAGCGAATTTTGCGACCGGTACATTATCATTAAAAATGGAATGATTGTCGGAAACATAAACGATGTACTTCAGAAATCATACCGCAAACAAATTCTAGTTAAGACGGGGAATGTCCCGCAAACAAGTGAAGCATTGAAAAGTTCTGAGGTCGAACACGTTGAATGGTTATCACCAAACACCTTTCTTTTAACGGGAGCTGAGGAATTGGATTTAAAGAAAGTCGTAAACGATTTCGCTGCAAAAGAAATGGATATTACGTCCATTGCGTTTTATGAAAGAGGGATAGAAGAAATTTTCCTGGAGATGGTATCGGACACATGACAAACTTTTATACATTAACGCGCACTGAACTAGTAGAAGCCGCAAAAGAATTTAAGTTCATCTGGTTAACGCTGTTTTTCGTGATCTTGGGCCTTACCCAACCGCTAATCACTAAATACATGGACGTTATCCTCGAAAACGTTGGCGGTGCCGACGGCATCACCATCGATCCGAACCGGCCGGTACCAAGTTCTGCCGAAGTTCTTTTGTCGACCATTTCCGGCCAATTCAATCAAATCGGACTCATCATCTTAATTATTAGTTTCATGGGGCTGATTGCAGCCGACCGCAACAGCGGCATGCAAGATTTCATATTGACCCGCCCCGTCTCCCTGCGCTCCTACCTATTGTCGAAGCTGGCGGGCCATTGGGCAGTCAGCATGTTCAGCATCTCCATTGGAGCAGCCGTTTCTTATGGTTACACCATTTTCTTATTCGGTTCTTTCTCTTTTTCAAGCTTTGGACTGTTTCTGCTGTTGTACAGTTTATGGATCCTCTTCGTGGTGAGTCTGGCCATCTTGATCAGCACCTTTGTTAAGAGCCCCATCCTTATCGCTGTCACAACAATCGCCGTTTCTATTTTCTTTATTCTGATCAAGGGGTTCAACCATTTCTTGTTCCAGCTGTCACCAGGCGGTATCTTAAACCTGGCGGAGAACCAGTTGCTGTCGGTCCGGGACTTGAATTACTTCAGTATCGCAACCTGTTTGGCATTTATTTTACTGAACCTTGCATGGGCCAGTAGGAATCTGAAAAAGTTTTAATTGAAGGAGAATCGTCTAAATGTTATTAATAAACAACCTAACCAAGTTATACAAAGGATCTGAAAAAGGCATTAGGAACTTAACTTTAGATTTGACGGAAGGCGATATTTGCGCCTTCATCGGCATGAACGGAGCTGGAAAAACAACTGCCATCAAATCCATCGTGGGCATTCACAGTTTTGATCAAGGCGCTATTGAATTTGATGGCGTGAGCATAGAGAAAAACCCACGAGAATTTAAACAGATGGTCGGTTACTCACCCGACACTCCTGTGCTCTACGGGAATATGACGGGGTATTCGTACCTTGAAATAATCGGAAGCATCTATCAGATTGATAATGCGACGATAAACGAGCAATTGAACACCTTGCTGAAAAAGCTCAATTTCGGCAGTGCTATCCATGAGTTGATTTCTACCTATTCGCATGGCATGAAACAAAGACTCGTGCTTATTTCCATCCTGATGCACAATCCAAAGCTGATCATATTGGATGAACCCTTTGTCGGACTGGATCCGAACGCCACTTATTTTTTACAGGAAGAAATGAAAAAACGGGCTGCTGAAGGATCCATTGTGTTGTATTCGACCCACGTTTTAGAAGTAGCGGAAAAGCTCTGCAACAAAGTGGTCATGATCCACAACGGCGAAGTGGTCGTCAATGATACGATGATCAATCTATTGTCCGAAAGTAGCTTAGGTGAAAAATTCAGGAGCATCACAGCACATGAGTAAGCTCATCCAATTGCAAAAGTATATCTTAGCAAATGATTTTCAATTTTCCAGATTGGGATTATCCACTAACCAGGACGACCGAAAGCACGCTGTTCTTACGTTGGCAGGCTATTGTGCCGCTGTTGTCATGGCCATCGGCTATATTGTCTATATCGCTTTTGATTTGTACAGCAACGAAGAATCTACGTTGTTTTTTCCGATTCTTTCGTCCATTTTGTTTTGGACCCTGGGATTCTGGACCATCTTAAGCGGCATTAAGAAAATGATTGTTTCGTCAGATACTGAATTTATTTTCAGCCTGCCCATTCCATTGTGGCAAGCCAAGCTCTTTAATGTAATCAAACTCCTGATCCTTTATTTCTTCATTGCTGCAACTGCCATTTTTGTTGGCATCTTGTTGCATATGTTCATTATTCCCAACTTCTGGTTCGTACTATTATCCAGTCTTCTTCTTGTGGTGATACTTCCTCTACTAGTTATCACAACAACATTCATCATTTCATTAACAGTAAAAATTCTTCTTAATTTTTTAACCATCCATAGTAATGTAATCGAAGCTTTGCTTACAATCTTTTTATTCCTTTCACCTCTTTTGTATATCACGTACAGCACTTCTTCATTGGATTACAAAGATATTTTTTCTATTAGTTCCCCACTCTACTTGTTCGGCATCATTAGCAACTCTACACCAGAATTCGGATTCTTTAACTCAGTGAGCTTACTAACAATAACCCTCGTTCTTGTTTTCATAACCGGATACATATTTACTAAAAGGCATGCTTTCTTAGCTGCAAGCTACTCTACTTCGTCAAAAAGAAAAGCACGTGATTCCAGCACGTTTTCTTCCAATAGTTTATTTAAAAATCTATTCTCAAAAGAGCTGAAACTATATCTATCATCTATCACCTATGTCAGCAATACAGTGCTTACACCTGCGCTATTACTAATGGGCAGCCTGGCTTATTTGTTCAATATTTCCTCTCTTTTGTATGACTACACCTTGGAACTGTCCTTCATCACGATGTCAAGCAAGTATATCTTCATTCTATTTACGACTGTATGTATTCTTTTGACCACAACCACGTCTTCAAGCCTATCTTTTGAAGGCCAAAGCATCTGGATTTTGTTGACGTCTCCGCTCTCTTTGATGGAACTTGCAAAAGCCAAGATGGCATTAAACGTGCTGCTTTTTGTACCAGGATTAGCTTGTGCTATTTTGGTCTATACTCAAAATTTCAGTTCATCGCTATTGGATTCACTGCTCTTCATTTCTTTTACACTCACTAGTTTACTGCTTATTAGCATGTTAGGCTTCTTTGTCAATTTGAAATTCCCTAATTACAACTGGTCCAGTGAGATGGAAGTAATCAAGCAGGGTAAATCCACTATAATCACCGCTATTATCAGTTCATTTCTTATCTCAATCACGGCGATTTTGATTCTACTAGATTTCAATTTCACATTCCAACTTCTCGTATTGGTCAATGTCTGTATAATTATAGTTTTAATTTACAAGCTAAGGGAAAGCTCGTTACTTATGGAATAAAGCAATTGGCACCAGAACCTTCGGAGTCCCTTCTCTCTTAATGTGGCTTTTGGGAGATGTACTTGGTATTCTTGCTTCTTCCCTTTACTCGGACTGTTTGGGCAGTAGGTAACCTCATTGTAAGTACTTATAATTATAGAAGGGAGATATTCAGTGGTTTTCTGAATGTCTCCCTTCTATATGTGCAGCTTCCGATAATCTGATGATATGTAAACTAAAAAGTATTTTAATTGTTAATTTATTTATACACAGATTTTTGAACAACCTAAATGTTTTTTCGTTCTTATGGATTTAATGAAGCCAAACGTTATGATTTTAATTATCCGTTACAACTTATAATGACAACAAGCAAAACTTTTTCCCTGTTTCTCTGTTTTCCTTGATTGGGCAAACTTATCATCTTCACTTTAAACTAGAAATCTATTAAAATAGACTTACTTGGAAAACAGTAGTGTTTCCATTTTAGAGGTAAACATTATTTATTTTAGAGAAAAAGTTTCGCTAAGAAATTGAACTGTATGAGCATACAACTTTATAATTGGTCATCTGTTGCAGACATTAGCGCTGCCAACAAAGCCGAAAAAACATCCAGATGGATGTTTTTTCGGCGTTTTTATTTGTAGTTAATAAAGAAGGAGTTGACCTATATGACATACTTTGTAGACCATTTAAAAAAACGAATTCATCGCCGCCAATTCGCAGGAGATTCGTGTGAATTCTTATCTACTCCCATTGAGAAGAGAGAGTTTACGGATTCCCTGGCATACATTCAGCAATTAGAAGAAAAGGATCGATATACCGAATGCCCGAAATGCCAGTCCTTTCAGAACTTACAAGAAGAGGATGAAGATAAACCGATTTAAATCAACTAAACGGAAAAATTTTCTCACAGTAACGCCCAAAAGAAAAGAAGGAACTTTCTTAAGCTCCTTCCCTTCTGAGCATTGGATCTATCTTAGCCGTTCATTTATTTTAACTGCCAAGTACAGCTAGGCAGGCAAATCAAATACTGATTTGATTGTATTATAAAATTTCTGCCTATAAGAGCAAGATTTTCAGTAACTTGAGGCATTGTTCCGGTTGCTCGCTGTCCTCTTTCACTATCGTTCTAATACAAATACAACATAGCCCAAATCTGTCTGAAAGTTCCAATCCAGAAAAATGGCACTGATGGGCTGCCTTAGGACTTCCTCAAGCCCGGCCTCTTTCATCAGGCGCTGTTCCAGCGGCCGTTTAGACAACTTCAATTCTTCCATATAGCCATTTTTGATCAATTCTTTTTCAATCTGGACCAGAATCCCGATTCGGCGAACCAGAATCATCCGGTCGCTCAGCCAAAACAAGTCCGTCGATTCGGGAAATTTTTCCGCGCGGTAGCTGGCCTCATTGACTCTTCGTTCAAAAGCCTCCTTGTTGATTTCATCCGGCCATGGAATCATTTCTTCTTTAGGCTCTTCCTCCATCACGCCGACAATCAATCCGGTCTCCTGTTCCAGGTTCCAGTCGGCATACAATTCGTTTACTTCAAGCTGTGCCACTTCCCTTAATCCTTCGATGATTTCGGGCTTCAGCTCCGCCATCATGAGGTTCCGGGTCTCCAGCACCCGTTTCATTTCCTGTTGCTTTATCTGAAGCCGTTCCATCGGCGCCAGGAAACCACGAATTTGGATGGCGATAAACGGGTAATTGACTGTAACGAAGACGCCCGAAGGGCCTTTTCCAAAATGCTTTCGCAATACTGTTGAGATAAAACCGCTTATTTCAGATTGAATACTCTTTTCCTTCGACAAACCAACCCCACCTTTCCACGAAGAAGCGTCCTTTCTCCTGCTATTCATTATACCGAAACCGTTATTGTCCTGAAATAGCTTAGCCATTTTTGGGCTCCAGTACTAAGACCATATACGCCTTGTCATGTTCAAAGTTCCAATCAACGAACAGTTCACGAATCTCCTGTTTTAAGATGGCTTTCAGCTTAGGAGACTTCATCAAATGTTGTTCCAAAGGGCGTCTAGCCACTCGCAGTTCTTCAATCATTCCTTTTTTGATGAATTCCTTTTCAAGGTCCATCATAATCCCGGATCGTTCAATTAGAATGGCATACCCATCCAGCCAGTAGATGTTGGTCCATTCTGGTTCCTTTAAGGTTTTTTTACTGGCATGAATCACTTCTTCCAGTATTTTTTCCTTAACTCCTTCATCCGGCCAGTCAGCTGAATCCATTGTTTCATCTTGCTTTGTGACAGCAAGGAGCAAAGCGGTTTCGTTTTCAAGGTTCCAGTCCGTGTAAAATTCCTCGATGAACTGCCCTGTAATTTCTTCAAGAGCTGCCTTTAGCTCAGGCTTTAATCCGTTCAGCAGCAACTCCCTTGTTTCCAGTATCCGTTTCGATTGGCTGTGCTTCAAGAGAGCCTGTTCAGTAGGCAAGACGAAGCCAGATAAATGAATGGCGACAAAAGGCAGTTGGATTAAAACTTTTACAGAGGCAGGGACATCGCCGAAGTGCTGATTCAGCATAGTTGTGATATACTTTCTTACTTCAGCCTGGTCCTTTTCTTCGCTTGTCATGGAAATAAACCCCTTTCAATAAGAGAATTGATTTTATCGAAAATACAGATAAAAGAAGATATGGACAAAAATGAGAATATAACTGTACCAATCTCAGTTAATACATCCTCTTTTCTGAACCCCCTTGGTAAAAAGAGCCGCAAAACAAAGGAACCTTTTTTCTTTTCTGCAACCAAAGAACCTGCTTCCGACATAGGAAATAGGCTCACAAAGCAATCGCTTTTGAGTAAAATGAGCAAAATTGTTTATAATCTTCTAAAAACATGAGCTAAACCTCTCTTTCGTGTCGTTGAAAACTCAGGTACGATTGAGATACATGGGAATAAGTTCTTTCGCGAATAAAACGAATCTCTTTTTCCAGTTTTCAATATCCCAAGCGATTCTGCGAGGCGCCGAACTCCGATTGAACGTTTTATTCTTCAAAAAAGAACGGAACATGCCCTTCCTACTCATTGCTGCACCTTCTCTTGTGAAGGAAATCTGTTTTCATGTTAAATTGGCAAAAAAACCGAAGAGAAAAGAGGCTCTTGATCATGTTGATTACATACAAGAAATCGCATGAAAAAATCGCTATGGGCCTGTTGTCTTATATGCCCGATGAGCGCCCGTTGAAAACCTTGCAGCGAACGCTGGAAAAATATGAAAAAGAGCCGGATTGGCAGTTGTTTCTATGGAGACAAGAGGGAGATTTTATTGGACTGATTGGCATTGAAGTGGATGAATTTACCTTCACTGTTCATCATGTTTCTGTCAACCCTTCCTATCAAAGTGAAGGCATTGGACATGCGATGGTTGAAAAAATTCAAGAACTTCAAGAACCTCGTGCCATGCAAGCTTCAAACGAAACGAAAGATTTTTTGACAAAAATTTGGGAAACGAATTATCCATTGTGAATTTATTGATTAAAAATTATTCCTTGCTTGTTTCCTCAAAATGGAGATAGGTAACTCCTTAAAACATAATTATGAAAGGAGTGGAGCAAATGGAACAGCTTGAAACCATTGCGGAAAAAGTAGGATGGCTGCTGAAGGCGGAAGTTGAGCAACAGGGGGGGAAAATCCTCCTGAAGAGACAGCGAACGCTTGAAATACTTGCAGAAAACAACCGGTTCTCTTGCACGCTGGATCTCGATATCTCATTTGAACACCTGCGGGAGGATGGCTCTGCTTTCAACAAAGCGGAGATTTTTCTGCTTCCGGAAGAGTTTTCAGCCTTTACGTTAGCCCTGAATGAACATCGAATTCCGTTTCCGACAGCCTATCGCCAGTGGCAAGAACCGAATCCTCACCTCATCCGAGTATGTATGGAATCAACTGAACCGCCCGAAGCGTTTGCGGAACGTCTCTCAACAGCCATGAATATTCTCAAAAGATAAATTTTAAGGATAACCAACTGAATTCATTATGAAAAGGGGATGCGAAAGCGTATCCTCTCTTCGTCTAGGAAAAATTATAAGAATAGGAGAAGTGAACGCGATGATGTATATGGAGATTGGATTGAAGTTGTTCTTTGGGCTTATTGCCTTATTGGTGGTCACCCGGTTATTGGGAAAAAAAGAGATGTCCCAGCTCACCCCCTTTGATTTTATTTATTCCATCGTGCTTGGTGGTATTTTGGAAGAAAGCATCTACGATGATAAAGTAAATCCCCTTCATGTCTGGTTTGCAGTCGCCATATGGGGAATTATGTTGTTTATCATTGAAAAGCTGTCGAAGCGCTATGACAAGGTTAGACTCCTTCTGAAAGGCGAAACATCCATTTTAATCCGAGAGGGCGAATTTAATGTGAAGGAGTTGGAAGCCAACCACTTGGAAATGGAACAATTGCGGGTCATGCTGCGGCAGCAAGGCGTCTTCTCGCTTCGTGAAGTTCGGGATCTGTACTTGGAGCCTGGCGGCTCGGTCAGCTTACGAAAATACGCCAAATTTGAACCCGTTACTCCTACGATGCTTAATTTGGAAGCAGAAGATGAGTCGCTCAATTTTCTGTTTGTTGATGAAGGCGAAATCAATGAAGAAATCTTACGTTATACCGGTAAATCAACCCAATGGCTGTATGACGAACTACAACAGGCAGGTTACTCGAGCGTTCAGGATATCTTATATGCGGAATGGTCAGAGACAAATGGATTTTTTGTCAAAACTTATGCCGAAAACAAAGATGATATCCGAAAAGGGAATTAAACTAACTGTACATATCCTTTACGAAAAGCACTTTTTGTTTTTAATCAAAAAGTGATCTTCGCTGTCAAGTAATTCACCTTGATAGAAGGTGGTAAATATTACAAGTTGATTACAGAAAGATTGAAAGCGTTTTATTAAAAAGAAGCCGGGTATCCACAAGGTGTACACCAATACGATTTTAGGAGGAATTGAACATGGCAAACCAAAATGATTATAACAAAATGAGCCGCGAAGAAGCTGGCCGCAAAGGCGGAGAAGCCACATCTGATAGCCACGGCAAGGAATTCTATGAAGAAATCGGTTCAAAAGGCGGTCAGAACAGCAACAGTGACGGCAATAACAATGGTGGAAATAACAACGATGGCGACAATTCCAACGATGGCAAGATGAGCAAGGAAGAAGCCGGCCGCAAAGGCGGACAAAACAGCAACAGCGGTGGTAATAACAACGGCGGAAATTCTTAATCCATAAAAACTAAAAAGGGAGAAAGCATTCTATATGCTTTCTCCCTTTTTACTGTTCGTAAATATTAGATTTTTCATCTATCCATCTTGTATTTTCAAGGATACCAAGATATATCTATAGGTAACTTGTATATTGAAAAAGGAGTTGCGAACTATGGCTACCCTAGAAGATGTTCAGCAATGTCTTCTCCATAAAAAAGATCATTTGACGGCGAGGCGCTGGGCCAAAAACAGACGGATTCAACGGCGCATCTTAGAAAAACATCTCGAATGGAGTGACTACTTACTTCAATTCAACCAAGCAGATCAGTTGCAGCCGCTAAAAGTGAATATCGATCATTTTTTAGATAATCCATGGTTGATCGATGACCAGTTTAATCCACCAATATAACGGTCGGCGTATTGCTGCTTATATTGTTTTGGTCATTGGCTTTATTCAACAAAAAGAGAGATTGTGTTGTATAGAAATTTCTGACCTTCCTCAATCTTTATTTCTTCTCTAGGTTTTCAAATAAATGAAGCCATTGCTTTTGATACTGTTCAAAACTGAACCGTTGCACCACTTCTTTAGCATGGAAAGAAAGCTGTCTTGCCAAGACAGGATCTCTCATGATGGTCATTACTTTTTCAGCCATCTCCGCCTGATTTCCCTTCTCCACCAAATAGCCATCGATGTTATTTCTAATAATGTCTTTTGGACCGTATTTGACATCATACGCCACAACAGGTGTACCGGCTGCCAAGCTTTCGGTCAGCACAAGTCCGAAGCCTTCGTAATCGGAAGTGAGAATGGAACAGACCGCATTTTGAAAAATAGCCGTCGGGTTGTTTGAAAAGTCATGGAGGAACACATGGTTCTCCAAGTTTAGCTTGTTGACCAACGTTGCAAGCACTTCTTTTTCCGGACCATAACCGTAAACATGGTATTTGGCATCGGGGATATCTTTTACGACAAGCGCAAATGCTTTAATCGCTTCATCGATTCGCTTTTGCGGCACATACCGGGCGATGGACACCGCCAGTTTCAAATTTTTTGATTCCCAATCTTTTTCCTCTGAAACAGGTTCAGCAAAATGGGGAATCACTTGGTATCGATCTGATTCTCCGAATTGATCCGCAATATCTTCTTTTTGTTCATCGGTTAAGAATACAATCCGGTCGAACTTCTCCATGTTCGCGTAAAGGTAGTTCCAATCCGGATCCAGTTCTGCCCCTTTGGTGTAAGGGAAATTGTAATGGTTGTTGTGCATCACCGTAACCCTGTGAACGGGAACCGAATCGATTCTCGCCACCATTTCATCGGTGAACCAGGAGTCCGACATAAAGACCGGATTTTTAAACGTTTTGGCTTTTTGATTGAGCCATGAAATGTACAACTCGTAAAGATTCTCGTATTCAGTTGGTTCGGGATTGTAATGAACGCATCTTCCACTTTCTTCGTTTTCCAGACCGGGCCAAACCGTCAAAAAACACTTGCCGTTTCTGCTGAAGTAGCTGGTGAATAGTTTTTTTCCGGTTCGCTCATTCTTTTTCTGAAAGCGAATTAAATAACCTTCGTTGTCATATTCTTCCCCTTCCTGCATAGGGCCGTCCATTCGATGAGATGATTCCTTTTGATAAGGGTCCATATCATGAAAAAAATAATGGACCTGAATCCGTTCATCCAGGATTCTTTTCTTCTTCAGCTCGAGAATAGTGTCAAGATGATCCTGCTGGTAATCCATGGTGCAGAAATGAACTTCTGGATAACAATTGATCAGCATGTTGGCTCGTGTAATCACGGCTTTAGTCAAACCACCTCTTTGGACGTTAAGCGAATTGAAAACAAACACAGGTGTAATGATTGGCATTCTTCATCTCTCCTTTTCCTTCCTTCATTTCAAAATTTTCAATTACGGGTTATATTTGCTTTGCAGTTACCATTCCCCTTCTAAGGTTTAGAATCCTCCTAAAGCAGCAATACTAATACTACAGGGAGGCGAAAAAATGAATAAACAGCTTTTTCATCACGATAAATGGGAATGGATTCGGATTGATGTCACTTCCGAACAAGAAGTCGCCTCGCTCCCTAAATTGCCTCCAGCAAGCAAAAGTTGGGTAGATTCGCTGCGAGAAGAGAAAAACAGCAACCTGGAAATGGAGACGACCGAAGAAGGCACCGAATCGATGTGGGGTTCCATCATCTATCATCAAGAAATTGAAGACCATGAAAAACAAACCGTCCTTCAATACTATTTATCCAAAGATAGGTTGATTACCAGCAGGATCGATGTATCTTTTTTATACCGGCTATCCGAAGAACAATTACTTAGAAAGCTACACACTGCTAAAAATGCCATCGAGGGGTTCATGATCCTGCTTGGGGAGATTGTCGCTTCTTTCCTTCAAGACATCGATGCCTTTGAAAATCGGATGCATCAATTGTTATGGCGTATCAAAACAAAAAACAACGAGGAAGTATTGGATGAAATCATGGACAATCGACACGAAATTCTCGTTTGGAAAAACTTGATTATCCCCGTCAATGAAATTCGAGAAGCTATGCAGGAAGCGTTCGGCGACTTTGTGACGGCTGGCAGACACTATCAAAGGACGTGCCTGCGTCTTAGCCGATGCCGGGAAATCATTCGAGAATACGATGAGGAAGTCCGGGAAATGATTGACTTGGAAACCGTCATTTCTTCTCACCGGGGAAATGAAATCGTGAAAACGTTAACAGTTATCACCATGTTATTCACACCGATTGCGGCTTGGGGAGCTTTATGGGGTATGAACTTTGAAGTGATGCCTGAACTGGAATGGAAATATGGCTATCTAATCGCCATTGCCGTCATCCTCTTATCGACGTGGGGCCTCTATTTCTTCCTTCAGAAGAAAGGTTGGATTGGAAGTGTACTGAAGAACCCGAAAAACCGAAAATTTTAGCAGCAAACCTAATCAAAAATTCAAGGTTATCCACACAGTATGTAATCGGATAGTTTCACGGTGAAAGCAAGTTCAGGAGACGTTAGAAAGAAGAGGAGTGAGGAACAAAACAGATGAAGAAAACCATTTATCTACTTAGGCATTGCGAAGCGACAGGACAAGAACCGGATGCGAAGTTAACGGAAAAAGGAAAAGAACAAGCGGAAGAGATTGCGCGCTTTTTCGAAAAACAGCCCATTGAGAACATTATTTCCAGTCCCTTTACACGAGCCATTCAATCCATCGAACCGACCGCTGATACACTGGGCTTGCAGCTGCAAATTGACAATCGGCTCATGGAACGCAGATTGGTTTCAAAACGATTGACGGATTGGCTGGAACGTTTCGCAGAATCCATTGAAGAACAGAATATCAAGATGGCAACCGGAGAATTCAGCCGGGACGTTACGACCGGTTTGTTCGAAGTGCTTGAATCAGCCTCTGACGGCACGGCCATTTCCACCCATGGCAACATAATTGGGCTTATTTTAAAACAGATTGACGGCTTGCATGGATTCAAAGAATGGGTTGAATTGTCGCATCCGGACGTCTACAAATTGACAGTGGAGCAAGAGGATTACTATGTAAAGAGGATTTGGAGCTGAATTAGTATTTGAAGAACAGCTTACGTTGAGCGTGTGTAACTTCTTTGAAAAATCATTACATACTTTATCGACCCATTGGCATTTGGATAATAAGGAATGGGGATTCGATGTTTGGATTATATGACTTAGGATCACTGATTATTTCCGCCTTTATCATTTTGCCCTTGGTGGTACTTTTAAGAGAATCCGGTTATTTGATTGCCAGTGAAATTTTTGGTGTAAACAACCCCCGCCTGACCATCGGTTCAGGTCCTCGGATTTTTAAAATTGGAATAGTGGATGTGCGGAAATACTATCACTTGTACAGCTGGTTTTCCTATGATTCGTTAAAAAGGGAAAGCAAATTCGCTTACATCTGCATCTATGCAAGCCCCATTCTCATGAATCTTCTTCTTGCATTAACCCTGAACGCGCTTCTTGCGAATGGGCTGCTTGAGACTTTTGCAACTTTCTGGGAACGATTTGTTTTCTATGCATTTTTCTACGTTTTGTTTGATGTGGTGCCCATGAATACTCAAAATGGCATGCCGAACAACGGCATGATCATTTATGAAATGCTTCGGTACGGGAAACGGACGGATTACAATCAAGACCCTTTTATTCCAGCAACAACAGATGTGGAGAAACACTATCAACAAGAGATGGAAGACATTGAAAAACAAAAGAAGAAAGATAAATGAAAGGGCGGCCAAATGAGTCGCTTTATAGAACTTTAGAAATCTCTTAAAATCAAGCTTATAATTAAGCTGATTTCTGAAAATTAACTGGAATTCTATCATAAGATTTTAATATCAATAAAAATTCAATTCAGAAGAGAAAACGTTTTAACAGGTTGAGTTATCATTAAAGAAGATAATCGTCAATCATCTGCTTTATCTGCCTCCTCGTTATCGCTGGCATCTTTGTCCCGTTTATCGCTTCGGTTGCCTTAATCTTGACGACCTTCTTTTTCGGTTTTTACTCCATCATCATTGATATCTCCTTTTTCGCTCAAAGCCCGAATGAAAAATGCAGTAGGCAGCAAAAAACCGATGGCTGCCTGAAGGAGTGAGAAGAAGCGTGCTTTTCCGACCGGTACTAAGTCCCCGTAACCGACAGATAGGAGCGTAACTCCACTAAAATAGAGATAATCCAGGAAATTTTCTCCTCCATCTTTTCCCTCTTCCGTGCCCACTCTTACTACATCCCCTTCAAACGATAACAAATAATAAAGGATTGCAAATCCGATAGTAACGCCCAACATAGCGAAAAAGAGCTTTTGAAATAACGAAGATTGGAAATAACTGCGCTTATATCTTTTTTTGGCAAAGAAGCGATATAAGCTCGTCAGCATAAATAAAATCGTCAAACTCATTAATATCGTTGAAAACATCCATCCACTCCTTTCTAATTGCCTCTTATGCTTTAAACAACTGAATTGCACTAAATTTTTTAGCCTCTTTTTCGTTGTTTTCTTTTATTTCAATTAGCTGATCGATTAAAATCTTCGCTTCTCTCCACGCTTTAAGATTTTTCTCGAAAACTTCTTTACCAAGCGAAGTTATTTGATAATATTTACGCTTGCCTCCATGACTTTCTTCTCCCCAATAAGCTTCTATCAAGTTTTGCGTCTGAAGTCTTTTCAAACTCGTATAAAGCGAACTTTCTTTCAGTTCATAATTTCCACCGCTATCTCTAGAAACTGCTTTTATGATTTCATAGCCATAGTTATCGCCTTCGCAAAGTACACGAAGAACGATGGTATCAATGTTGCCTCGTATTAAATCCTGGCTAATGCCCCCTTCTTGCACCATCCTCACCTCCCAGTCCCCTGTATTTATTACTATTTTGTACAATGGTCATGTTTATCTAAACATCAATTAACTTAATTTGTTCTATGGTTTAATCGTATATCTTCTTGACCTCTATTTTTTCTATTCCACCGTTCTAAGTTTTCAATACAGTATATAATTTCCCAGAATAAGAAGCATTACTCCTCAAACTTTAATCAAAATAATAGATTCCTGTAAATTTTCAAGATATACTAGCGAACTTCTTTAAACGTGCTAACAATAAAGTTTTATGGCTTCACCCGCCTTTTTCTTAGTAGTTTAAAACCTCCAAAGAAAGGAAATAGAAGTGAGACAGAAAATTGAGAGAAGTTTAAGGAGGAAGAAAATTTGGGATATTATATTGAAGTTGAAAATGACATTAAAGTTCATGTGGAAGATATCGGCTCCGGGCAGCCAGTTGTCTTTCTACACGGTTGGCCGTTAAATAGTAAAGCTTTTGAATCTCAGGTAGCAGTACTTGCAGCAAACGGTTTCCGCTTTATCGGAATCGATCTACGCGGTTATGGAAAATCGGACAAACCATGGTCCGGTTATGATTACGACACTGCTGCAAACGATGTCAAGAAAATAGTTGATCACCTGCAGCTCGAAAACTTCGTGCTGGCTGGATTCTCTATGGGAGGCCCAATTGCTATCCGTTATATTACCAAATTCGGACAGGAGAATATCGACAAATTATTGTTGTTATCAGCAGCAGCGCCTTTATTCACCCAACGAGATGATTTCAAATATAATATGAAGCCTGAAAAAGTAGATGAGATTATCCAAAAAATCAAAGACGACCGTCCGGCTTTTTTATCTGAGTTTGCGGATATGTTTTTTGAACAGAAAAAATCACCAGAATTCCTCCATTGGTTCCAACTACTCGGACTTGAAGCTGGTGCTCATTCTACTGTTAATTCTGCGATTGCTTTGAGAGATGAGGATTTGCGGAAGGAGTTAAGTGGAATCTTCTTGCCGACTGCTATTTTTCACGGGAAGAAAGACCAGATTTGCGAATACGCATTAGGGGAAGAGTTGGAAAAACAGATACCCAATTCAGTACTAGTCCCATTTAAAGATAGCGGACATGGAATCAATGCTGATGAACCTAAGCGGTTCAATACAGAATTAATAAGATTTCTAAAAAGTACTGGTATTAAATAATATCCAATACAAAGTAAGAACCATCCTTTTTTAAATAGATGGTTCTTTTTATCTTTTTCAAAGACATAAAAATTAAATATTATCATACACTTTCTTCTACTTTAATAGTGAAAAACATGACACTATCAAAAGCAACTTTTATTTAAGAAATTGTTCGAGGGCTCTATAAACAGCTCGGGAATTTTTTAATTCTATTGTTTTGGTATAGTTTCGAACGTTTTGTTTATAAATTTCCATCTCGATAGGATTGTATATCTTGCTTACTACATAGTCCACTAAATTGTTGTTTTCGGGTATCTTATATACTAATTTTTGTTCAATCAGATAGCGTAAATTGATTTCCTCTTGTCCGGGCAAAGTCATATGCACAAAAATGGGCAATTCTTTCTTGATCGCCTCACTGATTAAAGTACCTCCCGGCTTAGTTACAAAAGCAGTTGCGTGGCTATACAATTCGTTCATTCGATTTTTGGATGCAATATCAGGAAGCAATTGTATGTCAGAGAATTTCTGACGACTTAATTTTTTAAACGCTTCACTAGTGGGGCCATTCAAGATTTGGATTTGCCAATTCTCTTCTTTATCTGTTGCTTTTAATTCGCCCGCTATTTCTTTCGGTTTTAAGCTCCCGGCAAAAAATAATAAATTGCGTTCTGTTTGCTTAGACTTACTTTCCCTGTCTTCTTTGATATATGTACTTACAGGAATACCCGTTATAAAAATTCGATTCTCTGCAATCTTATGTTCTAGAATTAACTGTTCCTTTAGTTGATAACTTGAAACAAAGTGATATTCAATATTGCTTATTCCCCATACATTATTGATAAAGAAGTCGGTATAAGCGTTGAGACATGGAGTCGAACATTTGCCTTTTTCCTTTATTTGATTTATCAAGTAAGACGGCAATGCATGAGTACAAACAATCAAATCCGGTTCTTCCTTCGCAAGTACTTCTTCCATTTTTCTAATAAGCAACAGTTCATAAAGTTTATGAGTTCGGGAAGATGTTGAACCTTTTGCTAAAAGCCGATAAAAGGAACCGTAAAGAGCTGGCGCATGATGGATCCAGCTTTTATAAACATTTACAATTGCTTTTTCCAACACCGGATTCCATTCACTTAAAATATCAATTTTTTTACATTCCATATGCGCGCCATGAGCTGAAATATATTCCATAATCGCTTCTGCTACCTGATGATGACCAGATGGCATACTATTCAATAACGGAAGAAACAGAATTTTTGTCATGTATCGTCATCTCCAAACCATAAGACATTTCCAATTTTGCCCTTCCAAATCAACTGTTTTTTAAATTCATTCGATCAAGAAAGTTCAGATCTAAAAACTAAGTGCTCAATTTTGATACTTATCGGTTAACGGCAATAAAAACTGATGAATGATTCCGTTGAATGAGTGGAAGAAACGTGGCGGCAATTGATGCGTGGCCCCTTTCACTACAACAACTTGAAGATGGAACAATTCCTTTTCGAATAACTTGCAGTATCGGTGGTTCATTTTTTCAAGTGAGCCATACACCAGCAGTACAGGCATCTCTAAACGGTGAAGACGTGAAATAGAGGTATATTTAAGACCAGCAGCAATGTATTCATAAACCTTTTGTGGCCGCGCTTTTAAAGCGTATTGATAAAGCTCTTCTTCATCCTGCTTGTAATACCGGTGCGTTTTTGCCATTATTCGTGCGAGCAATGACATTTGGTTTAACTTTGCTAATGCTATTCCTCCCGCTGCCAAGCTACGGATATTACAGGTCCTCACTTCGGGATAGCCGCTGCACAATATCAAGGAGTTAACCCGTCCAGGATATTTTAAAGCAAACTCCTGTGCAATCAACGTACCATGCGAAAACCCGCATACCGCAACCTTTTCCACTTTAAGGGCGTCCATTAATCCACATAAATTGTCTGCCAGATTTGAAATGCTCAATTTCTTATTTCCTGTGGAGCTTTTTCCATGACCAGGAAGATCAAAGAGAATGACCTGGTAACGCTCTGCTAACCTTTCTTGATGTTTAAAAACTTGATGCCCCAAAACAGGAGGGTGGATAAAGACGATTGGCGGCCCTTTTCCGTAAATCGAATAATACAGAGAAAGCGATTCATCTACAACAACTGACGGCACCGTCCATGCCCCTTTCGAATAATTTTTTACTGGTGCACTTAAAAATATTCCACTTTTCCAAAGGTTGCTTTTTAATCTTGTTGTTCAATCACGTTTCCTTCGGCAGGAATTGGATTCATTTTAAAATGGCGTGCAAAATGGATTAAGTTATAGGCCATGATTTTTGCATGCTGCATGGTGAAATCGTTCTGATTCCCCTCTGCTTCGATGAAAGAGGGACCCGGTCCTGCCGGTCCTACCCAGTAAGTATCTGCATTTGGCGGCACGATGAAGCCCATATGAGAAAGCGCATATAAAATGGATTTGGCACTGTCTTTTGCGCCGTCTTCATTTCCGGTCACAATCGCTCCGCCTACCCGGTTATAGTAAATGTATTGCCCTTTTTTATTGGTCGCGCCGCTTGCTGCATAAATCCGTTCAATCGCTTTGGTGGCATAACTGCTTTTTTCTCCCATCCAGATGGGTGTGCCAATAATCAGAATATCCGCTTCGAGTATCTTCTCATAAATTTGGGGCCACTCGTCTCCTTCGCCTGCATCAATCGCCATGGCATGGGCCACATTGTAGTCAGCCATCCGGATTGTTTCTGCTTCAACGCCTTCCTTCTCCAAGTGCTTGACGACTTCGTTGATGAGCGCATCTGTATTCGATGTGTCCGGACTCTTTTTTAATGTGCAATTGATGATTGGGGCCTTTAAATTTGTGCTGGGCATTTTTATTCATCCTTTCTTCAACTATTATTATTTGTTATCTACCCTAAATTTGTCTGGATAGGCATCAACTTGCTTTTCAACCTGCCTAAATTACTTAATCTAAACTAAACAAACAGTTATGTTATAAGTGGCTACTAAAAGCTTCCTGCTTTCTATTTGCTTTCTTTCAGCACCTGAGCGGTTAACCGCTCACAGTTGTTTTGATCAAAATAATCAAAATATCGATGGGCTTCGCTATACCACTTATTGTAATTGACTCCCTCCACAAGAATTTCCTTTAGATAGGCATAGACTTCATCGCTGCTTTGCGTTCTATAACCGTATAAATCTTCGTTTAAATTTATGTAGATTCCCCTTTTGGTTTCCCAATCAGTTTGATCAAATAAATAAAAAATAATGGGCTTGTTTAAATAAAGAAAATCCCATGAAATACTCGTGATATCGGTTAACAGCATATCCATTTCCTGAATGGCGTCTCCGATTGAAAGCTCGTCAAATCCTACAAACTGAATGCGATCGTTCGTAAATTCTCGAAAGTGTTGTTCAAACTTTTTCATAAACGGATGCAATGCCACCGTGACAAAAACGTTTTGCGCTTTCAAAAGGCGGTTGATTTCTTCATGTTCAAGCAACTCCATCGTATGCTGAAAATAGGCGCTTTCTTCAAATTCTTCATCCGACAGGTAGGTGAGCCATTCACGCCATGTGGTCATAAACAATATTTTCTTTACTTGATCAGCCGGCTGGTTTGTAGGGTAACGATCAAAACGGGGAAAGCCTGTTACGACTAATTTGTGTTCCGGAATTCCCCATTGTTCTCGTTTTAACTCCTTTTCGTAACGGGAAGCGCAATTAAAGTGATTGGTTCGCGCCAGCAATGGAACATCTTCTTTTTGGATGAGTATTTTTTTGAATCCTTCAATGCCATGACTAACATGTACAAAAAAGGTTTTCTTGTTTAGAAAAAGAAAAGAATTCGCTTTCGGGGCAATATCATACATAATGGAATGACCATGAAAGCTATAATCAGCACAGAAGAAAAGGTAATAATTTCTGATTGTGCCCAACGGTACTGCATTGGGCAATCCCATTTCTTTAGCATAGGTCGTTTTCGGGTCGTAAAGCCAATAGATGTCATCTGTTTTGGCGTAATGTTCAAGAAGATATTGATGGAATACCGCAATGCTATCTTCATACTTTTCCCCTAAGTTTCCACCGGTTAAAATGATCCTCCTATTTCCCTTTCTTTTAATAAGCTTGGAGAGGACAAAACCTGTCAGTACTTTTATCCACATGCTCACTAAGGATGTTGTTTCTTTAAATCCCATTCCTTGTCCTCCTGTCTAAAAAGAGAAAAATCGATTGGTTTTTCTCTTCACGCTAATTTATCAAATATTCTTTCAAAACATTTTTCATCTTGTTTTTTGAGGTGCTTCCTACTATAACTACCTGTTTTTCCTCATTCTTTAATCTTCTCTCTTCAAATGGGTTCTTATCTTTAGTTACCCGAAAATTAGAATGGTAGGCTTTTAACTACTTTATTCATCAGTTAATCGTAAAAGGAAATGAGTGACTTGATTAATACTGTTTACTCCTCACTTTTTTATATAAATACGCACCGACTCTTTTATAAAAGCCATATTGGCTTTTTTATGCTGCTGTCTCCATCTTACCCACTCAAAAGCCATCAAGCTGACAAGTAACCAAATAGCGCCTGCAAGCAGACCGGACAACACATCGCTGGGAAAATGGACTTCCAAATAGACTCGGCTATAGCTTACTCCTGCAATCACGAGGACCAAAAGGACAACAGAACTGATAATAGTTGTCTTCATTCTCCCCAATCGACTGATAAGATAAATGAGAAACCCGTACATGATAAGAGACATCATAGCGTGGCCACTTGGAAAACTGAAGCCTTCAGATTCGATTAACGTATCTCCCGACGGACGGTCCCTCTCAAAAAGGTTTTTTAAAATTAAATTGAGCACTCCGCCTCCTCCTAAAGTCCATAGAAGAAAGAAGATTGACCATTTATCTTTATAACGTTTCCATAGGATGAAAACGGTGAAAAAAGATAATAGCGCAATAAACCACCAAGAACCCAGTTCAGTGATCAGCTTCATAACAAAGTCTAGAGCAGGATTTTGTATTGAAAGAAGTACCTTCATCAGTAAACGATCAAAAAGATCAATTTCTTTCTCGATCACTTCATCGGATAACATCAAAAAAGCAAGAAGCAAAAAGCCGGCAAATCCAACACTTGCCAGCATAGCCAGTACAAAAAGAAACGCTTTTTTGGTCTCTTCCATACTCTTTCTCCCCCTTAGCTAAAGAAGATTTTGTGTCCACTTTTTTTCATTAAGTCGAAATACCAATAAATTCATTAACGTTGATTTCCTTTTTTATAACAAGTTTCGTTTTATAAGAACATGCAAAGGGAAAATATTATTTATTGCTTGTTAGAACGAAAAAGGAGGAACAGTAAAGATGGAATATACGAATGTACCAGGCACTGACAAAAAAGCATCCCGCATTGGCATAGGCAGCTGGCCCATCGGCGGGTTCATGTGGGGCGGCAATGACGACAAAGAGGCGAACCGCATGATCCATGCTGCACTTGACCAAGGCGTTACGGTATTTGATACAGCCAATGATTATGGCTTTGGGCATTCCGAGAAATTAATGGGGCAGGCCTTAAAAGAAAGCGGCAAACGGGAAGATATTATCCTTTCTGCCAAGAGCGCTTTAAACTGGGAAGGCGACACCATTTACCGCGACGGGGCAAAAGAAAGAGTTTTATCAGAGCTTGATGAGAGCCTCAAACGGCTTCAAACGGATTATCTGGACGTTTATTTTGTCCATTGGCCCGATCCCGCTGTTCCAATAGAAGAAACGGCCGAAGCCATGAAAATTCATTATGATCAAGGCAAAATAAAAGCAATTGGAGTCAGTAACCTTTCTGTCCATTAGATGAAATCTTTTCAACAGATTGCGCCTATCCATGCCATTCAGCCGCCTTACAATTTATTTGAACGCGGTGCAGAGAAGGACATCTTTCCTTACAGCAAGGAAATTGGCGCCACATTGTATTTATACAGCAGCCTTTGCCGAGGACTGTTATCTGGAAAAATGACGCGGGATCGTCAATTTGCGGATGGCGATATGCGAAAAGACAAAGACCCGAAATTCCAACAGCCTCTTTTGGATCAGTATGTAACGGCAGCCGAACGGTTAGAAGATTTTGTAAGAACTGCTTATGGCAGACCTTTGATTGACTTGGCCGTACGATACGTATTAGACCAATCGGAAACGGGGATTGCCCTGCGAGGGGTCCGCCGTCCAGAACAATTGGAGACATTGAATCGCATTGACGGGTGGAAACTGACAGAGGATGACCAACAGGAAATTGATTGGATTCTCAGGGAAACAATCAAGGAACCGCTTCAACCTGATTTCATGGCTCCCCCCTTAAAGAAAGAAGTAATCGGGAACGAAAAATAAAGAACCGGTTTATAGATCATTTTAAAAAAGAAATAAATTGGAAAGAAACGAAAGACAAGGACTCCGGAAAGAGAGCCCTTGTCTTTTTAATATGGAGTGCCTCCGTTAACATGCACCACTTGTCCTGTGACATATGAAGCATCTTCCGAAGCAAGGTAGACATAGGCCCCCGCTAATTCATCGGGCTGACCCGGCCGCTTCATCGGCGTACCAAATTCCCCTTCTTTACCAAATCCTTCTACTTTGTCTGCCGGAAAAGATGCGGGAATTAAAGGCGTCCAAATCGGTCCTGGCGCTACAGCATTGACGCGAATCCCTTGTTCTGCAAGTGAGCCGGATAAAGCGCGCGTAAATGACAGAATCGCTCCTTTTGTAGCAGAATAATCAATCATTGTGGGTGCACCCTGAAATGCGGTGATCGAAGTGGTATTCACAATTGCACTTCCCGGCTTTAAATGATCCAGGGCTGCTTTTGTTAAATGGAACATACTGAAAATATTCGTCCGAAAGGTCCTCTCCAATTGTTCAGTCGGCAAGTCCCTTAATGAGGGCTGTTCATGCTGTTCGGCTGCGTTGTTGACCAGAATATCTAATTTGCCGAATTCATCGATTACCTTTTGCACAGCATCTTGGCAAAATGCTTCATCGCCAATATCACCCGAAATCAACAGGCAGCGTCTTCCTTCTTGTTTCACATAGTTCTTTGTTTCTTCCGCATCTTCGTGTTCATCCAGATAGGCAATGGCAACGTCCGCCCCTTCTTTTGCAAATGCTACCGCTATAGCTCGTCCAATTCCGCTGTCTCCACCCGTAATCAAAGCGGTTTTTTGCGGCAGGCGGTGGGCCTGTCCTGCTAAATTCCTCTTAAAATCCGGATGCGGCTTCATCTCGTTTTCAAATCCAGGCTGACGTTCCTGTTCTTGGGCGGGTATGTTTTCTGGTTTATCTTTTCTCATCCAATCCTCCCTTTCTTGATAAAATCCCTTCCAATTTCCTCGCACGAAACAAGCGGAATTCCGCTCAATTTACTTCCCGATTCCAATGACGGTGCGCTGTAACAGCTTCAATGAATTGTTTGGTAAAATCAGCGTTCCCTTTACCTGTTACAATGCCGGGCTGATTGAGCATATCAGCTGCTTCCAGCCATTTTGCCCCTTCCTCAGTAGCGCCAATCGCTTTATAGTGGTCAAAAGCTTCTCCTATATATTTTGCAGCGTTTTTCGCAAATGCTTTTGATACGTCAGGACCGCCCACTGCGTATAAGGCATCGTACAGCACGGCATCCGTCGTAGAAAAATTATGGGCTGCTTCTAATTCTGTTCCATCTGCACCTGTTACTGTTCCCTGATTTTCACTGATGATTTCATATTTCATTTTGTTGGTTTCTAATTCATTCAGGACTGCCAGGGTTTCTTTCCCATCGAATCCATGGTCAAGCAGGACACCAACTTTTCGTGTATCGGGCAACTTCACCGTATTCTCTTGGCTGAGCGCTGGCGAGGATTTCGTGACAGCTGATCCCCCTTCAGTAGGCGGGGTCACACCAATATTCTTCGCCACTTTCTGCGCAAGTTCCAAATCTACCTGCCTTAAGACTTCTATATTCTGTTCCCGGATCGGCATATCACATTTCCCAAGCTCGAAGCTGTACGCTTGAATAATATGTTCTTTTTCCGGCGTACTCATCGAATTCCAGAAAAGTTTAACTTGTGAAAAATGATCATTGAAACTATCGCTTCGTGCCCGGATTTTCCTGCCTTCCACTTTTTCCTGATAATGCTCAAATCCGCCTTTATCGGCACTGACTGGAGCAGGGGTGTTATTTGCCATAGAGTTTTGATGATAGCTAACGGGTCCTTTGTTGATGGTCTGGCGATGATAACCGTCCCGCTGATTGTTATGGAACGGACATACAGGCCGATTAATCGGAATTTCGTGGAAATTCGGTCCGCCGAGACGGATTAATTGTGTGTCGGTATAAGAAAACAAGCGCCCTTGGAGAAGGGGATCGTTTGTAAAATCGATGCCCGGCACAACATGGCCAGGGTGGAACGCGACTTGCTCCGTCTCTGCAAAAACATTATCAACGTTTCGATTAAGTGTCATCTTTCCGATCATCGTGACTGGAACATCTTCTTCCGGCCAGATTTTAGTTGGATCAAGCACATCAAAATCGAACTTGAATTCATCTTCTTCCGGTAAAAGCTGAACCCCGAATTCGTATTCCGGAAAATCACCTGCTTCGATTGATTCCCAAAGATCACGGCGATTATAATCCGGATCTTTCCCCGCAATTTTTTGTGCCTCATCCCATACTAAAGAATGTACGCCGAGTTTGGGCTTCCAATGGAATTTGACGAAATGTGATTTCCCTTCGTCGTTGATAAAGCGGAACGTGTGGACGCCGAAACCTTCCATCATGCGGAAACTGCGGGGAATAGCCCGGTCTGCCATGTTCCAAATCACATGGTGGGCCGATTCTGTATTGTTTGCTACAAAGTCCCAAAATGTATTATGGGCGGCAGCGGCTTGCGGCATTTCGTTATGCGGTTCAGGCTTGATCGCATGGACGACATCCGGAAACTTGATCGCATCTTGGATAAAAAATACCGGCATGTTATTTGCAACGAGATCGTAATTTCCTTCTTCCGTATAGAATTTTGTGGCGAAACCACGGGTATCCCTCACGGTTTCTGCCGATCCCCGAAATCCGACGACTGTCGAGAAGCGCACAAATACCGGGGTTTTCTTCCCTTTTTTCAGGAAACCTGCTTTTGTATAAGGTTCCGCCGTCCCATACGCTTCGAATATCCCATGGGCGCCGTACCCTCGGGCATGGACCACCCGCTCAGGTATGCGTTCATGATCAAAATGGGTCATTTTTTCACGGAAATGGAAGTCCTCCATCAAAGTAGGCCCCCGCACACCTGCTTTCAATGAAAATTCATCCTCTGACACTTTCAATCCCTGATTGGTCGTCATTGCTTGGTCCCGGTCATCCGCACGAAACTCTTCCAATTGCCTATTTTTCCTGTTTTCATCTTTATTCGTTTTTTCCATACTTGCCTCTACTCCTCATCGGTATTTTAGTTATTATTTTTTTGATTCCCTTATTATTTTTTTGAAAACCTAAAAAAAGCTTTCATATAATTTTTCAGTTATTTAAATGCTATAACGTTAAATACATTTGAATTACCAAAAAGAAAGAAAATACTCGAAATTTATTAAATGATATGACTAAGACATTCATGTGGACTTCGCTCTTTTCTAAAAAAGCTGTTCTTACTTCGAATGAAAAGAAAACGCATCTTCTTTTCACAAATGTGGAAGAGTGCATGCATTCCATAAATGAGATAGGATAAATATATGTCATTTCACAAGTATCTGTTTAAAGTTCTTGTAGCGTGTTAGTATCTACTACAATATGAAAAATATTTAAGAAGAAGGGAAAAAATACTGTGCTACAAAACAAAGAGTTATACGATTTTCTATGTAAGAGAAACGAAGGGCTGACCGAACAATGGTATCAGGCATTGGATAAAAAACAAGGCGGCATCTACGGCTCCATGAACCCCAATATAATTGAAAAACTGAAACAGCAAAATGCGGAATTCCATGATCGGTTCTGTTCGATGTTCAACAAAGAATACGAAGAATTTTTGAAAGATTTTCAAGGATGGATTGTCCGCACGGCAAGGGATGAAGACCGCTTAGCGACACCGACGACAGCCGTGCTGCAAGACTTTTTCCAAACCCAAAAGCAATACCTTCAACTGATCGAAGAGTTTGCTTCCATTCAAGGGGAGCGCGTCTCGAAGGAACAGCTGATTGCCTGGAATCAGAGGATTACGGCGTCGATCAATGACCTTCTGCTGGAATTTACCACCCAGACAGCCATCGCCGCTGAAAAGAAACTGAACGCCCAGCAAGAATTGATCGTTGAAATGAGTGCACCGGTTATCCTGCTGACCAATGATACCGGCCTGTTGCCCTTGGTCGGAGAAATTAGTACCTACCGGGCGAAAATTCTGTTTGAAAAAGCGTTGGAACAAAGTGCCGATTATCGGCTGGAACGCTTGTTCATTGATTTGTCCGGCGTTCCCATCATCGACACGATGGTGGCTCACCAGATTTTCCAGCTCATCGATGGGCTGCGCATCATCGGCGTCAAAACAGCGCTCGCAGGCATCAGCCCAGACATTGCGCAGACGGCCATTCAATTAGGCCTCAACTTTGGAGAGATTGAAGTCTACAGCACGTTGGTGCAAGCGATGAAGCTGAAGAACCTGGAATTCATTGAGAAATAATTGGAACTAGTGAACGTCAGGAATCGATCGAAGCAGTAAAAGCTATCTTCCAATCGTTTTCTTCTTCTCCGACCTTCTAACTGTTTGATTGCCTGATTGAAAATGAAACGAAAAAGGAAGACGACCAGCTAACTCCCAGCTGATCGTCTTCCTTTTTCGAGCACATGCTATTTAGAGAACGTACTTCTGGCTGTTCCCATATCCAATGAAAATAGGAAAAGACACAGCTTAAAGTCATGTTTCATCTCTTCCCTACAACGTGTCGTAATTATGCATTTCTTTATTCTCAGAATTCACTAACGAGAACGGGAAGAGTTGATTCAGTTGTTGATAAGATAGATAGTTTTTTCGACTAGACTCGTAATGATAAGGCGTGATATAAAAAAGATCCTCCGGCGATTCTTTAGACAAGTGATACAGACTACGAAAGACATCTTCAGTTATCTTATACCGCTGCATGCAATTGGGCAGGTTTCTCACTTTTTCAGGTGCATGTTCCATTTGAAACTCTTCTATCTCCACCCATGCCGTCTCCACATGGGTTTGCTTCTTTCCTTCATGAATTAAAGTGGTTTCCCGAGTCAAACGAGCAAACAACGTAATGAAGGCTAATCCGTTTTCAATATGTACATCTTTGGATTTAAGAAAGAAATAGGTAGTGGCCTTTAAAGGAATCGTTAGCTGGTTGGGTCTCATTTTCACTTCTCTCCTTTTTATTCACTTCGTCTTCTTTCGTAAAAATAACGTCGTTTTTACTTATGTATACATGGCGAATAAAAGGCCAACTGAAAATCTAAACTATTTACCTGCCAAGTGTTCCCCTTAGTGAATTTGAAATCACCTCCTTATTATAACCTAAATATTTTGAAAATAATTAGCAAATACACATTTTTGGGAATAGTTTTATCTTTTATAGAACTTAAATAAAACAATGGCCTCATTGCCTCTATTGTATCAAGAATGAGAAATCATCAGCCAAAGGATGAAAGCGAGAAAGACACTTCCGCCAAGGAACCCCGAAAGAAATGGAAGTATGTATTCTTTGTTCCTCTTTGGTTTCATACGTGGGATGAGTTCAATAACAATGAAGAGAGAAAGGATGAGTAAGGTGGTCCGCGTTCTGTTGCTCTCCAAATTTACGAGTAGGTAAATCAGTGCGAGTGCAGGCAGCCCGAGGAGAAAAGAGTTTTTAACCCCTACATGAAATTCTCTATTCGTCTTTTGTTTTTTCTCCATCATTCTCCTCCCCACTTGCTTCGGTATACGTTTTCTTCTAATTTTGGAATTAATAAGCTGACTCATCTTCTTCATTTCATTAAGAAATTAGATTGATTGTATCCTCTCCCTTTCGCATCAGTACCGTTTTCCTTTCCTCTTCTGATTTACATTTCTATTATATAGTAAAATTCCAAATGAGTATCCAGTTTAAAGTGGGTGTAAAAAGCAGTATTTTATAAACAACAAGGGAGAAACTGCTGAGTGAAGCCCATTACTTTCCTATGTAGCCACTCAACTTTTGATAACGTCATGATATGTAAACTGGAATAAAAGACTAAAAATCTTCTCGAAATACAAATCTTTCAAGTAATTAAAGAAACAAAAAATAGTCATCGACTAATATCGATGACTATTTCAAGTTCCTTATATCAATTGCAACTTCTTATTACTTAGGATGTACTGAATATCTGCTGTATTTCGGATAAAGAACTCATCATGGGAAACAAATACGATGGTGCCTTGATAAGCCTTTACGAACTGCTCTAGTGCTTCAATCGCTTTAATATCTAAAAAGTTAGTTGGTTCGTCCAATAACAGGATATTATAAGAACCTAGAAAGAGTAAACAAAGCTGCAGCCGGATGGCTTCTCCCCCGCTTAAATCTTTCACCTGTTTTAGCAAGTCTGTATCCACAAACTGCATCGAGTGAAGGACACTCCTTAAAAAGCTATCCTCATGTTCCGAACGATTTTTGATGTAATGGAAGACAGTCTCATCACCGCTGAACTGATAACTCATTTGCTGAAAATACCCAATCTTTGCTTTAGGAGAAATGGTCAATTGCTCATCTTTTCTCGCAATTCGTTGAAGCAATGTACTTTTACCACTCCCATTCACACCTGAAATCGCAATCTTTTTACCAAGTGGAAGTTGGAAGTGCACTTCTTCCAATAATATATTATCTCCGGCATATAAAGTGAAACGATCGGCCATGATTGGAAATTTATTGTGCAGCTCCAGTGCTTTCTGATGTGGAAAAACAATCGGCTTCTCAACTTGAACCGCACTCACCTCCTCAAGCTTCTCCATTCGCTGCTCGATTGCCTTGGCCGCACGATGTACCGCTTTCTGGCTTGTGCCTTTGGATTTTGTCTCAAACATTCGATTTGCCATGGCCTTTGATTCCTTCTTCGAATATTTTCCGGCTTGGGCAACCTTCTCTGCTTTCTTCATCTTTTCTTTTGCAGCTTTTTCCAGTCGGTTCTTTTCTTTTAAGAACTGTTCGTGAGCTTGATTTTGTTGTTCCCATTCCAACCTTTTTTGATTCATGTAGTCGCTATAATTTCCCGAATACACATGCACTTGCCCATCCTGGACTTCCCAGATCTTTGTCACAAGTTCATCCAACACGGCCCGGTCATGGCTGATGATCACCAAAGCACCATAGTAATAGCGAAGTTCTTCGAGCAAATACGAAATGCCCTGCTTATCCATATGAGTGGTTGGCTCATCCAGTAATAATGCTTCATAATAATGACTCATTAGCTGAGCGAGCTTTAATTTCGTCTGTTCTCCACCACTCAGTGACTCTAGATTTCGTGGTACCGCTAATTGCCTAAGCAATGCTGGATCAATACCGGCCTCTTCTTTTTTAGGAGTCTCCAGCTGTTTAAAGTATCCTGGCTCAACGTAACTCTTCACTTGCCCCACTGTTGGCTGAATTTCTTTCGCTAATAATTTCAGTAATGTGCTTTTTCCTGCACCGTTTTTCCCCACAATGCCAATGCGGTCAAACTGGTGGATAGCTATATCTTCAATTCGCAAGATTTCTTTATCTAAATAGGACACTTCAATATTTTTTAATTCAAAACAAAGTTTTTCCATTTTGCTACCTCCGAAATTTTTAATTTCGTACCGATAGCCAAGATCGATACGAGCTTCTGCTTCAAGCCCGCATTAATCAATAAAACAATAAAAATTGCATTACGTTCCCCTCCTAATTCAAATTTCAAGTTACCATTTACAGGTGATGGCATTAACAACAATCGAACATCCTGTAACAGCAAATAAAGCAGCTATAGTTGTTGCTTCTGCAACAATTCCTGCATTCGCAACTACACCCTTTGCGTTAAACTGATCGTTAAGCACAGCTAAACGACCAGTCCATTTCATTACATTTCGCTAGCGAGCATGTGTGCAGCTGTTTCGTGCATCTCTTGAAGGCCTGAGATTTCTGCAAATTCAGCTATAGTGATGGCGCTGGTTGTAAGAAGTTCTACAATATGCTCATCCATTCTTGACCACGTTTTTCCACCGGCATTTTCATAAGCATTGATTAACTTTGTTAGTCCATCATTCCCAAAAAGAAGGTGATGGGACAGGAAATCGACAGATACATCAGCAATTCCTACTTCTGTCCAGTCAATTAAGCCCCTTACTTGATAGTTTTTATTAATAAGGATATGACCCGGATGTATGTCCCCGTGTTTCACTCCTACATGGGAGGGCCAAAAAGAGTCTTCGGCAAGCCATGCTTGCCAACGGTCCCATAAAGCTGGATTGATTTCGTATTGTTTCTTTACCCGTTCCATTCGCTGTTTCAAGGAAGTTCTTAACTCATCGGCACGAAGGGTTTCAACCCCGATATGTTTGAATTCTTCCTGAGGCAATGCGTGTAAATCTGCTAGGACTTTGCCTAGTGATTGATAATACGCAGGTGGAACATTGGTTTCATCAAAACTCCAAACATAGTTCTGTTGCTCCACATCAATCGTCGCTGCAGGAATGCCCTTTAGTTGCTTATAAGCAACTAAATCTTCAGAGAAGATAGACCAATTCGGAACTTGAAAGCTCGCTTGTTGGTGAAGGATATCTAACGCTTTTTTCTCTTGGCCTGCATATCTCATTGACTCAGGTCTACGCGGAATTCTTAAAATCCATTTATCTCCATGTTGATCTTTGGCGTGGACTACTTGAAAGTCAACACCCGACTCATTGATTTTGATGCTGCTTTCTACAATATCCAATCCTCTATCCGCTGCTAATTGTTTAAGTTTAAGTGTATTCAAGTTTATTTCCTCCAATTGTTTATTCTAATGAATTTGTTTGATTCTATTTTCTTGTATTCTCTCCATGATCTGCCGCACATTTGACAAACTCATGGTGATTCCAGAAAATAAAAAAACTCACAGACGGCTTGTCTGTGAGTAAAAGGGATATTACTAATCAATTAATATCAGGTAAATAAAGATAGATTTCATACAAACTCCTTTAAAATCCTTGTTGAAGAAAGAAAACTACAGAATTATAAAAGGTAGAGTTGTACCTCTTCTTTAACTATTTTAATTTTATAGAGTGAAGATTATTAAAAAAGGACAGACTTATCCCGTTTACTCTGATTTCACAAACAGAGCCTTTGAACGTATTCAATTACTGATTCAAAGTCGGGAAACGAAGTTTCATTGAGTGTGTCATTTTTTAATAATCCTCCTTATCGAATAAGCGTACATTCATCATTGTAAATTACTAAATAAAGTTTGTCAAAAGAGTTGGCTTGTTCCATCTTCCTGGAATTCATTTATAGAAATTAATGATTTCATAGGAGTTTAAAGTTCTACTTGATGCACCAATTATTTCTACACATAAATTGACTAAGGAATATAAATGCATTTCTAATTAATTAGCGTTCGTAAAAGTACACGTTCCCGAACGCTTTAAAAATCCTTGAAATCAACAAAAAGAACGTTCGTAAACGTGTCAAAACACTTTACGAACGTTCACTTTGTGAAACATACTTTTACGAACAGTTTTCATGAATTCACCGTCTGCTGCGCTTGCTAAAGTCAGCTTCGATGTCCTTCTTCCAGTTCTGGTCCAGTTTTCTTCCTTGTCGGAATGAACTGACGGTTTCGTTCAATACGCGGTAATTCAGTTCCGTTCCTTTATCATCGGCGTGGTAATTCACGGCCCGGTCTTCACTGATCCCGAAGTTTTTAGCGGTCGCGACTGCGTCGATGTTGGCACCGAGGAAGATAAATTCCCATCCGAACTTCTCTTTTTGGAAAGAGAGCATTTTTCTTATTTTTGTGTAGTCGTATTCACAGCTGGCATTTTCCATGCCGTCTGTCGTGATCACAAACATCACTTTTTCCGCTTGTTCTTCCTGGCTTGTCCGTTTTTGAACATTCAACAGCTTTTGGATGGCTGAACCGACAGCATCCAGTAAAGCGGTCGTGCCGCCGACTTCATACTCTTTTTCCGTTAATGGGGCAATCCCCGAGATTGCAATGCGGTCATGCAGCAACTCATACTGGTGGTTAAAGAGAATGGTGGTTATTTTTGCGTCTCCCGCTTCTTTTTTCTGCTTTTCAATTAAAGCATTAAAGCCCCCAATTGTGTCTTTTTCAAGCCCTGCCATTGAACCGCTTTTATCGAGAATAAAAACGATTTCCGTACTTCCTTTTTTCATATCGGTCTCCTCCTTAGTCTGCCTGTTCTTCACAGGTGATACCTAAAGAGTAACCTTTACCGGAAATCGTTTGGTCGCTTTTGAAGCGACAATTATGCACCAAGCAAAGGCTGGTCAAAGGCAAATAAAGCTTCGTTGATTTCATGGATGTTGTATATTTTTTGGATTATGAAATATTCAATGATGACGTCCAATTTATGGCTATGGGACAAAGCGTACCCGGCCGTTCCTAATAGTTCTGCAGTTTCCTCGAGGTCCAGTTCTAAGGCAACAGCAAATGCAAAAACGGTTTTCTTAAGCGGTGTATACCCTGGCGAGTTTCGGATCTTTGAAAATAATCGCCGATCGATATTGGCTTTTTTATAAGCTTGTGCATCGGTCATTCCTTTTTCGTCAATGAATTGAAGAAGTTTGTCCGAAAAAGTTTCTTTTATTCGGCTTAGGGCCTCTTCTAATTCCTCAACCGTTTGATGGACAGCAGTAGACCGTTCTTCGGTTGAGTAGGATACTTCTTCTAAAACACGGCGGCTTCGAGCGTATTTTAGCTGCTGTTGTTCTACGTAATTTTCGTCGATGTAATTGCGGATCGATTGAGACAGTTTTCCGCTGAAACCGAACGATGCTTTATCAAAGACGACAAGAAAAACGAGCATTTCATGGTCCGGCTTCATTAAGAAACGATGGATTTCCGAAATAGCGACTTGCAGAGCCTGTTCTTTTGGATAGCCGTAGATGCCGGAAGAAATTAACGGAAAAGCGATCGATTCACAATTTAAGGAATGGGCAAGTTCCAGCGAATTTGCGTAGCAAGACCGGAGAAGGCCTTCTTCATTTTGCTTTCCTCCGTGCCAAACCGGCCCTACCGTGTGGATGATGTATGCAGCATCTAAGTCGAAGGCCTCTGTACTGACAGCTCCACCGACCGGGCAATAGCCGATTTTGTTGCAGGCTTTTTGCAACTGGGCAACCCCCGCAGCGTTAAATATCGCACCACACACGCCGCCGCCCATTCGAAGTTCTTTGTTGGCTGCATTGACAATGGCATCTACATGCATTTTTGTGATGTCATCTCTCACAATTTCTAAAGGCATCTTCTCATCCCCCTTTCTTCTATTATAGTATCCACTTGCAATGGCCGTAAAAGTTTAATCGAAAAGCTTTTCGATTTCATGGATTTCGAGCTGCATGCGTTCTGGCCAGGAAAGCAGTTTTTCTTTCGCATAACGCCGACCATTTGCCGCTAGCACTCGAAGCAGTTCTTCGTGGTCCATCCAGTCAGCCAAACGCTCCGCAATGAACTTTTCGTCCATTTCATTGAATAAAATCGCATTAAAACCATCTTTCAATACTTTACACACGCTATTATTTTCCAACGTACAGACAGCCGTCCCAAGAGCCAGGGCTTCCAGTATCGAGTTTCCCAGATTCCCGCTTTCATTCAACGTGATATAGAGATCGGCATTTCCTATGTGGTCTATGGTTTTTTCATGATCCATTGCGTCCAGGAAAAGGATATTCTTCACCCCTTTTGCGTGGACCATTTCCATTAACCGGCTTTTTTCAGGCCCGTCTCCAATCGCTATTAGATGAGCGGTTGGCTTAAGTTCTTCTAGATAGCCCATCATTTTTACAATGCGGTCCAGCCGTTTCCAATCCACAAATCGATTGGCGGTACGGCGTCTTCAGGCAAATGCATGTTCACTGCGTAATGCTCATCCCGCTGATAGTTCAAGTATTTTTCCTTATCAGCCAGACCATTCGGCCAAAAACGGACTTTATTTTGATCGATTCCCAAACGTTCCAATACTTTATCGCCGTCCGTGCCGTCATTCGCCATGATGATCAAATCCGCATCAACTGCAGTTCCTTTAATGTAATCATGGGCTTCTTCAAATTTCGGGCTGTCCAGCAGAAGTCCGAGCTCGGTTCCTTGGAAACGGGTGACGCAAGGAACTTCTAATTTACCTGCGAGCTTTTTAGCGGCACGGGTACTGTAGATTTCATAACCATACATAAGATCCGGCTCCAGTTCAGCTGCGAGTTCCAATCCCTCCCGGTAAGCCATGCGATTCCAGAACTTCGCAAAAAACGTCGCTTCTGTCCGGTCCGCTTCCGCATGGTCTTTCACTAAATTTAGACGCTTCAAGGATTTAAATGCATCATAATACCGCGATCGCTTCACCAGGATATTCGGAAAAGGGATACTTTGTTTCGGGACATCAGTAAACGTCAGCACCGTTACATGGTAGCCTTGGTCACTAAAGCCTTTTAGCGTATTGTAGAGCGTTTGGTTTCCAGCGTTTTTATTGCCTGCACCGCCTTCGAAATTTACTAGCGGCAAACTGTTGAGCATCAAGATCTGTTTCATCAAGGTCTGCCTCCTTTTGCTCAAATCTCCCATTCTTATTTTTGTTTTCCCGAAATTTAAGGCTGCATTCATAAAAAAAGCTTATCTTGAATTCCGGCTTGGCCAGATGTCAAGATAAGCGCTAAGGATCTTATTTATCAAGAGTTGCTTTGGGTGCGGTTTGAAGATTTTTTACTCGATCTGCTTCAATGGCAGCTGCCGGTTTCTTCGACCAGATGGTTGCAAGAATCGGACCGGAAATATTATGCCAAATCGCCCCCCAGACGCTTGGAAGTGCTGCAAGTGGACTGAAATGCGCTGTAGCTAAAGCAACGCCGAGTCCGGAATTTTGCATCCCGACTTCCAATGAAATGGCACGTCGGTCGGTTTCGTTCAACCCTAGTGCCAAAGCGGTCAAATACCCTAAAAGCAATCCGAAGCCGTTATGAAGGAATACGGCAAAAAAGACGACGGCTCCTGAACTGACGACATTCCCAGCATTGGCAGCCGTCACTGCAGAAACGATAATTAGAATCGCCAGTACAGAAATCAGTGGAACGATGGTGATGCTTTTTTCAACTGCTTTTGGCAAGAAGCGCTGAACCATGAAACCTAAAGCAATCGGGATGATGATCACTTGAATAATGGACATGAACATCGAAACCGGATCAACAGGCAGCCATTGCCCTGCTAGAAGCAGCAGCAATAGCGGTGTCATGATCGGTGCAAGCAAAGTAGAAAGTGAAGTCATCGCAACGGACAACGCCAGATTTCCTTTTGCTAAATAGACCATTACGTTTGAAGCGGTTCCGCCCGGTACACAACCAAGGAGTACTAATCCCGCCGCAAGTTCCGGTGGAAGGTTTAACACTTTCGCAATGGCAAAGGCAGCGAGCGGCATGATGATGAACTGGGCAGCTACTCCAATGATAACGGGAAGCGGCCGGGTCAAGACAATTTTAAAATCGACCGGCTTCAACGTTAAGCCCATACCGAACATGACAATTCCAAGCAATATGGTGATGTATGCCCCGAGCGGAAGAAACGGATCTGGGAGTAAAAATGCGATCAGGGCGATTAGGATAACCCAAACCGCAAAATATTTCCCGGCAAAAGTACTGATGGATTCTAAAACTTTCATTGGACCGCTCCTCTCGTTTCTTGCTTGATTAGTTTATTTGGATTTAACCGGTTGTCCGGGTCCAAGGCAATTTTGATGCGTTCCATGACGAGCAGTGCAGCCCCGTGTTCTTGCTGTTGGTATTTTTGTTTGCCGATGCCAACACCGTGTTCGCCGGTGCATGTGCCGCCGCGCTCTAAAGCATACAAAACAATTTGTTCATTCAGCAATTGCGCTTTTGCCACTTCATCTGGATCATTCATATCCATCATCAACAAGACATGGAAATTCCCGTCTCCGACGTGCCCGACAATGCCGCCGACCATCCCGAGCGCAAATACTTTCTTGCGGGCATCGGCTACTGCGCCTGCCAGTTCCGAAATGGGAAGACATACATCCGTCACCATCATCTTTTTCCCTGGATTCCCGTGGATAAAGGCATAAGCCAAATTATGGCGTGCTTCCCAAAGCCGGTTGCGGCCTGCATTGTCCGTTTCAAACTCGATGCTTTCGCAATGGTGACCCTCGACAATTTCGTTCATGAACGCGATGTCTTGTTTTAACCCTGCTTCATTGCCATGGAACTCGAGGAATAAGGTCGGCTTTTCGGCATAATCCGTTTCACTGAACAGATTTACTTGCCGAATCGAGACTTCATCGACCAGTTCCACTCTCGCAATTGGAATTCCTGCCTGTAAAATCGAGACGACTGCTTCTACCGCGTCTTTGACCGTTGGAAAAGATGCACGGGCAGCCGACACATGCTCTGGAATTCCGTAGACTTTCAATGTCAATTCCGTAAAGCAGCCAAGCGTGCCTTCCGATCCGGTAAATAAACCGTTTAAATGCAATCCAGACGAGGACTTGGCGGCCTTGTTGCCAGTATGGATGACTGTTCCATCAGCCAAAACAACTTCCAAATCCCGGACCTGGTCACGCATGACACCGTACTTGACTGAAGTCGTCCCACTGGCATTGGTCGCTGCCATTCCACCTAGTGTTGCATCTGCTCCAGGATCAACCGGGAAGAACAATCCGTATTTCTTTAATTCTTTATTCAGCTGGGAACGCGTGACCCCCGGTTGAACTTTCACTAAAAAATCATTTTCGAGCACTTCCAAAACCTGATTCATCCCCGAAAAATCGATTGTGATGCCGCCTTTATCTGGAATCACATGCCCTTCCAGGCTTGAACCGAGTCCAAAAGGAACGATTGGGACTTGCAGATTTTTTGAAATTCCCATTATGTTTACGACGTCTTCAGTCGTTTCCGGAAATACAACGATATCCGGCAATTTCTGCTGGTGGTAAGATTCATCCCTTCCGTGCAATTCCCGGACGGTTTCATTAATCGTGATTTGGTCTTCTCTTAACTTCGTATGTAAAGCATCCATGACCTGTTCAATTTCTTGAATTAGCATTACCGCTCAACCCCTTACTTGTCTGTAAAAATATATTCGTTGCAATTGGTCCGACCAATAAAATTTATTATACCGATTAATCTGAATTTTTCAATGATTATTTTAATTTATTGATTATTATTTTAGAAGTTGATAAGGTAGAAGAACTAAAGGTTCAAAAAGAGGAGCGAAATGCATGGGTTCTGGAAAGAAAAAAACTTCGCAGATTATTGCGGAAAAAATTGAAGAATTCTTTTTGAAAGGCGACTTGCAGCCTGGTTCAAAATTGCCGTCAGAACGTGAACTTGCGAGCCGGTTCGGCGTAAGCCGCTCTTCTGTACGTGAAGCGCTGCAGCAGCTTGAATTGACCGGTGCAATCATTATTCGCCAAGGCGGAGGAAGCTATATCAATACGAGCGAAGTCGAAAAAGTCAGCCAGCTCCTTTCCGACTCCATCGTAGAAGCGGAAAGCCATCTCGTTGTGGATATGCTCGAGCTTCGGCGCGCTCTCGAAATCGAAGCCATATCGCTTGCTTCTGTTCGAGCAGTTCCGGCTGATTTAGCCAAAATTAAACAAGCACTCGATGAGATGAAGAGCTCACTGTACGATGCTGAAAAAGGGATCAAAGCGGATTTGCATTTTCATCAGCGGATTGTCGAAGCTTCCCATAACCCGCTATTGATCAATCTCGTTCAGTCTTTAGCGGAAAAAATGGAAGATTCCATCCGCGCGACCCGAACTCACCGGTTTATGGATGTAGACCGCTATGAAGATACTTTTATCGAACATGCGGAATTATTTGAAGCCATTTCCATCCGGAATTCGGTTCTTGCTAAAGAGCGGATGGAAAAGCATATCACGCGCATTTTGGATGAGCTGGATTTGCCGGACCATCCTTTAAACAGTTATCCGAATAATGTCGGCTAAACAACAAAACGCCTGCTGGAGTGCCAGCAGGCGTTTTGTGTCGGTTTACCGGATAAATCCGCCTTCCGAATGAATGATCTGTCCTGTAATCCATTCCGCATCGGGACTTGCGAGAAACTGGACCAATTTGGCCGCATCATGAGGTTTGCCGAGTCTGCCAAAAGGAAACCGCTCTTTTAAGTGCTCTTTCAAGTTTTCGTCCATCCAGCCCGTGTCCGTCGGTCCTGGATTGATAGCATTGACTGTGATGCCAAGAGCTGCAGTTTCCGCCGCCAACGTAATGGTCATGGCATCTATCGCTCCTTTTGTCGTGGCATAGGCCAGTTCACCTGGCATTGCCCCTTGAAACTGGCCGGAACTAAGATTGATGATGCGCCCGCCTGTTTTTTTCTTAAAAGACTTAGCGAATTGACTGCATAAAAGTGCCGTTCCCCGTATATTCACTGCGTAATGGCGGTCCCATACTTCAGCGGTCAACTCGGTAAAATGGCCGGTAGTTGAGTAAGCGGCGTTGTTGATTAAAATATCAGGAGAACCCATTTCACGAACAACCGTCTCTATTAAAATGGCCGGTGTATCCGGCTGCGCTAGATCCAACTCCAGCGCTTTCGCTTTTACCCCGATTTTTTTCAGTTCCTCTAGCAGCCTCTGCGGCTCATTCGCTTCGATTCCCCAAGGCATTTCCTGATCATAAGCTGTCCAATAAGTAAAAAACAGATCGCAGCCATTTCTGGCAAGTTCCAGGCAGATGGCTGCACCGATTCCATCGAGTCGGCTCGCACCAGTCACGATCGCTGTTTTTCCTTTGAGTTTCATTAAATCACCACTTCCGAATTCTGTTGGCGCAAGTATGGCATAATCTGGTGCCGATTCACCTGGAACCGGTCCCAGATCCTTGATACGACAAGCCCTTGTTGAACCATTTCTTCAAACTCCGCCATAGTCACCAGTTTTGCGCCACAAACTTCACCGCGCTGCAAGATTAGGTCTTCAGGTTGAATCGCTGGCTTTCTTTTCCATACGTAGCTATCCAAGAAATAATTGCCGTATTTCATTTCCCCAAGCAGTTGCAGCTCTTCTTCCCCCGCAACAAGCCCTGTCTCTTCCTCGAGTTCACGCACTGCTCCTTGTATGCTCGATTCACCTGCGGTCACGGAGCCTCCGGTCGTTTCCCAAAGGAGCGGATACGTTTTTGCCGCATCCCTTTGAGTCAAGAGAATTCGGCCATCCGCGTTCACGGTTAAAATTTCCACGACCACATGATATTCTCCTGACTGCTGTGCTTTTCCCCTTGTATGTAATTTACCTATCGGTTTTCTCCGCTCATCTACTAAATCCCAAACTTCCATCCTAATCTCCTTTTTCTATGGTTTCCTTACTAATAGGTGAGTGGCTTCATCTATAGTTTCAAGCTCATGGAAACAGTTCTCGTTTTGATTCCCAGATGTTCATATAGTTTCACCGCTGGATTATCGGCTTTCGCACTAAGGCGCACTTCCGTATAGCCTTCTTGTTGAAAATAGGTGAAAGCTGCCTCCATTAAAGATTTGGAATATCCTTTCCCTCTGAATTCCTTTAACACAAATAATTCATAGATAAAACCATTTCTTATTTCAGTGAATGGGTCCTTGCTTGTCCCCAAGAGAATCCACCCCAAAAGCTGTTCTCCTTCTGCCGCCGCTAAGTAAAAGCATCCCTTATCCAACAACGGCTGCATAAACAGTTTGATTTTCTCATCAGTGGGCATGACCTCTCCCATCGTGCCATCGTATATGGCTTGAGGTGAGAGCGATAGGATCGTTTCCATTAGAATATCATTCGGTTTCTTTATCTCCATTTTATTCCCCCCTTATAGTCGCTGGTTTGCGTTTTTTCACTTATTAAATATACCAAATAAAACCAAGATATAATATTCCAACTAAACTATCTTTCTGGCAAAACTACTTAGTCTACTCTTTTCTGATTGACTGATCATGTCCTATTTACCTCTTAATGCAACGGTCAAGTTGACATTTCAATGAATTGATGTAATATATAAATTACACATGTAAGATATATATTGCAAAGTGCAGGTGAAGAGATGAAAAACAGAGTGAAGTATACACGGATGGAATTGGCAATTACTCAAGAGCAGCTGGCTAAGCGGGTCGGTGCAACGAGGCAAACCATTGGATTAATTGAGAAAGGGGAATACAATCCCAGCCTTCATCTTTGCATAGCGATATCGAAAGAGCTGGGGAAAACACTGGACGAATTATTTTGGGAGGTCGATTGATCATGAAAACGTGGATATCCTTTTTATTGCCGGAAGACGAATATAAGGAGAAAAAGATTTTGCACTTTTTCGCAGAAGGAGCGATCCTTCTTTTCTTAGCCCTTATTGTTTCGCTCATTTGCAGCCGATTTATCAATTTTGATACGGAAACGATCTTATTCCTCCATATCGCATTATTCGCAGTTTATGTTTTGGCAGATATGTCCTGTCCGGAATTGAATTCACCGCTATCGCAACGGAACGGAACGGGAGTACAAGAAAGAACGGAAAGTCATTGTCATTAAATCAGCCGGTTTTGTCGTCATCTTTATCTTCGGCTATTCGTTTTTAAGTGGATTCCCTAGCAGCCTCAGTGAATGGCTAAACATCTTAGCATTTCCATTATTAGCAGGGATGTTCCTGTTTTTCATCAACTATATTTCTTTGAAACGTTCCTATCATAAAAACAAAGAATTGGCTTAAATGGTAAAGGCGTTTAACTAAAAAAACCTTCAGGACAGTATCCAAAAGATATCGTCTTGAAGGTTTTACGTATTTAAGCCTCTTTTTTTCTATTAAAGAAGAATTGTTTTTAATAAGACTGAGAAACTGATACTTCGCCATTTTGAAGCATCGAAGCGTTATTCTTTCAGCCAGTAGGAAGAGCCGTCTTTGTTCCGATCCAAAAATCCGGATTCGATCAAATATCTTCGGATTGATACATAATCGTGGTACACCTTCTTTAAAATTTCATTCATTTCTTTTTCCGCATACTTCCGATTAGGCTCGAACTGCTCAGCAATAAACTCCAATAGAATCAGCTTCTTTTTTTCCTTGCTTGGAAAAACTTCAATACGGTTAGTGAAATCACCTTTGAAATAGTTCGCTAAAACTTTTTCTTTTTGTTCAGCCGTCATTTCAATATTTGAATTCATTCCCATTACTCCTTTTGAAAAAAATTTCATTACGGCAGTAATTTTGGCGATTAAGAAAATTATTCTGTAAGCAAATTATAATGCAAACATCCAAGTTATACTAAATGTAATATAGACAGCCGAAAGCGTCATCCAAAACGTGTTCGCAGAGGTATCTACATACTTATCTTTCTTTGCTTTTTTAATGATTGCTACTAAATTCAGGCAAAAAACGATAGCTAAAATTGGGTTTAAAAATAACCCTGCTTGAATCAGGAATTCCATATTGCCACCCCTCACTTGTGAATGCGATACGAAAGCCGCAATACTCTTCCTCTGCGGAATTGAATGTAAAGCTTATTTAATCCAATCGATTAAGAAACGGGGTTGCGTTGTTTCCGATTTTCTTTGATCAAGTTCATGAGCTGCAATCCGTCACTCGGTCCACCGCCTAAAAAACGGGGGTAATTAAATGGAATTAAAGGCGTAGCGAACAGAAAAAAGCTAGCGCCTGCAAGATTAATAAGAATATTGCCAGCTACACCTGGAAAATAGGCTGAAGCCATATATAGTAGGACAAAACCTATTAGTGAAGCTACTGGTCCGCCTAAAAGGAAGAAGGACCTTTGTTTAAATGACGCAAGCGGAAGTTCTTGCCAATTTGATTGTCTGCAGAATCCGTTTAGCGCTACAGTCAGATAACAGGTAATTCTCCCAAGCTTCAATTTTAACTTCTTCTCTTTGCTTGATGAACCCATAAAAATTTCTGCCTTTGCTTTTTTATTCAACAAGATTGTGGCAATGGCATGTCCCATCTCATGCATAAAAATCGCAGTAGAAAAAATCAGCAAAACTAATATGATTTCGAGTAGCATTTCCAGTACCGTCTCTCCTCTTCTTTAAATTAATTGCACTTCTATTTAAACTCAAATGCCGGATTAATATCCCATAATATATAATCGAATTTTTGAAATTATCCATTTAATTTTACCATTTATTATCATTTAATCCAGCCCTTTCTAAGTATTTCCTCATCAAAAAAATTAGAGTAGATCAGCAATCCAATTGAATTCATTTACGAATCGGTTTTTCCTCTATTTAGAACAAAAAAAGAAACAGCTTAAGAAAATCCGTTTCTTTTATATGAATATTTACTTTATTGATTTTCAAAAGCCTTTATACAAAACCATCTAAGAATTTGCTTGCCTCACCGTTGAATTTCCACATCACTCCAAACCGGTCAACCAGCATGCCGAAACTGTCAGACCATGGAGTAGATGATAATGGCATAATTACAGTGCCTTTTTCTGATAGCGCTTGAAAGATGGAGCGGTTCTCATCCGGAGATCCGTCAATTAAACTTATTAAAATTGCGTTTCCTTTCAATAGCGGACCAGTCACAGCTTGCATACTTGGCGGAACATCGGAGAGCATTAAGGTATTGCCGAAAAATTCGACGCTTGCTTCCATAATTATATTTTGTTCTTCTTCCGTCAATGGTAAATTCGGATTCGGACCAAGTGCACTGAACCGAACTTTCTTCACTTTTGCTGCCAGCGCTTTTTCGTAAAAAGATAATGCTTCTTCTGCCTTGCCTTCGAATTGTAAATAAGCGATTGTTTTCATATTTCCTACCTCCCTTTTCTATTCACAGTATAATTGGTTATAGGCGACAGCTATATGTCGTATATAGGAGGTAATTATGAAAAAAATTGAACGGCTCATTTCAATCGTCATGATTTTATTGCAAAAAGAAATTGTCTCCGCTTCTGAACTCAGCCGCTTATTTAATGTATCTAAGCGAACGATTCAACGCGATATGGAAAGCTTGAGCTATGCTAATATACCCGTCTATGCTGAATACGGGCCTGATGGCGGCTATGGATTGATGAACGAATACAAGTTTGATAAACGTTTGCTGAACAGCCAGGATTTGGAGAACATCCTTGTCTCTCTGGACGGCTATGACCAACTCATCACGGATCCCGAAATTCAAGTGACCATTCAAAAAATTAAGGCGATGGCTAATGCTAATCTATCCGCAAACCTCGACCTGACATTCTATAATTGGACAGGCCGAAGTGAACTTAAGAAAAATCTCTCGTTTATCAAAGAAGCGATTGAAAAATCTTGGCTTATTAAATTTGATTATATCGATCAACTTGGGAAAAGAACGGTTCGCTTAGTGGAACCTTATCGCCTTCACTTAAATGAGATGGATTGGTATCTCTCTGCATATTGCACCGAGCGCAGCGATTATCGAACGTTTAAACTTACGCGAATGATTGAAATGAAAAAGGAAGGATTGTTTAAGCCAAGGCTTGAAAATAGAGGGCAAACGACATTGATGCAACGTGAATCACTTAAGAAAGTACAGGTAGAGCTCCTAATTGAAGCAGCCATCCGCGATCAGTTTATCGAAAGATACGGGCAAAGCTTAGTCACGGAAATATCGGCTGATTCCTATCTGGTGGAAATTGAATTGCCTGAAAATCATTTTGCCTACCAGTTTCTAGCAGGTTTTGGAAAAAAATTGAAAATTCTCAAGCCGCAAACTTTCGTCGAAAAATACCTTCATTTTTTAGAAGAAACAATCGGCTTATACAAATAATTTATAGGGCTATTCGCTAATGATTTCAGGAGATAAAACCCCAGTTCTGGCGTTTGTCTCCTTTGGCTTTGGATTTTGGCTATGAGTGCTTCCCTGGAAAGGCAAAATTCCCCACAAGTCCGGAGCACTGTTGGGGTTAAGAAATTTTTAGAATGAGTCGTTTTTTTAAACATCAGCTACATTCAAGTCCATCACGGCATTCCCTTCGTTCAGCATTTTGCTATTGCATTCACTTTATAATGGGCAGTTTTGATTGATGGACCCAATCCAAAATAAACCTCGCTTGATGGGCATTCAAATGCGGAAGTTCATCTGGAGAAAAAAACCGATGTTCCCGGCTTTCTTCTGCTTCTTGGATTAGCTCCCCTTTAAAATCTGTAGCATGAAAAATGATTTGCACACTAAAGATTTGATCGCCATTTCCATATTCAGCAAAACCCTGTTCACCCGAATAAAGGCCGAACAGTTTTAAGTTTTCCACCTTCAAACCCGTTTCTTCGAAGGTTTCACGGAGCGCTGTTTCCTCGAAAGTTTCTCCGGGTTCCATGACTCCTCCCGGAATTCCCCAAACGTCTTTGTCTTTTCGGTGCTGCAGCAAAATTTGGCCATTTTCTTCGATAATAATCCCGCAGCCTATTGTCATCAGCATGCGAGAGCCAATTAACTGCCGCATTTCTTGTATATAGTTCATAACTGCCTCCTGAAAATAATCGATTGTATTTAATTGAAATTGAAAAACTAAACCTTGCAAGCTTTAGGATTCTTACATGATCTCTCTTATCAGTTCCACTCGGGTTCATACTTGAATTAGTTTTTTCGTTGCGTTTTGCCTGTTAACTGGCCTGCAATCAGACCTAATAGCACATTGGTCACAATAAGTGCACTCATCGGTGTGTTCGAAACGATTAAGATTAAAGACAGAACACCCGCTATTCCAGCAAATAATAGAGCATTTAAAGTCATGCAAACCATCCTTCCCGCAATTCTTTTTATTAGGTCCTAACTTATTGATTCTCTTCAGTTTTAATCAGCACCATAAATAATGAACAAAGCGCATTTTTTCACCATTCACCTCGAACTCTTCTTCATCAATACCAGTTTGTTTGAAACCATTCTTTTCTAATAGTTTCATCGACGCCTTATTGACAGTTGTCGTCTTTCCACTGATTTTCTTTACAAGTAATTCGGATTGTATCAATAGGGTTAACGCTTGATTGCCAACGCCTTTTCCGATAGAGTCTTCGCCTATTCTAAATCTAATTTCTGCAATGCTATTTACTTTATCAATATCCACTAAGTTAATTCTCCCCAGAACTTTTCCAGCCTCATTTTTTATTAAATAAAAACTGGAAAAGTCTTTTTCTTGTTCCACTAATAATTTTTGCAAGCTTTCTGAAAAGCCTCTAATAGTATAGTAGGCATGTCCCCGGCTTGGTACCGATTTTTCAAAAAAATCCCGATTTTCTGCTTCAAATTCAAGCAATGGTTCCGCGTCCATTCTGTTTAATAAATGCAAGGAGATTTCCATTTTCAGTGCACTCTTTTCTATTGGCGGTTGAATGATATAATCATTGTACCAATTATATCCAATACATTAATCAAAAACTTAAACTTTTCTTAATACTCACTATTGAATTGCACTGTATTCAATCTTCATTTTTAAGAATCAAAGCGGTTATAAAATCCGATGTCAAAATTTTCTTTGAGAAGGTGGTTTAATGGAGAAAAGCGTACCTGTATTTATGATTTTGTGTCTACTCATTTTGGAGACAGGCTGCACCAATAACTCTGCTGCAGACTGGGCGTATTTTTTTGTTGTATGGAATGAAGATATTTATAAGGTCAGCGATGAATCTGTTGAAGAAGTAGGCGAGAAGATTGGAGAGGTTGCAATTTATTCGGATCAAGAGAGCTCTTATACTGGAAACTTCTCCAATAAATTTGAAAAAGGTACATATTATTATTCCATACCTGGTATTTCCACGGAAGAAGCCATAGCGGTCCAAGATGAGGATAAGTTTCGAAAAGTGATCCGAGAAAGAAAATACGGAGGCAAATGATCTGTTTAATTGACATGCAATTTTGATTGGAAATTGGAGGAGCTTATTAAAAATGAGATATTGCAAATGCCGTGTTAAAAGATTCAGCAATAAGAAATTATACACCCGGCTTTCTCGGCTTCAGGAATATAAAAATCCGAACATTAAAGCAATTCATGTGCTCCTTTCGGAAATAGAAAGCCGGGATCCAGCAGAATACGAGGCAGGGATTATTGAAGCGAAAGTGGAACAATCCAAACGCTTTGCGGTAAGAGAAGTGGATGAAATCCTGTACTATGAAATCAAATACAATGAAGATTACCTTGCCAAACCGGAATCTGAGAAAGACCTGTTTGAACGCAAATTGCGCGCTGCAAAACTAGCAATGGTCCAAGACGTTTTAAATCGGAGAAACAAGACGAGGCAGGAAAAATAATAGATCCTATTCGAAAATAAAAAAGCTGCCCCGCTAGCCACATAATGCGGCCGAACGGGACAGCTTTTGTTGTTATTAACGAATGGTTTTCAAAGCTGTCGACCAAGGAATTACCTGGTCCAGCATTTGGTTCACTGAGTCAGCTTGCACAGCTGCCGGTTTGAACTCAGCGCCATTCACAAAATCGGTGAACAAAGAAAGAGCCGGGTGGACACGAACGTCAGCAACCATTAATTCGCCTAAAATACCGCGAAGATGTTCTGTTGCGCGAGCACCGCCTACTGAACCGTAGGAAACGATTCCAGCCGCTTTGTTATTCCATTCCGGACGCAGATAATCCAATGCGTTTTTCAAGGACGCACTAATGGAATGGTTGTATTCCTGTACGATAAAGACGAATCCGTCTTGTGCCCCAACTGATTCAGACCATGCAGCAGCTCCAGAGGCGTCTCCGTCATTTTCACCAAGCAATGGCAATTTGTAGTCAGCGATATCAATCAATGTATAAGTTGCATCACCGCGCTGATCCGCCAATTCTTTGACCCAGTTCCCTACTTGTGGGCTTAAGCGCCCTTCTCTTGTGGATCCTAAGATGATGCCGATGTTAAGTTTAGTCATTTTCGTTTCCTCCTGTTGTTTGTTTCCAAATAGTTTAGATAGAAAGCTCATATAAATGATTCTCCTTACAGATATTCTTTTTCAATCGTTTTTGTGCTGCGGACAGTATCAATCGGGCGAACCATCGCTTCGATTTCGTCGCGTTTCGGCTCCAAGAATGGCGGCAAGGATAATTTCTCGCCTACCGTTTCATATGGTTCATCTCCCATGAATCCTGGGCCGTCTGTTGCCCATTCAAATAAAATGCCTTGTGCAACACGAGCATACAGCGATTCAAAGAAGAAGCGGTCCACATAGCCGGATGTACTAAAGCCAAGCTGCTGCATCCGGTCGATCCATTCTTTCAAAACATTGGTATCCGCTACACGGAATGCTGCGTGATGTACGGTACCGAATCCTTGTTGGCCGCGCGGCAACAAGGTATTGTGTTCAACAATCACTTGTGCCCCATTGCCCCCTTCACCCACTTCAAATAAATGAAGCGATCCTTCTTTCGCGATTTCGCGCATCAACATCGCTTTTTCCAGAACTTCTTTGAAATAATCGAATTCTGCAATGCGGATGTGAATGGGCCCAAGTCCCGTAATGGCGAACTCTAGAGGCACAGGTCCATTCTGCCAAGGCGTTCCGGAAGCCACTCCCACATTCCCTTCGTCTGATACCAGCATGTACTGCTGGTCGTCAAAATCTACGAAAGATAAAGTTTTTTTGCCGAATACTTCTTTAATGCCTTTGTGCTTCACTTCGTATTTTTCGAAACGCTTCACCCAATATTCCAAGGCTTCATCTGTCGGCACTCGGAAAGCGGTTTTGTAAATTTCATTGGTGCCATGCGTCCCTTTTGGAATTCCCGGGAAGTCGAAAAATGTCATATCTGTTCCGGCAGATCCTTTATCGTCCGCAAAGAATAAATGGTAGGTTTGGATATCATCTTGATTGACTGTTTTTTTGACCAATCGCATCCCAAGTACATAAGTGAAAAACTCATAGTTTTTTTCAGCACTGCTCGTAATGGCTGTTACGTGGTGCATTCCTTTTAATTCGTTCACAAGAAATCTCTCCTCTGATTGATAATTATCTCGAATTCGAGATATATGCTTAAAAAAATAAAACCTTGCATTAAAATTGCCATGTCATTAAATTATCTTTAATTCGAGATAATCATAACATGGGATTTTTCGATGGTCAAGCATTAAGTTTAAAAATAGCTAAGAGCATCTTTTAAATACGGTTTCATCCTTTTTCAAAATGAAAAGAGCATCCAGTAAAGGATACTCTTTCGCTCAAAATAAGATTATCTTAAAGTCAGTTTTACTGTCTTGCGGTAATAGCCTACTGTCAAAAAAGCAAATAACAGGTAGATGATGGCGAATAAGATCATGACGGTTGCTGCTGAAACCATGATATTCGTCTGGAAAAAGTAAGATAAAGCTTTTAGCGCAAAGAATGAATGCACCAAACTGATCACTAGCGGCAAGCCAAAAACGAAAATCTGCTTGCGGATAATGCCTTGCATGATTTCATTCACCGAAAATCCAAGCTGGCGCAGAGTGGAATAGCTTTGTTTTTCTTGTTCCGCTTCGGTCATTTGCTTGAAATACAGGATGCTTCCGGTTGAAACCAAGAACACGAGCCCTAGGAATCCGGCGATGAAAATCATCAATCCGTTTGATTCCATCCCTTCTTTCACCGTCGAATAATAATCTTGGCGCGGATTTTTCCCGTTGTATTTGGGCTGGTGATAAAGCGCTGATGCCTCTTCCAAATCTTCATCATTTAAAATATGGAATCCGTCAATTCGACGAATTTCGGCAGAACCTTTTGCTGCTAAATCGGTTTTCAGCTGTTCATATTTCTTTGGATTCACCACAACTTGGGTGTAAAACGTTTCCCAGTTGATGACATTCCCTTCACCGAAAGCTTCAATTTCAATCGGTTCTTTTACATCCTGCAAGTATAGATCCACAGGCAAGCGTTCATTATCCATGAACATCGATAGTGAAGATGTCGAGTGGAGGCTCGCACTGTTTGTTCCCGGCGCTTCAATCTCAATTCCTGCTTTTTGAAGCTGCTCATCACTTGCAACGGCGATATAGAGCGGATCACTTGGAACAGCTAAAGCCCCTTCTTCAAGTTGCCCTTCCGTCACCAATATTTCCACAATGCCTTGCTGGAAATCGATGCCTTTTTCTTTCATTTCCGCACTTATTTCAGAAGCAAAAGCTTCCTCATTTTCAAATATGAAGTCAAAAGGCATTTTTGCTTGTGCTTCCTGTTCAGTTGAATAGTAGAAAGAATAAGCGCCGGCGATCATCGACAAAGTCATAGCTGACAAGATGGTAATGATCGTCAATGAATTGGCATTACCTTTTAAGCGATGCATCAAGGGCGCGATGGATAAACTATTATTCAATCCAAGATGCCCTTCTTTGCGGCTTCTGATTTTGTATAATAGCCAGCTGAGCGTCACGCGGAAGATCAAGTAAGTGCCAGTTATCGTGGAAATTAAGACTCCTGAGATATTCAAGAAGAAATTGGCATCGAACATTCTTTCAGAGAGCCAATAGCCAAATCCGATAAAAAGAATCCCGGCCACTGCCAATACAGCTGCAGAACTGGTTTTTGGTTTTTTTGGATGTTCCCCGGCTTTTTCTGTGTTAAATAGCGACAATAAGGTGTTGCGGTAAACCGTCCGGATCATCTGGATCGTCGTTAAAGCAAAGATCCCGATAAAGACAGCAATTGTCTGCAGCACTGCTTCGATTGAAAATGACACGCTGATCGTTGTTTCAAAACCGATCAGTTTTAACAAAAGCAGCAGGAAAACACGCGAGACAAGCATCCCGATTACGATCCCTACTATTAAAGCCCCGATTCCAAGCAATGTATTTTCAACGATCAATAGACGGGCGACCGTTCTTTTTTTCAACCCGATCAGTTGATAAAGCCCGATTTCCCGGCTTCTTCTCTTCAAGAAAATCGAATTTGCATAAATGATGAAAATCCCAGCGATGAAGATCAGCAAGATTCCAGCAGCCAAGAAGGCAGAGCTGATCATCTTGTTTCCTTGTTCAACAATGGCCTGGTCATATTGCAGCGTGGCAAACACGAAATACAAAACCACACTCAAGATCAATGCAAAGAAATAAAGGTAATAATGCTTGATGTTTTTCCGCATGCTGCGAATGGCTAAATCAAAGAGCGTCAACGCTGTCACCCCCGAGTACAGCCTGTACGTTCAAGATTTCCTGGAAAAAGGCCTGTCTTGTTTTATTGCCTTTGTACAACTCGGAATAAATATTGCCGTCTTTTAGGAAGACCACCCGGCTGCAGTAGCTGGATGCGAGCGGATCATGCGTAACCATCATGATGGTCACTTCTCGTTTTTCGTTGACGTCTGCCAATGTACCCAGCAAGGATGACGCGGCTTTTGAATCAAGCGCTCCTGTTGGTTCATCCGCAAAGACCATTGACGGCTGATTGATGAGCGCCCGGGCAGCTGACGTCCGCTGCTTTTGCCCGCCGGAAATTTCATGCGGGTATTTGTTTGCTAGTTCCGTGATGCCGAGGATATCAGCGATTGAGCGGAATTCCGCTTCTGCCAATTTTTTTCTCACTTTGCCAAGTGAAACGGGAAGTAAAATATTCTCTTTCACTGTCAATGTGTCCAGAAGATTGTAATCCTGGAATATGAATCCGAGGCGGTCGCGGCGGAATGCCGACAATTGGGCATCTTTCATTTTTGAGATGTCCGATCCGCTGATTGTAATCGTCCCTTCAGTTGCCCGGTCAATCGTTGCAAGCACATTCAGAAGCGTCGTCTTTCCGGCACCGGAAGGTCCCATGATGCCGACAAACTCCCCTTTTTCTACGCGCAAGTCGATGCCTTTTAGCACTTGCTGGACATTTCCTTTAGAGCCGAATGACTTTCGTACATTATAGGCTTGAAGAACGGATTGGGTATCTGTTTTTTTATTGGTTTTGATCGCATCTTTTATTTTTGTGAACATTGTTTTTGCCTCCCTGTTTTCTTATATCCCTATCGTACCTTGTGCACTGCACCCGGTCGTTTGATTTACATGACAAACAGGAAGCTCAATGTGACAATGCCGTCACTTACGGATATGATCGAATTCGTTTTCAATGGAAAATGCCAATTCCATCGTCGTTCCTTTTGCCAATTCGGATTCAGCGTGCAGCTGGATGCCGATTTTATCTGCCACCAATTTCGCCAAATACAAACCGAGGCCAGTGGCTGCATTCTGAATTCGCCCAGTCGAACCTGTAAAGCCTTTATCGAATATCCTCGGCAAATCGTGCGGTCCAATTCCTGCACCTTCGTCTTCCACTATTAAAACAGTCTGCCCCGTTTCTTCAGTCCGTGTAGAAATCGCAATCGTTCCGCCGTCGGGGCTGTACTTGATTGCATTCGACAGAACTTGCCGCAATGTAAAACGGCTCCATTTCTTATCCGTAATCACTTTTTTATCCAAGCCATCCATATCCACCGCTAAGTTTTTTTCTAAGCACCAAGACATCAATTCCCGGATTTCAGCCGAAACCAATTCTTTCAGTTCGACTTCTTCCAAGGAATAATCACTTTCAAGCTTGGGCAGCCGGCTTATGTATAATTGCTGGTCAATCAGTAAATAGATGCGCAGCCATTCTGCTTCGATTCGCTTTACAGCTGGCAAGCTTCGATTCGAATCAATGATTAGTTTCATAGCTGTCAGCGGTGCTTTGGCTTCGTGCACCCAAGCCGCTGTGTAATCGCCTTGGATCATGCTGTTTTTGCGGATTTCCTGCAACTGGGCTGAAAAAAGCATGCCTTTTTCAATTAAAAGATCGTTGACGATTTCATCCTGTTTAAAAGAAGCATCGGGTAATCCTTCAACCCAATCCATTCCGCTCGATTCACCCAATGAGGCGAGTTCTTTCAAATAAGCGGTTTCTTTAAAGTAGCGCCAGACGATGAAACAAACGAGAGAAATGAGCAATAAGGCATTCATATAAATAACTGAGGAAGCCTCAACATCAACTCCCGGGTCCAGCCAAAGCAACAAGTCGATGGCACTTAATGCAAGAACAATGAATAAGATCCAGCTTAAGCGGTCGCGCAAAAAACGTAAGAACATCGAATCCCTCTTTTCTAAAAAGTGACGGCTACATAGCCGAGCCCTTTTTTCGTGATGATGGCATCGCCTAAATCGAGTTCCGCGAGTTTTTGACGGAGTCTTGTGACATTCACCGTTAAGGTATTGTCGTTTACAAAACGTTCATCGTCCCATAATTTACGGATCAATTCATCACGCGAAACGATTTCGTCTTTTGCATCTACTAACACACTCAAGATAAAGAATTCGTTTTTCGTCAGTTCAACTTCCTTTTCATCCCGTCGGATAAGTCCGCGTTTTAAATCGATGACCGCCCCGTTCCATTCTTTTACATCGGATACCTCTTCGCCATATGAATAGACGCGCCGCAGCGTAGCTTGAATTTTAGCGATCAAAACGTCCGAATGGAACGGCTTCTGTACATAATCATCTGCCCCCATCTGCATCGCCATGACCATATCCATCGGATGGTCGCGTGACGAAAGGAAAATGATCGGCACTTTTGAAACCGCGCGGATTTCACGACACCAATGGAATCCATCGTATACCGGCAATTGAATGTCCATGATGACCAAATGCGGTTTTTGTTCGATAAACCCTGTTAAAATTTTCTGGAAATTCTCTGGCCCGACGGCTTCAAGCCCCCATTTTTGCAATCCTTCCTGCAGCGCTTGGAAGATTGCCGGATCATCTTCTACAATATATACTTTCATATCCATCCCCCCATACACGCCCTTTCTTTCTTACATTCTACTGGAAACTCGAAGGGACAAGCAACGACAACGAAAAAAGGCCTACCCCAGTAAAGGGGCAAGACCCGTTTCATTACCCTTCAATTCGAACGAGCTGGTTGCCTTCTACGTCATACTGCATCATTCGGACACTTGGGTCATTATCATATTCCAGGACCGCCATGATTTTTTCTTCTCCGTCCATCTCATTCCAATCCGCATCGTCAACAATCAGGAATTTATCCACATATGCTCTGCCGTTTCCGATGATGGAGTTGCCGCCATATTCCGCTTTCAACTCTTTGCCGCCAACTGTTACATCTTCCTGTTTTTCTTTCGCGTAAAGAACCGCTTCACCTTTCGACAAATCTGACACGCTTTCTACTGCTTCCGTCTTGTCTCCTTGGATCACTTCTCTTAACAACTCTTTGTCTATAAGTGCTTGCGCTGTTTTCTCACTCAATACCATGACTTTTTCGCCGTTGTCTTCCGCTAACTTGATTTGATACTGGTCGTCGCTGACCATTTTGATTTCTTCTTTTTTATCATCCGCTGCCGCTTGTTCCAGTTTTAAAACTTCGTCGATATTCGGCACGTCTCCATATACGATCAGCCCGTTCGCTTTTTCAAACCATCCGCATCCGGAAAGCAAAGCCCCTGCTAGAATTGCTGATGCACCCATCAATGCCATTTTTTTCATACTAATTACCCCTCTCATATTAAGGACATGCTGCTCACTTTTTCCTTGGCTGAACTTCAGCGGGTCTTTCGTAAGCAACTCCTTTATTAACCTTAGTATACGAGGGGAAACCGAAACTTGCGTTTGTTCTAGATGACGCTATCCTTACAATATTGCAAGAAACAGCCAAATAAAAAAAGAAACTGCTTTTAAAAAGCAGCTTCTTTCATATCTGGACTCAGATCATCGGTTTGAACAAGGTATAGAACACTGTTCCTTCAGGACTGGTCTCGATTTCGATTTTTGCATTATGCCTTGCAGCGATGCCATAAGATACGCCAAGCCCTAGCCCTGTGCCATTGTCTTTCGTCGTATAGAACGGCGTACCGAGTTTTTCAAGAATGTCTTTTTCGATTCCAGTTCCTTGATCCCGCACTTCCAACACAACGTCCCCGTCTTCTTTCATATACGTGGAAATCGAAAGGGTCCGGCCAGCTTCCATCGCTTCCAGGCCGTTGCGGCATAGGTTAATCAGCAATTGTTTGATCTCATCTTGGTTCAGGAATAGCTCAGGAATCTGAGACGTTTGGATATCGATCAATTTGTTTTGGTTGATCGTATCGATTTCCAATAGCGGTGCCACATCGTAAATCAATGCGTTCAGATCGGATTTTTTCAAATCGGATTTATTGATATTCCCCATGGCAAGGAATTTTGTGATGATCGAATTGGCGCGGTCCAGTTCATCGATCATCAACTTGAAGTATTTTTTATGCTCTCCCAAGTCTTCCATCGTCAATAATTGAAGAAACCCTCTTACAGTGGTCATGGGATTGCGGATTTCATGGCTGATTCCTGCAGCCATATGGCCGATCAGCTCCAAATTGGCTAAGCGCTTCAATTCTTTCTCGAAATTCTTTTTTTCTGTTATATTTTTGGACAAACAGCAGATTCCCTCATCGTATGGGTATGCCACCATTTCCTGCCAGAAAATGCCTGAATCTGAAGACAACTCAAAATGAACCGGTATTCTGTCAAACATTGCTTTATGGAATTGTTCGAACATTGCCGTGCTGGCTAGTTCTGGGAATGTATCCCAAATCGATTTGCCGATGAGGTCATTTGGTTCCATTCCTTTTGGCAATGGCTGGTGCTTGTTAATATAGATGAATTTCCATTCTTTATTGACCGCAAAAAAACCATCGGTAATGCTTTCAATTACATCTGTGACCCGTTCGTTGGCATTGGCCAACTCTTTAGTCCGTTCATCTACTAATTCCTCTAACTGCTCCATCTGCAATAAATTATCAAAATTTATGGCAGTGGCGTCAAGTATCGATTGAACCAATTGGATGTCCGGGTTGTTCATGGAAATTGTCTTCTCGAAAAACGATTCAACCGTAAGGACACCCAAAACTTTCCCTCTGGAAATCATCGGAAACAGAAGGACCCTCCGCTTTCCATCCAGCGGAATAATCGCCATTTCTTTATTGCGGAACACTTCACCCAATGTTTCTTCGAAGACCTGGCCCGTTTTATCATTCATGCCCGATGTCCAGTCTTCGATTGGCCATAGGGCATTTTCGCTTATTTTCTTGATGGCAAATCCCGATCTGTTGCTCGAATCTCTTGTATGCAAAGCCGCATTTCGGCTCCCCCAAATTTTGCGTACATAGGAAAAGCTGATCGTCAAACAATCCTCAATAGAGGAACAAGCCGAAAGTTCTCGGTTTGCATCCAATAAGAGTTGTTTCTCACTGACGACTTTTTCTTTTTGTTCCAAGTTCTTAGCGTTTTGAATGGCAATAGCTGCCATATTCACATACGCTTCGGCGCTTTGAAGTTCGGATTCGTCCATTTGGATGTGATTAAAGTAAAACAACTGGACCATTCCGAGCATTTCCTCTTTGTAGACAATGGGCAATGCCAAAAGCGATTTAATTTGCAGCGCTTCGCATACTTGAGGATTTGGCCGGGGATCATGCATGGCATCTTCGATATAGATGGTTTTTTTAGTTTGTATCAATTCTTTTGCTAAAAGATCCGTTTCCGGGTCAATCACCAAAGAATAAATCGACATCCCATTCATAAAATCCGGTTTGCCTGCGCTGCCTCTAAAAGTGCCGTCCCCTACCGGAAGGAATATCCCAACAGCATCGCATTGGATAATTTCTTCTGATATAGCAGAAGTCACGTAATCCAAAACTTCATTCAGTTCAAGTTTTTTATTGATGATTTTTGTGATTTCGAAAATTTTAGAGTTCCCGGTCGTTTCTTTAGCCATCGTCATTACTCCGTTCTATAGGGGAAACTTTCAAGGAGCGAAAGGCAAAAATAGGCCATTCGGCTCCTTGCAGATTGATTTTAAGTTAGATACCACTAGCTTACCATATATTCCTATTTTATACTTAGCCCTTTTTCTAATTTTCTCTCTTGTTTCATGGACCCCAATTGAATATGATAAGAAGCGAAAGGAGTTGAGAAAATGAAAAAAGTGGCTATCGCAGAAATAATGATTTTATTGTGTTTTTTCCTATTCGCTAACCCGATTCAAGAAACAAACCAATTGCCTTCTCAAGCTTTCGATGAAGAACCGATTATTTCTTCAATGAAGATAGTCACCAAAGTGGACGCCCTCAGCCCTTCTACATTGATGCTCGTCCAAAAATGGGAAAAGCAAGCGCCTACAGCCGTTTTGCCAATTCCTTTTCACGATCGAGCGGAACCCTCTCTTCTAAAACCAGATGTTCCGGTTTTCAGGAATGCTGCGTTTTTCGGATTCATTAATGTAATCCACCACCAATCCAACTACCTCTCCTAAGGCCCTCAGACCTTTAAATCCATCTATTAAAAACAACGCCGCTTCGTTGCTTTTTAATAGAAGAAACGAGGCGCATAAGGGGCCAATCAGATGAATGAAAAAAGTGAATTCAGAATCGCTGTGGAAGCGAATCTGATCGTCGGAATATCCGCGTTATTATTTTTTGGCAGTATTTTAGCAGTAGCCCAGTGGTCTGGCAGCGACTTGATCGCCATTTTCTCTGACCTTCCATGGAAAGAGATCAACACATGGAGCGATATCCAGCGCAATTAATGAGGCGGCAACAACCGAACAAATCGAACGGATGGAGAAAGCAGACCTTTCTCCATCCGTTTTTTTTATTTAAAGGTTTGACTAATTCACTGCTCGGTTCCATTGGAAATCTTCGCTTCATTTGACATCTATCAAGTTTCATGAGATTATTTCCTAACGACCGTTAGGAAGGTGAAATTTTGAAAGCAACTCTTTTACTCGAAACTGCATTGAAACATTTCGCAGAAGAAGGCTATGAAGGGGCTTCACTCAGCAAAATTGCTGAAGAAGTCGGCATTAAAAAGCCTTCCATCTATGCCCATTATAAAAACAAAGACGATCTGTTTATGTCTGCATTGCACTATTCAATGGAATCCCAAAAAACACAAATGGCTTCTTATTTTAATCTTTCCCGCCACCAGCCATTGGAGAAAGTATTATCCGGATACTTCCACTGGTTTGCGAAAGAGACAGATGAAAATGTTCAAATGAAATTTATCATACGGACCGCCTATTTCCCGCCATTGAAATTAGAAAAGGAAGTCGGCCAGCTGTTTGATCCTTTTTTAGATGATATGCATCGCCATCTCACCCGTTTGCTGAGAGAACGTGAACGGCATCAAAAAGTCCTGTATGAAGATGATTACAGTAAAGCGGCTTTGGCTTTCCTGACGATTGCGGAAGGCACAATGACGGAACTCGTTTACAGCGGGCAAGAACAATATGAAAAACGGTTTGAAGCCATCTGGCCGATATTTTGGCGCGGACTTGCGCTTTAGACCAACTTACTAAACGGACTTTTAACTTGTATGGCCATTTAAAGGAGAATTTTACGTGAAAACCAACAAACTTGTATTAGCCACTTTATTGTTAAACTTATTTATCGCGTTTTTAGGAATCGGCCTCGTCATTCCTGTTACGCCAACCATTATGAATGAATTGAATATCTCGGGGACGGTAGTTGGCTATATGGTTTCTGCATTTGCCCTCGCTCAATTGATCATGTCGCCAATTGCCGGGAAATGGGTAGACAAATTCGGCCGGAAGCCAATGATCATTATCGGCTTGCTCATTTTCAGTGTCTCCGAATTGCTTTTCGGGATTGGTGAAACCGTTGAAGTTCTGTTCGCTTCACGGATTCTCGGCGGCATTAGTGCTGCATTTATCATGCCGGCAGTTACGGCTTTTATCGCAGATATCACAACGAGCAACACCCGACCGAAAGCATTAGGCTATATGTCTGCAGCCATTTCCACCGGTTTTATCATCGGGCCTGGAATCGGCGGGTTTTTGGCTGACATCAGCACACGCCTTCCTTTCTTCTTTGCAGCTGGATTTGGCCTTTTTGCGACCATTTTATCGCTCATCACATTGAAAGAACCGGCTAGAAATGATGAATACGATGATCAGCCGATTCAAAAAAGCGGCTTTGGAAGAATCTTTGCACCGATGTATTTCGTTGCGTTCATGGTCATTTTAATTTCCTCTTTCGGCCTTGCTTCGTTTGAGTCGCTTTTCGCTTTATTCGTTGATCATAAATTTGGTTTTACTGCTAAAGATATTGCCATTGTCATTTCCTTAGGCGCAATTGTCGGTGTCATCGTTCAAGTTGGATTGTTTGACCGTCTGACCCGGTGGATCGGTGAAATCAGTTTGATCCGCTACAGTTTGATCGTCTCCACAGTTCTTGTGCTTGTATTGACTTATGTCACAAGCTATTGGGCGATCCTTTTAGTGACCATGACGGTCTTCACCGGTTTCGATTTGATGCGTCCGGCAGTTACAACTTACCTTTCGCGGATTGCGGGGAATGAGCAAGGATTTGTCGGCGGGATGAACTCGATGTTTACGAGCATCGGCAATATTATCGGGCCGATCATCGGCGGTATTCTTTTTGATATCGATTTGAATTACCCCTTCTATTTCGCAACTGTCGTTTTGGCCATTGGAATCGCACTTACGTTTGTCTGGAAATCTCCAGCCGCGCTAGACACAAAAGCGAAAATTTAGATACGACGAAAAAACCAGTAAGGATAAATTTCCTCACTGGTTTTTTCATTTGTATATTTAGCAGTTGAACTCACCCCAAAGTATTTCCTTCGGCAGGGATGGGGTTGTTTTTCAATAGCCCTGCTAAATGGTACGTATTATAAGCTAAGCGTTCAATCGTCGATTTCGTAAACTCATTTTCCCGTCCGGCTTCAATATAGGAAGCCCCTGGACCCGCTTCTCCTACCCAATACGCGTCTACGTTAGGAGGGATCAAAAAACCGATATGCGACAATCCATACAGAAGTGAGGCGGCTGAATGCTTTGCACCATCTTCATTTCCTGTAATTACCGCCCCTCCTACTTTGTTGTAGAAAATGGCCTGTCCTTTGTCATTGGTCACACTGCTGCTGCCGTATAAGCGCTCTATGGCAACTGTCGCAAGTGAACTTTTTTCGCCGAGCCAAATCGGTGTACCGATGATTAAAATGTCTGCACCCTTGACCTTTTCAAGAATCTCCGGCCATTGATCGTCCCCGCCCATATCCTCCTGTACACCAAATGCAATGCGATAATCGGCTAAGCGAACGATTTCCGATTCTACGCCAAGGCTGTTGTAATGCACTTGAACATCATTCATGAATCCTTCCGTGTTGGATGTTTCGTCTGAACTTTTTAACGAGCAATTTAAAAATAGCGCTTTTAATGGCTGCATTCCTCTCATCCTTCCATGGTAAATTTCATTTTTGCTTCCACTATCATTTGTTCCCTTGCCAGCCAAAGCTAAACAGTCCAATTTTATGGCAATAAAAAAGGTTCTCCGTCAAATGTTGGGGTGAGGTGAAATCTTCCTCACTCTAACCAACGTGAACTCCCATATTCTTATACTTGTGTGTCAGTAGTATTTTGGCGCGGGCGCGTTCGAAATTCTGAAAGCCGAACGCGTTCCGCTTAATCACTTTTGTCAGGTTATTGATGCCTTCCAAGAAACCATTGGAATACTTGAACGAGAAGCTGTTCAAGATTTCCGTCTGCCAGTTTCGGAAGGTGCCCATGGCTTTCTGGAACTCGGGAATGCCCGCTTGTTCCACCAGCCGATAAAATTCCAGCAACGCTTCTTTGGTCTTGAGGATTTCCTCGGGATCTCTTTTTTTGCTTGCCTGAAACCACGTGCAATACGCTTCCTTCAGTTCGTATGCTCGTTTGAGCTCCTCATCCATTTCAAGATACCGCTTCAAGTACCAACGGTCCTTTTCGGTTAACTTCTCACTGTTTTTGTAAAAGACGTAGCGCATCCGTTTGCCTTTTTTGCGGTCATAGTCGTTCCAACTTTTCTGCACGCGTCTGCGGACCGCGTCCAGCGCCCAGTAAATGTACCGGCAGAAGTGGAAGCGATCGGCGATGATCACCGGTTTGCCGAGTGCTTTTTTGACCGCGGCTTTAAAGGAATGGCTCATGTCCATGACGACGATTTCCACCGCAGCTCCGTGCTGTTGGAGATACTGTTTGATCGTCTCTTTTTTCCGGTTGGGCAGGATATCGATCGGTTCTCTCGTTTCGCCATCGGCGATAATCAGTTGGTACTTTCCTTCGCGGGTGTCGCCTTTGTATTCGTCGATGGCGATCACACGCGGTAATTTTGCGGTTTCAGTAACTTCCTGGAGCGCCACCAGATCGAAACGCCGAACGATGGTCGAAGCGGAAGCGCCGTATTGTCCGGCCACTTCCTTGAACGTTTTCGCCTTGACGCTGCGCACATGAACCGCTTGGTTCCACTCTTTTGAGAACCGTTGATAGCGGCCGATGAATGAATTCTGTTCGGCGAATTTCTTGCCGCACGCCCCGCATACGTAGCGTCTCTTCTTATAGAAAAGGTAAGTCTGGCGTTCAAACCATTTCAGGTGTTTGATCTTTTGGATCCGGTAATCGTGGACACGCCGGGTCTTCTCCTGGCAACGCGGGCAACGGTGTGCCTTCACTTCCAACTCCACATGCAGGGCCACCCGGTCCTCCACTTGTTCCATCTTCATGATTTTCACATCTTCTAATCCGGGAAATTTCATGGTAAAATTCAAGTGCACGCATCTCCTCTTCTTTACTTGTTATTCGACATTTCAAGTATAAAAGAATTTGGAGATTGCGTGTCTTTTTTTGGGCCGAATTGTTTCAACACCCCAACAATTAGTGTAGAACCATAAAAAAACCGCTGGCCTAGTCGGCACAGCGGTTTTCAGTCAAGATTCATTTTACTGCTTAAAATCTTTCCATCCATTTTTCAAAATTAGCAACGACCGTATCCAAATAAGCGACTGTAGCTTCATCGGTGATGTTGCCTTCTGCATCCATTTTAGTATGGACCGCGCCGATGTATACATCATTGCCGATCAGAACCGGCGATTGAAGGCCTGCCGCAAATAAAATATCACGCAAATGCATTTGCGCTTTAACTGTACCTAAATTGCCCATGGATGCGCCCATAATCCATGAAGGTTTGCCAATCATGACTTTATCCACGCGGGATAGCCAGTCGATTGCATTGCCTAGAACGCCTGGAATGGTGGCATTGTATTCAGGCGTCACCCACAAGACGGAATCCGCTTCTTTCACTTTCTTTTTAAATCCGACAATTTCCGGCGGCATGTCGTTTTCAATATCTTGGTTATATAATGGCAATACGCTAAGACCCAAGATTTCGATTTCAAAACGGTCCGCATACCGGTTTTTCACAAATTCCGCTAATTTCCGGTTGAACGATTCTTTCCGGACACTTCCAACAATCACTGCAACTTTCATCTTACTGACCTTCCTTCTTGGTGTAGTAACGAATAAATCGTTATTGTGCTAAAAATCAATCTATTTAACAGTTTAAAGGAAAAGGCGCATAAGTGCCAACAACTTATGCGTCTTTAGCTTATTAAACTATTTTCTTCTTCGTCGGAGTAAATAACGTAATGATAAAAGCAATAACAGCCAATATCATCATAAAGTAATAAGCATCACTTGTTCCGTAGGCAATAGCTATCTTTTGGATTGCGGCAGCTGTCGAATCCGCCATATCCACTGCCAGTTCACTTGCATAGTCTGCCGATTGCGTACTAAATACCGTAATGACCACAGCAGTCCCGATAGAGCCAGCAATTTGGCGAACCGTATTATTCACGGCTGTACCATGCGTAATGAGCGCTTTCGGCAATGCATTCAAACCGGCTGTGTTCAGCGGCATTGTGATGAAACTTAAGCCAATCCGCAAGAACACCGTACGAATCATCAAGAATAGATAACTTGTATCTGACGATAGATCCGTAATCACCCACATCGAAGGAATGATGAAAAGCAGGCCTATGATAAACAGCGGTTTTGCACCGAAGCGGTCAAAAAGCTTGCCGGTAATCGGCGAAAGTAACGCATTGACTAAAGCTCCTGGCAAAAGGAGCAGGCCTGCATCAAATGCTGTAAAGCTCCGGCCATCTTGAAGATAAATCGGCAAAAGCGTCATATCCGCATAAAGCATCATGGTCACCAGCACATTAATAAGCGACGTCATCGTGAAAGTTGTGTTTTTAAAAACACTCAAATTCAAGAGTGGATCTTCCGATCTGATTTGGCGCAAACAAAAAATGACGGTAATCACCACTCCCGCAACTATCTGGCTCAAGACAAATGGATCTTCCCATCCATTTTTTCCGGCACCGCTGACTCCGTAAAGTATGAGTCCAAACCCGATCGTCGACAAAATGACGCTTGGCACGTCCAGTTTCGCTTTTTCAGTTTCCGTGACATTCACCAAATATTTAAGCGCCGACAAAATAATGATGACCACAAAAGGGATCAAGCCGATAAATAGCCACCGCCAAGAGAAGTATTCAATTACAAATCCGGCAAGTGTGGGCGCGATTGCCGGCGCGAAAATAATCGCCAGTCCAATAATCCCCATGGCGCTTCCCCGTTTTTCGATTGGGAAAATGAACATAACGACACTCATCATCAGCGGCATGATGATCCCTGCACCTACCGCCTGGATCATCCGTCCTGCAAGCAGGATTGAAAAGCTCGGTGCAATTGCGCAAAGAATTGATCCGATCAGTAAAAATAACATTGAACTGATAAACAATTGCCGTGTGGAAAAACGTTTCATCAAATATGCAGTGATCGGAATCAGCACCCCGTTCACGAGCATGAAACCTGTTGATATCCATTGCACAGTCGTCGCTTCAACAGAAAACACATCCATCAAGCTGCTAAGCGCTACATTTAAAAGCGTCTGATTCAGAGTTGAAAGAAAGCACCCTAAAATCATTACTGTCAATAAAACCTTTATATTTATATTTTTGGCCATTTTCTTTTCCTTTTTCCATTTCTTTTTCGACATGATGTCAATAAAATACATAATAACAACTTTAAATACTCATTCCTATTAACAATTTTTCTCGATTCGTCAATAAAACAACATTTCCCTTCATATTGTCGCGGAAAATGAAAATAATAGACAAAGGAGATTAACATGAGTCCATCCAAAAAAGCGGATCCTCGCGCTCTCAGCTCAAAAAGAGAGTTGAAAAAAGCGATCGTTTCATTATTAAGCGAAAATCCCGACACCACCACATTGACCGTCCAGAAAATTGCCGATAAAGCGGAACTGAACCGTGCAACTTTCTATTTGCATTACTTGGACATCAATGATTTACTGCGGCATTTAGTCCTGGAAATCTTTGACGACTTGTCGCAAAAACTCTCTCCTTTTCTTGAAATTGAATCCATGAAAGATGAAGAAAAACTGCTTGGCTTTCTCGATTATTTTTACCAGCATCGAAAACTATTTGCCGTTTTATTTGAAGGCCCACAGTTCAAAATCAAACTGCATGAGCTCTTGAAGGATTTTGTCCAAAATAGAAGAGGTATAAGGGGAGCGACCAACCAAAAAAACCTCGTTTCCATCGATTTGCTGGCAGCCTCCCTTCTCGGGATCATCATGTGGTGGATCAAGGAAGGCACCTTCTACAGTTCTGAATACATTGCTCATCAAATCAGCTTAATGTATCAAAAATAAAAAAGGAGGGCCATCAGAAATTTTCTGATAGCTCTCCTCTTTATAAGTTTGCTATTTTTCGTGAGCTTTTACATAAACTATGCCAATCACTTTTTCATTGATCATCGCTTTTAACTGCCACATGCCTTTTTCAGGCAATTCCATAATCGATGGAATATGGTGATCCGCTCCATTATTCGGATTAGGAAGTGTCTTCTCTTCTGGCACGACCGTGATTTCTTCACTGCTGTTTTCATGTTTTCCGAGAACTTTGAAGTTTCCTGTGAGTTCAACGTCGCTTCCCCAGAAATGCCACATGTACTTTTGCGGACTGTTTACGGAAAAGCGAGCCTCCTCGCCGTATATAAAACCTGCACGCCCTTCTTCCCCAATCAACGTATAGCCATTCGTTTCAAATAACGGGCTTTCATTCCACTTGGACTCCGTGCTTTTTTCCAAAACCACATATTCCTTCTGCCCATCCCACTCGATTTCCCCTGGAATTTCGTCAGTACCTTTATAAAGGATACATCTTGAACATTCCTCAAAATCAACCATTGTCTCATTTACTTCCCTATTCAAGATTAATGATCCTCCGAAAGACTCCTGGTTCTTTTTATAGGTGAAATCATAATTGACTTCATCCGGCTGCAGCCCTTTTCCGATGAATTCAACCGTCATAAACGCTGAACGGACTCCGTCGCCCAGATCTTTTTGGTTATAGGTCATTTTCCAGTTTTCGGTTTGGTCGGAAAAATTTGTGATCGGCACAGCCATTTTGCCAGATGATGCAGGCTGCAACCCGCCCCCCTTTTCGGTAAGAGTGAAAGCGAGGAAAGATCCGATAGATGCTAATAAAATGATGAAAATAGCAGATGCTTTCAGTGTGTTGAAACCATTTCGCACTGATTTTTCCGTTGTGTTTTCGCCGTTAATTTTCAAAAGAATTTTATCTTTCATTGGTTCAGAAAAACGAGGACTTTCTCCGATAAATTTATCCATATCCCGCTTAAACTTATTCATCCAAAAGACCCTCCCATTCTAGTGCATCCATCGTATCCTTCAGTAAATTCTTTGCTCTTCGCAACCGCGTTTTTACCGTGTTTTCGGAACAGCCCAGCACCTGGCTGATTTCTTTTGTTGTGAATTCTTGATAATAATAAAGTAGTATCGCTTCCCGGTAATGGATGGGCAGCGAAAGAACTTTTTTCATCAGCACTGCGTGGCCAGATAGCTGTTCAACAGCTTCTTCTGGCGTTTGGTTCCGTGAAATCAATTGGCTGATCGATTCTGTAAACATGGAGCGCCGATTTTTCCAGCTCCGGAGATGATCGTGGCATTTGTTGACGGCAATCTTAGAAAGATACGTTCTTAACGATGCTCGCTGTTGAAATTGTTCCGCTTTCTCGTAATAAGTCAGGAAAACTTCCTGTACGATATCTTCTGCAGCCGCCCAATCCTTTACGTATAAATACGCGAGCCGGATCAAGTATTACCCGTGCTCGTCCATGACTCCTTTCAGCTGCTCTTTTGCTGTCCATTCTATGTATTCACTTGCCACTTCATCACCCCCTTTTTAAAACACCCAATAGAAGTAAGTTTCTAAAAAATAGTTTCAAATTTTTCTTTTAAAAAATTTATCGAACTTTTATTCGTATCTGGCGTCCTAAAGAAATAGAGGAAAGTCTAATTCTATCCCTATAGAGGCTCATTCTAATATAAACGAAGATGAATGAATTAAACGATTTTAAAGAAGAAATCCCTATTTTCCGTTTCTTTACAGTATGGTATACTTTTTATTTCGTGGACCGTGAACATTAATGGAGGTTGTATGATGGAAGTTTTGATTTTACAGATGATGGAGGCGCTTAAAAGTTTGTCCTATTTCGGGATCATGCTGGCGCTGACGTTTGAATTTGTTCCTGCCGAGCTTGTGCTTCCCCTGGCAGGCTATTGGGTATATGAAGGTGATCTTGTTTTATATGGCGCGATTTTAGCCGGTTCAATCGGTGGAGTTCTTGGGCCATTGACCTTATATGCACTTGGACGCTACGGTGGACGCCCGATGGTCATTAAGTACGGGAAGTATTTTCTGGTTAAGGAAGAGCATATTGATAAATCCGACCGCTTTTTCGAGAAATACGGTGCCGGTGTCGCCTTTTTAGGAAGGTTCATCCCTGGAGTCCGTACTGCCGTTTCCATTCCATGCGGCATGGCCAAAATGAATGTATGGAAATTCATTTTCTTTACTTATATCGCAATGCTTCCGGTGACAACCATCTATGTGTACTTAGGCTATCGCCTTGGACCTCAATGGGCTATGGCGGGTGAGTTGTTCGGCCAATACGCCAATTACTTATTGATTCCAATTGCTCTTGTGGTGATTTGGTTCGTGTTGAAGCAGCGGCGTAAAGTAAGATCCATTTAAATAAGTGATGCTAAAGAAGCCAACAGACATGTCTGATGGCTTCTTTAATTTCCAATAAATACAACTTAAATTCGCCTCGACTCCACACCTTTTTCGCTTTCCTTTCGGCATTAATTTATGCCATACTTCAATTGGCTTTTGCAGATTTTTTAAGCAGTTAGCAGAAAGGGATTTCAGCCAATGAAAAATTCACAAAAAAAATATGCAGTTTCCACCACGATTCTCACCATCATTGTCTGTTTCTTGATGGGTTTTATTGATGCCTATACGTTCTTAGTGCAGGACGAAGTATTTGCCAGTGCCCAGACAGGAAATTTTGTCAGTATGGGGGTCAAGCTCTTCTCGGGTGAATGGCGCGATGCTTTAGGGCACATTTGGGTAATAGCTGGATTTGCAGCCGGAGCACTTGCTGGAGAAGCGATGCTTGACCGATATAAAGAGAAAGGGTTTGCTAAATACCGCTATTTTCTTTTATTCCAATCGGGCCTTCTGCTTTTGCTCGCGATTTTCGAGAAGCTGGCGGATGATTTGGTCATCTTAGTTTCCCTGGGTCTGCTTGCCGGCTATGTCCTAACAACTTTTCGGAACGTCAACCAAACAACGGTTAATAATGGGATCATGACCGGAAATCTGAAGAATTTGATGGGCTATTTTTATCAAATGCTTTTTCAGAAAGATAAAGAAGCCAAGCTGCATCTTATCAATTTGGCAACTACCATCCTTATTTTCGTACTTGGTGTCGGGACTGGCACCCTTACTATTTTACTTGATGCGAACTATCATCTATGGGGTGCTTTCTTCCTTTCATTTACCGCTTTTCTTTGGACGACGTTCTCTCCTGCCCTATCAAAAGCATAAAAAAGCCATCAATGCTGATGGCTTTTTCAAGTGGATCTTTTATCCGATTTTTGATTCCAGGCGGCTATTGGCCAATTGTATGGCCAGGCAGTCATCCAAATAGCCAATGGCAAAGAGGTAATCGTGCAGGAGATCGAGCGGCATGATGAAATACAGCAAGGCGCCTCCCATGATGGCAAGCTCTTTTTTGCTGCCGCTCGCTTGTTCATAGCTATTCTGCCATTTTTTTAATAGCAAAAGGTGGCGTCCAGCATTCCCGAAATGCTTCACTTTCGAGCTGAAGGATGCTTTTACCATTTCATGGCCCTCTTCCGTTTCAGCAAATAAAGCGCAATGATCCAGTTCGGCCGAGATCCGGTCAATCGTGATGCTGTCATCCTGCATTTTGGCCAGTTCCAGCATATGCTGCATTTCATCCATCTCCGGTTTATGCCCCATTTTTTTCTGAACGTTTCGTTTAACGTCTTTCGGCATTTTCCCAGTCATCTCTTCAGCAGCGATTAAATCAGAAAGCGGCGTCTCTAATACTTGGGCAAAAACTTTTAAGTGGTCGAGTGTCGGCTTTCTTTTGCCATTCAGAATCCGAGAAATTGTCGCTTTGTCAACGCCAGTCAAATCAGCAAAATACCTTAATGTATAATTTCGCTCCGCCCATTTTTTTTGCAAGAATCCACCAATTCCATTTTTCAATTCTGTCATAAGCGACCTCCTTTTCACATTTATAGCGCCTGTTGTCTTGGTATCTCTACTTTAGGCAATCGTTGATGTATTGTCAAACAAGGTATTAGTTGACAATTTGTCAACAGAACTCTAAACTCTTTGGAGACTGCGCGTTTTCTAAGAAACGATGAGGTGATGGAATGAAACGAGCAATACTACGAAAAAGCCGAAGAAAAAAAGTGACCATTACGCTGTTTGGCATTTTAACCGCTAGTTTAGCGATTGCCTGCGTCACAGCTTACAGCCAGTTTAATCCGAAGAAAACAGAAACTGCTGGTACAGCCCCATACATAAACAATGGATCTGAAAGTATGGACGAAGAAATTGCGGACATCGATATGAAGAGCTTCAACATCCTCTTGATCGGAAGTGATCGAAGAAAAGAGGAATACGGGTTATCAGATGCATTAATGATTTTAAATTACCAGCCAGAATCCAAAGAAATTAAACTGGCCTCAATTATGCGTGATACATATGTACACATTCCTGAATATGGGATGCAGAAAATCAACGCTGCCCATGCATTTGGCGGGCCTGAATTGGCCAGTGAAACAGTCGAAGAAAACTTTGGCATCAAAACTGACTTCTATGCAGCAGTTGATTTCAATGGTTTCCCGAAATTATTGGATCTCGTAATCCCTAGTGGAATTGAAATTGATATTCCATATGAAATGTCCTTTGGCATCGGCATGACGCTAGAGCCAGGAAAGCAGATTTTAAATGGCGATCAATTATTAGGATATGTCCGTTTCAGGCATGACAAAAATAGCGATTACGGACGCGTTGAACGGCAGCAAGAAGTCATATCTGCTGTGAAAGAACAAGGAGTCGAATTTAAGACTTTACTCAATTTACGTAAAATTATTGAAACTGCTGATACCTTTATTGATACGGATATCGATAAAAAATTGTTGCTCAGCATCGGAAAATCGCTGATCCAAACCGGGACAGGCGAAATGGAAACACTGCGCATCCCGGCTCCTGATACATTTACTGAGGAACGAAAAAATATCGGTGAAGTGCTCGTGTTGGATTTAGAAGCCAATCAAGAAGTGTTAGAGGAATTTTTCAATTAAGTTTCTACCTTCAAGAATATTTATCTTATGATCTGAAAGGAGTTTTCGGATGAAAAACTGGGAGCATATGGAATGGACCGAAAGCATTGACCATGGAATGACTGAAAATGGATTCCCCTTCTACCAAGTTGGAATCACTGGCTGGAATGGCAATGTGGCCTCTTCTGACAAAGAACAGCTGATACTGATCCGGACTGTAAAAAATAATTTATCGATAACAACACATGTCCATTACGTTCACCCGGATGCCCGTTATAATCTACAGGCACGGAAATTGGCGAAAGAAATCAAATTCTATTTAGAAGACTCTTTTCGGGACGGTTTTTCCACTACATAAATCCTGTTACTTGAAAATCTTCCCTTCACTTCCGCCTATACCGATCAATCAAGGCAAAGAGCCGAGGTTAGTCATGGACCTCTAACGGGTATAGCACATCAAAGACATTTATCGATTTGAGGAGGAAAAAGAATGGATTCTACAATTTGGCTTTATGTAGCACTGGGAATCGTCGTACTTGGCATTATCATTGCAGGAATCGGAGTGTTCTTGATGATCAAAGGGATTAAAGAACCGATGAAAGAAATCAAAGGCTCTGCGAATAACCTAAAAGAGCGCATGGACAATCTGAAACTTGAAACGACGAGCCTGCAGCACCATGCCAATGAAATCAAAGAGGACGTCCAAGTGAAGTCTGAAAAAATTACGTTATTCATTGACGCAGCAAAAGGTACGAAAAATTCTGTAGTTGATTTGAACTCATCTGTACGCGCGATAACGACTGATATCGCTCACCACGTTGACAATGACCGCTATCAGCAAAAGCAAGTCGAACAATGGAGCAACACCGCTGTAACGATGTTGGCGATGGCACAAGAGAAACAGCTTCCTAAGCATAAATTGGAAGAACATGCAGATCCGGTCTATGAATTTGAAAACTAAACATGGAAAGTCAGAACTAGCGGCCACACTGGCCGCTTTTCTTTTTGCATAAAAAAGAGTTGTCCAAAAGCAATTTGGAACAACTTCTTTTCGATGAAGAGACAAGAGCAATCGTTTCCCTTTCAGTTTTATCATAAATAAAGGGCTGCCCAATAAGTCTTTAACCGACTTAATGGATAGCCCTTCCTACCTTCTATTAAAATTAACGGATTAATTGACCGCTTGTTTTTTCTCGTTCAACTGGCTGGAAAGATCTTGGAACCATTCTTTATCATCAGTAGCGAGTGCGAGGTCGATCAAGAATTCCAATTCCGCCACTTCTTTTGTTACTGTAGCCGGAATGCTTTCGACTATTTGAATGGGCATGGCAATTGTCATGCCGATAATTGCCTCGTTATCGCTCTCTACAACTGTAACGTTCACCGCTTCTTTAAGGACATTCATGGAATCGATATAGCCGATAATCAATTCTCCGTGGCGGGACTTCCCTTTAACCCAATCACTCGTCTTTAGAATCATCTTGTTCGCTTCCATATTTATGCACCTACTTTATCTTATTTTTATCTCTATATGTGAATCTCTGGCTTACTGTCCTTGTTTCCCTAATGCTTCCGTTGCAAACCACTTCACCGATACTAACTTAAAATATCCCGGTTGCTGATTTTAATTTTACTCCTCCTTCAGTATCCGCACAATTTATATGCCTCGAATTCGAGATAAGCAAACTTCACTTATCATTGTTTTCGAATGCCCCATTGATACTGACTGGACTTGTACTAAAAGAGGGAAAATCATGATAAACTAACGAATATACGTTCCGACATTTCAGTATTGCCTCCTTATAAACTGATAGGTTCAAATTGAATTCATTATTGCATCAAGGAAAGGAAGAGATAGAGATGGATCGAGATACAGTACTGCAAGAACTTGAAACACTCGGCACGGAACGCACGAAAAACACTTACCTCAGAAACGGTGCACGCGAACCGCTATTCGGCGTCGCCACTGGCGCAATGAAGCCGCTGGCGAAGAAAATCAAGAAAGACCAAGCTTTGGCAGATGAACTTTATGCTACCGGCAACTATGATGCCATGTATTTTGCGGGCGTTATCTCAGATATGAAAACACAGGAAGAGTTTGAACGCTGGATAGAAGGTGCCTATATCTACATGCTTTCCGATTATGTCGTAGCTGTTTCCTTGGCGGAAGCACCATTTGCACAGGAACTCGCGGATAAATGGATTGCGAGCGGCGAGGAATTGAAGATGTCTGCCGGATGGAGCTGTTACTGCTGGCTGCTTGGAAGATGGCCTGACAGTGAGTTCGACAAAAACAAACTTTCGGCGATGCTGGACCAAGTGAAAGAACAGATCCACGAAGCGCCTGACCGGACAAAAGTCTCCATGAACAGTTTTATCTCGACCATCGCCATTTCTTTTGAACCGCTTCATGAGAAAGCAATGGAAACGGCTGCAGCAGTCGGCCCTGTAGAAATCCGAAAAGGCGAGAAAAAAAGTGGCACTTTGCTTGCTTCAGAAACCATCCAAAAAGCTTTGGACCGGGGCCAACTTGGATTCAAACGAAAATATTTGCGATGCTGATTACACAGCTTGCCCCCATCACCTGCCTGGTATAGTGATGGGGCTTCTCTTTTTGAAAGAGCCGTCTCTGAATGATATGGATAAAAACGAGTTTTCATTAACAGGCTTCAGCTATAAAAAGATATAATGAAATCTGATTGAAATAATAGACGGGGTGATGAATATGAGAAGCGGCAATCCAAGTTTACGAGACGACAAATTTATCAGATCAAGTGCAAGTGGCCGTTTGATGACCATCCAAGGGACGGTCAATAAAACATTCATCCTCCTGCTTTTAGTGTTGGCTACATGCATCTATTCCTGGAATCAATTTCTCAATGACCCAGGCAGTGTAACTCCGTTAATCCTTATCGGCGCAATTGGCGGATTTATCGTTGCCTTGATTACGATTTTCGTTCCCAAAATTTCGCCGATTACAGCACCGGTCTATGCGCTTTTGGAAGGCTTGTTTATCGGGGCCATTTCCGCTCAGTACCAAGTGCAATTTGGCGGCATCGTGTTCCAAGCTGTTTTATTGACCATTGGTGTCTTACTGAGTTTATTGCTCGCCTATAAATCGGGCTTGATCAAAGTCACAGAGAACTTTAGGCTCGGGGTCTTTGCGGCAACCGGCGCAGTCTTTGTCGTTTATCTGATTTCCTTCATCGGCAGCTTTTTCGGCTTTCAAATTCCTTATCTGCATGAAGCAAGTCCGATCGGCATAGCCATTAGTGTAGTGATCGTCATCATCGCAGCTTTAAACCTCGTATTGGATTTTGACTACATCGAAAACGCAGCTGCAAAACGCGTCCCGAAATACTTCGAATGGTACGGTGCCTTTGGCTTGCTCGTGACACTGATCTGGCTCTATCTTGAAATTCTTCGCTTATTATCAAAAATTCGGAGTCGATGAAAAAACGCCCATGGGGCGTTTTTTTATCTTCTCTTCCAAAACACACATGATAATTTCTCTTTAATTGGGTTTAAATTTGACAGAATATTAACTATTCAGGAAAATGAAATTGTGTTTGTTTATCAATTGGACAAAGATTGGAGATGATTATATGGATCAGTTGAATATTGGAATGGTCGGCTATAAATTTATGGGAAAAGCTCACAGCAATGCTTATCGTGCATTGCCGATGTTCTTTCCTGACCGCCTCCCCATTGCGATGCAAGTAATATGCGGACGAAATGAGGAAGCAGTGGCAGCAGCGGCGGCCCAATTCGGTTGGGCGGAATTTAGCACTGACTGGAAAACGATTGTTTCCCGGGATGATATTGACATCATCGACATCAATGCACCAAGCAATGCCCATAAAGAAATAGCGGTCGCAGCAGCTGGTGCTGGCAAACATCTATATTGTGAGAAACCGCTTGCCCTTTCTTTGGCAGATTCACGCGACATGCTTGAAGCCGCGGAAAGTGCTGGCGTGAAGCATATGGTCGGCTTTAACTACCGGTTTGCCCCTGCAGTGGTTCTGGCTAAAAAATTGATCGAAGAAGGCCGCTTAGGCGATATCTACCATTTCAGGGGATGGTTTTTGCAAGACTGGCTGGTCGATCCGGACTTCCCCCTTGCCTGGCGTCTTCAGCAGGAAATAGCCGGTTCAGGTGCGCATGGCGATTTAGGTGCACATCTAATTGATATGGCGCATTATCTCATCGGCAGCATGAAAGAAGTTATCGGAATGAGCGAAACCTTCATCAAAGAACGGCCGCTTCCGGGTGAATCAGGCGGTTTATCTGCGACAAGTGGAGCCACGACAGAAACAGGACCGGTAACGGTTGATGATGCAACTTTATTTATGGCTCGTTTTGAGAACGGTGCACTTGGCAGTTTTGAAGCGACTCGATTTGCTTCCGGCCATCGCAGCACCAATTCATTTGAAATCAACGGTTCCAAAGGCAGCGTCATTTTCGACTTTGAACGCATGAATGAGCTGCAGGTCTATTTCACTGACGACCAAGAAGATGTCCAAGGATTCCGCCGTGTGCTCGCAACAGATTCAGCCCATGCCTATTCAGGCGTGTGGTGGCCGACTGGGCATCCGATCGGATATGAGCACACCTTTACACATGCTTTCGTTGAATTCCTGGATGCCATTCAAGAAGATCGGCAGCCTTCCCCGAATTTCAATGACGGGGTCAAATGCCAGCAAGTGCTCGAAGCTGTTGAACAATCGATAAAAGAAAGAAGATGGATTGACGTAGCAAGTCTTTAAAATAGGAATACAATCGGTTAGGAGTGAAGCATCTATGAAGAAAAAAGCGTTGATTGTGCAAGGCGGCTGGGATGGCCATGAACCGGAGCAGGTGGCGAATATCTATAAAGAACTGCTCCTATCGGAAGGTTTTGAAGTCGAGATTTCCGATTCCCTTGATGCCTATGCAGATGCCGAAAAATTGAAAGCGCTTAACTTGATCGTGCCGCATTGGACGATGGGAGAAATGGATCCCCAATATGTGCGCAATGTTTCAGAAGCGGTCATTAACGGGGTTGGGCTTGCAGGAAGCCATGGCGGTATGTGCGACTCTTTCCGGAAAAACGTAGATTGGCAATTTATGACCGGCGGCAATTGGGTTGCCCATCCCGGAAACGATGGCATTGAGTATATGGTCAATATAAAGCAATCCTCGAGCCCCATTCTAGAAGGCCTCGACGATTTCAAAGTCGTCAGCGAACAATACTACCTTCATGTCGACCCGGCTGTTGAAGTGCTGGCCACAACCCGTTTTCCAGTAGCCGATGGTCCGCATGCATTAAATAAAGCCGTAGATATGCCAGTCGTTTGGACGAAGCGTTGGGGACTCGGACGCGTATTCTACAGTTCGCTTGGACATGCAGTAAATATTGTCGCGATGCCCGAAGTTTCGTTAATTATGAAAAGAGGATTTTTATGGGCTGCAGAAGGAAAAGAACTTTACGGAAATCCAAACAACCAAAACCGAGCTGTTTTTGAAAACGCCCAAGTTTATACCGGTATGGGCGATAGCCAATGACCTCAGGAGGAAAAGGCATGAAACCATTTACGATCGGCATTATTGGCTGCGGGTACATAAGCTCCATTTACATGGAAAATATCCCGCAATACAACCATTTAGCATTAACAGCTTGTGCAGACTTGGATTTAGAGCGAGCTCAATCCCAAGCCGACCAATTTGGCATTCCTAAAGCATGCAGCGTGGAGGAATTACTGGATGATCCCGAAATTGACCTGGTCATCAATTTAACATTGCCAAAAGTCCACGCAGAAGTATCGCTTCAAATTTTGGAAGCCGGCAAACATGTGTATGTCGAAAAGCCATTGGCGATCCAGCTCGAGGATGCTAAACGCGTTTTAGAAAAAGCCGATGAAAAAGGATTGGTTGTCGGAAGCGCTCCTGATACTTTTTTAGGAGCTGGTATTCAAACCGCTCTTCAGCTGATTGAAAAAGGAGAAATTGGCGTACCCATTGGCGCGTCGGCATTTGTCATCGGACGAGGCCATGAACATTGGCATCCGAATCCCGCCTTCTATTATGAAAAAGGCGGCGGTCCTTTATTTGATATGGGCCCTTATTACCTGACCGCTTTGATTGCATTGCTTGGGCCGGTAGAGCGAATTGCCGGATCCGCCCGCATCAGTTATCCCGAACGGACCGTGTCAAGTGAACCGAATGCCGGTCAGAAAATCACCGTTTCCACGGAAACACATATTGCCGGAACAATCGATTTTGCCTCCGGTGCGATTGCTACGCTCACCTCGAGCTTTGATGCTTTTGGCGGCTCTTCCCTGCCGCCCATTGAAATCTACGGCAGCGAAGGAACCTTGCTCTTACCGGATCCAAATACATTTGGCGGACCGGTCCGGATACGGAAAAAAGGGGATGAAACTTTTTCCGACATTCCGCTAATTTCAGATTTTCAGGGAAATGAACGCGGACTCGGTGTAGCGGACATGGCGCACGCCATCTTGAATGGAGAGAAACACCGTGCTAGCGGACAGCTTGCGCAGCATGTGCTTGAAGCGATGCACGGTTTCCTGATTTCTTCGCGGGAAGTCGTTTATTACCGAATGGAGAGCAGTTGTGAGAAACCTGAAGCTTTATCCGTTAATGGCCAAGTATTTAACCAAGCAACTTCTTAAAGAAGGCAAATTGATGATTATTGGCTTCCGCTAAAAAGCTGTTCTTCATGAATGGTTCTGGAATTCTTAATCTTTTAAAATGCTGTTTGGTAGATTTAACACAAAAGGAGTTGTCCCAAAAGTAAATGGGGACAACTCCTTTTTATTTCCCTTAGATCGACCAATTGATTAACATCCCCGCATGTGTCAATCCCCCGCCGAAACCATATAACAACAAGTTATCACCCGCCTTGATCTTTCCTTCCTGCACCCCTTTGTCCAGTGATAGCGGAATGGATGCCGCAGACGTGTTTCCAAAATACTCCAAACTGTAAATGGTCCGTTCAAGCGGCAAATCATTTCTGCTGCAGATGGACTCAATGATCCGGAGGTTGGCACTGTGCGGGACAAACCAATCCACCTTCTCTTTTTCAAAATCGGCTTTATCCATCAAGGCCTTCATTCCTTTCGGTACGGTGTTGACTGCCCATTTATAGACTTCGCGTCCATTTTGCGTGACAAATCCATTGACCGCTAATTCGTTGCCGAACATTTGCGTTGAAAGATCTGTACAGTAGAGGTTATGGGCTAATTGTCCATCCGTACCGGAATGTGAAGCGATGAAGCTCGGCAAACTTTCGTCGTATTCAACAAGAACCGCTCCCCCACCGTCTCCAAACAAAATACAAGTGGAACGGTCGCTGTAGTCCAGAATTTTAGAGAAGGTTTCTGCACCAATAACCAAAATCTTTTTGTTCATGCCGGCTGTTATTAAACCGTTCGCGACCTGCATTCCATAGGTGAATCCGGAGCATGCTGCATTCAAATCAATGGCACCCGTATTCAGGATGCCAAGCTTCGCCTGCACCAAGGCAGATACGCTCGGCGTCTTAAAGTCCGGTGTCATCGTACAAACAATGATCATGTCGACATCCTCCAGCGTTTTATCAAAACGCTCCCTTAAATTTTCAGCAGCTTTTATGCAGATGTCACTTGTGAATTCACGTTCATCCGCGATTCGGCGTTCTTTAATGCCCGTCCGTTGGACGATCCATTCATCATTGGTATCAATCATTTCTTCCAAGTCATGGTTAGTCAATATTTTTTCAGGCACATAGGAACCGATGGCTGTAATTCTGGCTTTAGAAATAATCAATAATCTCATCCCTTCAAGTTGCTTACGCCTAATTCTATCATCAACTATTAGTAATAGGTACTAATTTTACTGAATAAAAAACGCCTAAGATGAATTTGATAAGTTTTCAACTTAGGCTCGACTCTAATTGATTAATATTTTCATGCAGGAATCCCGTATGCTTATTTATTAGCCTAAAGGATTTTCTCCGTACTTTGCCCATAACTTCGGAAACTTGCGGCTCAAGGTTGCTTCGTCATCTTCATCCCAGTCAAACTCGATTTCCGGAGTCGGACCTTCATCTCCCGCTAAGGAATTGTATATATTGAGAAATTCTTCTTGCTCAAGCCCAGTCTTTTCTTCAAAGGCGATCGTCGCACACGACAGTAAATCTTCGAATTCAGGCACCTCTTCTTCATCTAAATAAGGCATGATGCTTTCTGGATCCGCTATTGCTTGTTCATAAACTTCTTTCCCAGCGAACACGAGCCATGCCCGAAAATAATCGAAGGAATCGTCTGAACATCCGCCCATGATGATGTAAGCTGCAGCCCACAAATCGGACGTATACGATTTTTGATAAACACGGTTAAATTGAATATCAAAATGGACGATTTCATTGATGGATTTTCTCGCTAGCTGTTCAATGAGCCACTCGAGCTGTTCTTCCATGAAATCGCCTTTTTGATGAGCGGCATCGATTAACTGCCAGAACCCTGCCTCAGTCATCTGCCTGGCTTGGCCAATATTCTCTTCCTGTTCCCTGTAGCCTTTTTTCAGCTTTGACTGAATCAGTTTATTCGCTTCTAGCAGGCAATGTTCTTCTGAAGAAAACTCTTTCGTATTGATGGAGCCTTGCGTTCCGATTTTTCCGTAAGAGACGATAAACATATTTCCCTGCACTTTGATCTTCCAAAACTTGTTTGAATAAGCGGTGATGCAGACGAGTGATTTTTCCATGGAATTCTCCTATCGTTCCTTATATAATCTGAATGATATTAACCCATATTATCATGTTTTGTCAGAAGGCCATCGTGCTAAAATAAAAAAATCCGCCAAGAATTGGCGGATTTGAACTTATTTCTTTTAATTTAATTTCGTCCCATTAAAATCCAGTTTCCAAATACTCGACAAATTCCGCCTCGGATGACGCTTCTGCATAATCCATGGCTGACATCCCATCCGGGCCCTCAAGCTCCGGATCAGCGCCATAATCTAAAAGCAATAAAGCCGTATCGTATTCACCATAATAGACGGCATTCCCGATGGCGGTGTCATAATCATCCATGGAATTAACGTTTGCTCCATTTTCAATTAAGTATGCAGCCATTTCGTTATCACCATTAAAAACTGCATACATTAAAGCGGAACTTCCATCAGCATCGACTGCATGAATATCTTCTCCATTAGCTACAGCTTCTTCAGCACCTGCTAAATCGCCCTCAGCTGCGGCAACAATCAATGGCGTCTGCCCATCAATCGAAAAATCCTCCTCAGCATAAAGCGCATCGTCAAACCCATTTAGAAATTGGGAGTAGACGAGTGTTCCACCGGCAAAAAGCGCAATGCTAATGAAATAAACAGCTGTTATGCCCACAAAAATCAGTGTTGCCCCAATGGCAATTCTTCCCGTATTCTGTGTGTAGATAGGGGCATCGTTTCCTTCAAACTGCTGGATTGCCTGAATGCGTTTTGGCAGGAGCGGATGGGACGAAAGCACTTCGCTGAGCCAGACGATGCCGTTCGATTCGGATGAAATCTGTTCGCGGTAAGCTTCTTCATTGACTTCGCTATACATTTTCTTGCCGATGCCGAGAAGCGTCAATGCGCGTTTTGCAGCCGCAGCGTTTTGGATCGTGAAAGCTGCATGGCGGTCGCAAGTGTATTCGCATGAACGGCTGTAGGCCTGGCTCAAGAAAGGAATAAACCCTGCCGGCACAATCAAAAGATTCTTCCAGACATGGCGTCGTTTCACATGTGCCAGTTCGTGGGCGATGATGAAGTCGAGTTCTTCTTGGCCCTGCTCACATGCCAGTTCAAACACTTCTGAATATAAGACGACCATGTCGCGGCCGAAAAAACGGGTCGCAAAGGCGTTCAATGCACCCTCCGACTGAATGACAAAAACTTCTGGAACTTTTTTGAGTTCCATTTCTTTTGAAAGAATTTGCACTCGTTCGTAGACATCCGGAAATTGGCGTTCGTGGATCCGCACGCCGTTTCCGCGTATGGATCCTAACATCATGGCGTTGGCAAAAAGCATAAAAGCAAAAATGATAAGGGCGATGGCAATGCCGACGACAGAAATGATGGCGAATACATAAATGATGATACTGAAAATCAAGCTAGTGATGAAATAGATGGTTTCTCTGTTCGACTGAATTGCAGATTTGTCCAATGATCCTCTTCCCTTCAATATGGAATAACTTACATATAATAGCACATGGAGTCAGAAAGAAATACTTGAATTCAAAGTATTTGAATCCTGCCTTATGTTATTTAGGTGCTTTACTTCCTTATCCATATCCGCTACACTGAACTCAACCGGGCAAACCCGGCCCACAAAAACCGCATACCGTTTACTGCACTAGGGGTGCCCATTATGGCTGAGATGCAAGCGCAAGCTTCAATCCCTTATAACTCGATCAGGTTAGGACCTGCGTGAGGAAGTGCGGCGCATTTCTGAAATGATTCCTTTTGAAATTATTTGTAGATTATGGCTGCATCTTCGCGGATGCGGCTTTTTTTGTGCACATTTTTAGGAGGAATTCAATATGGAACCATTGCAATGCGGCACTAGCCCGATTGTCGGATTTCGCTTTTCGCTTCATCCGATGACCGGCGATTTCATTAAAATCATCAAAGGGGCACTGAATGAAACAGACACTTCGAATGTCTGGATGCATACAGACGACGTCTCTACGGTGATTCGCGGAAAACAGAATCATGTCTTCAACGTCGCAAAAGCACTAGCTTTGCATGCGGCAAAAACCGGTGAACATGTCGCGCTTTCGGGCACTTTTTCCATCGGCTGCCCCGGCGACTCGGCGGGAGATGTGTATTTGGAAAAATCGGATGAATTGTTGAACACAGATACCACCAAGCAATATGTCTCTTCTCAATTTGCGCTATATCCAATGAACAACCCGGATTATATGGCGGTTATTTACCGTGAAGTGGACCGTGCAAAAGAACAAGGTGTCTTTAATGATTCGATGCATTACGCAAGCGGCATTCATGGCGATATTCATGAGGTCTTTGCCTTTTATGAAGAAGCATTTACAAATGCCCGTTCAGAAGAGCATCGCCATCTCGTCATGACGGTATCGATGAGCATCAATAGCCCATCACACGGAGGCAAATAAAATGCTGACATCGTGGAAATTAAAAGAAGTCGTGTTAATGTCTTTATTTGCGGTTGTCTTCGGCATCGTTTATTTGGTATTTGTCCACGTTTCGAACATTTGGGCGGCTGTAATCGGTCCGCTCGCCTATGAATGGATGTTCGGGATCTGGTTTATCGTTTCGATCATTTGCATGAACATCATCCGAAAACCAGGAGCCGCGGTGTTATCGGAATCGATGGCTGCAGCGATTGAAGTGCTGCTTGGGAACGCGGTCGGCCCCCGCCTCCTATTGTCTGGCATTGTACAAGGCCTAGGCGCAGAAGCGGCTTTTGCCATAACTGGCTACAAGCATTTCAATGTTGCTGTGCTGATGCTTGCCGGCGCCGGTTCCGCCGTCTTCAGTTTTGTATACGGCTATTTCATTTCAGGCTATGCAGCACTCGACCCTTCTTTTGTCGCTTTGATGTTTACCTTGCGTGTGCTCAGCGGCATGATTATTGCTGGGATCGGCGGGAAATTCATTTCGGATGGCCTGCTTGCGACGGGTTCGCTTCGCGGCTACGCCATTTCTCGTTCGAAGAAAAGTGATGCCCGTGCATGAAGCCGTTTTTTCACTTAGACAGATTGGCTTCCGTTTTCCAGACGACGAACAGCCGACCTTGTCTGCTATTTCCTTTGATATCCATAACGGAGAACGCGTTGTCATTTCAGGGCCAAGCGGCTGCGGGAAAAGTACGCTTCTTTACCTCTTGAATCGCTTATACCCGCTTAATTGCGATGGAGAGCTCACAGGCAGCATCCGGCTTTTCGGGAAAGATGCTGAGTCGTATGCGCCGGGTGAAATCAACCGCCGGGTCGCGACCGTCTTCCAGGATCCCGATTCCCAGTTTTGCATGCCGACGGTTGAAGAAGAACTGGCTTTTACTCTGGAGAATTTGCATGTTCCCCGTGAGAAAATGAACGCAAAAATCACAGCAGTTTTAGAGCTGACTGGTTTGTCAGCCTTACGCCATGAAGTGATTCAATCCCTATCAGGCGGTATGAAGCAGCGGATTGCAGCTGCTTGTGCGTTGGTCATGGAACCTGAAGTGCTGTTATTGGACGAACCGATCTCGCATTTGGATCCTGTAACTGCGAAAGAGTTTATCCACTGGCTAGACCATTTGCAGCAAGACTTGAATTTGACAATTGTTGCCGTAGAGCACCGGCTCGACTTATGGGATTCTTTTTTCAGCCGGGAAATCCAATTGGATCCCTCTGGCTGTTTTATCAGCGACAAAATAGCCAGTGTCCGTTCTCCAGTTTCATTGCCTGAACGGATTTCGTCAATGGGTTCAGAAACCGTTCTAAAGGCTGAAGGAATTGCAGTAAAGGCCAATGGGAAAGAACTCTTGTCCGGTCTATCATTTACTGCCCATAAAGGTGAAATCATGGTCGTTGCCGGGCCAAATGGCAGTGGGAAATCTTCGTTATTAAAGGCATTATGCGGAATATACCCGCTTAATGCCGGGAGCATCCAATCACCTGGAGTCGGATTTGTGCCGCAGTCTCCTGAGTATTTATTCTTAGAAAAAACCGTAGCGAAAGAACTGGCGTTTTCTGGCATTTCAACTCCAGACGAATTGGAAGATTTGATGGACCGGCTGCGCTTGAAGGAAATCCAATACGACCATCCGTTTTCAGTCAGTCATGGCCAAAAACGCCGGGTCGCAACTGGTGCGATGCTTGCCGACCGGCGCACGGTTGTTTTGATGGATGAACCGACTTCAGGCCAGGACGCAGCTGCGCTTCTAGAGTTGCATCGACTGATTGCTGAACGGTCAGACGAAGGCGCCACGTTCTTAATCGTCACGCACGATATGGAATTTGCAGCAAGTCTCGCCGATTCCCTCCTGCTGTTAAAAGACGGGAAAATGACCGGAAAATACCCTACCCATGAAGTTTGGAAAAATACGGATTTGCTCGCTGAACACCATTTGCTTCCGCCGAAAGGAGTTGTACAGTTTGCAAAATCTTTTGCATGACATGAACCCTTCGCTGAAATTTGTTCTGGTGACCCTTTCGATGTTCGCCATCGCTTTTTTCTTCAACCCATGGACTCCGTTCTTTTTCTGGATCGGCGTTCTGCTTATGCAAGTTTTCATGAGCAAAGTGAACTGGAAAACCTGGTCTTTGTTTATGCTCCCTTTTGCTTTAGGTGCATTCGGCTATTTATGGACGGCCATCGTTTTTGCTGCTGATACAAGCGGCGAAGTCATCTGGTCATACTTAGGATTTCAAGTGACTGCTGATCAATTGGAAACTGCGCTGTCGCTCGCTTTTCGTGTGATGGCCTTCTCTACTTTATCGCTGATGTTTGCTTTTACGACCGATCCTGTGAAATTCATCATGAGTTTGATGCAGCAGATGAAGCTGTCGCCCAAACTTGCGTATGGCGTTCTGGTTGGCTATCAATTCCTTCCGGTAATGAAAAATGAATTCACCCAAATCCAGCAAGCTCATCGACTCCGCGGTGCTGAAGTCGAAAAAAATGCCTTGCGTCGTTTGCTTGGCATGCGGAAAGTCTTGATTCCGATGCTTGCCGGAGCTGTCCGCAATGCAGAGCGTTCCGCTTTCGCGATGGAAGCCCGTGGATTTACAGGCGAAGCAAGATCAGAATATTTCCAGGTGATTAAACTCCAAAAAGTGGATGCAGCTATGACGGCTATTTTTATTCTTCTGCTCATTATCAGTTGCTCTGCCGGGTTTTGGTTTTAATTCTGTTGAGGGCTTCTTTATTGAAGCTCTCTTTTTCTTGTTGCGGGTTTTGTTTTTAAATAAAATCCTTATGTAGTTTATTACAAGTGATTTTGGAAAGCCATTTTTCGAATAGAATTGGAAAACTTTGATGACTCTTTGCTATTTGTTGTTTATTTAGTTGAATTCCTTATGTAATTTTCTACATTTGCACTCAAAAACCCGCCCATTATATTAATGGCGGGCTTTTGAGTACGGCTCGCTGGTACATCAGTGAAAAGCCGTTCTTTTCCATATTGCGTGCTGATGAATTTCCCGGTTTGGTCGTCACCGTGATAAATTGACAGCCCGCCGCTTTTGCGAACCGGATGCGTTCTTCAATTAAGCGATTTTGGTACCCTTTTCCCCTGTATGGTTTAATGGTGGCGGTTAAAAACAGCTCTGCGAGGTTCGCCTTGATGGCGACAGTGGCTCCCGCTACGTTCTCAGCCCCTTCTTTTAATAGAAAAGCTGTATTGCCTGGCACTTCCCAAAATGCGCGGACCGACTCCATTGCTTCTTCTGTAACTGTATGGTCCTGTGAAATGCCAAGGGCTACCGTCCATGCCCAATCGTAAGAATGATAATCGTCCACTTTTAGGATTTCTGAAGTTGAATTTTGATCAAACCGCGCGGTTTCTTTCCAATTTGCCGTGTCCAATACCCAAACAGACAGAAAATGATCGAAGGTATAGCCCTTATTCTGCAACAAGTGAATAAAAGCTTCATCGCTAAAAGGAGTAATTTCCAAGTGTAGATGTGCCGCTACATTTCGAGCGACAAGTTCCGCTTCCACGGATTCAAGATCCGGTCGTTGAACAGGTTCACCTAAACCGAAACCGAGGCCGTAGCAATAATCCGGTGTGTAAAAAACAACCCCTTTTCCTTCGGCAGACAGATAATTCCCATTATAGAAGGAGGTATTTTGCCTTTGGATCTCCATATACTGTTTTGTTCCGTCAATTTTCAATTCTTCTATCGCTTTTGCCAGGTGTAAATCATTAACGGCTGCCATACACAATCTCTCCAATCAAAAAGGCACTTGAATTGTTGAAACAATTCAAGTGCTCGTTTTAGTTTGCTATTCTTGCAGCCCATAAGTGATTTCATCTTCGTCTTGGGCATTGACGCCGTTCTTGATATGGACAACCGTCCGCAAGATCAATTTCGATTTCGGCGTATCCAGAATCCAACGCTCGTCCGGAACAATTTCAAATTGCTGCATGACGGTTTCTTTCGACTTTACAGACCCTGCAAATTCCAAGGTCTGCTTGGCGACAGTTTTTTCAATGATATCAAAATCGCTGTCTTCCCGGTAATCTTCAATCTGTTTCAATACATTCAGTTCAATAAAGTCGATGTCCTGATCACTTTCGCCGCCAGTGAAATAGACGGTGCCATTCAAAGTTTCGCCTTCGTCTAGATGCGGCCTTTCAACTACGGTTTCGATTTGCATCGACCCAATGCCGATAGAAGATAAAAATTGTTTGAAATTCATACATGGAAACCCCCAACTCTTAATAATCTTTCTATACCACTGCCGTTAATTTCTCAAACTGTTAATGCAACTCGGTGTAATCGTATTTATTTTCAAGAGCCGGTTCATGGCGATTGTAACGCCGTTTGAACAGTTTATAAAGATGCGATACCAATACACGCACCAAGGCATACATCGGTATCCCTAAAATAACGCCGGCGATGCCGAACAAAGAACCTGCTGTCAGCAAAACAAAAATAATTGTCACCGGGTGGATAAACATTGTTTTGCCCATGACTTGCGGCGATATCAAATTGCCTTCCACCAGCTGGACCACTGTCCAGACGATCGCAAGCTTCACGAGCATGAACGGTGAAGTGACTAATGCGATAATCGCTGCAGGCGTAATGGCGATTGCCGGCCCAAGATACGGAACCACACTCGTGACCATCGCAAGAACCCCGAGCAATAATGCATAATCCATGCCGATAATGAGGAATCCGATATAGATCATGACACCGATGCAGAAGGCTACAATGATTTGGCCTTGGATGTAGGCGCCCAGCTGTTTGTCCGCTTCCGACAGCACTTCACGTGTGTCTTGGCGCAAACGAGGAGGCAATAGCTTCACAAAATACTTCGGGAGCTTTTCTCCGTCTTTCAGAAGGTAAAAAAGAATAAACGGAACAATGACAATGGATAAAATGACGGAAGTAATCGTCGAGATCAATCCTGTTACGCCGGAAATAATGCTCGTTACGGTATTCTGCAGTGTATCTGTAATATTCCCCGGCAAAGTCGCCACCAATTCCTCAATATCAAAGCTCGATCCCATATAATAATCGCCTATGTAAGATGTACGTAAAAAGGCATCCAAATCCGTTAAAAGCTGCATGAAGTAATTCGGAAATTCCATGATCAAGTTTTGGAATTGAGTCTTCAAAAATGGAAATACCAATACGACCAATAAGGTAATGAGCCCGATGAGCCCAAGGAAAATAATCAAAATCCCCCAGATGCGCGGTATTTTAAACCCTTCCAGCAGCCGCAGAATCGGGCGCAGAAGATAATACAGGATCAGCGCCAGCACGACCGGCAGCACGACGGTTTTCATAAAGACGCTTAAAGGGTTGAAAATGAAAGAGACTTCCCGGAAGATAAAAATCACCAATCCGAGAAGTACAAGGGCGATCAAAGTGAAAAGCGTATTCGTTCCACCTAGAAAGCGAATAAAATTCGTCGAAAAAAAAGATTGTTTTTCCGGTTCCATTCCCACTCCTACTTTCTGAAATATTTCTCTATCTATCAGTTTAACATATTGTCAGACTATTCATTTCAGAGTTTGTGATAAAAATTCGGACAAAGCTTGTCTGTTCTTTTCCATATCAAGTTCCAATACAGAACCTGCATGTGAATAAGAACCGTAGCTATAGCCATCTTTTACGGGAATGGTCAGGCGATCCAAATCGCTGCCGCCGTTCAACGCAAGCTGCATCGCTAATTTCACTTGGTCCGTTGAGGGAATGTCGGTCTGGATATAGCCTTGGACCGCTCCTGCAAGTTTCGGGTATTTTGGAATTCCTGACACGCTGATCAATTCTTCTTTCATCGCTGACAGCACTTGCTGCTGGCGGCGCACACGGCCAAAGTCGCCTTCATTATCCGCACGGAAACGGGCATAGCCGAGTAGTTCCTTGCCGTTCAAATTATGTGTGCCTTTCGTTAAGGTAACACCGATTTTTTCGGACATGTCTTTTTCCACTTCGATTTCTACACCATCCGGCGCTGCAATATCAACGAGTTGTTCGAAGTTTTTAAAGTCGATCAATGCATAATGCTGAATTTCAATGCCGAACATGCCGCGAAGTGTATCAGCCAGCAAATCTACCCCGCCTAAATAATAAGCGGTATTCAGCTTATACGACTGGTAGCCCGGAATGTCTGCATAGATGTCACGCATGAACGAAGTCAACTTCACTTCATCGGTCTTTTTATCGTGTGTCATTAGCATCATGGTATCGGTACGCGATTTTTCTTCTCCGCGTGTATCGATGCCCAGCACCAAAACATTCTCAAACTCATTATTTTCCGGATCGCCATTGAATGTTACTGGAATTTGCTCTGTATTTTCAGCTAGCTTGCTGCCGTTTTGAAATTGGATAAACACATAAGCCCCTATCGCTAGAATTGCAATGAATACTAATAGGAGGAGTCCACGGAGGCGGAATCGTTTTTTCTTGCGCCGGCCTCTCCTGGCTTGTTGGCGTTCTTCTTCCATAATCTACACGTTCCTTTCTAAATCGTACCTTACATGAGACGTCTAACCTGTTAAATAGGTTTCTGTTTCATTAGTATAAACATATTTATTGTGCGGAAACAGTGGGAGTGTTAAGATTTTTTCATATTCACTGCTTGGATTTGAAGAAATTCATCCCGATGCAACGAGAGGAGAAAACGATATGACAGAAAAAGCGACATTTGCAGGCGGGTGCTTTTGGTGCATGGTCAAGCCTTTCGACCAGTTCGACGGCATCGAAAGCGTCATTTCCGGATATAGTGGAGGGCATGTAGAAAACCCTACATATGAACAAGTGAAGTCTGGAACTACCGGACATTTAGAAGTTGTTGAAATCACTTTCCAACCCGAGACCTTTTCCTATGAACAGCTGCTTGAGATTTTCTGGCAACAAATCGATCCAACCGACAATGAAGGGCAATTCCAGGACCGGGGTCCGTCCTACCGTCCGGCTATTTTTGTCCACAATGAAAAACAGCGCGAATTGGCTGAAAAGACAAAACGCGAGCTTGATGAAAGCGGCCGATTCAAGAAACCCGTCGTCACAGAAATCCTCGATGCGGTTCCGTTTTATGCGGCTGAAGATTACCACCAAGATTTCTACAAAAAAAATCCCGACCATTATACGGAAGACCGCAAACAATCCGGGCGCGACGAATTCCTGGATGCTGTTTGGGAGCAAGATAAAGTGAATCAGTAAAAAGAAACGAGCTGTTCCTCATCGGAACAGCTCGTTTTCTTATTTCTTCTATATCGTATTAGTTGTTAAGCCCTTTGACGATTTCTTCCACTTCCAATAAAGAATGGACTTCGTAGGTCGGTTTTATCCCGGTTTCATTTTTCTTATGGTATGGGTTAAACCAGCAGGTTGCAATTCCGTAATTATTGCCGCCGCGGATGTCTGAAGAAAGGGAATCTCCGACAATCAATGCTTTTTCTTTCTCCGCCCCTTCCAGTTTTCCAAACGCATAGTCAAAAATGCCAGGATGCGGTTTCTGGAATCCGGTTTCTTCCGAGACGATAATTTGTTCAAAAAGATCGGCAAGCGGTGAGTTTTTAAGCCTCATCTTCTGTACTTCGCCAAATCCGTTAGTGATGATGGCGAGTCGGCAGCCTTCAAGTGATTGGCATAATTCTACCGCGCCTTCAATGAGATGCGTTTCGTTGCCAAGATGCGTTAAATACGATTGGCTGAAAAGCTTCGGATCGACAGTCAATTCGTGGTGTGCAAATAGACGCTGAAACCGCTCGATTCCAAGTTCCGGCAGCGTAAGCGTTCCTTCTTCAAGATCTTTCCATAAGACATTGCTGATTTCCCTATAGCTGGAATGGTAATCTGCGAAGCCAGTCGGGATTTTGTAATCCATAAAAGTATTATGTAAAGCTGCTTTTTCAGTGGCCGGAAAATCGAGCAAGGTATCGTCAATATCAAATAAAACTAATTCATATTTCATCGTCTATTTCTCCTTTATGCGGTTTCAAGTTGTTCGTTCTTTTTTTCTGTTGCTTAAAAGGATGGCCAATACAGCGAGCAGCACAATATAGCTCATAAAGAGGATCAATGTAAGGTCATGGCTGCCGAACCGGTCATAAAAGAAGCCTACTGTGAACGGCATGATGCTGGAAATAACATACCCTCCCCCTTGGATCATCGAGGTCCAGCTGTTTACGTCATCAGCCCGCTCATTTTCATCAAGGGGCATTAGTAAAGCGATCGGGAACAAGCCGCCTAAAGTAAAGCCGAGGCAGATGGCCGCAAGCCAAACAAGCGCCAGATTATCCATCATCAACAATCCAATGCCTGCCGCCCCAAAAAGCAAGCTGACAATGGTCCAAAATAAACGGCTCGGAAATTTTGCCAAAAGAGCCGGAATCGATAAATTCCCTACCAATTGAACTGAAGTCATGACAGTGAGAACGGCACTTGCCGTCAATACGGTCATCCCTTTTTCAATGAGTATCGGTGCAAGCCAAGTGATCATCGAGAAAAACAAAGCCGATTGAAGCCCGAAAAAGACCAGCATATACCAGGCACGCCGATTTTTCCATGGAGAATTTCCTGGCCCCACCGTTAAATCGTCTTCCATTCCTTCGTTTTTCGGTTCATTGACCCGGAACCAAAGAAGTAAAGCGATTACCGCCAGAGCTCCCCAGCTTGCAAGCGCAAATGGCCAATTGACCCACGTATAGAATACGCCCGTAAAACCGGTCGATAATGTAGCACCAAGCCCTAATCCGAAAGAGTAGACGCCAATCAAAGCCGTTGTTTTCGTCGGGAAATTCCGCTTGATCATCGCAGAAATTAAAGGGCTAATGATGGCGATCGACAATCCGATGAAAAAAGAACTCATCAGAAGCACCGCAAATGACGGAACAAGTCCGCGCACAAACGTCAAAGCGCCGATGACCACGACCAAAAATGCCACTGAGCGCTTCATGCCGAATTTCCGGTTGAAGACAACTGCGAGCGGTGCGAACAAGCCCATGCAAAATACCGGAATGGATGTCAACAAACTGACTTGGGTATTGTTTAGCCCTAAATCCACTCGGATAATTTCAAGCAGCGGGCCAACAGATGAAATGGCCGGCCTCAAATTCAATGACACAAAAAAGATGGCCATCACCATCAAGCCAAGCGCCGATTTCTTCTGTAAAGCGGTCATAATATTATTCCCCTTTCTTTTATGGCATACACAAACTTGTGTTCGCCACAAGAATTTATTAAAATGAAGGTTGAAAGGCGGGTCAACCAATGAAACTCGTAAACTGGAGTTACGCAAAAAGATATAATATCAAAGCGATATTCGATGAATTTCCACACGTAGTTGTGCTATTCCGGCAAATTGGCGGCTATTATTTCATCTTTTCGATGAAAGGCCTGACAAAAGAACATATTCCAGAACGCAAAGATTATGTGAAGATGGAGTATTTGCTGAACAAGGATCTCGGATTGCTTGATGCCTATAAATTACGCAAATACAAATAAATCATGCAGACTGCTTTAAGTTTATCCCAGACCGCAAGTGATTGCTATCGATTTTAATGCGATTCATGGTATACTCTTCTTATTGTGAAATTTAGGAGGTACGTTTAAATGATAGCTGTAAATGATGTAAGTCTTCGCTTTGGCGACCGTAAACTTTTCGAAGATGTTAATATTCAATTCAACCCTGGCAACTGCTACGGATTAATCGGTGCAAACGGTGCGGGCAAATCCACGTTCATCAAAATCCTTTCGGGTGATTTGGAAGCGCAAAGCGGAAATGTGTCCATGGGTTCAGGCGAACGCCTTGCTGTACTTAAGCAGGATCACTTCGAATACGAAGAACACGCAGTTCTTGAAACGGTCATCATGGGCCATAAAAAACTCTATGAAATCATGGCTGAAAAAAATGCGATTTATATGAAAGAAGATTTCTCCGATGAAGATGGAATGCGCGCTGCCGAACTTGAAGGCGAATTCGCTGAATTGAACGGGTGGGAAGCGGAATCTGAAGCGGCGATTTTGCTTCAAGGCCTTGGCATTTCCGAGGACCTTCACGATAAAAAAATGGCTGAACTTTCCGGTTCGGACAAAGTAAAAGTATTGCTTGCCCAAGCCCTATTCGGCAAGCCGGACGTCCTTCTTCTGGATGAGCCGACGAACCATTTGGACTTGGATGCCATCAAATGGCTGGAAGAGTTTTTGATCAACTTTGAAAACACCGTTATTGTCGTTTCGCATGACCGCCACTTCTTGAATAAAGTCTGCACGCATATCGCTGACCTTGATTTCGGGAAAATTCAATTGTACGTAGGAAACTACGACTTCTGGTACGAATCAAGCCAATTGGCTACTCGTCTTGCGAGTGACCAAAATGCGAAAAAAGAAGAGAAAATTAAAGAGCTTCAAGCGTTTATCGCGCGTTTCTCTGCGAATGCTTCTAAATCGAAGCAGGCAACATCGCGTAAGAAAATGCTCGATAAAATCGAACTTGATGATATCCGCCCTTCTTCCCGTAAATATCCGTTCGTCAACTTTACAATCGGCCGCGAAATCGGAAACGATGTTTTGACGGTTCGCGATGTGAGCCAAAAAGTGGACGGCAATCAATTGCTGAATAACATCAGTTTCAATATGAACAAAGAAGATAAAATCGTCTTGATCGGCGATCCGCTTGCAAAATCAGCGCTTCTCCGCATTTTAGCTGAAGAAGACGAGCCGGCAACCGGTTCGATTTCTTGGGGTGTAACCACTTCCCGTGCGTATCTGCCAATCGACAATACGGCTTATTTCGAAGGCAGCGAGCAATCCCTAGTGGATTGGCTACGCCAATATTCACCAGAAGACGAAAGTGAAACTTTCCTTCGCGGCTTCCTCGGCAGAATGCTTTTCTCCGGCGAAGAAGTCAAAAAGAAACCTTCTGTCCTTTCCGGTGGCGAAAAAGTGCGCTGCATGCTTTCAAAAATGATGCTTTCGCACGCGAACGTCTTACTGCTTGATGAGCCGACGAACCACTTGGACCTGGAATCTATCCAAGCGCTCAATAACGGGATGATCGCCTTTAAAGGTGCGATGGTCTTCACATCACATGACCATCAGTTTATCCAAACCGTTGCGAACCGCGTCATCGAAATCCGTGAAGACGGAACCATCCTTGATAAGCAACTAGGCTACGATGAATTCCTTGAGTGGAAAGAAGCTCAAGGCATCACAAATTAATCCATGATTTAACCGCCTCTCTTCACAGAGAGGCGGTTTTTTATGCTGTGATACTCAAATGAATGAGTTGTGCGCGTTCAGATGAATTTGCGCGCGTTCAAACAGAAATATGCGCGTTCGTACGAGTTTGCGCGCGTTCAAACAGAAATGCGTGCGTTCGTGCGAGTTTGCGCGCGTTCGAAGCGAAATGCGCTCAATCAGGAGAATATGCGCGCTCCAGTAAATTATGCCTCTTCCCTTCACCCGCCGCTGCGCCAAAATAAAAACTGCAGACAAATCCGGATTCACGGATTTGCCTGCAGTTTAAACTTACTAGCCTATTTTATTTCATGAAACGTTTCACCAAACGGCCTGCCGGCAATTTGGAAACGAATTTATTGCCTGAATTGGATATGCCGCGGACAACGGACAAGAGCTCGTCATCGCCAGCCCAATGCTCTTCAATGACTTCAATCGGGAATTTGTTGAGCAGTGTATTGATGACAAAAACAGCTACTACCACGTCATCCAGGAAACCGCCCGGTCCAACAATGAATTCCGGCAAAAAGTCAATCGGTGCAATAAAGTAAAGAATCCCGGCGCCTACCATGCCCTTGTTCTTAGCATCGATCCGGCTGTCGAGCATCAATTTCGTCAGCAAATGGAAAAGATCTGGTGCAAATAGAATATATTTGCTGAAGCGGCTCAGCGGTCCGGACTTGTTTTCTAGCCAATGCTCGATTTTGCTGCGCAAATTTTGATAAAAGTCCTTCTGCTCATCTGTTGATGGCAGTGGTTTCTTTAAATATGCATCCGTCATAGACTAATCTCCTTTTTGTAACTGAATTTTTGACACGAGTGAGTTTAGAAATCCATCGTGATGTTTGTTGCGATTCTTTCTTTTCCCGGTGCGCCATCCACCGCGATGAAATTGACGATCATGCCTTCTTTGAAATTCGAAACGTCGTCTGTATCCGTATGCTTGGCATGGGTGAAGAACATCTCCCCATTATCGCCTTTTATATAGCCAAAGCCTTTTGCTGTGTCAAAAGAGACGACAACGCCTCTTAAGTCTTCGGTTCTCTGCATATCGTTTGATCCTGCCATTCTATTCCCTCCTATTTAAGTTCATCTATCCCTATCTCATTTATACCCATAACCCCTCATTATTTAAACAACTGGTGATTTTCTAATCCAATTAAATAAAACTTATAGTTCTGAATAAAAAGAAATTATATATAGGCAAAAAAGAACCGCCCATCAGATGAGCGGTTCTTGGAGATTATAGTTTAGTAACATTTGTAGCTTGAGGTCCGCGGTTGCCTTCCTCTACTTCAAACTCAACTTTTTGTCCTTCGTCAAGCGTTTTAAAGCCTTCGCCTTGGATCGCTGAGAAGTGAACGAATACGTCATCTCCGCCTTCAACTTCGATAAAACCGAAACCTTTTTCTGAGTTAAACCATTTTACTGTACCTTGTTGCATGTGTACTACCTCCTGTAGATAAAAAATTTGCAATATGGAATTTCCATAAAAAAATTCACATATTCAAAAAAGTACCATAACGTGCTGATCACTTTTTTGAATAGGTGAATAGCTGTTGCTGGTGAAATCTAATTTTTAACTTCGCTGAAACCTTAGTTCTATATATTCATTATAGCAAGCAAATTAGAAAAGTCAAATAAATCTAAAAACTTTTTATTGGGCTGCCATTTTCGAGCCAAAGTATGCCATGATACATCTGCATGTCATCATCACATGATTCGCAATACTCAATTTCGCCTTCGCGCCAAAAAGCAGCGAACGCTTCTTCACGGATTTCACTTTGCGGATACTTCCCTTTTAACTGTTCCATTAATTGATGACGATATGCTTCGGCTTCCATTTTACGGTCGAAGGTTTTTCTGTAAACAACTTTTTCTTCCCATTCTTCAAACATCCACCAAGGTTCAAACTCCGCTTTCATATAAATCACTTCATGCATGGACCGGCAACTCCATTTCTCTACTATGCATTTTGCCAAATTTTTAGGCGTTTGTCCAGTATTTCGAATCTTTTGGCGCTCAGCCCGCAAAGTTTGTATTGCCCTTCCCTTCGCTGTAAAATATAAGGTAGACAAGCAAATAAGTGAAACTTTTTGCATATTGAAACGTATTATTGAGTAGCAGTAAAGGAGGAATTCCGATGAAGGCTTTTGAAAACTTCATAAAACGGCAAACCATCAGCCTGCCGCTTATGACAGTGATGTTCCCGGTGCTGTATATGGGTGCTGAAATCGGCCTGATCGCTTCAGGGGCAGTAGCAGCCGGAACTTATATCGCCAGCAATACGACCGTCAAACAAATACAATTCTCCTCCGATTCCAAGAAACTCGGAATGACCCGGAGCGAATATAAGCATATCCGCCATCAAGTAAAAGAAGCAAAAAACAAAATCAAACAGCTCCAAGGAAATTATTACCGTGTGCGCTCCATTGCATCATTCAAGCAATTGATGGAATTGACCCGGTTCTCGAATAAAATCGTGCAGCAAGTCCAATTGAATCCCCGGAAATTTTATCTAGTGGAATCATTCTTTTATTCCCATTTGGATACGGCATTGGAATTGACCGAGAAGTATACGCTTCTTGTCGGCCAGCCGGTAAAAGACCGGGACTTGAAAATTGCACTGCAGGAGACGCGCGAAACACTTCGGTCGATGACCAGTGTAATGGAACGGGATTTGCAGAAAGTGCTGTCCACGGACGTGGAGAAACTTCGGATGGAACTTGATTTTGCCCGGTTGACGGTAGACCAGCACAATAATCAGAAATTGCTCGTGCAAGAAGCGCCATCAGACAATGAAGGAGACGTGGAACATGACACAAAATCGATCGAATCAAAGTGAATTGGATGATTTGCTAGGCAACCCATTCGGCATGGAACCTATGAAAGAAGAAGTGAATTTGACAAAACGCGAAGACGGCCGCCCCGTCGCTTTAATGGAACGCCTGACTAAAGACGAACAGGAAAAAGCGCGTGAACTGGCCAAGCAGATTCCTGCAGGCAATTACGAGGCCATTTTAACTTATGGGGCCAATGCCCAAAATCAATTGGGGCAGTTTTCGCATAAGATGCTCGACCATGTGCAGCAAAAAGACATCGGGCCAGTTGGCGATGTTCTCCATGACCTGATGAAAAAATTGCAGGAATTGAATCCGGAAGAACTTTCCCAGGAAAAACGCTCTGGCCTCCGCAAATTATTCGCTAAGGCAAAATATTCCATACAGGAAATGATGACAAAATACCAAAAGCTCAGCACACAAGTAGACCGCATCAGCGTCCAATTGGACCACTCGAAACGCGGGCTATTGGAAGACGTTCAAATGCTTGAGCAATTATACGACCAAAACAAAACCTATTTCCAGGCATTGAATGTCTATATCGCTGCAGCTGAACTAAAACGCGATGAAATTCTCAACGAGACCATCCCTGCCCTGCGAAAAAAGGCGGAACAGTCGAATGACCAAATGGCTTACCAGGAAGTAAACGATATGGCGCAATTCTTGGATCGCTTGGAAAAACGGTTGTATGATCTGCAATTATCCCGCCAGATCACCATCCAAAGTGCACCGCAAATCCGGATGATCCAGCAAACCAACCAAACCTTGGCTGAGAAAATCCAGTCTTCCATCATGACTTCGATCCCGTTATGGAAAAATCAGATTGCCATCGCTTTAACGCTGAACCGCCAGATGAAAGCGGTTGAAGCACAAAAGCAAGTGACTTCCACGACGAACGAATTGCTATTGAAGAACTCAGAAATGCTGAAGCTCAATTCGATTGAAACCGCAAAAGAAAATGAACGCGGTTTGGTAGAAATTGAAACGCTAAAACAGACGCAGGAAAATCTATTAACTACCATTGAAGAAACTTTGCGCATCCAATCAGAAGGACGCAAAAACCGCAAAGCGGCAGAAATTGAAATTGGCCGCATGGAAGAAGACCTAAAGCAGCGGTTATTGTCCATCCAAGACGATCGTGAAGGCAGCCGCCCATAAACTTTAAAAAATCCCCGGAAGCACACCGCTTCCGGGGATTTTCTATCTCTGCCACAGATCAGCCGGACTGGATCACTAAATGCAATGTCCGTTTCAACAAGCGCAAAGTCTGCTCTACAAATTGCTCCAAAGAATCCGCACTGACTGATTTATTGCCGTACATCATCTGATAAAACGAAGCTTGCTCTTCAGAAATTGCCTCGCTACTCAAAAACAGATGAAGCACTTCAATGGCGCTTTTTTTCGCCTCTAAAACAGCGTTTGCCGTATCCACTACACCGTTCTCAGCATAATCATAGGCAGAAGGCTCACCATCTGAAAAGACCAGTAAAAAGCGGTGTTTTTCGGTTCGCTGCTGAAGGCGTTCCGTCATCCAGCGGATTGCAAAGCCATCCCGGTTGTCTTCATGGGCTTCCAGCGAAAAAATTTCCTGCGCATGGTCGCGGCTGCCATCTTCAAATTTATGCATCCATTCGAAATAATTGGGCTGGCTCGCTTCACTTGCTTCGTAGGCGTCTTCATAAAACAAGACGATTTCATGCGGAACATTGAGATTCCGCAAAACATCATGGAACAACAAGACCGCTTGCTTTGTTTCCTCTAATTTGTCCACCATTGAAGCAGACCCGTCGATCAACAAGCAGAACACCGCATCCAATTCTTTCGAAGGCGCCGTTTTGCGGTAAAAAGGTTTGGGCCGTTCTTCAATAATCAGTGGCAGTAAATTTCTCGACAGCCTGCCCGCATTCAAGTTCCCTCTCGCCTCTTGCTTGCGCTGCGTCATTCTCTTTTTCAACTCTTTTAAAAGAGCCCGTACATATGGCGCTTGCTTTCTTCTCCATCCTTCAATGTCATGCCGGTGATCACCGGACAATTCAATCCGTTTTTCCGTATATTCAACCGCCGCGTTGGCGGCACCGAATTTCCCTGCGGCTTTTTTCGGTTTGTCATCCATCTTCCGGTCGTTTTCATCGTTATCTGCAACATGTTCTCCTGCAGAGTTGCCTTGGGCAGTTTGCTCCGGTTCCCCGCTGCCGTCGTCTTCCCTGCCGCCATCCGCTAGCTGCGAGTCGCCTTTATCCAGTTCGAATTCCATGGCAGGAGAGGCATCGATTTCGGTTTCCCGGTGCCACATCTGGAACCACTCTTCAATGGTATCAATGCTTTCCTCTTCTTTTGATGCTTCTGTTTCCATCCCGTCGTAATAGCGGAACGGCGGAACTTCATCGATCGAGTCGCCAAATGTATAATAGCTGAGCACCATGTCATCATGGAGTAAATATTCAAGGCGTCCCATGAGGCTATCTACAACTGCCCCAGAGTCGGCAGTCGACTTCGCATCGAACATTCTTGACCAGAAGAAGAACAGTTCGCTATAAGATTCGTGCATTTCCACAGATTGGCCGCGAAGCGCCAAAAAAGCAGCATTTAAAAATGCCTCGGCTTTAAAGCCTTTTTGCATATTTTGGCGGTACTGGTCTTTATGGTATTCGATATAGACGCTTTCCCGAACTGCAAAAGCTTCACGGGTTCCAGGGCGTTCTCCGCTAACCTGCTCAATCAACCGGAACTCCTCAGCACAGAGGAGCAATTGCTGCCGCATATGAGGCAAAACGCTTTCTTCCTGCAGAAATCGCCGCCAACTGCCCAATTTGAAATGGCGCCAATAACCTGCTGCGAGCAAATAAATATCGGATAAATAGCCATTCCGCTCTATCTGCCTTGGCCGGTGACGCCAAAACACACTGATGGAAAGCGCGGATTCGGACGGTCGGAACTCCAGCAGTTTGCGTGTGGTCACTTTCAGGAAAGGGGCATCTGCAAGCGCCCCTGCCAGCATTTCCATCTGATGCAGCAATTTCGTATCGATGGTTTCATTATTAAACTGAATAAATCGATTGACAGATGCCATACTTCACACCTACTTTTTCCACGTATTTGCGAGATCCATAAACAAGTCGCGTTCGCTTTCATCTTCGAGCTTCTCAGCTATCGCATAACGGACCGCCCGCAGCGGATCCATATGCTCTGCCAGCGCTGTGGCATCGAGCAAGCTTCTTATGGATGCTGCTTCTTCTGATAATAGCCCATTTTGAACTTGTTTCATCAAGTCCGATGCCAAATCGAGCATAAAAGTTTTCAAGCCCGAATTCGCATCCGGAAATTCACGGTCCCATAATTGCTGCAATTGCTCCCCCGTCAAATACGGGATCGGGTACGCGATAAAGCGGTTTTTTAATGCTTCATTCATCGGGGCCGTTCCGATATAGCCTTCGTTTATAGCGGCAATCACCCCAAAATCAGGATGTGCTTCTATCACTTCTCCTGTAAAAGGGTTGGTCATCATGCGGCGATAATCCAATACGCTGTGGAGGATCGGCAAGGTTTCCGGTTTTGCCATATTGATTTCGTCAATATAAAGGAAATGGCCATTTTTCATCGCTTTTATGACCGGGCCTTCCACGAATTCAATCTGGCTTTCCCCATTTCGCTGAGTTAAAGTTTTAAAGCCTAAGAGCGCTTCTGCATCCAAATCAACCGAACAGTTGATGCTTTGCATCGGCTGGCCAAATTGGGCTGATATGCTTTCAGCAAGCTTTGTTTTTCCTGCGCCCGTCGGCCCTTTCAGCAATACCGGCTTCTGCAGAACGACAGCTGCCAATATATCCTGCCAAAGATTTTCGTCCGGAGCGATATACCCTCCGGCCGCAATCAATTTTGTGTCATCGCCATAATCTTTGCCCGTTCGATTTCTTTTATCAATTTGCTGATCCATTAAAGCCATGTATTCTCCCTCTTTTCAAAGAAAAAAACCGATGAGCTGGCACCGGCTTTCATCCATTATTCAAAATAAGTTTTGTAAAATCCGCCAACTTTGCCCGTATTGTCCACGACAAAGATGAATTCTTCCGTTTCATTTTTCACTTCGTATGTTTTGCCTTCAGTCAAAACATTGGAAACCAAAAATTTCGCTGCATTTGTATGGGTACAGGTTACTGTACGGATTGTCTCTTTTGTCAGCCATTCGTTGTGAATCACATGCCTCATCCTTTTCTATATGTCTACCTTCAGTATAAGGAAAAAACGATAAAAATTCAATTGCGCTTATTGCTGCCGGTTTTCTTGCTCCAAAGCAAACGGACCGACACCAGCAAAACGACAATTACAGACAGCGCAATGAAAAACATCTGGAGGTTTTCAAGGATGGATTGGTAGGCGTATGGAAACGTCCGTCCGATATTGAAATAAACAAGCATCCAGACAAAGCCAGCGGTATAGGCATAAAGCATGTAGGATGAAAAAGGATAACGGTTCGCACCTACAACATACGGCATAGCCCACCGGATCCCTGGCAAAAAGAAACTAAACGAAATCGCTAATGGTCCATGCTTTTCAAGGAACTCTGAAAAACGGGAAATTACGCCTGCTAGCCGCGTACGATTTAACCGATGTATTAAACGGTTGCCAAGCATCCGCCCAATGAAATAAGCGAAGCTATTGCTCGTGATCAGACCCAGATACGCGGAAATAAACGCGTAAACCGGCTTAAAATAACTGACTTCCGTCAAAACCCCAGAAAAAGCGGCAGCCACTTCATTTGGAATCGGCAAGCCGAACAGTAAGAGCCAATTAAAAATGAACATGCTCACATAGCCATATTCCTTCACTAATTCCACAAAAAAACTGATGTCCATGGTTCCCACCGCCTTCAACCGCTCTCTCATCTATCATCGCATAAGAAAAGGGAGCCCTGCAAATGCAGAGCTCCCTTTGTAAAGGAAATACTTCTTAAGATTCTAATAGAAGATCTTCCGGGTTTTCGATTAATTCTTTTACCATTTTCAGGAATCCAACAGAATCGCTTCCATCGATTACGCGGTGATCATAAGAAAGAGCCACGTACATCATCGGACGGATTTCGATTGAATCGCCGATTGCTACCGGACGTTTCTGGATTGTGTGCATTCCAAGAATCCCTACTTGTGTACCGTTCAAGATTGGCGTTGACATCAATGAACCAAATACACCACCGTTAGTGATTGTGAAAGATCCACCTGTCATATCGGCAATTGAAAGTTTTTTATCGCGTGCTTTTTTAGCAAGATCTGCAATGCTTTCTTCAATTTCAGCAAAGTTTTTCTTGTCTGTATCACGGACGATCGGCACTACTAGGCCTTCTTCAGTAGAAACTGCGATACCCACATCATAGAACTGTTTCAATAGAAGATCAGTGCCATCTAATTCAGCATTTACGTATGGATACTTTTTAAGAGCTGCAGTTACCGCTTTTGTGAAGAATGACATGAAGCCTAAGCGAGTTCCGTCATGGTCTTGCTGGAACTTGTCTTTTTTGCGGCTTCTAAGTGCCATAACGTTTGTCATATCGATTTCGTTGAATGTTGTCAACATCGCAGTAGACTGGCGTACTTCAAGCAGGCGTTTTGCGATTGTTTGGCGGCGGCGAGACATTTTCTCGCGCACAATGCGGCCGCTTTCTTCATCTGAAGAAGGAGCTGAAGCTTTTGGCGCTTCCGCTTTTGCTGCTGGCGCACTCGCTGTAGCCGGTTTAGAACCGTGAGCTTCCACGTCTTGAACGCGAACACGGCCCATTGGGTCAACTGGTGAAATGGCAGCAAGGTCGATGCCTTTTTCACGAGCTAATTTGCGTGCAGCCGGGCTTGCAATAGTACGGTCAGTAGAAGATTGCTCTTCGATTGCCGGTGCTTTTTCGTTCGCTTCCATTGTTGCAGGAGCTTCTGATTTAGCTGGTTCTTCTGATTGTGCAGGAGCTTCCGCTTTCGGTGCAGCTGCTGCGCTTTCCCCTGAACCTTCGCCAACGATCGCGATAACTTGTCCAACTTCCACAGTATCGCCTTCTTGCGCCAAATGCTCTTGGACAACTCCGGCTTCTTCGGAAATCACTTCAACGTTTACTTTGTCTGTTTCAAGTTCAACGATGAATTCTCCTTTTTCAACTGTTTCGCCTGGTTGTTTAAGCCACTGCGCAATCGTTCCTTCTGTAATCGATTCTGCTAATTCTGGTACTTTGATCTCTGCCACAAAAAATTCCTCCTTAGAATATCCCGTTCTTAACCGTTCATCTTATTGTATCAGACACTGCACAGGAAAAGCTTCCCCTTAGTGAAAGGATTACGCTTTTGCCAATGCCGCATCGATGATCCGAGTTTGTTCCGCTTTATGAGCTTCTCCGTCGCCTTCAGCTGGGCTTTGGCGTTTGATGCGTCCGTAATACGATACGTCGTTGCCTGCAGCGATTTCACGAAGATATGGCTCTGCAAAAGTCCATGAACCCATGTTTTGCGGTTCTTCCTGTACCCAGCCAAGCTCTTTGACATTCGAGTAGCGGTCAACAATTGCCTGGATTTTCTCTGCTGGGAATGGATAAAGCTGTTCAACACGGACAATATGTGCCCAGTCGTAGCCTTTTCCATCTTTCACACGTTCAGCCAAATCGATTGCCATTTTGCCGCTGGCGAAAAGAATGCGCTCCACTTTCTTGTCTTTTGTTCCCATTCCAGGCTGTTCAATAACCGTCTGGAAATGGCCCTCAGTCAAATCATCCACTTCCGCCCCTACTAATGGGTGGCGCAGCAGGGATTTAGGCGAAACAATAATCAACGGGCGGATTGCCTCTTCGCTCAGCATTTTTGCTTGGCGGCGAAGAATGTGGAAATAGTTCGCTGCACTGGACAAGTTGGCTACCGTCCAGTTGTTTTCAGCTGCCATTTGAAGATGGCGTTCAAGTCGAGCGCTTGAGTGCTCCGGCCCTTGGCCTTCGTAGCCGTGTGGAAGAAGCATAACAAGGCCAGACTTTTGCCCCCATTTAGAACGTCCAGCAGAGATGAACTGGTCGAACATCATTTGCGCCATATTGGCGAAATCTCCATACTGAGCTTCCCAAATGACCAATGCATTTTCATTTTCAACATTATAGCCATATTCGAACCCCAGAACAGCCGATTCGGTTAATGGACTGTTGTAAACGACAAAAGAAGCATTTGCTCCAGAGATATGGTGAAGCGGAACAAGTTCTTTCCCTGTTTTATCGTCATGAAGCACAAGGTGGCGATGAGCGAAAGTTCCGCGCTGCGCATCTTGCCCTGTTAAACGGATTGGATGGCCATCTTGCAGAATTGCGCCAAATGCCAATGTTTCCGCATGTGCCCAATCGATTTTCCCTTTTCCATTAAATGGATCTTCACGGCGTTTCAGAATTCGGGCTAATTTGCTGAACACGGAGAAATCATTTGGCCAAGTCAGCAATTCTTCGTTCATTTTCACAAGTACATCTTTATCGACGCCAGTCGGAACTTCCGGATAGCCGTTTAAGACTGCTTCCGGCATCGTCAATTTCGGTGCATCGTCTGTTTTGTTTTCTTTCACGCGGTCATAGGCTTCCTGCATTTCTTTCTGCGTATCGGCATCTAATGCTTTTACATCGTCTTCTGAAAGAACTTTTTCTGCAGCCAATTGCTGTCCATATAATTCCCGGACAGTGTCATGCTTATGGACTTCATGGTACATCATCGGATTTGTCACTAATGGCTCATCCATTTCGTTATGTCCATAACGGCGGTAGCCGATCAGATCAACCAAAATGTCTTTGCCGAATCTTTCGCGGTATTCAAACGCAAAACGGGCAACTGCTATAACCGCTTCTGGATCGTCTGCATTCACATGGATTACAGGAACTTCAAAGCCTTTTGCAGGGTCTGAAGAATAATGAGTCGATCTGGAATCGTATTGCTCCGTCGTAAAACCGATCATATTGTTGGCGATTACGTGGATCGAACCACCAGTCTGGAATCCTCGGATGCGGCTATAGTTTAACGTTTCCGTTACAACGCCTTGTCCTGGGAATGCAGCATCCCCGTGAACCAAAATCGCATATGCTTTTTTAGAGTCGATCGCAGCAATGCCCTGCTGATTCGTCGTTTCCTGTGCAGCACGCGTTTGTCCTGCAACTACCGGGCTGACGATTTCCAAATGCGACGGGTTGTAAGCAAGTTTGATGTTCGTACCTTTAGGTGAAGTATAAGCAGCACCCATATGGTATTTTACATCGCCGAACCAGCCTTTTGTAATTTGGACAGATCCGTCTTCCGGCAGGAAAGCTTCGTCTCCGACATGAGCAAAGCCGGCAAACATCATTTCGTATGGCTTATGCAAAATGTGCGTAAGCACATTTAAACGACCGCGATGCGCCATCCCGATCATAATTTTTTCTGTTCCTTTTTCTTCTGACAAACGAACCAGTTCATCGATCAGCAAGACTAATGTGTCTACGCCTTCAATCGAGAAACGTTTCTGGCCGACAAAAGTACGGTGGACGAATTTCTCGAAACCTTCAACACGAGTCAAAAGATCCAAAACTTCTTTTTTCTTCTCTTGGTCTAATGATGGTTTAAATTCACCAGCTTCGATTTTCGCTTGAATCCAATTGCGTTCCTGCGGTTGAACAATATGGGAAAACTCGAAAGCGACTTTGTCCGTATAAAGCGATTTCAAATAAGCAATGGCTTCTAAACCATTTGATACATTGCCAGGTGCTTCTGAAAGAAGCAATGAAACCGGCACTTCTCTTAAATCTTGTTCTGTTAAGCCATACGCTGACGGTTCTAAACGGGAAGTATCTTTTGGCTGGTCATTTAACGGATAAATATCAGACGCCAAATGGCCGTGTGCACGAATCGCTTCTGCTAATTGCACTGCAGCCAATACTTTTCCGAATTTGTTCGGTTCAACAGTCCCTGCTGCCTCAGAAATTTCCTGAGTTGCTGAAGGTTGGCTGTTTTCAACAGGTGGTCCATATTGTTTGAACATCTCCGCAAATTCCGGATCAAGCAATTCCGGCGATTCTTGGTAAATGTCATACATCTCCATGACATAGCCAAGGTTCGGGCCTGTAATGGAGCTCCATGGGGATTTTGCATCTGAATAATTGCTAGACATTAAAAAACCTCCAACTATTTTGCCTTATGGCAGTCGCTATTATTATATGTGTACCTTCAATATTTTATCACGCCAACGTGGATACATAAAGCGAAGGCGCTCATCGCTTGAAGAACAAATTTCCATATCAATCTTACTACTTCCAGTAAAAAAAACAATGGTTTTTAGTGAAAATATTCACATAAAGCTTTTTAAAGCGCTTTCATGCTTTCAACACCCGATATTAATGGGATTTCCTAGGATTTTTCTCCTGTTCCTTTGTAATAAAAAACAAGATTTCTGCCATTTCTTTTTGCTTCATACAAGGCGTGGTCCGCCTGATTCACTAATGTTTCCAGCTCGGCTGCATTTTCAGGGTAAATTGAAACACCGATTGTTGCTGTCGGCGAAAAATGGATGCCTTCGATTTCCCAGCCAATTTGCAATTCCTTCTTAATCCGATCGATGATCCGGTCGATTTGATTAGCGGCATTTTCCGGATCAAGTCCAGCCAACGCAACTAAAAATTCATCGCCGCCTATTCGCGCCACCATATCTTGTTTGCGCAAACTGTTTTGAATGGACTGGCCAAAGCGGTAAATGAATTCATCACCTACATCGTGGCCATATTTATCATTTACACCTTTGAATCCATCGCCGTCCATATAAAGTATGGCAATCCAATCCCCGGTTTCATCTGCCCGTTTTTTCATTTCCATAAACTCTTGGACTATCAAAAGCCGGTTCGGCAATTTCGTCAGCCCGTCATGATAAGCCATAAAATGCAGTTTCTGTTCTAACGCTTTACGATCGGTAATATCAAACATTATGGATAATAGCTGATAAACGTTTCCGTTGTATCTGGTTAATGGCACAATGGTTGTATCCACCCAAAAATGGCCGCCGCTTTTTGTTAGGCTTTTCAGTTCGCCCCGCCAAATTTCACCGGACAGTACCGTCTTAGTGATTTCATCGAATTCTTCGTCTGTCATGAACGCCTTTCCGATTCCCTTGATGTTTGATTCGATCAATTCTGACCGATCAAAACCTGTCAAGTTCTTGAAGTTATCATTCACATAGACGATATGGCCGTTTGGCTTCCACATGCCAACAAGAGCCGCATAGTTCAAAGCAGACTTATAGCTTTCCAAAACATTTTCGGTCTTCTTCAATTCTTCTATCAGTTCTGCTGCATTATTCAACTCCCGCAAAACGATGTGGAATGCACGGATAATTTTGCCCTCGTATACCGGCGAGTAATTAACTGAAAAAAAAGCTGTCTCGCCATTATTTTTCTTTCTGCTGATTACGGTATGCTGTGGACTTTCACCTGCTTTAAAATTTTCAGCTCTTCTGTAATATTCTGAAACGTATAATCGTCCACAAATGGAAGTTCGCTATAATGTTTACCGGCCCATTGCTCTTTTTGGATATTGAACGTTTCGGCATACATGTCATTCATCCCGAAGATGGTAAAGTCCGAAGATAAGGTGATCATCGGGTCTAACGAGTCGCGAATGAGAGATTGGTAAAACAAGTATCCCTCTTCCACCTTCTTTTGCTGTGTGACATTTTTAGTAATGGCCAGAATGTAACAAATGCCAGCGGCGAAAATCGGAGTCACTCTTGTTTCATTGGCCGCATGGTTCTCGCTGAAAAGATTATAATCCAGATAAGTATACGATTTCTTCATTTGTATGGCAGTGAGATAAGAACGCTTTATCTCCTCTGCTAATTCTGCAGGCATGCTTTCATCTACAGAAGATCCAGTAAGGTCCTGCTTGAAAACGGCCGTGCAAGCCGGGTTCACATATTCATAAATAAAAGTATCCCCTTCTTGCCGCATGAAAAAAGCCAAATCTTCCGAGCTTCCATACAGCAAGTCCAATTGTTCCATAGTAAAAGGTTTACGCATACGCAGCACTCTTTTCTGTTAAACGAATTGTTTAGCTTTCTCTGCAACTTGATCGATGAATCGCTCGTAATCTTCCTGTTCATCAAAAGTCTCTGCTGAAAGGAATTTGCTGTCCTTCAATTCTTCTGCCCACTCGAAACGATGGCTTGAAAGATAGGTGGCATTGCCGGACAAAGCAAGCTTGAAGTCTTCGCCATCTTTTTCCACTGTGCATTTCACCATGCCTCCCGGATTGTAAACCGTAACTTCTCCGTAAGGGACAATACCCGATAAACAGCTAATTAAAGCTGAAGCGGTCATGGCAGTTCCGCATGCATTCGTAAAACCGACGCCGCGCTCAAACGTCTTGACGAAAATTCCGGTTTCCACTTTGGTCACATAGCTGACGTTAACGCCGTCAGAAAAGAATTCATTCGGGCCGTTAAACGTTTCCGCCCATTTTCTTTGGTGGTTATCGTCTTCTTGATAAGCTTTTGGCACAATACCGATCAAATGCGGATTCGGCACTGCCACTGCTGAAAAATTGATTTCCTCTGAAACAAAAGGCAGCGGCTTCATCAGCCATTCGCTGTTTGCTTGATAAGACATCGGCAAATCAGCCAATTCAAATGAAACCGGTGAAATCTCTACAGCATACATGGCATTTCCATCTGCAAGCGGCTGTTCTTTTTTCACTGCCAATGAAGCTTTCATCGTTTCAATCACTGCTTCGTCCAATCCGTCCCGCTCGCATACATAGCGTGCAACGCATCGTAAACCATTGCCGCACATCGACGCTTCCGATCCGTCCCGGTTAAAGACCCGCATTTTCGCATGGTCTTTTTCTGAAGGCAGAACAACCAACAAGCCGTCGACTGAAGAATCCATCTGAGATAACTGGAGAGTCAATTGATCGTAATGTTCAATTTCTGGACCTTCCAACAAGTAAAACGTATTCATGGAACCATGGACTTTCAATAAGGTAATTTCCATTTCTTCACTCCTGGCTGAAATTTTCTCTTTAAAGGAACGTTCTTTTGAATCTGGGTCTCCCGTACAAAAACGTTCTTATTTCTTGATATAGCGGGCTTTTGAGTGGGCAACCACTAGTTTGGCCATTTCGCTCGCTGTTTTCGGAGGTTCGGCCAAGGTCATGTTTTCCACAAGCAAATCTTCGTCCATATGAAGCTTTTGCATTTCTAGAAGGAAATTTTCCGGCGTCAATTCCTCTTCTTCTATCACATGCGCAAAGCCTTGCTGCTTAAATAATTGCGCATTTAAAATTTGGTCCCCGCGGCTTTTCTGCCGAGACAGCGGAATGAGGAGCATCGGTTTTTTCAATGCCAAAAATTCAAAAATCGAATTCGACCCCGCTCGTGACACAACAAAATCAGTCATATGAAGCAAATGCGGAAGTTCAGTCGTAACGTACTCGAATTGGCAATAATTTGGAAAACTCTCTAAAGAAGCATCCAAATTGCCTTTTCCGCATAAATGGATGACATTATAAGCTTCCATTAAAGCCGGCAAGTTGCTGCGGATGGCTTCATTGACCACTGCCGACCCTTGGCTGCCGCCCATAATCATCAGCACAGGCAAGTCAGCTGTAAAATGGCATAATTCTTTCCCGATTTCGGCTGATCCTTCCATCAGTTCACTGCGGATAACGGAGCCGGTGCAAGTGGATTTTTCCGTTGGCACATGTTTCAGCGTTTCTTTAAAGACGGTGAAGATATGGTTAGCGAATGGCATCGCGATTTTGTTCGCAAGCCCCGGTGTAACATCGGATTCATGGATAATGACAGGAATGCCGAGCAATTTCCCCGCCATGGCAACCGGTACAGATACAAAGCCGCCTTTTGAGAAAATCGCTTCCGGCTTTGTCTTTTGGATAATTCGCAACGCCTGAACTAAACCTGCACCTACCCGGAAAGGATCCGAAAAGTTTTTCATGGAGAAATAGCGTCTCAATTTGCCGCTGGAAATGGCATGATAAGGCACCGCTGGAAATGCCTCCGGAATCAGTTCACTTTCAATGCCGTCTTTTGACCCGATATACTCGACGTTGAAATCGAGCTTCTGCAATTCCGGAAGAATGGCCTGGTTCAGGGAGACATGCCCTGCAGTGCCGCCGCCTGTCAATAAAATCGTTCTTTTCTTCATCTAATATCCTACTCTCTCAAAATATCTCTTTTTTCTCCCTTACGCGCATCAAAATGCACGAGGGTTCTATGCTATACTTAGGCTAATTTGAATTTTTGACGTCCGTTTAACATTCGGACGGATGGTCTTACTGGAGGATGGATAATGGTCGAAACAAAAACAAAATCCGAAAAACTGAAATTGCTTTTCAAAATCGTTTTTCCGATACTCATTACACAAGTAGCGATGTATTTGGTCACTTTTTTTGATATTTACATGACCGCACGTTATGGAACCGAAGATCTTGCCGGCGTTTCCATCGGCTCGTCTTTTTGGGTCCCAGTCTACATCGGACTAGCCGGAATACTTATGTCCATCACCCCAATTGTAGCACAATTAATGGGGGCTAAGAAAAGAGAAGAAGTAAAAGATGCCGTGCAGCACGGGATTTATTTGGCGGTTATATTGGCCATCGCCGTTTTTCTTTTTTTCCTGTTCGGAATCGATCCGCTCCTTGGCCTAATGGATTTAGAACCCGCAGTCGAAGCTGTAGCAGCTGAATATATCTTCGCCATGAGTTTAGGGCTCATTCCACTATTCGTTTACAATGCACTTCGCTCCTATATTGACGCCCTCGGTGCGACTCGCGTTTCCATGTTCATCTCACTGATGTCCGCGCCGATCAATGTACTTTTCAACTATTTGTTGATTTTTGGCAGTTTTGGATTCCCGGAACTCGGGGGCCCTGGTGCTGGTTATGCATCCGCCATTACGTACTGGCTCGTGCTTGCCATTGCGGTATGGATCATCCACAGCAGAAAACCGTTTGCTGAATTCACCATATTCAAAGCTTGGGCGAAACTTTCCTTTGCTCGAATAAAAGAAATCAGCCGAATCGGTGTCCCCATCGGCATTTCGATTTTTGCGGAGACGAGCATTTTCTCTGCCGTCACGCTGATGATGAGTACATACGGAACGATTACCATTGCAGCGCATCAAATTGCCATCAATTTTACGTCGCTTCTATACATGCTGCCGCTCAGCATTTCGATGGGGGCAACCATACTCGTCGGCTTTGAAGTCGGGGCTAGACGCTTCAACGATGCGCGCGAGTACAGCTGGCTCAGCGTCGGAAGTGCGGTCGTATTCAGTTTTGCTTCCGCTTGCATCCTGTTTTTCATGCGCGAACAAATCGCCGCCTTGTATTCTTCTGACCCGGCAGTTATCGAACTCGCCATCCAATTCCTCGTGTTTGCTGCCCTGTTCCAAGTGTCGGATGCCATCCAAGCTCCGGTGCAAGGGGCGCTTAGAGGTTATAAAGACGTGAATATCACATTTGTCATGGCCGTCGTCTCTTACTGGATCATCGGTCTGCCAGTGGGCTACCTGCTTGCCACCTACACCGGTTTCGATGCTTTCGGCTATTGGATCGGATTGATCGCCGGCCTTTCTGCAGGCGCTATCACTTTATCGATCCGTTTATTGATCAAACAAAAAAAGATTGCCGCTCAGTCAAGTTGAGCGGCAATCTTTTTATATAACTCGAGTAATTGGATTTTCTGTAATTCTGCCAAATCGGATTGTTCGATTCGCTCAGCTGCGTAAGCGAGCTTTTCTTTGACCGGCTTCCGAAGTCGCGGATGGGTCAGCTCATCTTTCAATTCAATGCGAATTTTTTGTTCCAACTGCTCTTCTGTTTCAACCTCTTCAGCACCGGCCCGATTTTTCCATAGCTTCCGATAAGCTTCGATCAAGGCAATTCCACCTCTTCGATCCCTTCTCCGATCACGACAATCTGTGTGTTCATCTTCATGTATTCCGGCAGCCATTGGGCCATTCCGTAAGCGTATTGGAAGGCATGAGGGTATTTATCCCCTTCAAGCGGCACATACCCTTTAATGCGGTAAACCGTTTCTGGCAATTCACGAAGCCACTCTTCAAAGTCTTCGCGTTTTACCGGTTTTGTAAATGGAAAGACCCGTGTATTTAAGTTCAATTTGGAGACTGGAGCAGATTCGACTGCCCCTTTCTTCGAAGCGGTCAATTTCTCAAGCATCGAAAAAGGAACTTTCGAGTGGGTCGTCTGTAGAATCGCAGCTGTTGAATTCAAGCCTTGAAGTTCGAAAGTCACTTTTCCTTGTTCTTCTTCGCTCAATAAATCCATCTTATTTGCCAAGATCAAATCTGCATGGCGAATCTGTTCGATAAATAGCGATCGGATCTGCGGAGAGAGTTGTTCCCGGTCAAGCCAGCGCTTGCTGTCAGCAACCGTAATAATGCCTTTGAAATTCAAACGCTCTGCAAATAATGGTGAGAAAATGGCATCCAATGCTTCAACTGGGTGGGCAGCTCCCGTTGTTTCAATCAATAGCAGATCAAATTCCTCTTCAGCCAGTAAAGTCTGGATTTGGGCTTCTGATCGTTCAGAACCGGTGCAGCAGATGCAGCCGTCCAAAAGTTCTTTTAACGGCACGCCATCTTCCACTTCATCTGAGTCAAAGTTCATCTGGCCAAGCTCATTCATAAAGACTGCAGGTTTTAGCCCCGCTTCTTTCGCTTGCTGAATGATATTTTTTAATAATGTCGTCTTCCCGCTGCCTAAAAAACCGCTGAATAAATATACGTCTTTCAATGTTTTTCCCCCTCAATCGGCATCTAGATAAAAAAGGCCCGCTATTTGCGGACCTCCAGTTTATTCTTCTGTATCTTCTTTCGCCGCTTCTTCTGTTTCTTTCTCAGTTTCAGCAGTAATCCCAGCTTCCTCCATTACGATTTTCTTCGCTTCTAGAAGTTGTGGGTCGTCTTTTTCAATTTTCAAGCGCAGTGCATCCATAATGGCAAAACTTGTATCGCCTGTTATGATGCCTGTTGCTTCCAATTCATTTTCTTCCTGGAAAGTTTCGACTGCTTCTTGAAGTTTTTCTTCAAAAATGCCATCTACTTCTCCAACTTCAAATCCGAGTGCTTCCAGCATTTTTTCTGCAGTCCGTACATTTTCAGAAATTGCGCCGTCTTTCAGCTCAGCTGAAGGGTCTAAAATCGGCAATGATGCATATTCTGGATATGCCACTTCTTTATCCGGCATAATGCCTTTCTCATGTATCCAATTGCCTTCCGGCGTTAACCATTTCGCCGTCGTAAATTTCAAGTTCGAACCGTCTTCCAAGTCGCTCGCTGTTTGTACGGTCCCTTTACCGAAAGTCTTTTCTCCAACTAATTGGATTCCAGCCGATTCACTCATGGCACCTGCAAGAATTTCAGAAGCAGAAGCGGATCCGCCATCAATCAACAATGTGACTGGTACTTTTACTTTCGTTCCTGGAGAAGACATATAGACTTCAGGTTCTTCGCCTTTAGCCTGAACTTCGAACATCTCTTTGCCTTCATCGATGAACAAATTCGAAATATCCAAAGCTGTCGTCAATAATCCACCTGGATTTTGGCGAACATCCAGGACCATAGCTTCCATGCCTTCTTTTTCCATATCCGTTATGGCACCCAATAACTCGTCATATGTGTTTTCCGAGAAACTGGTAATTTGAATATGGGCAACATTATCGCCGATCGTTTCAGCATAGACCGTTTCAATCGGAATTTCATCGCGGATGATTTTAAATTCCATCGGCTCTGCCGATTCACCGCGCTTCACTGTCAAGGTCACTTCAGAACCTTTTTCGCCGCGGATTAAAATTACCGCTTCAGAAGCACTCATTCCTTGAATGCTTTCGCCATCCACTTGTGTGATGATATCGCCAGGCATAATTCCCGCTTTTTCAGCTGGAGAATTTTTGATCGGAGATACGACACTGATGTAGCCGTTCCGCTCCTGCACTTCCGCTCCGATTCCTTGGAAGCTCGAAGAAATGCCTTCAAGAAACTGGGAAGCTTCGTCTTTATTCATATAATCGCTATATGGATCATCCAACGAGTCGATCATGCCGTTGATTGCGCCATTGATCAATTCCTGATCATCAAGGTCTTCGTAATATTCAGCATGCAGTTGATCATAAGCTGCATATAATTTCTGGAACTCACTTCTTTGCGGAGAAGTCACTTCCACCGCTTTTTCATCTCCGAACGTCAACGCAAAAACGGTTAACCCCGCTGTACATAATATCAGAAGAACAACAAGCATGATAAAATAGAATGTTTTCATCCGGATAAAATGGGACGGAGCTTCTTCTGCCGGCGGGATCTGTTGTTGCTCCTCGCCTGGGCGCTTTTCATCCATCATTTTCACCACTTTCATAATTGCCAATCAAACTGTTTTAGATTTTATCAGGCTTGGCTAAAAATTAAAAGAAAAAGACTGTCAAGACAGTCTCTTTTTTTGTTCCTATTCCTGGATTGCTGCATCAAGCGCTACAACGATCATGTCATTGAAAGTTGTCTGGCGCTCTTCAGAAGTTGTCACTTCTCCAGTGATTAAGTGGTCGCTGACAGTCAGGATAGACAATGCCTTGCGGCCAAATTTAGCAGCCAATGTGTAAAGTGCAGCAGATTCCATTTCCAGGCCTAGAACGCCGTATTTCGCCCATTTTTCGTGTTCTGCGAACTCGTTGTAGAATACATCTTCAGTAAAGACGTTCCCTACACGCAAGTTCAATCCTTTTTCAAGGCCAGCATTATAAGCTTTCAATAGCAAATCAAAATCGGCAAGTGGAGCATAGTCGATTCCGTTGAATATGATTTCGTTCATTTTTGAATCTGTAGATGCACCTTGCGCCAAGATGACGTCGCGGACTTTAACATCTTCATGGATCGAACCGCAAGTACCCACACGGATCAATTTCTGTACGTCATATTCGTTCATCAATTCAGTAATGTAAATTGAAATTGAAGGTACGCCCATTCCAGTTCCTTGAACGGAAATGCGTTTGCCTTTATATGTACCTGTGTAGCCGAACATATTGCGGACATCATTATACAATACTGCATCTTCTAAGAAAGTCTCAGCAATATATTTCGCGCGAAGCGGATCTCCCGGAAGCAGGATTGTATCGGCGATATCGCCTTTTTTTGCATTGATGTGAACACTCATTTATAAAACCTCACTTTATTTTAGTCGTTCTTATCATACTGTTTTTTCGTTGCTTGTGCAATCGATTAACTTAATGCCTCACATATTCATCCCAAATCGAATCAAAAGTTGAAGCTTTTAATACAGGATGCGCTCGTTCTTCAATATACTTAGATAATTCTTCGAAGTCTTCCGATGCTTTTGGAAAGCTGTGGTCTAAGAACATGGACTCTGCAAATTCCGAGAAATCATCCGCTTTTAGCTTACCGCGGTATTTCAACGCAAATTGATAAAAAGAACGTTTCACCTATTCCCCTCCTCTATTTTTGCAAGGAAAAGCCCGGACATTTGTCCGGGCATCCAATCATTCAAATAGTTGTTTGTATTCAGATAAGCCTTCTGCATCCAATTGGTCTTTAGGCACAAATCGCAATGCCGCTGAATTGATGCAATAACGCAAGCCGCCAAGCGAAGAAGGTCCATCCGGGAACAAATGCCCAAGATGTGAATCTGCTGTAGCACTTCTGACTTCCGTTCTTCTCATGCCGTGGCTAGTGTCAAAGTTCTCTTTGATTTCTGAACCTTCCAGTGGTTTTGCAAAGCTTGGCCACCCACAATGGGCATCGTATTTATCTTTGCTGCTGAAAAGCGGCTTTCCTGAAACGATGTCTACATAAATGCCGTCTTCAAACAATTGATCATATTCGCCCTGGAACGGCGGTTCCGTACCGTTTTCCTGCGTGACATGATATTGCATCGGCGTCAATTTTGCTTTTAAATCTTCTTTCATGATTGTCCACCCCAATTTTTTTCAATGAACCCCGCTCTTCCCGATCCAACTGAATAGCGGTTGTAATGGGCAGGGTTTTTCTTATAATAATCCTGATGGTAATCTTCTGCCAAATAAAACGGCTTGGCTTCGAGAATTTTAGTTGCTATCGGTTTTGAAAACTTCCCTGAGTTTTCCAGGTCTTCTTTAGATTGTTCAGCAGCAAGTCGCTGTTCTTCCGAATGATAGAAAATCGCCGTTTGATACGATTGGCCGCGGTCGAAAAACTGGCCGCCTGCATCTGTCGGATCAATTTGGCTCCAAAAAATTTCTAAAAGTTTTTCATAGGAAAAAATTTCAGGCTGAAACGTAATTTGGACCGCTTCATAATGGCCGGTCGTTTCTGAACACACTTGTTCATAAGTAGGATTAGGCAAATCGCCGCCTGTATAGCCGCTTAGCACTGACTCAATTCCATCATAGGAATCAAAAGGCTTGACCATACACCAAAAACAGCCGCCTGCAAATGTCGCTTTTTCTGTCTTCATCCAATTCCACCATCCTTATCTCTGAATCGTTACACGCAAACGTATATCATCTTCTTCGAGATTGAAAGAGGTTGCCCTAACTGCGATTCCGCCATTCAACGGGATATCTGTCAATTTCAGCAACACTGATTCCTCGGAAGGCTCAACTTCCATGAAATCCGGAAGCTCTACTGAGTCTCTTAGCAATTTTAACGCAGATTCAGGCGGAATATCCAGCATACCGACCTCGACCGACTTTTGCTGAAGAAGCAAATTGCCGTCTTCTTGGACAAACGGTTCAAATCTTAACAAGATTGGCAACGTGATCGAAAAAACTTCCAGCTCTGTAGATAAGCTCACATCATCATCTACCGACAAAGCGAGTGGGATTGGCTGGTCAGCCATTGCCTCTTGAATGTAAGTGTTGGCAATGCCTTCGAAATCGTCTTTAGTTACATTTATGATTACCGAGTTTCCGGCTAAATTATTCTGTGCTGCACTTGAATCCGCTAATGAATGCTTTTCTGCTGGTGTGGTGATCAATAGGAACAAGGCAAGGATAGCAAGAATATTCACTGTCAGCAGCACTAAAAAAGCGGAACGCCAAATCTTCAATTAAACCCCTCCTATTCTTGATAACTAAGTCCGCATTCTCCCATTCTTTCAACAATCCGTTCGGTCATCAGCTCGTAGCCTTTACTGTTCGGATGGAAAAAATCTGTATGGTATACAAGATTGTCGTTGCCGACAAACAGATCCTCGACTGGAACAAAACAGGCAAGCGGATCTTCTTCTGTTATTTCCTTCATGGCCTCGTTGTAATTGGTTATGATTTCTTCAAATTCTGCCACTTCATCGGTGATTAAAGAAAAAGGATTGTATATGCCGACAGCAATGATGGGAACAGAAGGGTTGATTGCGCGGATGGATTTAAAAATAGTGCGGTAGCGATTTTCATATAAAACGAGTTCGTCTTTAAAAGCTTCGATATTCAAGGAAAAAAGGTCCCTTTTGACAATTTTCATGATATCGTTTCCGCCAATCGTCATCGTGACGTAATCCGCTTCCGTAATTGGGCCGGTCAATACCCCTTTTGGAAACATGGCCAGCAGCTGATCGCTTCTGCGCCCACGTTTGGCGGTATTTTCGACTATTGTCCCCCGCACTCCCGGCCATTCACTGATTTCATCCGCTAGCCTGCCGGTATAACCACCCAAATTTTCAGTATCGCCGACTCCTTGCGAAAGCGAGTCGCCGAGAGCTGTAATAATCAGTGCTTGCGGTACGAAATTCGGCGGCACCCGGTATTCAGAAAAAGCGATTGGGACCCTAGGTTCGGCTTCGTCTTTCCCAAAAATGAACGATGAGCTGCATCCCGCTAAGATTCCCGCTGCTAAAATTAAAATAAACAGGATGCGTTTCAATTTAGTCGCCCCTTTAACAGAATCCATTTGACGGTTTGTTCAGTCTGTATAGAACATGAAACCAATAGCTCCAACTCCTGTATGCGTCGAGATTACCGGGGTTGTGTAGTCGAATTTAATATTGGTATGCCCTTCTTGCTCAAGCTGTTGTTTTAACGGGTCCCCCATTGCCAATCCTTCCGCGTGGGCAATTCCGATTCCTTTTACCGTTTTCCCCGCAGTCCGCTCGTTGAAGTCATTCATCAAATATTGAACAACTTGTTTGTAGCTCCGGGCTTTCGCCACCGGCGTGTATTCTCCTCCGTCTAGGGAAGCGATTGGTTTGATCTTCAAAAATGAGCCGATCATGGCTCTCCCTTTGCCGATACGTCCGCCCTTTACTAAGTTTTCCAGCGTATCAACTACGACGAATAACTTTGTATTTTCTCTGATGGCCTCCACTCGTTGAACGATTTCTTCCATCGTTTTCCCTTCAGCCGCCATATCAGCAGCTTCGAAAACCTGGAATGCGAGGGCATGGGAAATGTAGCGGGAATCGATGACGGTGACGTCCGAATCAGTGAGTTCTGCGGCTGTCCGGGCCGATTCAACCGTCCCGCTCATGCCGCCGGTCATATGAATAGAAAGAACTTGATCGCCGTTTGCTCCGAGCCGATCATAGAGTTCTTTGAAGATTCCAGGGGCAGGCTGTGAACTTTTCGGCAATTCTTTTGAAGTGGCCATCATTTCCAAAAACGATTTCGGTTCCAAATCCACCCGGTCTAAATAGCTCTTGCCATCGATTTGAATATTCAAAGGCATGACATGGAGATTGTATTTTTCAATCACATCGGGTTTTAAATCTGCTGTTGAATCCGTAACAACGTGTATCTTCGGCATAAAATCACTCCTACATAATATATTCCTTTAGTTGGTCCATCTAAAACTTCCGGTGAATTTGTGTAAAAAAACAGATCTATAGCAGACCTGTTTTTCCACTTCCTATCAACGCCACCGCTTCTTCCACTTTTGAACGAATCAAAGGAATCAGGATTTTCGCATCCGTTTCTTTTATAAAGTCAGCTTCGATCGGCTTTAATACCCTCACCTTGATATCAGCAGGACGGATTTTATTGTTGTTTTTTTCCATGACCGCGAATGTTCCATGGATGGCAATCGGCACAATCGGTACACCTGAATCTTTGGCGATGCGCATAAAACCCGATTTGAAGTCGCCGACTCCTGCGCCTTTGCTCCTTGTCCCTTCCGGAAAAATCAAGATGGAATGGCCAGCTTTCAGCTTTTCCGCACTATCCGCAATCGACTTAAAAGAACTTCTCCGGTCCGTTCGATCAAGAAACACACAATTCATTTCTTCCATATAATGCGGAATGATCGGCAACTTCTTCACTTCTTTTTTAGAAATAAACCCGAAAGGCTTCGGAATGGATGACAGCAGCACAGGGATATCAAAATTCCCTTCGTGGTTGCTGATAAGCAATACAGGGCCTTCGGGAAGATTTTCCAAACCGTCAATTTCAATTTTGCTTTTTGTCCGCTTCATAATGCCAGCTGCCCATTTTTGAGGTTCAGAATGGATTAAAGCATCATACTCCGCTTTTGACATACTCGCTTTTTGCGCTTTAAACTTTTTGAGGTTCATGGCTGCAATCGGCAAATAGCCGAATAAAAAAGAAAACGTCTTAACTGAATTATACATCTTAGCTTACTCAGCCCTTTCTCTCAAAAACAAGATAGGAAAATGGTATTCCTGTGGAAGAGAGATGATCGGCTTTGGAAACCAATTCCCATTCATCGCCATATTCCGGGAAGAACGTGTCGCCTTCAAATTCCTTTTGCACCAATGTGATGTATAAACGATCGGCTTTTGGCAAGATTGATCTGAAAATCTGCTCGCCACCGATCACCATGATTTCATCGTGCAACCCCTTGCCCCGTTCCATCGCTTCATCCAGATCATGGACGATTTCGATGCCGTCTGCATGATAGTCTTTGTTTCGCGTCACGACAATGTTTTTTCGCTTCGGCAAAGGACGTCCGATCGATTCGAACGTATTGCGCCCCATAATTATGCTTTTGCCGACTGTATGTTTCTTGAAATACGCCAGATCTTCTGGAATATGCCAAGGCAATTCATTATTTATTCCGATTACCCGATTCGGGTCATGTGCAACCATTAACGAGATCAATAAAACCCCTCCATTATTCGTCTGCAGCCGTTTATACCGCTACAAGTGCTTTAATGCGCGGATGCGGATCGTATCCTTCGACTTGAATGTCTTCCACTTTCAAATCGAATATCGAACCGACTTCTTCGTTTATTTTCAAAACCGGCAATTTCTTAGGATCGCGTGATAATTGCTCCTTCACTTGTTCCAGATGGTTTACATAAAGGTGGGTATCTCCAGTAGTATGGACGAAATCCCCTACCCCGAGTCCGCATTCCCGTGCAATGAGGTGCGTGAGCAATGCATAGGAAGCAATATTGAATGGAACCCCTAGGAATACATCGGCACTGCGCTGATACAATTGGCACGATAGCTTGCCGTCTGCGACGTAGAACTGGAACATCGTATGGCAAGGCGGAAGCGCCATATCGTCAACGAATTCCGGATTCCATGCAGTCACCAAATGGCGGCGTGAGTCCGGATTATTTTTTATCGCATTGATCACATTTTTTAGCTGATCGATGGAACCGCCGTCTGTTTTAGCCCAAGAGCGCCATTGCCTGCCATAAACCGGTCCAAGGTCGCCGTATTTCTCAGCAAAGCCTGGATCGCCCAAAATTTCCTGCTGAAAAATCGCCATCTGCTCTTCATATATAGCTGAAAACTCCGGATCTTTCTGGGCGCGCCGGCCAAAGTCCGCCATGTCCGGCCCCTTATATTCATCGCTATCAACCCATTTTGCAAAAGCCCATTCATCCCAAATATGATTATTTTCTGCCAATAAAGTCTTTACATTTGTGTCGCCTTTGATGAACCACAGGAGCTCTGAGACAATCAGGCGGAACGCCGTTTTTTTAGTAGTCATCAATGGGAAGCCTTCGTTTAGGTCGTATCTCATTTGATAGCCGAAAACACTCAAAGTGCCGGTTCCTGTCCGGTCTTCTTTTTTCGTGCCATTGTCTAAAATATGCTTGCATAAATCCAAATATTGTTTCATTTTATTTCGCCTCCATTGTTATAGTTATCATAACAAAATCCAACAAAAAAAACCGTTACAAATGTAACGGTTTTAAGAAAGCCATTTAGGCGGCGTATTTTTGGACCAATAAATATCGCCAAGGGCAATGTGCTGTTGGAAATTATCTTCTGCGACATGGTAATGGAAATTGAAGAAATAGCCTTCCAACGGTTTTTTTTCTGTTCTCACATGGAAACGAATCAAGTCTTTACTGGTTTCGCTATTGTAAACGTGGAAAATTTTTTCCGCATGGTCTCCGGATGGCCGCTCAGAAATTGCCAACAGCCTTTGTTTATCGGGATCAAGTCCAGACAAATGGTCATTGATCGCCTGTTGGATATTCGGCAAGATCGATGTCTGGAATTCGTCTTGGATTACCGGGCCGATGCGTGAACCGAATTTGAGATAAGCCTGTTCTTCTGCGGCTTTATGTACAGTTTCCAAAACCGACTGGCTGCTGTAATAAAGTTCGCTTGGATCCAGAAAATCATATGTATATAGTTTTTCGTTGCCTTCTGCAGCTTGCGAATTGCTTGGTGCTTTATCCTCGAGCAAGTTTTCCCAAATCATATGGTTCGGGGAAATCGCCCCTAAAGTCAACACAGCAACTGCAATCATTAAAGACTTTTGCCACCAGCTTTTCATCCATATCACCCACAATTTTGAACATTTTAGTAACTCTATTGTTTATTTAAACGAATTTCTTGTGTAAAGGTTTCATCTTCTTGAAATTCATTGTACAATAAAATTAATCATATAGCTCTGTTTTTTCGAAAAAGGAGGAACTTTTCATGGATGCATCATTGCTTATCGGTCTAGGACTATTATTCATGCTTGGATATTTGACTTCATTAAACTTTACAGACTAAGAAAAAAACTTCCTAATCGCTTAGGAAGTTTTTTTTCTGTCTAAAGCTTTTGCAAGATAAAATTTCTAACGGCAATCGATGACCCCGTAATGGAATTTCGTATTCGGCCGAACGCGTCTAATAAATCCGTACTGCTCGAAATCTGTTGAACGGAAATGAGCTTTTAAGACAACAGCCTTCCTCGCAACCCGAACCGCTTGCACCACCCATTCTTCCGTCAATTGTCCCGCCTTTGCTGTCCCTCTGAGCGGAAGGAAATTTGAGGACTCTGAAATTTCTACCGTGAACATGGGATCCATATAGACGACATCAACTGAATTATCTTCACGCGTCTTCAGAAATTCAACCGCATCCATTCCTACGACTTGAATCCTTTTCATCGCTTCGGTTAAATGTGGCATTGACTCATATTCTTGCAGCCCTTTCGCTACGACATACGCTAAAGTCGGATGGGCTTCACAGCCGATTACTTGGCCGCTCGCTCCCACCTTTTGTGATGCAACAATGGCGTCAGATGCCATTCCAAGCGTACAATCGATCAAACAATCTCCATCGGCCAATCCTGAAACCTCAATTAACGGATCCTGCTCAAGCGGCCGCTTTGTCCGGAATGCTGCAGAATTTGGATGAAAAAAGAACGGCTCCGCTTTACCCAATGGGTAAAACTCGAGCCGTTCTTTTGCAGCAACCAATACATCGGCTTGTTCATCAGACTGAATCCGTTCAATCGAGCGTTTCCGCCGGAGCACAAAAGGAATGCCCAAATCGGACGCTACCTGCGCTGCCAGTTCATCCGTCTTTTGATTCGGCCGGTATGCAGTGGTCACAATCGTCTTCACTCGCCGGCAACCTGCTCAAGCACTTGCGTCAAATGGTCGCGGATATGCTCAACATCATGATCTTCAATTTGCTCGCGCGGAATGAAATAAGCGAGTTGCCCATCTTTCACAACCGCAATTGAAGGTGAAGAAGGCGGTACATCTTCAAAATAATTGCGCATCTGTGCAGTCGCTTCTTTGTCCTGCCCGGCAAAAACTGTCACTAAGTGATTCGGTTTGGCGTCCGTCTGCTGCAATGCTTCGATCACCGCGGGACGTGCAAGACCTGCTGCACAACCGCATACCGAATTGATCACCACTAAGCTTGTTCCTTCGGCTTCACTCATATGTTCATTCACTTGTTCTGCAGTCAATAGTTCTTTAAAGCCGTGAGACGTCAATTCTTGCCGCATCGGCACAACGATGCCCTTCATGTACTCATCATATGCGTTCATTTCAGATACCCCCTGTTTCTTATATTCTCTTCCATTCTAACTTACTTGATCACAGGATTCACTTTTTCTTGCTTACAGTAAGGTTTTTAAAATCTCCCGCCATTCCAAACGACGACCTATAATTTTACTTAATGCGCCTTTTTTGAAAGCGCTTGGGTCAATAAAATTCCGACTATACTGATCAACAAAGCCCATGAGGCATAATTCTCTATGGAGGCTATTGCAATTCCTAAGTTTCTGTACATACCAATAAAGTTCGATAGAGCTGAATCGTTATCAAGGCGCGGTGCTTCAGATACTACTAGCCAATCAGTAGCCATTATCAAGAACGAGAAGATTCCGATACTGATCAACAAATTTTTTAAAACGCTCATTTTCTATCGCCCCACTCCTGTAACAAGTATAGCACTTCACAAAATTTAGAAAAATAACTTAAATTTACCTATCATCATATTTAAGTTTTCTCATTTATTTCTGCGAATGAAAAAAACATCTCCCAAGGAGACGCTTTTTACTCGCTGTAATTATTATTGATGTATTCCAGAATTTTTTCATAGGACTCTGCATCGTACCATTCATAAGGAACGGTTTGTGAAACGCCGTCTTTTTTAATCTGCAGGCTTGTTGCAGATAGTTGGACGATGCGTGTATCTTCTACATTATCTCGGTCTTCGATTTCATGTCCTTTGAACTTGTTTTTTACACCCTCGTAGAATTCGTTGCGCTTTTCCTCACCGCCAAAATCCCATGATTCGTATTTGCCTTGGTGCAATAATTCGATTGAATAGATATCTTCTCCCATTGGCTCGCCCCCATCTGATTGACTGTTATGATTGATTGCCCGTTCTAGTATTACTTGCAGTTTACCTCTTACTCCGGAGTTGAAAACCTCGAATCCTGAAAAAAAAAGGAACCGGAAGCTTAATCTGCTAGGCAGACGCACTTCCGGTTCCTATTTTTATTTTTCTTCTTTCATCGCTTGGCGCGCTTCGGTCATTTGTTTCCAAACTGAGCCTTTTGCATCTTCGCCTTGTTCGATGCGGGCAATCGCCATTTTGATTTGAAGCTTCACTTCAAATTCTGGGTCGTTCTCCGCTTCTTTTAAAGCGGGCAATGCCGCTTCCGTTCCAGTTTCGTAAAGGAACATCGCCGCACGCCAGCGGACCAATTTGTTTTTATCTTTTAATATTTCCATCATAATTGGCTCAAACTCTTCGAAGCCGAGGTCGCTGATCGTGTCTCCCGCTGTTCTGCGGACCGCCCAGCTTTTGTCTTTCATCGCAAGCTCCAGATAAGGGACCACCGCTTTATCCTTGATGTCTCCGAGGAAAATCGCCGCTTGCCGGCGAACGGACATTTTTTCGTCTTGCAAAGCTTGTTCCAATAGCGGCAAATCGCTGAGCTCCCCTTCGTTCATCTGCTCGAGCAATTGAAAGCGCGTTTGCCAGTCCGGTGTATCGAATTCCTCCAAAGACACTTTTCTGCCGCGGGCAACCGGCTCCACTTGTTCAGAGGACCGGTCTTTCTCGATGATCGCTTCGAGCCGCTCCTGAGGGTAAGCCGCTTCCAATTCTTCTACCACTTGCTTGCCGATTTCTTCTTTGTCGCCGTAGCGGACGCCGTAGTCTGCCCACTTCCGCTGCAATAAGTAATTTTCTTCCGTTGGATCCATGACTGTACTCATGGCAGTCACAAAGCGTTCCGCCATCGCAAAACGCTTTTCTGATGCACTGTCAAAAACTTTCACCTGCAGCGGAATGCCTTTGAATTGCTGCACATGGACATAGACTTCGCCGTAATGTTCATCTATTTCGATTTCATCATTTGTGGTGTAGTTCGTGCCGCCGAAAACATTGCGGACAGCCGCTAAAATGTTTTCCCAGTCAAATTTGGAAAGACGTTCAACTGCCAGAAAGTCAGCTACATGATAAACGCCTTTCACGCCGTCGATGGCTAAGATTTGCTGGATCTCAGCCGGTGCACCTTCTGAATTATCTTTTGTGTAATTATGGCTTTTGCCGAATGGCAATTCCTGATCGATGATCACTTTCATCGTATTCGGGCTTGGTGTCGGTTCAATTGTAATAATCTTCACAAAGTATCCCTCCTGCATTTATTCCATTAGGATTCAGCGATTTCCTGAAGATAAGTCCATCGCTCGATCTTTTCGTCGTATTTCGCAGTTAGTTCATCCACTTCCAGCGTCAAGCGGTTCAATTTTTCAAAATCCGCTCCGGCTGTGGCCATTTCTTCTTCGCAGCTTTCGATTTTCGCTTCAATTTCTGCAATTTCGTCAAGGATTCCGCTGTATTCCCGCTGCTCATTGAACGTCAATTTCTTTTTTGGCTGCTGTTTTTTAGGCGCCTCTTGTTCAACCGGTTCTACAAATTCCGGAACCTCGGCTGCCGGTTCCGCTTTTTCTTTGATAAAGTCGGAATACAAACCTTGGTATTCGAGAATTTGACCAGTACCGGTTGTCCATAGTTTCCGGGCAATCCGGTCCAGGAAGAACCTATCGTGGGAAATCGTAATAACGACGCCTGGGAAGTTTTCCAAAAAGTCTTCGAGTACTGAAAGCGTCTGGATATCCAAGTCATTCGTCGGCTCATCGAGCAGCAGAATGTTTGGCTGCTCCATCAATAGTTTAAGCAAATACAAACGTTTTCGCTCACCGCCGGACAATTTGCCGATCTGTGTACCGTGGGCATTGGAAGGGAATAAAAACCGTTCCAGCATCTGTGTGGCAGACAAGCGCACGCCTTTTGCCGCTTCGTAGTCGCTTGAAATTTCCTGGATGTATTCGATCATGCGCTGGGATTCATCCATTTCCGGCAAATGCTGCGTGAAGTGGGCAATCTTCACCGTACTTCCGTATTCGATTTTGCCTTCTGTCGGTTCATACTCCCCTGCCAAAATCTTCAATAATGTCGATTTGCCGGCGCCATTCGGCCCGACAATTCCGATGCGGTCGCCGCCTTGCAAAAGAAAATCGAAATTCCGGAAAATGACTTTATCGCCGAATGCCATCGAAAGATTTTCGCCTTCAATGATTTTCTTGCCGAGCCGCTGGCTTTGCATCGATAATTCAAGCGAAGTATTGTCATTCTCTTTTTGGACATTTTCTTTGATTTCCTCAAACCGCTGAATGCGGGCTTTTTGTTTCGTCGAACGCGCTTTAGCGCCGCGGCGAATCCACTTCAGTTCCGAACGGAAGCGGTTTTCCAGCTTTTGCTGGGAACTCGCGGCCATTTCGTCCCGAATGGCTTTGTTTTCAAGATAATCCCCGTAATTTCCTTTATGGGTATACATCGTCTGATCTGCCAGTTCGAAAATATGGGTAGAAACAGCATCGAGGAAATAACGGTCGTGCGTAACAAACAGCATCGCGCTGCCCATCCGCAGAAGCGTTTCCTGCAGCCACTCGGTCGAAATCGCGTCAAGATGGTTGGTCGGCTCATCCAGCAAGATCAAATCAGCCGGTTCAATCAACGCTTTTGCCAAAGCTACACGTTTTTTCTGGCCGCCCGACAATTCGCCAACCGGCGCATCGAACATGTCGATGCCGAGCTTCGTCAATGCCGTTTTAGCCAATGCGTTGATGTCCCAAGCATTTTCCTGTTCCATGCCTTCCTGTATTTTCATCAGTTCATCCTGAAGCTGCGTCGAACTGGAATCAACCATCATGTTTTTCAATGCCCGTTCATAAGAACGGTTTAAGGCAAGAATCGGCGAATCCCCGGAAAACACGGTTTCCAAAACCGTCAGAGATTCGTCGAATTCCGGCTCTTGCTTCAAATACGTGATCTGGTATTTTTTCGGGTGGTCCATCGACAAGGAATCAGCTTCCATTTCACCTGCCAAAATGGACATTAGCGTGGACTTCCCTGTTCCATTGACGCCGATCAATCCGGCGCGCTCACCCGGATACAAAGAAAACTCTACGTTTTTAAAAAGCGTTTTCGCTCCTACTGTTTTTGTTAAATTGTTGATAATTAAATGGCTCATTGATTCCCATCCGTTTCTTTTTTAAGTTGCTCTAAAAAGGATATCATAAACTGATGGCGTTCTTCAGCGATATGCTTCCCGGTTTCCGTATTCATATGGTCTTTTAGCAATAATAACTTCTCGTAAAAATGGGTGGTGCTGCTCGTTGGTTTTGACCGGTACTCTTCTTCGGTCATTTTCTGCCTTGGCTGCTCTTTCCAATCATACAATCTGCGCCCTTTCGCCCCGCCATACGCAAAGGTCCTGGCAATGCCGACGGCTCCGATCGCATCAAGACGGTCAGCATCCTGGACGATTTTCGCTTCAATTGACGCCGCCTCTACACCGTTCCCTCCTTTGAAGGATACCGAATCAATCACGGCCTTTATTTTTTCCCGCTGGCCAGCTGTCAAATCGAGATCCTGCAAAATTTCCGATTCCAGGTCTTCTCCAGGCTTTCTATATTTCGGATCTGATACATCATGAAGCAGCACTGCCATTTCAACGATCAAAGCATCCGCTTGCTCTTTTTCCATCAGCAATCTGGCATTTTGCCGAACCCGTTCAATATGCTGCCAGTCATGGCTCGCATCAAAATTTTCATAAATCGTTTTAACTTGTTTCTCACATTGCTCTATTAACTTTTGCATCGATTGGCGGACCCCTTTTCTTCTATTATAGCTTTTCTCTAGTCCCTTTGCCCGCTACTTGGCGAAAGATTGACGATTTATACCGCTTCCTGTATAGTTTAATCCAACCGAAACCGGTTTTTTCATGGTACCGCTACAATATCAATAATAGGGGGAACGTGCATGCATCAGGGAACAGTGAAATGGTTTAATACGGAAAAGGGTTATGGCTTTATCGAGTATAATGACGGCGATGACGTGTTCGTCCATTTTACCGGCATTCAAGGCGATGGCTTTCGTACACTGCAAGAAGGCAAGACCGTCTCCTTTGAAATTATTGATGGGAATCGCGGGCCCCAAGCCGCTAATGTAATTGAAATTGAAAGTTGACTATTACTATGTTTAATATGGAAGGCCGGTTTAAGGCCTTTTTTCTTTGTCAAAGCCATAGAAAAGCCGGGAGCGAAGTGGTTCGCATCCCGGCTTTTTTGTGATTTATCCAATAAACTTACGATTTATGTTCCGTGCCGATCTTATTTAACTCATTCCCTAAAAACTGCAGCTGTGTCCCGACTGAACAATGGCTGATGCAAAAACGGTGGGCAGCTGTCTTGCCCTGCTCTTTGCGTATTTGTTTGCGGACGAAGCATCCTTCGCAATAAGTCTCCATCATTTCATCAATCTCATTGATTATTGAAAGCTTGTTCAAACTGTCACCCCTTCAAAATGCCATTCGTTTATTTTACTCCTAATTTGTCTTTTTTTGCAACAATCGTTATACTGGCAAAGGACATTTTTTATGTGTTAGCGGTTCGTAAACTCCCGCTTTACCAAAACTAAGGAGGAAATTATTTTGTTTAACGAGTTTTTAGGCCTCGGCTTTGCCGTGGTCAACTTTGTCTTGCTGCTGATCATGTACAAATTCTTCGGCAAGACCGGATTATTTGCCTGGGTAGCGATTTCAACGGTACTCGCGAATATCCAAGTAACCAAAACGATCGAAATCATCGGTTTGACAGCAACACTTGGCAATAGCCTATATGCCTCAACGTTTCTTGCAACCGATATCCTGAATGAAAAATACGGCAAGAAAGAAGCGAAAAAAGCGGTTTGGCTTGGATTTTCATCATTGCTGATCATGGTCATCGTCATGCAGCTGGGCATCAAATTCATCCCGGATGAAAGCGATATTGCCAATGAAGCGCTTCAGACGATTTTCGGTTTGGTTCCTCAAATCGCCATTGCCAGCATGATCGCGTATCTTACAAGCCAACATTTGGATGTCTTGATCTTTACGGCTCTCCGGAAAGTATTTCCGAAAGACAGCCAGTTCTGGATCCGGAATAACGGCTCTACGCTAATTAGCCAGCTGCTCGATACGCTAATTTTCACAAGCATCGCTTTTTACGGCGTGTTTCCGTTCGATGTCTGGATTCAAATTTTCATTTCCACTTATATACTGAAATTCATCGTATCTGTACTTGATACGCCTTTTGGATATATCGCAAAAGCAATTACTCCCATTGACGAAAAGTAGGTGATTTCATGCTTGAGGTGTTTATCGATGCTGCTACAGCCGGGTCTCCACAAGTCAGTGCAGTCGGTGTTTTTATCCGGGGTGAAGGGCATTTGATCAAATGGAGCGGCTATATCGGGGAAATGGATAACCATACTGCAGAGTTTACCGCGTTGGTGAAAGGGCTTGAACTAGCCAAAGAATTGACGAGCGGTATGGTCTCCATTAAATCGGATTCACAAGTGACTGTCGAAGCATTTGAACGGGGGTTCATAAAGAACCCGAAATTCAAGCCTTTGCTCGAACAAGCACTTCAATTGTCCGGTTCTTTCGAATACTGCTTCATCAAATGGATTCCAGACTCCCAAAACCGCGCAGCGGACGACTTGGCGAGAAAAGAATTGCGGGCAAACAAGTAATAGAATACTTATCATTCGTTTTTGCCGCTATCCTTGTGATAGCGGTTTTTCTTTTCGAGTTGCCTAAAGACGTGTGAAAATAATTCTGCTAAACTTAACTCAGCATGTCTATTGGAGGAATTAGATGAAATTCAATTTAGGAACGGCACTCGATATTTTTATTCTATTGATTGGACCGTGGATTCTTTACACACGTGTGCTTGAGATCTTGGAAAATGGCGTTTCTGCCTACCCCGTCATTTCGATCATCATCGTTACGCTGGCCCTCGTTTTTTCTGTAGCCAACCTTTATAAGGCGATTACCGACAGGCAGCGAAAGAATTCCAATAAAAAGTGAAAAGGTGAGTTTTCTTGAATTCATTACTGTTTTATTTTGTTCCGCTCCTTATTTTTGGCGTCATCAATAATTTGATCGGCGAGTTTTCCTGGCCCTATTATTTGGTGCTTTTGCTGGCATTCTTAATGTTCCAGCTTGCACAGCTCCGCTATCAAAAAAATGCCGTGCCGGGAATTGCCAAAATTTCGCAGGGCTTGTTCTATGTATTGGCTGTAGCCACAATTTTTAGAGATCAATTTTTGAACGTCACGCTAGTTAACGTGTTGATTGCCATCACCTTAGCTGCAGTAATTGTGGAAATAATGCAGAACCGAAAAAAACCGTCGCAATGACGGTTTTTTTATTTGGTGAAATACCATACCAAAACTAGAACGATGGCAACGATCACCCAAGTGGCCATACGGATCTGATTTCGTTTTTTGCGGATTTCTGCTTCTTCTTTAACGTCTTTCATTAAGGACATGCGCTTGCCTCCCCCTTTCTAATTCCTTTTGCACAGCCCTTTCGCTTATGATGGACAAAAGGAGGTTTTGTTATGAAAAAAATTCTTTTTTCCATGCTTTCCCTCATTATACTAGCCGCCTGCCAAGATGCACCAGCAAATACAGATGAAGCGGACGTGCCGTTTGATGAAATTGCTGCCAATCTTGTAACCCCTTGGTCCATCAATAAAACGGGAGAGGCCTTTTACATTTCCGAGCGTCCTGGAACCATCGCTCATATTGACGAAGAAGGCACATTAACTCGACAGGAAGTCGATTTTTCAGATCCGCTTTCATCTGCAGCTGAAGCAGGATTTCTCGGATTTGCCCTGTCACCGGATTTTGAGGATTCCAAGGAAGCCTATGGCTATTAGGTTTATGAACAAGACGGCGATTCGTACAATAAAATCGTTCAGTTGAAGCTCGAAGGAGATGCCTGGAGCGAAACTGCCATTTTACTCGAAGACATCCCGACCGGCAATGTCCACCACGGCGGCCGGCTTGAATTCGACGAAGATGGCACACTTTTTGCTACAATCGGCGACGCATCCGATCCGGATTTAGCACAGGATCCGGACGCTGTAAACGGCAAAATCTTAAAGCTTAATGAATCGGGCGTTTTTGAAACTTATACACTCGGCCATCGCAATCCCCAAGGCATCGCCTGGCATGATGGCGATATGTTCGTTGCTGAACATGGCCAGTCAGCAAACGATGAAATCAATCAAATTGAAGAAGGCAAGAATTATGGTTGGCCGCTCATTGAAGGAATGGAAACGGAAAGCGGGCTTGAAACCCCATTATTTACGACCGGCGATGACGAAACTTGGGCACCGAGCGGAATTGCAGCCCACAATGGCTTATTGTACATTGCCGCTTTAAGGGGCACAGCTATCAAAATTCTCGACTTGGAAACGAACGAGCTGGTTGATTCCATCGAAGGCTTTGGCCGCGTACGCGATGTATTTTCAGATGGTGAAGCCCTTTATTTCATTACGAACAATACGGACGGCCGCGGAACTCCGACAGAAGGTGATGATAAACTTTACCAGCTGTCTCCATTATCAGAATTTGCAAAATAAAAAGAGTGGACCCATCGATTTTTTCATCGTTGAGTCCACTCTATTTCCTTACAAAAATTTCATCATGAGGTCTTCATCAATATAACGGCTTTCCACTTTCATCGAACGATATTCCGTACCGTATTTCTCAAATCCGCTGCGTTTGTATAGTTCAATAGCAGATTCGTTATCTGTAACCACCGCTAAGTATAATTGTTCTAAGCCTTCTAAGCTTTTCGCATGTTCAATCAACGCGTCCATCAACCGGCTCGCAATCCTCCGGCCTCTTGCAGAAGGCGTAACGTACACCGCAACTACATTTGCACGATGCTGCAGCTTAGCCGCTGTATGGCGCTTTAACGTGACATTCCCTAATAACCTGCCTCCGACAAAAGCGCCGAAAGTGGTGGCTGAAGGCGAAGAAAGCTGCTCCGCTGTTATCTCGACCGGTTTATCTAGCGCTTCTTCTAATGTTGTACCAAATGCATCCGGTGCCAGCATCAATGCCTCGATGCGAAGTTCACGGTAAAATTCGGCATCTTCTGCTGTTAAAATTCGGATTTCCATTCATTTCCGTCCTTTTCACTTGAATTCCTGAGTAACTTTGCCTTTTCCATTTTCAACATCGATAACGGCATAAGCTCCATTGACGAATGTAATTTGCGGAGGAACATGTCCTAAATCGATATCGTAGGCAATCGGAACGCCTAGCTCATCTGACAGGTCTTCGTATAATTTTTCAATGGTATAGCCGCCGACTGCTTCGTTTGCAGAACTTCTTCCAAAGATGATGCCGGAGATATGGTTAAACCATCCTGCATATTTCATCTGTGTCAAAGAACGCTTTAGATCCGCTACGTTCATTTCACAGTTTTCCAAATACCATATGACTGGCTCTCCTGGAATATGCGCTTCCCTAAAAGCCTCAACATTTCCATAAGGCGTGCCGATTATATGGCGAATGACGTCGATACAGCCCCCTAGAAGCCGTCCTGAAAATTGTTCCTCTTCTCCAGACACCGTTTTCCAAGCCGTAGGTTCAGTTAAATGAAAAACGACCGGCGATGGATCCTCATGATCCCATTTCTCCTGAAATTTTTCTGATGAAACTTGGCTGTTGGAACCGTCTTTTTTAGTTTGAAGCACCTCGAGCCATTTCGCTGTCGTGTCATCGGATTCCGGACCGCGCAAATCGATGAGGTTGGTGCCATGTGCAGTTGCCAACCCTGTCTTCAAGGTAATCGCGAGCAGCAGCAAGCTGATATCCGAATACCCCATCACCCACTTTTCAGGGAGCGCCTCGAAATCCAGATGTTCAAGCACCTCAATCAGCAATTCACCGCCCCATGGCGGCATGATCAAATCCAGCGATTCATTGTTGAGCATTTCCATGAGCTCTTCGGCCCGTTTTTCTGCATCTGCAGACTTGGCTTCTGACTGAGTCCAAGCCGTCTCTCCGACTTTCAATTTGAAATTCCGTTCCTCTAATCGCTCAATCGCCGATCGAAGAACTTCATGATCATCCGGCCCTACTCCTGACGAAGGGGCAGTAACACCGATCACTTTAATTTCCCGTGCTGGATATCGAATCATAGCGAATCTCCTTTTAAATTTGTCGTTATGTAAATGATACGAGTAGATACAGCATTCCGCAAAGGATAACTCCGCCTAAGATAAATAAGAAAGTTTGAGTAATAAAGTCCCAAAAAGGGCTTTTTTCTTTATCCAAAGGTTTACCGCTCATGTGTGCTACGCCAAAGGACAGGCCTGATGAATCATTATGATCATTGAATTTCACATTCTTTTTTGCATTTTCCGAGTTCATTTAGTACCTCCAGAAATCGTTTATTGTCAAAAAAAAGAGATTAGTTACATTATACTAAAGACACTTTAGATATAAAGAAAAATTTTAAGAAATTCACGATAAATGAATTGTGGTTCAGCAGATTAAAGAAAATCATGGAGGGTATGGAAAGAGTAAACGCAGATCTTTAAAGGAGGAAACGCAATGAAAGTATTAATTGTAGGGGCAAACGGCCAGATTGGCAGGCATTTTGTCAAACTGTTGGCAGACAGCCCTGATCATACGCCGATTGCTATGATTCGCATGGAAGAACAAATCAGCTATTTTAATAGTTTGAATGTCGAAACGGTCGTGACGAGTTTAGAGGGCAGTGTGGAGGAGATTGCTTCAGCCATGGAAAGCTGCGACGCTGTCGTTTTCACGGCCGGCAGCGGCGGCGGAACAGGCGCTGACAAAACCTTGCTCATTGATCTTGACGGCGCTGCAAAAACCATTGAAGCGGCAAGCCAGACCGGAACCGATCGCTTCCTGATGATTAGTGCAATCCATGCTGACCGGCGGGAAATGTGGGGCGATGACATTGCGCCATACTACATAGCGAAGCACCATGCAGATAATATCCTGCGTGCAAGCGGATTGACCTATACCATCATCCGCCCGGGCCTTTTAACCAATGATCCGGGTACCGGACGCATCAAAGCGACCGAATATGTAGACGCCGGGCCGATACCAAGAGAAGATGTCGCAAAAGTCCTTTTGCACTCACTCGACAATCTCCATGTTTTCAATAAAACATTTGAAATCATCTCTGGCGATGACGACATAGAAGAAGCATTAAATCGCCTATAAAAAAACGGATCTCATTGAGAGATCCGTTTTTTATGCCTGCACCTGTTCTTTCACTTTCAAGTTTTTTATCCCCAAAACCACTTGGAAAACGAATGCGATAGAACAAATGACAATTGCTGCCCATCCCAAATTGGTAATCGGCTGCTGCAGGACTGTGCGCAAAACAATCAATAGCAGCATTGCAGATAAAGCAAAATTAACGATATACGGCTTATCGTAAAATTTCTTTAAGGAAATTCCGGCAAATATGGCTACTGCGATGATTAATAATGATAAAACCATTTCCATAACTCGACCTCATTTTTCTCTCATTTTCCTTAGAATAGCATATTTTCAAATAATTCGATATAGTCTTTCGCTTATGGAATGTCTTCGTAAGCTAAGCGTTCGATGATTTCCTGATGCTGCGGATAATCCTGCATCAATTGCTGTTGGGTAAAGAGTTCGAAGTCCTTAAAATCGAAACCAGGTGCTACCATGCACCCTACAAGGGAAAATGAATTTTCACTGTCCACTGTCGAGCCGAAAATACTGCCTTTTTTGACTAGCACTTGCGGTTTTTCCCCGTCCGCGATTCCAATCCCCAATCGCTCTTGCCGATACTCCCCTTCTTCGTCGATCATGTGCACAGTCAATACACTGCCCGCATGAAAATACCAAAGTTCATCCGACTTCAATCGATGGAAATGAGAAAGGTCCTCGGATCTCAACAAAAAATAAATGCTCGTGTACAGCGGTCTTTCACCGTCATGCGCAGCAAATTCCATCTGGTTTATTGACGTGAAAGAAGATTTATAATAGCCGCCTTCCGGATGCTTTTCCATTTGTAAAAATTCAATCCACTGTTTAGCTTCGATTTTCAATTCCTCCAATCTCAATTATAAGTTTACATAACAATAATATTATCCTTAAATTAATTTATTATTTTTGAAACTTTTAAATTTTTTTCACGTATTCATTATATAACAGTCTTTCAAGGAGGAAAACAGATGAATAATCATGAAATCGATTTTAAACTTTACGGGGACGATATGCAGTTTGTGGAAGTGGAATTGGATCCGAACGAAACAGTCATTGCAGAAGCCGGTGCTTTGATGATGATGGAAGATGGCATCGTCATGGAAACCATTTTCGGTGACGGATCGAATAGCGGCGGCTCTGGCATCATGGGGAAATTGATGGGTGCCGGAAAAAGGATCATTACTGGTGAAAGCCTATTTATGACGACTTTTACAAACCAAGGAATCGGCAAGCGCCATGTTTCTTTCGCTTCGCCCTATCCTGGAAAAATCATTCCGATGGATCTCAGCATGCTCGGCGGCAAAATCATCTGCCAGAAAGATGCCTTTTTAGCAGCGGCTAAAGGCGTTTCCATTGGTGTTGAATTTCAGCGGAAACTTGGGACCGGTTTTTTTGGCGGTGAAGGGTTTATTATGCAAAAGCTTGAAGGCGATGGAATGGCTTTTGTCCATGCAGGAGGCACTCTCCACCGAAAGAATCTTCAAAAAGGAGAAGTTCTTCGCGTCGATACCGGATGTTTAGTCGCGATGACCCCTGATGTCGATTACAATATCGAAATGGTTTCCGGCGTAAAAACTGCCTTGTTCGGCGGTGAAGGATTGTTCTTCGCTACTTTACGAGGTCCTGGCAGCGTCTGGGTCCAGTCGATGCCATTTAGCCGTTTAGCTAGCCGCGTGTTTGCTGCGGCGCCGCAAAATCCTGCAGGCAAGTCGCAAGGAGAAGGAAGTATCACTGGCGGATTGTTCAACATGCTCGGCGGCAAATAATCTTAAAGCACCAAATCCCCCGCTGCATAATTATGCAGCGGGGGATTTTTTTACGGATGTTCATATGGACTTATGAATTGCGCTTCCGCATTTCTTTGACAGCCGATTCATATTTATCAAAATCAAATTCAATCGTCCCAGGCTTATAGAAATAGAGGATCGATTCTTTTTCGCCTTGGCCGAGCATATGGGTCACTACCGCTTTCGGGCTTCTCATATCAACGCCCGCTTGGTCCGCTTGCGCCAGCTTCGCTAAAATTTCTTCCGGTATTGCTTCCACGTCTATTCACTTCTTCCTTTTTGATACATGATGTCTCCAGCTACGACCGTCAGCTCCACTTCCGCTTCGATGATCTGTTCAAGTTCGCCTTCAAACAAGTCCCGGTCAAATACCGAGAAATCCGCATCGAAGTTTTCCGCAATGATTCCGCGCTCCTGCTCTTTGCAAATCGCTGCAGCGCTTCCGCTCGTGTACAGCTGAATGGCTTCAAAACGGCTTAATTTCTCTTGCGGCATGTAGCCTTCATGCGTTTCGTACGGCTTTCTTCTTGCTACGGCTGCATAGATGCCCTGAAGCGGATCCACCTCTTCAATCGGTGCATCCGATCCTCCTGCACAAATGAGACCGCGGTCTACTAGGCTCTTCCATGCATAAGACCATTTGATCCGTTCTTCTCCCAAACGTTCAATCACCCACGGGAAATCCGAACTGACAAAACTTGGCTGCAGGTCCAGAATAACCGCTAATTTTTCCATGCGCTCCACCAAATCCTCACGGAGAATCATGGCATGGATCAAACGGTCACGCTTCCCTTCCGCTACCGGATGAGCTTCAATTGCGTCCAGCGCTTTTTCCATCGCCAAATCGCCGATGACATGGATCGCAATGGCTTCCCCGTGTTTCCGTGCCATAGCAACCAAACGATGCAATTCTTCATCCGAATGGATGGCAACGCCGCTCGTGGATGGATCATCGTTGTACGGCTTGCTTAATAACGCAGTTTTCCCGCCGATCGAACCATCGGCAAAAATTTTCATGGCGCCCGGATCAATAAATGGTTCCGCGTAGCTCGCATGTTCCATCATCGCTTCAAACTGGCTATGGGCACGCAGCAGATTCGCGCGGAATTTCAGTTTGTCGCTGCCGATCACATTTTTGAACGCCTGCAGCGGCTTTGTGTAGTCATGGCCGTAATACCCCATGTCTTCTGTATGGGCCCCGGTCAATCCGAGAGACAATAAATTTTCCACCGAAGTTTTGAGCGTATGCGTCAAATATTCAACACTGACTTCCGGAATTTGATCGGCCACCAGGTCTTGTGCTGCATCCAGCAAATAGCCTGTCGGTTCTCCGTCGTTGTCCCGGACGATGACTCCGCCTTCCGGGTCTGGTGTGTCTTTTGTGATGCCCGCCAATTTCAGCGCACTCGAATTCGCTAAGACGGCATGCCGGCATACGCGCTTCAGCATCATAGGCGACTCGGAAATTTCGTCGAGTTCAAGTCGATGGAAAATTTTCCGGTCGGGGAAATTGTTTTCATTCCATCCTTCTCCGATAAACCAGTTTTCCGGAGCTAAGTCTTTCGTTGAACGGATTAACTGCTCTCTCATTTCTTCTGATGATTCAATTTTAGAAAGGTCCACCCGCAGCAATTTCTCGCCGTGGCCGATCATGTGCATATGGCTATCCACAAAACCCGGGTACATGACTTTCCCTTCCAAATCCATTTCTTTATCTGCCGACTCTTTTAATTCTTCATATGTACCGATCTTTTCAATTTTGCCATTAGAAACCAACACTGCTTCTACGGTTTCTCCTTCGCTCGCCATCGTATAGATTTTACCACCACGCCATAAGGTTTTCATAAAGTCACTCCTTTTCTCATTGTTAATCATAATTCCATTTCTGTCGGGTGACAACTCTATTCAATCGGAATACTCAAAATTTTTTGCGAGAAGTTCCCAAAAGAAAGTGGCTTTCGGTTATGGTATAATAAATGGATATTTTAGAAAGCAGAGGTGAACCCTTCAAACCGGAGGGACGAATTGGACAGTATACTTTACTTGAATTTGTTTTTAGTGGCTTTATTAATTGCTTTGACTGCATTATTTGTTGGCTCGGAATTTTCAATCATCAAAGTGAGGACTTCCCGTATTGACCAACTGATTTTGGAAGGCAATAAAAACGCAATACGCACCAGAAAAATCGTGGATAACCTGGATTATTATTTATCGGCCTGCCAACTTGGCATTACCATGACAGCCTTAGGGCTTGGGTGGCTCGGGGAACCGACGGTCGAACGAATCCTGCATCCCGTTTTTGAAAATTTCGGCATCGTGGATCCGACAGCTTCCATCCTTTCCTTCGGGATTGCATTTGCAGTCGTAACATTTCTTCATGTAGTCCTTGGAGAACTGGCTCCAAAAACCTTGGCGATCCAGTACGCTGAAGCAATGGCCTTATTCTTTTCAAAGCCATTGGTTATTTTCGGAAAGATTTTAAACCCGTTCATCTGGCTCATGAATGGTTCTGCACGCCTATTGCTGCGCATGTTCGGAGTCGAACCTGCCGGACATGAACAAGCCCATTCGGAAGAAGAGTTAAAGATCATTATGAACGAAAGCTATCAAAGCGGTGAAATCAACAAGACCGAACTTTCATATATGCAAAACATCTTTTCATTCGACGAACGCGTTGCTAAAGACATCATGCTTCCACGCACACAGATGGAAACGATCTCTTTGGAGATGGATGAAAATGAGTTGATGGAAATCGTCAGAGACCATCAATATACCCGTTATCCTGTAACTGAAAATGGCGATAAGGATGACATTATCGGGTTTGTAAATATTAAAGAACTGTTAACGAATTTCACGGTAAATGGAAGTTTGAAAAAAAGTATCATTGTCCATGACATCCCTTTCGTATTGGAGTTAGCGCCTATCCAGGACGTACTTTTAACGATGCAAAGGCAGCAAGTCCATATGGCCATTGTCATTGATGAATACGGCGGCACTTCCGGCGTCATTACAATGGAAGACATTCTGGAAGAAATCGTCGGGGAAATCCGCGATGAATTTGATGATGACGAACGGGACGAAATCAAAGCACTCGATCCGCTCAATTACCTTGTGAACGGACGTGTCCTCCTTTCAGATTTGGAAGACCGTTTTGCCATCGTTTTTGATGACAGCGAAGACGTAGATACGATAGGCGGTTGGGTCCAGCTCAAAAACACAGACATCACTGAAGGCGGCACTGTGCATCTGCCGACCCATGTCATTACTGTGCGGGAAATGGAAAACCACCAAATCATCATGGTTCAGCTGACGCGCAAACAACCGAAAAAAGACATTTCGCTGGCTAAAGAAATTAGCAAATAAAACTGGAAAACCCCCGCCCAAATTGAGCGGGGGTTTTCCTATCATTTTTTCTCAAGCAAGGATTTTTCGTATTCAAATTTCTTCATGAGCATTTCGCCGCTATAGCCTTCTTCGATCAATTTTGCTAAGACAGCTTTTGCTGCATCGCCCATTTCAGCGGATTGATCATTCGCGTCAATTTCAACGACATTCTTTTCATCCGTTATCCAGTCAGAGAAACTTCCTGCATATAAGCGGAGTGACTGGTACCCTTTATGGGCTAGCATGGCATACAACGCGGCAGCAGTTACGCCGCTTCCGCAATAAACCACTGCGGGTTCGCTTTTCTGGAGTATACCCGAGAAATCCACTTCTTCCGTGAATTCACCCCGGTGGTCAATCAACTGCTCCCAGTCGAAGTTGCGGGCGCCGGGAATTCTGCCAGCAACCGGATCAATCGGTTCAGAAATCCCTGCATAGCGTTCAGCAGACCGGGCATCTAATAAGATCCCAAGCTCTTCTCCATCGATAATTTGCTTAACGTAAGTTTGGTCGGCATAGATCGATTCATCAAAAGAAAGCTCTACTTTAGCAGCGGCATGTTCAGGAACCATTGCGCTCGTTTCCAACCCTTCTTTTTTCAGCGATTCGAATCCTTTTTGGCTGATATAGGCATTTTCGAATCCAGCGTATTTCAATAGCCACCAAGCACGTGCTGCATAGGGAGCTCCGCCTTGGTCGTAAATCATGATCTCGTCTTTCGGATCAAGCCCGCTTTTTTCAATCAACCCGCTTAATTTTTCTTTAGAAGGCATCGGATGCCGCCCGCCTGCCGCCTCCATATCTGATAGGTCTTTTTCAAGGTCCCAGTAGATAGCTCCTTCAATATGTTCTTTGAGATAGGCTTTTTCTCCCCAACTCGGATCCTTCAAATCGAATCGTGCATCAATCCATCGATAGTTTTGTGTTTGGTCAATATTTTTGAATACTGGCATTCCTTACACCCTTTCAGCTACGAGATTTGAAAACAAGTCTTTCCACTGTGCCAAAATTTCCTGTTGCTGGAGCACAATTCGTTCTGATTCGATTTGATCGATAGCTTGGCGAAGCATGTGCTGCCGCAAGCCTTCTGCTTCCTGTTCGATCCAATTATCCGCCCAATGGCTGATTTTTACTTTTTCTCGGTCGAGATACTTTAAGGCATCCGGCTCCATCAAAGCCTGTAAAGCGTTCCGTAATTTTTCTTTTTCATTCTTCTCGAAAAAGCTTTTATTATTTTTGTAATAGGATTTCACAGATGTATAAGATGTCCCCACAAAGGCCTGATCCGGTTCAATTGCCGCTGACTCTTCCACTTCATAAGGAGTCAGCGAGAAATCCGGATTCATCTCTTTTAGTTTCGCGCTGTCATCTTTGAAACGGTTTGAAATCCGTTTTTCGATAAACTGGGCTAACCGGAAATGCGTCACGCGCAATTCCTGGGCAAAGTCGAATGCCGTCATTTCAACGATATCGTCGATTGCGGTGTCGAGTGCCTGTTGAGCTGATTTTCCATTGAATGCTGATGGATTAAAGGCTTCTTTGAAAAAATCATTGAAGCGGTAGAATACACGCTGATTTACGTAATACAGCAATTCATCCAATTCCTGCATGGCTTCTTTTATGAAAATCCGCGCAGCAGATGCACTGAACAAGATGCACAATTGCTGCTCAATCTGTTTCAGCTCTGCTAGACGTTCATCTTTACGCATCAAATTCTTTTCGGTTTGGGCGATCAACGCGCTAAAACGGTCAACCGCTTTTTGCTCTTCCTCTGCCAAGGATTGAACAGCCATCCCCTTGATTTCATCTTTCAAGAAATGCTGGAAAGCTTCTTCGAATTCCGGCATCCCTGAAACTGCCTTGTCTCTTAACGCAAGCAAGCTTGAAACTCCATAAAGCCTTGGAAAACGGATGCCAAAACGCTGAAGTTCGTCTTGAACATATGTAATGACAGCGTCTTTTTCCTCTTCATTATTCGCTAAATCGATTGCATTGACGACAAAAAACATCTTATCCATTTCAAATGCATCTTTTACACGTCCAAGCTGGATGAGAAATTCCCGGTCAGCTCTGGCAAATGCATGGTTATAGTAAGTGATGAACAAGACCGCATCGGCATTGCGGATATATTCGAAAGCGACATTCGTATGCCGGGCATTAATCGAGTCAGCTCCCGGAGTGTCCACTAAAGTGACGCCGCTTCTCGTCAATTCACAGTCGTAGTAGAAGTCGATTTCATCAACAAAACAACTGCGTTCTTCTTTCGCGACATAAAGTCCAAACTCTTCACGATTGGTTCGGAGCGTCTCCCCGAGATGTTCCTTGAATTCCGGATAGCCTTTTTGGAACGCGTCGATAAACGATTTATGGACTTGCTGCTCTGATGAACCTTCTTGCGAAAGTGTTCCAGCTTTAGCGAAAGCTTCCTCTAACGTGTGGACTTCTACGCCCAAGACCTTAAAGGAATTTCTCACATCTTCCGTCATCTGAGCGACCGTTTTCAAGCGGACATCTGCCGTTTCATGCGGATGGTCCTTAGTCACAGGACGGATCCGGTTAATGGTCGCGGTCGTCGGATTTGGGGAAACCGGCAGAACCGTTTCACCCATCAATGCGTTTGAAAAAGAAGATTTTCCCGCACTGAATGCACCGAATAGCGCAATTGTAAACTCCTGTTTCTCTAAACGTGCTGCTTTTCGCTTCAAGTATTCCGCTGTTTCCGCAAACCCTTTAATCGAAGTGAGGGCCAAAGCCGTTTGATTGGCTCTTCCAATTACCGCATTTTCATCAAATTGGTTTACATTCGATGAAACGAGCTGGTCACGGCCTTCCCGGTTCGATGCGGCTTTCTGCTCGAGCATCGATTCATCAAATTCCACCATTTCTGCCATCGAAATTGAAAACTCATGCTGCCAATGATCGACTTTTTGCTCCGCTTCGACTTTCTGGCTAGGAAGCATCGCAGAAAAAGATTTTTTCACTTTATCAATCCGCTCATCCATCTCTTCTAAAGTTGTGATGGCCAACAGTTTTTGGTCCAGCAATTGGGCTTTCATATCCATTTCAGTATTGGCGTCATCGGATAACGAAGTGAACTTTTCTTCTTGCTCCTTTTTCCAGCCTTCTGTCTCTTTAATGAACCAACGCTGAATGGAAACAGTGATATTCTTCGCAAAATTCAAGATGGCATCGCTCGTGATCGGACCGCTTTTCGGAAGCTGTTCTTCAATCAGCGAGAACGGAGGAGAAAACTCTTGTTCGTCAATGGAAATCGACTCGTCATCAGTTAAGAGCCCTGCGTCTTTCAACGAATTTTTCATCAGTTTTTTCAGATGATTCGTGATTTGCGATGGAACGACCGTATCGAGCCTTTCCACTACTTCTTTTTTCCGCAATGCCCGCTCTTCTTCCGTTTTTTTGCCGCTGAACAACAAACCGACCTTGAAATTAGGCTGGACCGACTCGACATAATTCGTAAGGGCATTCCGCAATTCATACGGCATGATATTGGCGTTTTCAACTAATTCTTTTCTGTCTTTTTCGAATTTAGCCTGCCATTTTTCAAAATCAAGAACCGATCGGCGATTCGCCACTTTCGTATTTTCATGTTTGATATCTTCACGGTTCTCCCATTCGTCTTCAGTTAAAACGGATGAAAATGCCTGCAGCCGCTCCTGTTGTTCTTCTTCCAGGAAACGGAGATGTTCATCTTTCAATTGCTGCAAAGCTGCATCGGTCGCTTCCCCTACATGGCCTTGCCATCCTGCCATTGTAGAAGCCACCAATTCCTTTACTTGTTCGAAATCATTGCCGGGAAACGCAAAGTCTTTCAAGGATGTAAAGAAAATCCCTTTCGGTTCCACTCCCCATGCAGCAAATGAATCATAAACCGATTTTTTAAAGTCCTCGAAAGGCAATTCAATTGCCTGATGCTTGTCTATCTGATTGACAATCAAATAGAGCTCCGTGTATTTCTGCAGCTCACGGGTGAAATTGAAATTCAACTCGGACTGGACATGATTGTAATCCATCACATAAAAGACCATGTCTGCAACATGCAGTGCAGATTCCGTAGACAAGCGGTGGGCATCATCTGTCGAGTCGACTCCCGGAGTGTCCATGACCGTGATGCCTTCCGGAAGCACAGAGTCTTGGTGGCCAATATCAACTTGGGTCACGTCTCCGCTTTTACAGAATGCCTTGACTACGTCGAAATCGTAATTCTCCGGAAAATAAACCGGTTTCTTGTTTTTACGGTTGACGATTGCAAAATCGGAAGGCGCTTTTTGCACATTCACGATATTTGCACTTGTCGGAATCGGACTCGAAGGCAATAAGGTCTCGCCCGTCAGCGCATTGATCATCGACGATTTCCCTGAAGAAAAATGTCCGGCAAATCCTATAATAAAATTATTCTTTAATATTTTCTTTGCAAACAATTCCGCTTTTGATGCGCGTTCTGTGTCTTCATTATCTGCAAATATTTTATAAAGCCTTGCTGTTTCAATTAAATCTTTTTGATGGTCATGTGCTGTCATTTGATAACCCCTTCTTCAGATACTGCTTTAATCATAACATTTTTTTACGTTCAACGAAAAAAGGAGTTTCCCCAAATATAATTGGAACATTTCCTTTTTCGGCGAAGCTGGCGCAGCGCTTTAATCGAAACAAAAGGGCTAACCAATAAGTCGAGTAAAGACTTATTGGTTAGCCCTTGCAGACGCCTCACGAAAATCCGTGGATGGACATGCCGCCGTCGACAAATAAAGTTTGTCCGGTAATATAGCTTGCCGCGTCTGAAGCCAGGAAAACGACTGGCGACGCCACTTCCGGCAGTTCACCTACCCGCTTCATCGGCGTTACAGCTAAGATGGAATTTAAGTATTCTTCGTCCGCCAATATTTTTTCCGTCAACGGTGTTTTAAAATACCAAGGGCCGATCGCATTGACTCGGATGTTCTTTGTTCCCCATTCCATCGCCATCACTTTCGTCATTTGGATAATCGCCGCTTTTGAAGCTGCGTACACAACGCCTGTTTTCAGCGCTCGCTCCCCGCCAACTGAGCTGATATTGATGACTGAGCCGCCGTTTTTCATTTGCTTGGCCGCTTCTTGAGAAAACATGAAAACGCTATGTGCGTTCGTATCCATGATTTTTTGCCATTCGCCGTCAGTCGCTTCCATTAAAGAAGAACGGATATTCATGCCGGCATTGTTTACAAGGACATCAAGTTTGCCGAAACGTTCCACTGTTTTTTCCACTGCTTGCTGAATTTGTTCCCTCGATGTAATATCAGCCACTGCATAATCCGTCCGGCCGTTATTGATTTCTTGTTGGACAGCCTTCAAATCTTCCTCTGTTCTCGCAACCAGCATCAGGTTTGCCCCCGCTTCTGCCACTGCCAGAGCGATTGCTTTCCCTATCCCTTTTCCAGCGCCTGTAACGATCGCTGTCTTGCCTTCTAAACTGAATGATTTTAACATATAACCCCTCCTGCATTTATTATAATCAAAATTCTTTGGAATTGGCTGATGGAAAATAAAAAAGCCCGAAAGCAACTGCTTTCGGGCTCACTTTCCACCTTAATTCAACTGATAAATCTTTGAATATTTCTCTTCCAGGTAGGCTGCTAGATAATCTGCGTTCAATCCTTCGCCGGTGGCGTCTTTCAGGATCTCCAGCGGCTTTTTCGACATGCCGTATTGATGCACGTTTTGAGTCAGCCATTCTCGGATCGGTGTGATATTGCCTGTTGAAAGCAACTCGTCAAAATTAGGCAAATCTTTTAGCATCGCATTTTTGAATTGCGCTGCGTACATATAGCCAAGTGCATAGGAAGGGAAATAACCGAAGCTTCCTCCTGCCCAGTGCACATCCTGCAATACGCCTTCGGCATCATCTGAAGGACGCACACCTAAATATTCTTCGTATTTATCGTTCCAAAGCTTTGGCAAATCTTTGACTGCAAGGTCTCCATTGAACAACCCTTTTTCAAGCTCATAACGGATCATGATATGCAGTGAATACGTCAGCTCATCCGCTTCAATCCGAATCAAGGAAGGCTTCGATTCATTGATCGCCCGCACGTAATCTTCTAGGCTCACAGCTTCGAATTGCTTCGGAGCGTATTTTTTCAATAACTCATAATTGCTTGTCCAAAAGTTTTCGTTGCGGCCGATGAAGTTCTCGAAGAAAAGCGATTGGGACTCATGGATCCCCATCGACGCCCCATCTTCAATCGCAAGACCGGAAAGGTCCGCTCCCAGGTTCTGGTCGTAAAGAGCATGCCCGCCTTCATGGATTGTTCCAAATACAGCTGTACGGAAATCCTGTTCGTCGTATTTCGTCGTTACCCGAACGTCTCGGCGGTTGATTGTGGTCATGAATGGATGGACTGTTTCATCCAAGCGGCCAGCTTCAAAATCATAGCCTAATTGCTCCAATACTTCGACGCTTAAATCCCGCTGAGCTACTTTTGGAAAATGCTCATAAAGGAAACCGGTCTCCGGTTTATGTTCAGAAGCCGCTATTTTTTGAACCAGCGGTACAATGCGGTCTCGCAGCTTGCCGAAAACTTCATCAAGGATTTCTGTCGTCATGCCCGGCTCGTATTGATCAAGCAGCGTATTATAAGCGCTGCCGTTCTTTTCGCCCCAATAGCCGATCATTTTCTTTGTCATCGACACCAAATCTTCTAAATAAGGCTCAAATAACGAAAAGTCAGCGGCTGCTTTTGCATCTTCCCAAACCGACTCTGCTTTGGACTGCAAAATGACGAATTTCTTGTATTCTTCAGGCGGAATTTTTTTGCTCAAATCGTATTCCTTGCGTGACTCTTCGACTGAACGCTGCATCACATGGCTCAGTTTCGCTTTATCTGTTTCCAAATCAGCCAATAATTGCCCGAATTCCTCAGACGTTGATATAGCGAATAATTCCGAAGACAAAGTTCCGATCGTTTCAGAACGGAGATCCGTTCCTTTTTTTGGTGCTCCGGTACGGAGATCCCAATACAATAAGGAAAGAGCTTCATTGTACGCCTGCATTTTACTTACATGGTCTTTATACTGTTTTTCAAGTGTCAACATAATCCCCCCACATCTTCTTTGCCTAATAATTGTATCATAAGCAGGAAGAAAGGATTAAAAATTCTCAGCAACTACAGGCAAAATCCCTTGCCATAAATGCTCTACTGCAAGCTCTTCTTCATTCAGCAGCAAATGGATTTCACCGTGGTCGTTTGACGTACGGATCAATCGGCCGATGCCTTGCTGGATACGCAGCTGCATGAACGGCAAATCGATTTCCTCTAACGGATTCAAGCTGAAATTGCGCTTCGCTTCAAATACCGGATCTTTTGGCGGGAACGGCAAATCGACGATGATCACTTTCGTCAATGCTTCTCCTGGCAGATCCAGTCCCTCCCAAAGGTGGTATGAACACAACACCTGGAATTTGCCTTCTTGGAATTCTTTGACGACCGTCGATAATTCCCGGTCCCCTTCGAATTCAATCGCATATTGATGGTCGAGCGGCAAGGATTGCTTGAAATGCTCCATATCGATCTTTGATTTAAACAGCACTAAAGTTTGGTCTCCTGATGAAAACAAATCATATACCCGTTCAAACTTATCTGTTTGCTGAAGTGGGTGTTTGACGATTTTCATTACTTCTTCGTATTCAAAAGGTGACGGAACAGAAAATGATTGGAAATCATCGATTCCGAGGCTGTCTGCGATATAAGTGAAATCTTTTTGAACCGATAAAGTCGCAGATGAGAAGATGATCGGCGTTTTTCCATCAAACAATTTTTCGTCCAAAATATCGGTTACGAGACGAGGCATGATGACCAAAGTTTCGATTTCATCTTTCACTTCCATCCAGTTGACCGCATCGCCCTCCTCTACAAATAAACGCATGGAGAAATTATAGAGCTCAAAATATTCTTCTGCCATTTTCAAATCGTATTCCGGAATGGTATACAATTCGCCTTCAAAAACAAATTCTTCCATCAAATCATCAATCAATGCAATCAATTCTTTTCCTAACGATAGAAGTGAATCCGTTTTACGGATGCCTTGGCGGTCTTCATCGCTTGGAATGGCGCAATTGCGAAGTTCCCGGAAAAATTCATTGTGCAAATCGATTGTCCGCTCGATCATACTCAAAGTCTTTTCACGGACACCGTCGACCATAATGCGTTCCGTTACATTAAGCAGGGTCATTTCCTGCACTTCGTATGTCAATGCGCGCTGAGCTGCAAATTCAAGCAAATGCCCTTCATCAAGAACAATCAACGATGTTTCCGGAAGAAGCGGCGTTTGGCCTTCCCGCGTCCGTGTATCTTTTGTCCATATATGCTCCATCAGGAAATCATGTGAACAAATAACCAAATCTGTCGCCTGGCGGTAATGGTTGCGGTGTATCGTCTGGCCGCATTTATTGCGCAGCTCGCAAGCTGCACAATTCTGGATGGGATGGTAATTGACTTGCTGCCATTCTTCATCGGTTACATCCGGGTAGCTTGATCGTTCTCCGTAAGGGTAGGTATTTTGCATGGAATAAGTTTTGTTGACGAATTCCGGCAGACTGAACTCGATATCATCCAAAAAATCCGCGTCACTGCGCTTTTGGGCGCCTTCTAGGCGCTGCAAGCATAAATACTGGTCTCTCGACTTTGCCAGCCTGACGTCCATTTTCAGATCGAATAAGGAGTTCAAGCGGTCAATATCGCCGCCTTTTTTTACAAGCTGTTCGATCAAAGTCTCATCTGCACAAGAAATGAGTGCCGGTTTGCCCGTATAGCGGGCATACGCGATCGCTGGCAAAAGATAAGCGAGCGTTTTTCCAGTTCCCACTCCCGCTTCTGCAAAAAGAACCGATTTTTCTTTTAACGCCTGCTCAATTTGAAAAGCCATAAAAATTTGTTCGTCCCGGAGATCGAAGCCTTTTTCGGGAAGTTCATCATAAAAGATGTCGCCAATCCAATCATTCAAGGATTCAAAGAAGGTTTTATCTTTCGATAATGGAAATGGTATAGGTTGTCTCATATATTCTCCTCACAGATAAACGGAAGGGCTATCGCCCTTCCGTTATCCTGTCATTTATTTTTTGGACGCTCGCCCCAGAATTGGAATAGATCGGTGCGGATGAATCCGTTGAATAATTTTCTTTTCTTTGTTGCCGGCTGTCCGTACAAAGTTTCGAAACGCGGCATAGACGACAGCATATAAATTGACCATGATGGATATTTGGCGAAAATCCGCCCCATATCACCAATCATTTCTTCAATTTCCTCAATTTCCCCGATCCGTTCTCCATATGGAGGGTTTCCGACAACGACTCCGTTTTCGCCTTGCGCTATGAAATCTTTCAACTGGCGCTGCTGGAATTGGATCAAGTCGCCGAAACCTGCTTCTAGTGCGTTCGCTTCTGCGATTTTCACCATGCGATGATCGATGTCAGTACCTAAAATTTCTAATGGTTGATCGTAATTTGCCAGTTCTTCCGCTTCATTGCGCACTTCTTCCCACATTTGCGGCTTCATCCATGGCCAATGTTCACTGTCGAATTCCCGATTATAGCCGGGTGCAATATTTTGTCCGATCATAGCGGCCTCAATAGCAATCGTACCTGAACCGCAGAACGGATCGATAAAGGGACGGTCCGGTGTCCAGCGTGATAATTTCACAAGGGCCGCAGCCAAAGTTTCTTTCAGCGGCGCTTCCCCTTGGTCCAGCCGGTAACCGCGCTTATGGAGGCCGGCACCGCTCGTATCGATTGAAAGCTGTACTTTATCTTTTAAAATGGAGACTTCAATCTTAAAGCGCGGGCCTGATTCGTCCAAGAATGAGTTGCGGTGATACGCTTTTTTTAAGCGCTCAACAATTGCTTTCTTGACGATCGACTGGCAGTCCGGCACGCTGTATAATTTAGATTTTACCGATTTACCTTGCACCGGGAAATTCGCATCAACCGGAAGAAACTTCTCCCATTCAATCGCTTTGGTGCGTTCGAACAATTCATCAAACGTATAGGCATTGAATTCCCCTGCAATGATTTTTACCCGGTCTGCTGTGCGCAGCCAAAGATTGGCTTTTGCAATATCGCGTTCTTCGCCCTCGAAAAACACTTTGCCGTTATCTGTTTGTGTTTCATATCCTAATTCTTTCACTTCATCCGCTACAATCGATTCAAGTCCCATTGCAGCCGTAGCCAGTAATTTAAATGTGGTCATATTGACGCCCTTTCCTGTTGCTTAATATTCCAAATTTCGATAAATGCAAGCAGTTCTTCTGCTGGCATCGCTTTACTGTATATATATCCTTGTATCACATCACAGCCGAGTTGCGTCAGCAGTTGCACTTGTTCAGGCGTTTCCACCCCTTCAGCTACAACGGTTAAACGGAGGCTATGCGCCAAATTGATAATAGCATCTACAATGAATTCATTTTCTTTGATGGATACAATTTCTTTTACAAAGCTGCTATCCACTTTCAATTGATCAATTGGGAAGCGGCTTAAATAACTTAAAGACGAATAGCCTGTCCCAAAATCATCTACAGCTATGGAAAATCCCAGATCTCTCAATTCTTCGAGCTTTACCGTAGTTTCTGCCACATTGTCCATAATGGTATGTTCAGTCAATTCGATTTCAAAAAAACCTGGTTGGCAATTCATCTTTTCAAAAATCGTTTTTATCGATGCGACGAAGTTGGGCTGCTGAAAATGCAGGCTGGAAATATTGATGGAAATCGGAGCATTCAAGCTGCCATTGAAATTCATGACAATAAAATCACGGAGGACAGTTTCAATAATCGCTTCGCTGAGAGAAATGATCAGTCCGGTTTCTTCCGCAAATGGAATGAATTCAGAAGGCGCCACTACCCCGAGCTTTTTGCTTTCCCATCGGATCAGCGATTCAAATCCGGTCACTCGCTTTGTCTGAATATCGATTTGCGGTTGATAATGCATCGTAAATGTCCGATTTTCAATCGCTTTTCGCAATTCCGCTTCCATTAAGACAAGGCGTCTTGAAGCTGTTTTTAAATCATCGAAATAAAAACAGTATTGGTTTCTGCCGTTTTGTTTGGCATAATACATCGCTTTATCGGCTTTCCGAAGCATATCATCCAAGGTCATGCCATCTATCGGATAGAGGCTGATTCCAATACTTGTCGAAATATAGATTTCTTCATCCGCCAAGTGGAATGGCGTTTCAAGAACTTCTATAATTTTTTCCGCCATACTGGCCGCCTCACGGGGATGTTTGATAGCAGTCAAGGCAACGACAAACTCGTCTCCCCCATAACGCGCTAAAATATCCTTATTTTTCAAGAGCCCTCTAATCCGTTCTGCAACGCTCATCAGCAATAAATCGCCAATATCATGACCTAGGGAATCATTGATCTGTTTAAAACGATCCAAATCCAGGAAAAGAATGGCGTGGCTAAGTTCATACTTTTGGGATGTCTTGATCAATTGCTGCATCCTCTCCGTAAAATCATAGCGATTTGACGTGCCTGTCAGCGAATCTGTCAGCGCCATTTTCTTTAACTCGTCTTCGGAAGTTTTCCGGTCGGTCAAATCAGAAAAAATGCCGCAGTAATTCCGGACAATTCCATTTTCATCTTTTATCGCGGTGATGTTCAACCATTCTGGGTAGATTTCGCCATTTTTCCGGCGATTCCATATTTCCCCGCTCCATTCGCCATCTAGATTCATCTTTTCCCACATGGTTTGATAAAAATCTTGTCTATGAATGCCCGACTGAAGCACTTTAGGTGTCTTCCCTAAAACTTCTTCCCGTTCATATCCGGTGACAAGTTCAAATGCGGGATTCACATGCACAATGCGTTTGTGGAGGTCCGTCACCATAATGCCTTCTGAAACTTTAGTAAATACTTTCTCAGGCAAATCTTGAGGGAACTTGGAAATTGAAATTGCGGAGTTTTTAATGAAAGCTTGTTCGACCAAAATCATGCACCACGATTCTAATAGTATAAGAAGAAAAGCTCCCCTTCCGGAGAGCTTTTAATAAGCAATTTAAAGCCAAAAGAAATTCTATAAGCCATGTTTTGTCTTCCACGTACTCAAACGGTTTGACCCTCGTACTAGTGGACGGCAACCATCTATCTGCAAGCTTAAGCCTGCCTCTTCCTCAGTTCAATTCCTTCAGAAAAGTGCCCCTACCATAATTTGGGTTTCTCACTCGCGGGGTTTACCTCGTTCCACCTGTATAATTTCTTATACAGCTCCGTCACTGTGGCACCTTCAGGGTATTTCGGCCATATCCGAAGACTTAGGCGTTCTACCCGCCGTCAGCTGTTAAAGCTGCCTTAGCTTATTGTTTCGCTAAGCGCGATCACTACGGCCATCGCAGATCCGTGTGAGCATGGACTTTCCTCTCCGGAAAAAATCCGGAGCGATTGCCAGAATTTCAAATGGCTTTACTAGTATACGTTATTCCGGGAAAGATTACAACGAAATTACTCGTTATTCAATTTGTTTCCGAACACATGGTTTTCCAGATGGGATAGCCGGCGAAGAATATCAAAATTCGTCGTCCCGGGAGCTGGAGTCGCCTGCTTGCGAGGCATGTCTTCTAATTCTGCTTTTAAGCGTTTGTTTTCATTTTGCAATTGCTCGATTTTTTTTGCGAAAATTTCATAGTCCTGGATGATTTCATCGAGGAAATGGTCTACCTCGTCTTGGTTATAACCGCGCATACCTGTTTTAAAATCTTTTTCTAAGATATCTTTAGCTGTAAATTTATTGTCCATTTTAATCGTCCTTCCGTAAAAAGCCTGCCATACGCTAAGTATAGCATAAGGCAGGTTATAGGTCTTTATATCTTCTTCACTTCCGAACGTTTTTTTCGAAGTTTTTCTTCCAGACGCCCCTGGCGTTTGATCAGATCAAGGACAATCGAATTGCGCACTTTCGTATGTTCGCTTGCTTCTTTGGCAAAGCCCGCCATAATCGACGCTTGCTGAAGGTCCTTCAGTTGATGCTCATATAATTTTGCTGCATGGATCCAAGCTTCCACTTCGACTGTGCCTCTTAAATGAGGCGCTGCTTCTTTAAATAAGCGGACGGCCTCTTCGTATAAGCCGGATCTCTTTTTCTGGATGGCGAGCAGGTATCTGGCCATCGCAGCAGAACTTCCACGCTCTAAAGCGACGTGTTCAAGATAAGCTGCGCTTTGGTCATATTGTTTTAAATCCGCATACCATTTGCCGATATTGGTATAGGCGCCGCTCGTCTCCGTTTCAAAATCTTCCATTAACAGATCCGACGACAAAACGTATAAAGAAACCAACGACAAGATATCCAATTCATTATGGAAAAGCACTTTTCCTAAGCCTTCCGGATAGCCGCTTTTCACAGCATCCAGGTAAATCGGCGGGATCAGATAGCCCGGGACATCCCCTTCTCTGGCAAAGCCGAGCTTTTCTTCTTCAATGGTGCTTAGCTTCATTCGTTCCAGTTCATTTTTCCATATCCGTTTTGTGCCATGGAATAAGTCAATCTGGACCGGCGTCGGGAGCTTCGGTAAAATTTGGCGATGCATCGTCCAGCGCGACATCAATTGCGGCCAGTCAAAACTTTTCCCGTTGTAGGAAAAGATGATGGGCTGTTCTTCTTCCCATAGCTTTGTTTCATAAAGAAATGCTGCTTCATTGGATGGATCGGGCATAATGTATTGAATCATTTCGAAACAATTCTCTTTTTTCACCAATAAGCCGATCAAGAAAATATAGGCGCCTGTTCCGCTAAGTCCGGTTGTTTCCGTATCGAAGAAAACAATCTTGTCATCCACATTCAATTTAAATGGATGATCGAAAGAAACGTCTTCCCATGCCTTAAGCACCCGGTCAAGTTCGTTGAGCTTCACTTTGCCATGCTGTGTATCTAAAGGGTACGTGATTTTTTTCTCGTAAACAAATCCGAATTTATTTTCTTTCAGTTTTAATCCGATGCTGTTCCATTTCTCTTCGTGCAGCGGACGCTCGTTTGCTGTCGGCTGTTTCTTTTTCACTGGCTGCTTTTTCAGCATGCCTTTCATCTGGAGTAGTTTGCTTTCAAATGACATTCGCTGCTCACCTCTCTTTGCGGAGCTCGCTCAGTAAATCGATTACGTGGCTCTTCATGCTGATGGCCGCTTCCTGCGCGCCGATGCATGCCGGGCATCCATCAAGGCATGGGCATTCTTCCACATGCTGCTGGGCTTTGTCGAGCAGCGGCTGCCAGAGATCGTAAATTCTTTCGCTGATGCCGATGCCGCCCGGATAGGAATCATGGATAAAGAAAGACGGCATGCCGTTATGCGGCGATTTCACTTGAGGCACCACATGAACGTCCCTGCGGTCGCATTGGACGAAAATCGGGATAAACGATTCAATGGCATATGCAGCGCCGGTCATCGTGTCCGACAGTTCGGAATCGGAAAAATCTTCCGGCTTTTCAAAGCTTAGCCATGTAGAAGAAGTATGCAATTCTTCGGCAGGCAATGAAATAGGTCCGGAACCGATATTATCATGGCTGTCGAAACGTATTTTTTTGAAAATCGTCGGCATCGCAAGAACGGCAATATCACCGAATTGGACATCAGCAGTATGCAGTTTCCGTGTTTTGTCTTCGCTCATCACTTTCAATTCAACCGCTAAATTCGCATCGGTAAAATAATCCACGTCCACTTCACGGACGTAGGCTTTCTTTTCTTCCCAATCCAGAATCTCCACTTGGAACTGGGTTCCTTGATGAAGGTAAATGGCCTCTTCGTGCAATAAAGTCATTGCGCTGAAGCGGTCCATTTCCCCGATTACTTTTGTATTGGCAGGAATCGATTGATCGATGATGACCACATTTTCCTGAGAAGCCGAGCGCAGAGAAATGTCATGGGCAGGAAAACGGTCGCTCATCCAATGCCAGCGATCAGAAGTCCGGACAAGGACCCCTTCTTCCTGCAAATATTCCAGCAATTCCTGGACATCAAATTCTCCGTATTGGTCATCTGTCGAAAAGGGCAATTCAAAAGAAGCACATTTCAGATGATCCATGAGAATGATGATGTTCTCCGGATGGATCCTCGCTTCTTCCGGCGTCTGGTCCAGCAAGTATTCAGGATGATTGATGATGTATTGGTCGAGTGCAGTGGATTGCGCCACATAAACCACAAGCGATTCATCCTGCCTTCTCCCTGCCCGTCCAGCTTGCTGCCAGGCGCTTGCGATATTTCCAGGATAACCGGTCATAATACACGCTTGCAGCTGTCCGATATCCACTCCCAATTCAAGTGCATTTGTGGAAACGACGCATTTGATCGTCCCATCGCGCAGCCCTTTTTCGATGGCTCTCCGCTCAGTCGGCAAGTAACCTCCACGGTAGCCTTTTATGGATTCGTCTTGAAGCTTCGTTTTTGTAATGGCTTTTAGATACGTGACGAGCATTTCCACCCGCACCCGGCTCTTTGCAAAAACGATTGTTTGGATATTTTGTTTGACGAGATGCGTCGCCAAATCCCGAACTTCGAGCACTGCGCTTCTTCTCACTCCGAATGTCGGATGGATGATTGGCGGATTATAGAAAACGATGTGTTTTTTACCGGACGGGGCTCCGTTTTGGTCAATGAGCACATGCTCCGTATTTGTCAGATTCTCTGCAAGTTCTTTCGGGTTTGCAATCGTTGCTGATGTGCAGATAAAGACCGGATGGCTGCCATAAAATTCACAAATCCGCTTTAAGCGTCGGATGACATGCGCTACATGCGTTCCGAACACTCCTTTATACGTATGAAGTTCGTCAATGACTATATAATGAAGGTTCTCGAATAATGAAACCCATTTTGTATGGTGCGGCAATATCGCTGAATGGAGCATATCCGGATTCGTAATGACGATTTGCCCCGCTTTTCTGACTTTCGTCCGGATTGCCGGTGCCGTATCGCCGTCATAGGTATACGATAAAATATCCTGGTCCATTTTTTCGATCAAATCGTGGAGATCGCTTTTCTGATCTTGCGCTAGCGCCTTTGTGGGGAAAAGATAAAGGGCACGTGCGCCTGGATCATTTAAAATTTTGTGGATCACCGGCAAATGATAGCAATACGATTTGCCGGAAGCAGTTGGCGTAACTGCTGTAAATGACTTGCCGCTCACAGCGAGGTCAAACGCTTCACGCTGGTGGGTGTATAATTTATCCACCCCTTTTTTCTTTAGTGCCTGTTTTAAACTGTCATGCATTGCTTCTGGAAATTCCGCATACATTGCAGGCTTTTCCTCTTTTGTATGCCAATGGACAATGCGCTCCATCATATCGGGTTCCGTTTTCCATTCTTCCATCAACTCGGGAAGTTTTTTTCGTTTAATCATTGCAGTCGCCCTTTTCGTCTATCGCTCGTATAAATGTCTGCAAAGTATACTGGGCAGCCTGTATGGTTTGGATAAAACGCTTTTTGCTGGTATCTTTATAAAAGCTTTGGACAAAAAATTGCGTCATCCCTTCTGCTGCCGTGTCGATTTGCGGCTTGTGGACATGCTTTGGCCGCTCCTGCTGTATATAGACTAGCGACTCCCGCTGCCACTCATTTATCAATTCATGCCAGTGATCGGCATATGGCTTTACATCGTTATAAAAATCCGGCTCGGCATCGCGTTCGCGCATGTCAAAAAACCGGTCTTGGCATTTCCCGCATTCATCGAATAGCGTGGAAGAAAGTTCTCGTACTGTCATAAATCTGCCACCTCCGTTGCCAATAGTTTATCATATTCCTTTTAGGCAGACGAATATTATCGAACAGACATTCTTTTCAGTTGGCATTTGGGAAGAGTTCCGCTATTATAAGTCTAGCAATTTTTGAAACCTTTCCACATCGGCATCGTCTAAATCCGTGTGATATGATAGATGGAGTGAGGTGTATCACGATGGCAATAAATTATCCAAACGGAAAAAAGTTCATTCCTTCTAAAGAAAAGCCCGTCGCCAAAAAGAAGAAGGATTTTTCCTTCAGCAACCGGGGTAAGACATTAGAGGATGAATTAAACGAAACAAATGACTATTACTTGCAAATGGGTTTAGCCGTCATCCATAAAAAGCCGGTGCCAGTCCAGATTGTAAAAGTGGAATATCCGTCCAGGAGTGCAGCGGTTATTCGCGAGGCCTATTTCAGAGCCCCTTCTACCACTGATTACAATGGCGTTTGGAACGGCAAATATATCGATTTCGAAGCGAAAGAAACCGAAAATAAAACGTCCTTTCCTTTGAAAAACATCCATGACCATCAAATTCATCATATGGCCCAAGTCGTCAAACAAAAAGGGGTGGCCTTCATGATCATCCGATTCTCTTCATTGCAGCGTTACTTCATCATTCGCTTTGAAGATCTCGAAGTTTTTTGGAACCGGATGATTACAGGTGGAAGAAAATCCATCGCCTTGGTTGAATTGGAAGCAACTGCAATAGAAGTAAATCCAGGCGCTTTCCCGCGCCTGGATTACCTGCCTATTCTGCAAAATCTTTAAATGCAAGCATTTACGAAAGTGAGGAACCGATTGTGAGCGAAAAACCAGTTTCGCGTGAACAACGCAGAAAAGCACTCGAGCAACAAAAGAAAACAGCACGAAAAAAGCCAGGCCCAAAGAAAAAGAAAGCCTCTTCCGGCACAAGCTGGATTAAACGGATTGTCCTAGCGATCGTCTTGATCGGCGTCGTCGGATTGCTATCCGGTTTAGGATTATTCGCATATTACGCGAGCGGAGCTCCGGATCTCGACGAAGAATTGCTGCGCGATCCGATTAGCCCGAAATTTTTAGCCGCTGACGGCAAAACGGAAATTCCGTTTATGACGGTAGAGGACCGAACCTATGTCAATTACGAAGAAATTCCGAAAGAGATGGAAGCTGCCATTCTCGCAACTGAAGATAACCGTTTCTATGAACACTCCGGAATTGATGTGATCCGTTTAGGCGGCGCTGTGATTGCGAATATTACAGGCGGTTTTGGATCGCAAGGCGCAAGTACCATTACCCAGCAAGTCATCAAAAACTCGTTTTTATCCAACGAAAAAACCTTGAAGCGAAAAGCCCAAGAAGCTTACCTCGCCTATAAACTTGAACAGGAATACACGAAAGAAGAAATTTTCGAGATGTATTTCAACAAAATCCTGATGTCCGGCAATACGTACGGCTTCGGTACTGCGGCAGAACATTTTTATGGCAAGCCCCTTTCTGAATTGGGATTGCCTGAAATGGCTTTGCTTGCCGGTATGCCGCAAAGCCCAAACAACTACAACCCTTTCAACCATCCGGAAGCTGCAGAAAAGCGTCGCAATATTGTGCTTAGCTTAATGGAGCAGCATGAAAAAATCACCACTGCACAAAAAGAAGAAGCTCAAGCAGCACCTGTGACTGAAATGCTGCTGGCGGAAGAAAACCGCCCGAAAGCACCAACAGGTGAATATACAGCATTCATGGAAATGGTCCAAAGTGAATTGGAATCATTGAGCGGCGATTACTCGCTTGATGAAGGATTGACCATTTATACAACACTTGAACCGGACGTCCAAAAAGCGGTCAACGAAACAATGTCATCCGATTTATTCTTTGATGACAAAGTCGAATCAGCGATGACAATTGTTGATACGCAAACGGGTGCAATCCGAGCAATTGGGGCTGGCCGCGACTATTCCGGCGATGTCCGCATCAATTACGCTACATCACGCGATCGGGTCATCGGTTCAACCATCAAACCGCTAATCGCTTACGGACCGGCAATTGAATATTTAGACTGGTCGACCGGCCAGCCGATTGTCGACGAACCGTATTCTTATGAAGACGGAAAACAAATTCGCAACGTTGATGGCAATTTCCTTGGCGGAATGACGATCCGTGAAGCGCTTTACCGCTCACGCAATATCCCGGCGGTCAAAACCTTGAAAGAAGTCGGCGCTGAAGATGCCAAAGATTTTGTCCGTAAACTCGGACTGGATATCGAAGTCTTCGAATCCACTGCCCTTGGTTCTGACGGCATCTCGACAGTCGATCTTGCAGGTGCATTTGCAGCCTTTGGAAATGACGGCATCTATACAAAACCGCATACGATCACGAAACTCGTTTTCCGTGACGGCACGACCGAAGAAGTAGTAAAACCTGAATCGATTCCGGCAATGAAAGACAGCACCGCTTACATGGTGACAGATATGCTCCGTGATGTTGTAGATTTGAATGTGCCTGGAGCGACCGGCAAAGAAGCCGCACTTAGCGGATTAGACCTTGCCGGGAAAACAGGTACATCCAATTATTCAGCAGACGATTTAGCTAAATATGGGCTGGATTCTTCATCTGCACCGGATGTCTGGTTCGCAGGCTACACATCTAAATATTCCGTTTCAGTATGGAGCGGCTACCCTACTCGTGAAATTGGGATCGATACCGCTTCAAATGAACGGTTACTCGCACAGCGTTTATTTACGAGTGCGATGTCCAAAATTTCTTCAAGTGCCGATACAGACAATTTCAAAAAACCGGAATCTGTTGTCGAGCTTGAAATTGAAGCGGGAAGCTCGCCATTAAGATTGGCAAGTGCATTCACGCCTTATAATTTAAGATCTACTGAATTGTTTGTACGCGGCACTGAGCCGACTCAAGTATCCGAACAATTCGTCCAAGAAGAATTAGATGCCCCTTCTGGCCTCCGCGCATCTGTAGAGGGCCAAACGGCTAACCTCTCTTGGAATTACGATATTACCGAAGGAGTCGCGTTCGAAGTGGCGGTTGAAGTGGATGGCAATAGTTCCGTATTGACCACAACCGGCGACCGTGCTTATTCATTTAGCGGCCTCGAAGAAGGCAAAACTTATACCTTCCGTGTAACAGCGGTCAGCGATGATCTTCGAAGCGATCCCGCTTCTGTCGCAGTAGAAGTTGCTGGCGCTCCTGAAGAAGAAGTCGAAGAAGAGCCCGTGGAAGAAGAAGAACCGGTTGAAGAGCCGGAAGAGCCAGTAGAAACGCCGGAAGATGAAAATCCGGACGGCAATGGAAACGGCAATAACGGCAACGGCAATTCGAACGACAATGGAAATAATAACGGCAACGGCCAGAATGATGGCAATAACGGAAACAATGGAAATGGCAACAATAACGGCAATGGCGGGAATAATGGCAACGGGAATGGCGATGACAATGGCGATGTCCCTCCACCACCACCTGAAGACGGTGATGGCGAAGGAGATGCCAATCCGGCCTCTGTTCCAGATGCAACCCCTCCTGAAGAAAATGATCAGCCATAAGAATTAAATTAAAAAGGACCGGCCGGATCTGCAAAAGCAGATCCGGCCGGTCCTTTTTAGCTATTTACATTTACTCTCTAGAACTTGGCATTGCACTTTAGCCCGCTTCTTCTTTCAAATACGTATTCGCGAGAAAAAAACATCTTTCTTTTGTCAATTCACGGGCTTTAGAAAGCTGTGCAACACTTTCAAGCGTGCCGTCGGCAAACTCAGCCGCGGCTTCTGCCGCTTCCTGGTCGCGCAGTGAAATCCAGTCCAATTGCTCAAGCCGCAAATCTTCCATTTCTTCTGGAGTTAATTGGGTTTTAAGCACGCCGTAGATTTCATTTAAAGCTTTATCCCATCTTCTAAGCGATTCTGCCTCCCCTGCCTTCAAAGCAGCTGTTGAGCCATTCTTATACGAATTCTCCAGTTTTGTCAGCGCTAAGTCAATCCGTTCAAGTTCCAGCAAATAATAGGCTTTTGGATTTTCATCCAATGTTGCCCGCTTAGTTGATTGATTTTCAGCAAGCGGTAAAGCGGCATCTTCTGCCGACTCAGCCGTTTCTGCAGGGGTTTCTTCAGCTGGTACTGGTTCAGCTAAGTCTTTTTCGGCATTGCTGCAGCCGTTCAGTAATCCTGCGGCGATAAGCAGGTAAATAATTTTTTTCATAAGGGGCCTCCAACAGGTAAATCGTTTCTTTTGTTCCGCTTGTTCCTAACGACTCAAATATAAACAGTTTCTTTCCATTTAGCAATTTAATTTAAAAAACGATACTTTTTTTTCTGATCTTCGTCTATTATTTACACGGGGAGTGAAATGTATGGAAGAAGAAATTGAACAATTATACCTTGATCACAGTGATCGGGTTTACCGCTATATTTTTCTGCTGATCAGACATAAAGAAAATGCAGAAGATTTAACACAAGAAACGTTTTATAAAGCGTTTAAAAACTTGAAGTCATTCAACCACCAATCATCCGTTTCCACTTGGCTATTGAAAATAGCGCGCAATGTCACGTATGATTTTTTGAGAAGAAAAAAGATTATCCGTTTTTTCAGTATGGAAAACGAAGATGATCTAAATGGCAACCTTCCCGCTCTTGAAGACTTGGTTGTACAGAAAGAACAAACTAGCCAATTATACAAAGCGATGAAAACCTTGAAAAAGGATTACCAGGAAGTATTGCTTCTCCGAAAAATAAACGAATGCTCCATTAAAGAGACTGCCTACATATTGGGATGGACTGAGGCAAAAGTGAAAACAAAAACTTCACGTGCACTCGAGTCCTTAAAAAAGGAACTTATCGGAAAGGATGGTGGCTTGCATGGATCCGAACAAACAACTCGATGACCTTTTTCAGCAAATGAAAGAAGTCGATCGGTCTAAAAAAGCTCGACAAGAAGGTTTAGTGAAACTACGGGCACGCGTGCAAAAGAAAAAGAAATTCCATTTGGCCCCTGCCTTCATTTCATTTGGCATGCTGATTGTCGCGGCTCTTCTTTTTTTGACATTTACTACAGGCGAATCCCCTGCTCTGAATAGCCAATCAGGCGTCGGCACTCCTTATGAAATGGAAGAACGCGCAATCACTCACGTACTAAACGAAGAATTTAATGGCCCGAACAAGGAATTTATAAAGCTTAAAACCAATCCCGCCAATGTTTTAAATGGGAGCTCCACATCTGCCGAGGATTCTGACACCGTTTATCTATATGAATTTCTTGAAAAAACATATGGATCTTACTTCACGGAAAGCGGCTTTGATAATTTCGTTCCGTATGCCTATTTCTATCATTTAGGAGAAGAGTCCTCTTCTTATCAATTCACGCTGGGATCTGTAGAAATCAAAAAAACCAATGACGCACCGTCCCAATACCAAATTGATTTCCAAGTTGAATTTACCAATAGCTTTGGCGTTTCCGAAAACTTCCCAATGGCGGGCATCGCTAAATTTGGAGATGGCGGGAAACTTCAGGATATTGAATTTGAAGATCCAGAAGGCTTAAGCGTGACGATTTTAGAGAACATCTAACACTTGTCCCGCCGCATTTCTGTCTAATTCATGTGCTTTACTTCTCTAGTCAATCAGACGCAAACCCGGAACTTTAAGTTCCTCAATCGATTTTTTAAATTCCATTCGACTCCGAGCATTAGAACATGGCATGTTGAAGGAGTTCATCCCTCTAGAGAGAATTAATGTCGATTCCCTTTCATTTAAATTTTTCTGCGGCTAAAAACATGATTTGCAATTTCTGAATGCTCTTATTGAGCATTCTTTTTTTGTCAAATTACCGATACTTTTCACCCCTTCAAGCGTCTATCCAAAGTAAGCAAAAGCGGATGAAATTTCTCATCATTTTCCGCTTTATTGCTCATAAATTTCATTGAAGAGGTGCATAAGTATGTGTGGATTTACAGGGTTTTTAGGAGCAGTCGAACAGCCAGAAATGGTTTTACATAAGATGATGGATCGCATTATTCATAGAGGACCCGATTCAGCAGGTGAATTCGTTGAAGGAGAAGCAGCGCTCGGATTTCGCCGATTGAGCATCATTGGATTGGAAACCGGCGGACAGCCTTTTTACAGTGAAGACGGACATTTAGTCGCCATGGTGAACGGAGAAATTTATAATTTTATCGAACTTCGCCGTACATTGATCAACAAAGGACACGTCTTTCAAACCGAATCTGATTGTGAAGTGATCCTTCATGGCTACGAAGAATATGGTGAAGGGATTCTTTCCAAACTACGCGGTATGTTCGCTTTTGTCATTTGGGACCGGAAAAAGAAACAATTATTCGCAGGCCGTGACATGTTCGGCATTAAGCCCTTCTACTATGGCCAAATGAATAATACGTTTTTCTTTGGATCGGAAATCAAAAGTTTCCTGCCCCACCCCAGTTTTCAAAAAGAATTAAATAAAGAGGCATTGATGCCTTACCTATCATTCCAATATTCCGTTTTGGAAGAAACGTTTTTCAAAGGCATATTCAAGTTGCCGCCTGCGCATTATTTAATCCATCAAAAAGGCAAAACTACGCTTAAGCGATATTGGGATCCGGAATTCAAAGAAAAAGATCTGAAACTTAGCCATCTAGTAGAAGAAATCGACGAGACCATCCAGGAATCTATCTTGAGCCACCGCATCAGCGACGTCAAAGTCGGATCTTTTTTATCAAGCGGCGTTGACAGCAGTTATGTAGCCTCTGTTTTAAAGCCTGACCAGACCTTTACTGTCGGCTTTAGCGATGAGAATTTCTCTGAAATCGATAACGCGAAACTACTTTCCGATGAGCTGGATATCGAAAATAAGCATTCAATTTTAAATGCCGATCGATGTTTTGAAAAGTTAGAGACCATCCAATATTTGATGGATGAACCGCATTCCGATCCTTCAATTGTTCCTTTGTATTTCTTAGCGGAACTGGCCAAGAAAGACGTTACCGTAATTTTGTCGGGGGAAGGAGCCGATGAATTATTTGGCGGCTACGAAGCCTATGATTTGTCTGCTGGGATGAAAAAATATCAAAAAGTCCCGCGCTTCATCCGGACACTAGCAGCAAAAACCGCCGCTAAGCTTCCTGAAATGCGCGGCAAGCAATTCCTGATGCATGGCGGGTTGCCGGTAGAAGAATGGTTTATCGGACAAGCAAAAGTGTTCCGTGAAGCTGAAGCCAAAAAAATTGTGAAAGAAGCTTTTCATCAAGCCCCAACAATCCAGGATATTGTCACCCCCTATTACAAGCAAGTAAAAGGACAGGACGACTTGACGAAAAAACAATTTTTGGACATGAACCTTTGGCTCGTAGGAGATATTTTGTTGAAAGCAGATAAGATGAGCATGGCCCATTCACTGGAAGTTCGTGTTCCGTTCTTAGACAAGCAAGTCATGGCAATTGCTTTAAAAATACCCGCTTCTTTTCGTATAAATGAAACGGAAACGAAACACGCGATGCGTTTGGCTGCAAGAAAAGCTTTGCCGGAAGCATCTGCTGCCAGAAAGAAAATCGGTTTTCCGGTGCCGATCCGCAACTGGATCCGCGAAGAACGGTTTTATCGCCAGATTAAAACGTATTTTACTAGTGCAGAAGCCGAAGAATTTTTCAGTATTGAAGACATCATGCAGCTGCTGAATGACCATTACGAAGGAAAAGCCAATAACGGCCGTAAAATTTGGACCATCTTCACTTTCCTGATCTGGCATAAACGCTATTTCCAACTGGATTCAGAACCTGTTGCCGCAGAAAAGCCAGTCTCTGTTGGTTCAGCAAGTTAATCGAAAAAAAGCGTCCTTTCTATGAGGAAGGGACGCTTTTTTCATTTCAATAAACACTATTAAAGATTCATAATATCTATAATAGACACAAAAAATTTTATTGTTTCTTAGCGATAAGAATATAGAGAAATTCGGTCAGGAATTTTTTTTCGATGATCTGCATGCCACTGTTCACCAATTTTTCTTCCATTTTTGCACAGGTGATCCGGGGAGCTCTTTCGCTTGCTTGTTTTGGTTCAAGTTCAATGCAGATAAAATGGCCACCGCTTTTCAAAACGTTCATGAATTGCTGCAAAGTCTCCTCCAGAGGATTCACTTCATGGAGCACTAAGGACGCCATGATTATATCAACTGAAGCGTCTGGCAAAGGTAAGCGATCATTTCCAGCTAGAATAAGTTGGATGTTGGTGATGCGCTCATGCTCTGCTTTTGAACGTATCATTTCGAGCATGGTTTGATCGATATCAAGCGCATAGACCGTTCCGTCCACCTTTTGAGCGAATGGCAACGTGAAATAGCCTGTTCCAGCTCCGAAATCCAAGATATGGTCAGCTTTCTTGAGGGGGATCATGTCCATTAATCGTTCAGGGGAAAGCTCCGCTTTTCTAGCTGCACTTTCCAAATAAGCGATTTTTCCACCGTGATGACGGGTATGCTTAGATTTCGAAAAAATATTTTCCATTAATCCCAGCTCCTTCTTTTTAGCGAACTTTTCTTCAACAAGATCCGCGTTTACACCGAAAGCGGCCATGCTGCCTTCCGAAGCAGCGATAATCAATTGTGCAGGTCCTTCTATTACTGTGTCTCCGCAAGCAAAAACACCTTCAATTGTAGTGCGTTTGAAAGAATCAACTTCGATTCCGCCTCTATCATTTAGACGGCATCCGAGTGATTCTCCAATAGAAGAAGCTTGTTTCCACTCTGGTGTAACGAATCCACCTGTACGCTGAATTTTTTGTCCTCCATCAAATTCAATCTCTTCCAGCTTCCCAGATTTTCCGCTTAACGATTTGATTTTTTCTTCCCGGATGATAATTCCCTGGCTTTCCAACATCCTCTTTTCCTCGTCTGTCAGCTTTGACTTGCCGTTCGTGCAAACAACGAGGTCATTCGACCAATTCGAGACCATCTTGGCCATATGGAATGCCCATTGGCTTTCAGAAATGATGGCAAGCGGCTGATCTTTCAGTTCCCATCCGTCGCAATACGGACAATTGAATAAACTCGTTCCGTAAAACTCTTCCACATACTTTACTGCCGGCAGAATTTCCTTTAATCCTGTTGCCAATATCAGCTTTTTCGATTGAAAACTTTCTCCATTCTCTGTTGTGAGATGGAATAGCCCATTTACCTCTTTGACTTCCTTAACACGCTGCTTTTCGATCCGTACATCTGGATAATGGCTCAGTTCGGTATGAGCGATTTTTTTCATTTCCTGAGGGTTGATTCCATCTCTAGTCAAATAACCATGGGCTTCATTCGTCACAGCATTTCTCGGTTTGTTGTCATCAAAAAGGATGGTTTTTCTGCGGGCCCGGCCAAGGACAAGCGATGCGCTCAACCCGGCTGGGCCTCCCCCTACTACTGCACAATCTAATAACATCCCATCATCTCCTCTAAACTTTTTTATGTTGTTCAATTTCCTTTACAAGATCAGACAAGCGTTTTTCCTGAAGCTCTTGTTTCATGTTCTCTTCCGCTTGACGCATCGTTTTTTCTATCAGGCAGCCTTCATGATGAATGGTGCAATCAAAAAGATTCGCATCTCCTTCAATTGCTTTGATCACATCAAAAAAAGAAGCATCGGTTTGATTTCGAGCAATCTTATACCCCCCTTTCGCCCCCGGAGTCGATTCGATCAACCCCGCTTTAGTCAGTTTGGTTAAAATCTTAGAAAGATAGGTTGGCGACAGCTTCTGCATTTCGGCCAATTCCTGTACCCCTACAGCATTCTCTTTTGGAACACGCATTAAATGGACCATCGTATGAAGTGCGTAATTAGTCGCATTTGAATACTTCAATTTTCACCCCTCCTTATAATAAAAGATATTAAAGACTCTTTTTGTCTGTAATTAGATTAACATGTCCTTTCTTCCGTGTCAAAGCAGTTCTTTCCGTTTTATACGATTGTGCGTATAATAAATTTAGAAGTATTTCGATAAATCTGAATCCCCCCATGGATTTGTCTCTTCATAGAAAGGAAGCCGCTGCCCATGAAACGTCCAATTTGATATCCCTTCTTCGTTAGAATTTTAGTTAAAAAATGAATTCTTGGGGGATTATTAATGAAACTGAATCGCAATTTCACCATTCTATTGACCGGCCAATCTTTCGCCAATATTGGCGATGTGTTTTATATGGTCAGCATTATTTATATGATTTATGAATTGACTGGCTCTGCAGCATCTGCTGCATTTGTTCCTTTTATTATCACCAGTTCCATGTTTGTTTCCAATGCCTTGACGCCTCTTCTCATGCAGCGCTTTAACTTAAAATGGCTGCTTGCAGGCTCACAGATCGGCAAAACAGCGCTATTGTTTGGATTAGCCTACGGGATGCCGCTGTTTTCACTTTCCAATTATTATTTCGGTTTCTTCATTATCGGGTTAATCGCTTTATTGGACGGCTGCGCGGGTCCAGCCACCCAATCGCTGATTCCCATTTACGTGGAGAAAACGCGGCTCCTGAGAGCGAATGGTGTGAATGATGCCATCACCCAATCGATTCAGACCGTGATGTGGTTTATCGGCGGTTCCCTGTTGTTTTGGTTGGCTGCTAATGACATTCTTTGGCTGGCTGCCGGCTTATTTTCAATTTCAAGCCTATTGCTCTGCTGCTTGTCTCCCGTTGCTTATAAACCGGACAGCGTCCGGACTAACTGGCAGCAAATTAGCCATGGCTGGAAGCTCGTAGCGAAATCGCCTTTTTTGAAGCGTATTGCTTGGATGGATTTTTTGGAAACGGCAGCAGGCACTGTCTGGATTGCTGCCATTCTTTTAGTATTCGTTCAAGAGGCCCTTTTCAAGGATGAGGCTTGGTGGGGATTCATCAACGGCTCTTTTTTTCTTGGCTTGATTGCGGGCAGCCTATTGTGCCTGTCGTTTTCTCGGGTATTCGAGGAGAAATTAAGTTGGTTCATTTTTGTTGGCGCTTTTATCAGCAGCATCGCGACGTTCCTTTTCGGTTTATCCAGTTTTCCTGTTCTAGCTTTGCTTCTTTCGTTTTTGGTAGGAGTCGCCGGTCAAATCAAAAATATCCCGCAACAGACGCTGATTCAGTCGAGTACAGCTGAATCCGACTTGCCGACTGTTTTCACCACTTTAGGTGCGATTGCGACTGGCACTTTCGGCATCGCATCTCTTTTAATGGGAATCATCGCAGATGTCTTCGGAATTCGCTCTGTTTTTATGCTTTCCGGTTTTCTGCTCCTAGTTGTTGGATTGATCGCCTATAAAGGCAGAGTCCTCTTATGGCGTCCCCAGCAACTTTAAAATCCATAATACGAAAAAGACGAGCGGAATCCTTTTCCGGTCGTCTTTTCCTTTCAACTTATATTTTTTATTTCAGCCAGCTGTCTAAAAACTCACTTTGGTCCCCTTCAAAATAGGCTTCAAAAAACTGCTTGAACGCTTCGCTGTCGACTTGCTTGAATTGAAATTCCTTGTAATAGGCAGATAAAAATCCAAATGCCGCTTCCGTCCCTCCATTCGCTTCAAAAAACTCTTTGAAAAGCATCGGTACTTTACCGTAAATCGTGGAATAATAGGTCGGTTCTTCAAAATCGTCCAATGGAATATTGGCATATTTTTCTGTCGGGTAAGCCGCTACCGCAAACGCGGCGTCTTCAAATCCGCTGTCTGCATCCCCGTTCTGTCCGCTAATATACAGCGCACTGCTAAACTCTGTTAAACTCTCATCAAGCCACGATTCCCGGAAAGGGTCATTCGTGACGAGGTAATAAAACCATTGATGGGCAATTTCATGGATCAACACGGATTCAAGCGCTTCCTGTTCGGATGCCACTTCAATCATATTCGGATATTCCATATAGCCATCATTTGCGATAATATCCAATTCAATGTTTGGATTATCGCCAATCTGTTCTTCAAAATATATGTAGGCGTCCGAAGCCATTTCAGCCGTCGTTTCGAGAACCCCAGAACCCTTTGGCGCAAACACCCTTAGTTCTGTGTCATTGGCTTTGATGCTCTGCGTTTCCCAATCGTCCGGATCCAGTAATGCCAGATAAAAATCCTTGATATTTTCACCTTTCACCGTTCCTGAATCGGCCGGTGCCATTTGGCCATCTTCTGCGGAAGTCGCGACGAAATATTCTTCCGGCAAACGGTAACTGACTAGATAATTTCCGTAGCCCGTATCATAGGATTCCCCTTTTGGATCGTAATCCTCTATTACCCATCCGTCTTTATAAATCGCAAGCATCGGATACCAATGGGCCAGATAAAAATTATTGTCTATTTGAGATAACCGCATGCCATATTCGGGCAGACGCATTCTGTAGTTGATATCCACTACGACTGTCGACTGCGGTTCCAGGTGTTGGTCCAATTCGACCAGCAAGCCATTATTGGCTAATTGATACTCTGCCTTTTTCCCATTAACTGAAACTGAAGCAAGCTTAAGAGCGGCATCATCGTATTCGTAAAAAGGTGTTTCTTTTGAATTCATCGCATTTGGCACCAAAAAAAAGCCGATATCTTTTAAAGACTGGTCAGATGAATTAGTGACGGTAATCGAAGCATCAACTCTCACATTGTCTTCTTTATCCAACACAAGTTTCAGTTCATAGTTTGCATCAATATTTTCCGGTTCAGCTAATAAGGCGCAGTTGAAGAGACACGTTCTGCTGTTTAAAAATAGTATCAATGAGACTGCAGCTACAAGTCCAGCCAGTATCCATCCAAATTTCTTCATGATAGTTCTCCATTTCTAGAGCCTCTGGCTCCATTTGCTACCCGTATTCCTTCCAGCGGCTTAGTGAAACCTCAATTGGCTCATTACTATCAGTTTACCATCATCCATGCATCGATTCTTAAAAACTTATGACAAGCGTTTTACTTTACTTCATAAATGAAGATAGGTATTATGGTCTTGAATAAGATGTACAGAGCCGACTCGCAAAATCATTATAAGCAAAAGTTGGTTCATGATTTATGACTAGATCAATTCCATAAACTTCAGGCAGTGTATTCCAGACAATAGTGCTGGCAAAAACGCCAAAAAGAATGTTCCATTCTTTTTGGCGTTTTTTTATTTCCTGCCCATAGCTCTTATAAATGATTTTCAATTTTAAGTACCTGGAGGATGTTAATTTGCTAGTTAAATATAAAAAATTAAATGAGAAAATCGCAATGGGGCTGCTTTCTTTTACGCCCCGCGAACATGATTTGCAAACTTTACAGAATTCAATGGATAGATACACAGAGGACCCTAACTGGCAATTATATCTGTGGAAACAAGACGAAGATTTGGTCGGAGTCATTGGGATCGAGTTAGACGAATTGACTTTCACGGTCCACCACGCAGCCGTTAATCCATCATTCAGAAATGAAGGAATTGGCCAGCAAATGATTGAAAGAGTTCAACAGCTGCATGAGACATTGGCAATGTGTTCCACACATGAGACGAAAGATTTTCTTGAAAAATGTTGGGCAAATCAATATCCGTTAAAAGAAAGTTTGGAGAAATAGGCTTAAAAAAAGTCCAAGAATTCGTTTTCCGCAAAATGAGAACATACTGGTGGAAATTATTATAAATTGGTAACAAATTCAATTATTGTTTTTTAATGCAATTTATTTGAGGTAGATAATTAATGTAACAAAATACGATTTTAGGAGGAATTGAAATGGCAAATCAAAACGATGATAACAAAATGAGCAGAGAAGAAGCTGGCCGCATGGGCGGTGAAGCAACATCTGACAGCCACGGCAAGGAATTCTATGAAGAAATCGGTTCTAAAGGTGGCCAGAACAGCAATAGCGGCGGCCAAAACAGCAGTAATAATAGCGGAAACAACTCCAATGATGGCAAAATGAGCAAAGAAGAAGCTGGCCGAAAAGGCGGAGAAAACAGCAACGGCGGAAATTCTTAATTTCCTTAAAGCAAAAAGACAAAGCGCATAGTCGCTTTGTCTTTTTATTTTAGATAAGGCAAGTGAGTTACGTTTCTTACAAAATCTCTTTTGTAAAATTCATATCCTAGCTTCTTTGTGCCCAAAAAATGATCGAAACATCAGCTCTAATCTACAGAATAATGAAAACTTCTCCGTACAACTCGTTTACCATGCCAAATGATGATCAGGAGAAAAAAGCAAATTCTTCGCAGCAGTCCTATCCAGATTTAAAAAAAGACCTGCTGGCTTTCAGCAGATCCTCTATTACAATAATTCATTTTTCATTTGAATTCTTTTCGCAGCTATCTTCTTTTTCATCTCGGAAAACAATTCATCCAATTGGCGAAAAGCCGCGTAGTTGCCCGGACGCTGTTCAATAAAGTGAATGCGCTCTTGACCGTTCATCGGAAAAATTTGTTCTTCACAATGAGTGAGCAAGGCTTTAAATAGATCCAAGCCTTGCATCATCTGTTGAGCTGTTTGATTGCTGCGATTTTGATGCAGGCTTGAAATCTCTTCAGCTAATACCGCCCATTGTTCAAAAAACGGAGAAACGGATTCTTTAGTTAACTTCTGTGATAATTTCACGCTTGACCAACCCTTTGTTTTCCCGTTTCTTCCCTTCTCTGCAGCGCTCGAACAGCGGACAGATATGGCATCCCGGATTTTGGGATTTGCAGTGGTAGCGGCCAAAAAAGATGATTTGATGATGGGTTTTCGACCAGTCTTCTGCTGGCGTTTTTTTCATGATCGTTTCTTCCACTTGAAGCGGATTGTCTTTCCAGCGGTTCAACCCCAGCCTTTTTGCGACACGCTCGACATGGGTATCAACTGCAAGTGCAGGTATGCCAAAGGCAACCGACACGACGACATTCGCCGTTTTGCGCCCGACTCCCGGCAGTGTCATCAACAAGTCGCGGTCTGGCGGAACTTCACTGCCGTACTGGTCGATCAGTATCCGGCTGAGCGCTTGGATGTTTTTAGCTTTGTTCCGAAAAAGGCCGATAGAACGGATGTCTTGCTGAAGCTCTTCTAGTGGCACGGAAATATAATCTTCTGGAGTTTCGTATTTCTGGAAAAGCGTCGCAGTGACTTTATTGACCAGTTTATCGGTGCACTGGGCAGACAATAATGTAGCGATCAACAGATCGAAAGGGTTCCGGTGGATCAATTCACAATGCGCATCCGGAAACATACGATCCATTTCTTCCAGGCATAGAAGCCATTCTTTTTTCGTCATCAATTGCATTCACCTACTAATTCCGGTCCTCCAGCCAATTGTAAAATTGAACTTTTTTTGTCGTGCTCGCTGCTGGCTGAAGCTGGATATTTTTCTCTCTGAACGAAGTTGCATGGCGTGATACTTCCATTGATGTTTTGATGTTTTTCTTTTTCCATTCAAACAGGATACGGTCCACGTAGCGGAGGCTGATCTTTTGAGAAATGACCGCTTCTTTTAGCGCCATGCGGATAATCGCCGGACTGTGGCCGTCCTGGTCCATCCACATCGAAATCGTTTCAATTTCCATCGGTGAAAGAAAGCGGCCGAATTCCTGTTCAAACAACTGGAATACTTCGCCTTCCAATGCTTTTTGGGAAAGTTCTTTTTCTTCCTGCTTTTCTTTATAGACACAGTCCAATAAGCGTTCCCATAAGGGCTGCAAGGAAATATGCTCGGTTATCAATTCTTTGTCATTTTCCTGTTCGATGGCTAAATAGCCTTGCTGCATCAATTTTTGAATCATAGTGGTTACATGGTTTTGAGAAGTCATCATGCGGCTGCCAATTTCGTCTGGCGTCGGAAACGGGTTTCCGGCTTCCAGAAAAGCATGGACATGCATGATTAACATGGCTTCTTCATCTGTTATTTTCAATTCTTTATAGAACCGAAAAAAAAGCTGGGAAATGGTAACATTTCCCTGCTCGATCCAAGTTTGTAGTCGATCCGGCTGTTTCATATCCCAACCACCTTTCTATTCTGTTTCATTCAAACTTCTATCTGTTATTCCAAAAATTATTACGGGTATAGACGGTTCAACAAACGCGGGAATGGAATCGATTCTCTGACGTGTTCTGCGCCACTGATCCAAGCCACTGTCCGTTCAAGGCCTAATCCAAATCCGGAATGCGGCACAGCTCCGTATTTGCTCAGTTCCAAATACCAAGCGTAAGCTTTTTCATCGAGGCCATGCTCTTGGATGCGCTGCTTCATCAATTCGTAGTCATAAATACGCTCCGAACCGCCGATGATTTCTCCGTACCCTTCCGGTGCAATAAGATCTGCACAAAGTACGACGTCATCGCGTTCTGGATGCGGCTGCATGTAGAATGGTTTGATGCCGATTGGGTAATTGATGATGAATACCGGCATGTCATAGCTTTCAGCAATCGCTGTTTCATGCGGTGCTCCGAAATCGTCTCCCCATTTGATATCATCATGGCCGTTATCATTCAACCATTTGATGGCGTCATCATACGTGATGCGCGGGAATGGTGCTTTTATGTTTTCAAGTTTCGATGTATCACGGCCAAGGCGCTCCAATTCCAGTTTGCAATTTTTCAATACCGACTGCACTAGGTGAGCGACAAATTGCTCTTGGACTTCTAAGCTTTCCGCATGTTCAACAAAAGCCATTTCCGGCTCGATCATCCAGAACTCAATCAAGTGGCGACGTGTTTTCGACTTTTCAGCACGGAACGTCGGACCGAACGAAAATACTTTTCCTAATGCCATAGCAGCTGCTTCCATATAAAGTTGGCCGGATTGCGAAAGGTATGCGTCTTCATCAAAATACTTCGTCGCGAAAAGCTCAGAAGTTCCTTCTGGTGCAGATCCTGTCAAAATCGGTGGATCCACTTTCACAAATCCGTTATCGTTAAAGAATTCATACGTAGCACGGATGATTTCATTGCGGATTTTCATGATGGCATGCTGCTTGCGCGAACGCAGCCATAAATGGCGGTTGTCCATCAAGAATTCCGTGCCATGCTCTTTCGGTGTAATCGGGAAATCTTTCGCTTCGTGAAGAACTTCAATGCCGCTCACTGCCAGTTCATAGCCGAAAGATGAACGTGTGTCTTCTTTTACTTCACCTGTTACATACAATGAAGTTTCTTGAGTCAACCCTTTTGCTGTTGCAAAAAGCGCTTCTCCAACTTCTTCTTTTACGACAACTGCTTGAACGAATCCAGATCCGTCGCGCAATTGAAGAAAAGCGATTTTTCCGCTTGAGCGTTTGTTAGCGACCCAAGCGCCTAATTTTACTGTTTGTCCATTATATTTAGCCATTTCGGCAATTGTAATTTTTTTCATCATAGCCTCCAAAAATTTAAGTCAATAGTTGTCTTTTAATCGTTCCATTTTGATTGGACAAATTCGTGAATGCGTCCAACCGCTTTTTCAAGTGCTTCAAGCGATGTCGCATAGGAAAGGCGGATTGTTGAATGCGAACCGAATCCAGACCCTGGAATTACAGCTACATTCGCTTCAGTCAATAATGCAGTTGCAAAATCATCCACTGAATTATAGCCTGTCTTTTGCGCAGCTTCCGAAACATCCGGCAAGAGGTAGAAAGCACCTTGCGGACGAAGCACTTTAAATCCTGGAATGGCTGCGACTTTCGGGAAAATCGTTTCCAAACGGCTCTCAAACGCTTTTCTCATTTCTTCTACAGGTTCTTGCGTCCCGTTATATGCTTCAATTGCAGCGTATTGGGAAGTCGTTGTCGGATTTGATGTCGAATGGCTTGCAAGGTCTGTCATCGCTTTAATGATTGCCGCATCTCCTGCTGCATAGCCAATGCGCCATCCTGTCATCGAATGGGATTTCGAAACGCCATTAATGACGATTGTCCGATTTTTTGCATCATCTGACAATTCGGCAACGGAGGTATGGCTCGCTTCTCCGTAAATCAGTTTTTCATAAATTTCATCCGAAACGATTAAAATATCGAATTCACGGCAAACTTCCGCTAATTGCACCAATTCCTCTTTTGTGTAGATCATGCCCGTCGGGTTGCTTGGCGTATTCAAGATAATCGCTTTTGTCCGATCTGTAATTGCTTCGCGCAGCTGCTCTGCAGTAATTTTATACTCCTGGCTGGCTGTAGCTTCTATGTATACAGGAACACCTTGAGCCAATTTCACCTGTTCAGGATAGCTGACCCAATAAGGAATCGGAATGATGACTTCATCGCCTTCATTGAGCAATACTTGAAACAGCGTATAAAGCACGTGTTTTGCACCGATGCCGACCATGATTTCGTTTGGCTGATAGCTTAATTGCTGATCGCGCTGAAGTTTATCGATGATCGCTTTTTTCAATGCCGGAAGTCCGCCAGAAGGTGTATATTTCGTTTTCCCTTCCTTCATCGACTCGTAAGCAGCCAATAAGATATTTTCAGGAGTGTTGTAATCCGGTTCTCCTGCTCCTAATCCAATCACATCAACGCCTTTGGCTTTCAGCTCATTCGCTTTTGCTGTGATCGCTAGAGTAGTTGAAGGCGTTAAAGTCTGTACACGATTTGCTAAGTTAATCAAAGTTGTTCAACCCTTTCACAAATTCAAAATCTTCTTCCACTGTTTTCCATCACTCGCCATAATATAAATATAATTCAACTGGTCTTCTTTATCTTTATAAGCGACTTCCCAAACGGCACCGTCTTTTTCCATGCCGAGCCGCGTATGCAGGAATTCATCGACATCCGCTTCTTCAGCCACTGCTTTTCGGGCCTGTTTTGCCGTCACTGCATCGTCAAGCGAAGCAATTTTCAATTCCCCTTCGCCAGTTGGTACAAAAATGGCATTTAGTTTTCCTTTGGCATCAGTTCCAATGACGGTTACAGAAGTTTGCTTATTGGCATACACATAAGCCTGTTTCACTTCTGCCAGCAAATTTTCATCTTTGACCCGTTCAATCGCTCGCTGTTCCACATCGGAATACGGCTTATTGCCAGCTACAATGACAATGATCATTAAAGCGACAGCCAAAAAAGATAAAAATCCAAGTATAAAAGTAACCCATTGCTTCATTTGATCACCTAAGTCTTATAAATTGTAAAGATCGCTTGTTCCGGATCTTCCTTGTCCAATGCAAGTCCAAACATCAGATCATTGTGTTTTAACGTTCGATTTAAAGCATCTACCACTTTATACAAATCTGGCTGATATTTCACATTAATAGTGGAGAGCACTTCTATTTTCGATTCCATGCAAAGCGACCTTCCTCTCATTTTGTCTACTGTGTTTAGCTGATAGAGTTTGGCTCTATTCGCCGTTCTTTATTTCATTGCTTATTATACCAATGTTCAATATCGGTTACCATCTTTTCTAAGGACACTTTCGAGACTTTCACTTTTGGCAGAGCATTCAAAAATTCTTTTCCGTAGGACTTCGTTTCAATTCGCCGATCCAGGACAATGAACATTCCTTGGTCGTTTTTCGAACGGATCAGACGCCCAAAGCCTTGGCGCAGCCGCAATACTGCTTCCGGCAATGCGTAATGCATGAAAGGATTGATGCCTTCTCTGGAAATCATTTCGGATTTCGCTTTAAAAATCGGTTCATCCGGAGATGTGAACGGAAGGCGAACAACGACCACAGCACGGAGCGCATCTCCCGGCACATCCACGCCTTCCCAAAAGCTATTCGTTCCAAACAGTACGGATTTCTGGAAGCGTTGGAATGATTTCAACAGCCTCATGCGGCTGCCGGAAGAAATTCCTTGGGCAAACAGCATGTATTCATCGAGAAGCCCGGTGTCTTGGATCAAGTCCACCGTTTTTCGCAGCATATCTTGCGAAGTGAATAAAACAAAACAGCGGCCTTCGGTGACAAGCACGGTCTGGATGACTGCATCAGCTACTGATTCAATGTATTCGACTTGTGAAACCTGCTGGATGTCGGGCATGTCTTCGACGACAAAAACCCGGGCTCCTTGGTAAAACTCTTTCGGCGGTTCAAATTTCGTAATCGGCACTTCATGAGGAATGCCGAGCTGATTGACGATAAAGCGTTCGTTTGATGGCACGCTCATGGTGCCGGACAGCCAAATCACCGCTTTTTCACCCCGTATCGGCGCCACGATGCGCTGAACGATTGAAGTCACTTCAAACGGCTGTTTGTATAAAGACAGACTCGTTGGAAGGCTTCTCAAATCTCCTTCAATCCAACTGACTTCATCTTCCAACGGGAACACAAAGATTTCACTGAACTCAACCGCTTTGACCATCAGCTCTTCGGTCCAATAACGCCAGTCTGTAATCGTCAAGCGATCTTGAATGCTTGTTTCTGTCAAACGCTCGGCTTTTTGAAGAATCAATTGCGATAAATCGATCCATTCATTCAAAAAGCGAAGCATATCCATGAAACGATCTTTCTCATAAGGAAGTTCCGCTAACAGCGAAGCACATTTCTTATGGCGGCTCCCTTGGAACCGGTTCTGGAAAGCAGCAGTCAGCGATAAGGCCAACTCATCAAAAATTGCCGTGAATTTATTGAATAACGCTTCTAGATGCAGCATTTCGGGGACGTTGGAAAATCCGCTCGCTTCTGCCGCTTGATAAAGTTCGTAGAATAATTGCTGATCATCGTACGTACCCAATTGCCCGAAAATATATTTCCACTGCGTGTAGACAAAGGTCTTTTCGTATTGGGAGACAGCTGCTTGCACCACTTGATGCGCTTCATCCCAAATATAGGCATCGACGTTTTCCAAAATGCTTTGGTTGGTCATTCGCTGGTTTAATAAAAATGCATGATTTGTCACGATGACATGAGCGTTTTTAGAACGTTCCAGTGCGTATTCATAAAAATCGAGCGCTTTTTCTTCTCGGGACAATTTGCGCAAATGCGAGCGCCGGATTTTATCCAGGACGAACTGTCCTCCGCTTGAAGTATTCAACTCATTCAAGTCACCGGTTTCCGTCGAAGACAGCCACACCAATACTTGCATGATGGTGAACGTCTCATCGTAAGATTCATCTTCTCCCTGCAGCAATTCCGTAAAACGGCCCAGATCGATATAATGGCGCAAGCCTTTGATGAGTGAAATGCGCACCGGCCCGCCGACCAGTTGTTCCACAATCCCGCCTTCTTTTTGGACTAGCTGGTCTTGCAGATGCGTCGTATACGTACTGATAAGAACTTGTTTTCCAGTCTTTAAGGAATGATTTACAGCCGGCAATAAATAACCGATCGTTTTCCCCATTCCAGTGGAAGCTTCAATGACCAATTCTTCTTTGTTATGAAGAGCTGATTGGATGGAAGCCATCATATCAAACTGGCTTTGTCTCCGTTCAAAATGCGGAAAGGCCGTTTCGAGGCGCTCTTCCCAGTCAAATACCGCAGAATATGCCTTTTCTGAAGTCGGTGAATAATTCGGACGGACTTTTAACGGGACGCCTTTAAAGTTTTCAAAAGCTTCACTTTGCCCATTTCGTTTTTGCTGGGTCATTTCGAAAAAGAGCCGGGATAAATCGGACTTCAATTGAAACGAGCGTCTGTGCAAAAGCGCTAAGGTTTCATAAGGCAGCCGTTGCATGTCTTTTTTTGCCTGTAAATACAAAAGTGCTGTTGCCATGGCATCATCATCTGCACGATGGGCACTTTGGAGCGGAATGCCAAGCTCCGAAGTGATATCCTGCAATTTATAGCTGAATGACGTCGGATACATCAAACGGGCAAGTTCGACTGTATCCATCGTCAATCCTTGCCAAGCCGGCAATCCGCTGCGCTTGAATTCCGACTGCAGGAATGGCAGATCAAAATTCGTATTATGGGCAATGAAAATCGCATCGCGCATTTTATCGAAAATGGTGTCAGCATGGGCTTCGAAGGGAAGTGCACCTGACACATCAGCGTCTGTAATATTCGTCAAATCCTGAATGAACAACGGAATTTTTCTTTCCGGATTGATAAATTCAGTATATGTATCAATAATTTTATCGTTTTCAATCGTTACCATCGCTATTTGAATAATCCGGTCACCTTTAGCAGGGGAATGGCCTGTAGTTTCAATATCGACAACGACATATTTTTGCGTGTTCATCACAAGCCCTCTTTCTCGGGTGATTCTCTCTTCAAAAATTGTAACATATCCAAGCGCATTCCGTCTTACGGACTGGCTAATTCAGCCGACATTCTCTTTACAGGTAAGTGAACAAAAAAATCAGAAAAAGCCAAGGGGGAAAAGCAATGCTTTTCCCCCTTGGCTTTGAATCAGTCTTTTTAAACTATAGATGCTTACATCACGGTAGCTTCAGGTTCGTAATTGATGATCTCCCGGATTCGATTGTTCTCATCCATGATGGCTACTGTCGGTTTATGGCTTCTAGCATTTTCATCCATGACATAGCCGTATGTCAAAATGATTACGATATCGCCTTTTTGCACGAGGCGGGCTGCTGCACCGTTCACACAGATCACTCCGCTGCCGCGTTCGCCGGCAATGATATACGTTTCAAAGCGTGCGCCATTGTTATTGTTGACGACATGCACTTTTTCATTTGGCAGCATGCCGACTTCATCCAGCAGATCCTGGTCGATCGTGATGCTTCCCACATAATTCAAGTCTGCTTGCGTAACAGTCGCGCGGTGGATTTTCGAATTTAACATCATACGTAACATGTTCAGTTCCCCTTTGGATTAAAAATAATATTGTCGATCAAGCGAGCTTTTTCAAATTGGACAGCCAAGGCCAAAATGGCCTCCCCTTCAATGGCTGAAGTTAAAGCCGGATACGATAGGAATTCAATATAATCAATTTTGCCGGATGTATGCTGTCGAAGATAGGCCGTTGCTGCAGCTTTCGGATCTTCGCCTGCTAAAGCCGCTTGTTTTCCAGCTTGCAGTGCTTTGTTCAGATGAGGCGCTTCATTGCGCTCTGTTTCACTTAAATAAACGTTTCGTGAACTTTTGGCCAGGCCGTCCTCTTCCCGCACCGTTTCACCCCGGCGAATTTCAACCGGAAAATCATAGTCTGAAACGAGTGATTCAATAATAGCCAATTGCTGTGCATCTTTTTGGCCGAAATATGCCCGGTCCGCTTCAGTCAAATGAAATAATTTCGTGACCACTTTTAAAACGCCGTCAAAATGGCCAGGACGTGTTGCTCCGCACATCTTATCAGCCAATCTTCCAGCAGAAAATGAAATCGATGATTCTTTTGGATACATTTCTTCGACCGATGGCGCAAAAATGATATCTGTTCCTACTGAAGCAGCCAGCTGCTGATCACGCTCCAAATCTCTTGGGTAGCGGTCGAAATCTTCATTCGGTCCAAACTGAGCAGGATTGACGAAGATGCTCATGACGACCAAATCATTTTCAGCTTTCGCTTTTTCGACGAGGGATAAATGCCCTTCATGCAAAAAGCCCATAGTGGGAACCAGGCCAATGGAACGCCCTTCGTTTTTTTGGCTGCGGACCCATTCCTTCAATTCTGTGACGGTATTAATTGTATGCAAAACTTTTCTCTCCTCTCGGGAAGAAAACCATATAAAAAGCCCTTCTATCAAAAAAAGACAGAAGGACAGTAAATTTGTGTGTGGTTTCCTCCGTCCCTGTCATATAGTAGATCAAGGCAGATGTTGATTATCAAATTGTATTTTCTTGCAAAATAGCCATAGATTTCAGGTGCAGTTCGCAAGCGATACTGCCCGTTGATCCAACTAAAATTACTATAGCAGAAATGCTAAAAAAACAAAACACTTCAGTTTGTCATTTCAATATCGGCCGAATAGATGCCATGCAATTTGCCATCCGCCGTGCGGAGCTGGAGCACGCCGTCTTCCGTGATGCCTTCTGCGATGCCTGTCAAAGTCTCTTTTGCCATTCTTGCACGCACCGTTTTGCCGATGCTCGATGAATAGCTTTCCCATAACATTTTCAGCACGCCAAATCCGGTTTCGATGTACAGATCCGTATAAATTTCAAGGTGATGCAAAAGCGACCGCACCAATTCTTGCCGGTTTACCGGCATTCCGCTTTCAATACTTAGTGAAGTGGCAATATCCCGCAATTCTTCCGGAAAATCTTGCAGCGACTGATTGACGTTCAGCCCGATGCCAATGATCAATGCTTGTATGCCGTCAGCATCTGATTGCAATTCCGTCAAGATCCCCGTGCTTTTTTTGCCTTTTATTAGAATATCATTAGGCCATTTAATTTCCGGGTTTAAGCCGGTCACTTCTTCAATCGCCCGAACGGCTGCAACCGCTGCGACTAATGTAAATTGAGGCGCTTTTTGTGGGACGACATCCGGACGCAGGACGACACTCATCCAAATCCCTTTTTTAGCGGCAGAATCCCATTTCCGCGCCAACCTTCCTCTTCCGGCTGTCTGCTCTTCCGTCAACACGATGGTCCCACCAGGCGTACCTTCTTGAGCGAGTTGATGCGCTATGATCTGAGTGGATGGACAAGATTCAACGTAGTGGATAACTTGCCCGAGCTTCTTGGTAGCTAGTCCTGCACCAATCGCCGTTGCATCGAGCGTGTCCGGGGCGGAAGTTAAATAATAGCCTTTTTTCTTGATGGACTCGATGCCATATCCTTGCTCCACAAGCTCTTTAATATGCTTCCAAATCGCTGTCCGTGAGACACCGAATTCATCGGCGAGCTGTTGTCCCGAAACCGGTTCGCCTTTGGCTTCTATCAAACGCTCTGCTAATTTATTGGTGATCGTGATATTCATGCATGAACCAATCCTTTATGAGTTCTTTATCGTTGGCCAACTCCCCAAAGACAATCATCCGCTCGATTTGTGCGAGCCATTGTTTTATCCAGGGACCTTGCTTTTGGCTTTTCCACTTCATTAAATCGGAACCATTTACCGCCATATCCGCCTTATTGCGGATCGGCAGCTTGGATTTCCGTCCGGCTATGTCCTCTTTACGACCTTGCAGTGAAGCGGCAATCGTTAACTGCGCAGCTGTATAACTGTAAAAAATCCACTCATTCCATTCCGAAAGGCGAGCGGCTTCTAATGCCCTTTTGATCGTCTGTTTTTCTTCGTTGGAAAAACGATACGGCAAAATTTCTTCTATGTCTTTCGTGTTCTCAAACAGCATAAAAGCCCAGCCCGCAACAGCCGCATCAACTGGCTGAAACTTCGTCCAATCGGCTTTGAACAAATAACCGGAAGGCAGATGCTGCGCTAGTCCAGTATCCGTTAAATAATTGAAACTTCGCCAAGCTTTCTCATGGAGCATAATCTTATCGATTTCACTCTTGATGCGTTCAATCGCAATCGATTCGATTAAATGTGCCTGATGCCCAATGGAAGTTAAGGTAGCCGGGTCGATTTGAAAATCCAATTGGCTGGAGAACCGGATGGCTCGCAGCATGCGAAGCGCATCTTCTTGAAATCGTTCATCCGGATTCCCGACTGCCCGGATCAACCCTTTTTCTAAATCATGTGCCCCGCCAAAAGGATCGGTGATGTCCATTTTTTTATCCATAGCCATGGCATTAATGGTAAAATCGCGCCTCTTCAAATCCTCTTCCAACGATTGGACAAATTCCACAGAGTCGGGACGCCGGTTATCGGAATAAGTCCCTTCCGTCCGGTATGTCGTCACTTCGATTCCGGTTCCATCTTTTAACACAAGCACGGTTCCATGTTCAATGCCGGTATCGACCGTTTTTTCGAATAGGGATTTCACTTGCTTTGGTGAGGCATTGGTCGCCACATCAATATCATGCGGCATTTTTTCAAGCAGATAATCCCGGACCGCACCGCCTACCATATATGCTTCAAACCCTGCTTTCTCAAGCTGTTCAATCACTTTAATGGCTGTTTTCATTGCAACTTCCTTCTATCTAATAAACCCTCATAGATTTTTTCATATTGCTTTAGAATCTGTTCCGAATGGAAACGTTCTTTGACAGTCGCCAATGCCGCAAGTTTCATCTTTTTGTGCATTTCTTCATCTTTCAGCATGCTTATAATGAATTCTGCAGCCCGGTCCGTATTACCTAACTCCACCAAAAAGCCGTTTTCTCCGTGGTTGATGATTTCGGGAATTCCGCCGATAGACGATCCCACACAAGGAACACCGCAAGCCATCGCTTCCAATAATACGAGGCCGAACGCTTCTTTCTCGGATAATAATAATTTGGCATCGCTTAAACTATAAAGTTCAGAGAGGTTGTCCCGTTTCCCTAAAAATAAGACCTGTTTTTCAAGTTTCAACTCTCGTACTTGCTGGACAATCCTGCCCATCTCCGGTCCATCTCCGACCAGCAACAGTCGCGTGTCCATCTCCCGGTTTACTTTAGAAAAAGTTTCAACGACATCCATCACCCGTTTCACTTTCCGGAAGTTGGATACATGGATCAGAATTTTCGCATTCTCACTTAATCCCAAGTCCGCTTTTAGCCCGCTTGAATCTTTCGGGCTGTATTCCCTTTCGTCAACAAAATTGTAAACGGTTTGAATCTCTTTATCAGGATTGATCATTTCATAGGTTTGATTTTTCAAGGAATCCGAAACAGCCGTCACAACGTCCGATTTCTCGATGCCATAGCGGATTGCTTCTTTTAATGAAGAATCCGTTCCAAGCACTGTAATATCCGTCCCGTGTAAAGTTGTCACGATGCCGATATCCGATCCAGCCATATCCCGGCCGAGAATTGCACATACCGCATGCGGAATTGCATAATGCACATGCATCAAATCCAAATTTTCATTTTTGATCACTTCTGCGATTTTCGTAGCTAAAGCGATGTCGTAAGGGGCATATTGAAATACCGAGTAACTATTGACATCCACTTGATGGCTATAAATATTCGCATCCATTCCGTTTAAACGAAATGGGGTACTGGAGGTGATAAAGTGGATTTCATGCCCTTTTTCTGCAAGCATTTTCCCGAGTTCTGTCGCAACTACTCCAGAACCCCCTACAGTTGGGTAGCAGGTAATCCCAATTTTCATTTTACGCACCTGTATCTCCCCCTAGTTTCTGCGCCCTTGTATCAGGCGCCAATCCACAAATCCCTCTTTTAAGCCTTGCAGCAAAACTTCAGCCGTGCCCATATTGGTAGCAAGAGGAACATTATAGACATCGCATAAACGGATCAATGCCGTTACATCCGGTTCATGCGGCTGTGCTGTCAACGGATCTCTGAAAAAAATTACCATATCCATATCATCTTTTGCAATCATGGCTCCAATCTGCTGGTCTCCGCCTAGAGGTCCTGATTGGAAACGAATGACATCCAAACCGGTTCCGTCAATAATGCGTTTGCCTGTAGTGCCGGTTGCGTATAATGTATGTTCGGCTAAAATTGGTTGGTATGCTGTAACAAATTGGATTAAATCGTCTTTTTTCCGGTCATGAGCAATTAAAGCGATTTTCATAAAATCTTCCCCTTTTAAATGATATGTTCCAATCCGTAGATCAATTCTTCTTTTTCCATCACCGTTTCAATTGAAAGGACAACGCCAGACATAAATGAGCCGCGATTAAAAGAGTCGTGCCTGATTGTCAGCAATTGGCCGTCTCCTCCAAGCAAAACTTGCTGATGGGCAACTAAGCCCGGCAACCGGACGCTGTGAATCCGCATGCCGTCATAATCCGCTCCGCGAGCGCCTCTTAAAGTCTCTTTTTCTTTCGGATGCCCTTGTCCATGAACCGGACGCTGATCGGAAATCAAATGCGCTGTCTTCATCGCTGTACCTGAAGGGGCATCTAATTTTTGATCGTGATGCATTTCGATAATTTCGATGTCCGGCAAATACTTAGCAGCCTGTTCCGCAAATTTCATCATCAGAACAGCCCCCACTGCAAAGTTCGGCGCGATAATGCAGCCAATTTTCGAATCCCTCGCTAATTGGGTGAGTTCGTCTAATTCCTCATCTGAGAAACCGGTAGTCCCGACCACTGGACGAATATTCAACTGCAGCGCCATTTTCGTATGTTCATAGACGGATTCGGGTGAAGTCAAATCCACTAAGACATCCGGTTTCGTTTCCGTATGCAATTTTTTCAAATCCATATAAACAGGAACTTGATAAGTGTCCGGAAATAATGAAGTATCCGCTAAACTTGCGCCGATTTCTTTGTAATCCAAAACAGCTACTAATTCCATGTTTTCATTTTTCATGACCGTATGTACAGCTTCTTGGCCCATTTTCCCCCGGGCACCTGCTATTGCTACTCGAATTGCCATTAGTTTTCTTCCTTTCTGGTCCAACGGTCTTTATCCCGTGTATTGAATTTCTCCATGACACCGTCATGGGCTTTTGCCAAATCGATATCCATTGAATTCGCCATGCAGATCAGGACAAATAGAACATCGCCCATTTCTTCTTCAACGGAATTCTTTTGTTCGGAGGATTTCTTTTTCTTCGGGCCGAATTGATGCATGACTTCGCGTGACAACTCTCCAAGCTCTTCTGTCATCCGTGCCATCATTTCCATCGGGGTGAAATACCCTTCTTTGAATTGTCCAATATAATTATCCACATCTTGCTGCAATTGTCTCATTGATTTATCTCCGCTCATATCATCACACTCCTCATCTCATCGTAAAGAAAACTAGAGTTGTTGTCAAAATCAGAATAATAAACGATAATACAGAAGTTGAGTTTTTCCAAAAGGAGTTGGTTCGGTGTCATGAAAGGTTTACAGTTGAAGAATATATTCTTCATTTTGCTTGGTGCAGCTATTTATAGTTTCGGTTTTGTCCATTTCAATATCCAGAATGAATTGGGTGAAGGAGGATTTGCCGGAATTACCTTGATTTTATTTTTCCTTTTTAATTGGGACCCTGCGTTGATGAACTTATTATTAAACATCCCTTTATTCTTCATCGGTTGGAAACTTCTTGGAAGGAAGGTTTTCCTTTATACGATCATCGGCACGGTTGCGGTTTCGGTGTTCTTAAAAATCTTTTTGGTCTACGAAATCCAAATCGATTTGCATAATGATCTGTTCTTGGCTACTTTATTTGCCGGAGTGTTTGTCGGTGTCGGCCTTGGCATCATTTTCCGCTACGGCGGGACTACGGGCGGAGTGGATATCATTGCCCGTTTGGTGCAGAAATACAGCGGCTGGAGCATGGGAAAAACGATGTTTCTATTCGATGCCTGTGTTATCGTCCTTTCACGCTTGACGTTCCTCGATAACCGGACGATGATGTATACCTTAGTCGCCGTTTTTGTCGGGGCACGCGTCATCGACTTTGTACAGGAAGGCGCTTATTCCGGACGTGGGGCCATGATCATTTCAAATTCCCAAGAAGAAATCGCCATGCGCATTGCGAATGAAATGGATCGAGGCATCACCATTCTCCGCGGCTATGGCCACTTCACAAAAGAAGAGCGGGAAGTGCTCTATTGTGTTGTAGCTAAAAACGAAATTGTCCGGCTTAAGAATATTATCAACAGCGTCGACCCCCATGCATTTGTTTCCTTGACGGAAGTCCATGACGTCATGGGTGAAGGATTCACGCTGGATGAACAAAAACAGCCAATTGGCTGAACATAGAAAAAGCCGGCCCATTCTCGGGCCGGCTTTTTCTATTAAGATCTGTTCATATTTGTGTAAATAAGCAATAACCGTGCAAGTTCCAATACAGCTACTGCAGTGGCTGCGACATAGGTCATGGCAGCGGCACTCAATACTTTCTTCGCATGGCGTTCCTCGTCGTTGCGGATGATATTATGCTCCAATAGCTGATCCATCGCCCGGCTAGATGCGTTGAATTCTACCGGCAACGTAATCAATTGGAATAATACCCCAGCTGCCAACAAGATGATTCCGATCAGCAAACCCCCGCTCCAATAAGTAAACAAACCGATCATGATGAAGACCCATGACATATTCGACGAAATATTTACAATCGGAACTAAACGATGGCGCAATCTCAAGAATGAATAATCTTCAGCATCTTGGATCGCGTGACCCACTTCGTGCGCAGCAACTGCTGTACCCGCTACAGAAGCGTCGTGATAGTTATGGCTGCTTAACGCAACAACTTTTGTGAGTGGATTATAATGGTCACTTAACATTCCGCGGCTTTCAATTACTTGTACATCCGTTAATCCGTTGCGGTCTAATATAGTTCGTGCAACTTGTGCCCCAGTAATCCCGGAAGTTGACCGTATTTTTGAATATTTGCCGTAGGTCCGTTTTAATTTAAACTGTGCCCACATTGGAATAATCAGCAAAATTATAAAATAGACGATAAAACCCATCTAATTATCACACCTCTCTTTTATTCCTCTCTCCTTATTTTACAAGGATTGGTCAGCTATGGTCAACTGATACGGCGCGAGGTTTATTGAGGTTCACAACGAAAAATGCAAAGGCGATGCATGCAATCGAAAGCCAGAAAGTGAAGTAGCCAATCTGGGCACTATAGGCATCTAAACTGCGATAAATGGGCATCTGGCCAAAGACATAATCTATAACATCGTTATGCAATGTCCAAATGGCAGCGAGCGAAGCAGAAATCCAGCCGAAGCGATAATGGTCAATATACAATACAGCTTGAAGTGCCATAGCAAAATGCGAACCGATCAGCATCCATCCCATCCAGCCGATCGAACCGGTTTCAACCAGTGTAAGCAGATTCATCACAACTGCCCACAAACCATATTTAATCAATGTGACTACCGCTAAAGCCTCGATCAAGCCATTCCTTTTGCCAATGAGCCAAAGCCCTAAGACAATGGTAAAGAACATACTCGCGGTTGGACTGTCTGGCACGAAAATAAGGAATTTGGGCTCGGTGATGTCCAATTGCCATTTATACCAAATGAAGCCATAGACAGTCCCGCCTAAGTTAATCAGAAATACTAAGAACAAAAATGGCCGGAACATCAGCCACGCAGAAATTTTTTGCATAAACGATATCATCTGGTTCACCCCTTCAGATAGAAAAAAAGAGCCGGTTTCCCGGCTCTTTTCGTGCTTTAATTATTCGCTTAGGCCATCGATAAATTCAGACATGACTTTAAGGTCTTCTTCTGAACCTTCCCAAGACGGCGGCATTTTTTGTTCGCCGTCTTCTTCAATACCATTTACAGCGATTTCAGCGATTTCTTCTGCTGTGTGCTCTGTATTTGTTAGAGCTGGACCAACAGCACCTTCTAAATTATCGCCGTGGCAACTGATGCAAGCGGCGCCTGAGTAAATTTCATACCCTGGGTCGGCTGTATCGATTTCCACTTCTTCCACGATTTGCCCTTGTGCTTCAGCAGCTTCCCAGTCATGGTTAGCAACAGATTCCCAAGTAAGGAAAACGATTGAAGCGACTGCAAGAAGCATAAAACCAGTTGGAAGCGGACGTTTAGAAGGCCGTCTTTCTGGACCTGGATCCAAGAACGGAGCAAGCGCAAGCGCACCAAATGCAAGACCTGGAACGATGATGGCACCTACAATGTTGAATGGACCAGATGCAAATTCATATTTTAATAATTGGTATAAGAATAAGAAATACCAGTCTGGCAATGGAATATAGCCTGTATCTGTCGGATCTGCTTTACCTTCCAAAGGAGAAGGGTGAGCGACAGTCAAAAGCAAGAAACCAATTAAGAAGACAGCACCAATCATCCATTCTTTCAAAAGGAAGTTTGGCCAGAACGCTTCTGTTTTGCCAGGATATTCGGAGTAATCTTTGGGAACGTTCGGCATACGATGCTGTAAGCCTTTAACACGGGAGTCCCCAACGAATTTCATCCCTTTTCCGCGATGCATAGTGTCCCCTCCTTAAATAAATCCTTGTGGCCGCTAGTCTTATAGCGGGCCAGAAATACCTTGTCTTCTGATCATGATAAAATGCGCTGCAAGCAACCCAAGCAAAGCAGCTGGCAAGAAGAATACATGGATCGCGAAGAATCGTGTCAAAGTTTGCGCTCCGAGGATTGTTGAATCCCCTGCAAGCAATACTTTGATCGACTCACCGATTAACGGAACAGAAGCGGCAATCTGAATACCTACTTTTGTTGCAAACAATGCTTTCATATCCCATGGAAGCAGGTAACCAGTGAAACTTAATCCTAGGATTACACCAAATAGCATAACGCCTACGATCCAGTTCAATTCACGAGGTTTTTTATAAGAACCCGTAAAGAATACTCGTAGTGTATGTAGGAAAATCATAACAACTACAAGAGAAGCTCCCCAGTGGTGCATCCCGCGCACAATTTCTCCAAAAGCAACTTCGTTTTGAAGATAATAAACCGATTCCCAAGCATTTTCAATATCTGGTACGTAGTACATTGTCAAGAACATACCAGATAGAATTTGAATTACTGTAATGAAGAACGTAAGTCCTCCGAAACAGTAAACGAATGCTGAAAAGTGGTGTGCGGGGTTAACATGTTCCGGTACTTCATGGTCAGCGATATCGCGCCAGATAGGCGTAATATCCAATCGCTCATCAACCCAATCATATAACTTGTTTAGCACTGGTGTCGTACCCCCTAACTATTAAACTATTGTGTTCGCTTTTACTGCACCTAGAGCCACAAAACCGTCTCTTTCTTCAACTTCGAATTCATCGAGCGGTCCAAGCGGCGGTGTTCCAGCGACGTTTTGACCGTTTTTCTCATAGCGCCCTGCGTGGCATGGGCAGAAGAATTGGGTCGGGTGTTCCGGGTCGGCTGCCCAGTTTACTGTGCATCCTAAGTGTTTGCAGACTGGTGAAAGGGCAACAAGTTTATCTCCCTCTTTATACACCCACGCTGAACTAGTTACTTCAGATGTATACCATGCATCTACTTGTTCATAAGCGAAGTCGACGCGTACAGGTTCTTCTGATAAATCAGCTACTGCTGTGTCAGTCAATATGAAATCTCCAGCATCGTGCTGTTGGAGAATTGGGTCAACTGCAAAACGAACCATCGGCATTAGCATCCCTGCTGCCATGAATCCGCCTACACCTGTTAACGTATAGCCCAAAAATTGACGTCGTGATACACGATTATTACTCATCCTTATCCCCCCTCTAACATTCAAGGTCAGTCCAATGGACATACTCATTTCAAATATAATTACTAGGACAACCTAATGATATATCAATCAAATGTTAAGGTCAATATCGCAATGAAGCGAATATGACAGTTTGTGAACATTTCATGAAGGCTTTGACCATTCTTTCAAGAAAACCGGCAATACTTGGCGCAGTTGGTCTTCCATGACCGATAGCTTGAACGATTGATCCATATTCTCGGTTGGAATTGCCGGAAGCCAGATGACATTTGGCGCCTCTTCGATACCCCGCCATTCGGGATCGGTTGTCACGTAAAATACATGTTTGAATGCAGTCTTGCTCAACTCGCCTGAAATTTCTGCTGCTATGCGTGCGCGATCCGCCATTTTGCTATAGGTAAGCGGCGGAAAAAGCAGCACACGTCCTTTAAATTGTTTTTCTAATAGATTGGTCAATGATTGCAAATAGTCGGAAGCGCTAGCGCTAGGCTTTAATCCGCCTGGGCTAAGGTCCAACTGAACCAAAGGCACAACAGCAGTATCGACATATTCCTGTTGCTGTACGTATTGATCCACATCTTTACCTGTAAAATGCATAAAGCTTATTCACTCTCCATTTTCTTTAAAGTCTTCACTGAATGAAGCAAGGCAGACAATTCAAAAAAACGTTCCCGGTCATTCGAATCCAATGCTTCATCAATTTGCTGGAGAATTTTCTCCTCCTGGAATGTGGACATGCTTTCTTCAAGCACTTTTTCCGCTATTAGGCGGTCTTGGTCCGTAATCGACGCGTTCTTCGGCATGTACGGATTTTCCTCAAGCACCGATATATAAAGAGGCGAAGGTGGACGGTTAGGAAAGTTTAATTGCACATACAGATCGTCATCTGGATTTAGCCGCAAATCATGAAAAGATTTCTCAGCATCCGCCGTCATCAGATTGCCCTTATAGAAACGGAAAGGAATTTCATCGGATTCTGTAGAAGACATCACCATAGCTCGGGGACAATAATGCGCTTCTTCCACGAAATGTGTTTTTTCCAGAAGCTCTTCATTGCTAAGCATGTAATTAAGAATCCATATGCATTCCCTTCTCTTCATCTTATAGGATTGCAAAAACCACTTGACGAATTGCTTTTTCTCCCCAACAGAGATATATGCGGTCATTGGCCAACCTCCTTTCATTCGAATGACTGCTGCCAGTCAAACCATTCAGGGTTTTCAGGTTCCAGAACCTGCAGCTCTTTAATGATTTCGAGAGCCCGCTCCCTTTTCCCTTCTTCAATTAAAAAGCGCGCGAATTTTTCAAGGAAGTTCGGATCATCTTGAAAAGCAGGATAGGCTTTTTCATAATATACCGTTGCTTGATTGAATTGTTCCATCCGTTCATAAGATTCAGCGAGCATTGGGTAGAGTCCGGCCCAATCATCTTCGTTGGCAATGACATTTTCCGCCAGCTCCAATACATCCTCATCCAATTCTTCCGCGTGGAAGTATGAAATCAGCGTATAAATGGCTTCCATGTATTCCGGGTCCAACGCAATGGCTTCACGCAAATACTTCACACCATCTTCTGTATGACCAAGCTTCATGGCTAATTTTCCGGCGAATAAATAAAGTTCTTTGCCAAACTCATCCCGGGCTATCCCTTCCAGACTCGCCTTATAAGCCGCTTCATAATCTTCGGCCAAATTATAGCTCTGCGCCCGGAGCAGATAGGCAGAGAAATAATCCGGATCAATTTCCAGCAGTTCATTCAGCTGGCGCACGGCCAGTTCGTATTGTTTCGTCTGAAACGCAGCGAAAGCAGCACGGTACAAGACATCCGGCTGTACTTGCTGTTTCAAAGCTGCTTCATAATGGGGCAGCGCTTCTTCGTATGCAGCTCCAGCGCTGTATACTTCAGCCAGCCTTTCAGACAGATCGATGCCTTCTATCACAATGTCCTGATCTTTTAAATCCTGATAAATCTTAGCTGATTCAAGGTACCTTCCTGAATCCAGCAATAATTCCGCTTTCGCCTGCATAAGCAAAGGCTCCTCCGGCAGCAAGTCGATTGCTTCGTTTAGCCGGCTTTCTGCCGCTTCAAGCAACCCCTGCAATTGGAATAGATCGGCAAGCGTTACAAGCGCTTGTGGATACAATTCATCTTCTTTTGAAACTTCCATCAAACTATTCAGCGCTTCATCTTCCCTGTCGATTTCGATCAGGAGATTGGCGCGGTCAATCTTAAGCTGCCCTTCTTCAGGGAAAATGTACTGAAGATGCTCCAGCACTTTTATCGCTTCTTCTACGTAGCCGATTTCCGCCAGCCATTCGGCCAATCCATATTGTTCATCGGGATCTCCGCTGAGCAGATAAGCCTCCAGTAAATTATTGACGGAATCGGGGTCTCCCAGTTTCACCGCTTTTTGAATATCTTCTATACTCGCCATTCAATCACCTATTCTTTTCAGTTTCATACTTCCATCCTACACGAAAGTTTGTTCGAATCATAATAAAAAACTCCCCCTAAGGAGAGTTATTGGAGTAGAGAATTCATCTCTTCGACAAAATTTGGAAACGACACAGCGATGCAATCCGGGTCGTCAATTTTCACTTCCCCATCCGCTATCAATGCGGCTACAGCGGCCATCATGCCGAGGCGGTGATCTCCATATGACTTCATATGCGCTCCGTGCAATTTACTCGGCCCGTTAATGATCATGCCGTCTTTCGTAGCGGTAATATCTGCACCCATTTTGGATAATTCTGCCACAACCGCTGAAATACGGTCCGTTTCTTTTACCCGAAGTTCTTCAGCATCTTTGATGACCGTCCGCCCTTCAGCTTGTGTTGCAATCAAGGCAATCAATGGAATTTCATCGATCAGACGGGGAATCAAATCGCCGCCGATTTCAATCCCTTTCAATTGGGATGAACGGATCGTTAAATCAGCAGCTGGTTCACCAGCCGTTTCAAGTTCTTTGACGTCAAAGTCGGCTCCCATTTGCTCAATCACATCGAGAATTCCTGTACGCGTCGGATTTATTCCTACATTCGTCAATTTCACTGTACTCTTTTCCGTGATTAATGCGGCTCCGATCATAAATGCGGCTGAAGAAATATCACCCGGTACTTCAACATGTGCAGCCGTCAGCTTTTGCCCGCCTTCGATTTCGATGCGGCCGTCTGCTGTTCGGTTGATGCTTGCTCCGAAATGCTCCAGCATGATTTCTGTATGATCACGTGTCGGCATCGGTTCTACGACGACCGTCTTGCCTTCTGCTTTCAGTGCTGCAAGCAAAATAGCAGATTTGACTTGGGCACTTGCTACAGGCAAGGTATATTCGATCGCTTTTAACTGGGTTCCTTGAATGGCTAAAGGTGTAAATTGGCCATCTTGGCGGCCTCTTATATCCGCCCCCATCTCGCGCAGCGGGTTGATGATCCGCTTCATTGGCCGTTTTGCGATCGATTCATCCCCTGCTACAACTGAATGGAAAGATGAACTGGCAAGAAGCCCTAACATTAACCGCGTCGTGGTTCCCGAATTCCCGGTATCCAGCACTTCGGCAGGCTCTTTCCAAGAGGCCTCACCTCCGCTTTTAATACTGACGGATTTTCCGTCCAGTTCAATTTCCACACCCATCTTCCGGAAGCAACTGATGGTGCTTAAACAATCATCCCCGAGCAAAAATCCTTCGACTGTTGTCGTGCCTTCTGCAATCGATCCGAACATGATAGCACGATGGGAGATCGATTTATCGCCTGGTACTTGAATTTCACCTTTTAATGACGGTTTTGAAAATGTTAAAGTTAATGCCACAATGCCGCCCCCTTTTACGAAATATAAGAATCATAAGAAGTTCTTCTATTAAAACAAATCCGAGCCTTTTCCCGATCTTCCGGGGTCTGGAAACTGATGACGAGGATACCGAAGACATCTTCACGGGTTTCGATGATCCGCAAATTAACAATGCTGATTTGCTCTTCAGCTAAATAACCCGTAATTTCGGAAAGGATACCGGGAATATCCGGAATGTCGATATACAAATCATATGCACTGTACAATGCCCCATGCCCTGCAATCGGCAATTCGTCGCGGACTGATTTTGCTTCTTGGAAATAATGTTGAATGGCGGTTTCTTCATTTTCGACCAATAACTCCCGAAGCTCAGCCATTTCCGCCATCCAATTATCCATTTGCTGTACAATCATCGCATTATTTTGAGTTGTGATATCCCGCCACATTTCCGGATTCGACGAAGCGATTCTCGTAATGTCGCGGAATCCGCCTGCAGCTAGTTGACGAGTAAAAGGATATTCTTCTTCTTTCGCCAATTGGTGAACTAGCGAGGCAGCAATCAAATGAGGGAAGTGGCTGACAATCGCCGTCATGTGATCATGGTCTTTTGCGGCCAGAACTTCAATTTTCGCTTTCGTGACTGAAAGGAGTTCTTTCAAAAACGCAATGCTTTCCGTTGAAGCCCCTTCGTTCGGCGTCAGCACATAAAATGCATTTTCGAATAGCATTTCCTTAGCTGCTTCCACTCCGCTTTTATGGGATCCCGCCATAGGATGCCCACCGATAAAGATGCGATCAAGATTTTTTGCAGCTTCCATGATCGTTTTTTTCGTGCTGCCGGTATCCGTTAAGATAACGCCATTTTTCAAATCCCAGTATTTGCTTTGCTCCATCAATTTCAAGGTTGTCGCCACCGGCGTCGCAAAAATGATCACATCCGCTTCTTTGGCTGCAATTTCAACAGACGGTGGAGAACTATGTATGATTCCCATCTTGTAAGCTTTTCGAGCTGTCAGAGCATCCGCATCATATCCGGAAATATGCACTTCTGGATGGCGTTGAAGGGCCTTTGCCAACGATCCGCCAATCAATCCAAGGCCGATGATTAGGACATGAGTGTTCATTTTGCTTCCACCCGGCTTTTCTTCACTAGATCAGGTCTAAGCTTAATCGCATCATTCAAGTAAATATGCTGGATTTCATTTTGAGCGACTTCTGTATTCACGTGCATCATGACACGGATGCATAATGGCAAACTTCCGGGAACATCCATCTCATGCGTACACATCACTGGGACATAGGTCCAATTTTCAAGCGTCCGTACAGCTTTTGCGGGAAAAGCGGAGGAGATGTCAGTAGTTGTTGAAATAATGACCGATGCTACAGCATCCGGATCGATTCGGTTTTCCTTGGCCATCTCTGTGACAAGTTTTTTTGTTTCCATTAAAATTTCCTCAGGTTTATCTGCTGAAACCGTGATGGCTCCTCGAATTCCACGAATCATTTCGTCATCTCTCCAATCTTTAAACGTAGTTCTTCATAACTTTTTGCAGCAAATTGCTCATCGATTTTCTCCATTTGTGGCTGTGCGATTTGGTGAAGCATGACAAAATTCAAGTTTCCATCCGATGACTTTTTGTCTTTTTTCATATAAGGCAGCACGTCTTCAAACGAAATTCCCACTATCTTCTCAAAGGGATAGCCATGCCGAAACCCCCACTCCAAAAACACAGTGGACTTATCGTTGCCTGATAGGTGGAGAGCATAGGCCATGCCTAGCACGACCGCTTCCCCGTGTGTGATTTTTCCGTAGCCAAGATGAGCTTCTAAGGCGTGTGCCAAGGTGTGCCCAAAATTCAAAAACTTTCTCATGCCATTTTCAAACTCATCTTCTTCTACAATAGCGGCTTTGACCGCAATCCCTTTTTCAAGATGCTCTATTAATTGCTGTTCGGTTAAATCTTTGAAAGACTCTACAGCCAGTAACTCATCCAACCATTGCCCATTTGAAATAAAAGCATGTTTGATGACTTCGGCCATACCCGACCGCCATTCGTGGTCCGGTAAAGTTTTTAACAACTGGACATTATACAGAACCGTCTCAGGCTGATAAAAAGTGCCAATCATATTTTTTCCTAAAGCATGATTGATCGCCGTCTTCCCGCCAACTGCGCTGTCATGAGCCAAAATAGTCGTTGGCAGTTGGATATAAGGGATCCCTCGCATAAAAGTCGATGCAACAAAACCTGACAGGTCACCTGTCGCGCCTCCGCCAAAAGCAAGGATCAAAGTTTTTCTAGAACAGGCCTTTGCTAACAGAAAGCTATGGCAGTCCATGAAAACGTCAATTGACTTTGCCTGTTCTCCCGCAGGCACTTTAAAGACATCCACTTTATAAGATTCCAGATACGGCAATAATTGGTCTAAATGAAGTGAAGCAACTTTTTCATCCGCAATTACGATAATACGGTCAGCTGATCCAAGCAGTTCACGGTATTCGGAATTTAATAACCCAAAAACATCCGATCCAATATGTACGCTATAAGGCCGTCCTGCTTCTACTCGAATGGTCGGCATAATCAGAACCCCTTTGTATAATCTAAGTAATTCTGCACGTTTTCTTTGAGCCTTGGAAGCTGGTCTGCATCAAATTGCTCTAATAGCGCATTAGCAGCTTCCCATGCGACTACATGTTCAGCCACAATCGATGCAGCTGGCACTGCACAGCTATCAGAACGTTCGATGCTTGCCTGGAAAGGTTCTTTCGTTTCAATATCAATGCTCTGAAGCGGTTTGTACAAAGTCGGAATCGGCTTCATGACGCCTCTGACGATAATAGGCATACCCGTCGTCATACCGCCTTCAAAACCGCCTAAGTTATTCGTTCTGCGCGTATAGCCCTGTTCTTCTGACCATAGGATTTCATCATGGACTTGACTGCCTGGTTTTCTCGCCATTTCAAATCCAAGGCCGAATTCCACGCCTTTAAATGCATTGATGCTCATAACCGACGCTGCGATTTTCGCATCCAGCTTCCGGTCATAATGGACGTAGCTGCCGATTCCAGGCGGCATTCCTTCAACGATAACTTCAACTGTACCGCCTATCGAATCGCCATTCTTTTTCGTTTCATCTATTAAATCAGTCATTTGTTTTGTGACGGATGGATCTGCACAGTAAACCGCATCGTTTTCAACGATTTCCCGGATTTCTGCAGCTGATTTCCCGATATAGCTTTCCGGATTTGTTTTTATGCCGCCAATTTCCGTTACATGGGAAACAATCTCTATTCCTAATTGTGATAGCAATTGTTTGGCTACCGCACCAACAGCTACGCGAACCGTGGTTTCCCGTGCAGAAGAGCGTTCTAGAACGTTCCGAAGGTCCCGGTGGCCGTATTTCATGCCTCCATTAAGATCTGCGTGTCCAGGACGCGGACGTGAAATTTGGCGCTTTACTTCATCGTTTTCATCAATCGGTTCGATTCCCATGATATTCGTCCAGTGCTTCCAGTCATCGTTCTTAACGACTAAAGCGACAGGTGAACCCAGCGTTTTCCCGTGGCGCACTCCTGATACGATTTCCACTGTGTCCTTTTCAATTTGCATACGTCTACCGCGGCCATGGCCGCCTTGTCGCCTTTTAAGCTCTTTGTTAATCATTTCTGCCGTTAAAGGCATTTGTGCCGGCAGCCCCTCAATAATAGCTGTAAGCTGTGGCCCATGTGATTCTCCTGCTGTTAAATAACGCATCTGCACTTTCTCCCTTCAACGCACTAAAGTATTTATGTACCACTATAACATATTGCATTTCCTCAATTCTATCTTAAATTTAGATAAAACTAAACTGTCCAAAAATTATTAGGCAAAAAATAAAAATGAGCAAAAAAAAAGCAGCATACGCCGCTTTTTTAAAAGCTGGATTAGTTAACCCAGTTGTTCATTGTTTTTTCATAAGTTACTAATTCTTCTTCTTTGAAGAACAAGCCAATTTCACGCTCAGCGCTCTCAGCAGAGTCCGAACCGTGAATCATGTTTTTGCCTACAGTTACAGCGAAATCTCCACGGATTGTTCCTGGAGCTGCATCTTTAGGGTTTGTAGCGCCCATCATTTGACGTGCAGTCAAAATAACGTTTTCGCCTTCCCATACCATTGCAAATACAGGGCCTGAAGTGATGAAGTCAACTAATTCGCCGAAGAACGGACGCTCTTTATGTTCACCGTAATGCTGTTCAGCCAATTCAGTTGGGATCTGCATCAATTTAGCGCCAACCAAGTGATAACCTTTTTTCTCAAAACGTGCTACGATTTCACCGATTACATTGCGTTGTACTCCGTCTGGTTTAACCATCAAGAAAGTTTTTTCCATTATGAACACTCCTCTATTAAAAGCTCAGGCATTTTTGCCCACCTTAAAAAATACTATCAGTTTGAACCTATTTGTCAACTCTGTTCTAAAACTTTCTCTTGCCAATGAAGAATGCGATTTTGCGCATCGTTTTACTGGCTGAGCTTTTAGGCAAATAAGATAATTCTTCCAATGCTTTTTCTAAATACTTCTCGCTGATTTTCTTTGCTTCTTCAATTGCGGGGCTGTTGCGAATCGTTCTGACAATATTCAGCCTCTCTTCATCAGACATTTCCTTTTGAAGATTTTTCTTCAATAGCTCGTAGGTCTCTGGATCTTTACGCGCACATAAAACCGGCAAGGTCATATTGCCTTGCATAAAATCGCTCCCGGCTGGTTTCCCCAATTCTTCATCCGAAGAAGTGAAGTCCAAAATATCATCAATAATCTGAAACGACATGCCGATAAAATAACCAAACCTTCTCAAATGGGCAACCGTTTTTAAATCCGCTCCAGAAACCAAGGCACCGAGTTCACAGCTGGAGGAAATGAGCAAAGCCGTCTTCCGTTTGATTCGGCGCAAGTAATCACGCAAATTCTGATCTAATTTGAACTTGTCTTCAATTTGGATGATTTCGCCTCGGCATACTTCAATCATTGTCTTCGACAAGATTTGATGGAGTTTTGGATCTTCAATTTCTGTAATATATTCCAATGCCCGAGCTAAGATGAAATCTCCCGTATACATCGCGACACTATTATTCCACTCTGCTTTTACTGTCGGTTTGCCTCTTCTAAGCTCAGAATCATCAATTACGTCATCGTGCACCAATGAAGCCATATGAATCAGCTCTAAAGGTACAGCGACGCGCTTCATCACATCAATATTGTAATTTCCAAATTTGCCGGCAAGCAAAACAAAAACAGGTCGGATTCGTTTTCCTCCAGCCTGTAATAGATGAAGAGAAGCATCATTTAGTAAGGGAGATTCGGAATCCACTGCCTGTTCTAATTCTTTTTCGATCATATCCAATTCCGGTTTAATATCGGAATAGAGCAATTTCAACTTCACCTTTTCCACTAAATAACCTTCTCCCGCTAATTTACTTTTTTCATGCCTAAATGAAGAGCTGCAGCTCCTCCTGTATAAGGCTTATACTTCACTTTAACAAATCCCACCTGGGTAAACAATTTCGCCAATGGTTTCATGCCCGGGAAATCTTTAGCCGATTCCTGCAGCCAAGAATACTCTTTATAGCTCTTTGCAAATAATTTACCGAATACAGGCATGATGAATCTGAAGTAGAATCTAAAAACCGGTTTGAACAATAAATTATTCGGCTGGGAAGTTTCAAGGCAAGCGATTACTCCGCCCGGCTTGAGCACACGGTGCATTTCAGAAAGGACTTGGCGATAATCCGGTACATTCCGCAAACCAAAACCGATCGTGGCAAAATCAAATGAATTATCAGGGAAAGGCAAAGACATCGCATTGCCCTGAATCATTTTCACTTGAGGGAGGTGCTTAGTTTTTTCGATTCCTACATTCAACATGTTCTGGCTGAAATCCAGTCCAACTACATGGCCTTGTTCGCCGGTCGCTTCTGCATGTGCAATCGTCCAATCTCCAGTACCGCAGCAGACATCAATTACAGATGCGCCTCTTGGCACTTGAAGCTTTTGCATCGTATCTTTGCGCCATTTGCTATGTTGTTGAAAACTGATGACAGAATTCATGTGGTCATAATTATCGGAAATTTTCTCAAAAACTTCGTGGACTTTCTGTTCTTTTGTTTTTTGCATATCAGTCATCCTTCTCGGGTTAGCTGCTCAGCTCTATGCTGGTGCGGGGTTATTTTATGGAGCATGAAATTCTTCAATTCATAATCAAATTTAGCGTCTCGCATAGTTTCAATCACTTGATCATGCAGAACGTCCAATTTCTCCAAAAGCCATGTCTCTGTGTCCACAGAATACTGGAGAGATTTGTTTAACACTTGAAGAATGCGGCTTTGCCCGCCTTCTTTCAAACATTTTAATTCCTCTTCATATCTGACGTAACTAAGCATTGCTTTTGCCAACTTCGTATATTCTTGATAGCCATAAAATTTGTAGAACGTTTCAATCAGTTCAATTTCATTTTTTTGGATTTGCTCATCGACCAGTTTAATCGGGCGCACCACTTCGTCGTAAAAAGAAGCCTTTCTTTCGCTCACACTAATGATTGCTGAAGCCAAGTGCTTAATCATTGTCAAGTTTTCCATATTGGAAAGCATCTGATAATAAATTCCGCTATAGAAATCACCAGCCAAAACCGTCAGCTGCTGTTTTTTCGAAGCCAGAATATCTTCTTTCACTTGGTCATGGGCATGCAACGCCGCGTAGACGATAGATACGGTTTTAGCCGTCTGTTCTATGTCTGCAGACCATTGCTTTCCGTCTAAAGATGGCAGCAGCAAGAAAAACAAACGCTCCCGCTCGACGGATGGACCTTCCGTGTACTTTTCGAGCGTCCGCTGTTTTACAGCTTTAAGGACTTCGATTTCCAGGGAAGTAATTTTCGAATGTATTTGTTGTTCATTCATACTGCTTGCTCCATTCATGATTTAGCCATACTAGACTATTATATCACAGGCAAAGCCTTGCCTTCACCCAAATGACCCTATTTTTTCGTTTCGCTTTCGATAACGCCATGAGCAGTTTGAATCTCCGCTTTTCCGCGAATTTTCATCGCTGACGTGTGTTCTGTGAATTGGGCGATCATCACTTCGCCTTTATCCAGTTTTTCTGTATGATGGAATTTTGTATCGTTTCCCCGCGTCAATCCAATTACGTTTACGCCGTCTTCCTGCGCACGGATCACAATGTATTCTGGTTGAGCCATTTCCGCACCTGCTTTTCCTGTAATTTTTAAGTCATATTAATATAAGTCATAACTTCAGCACGTTTAACATCATCCGTTTCGAAGATGCCTCTTGAAACAGCCGTTACGGTCTTCGCTCCAGGTTTTTTAATGCCTCTCATCGTCATGCACATATGTTCTGCTTCAATCATTACATAGACGCCATGTGGATTCAACGTCTCCATTAAAGAATCTGCAATGGTTGAAGTAATGCGTTCTTGCAGCTGGGGGCGTTTCGCTACAGTTTCCACAGCCCTCGCTAATTTGCTTAGACCCGTCACTACTCCGTCCCGAGGAATATAAGCGATATGCGCTTTACCGAAGAAGGGAACTAAATGATGCTCACAAGTCGAGTAAAATGGAATGTCTTTCACTAATACAAGCTCTTCATGCCCTTCATGGAAAACCGTCTTAAAATATTCCTTCGGGTCTTCCTTCAAGCCTGAGAAGATTTCCGCATACATTTTAGCAACCCGTTTCGGGGTATCAAGCAAACCTTCACGGCTCGGGTCTTCACCCACAGCCTCCAATATCATTGTTACCGCTTTTTCAATTTTATCTAAGTCCACTTTTTGCGTATCTAAATCAATCACTCTGTTTCCTCCTGTATAAACGGATTCGGTTTACCCGTTAGCAGCTTCGTTGTTTTTAATTCTGTTATTAGGGCTCATATGTTCATGATTTTAATCCAGTTCTATTCTAAATGGCTGAACTTGAGCGGCTCTCTCCGCTTTTCTCACATGAATCGTAGCATATACGTTCGGGATTCGCAAAAATGTATGCTTAAAAAAAGAATGGCTTTTGCGTGACAAATCACACAAAAGCCATTCTATGTACTGCACTGTAGATTATTTCACTGCGTCTTTAAGCGCTTTACCTGGTTTAAATGCAGGTACTTTGCTAGCTGCGATTTCGATCTCAGCACCAGTTTGCGGGTTGCGTCCTTTGCGGGCTGCGCGTTCGCGTACTTCAAAGTTACCGAATCCAATCAATTGGACTTTGTCACCTTTAGTTAGAGCGTCTTGAATCGCTTCAAATGCAGCGTCAACTGCTTTCGCAGCATCTTTACGAGAAAGCTCAGCTGCTTCAGCAACAGAGTTCACTAATTCTGTTTTGTTCATGCCATTCACCTCCTCTCAAAGGGGATGCAAACCATCAATCCTGTAAAAAGAGTATCATATCGAAAATCGCATAGCAACAACTAATAGAGCGCTTTAGCAATAAAACAGTAAAATACTGACAAAATATTCTAAATGCAGCTCTTTTTTAGCAGAAATCTTGTTAAATCAATAATTTACTCGTTATTAAAGATCGGTTCCATTTCTTCGTTGACAGTGTACGGAAGTGAATAAGCGGGGACAATCGGGCTGTCATCATATAACAAAAACCGGATGTCCTGCCCCTCTTCAATCGTTCCTTCGTATTCCTGCAGTTCTGTATACAAATCCATGGAGTAATCAACGTAAACATCGCCTCTGCCCGTAATCACCAGCGGCAGATTACGGCCGCTATAAGGGCTTATTGCCACTTGCTCTTCCCTGAATCCCATTGCCGTATAGTTTAACCGGTAAACATTGTCTGCGATGATTTCAGCGATTGGAGCTTGGCCGCCGTTAGCGCTTTTTCGGACATTGATGGAGCGAATGGTTTCAGCCACTTGAAGGTCGACCAATTTTACCGTCGGATTTTCTTCGACGTCCATCAACACATACTGAAAGATTCCGCCAGTCTCAAAAGCATTGGAAGGAATTTCAGCTAAATATTTCGGAACAATCTTTGAAAAATCAATCGGATATTTGATGTATTGGTCCACATCCATATCTCTTGTCTTAATCGGCAATAATCCGCCGCTTTCCTCTTGATACTGCTTGACTGCATTTTGTACGGAATTAACTTGTTCCTCGTATGGGATCTGATTTTCAGCCCGTTCGCTTTCAGGAAACATGCAGCCACTCAAAAGCAGTGCAATAACCGTAAACATGATAAGCATTGAAACTTTTTTCATTTTTATCACCTCAAGCGCCGCCTGTCGGCCCGCTGAATATAATAAATACCATAATAAAGAATCCTAAGATCAGCAAAATATATGCGACCAACGCGAAAATAAATTTTAAGAAGCCGTTATTCAGCTTGTATCTGCTCAAGTAAATCATTCCCATGGAAATCATTAAAAAAGCAATTCCTGCAAAAGAGACCCACATCTTGTCTAAAGAACTCATAATTGCCCGCCTTTCGTTCAGTTTCAGTCCATAGTATAGCATAAGAAATGCACAGGTGCCTGTGCAGATTTGACGGGCCTGGGACAATTTCACGTCCGGAAAAACCTTCCTGTTCCCGCATGCCCAAGCTCCCTTAAATTTCCCCGCAACAAAAAAGAAGAGTCCGCAATATTGCAGCTCTTCTCTTTTTTACGGTTAAAGCAGGTTGATTAAATCTTCCATTTCATTCTTCTTCATTCTGCCCATTAGCTTTTCGGCAGCTTCATTGGTTGATACTTCTTCAAACAGGACGGCATAAAGAGCCGCAGTGATCGGCATCGGAACATCATAGGCTTTCGCTAGCTGAAATGCCGCTTTCGTCGTCCGAATGCCTTCTACTACCATTCCCATTTCTTCCAGAACCTCTTCGATCGTTTTGCCTTTGCCGAGCATATTGCCCGCCCGCCAGTTCCGGGAATGCGGACTGGTGCACGTAACGATCAGGTCGCCGACACCGGATAGTCCGGAGAAAGTGAGTGGCGTAGCCCCCATCTTCACTCCTAGACGGGCAATTTCCGCAAGGCCACGGGTCATTAAAGCCGCTTTGGCATTATCGCCGTACCCTAAGCCATCTGTAATCCCGACAGCCAAGGCGATGATATTCTTCAAAGCACCGCCAATTTCAACACCGATGACATCCGTATTCGTATAAACGCGGAAGTAATGGTTCATGAAGAGATCTTGCACAAATTCAGCTGAAGCCGTATTCTCACAAGCGGCAGTTACAGTCGTCGGATGTTCAAGCACCACTTCTTCTGCATGGCTTGGCCCTGAAAGAACGACTACGTCTTCAACCCATTGTGCCGGAATTTCTTCACGAATCATTTCACTGATGCGTTTTAACGAATCCGGTTCAATACCTTTAGAGACATGGACAAATAAAACTTTTTCGGTCAAGTTTTCTTTTATCTTTACGCAAACTTCTCTGATTGCTTTCGTAGGAACTGCTAAGACCAAAACTTTCGAATGATGGACGGTTTCTGCCAAGTCACTTGTCGCCTTTAGACTGTCAGGCAATTTGATCCCTTTCAGATACTTCTCATTCGAATGCCTATTAATTTCATCAGCCTGCTCGGCACGGTGGGTCCAAAGCAGAACATCGTGGCCATTTTGAGCAAGGACAAAACTTAATGCAGTTCCCCAGCTTCCTGCGCCATATACAGATACTTTTTCCATCTTATCGCACCACCTTTAAACAATTATGTCCGAGCACGCGTAATCAGCCGGAGCGGTGTTCCTTCGAAATCAAAACTTTCACGGATTCGGTTTTGCAGGAAACGTTCATAACTGAAGTGCATCAATTCGGGTTCGTTGACAAACACGACAAATGTCGGCGGCTGGATAGCCACTTGCGTCGCGTAATAAAGGCGCAGACGACGGCCTTTATCAGATGGTGCCGGGTTCATTGCCACTGCATCTTCGATAACTTCATTCAATATGCTGGACTGGATGCGGCGTGAATGGTTGTCATTGACTTTATTGACAACTTCCAAAATATTATGGACGCGTTTTCCGCTAATTGCGGAAACAAACATAATCGGAGCATAATCCAAGAATAAGAAATGTTCACGGATTTTACGCGTCATGACATTCATCGTTTTCTCGTCTTTTTCAATCGCATCCCATTTATTGACAATAATGACAATTGCTTTCCCTGCTTCATGGGCATATCCGGCAATTTTCTTGTCTTGCTCCTGGATGCCTTCTTCGGCGTTTAAAACGACCAAAACTACATCAGAGCGTTCGATTGCGCGAAGTGCACGAAGCACGCTGTACTTCTCTGTCGTTTCGTAGACTTTCCCTTTTTTGCGCATGCCCGCTGTATCAATGATGACATACGGCTGATCTTCATACGTATACTGGGTATCAATAGCATCACGTGTAGTCCCTGCCACTTCGCTGACAATTACTCTTTCTTCTCCTAAAAACGAGTTGACAAGTGAAGATTTCCCGACATTTGGACGTCCGATTAAAGAGAATTTAATCACATTATCCGGATATTCCTCTTCATCTTCTTTCGGGAAGTTTTTAGCCACTTCATCCAATAAATCTCCAAGCCCTAGTCCATGTGAACCGGAAATCGGGAATGGTTCGCCTGCCCCTAACGTATAGAAGTCATAAATCATGTGGCGCATGTCCGGATTGTCAATTTTATTGACAGCCAAAATAACCGGCTTTTTAGTGCGGTATAAAATTTTCGCTACTTGCTCGTCTTGAGCCGTGACGCCATCGCGTCCGTTTACAAGGAAGATGATAACATCTGCCTCATCCATTGCGATTTCCGCTTGCTGGCGGATCTGTTCTAAGAACGGTTCGTCCCGCAGGTCGATTCCGCCTGTATCGATGATATTGAATTCATGTGTCAGCCAATCTGCCGAACTATAGATGCGGTCACGTGTTACTCCTGGAATATCTTCCACTATAGAAACGCGTTCTCCAACAATCCGATTAAAGATTGTCGATTTCCCGACGTTCGGCCGGCCAACGATTGCTACTACCGGTTTTGACATAATTAGTTCATCCTTCCACTTCTGATATGCCTATTATACACGAAAAAGGTGATGGCATCTTGTAAATGTCCATCACCTTAAAAGGTGTAATATTCAGTTTTTCTTGCGCCATGCAAAAGATTTAGGATCCAATCCTCGAATCTCAAGGTAATGATAAAGTTCTCCCGAAATAATTAATGGACATTTTTCAAGATCACTCATTTTTTCTGCACCCAAAGCAGTCATCATCATTTTAAGATCTTCCAGCAGTAATTGAATTTCTTCTATTAAACTTGCTTCCCCTTTAAAGAAGGCTGTCTTTAAAAAAGATCCCGCAAGGCCGGCTGCTGAAGCGCCTAGGGCAAAAGACTTGATCATCTCTTGCGCATTCCGGATGCCGCCGGAAGCTAGCACCGTTTTCCCGAAGACTGATTTCGTTTCTACAATCGCCGCTGCGGTCGGAACGCCCCAATCTTGAAAATACGATAGTTTCCGCTGCCTGCGCTCGTTTTCAATCGAAGCGAAATTCGTCCCGCCGTAACCGCTGACATCAATAGCAGCAATTTGTGTGGCCGCCAATAATTCGGCTGTTTCTTTAGAAATGCCAAATCCGGTTTCTTTGACGATGATCGGCACTTCCACGGATTCAGCGATTAGGCCGATACGTTCCAATGCACCTTTAAAATCCCGATCACCTTCTGGCATGGTCAATTCCTGAATTACATTTAAATGGATTTGAAGTGCATTTGCCTCGAGCATTTCAATCGCTTCCTGCGCCTGTTGAATGCTCGCTTCACTTCCCAAATTGCCCATAATAAAACCAGACGGGTTTTCCTTACGGACGATTTCGTAGCTTGCTCTTTCGCTGGAATCTTTCAAGGCGGCCATTTGAGAGCCTACCGCCATGGCGAGGCCTGTTTCTTTTGCAGCTCTTGCAAGCATGCCGTTTAATTTTGCCGTTTCACTGCCGCCTCCGCCCGTCATGGCATTAATAAAAACAGGTGATTCGAATTCCAAATCACCTGTTTCCATATGAATGCTGACATCCGAAAGGCCAATTCCAGGCAATGCAGAATGGACGAAGCGAATATCTTCGAACATTGTCTCATCGCTTTGGCCAGTGGACAGCGCAAATTGAATATGATCCATCTTTCTTTCTGCTCTCGACATATTATTCAGATTTAAATCCTTTTAATTTATCGCCGATGACATCGCTAATGGAAAATCCGCTTGACTCTTCAGGCATTTCATAATTAGTAAAATCCTGTTCCCGCTCTTTTTCCTGGAGTTCCTTGATGCTAAGGGATAGGCGTTTATCCTCTTTGTTGACATCAAGGACTTTCACTTGGACTTCCTGGCCTTCAGACAGCACTTCATGCGGCGTTCCGATGTGCTTATGGGCAATTTGAGAAATATGGACAAGGCCTTCTACCCCTGGCAATACTTCTACGAATGCTCCATAACTCACCAGACGCTTCACTTTGCCGTCATGGACAGAACCTTTCGGAGCTTTGTCTTCAATCGAATCCCACGGTCCAGGAAGCGTGTCTTTAATTGATAATGAAATCCGTTCTGAGTCACGGTCAACAGAAAGCACTTTTACTTGCACTTCTTGGCCTTCTGTTACAACATCAGAAACTTTTTCGACATGCTCGTGCGACAATTGAGAGATATGGACAAGGCCATCTACTCCTCCGATGTCCACAAAAGCGCCGAATGAAGCGATGCGCTGGACTTTGCCAGTCAGTACATCCCCAGCATGGATGGTTTCCATCACTTCAACTTTTTGGGATTCCTTTTCAGACTCTACTACCGCGCGGTGGGAAAGGATCAAACGGTTATTTTCTTTCTCCATTTCAACAATTTTAAAAGTCATGACTTTTCCTTTATAGTCCTCGAAGGACTCAACGAAATAATCTTCAACCAGTGAAGCTGGCACAAATCCGCGGACGCCAAGATCCACGACCAATCCGCCTTTTACGACATCCTTCACTTCCGATTCGATGATTTCGCCGGATTCGAACTTTTTCTCCAAGTCGTCCCACGCCTGTTCGGCATCGACTTTGCGCTTGGACAATACGAAGTTCTCATCTTCGACTTTTGTGATGACCAATTCCAGTTCATCACCTACTTGTACTGAATCTGATGCTTTTTCAATGTGGAGGCTCGACAATTCGCTAATCGGTATAACCCCATCAAAAGGTGCTCCTTCGATTGTCACGGTTACTGCTTTTTCTTCGATTTTAGCAACTATACCTTTTACATGACTTCCGACTTGGAAATCACTGTTTTCCATCATATTCATTTCCTCAGACATAAGTAGCCCTCCTTCACAAACTATCCACTTCCTATTTTATTCGAATTCTCTAATAAAAACAAAAATAATCACTTATTTTTACTGTATTCATTCAGAATATCTTGGATGCTTGCCATAATCACTTCGGTCACTTCATCAGCAGAAGCTTTTCTCTCCCGAAATGGAGCCATTTGAATCGGATCACCGTAGACCACTTTCACTTTTCTAAACGTTTTATAGGGGCCGATAATCGCACACGGCATCACGTCCGCCTCGCCTCTCAAGGCAAAGAAACCCGCCCCGCTCAAGCCTTTTTTCAAAACTCCGTCAGTTGACCGGGTGCCTTCCGGAAAAAGGCCGACCACTTCTCCGCTTTTCAGCACTTTTAATGCTGTCCGCATCGCTTCCCGGTCGCTCATTCCGCGCTTCACAGGAAAAGCATTTACTTTCGGCAAAATGCCGCCGAGCACCGGCAGCTTAAATAATTCTTCCTTAGCCATGAAATGGACAGTTCGTGGAGCTGTCATACCAACGACCGGTGGATCCAGTGCATGAATATGATTCGAGCAAAGCAGGATTCCACCTTCTTTAGGGAATTTTTCAGCACCGATCACTTCAAATCGGTACAGAGGAGTTAATGCTGTTTTAACCAATGCTTTACCAAATGCATATAAGTTCACTTTAACTCAACCTTTCTTCTGCCAGTTTCAATATTTCTGAAGCCGCTTCTTGTATCGTTAATGTGGTAGTATCCAAGAAAATAGCATCTTCCGCTTTTTTCAAAGGCGCCACTTCACGTTCGCTGTCCATTTTATCGCGTTTGGCAATTTCAGCCTGAAGCTCATGAAGCGGCGTTTCGATTCCGCGCGTTTTGTTTTCCTTGAATCTTCTCGCTGCACGTTCTTCTACACTTGCTGACATGAAGATTTTCAGCGGAGCATTTGGCAGCACGTGTGTGCCGATATCACGGCCGTCCATTACGACACCGCGCCCTTCAGCCAATTGCTGCTGCAACTCAACCATGCGCTCACGTACAAGCCCGTGTGCAGACATCTGCGATACGGCTTGTGTCACAACTTGTGTCCGGATTTCTTCCGTCACATTTTTTCGATCTAAAAATACTAGCTGTCCGTTCGTTGAAGGCTGAAGATCAATTGCCGTTTCTAAAAGCAAAGCCCCCGCCTCTTCATTGCTCGAAAGATCAATCCCTTGATTGATCGCTTTCAGCGTAATCGCACGGTACATCGCTCCTGTATCAATATATATATACCCTAATTTCTCTGCCACAATTTTAGCAATCGTACTTTTTCCTGCCGCTGCAGGTCCGTCGATCGCAATTTGTATCGGTTTAGCCAAAACAGTCACCTCATCATATGTATTCGATTTATTTTAACATAGAAAAGCAAAGGCGCCTATCCAGCACCGACAAGCGCTGGAGGACTTTCAGGAAATGGCGCTTTTTGCCATTAACTGAAAGTCCGAAGCGTCTCGAGGGGCTAGGCCGCCTGAGTCTAGACAGATGAAAAGCGCAAGTGCCCGTGTAGATTCGACGAGCATAAGACAATCGCTCGAAGCGGCGTCTCTTCAGCCGCACAGAGGGATTGGCTTATGACCTAGAGAATCTGGGCGCTGGAGCTAGACAAGAAAAGCGCTAGCGTTTATCTCAGCCAGATAACCTTCCAAAGAAAATAAAAAAAATCGCCGCATCCGAATTTAAGGATGCAGCGAAGTATGGTCGTGATAATGCGTTAAAGACAGTTGATGCGCTTGCTTGACTTTCCGAAGGCCGAACCACCAAAGGAACAGCATGAACGGAATGACTCCATACGACCAACTTGTATTCGAATACAAGATCGAATTATAAAGAATGTGGAGCACCAATGAAGCCAATAAACTCCAGAAAAGCCATTTGCGGCCATCATTAGAATTTGTAAATTTTGCTCTTCCTAAATAATAACCCATTACTACTCCAAATAGCGCATGGCTTGAAACCGGAAGGAAAGCCCGGATAAAAGCTGTCTGTAGTCCGAATTCCAATAGGTAGAGCACATTTTCAACCGTCGCGAACCCAAGAGACACACTTGCCCCGTAAAGAATTCCGTCATATGGGTCTTCAAAATCAATATGCCGATAAACTGCGATAATCAATACCAGCCATTTAAAAAACTCTTCTACAGTACTTGCAAAAAGAACATTTTGAGCAAACAAATGGTTAAAAACGCCTTCAGTCTGGAAAACGTATTGGATAAACATGATTGGAAAAGTTAAGACCGCCCCGTAAATAAAGCAATTCAGCAAGAGCCTTGAAGGCTCACTCGAAAATTGATCGCGAAGGTAAAAATAACTAAACAAAGCTAAACTGGGAGCAATTGCAACTGTCAGTAAAATAATCATACGCCTGCTCCTTTGCTTAGAGTCTCTTTAGTATAACACGATTCACTGGAAAATTTTAGCCGAATCTGCCCTAATTGAAATTCAATAAGTAAAGCTATTCATATCTATTTCTTTCTTCTCAGACAGCATTACCGCTAATTTAATTCTTGCTTTTTTACTGTCGTAATCACTTGCCAAAAGAACGCCTTTCAGCAGCAAGTCATGTGCACTGCCCGGATAGCCATAACTCGGATAAGCATTTCCTTCTTCGGCACTTGTAGTTAACACTACTGTTACGCCTTTTTTCACAGCACGTTCTATCGCATCAACCATATGCGGCGATACTTGGCCTCTGCCTGCCGCTTCAAGAATAATCCCCTCAGAACCGCTTTCTACCAATAAATCAACCAGACGGCCGTCTTGTCCGGAATAGCATTTTACAATATCCACCTTCGGAAGAACTCCGTTTAAGGAATGGACTTCGCGTGAAATCGGCTTTTGATAAACACTCACAACATCATTGTCAATTATCCCTAAATAGCCGTGTCCGAAAGAGTCGAATCCTTGAAGGTTGCTCGAATGGACTTTTTTAACATATTTTGCTGAATAGATCCGTTCATTAAAGACGACCACTGTTCCGACGCCGTGCAAAGTTTCATCCACTGAAACATAGATGGAATTCCGCAGATTCGAATAGACATCTGTTCCGACGTCATCCGGTGAACGCTGCGAACCCGTTACAACGACCGAACGTTCATCGTCCACTGTCAAATCCAAGAAGTAAGAGGTCTCTTCTAATGTATCTGTACCGTGCGTGACAACTACCCCATCCACATTTTCATCTTGCAGTTCTTTATCGATCGCTTGTTTAATTATTTCCATTTCCTCAAAGCCGATATGCATGCTCGGCAATTGAAAAATATCGATTACATTCACTTCAATTTCTTCCGGCAACTGGCATAATGCCGCTAGTTCTCTACCGGATATTGCGCCGGACTTCAACAAGCCTTTCGAAATTTCCTTACTTGCGATTGTTCCCCCTGTAGTGATCAAAGAAACTTTTTTATTCATCGTATATACACCCTTTCCCCCCTATATTTTACACTATTCCAGATGCCAAAAAAGGCTTTCTTCATGAAATAAATAGAAAAAGGTTCTGGAAAATTCCAGAACCTTAAAGCTCATCCCAAATTTAAGTAGCAAAGAAAGTTTTAAAAGAGGTTTTCTTTTCTCGCAATGGACTCGGCAATCTGATCGCCGTGGAATCGCCCGTTTTCAATAAAGATTTCATTGGCATTATTGCCAGCTGCAATGACACCCGCAATATAGAGATCTGCCACGCCGGTTTCAAATGTTTCTTCGTTGATTTCCGGGCGGCCCGTTGCCCCGTCAATTGTAATGCCGAGTTTCGTCAAAAATTCATGATCCGGATGATAGCCGATCATCGCAAAAACGAAGTCGTTTGGAATCACTTCTTTTTGGTCGTTTACTGTAAGCTCGACTTCGGTTTGTGAGATTCGGTCCACAATCGAATCAAATAGCATCGTAATTTCGCCTTTGCGTACTAAACTATCGAATTCAGGCAAGATCCAAGGCTTGATGCTTTTCGAGTAACTGGTCCCGTGATAAGACACCGTAACGTGGCTGCCCGCTTTGTGCAGTTCAAGCGCCGCGTCAACGGCAGAGTTTTTGCCCCCGATCACCAGCACGTTTTGGTCAAAATACGGATGGCCTTCTTTGAAATAATGCATGACTTTCGCCAACGCTGCCCCTTCTACGTCCAGTTGGTTCGGCTGGTCATAATAGCCTGTAGCAGCAATGACATATTTTGCTTCGTAAACACCTTTCGTCGTTTCCACTTTAAAGAGCCCATCTTTAGTAACGCCCAACACTTTCTCAAAGGGCCGGACATCAATACCACTTCGTTTTACAACTTCCCGGTAATAGACCAGTGCCTGGTTGCGCTTCGCTTTTCGGTCCTCCGTGATAAACGGAATATCGCCGATTGAAAGTTTTTCGCTGGAACTAAAAAAAGTCTGATGGGTCGGATAATGATAAATGGCATTGACAATATTGCCCTTTTCAATGACCACCGGCTGCAATCCGATTTTTTGTATCGCAATAGCTGCAGCTAGCCCGCAAGGACCTCCACCAATAATTACAACATCTTTCGTTTCCACATCTAACATCTCCCGAATTTAAATCAATTTGGTGCTTTCTTTTGGTTTAATGGTCAATAAATGATATTCAGCTTCCGCCCCTAAACGCAGCGGCAGATGGGTCGTACCATAGCCATTGCTGACAAGCCGGTAAACCCCGTCTTCTTCTGTAAGGCTGCCTTTTTTATAGAGTCCCCACTTTCCGAGCCGGATTTGACCGCCATGTGTATGGCCGGCTAGCATGAAGTCTACTGGATAATCCGCCTTCACCCGCGGAAAAATGAAAGGCGTGTGCGAAACAAAAATGACCGTGTCATCAGGATCCACATTCTCAAAGCTTGAATCCAATGGGTTTTCCCTGAAAGCGAAATAGTCCAAGCCCACTAATTTAAGTCGGCTATTTCCAAAAAGCGGGACCGCTTCATTTTCCAGCAACCTCACATGATAACGCTCGAATAAGCTTCTCAACTCTGTTTCATCGACTTCCCGGTCATTATTGCCCCATATGAAATATACCGGTGCAAGAGAGCTCAAAACCTTTAGATTATGTTCCACTTTTTTTAAAGGTACTCCTTTTTCAGCGATATCGCCACCGATGACAATAAGATCGACAGGAAAATCAATCATCTTTTCAGAAAGGACCCGATGATGAATATCTGAAATAAAAACCATTTCAAACGGTTTGAACGGCTGTTTTGCTTTCAGGTGAAGAGTTTGTCGCTTTAAGGTATGGACATGGGCGTTCCTGAACATAAAAAGAAGCAGCCCCATAGCCGCCAACCCGAATTTCAAAATCAGTTTCACTTAAAGAATCCTTTCTAATCAATAAAGAGGCACAAGCAAAGCTCTGCTTCCGCCTCTTTAACTATTATTTTATAAGATCAATCTTCTGAAACATCGAGTACCCGGAATCCGGATTTCTCCAACTCTTTTTTAAATTTATCGACATTGTCTTTTTTGCGTACTTTTAAAACGATCCGGCGGACCAATTTGTCCGTTTCATCAAATGTCACTAATGAAATAACCGACTCTTTGTGTTTTTCAATGATTTCGCCGAGACGGCCAATTCGGCCTTCTGACTCAACAGACGTGAAAGTGATGCGGACGCCTTCTTTGTTCATGCCGAATGCACTTTGCAATTGGTTCATAATATCAAAACGTGTAACGATTCCTAGAAATTCTGATTTTTCGACTACCGCAATAATCGGAAAATCATTCAATTCAAGGATCGCTTTTTCGTAGACATCATCTATTCCTAAATACACGTCCTGATTAACGACAACGTCGCTGACTTTAGCCGTTTTAATAAATTCTTCCTTCGTCTTCCCTGAGTGGAAAAATGCACGGTAAGCATGGTACCACGTAAAGATTCCCTTATATTCTACTCCATCTATGACCGGAAGTGCATCTATTGTATGCTTTTCGAGCAAATCTATTCCTTTTTCAATGGAATCATCCATTGTCACTGTAATACATTTCTCTCTTTTGACCATTACGCTTTTCACAAACATGCAGTTCACCTCTACTTTAGATTCTTTTCTCTCTTTGACTGTATTTCGACGTGTACCGCTAGAATTCCTTTTTTTATGGCAAGACTAAAGTCTGGCCAACACTGATCTCGTTCGAAGGCAATCCATTTGCCTGCTTAATTTTCTCTACTCCCGCGCTGGCTCCGGCTGCTCCGTAAGTATTTACAGCTATGCGGTATAAAGTTTCGCCTGCTTGAACGGTATGGGATTTAGAAGATGCTGGCGGCGTTGGCTTTTGAGCTGCTTCTTTTTCTGCCTGGGCTTTTGCCGCTGCTTCAGCTTGCGCTCTTGCTGCAGCCTCTTTTTCAGCCTGCGCTCTTGCTGCCGCTTCTTTTTCTGCTTGCGCTTTCGCCGCTGCCTCTTTTTCCGCTTGCGCTTTCGCCGCCGCTTCTTTTTCAGCCTGCGCTTTCGCCGCTGCTTCTTTCTCCGCTTGCGCTTTCGCTGCCGCTTCTTTTTCAGCCTTTGCTTTCGCCGCTGCTTCTTTTTCAGCCTGCTCGTCAGCAGCCGAAGTTTCATCCTGTTCTTCATCTTCACCAGGAATCGCAGCAGTATCCGGCGAAGCCGATCCTGATTCAACACTTACTTCGTTCGCAGTTTCATCCGTCGGCAATGTATCATCGGGTTCAAATAAGAAGGCCACATAAAACAGGATGGTAACAGGGATTAAAATGAAGATGAAAAATAAAGCCGGCAATAACATATTCTTGGTTTTCTTCGGTTTTTCTTTGACTGCATTCCGCTGCGCTCTTCTTGAAGGAGCGGAGCCTCGTTCTACGGCAATTTCCTGTCGGTCTTTTTCAACTGATTCACGATAATTCTGTTTTCCCATAGTAGACTACCCCTATCTTAACTAATATCTTTATTATGCCGAAAAATATCCAGTTTGTAAATGAGGCTTCCATAGTTTGTCATAAAGGCAATAGTGCATTTAGCCGATTTTGCCAACTTAACGGATCCCTCTTTTTAACCGTTTCATTGCGCAGCTCAAAAGCTTCATAATCGATGCGGTCATTCACGCAGCAGCTTTCCGGTTTTTGAGTCATTTCCTGATCAAAGCTCTCTATTAGATATTGACGAATACAGGATGTAATGGTTACGAGCTTTTTTATTTTTCCGGCTTGTTTCACTTTTTCTTGTTGAAGCATTTCTATTCGCTTGTATGTCTCTTCGACCGACAATTGCTTTAACCAGTAGTCAATGACCCGGTAAGCCGTTTCACGTACAATCCCATCGCTTACTAACCGTTTTGGATCGTTCGATTGATGGACCTCATATATTTCGTTTCTGGTCGGAAGATCTTCTAGCACGATGCTTTCCATAAGCCCTTCGTCGCCAGGCGCAAGCAATAAAGTCGCAAGCGCTTGTTTGCCGTCGCGTCCTGCCCTTCCGACTTCCTGGACATAGCCTTCGATCGAAGTCGGCAACTGAAAATGGATTACGTGTCGAATATCCGGAATGTGGACTCCCATTCCAAATGCATTTGTCGAACAAACCCACTCCAATTCTTTGTTTTGGAATTGCTGCTGGACGAATATCCGGTCCTGGTGCTCCATGCCTCCATGATAGTAGGCTGCTGAAATTCCGGATCCATTTAAGAGGGCTGCGAGTTCCTGCGATTTTTTGCGTGTTCCTGCATAAATGATTCCGGGCCCTTCAAATTTCTGCACAAAATCCTGAAGCCATTGAAGCTTTTCTCCCGTATTTTCAAAACGCTTGATGTCATACGCGATATTTTTCCGATCCATCGGGTGGGTATAGACAAACGGTTCGTCAATTTTTAAATAGGTTTTTATTTCATGAGTGACCTTGGCAGTAGCTGTGGCGGTTAATGCTAGCACCTGCGGATTGCCCAGCACAGGCAAAATTTCAGAAATTCGCAGATAATCGGGGCGGAAATCAAAGCCCCATTGAGAGATGCAATGCGCCTCATCTGCCACTAGCAAGGAAATGTTAAGCTGCTCCAATTGTCTTTTGACGAAAGGCTGAACAAGCATCTCAGGCGAAATAAAAATAAAGCGGTATTGGTTCAGCGATTGCCAAATTTTTTCTTTGTCTTCCCGCTTTAAAAATGAATTGAGGGCGACCACTGATTTTTCACCCATTTTTTTCAATTGGGCGACTTGGTCTTGCATTAGCGACAAGAGCGGCGACACAATCAGAACACTTCCAGGCAGCAGATAAGCCGGCAATTGGTAGCACATTGATTTGCCCATTCCAGTAGGCAGTAAAGCGATCACATCATTCCCCGCCACCACTTGTTCGATGATTTCTTTTTGGCCAGGCCGAAAAGATGTGTAACCGTATGTTTGATAGAGCAATTCTTCCAGTTTCATTTCACTTCCTCCTTTATAGCTAAAGCTAGGCGAATTTGAAAATAACTGGCAGCTGGGATTTTGTCTTTTATATTCCGTAATCTTTTTGTCTGTTCAGCTTTGCTGATATCCGTAATTTCCCTATACAATTCCGGGCTTAAAAACGCCGAGTAATCAAATAGCGGATCGTTCATGGCAAGTTCAACAAAATGATCTTCAATGGTACTGGTTTTCAATTGCCGGATTGAAGAGATTTCATTCAGTGAGTATCCTTCTTTGAATAGCTTTTCCGTTCTTCTCGTGGATTCTGTCAAAGAGGATAATTCGACAATATTTTCTTTCATTCCATTTAATAAGGGATGCCGCTTTTCTTCTATCGTTTCCAGCCAAGCATGCAAGCTTTCAATCACGGCTAATCGGGCATCTAAGACATATATCCCTTGGATATCTGCGATTTGCTCCCAAGTAAGCCCGCCCCATCCGAAACCGCTTAAACGCTGCATCAGCGCGTTTTTATGGCCATCGCTTACTTCAAGGGCTTGAAGGCTATCGAGAATTTCCGCCTTTAACTTAGTGACGGATTCCAAGTCACGGAAATGGATGGCCTTTAAATACCTTTTCACCCATCCTTGGATGTCCTCAGAATTGTCGATTGGATCGAATTTATTGATCGATTGGCTCGTATGGGAAAGAGTCTGGATCACCAAAGACAGGCGATTGAAGAAAATCATCTCATTCCCTCTGTACTTCCAGCCGTTTAAGCTGGTAGTGGGCAGCGGAAGGGTCAATGCTTGCTCAGTCAAATCAATGACGTCTTCATTGAAGCGTATGTATTTTTTGTTGATCAAACCTTTTACTGCTTGATCATAGACCTTTTTCTCCAACTTTGGCATCAAGCCAAAATAAGGATGCAATTTATAATAACCGACATCTTGAATTGTTTGGCCTGACTTTTTCCCTTTAATGATGTGATAAGGAGCTGATAATGTCCGCTCCAGATTTATGGTTTTCATGATGGCAATTACGAGTTCATCAAATAACAAGAGCGGTCCCCCTAGCGTTTTTGGTTGAAAATCTTCACAAACACCTTTAGAATGAATACGATAGTATAACTGAACTTGTTCGGAGATAAAGGAGAGGAAAATAATTATGGCTAAGTATACCATTGTCGATAAGGATACATGTATCGCTTGCGGCGCTTGCGGAGCTGCTGCACCTGACATTTATGACTACGACGACGAAGGAATTGCGTTCGTTATTCTAGATGATAACATGGGGACTGAGCAAGTTCCAGACGAATTGGAAGAAGACATGGAAGATGCATTCGAAGGCTGCCCAACTGACTCCATTAAAGTTGCGGATGCCCCGTTTGAAGGCAATCCATTAAAATACGAAGACTGATTATAACTACGCGCATGTAAGGCTTTTGCCTTGCATGCGTTTTTTTGCAGGAAAAAAGCAGGGAAGCCACTGACCTCGCAAGCTTCGGTCAATGGCTTCCCTGCTTTTTTAAATTTATGATTCGTAATAAAGCCGCTGTTTTTCAATCCAGGAGTACATGCTATTGAAGATCAATAAGACAACAGCAGCAAGTGCAATTCCTTTAATCAGATTGAAAGGCAGGATACCGAGCACGATTGTGCCGAATAGGGCATTGCCTGTTTCAGCCGGCATATTTAAGAAGTAAGTGTACATCGGCAAGAAAACCAAATAATTCAAGAGGCTCATACCGATAGCCATGGACAATGTTCCAGCAGTTAACCCGATGATCATTCCTTTTTTAGAAGCAATTCTGCGGTAAATCACATAAACGGGTGTAATGAACAGAATGCTGGTCGCAAAGTTTGCCAGATGGCCGACTGGCACTCCTGTCGGGCTTCCTGCAAATAGCCAGTCCAGTACGTTTTTGAAAAACGCTACTAGGATTCCGGCAACCGGCCCCATTGTGATTGCGGCGATCAAAGCCGGCACATCACTGAAATCAACTTTCAAAAATGCGGGTAATGCTGGTAATGGAAAGTTAAAAAGCATCAAAATAAATGAAATACTGCTCAACATTCCGATTACAATCATGGATTGTAATTTTTTGTTCTTCATATTCCTCTCTCCTTGTCGTGATTCACCAGAAGAAAGGCTTGGACTATGCTGCTACATAAAAAACCCCTTAAGCAAACTTCACTTAAGGGAGAAAAGGCACACTTAAAATAGCATTCCGTTTATATGTAAACGATACACGTCCGCACCTTCACCTTCTCCCATCCAGACTATACTGTCGGCTTTGGAATCTCACCAAATCCTGCGTTTTACGGCTCGCGGGCTTAAGGACTGCTGTCCAATTACCGCCGGTAGGGAATTGCACCCTGCCCCGAAGATGAATCGATATTTTGTTATGTCCTAATATTAGTAGAAAAAAGGCATAATGTAAACATAAATGCTTCACATTATGCCTTTTTATTTATTTTTTCTTTTAATTTAGCGGCCATTGAAGTTCGTTGGGCGCTTCCGGTACAGGAAGCGGCTCCTGGAAATTAAACTCCTGCCATTCGTTTTGCGCCATCCCCGCTAATTCAACCGGTTTTTCGAACGATTTCGCAGTCAACGAAAAATTCTCAATCATTTTCCGAACGGCCTGCTCATTGAAGCTACTGAAATCCAGCGGCTCAGAAAAATTGATTGTTATCGATTCATCATTTTCTACAACTTCATATTCCACATCCTGCAAAATGGAGCTTTCGAGAAAATCATTCGGTGAATTTTCAAGTGCAGCTAGCGCATCAGAAGCAGACTCATAGACCATTCCATAATCGGGTACAGAATAGACATTGCCGTCAGCAGCTGTATAAGAATAGTAGGCATGCTTTTCCGGTGCTGTTAGAATCGGCTCCATAGCTCCTACCTGATCGAATTCAGCTGGATTCCCTTGCTCATCGATTACGCGAATTTCATCCATATCTTTAAATGTTTCCTGGAGGGTTCTTGTGTAGACTTCAATGCTTGCCGAGGCCATATCGTATTGATGATCGGCCGGCAGCACGTGTTCTGCCACTCTGCCATTTTCAGAAAGCTCGCCAAGCAAAGGATGGTACTCATCAAATCCTAAAGCCTGCTCATCCAATTTGCCCGCATAGCGGTTATACATATCAATGGATGAAGGGCTCGCCTGTGAAAAATCCTGAGCAATCTGTTCGTTTGGAATTAAGAAAGACACCGGAATAACAAATGCATTTTCATTCAATCCGATCGTAAACAGCGTGTTGCCGTTCAAATCATCTTCATATATTGCCTGTGTTCCGGCAGCTTCTCCGCTTTCTTCTACACCAAAACTTTCGATCGAATTAGCTCCCTCCGAACTTTCCGCTTCCGGTATAGCCTGTTCGTTTACATTGTTTGCATCTGATGTGACCGCTTCATCTTTTGAACTTTCCGAACCGCTGGAATCAGATGCGCTATTCATGCCATTTTGGCTGATAATGGAGGCGATTAAAACGCCAACCGTGATAAATGCCAAAGCCGCGACCAAAAATGGCAGCCACCGCTTTGGTTTTTTCTTCACAGGCGATGCCTGGTTTAACCGCATATAAACTTCTTCTTTAGACCGTTCGTCTTTAATCTGCGGGAACTCCCTCAGCATACTTTCAATCTGGTCATCGTCCCATTGCTTATTCGGCATGCGCTTCTCCCCCTTCCATAGAGGATAATTTTTCACGGAGCGACTTAATGGCACGGTGTTGCGTCGTCTTTACTTTGCCTTCGGTCCAGCCGAGGACTTCCGCCGTTTCAGCGATCGATAAATCTTGGAAAAAGCGCATAATGATGACCATTTTCTGATCGCCTGTACACAAATCCAAAGTTTTATACAGCAAAATCTTATCTTCATTCAATAACGAAACTTCTTCCGGTATTTTCTCCGGGGAAACCAATTGTTGGGTTTCCCAATCGAAATGTTCCATCGAATGCTTCTGGCGCACCGCAGCTTTTCGGAAATGATCAATCGCTACATTTTTCGCAATCGAAAAAAGCCACGTTTTTTCAGAGCTTTTCCCTTCAAACAGGTCGTATGCTTTAAAGACGCGTATATAGACTTCATGCATCAAATCTTCCGACAGATGGCGGTTTTTCACTAAGTATATTAGAAATTGAAAGACATCCTGATGGTACTCATCGTAAAGCCGATGGAAAACGGAGTCATTCATATGCTCCCCCCGTTCTTAGATTAGTCGTTTTTCAATCCAGCAAGGTTACATTTTTTTCAAAGGCAATAAGAAAATGAAAGAAGTACCTTCACCCACTTTGCTCTCTGCATAAATCTTGCCTCCATGGGAGTCAATGATATTGCTGGCAATCGCTAAACCTAAGCCGGTTCCGCCTTTGCCTAATGTACGAGCCTTATCGGCTTTGTAGAACCGTTCAAAGACATATTGCAGATCTTCTTCCGGGATTCCGACGCCAGTATCATTCACCGAGATTTTGGCATAGCCCTGTTCTTGTTCGACTTTTACGACGACATCTCCGCCTTCAGAAGTGTGGCGCATCGCATTATCGATCAGATTCGTCATGACTTGTTCAATGCGGTCTTCATCAAGTTCAGCTGCCGCCCAATCGTCCATGTCCGTTTCAAAAGATAAATGGATGCCGTTTTCTTTTGCTACTTGCGAAAACTTCATCGTCATTCGTTCCACAATTCCGTTCAATTGAACCAACTCTTTATACAATCGCATATGGCCGGATTCCATCCGGGCCAAATTCAAGAGATCGGTAACCAGACGGCCCATCCGCTGAGATTCTTCGTAAATGATTTTCGTCATTTCGCGGCGATCTTCCTCGGAGGCTCCGACATCGTCGAGGATCGCTTCGCTATAGCCTTGCAGCATGGCAATCGGCGTACGCAATTCGTGCGAAACGTTGGCGATAAAATCTTCTCTCAGTTTTTCCAAGCGATGCTGTTCCGTCATATTGTGCAAGACGGCTACCGCTCCGCGAATAGATTCCCCGCTATATAACGGACTGAAAGAAACGCCATAATATGCGCCTTTGATTTCCAATTCCTCTTCAATTTCTTCTTCGAAATCGAGTACATGCTCAAGCATATGAAGCAATTCAGCTGGAAGCGGCTGTCCTTTTTCAGGGCCGTTTTTAAAAAGCCAATGCTGCAATAATTTTTCAGCAGGCGGATTGCTCAGCAAAATCGTACGGTCTTGGTTAAAGGTGATAACAGCATCTGCCATTGAGGTTAATATACTTGATAATTGTTCTTTCTCTTGTCCAATCACTTCGAGATGATGCTTTAATTGCTGCCCCATCTGGTTAAAGGCCGTCGCCAACTGGCCGATTTCATCTCGTGAAGTGGCTTGGACTTTTGTATCAAAATTCCCTTTCGCGAGTTCAAACGCACCTTCACGCATTTTGCGGAGGGGAGATGTAATTCTGGAAGATAAAAAGAATGCAAAAAAAGTTGTTAAAATAAATGCGATAAAAGCGGAAAGAAAAACAATATTCGTCGTCCGGCTTGCTGTACGGTCCATCACTTCTAACGATTGATAAATAAAGACAGTGCCATGGACTTCATCGCCCGTTTGAAGCGGACTAGCTAATACGATATAGGATTCCATCCGTTTTTCTTCAGTCAGTGATGGCAAAAGCATTTCTTTCATCACGGTTTCATCCGTTTCAAAAACTTTTTGGAAGGCTGGTTCGTTAAGGATTTTCTCCCTTGTTTCATCACCATTTTTGCCATCGTGGATAAAATAAGAGCTTTCAAAAGGCACTTCGGCAATGACCGCATTCGTTTCCGGACCTAAAATATCTTCTATAATCGTAAGCGAGATGTTCAGATTTCCATGGTCGTTAAAAATCCTGGCAATGGTGGCCGCTTCTTTGTTCAAGGTTTCTTCCACCGCTTCGCTGTGGTAATTCCCCAAAAACTCGAGCAACAGAACCGTTACAATAAACAGGACAAATGAAACGAGAAGCAGTATGGTGATCCACAGCTTCCCGACGACACTATTCCATATTCTATTCATTGTTTACCTCGAATTTATAGCCGACGCCCCAAACCGTTACAATCATTTTCGCTGCGGATTCAGAGACCCGGTTCAATTTTTCTCTTAACCGTTTTACATGGGTATCCACTGTGCGTAAATCACCGAAGAAATCATAATGCCAAACTTCTTTCAGCAAATGTTCGCGGTCAAATACTTTGTCCGGTGATTTTGCCAGGAAATAAAGCAATTCATATTCTTTCGGCGTCAGATTCACTTCCACATTATCTGCCGTGACACGGTGCGCATCATGGTCAATCGTTAAATGAGGGAAGACAACCAGATCTTTCGAGACAGATGAATTCGCCACCGGAGAATAAGCAGAAGAGCGGCGCAGAATCGCTTTCACCCGCAGTACAACTTCACGAGGGCTGAAAGGTTTGACTATGTAATCATCTGCACCCGATTCAAAACCTTCCACACGATTAGCCTCTTCCCCTTTTGCCGTCAGCATGATAATCGGGGTCATTTTTTTCTCGCGCAATTCCGTACTCACTTCAATGCCGTCTTTTTCCGGCATCATCAAATCAAGCAAGATGCAATGGTAATCTTTTTCGAAAGCCATTTCCAGCGCTTGCACGCCGTTTTCAGCTTCTTCTACAATATAGCCTTCACGCTCTAAATACATTTTCAACAATCTTCGGATTCTTTCTTCGTCATCTACCACCAAAATCGTAATTTCTTCTGACATTGTAACCCCTCCAACTTTTGTCTCTTAGTTTTCATTGTACCGTCAACATTTGTAAAAATAAATAAAAAGCCTTTTCCAAGGCGGAAAAGGCTTTTTATTGTAAGGTTGCTGAGTATTCCAAGCGTTTCGCTTTTCGTTGTCCAGACTAAAGCAGCCAGGTTCTTGGGTCGTAAGCGTTTATTACCGCTTTTCATTGTTATGCGTAAGAATGCAAACCTGCAATAATCAAGTTTACCGCTACTAAGTTGAACATGATGATGGCAAAACCGACCACACCAAGCCATGCTGATTTTTCTCCATGCCAACCTTTTCCAAGGCGGAGGTGAAGATAAGCTGCATAGAATAACCAAGTAACGAGTGCCCATACTTCTTTCGGATCCCAGCCCCAGAAGCGGGACCAAGCAATTTGCGCCCAAATCATAGCAAAGATCAATGCGCCTAACGAGAAGAGAGGGAAACCGATAATTACGGCCCGGTACCCGATTTCATCCATTAATTGCAAGTTGACATTTTTAACAAATGGTTTGAAGATCGCGGCAATTCTTTTCCGTGCGATCAATCGAATCAACCAATAAAGGATGGTTCCGACAATCAAGGACCATGTAACAGTCGTTAATTTACCGGCATTGACCACTGCAGGAGTTTCCATCAGCGGCGTCATCTTGTCTTCAGACAGCTGCTCATATTCATTCATTCCAAAAATGGCAGGCATGTGATACGTAATTTCAGCAGCTGTCCCTTCTTTATCAACATAAGTGAAATCGGATTGATAGCCTGTTAATGTGAAATACGAACTTGCTACAACAAAGCCGACAACAAGGACCAATGAATACATAATGGCTTCCAACCAAAATCGCTGTTTGGATTTTTTGTTCAGATCAACCACTTTTAACAAGTAAATCAATCCGGCAGCGGCGCTGATTGCCAGCACCCCTTCGGCAAGAACTACTGTGCTGACATGGATTGCTAACCAGTTAGACTGGAGCGCCGGAATCAACGGGCTGACTTCACTCGGGAACATGCTTGCGAATGCGATGATCAATAATGCGACAGGCAATACAACCATCCCCACAACCGGTGTTTTATACAATGCGTAGATGACAATGAACCCGGCTACAAGCGTCATGCCGAATGCTGTTGTAAATTCGAACATATTGCTTAGTGGCGCATGCCCTGTAGCGCCCCATCGGGTAAAGAAATAGCCTAGGTTGGCGATAAAGCCCGCGATGGTGATGATGAATGCGATTTTGCCCCATCGGCCTTCGGATTGAAATGAACCTTCTTTGTTTCCTTTTACTGCTCCCCCAAATACAATTGCCGCAATTAAATAAGCAAAAAATGCGACATATAAAAGGTTTGCGCTTAAATCAGTTAAACTCATGACTGTTCCTCACTTTCCAATTTCTCTGCTTTCTCGATTTCCTCCTGCTGGTCTACATATGCAGGAAGCGATGCATATTCCGTCACTTGGTCAAGATCTTTCTTCAAGCCGAACCAGTTTTTATTGGTATGGCCTGCTAACAGGATCTCCCCATCCGCTTTTTGCTGAATCCAGAAACGGCGGTGGTTAAAGTACATCCCTTGCGCAACCCCGATCATAAAGATCAATCCACCTAAACCGAGAATTGGCAAAGTGCGGTCTTTACGGATGGTCAATCCGGAGACATCACGAGTTTCCGCTGCTTGGAAAGCAAGTTTATATTGGTTTTCCCCAAAAGGTTCTACTGTATTTTTGATCGTGATAAAACTGGTTTCTCCATCAGGTGTTTCAGGTGTTTTCATTTCTACTAAAAATCCTGGATTGTTTGGCAACGGCGTTGCAGTTTGGGGTTCTCCGTTTTCAAAGCCCGAAAAATCCGGATAATAACCCAATAAATTCACGGTAGCGCCATTTTCAAACTCATATGTTTTCTCAGGGTTGATCAAATCGATTGTCAATTCCCCTAGTGATTCTTCTGTCTCTTTATTGGTTAACTGAAATTTCATGGCTTTTAGCTCATCTAAACGGAAATCCATTTGATAAATTGCATAGCCATCAAATTTTAACGGTTCGTTAACGCGGATAGATGATTCTTTTACTTTTTCTAAATCCGTTGCACCTGGCAAACTATCTTCAGGCTTTTGATAAAGAACAATGTCCGTTTGATAGTTTTTCGCTACTGAACCGACACGGTCAATTGCTTCATTAAAGACCGCTTCGTCGTCTTCACCGGTATATGTCTCCAATTCAAAGCCTTTGCTTTCCAAGGCATAACCCGGGGCTTCCGGAATGGCTCTCGTCTCTCCTTCACGCAGCCAAAGACTTTCATCCACATAAAAGCCCGGCATCATCCGCAGCATGACCCCGAAAAGGAAAATGATTAATCCGATATGATTGACATAAGGGCCCCATCTAGAAAACCGGCCTTTTTCAGCCAATAAACCATTTTTATCTGTCGTAACCTTGTATTTAAGTTCTTTCAGCTTCGCTTCAGCTTTTTGCAAACTGTCGTCAGCTCCAGGGCCGTCAGCGAAAATCCGCTGTTTGTTCATGAAACTGATGTGCCGCAGCACACGCTGATTTTTCAATGAACGGTAAAGTGGAACAAAACGGTCCAGACTCGCAACAATCAATGAAATTGCCAGTAAACCGACTAAAAGGATGAACCAGAAAGAACTATACATGTCATGGAATCCGAGAAAGTGATAAACTCGCCCGACGCTTCCGTAGACATCAGCGTAATAAGCTTTGATTTCTGCAGCTGTTGTTGCTGGAATATAAGCTTTTTGAGGCAAAATGGTTCCGATTGCCGCCGCAACAAGCAAGAGAACAATTAAACTGACTCCTACTTTAACACTGGAAAAGAAATTCCAGATTTTATCAATTATGGACTTATTGTAAGTTTGCGATCTTCTGGCAGTTCCTTCATATCGCATATCCACAAGCTTGCTTTTCTGTTCTTTTTCAGTCAACGAGCGTCCGCACACTTCACACAATACTGTTCCGGGCGGATTTAGATGACCGCATTGACATTGCATTTTCTCCATCCCAAAAAAACTCCTTATTCAGGTTTGATTTCTTCCATAAAACCTTTGATATCCTCTTCCGTCATTTCACCTGTGACGATCCGTTCAATTTCACCTTCTGGATTGATAAGCACCGTTGTCGGCAACGGCCGGATATTATAAGCGGTCATGACACTTTTGGTTTTATCGATCACAATCGGAAATGATAAGCCATATTGATCTGAAAAAGACTGTACCTCAAAATCGGACTGTGCTATATTCACAGCCAACACTTGGACACCTTGGTCTTTAAAGACATCAAACTGTCTATCCATCGCCGGCATTTCTTTGGCGCACGGTTTGCACCAAGTTCCCCAGAAGTTCAAGAATATCCCTTGCCCTTTATAGTCGGACAATTTATGGGCATTCCCTTCCAGGTCCGCTAATGCGAAATCAGGCGCTTTATCCCCAACTTCCAGTACGGTCACGTCGTCTGCTGTGGCACTATTGTATATGGTGTAACCAATCGCAGCGATTAAAACAAGCAAAATAGCCGATCGCATGATGAGCCTATTTTGCTTCTTCTTGTTTTTCTTTTCGTTCAATTTTATTCCTCCTTCGAGGTTTAGAATGCAAATCCAATTATAGCAAAGTTTCTTACTTGTAATGGATGGAGTTTTGAATGGTTTGTGAACGTTAGTGGCGCTTGCCAGTCTCTGACATCACACGCAACAGCTTTACTTCATGAGCAGACAGTTCTCTTGATTCACCTGCATTTAAACCTTTTAAAGTCAAAAATGCAAATTGTTCACGGCTCAATTTTTGGACAGGGAAACCAATCGCATCGAACATTCTTCTCACTTGGCGGTTCCGTCCTTCGTGTATGGTAATTTGAACAATCGCTTTGCCCGTCTTCTTATCACCTGATAATAATTTCACTTTCGCTGGAGCCGTCATACCGTCTTCGAGTTTGATGCCGCGCTCTAATTTCTGCAAATCCTCTTTTGTCGGAATCCCTTTCAAGCGCGCTACATATGTTTTGTCGATTTCAAATTTAGGATGCGTTAGAATGTTGGCAAATTCGCCGTCATTCGTCATAAGCAACAGTCCAGAAGTGTCATAATCCAGACGCCCCACCGGATAAATCCGTTTATCGATATCATCAAAGAAATCCGTCACTACTTTGCGGTTCTTATCATCGCTTACTGCTGAAATCACACCGCGTGGTTTGTACAGCAGATAATAGACTTTTTGCTCTTTTTCCAATTGAACGCCTTCTACTTCAATAGTGTCTGATTGGGAAACTTTTGTACCCAATTCTTTTACCACTTTTCCGTTAACCCGTACTTTGCCATCTAAAATCAATTGCTCCGACTTCCGTCTTGAAGCAACGCCTGCATGCGCAAGCATTTTCTGTAATCTCTCCATAAGTTCACCTCATTGATATATTTTGAAAAGTGGAAGCGCCTGCTTTCGCACACTCTTGTTCCCGTAGTCTCACTCGGAATTATGTCACATTTCGAAGAAAAGAGAAAGTGCTCAGCATTGCGGCCAATTGGAAAACAAGCTTGTTTGGCACCTAAAGAATTCGATGCGAGGAGTTGAAAGCCATTCCATCGAAAGAAAACCATAATTGCCGCTTTTTTTGAACGAACAAAAAATGGCGGCCGATTCTCGGCCGCCTCACACCCATTATGCTTTTACTTCTTCTTTGAAAGCCTCTTGAAACCGTGTCATAAACAGATCTGTTTCTTCGTCTTGGCTTTCATTTGCCTCTTCCGGCAATGCCGGCAATTCGCTTATGTCTTTCAAGCCGAAATAATTCAGAAATTCTTTGGTGGTGCCGTAAAGAATCGCTCTGCCTGCGCCTTCAGCGCGGCCCACTTCTTGAATCAATCCTTTAGCTGCCAATGTATGGAGCGGCTTTTCGCTTTTTACTCCGCGCAAATCTTCCACTTCCAACCGTGTTAATGGCTGTTTGTAAGCAACAATCGCCAATACCTCTAATGATGCTTGGGATAGCGCTTGGCTTGTCGGATTTTCGACCAGTTTCTGGATCGTTTCTGCTACTTCCGGTTTGGTTACGAGCTGATAAACCCCAGCCAATTCTTTCAGCATGATTCCTGAATCGCCTTCGCTATATTTATGTGTCAATTCCTTGACACTTTCTTGAATTTCATTTTCTTCAGCCTCTGTCAAAAATTGAAGCTGCTTCTTGGTCAAGCCGTCATCACCTGTCACAAACAACAATGCTTCTATTTTACTCGAAAGAGTCGTCATCATAATCCCACGTCTCCTTTTTTAATTCCACCATTAAATCGGTGAAATTCTTTTCTTGTTCCACTTTTACCACTTGCCGTTTCATCAATTCCAAAATAGAGAGAAACGATACTACCAAAACCGTTTTATCATCAGAAGAAAATAGATCTGCAAAGTTAGTCCGGCCATTTGCTATCTTCAGACGATTGACAATCGAACCCATTTGATCTTTAATAGATACTTCTTGGCGTGTAACCCGGGCTGACAGCGGCGCTTTAAGCTGCTTACGCCGAAGCATTTTTTGGAATGCACCAAGCATGTCGTAGGCATTCACTTCCAGATCTACATTCTCTGTAGTTGGGTTTGCTTGAAGTTCGTTTAAGTCCATCGGCGCTTTTGTATAAATGGCCGATCGATTCGCTTCCAGCTCTTTTAACTTTATGGAAGCTTCTTTGAATCTGCGGTATTCGATCAATCTGGAAACCAGCTCATCCCGCGGGTCTTGCTCGTCGAATTCGTAGTCGATCTCTTCTATATCCCCTTCATGTACCGGCAGCAGCATTTTGCTTTTGATTGCCAGCAAGGTAGCGGCCATTACTAAGTACTCACTCGCCTCATTCAATTCAAGGACTTGAAGTGCGCGAATGTGTTCCATGTACTGAGAAGTGATCTCAGAAACTGGAATATCGTAAATATCGATTTCCAAACGGTGTATTAAATGCAATAATAAATCAAGAGGACCTTCAAAAGCCTCTACTTTTACTTCATAAGACATGATTGACCACCTGACTGTTGATTTCAGTAATATTGAATAAATAGATTGCCTACGGCTAGCGCCTAATCCATATAAATGAAGTTGCATTTCGATTCAATCAACTTCATTATATTATAGTAGAAAGGGGATTAAAATGCACCCACTCCACCATACACTTTTTATTGAATTTATCATTCATTTTAATTATGAAGAAGATTATTTCGAATGCCATGAAGTAGGGGAAGAGTATTGGAAAGCAGTAGCTCCGAAAGATAAAACGCACCCCTTGACCGGCTGGATCCAATTAGCGGTCGGCATGTACCATTGGAGAAGAAGCAATTATCCAGGGGCATTGCGCTCTTTTATCCGCTCCAGAGTAAAGCTTACAAACGCTGGAGTCTGGACTGAGGGATTCGACGAACAGCAATTGATTGATTGCCTGACGCATGCGATTGATGCCGTGACAGAACGGAAACCTTTTGCTCCATTCAAGGTGGCCATTACATCAAAAGAGCTTGAAAATGCAGTGTCAGCGTATCGGCAACAGCATCCAAATGCTGCTCAAGACCCTTATTATCTTATGCATAAACATCGCCTGCGCGACCGCTCCTCCATCATCAACCTTCGCGAACAACGCAAGCGCAGAAACTTAGAACTATAATGATTCTAATATAGTCAGCTGGTAAATCTTTTTCACTAGAAAATGCACGCGCTATTTCAGCAGTGCTTTTTTATTTGCGTAAAATTTATTGGAAACATTTTTTAAATATAATAATTACCACAAAAAAGAAAGTGCCAATATGGCACTTTCTTTTTTGTTCTATGCTGTTTTCTAAAGAACCGCTTAACTTATAATTCAGCTTTTTTTTCAGGGCATTTCTCTAAAAAAGACTGCGTTTCTTCTGTTGCCCGCATTTCTTTGCCTTGCATGGTTTGCTGGATTTTCTCAACCATCGCCCGGCCGATTCCATCGCCTCTATGCGACGGGTTTACTGAAATATGGTGGATGATGAAGTATTCTTCCTGCACTTCAATACCTAAGAGCCCAACAAAATCTTCGCCTTTTTTCCAGAGGTATAGCTGCCAATCCGGATTCTCTTCATATATATGCATGGTTTGCTGCAGTTTCTTCAACTCTCGCTCTTTCGGCATGAACGATAACAGCCCCATAGCGATTTTCTCAAATGATTTCTTATATCTAAATAACATATCCGATCCCTCATTTTCATGTTTAAGCGGCTTTTTTTATCCTACTATAAACTCGGAAATAACTCAAGTTCGGCCAGTACTATCCGTTGATGACGCCTTCTGCAAAGAATAGCCAGTAGATGACGCCCCATCCAATTGCCATCGCTAAAAGCAAGATCATCAAAAGGATATTGGTTTTTCTCATTAAGGTTTCACCTGTTGTTTATAAGACATGTCTTGTTTAATCAAATCGTCTAAGTTTTCCCGTCGGACAACTAATTGATGTTCACCATTTTCCGCAAAAACCACCGCAGGGCGGGCAATCCGGTTATAATTGCTTGCCATCGAATAGCCATATGCACCTGTACAGAAAACACCCAGTATGTCTCCAGACTCAACTTTCGGCAAATCTGCTTCTTCGATTAACTTATCACCCGATTCACAGCATTTTCCGGCAATTGTATATTGCTCATTAATCGCTTGATCGGCTTTATTCGCCAAGATCGAACTGTATTTCGCCCCGTATAATGCCGGGCGGATATTGTCCGACATGCCTCCGTCCACAGCTGCATACTTCCGGGTTCCTGGAACTTCTTTCATGGAACCGATCGTATAAAGCGTCGTTCCGGCATCGCCAATCAATGAGCGGCCGGGTTCAATCCAGATTTCAGGAATTGGAAAATCCATCGCAATTGTCGTTTCTTTTACAGTTTCAATCATTTCTTTCACATAAACAGAAGGTTCTAGAGGCTCGTCATCTTCTGTGTAACGGATGCCGAAACCGCCGCCCAAATTCAAGACAGGGCATGTATAACCAGATTCCGTTTTCCAATGGCCCATTTTCCCGACTAATTTCTCAGCGGCTAAACGGAACGCAGCAGTATCAAATATTTGGGAACCGATATGGCAATGCAGGCCCAGCAAATTTAAAAATCCATGTTGATAAACTTCCTGAAAAGCTTGGTCTGCTTGGCCATTCATTAAATCAAACCCGAATTTCGAGTCTTCTTGGCCCGTCGTAATGTAATCATGGGTATGCGCTTCAATTCCTGGGGTTACGCGAAGCAAAATATTCATCCGCTGCTGACGTTGTTCTGACAATCTTTTTATCGATTCAATCTCATAGAAGTTGTCGACAACGATGCAGCCGATGCCTTCTTCAAATGCCATCTGCAGCTCCTCTAAACTTTTGTTATTGCCATGGAAATGAATTTTTTGTTTTGGGAACCCGGCTTTGATGGCTGTATATAATTCTCCGGCAGAAACGACATCAAGCGATAAATTTTCTTCAGCTGCTACTTGATAGATCGCGATTGTCGAAAAGGCTTTACTCGCATAGGCCACTTGATAGCCAATTCCGGCTTCTTCGAATGTTTTCTGGAATGCTTTTGCCCGGTCACGGAATAATTGAATATCGTATACATACAACGGTGTTCCATATTCTTTCACTAGATCGATTGAATCTGTGCCTCCGATTGTTAAATGGCCCTCTTCATTAATCGTTTGTGTTCCGTATAGATACATGATTTCCCTCCTGTTGCGCGAATGGCGGGTGTTAAAAAACCTTGCTGAGAATAATCTCAGCAAGATTTGTCAATCGGTGATCAGCGCTGAAATCAGCGGCGTCGTTTCAACCGGTTCGCTTGTATATTCGATACTATTATATATCATCTTCATGCATTCTGCGAGTTCTTCTGTGTTCGAATAAATAGTGGCAATCGATTCGCCTTTTTTCACGAAATCGCCCACTTTTTTATTCAATACAATGCCGACAGCCAAATCGATTTCCGATTCTTTCGTCGCGCGTCCAGCCCCAAGAACCATTGCAGCTGTTCCAATTTCATCCGCTTCCATGAATGAAATATAGCCTTCTTTTTCCGAAGGAACTTCGTTCACGTATTTTGCTTGCGGCAATAAGCTGACATCGTCAACAATTGCAGGGTTTCCACCTTGGTTTTCGATGAATTGTTTCATGACCTTCAAGGCTTCACCGTTTGCAATCACTTCTTCAAGCATCGCACGGGCTTCTTCCAAGGTTTCCGCTTTTCCGCCGACTACTACCATCTGGCTGCCCAGTACTAAGCACAATTCTGTTAAATCTTCTGGACCTTTTCCTTGCAATGTTTCAATCGCTTCTTTGACTTCAAGTGCATTGCCGATTGCAAACCCAAGCGGCTGGCTCATATCTGAAATGATGGCCATTGTCTTCCGCCCAGTCGCATTGCCGATTCCAACCATGGCATGCGCCAGTTCTTTAGCGTCTTCCGCCGTCTTCATGAATGCCCCTTCACCCGTTTTAACATCAAGGACGATTGCATCTGCACCCGCAGCAATTTTCTTGCTCATGATAGAACTCGCGATTAGAGGAATGCTGTTGACTGTCGCTGTTACATCGCGTAGTGCATACAATTTCTTATCTGCAGGCGTCAAGTTTCCGCTTTGGCCAATAACCGCCAATTTAATATCGTTTACTTGCTTGATGAATTCTTCCGTTGACAATTCGACATGGAATCCTTCAATTGCTTCTAATTTATCAATCGTACCGCCTGTATGGCCGAGGCCCCGTCCGCTCATTTTCGCAACCGGAACGCCGCAAGCCGCTACTAAAGGACCCAACACTAAAGTAGTTGTGTCGCCGACTCCGCCAGTTGAATGCTTATCGACTTTAATGCCGTCAATTGCCGATAAGTCTATTTGATCTCCTGAACCTGCCATAGCGAGCGTCAAGTCTGCCCGTTCGCGGTCTGTCATGTTTTTAAAATAGATTGCCATAAGGAAAGCACTCATTTGGTAATCTGGAATATCTCCTGCTGTATAGCCTGTAACGATGTGTTGGATTTCTTCAGTAGACAGTTCAAAACCGTCTCTTTTCTTTTCAATTAAATCAACCATTCTCATGAACGATTACCGCCTTTTTAGTTTAGTTTAGATAGGAAGCTTGAACCGAATTTCGGCATCGGCGCTGCAAAATTCTCTGCAATCGTTGCTCCGATATCAGCAAAAGTTTTTCCTAGTTCGAGCTCTTTTCCACCGCTAAAGCGCGGAGAATAAGCAAGAAGCGGAACGTATTCACGTGTATGGTCAGTGCCCGGGAACGTCGGATCGTTGCCGTGGTCGGCTGTAATAAGCAATAAATCATCATCTTTCATTTGCTCAAGCACTTCCGGCAGGCGCTTATCGAAAGCTTCAAGAGCTTCTCCATAGCCTTCCGGGTTTCTTCTATGGCCGTAAAGCGCATCAAAATCCACTAAGTTCAAGAAGCTTAAGCCGTTAAAGTCTTCTTTTACCACCTCGACGAGCTTATCCATTCCATCCATATTGTCTTTCGTACGGATGGCTTTAGTCACGCCTTCACCATTGTAGATATCATTGATTTTGCCGATCGCAATGACATCTTTGCCGATGTCTTTCATTTCGTTCATTACAGTACGGTCAAACGGCTTCAACGCATAATCGTGGCGATTTGAAGTTCGCTTGAATGCGCCTTTTTCCCCTAAGAACGGGCGAGCGATAACTCGTCCAACCAAAAATTCAGGAGAAAGCGTCAATTCCCGGGCAATTTCACAAATCTTATACAGTTCTTCCAACGGAATGATTTCTTCATGAGCCGCGATTTGCAAAACTGGATCTGCAGAAGTATAGACAATGATTGCCCCAGTCTCCATATGCTCTTCCCCAAGCTCATCCAAAATTTCAGTACCGCTGGCCGGTTTATTGCCAATCACTTTGCGCCCTGTTTTTTCTTCTAATTGCTTGATCAAGGTTTCCGGGAAACCTTCAGGATACACTTTGAAAGGGGTGTCGATATTTAAACCCATGATTTCCCAGTGCCCTGTCATTGTATCTTTGCCTACAGAGGCTTCTTGTAATTTCCCGAAATAAGCGGAAGGGCTTTCAGAAGCTTCCATTCCTTTTACTGGGACAATATTGGCAAGCCCCAATTTTTCCATGTGTGGCATAGTAAGCCCGCCTATCGCTTCTGCAATGTGGCCTACCGTATTAGAACCTACATCGCCGAATGCTTCAGCATCAGGCGCTTCACCAATTCCCACAGAATCCAGTACGATTAAATGTATGCGATGAAACGGTTTATTAGTCATATTTCTTCCTCCTTGTTTACGATTCTATAGTAACATATTTCCTTGTATTGTCAGAAGTCTGACCTGTGATTTTTAAGCACGAGGATGAAATTGCGTATATACATCTTTTAATCTTGTCTTGCTGACATGCGTATAAATTTGTGTTGTAGAGATATCGGCATGGCCAAGCATTTCCTGAACTGCCCGCAAATCCGCGCCATTTTCAATTAAATGAGTCGCAAACGAATGTCTAAGCGTATGCGGCGTCAACTCTTTCTGGATGCCGGCTTTTTGGGCATGTTGCTTGAGCAGTTTCCAAAATCCTTGTCGAGTCAAGCGTTTCCCGCGTTGATTGATGAACAGCGCATCGGTTTTTGTTTCCGCTTTCACAAGTTCTTGGCGCGGTCCATCCAAATAAGCTTTACAAGCACTTAAGGCTGATTTTCCCAATGGAATGATTCGTTCTTTCCCGCCTTTGCCAAAGCACCGGACAAATCCCATCGTCAGGTTGATGTCATCTATATTTAAATTTATGCATTCACTAACCCGCATGCCGCTTCCGTAGAGAAGTTCCAGCATCGCCTGGTCGCGGATTCCATTCGCTTTTTTTGTATCCGGCGCTTGGATCAACGCATCCACTTCTTCAATAGATAAGACGTTCGGCAATTTCTTATCCATTTGAGGCATTTCTAAATGGACGGTAGGATCGTTGTCGACTACCCGTTCTCTAATAAGAAATTGGTGGAATGACCGGATAGAAGAAATGTGGCGGGCAACGGTCCTAGACGTTTTCGTATTTTCTTTCAAATGGCGCAAATGGTTTAAGATATGTACGCGTTCCACTTTTCTTAAGGAATCCAATTGCTCGACTTCTTTTAAATAATGCAAATAGCTTTTTAAATCACGTTCGTAGGAAACCAGCGTATTCGCAGCCAGTTGGCGTTCTACCCGCAGGAAATGCAAATAATCGTCTAGCGCATCTTGTGCATATTTCATCTTTTCCCCTCCTAATCCAAAATAGAAAAGGAAGGATGACCTTTAAACGGCCGTCCTTCCTTTTCTCACCAATCATTGGGACGAATCTTGTGAGTTGCGGTCATGGCAACGCCAGCAAATGCCATGAAACGTGAGACGGTGGTCTTTAATTTGGAAATTCCACCGTTTTTCTACAACGGCCTCCACATCTTCAAGCAAATCTTCTTGTATTTCGTCTACTGCTCCGCACTCTATACAAACTAAATGGTGATGGAAGTGAGCTGCGCCTTCTTGGCGTAAATCGTAGCGCGAAACTCCGTCACCAAAATTGATTTTGTCGACAATTTTCAACTCTGTGAGTAATTCCAATGTCCGATACACTGTGGCCAATCCGATTTCCGGTGCTATGTCTTTCACTAACAGGTAGACGTCTTCTGCACTCAAATGGTCTTCTTCATGGTTCAGCAAGATTCGGACAGTTGCTTCACGCTGTGGCGTCAGTTTGTAACTCGCAGCGTGCAACTGTTTTTTTATACGGTCAATCCTAGTTTCCATGCGACGCCCTCCCCTAAACTGTCTTCATTATATCAAAAGACAGTTCTCATTTACAACAGATACAACCATTCTTTATTAAGAATGATTATAAATAAGAAGGAGTTCAATTCTCATTTGCGATTTTCTGTTTTGCCCACAATACAGCAAAAGCCGTTTTAGCATCGTAAATGCGGTTCTCTTTCATCAATTGCTCTGCTTCTTCAATTGTCACTTCTAATAGTTCAACAAATTCATCGTCATCTAAAACCGCGCCTGAAGTCGATTTCTTTAAACCTGTTGCGGAGTAGAGATGAATCACTTCATCTGCGAATCCTGGTGAAGTCGAAAATGATTGGATCAGTTCAAGATGATCTGCAGAATATCCGGTTTCTTCTTCCAATTCACGCATCGCTGTGTATTTCGGATCTTCGCCTTTTTCAATTTTCCCAGCCGGAATTTCGATGATGGTCCGTTCGAGTGCTTTCCGGAATTGCTCTACCATAATTATTTTATGTTCTTCAGTAATGGCCACCAACGCGACGGCCCCTGGATGCTCGATCAGTTCCCGCTTCGACTGGTTGCCATTCGGCAAAATAACATCATCAACTTTCAAGTTAATGATTTTCCCTTCGTAAATTCTTTCGGATTGGATCGTTTTTTCTTCAAATTTACTCATGCTTTGCCTCTTTTCATTTGTGATTTCTCTATGGCAAAGTATACCATAAGGAAAACAACAAATTAAACGAGGTGTAACGATGAAGAAAAGAACTTTAGGGTCAAGCAACATCCAAGTGAGCGAGATCGGTTTTGGCTGTATGTCATTGCCGCAGAATCAGCAAGAAGCTGGAACCATTATCGACGCAGCTGTTTCTTCCGGCATCAATTATTTTGACACAGCTGATTTGTACAATAAAGGCAAAAATGAGGAGTTGGTCGGCACATTATTAAAACCTCACCGTCAGAACATTGTCCTTGCGACTAAAGTCGGCAATCAATGGGACGCCAATTCAGACGATGTGAAATGGAACGCCACCAAATCCTATATCACCGAGCAAGTGCATCATAGTTTGCGACGCCTCCAAACGGATTATATCGACCTTTATCAGCTTCATGGCGGAATGATTACCGATCATATCGATGAAACGATTGAAGCTTTCGATGCACTGAAAAAAGAGGGATTGATTCGGGAATATGGCATTTCGTCTATTCGGCCGAATGTTATAAAGCGTTATCTTGAAAAAAGTAATATCGCTTCGATCATGATACAATACAGTCTTTTGGACCGAAGACCTGAGGAATATTTAGAGGCTATCGAGTCAGCTGGCCGTTCTGTCGTTACACGCGGCAGCCTCGCAAAAGGAATGTTGACCAGTGAAGGATTGAAGCGTGCAACAAAATCAGGCAACTATCTGACTTATCAGGAAGGAAGTCTCGTGGACACAGTAAAGGAATTGATGGGTATCCATCCGAACCTTCACGCCCTCTCAGTTCATAGTGTGCTGCAGCAGCCTGCAATCGCATCCATCGTCGCAGGCGCCAGTTCCCCTTCTCAAATAGAAGCTACCTTGCAAGCCTATGAAACGGCTGTTTCACCTGAACAAATTAATGAGGCACTTAGCCTAACCAAACAAGACCGATATAAAGAGCACCGCGAATAACTTAAAACAGGCTGTCGGTGAATACGCCGACAGCCTGTTTTGTATGTTACTGTGAAGGCAGAGATTCGTTTATGCAGTCAATTTCCAAAACCCAGCCTTTATAATGTGTTTTGATGTCCGTTATCGACAGTTCCGAATTTTGTATCAAATTAAGTGTGTCCCGGTTTAAATGACAGCCGCCAAAAGCTTTTTTCCAAAGCGGCGTCATTAAGTCCTGTACTTTCCCTATCAGTGGCTGCGGCATCCTCACATGTTCAAGAAAAAAGATTCTTGCGCCTGGTTTCGCTACCCGCTGAATTTCCAAAAGCGCCTTTTGAGGTTCAGGAATTGTACAAAATACGAGAGTCGCTATTACTGTATCAAACACATTCTCATTAAAAGGCAAGCGTTCTGCTCCCGCAATATGGAGGTGTATAGGCGCTTTTGCCTTATTAACTTGATTGCGCGACCGGTTAATTCTCTTTTCATCCGGTTCAATGGCATCTACCCTTAACGCATTTTTATAAAAAGGAAAGTTCGCACCTGTGCCGGATCCAATTTCCAGCACATGGCCATAAGCATTTCCGCCGATTGCTGCCCTTAACTGGGTAATGCTTGTTTTACTTGGAGGTTGTTTTGAATATCCGGATGGGCCGTTATGATTTTCTGCCATCTCTTTTCCTTCTCCCTTTTTAGAAAGCTAATCGAAGCATGCCAATTCAGACTGAATTTCATGCAAGTATGAAATAGAAAAAAATGAACGACCGCCTGCTCAATAGGAGAAAATTGTTTCTTTATAAAGCCATTGTCTTATAGTTCCCCCTCCCCTTGACCTCTAAACTGAATAAATGCATAGTTTAAAGTGAGATAGGGAAAGTGCTTAAGAAGACGATATGGGAGGTGCAGTAAATGGAAAAGCTTATTTCATCAGAAGAAACTTCAAATTTCATTAAGCAGCCCGGCTTGAATTTTCTTTATATATTAAGTCCAGCTTGAAGTGTTTGCCACGCACTGCTTCCTCAGGTTGAGGAAGTGTTGAATGATTTTCCGAAAATCCAAACGAAAACGGTTGATATAACGGATCAGCCCGAACTTGCTGGTGAACTTTCAATCTTCACAGCACCTGTTTTACTGCTTTTTGATCAAGGATCGGAATTATTAAGAGAAGCACGATTTGTACATCTCCAAGAGCTCGAAAGAAAAATCGATAAAATCTATTGGTCTTATTATGGCTAAGATAAAACTTCCATAATAGACTTACTTCAACCATCGACATTTTCATGTCGATGGTTTTTCTTTTCTTCCACCATTTCAATTAATTTCCTCTTAAAAAAGTTATTTTTTTGTTTTAGATGCCCTTTTAACTAATTCAAAAGAATCATTTTACGTTAAATTAACTAAATATTTTAATTTTTAATAGGTTTTTATATGCACTTTTATGTTATTATCAAAAACAATAAGTTATTTGAATATTCAAAATAAACTTATCAATTATTTACAGCTTATTAATGCTTTTTTCTAAATTGACGGATCACTATTGAGGAGGATGGATTATGACGAAAAAATTCTTTACCTATGCAGCGGCTGCCGCAATGACTTTTAGCCTCATTGCGCCAGTGCCGACCTTAGCTGCCGATTCAGCTTTTACAGAAGTAGCACCTGCGAACGCCGCTGCCGATGTTTACCGAAACGCTTCATTAGAAGCCGTTGTGAGTAACAACGACCCGGTTGAAGCTGTTGAATTCATGCAAGGAGATTTTAAGGATTTTTCCACTGACGGCATTAAAGCGAAAGCAAATGTAGCAGGTGAAGAAAAAGAAGCGACTCCTGAAAACAAAGCTGAACTAGCTTCAGACGATGGCAAATACTTTACGACTGCCTCTGATCAGGGGGATTCTTTCCAGACTTTCGAAGTTGATGCCGGAAAACTTGAAAAAGGCGGATCGGCTGAAATCAATTGGCAAGGAAAAACATTGCCTGATTCAACGCTTTCCATTTCAGTTTGGGACCATTCCAAAACTGAATGGGTTAAAGTGACTGAAAAAAAATCCGATAGCAAAGGTAGCGAAATCGATTTCTCTATTAATGTTTCGGATACAAAATTCATGGACGCCGGAAAAATCCTGGTAAAAGTTCAAAATGAACTGAAGAATATTGCTCCTTCTAAAGAAGAATTTTCATTACTATGGTTTACAGATACCCAGTTCTACGCAAGGCTCTTCCCGGAAAATTGGGACAAAGTCACAGATTTCATCATTGATCAATACAACAAAGACCGCTTCGAATATGTGATCAATACAGGAGACTTGGTGGATACCCCGGACAGCGAAGAAGAATGGGCTGTCGCCAAGAAAAACCTGGACCGAATGGATGCAGCCAAAATTCCATACGGCGTATTAGCTGGAAACCATGATGTTCAGCATAAGTCCGATATGCGCATCGACTACACCTATTTCCATAAATATGCCGGTGCTGATCGCTTCGAAGGAAAGTACTGGTACGGCGAGAACATGAATAATAATCAAAACCACTATGATTTGATGACCTTGAATGGCCATGAATTCATCTTCCTGTATCTTGGATTTGGATTAGAGGATAAACCAGAAACCATCGAATGGGCAAACCGTGTATTGGCAGAGCATGCTGAGAAAAACGCTGTACTGAATATGCATCAATACCTGGCGCACAATGGCAGCCTTGATCCTGGGATTCCTACAGTCGTCTATAACAAAGTAGTCGTTCCAAATGAAAACGTGAAACTTGTTCTTTCTGGCCATTTTAATGGAGCTAAAAAGAAAATCTCTAAATTGCAGAACGAAGATGGTTCAGAGCGTGAAGTATTGCAAGTAATGGGGAATTATCAAGGCGTAGGTGAAGGCGGCGATGGCTATCTTCGATTCGTTGATTTCAAACCTGAAACAGAGGAAATTGAATTCACGGCGATTTCCGCTATCACTGGAGACATTGACCACTATGAACCTGAAGATTCCTTCACTGGCAAATACGACTTAGTCGATTGGGAACCGAATCAAGAAGCGATCGCTAAAAACAAAAAAGAAGTCTCAACCGATTATGTCTCCGCTGAAATCTATAAAGAAAAAGAGATTGGTGTAGATGAAGAGCTGGAAAAAGGCAAAGCTTCAGCAGAATGGAAAAACCTTGAACCAAAAACAAAATATTTCTGGTACATGAATGCTTATACGGAAAACAGTGAATTCAAATCAGATATTTATGAATTCACAACAGGCACTGAAGCTGGACCTGTAAAACCGACTCCTGAGCCAGACCCTGAGCCTGAAACACCAACGAACCCAGGAACTCCGACAAATCCAGGCAACCCTGGTGGCGGTGGTGTCACAACACCTGACCCTGGTAATCCCGGCGGTGGCGGTTCGACTCCTGTCCCGACACCGACACCAGATCCAACACCTGTTCCAACGCCAACGCCTGACCCTGGCCCTGCTCCAGATCCTGGCCCAGTTCCGGCACCCGTTGCCTTTACTGATGTCGCTAAGAAATACATGCCTTCTGTAATGTACTTAATCCAAGAGGATATTACAAAAGGATACTCCAACAGCAAATTCGGTACGGGTGATCCAATCAAACGTGTAGATGCTGCCATCATGTTAGCCAAAGCACTTAAACTGAATCTAGATGATGAGCCATCCGGATTTAAAGATGTGCCGAAGCGCGGCATCGAATATGTAAATGCTTTGAAAGCTGAAGGCATCATCAACGGGAAATCAGCTGTGGAATTCGGTTCGAACGATTTGATTACGCGCGGCGAAATGGCGATTATGCTGACAAGAGCCTACCGCATGAATGCCGTTACAAAGGATACGGCATTTACAGATGTGGGCGGACGTTACCGCGACGCGGTTGCTGCATTAGTAGAGTATCGGATTACTAATGGGAAAACGGCCACTACCTTTGGAACCGTTGACCCCATTACACGCGGCGATTACGCGATCTTCCTTTACAAATTGAATGATATGAATTAACTGCTTTAAAATGCAAAACACGCAGCGCTTTTTAAAGGGCTGCGTGTTTTGCATTTACAGCGAATTAGTTGTTTACATCCGAAAATTCGGGAATATAATTTTTAAACGGCCAGTTAACTCAATAATTATCAAATTGGAGGGACGGCGAATGGCTGAAGCAGGCAGAACTTTTACAGCGACTTACTCTAAGGCGCCCATCATCTACCACGGACCTAAGAAAAAAACACTCTCAACCGGGAAAGTCATTCTTGGCAGTGTAGCGGCCTTTACAGTGCTCGGAGGCTTTATAGCAGATCTGAACAAGACCCATATGAAGAACCCCGATTGGCCGCCTCATGCGAAATTCCATGATGCTATGTCAATTACCCTGGGCGCGTTTCTCGGTACGGCCAGCTTATACTTTCTTAGCCGTAAAACATTCGATTCACACCAAGATATTCAGCTTTCCGCACTGCTGCCTTCAATGTATTGGGCAGCTCAAGGCGTCAGTTTTTTTTACCCGCAAACATCCGGGATGGAAGCTGAATTTCCTCAATACGTCCCGAAATTTCAAGGACTCTGGATCAATGAGAAATTTGCATCCATTGCGATGCTTGCTTTAACTGGCATAGGCTATACGATGGAAAACCTGCCTTCGGGCCAGTCCCTGTCAAATCATTAAAGCAAAAGCAAGGCCACCCTATTTCGGATGGCCTTGCTTTTTTGGTTCTACACTAATTGTTGGGGTGTTGAAACAATTCGGCCCAAAAAAAGACACGCAATCTCCAAATTCTTTTATACTTGAAATGTCGAATAACAAGTAAAGAAGAGGAGATGCGTGCACTTGAATTTTACCATGAAATTTCCCGGATTAGAAGATGTGAAAATAACGAAAATGGAACAAGTGGAGGACCGTGTGGCGCTACATGTGGAGTTGGAGGTGGGGGCCCAAAGCTGTCCGCGCTGCCAGGAAAAGACCCGGCGTGTCCACGATTACCGCATCCAAAAGATTAAGCACCTGAAATGGTTTGAACGGCTGACCTACCTGTTTTACAAGAAAAGACGTTATGCTTGCGGGGCGTGTGGCAAGAAATTTGCCGAGAAGAATTCATTCATCGATCGCTATCAACGGTTCTCAAAAGAGTGGAACCAAGCGGTTCATGTGCGCAGCGTCAAGGCGAAAACGTTCAAGGAAGTGGCCGGACAATACGGCGCTTCCGCTTCGACCATCGTTCGGCGTTTCGATCTGGTGGCGCTCCAGGAAGTTACTGAAACCGCAAAATTACCGCGTGTGATCGCCATCGACGAATACAAAGGCGACACCCGTGAAGGAAAGTACCAACTGATTATCGCCGATGGCGAAACGAGAGAACCGATCGATATCCTGCCCAACCGGAAAAAAGAGACGATCAAACAGTATCTCCAACAGCACGGAGCTGCGGTGGAAATCGTCGTCATGGACATGAGCCATTCCTTTAAAGCCGCGGTCAAAAAAGCACTCGGCAAACCGGTGATCATCGCCGATCGCTTCCACTTCTGCCGGTACATTTACTGGGCGCTGGACGCGGTCCGCAGACGCGTGCAGAAAAGTTGGAACGACTATGACCGCAAAAAAGGCAAACGGATGCGCTACGTCTTTTACAAAAACAGTGAGAAGTTAACCGAAAAGGACCGTTGGTACTTGAAGCGGTATCTTGAAATGGATGAGGAGCTCAAACGAGCTTACGAACTGAAGGAAGCGTATTGCAGGTGGTTTCAGGCAAGCAAAAAAAGAGATCCCGAGGAAATCCTCAAGACCAAAGAAGCGTTGCTGGAATTTTATCGGCTGGTGGAACAAGCGGGCATTCCCGAGTTCCAGAAAGCCATGGGCACCTTCCGAAACTGGCAGACGGAAATCTTGAACAGCTTCTCGTTCAAGTATTCCAATGGTTTCTTGGAAGGCATCAATAACCTGACAAAAGTGATTAAGCGGAACGCGTTCGGCTTTCAGAATTTCGAACGCGCCCGCGCCAAAATACTACTGACACACAAGTATAAGAATATGGGAGTTCACGTTGGTTAGGGTGAGGAAGATTTCACCTCACCCCAACATTTGACGGAGAACCGCTTTTTTACGTAATCAAATCAGCTGTTACATCATCAATCACCAATACATTTAAGTAATTGCCATTTAGCGCAGCTCGTATGCTTTCCACTTTATGGGAACCTTCTACAATGCCAATTACTTCCGGAATTCTTTTATATTCATTAATATCGAGGCCGATGACCAATTCGTTTAACGGGTGTTTGATTTCATTGCCAGACTGGTCATAGAAACGTGAACCGATATCCCCTATCGCCCCCGCCTCCTTCAATGATTCTAAATCCTCTTCCGTCAAATACTGCATCGTAGCCATTGTCGATCCTTCATAGGGGTTGCCGATTCCCACTACTGCCATTTCGACATTTCGTCCTTCTTCCAGAACCATCGCAATATCCTCCGATTCGATTAAGCGCCGTTTCAATTCAGCTGTCTCAACCATTGCCGGAGCATAGAGATAGGAGCAACCTGTATTCATTTTTTGGGAAAGCTGATAAGCCAGCAGATTTGAGTGAATTTCCACCAGGCTTCTTCCCATCCCTCCAACTAGCGGAATGATTTTCAGCTGTTGATGCTGCTCATATGGATATTCCTGAACAAACTTAGCCAATGTGCTTCCCCAGGAAATGCCCAGCGACTTTTTTCCGTTAATGTTTTTGGATATGTAAAAAGACGCCGCTTTTCCTAAAGAATGCTTAATCATTTCAGGATCTCTTCCTGCAGCTGGAACCACAATCGCTTCTTTCAATTGGTATTTCTTTTCAAGCCGGTGTTCTAATTCGACTGTATGTGCATTTTCGTCTTTGATATAAATTTCAACTATGCCATTTTCACGCGCTTTGTTCAGCAATTTGGAGATCACCGGGCGGGAAACCCCCATTTTTTTTGCGATTTCTGCCTGTGTCAGCCCGTCAAAATAATAGAGCCTCGATACTTTTACAATTTGCCTGCGTTCGTCCCAATTCATCATCGATACACCTTCTCATTCTAATAAAACTTAAAGCGAATGGATCAGCACGTGGACCGCTTTCATTTCCGAAAGCAATTTCGCTAATTCCTTTCAAGACAAGGGATTTCGCCGTTGTCTCACCTTGCTCTATTATAGGACGCAATGGCCACTTCTGGCAATTAATGGTGAACGCCTTTTTCAAGCCATGAAGCCGCTGCTTCATATACGCTTTCAGATACAGTCGGGTGGGCATGAATCATTGAAGCCAGTTCTTCAACAGTCCCTTCTAATCGTATAAAAGCAGAAGCTTCTGCTATCATTTCCGTTACATGCGGACCTACCATCAAAACACCCAAAATCTCTCCGTACCGTCTGTCTGCAATTATTTTTATAAAACCTTCTTTTTCGTCTTGCGCCAACGCTTTCCCGTTGCTGGCATGTTCAATTTTGATTGCCTTATAATCAATGCCCTGCCGATTCGCTTCGCTTTCTGTCATGCCTACACTGGCAACTTCCGGGCTCGTATACACACATCTCGGCACAATTGAATAATCCATGGTTTCTATTTCTCCGGCTGCATTTGCAGCAGCCACTAATCCTTCTGCGCTTGCTACATGAGCAAGCTGCCACCCTCCAACAATGTCTCCGATAGCGTAAATTCCAGGCTCGCTTGCAGCCATCCGATTGTCCACTTTTACAAATGGTCCATTCATCTCCAAATTCAACTTGGAAAATGAAGAGGTGTTTGCGATTCTTCCGGCTGCTATCAAAGTCGCCTCTGTCTCCACTATTTCGTTATCGCTATTTTCTTTTTCTATTTCCACAAACTGATTGGATTCGCGCTGTTCAATACGAGCAACTTTTGTATTCGCCAGAACTGTAATCCCTTTTTTTTCCAAAGACTTCATGAGCAATTCAGATGCTTCCGGCTCTTCGCTCGGCACAATCCTTTCGCCCATCTCGATAAGATGGACCCTAACCTGCAGACTGGCAAAAATACTGGCCAATTCTACTCCGATGATGCCGCCTCCTACAATAACCATGGATGCTGGTATTTTCTCGATATCAAAAATGGTGTCGCTCGTAAAATAGGCTGCACTTTCTATGCCCGGAATCGGCGGAACAAACGGTTTTGATCCGGTAGCGAGAATAATGTTGTCGCCACTGATGAACACTTCCTTCTCCTGCTCCCGGATAGCGATGGTCCGGTCCATCCTCACTTTTCCGAAACCATTGTAAACTTTGATTTCATCTTTTTTTAATAAATAGGCGATGCCGCTTCTTAACTGTTTAATGACAGCATCTTTGCGAGCAAGCATTTTAGTGAGTGAAAAAGTTACAGGTCCTGTTTCAATTCCCCACTCTTTCGCTTTTTCGATGGTTTCAATCACTTCTGCGTGCCGAAGCAAGGTTTTTGATGGAATGCATCCGCGGTTTAAACAAGTACCACCAAGCTCAAGCGCTTCAATAAGCGCCACCTTTTTTCCAAGTTTAGCTGCCCGTATAGCTGCTACGTAACCTCCAGGACCACCGCCAAGTACTACGACTTCATAATTCTCCAATGGAATCTACTCCTTAAACCAATAATTTAAAGGGTTGTTCGAGCACTTCTTTCAAGTCCGTCAAAAAGGCGGCAGCTGGAGCACCATCAATGACGCGATGATCAAATGATAGGCTAAGTACCATTATTGGCCGGAGTTCGATGGCTCCGTTTCGTCCGACTGGCTTTTCATTGATTCGCCCTACCCCTAAAATAGCGGATTCTGGCTGGTTGATGACCGGGGTAAAAGCATCAATGGCATACATGCCCAGATTGCTGATAGTGAATGTGCCTCCCGACATTTCCTGGGGCTTTAAGTTGCTGTTTCGAGCCGCCGTTCCTAAGCGTTTGCATTCTGCAGTCAAATCCGAAAGGCCCTTTTGATCGGCTTCCTTGACTACTGGTACGAGCAAGCCGTTTTCCACAGCTACAGCTATTCCTAGATTGATTTCTTCATGGAAGATGATTTCATTGCCTTCTAATGAAACATTTAAATTTCTATGGCGCTTTAAACAGGCGGCGACCGCTTTTAAAACAATTTCGGTGTAGGAAAGCCGGAAGCCCGTCTGCTTTTCGATAGTTCCCAGCAATTGCTTTCGCAAATGGATCGCTTCCGACATATCCACTTCTGTCGTCAATGTGACATGCGGTGCTGTCGTTTTACTCAGCAGCATGCGCTCTGCGACAACTTTTCGGATCCCTTCCATTTTCATCCGTCTGCCGCCGGTTTCAGAAGCGGTTGATGGCTGCCTCATTTTTTCAACATCTGCCCGGTATATTTTTCCACGAGGACCCGAACCATTTATCGTGTGCAAATCGATTCTTTCCGCTCCTGCCACTTTTTTAGCAAGCGGAGTTGCTTTTGGTGCAGCTTGCAAAAAGTCTCCAACATCCTTTTGGTGGATCCGCCCCTTAGGTCCGGTTCCAGGAATTTCGGAAAGTACGATATTATGTTCTTTAGCTACTCTGCGTGCTGCCGGTGTAGCCCGGATTTTTTCTGACTGTGAATTTTCTTTGCCGGTATCGCCGGTTTCATTTATCGTAGTTGTTTCACTGATCTCTATTTCTTCCAAGTCGTGCATTGCCGGCTGACGCGAGTCACTCAGATTGTCCTGCACTGCAGCACCCGATTCTCCGGGGGGAGCCTCCGGAACATGTTCACTTGCCTCTCCGATATACCCGATTACATGATTTATCGGAATTTCATCCTCTTCGGCAAAATACTTTTTTAAAAGGATGCCTTCCTCGTAAGATTCCACTTCGATATTGATTTTGTCGGTCATGATTTCAAACAACGGATCTCCCACTTCAACTGAATCCCCTTCGTTTTTAAACCATTGCAGCAACGTTCCCACTTCCATGGTGCTGCTCAGTTTCGGCATGAAGATTTCTTTCGCCATCGGGCTGATCCTCCTCCCTTACGATCGATTCAATACTTCTTTTACTGCTAAGACGATATCGTCCACTCCAGGGACTGCAGCTTTTTCAAGATCCGGATTATAGGGAATGGGCACCGCTTTGCCGCCTAAACGTTTAATCGGAGCGTCCAAATAGTCAAATGCTTCACTTTCTGCGATTATACTGGCAATTTCCCCACCGAATCCGCCCCGTTTTACCGCTTCGTGAACTACGACAAGGCGGCTCGTTTTTTTCACAGACCCAATCATCGTTTCCGTATCAAGCGGCACCAAGGTTCTAGGATCGATTATCTCGACACTGATGCCGTCTTTTTCAAGTTCTGTAGCTGCTTCAAGCGCTTTATGGACCATAATGGCGGTAGCGACGATTGTAACATCTCTTCCTTCGCGTTTAATATCCGCTTTGCCTAAAGGGATGGAATACTGCTCTTCCGGAACATCCGACTTCGTTTTATAACAAAGTTTATGTTCATAAAAAATCACGGGATTATCGTCGTCAATTGCCGCTTTCAGCAAACCTTTTGCATCATATGCGGTTGAAGGCTGCACTACTTTCAAACCGGGCACATGCGCCATCCACGCTTCTAAACTTTGAGAATGCTGCGCTGCTGCTCCTGTTCCAGATCCAGCCGGCGTGCGAAGCACCATTGGCACTTTCCCTTTGCCGCCGTACATATAGCGGATTTTTGCCGCTTGATTGACCATATTGTCCATTGCAATCGTAATAAAATCAGAGAATTGAAGTTCAAGAATCGGCCGCATACCGGTCAAGGCAGCTCCAACTGCCGTACCCGAAATTGCCGCTTCTGAAATGGGCGTATTGCGAATCCGTTCGGGCCCAAATTCTTCAATCATTCCGCGTGTAACGCCAAAAGCCCCGCCGTATACGCCAATGTCTTCGCCTAAAATGAAGACATCTTCATTTTCTCGCATCTCTTGGCTCATCGCTTCTCTCACTGCCTCTAAATACGTTAGCTCTCTCAACCCGTCCACTCCCCTTTGCTCCGTCTTATGCGTAAATGTCTTCCATCAAATCATCGCGTGTCGGCATTGGGCTATTTTTGGCAAATTCCACCGAATCCTCTATTTCCTTTTTCGCTTCATTTTTTATTTGATCTGCGCTCTCTTCGGTTAGCAATCCTTCTTCGATCAATATACTGCGGAGCCTCGCAATTGGATCTTTTGCCCGCCATTCCTGTTCTTCTTCCCGAGTACGATACTTTTTCGCATCACTCTTAGAATGGCCTTTCCAGCGGTAGGTTTTGGCTTCCACTATGGACGGTCCTTCTCCGTTCCGTGCCCGTTCCACAGCCTCGCCCACACCGTTCATAACATCCAATACATCATTGCCGTCAACAATTTTTCCCGGAATCCCGTAAGCTTCAGCTCGCTTTGCCACGTCTTCGACATTCATCATTTCTTTTGCAGGACCTGACATGCCATATTGATTGTTTTCGCAAATGAACACTACCGGCAACTTCCAGATCGATGCCAAATTGACCGCCTCATGAAAACTTCCCTCATTCGAAGCTCCATCTCCAAAAAAGCAAAGCACAACATAGCCTTCTTTTTTCAGCTGCGAAGTCAATGCAGCACCGGCAGCAATCGAAAATCCACCTCCAACAATTCCATTTGCCCCTAAATTGCCCATTTCAACATCCGCAATATGCATCGAGCCGCCTTTCCCTTTGCAATATCCCGTGGTGCGTCCGAACAATTCAGCCATCATCCGGTTGACTTCTGCCCCTTTGGCAATGCAGTGGCCATGGCCTCTGTGCGTACTGGTAATCTTATCCCGATCTTCTAATACAGCAATTGCTCCAACGGCTGAGGCTTCCTGCCCTACTGCTAAATGGGTCGTTCCGTGAATCATCCCTTTCGCAAAAAACTCATCCACTTTTTCTTCAAAGTACCGAATGAGCCACATCTGCTTAAGTAAAGCCGTTAAATCTTTTCCTTCCACGCCTGATGGTAAATTCACTAGCTGATTCATTTTCATCCCTCCATTTTACATATGTTCACTATTGTTACATATGTAATATATTAAGACTTTTCAGTTAATTAGTCAAGCAGTAAAAAGGCTGAACCACTCTCATTAGGAGCAGTCCAGCATTTTATAGGAGCACATTATTTTTTGGTCTTTTTCATTTTATAAGTCTGCATCACTTTTCTCGAAGAATTAACGTCTTTTAATATCCGGTACGGTTTTTTTATGGTCCGGACCGGAAGAGAAAATAAAAGGTGGCCAATTCCCTCTTTCGACTCTTTCGTCACCCGCTTCGGTTTAGTTGCAATGCGCTCATATATTTCCCGGTAAAACTCTTTTTTCAAATCCACTTTCAATTCCTTCGTCCGGCCGCATTGCAAACACTTTATGGTTTTCATATCGCTATTGATGTAAGTGATCTCATGATCGACTTCTTCTTTGCAATTTGTACAGTATAAACCAGCTTCCATCTTTTTCACTTTCATATTTGAACACCTTCTCGCTCCGTTGTTTGCCTTCTCTACAAGCCGAATAGGATCAATTTCACAAATCGATCTCTTCATCGGTTTCAGACATTGATCGGGTGTACCTTTTGCTCTTTTCCCGCTAACATATCATCCTGCATCCGGCGCAGCCGCCAAATCGTTGATTCTTTTGTCTGAACGACATCCTCATACGCAATAATTTCACCTTTTTTAATAGAGCGCTTCAATTGGACATTCCGGTCCACTAGTCCCATCGGCAAGGCATCTTTGCTTTTTGCTTCTTGTGCCGATAGAATACTGCCGTAAACCGTAAACCCGCCAATGCTGTCTAAAAATTGGCCTTCTTCCAAGTCTGTTTTGGCTACCGCCACAGTCTCCGCCTGCAGCCCTTTCCAAGGCGCGATGGTCGCTTCATTGTAAAGGAACGCTCTCGCAATGGAGATCGGCGTTTCCAAGCTGGTAAGGTGGTAAGGCCGATAAAGCACGTAATTCGGGCCTTCACCCATGCTCAAATAATGCATTTCGTGATTTACTTCTTCTTTTTCTGATGCAATGATCGCAAAGACGCCAGGCGCAATTCCATTGATATACTCGACAACTTTTTTATGGCCCACTTTTCCGCCTTGCTCTTTCAATTTGAAAAGTTCCGGAAGGCCTTTTACGTCACTGACAAAGCCATGCATTCCTGGTACATCCGGAAGAAAGCCTGTGGCGTTTGCGACAGCCGTCATTTCTACCATGGTTTTTGTACCATCTTGGAAAGAGGCAAGCATTTTGGGACTCGCGCCTTTTCTCGCAGCTTCTTCAGCAGCCGTATCTGGATTTGCTGCTAGATTAAGCGGATTGTTTTTTCCTTTTCCAAGTGCCACTACCTCGAAGCCGAGCGCATCTGCAAAATCATAGAGCTCCATAATGGCACCCGGTTCGTCTCCAGCTGTTCCGGTGTAGACAACGCCGCTCGCATCAGCCATCTTCTTAAGCAATGGTCCGATGGTAACATCTGCCTCCACATTCAACATAACGATGTGTTTTTTATTCAGAATGGCGTCCCATGCAATTTTAGCTCCGATGTCCGGAACACCCGTGGCGTCAACGATAACATCCACTTCTGGGAGCTCAGTGACGAGCCGCGCATCTGTCGTCGCTACCACTTTACCGGATTTTACAGCTTCTGAAGCTTCTGCTGTCTGATCTGTTTTGATAATATCAGAAACGGCAACACCTGATTTTGCATAAGCACTTGTCACATTTTCCAGTTGAATGTCGGCTGTAATGACGACACGCATACCTGCCATGCTCTCTATTTGCGAGACCATACCTCTTCCCATTTGCCCTGCACCTACGAGGCCGACTTTTATGATGGTTCCTTTCTGCTCCAACTCTTGAAGTTTCCTGTTTATCCCAAGCATTTTTCAGTCTCCTCTTTGTCAGGCTTTATAAATCTGAATTAGTGCTCCCACTGCCATTTTAGGCATGGCTTTTTTCTCCACACACATCGTCCCCGGTAAATCAGCCGACGTTTCTCCATTAAACGAAATCGTGCAATGGCCGATTTCTTTTAACGTATCGTTCACTTTGCTTCCTACAAATAAAATATCGTATGGTTCACCTGCAATTTCAAGGACGTCTCCGCTTTCAATCTCCTCTAGAAGACGAACCTTTTCATGAATGACCCCAAATGACCTTAATTCGATCGGCACGGTATCATTAAAAATGACCATCATATTTTCTTCTGAGAAAATCTCCACTTCTTCACCGATTTCGATAATTTTAGTTTCGTATTTTTTTATCATGACATTCTCCACCTAGTTGCCCCCTTTAAATTAACTGTACAATCCAAAGCTGAATAGATAAGCGATGACTACCGCAAGCGGCCCAGTGATCATCCGAGAAATCAACACTGCCGGAACCCCGACTTCAATCGTTTCCGGCTCCGCTTCCCCAAGTGTCAAACCAACCGGTACAAAATCAGCCCCAACTTGCGGGTTGATCGCAAATAAGGCCGGAAGCGCCAAAGCTGGCGGTATATTTCCGCGGCCGATTTCAACACCGACCAACACCCCTACTACTTGGGCAATGACGGCCCCTGGACCCAGCAGCGGGGAAAGAATCGGCAAGGCACAAATAACGGAAAGAATAAGTAAACCGAAAATATTGCCTGCAAGCGGCGAGACAAAGTTTGCAATGAGATCTCCTATACCGGTAAATGTGATGATCCCGATCAGCATACTGACAAAAGCCATGAATGGCAGGATATTTTTTAGTACTTGATCCACGGTTTCACGTCCAGCTTGGTAAAGTACCCCTACTACTTTTCCGGCACCGCGCCCCACTTTTTCAATAATATTCATTTTCTTAGGCTGCTTGTAATTTTCTGCAGCTTTTCGTTTTGCTTCTTCTTTGATTTCCTGCGGCGCTTTTTGAACAGCTGGCGCTTCGACTTCATCGACCGCCTTTTTCAGTTGATCTGGATCTTCATAAGGGGCTGCTGAGGCACTAATATCAGACACTGTCACACCCGAAACGAAGTTTTCTTCATTAATGAATTTCATCAGCGGCCCTGAAGGCGAAGTCGGATTGACATTGATCGTCAATATGCCCATTTTCGGATACACTCCGCAGCGAGCTGTACCGCCGCAGTCAATAATGACGCAAGCCATCGTTTCTTTTGCATAAGATGCTTTAAAACCGTCGACGGCTTCCGCTCCAGTCAAACGTGCAATTTCTTCAGCCACCGGATGTATTCCACCTCCAGTGACTGAAACGATATAACGCTGCTCTTCGTTAGGCCGAATGGTCAGCGGTCCACCCCAGCCGCCTCTGCCTTTCGTGACGGAAATCGCTTTGAAATTTAATGGTGCATGCGTATTTGTCATGTTACTAGCCCCCTTTTCAATTGAGCACTGCCATAGCCTTTATACTTCCATGCCTTTCGCTTTCATCATGCGAACTGTAATAATTTCTGTTACGATTCCACGGATCAAAATAACAATGATCCCAACTAAGAAAAAGCGGATCGCCAACGGTCCAAGCGATAACCCTAATGTAGTGATTCCTGCGGATATGCCCAGATACACGAACAATTCAGCTGGGTTTGCGTGTGGGAATAAACCTGTAATCGGATGGACAAATGATACAGCTGAGTCGTAAAAAGCCGGTTTTTGTTTTTCCGGGAGAAACTTCCCAAACGTATAAGCCATCGGATTTGTCAAAAAGAAAACTGCCAAAACCGGGAAAAGGGTGTAGCGCAGAATGATATTTTTCGTGCTTCGGCGTGCTAGCCGATTGATCCGTTCTTCCCCAATCATCCGGATCAGCGCGTTGATGGCCGTAATCAATACAATCAGCAAAGGGATGATTCCTGTAACTAAGCCCGTAAATGTATCAGCCCCTGCTTGGAACATGCCGATAAAGCCTTCAGCAAGTTTAACTAAAAAGTTCATGATTGAATCTAAAAAGTCCATTTTCCTTCCTCCTTAGACAGCCATAATAGTTTTCTTTTCCATTTGGCTTTCAATTTTTTCAAATGCCATTTTAAATGCTTGGGCGACTGATTCGTCTTTCGCTTTGTTTTTAATCTCTTCCATATGAAGACCGTTGTAATCTGTATAAGGTTCAAATCGGCTAAAGACCGTAACGCCTTTCATTAATTGGCTTTCAAGAATAACTCCATTGTCGTCTACAACTACTACAGCAATTACGCCTATCCCTAATTTTTGCTTTTGGATTCCTACCCCCAGATAGCCTGATGGCCGTTTACTCATCTTTTTAATGGTCAGCTGATAGTTTTTCATTTGAATTTTCGTCATCATGATTTGAAGCAGCCATATTCCCGCAAATACAGCTATAAACCATCCCCACAAAAGAACCCCTCCATTCTTTTACATATGTTCTCACATGTAACATATGTTAATACATTCATTATAAAAGCGCTTTCATTAGAAATCAATAATTATTGAAAGAATATTTAAACTATTCTATTTTCCCTTCTATTTTAACTTTATTTAAGCATTTATTAAATATAACGATTAAAAAAAGACAGCCCTCTAAGGCTGTCTTTTCTTGAAGAAACTATTTAGTTGCCCTTGGTATGCATATCTAGCAGAGCCAATTTACTTGCCGACAAGGCGATTAATATACTTTATCTCCATTGAAAATGGAATTTTTTACAACGACATAATCTACCGTGCGGATGGCGCTCAATTTATCTCCTCCGGCGTAAGAAATAGCTGATTGCAGATCTTGCTCCATTTCGACTAAAGTATCCTGTAAAGATCCTCTATACTCTACGAACATTTTCTTGCCTTCAACGTTTTTCTTCTCGCCTTTTTGAAATTCTGAAGCTGATCCAAAATACTCTTTATAGAGTTTGCCGTCAGTCTCAACTGTTTGTCCAGGTGATTCTTCATGGCCAGCAAACAACGAACCGATCATCACCATTGAGGCGCCAAAACGCACTGATTTCGCAATATCTCCGTGCGTGCGGATACCCCCGTCGGCAATAATCGGTTTTGTTGCCGCTTTCGCACACCAGCGAAGTGCCGCCAATTGCCAACCGCCTGTTCCAAAGCCTGTTTTGATCTTCGTAATACAAACTTTCCCAGGACCAATTCCAACTTTTGTAGCATCAGCTCCTGCATGTTCGAGCTCACGCACTGCTTCAGGCGTCCCAACATTCCCGGCGATGACAAAACTCGCAGGCAATCGTTTTTTTATGTATTGAATCATTTCAATCACTGAGTTTGCATGCCCGTGGGCAACATCAATCGTGATGTATTCCGGAACAAGCTGTTGAGCTGCCAACTGCTCCACAAATTCATATTCTTCAGGCTTAACGCCAACGCTAATCGATGCATATAAACCGCGTGCTTGCATATCTTTCACAAAACCTAATCTTGTTTCAGGCTGGAAACGGTGCATAATATAAAAATAATTATTTTCTGCAAGGTTGATGGCAATCTTTTCGTCAATGATCGTCTGCATATTTGCAGGTACGACCGGCAATTTAAAAGTACGTCCTCCGAATTCAACAGATGTGTCGCATTGCGAACGGCTATTCACCACCGCTTTTGCAGGAATTAATTGAATATCTTCGTAATCAAATACATTTTCCATGTTATACACTCCTAAATACGAATAATAAATATAATTATTTCGTTATTGTTCGTCCATAAGACAATGTACAATAATTAAAAATATTTGTCAAAGGCTTTTCCAATTAACATGCAGCCTGTGTAATTCACAGGCTGCATAATTTATCCTTCAAATGGGCCTTCAACCACAATCTTGCCAATTGTCCGGTTTGTTAATAATTGTTCATAAGCCTCTTTTAACGTATTGGCATTGAGCGGCTTCAACTGATTGCTCATTGTCGAAACGATCGAGCCTTCATCTGCCCATTCACTAATACGATTCAAGGCTTTATGCTGGTCTGCCATATCTGCCGTTTGGTAAACAGAGCGTGTATACATCAACTCATAGGCAAAAGTGGCGCTTTTTGCAAAAAGCTGCACGTCGAGCGGTTTTTGCAGCGGCAAAATGGAACAAATTTTCCCTTGAGGAGCTATCACTTCTGCCATATTCGCCATATGCCCATCTGGATCGGAAAGGCAAAAGATGTAGTCCACCGCTTTTAATCCTTGCTCTTTGAGTTGAGGCATCAATTCCTCGTGGTGATTGATGACCATATCTGCGCCATGCTCTTTTGCCCAATCCGTTGTCTCTTGCCGTGAAGCAGTGCCGATCACTTTCAGCCCAGCCAACTTCGCCATTTGAACAGCAATTGACCCTACTCCACCTGCTGCACCAATAATTAAAATGGTTTTACCCTTATTTTCATTCGCCTCGTGTGAGACCCCTAGTCGGTCAAATAAGGCTTCCCATGCCGTCAAACTCGTTAATGGCAGAGCGGCCGCATGAGCAAAATCCAATCGTTCCGGTTTTTTGCCGACAATCCTCTCGTCCACTACATGCAGTTCACTATGGCCACCCGGTCGATTATTGGTTCCAGCGTAAAATACTTCATCGCCGACTCCAAACAATTCACAGTCTTCTCCAGTTTCCACCACGATGCCCGCTACATCCCTCCCTACAATCGTAAACGAATCATCATCGTCCTTTTTTGCATCTCGAGTCCGCAAATCTGTCGGATTGACAGAAATCGCTTTTACTTCCACTAATAAATCTTTTCCAGTGACCGAAGGTTTTGGCATGTTTTCGGAAACGAATTCCGGCGGTTTTGTCCGATCTCCCGGTTGGTAGAATCCGAATGCTTTGATCTTTTGTTCCATGGATTTCTTCCTCTCTTCATACATTTTGGCTAGTTATTTTGCTTCCGGTGATACATCTTCCACAAAAACATCAATGACTACAGGTTTAGATGAGCCTTTCGCTTTCGCTAATGCCTCTTTCAGTTCCGCTTTTGTTTTTGCAGTCAAGCCTACTCCTCCGCAGGCAGTGGCAAAAGCGGCAAAATCGATATTGCCGAGTTCTACATTGGTTGGCTCATTGCCAATTTCCTGTTGTTCATGTTCAATCAATTGGATTTTTTGATTATTAAATACAACAAGCGTCATCGGCAGACGATATTTCACTGCCGTCACGAAATCTTGCATACCCATTGAGAATCCACCATCTCCCACAATCCCCATCACTTGTCTATCAGGATAGGCAATTTTTGCAGCAATTGCCCCTGGCAGTGCACAGCCCATCGTTGCTAACCAGGCGGAAGTGATCAGTGCTTGGCCATCCAGTTTTAAATAGCGCGCAGCCCATATGGTCACACTCCCCACATCTAAAGAAATTATGGCATCTTTCTCCAAGACATGTTGCATTTCTGCGAGTACCTGTGGAGGCTGCAATGTTTCCGTTTGCTTACGCATATCTTCTTGCAGCTTTTCATTCCATTTTCGTTGTTTTTCTTGGAACTCCTCCAAATAATGCCCTTCTTTTTCACTGCTATGCTCTGCTAGCCAAGCAAGTGCAAACTTCGCGTCTGATACGATTCCAACGGTCGAAGGATAGTATTTGCCTAAGACACGCGGTTCGATATCAATTTGAATCGCAGGAGCATTGTCTGGCAAATAATCACGGTAAGGATACGAGGTGCCCGCTAAAATCAACAAATCCGCTCCTTTCATTGCTTCTTTTGCGGGTTCTGTTCCGAGCTGGCCCAATTGGCCAAGATAATGAGGATGGTTTTCCGGGATCATCCCTTTTGACGGCAGCGAAGCAATGAGCGGGGCTTTAATTTTTTCTGCTAACGCCAACAGTTCAGGCACTGCTTTTTTTGCTCCTTTTCCAGCCAAAATAATCGGCTTATTTGAAGCCGCGACTAAGTCTAAAGCTTTCTGCAAATCTTCTTCAGAGCCTCTTATTTTCGGCGACGAGTAGACTGCCGAACTGAGTTCTTTCTCCCGCTTAATTTTTGTGCTGAACAAATCGTCTGAAACAATCAACACAGCAGGCCCTTTTTCAGCGTAAGCCGTTCGGATCGCTTGGTTCAGCATATCCGGCAATTGTTCAGCCCGGTGGACACGGCGGTTGTATACAGCTGCGTCTTCAAACATGGATTCAAGTTGGAGTTCTTGGAAGTTGTCCGTGCCCACTTTTCCGCTTTCTACTTGTCCCACAATCGCAAGAACTGGTGTTTTATCTTTTTTGGCATCGTACAGGCCGTTTTGAAGATGAACTGCACCAGGACCGGCAATCGACATGCAGACACCGATTTTGCCAGTGAGTTTCGAATAAGCGGCAGCTGCGAGCGCACCGGTTTCTTCATGTCGAATTTGGATGAAGCGAATAGACTCTTCTTTCCTTAACTCTTCCATAAACTCATTGATGGAATCTCCAGGCATTCCATATAGATGGTCGACTCCCCACTCTTTCAACAAGTCGACAACATAGGTTCCAGCTTTATGTTCAAACATACCGTCCCTCCTCAGTTTGGTCTTTACCTCTTTCATTTTCCTTCTCTCGAACGGCCATAAACAATTTCAGCCAATAAAAAAACACGCAAGCCAAACTTTTACGAGTTCAGCCTGCGTGCGTGCGATTAAATTAATAAATTGAATAGCAAGGGATCGTGGTTGATTTCAACAAAAGGAAAGCCTTGTTCAGCCATCCGCTGGACGAGCGGGAAATAATCTTCTTTTGACTGCAATTCAATGCCCACTACTACCGGACCCGCTTCACGATTCGTGCGTTTCGTGTATTCAAAATGGGTGATATCGTCATTTTCACCGAGTACTTGCTCCATAAACTTCCGGAGCGCTCCGGCCCGCTGTGGGAAGGTGACAATGAAATTATGCTTTAAGCCTTCATGGATCAGCGAACGTTCTTTGATTTCCTGCATACGCTCGATATCGTTATTGCCGCCGCTGATTACACAAACAACGTTCTTCCCTTTGATCTCTTCTTGGTGCTGTTCAAGTGCCGCAATTGCAAGGGCTCCGGCCGGCTCAACAACAATGGCATTTTCATTGTAAAGCTGTAAAATCGTCGTGCACACGCGCCCTTCCGGAATGATTGAAACCTGATCCACCACGTTTTGGCAGATCTGCAAAGTCAGATCGCCGACTTGTTTGACGGCCGCTCCGTCTACAAATGTGTCAATGGATTCTAGCCGAGTCACTTGGCCGCGGTCCATTGATGTCCGCATTCCTTGTGCTCCTTCAGGCTCTACTCCGACAAGTTTCGTCGATGGGCTGACCCCTTTTAAATACGAGCCCATCCCGGAAGCTAAGCCGCCTCCGCCGATGGCACAAAATAAATAATCTACCGTTGCTTGCATATCATTCAAGATTTCCATCGCCACTGTCCCTTGCCCTGCAATGATTTTTTCATTATCGAAAGGATGGACGAATACTTTGTTTTCAGAAGTGCAATAGCTAATCGCAGAAGTATAGGAATCATCGAAAGTATCGCCAATCAATACAACTGAAACTTTATCTCCGCCGAACCGCTCCACCTGGGAAACTTTTTGGCGCGGAGTAGTCAAAGGCATGAAAATCTTTCCTTCAATGCCCAGTTTGAAGCATGAATAAGCTACTCCCTGCGCATGGTTCCCCGCACTGGCACAGACAACACCAAGACGCCGCTCTTCTTCGTTGAGGCTGCAGATGAAATTGTAAGCGCCGCGCAGTTTAAACGAACGGACCACTTGCAGGTCTTCACGTTTCAAAAAAACGTTGCATCCGTATCTGGCCGAAAGAATTTCGTTTTTTTGCAGCGGCGTTTTAAGGACAACGTCTTTTAATGCCTGATTGGCGATGACGATGTCTTCAACCGTTACTTTAGGGACTTTTATTTCGCGCTCTTTTTCTGCAGTCATTCTTTTTGTCATATGCAACACCATCTCCACTAAAATTATTTCTCCCCATCGTAACATATTTCTTCAAATTCTCAGTCTTTTCTGTGAACTTTTTCTGACTTTTTTCAGTGTAAGCGCTTCAATTGCGGTTTCTAGTTGTTTTCTCCAAATTGCACCTTTTCTTTTGATTGGATTTTCTACTTGCTGCTTTAATTTATCCCTCTTCAATACAAGAAAAAAGGAACTTTCCGCCCCCAACGGGGAATAGAAAGTTCCTTAAACAATTTAAAATTTATTTCCTTTGTCCCCGTGCCGTTCAAGAAGTTCAGCGAATGACAAATTCTTTTCGCGTTCTTTCCGCTCAAACAGCTCCTGTGCATGTTTTTCTTCTGCACGTTTTTGTTCTTCTTTCACCAGTTCTTTTTTGGTTTCTTTTAGTTTCGCCAAAATATCTTCCGGTAAATTGCTCGATGTCTCTTCTTTTTTCTTCGCCATGCTGTTCTCTCCTTAAGGACGTTTTACGATGGTTGCAACGCCTTGGCCGCCGCCGATGCATAAAGTGGCAAGACCGGTTTTCGCATCGCGCTTTTTCATTTCATGAAGCAAGGAAACGAAGACACGTGCGCCACTGGCACCGATCGGGTGGCCAAGTGCAATCGCACCGCCATTCACATTTAATATATCGTGGTTGAAGGCGAGTTCACGATCCACTGCAATCGACTGGGCAGCAAATGCTTCATTCGCTTCAATCAATTCGATGTCCGCTAACTCCATATCCGCTTTTTTCAATGCATTTTTAACTGCTTGCACAGGGCCGATGCCCATGACTGCAGGATCTACTCCTGCATTTCCATTTGCTGCAATGACCGCAAGCGGCGTTAAGCCCAATTCTTCCGCTTTTGCTCTAGACATTACGACCACAGCTGCTGCTCCGTCGTTGATGCCGGATGCATTTCCAGCAGTCACACTGCCGTCTTTTTTGAAGGCTGGACGCAATTTTCCTAATTTTTCAGCAGTGGAATCACGTTTCACGTATTCATCGGTCTTGAAAATGACAGGCTCCCCTTTGCGCTGTGGAATTTCCACAGGTACAATTTCATCATCAAAGCGGCCAGCATCGATGGCGGCCGCCGCACGTGCCTGTGAACGGGCTGAGAATTCATCTTGCTCTTCGCGCGTAATGCCATAGCGATCGCAAAGGTTTTCAGCCGTAATGCCCATGTGGTAATCGTTAAACGCACAAGTCAGTCCATCAACAATCATGCTGTCAATGACTTTCTGATCACCCATCCGGAACCCGCTTCGGGCATTTTGCAATAAATAAGGAGCTTGGCTCATATTTTCCATTCCGCCGGCCACTACAATTTCTGCATCCCCCGCATAAATTGCCTGGTAAGCTAAATGCACCGCTTTCAAACCAGATCCGCAGACCTTATTGATCGTCATCGCTGGCACGGTTTCAGGCAAGCCCGCTTTGATCGAAGCTTGTCTGGCTGGATTTTGCCCAAGTCCCGCCTGCAGTACATTGCCCATGATGACTTCGGAAATTTGATCTGCAGAGATTCCCGCTTTATCCACAGCCTTTTTAATGACGATGGCCCCTAATTCTGTTGCAGACACGTCTTTCAAGGCCCCTTGGAACGACCCGATTGCCGTACGAACGGCGCTGACAATTACGATTTCTTGTGACACATGATTTCCCCCTTGTTGGCGTTTACTGGTTGCTCTTTTATCCCCATTCTCTATACAATGATAGGTAGGGGGGATACTATGTTCAGTTTACCAAAAAATGCAACAATTATCGAGGTTGGTCCGCGCGATGGACTTCAAAACGAAGGGCGCATCGTGGCAACGGACTTTAAACTGCAATTTATCGAAGGGCTTCAAAATTCCGGCATTCAAGAAATGGAACTCACTTCTTTCGTATCGCCGAAATGGGTTCCGCAGATGGCAGATGCAAAAGATATTATGGCAAACACGCAAAAACAAGGCCGTCAATTTGTGTTAGCGCCAAACGAAAAAGGGATTCTGGCAGCTTTGGATTCCGGAGCTAAAGCCATTGCCGTATTTGTCGGCGTTTCCAATTCGTTCAATAAAAAGAATATCAATAAGACCACTTCAGAAAGCATGGATGCATTAAAGCCGCTTGTCGCGATGCTAAAAGAGCAAGGCATTTTCGTCAGAGCCTGCATTTCTACAGCTTTCTATTGCCCTTTTGAAGGGGCGATTGATCCAGAAGCAACGCTTGCCCTCTGCCAGCAATTTGTCGATTGGGGAGTTGATGAGTTGAGTGTTGCCGATACGATCGGTATGGCAGCACCTAATGAAAGTTATGCATTGTTCAAGAAAATCATGGAAGCATTCCCGGATACGCTCATCGCTGCCCATTTCCACGACACGCGGAAAATGGCATTAGCGAACATTTATGCTGCTCTGCATGCCGGCGTTACGCGGTTTGACAGTTCGGCTGGCGGCATAGGCGGATGTCCATTTGCTCCAGGCGCTACAGGCAACGTCGCGACTGAGGACGTCGTCAATATGTTGCATCGCATGGGCGTCGACACGGGCATCGATCTTGACCAATTATGCGATGCCGTCCAAAAAATCGAGCATCATATATCCAATCCGGTCCAAACCGGGATGTATAGCCTCTATAAGAACCAAATGTGAGGAGCCGATTTACTTGAAGAAAAAATTATTGTGGGCAACCGGGGCTGCTTCTAGTATTTTAGCAGCCACAACGACGGTATTTGGCATCGCCTTATCAAACCGCATTATGTATATGCAGATAAAAGATGACCAATTGATCTTAGAACGTGAAACCACGGCAAAACGAATTGACGAACATTGGTACGCAACTGCCAATAAAACCGAGAAATGGATTGATTCCGAAAACGGCTACCCCATCAAAGCGATTTTTTTGGAGCCGCATCAAGCAAATCGCTATGTCATCATTTGCCATGGCGTAACGGAATCAAAAGTGAATTCCTTTAAATATGCCCGGATGTTTGAGCGACTTGGATACAATTCGGTCGTCTATGACCATCGCCGCCACGGCGATTCTGGCGGGAAAACCACCAGTTTCGGCCATTATGAAAAAACCGATCTGAAAGCGGTTGTCGCTGCTTTGAAACTGCATGCGGGGGCTGACGTCGTTTTTGGCATCCACGGAGAATCAATGGGCGCCGCTACAACGCTCCTCTATGCCGGCATGGAAGACTCTGCTAATTTCTATATATCCGACTGCGGCTATTCAGATATCTCGGAACAGTTACTTCACGTCATGAGAACGACGACGCCTTTTAGAACAACGATTGCTTTGCGAGTGGCCAGCGTTTTCCTAAAACTTCGAGATGGCTATTCCATCAGCACCGTATCGCCGCGAGAAGCGGTTAGACAGATTAATAAACCGGTTATATTCATTCATAGCCTGCAAGACGATTTTATCTTGCCGGCCATGACACAGGAAATGTATGATTTAAAACCCGGTGATAAAAAACTGAAATTCTTCGAAGAAGGCGGGCATGCCCAATCTTTCAATAAAAACCCGGAAGCTTATGAACAAACGGTAGCCGAATTTTTAACGGAATATGGTTTTGCTGCTTCTCAAACAGAAAAAACCACTTAATAAAGAAATTTCTCTCTTTTTGTTTTTAAAACTGGTTCCAGAAGTACTTTTATCCAAACAAAAAAGCGCTCAATGTGAGCGCTTTTTATTTTTTAGCTGGTTTTCCAGGTTTAGTTGACGCTTTATTCATTTGAGCCATCATTTGATTGATTTTTTTCTGTGATGGTTTTTGTCCCATCTGCATCATCATGATTCGCAGCATTTCTTCGTTAATCGGCGGGTTATCCTGCAAATACTTCATCATGTATTGACGAGCGATGAAAAAGCCAAGCGCAACACCGGCGAGCAAAGCCACGATAACGATTACGATCCAAATCCATGTAGACATTCAAGTTACCTCCTTCGTGTTGCATAAATAAGTAGTGCACCACAATGGATTATACTATAAATCCGGAGTGGTGACTATACACAGAAATAGATAAAAAAGAGAAGGGATGCAACTCCCTCCTCTTTGGCACTTATTCTTCGATCAATTGTTTAACGCGGGCCGCAACATTTTCAGGAGTAAAGCCGAATTCCTTCATGATGCGTTCTCCTGGAGCACTTGCACCAAAATGGTCGATTGCTAAGATATCGCCTTCATCGCCTGTGTATCTTTCCCAGCCGAATGAAGTTCCCATTTCGATCGCCAAACGTTTCTTAACCGTTTTCGGAATAACGGATTGTTTGTATTCTTTATCCTGTTTTTCGAAACGGTCCCAAGATGGCATCGAAACAACAGAAACTGAAATGCCTTCTTCCGCTAATTGCTTCTGTGCGTCTACAGCTAAGCTGACTTCAGAACCGGTCGCCAATAATAAAGCTTGCGGGTTTTCTGCTGGTGAAACGACATATGCCCCTTTTTCAACTCCGGATTCAGCCATTTCGCCGCTCTTATCAAGCACCGGCAAGTCCTGGCGTGAAAGCACTAATAAAGTCGGTGCTGTTTTTGCCGTCAACGCCAGACGCCATGCAGCTTTCGTTTCATTTGCATCAGCCGGACGGACAACGCTTAAGTTCGGCATTGCACGCAGAGAAGCTAAATGTTCAACTGGTTCGTGCGTAGGTCCGTCTTCTCCAACAGCTACGCTGTCATGAGTGAAGACGAATGTTACCGGTAGGCCCATCAATGCAGCTAAACGGATTGCCGGGCGAACATAATCGCTGAATACGAAGAACGTACCACCGAACACATGTAAGCCGCCATGAAGCGCCATACCGTTTAACGCTGCGCCCATTGCGAACTCACGAACACCAAACCAGATATTGCGTCCAGCTGGGTTTTCAGCATCGAAATCTCCGCCGCCTTTGATATTCGTTTTGTTGGATCCCGCTAGATCTGCACTTCCTCCGAAGAACGAAGGAACAGCTTTTGCAATGGCATTGACCATATCGCCTGAAGAAGCGCGAGTCGCCTGCTTTTTGCCCACTTCATATGTCGGGAATTCAGCATCAAAGTTTTCTGGAAGTTCACCTGTGATCGCTTTTTGCAATTGCGCTGCAAGTTCCGGATACTGAGATTCGTATGTTGCATATAACTCGTTCCAAGCCTTCTCGGCTTTGCCGCCTAATTCTTCAGTAGCTTGTTTGAACGTTTCGTAAACTTCTTCTGGCACGTGGAAATCTTGGTCGAATGTCCACTTGTAGTATTCTTTCGCCAGTTTCATTTCGTCTTCTCCGAGCGGCGAACCATGCGCATCGGCTTTACCAGATTTATTAGGGGCACCATAGCCAATGACCGTTTTTACTTCAATGATAGTCGGTTTGTCTGACGATTCTTTTGCTTCTGCAATTTTAGCTGATAGGTCATCAAGTTCGTTGCCGTCATCTACGCGCAAATAATTCCAGCCGTATGATTCAAAGCGTTTCTTGATATCCTCAGAGAAACTCATTGCCAAGTCGCCATCAAGTGAAATGTCATTGCTGTCATAAAGAACAACCAATTTGTTCAATTTCAAGTGGCCAGCAAGTGAAATTGCTTCACCGGCAACTCCTTCCATCAAATCTCCGTCTCCGCAAAGAGCGAATGTGTGATGATCAACAATATCCAAGTTTTCTTTGTTGTAAGTAGCAGCTAAGTGGCGCTCAGCCATAGCCATACCGACTGCCATGCCGATGCCTTGTCCAAGCGGGCCCGTGGTCGCTTCTACGCCGACCGTATGGCCGTATTCCGGATGTCCAGGAGTTTTTGAATCCCACTGGCGGAAGTTTTTGATTTCTTCTAATGACAAGCCATATCCGCTTAAGTGAAGCAAGCTATATAGAAGCATGGAACCGTGCCCTGCTGATAAGACGAAGCGGTCACGGTTGAACCAAGTCGGATTTTTAGGGTTATGGTTCATATGTTTAGTCCATAATGAGTAAGCCATAGGAGCTGCGCCCATCGGCAATCCTGGATGGCCAGAGTTTGCTTTTTCGATAGCATCAATAGAAAGAGTTCGTATTGTGGTTACTGCAAGTTGATCTGCATGGTTTGACATGAAAACATCCTCTCTTATACAAAAAAATATAGATCCTTTTCTAGTGTAGTCAACAATAGAAAAGAATACAACTAGAAAAGCGCAAGTGCCCGCTTTAGACCCGCCAAGCGCTAGAAGCCTTAACGGAAATAGCACTTTGTGCCAGTGTCGAAAAGACAAATCGCGGCTTGAAGAACTGGGCACTGGTGTCTAGACAATTAAAAAGAGAATAAGTATTAATTCAAATACTTATTCTCTCGAATATTTTTGACCTTTTCGGGTGTTACGTCATTGCCGTTCGGGTCGATGACTTTTACATTTTCAATTGTGCCGCGCATCGTTTTGCGGAATGTCTGTAAATACTCTTGGCGAAGCAGCGATTGTTCTTTTGCTTCTTCGATAGACAATCCAGCCGTTTTCGACTTGCGTGAAAGTTCATTTATGCGATTCAATTTATCCGGTGGTAACATAAAATCCCGCCTTTCTTCTATCATATCGTACAAAAGAAGAGCGGTTTCTGCAATAGATTAGCCTTGTTTCAAGTTTTCAAATTCTTTATAGCGCCGGTGTACGGTCGCTTTGCTTGCTTGATAGCCGAACCCCTGCAATGTCACAGCAATTTCATGGAAAGTTAATCCATTTTCTTTCAAGCTGACAATTTGCTCGATTGGAAGGTCCAATCGTTCGCGTCCTTCCGGATTGCCTTTTCCTTTTAAATTCTTTTCGGGTTTATAGCCGTTTTCAACCGCTCGCTTCATTCCGCGCTTAATCTTGGCATTATGTATTTTCCGCTGGTATTCCTCAACAATAGCCAGAATCTCCAGAACCATATCATCCATGTCATTTAATGCGATTGGCCCTCTGTCAGATAAGGTATAAACTTCGACGCCATATTTTTTCATCACATGCAGCAACGCAATACGAGCATGCCCTCTCCCTAGGCGTGTTTCATCTTGGATAAAAACAGCTTCAAATTTTCCGGTCTTTATGCAATTGAGCATCTCTAATAAGCCTTCGCGGTCCATTTCATAGCCGCTATGCTGATCTGAAAAGATTTCTTCCACAATATAGGATTGCTCAAATGCAAATTTGAGCAATTCCTCTTCTTGCCGTTCAAGCGAAGTTTCTTGAGTGTCTTTCGTGGTGCTGACGCGGCAATAAATCAACGCAGATTTCTTCATTCTGCATCACCCGCCAGTTTAACAGTTTCGTCTGGGGCATATTTAAGTTGATCGCTTGGAATCTTAATCGATTGGCCAACGATAATTTTTGGGGTTTCTAATCCATTTTCCTGCATAATGTCCTCTATCCATTCATGATGTGGAATATCGCCGCTGAAAGATTCAGCCAGCGTCCATAGCGTATCGCCTTCTTGGACTTGCACTTGGCTCGTCGTCGCTTCACTGCTATTGTATGAAAAAATCGTATAAATAGATACTAGCAGAACTAATAGGAAAAATGCTGTAAGATAAGAATTTTTTTGGATGAATGTCATATGAACCGCCTCCTAGGAATGTGTGTTCGGAATGTATGTTCTTATAATAATGCGAACAGGTGTTTTTGTCAACAAATAAATTCGAACCTATGTTTGCATTTCATATTCCAAGTTGGTATACTTATGGTAGAAAACATACTGAACAACTAAAAAGAGGTGAAACTGTTGAAAAAAGTATCAAAACGGCAGGAAGATATTTTGACATTTATAAAAGATGAGGTACGGGCTAAAGGCTATCCGCCTTCCGTTCGGGAAATCGGAGAAGCAGTTGGTTTGGCATCAAGTTCGACTGTACACGGGCACTTAGCTCGCTTGGAAAGCAAAGGCTTGATTCGCCGAGATCCAACAAAACCGAGAGCGATCGAAATTATTAGCACAGAAGAAGCACTGATCGACAAAAGCCCGGTTCTTCATGTCCCGTTAATTGGTAAAGTTACAGCAGGATTGCCGATTACAGCGATAGAGAATGTAGAGGAGTACTTCCCTCTCCCCCAATCCTACGGCACAGAAGATGACCACATTTTCATGCTGGAGATTATGGGTGAAAGTATGATCGAAGCAGGCATCCTTAACGGGGACTATGTGGTCGTTAGACAACAGCAAACCGCTAATAATGGTGACATCGTCGTTGCGATGACTGCCGAAGACGAAGCAACTGTTAAACGTTTTTTCCGAGAAGAAGGCTTTTTCCGCCTACAGCCTGAAAACTCATCGATGGATCCCATTATTGTCGAACAAGTTTCGATCTTAGGAAAAGTGGTCGGCGTATACCGCCAACTTCATTAATAAAAGAGCTGAGAATTTCTCAGCTCTTTTTATTTTTGGTTCTACACTAATTGTTGGGGTGTTGAAACAATTCGGCCCAAAAAAAGACACGCAATCTCCAAATTCTTTTATACTTGAAATGTCGAATAACAAGTAAAGAAGAGGAGATGCGTGCACTTGAATTTTACCATGAAATTTCCCGGATTAGAAGATGTGAAAATCATGAAGATGGAACAAGTGGAGGACCGTGTGGCGCTACATGTGGAGTTGGAGGTGGGGGCCCAAAGCTGTCCGCGCTGCCAGGAAAAGACCCGGCGTGTCCACGATTACCGCATCCAAAAGATTAAGCACCTGAAATGGTTTGAACGGCTGACCTACCTGTTTTACAAGAAAAGACGTTATGCTTGCGGGGCGTGTGGCAAGAAATTTGCCGAGAAGAATTCATTCATCGATCGCTATCAACGGTTCTCAAAAGAGTGGAACCAAGCGGTTCATGTGCGCAGCGTCAAGGCGAAAACGTTCAAGGAAGTGGCCGGACAATACGGCGCTTCCGCTTCGACCATCGTTCGGCGTTTCGATCTGGTGGCGCTCCAGGAAGTTACTGAAACCGCAAAATTACCGCGTGTGATCGCCATCGACGAATACAAAGGCGACACCCGTGAAGGAAAGTACCAACTGATTATCGCCGATGGCGAAACGAGAGAACCGATCGATATCCTGCCCAACCGGAAAAAAGAGACGATCAAACAGTATCTCCAACAGCACGGAGCTGCGGTGGAAATCGTCGTCATGGACATGAGCCATTCCTTTAAAGCCGCGGTCAAAAAAGCACTCGGCAAACCGGTGATCATCGCCGATCGCTTCCACTTCTGCCGGTACATTTACTGGGCGCTGGACGCGGTCCGCAGACGCGTGCAGAAAAGTTGGAACGACTATGACCGCAAAAAAGGCAAACGGATGCGCTACGTCTTTTACAAAAACAGTGAGAAGTTAACCGAAAAGGACCGTTGGTACTTGAAGCGGTATCTTGAAATGGATGAGGAGCTCAAACGAGCTTACGAACTGAAGGAAGCGTATTGCACGTGGTTTCAGGCAAGCAAAAAAAGAGATCCCGAGGAAATCCTCAAGACCAAAGAAGCGTTGCTGGAATTTTATCGGCTGGTGGAACAAGCGGGCATTCCCGAGTTCCAGAAAGCCATGGGCACCTTCCGAAACTGGCAGACGGAAATCTTGAACAGCTTCTCGTTCAAGTATTCCAATGGTTTCTTGGAAGGCATCAATAACCTGACAAAAGTGATTAAGCGGAACGCGTTCGGCTTTCAGAATTTCGAACGCGCCCGCGCCAAAATACTACTGACACACAAGTATAAGAATATGGGAGTTCACGTTGGTTAGGGTGAGGAAGATTTCACCTCACCCCAACATTTGACGGAGAACCTTATTTTTCACCAATTTCACTTTTCACACGAAAAGATCAGCATGATCGGCACGCAAGTCCTTCTGATGTATTCCTCTTCTGTCGCAAAGCGGCTTCGTTCAGGCTTCCCTTCTCTCAATGCTTTTAGCTGAAATCCAGCAGCAAGCAAAGCCGTTATGTAATATTCAGTTGTCCAATGGTATTTTCTCACCGTCTTATCAATCCATGGCTCATTCCGTTCACCTTCAATAAAATAATCATCCACAATCCAGTCTTCTCTTCTGCCGCTTTGTTCTTTGCTTTTAAAAGAGGACGTGGTCAGCGGATGCTGAACACTGAAAATGAAGCGCCCCTTTTCTTTTAATGCTGCGTAGACTTTTGCAAATAACCCTTCAATGTCCTGAAGATAATGGATGACAAAACGGGACGTCACTAAATCATATTTTTCGCTGCCAAATTGATATGCTTCGAGCGATTCGTTGATAATTTGAATGCCTGTACCTGCTGTTGTGCTTTTCGCAAGTTCAGCCATCTGCGCCGCCCCTTCAACTCCTGTATAGCTTTTCGCCCCTATATCAAGCAATTCCAGTCCGTATACTGCATCTCCGCACCCTAAATCTAATACATCCTGCCCGCTCGCTGTTTGGATCAGTTCCATCAGTATCGGTTTTTCAATCGCGTTATTCGGGCTTTCCACCCGTTTTCGCCGCTTTAAATAATTGGCTAAAAAATCTTCTTGATTGTATGCACTCGGCCCTTTGTAAATCATTCCATCCGCTCCCTCGAGTAATTTCCGCATAGAAAAGGCACCCTTTATGTATAGGATGCCTTAGCGTTAAATTTCAGTGACGACAATATATTTAACCAGATTAATGGTGATCCGATAAAGTTTGCCGGTTAATTCATCGACCATTTCATACGTACCGTTCGACGGGATTTTGTTTAATGCCGATTCTCGATCGGCGCCTTTTACATTTTGCACAATGGTATTGCCTTGATCAAAGTAAAATTCAACTTGGAATGTTTTCATAAAGGCCTCCTTGACTGTGTCATTTGCACTCTGTTACCAGTTTACCATAGGCTTCTGCTTATTGTTGTTTATACAATTCCTTATATGCGAGAACTTTCAGTGCAAGCATTTCTTCTTCGCTCAATTGGGTTTCCAGCTTTTGGATTGCTTCTTGCTGGGTCATCGTACCTTTTTGTACTTCCGACTGCATCGTCTTCAATTCATTGATGCCTACTTTTTGAATCAATACCCGAGTCGCTTCGCCTTTCGTTTTAATCGGCAAGTTTTTATCTTCAGCTGCTTTCGCTTCTTCAATGTAGCCAGCTAATTGCGGATCTTTTTCTACATACGATTTGATTTCATCCATTTTTCCGCTGCCTTCGAGTTCTAAAGCTGCTTCTTCTACGATTTTTTCAGAAGCAATATTCGTTCCGACATAATAGACTCCGATTCCGGCTGCACCTAAGATGATTACAAAAATAATAAAATACTTTAAAAAGCGCATACGCCATTCCTCCATTAATTCTCTACTGCTTAATAAGACGTGCTTCCTTCAAAAAAGTTACTGAAAAACTCAATACCCCACAGCCGGGAACTTAGTAGAAGTCCTGGAAGTGGGGTATTGTAGCTTATTCGTTAACATTGCCGAGTTGTTTCCTCTGTTCAGTTACCCACCAGTCGATATGGCCTTTGTCAAAAATCAACATGTCGCCAAAAGGCTGGCTATGCGGTATAGTCCGCTGGGTTATTAAATTTCGGATCTGCTCTTCAGTCATTGGGCATTCCTTTGAATCCAAGTACGTTAAAAGCTTTTCAATCCCTTGGATTTTTTGCATTTAATCACCCCCACAAAATCCTCCTTGCATTTACTCAAAGAAAATTCAGTACGGGTTATTAAATTGAGAAAGCCTATTTCTTTATACCCTGATTTCCATGTTTTTAATCCTTGAGTACGTTTTATTATCCCCCTCTGCGCGAAGTTGTAACCGGTTCAGCATAATTTTTTATTTTCACTAATTTTACATCCTCTTTATTAAAAAGATTCACTTCTCCAAAATTGTCTTCAAAACGCACGATTTTTTCTGAAAGCGCCATGTCAGCTACCTCATCACGGCTAGTAGCTTCCACTGTTCGTTCAACAGCCAACCCTTTTTCTAAGAAGTATTGAATCACAAATTTAGCCATCGGCTCACCTCCTTCTTGAAAAGTTCTCGGTCAGCTTAATTTATTCCTGCCTATTTGAGAAATTAAAAAAGCTGCAAGAGCGGTTAAGCTCATGCAGCAGATTTAATTAATACATTTTCAAGTATTGCTCGCGCTCCCAAGGATGCACAGCGATACGGAACATATCCCACTCGATTTCTTTCGCTTCAACGAAATTGTTTAGGATGTGATTTCCAAGTGCTTTCGTCATCACCTCATCGTTTTGCAGCTCTTGCAATGCCGCGTATAATGTCGGCGGAAGATCTTTGATGCCTACTGCTTCACGCTCTTTTTTGTTCATCGCATAAATATTGCGGTCTACTGGTTTTGGCGCTTTTAGTTTCTTTTTAATGCCGTCAAGGCCAGCGCTTAAGAGGACAGCCATCGCCAGGTAAGGGTTTGCCGAAGGATCGACTGAACGGACTTCTACGCGTGTTGACAATCCGCGTGAAGCCGGAATACGGATCAACGGGCTGCGGTTTTGGCCAGACCAAGCAACGTAGCAAGGTGCTTCGTATCCTGGAACTAGACGCTTATACGAATTGACTGTTGGATTTGTTACTGCAGTGAAGCCTTGTGCGTGCTCTAAAATTCCTGCTAGGAATTGGTACGCTGTTTCGCTCAACTTCAATTCGCCGTCTTCATCAAGGAAGGCATTCACTTTGTCTTTGAACAAAGAAACGTTCATATGCATTCCTGAACCGTTGACGCCGAAAAGAGGTTTAGGCATGAAAGTTGCGTGCAAGCCGTGTTTGCGGGCAATTGTTTTAACGACCAATTTGAACGTTTGGATATCATCGCAAGCTTTGATGGCGTCTGCATATTTAAAATCGATTTCGTGTTGTCCTGGAGCCACTTCATGGTGGGAAGCTTCAATTTCAAAGCCCATTTCTTCCAATTCCAATACGATGTCACGACGGCAGTTTTCACCAAGGTCCATTGGAGCCAAGTCAAAGTATCCGCCATTGTCGTTCAATTCAAGTGATGGCTCGCCGCTAGCATCCAATTTGAACAAGAAGAATTCAGGCTCTGGCCCTAGGTTGAAATGCGTGAAGCCCATTTCTTCCATTTCTTTGAGAACGCGTTTCAAGTTATTGCGCGGATCTCCTTCAAACGGTGTTCCATCTGCACGGTAAATATCACAGATAAGGCGTGCTACTTTCCCTTTGCCTGTAATCCATGGGAATACTACCCACGTGTCTAGGTCTGGGAATAGGTACATATCCGATTCTTCAATGCGAACGAATCCATCGATAGATGATCCATCGAACATCATTTTGTTGTCGAGTGCTTTGTCCAATTGAGAAGTCGGAATTTCAACATTTTTGATTATGCCGAGAATGTCTGTAAACTGCAAACGGATAAAGTTGACTTCTTCTTCTTTTACTAATCGCTTAATGTCTTCTTTTGTATACTTGCTCATTTTCTTTTCCACTCTCCTATGTAAGTTTTATATTCACTCGCCTCAATTGAAGAAACGAGATAAATCACCTTGTCTTAACCCGCCGCGTTCATACGAGCGAAGTTGCTGCATTTCTTCCCTTAAAATTCTCCGCAATTCTGCATCGCTGAGATTTTTGGGTTCAGCCTTTTCGTTTTCAGGTTGGTCTTTCAGATTATAGATTTTTTTGATCCCTGCCATATTAAGGCCTTGATCCAAATATTCTTTAATCTCCAGCAATGTATCGACATCGTTCAATGAGAACATGCGTTTATTGCCTTCCGTGCGGGCAGGGCTGATTAATCCATGCTCTTCGTAATAGCGGATTTGGCGCGCAGTCAATTCTGTCAGCTGCATCACAATGCTGATGGGCAGAAGCGGCATCGTCCGACGAACCCGATTCGTCATTGTTTTCACCCTTTTCAGTTTTACTACTCTTTCAGTATAAAACACGTTAGATAAGTTGTCAAATCCATGTTACGTTTTCTGACATAAAAATATTCCTGCACTCTTTCAAGTGCAGGAACACTTATAAAAGACCGGATTCTTCTAAAGCTGCGATTGAATTCAACACAGCAATTTTCACATGTTCATAAGTTAATCCACCTTGCACAAAAGCAGTATAAGGGGGCCGAATCGGGCCGTCTGCTGTGAGTTCGATGCTGGAGCCTTGGACAAATGTTCCGGCTGCCATGATAACATCATCTTCGTATCCCGGCATATATGCCGGTTCCGGTTTGAATTGCGCATTTACCGGCGAACTGTTTTGGATTGTTTGGCAAAAGGCGATCATCTGCTCTGCCGTTTTAAAAGAAACGGATTGGATAAGGTCAGTCCGCGGCGCTGAATAATGCGGCGTCGTTTCCATGCCTACCGATTCTAAAAGAGCTGATGTGAAGATAGCCCCTTTTAAGGCTTGAGATACAATATGCGGAGCCATAAAAAAGCCCTGATACATATCAGGCAACGCGTTCAACGAAGCTCCCGCCTCTCCTCCTATACCCGGAGAAGTCATTCGGTAACCGCATTTTTCGACTAAATCTGCTTTTCCGGCAATATAGCCGCCGATTTTCGCCAAGCCGCCTCCCGGATTTTTAATCAAAGAGCCGGCAATCAAATCTGCACCAACTTCGATCGGTTCCCGCTCTTCCACAAATTCACCGTAGCAATTGTCCACAAAAATGATGGCATCTTCCTTTATTGCTTTGACACGCCGGACCATCTCTTCAATTTCATCGACGGTAAAAGAGGGCCGTGTATCGTAGCCGCGTGAACGCTGGATTGCAACCACTTTTGTTTTTTCTGAAACAGCGCTTTCAACATTGGCCCAGTCGATCTGATTGCTCTTCGTTAAATCGAGGTGCTGATAGCCAATACCAAAATCCTTTAGGGAACCCGTATCCTTTTCCCCTCCCGAAACGATGGAGTCTAAAGTGTCGTAAGGCTTTCCTGTGATGTACATCAATTCATCTCCAGGACGCAGCACTCCAAATAGCGCAATGGTGATTGCGTGCGTTCCTGAAATGATTTGCGGCCGGACCAAAGCTGCTTGAGCTTTGAAAACATCCGCATAGACTTTCTCTAAAGTATCCCGTCCCTCATCATCATAGCCATACCCTGTAGAAGGGTTGAAATGATGGTCGCTCACTTTTTGGCGATGAAAAGCATCCAATACTTTCTTCTGGTTCAGGAAGGCTATATCGTCTGCACGCCGCAATTCTTTTTGGATTGTTTCTTCGATTGTTCTGATTGTTGTCTGCATATTAATCTCCATTCATTTTTAATGCCCTTTCCATTATTGCGCTAAACTTGAAATTGCGTCAAACTCTGATACAATTCATAGAGTTAGTTTTTCAGGGAGGATTAGTGCAATGGCTTGGGAAGTTTTAAGTGCAATCGGGACAATCGCGTTTGCCATTTCCGGCGCAATTATCGCAATGGAAGAAGAATATGATATTTTTGGCGTTTACCTTCTCGGAGTCGTTACAGCTTTCGGCGGCGGAGCTATCCGCAATTTATTGATCGGCGTTCCTGTTTCAGCCTTATGGGAACAGGAAATGATGTTTCAGTTAGCCGCCATTTCCATCACCATCGTTTTTCTTTTCCCGCATAAATTACTCGGGCCATGGAGCAGGTGGGGCAATTTCTTCGATGCGATCGGCTTGTCGGCATTTGCTGTACAAGGTGCATTATATGCAGTCGATTTGAATATGCCCATTATCGCTGTCATGGTCGCCGCAATTTTAACGGGTTCCGGCGGCGGAATGATCCGTGATTTACTGGCGGGTCGAAAGCCGCTTGTCTTAAAAGCGGAAATCTATGCTTTATGGGCTGCCATCGCAGGCATCTTGATCAGCATTGATATGATCCGCTCGGACTTCGTCTTATACGGCCTGTTCCTAGTGATCACCGTTTTGCGCATTCTATCTTATACGTACAACTGGCGGCTGCCATCAAGAAAAATCCAGCTGCCTTAAAAAAACAAGCCATGCGGCTCTTTGCCGCATGGCTTGTTTTTTATTAAGCGATGACTTCCCCGTTCCAGTTCATCATACCGCCTTCGATATTAATTGTTTCAATGCCGTTCGACTCCAAAAAGTCGCAAGCCATTGCGCTTCTGCCGCCAGCTTTGCAGATCACATGGACATCTGCACCTGCCCCGATTTCATCTAAACGTTCCGGCAGCTGCCCGAGTGGAATGTGCTTTGCTCCAGGGATCATGCCATAAGCTACTTCTTCGTCTTCACGCACATCTATCAAGTAAATTTCTTCGCCGCGCTCGACGAGTTCCTGCAATTCATCTGTTGTAATGGATTTCATTATTTATTTCCTCCTGCCAAATGTTTAAGATTAAGCTACTTAAAAAGGGTATACTCACCCTGCGCTTCTGTCAAATGAACAAAACCAGCCAAGTGGATACCCGGCTGGCTCATCACTTATTCTTGATGTTCGATGTTCACAGCCTTTGCAGGAGAGAACGTTGAAATCGCATGTTTGTAGATCAATTGCTGTTTGCCGTCCGTTTCTACCAGCACCGTAAAATTATCATAGGATTTAATGGTTCCTTTTAACTGGAAGCCATTTAGTAAAAAGACAGTTACAAAAATATTATTTTTACGCAGCTGATTTAAATAGACATCTTGAATATTGACTGGTTTCATGAATATCCCCCTTAGAATAAACCCTACTCTTTGATTTGCCGTGCTATTAGCTGTATTCGACGGCCCCGCTCTTTTTCCTGCATCACCGCTTCAATTTCTGCCAGTTTTTTTTCATTTTCTTCTAAGGCATCAATCCAAAAGATCGGCAACTTGTTTTTAAAATAAGTAAACTGCCGTTTGGCGTACTTCCGGGAATTTTGCTTGATTTTGCTGATGGCATCATCCAAGGACAATTGGCCGTCAAAATAAGCATAAATTTCTTTGTAGCCAATTGCTTGAACCGATTGGACCCCACGAATCCCCTGGTCATACAAGCCCTTTACTTCTTCTAAGAGCCCTTTTTGGAGCATGGCTTCCACCCGCTCATTGATCCGCTCATATAAGACGGGCCGTGGAATATCCAAGCCGACGATCAGTTCGTTGTACATCGGAGACAATGCTTTCGTCCGTTCTTCTTTCGCCTGCCCGCCCATATTGATTTCAATGGCACGCAGCACTCTGCGTGTGTTATTCGGATGGATATCAGCATCCGGATCGAGTGCAAGCAATTTTTCGTGCATCGCCCCGGGGCCCCGCAGTTTTAGTTCTTCTGCCAGGTTCTCGCGAAGTTCTTCATCCGCTTGCTGATCTGAAAAGCGGTAGTCAAAAAGCACGGCTTGGACATATAGCCCGGAACCGCCGACGATAATGGGGAATTTGCCGCGCGACTTTATTTCCGCAATCTTCCCTCTGACTAGTTGCTGATACTCCGCAACGGAAAAAGGCTCTTTTGGGTCTTTGATATCCAGTAAATGATGGACGACCCCATCCATTTCATGCGCCTCAATTTTAGCGGTGCCAATTGACAACCCCTGGTAAACTTGCATCGAATCGCCGTTGATGATTTCCCCGTCGTGCCGCTTTGCCATTTCCAAACTTAATGCCGTTTTGCCGGAAGCAGTCGGTCCGACAATGGCCATTACATCAATCATCTTTTCTCATCCATTCTACTAATGTGTCAAAATGCTGTTGCTTATTGGTTTCATGAAGCAATTCATGCCGGCCGCCTTCCGCCAGATACAATTGGACATTCGTCATTCCAGCTTCCTGATATTGCTTGGCGGTTGAAAACAGACCTTTTCCGTTGTCCCCAACAGGATCTTCTGCCCCACTGATCAGGAGCACCGGCAAGTCTTTCCGGATTTTAGCGACTTCTGTTTTTTTATGGATCAAGCTCAACCCGTGGAACAGATCCACATAGAATTGATTGGTTGAAGGCTGTCCGCTCATCGGGTCATTTTCGTATTTCTCAATCGCTTCCTTATCCCTGCTGAGCCAGGCAAATGACGATCCTTCATCTTTGAACGGTTTGATGAAACTGCCGAAAGTCAGTTTGTCAAGCGTCGGGCTGACGGCTTCTTTGCCCGAAAATCTTGCAGCAGCTAAAGCGAATGCGAGCCCTGCTTTCCCAGCCAGCCCAGGATCTCCCCCTGTTCCGGAAATAACAGCTTTGCTTATTTTATCGCTGTGCAACTGAATATAGCGTCTTGCGACGAAAGAGCCCATGCTATGGCCGAAGAGGATCAATGGCAACTGCCCGATTTGCGCTTGTACGCTTTTTAATACTTCATCGACATCTTCTACAACGCGGTTAAAGCCATCAAATTCTCCAAAAAAACCTTGTGTCCCGTTTCGTTTTGCTGTCCGGCCGTGCCCCCGTTGATCGTGGCCCGAGACAACAAATCCTTGCTGCGCCAAAAAACGCGCAAACTCTTCATAGCGACCGACATGTTCCGCCATGCCGTGAATGATGTGCACATGGGCAACCGGATTTTCCGGCTCGTAAATTTCGTAGTAAATTTCCACCCGATCACTTGCGCGAATAAAATTTTTCGTGATTTTCAATGCATGATCCCTCCCGAAAACAAGATAGGCAATATTCATTTTCTATAGCCGTTTACATGACGCGCTTAAACATTTTTTCCACATCATAGGTTTTAAAGTGGATAATGACCGGACGCCCATGCGGACAAGTGAATGGCTGCTCTGCATCCTTGAGATCCGCCAATAACCGCTCCATCTCATGCTTTTGAAGGTAATGATTCGCCTTGATGGAACGTTTGCAGCTCATCATGATCGCCGCATCTTCCCGCAGTTTTTTTACATCCACTTTTCGTTCATTCAACACTTGTTCGATCAAATCTTCAATCACTTCCTGCTCAAATCCCGAAGGAAACCAAGTCGGATGCTCCCGGACGATAAACGAAGTGTCCCCGAACTCTTCCAAAAAAACGCCGCTTTCAGCCAAGACATGCAAACTGTCTTTCAAGCGCAGCGCCTCGTCTCGGCTATAGTGGAAAGTCAGCGGCAAGAGCAGAGCCTGCCGTTCTCCGGCATCAATATCGCCGACTTTTTCCCGAAAGAACTCATATTTGATCCGTTCCTGTGCCGCGTGCTGGTCGATCAAATAAAAACCATCATCGCTTTGCGCCACAATATACGTGCCATGAATTTGGCCAACGACTTCAAGTTCCGGAAATTGAGGGCTTGTATCTTCTTCAAATTCCGGTTCTACTTGAAGGTTTTCAGGCTGTTCATCGGACAGCTTTTCTTCCGGCGTTTCAAAAGGCGTGGTTTCTACCACGTTTCTTTCTTCTGTCGGAAGATGATGCACTGGCTCCAAAATAGGCGAAGTTTCCGCAATAACCGGATCTTCTTTTTCACGCAGTTCCTGCATCGCTTCTTTGACTGTAAACGAAGATTTCCAAATATCCAATTGCTTGGAAGGGACCTGTTTCGGCGCTTTCGGCTTTTCGATGACCGGCGCCCGGACGGCTGAAGAAATGGTTCCGCGTATCGTTGTATGGATCAGTTCCATCAACTCTTTTTCTTTGCTGAGCCGGATCTGTTGTTTCGCCGGATGCACATTGACATCGGTCAAATAAGGGTCGCCTTCAATATTCATAACGACGATAGGCTGCCGCTCCAACGGCAAAAACGTATGATACGCCTTATGGACGGTGTTCGCAATCGCATAATGTTTGACCCAGCGCCCATTCACGAATAACGAAATGTAGTTTTTATTGGCCCGCGTGATTTCCGGAAGGGAAGCATACCCCGATATTTTGTAGTCATGCGACTCCCCTTCAAAGGGGATCATTTTCTTGGCAATCGAGACTCCATAAATATCCGATATCACCCGTTTGATGTCACCGCTGCCGGAAGTCTGGAGAATCATCCGTCCATCGTGCGACAATTTAAATGAAATTCCCGGATAGCTCAAAGCGAAACGGTTCATCAGGTCAATTGAATGCCCCAGTTCTGTCTGCAAGGTTTTCATGTATTTCAAACGCGCCGGCGTATTGAAGAACAATTGGTCGATTTGGATATCGGTGCCTTTTCGGAGAGCGCCTGCACGGTGTTCAATCAAACGGCCGCCTTCCATATGCACATATGTGCCGGATTCGCCGTTTGACGTATGCAGCGTCACTTTTGAAACGGAAGCGATACTTGCTAATGCCTCTCCCCGGAAACCAAGCGTTCGAATGCGGAATAAATCATGTTCGTTTGCAATTTTACTGGTAGCATGGCGTGAAAATGACAATAGCGCATCTTCTGAATCCATTCCAGCGCCATTATCCACGATCTGGATAGAAGTCAGCCCCGCTTCGGTTAACAGCACTTCAATAGCCGTACTTCCAGCGTCGATTGCGTTTTCAACCAATTCTTTGACGACGGATGTGGGCCTTTCGACCACTTCACCCGCTGCTATTTTGTTTGATAACGGCTCGTCCATTAATCGAATAATCCCCATATCCTCACCCCTTCTTGCTTAATTTCACCTGCAGGTCATTCAAGAGCTGAAGCGATTGCAATGGCGTCATTGCCGCGATATTGGCATCGGATATCGCTTGCAGCACTTCTTCGCTTTCGGTGTCACGGTCGTCAAAAAACGACAATTGTTCCACTTCGCTGACATGCTTCTTGTTTTCCGATTCAAAGCTGACGAGCAGTTCTCTTGCCCGTAAAAGAATCGGCTGCGGCAATTCAGCGAGTTCTGCAACATGGATCCCGTAGCTTTTATCAGCTGGCCCTTTTTTCACTTTATGCAGGAACACGACTTTGCCGGATTGCTCCATGGCCGCCACGTGCACATTGCTCAATTTATCCAAGGTTTGGTCGAGTGCTGTCAATTCATGATAATGGGTGGAAAACAGCGTATTTGCCCCAATATTCTCATGAATGTATTCGATCATGGATTGCGCAAGCGCCATGCCGTCGTACGTGGATGTCCCCCGCCCGATTTCATCGAATAGCAGCAGGCTGCGTTCAGTCGCATGTGTGATCGCATATTGCGATTCAAGCATTTCGACCATGAACGTACTTTGCCCGGAAACTAAGTCATCTGCTGCACCGATGCGTGTGAAGATCTGGTCGACGATCGGCAAATTTGCCGATTCTGCCGGCACATAAGAGCCGATTTGAGCCATGACAATGGTTAACGCTACTTGGCGCATATACGTACTTTTACCGGACATATTCGGCCCTGTAATCAATAGCATATTTTGGTCATTGGTCAAAACACAATCGTTCGGCACATAATGCTGTTTATTGAGCATTTTTTCTACGACCGGATGGCGTCCCTCAATGATGGAAATTTCTCTTGAATTATTGAAGTCCGGCTTCACAAAGCGATACTTTTCCGCCACATTCGCGAAGCTCATAAAGACATCAAGGCCGCTTAATGTCGAAGCCAATTCTTGAATACGTGAAATGTATTGCTTGACTTCTTCGCGGATTTTTACAAATAGTTCATATTCCAGCGACAAGCTTTCTTCTTCTGCCGTTAGGATCAAACTTTCTTTTTCTTTTAATTCAGGTGTGATATAGCGTTCTGCGTTTGCCAATGTCTGTTTGCGTTCATAGCGTTCCAGATCTGCTAAATGCATATTGGCTTTTGAAATTTCAATGTAGTAGCCGAATATCCGGTTATAGCCGATTTTCAACGACTTGATACCTGTCTGCTGGCGTTCTTGCTGCTCTAATTGGGCGATCCAATCTTTTCCATTGCGTGAAGCGTAGCGGTATTCATCCAGTTTCTCGTGGTAGCCGTCACGGATAACGCCCCCTTCTTTCGATGACAGAGGCGGATTTTCACTGATGGCATCCAGCAATTCGCAAACTTCTCCGCAGAGATCCAATTTTCGGCTAAAATCTTTCAGCACATCATCCCCGGAGTTTTGGAGTTCGTCAATAATTCCCGGAATTTTCTCCAATGAACTTCGCAATTGTGCTAGATCCCGCCCGCTGGCGCTCCCAAAAGCGATGCGGCCGCTCAGGCGTTCCAGGTCATATACTTCTTTTAGCAAAGTCTGCAATTCAACCCGTACAAAATAATTCTCGATCAAAGATTCAACCATGAATTGCCGTCTTTCGATTTGCCGCTTATTGGCAAGCGGCTGGTGCAGCCACTGTTTCAGCTTCCGGCTGCCCATTGCTGTGACCGTTTCATCCAGCAGCCAAAGCAAGGTCCCTTTCGTGTCGCCTCCGCGAATCGATTGCAACAATTCCAAGTTCCGCTTCGAGTGGAAATCGATCGATAGGAGCTGGCCGCTTTCATTGTAGGAAAAAGCTTGGATGTGCTCGAGCGACTGCTTTTGCGTCCGTGAGATATATGAAAGCAAACGCAAGATGGAAAGCCTCAAGTCTTCAGGGCATGTAGCTAGCAGGCGTTCCTCTGCTTGGTAGACTTCATCCATCGTTTCAATCGATAGCACGAGATCTTGTGCATCTTCATTAAGCAGCAAGAATAATTGGTTGGATACTACCAACTCACGGATTTGCAAAGACTGCAGTTCCTGAAGCAAGGACTTTTCAGTTCCGGTTATGTATGTAGCTCTCGCTTCCCCCGTGCTGATATCCACATAAGACAAGGCAAAGCCATCAGGCAATTGATCGGCTGCCGCCAAAAATAAATTCGATTTGGAATCGATGCTTTTTCCTTCCGTATGCGTCCCTGGCGTAATTAACCGAACCACTTCCCGTTTGACGACGCCTTTCGTTAATTTTGGATCTTCCACTTGTTCACAAATGGCCACTTTATGCCCTTTTTGAATCAATTGGTCGATATAATTCTGGGCTGCATGATGCGGAACACCGCACATCGGAATTCGTTCATCGCCATTTCCGCCTCTGCTCGTCAATGTAATTTCAAGCAATTGTGAGGCTTTTAGCGCATCATCATAAAACATTTCATAAAAATCCCCAAGACGGAAAAACAGAAACGCATCCTGGTATTCAGACTTCACTTGCAAATATTGTTGGATCATCGGTGTAGGTGCCATTTTAATACCTCTTTCGCGAACTTTTCGTAGTTTCTCTATTATAACAAAAAGATGAAGGGAAAAGAAAAAACTGAAAGAGCAAGCTCTTTCAGCTTTTTTTCTGTATTTCTTTTGTGTCGAAACGGCCGTTCCCGCTTTTCTAATTAGCAGTTTCCTGGTGTGCTGTTTTTCACTTGGGATCCTGTTTCGCCGCGAAGAATATCGCCGCCAGTTGAAACGATGATGTTGTTTGTCACTTGATTGGCAATGGCGGTCGACACCATTTGAAGCAATGCATTGACATCGCTTTGAGACTGTTTGAACTCTTGTACGATTGGCACCGCATCGATTTCTTCTTCGATTTTCTGGATTTTGCTTTCGATCAAGTTCAATGCACGTTCTTTGCCGTATGCTTGGAAGTTGACTGCTTGTTTTTGCAAACTCTTCATGCTGGCAATTTTCTCACGTACTTTTTGGTTTTCGTTTATTTGAGCTTCTGCACGTTTGAAGAATTCCACTTCTTCCGTTTCAGCGATCATATCCGCCACTTCACGCGCTTTAGCAATAATTTCTTCTTTTGAATACGCCATTTTCTAGACACCCACTTCTTGGCCGTTCATGGTTTTGACAAGCCAACCATACAAAGGCCATATTTTTTATTGTTGGTATTTTTCACTTTCACTAAATCGAAATATAATTTTTCAGTTTACCTAAGGAGTGCCGGGGCTCCGGCAGCCTTAAATGGCCAGCATTCGTGAAAAATCCCTTTCAATCAATACCTTATTATACTGAATAAGCCCATCACTCTACAAGGGAGCCGCACCAATTGTCGGAGAATCGACAAGAAGCATGAAGATTATCCTTTAAAAGGATAGTCTTCGTTGATATACACGCGTTCAAATGAAACTGCTTTTCCTGTAGTGTCGTCAAGCTCTGTAAAGAATCCGCTGACAACTGAACGACCGCGCTTCGGCACTTCAAACCGGGTCGGCATATTCGTTTTAAATCGGTACAAGACCGATTCCTTCGTCATCCCGAGGATTTCATCGTACGGCCCCGTCATGCCGACATCCGAGATATATGCTGTGCCATTCGGCAGGATGCGTGCATCTGCTGTCTGTACATGTGTATGGGTGCCGACTACTACTGAAGCCCGGCCATCTAAATGCCAGCCCATCGCAATTTTCTCACTCGTCGCTTCAGCATGGAAATCGACAAACACTAGGGGAGAAATTGCTTTCGCTTCTGCCAAGAGTTCATCCGCTTTTTGGAATGGATCTTCGTGCGGCGGCAAGAATACACGGCCATGAAGATTGATTACCGAAAGCGTTTTTCCGTTTTTGGTCACCGTAGCCATTCCGCGACCCGGTGCTTCGTCCGAAAAGTTTGCAGGACGGATCAAATAATCCACTTCGTCAATGAAATCAAAAATCTCTTTTTGGTCCCATGTGTGGTTGCCCATCGTGATCATATCGACGCCCATGAATAGCAAGTCTTGATAAATCGCTTTTGTAATTCCGCGGCCCGCTGCTGCATTCTCACCGTTCGCGATGACCACATCCGGGTTGTATTTTCTTTTCAAGCGCGGCAAATAGGACTCCAGCGCTTCTCTGCCGATTGAACCCACAATATCTCCAATAAATAATACTTTCATTCTGTTCACCTTTTTCCATAAGAAAAAGGCTTCTTTGAATAGACATTCATCGAAGCCTTTATCCTATTATTTTGCGTATTCAACTGCTCTCGTTTCTCGAATGACGGTCACTTTGATGTGGCCTGGGTAATCCAGTTCTTCTTCAATCCGTTTACGGATGTCGCGCGCCAGACGATGCGCAGTCATATCATCAATCTGTTCCGGGCGAACCATAATGCGGATTTCGCGTCCTGCTTGAATCGCAAATGATTTCTCTACGCCTTCATAAGACTCGGAAATCTCTTCAAGTTTTTCAAGGCGGCGAATATAGTTTTCCAATGTTTCGCTCCGTGCACCTGGACGAGCAGCTGACAAGGCATCAGCTGCGGCTACAATTACCGAAATGATCGATGTCGCTTCTGTATCGCCGTGGTGGGAAGCAATACTGTTGATGACCACTGGATGTTCTTTGTATTTTGTTCCTAATTCGACTCCGATTTCCACATGGCTGCCTTCGACTTCATGGTCGATCGCTTTACCGATGTCATGCAATAAACCGGCGCGTCTTGCTAAAGTCACATCTTCACCAAGTTCCGCTGCCATTAATCCGGACAGGAACGCTACTTCTACAGAATGCTTCAAGACATTCTGTCCGTAGCTTGTACGGTAACGGAGACGGCCAAGAATCTTGATCAAATCAGGGTGGAGGTTATGGACACCGACATCAAATGTCGTCTGCTCTCCGATTTCCCGGATTTGCTCATCTACTTCTCTTCTTGATTTTTCGACCATTTCTTCGATGCGTGCTGGATGGATACGGCCATCAGAAACCAATTTTTCAAGCGCCAATCGAGCTGTCTCGCGGCGAATTGGATCAAAACCGGACAAGATAACCGCTTCCGGTGTATCATCAATGATTAAATCGATGCCTGTCAAAGTTTCGAGTGTTCGGATGTTTCTTCCTTCACGTCCGATGATCCGGCCTTTCATCTCATCATTCGGCAAGTTGACCACTGAAACCGTCGTTTCGGCTACATGGTCAGCAGCAAAGCGCTGCATTGCCAATGACAGGATATTCTTAGCTTTTTTGTCCGATTCTTCTTTCGCGCGCGCTTCTGATTCTTTGACCATAACCGCAAGGTCCGTTGAAAGTTCATTTTCAACTTGCTCGATGATAATGGCTTTCGCTTCTTCGCGGGTTAAAGAAGAAATACGTTCCATTTCGGACTGTTGCTGACGAACTAGTTCTTCAGCTTTGCTTTCCATCTGTCCAATATGCTGTTGTTTTTCTGCAAGCGATTCATCTTTGCGTTCCAGACTCGCTTCTCGTTTGTTCAATGCATCATCCTTGCGATCTAAATTTTCTTCTCTCTGCAACAGCCGACTTTCTTGTCTTTGCAATTCAGATCGGCGTTCCCGAATTTCAGATTCTGTTTCAGTACGCAATTTATGATTTTCGTCTTTCGCTTCCAATAACGCTTCTTTCTTCAACGCTTCAGCTTCTCGTTTTGCATCTTCAACAATTTGCTCCGCAGAATTTTTAGCGCCTGCTATACTGGAATCGTTTGCTTTCTTTAATGCAAAATACCCAACAACTACACCGACGATGATACCAAGCAAAGCGAAGATGATCTCGGTAAACCCCATTCGGACACCTCCTCTTGCTATTCTTTTACTTTTTCAAAAGATCAATTAATAGTACGGGTCACACTTTTCAATCGTTGAAAAATTAGTAAATTATACAATTTTAATTGTATAGATGGACTTATAAAGTGTCAACCCATTGAGAACAAGGATTCACCATACAGCATAGACGAGCCGGCATTCCAAAACCATAGAGAAAAGCCGCAAAGCATATTGCTTCGCGGCTTCGGATCCTCTTTTTTATTCCTCTTCGTCAATCAGAAGATTAAACTCTTCCGGCTCTTCGTCTTTATTGGCGGCAATCGTATAAGTTGCTGCTGCCATGCCATAAGATTCGCGGATTTTGTTTGAAATTTCGTTGCGGATTTCCGGATTTGCAAGCAAGAACTGCTTCACATTTTCACGGCCTTGTCCAATGCGCTCGTCATTATAAGAATACCAAGATCCACTCTTCTGGATGATTTCAAGATCTGATCCGATATCCACGATTTCACCTTCGCGGGAAATCCCTTTACCGTACATGATATCGAGTTCAGCTGTACGGAACGGCGGAGCTACCTTGTTTTTCACAATCTTAATTTTCGTTCTGTTACCGATAATTTCAGCACCTGATTTCAATGCCTCAGCACGGCGCACTTCCAAACGGACAGATGAATAGAATTTCAAAGCACGTCCGCCTGGTGTTGTTTCCGGGTTACCGAACATAACGCCGATCTTTTCACGAATCTGATTAATGAAAATAACGATCGTGTTTGACTTGTTGATAACGCCTGACAATTTACGAAGGGCTTGGGACATCAAACGTGCCTGCAACCCCATATGGGAGTCGCCCATTTCGCCTTCGATTTCCGCTTTTGGCACCAATGCCGCAACAGAATCGACGACTACGATATCAACAGCGCCGCTTCGTACAAGCGCTTCAGCGATTTCCAATGCTTGCTCCCCTGTGTCCGGCTGAGACAAGAGCAGCTCATCAATATTAACGCCAAGATTTTTTGCATAAACTGGATCTAATGCATGCTCAGCATCGATAAATGCAGCTGTTCCGCCTGTCGCTTGAACTTCTGCGATAGCATGAAGGGAAACTGTCGTTTTACCTGAACTTTCAGGTCCATATATTTCAATAACACGCCCGCGCGGATATCCGCCTATTCCTAACGCCGTATCAAGTGCCAATGAACCACTCGAAACCGATGATACATTACGGTCGCTTTTCTCGCCTAATTTCATTACAGATCCTTTACCGAACTGCTTTTCTATACTTTTTAACGCCATGTCTAACGCTGCTTTACGATCGCTCAAAAGAAATCCTCCTCTAATTAAAACCAATTTTTCTAACTGTCTCTAGTATACTTGCTCATTGAGAAATACGCAAGGAAAATGCGAACGTTTATTCGTGTTCGCATTTTAAAAATGATTTTTGATCGGCTTATACAGCTCATTTTCCCTTTTTGAGCATAAAAAAACACGCAAAATTAAATTTTGCGTGCATTTCCGTCAGTCAGTGTTCGTATTATATACGACAGCGCCAATTTCACTGCTCTGAGACGGTTCGTGTTGCGCATCCCGGACAATTGCAGCCGGTAGGCTCTCGTTTCTTCTTCTGTTGAAATCCCGATCCATACAGTTCCGGCAGGCTGGTCGCCATGAGCGTCCGGGCCTGCAGCGCCCGTTAAACTGACACTGATGTCCGTGTTGAATTTCATGCGGACCGCTTCAGCCATCGCAATAGCGGTTTCTTCACTGACGACGCCGTACTCGGCAAGCAGTTCACTTGAAATGCCCAATTGGCTGATTTTCATTTCTTCATTATAGGTGATGACCCCGCCAGCAAGCGCTGAACTAGCTCCTGCTACAGCAGCCAATTCAGATTGGAATAGCCCGGCAGTCAAACTCTCGGCAGCTGAGATTGTCTTCTGCTGTTCGCGAAGCAACTCAATCGCTTTCGAAGCCAGCGAATCGTTGTCATAACCGTACAAATAGTCGCCTGCGCGCTCAAGAAGAGATGCTTTCGCCTCTTCTATCAACTTCCAAGCCTGCTCTTCTGTATTGGTCTTCGCTGTAATACGCAGCGTTACTTCCCCGTCAGAAGCAAGCGGAGCGATAGTCGGATTCGTCTGCTGCTCCAGAATATCTTGGATGCGGTCTTCAAGTTCCGCTTCCCCGATGTCGTAAAAACGCAAAACGTGGGAAACGATGACGTCAGCTTGGTTCAGCATTTTTGCAAGTTTCGGTTTCGCTTCATACTGGAACATCGGCTCCATTTCTTTAGGAGGCCCTGGCAATAGCATATACGTATGCGTTTCGGTTTTGTAAAGCATCCCGGGTGCCATTCCGTGGTTATTGACCAATACGTCGCTGTCTTTTAAAACCAATGCCTGCTTTTTATTGTTTTCCGTCATTGCTCTTCCGGCCCGTTCGAAAAAGGCCACAATGGAATCGAGCGCTTCCTGGTCCATGTCTAAAGTTGTCCCCAAATGGCGGGCAATGGTTTCCTTCGTCAAATCATCTTTCGTCGGTCCTAAGCCGCCAGTGAAAATGATTAAATCTGCACGGCTTTCTGCAATTTTGATTGTCTCTTTCAAACGCTCTGAATTGTCCCCGACTACCGTATGGTAATATACATTAATTCCAAGCTCTGCTAAATGGTTCGATAAAAAGCGGGCATTTGAATTTGTAATCTGCCCGAGCAGCAGTTCAGATCCTACAGCAATAATTTCAGCATTCATCCATCTTCACCCCTTGAATGTTTTTTTGAAATCCTTATTTAGATGCCATCAAGCCTTTGCGGTTGGCGTAGAAATAATCCCAACCTGACCAAACAGTGAAAATCAATGCGATGTAGAGCATGATTTCGCCAAATGGCACGCCCATTAAAACAAAGATGGTATCGTGGAGCAATAATGCCGAAATGGCTAAAATTTGAGCAGTGGTTTTAATTTTACCTAAACTTCCGGCAGCGACCACTTCGCCTTCACCTGCAAGCACTAAGCGCAATCCCGTAACAGCAAACTCACGGCTGATGATGATGATAACAATCCATGATGCAGCGAAGCCAAGCTCCACTAAAATGATCAAAGCTGCCGACACCAGCAATTTATCGGCAAGCGGATCCAAAAATTTGCCGAAGGTCGTGACCAGATTGTACTTTCTCGCATAATATCCGTCAATCCAGTCGGTCAATGATGCAATGATGAAAATCAGCCCTCCGATAAAATGAGAAACCGGCATTTCTGCACCGAATAACGTCATCGTACCCCAATTAAAATCGACTAGCATGATCAACATGAATATCGGGATCAATAATATCCTCGATATCGTAATGCGGTTTGGAATATTCATTTGTTTGCCCCTTTCCTTTCTCAAGAAAAATAGCCATCAAAAGATGGCTATTCTGCGTCCGTAAATTGAATAACAATATTTTGTGTGATCAAGTCTTGCGTATATTCAATCGGTTCGCCATTTACAGTAAGTTTAACATTTGAGCTCGCTCCCAGTCTGACACGCACTTGCGCAACACCTGAAACGTCTATTGCTTCACTGTCGCTCGCCTGCATTGTGCGTGCCGGCTGCATCAACTCCTGCTGATCTGGGCCAGTAGCCGATACCCAAGATGGGCCGCTCGCTTCAATTTTCAATTCCCGCGTCGCAGGACCTTGCCAAGCAAACGTAGTCGTTTCCCCTTCGGTCCCTACTACAGAAATGCTGGTTTCCGGTTTAGCAGGTTCCTCTGGCTCTTCAGCCGGAGCTTCTTCTGGTTCTTCCTCAGCTGGCGCCGCTTCTTCATCTTCACCGTTTGGTTCTTCGTACGGAACGCCTTCTTCATCTGTCGCATCTTCCAATGGATCATTGGTCGCCAAATTATTATAAAAGAAAATAACAACTGCTAATATGACGACAATAAATAAAGCGACAATCACTTTTGGCATAATTTCACCAAGGCCATTAGAAGAACTTTTTGCTAAAGTTTGGCGCCGGGAAGGAGTTGGCGGCGTAAGCGTCGGCCGAACTTCCTCTTTCACTGAAACCGGAACCTCGGATTTATGCTGCTCGAGCAGTTCATCCGAATTCAAGCCTACCGCTTCCGCGTATTGTTTAATGAACGCACGAACATAAAATGGTCCGGGCATCATGCTATGATTGCCTTCTTCAATCCCTGCCAAATAGCGTTTTTGTATCTTTGTCACATCCTGTAAATCCTCTAAACTGTACCCTTTGGCGATTCTCGCCTCTTTCAAACGAGTACCTAATTCACTCAATACGATCACCTGCCCACTTAAAAGTTAAATCCGCCGAACATATCCGCTTGATTTTGGTCGCCCATGAAGTGGTTTTTCTCCAACACTTCATATGTAATCTTTTCTTCTGGATGATGGCGCAATTCGATAATATAATCGAAATCTTCGATGCTGTACTCAGATTGCTGGACAAACATATCGGGATGTTCCACAACTTTAATCGTTGGCATGCGCATCATTTCTCGAACCAGCTGCATATGGCGTTCATCTCCGGAACGGCGTGTGACGATGCCGTCCAGTATGAAGATATTATTCGCGTTATGCTCATCTCCCATCAACTGATTCCGCACCGTCTGCTTGATCATCGTTGAAGATAGGAAAATCCATTTCTTATTGGCACTCACACTCGCTGCGACGATCGATTCTGTTTTTCCGACCCTCGGCATCCCGCGCAAACCGACTAATTTATGGCCTTCCTGCTTGAAAATCTCAGCCATGAAATCTACTAATAATCCGAGCTCATCACGGACAAAACGAAACGTCTTGCGATCGTCCGCATCTCTTTGTATATAACGGCCATGGCGAACTGCTAAAATATCGCGGAGTTTCGGTTCACGGAATTTCTTCACTGCGATTGTCTCGATAGTAGAAACAATTTGTTCGAAGCGCTCCAATTGAACATCATGCTCTGCGCGTAAAAGCATTCCTCGCCTGCCTTGGTCTACGCCATTGATAGTGACGATATTTACTCGGAGCATACCAAGAAGAGAAGCTATATCCCCTAATAAACCCGGACGATTCACTTGAATTTCGTATTCAAAATACCATTCTCTCATTCATCATCCGACCTTCCATTGCCAATATTTGACCAAAAAGTTCCTAACTCTTATGATAGCTGATTTATTGCACTAAGAAAAGGGGCAATAAGAAAGGAGTTGGCCCAAAACCAATGGGAACAACTCCTCTGTAATGAAGCTAACGGAGCAACTAGATGGATAATTAAGTAAAATTCCAAAGGGCTTCACTTACATATGCCATCCGCCATTGATCCGGAGAACTTGTCCTGTCATATAATCCGCTTTGCCGTTCACTAGAAAATCGACCGCATCAGCTACATGGTGAGGCAACCCTAACCCAAGGGGAATTTCGTCCTGGATCATAGCGAGTTCTTCTTCTGTCAAGTTCCCATTCATTTTTGTTTGAATGAAACCAGGAGAAATCGCATTTACCCGTGTACCGGAAGCGGCCATTTCTTTGGCATAGGCTTTGACAAATGCCAATTGCGCCCCTTTTACAGAAGAATAGACGGTTTCAAGAGCAGCCCCTATTTCTCCCCATATAGACGAGATAAATACGACATAAGTTGCCGGATAGCGATGAAAATAAGGTGAAATTCTGCGAATTGCCGAAATCGGATTTTTGACATGGACATTCCACAAGGCTTCCATTTCTGCATCTTCCGTATCAATCAACATTTTCTGCAAGGCATGGCCGCTCGCTACAACGATGCAAGCGGCATCATAAACTTGAGTTGCCAGCCGCTCCGCCCCGTCTGTACAGGTGAAATCGGCTTGCACAGCAATAAACTCCTGCTTTGTAAAGTTTCTGCTCAGTTCTTCTGCAAGCCCGTTTACGGGAGTGGAGTTCCAGTGGAGATAAAGTGACCAGCCATCGCTCGCCAGTTGGTTGGCAATCGCTTCGCCAATCGCTCCGGAAGCTCCCATTATGACGGCAAATCGTTTCACTTGCCATCCTTCTTCGGCGGCATAATGGTAAAGGTCGAACGCTGGCTGTCTAAGCTCACTGTTGCAAAAGCAGCTTGCAGATCCGGCACTTCTATTTCTTCGAGCATTGGCACCACGTCGAATAAGTTCATGTCGTTGAAGGCATACCGTGTGAATTGGTTAGCGATAAATTCAGGAGAATTTAATGCTCTCAGGAAAAAGCCAATTTTCTTGCGGCGGATCCGGTCAAGATCTGCTTGTCCGAATGGCCATTTTTCCATTGCTTGATCGAGTGTATGGTTGATTTCTTTTATTAGTTTCTCGGGTTCGTTTGTATCGGAACCGATCAACGCATAGCCAAAGCCGTTTTCTAGTGAGTAATCAAATGAATAGGACTCATCGATTAAATTGCTTTCGTATGCATGATGGTAGAAATCTGAAGTCCGTCCAAATAGCAATTCGAAAGCCAGTTCAGCCGCCAACTCGTGCTTCAGCATCGCTTTTCCGGAGTAATCGAGCACTTCCGGCTTAATGCCGACAAAGATTTTCGGTTTTTGCACGCTCATTTCAAGCGTACGTTCTTTGATCGCCGCTTCAATCGGTTCTTCCGGATAAATCCGTTTGATTTCTTTCGGCTCTTCAAACGTCTTTTGGTCCTGATTTGCTTTGATGAATTCCATCATTTGCTCCGGATTTACTGCACCGACAACGAACAGCACCATATTAGATGGATGATAGAACGTGTTATAGCAGGTGTATAAATGTTCCGCTGTAATATCTTGGATGGAATCGACGGTTCCGGCGATATCAATTTTCACCGGGTGGTTCTTATACAGGTTTTCAATCATGCCGAAATACAAACGCCAGTCCGCCTGATCGTCGTACATCGTGATTTCCTGTGCGATAATGCCTTTTTCCTTTTCCACCGTTTTCTCAGTGAAGTATGGGCTTTGGACAAAATCCAGCAGCGTTTCCACATTTTCATTGATTTGCCCGGTCGCTGAAAACAGATAAGCGGTACGGGTAAAGGAAGTGAACGCATTGGCAGAAGCACCTTGTTTGCTGAATTGCTGAAAGATATCGCCGTCTTCTTTTTCAAACATTTTATGCTCTAAGAAATGGGCAATGCCGTCCGGCACTTTAATCGGCTCTTCTTCACCATAAGGCACAAAATGATTGTCGATTGAACCGTATTTTGTTGTGAACGTAGCAAAGGTTTTGGAAAAACCTTTTTTCGGCAAGATATACACTTCAAGCCCGTTCGCCAGTTTTTCGTGGTACAGTGTTTCATCTAATTGTTCGAATTGAACTTTATTCAACTGAATCGTCCTCCTTGCCTGCTAGGAAATAGGTCATTTCCAACGATAATTGTTGAGCCGCATCGGCAATATCTTCTTTCGTGACCGCATTCCATTTGCTGATCAAATAATCCGGTTCAAATGCTTCATCCAGTTCCATGTATTGATCATAAATGTCGATTTGGCCTCTAGCCGAATCCAGCGCTTCTTTTAATTGATTGATCAAAAGCGCTTTTGTCTGATCCAGTTCTACGTCCGAAATATTGGCTCGTTTCACTTCTTCCAATTGTTCAAGTATGAGCTTCACAGCTTTGCCTTCCAGTTTCGAATCAATGCCGGCAAGCACAAACATCAAACCGAACTGAGAAGCGTACGAACTTGAAACGTAGTAAGCCATGCTTTCTTTCTCTCGGATATTGACGAATAATTTCGAATGGGCATAACCGCCAAGAACTCCGTTCATCAATTGCATAACCGGGAACTTTTCGTCGCGGAAAGTGATCGGCGTGAAGAAGGCCATGTGCAATTTCCCTTGTTTCATGTCTTCGTATTCGATAACCCGTGAAGTTTCAGGAGAGGTCAATTGGGTTGACGGCCCTTCCACTGCCTGTTCGCGGTCTTCGAAATGGAAGTATTCTTTAATATAGGAAGCAATCATTTCCGGCTTGATGTCGCCGACCACATAAATTTCAATTTCATTATTGTTCAATAATGTTTGGTATTCTTTCAGCAGCTGATCGTTCGTCACTTTTTCCAATTCTTCAAGCGATCCATTCGCTTGGATGGAAGCAGGATGCCCTGGCAATGCGAGCTCCATCATGCGCTGCTGCGCGTAGCGGGTTTTTTCATCAAAGATTGACTCAATCCGCTCTTTGATCGTCTGCTTTTCACGCAGGAAAATGGATTCTTTGAAAAGCCCGTTTTCCATATTCGGCTTGAATAGGACAACATACATCAAGTTCAGGACTTTTTCCAATACCCCTTCTTCGGATAAATACTGGTCGTTCACCGTTTCCACATTCAAAGTCACGATGTGTTCATTGCCCCGTTTTGAAGAATCTATGTAGAGGGATGTGCCGTACAGATCGTCCAGCACCATGCGCAGCGCCGTATGAGATGGATACACCTCATTGCTGTGCTGAAGCACATTTGCCAAAATGGAACGGGCAGATGCCTTTTCAGGTGTTAAACGGTCTTTGAATTTAAAAGAAAAATTTATCGTCTTGAATTGAGTCGTTTCATTTACGTGGACATTCACGCCTTGTGCGATCTTAATAGATTGAAACATCAGTAAATCCCCTCTCAGCTTTCTTATTCTAACTATACCGAACCCCTAGAACTAAATGCAAATAATGAAGAATGCCCTTATGCCCAAAAGAAAAAGAACCGCCGCTTGGGCGATTCTTTTTTTAAAATTAGCGCTGCCCTTTGATATAAGGGATTCCGTTCGCTTTTGGCGCATTTGCACGGCCGATGAAACCAGCTAGAGCAAAAATAGTCAAAACGTATGGAAGAATCAGCAAGAAGACATTCGGGATGTCCTGGATAACAGGGATGGATGAACTGGCAATACTTAATGCCTGGGCTAAACCGAAGAATAAAGCGGCTCCCATGGCGCCAAGCGGATGCCATTTACCGAAAATCATCGCAGCGAGTGCCATGAATCCTTGTCCATTGATGGTCGCGTGCCCGAAATCTCCGGAAATCGTCTGTGCATAGATGGCACCGCCGATTCCAGCTAGAGCACCGGAAATCATAACAGCGATATAACGCATTCTGTTTACATTGATCCCCATCGTATCTGCAGCCATCGGATGTTCCCCGACTGAACGGAGGCGCAAGCCGAACGGCGTTTTATAGATGACAAACCAGGCAATGATGGCAATGATGATTGCCAAGAAAGAAGTATTATAAATTTTCGTAAAGAACATCGGACCAATAAATGGAATATCGGAAAGAAACGGGAAATCATAGCGCGTAAAACGCTCCGTGATGAAATCCGTCTGCCCTTTTCCAAAGATCTTCTTAACAAGGTAAAGAGATAAAGCGATTGCCAGCAAGTTGATGGCAACACCAGAAACCGTTTGGTCTGCACGGAAGGAAATAGAAGCGACCGCGTGAACCAATGAAAGCAAGAGCGCTGCAACCATGGCAGCTATTAACGCAACCCAAGGAGTCGCATTGCCAAAAGTATCGGCAAATAACAAGTTGAACAAAATGCCTACGAATGCGCCAATGACCATCAAACCTTCGAGGCCGATATTAATAACGCCCGATCGCTCGGAGAACACACCGCCGATTGCAACTAAAATAAGCGGAGCTGCATAAAATATCGCTGAAGGAACGATGAAATACAAAACTTCTAAGAAACTCATATTACTTCGCCTCCTTCTTCTTAGCCGCGCGCAGCAGGAATAGACGGATGATGTATCCTGATGCTACAAAGAAAATAATAACGGCAATAACAATTTCTACAATTTCAAGCGGAATGCCCGCAGCATTCGGCATATTAAGTGCCCCGTATTTCAAAGAGCCAAATAGTGTTGCACCAAAAATAACGCCGAGTGGAGTATTCATTCCAAGCAAGGCTACAGCGATACCATCAAATCCGATACCCGTAAATCCAGCTTTAGAAGATACATATTCGAATGTTCCAAGAGCTTCCATTGCACCGCCAAGGCCGGCAAATGCCCCTGAAATGACCATTGCCAAAATGATGTTTTTGTTTACATTCATTCCAGCGTATTGAGAAGCGTTGTGGTTGAACCCTACTGCTTTCAACTCAAAACCAAGCGTAGTTTTTTCTAGAATGAACCACATCACCCCAACCATCACTAAGGCAATGACGATACCAAAATGCAGACGGGAGAATTCAGTCAAGTTCTCGAGGAACTCTGAACGTAATGAAGCACTGGCGAAAATGGATTCTGTTCGGTCTCCACCGCCAGATACTGTTTTAATCAACGCATTGGTTGTATGAAGTGCAATATAGTTCATCATAATTGTGACGATAACTTCATGCACATGGAATTTCGCTTTTAAGAGACCCGGAATGAATCCCCAAATTGCCCCTGCTGCTGCCGCTGCTAAAATCGCTAGCGGCAAGTGGATAATCATAGGCAGTTCAACAGCTACCCCGACGTACGCGGCAGCGAACCATCCAACGATCAATTGCCCTTCAACACCGATATTGAACAAGCCCGAACGGAAAGCAAATGCTACCGCAAGCCCTGCAAGTAAATAGGGCGTAATTTGGCGGATTGTTTCTCCGATTGTGTATAGGTCACCGAAAATCCCGTTCCATAAAGCGGCATAGCCATCGATTGGATTATAGCCACTGACCAACATGATGATTGCTCCGACTATTAAACCAAGAATTACGGAAATGACGGGGACCAGTATATTTGTTGCTTTAGTCGACATGCTGATCCTCCTTATGATTAGAACCTCGAACGGCATGCCCTGCCATCAGCAAGCCCAATTCCTGTTCTGTCGTTTCTTCTGGACGTACCGTATCTACAATTTCACCGTCATGGATAACGGCAATACGGTCGGATACGTTCATGACTTCATCCAATTCGAACGAGATCAATAGAACCGCTTTTCCGTTATCCCTCTGTTCAATCAAACGGCTATGGATAAACTCAATCGCCCCTACGTCTAATCCCCGTGTTGGCAAGGCCGCTATCAGCAGTTCAGGATTCCGGTCAACTTCACGGCCGATAATCGCTTTTTGCTGGTTACCGCCTGATAATGCCCGTGCAGGTTCGTGCGGTCCTTGAGTCCGGACATCGTACGCTTCAATGATTGCTTTCGCTTTTTCATCAATCTTGTTGTAATCGATGATGCCATTTTTTGAAATCGGCTGTTGATAATAAGTCTGCAATGAAATATTATGGCCGATTGGGAAATCCAATACCAAACCGTGTTTATGCCGATCCTGAGGAATATGGCCAACACCCGCTTCAGTTACTTTGCGCGGTTTTAATCCGGTAATGTTCTTGCCGTGGAGCGAAATTGTTCCGCTCTTTACTTTGCGCAGCCCGGTAATCGCTTCAATCAATTCTGACTGACCATTTCCGTCTATACCGGCAATTCCGACAATTTCACCTGCACGGACATCCAAATTAAGATTCTTGACCTTTGCTACTCCGCGATAGTCATCGACGACTAAATTTTTGACGCTTAGAATATTGTCTTTAGGAGACGCTGGACTTTTCACTGTTTTAAATTCCACTTGGCGCCCAACCATTAAAGAAGCCAGCTCTTGCGGATTGGTCTCAGACGTGATTACAGTGCCGATGCCTTGCCCTTTTCTAATAACGGTAACGCGATCGGAAACATCCATGATTTCTTTAAGTTTATGCGTAATCAAGATGATGGATTTGCCTTCCGCAATCAACCGCTTCATAATCTGGATCAATTCCGTGATTTCCTGAGGCGTCAAAGAAGCAGTCGGCTCATCGAAAATTAAAATTTCTGCACCGCGGTACAAAGTTTTTAAAATTTCGACACGCTGCTGCATGCCAACCGAAATATCTTCGATGATAGCGTATGGATCGACGTTCAACCCGTACTGTTCAGAAAGAGCTTGAACTTTTTTGGCTGCGTCTTTTTTGTTGGTCACTCCGTATTTAGTCGGTTCACTTCCCAGAATGATGTTTTCAGTTACTGAGAAATTTTCGACTAGCATAAAGTGCTGGTGCACCATGCCGATTCCTAAATCATTTGCTACGTTCGGGTCTGAAATGTCCACTTTTTCTCCGCGCACTCGAATCTCGCCGCCTTCAGGCTGGTAAAGGCCGAACAGCACGTTCATTAAAGTTGATTTCCCTGCCCCATTCTCTCCCAATAACGCATGGATTTCGCCTTTTTTAAGTTGCAGCGTTATATTGTCATTGGCAACGAATGTCCCAAATTCTTTGCGAATATTGAGCATCTCGATTACATATTCCATTGTTTTCACTCCTTCGAAAACTGGTAACTTAATATTTGTTTAAAATTAATACATGAAAGGCTTTTGCTGAGAAAAGCCTTTCATCTAATAATTCATAAAAATAGGCGAAAAAAAATCATAAAGGCCGGTAAGACCGGCCTTTATGATGACCGTATTGAGGAATGCTTAGTTTTCTAGAGTTTCAGGAACGACGATTTCGCCGCTAGCAATTTTCTCTTTGTACTCGTCAATTTTAGCCATAACGTCTTCTGTGATTGCTCCGCGTGAATCCGCAAGGCCAACACCGTCTTCAGCCAAACCGTAAGTCAATGTTTCGCCGCCAGGGAAGTTGCCTTCCATCGCTTGGTTTGAAATGTCGATTACTGCTTGGTCTACACCTTTAAGAACTGAAGTAAGTGTTACGTTAGCATCGCCGACTTGACCTTCGTCGTATTGGTCAGCATCTACACCGATAACCCAGATGTTTGTATCCGGATCTGCTTCTTTGCGTTCTTTCGCTTCAGTGAATACCCCGTTGCCTGTTCCGCCAGCTGCGTGGAATACGATATCCGCTCCAGCAGAGTACATGCGGTTAGCTGTTGTTTTACCTAATTCCGCTTTATCAAAAGCACCTGTATATTGTACATCGACTTCAACTGCAGGATCTGCAGCTTCAACGCCTGCTAGGAAACCAGCTTCAAAGCGCTCGATTACTGGAATTTCCATTCCGCCAACAAAACCAACTTTGCCAGTTTCAGTCATAAGAGCTGCTGCTACACCCGCAAGGAATGCACCTTCTTGCTCTTTGAACAATACGCTGGCTACGTTTGGAGCGTCAACGACAGCATCGATAATGGCAATTTGAGCGTCCGGCTGCTGTTCAGCGATTTCTTTAACAGCGCCTTCCATCAAGAACCCAATTCCATAAACGACGTCGAAGTCACGACGGATCAAGTTGTTTAAGTTCGTATTATAGTCTGCATCAGAAGCCGACTGGAGATAGTCAAATCCGCCGTCTCCTTTTTCAAGGCCATTTTCTTCCCCAAACGCTTGCAAACCTTCCCAAGCTGATTGGTTGAATGATTTATCATCCACACCGCCGACATCTGTAACCATTGCTACTGAGAAGTCGCTTGTTTCTTCTGAACTTCCGCCGTCGCCAGATCCAGTGTCACCGTTTGAAGTATCTTCGTCGCTGCCGCACGCAGCAAGCATTGTTCCCGCTGCAAGCATTAAAGATAGACCTAGACCAAATTTACGTTTCGTCAATGTAATAACCCCCTGAGGTATGTTTGATATTAGCAGGAATTTGCCGTTTTACACACGTTTTCGAACTACATGAAAACTAAACTTATCAGCTCTGAAGTAATTCTTTGAGTAAAGCACCACACGATCGTCCTCATCGTAGTGGAGCTGTTTTAACACCAATAATGCTGTTTCCGGATCGCATTCAAGAATCGGCGACGCATCTTCATGGTATCCGATTGGATCGATGAATGTGACCGCATAGGCAATGCGGGTTTCTCCGGACTCTTCTATCGCTGAGAAGATCGAGCTTTCTTTGCGTCCGAGAAAATCAGCCGGCAGATAAGCCGCTGGCACTTTGTCGATGCAATAGACGACAGGTTCACCATTTGCCGTTCGGACGCGTTCAATAGTAATTATGGATTCATCGGCATCGCAATGAAAGCGTTTTATATCTTCTTCGGACGAAAGGCTCTCACCGGTGCTTAGATAAATCACGCCGGGTTCCATGCCTGCCTGGCGAATCATGTCGGAGACGCTTGTCAATTGTTCGATGCCTGTCGAAAATACAGGTTTTGGATTGACAAAAGTCCCGACGCCATGCCGCCTTACGATAATATTATCTTCTTCCAATAACCGCAGTGCTTCTCTTAAAGTCGCACGGCTGACTCCAAGTGATTTCGCAAGTTCGAACTCGGATGGCAGCTTCTCTTTCTCTTTGTACAATCCGGCCGCAATGTCTTGCTTCATTCGATCAATCACTTGAAGGTACAACGCTCGATGATCCGATTTAATTGTCATAAGACTCACCACCAATGACAGAGATCAGACATCTGATGTAAAACATTCCTACTAATCAAAATTACTATAACACTTATTCTAGACGAAATAAATAGTCTTTTGTCGAATTTCGCGAATTTTCATTGCAAATATTTCATTCGATGTAATCAGATTGTCACAAAAATTCTGATATTTCCTTAATATTCCTCCTGCTTTGGAACTAAAACAGTTCGCGGTTTGCTGCCTTCATAAGGGCCTACTACTCCCCGCTGTTCCATCTGGTCAATGATTCTTGCGGCTCTTGAATAGCCGACCCGGAAGCGGCGCTGCAGCATGGAAACAGAAGCAGTCTGCATTTCTGATACGAGCTGCACAGCTTCGTCATAGATTTCGTCGGTCTCGTCGTCAATCGCTGCTTCTTCGACCTCAGACGGAATCATGTCTTCCTGGTATTGGGCTTTCTGCTGTTCAATAGCAAAGTCCACGACTTTTTCAACTTCTGAATCCGACAAGAACGCGCCTTGAACCCGAACCGGTTTTGATTGGCCTGCTCCTAGGAACAGCATATCACCCCGGCCCAGCAATTTTTCCGCTCCGCCCATGTCCAAAATCGTCCGGGAGTCAATCGCAGAAGAAACCGCAAAAGCGATCCGCGAAGGGATATTGGCTTTAATGACACCGGTAATGACGTTAACGCTCGGACGCTGCGTGGCGATGATCAAATGGATGCCTGCTGCACGGGCCATCTGCGCTAAACGGGTAATGGCGTCTTCCACTTCATTGGAAGCGACCATCATCAAGTCCGCTAATTCGTCAACAATGACAACGATAAACGGAAGCTTGGGATGCTTTTCTTCGTTCTCTTCATTGAAAATCCGGACATAATCGTTATAGCCTTCGATATTCCGTGTGCCGGTATGCGAGAACAGTTCATAGCGGCGCTCCATTTCTGAAACGATTTTTTTCAATGCCTGGGCCGCCTTGCGCGGATCCGTTACGACCGGCGCCAACAAATGGGGAATGCCATTGTAGACGTTCAATTCCACCATTTTCGGGTCAATCATCATCATTTTCACTTCATGCGGCTTTGCACGCATAATGATGCTGGTGATGATGCCGTTGATGCAGACAGACTTACCGCTCCCTGTAGAACCTGCTACTAATAAATGGGGCATTTTATTCAGTTGCGTCATTACGGCTTGTCCAGTTACGTCACGGCCAAGGCCAAAGAGCAATTTAGCATCCGGCTTGTTATTTTCTTCTGATTCCAGTACTTCACGCAAACTGACAATGGCCACTTCCGAATTAGGCACTTCGATGCCGATGGCCGATTTTCCAGGGATTGGCGCTTCAATGCGGATATCCCGGGCTGCAAGAGCAAGTGCCAAATCATCGTGCAGACTGACAATCTTGCTTACTTTTACGCCTGTGTCCGGAAGCACTTCATATTTTGTCACAGCGGGCCCTAAATGGACTTGCGTCACTTTTGCGCGCACCCCGAAGCTTTGGAAGGTTTTTTCAAGCTTCTTGGCGTTTTTCTGGATGCCTGCATATTCGCCGCTTTGGTCGCTGTGCGGCGGCAAGGTCAACAAATCGATCGGCGGAAGCTGGTATTCTTCATTTTCCATTTCTTCATGCGTAGACATGAGTTTAACTTCCCCGTCATCTGAACTTTCCAGTTCCGGTTCAACCGGAGCCGCTTCAACTTTTTTCGGTTTTACATTTTCAGTAAATGCTGAAATGATCGGTTCTTCATGTACATCGGGGTAAACCGTTTCTTCGTCGTCGTATTCCAATGCTTCATCGACTTCAATGACTTGTTCCGGCTCTTCCAGCTTTGCTGCTTTTTTCCGCGGCGCTGCAAGGCGCTTCGTTTTTGGCTGTTTCAAGCGAACCAATAAGCCGTCTATTACCGGGCGCATGCTTGGGATTTTTTCTGCAATATAAGGTGCAGCAGTTTTCCCTGTTAAAATGATTGCTCCAATCGAAAGAAGAAGGATGGCAATAATCCATGTTCCGGCTGTATCAAACAATACATGGAACAGTGCATATAAGAAACCGCCGAATAAACCGGCGCCGCTGGCATCATAGCTTTGCCAAATCGAACCCGTCAATTGGGTGGACTTAATCGTTTCGGCTATCACATTGTTGGAAGTGAGCGGCAAAATGGAACCTGCTGCATAGACCAAGTGGCAAATCAACGCAATGCCCGTCAAAATGAACAGCGAACTAACTGCCGTCTTCAGCTTTGGCTTCGGCCATCTTCGACGTACCATGACGTGGATGGCTGTGAAGAGCAAAGCCAGCGGTATAAGAAACGCTAAGTTGCCCATTAAAAGTTCTGCCGTATTTAAAAGCATTTTTCCGATGATTCCTAATTGAAATGCCATAAGTACTGAAAGTACAATTAATAGCAAACCGATGACTTCATAGCCAATAGGAGGAAACTGCTGTTTTTTCTTCGATGCCGGTTTTTTCTTTTTCTTGTTTCTTGCTGGAGTCCGCGGCATTTTGATCCCTCATTTCCTTCATTTTTAAGAAAAGCGCAATCTCTTTATCAAGGTTTCAAACTCGACTGAGAGCCGTAAATTCATTTGCGCCTTATCTTATTTCGTAAGCATTGAAAAAGGATTTCCACCGTGTCAGACGGTTTGGAAATCCTTTCACTTTTACTCTCTTAATATTCCATAATAATCGGGATGATCATTGGGCGGCGCTTTGTCTGTTGGAATAAATAAGAATTCAAAGTGTCGCGAATTTCCTGTTTAATATTATTCCATTCAAAAGCATCTTTAATGACGTACTTCTCGACTACTTTCCGTACTAACTGTGTAGATTCTTCCATTAATTGTTCTGATTCGCGGACATAGACGAATCCTCTTGAAATCATTTCTGGCCCTGAAGCAATTTTCTTTTCTTTGCGGTTCAAGGTCACAACAACGATGAAAATCCCGTCTTGCGACAATAATTTGCGGTCGCGAAGGACAATATTGCCGACGTCTCCGATTCCAATGCCGTCAATCAGGACATTCCCGGCAGTAACGCGCCCACTCATCCGTACTTTGCCATCTTTGTATTCGACGATATCGCCTTTATCTGCAATGAAAATATCCGATTTGTGCATGCCGACTTGCTGGGCCAATTTAGAATGTGCAATTAACATTTTGTATTCGCCTTGGATGGGGATGAAATATTTTGGTTTCATCATGTTAAGCATCATTTTTAAATCTTCTTGGCTGCCGTGTCCGGATACGTGGACTTTCTTGCTGGACGTTAAAACATTCGCGCCGGCTTTCGCCAATTTATTCATTGTTTGGAACATCGGCACTTCCATGCCTGGAGATGGTGTAAATGTAATTAAAACGGTATCCGTCTCTTTGATCTTCACATCTTTATGCTGTTTGCGGACCATTTTATCCAATGCCTCTAGAGGCTCACCTTGATTCCCTGTAACAATGATGACCACTTCTTCATCATTGTAGTTTTCAAGGTCTTTCAATGAAATGACTGTGTCTTCATGGACTGTCAAATAGCCTAATCGCAATCCTACTTCATAGCTGCTTTCCAAGCTTTTCCCAGCAACTGCAACTTTTTTGCCTGTCGCATGCGCTGTATCGAAAACTTGTTGGATCCGTATGAAGTTCGATGAATACAAGGAAACGAGAATGCGCCCTTGAGCTGCGATAAACGCAGACAGCAAATGATCTGCAATGACCGTTTCAGAAGTCGTATAGCCTGGGCGTTCCGCTTCTGTGGAATCAGAAAGAAGCATCAAGACGCCGTCTTCACCAAGTTTCGCCATTTTCGCGATATCTGGCTTGTAGCTGCCTTTAGCCGACTGATCAAATTTGAATTCCCCGGTATGGACGATTGCACCTTCAGATGTATGGAAGACAATTCCTAAAGCATCCGGGATACTGTGCGTTGTATGGAAAAACGTCACATGGGTTTTATCGAAATTCATCCGGCTCTTGTTCGTTACTTCGAAGAACTTCACTTGTTTTAATGAACCTTGCTCTTTCACATGCTCTTTAGCTAATGCGATCGTCAATTTAGATCCATAAACAGGAGCCTGTACTTTTTTCAGCAAGTAAGCGATTGAACCGATAGCATCTTCATGCCCGTGAGTCAGGAAAATCCCTTTTACGCGATCTTTATTTTCTTCTAAAAACGTAATATCCGGAATAACGATATCGATGCCCAGCATTTCATCTTCCGGGAACATCAATCCGCTGTCTACGACAAATAGATCTTCATCAATTTCAATGACATACATCGCTTTTCCAATTTCGCTGACTCCGCCGAGCGGAATAACTCTGATTACTTCATTTTTAACTTTACTCAAATTATTTCCTCCTAAAATTCACCCGTACACATCCATAGACTTTATTATACGGGAATCACTGGTAACAGTCCAAAGAAAAAAAATAAACCGAACGGCTGTCCGGTTTATATTCCCCCTATTTTTCTAAAGTAACCTTAGATGATTTCCTGTTCAATCATCGATTCGGCAATTTGAACCGAGTTTAAGGCTGCCCCTTTAATCAAGTTATCGGCAACTACCCATAAATGGAATCCGCGCGGGTTATCCAAGTCTTGGCGCACTCTTCCAACAAACACTTCGTCTTTGCCGGCAGCCATTAGCGGCATCGGGTAAACCTGGTTGGAAGGATCGTCCAGCAATACGACGCCAGGCGCCTCGGCCAAAGCTTTTTTCACTTCGTCAATTGTCGGTGCACCGGATAGTTCGACGTAAACGGATTCGGAGTGGCCTGTCACAACCGGTAAACGGACGCACGTAGCAGCTACTGATAAGTCAGCGTCATGCATGATCTTTTTCGTTTCGTTGATCATTTTCATTTCTTCAAATGTATAGCCATTGTCCGTAAACTGATCGATCTGCGGAATCGCATTGAAAGCGATCGGGAAATGCCGTTCGGCTGATTTTACCGGCAAGACTTTTGCTTCTGCATTCGGTGCATTTTCAAAGTCTGCAGCTTGGTTTTTCAACTCATTGATTGCTGCTAGCCCAGCACCAGAAACGGCTTGATACGTCGATACCACCACTTTTTTAAGACCATATTGCTCTTTTAATGGCTGCAGCGCGCAGACCATTTGGATGGTGGAGCAATTCGGGTTCGCAATAATGCCCTTATGTAAAGTTAAATCTTCTTTATTCACTTCCGGCACTACAAGCGGCACTTCTTTATCCATCCGAAAAGCGCTTGTATTATCAATGACGACCGCTCCGCGCTTCACTGCTTCCGGGGCAAACTTTTCAGAAATGCTTCCGCCGGCACTGAAAAGTGCAATATCGATTTCTTCGAAAGATTCCGGGACCGCTTCCTGGATGATATGTGTTTTTCCATTAAATTCGATTTTTTGGCCTGCTGAACGACTAGATGCTAAAAATACAATCTCTTTTACCGGGAAATTCCTTTTTTCCAGTTGTTCTTTCATCTGTTGTCCAACTGCTCCTGAGGCTCCCATAATTGCTACATTATATGTTTTCACAAAATTCGCTCCTTATTCATTGATTGGCGTTATTGTACCATAATTCACCCTGATAAAGCAGTGAATTCCAAACAAAAAATGCTTCCTTAAGTTAAGGAAGCATTTTTGGCACGTATGATCGAAATGGCAGGATTCTCAATCAATAAACTCATCAAGTTTTGGACTTTATCAGTAGTCACTTGTTCAATCAACTGGATAATTTCTTCATGGGATTGATGCCTTTGCAATAATAATTCATTTTTCCCGTTACGGCTCATCCGGGAGGAAGTGCTTTCCAAACCAAGAATGACATTGCCTTTTAGCTGTTCTTTTGTGTCTTCGACTTCTTCACGAGTCAGACCGTCCGCTTTAATTGCTGCCAGTGTATCTAAAATCACTTCCTGCAACTCCGGCATCTGTTCATTTGAAGTGCCTCCGTAAATTGCTAAGGCCCCATGGTCAGAATAAGCGGAATGGTAGCTATAGATGGAATACGCAAGCCCCCGCTCCTCCCGAATTTCCTGGAATAGGCGCGAGGACATGGAACTGCCAATGACATTATTCAATACCGCCAAATTAAAAATATCAGGATGCTGCATCGATAATCCCGGATACCCTAGACAAAGATGGCCTTGTTCGGTCTCTTTATTTTTAAACGAGTGGCCGGCAGTAAAATCGGGCAGCACGTAATTTTTCGGCAGATTCGTTCTGTTAAATCCACCGAATAGCTTCTCGATCAATCGGATCAATTCCGGAGTAATGTTCCCTGCTACCGAAATCACCGTATTTTGAGGAGTGTAATGGCGTTCCATGAAATCTTCGATCTTTTCTTTTGTGAAACTTTGCAGCGTCTGGACAGTGCCGAGAATCGGCGCACCGATTGAATGTCGCGGATACATGACTTTCCACAATTGCTCATGGACATCGTCATCCGGCATATCTTCGGTCATGCTGATTTCTTCCAAAACAACTTGCCGCTCTTTCTCAATCTCAACCGGATCCATTTTCGAATTGAAAAACATATCCGCGAGCACTGTCACCGCAAGTTCTGCATGATGGTCAAGCACTTTTGCGTAGTAGCACGTGTATTCTTTTGATGTATAGGCATTCATGTCTCCGCCAATGCGGTCAAATTCCCGGGCAATCTGCTTTGCAGACCGTGTTTCAGTTCCTTTGAACAGCATATGTTCAATGAAATGCGTCAATCCATTTTCTTCTGGCAGTTCATCTCTCGAACCGGCATTCACAAAAACCCCGACGGCCACTGAACGAAAATGCGGAATCTTTTCAGAAACGATCCGTAGCCCGTTTCCGCATACATGTGTATTTACCAAATTTAATTTCCCCCTCAGTTAAAAAAAGCGCCAGCGCTCTCTATACCGTATAGCTTAAAATTAAACTCACAGCTTTAAAATCCTGAGCGCTGATGCTTGGATGCATCCTCGAATGCTTCCATTCTTAACTATGCTGTCATTTGAAAAAAATTGCCAACATATGTTGGCAATTTTTTTTGAGTACTTATTGATTTTCTTTTTCAGCTGCTTCTTTTTCTTCTTTCAAGACCACTTTGCGAGAAAGGTTGACGCGTCCTTGACGGTCGATTTCAATGACCTTCACTTTAACGACTTGGTCCATTTTCAGGACATCTTCAACTTCCTTCGTCCGTTCTTCCTGAATTTCAGAAATGTGAAGAAGTCCGTCTTTGCCAGGGAATAGTTCGACAAAAGCACCGAATTTCTCAATTCGCTTCACTTTGCCTTCATAGTATTCTCCGACTTTCGCTTCACGTACAATATTTTCGATCATTGCTTTAGCTTTTGCGTTCATTTCTTCATCTACAGAAGAAATGAAGATTGTGCCGTCTTGCTCCGTATCGATCTTAACGCCAGTTTCATCAATGATTTTGTTGATGACTTTACCGCCAGGTCCGATAACATCGCGGATCTTATCAGGATTGATCTTAACCATGATAATTTTCGGTGCGTACTTAGAAAGCGTCGTTCTTGGTTCAGCAATTGTCGCAAGCATCGATTCCAGGATGTGAATCCGTCCGATTTGCGCTTGTGTCAACGCTTCTTCCAAAATTTCGCGGGATAAACCGTCAATTTTAATATCCATCTGAAGCGCTGTGATCCCTTTTGCTGTGCCGGCCACTTTAAAGTCCATATCGCCAAGATGGTCTTCCATCCCTTGGATATCCGAAAGAACTGTATAGTTGTCGCCTTTTTTCACAAGGCCCATTGCAATACCCGCAACCGGAGCTTTTAAAGGTACACCTGCATCCATCATCGCAAGCGTTGATGCACAGATACTTGCTTGGGAAGTAGAACCGTTTGATTCCAATACTTCCGCAACAAGGCGGATTGTGTATGGGAAATCTTTTTCGTTCGGAATGACCGCTTCAAGCGCACGTTCACCAAGTGCTCCGTGTCCGATTTCACGGCGTCCCGGCCCGCGAAGGAATCCAGTTTCACCTACCGAGAACAACGGGAAGTTGTAATGGTGCATAAAGCGTTTTGTATCTTCAATACCAAGGCCGTCGATGATTTGAACATCGCCTAAAGCGCCTAACGTACAAATGCTCATTGCTTGAGTTTGTCCACGAGTGAATAATCCAGAACCGTGCGTACGGTTCAAGATGCCCACTTCAGAAGATAATGGGCGGATTTCAGAAGGTGTACGGCCATCCGGACGGATTTTTTCGTCCGTAATCAGGCGGCGCACTTCGTCTTTGACCATTTTATCAAGAATTTGGCCGGCTTGTTTCTTAACAGCCTCATCTGATTCTTCATAAGCAGCTAAAGCGCGTGCTTTCACTTCATCAATCGCTTCATTACGGGCTTGTTTTTCATTGATTTGGACTGCTGCATTCATTTCAGCTTCCACCGCTTCTTTAAGTGTAGCCGTCAATTCTGCATCCAATTCATACAGCTGGATTTCCGTTTTTTCTTTGCCGATTTCAGCTGCAATCTGTTCTTGGAAAGCGATCAAGTTCTTGATTTCTTCATGGCCGAACATGATGGCTTCTAGAATGACGTCTTCTGAAACTTCTTTCGCTCCAGCTTCTACCATATTAATGGCATCTTTCGTACCAGCAACTGTCAAGTTGATCGAACTTTGCTCAAGCTGTTCGTTTGTCGGGTTGATGATGTATTCGCCATCGATTAAACCAACGATAACGCCTGCAATCGGGCCATCAAATGGAATGTCGGAAATCATCAATGACAGTGAAGAACCGAACATAGCAGCCATTTCAGACGGGCAGTCCTGATCCACTGACATCACCATCGAAATCACTTGGACTTCGTTACGGAAACCGTCTGGGAATAGCGGACGGATTGGACGGTCGATTAAACGGCTTGTCAAGGTCGCTTTTTCAGAAGGACGCCCTTCACGTTTAATGAATCCACCCGGTATTTTGCCGACTGCGTATAGACGCTCTTCATAGTTTACAGTCAATGGGAAGAAATCTAATGGTTTTGGCGTTTTTGATGCCGTTGCAGTAGAAAGCACTGCTGTATCGCCGTAACGGATTAAAGCAGCTCCGTTTGCTTGTTTTGCCAATTGGCCAACTTCAACTTGCAATTCGCGGCCGGCCCAATCGAATGAATAGACTTTTTTCGTTTGCTCCATAATCGAGCTCCTCTCTCTTACAATGTTTCACTATATGTATCCAATAGTCGTGTATCTAGTGTATCAAAAATCCATTCGGAGTGCGATTGAATGAGATAAAATTTATCCATAAAGAAAAAGCGGGACGAATCCCGCTTTTACTAATTGCTATTATCGGCGTAAGCCTAATTTTGAGATTAACTCGCGGTAGCGTGCTACATCGTTCTCGCGCAAGTATTTAAGCAAGTTACGACGGCGACCTACCATTTTGAATAGACCACGACGTGAGTGATGATCTTTCTTGTGAGTACGTAAGTGCTCGTTCAAGTTGTTGATGTCTTCTGTAAGAATGGCGATTTGAATTTCTGCAGACCCAGTATCAGTGTCATGCACTTTGTATTCATTGATCAATTCATTTTTACGTTCTTGAGTGATTGCCATACTGTTTCCACCTCCTAATTTCTAATATCCCCAATTACTGAGCAAACGTTGGTGATTCGATTTGCCAAGCAACGGTTCGTACGTTTTCAGTACTTTTAAATGATAGCATAAGACATTTCCAAAATCAACTCTGCGTCTTATTTCTCCTCGGCAAAGTATGCAATCGCCGTTTCTTTGTCTTTCTGGATTTGCGCCTTCAGTTCGTCGATGCCCGAGAATTTCCGTTCATCTCGGATGCGCAGCAGCCAGTCCACATCTACCATCTCGCCATAAATATTCTTATCGAAATCGATGATGTAAACTTCGATGGTATTTTTCTTAATCTCTGGATTATTGAAAGTCGGTTTATAGCCTACATTGCATACACCGTTGTAAAATTGGCCCTGTACTTGGATCCTTACTGCATATACGCCGCGGCCAGGCACAAAAGTACCAATTTCCGGTTCCACATTGGCCGTCGGAAATCCGATTGTTCTTCCGCGCTTATCCCCGTTCACAACCGTTCCGGAAATTCGGTACGGCCGGCCGAGGAGACCGCTCACTTCTTTAACATCTCCTGTTTTCAACAAGCTGCGGATGCGGGTGGAACTGATCTTTTCTTCAGCTTCCACTTGCTTTTCGATCGTCGTAACAGCAAAAAAACCTTCGCCTTTTTGTTGCATTGTCTCCATATTGCCTTTTCCTTTGCTGCCGAAAGAATAATCAAACCCGGCAGTGACATGGACCACATTCAGGCCTTTAATGAAATGGTCAATAAATTCATCGGGGCTTAATTGCGCAAAATCCGATGTAAACCGGACAATAAAGCAAATATCCACGTTCATTGACTCAAGGATTTCCATTTTCTTTTGCAGCGGCGTGATATAAAAAACTTCTTCTTTTCTGCCGCCGAGAACCACGGAAGGATGCGGATCGAATGTCATGACCGCTGATTTGATGTTCAATTTTTTCGCTTGGGCAATCGCTTCCCCAATTACGCGCTGATGCCCTCTATGTACGCCGTCAAAAAATCCAAGCGCGAGTGATATGGGACCGAATGGCGCATCCGGCTCAATATGATTTGGATAACTTAAATGAATTATTTCCATCTTACACCTCATCCATCTTCGGATAACCGAACATTTTTTCAGGCTTCATTTTGTCCGCTTTTTCCGGGTGGCGCTTGTAAAGTGCCAGCGGCTCGCCGCCTACGGTGAAAACAAGGAATTCATGTTCTTCCATTAACGGATGGCGGTTTAGAACTTGCCCATTTTTAACTGCAAAAAGATCTTTATGATCGATTTCAAAAAACGGAAAGTTGCTAAGCCCGTAACTTAACGGTTTCAAAATTGTGCCGATAGCTCCATTTTGAGCAAGTTCCTCCACTTCGGCAAGTGTTTTGCAATCTCTCACATCAAATTTTCCGGAAGCAGTCCGCGTAAGTTTTGACATATGTGCCGGATAACCTAGCTTTTCCCCTATCTGAACTGCCAGTGTCCGGATGTATGTCCCTTTACCGCATTGGATGCGAATGGAGAATTTCAGCTCTTGGCCGCTCCACTGTTCATCTTCATCAAGCAGTTCAATAGAGTCGATGCGGACGATGCGTTTTGGCCGCTCGACAGGAATGCCTTGACGTGCGTATTCATAGAGTTTTTTGCCATTCACTTTCACAGCAGAATACATGGGTGGAATTTGTGTAATCTCTCCTGTTAAGGCTTCTAGTGCTTCAAGTAATTGCTTTCGCGTCAAAACCTTATCTGAAGGGTCTGATTCTACGAGCGCTCCGGTAGCATCTTCTGTTTCTGTCGAAAAGCCGATTGTCACTTCCGCTTCATATGTTTTGCCTTGATCCGTGATGTATTCAGCCACTTTAGTGGCTCTGCCGATGCAGATTGGCAAGACTCCATCGACTTCAGGATCCAATGTTCCTGTATGTCCTACTTTTTTTATTTTCAGGATTTTTCTTAATTTGAAGACGCAATCGTGTGACGTCATGCCTTTTTCTTTCCATAATGGAAGCACTCCGTTAATAGCCATTACTTGCCAACCCCTTTTTCAATATGTATAAAAAAAGCCTGCTTATCTATAGTAGACAGCAGGCTTTTACTAAGCTTAGGCGGTCAAACCCTTCCATATCCTCTATGGAAGAAGCGGCCGCCGGCAAAGTTGAACTTGCACTGATTTACTGCAATGCAATGGAAATCAATGAAATCCTTATTGGTCTTCTTTTGGTTCTTTAATATCACGCAAAAGTGAATCGATCCGATTTCCGTAAGCAACAGAAGTATCGAATTCAAAAGCTAGTTCAGGCGTTTTGCGCAAACGGATCCGTTGGCCAATTTCCGACCGAATAAACCCTTTTGACTTAGACAGCCCGAGCAAAGTCTGTTCTTTTGTTTTTTCATCACCTAGCACACTGATATATACGGTCGCTTGCTGCAAGTCTCCCGTCACTTCAACATCGGTTACAGTAACAAATCCGATTCTCGGGTCTTTCAATTTACGGCCGATGATATCGCTAAGCTCTTTTTTCATTTGCTCGCCTACACGATTTGAGCGCATTGTCATTGATTATTCACCTCGTTCTCACAAATATTCTTGATGAACTTCAAGACATTCCCATGCAGGATTGCTTTCCAAATAATAGAGCACTTGCGCCATTTCTTTATCTGCCACTTCTTTCGATGAAGAAACGGTGACAAAGGCGAGGCGCGTGCGCTGCCAGACATTTTGGTGGTCAATCTCTGCCGCTGAAACGTTGAATTTCTGCTTGGAACGGGTCAGCATGCTTTTTAATACTGCCCGTTTTTCTTTCAATGAATGCGCAACAGGAATGAAGAATTCACATTCCATGTAGAGGATCATTTACGTTCGATTTCTTCCATTACGAAGGCTTCAATAATGTCATTTTCTTTTACATCATTAAAGTTTTTAATCGTGATCCCGCATTCGTAGCCTTTTGCTACTTCTTTAGCATCGTCTTTGAATCGTTTCAATGTATCGATTTCACCTTCGAAAACGACAATTCCTTCACGAATGACGCGAACACCGCTATCACGCGTAATCTTGCCTTCAATTACATAGCTTCCGGCAATTGTTCCGACTTTAGAAACTTTGAACGTGCTGCGGACTTCTGCTTGGCCGATGACTTTTTCTTCAAACTCAGGATCAAGCAAGCCTTTCATAGCAAATTCAATTTCTTCAATTACTTTATAAATGATGCGGTGCAAGCGGATATCTACGCCTTCTGCTTCTGCCGCACGTTTTGCGTTCACGTCTGGACGGACGTTAAATCCGATCACGATTGCGTTCGAAGCAGCTGCGAGTGAAATATCGGATTCGGTGATCGCACCAGCGCCTGTATGGATGATTTTCACATTGACGCCTTCAACATCGATTTTCATAAGAGAAGCAGCCATCGCTTCAACTGCACCTTGAACATCAGCTTTAACAATTAGGTTCAATTCCTTCATTTCCCCTTGTTTCAACTGGTCAAACAAATTGTCGAGGGTAACACGTGTTTTTTCAGAACGCTGCACTTGAAGCGCAGAAGTTGCACGGGTTTCACCGACTTGGCGAGCCGTTTTCTCATCTTCAAACACAACAAAACGATCTCCTGCTTGAGGCACATCGTTCAATCCCGTAATTTCAACTGGGGTTGACGGGCCGGCATCTTTTACGCGGCGGCCAATATCATTGACCATTGCACGGACGCGTCCGTAAGTATTGCCGACAACAATCGGATCTCCTACGTTCAACGTACCATCTTGAACAAGCAAAGTAGCGACAGAACCGCGGCCTTTATCAAGTTCCGCTTCAATTACCGTACCGATAGCGCGGCGGGCTGGATTGGCTTTTAATTCTCCTACTTCAGATACAAGCAAGATCATTTCTAAAAGTGTATCGATTCCTTCGCCTTTCAAAGCAGAAATCGGTACAAAAATTGTATCTCCGCCCCACGCTTCAGGGACTAAACCATGCTCTGTCAATTCTTGCATGACGCGGTCAGGGTTAGCGCTTGGCTTATCCATTTTATTGACGGCAATGATGATTGGCACTTCTGCAGCTTTTGCGTGGTTGATCGCTTCTACAGTCTGCGGCATTACACCATCATCTGCAGCTACTACGATAATTGCAAGATCGGTTACTTTCGCTCCGCGCGCCCGCATCGTTGTGAACGCTGCGTGCCCTGGAGTATCAAGGAACGTAATTTTCTTGCCATTTTCTACGACTTGGTATGCACCAATATGCTGTGTGATCCCGCCGGCTTCGCCTGCAGTCACTTTTGTATGGCGGATTGAATCCAGTAAAGTTGTTTTACCATGGTCAACGTGGCCCATGATCGTTACAACTGGCGGACGCTCTTCATTCAGCGTTTCATTTTCTGCTTCGAAGTAAACTTCCAAGTCAGATTTATCGACGATGATTTCTTCTTCCACTTCCACTTCATACTCTGCACAAATCAATTCGATCGCATCTTTATCCAGCTCTTGGTTGATGGTTGCCATAACCCCAAGCATGAATAATTTTTTAATGATTTCAGAAGGCTCACGGCCTAATTTTTTCGCTAATTCACCAACTGTCAATGATTCAGAGAACGTAATTTTAGCTGGTAATTCTTTTTCTTTTTTAGGCATAGGCGGCATCGGATTTACTGGACGCTGCTGCTTTCCTTTATTGCGGTTGCGGTTTCCACCGCCGCCTGGACGGTTTGAATTGCGCTGTCCTGGACCCGCAGTCGGTTTTGCAGCTTTCGGCGTAAAGTTCGAGCCGGATTTTGCTGGCGCTGCCGGGCGTTGGCCATTTCCTTGTGAACGGGACTGCCCTTGGCTTGGTGAAGCTGGACGGGATTGCCCTTGCCCTGATGGACGGTTTTGTCCTTGTCCAGCCGGACGGGATTGACCCTGTCCTGATGGACGCGAACTGTTTTGTCCACCTTGTGGACGAGAACCTTGTCCGCCTTGCGGACTTTTTTGAGCGTGCTGTTGGCGCATTTGCGTTTGCTGTCCTTGCACAGATTTCTTATAAATGCCGTCCAATTTTGAAACAGCATTGTCCTCTAATGTAGCCATATGGTTGGCAACTTCAATATTTAGCTTTGATAACTGGTCAATAATCTCTTTTGTCGGTTTATCTACTTTTTTAGCGTATTCATGTACTCGAATTTTGGTCATCTGCTCACCCCCGGTTTTTTTCATCGAACAAGCTTATCAGTTTTTTAGCAAATCCTGAATCAGTGATCGCGATCACAACTCGTTCTTCTTTGCCGATTGCATGTCCAAGTTCGAAACGTGTTCCGAATACTCGAATCTCGACATCATACGATTTGCATTTGTCATGCAATTTCTTGCTCGTATTATCTGAAGCATCTTCAGACAATATGATTAATTTTGCGTTTCCATTGCGAACTTCGTTTACAGCCATTTCCTCACCAGTGGTGGTCATGCGCGCACGAGTCGCCAATCCTAATAATTGCAGGATTTTTTGATCATTCATTATTTCTTCAACTGCTCTCTGAGGACAACGCGAATTAATTCGGCGTAAATTTCAGCTGGAACTTTAACTTCCAATTGATTGTCCAAGACTTTCTTTTTCTGCGCCAAGGCGATTGCATCTTCCGATTTGGAAACATACGCGCCCCGGCCTGATTTCTTGCCCGTCAAGTCGACAAACACTTCGCCTTCTTTTGTACGGACAACTCGGATCATTTCTTTTTTAGGATGCATCTCGCCTGTAGCTACACACTTCCGAAGTGGAATTTTCTTTTGCAGAGCCAACCGACATCACCTTTTCTTTCTTATTCTTCTTCGTTGTAGAAATCGAAATCGTCCAATTCTTCTCCAGATTCGACCAACTCGATTGATGAGTTTTCATTCGGATAAATTCCCATTTCACGGGCATCCGTTTCACTCTTGATATCAATTTTCCAACCCGTCAATTTAGCAGCTAAACGTGCGTTTTGACCGCGCTTGCCAATTGCTAGTGAAAGCTGGTAATCCGGCACGACAACTGTTGTCGATTTTTCATCTTCATTGACTTGAACATCTAGAACTTTTGAAGGGCTAAGCGCATTCGCAACAAATACAACTGGCTCTTCCGACCATTCCACGATATCGATTTTTTCTCCGCTTAGTTCATTGACAATGGTTTGAACGCGTGCGCCTTTTGCTCCGACACACGAACCTACTGGATCGATGTCTTCACGGTGTGCGACAACAGAGATTTTCGAACGGTCTCCCGCTTCGCGTGCGATCGATTTGATTTCGACAATTCCTTCAAAAATTTCCGGAACTTCGTTTTCAAACAAACGGCGAAGAAGGCCTGGATGTGTACGGGAAACGAACACTTGCGGTCCCCGTGTCGTGCGCTCGACTTTAGTGATGTAAACTTTGATGCGGTCATGAGGCTGGTAAGACTCATTCGGCATTTGTTCAGTCTGAGGAAGCACGGCTTCCACTTTTCCAAGACCCACATAAAGATTGCGTGCGTCCGTCCGCTCTACAATTCCGTTAACGATATCATCAGCACGGTCAACGAATTCTTCGAAAATCAAACCACGTTCCGCTTCGCGTACGCGCTGCGTCACAACTTGCTTCGCTGTTTGGGCAGCAATGCGGCCAAAATCACGAGGCGTCACTTCTTCCTCTACAACATCGCCAAGTTCGTAAGCTGGGTTGATCGCTTTTGCATCTTCAAGCGAAATGTGAAGACGTTCATCTTCCACTTCTTCCATGACATCTTTGCGCGAATAGACGAGCATTGTACCGGTGCCCAAATTCAAATCTACACGAACGTTTTGTGCTTGGTTGAAATTACGCTTATACGCTGTTACTAAAGCAGCTTCAATCGCTTCAATCAGCACTTCTCTAGAAATCCCTTTTTGCTTTTCCAAAGCATCCAATGCTTCTAGCAGCTCATTGCTGCTGTTCTTGCTTGTTTTCTTGCTCTTAGCCATTAGTCAATTCACTCCCAAGTTTCTTCAATCAGGCTTCACAGAAAAGTCAATTGCCAGACGGATTACTGCAATTTTTTCCCGTGGAATCGCAATTGTTTTTCTGCGTGTTTTGATTTTAATTTCAATTTCTACTTGTTCCTCATTATACGATAGCAAATATCCTTCAAATTCTTTCGCGTCTTCAATCGGTTCATAGGTTTTGATGTAGATGAATTTTCCGCGGGCATTATCGAAGTCCTTGTCTTTTTTCAACGGACGTTCAGCTCCTGGAGAAGAAACTTCCAGGAAATAATTTTGCTCGATCGGATCGATTTCATCTAAGATTTCACTTAATTTTTCGCTGACCACTGCACATTGCTCAATATCAATCGGCGCTTCCGGATTATCTACAAACACCCGTAAAAACCAGCTGCGGCCTTCTTTTACAAATTCCACATCAACGAGTTCCAAATTTAGTTCTTCGATGATGGGCAAAGCTAGTTGTTCAATTTGTTCTGTAATTTTGCTCATACGTGCCTCCTGCCAAATTTATGCCATAACAACAGAAAAGAGCGGGAGATCCCACTCTTCTGCGACAGAGCTATCAGTAAATGTTATTACAATAATACCATAATTATCGGAATGGTGCAAACGCCTAGAAGAGCGACAACTGGTTGGCATCAGGCATTCCTTCAAGGCACCCGTGGTCGTCCATGTATTCGATGATGGTTTTCGACACACGCCCGCGCTGCTGAAGATCTTCTTTTGATAAGAATGTCCCATGTTCCCGAGCGGCAACAATTGATTTGGCCGCATTGGTTCCAAGTCCTGGAATGGCATTGAACGGGGGAATCAAGGAAGTTCCGTCGATGATGAATTCATCCGCTTTCGATTTATACAAATCAACTTTCTGGAAAGTAAATCCGCGTTCCACCATTTCGAGTGCGAGTTCCATTACTGTCATCAAGTTCTTCTCTTTCGTCGATGCCTCTAAGCCTTTTGAATTGATTTCCTCTACCCGTGCGCGGATAGAGGAAGAACCTTTCGCCATGGCGTTGACATCAAAATCTTCAGCACGCACCGTGAAGTACGCTGCGTAATAAAGGATCGGGAAATGCACTTTGAAATAAGCGATCCGGACAGCCATTAAAACATAAGCTGCAGCGTGAGCTTTCGGGAACATGTATTTGATCTTTTTGCATGATTCAATATACCAGTTCGGCACGCCTTCTTTTTTCATCGCTTCTTCCATTTCCGACGTCAGCCCTTTACCTTTACGGACCGATTCCATAATTTTAAAAGCAAGCGAAGATTCAAGCCCTTGATAAATTAAATAAACCATAATATCATCCCGGCAGCCAATTACATCCGATAATTGGCAAGTCCCGTTTTGAATCAGCTCTTGTGCGTTGCTGAGCCAAACATCTGTCCCATGCGATAGACCGGAAATCTGAACCAATTCCGAAAACGTCGTCGGCTTTGTTTCTTCGAGCATTTGGCGAACGAAACGCGTACCAAATTCCGGAATGCCGAGCGTCCCGGTTTTACAGCCGATTTGCTTTTCGGTAACGCCAAGCGATTCTACGCCCGAAAAGATTTTCATCACTTCGGGATCATCTGTCGGAATCGTTTTTGGATCTATCCCCGACAAATCTTGCAGCATCCGGATAACAGTCGGATCATCGTGTCCCAGAATATCAAGCTTCAGCAAATTATCATGGATCGAATGGAAGTCGAAATGCGTCGTTTTCCATTCGGAATCCTGTGCATCTGCGGGAAACTGGATCGGAGAGAAATCGTATATATCCATATAGTCCGGAACAACAATAATCCCGCCTGGGTGCTGTCCTGTACTTCGCTTAACGCCTGAACACCCTTGGACGAGCCGATCGATTTCTGCGCCGCGAAGCGTCATGTCACGGTCATTGGCATAGCCGCGGACGTAACCGTAAGCTGTTTTTTCTGCGACCGTACCAATTGTACCCGCACGGAATACATTGTCTTCCCCGAACAATTCTTTTGTGTAGTTGTGGGCTCGTGCCTGGTAGTCACCACTAAAGTTCAAATCGATATCGGGAACTTTATCCCCTTTAAATCCAAGGAAAGTTTCAAATGGGATATCCTGCCCCTCTTTTTGGAAAGGGATGTTGCAATCCGGACAAAGTTTGTCCGGCAAATCAAAGCCAGATCCGACGGAACCGTCATCAAAGAATTCCGATTTCTGGCATTTCGAACAAATATAATGAGGCGGCAATGGATTGACTTCCGTAATCTCCGTGAGCGTCGCAACCAGCGAAGATCCGACCGATCCACGGGAACCTACCAAATACCCGTCATCCAAAGATTTTTTCACCAGTTTATGCGAGATCAAATAGATGACCGCAAAACCGTGTCCGATAATGGATTTCAACTCTTTTTCAATTCGGGCTTCTACAATTTCAGGCAGCTTCTCTCCGTAGATTTTATGGGCCATATTATAGCTTAATTCACGGACTTCTTCATCTGCCCCTTCAATTTTCGGTGTATACAAATCATCTTTGATCGGTTTGACCGTATCAATCATATCGGCAATTTTATTCGAATTGCCCACGACGATTTCATGGGCTGTTTCTGCACCAAGAAATTCAAAAGCATCCAGCATTTCATTGGTTGTACGGAAATGGACTTTCGGCAATTTATGGCGATTCAGCGGATTGGCCCCGCCTTGGGAACCAATCAATACTTGTCTGAAAATCGCATCGTTTTCATTTAAATAATGGACGTTGCCTGTTGCAACGAGCGGAATTTCCAGCTTTTTGCTGACCTTCACTAGTTTGCGGATGACATCTTCCAGATTCCACTCATCCCGGATCAATTCACGTTCGATCAAATGTGAGTAGACTTCTTTCGGATGGACTTCTAAATAATCATAGAACTTCGCTGTCTGCTCTACTTCTTCCATGGATTTCTGCATAACCGCTTCAAATACTTCCCCTTTGTCGCAGCCAGAGCCGACGAGCAGGCCTTTTCGGTGGCGCTGCAGCAAAGAACGCGGGATGCGCGGTACGCGGTAGAAATAATCGATATGTGAAGCGGATACTAATTTGAACAGGTTTTTCAAGCCTTCATCATTTTGGGCAAGCAAGGTGCAATGCGTCGGCCGGGAGCGTTTATAAGAATCCCCGCCGCCCACGTAATCATTGAGCTCATCGTGATAAAGAATCCCTTTTTGGTGAGCTTCTTTCAACAGATGCGTCAGTAGATATGATGTCGCTTCCGTATCGTAGATTGCCCTGTGATGCTGGGTTAACTCGATGCCGAATTTTTTTGCCAGCGTATTCAACCGGTGATTTTTCAATTCGGGATGCAGCATACGGGCGAGTTCCAAAGTATCGATTGTAGCATGCTTTGTATCAATGCCGTATTTTTTATAGCTGACGTATAGGAAACCCATATCAAATGAAGCATTATGGGCAACCATGATATGATCGCCGGCCCACTCATGGTAATTGCGGATGACTTCTTCGACTTCAGGTGCATTTTTCACCATATCATCCGTGATGCCGGTCAAGTCGATGGTCGTTGCTGATAATTCATGATGCGGATTGGCGAAGCTCTCGAATTTATCAATAATCTGTCCGCCTTTGATCTTTACAGCCGCGAGTTCAATGATTGTATCGTAAACAGCCGAGAGACCTGTCGTTTCCAAGTCAAAGACCACAAAGGTTTCGTCTTCTAAAAGCGCATGGCGTTCCTCGTAGGCAATCGGCACACCATCGTCGACTAGATTGGCTTCTAGCCCGAAAATCGCCTTAATGCCATGCTTTTTGCTTGCTGCGTATGCATCTGGGAAAGATTGGACACCTGCATGATCCGTGATAGCAATTGCAGGATGTCCCCATTTAGCCGCTTGCGCCACCAGAGAATCAACAGATGAAACAGCATCCATTGCACTCATCGGCGTATGCAGGTGCAATTCCACACGTTTTTCTTCAGCGGTATCTTTCCGGAAATCCGGTTTGATTTCTGCCATATCCTGTGCCATCATGACCAAATCGCGAACGAATGTATCCATTTGGATTGAACCGCGTGCTCTCAGCCACATGCCCTTTTTCAGGCTGGCCATTAACGCTGCATCTTCCTTGTCGCGTGAGAACATCTTCACAAGGATTGAATCGGTATAATCGGTCATTTTGACTGTCAATAGCGAACGGCCGCTTCGAAGTTCACGGACTTCCACATCAAAGACATAGCCTTCGATGGTAACTCGACGTTCTTCATCGACGATTGACTTGATCTCTGAAATGGTTTCATCCGGTTTGATCGCCGTACCCATTTGGAATGGCCCTGTAGGCACTCCGTTATCCACCCGATCCGTTTCTCTTTTCTTCATATCGGCTAGCGCTTTTTTCGCCATTTCTTCTTCTTCGATTTTACGCTGTTCCATAAAGGCGAGGTGAGCAGCTTCCTGATCACCTTCTGCCAATTGGAAATCGATGCCGATGCGTGGAAAACCGAATTGCTGGTATACGGAAACCAATTTTTCGGTGTATTTGGATTTCAATGCCATCATTTCATGTTCATGGCTGCAGCAAAGCATCAGCTTTGAGCCGCTCCATTCCGGAACTTGAGACAATAGCTGATCTCGTAAAGGCGGTGCCATGTCGGAAAATTCTTCAACGACATATCTCCAGTACTCCATTACCAAATCACCGTCTGCATTAGCGGTTTCACTTTCAATGGTTAATTGGATACTGGCAATGCTTGAAAACGTTGTATGCAGCCGCTCTTTCAATAATAGGAATAATTCAAGCGGCAATACTTGTTTAACTTTGATCAAAAACCGCCATGTCCGCTCTTTCTTATGGACGGTCATCCGAGTCAATTCCGCCTCCTCAAAATATGGCATATGTACATCTTCTATTAGGTCGAGATGCTGAAGAAGTAGCTTGAAGCGCATCTTTGAATCTTGCTGGTTTGTCATAACTATCCCCTTCGTCAAAATGTATTCCCATGATCTATAAGGTGAGTCTTTATATGTGCTGATTTCCCGGAAAACCTCTGCTTTCAGGAATGTTTTCCAGTATCATGTTCTTACTGAATCCATGTTGCTCATTGGTTACTTGATAACCGTAGCCTTAAGGCGGTTAGCGAAAAAACCACTCAAGAAACTGAAATTTCATTATTTAGGATAAAAATAAAGAAAGGAAAGTACAATTGTACTTTCCTTTAATCATATCAGATTTAACGATTATTTTTTAAAGAATTGCTGCACTTGTTCCAATAATTCTTCGCGTTTCCACTCGAATGTCTCACCAGTACGGCGATCCTTCACTTCTAAAATTCCTTCTGCCGCTTTCTTGCCGATCGTTACGCGAAGAGGTATACCGATTAAATCGGCGTCTGCAAATTTTACACCGGCACGCTCGTTGCGGTCATCCAGCAGCACTTCATAACGATTCGACTTTAGCAGTTCGTGCAATTCTTCCCCAAGCGTACGCTGCGTTTCATCCTTCATATTGACAGGGACAAGGTGGACTTCATACGGTGCTACCGCATCCGGCCAAGTAAAGCCGTTGTCGTCTTGGAATTGTTCAGCAATTGCAGCCACTACGCGCGATACGCCGATGCCGTAGCATCCCATAATATATGGCGTCGCTCTGCCTTGGTCATTTAAGAATGTCGCTTTCATGTCTTCACTGTAGCGTGTTCCCAGTTTGAAGATATGACCGACTTCAATTCCCTTTGCAAAACGGATCGTGCCTTGGCCGTCCGGCGACAAATCGCCTTCTTGGACAAAGCGGAGATCTGCATATGCTTCAACAGCAAAATCTTTTTCTGGATTTACATTGATGTAATGGAAGCCTTCTTCGTTCGCTCCCGTTATCCCGTTTACAATCGATTTCACTGCCTGGTCTGCAAACACACGAATCGAAGCCGGCAATTGGACCGGTCCGAGAGAACCGATTTCACAGTTCAACAATTCTTTCACTTCTTCCGGAGTCGCCATTTCGACGGCCATTGCGCCTGTTGCGTGTTTCACTTTCACATCATTGATTTCGTGGTCGCCGCGTGACAGTACAACAACAAAATCTTCATCTACTTTGAAAACCAACGTTTTGATGCATTTTTCTGGAGAGGTGTTTAAGAAAGCTGATACTTCCGCAATCGTTTTCTGGTCTGGAGTCGGCACTTTTCCCATTTCTTTCGGAGCTTCTTCCGATTTCGGATAGTCCATGTTCACTGCCGCCATTTCGATATTCGCTGCATAAGACGATGAATCCGAATAAGCAATCGTATCTTCTCCGATTTCTGAAAGAACCATGAATTCATGGTTGTCTTTCCCGCCGATCGCACCGGAATCCGCAATCACTGCACGGAAATTCAAACCAAGGCGCGTAAAGATATTCGTATAGGCCTGCATCATTACATCATACGTCTCATCAAGGCTTTCTTTCGTTGCATGGAACGAATACGCATCTTTCATCAAGAATTCACGGCCGCGAAGCAAACCGAAGCGCGGACGTTTTTCGTCGCGGAATTTTGATTGAATTTGGAAAAGGTTCAATGGCAATTTTTTATAGGACTTGATTTCGTCGCGCAATAAACTCGTGATGACTTCTTCATGGGTTGCGCCCAATGCAAATTCACGGTTATTACGATCAGTCAATCTCATCAATTCGTCGCCATATGAATACCAGCGGCCTGTTTCCTGCCATAGCTCGGCTTGCTGCAAAGCCGGAAGAAAGACTTCCACACTGTTTGCTGCTTCCATCTCTTCGCGGATAATCGTTTCCACTTTTTGCAGAACTCGCTTGCCCATCGGCAAGAATGAATAGATTCCGCTTGTGTTTTGGCGGATAAAGCCCGCTCTTAATAATAGTTGATGCGATTTCACATCGGCATCTGCTGGCGTTTCTCTTAATGTAGGGATAAAAGTTGCTGATTGTTTCATTCCAAAATACACCTCAACTGACTATGAATTTTTACTCTTTAAAAGAAGAACTTCTGAATATCGTTCCAAGTAACCACGATCATCAATAGCATGAGGAGCATGATCCCGACAAAATGGACCATCCCTTCTTTCTGGCGGTCTACCGGCTTTCCTCTCAATGCTTCAAGGATAAAGAACATCAATCGGCCACCGTCTAATGCCGGCAGCGGAAGCAAGTTCATGATCCCTAAGTTTATGCTGAGCATCCCTGCCCAGCTCATCAATGTGAAAATACCGTATTTCGCTACTTCTTCTGTCGTTTTGTAAATGCCGACTGGCCCTGATAACGCATCAATCGTGAATTGTCCAGTTACAAGCATCCCAAGCAAGCGGAAAATCTCCTGGAACCAGAACACTGTACGCTCCGCTCCATAAACGAAGGAGCCTAAAAAGTCCTTTTCAAATGGGCTTTGGTATAAAACGCCGATCACTCCGATTTTTTCCGGAGACTGCTCGGAAACTTCCGGCGTGATTGTGAAATTCAGCATCTCTTCGCCCCGCTCTACTTGGAATGGCAATGGATTTCCTGCATTATCCTGGACAATTGCTACTAATTCATCCCAATTCGCAATCGCTTTTCCGTCGATATTCGTTACTAAATCACCGTTTTGCATGCCCGCTTCAGCAGCTGGGCTGTCTTCAGTCACTTCCGTAATGATCGGTTCGTTTGTTGGAATACCCTGCATCATTCCGAGTGCTGAAAAAATGAAGAATGCCAAGATAAAGTTAAATAGCGGACCTGCAAAGATTGTCATAAAGCGATGTCCGATACTCTTCGAATCGAATTGGCGGTCATATGGCGCCAAAATGGTTTCTTTGCCATTTTCTTCGACTACCGCATCCCGGGCAACTTCGATACGGACGAACTTCTCTTCTTCATCGTATCCTTTAATATAAAGATCTTTTTCCAAGTCTGCTTCTTCGACTTCAAGCAATAAAATATCTGGATACATCGTTTTCTGATTCATGATGATTTTTTCGGCTTTGCCTTCTGAATTGAGCAAAACTCCAATCCGGTGCCCTGCTTGAATTTGGATCGTATCCAAATCTTCCCCTGCCATACGGACATAGCCGCCTATCGGCAAGAGCCGAACCGTATAAATGGTTTCACCTTTGGTGATGCCAAGAATTTTAGGACCCATGCCAATCGCAAATTCCCGTACTAGTATTCCTGCACGTTTCGCAAAGAGGAAATGCCCCAATTCGTGAAAAAATACTAAAGCGCCGAAAATTATGATAAACGCTAATACTGTCTCCATATAAACCCATCCTTATAAACCGTATTCGGTTTTAATCTTTAGCTATTTTAGCATGTTTTTAACGGATTTTCTTGTTTCAGCATCGACGTGCAGGATCGTTTCCAAATCGGGTACAGAAATAACTTCATGATTGTGCATCGCGCGCTCAATCAGCTCTTCGATTTGAAGAAACTTGATTTCTTCATTCAAGAACATCGCCACAGCTTGTTCATTCGCTGCATTTAATACAGTGGTCATCGTGCCGCCCGTTTTCCCTGCTTCAAAAGCAAGTTTCAGCGCATGGAAACGCCCATAGTCCATTTCACGGAAATGCAATTTCCCAAGTTCAGCAAGATTCAAGCGCTTCGCTTGTGGACGTGGCAAACGATCCGGGTAGGATAAGGCATATTGGATGGGCACTCTCATATCGGGCGTTCCTAGTTGGGCAATGACGCTTGTGTCTTGAAATTCCACCATGGAATGGATGATGCTTTCCCGGTGCAGCAAGACATCAATATCTTCGTACGGAAAATCGAATAGTACGTGGGCTTCGATTACTTCCAGCCCTTTATTGATCATCGTCGCTGAATCGATGGTGATTTTTGCTCCCATTGACCAATTCGGATGGTTTAGCGCTTCTTTGACTGTGACATTTTCCAGCTCTTCACGTGTCGAATCGCGGAAACTTCCGCCGGAAGCCGTTAAAATCAAGCGGCTGGCCTGTTCTCTTTTTTCCCCGTTCAACGCCTGGAATAATGCAGAATGTTCACTATCCACCGGCAATACGTCAGCTCCGTATTTTTTTGCACTGTCCAATACGAGATGTCCGGCAGTAACCAATGTTTCTTTATTGGCGATGGCAATGGTGCGCCCCAGTTTTATAGCTTCCAATGTCGGTTCCAATCCAACACTGCCAATAACTGCATTGACCAGCACATCCGCATCGTATGTAGCCGTCTCGATTAATCCCGCATGGCCAAAGACAAACGAGACGCCAGGATATTCTCTTCTAAGTTCATTTGCATCTTCTTCTCTCTGTACACAAACAATTTCAGGTCGAAATTCTTGAATGAGTTTTTTGACCACGTTAATATTTTTGCCCGCAGAAAATCCTCGCAATGTGAATTCTGTATGATGCTCTCTAATTATGTCAGCTGTTTGCATACCGATCGAGCCGGTCGCTCCCAATAAAATGATATTTTTACCCATTCAAATAATTCCTTTCTTAGATGAAATGCAAAAAGTGTAGCAAAGGCATAACAAATAGAATACTGTCGAAACGATCCAGTATGCCGCCGTGCCCAGGCAAAATAGTACCGGAATCTTTTACATTAAAATGGCGCTTCAGTGCTGATTCGACTAAATCACCCATTTGTCCGAAAACGGAAGCGATGATGGACACGCCAATAATCAGAAGCACCGGTTTTTCGAGGTCTACAAAGAAGTTGAAGATCAACCCGATAGCAATAGCCCAGACAATTCCGCCAACAAAACCCTCAATGGTCTTATTTGGCGATATTTCCGGCCAAAGCTTGCGTTTGCCTATTTTGCGCCCAGTAAAATAAGCCCCGGAATCCGTGAACCAAACCACTAGGAGTGCAAAGACGACAAACGCCAGCCCTTCCACTCGAGTTTCGATCAAGTAATAGAATCCGATTCCTACATATAAAGTGCCCAGAATCGCAAAAGCGGCATCGTCGAAAGTGAAGCTATTTTTTACGACTACTGTATGAATCAATAAGAGAATGACTGCTAAAAAGGCAATTTCGACTTTCACATAGCCGGTCACTTCCGTTAACTCGATTGCCCATTTATCTGGCAGCATGAATGCATAAAGTGCGATAAGGGATATGAGCCCCGGAATGCTCCACAAAGTTCTGCCTTTCATTTTTAAGAGCTCTTGCAACCCGATCGTCGCAAGTGCATAAGTAAGCAAGATAAACGGGATTCCGCCAATGATGACAAAAGGGATGAAGAGGGCAGCCGCTACAATCCCGGTTATGATCCGTTGTTTCAATTCGCTTCTTCTCCCTTCAATCCTCCAAAACGGCGGTTTCGCTGCTGGTAGTTCTCGATGGCTTCAAGCAATGACTCTTCGCCAAAATCCGGCCATAGGGTTTCGGTAAACCAAAACTCTGTATATGCCAGCTGCCAAAGCATAAAATTGCTTAAACGGACTTCGCCGCTCGTACGGATCAACAAATCAGGTTCAGGAAGCTGATTGGTCATCAACCCGTTTGTAATATGATCTTCTGTAATATCCTCTATGGCTAATTTTCCAGCTTGGACTTGTGATGAAATATCTTTAACAGCATCCACAATTTCCGCCCGGCTTCCATAGTTCAAAGCGAAATTCAAAATAAGGCCGGTATTGTCCTTTGTGGCCTCTTTTGCTTTGCGAATCGCTTCAATGGTGTGCGACGGCAAATTATGATGATAACCCATCATTTCTACACGTACATTTTCTTCAATTAATTCTGGAAGAAAAGTCGATAAAAATTCTTCAGGCAAACGCATCAAAAAATCCACTTCCATTTTAGGGCGTTTCCAGTTTTCTGTTGAAAACGCATAAAGCGTTAAAACACTTACCCCTAAATGATTGGCAAGTTTTGTGATTTTGCGGACCGTCTTCATTCCTTCATGGTGGCCAGCTATTCTAGGTAGTGAACGTTTTTTTGCCCAGCGTCCATTCCCATCCATAATAATGGCGATATGCGCCGGCACTTCTTCATTTGCCACGGCTAAAGCACGGCTTTCGTTTTCCGGCGCAGTATCGGCCATTCTTTTTAGTAGTTTATTGAACATTATCTAATCCTCCACCTATTACAAATCGGCATGTCTAATGCTTATCATATCAAAAAAATCGCCTTCGTGCGCTTTCTTTCACGAAGCACTTGTATTTTTTTGGCATAAAAAAGCGTCCTGTAATACAGGACGCTTAATAACGAGTGAAAGTTCGATTAGACTTCTAAAATTTCTTTTTCTTTGTCTTTAGCGACTTCGTCAATTTTAGCAATATAAGAATCCGTCAATTTTTGGACGTCATCTGAGTAGCTGCGCAAGTCATCTTCCGTGATTTCACTCTTCTTCTCGAGTTTTTTCAAATCATCGTTGGCATCACGGCGAATATTGCGTATACCCACTTTCGCTTCTTCCGCTTCTTTTTTCACTTGCTTCACTAAATCTTTGCGCCGTTCTTCTGTTAGTGCAGGGATCGCCAAGCGAATGACCGTTCCGTCATTTGATGGGCTTAGACCTAAATCGGATTTCATGATGGCTTTTTCAATATCGCCCATGACTGTTTTATCATACGGCTGGATCACGATCAAACGTGCTTCCGGAACCGAAATTCCAGCTACTTGGTTGATCGGTGTTGGAGCTCCGTAGTATTCTACTGTCAGCTTATTCAGGATTGAAGGGTTTGCACGTCCTGCGCGGATAGAAGAAAGTTCACGTGAAAAAGCTTGAATGGCATTTTCCATTTTTGTTTTCGTATCGTTCAATACAGTTTTCGGCATTATATTGTTCTCCTCACTACTGTCCCGATTTTTTCACCGAGAACAGCCCGTTTTATATTTCCATTTTCCATAATTGAGAATACTACGAGTGGAATGTCATTGTCCATACAAAGTGTAGAAGCAGTAGAATCCATCACTTGCAGCCCTTGCTGAATTACATCGAAATAGGAAAGCTCTTCGTATTTAACAGCAGTTGAATCTGTTTTCGGATCAGCTGAATATACGCCATCCACATTGTTCTTCGCCATTAAAATTACATCTGCTTCAATTTCAGCAGCACGGAGTGCAGCTGTCGTATCGGTCGAGAAGTAAGGATTTCCTGTACCTGCAGCAAAGATGACTACGCGTTTTTTCTCCAAATGGCGGATCGCTCTTCTGCGGATATAAGGTTCTGCAACTTGGCGCATTTCAATAGAAGAAAGTACGCGCGTTTCAATGCCTTGCTTTTCCAAGGAATCCTGCAATGCCAATGAATTCATAACGGTTGCAAGCATTCCCATATAATCTGCAGTGGCACGGTCCATTCCCATTTCTGAGCCGATTTTGCCTCTCCAAATGTTGCCGCCGCCTACAACTACAGCAACTTCTACACCCAGCTCTACTACTTCTTTGACTTGGCTGGCTACCGTTTTGATGATTTCAGGAGACAAACCAAAACCTTGTCCACCTGCCATCGCTTCTCCACTTAGTTTTAGTACAATGCGTTTATATTGTTGAACACTCATCGGTACCCTCCATTACACTTTTATTGAAAAATAGGGAACACTTGGACGTGTTCCCCAGGTAAAACATATTAAATGATTATTTTTTGTTGACTTGGCTCATAACTTCATCAGCAAAGTTATCTTCGCGTTTTTCGATTCCTTCTCCAACTTCATAACGGATGAATTCTTTTACAGATCCGCCAGTTGAAGCTGCGAAATCGCGTACTTTTTGGTCTGAGTTTTTAACGAAAGCTTGGTCAAGCAAGCAAACGTCTTCGAAGTATTTACCAAGGCGGCCTTCTACCATCTTCGCAACGATGTTTTCAGGTTTGCCTTCGTTTAGAGCTTGTTCAGTCAAGATTTTGCGCTCATGTTCTACTTCTTCAGCAGAAACTTCATCGCGTGATACATATTTAGGGTTCAATGCAGCAATGTGCATTGCGATATCGCGTGCTGCGCTATCGTCAGTTGAGTTTTCAAGAACAACTAGTACGGAAATGCGGCCACCCATGTGCAGGTATGGACCAAAAGCATCTGCGTCTGTTTTTGTACGGATTTCAAAACGGCGCAAAGTGATTTTTTCACCGATTTTAGCGATTGCATTTGAGATGTGGTCCGCAACAGTAGAACCGTTAGACATTGTTGAAGCAGTAGCTTCTTCAATTGTAGCCGGTTTTGTTGTGATCAAGTGCTCACCAAGTTCTTTAACAAGCGTTTGGAAACCTTCGTTTTTCGCTACGAAATCTGTTTCAGCGTTTACTTCGAAGATGACTGCATCGTTGCCTTGAACAAGGATTGAAGTGATCCCTTCAGCAGCGATTCTGTCCGCTTTTTTAGAAGCGCTTGAAAGGCCTTTTTCACGCAAGAAATCCATTGCTGCGTCGATGTCGCCATCTGTTTGTACTAGTGCTTTTTTGCAATCCATCATACCTGCGCCTGTTTTTTCACGCAATTCTTTTACCATTTGAGCTGTAACTGCCATGATTAAATTCCTCCTTAAGATGTGTACGATTTCTCAAAAAAAGGTGATAAGTGGGTTTGGCCGCTTATCACCTGTCATACTTGTGAATTACTCAGCAGATTCTGCTGCTACTTCTTCGTCTTCTTCAGGTTTTGACTCAAGCAAAGCATCAGCCATTTTACCAGTCAAAAGTTTAACCGCGCGGATTGCATCATCGTTTGCAGGGATTACATAATCGATTTCATCCGGATCACAGTTTGTATCAACGATACCAACGATAGGAATGTTCAATTTGATTGCTTCTGCTACTGCAATGCGTTCTTTACGTGGGTCAACTACGAACATTACGTCCGGAAGTGAACTCATATCACGGATACCGCCAAGGAATTTAACAAGACGTTCGTGTTGTTTTTTCAATTGAACTACTTCTTTTTTCGGTAGAACTTCAAAAGTTCCATCTTCTTCCATGCGTTCGATTTGTTTCAAACGATTCACACGTTTTTGGATTGTACCGAAGTTAGTAAGTGTTCCACCCAACCAACGTTGGTTGATGTAGTAGTTGCCAGAACGTTCTGCTTCTTCTTTGATCGCGTCCTGAGCTTGTTTTTTCGTACCAACGAATAGTACTTTACCGCCTTCTTCGCCCACTTGTTTCATGAAGCTATAAGCTTCTTCCAATTTGCGGACTGTTTTTTGAAGATCGATAATGTAGATACCGTTACGCTCGACGAAAATATATTTTTTCATTTTCGGGTTCCAACGGCGAGTCTGGTGACCGAAGTGTACACCAGCTTCAAGCAATTGTTTCATAGAAATTACTGACATGTTTGTTTCCTCCTGATAGGTTATTTTTCCCTCCGCATTTTTCTTCTCTGAACCGTTACTTTTGCAAGCACCTGCGGAACAGATCAAAATGCGTGTGTATTTAACACCATTTGAAATTATACCACGGTCTTCCTTAGTTCCGCAACAAGTTTGTTTAACAAGTTGAATTTGTTCGTAAATATTCTGTAAAACAGCTTCGCTTTCCTACGGGCTCCAAAGGAAAGCGTCCGTCCAGAGCAAAACGCGAGTCTTCTCATCAATGTCTCATCACACAAAAAAGACACCGGAATTTATCCGATGCCTTTCGATTTTAATTAGTTCATTTTTAATTGTTCAAGTTCAGCTAGGAATTTCGTGTTCAATACTTTAATGTATGTCCCTTTCATTCCTAGAGAGCGTGATTCGATTACGCCAGCACTTTCAAGTTTGCGAAGTGCGTTAACGATAACTGAACGAGTGATGCCGACACGGTCAGCGATTTTCGAAGCGACTAGCAAACCTTCGTTGCCGTCAAGTTCTTCAAAAATATGTTCGATGGCTTCAAGTTCACTATATGAAAGTGAAGAAATCGCCATTTGAACAACAGCTTTGCTGCGTGCTTCCTCTTCGATGCGGTCGCCTTTTTCGCGAAGGATTTCCATCCCAACTACTGTAGCACCGTATTCTCCAAGAATTAAATCATCATCGTGGAATTCTCCGTTGACGCGGCCTAAAAGAAGCGTACCTAAACGTTCTCCGCCACCGATGATCGGTACGATCGTTGTTAAAGCTTCTTTGAACAATTCACGCTCTTCCACTGGGAAGATTGTGTGTTCGCTGTTGACATCCAAGTTTTCAGTTGTTTCGTGGATGTTTGAAAGGTTTTGAGTATACTCAGTTGGGAATTGACGCTCTTCAAGCATCCCGATCATGCGCTCGTTTTCAATTTGCTGGTTGATTGCATATCCAAGAACTTTACCTTTGCGGCTTACGACGAAAGCGTTGCATTCGATTACTTCGCTTAATGTTTCAGCCATGTCCTTGAAGTTTACAGGTTTCCCTGCAGCAGCTTGCAGCATTGAGTTAATACGACGTGTTTTTTCCAATAAATTCATTTAAATGAACCTCCTACTAATTTGCGAACAGTATTTATTTAATATTCTAAAGGTTTTTACTACTTAATGAAACTATTTTGCATGAAATTACAGAATAAATTGTGACAAATCTTTGTTTTTAGCCACATTTTCAAGCTTTTCGTTCACATATTGAGGCGTGATATCGATTTGAGCCGGCGAAATCTCCGAAGCTTCAAATGACAGATCCTCCAATAAGCGTTCTAAAATCGTATGGAGCCTTCTAGCACCGATATTATCGGTATCCTGATTCACTTCATACGCTATTTCCGCTAGTCTGGTAATTGACGCATCATTGAAGTGTACCATAACTCCTTCTGTTTCGAGAAGCGCTTTGTACTGATTTATCAAAGAATGTTTTGGTTCAGTAAGAATTTTGACGAAATCTTCGACTTCAAGCTTCTGAAGTTCAACACGAATCGGAAAGCGTCCCTGCAATTCCGGGATCAAATCAGAAGGTTTTGACATATGGAACGCTCCGGCTGCCACAAACAGCACATAATCCGTTTTCACAGCCCCATATTTCGTCGATACGGTTGACCCTTCAACAATCGGCAAGATATCGCGCTGTACCCCTTCCCGAGAAACATCTGCTGATGAAGAGTTGTTTTTGCTTGCAATCTTATCCATTTCATCAATGAAGATAATGCCGTGCTGTTCAGCGCGTTGGATAGCTTCTAAAGCTACTTCCTCGTCATCCACCAATTTCGCAGCTTCTTCAGCCGTTAATATCCGACGGGCTTCCTTCACTTGCAAACGGCGCTTTTTCTTTTTCTTCGGCATCAATGAAGACAAAGCATCTTGCATATTTGCTCCCATTTGTTCCATTCCCGAACCTTGCAAAGCATCAAACATGGACGGCATATTTTCGGTCACTTCCACCATGACCCATTCGTCTTCCAGTTTTCCCGCTTTCAAGTCTGCAGCAATTTCCCGGCGTTTTACGCGGACTTCCACTTCAGCTGTCGGATCTTCCTCTTCTTGCTGCTCCATTTTCTGCCCGAAAAGCATTTCCAATGGATTTTGGCCATTCGCTTTTTTCTTGCGGGACGGCGCTAGCAATTTCACTATCCGTTCGTTGGCCGCAGATTCTGCTTGGAACTTGACGGCTTCGAATTTTTCTTCCTTGACGATGCGGACAGCCGCTTCCACAAGGTCGCGGACCATTGATTCCACATCTCGTCCGACATAACCCACTTCTGTAAATTTCGTCGCTTCCACTTTAACAAAAGGCGCACCTGTCAGTTTTGCAATGCGACGGGCAATTTCCGTTTTCCCTACTCCCGTCGGTCCGATCATTAAAATGTTTTTCGGAATCACTTCGTCTCTCAATTCTTCATCCAACCGGCTTCTGCGGTAACGGTTTCTGAGTGCGATAGCAATTGAACGTTTAGCATCTTTTTGCCCGACGATGTAACGGTCCAAATGGTCGGTGATTTGTCTAGGAGTTAAATCTTGTTGTGTTTTCATTTCCCCAACTCCTCTACGATGATTTCATGGTTCGTATATACACAAATATCCGCTGCTGTTTCGAGTGCAGACTGTGCAATTTCTTTAGCAGTCATTTGATCGCCGGCGTATTTTTTCAATGCACGCCCGGCAGCTAATGCGTAATTTCCGCCAGAACCGATCGCGAGTATGCCATCGTCCGGTTCGATCACTTCGCCTGTTCCGGCTACGAGAAGCAGTTCGCTTTTGTTCATAACGATCAACATCGCTTCTAATTGGCGAAGAATTTTATCTCCACGCCATTGTTTTGCCAGTTCAACGGCTGCGCGTTGTAGATTGCCATTGTATTCAGTCAGCTTGCCTTCGAACATTTCAAAAAGCGTAAAAGCATCCGCTACTGAACCGGCAAACCCGGTCAGTACCTGGCCGTTGTATAATCTCCGAACTTTTCTCGCTGTATGTTTCATAACGACTGCATTGCCGAAAGTGACTTGCCCGTCGCCTGACATCGCACATTCGCCGTTATGCCGCACTGCAAATATCGTAGTTGCATGGAATTCTTGCATGGTAAGTCCCCCTCTAAGCTCTTGGATGAGCATTTAAATATGTTTTTCGTAAATGTTCTTTGGTCACATGTGTATAAACTTGCGTCGAACTTAAATGTGAATGCCCGAGCAATTCCTGCACCGTCCGCATATCAGCTCCATTATTCAGCAAATGGGTTGCAAAAGTATGGCGGATCATATGGGGATAGATTGTGGAATTGACATACGCTTTTTTCATGCACTCACTCAAGATATGACGGATGCCTCGGTCTGTCAGCAGTTCGCCGCGATTATTGACGAAGAGCCCTTGATGCTCTTTTTTCTTCATTAATCTAGGACGTGCTTCTTCAATGTAATGTTCCAATGCCTCATGGGCAAACTGTCCATAAGGGATGTAGCGCTCTTTCCGCCCTTTCCCCATGACTTTCACAATTTGCATGTGGCGGTCTAAATCCTGCATCCGGATATTTACGCATTCGCTGACTCGCATGCCGGTCGCATATAACAATTCAAGGATCGCCATATTCCGCATAGACAAATTGTCTTCGCCTTGAACAGAACGAAATAAAGCCTCCATTTCTTCTTCATAGAAAAATTGCGGCAGGCGTTCCTCTTTTTTCGGATGGTAAAGCGACCGGAAAGCGGCTTCACTTAGCCCGAATTCACGGTTTCCATATTTGAAAAAGGAACGGATGGATGAAATTTTTCTTGAAATGGTCGTACGCGATAACGTCATTTCGTATAAATTCGTGACATAATTTCTAGCATGCAAATATTCTACTTCCCGAATATCCGGAATCCCTTCTTTTTCTAGGAACAGAAAAAAATCCTCCAAATCTTTTTCATAATGGTGGACGGTGTGTTCAGAATAATTCTTTTCGAGTTGAATGTAGGTCATAAATGATTTGAGCATCTCTTCTTTATTCATCCGATGGACCCACCTTTTTTGTACAAATAGAAAAGCCTCTAAATTATAACAACATTTAGAGGCTTTTTTCAATTAAACCGTCACGGTATTCATAAAATTGTGAATCGCTGCCAATGCACGGTCAGCGTGCTTCTCTGCGCGTTCCTGCTTGGATTTTACGCGTTCGCCTAAATCCGGGAACAAACCGAAGTTGATGTTCATCGGCTGGAAGTTTTTGCTGTCAGCTTCCGTGATATAGCGGGCCATGCTTCCCAAAGCCGTTTCCGCCGGGAAGATGATCTGTTCTTCTCCAAGGGCAAGTTTAGCAGCATTGACTCCTGCAAGCAATCCGCTTCCCGCTGATTCTACGTAGCCTTCAACGCCTGTCATTTGTCCGGCAAAGAAGATATTCGGATTCGCTTTCAATTGATAAGTCGGCTTCAATACCCGCGGCGAGTTGATGAATGTATTGCGGTGCATCACACCGTATCTGACGATTTCTACATTCTCAAGCCCTGGAATCAAACGAAGCACTTCTTTTTGAGGTCCCCATTTCAAATGTGTTTGAAAACCGACAATATTGTAAAGCGTACCGGCAGCATCGTCCTGACGAAGCTGTACGACTGCATATGGGCGCTTGCCAGTTTTCGGATCTTCAAGCCCTACCGGCTTCATCGGTCCGAACGTCAACGTTTTTTCCCCGCGTGCCGCCATAACTTCAACCGGCATACAGCCTTCAAAATAAATCTCTTTTTCAAATTCTTTCAAAGGCACAACTTCCGCTTCAACTAAAGCCGTATGGAAACGTTTAAATTCTTCTTCCGTCATCGGGCAATTTAAATAAGCCGCTTCCCCTTTGTCATACCGGGATTTCAAATAGACTTTATCCATATCAATGCTGTCTTTTTCAACAATCGGCGCTGCCGCATCGTAGAAGTAAAGGTATTCTTCACCCGTCAATTCTCTGATTTTTTCAGCCAAAGCCGGTGAAGTTAGCGGACCTGTTGCAATGATTGTGATGCCTTCTGGTATTTCCGTTACTTCTTCGTTGATCACTTCGACTAAAGGATGATTGCGGACTTTGTCAGTTACCATCCCAGCAAACTCGTGGCGGTCAACTGCTAATGCTCCACCTGCAGGGACCGAAGCGCGGTCAGCAGATTCGATGATGACCGAATCCATGTGGCGCATTTCCTCTTTGATCACTCCGACTGCATTTGTAAGAGAGTTTGCACGCAATGAATTGCTGCATACCAATTCTGCAAATTTATCTGTATGGTGCGCAGGCGTCTGTTTTACTGGACGCATCTCATAAAGACGCACATTAATTCCTCGTTTGGCTACTTGCCAAGCTGCTTCACTTCCAGCAAGGCCTGCCCCTATCACGTTTACATACTTCGTCATGTTTTAACACCTCTGTTTATTATTGAACTTCTTCTTTGTAATCACAGCTTGTACAATTGATCTGCACGCCTTTTTTGACTTTCTTTTCGACAAGCAGCTCACTGCATTTCGGACACGGCCGTTCGATCGGTTTATCCCAAGAAACAAAGTCGCATTCCGGATAGCGTTCACAGCCATAGAAAATTCGGCGTTTCTTGCTTTTGCGTTCCACGATTTCGCCTTCTTTGCAGGTCGGGCATGTGACGCCGATATGCTTGACGATCGCTTTTGTATTCCGGCATTCCGGGAAATTGCTGCAAGCCATGAATTTGCCGTACCGGCCAAGCTTAAAGACCATAGCTGAACCGCACACTTCACAATCTTCTCCTGCAGGCTCATCTTTAATCTGGACTTTCTCCATTTCATTTTCAGCGACTTCGAGATCTTTTTCAAAATCCTTGAAGAATACATCAATGATGGCGCGCCAGTCGATATCGCCTTCTTCTACACTGTCCAAGTCATTTTCCATTTTCGCGGTAAACTCAATATTCAAGATATCCGGGAAAAATTCACTAACCAGACCGTGGACGATTTCTCCAAGTTCTGTCGGGATAAATCGTTTCGCATCCAATGCCACATACCCTCGTTTTTGGATCGTATCCAATGTCGGAGCATATGTTGATGGCCGGCCTATTCCCAATTCTTCCAAGGTGCGGACTAAACGGGCTTCCGTATAACGCGGCGGCGGCTGAGTAAAATGCTGTTTCGGATCAATTGTGACAGCTTCTACAATATCACCTTCTGCCATATCGGGCAAAATATTATCTTTATCTTCAGTCTGATCATCCGTGCCTTCAATATAGAGTTTCATGAATCCCGGGAACTTCACTTGGGATCCATTTGCACGGAAGACCGCTTCTCCGTTTTGCAGTTCAGCCATCACTGTATCTAAGATAGCCGGTGACATTTGGCTCGCGACGAAACGGTCCCAAATCAATTTATACAATCGGTATAAATCACGGGACAAAATGCTTTTCAACGATTCCGGTGTCCGCATCACACTGGTCGGACGGACCGCTTCATGGGCGTCTTGTGATTTGGCTGATTGTTTAGCGGCAGTGGTCTTAGTTACATAATCGTCTCCGTAATTGCTTGTAATAAAATCCAATGCATCTTTTTTGGCCGTTTCGGAAATCCGGGTTGAATCGGTTCGCATATACGTGATCAAACCTGTGATCCCTTCTTTGCCGACTGCGATGCCTTCATATAATTGCTGTGCTAACATCATCGTTTTCTTCGCACGGAAGTTTAATTTGCGGGCTGCTTCCTGTTGGAGGGATGAAGTTGTAAAAGAAGGGGAAGGATTTCTCTTTCTTTCTTTTTTCACAACGCGGTTCACAGTGAACTTCTTATCTTTCATCGAAGCCATGACAGCTTTTACATCTTCTTCGTTTTGCAATTTCATTTTTTCAGTGGCAGAGCCATAATACTGCGCTTCGAATTTCTTCTTCGCTTTTTCAAACTCGCCTGTAATGGACCAGTACTCTTCGGGCTCGAAATTTTTGATTTCATTTTCCCGATCGATGATCAAACGCAAAGCGACGGATTGAACACGCCCTGCCGATAAGCCTTTTTTCACTTTTTTCCACAGGATCGGGCTGATGCTATAACCCACTAAACGGTCTAATATCCGTCTCGCTTGCTGTGCATCCACCAAATCCATGTCGATTTTTCGCGGATGTTTGAATGATTCTTTAATGGCATCTTTTGTAATTTCATTGAATACTACTCGGCATTCCGTTGTCTGGTCTACTCCGAGCGCATTTGCCAAATGCCACGCAATCGCTTCCCCTTCGCGATCCGGGTCAGCTGCGAGAAAGACTTTCTTCGCTTTTTTTGCTTCTTTTTTCAAATCCTGCAAAATGGGGCCTTTGCCTCTAATGGTGATATAACGCGGTTCATAATTATTTTCAACATCCACACCCATCTGGCTGCGGGGAAGATCCCGCAAATGGCCAAGTGAAGCCCGGACTTTATACTTTTTCCCTAAATAACGTTCGATTGTTTTCGCTTTAGCCGGCGATTCTACAATCACTAAATAATCCGACATGAATATTCCTCCTCATAGAGGTTTCTTAAAATGAATAAAAGAATTACCTGATGCAAAATGTATAACAGTTTTTGTCGGAATGCAAGGTTTTTCATTTTGCTTAGTTATAAATCCTCTGTAAGTTGGGGGTATTCTTCCAGTACTCGTACCCCGTCCCATAGCGGTACAGCGCCTTCTGCGATGAGTTTATGGGGTCCTGCAGATAAAGGCGAGTAAATATCGCCTGGAATCGCAAAAACGTCTCTGCCATGCTCCAGTGCATGTTCTATTGTACTCATAGTTCCACTCTTCACTTTTGCTTCAGTCACTATAACCCCTTTTGACAACCCACTAATGATGCGATTTCTCATCGGAAAATTCCATTTTAGCGGCTGCATATAGGGAGGGTACTCCGTTATTACTAAATGGGTTTCTTCTATTATATTATTGAGCGGCAGATTTTCTTTTGGATAGGGGTTCAAAAAACCGCTGCCGGTCACTGCAATGGTCCGGCCGCCATTGTCGATAACTGCTTGATGGGCCATTGCATCTGCACCGACCGCGAGTCCACTGACAATAACGGTTTTTTTCGCAATCAAAGGCGGAAGCAAGGTCTTTATGGCTGCCCGTGAGTAGCCAGTAGCTTTTCTGGAACCGATTATGGCTATTTTAAAAGGCGCTAAAAGCAGGGAAGCATCGCCTTTTGCATACAGGATGGCTGGCGGGTCGATCAAATCCAGCAAACTTTCGGGGTAATGGGAGTGGAAATAAGATATGGGGGTTATCTTATGTTTTTTATAAAGTTCGTCAAAAGGAATATGCAAAGAATCCGTGTATGCTTTTTTCAATGACGCAGCTTGAGTCATTGAAATTCCAAGCAATACTGACCATTCATTCAATGGCCTGTTTCTCAAACGGCCCAGTTCAGGATCGCCTTCCATTAGGCGCAAGATCCGGTTTAATGGTTTTGGATAAACATAATGAAGTGCATAGAATCGCTGCAAAAATTCTTCAGTCATTTGCTTCCTCCTCTATTTTTCTGTAAAAAAATAAGGCGCATCCAAAAGATGCGCCTTATTCTATTTATTAATGAGTCTTACATTTGTCGTATGTATGCCGTTTTCCGGCGTTCAATCTCTCACTTTTTTCCCTCGGAGTGATTGAGTTTCTTCTATATAATATAGTTTGGGTTGTCCGCCAAACTCTCCGAATTACTTTTTCCCACGTGCAGGATTGTGTGCGAGTTGTGCGAGTGAGTTCAGATTAAGTATCCGACTCATTGGATCGGACTGCCTCAGACAGATAAACACTAATCAATTCCTCTGTTCGATTGCGCAGCCGGACATTCATATATTTCCGTTTTTCATTAAATCCGTCGTAGTAGAAAATGTATTCAGTCGCAAAATCATCGCGCTTCCCTGTCTCGATTCTCAACTGGTGTTTGCGCATATAATCTTTGGTTTCCCGATATTCATGTTCGGCGATTTTGCAAGCCGATTCGACCAGTTCCAGATAAGGGCCCTTTAATTTGAAGGCGCCATCCTGTATGTGCTTTTTGTCTCTCCGAAAGATGGATATCACCATCGGCAAATAGATCGTATTTTCAAAGTGCATTATGTATTCTTTCGGAATCATGCCTGGCATTGCAGAACCTCCAATCGTGCTTATTATTCAGTATAGGCAAAAGTAGGCAAAAGTAGGCAAATAAAAAAGCCCTCTTGCTATTTCCGTAGCAGGAGGGCTCATACTATATAATGTTTGACTCAGTGTAATAATACGCTTAATCAATTCAGAATTAAATTCTTTTGCCTCCGTTAAGGGCTGCCCCTGCAACCACGGACTGCAGATACACCAAACGGCTCATAGTCATCGTGCCATTCACAATGGCTTTCTCATGTTCTCTGGATGTAAAGACCCCACGATCGTATGCTTTTTTGAAGATGCCGGCTAGTTCTTTTCGTTGCGCTTGTGTTAAATTCAATTCTTCCACACCCTTTTCAGTTGGTTTTGCTGCAGGCTTCACGACAGGCATAGGAGCTGCTGGTTTGACTGCTTCCTCAAATTTGATTCCGTACCAGCGACAAGCCGCTTTCGCCGCTACTTTCCCGCAGCGTTTCCGGTATTCGTCTGTCAGCATGATTTTTCGTGCTGCGTTATTGGTGAAGAACTCCCATTCGATTAAGACGAAAGTCGCTGCCGTATCGCGCAGAATGGCAAAGTTGGTCCAGTCGCCCACCTTGCTGGCAAACAGCCCTGTCCCCCAGATTGGCATATCTGGAAACTCCCGTTTATATTCTTCCAGGACCATCTGAGCCAACTTCTTCCCTGTGGCTGAGCTATGCCAATAAAAAACACCGAAGCCTCTTGTGGTGGAGATTCCGGCGTTCCCGTGATGCGACATGCCAATGGCTGTCTTATCGGTTCGGTATTGAGCGTTGTAATTGGCGGTGCGAGTGTTTAACGGCACATCCGGCTTATTGGACCCCTGCGCCGAATAGGTACTGAGTTTCCCTTTCAGTAAGTGTTCGACTTCATCCGCTACAGCTGTATTGAACGAATGCTCGGCCATTCCCGGAACGCCGCCTGAAGCAGCAATCCCTTTACTCGGCGGCCAAGTATTGGATCCGTGTCCTCTATCGTTTAAAAGTTTGGCCATTTGATTCATCCTCCTTTGTGCTGCCATCGCGTTGCTTGACCAGTTCGAATAAACCTGTTGCAGCAAGTCCAGCTAAACCGCCTGCCCATAATCGATTAACATAATCCAGATCCGTGAACGGTTGTGCGGCAAAACCAATCAGCAAGCCGACCAATAATGCCAAAACTGGAACAAAGTTAATCGGCATATTGACCGCTTTCTTAATCATTTCCACTAGTGCTGTGATGATTGGTGCAAGAATTGCCGCAAAAACTAATACCACTGCCATTGTTGTTTCCTCCTTTTAAATAAAAAATCTTTCGACAACTAGATAAAGAACTCCGCCAGCCATAGTCAACTTGCCTGCGAACTCCCAAGCTCTTTCAGAATTTGACCTCTTTATTTCTTGGTTTGACACGGTAATTTCATGATCCCGCTGGGCTGTCGCTTCCTTTGCTTTGTCACGTTCTGTGATTAAATCCCATTGTTTATTCATGGTATCCCTGAAGAAGTCTTGCTGTGATTGATTTCCTTTTAAGATGGTATTCTCTAAATTGGTGTAATTGGACTCAACCACTCGCAGGCGTTCTTCATGTTTTTGATCAGCTTCTTCAAGAATTAAAATTCGTTCTTCATGATTTTTCACTGTATCAAACATAGAACCCTCTCCTTTTGTCGCTGGCATCCTGACCCCCCTCTATTTCTCTATTTTGGGCAAAACAAAAAGAGCGCCCGATTGGACACTCTTTGGTCAATTCATTTACAGAAAAGTTCCGATAGGAGGTCTTTTCTTAATTACACTTTCTTTCACTACGTATTCAGTAACATCGACATCTGGATTTTTCCGCCTCCACCGATTGAATGCCTGGTAATGTTTCATACACAAACTGGCTGCCTGCACTTCACTTATACATCCGACAACTTTGCACCTTCTGATTACATGGATCCGTTTGGATGGATGTAGTGGAAAATCTCCTTTATATCGCATCCGACCATAATGATAGGCGCACAGACCTTTGAGTTTTTGTGTTTCTCCACACTGATCAACGCTGCAGATTTTCATAAGGACGCAACTCCATTTGATCAGAATAAAAGAGCGCCTGGATGTATGCTCTTCTCTTTAGGTAACTATTCATTTGGATTATTTTTCTTAAAAAATATTTCTATCTCCGTATTTCCTAAGAATTGATCGATTTCCATAGTTTCAAATAAATCGTTGATACTATCTACATTGTAAATATTCGGACCACGGTTACGCTCGTTAGGTAGAACAAATCTAAATTCTCTTTGGTGAGATAGAGACTGATGTTTACTGAAAAGGAAATTTAATTCTCCTTCATCAAAACTTTTTTTCCTTTCCCTATCCAAGATTGAGAAATCATGGTATTCAACCTTACCACTTAGAACGGGAATGTTCTTTTCCGTTAAATCTCCTTTAATTCTTTCTATAAAAGAACGTGGATTAAATGTAATCACTGCTGAATCTGCTTCTTTAAAATCATTTTTTAATGATTTTTTTTCTTCTTCTGGTATGTCGAGTACAAACCTGACACTCGATTCACCATGAGAAATCACTTTAAAATCTTTAGCAGCAAATACTGTCAAACAAAACATTGGAATTTCTTTAACTTCTGGATATCTCTCAACAATATTACCGGTTTCGGCTGTAAACATTAGCATACCTGTTGCGAGATCATAAGCCTTCACTTTATTCGTTTCTATGACATGTGCTCCTTCATATTGGTCTCCTTGACCTTTTTTCCTTTCTCTTTTTTCTTGATCAATAAAATAACCGAAATTATTCATATATATTTTTCCGTTTAGAAAGCCCTGTACTCGTTCTTTATTTGTGAATTTAACCATTATTAAAGCATCAGTTACAAACCCATCTAATTCATTTAATCTCATTTTAAAACCCCTTTCCCTCTCCTAATATTCGCCAAAAGAGGAAGGAGTCCTGCTAAGATTTAGAAATTCTATTTCCGAATTTCTCCACTAACCTGTTTAAATTGCTGCTTAATCTTGTCGATTAGCGTAGGTTTATTATTCCCAAATGTTGCTTCAACTTTATAACCATTGCTCTCATGCGCCTCTACGATCTCGGTAATTCGAGTATTCAAGGTAACGCCCCATTCTCGATTACGGACAGTTACTAGATCTCCTAGGAAATAATCTCGTCCGTATTTCAAGGGTGAGGATGATAACAATTGCGCCTCCAAGTATTCTTCTTGGACCAGATTCGTCAGTTCAACAGTCCCTCTGTTCGCAAGTTCTGCACGAATCTCTCCGACAGGCCGCGGTGTGGATTCTCCGCCTTCTTCAGCAGACTCAACTTCATCCGATACGTCTCGCGCATCAAAGAATACCTCGTATCGATCCCTTCCCTGAGCCGTTCCTACTTCTTCTACGATTCGATTAATGCCTTCACCGGGTCCCGCCACAATGGCTTGATTTCGGTAATTCATTTCTGATTCAGAATAGCTCATCGTAGCAATTGTTTTAAACTGCGGGTCGAATTTAACGGGAGGCAGAATGCTTTGTCCTGCCGTCCGGTTACTTCCTTCGACTACATCAAAAACAAAGAGTTTGTTTGGAATATCAATTCGGATTTCAAAACCAAGTCCAGAGGCTAGACTGATTTCAGTCAGTTCTTCTGCCACATTTTTGAAACGGGATTGCCATTCAATTGACGTTCCGCGCTTCTTGTTTGGTGCAATCGCCAGGTTAGGAAATACGCGTTCAGGCTTATCCGGATTGATGAAATTACGATCAATATAATGCTTCATCACTGTTTCAGCAGGACCCGATTTGTTGTCATAGGCTGTATGGGCCGGGGGATACGTAATGCGCTGCATTAGGAATGCTTTTAACGGGAGCGCCAAAATGGACCAGTTCTCAGAGCCTTTTCCGTTTTCGTCCAATTGAATTTCCCTTTGCTTGATAACGAACACTTTGTCATTCTGTCCATCGAAACGGAGCATGCGTCCTTTTTGAAGAAGATCCGCGTTCGGGCTGTATCGATTTATGATTAGCTGCACTTCACCAATCGTGTGGAATCGATCGGTAATTAAAATAGAATCATATTTAGTGATTTCACCCAGCTGCTGAAAGTCCTGGTCGATGATGCGTAGTGATTTCATATTTCACCTTCTTTCAGGTAAATAAAAAGAACGCCGGTTAGGGCGCTCTTCAAATATCATTCTAATGCGTTAATAAAAACAGGGTTGTGCCAAAGTAAAAAAATATGGACTTGACGATTAGGGTTGAATGTATTTCTTTGTGACTTTTCAGGAATGCTGATAGATACACCGTTTTTTATATATTCAATTTCATAATCAGTGATTGGTTGCCTATTTTTTTCAAATATATAGTATACATCAAGATAAACAAGATTCTCTTCCTTAAAATTATCAAGTCCATGTAATTGGTATGTTGGGATTTGATTTCCCCCATTCGCGTCCATAGATATGGATGTTAACACTCCACTGCTACTTGCCCACAAAAACTGAGGATTATTAAGGGAAAAACTTTTCACCTTTTCTTCGATTACGTTCAATTCTTTTTCCACTCTTTCATCAACCCATTTCCGAGCAAGAACATAAAGCGCCCACCCAGCAGCCGCTATCGCTACCCCTAATATAGCTACGACAATGGTTAATGTGAAAGTAACATTTGTTTGTACTAAAGTGATTAAGTCTCTCAAGTGTTCAATTTCTAAAGCATAATCTTCTTCCATTTCCTCACCCTCCCAAACTAATTCATTTGACAGAGGAGGAATGGATTCCTGCTAAAAATTGAAAATTTAATTTGGAACTTTAAATAGCACAAGTGTTTCTTCTCTAAAATTACTTTTAAAAAAAATACGCCTAATTAGGCATTAATGATGCTGCGCATAATGATCCTGGTGTGACTTACTCGCCAGTTAGAATTTCGATAACTACTTCACGCAAATTGCCAACGTCCGGGACCTGCTCAATTGTGCGTTTACCTGCCAAGATTAAAATTGCGTATGAGTTTGCGATTGAGCTTTCCGTTGTGAATGTCATAAATAACATCTCCTTAGTTTGTATTAGAAATAGTTTAAGCAGCGAGAACATTTGAAACGACCTCACGCAGATTTTGGAAATCCGGTACGTCGTCGATGGTTTTGATCCCTTTTTGAATGAGTAGTACATAGTCTTTTACAATTTGGCTATTTGCTGTAAACATTAAAGTCCGCCTCCTGACATCATCAGAATCATTTCGAACATTTCTGCATTGGATTGAGCTGTTTCAACCCGAAGCAGTTCAATTTCTGTGGCTGGATAATCAGCGAATATTACTTTATGCTCCTCTGTGGAAGTATCTACGCGTTCTACATATTTTTTTTCGGGTATTGTCACCCATAAGAAAGGAATCCCAACTGGTTCTTTTTGTGAAGGTGTTCCCGACTGAGAAGATACAACGTATCCTTCCGCATCATAAATAATTAATGTTTCCAATATAAATCCCTCCTATTCACTGGCTTCCCAGCGCCGATTAGTCATACCTGATGCAAATCCGAGATTAGTGCAAGAAAAACCGGTATTCGTAATCGTGAAATAAGCACCTTCTCCACCTTTGTAAGCCGTATTAAAATCTGAATATATAACGGTTTTGTTGAAAGCGCTTGGCACACCTGACTGATGATGCCTTTGGTACGTAGCGCCTCCTATTTCCCCAGTAACCCATATCTTATTAGGTCGGAAATTTAAAGTGTTCACACTGATTGTATTGTTTGTGTTAAAGGTACCCTCGGCAAACTTCTTCCCCGTACTAATCTGCGCAGCAGCCGTTTCAATCTCTTCCCAAGAACTATTCTCTGTAATCGGTAGCGCCGGATCTACGGCAAGTAACGCGGCTACCATATCACGCTTTACGTTATTGCCAGATTGAAAAACCTCGTTTATGGCATCGACAATCGAAGTCTTTGCCGTTGTGCTGAGTAATGCTTTATCACCGATGCCGTGCGCCGCTTCATCCGCCTTATGCGCAGCAAACTCAGATGCAGAAGCAAATCCACTTGCTTTCAAATCTGCAAACCATTCCTGGTATTCTTGCTCATAATCTGCAAGGTTTTGAATTAATTGTTGCTCAAACTGCTCTGCTTCTACACCAAGCTCCGCTGTTCGAGCTGTGATATATAATTGAAACTGATCCGTCGGGATGCTAATCAGTGAATAAACAATCCCGCAAAGATTTTCGTCAAGACGTTCATCCAACAAATCGGAAACCCGTAAGCTTGCCGTGTTTGCCCGAACGCGAACCTGCGCGAGCGACAATTCATAAATGAAGTTATCTCGTTGTAATGCGGGCGCTACAGGACTCGCACTGGACACACCCTGCTTCACATGCAATTTTATATTCCGTTCCGCATTCCGCAGATCCAGTCTTAAAACAATCCGGTCAATCCGGTCGAGAGTTGCTTCCGGAATGCTGTGGCTCAGCGTGAGAGGCGCTGTATTCTCGTACAGATGCCCCTTCATAATGGCTTTCCCTGCGTTGACGACTGTGTTGAGCGTTCCGGCTTCCACAGTGACAGACATGCCCGGGACTTCGGTAGTGTGAAGCAATCCTGTAGAAAGCACGCTGCCAAAGTAATCTGCGAAATCTGCCGCTTGGTAGGTACGTGCATCACCTGGTGCGCTATTGAAAAACTTAAATATTTCCATTTCCTAGCCTCCTTATACTGCTGTGTACAATTTGTTGTATCGAATATCCACAATGGCGCCTTGAATATCGCTGTCAGCCGTGTATTCGATATTGTTTTCGCCTAAGGCTAATTGGAAAAATACGGCGTCATCATCAATCCAATTGAATACATTCCGACGATTCCCATCCGGTCCTAGGAAGAACACCGTCCCTGCCTCTGTATCGATCTCCATGACTTCGCCTTCATTGAGCGTCTGATTGACCTTGAAGAACTCACCGGTTGTGTTGTTAATGATTCGCGGATTAACCGCAGGACCATGAAATTCAATGAATAATGGTGCGGGACTATCCCCATCGTTGTCCATCACGCGTTCGTCTCGTTGGATACCCATCTCAAAGACTCCCTCAAATGGGAACTTAAAAAGTTCTTCAAATGTCGGTTCTTCCGTCATTGTGAGAGATTTCCAGTAAGGGTTCGGGCAATTGAACAAAATCATTCCCTTTTGCAGGGTTTCATTTCGGCTGCCGCTGTCAGGGTATATCGGCACGGATTCAGCCACCGCTTCAATTTCTCGGATCAAGTGTTCGTTTTCATAACGCAAAACGCCTAAACCTAACTTAGGGCTTAAAATACGCCCAGACTTTGCCCTGTTTTCGGAAATTTTTGCATAGCCGTCATCTTCTGCTATCAAAAAGTTAACGGTAACCATGCGTTCTTCTAATAACGTATCGACATAGGAACTGCCATCTTGATAAGGTGACTTCTGTGTTTGATTTATCGCCGAGACATCCCCAAGCCCATCAACGCTGACCAAATAAAAAGGAGGGCCATCAAAATGAATGACCTCTCCTCTTGCATTCGTAAAGCTGATTTTTTCCATTTAGACCCCCCATTCCATCGCCAATTGCCGACTGGCTTTCATTTGTTCTTTGCGGATCTCGCTAGGTGATAATGGCGTTGTAGAATGAATGGCGATGTGTTGCGTGATGCCACCGCCCGCACCTTGTACGCTGCCTGTGTGCGAGACTGACATGCTGACTTCCAGTTCGTTTTTAATCTGGCGCTTCATGTTGTCGATATCTGAGCGAATATCCACACCGTTTGCGCGAATATCTGCGACATCGGGAATCATGGCGCTCGCCATCCGATTGGATGCTGCAACTATCCCGGCAATCGAGCTATCCATTCCCTGCATTAGTCCGAGACCTGCATATTCTCCGAGTGTTGCCAATACCCGTGAAGGAGAGTGAATGTCCAGCGCACTTTGAATTGTTTTCCGTATGGATTCGGCAATGGCGCCGGCTTTCGCCATCAAAGGTCCTTTCATCGATTCCATTCCGTTCATCAAGCCTGTAATGGCATTAGATCCGACTTGTTTCAAAGATTTTAATGTTGTCTCTATTCCGTTAGCAGCCGATTGCATTGCTGCTACCCACTCTATTTTCAAAGCATCAAGTTGTTTGGCCGACTCCGTGCGCAACAATCCGATCTGAGTTTTTGTATCATTCCGCATACCTTCTAGTTCTCCAAGTGCTTGAATACGGGCAAGTGCGGTTTTTTCTTTCCATAGTGCTTGGTACTCGTTTAACTGTGTCGCAGACATCGCATTTAATGCGGCAATCTCTCCATAAGCTGACGGGCCCATTGCACGGAGTTCTTCAAGCAAACCTTTCTGGATGCCCTTAGAAGCAAGGTCGTTGATGTCCTTAGCCCAATTTTTAAAGCCGCTGACTTGCCCTTTGAGGTTCGACAATAAACTATCTCCAGTTCCTTCGAATGAAGATTTCATTTCCTCGAATAAGCCGGTAAATGAATACAATGTTTTTGTTCGTTCATTAACCGAGTTTTCATAGGCTTCTGTCAAACGCTTTTCATCTGCGACCAGTTCGTCATTGATCGCTTTACTTCGATTTAAAAATTGTTCATTGACCGATGAGATTTTATCATTAATTTCTTTCAATCTAGCTTGGTATTCGACTTGCGCATCGATTTTTTCTTGTGTGCCATTTTTAAATGATGCAACAGCCTTTTCCCAGATTTTCGCTTCTTGAACTGCAGATAAGCCTTCAAGCTTCTGTTTATTGTCCACAAAGGTTTTTATGGCATCTAAACGGTCTTTCTGTAATTTTGATTCCTGGGACTTAACTTCTGCCACTGATTTATTTCTGATCGCCGCCACCTTGCTGTCATGACTCTTTTCCTCTTTTATAATATTCGCCGCAGCATCCTTGCGGATTTTCTCGATGCGTAAGTTTTCGGAGGTGGTCAACTTACGTTTCTTTGCCTTAGCATTGGCTTTGATACGGTAAATATCATCTTCTGCCTTTCGTTCGAGTCCCGCAATTGCTGAATTGTGACGTTTGTTTTCTGCTGTCACTTCCTTCGAGGCTGCCGTTTGAATCGCCTTAATCTCTTTTGTATGGTTCTTGGCTGCGCTGGTAAGTACTGAAGTTAATCCAGTCATCACCTTTTCATTCGCTTTTCGTGTGCTGCTGACACCATTTGCTAATCCTTGCCCAACAAATTCACCGATCTGAGTAAATACACGGGATGGAGAATTGATGTCCAGAAGGGATTTCGCCTTGCTGATGACTCCACCGACCAGACCCGTAATGGATTCGATTGCGGCTTTTCCCATACCCTTGATTCCATCAATTAGACCTCGCACCAAATTGCCGCCAGCTGAAACCATTTCACCAACAAAAGAAAGAACCTTACCTGGCATTTCTGCAACTTTTTGAGAGAGCGCAGTTACGGCTTCCGTCATTTTCGTCCGAACCGTAGTCACGACCTTTGCAAAAAATGTACCAACCGATGAAACCAGTTGACCGATTTTAGAAGAGGCTGCTGATTTCATAGCATCCCATGCAGCAGATGCAGCCGCCTTGGCATTCGCCATCTTGCTTTGAACTGAACTTACAATTTGCGAGAATTTCACACCAACTGTGGACGCTAAGAATGAAAGAACGTTGGTGAAGTGCGATTTGATCGCATTCCACACATTTACAATTAGCGTCTTCGTACTGTTCATTTGATTCATGACCGCTTGTTTCATACCCTCAAAATCACCTTTTACTAAGGCTTTTAAGTAGGAGATAACATTTGAAAAAGTCGTTTTTACATACGACAAAACAGATGAAATGATTTTGCCTGATGAATCCATCGCGGATTTAATGAGTTGATACACTTTCGGGAAATTATTCTGGACATACCCCACCACTTTGGTTACGGCGTCACTCACGGCTTTCGAGACCGCTGACCAGGCTTTAATCGTCCAAGCCTTTACCGTGTCCCAATTGGCTACAATTAGGGCGACAACTCCAATGACTGCCGCTGACACCCATCCAATTGGTCCCATGGCTACTATCCAAGAAGCTGCAATCTTCGCCGCGCTAACAGCAAAGGAAATGGCTGCTTTCGTGGCCATGAGCATCAAGCCGCTAAAGAACGAGTTGACTAGCAAGCCAATTGGCACTAGTGTCGTGAAGGCACCGACCAATAGTAGGACACCTGCGAAGACTTTCCCAATCCATGGATGAGCCTGCATCATAGAGTTTGACCACGTTAGGAATGACTGCACCATGCCGAGAATGGTTGAACCCAGTGGAGCAAGCGCAATGCCCAGATTCGTGATGAATGTCACGAGTTGACCGATCACACTAAGTACGACGGGCCCGCTGGTCATAAAGTAGTCTACGAATTTCTTAAACCCTGCATTCTCACCAAGCTCTGTAGACCAAGCTCTGAAACTAGCCATCATTGTTTGTAAGCTCGTCATCATCGTCGCCGAGGAAGGCGCAAACGCTGCAAAGGTATTGATGATCCCCATTATGGCATCGCCAAATATTGCGCGGATCTTCGGCATATTTTCGGAAACGTAGCTCACAAACGATTGGAAATTCGTGCTTTCCCCCAATTTAGCTGACCACGTTGCGAAGCTCTCGGACATTCTCAAGAATCCGTTTGAGGTTTCGATGGCTAACGGTCCAAATGCAGTCATCATGCTGAGGAATCCCTGTATAAAGTTTCCTGCCGCTTTGGTGACGGTTTCTAACATTGGTGCAGCAGTAGTATTTAGGTATCCAAAGAAAGCTTTCATAGGTGCTGACTCAATTGAACGACTAAGTGAGTCCATTAATCCATTGGCTGTATCCATAACATTCGTGAACATAGGCTTTAGTGTTATTAAAACACCGCTTAAAGTACCTAAGGCTTTGGTGAAGATTTGTATGGTCTGTGGTTGCAGGGCGTCGGTCAGTTCACTCCATGTGGACTTCAAACCGTTAAGGGCTTCAAGTCCTTTGGTTTGCTCCTCATTTAAAGACCCTTGAATTTGTTTCATTTCTTTCATAATTTTGTTTCGTTCTTCCCAGCCTTCTGCCTTGGCCAGTTTTTCTTCAAGTTTCTTCAAATCTTCTGCAGCGCCAAATATGTCGTTTAAGTTTGAGATAGCCACTCCTGCAAATGCCGCAACACCGATTCCGGCTGTACCAAAAGCAGAGGCTAAAGCGAACGTAGAGCCTGCCAACGCACCTATCATCGGTCCTAAGTTTCCAATCAACCCAACTGCCGAAGCGATAACTGGAACCGCCGCCGGGCTGATTAAAATCATTCCACCACGCCCAGTAATGGCCGCCACCTCTCCAATATTTCTAGAGAAGGAAGCGATCTGCCCCATTGTGGCTTGGTAGTTGTTCCAACGAGAAATGATGTTCACCACTACACGTTCTCTAGCAAATTCCCGAACTTGCCGATTGACGCGTGCAGCTGTTACAAAGAAGCCTGTTGCATCTGCCGTAATATCCACATCATGCCGTTCGTTCAAAGCCGACAATTGTGCTTGTACGGCTCCCATCTGAGCCATAAAGCCAGCGATATCTGCTTCGACTTGCGGATCTGCTGTGGAACGGGCGATTTCTCGCATACGTTCCTGGACCATGAGAATATCTCGATTGAACTGTGCAGTTTCTGCTCGGATTTCCGGTGTAACCGTATCGCCGGCTTCAGTTAAAGCGCGTGTGACTTCAATCATTTTCTTTTCAAAGGAACCGATATCTGCGCCGATGCGAGCTTCTGTGATTTTTCGGCTCAGGTTATTCGTCTGCCGATTCACATCATTTGCCGCTGCATTAAAGTCGGAAGAGTTTGCGTTGATGGTAATGGTTGTATCGCCTTGCAACGCTAATAGTGCAGCTCTGGCTTCTGTGACGGCCCGTTGTAAATCGGAAATATCTCCGTTCACATTAACATCCACGTCGCCAGATAATTGTGTAATCATGGCGTTGACTTCTGCAGCACCCCGGTCAAAATCCGTTGTGTTGATATTGATAGGAATGGTCACGCCAAGTGCAGCTTTTCGAATGCTCTTATCGACTTCCTTCAATTTGCGTTGAAAGTCTTTTATATCCGCCAATATATCAGCGGTAAATCTTTCTGAAATCATGGATCACCCTCCTTTCTTAGTAGGATTAGGTCTGTATTTCTTCATCGCTTCCTGCGCATTTCGGAACATTTCCGCATTGAACCTTGGTTTTTCTTCCACAGTTCCATTTATAATCTGTTTCCGGTGCTTCTCAGCGTCGTAAATGTCCGATAGCTTCAATCGTTTCTTGCCTTTGGCGACAACTGTGAAATAAGCATTTACAGCAGCCATTTCATAGTCATCGACTTGTCTTAATTGACTAGCTTTGATGAAGTTTTTGAATTCCCGAGGAGTCCAGGAATAGATCAGTTTCGTGTCGTAGACGCCCAAGTAATGAGCAGCATCGATTAGGATTTGGTCGTATTCGAATCCGTTAACACCGCTCTGCTTTCGGTCAGTACTTCGTACATCTGCATCTGTGCGGCTTTTTCCTCTTTCGTGCCCTTGGCCGTCTTTACCGTTTCCAGGCCGTCCCAGAATTTCTTCACAGGATTTTTGTAAAACCCCGACTCGTTAATCGCTCCGAAGACTTCTTTGAACAAGGGTTCTGTTTCGCCCGTCTTTTCGATCACAGCTTCTAAGGCATTCTCAATATCAGTTACCGTAGGACGATTTTCCTCATGCGCTAATGCACAATCCCAGAAGGACACAAGTGATTGATTGTCGAAGCTCAGCACGCCTAAGAAGATGCTCATAAATCCTTCGATTTCCTGCCCGTTTTCATCAAAGTTCTTATATTTCTGTTTCGCCACCCGATCAAATGCGAATGAACATTTTGCTTCGTGTTGTTTACCGTTAATTTCTAAAGTTGCCATATTCCTAATTCCTCCTCTGGAATTCAATGTTTTAAGGGATAAAAAAATAGGCGGGGAATCCCCGCCCGTGATTATGGTGTTGTAACTGGTGCTTTTGTTTGTTCTGGGAACTCGCCTGTTGATTCGCCTGGTGCTTCGAATCCATACTGCCCAAGAGCAATTAGTTCTTCTGGCAGCGGATCAATTTCGCCTTCAACTGAGTTGCCCAATACTTGAACTGTGGATGACACTTCGACAAATCCGTCTTGCGGAGAAGATTTCTCAACCGATTCAACCAGACCGTAAGCGAAAAGTGTGTCGTGCTTGCCGTTTGCGTTCAAGTTCAAATCAACTTCCCATAATTTCACTTGTACTTTTTTACGAATTCCATCAACGATAGCTTTTTGTCCCGGGTCTGATGTTTGGCCATAAGCTGTTAAATCGAATGATTCGCTTGTTTGGCCATAGCCTAAGATGCGGCCGAATTTCGTTTGCTCGTCTAGCAATTCATTCTCCATTGAGTGAGAATGCTCTGTTGAGTTACCGATCAAGTAGGCGTCTTCACCTAGTACGGCTTTTGTTGATTGGACTAATAGAATTGAATCTTTACCTCTTTGCATGAATGGTCACGCTCCTCATTTGTTTTTGATAATGACTTTGAATCGTGCGATGCCGTGTTTGATTCGCGGATCTGCGTCGTCAATCACCTGCATGGTTGGTTTCTTCACTTCGAGCAAAACAAAAGGACCCTCGATTGAGAGCCCTTTGCCGATTGCTTTGAATACTTCACTTAATATGTGATAAGCCTGTTTCTTCCCTTCGTAATCCGACCAAGCATGTACAACGAAGGAAACCTCTTCGCTGTAGTTGTTTTTCGTCTCGAAAGGTAGCACATTCGGTTCCCCGACAGTAATGTAAGGGAAAGTGTGTTCTTCGCTTACCACGTCATGAACGCCCGTTACAGCACTAGGAACGAGGTCGGAGGACAATCGCCTGTAGATTGCTTGCTGTAAGGGCCACAATGCCGTTTCAATTGTCATCCGAGTCTCCTCATTTCATTTCGGTAATAGCGTTCGCCTTCGTCTACCGCAGGTCCCCAGAAGGGCTGCGGCTGCATACCGTTTGTGGTGACGAACCGACCGAGCTTATCGCTGTAGTAAGTCCATGGCGTTTTACGACCATTTCCTTCCGCTGCATAAATCCCAGTTCCGTATTCCACATAGATCGCATAATGGGCCGTTACCCGAACAATTGCCGTGAAGCCGTCGTTCAGGATTTCCATTTCAATGGAGTCACGCAAGTTCCCATCATCCACAGGCGCAAGCAAACGGGCATTCGATACGATGGTCTGGGCCGTCTCCACGACGATCCGTTTGATTTCCGATTCGACATGTTCTCCAAAACGTTCTATCGCTCTAGACAATTGCTGACTGCCAAATGTGATGCGGCTACCCATTCGCGACCAACTTCAGGGACACTTTCATGACCTCATGTTGTCCGCCTTGGTCTTCCGGCTTGCCGACGATTTCATAAGTGGCGTTTCTGTAGCGACAGCGCATTTGTTCTTTCACGTCTTCTCGGAACGGATAGTACAGGCTACGGTCTAAGGTGTAATCGAGTTGCTGCGCTTTAAACAACTCTTGGCTGGTAGGCGTATCTAAGAAGCCGTTGAAGGATAGCTTCTCTGCCCAACCCGTTTCATATCCACCCCCGCCATCGGGGATGCGCGTTTTTTCAAGAAATACAATTTCGTGTGGAAACTCATCTTGAAGCATGGAACTTCACCTTCTTATAAGGCCGGAGGTACTTTGTCACGCTAGCAGGCATATCCAAATCGTATGAATACGAAACAGAGCCCATTGAACGTGATTTCAGCCCGACTTTTAATAGACTGTGTTCAATCGCTTTCGCCAAGTAGATTTTCACGCCACCTGGCAGGCGAAGCGTTCCGTCATCATGAATACCTCCGAAAGCGTTATTTGTCTGAGCCATTGCATCTTCAAGCAGGAGCGGCAGCATGGTCATGATATATGCGTCATGCTTATCCTCAGTAGAAGGAATGCCGTTAATGGCTTTAATTTCTTCCACGTCCTGTTGCGTAGGCTTAAATTCTACTTCCATTCGGCTTCACCTACTCTCCGAGGATGGCGTTGATTAGATCCTCTTTGATTGCATCAGAAGGATATTCGACGTCGTTTGCGTCAAGATATGCCTTCAATTCATCATTTTTGATTTTCTTCAATTCTGATTCGCTCATTTTGGAGTAATCTTTCGTTTTCACTTCCGCAGGCTTCACTTCATTAGCAGGCTTATAACCTCTCGCTTTGTAGATTACGTCATAAGCTCTTTGAGTTATCCGTTTAGGAAATCCGTCCGGGCTTACCACATCGATAAACCCGTCGGATGATTTAACGTATTTGACCATCTTAGATTCCTCCTTTATTAAGGTGTGACATCAGGTGTAATCGCTGCAAATGCTTCTGGCTTCACGTTCATGTAACCGATGTGCATTGTTGCACGAAGCGCGAACATATCACGTTCAAACAGGTTGATCGGGTTGCCGTTTGCGTCCACTACAGAAGAAAGTTGCGCATCTTCTGATACCGCATATTCGATGCCTTGCAAAATACCGTAACGTGCATAATCCCAGTCACCCATAAGCGCCGCTGCTTTAGCTGTGTCGAATGCTTCCGGCTTCGCATAAGTAACCGGCATGCCTTCCACGTCGTTCAAGTCAGTGTAATAACGGTTTCCGTTTGTTGCGTTTACTGCACGTCGCAAGTTTTGTTTAAATGCGTTTGTCGCTGCAATGCCATCAGGATTAAACCCACCTGCTTCAATAAGCGCCATTGCATCGAACACCTCGTCCTGTAGATCCGTTCCTGAACCTAAAGCAATCAAGTTTCCTGCATCTGTTGCGCCATTGAAAACAGATTTGCCGCTTGTGTGCGCAGCGAAAGGAGAATTTGTGCCGAACAACGCTGCAATATCAAACGTTTCATAAAATGCTTCAGCAATTAACGGTTTCACTTCGTTAAAGAAGTCTTTAGCCGTATAGCGCAAGAACTCTTTCGAGAATGGGATAATTACGGCTACTTTTTCCGCTTGCATGGAAGCTGTCAACCATTCGACTTTAGAAGTTTTGATCACTTCAGTTTCAGATACCCAGTAAGCGCCAGGTCCTTTTGCTTTAAAAGAAAATGTTTTCTTCGGTGCTGTCATCGGCTCATTCTTCGCCAGCTTCATGACGGTCGAGCCTTTAATGACGTCCTCGATAATTAAACCGCCCTGTTCTTCTGGAATCTTACCGTTTTTTACATCGGACATAAGAACGTGATCCGGTGTATATGTTTGTTCAGCGAAGAACTGAAGGTTTCCGCCTCCTAAGCTCAATCGTTTTGTTTGGTTTACTGTTTTTTCTACTGCCATGTTGTGATGGCCTCCCTTTTATTGGTTTCGGACGTTATGTTCTGCAGCCATATCCTGAATCGATTTGATTGTTGTCGCTCCTGGATTGCCGCTCGGCACTTCCCGGCCGTTTTCTTTAAACTTGCTGTTCACGCCATCATTGATCAACGCATCCAAATCGGCTTTTAATTCCGATAAAGTAGCAGTCGTCGAGCTTTCATCGTCGCCCAAGAAGCGTTCGATATATTTAGATGCAAATTGAGACGGCAACTTGTTATCAGTCGCATACGCCATGGCTTTATTCTTCAATTCAGCACGTTGTGTCGCTTTTTCCCCGTTTGCAATCTTCTCTTCGAGCTCCCGAATGCGTTTTTGCTCCGGCGTTTCTTCTGGCGGATTTCGTTTTTTCACTTCTTCCTCGACCAATTGATTCAAGTGGTTGGATTTCCATGTTTCAAGGGCCGTTTTGTGATGTGTATCTTTCACGGAATCCAATTCACTTCGGAAATCTTTGTTTGCTGCAGCTGCCGATACGAGGTCACCTCTTTCAAGCGATTCTTGGATATGCTTTTCAAGAGCCGAATTGTCACCAGCTTCAACAAGTTCTTTGAATTTATTTAAATCAATCTTCATTTCGCTTCCTCCTTTGCCCTCCATACGCCAAAGCCCACAGAACGCATAATAAATAAGCCTTTTATGACGTCGTGCTTAGGACGCTTTGCTATTTAACCGATAGCTCGCAGATGATGGATCACCTTAACCTTTCCGGCATACCGCCTGCTTATGGCCTAGCAATATCCATCACCCCTTTCAAAAATTAGTCGTTCACAGTTAATTGCTCTTTCCAGTCCTCATAAGTCACATAAGGAATCACACGGTTCGGCGGATTGATTTCCTTCTGTGCTTTCTTCAATGCCTGTTTATAGGTCATTGATTCATCCGCCATGTACTTATCAATGCGATCCGCAAGCTTCTGCTGATACTTGTCGTCCATGTAGTCGCGTTCTCTCCGGTATTCTGGCAGTTTGCCGTTTACCTTGAACACAATTACGCATCGGCATTGAATGGTAAGAGCTGCAGCATCCGGACCAACCCAAAGCCTTGGTGCCGTCGTGAAGTTCTTCTTATAAGTGAATACGCCGTTATTATCAGCTTCTTTTCCGTCTAGAAAGCGATGCGTCATTCGGACTCGATTGTCTAGCATCGATGCCCAAACCTTGACCGTCTCGGCGTACTGGGAAGCCACCTCATTCACGCGTTCCGAAGCAATGCTTCTAGCCCTTCCGACTTCCGTTCGAGCGACCAGGCGTGCTTTATTGGATGCAAAACCGACTTGTTTCTCCAACCGTTTTGCAATCTGCGAATAACCTTCACCAGCAATCAATCCCTGTGCAATTTCGATGTTGATTTTGCGGACGACTTCATTCCGGTGCTCCTCCATCACTTTCGGGAGGGAGAGCTCTTTCACTGGATTCTCAAGCGCACTTTCAATCACACCCTGCGAAGGAATCGTGAAGCCCATACGCGAAGAAGACTTGGAATCTTTCTTCTCGTCCACAGCCTTGATAATGCGCTCCGTTAATTCCCGCGCTTGTTCTCTCGCCAATTCGAATTCAACTTCAATCGCCCGAAGCATTTCTTGTTTGGTTTCGACGGTTTCCCGTTCCGGTCCAAAATGCTTTTCAAGCATCCGTTTGATATCAGAATCACGCAGCCGTTCAGGTAACGGAATCTCCATTTCCTGCAGCAACTCTTTCACAATGCCGGTCATCACACTGAGCGACGGTAATTTATAGCCAATTTCCGTGCCGTCTGACACTGCCATTTCAACCACATAAGCCGTGAGCAAGTATTTCGCTAGATACTGTGTTTCGACTTGTTCCTGAATGGTCTGAATGACTTCTCGGTAGTGATTGGACATTAAATCGGTGATTAATTTCATTTCCTTCTGGAACCGATTGTATTTATTCAGCTCAGTAAAGCTCAGTTCGCCGTTCTTCTCATACTTCCGGTACATTTCCGATAGTTGAAAGAGGATAGTCTTCAATCGCTTGCCAAACACCTTCTCGAGATCCGATTCAGCATTGATTAAAAGCTTGTCGAGCTGTTCTTCGATTTCGAATTGGTTCATGCTTAATCACCTTCATTCAGTGCAGGCAGTGTTTGTCCATAACGCAAAGCATCTTCTTCCATCGCCTCCAGCTCATAATCCACATTGTCGACAAATGGCAATAAGGATAGCCGCGTGCGTTCACTAACCGAGCCTTTCAATGCCAATGTCGCTGCCGCTTCGTCTTGAATGTGAATCGGAAGATTGCGCTTGAAGCCGAACCACACTTTGAGATAATCTTCTTTGCTGACGCCTTTACGCTTTGCCCAGGCACTGAAGATTACTTTGAACTGATAACGCAAGGCGGAAGTGAATTTTCGCTCCATTGTGATGCACTTGTTCTCGAGTGCCATGATTTTGTACTTCAATGCCACGCCGGATGCTTGTCCAGAGAATGATTCGTCCGTAAAGTTCACGGATTTTGCAAAACGTAGGATGTTGTCTTCCAATCGATTTAAATGGTTTTCAATCATCTGATCGTTGATGTCCTTCGTCAGGTAGCGCACATCGTCATTCTCGCCAAATAACTCGAACATTCCCGTCTTCTTCAAATCATTGAGCGTATCGTCGTCTGCGCTCATTCCTTTTAGGATTAAGTAAGCCAGCCGGTATTGCTCAATCTCATTGGAAGCATCGGACAGTGTACGGTCATAGGCATCAATTAGAGCCAGCACCTTTTCCGCATCACCCTTCAACTCCGCATTATTTGCCACACCGAATAAAGGATTGTATTCAAACAGATGCGCTTTCACATCCCTCTGAACGAAGCTGGTGCCGTTTCTCGACTCATAGAAGTAAATGTTTGTGTCATCGTAAAACTCAGCGAACAGGTCGTCTCCTTGCTTGTAATAGCGCAAGGAATAGTCCGGTTCGTGAACATCATCACCAATGAATGCCACTTCCCACGGATTCATGTTCTTTACTCGTTCATCGCCTTCAATATCCACATAAGCAAGTCGAGCTGAGATTCCACAGATCGCTGCCATCTTCCCTAATTCCGAATCCGCATCCTCTGCATTGTTCCGCAGCAAGAAGTTTTCGATTTCTTTTTTCAATGGCGATTCTTTATCGTCCATATCATACGTAATCGGATGACCGAACATGTAGCCCACTTTCGTATCGACAATATCCACATCAAACGCATTGTTCAATCGGTTATTAACTTTGTCATCAACCCGGCGAACATTCCCGCCCGTTTCAAAATCTTCATATTCCGTGGCTTCCCGTGAAAAGATTTTCGGGCCGTCTGAATCTGCTTTGTATCGTTGATAAAGTTTGAGCATCCGCTCCCGGTCTTTTGCGTGTTCTTCGATGATCTGATGAACCAGTAAGCCGGTGATGCCCGTTTCTTGAATCGTCTTTTTAAATTGCAGCAATGATTTCACCTACCTTTTGGAGTTCTGCTTTGTTTTCGTATCGGTTCCATGCTGTATCTCAGCGCATCCAGCAAGTGATTGTATTCGTCAATCGGCTTATTGGTCGGCTTGCCTTCTTTATTTGTGGCCCACACGTAGTTTGCCAGTTCAATGCTGAAGTTCTGGCACGACGGATGAACATAGATAGAAAACTGCTGAATGAACTGGATGCCGGTTCTTACACTGTCCGGCCCTTTCTCAGCGGCTTTCACTTTTCTTAATCCATATCGCCGTAAATCCACAATGGACTTTGGTTCTGCGCTATCTGCGATGATCAGTTCTTTGCTGTAGCCTTTCGCTGATATCTGTTTCGCAATTTCGTCATTTAGCAAAGCCTTTTCATACATTTCGTCAAAAAGGAACAACTCTCGGTTAGTCAAGTCAACGAAAGCGCACGCTAGGGCAGTCGGGTCATTGGTGTAACCAAAATCGAGACCGAATACCGCTTTAATGCCTTCACGTTTCGCAATCTCGGTTTTATCGAACGCCAGCTCACGCCAGTTTTCGAACACGCCACCCTCTGCAATGCCCCATTCGCCCAATCCTTCAATTTTGTACCGGCGAGGCGAATGGATCCGCATCCACTCGAATAGTTCAATATCTGAAGCATCGAGGAATTCATTGATCAGATAGTTTGTAGTCAATGCCAGGACATTCGGATATTCGGCATCAAAAAAACGCTTCTTCAACCAATGCTTATCGCTCCACGGGTTAAAAGTCAGCGTTATTTGCTTGAACAAGCCACCCGTATCACCACGGATGGACATATCGATTTTGTTGAAGTCGTCTTCATTTACGACCTGGAACGCTTCCTCGAACCATGCCCAGGCTAAATATCCTTTCTCCACTGTTATTGAGGTGACGGACATCGGATTATCCAAGCCGCGGAACATAATCTTCTGTCCGGTTGGCTTGTAAATCATTTCTAACGGACTTAACCGGCAATCCCATAGGTGAGCTACTCCTAACTGATTCATCGCCCATTTAAGCTGTGTATACGTGGAATCTTTATGGTCTTTGAATACTTTTCGCACGACCAATAGGTTCGCATCTGGATATTCCATCAATCGAGTAATGAAGTTCAGTGCCGTTGTGGTTGATTTCTTCGAACCCCGACCACCTTTTAGAACTCGATAGCGCCCTTTGTAATTCCAGTACTCGCGGTACCCTTTGCCTACGACTTGCTTCAAGCTGATGTTAGTCATCTAAATCATTCACGATCGTGACAGGTAACAATCCTTCGACTTGCTGTTTGTCGGTCCACATTGCATACCGTTTACCAATCTGTTCAGCAGCACGCACTTTCTCGGCGACCGATGGCAACACTTGCTCAACGTTTTGAGCTCCCATTCCTTCTCCGACCAAAGCAGTCCCTCTTGCTTCCCCTCTCAGCACAGATGTCAGGAACTCCATGACTTCTTGCTGGTCAGCTACCCGCTCAGATTTTAATTCTTCCATTCGCTCAGCTATATATGATTTTATGCTCACTTTTGCAACCAGCTTGTGTGCATTGCCTCTTGAATAAGCTTTACTATAACCAGCCTTAATAGCAGCCTGTTCAGCGTTCCCAAGCTCGATGTAGTAATCTGCAAACGCTTGATGTTTTACGCTTAGTTTCACCATGTATCACCTTCTCTGCGCTATTTGCTCTCTTAGACATAATAAAAAGCACCTCCTAAAGAAGATGCTTACGAATTTATAAACCTAATTTTCTTATTGCGTATTCTTCTCCTGCTTTACCTAACATCTCTTCCCAATCATTGAACTCAGAATGTTTGTTTACAAAGGCATCAAATTCACTTTCATCAAGAGCATCAAAATCATCTTCAGTTTCAATTTTATAACCACTTTTACCGAAGAAAGATTCAAGATTATCAGAATCAGTATACTTTCTCATGAAGTTATCATTAAAAAGTTCGCCAAAAGAAACCTCTTTAGTTCCTTCCAGTTCCTTAGCGGCCTTTTCCATTTCTTTTAACTTCTTTTCTAAATCATCAAAACCACTCATTTCGAATTTCATCTTTTCACCTCCTCTTCGTAAAGATTCTACGCCGAAGGAATTAAATCCTTTTATACCAGTAAAAACCACTCGTAATTAGAGGGGCAGTGGAGAGGTTTACATCACTCGATGCATCCCCTCTTTTATTCTCCCCTTCATCCCTTGATACTCTGTACGTCAATTGTACGTCAGAACAAATTTAAACTTGCTTCGGGTCCGACTGTAAAATAAGCAATTAACCCAAGTAATGCACCAAAATTCCAAGCTTCCTTTCCGCCAATAAGTCTGTTGAGTACTATTGCAGGAACTAAAATCCACAGGAATATTGGAAGAATCCCGAAAGCTATTGCTGAAAATCCATCAATCATACCAGGAATTAATGCTTCATAGAAATCTATATTCATACTAGTTATCCTCCTTTCTCATTTCTTAACATTATTACGTTCCTTTTTACCTAATAGTTTCATCCTACTCTTAATTTAATTTTTTCCCTTGCGCGTTCAACATATTGCTGAACCGTTCTTCTTTTTAAACCAATTTCATCCGCTATTTTCCCCATACTTAAACCACTAGCTTCATGTAGAATAAAGCACTGTCTTTCGCGATAAGATAGAGCTGCAAATATTTCTGCTAGAATAATCTTTTCTTCGGCCGTCATGCGAAGTTGTTTCGGTCCTTCCTCTAGCTGTTCAGTAATGTCCGGAATGAAATCCATGTTAGCAAATGACTGTCGTTGGTAGATGCGCTTCTTATCAATGCCCTTATAAGTACTCGGCTGTCTCCCCGACTCCATCCACTCCATCGAGAATGTCATGCTCTCGATCATGCTGTTGATCTGGGTGAGGTCTTGCTTGTCGTGAAAGTTCTCTCTGTCTAATCGATCGCGACGCCGTTCCAAATCCTTTTTTCCAATTCCGTATTCATGTAGTAAATCATCAGCCCAGATTTTCATACAATGACCCCTCTCATTTAGAAATAAAAAAGAGGACACCAAAACAGCGATTAAGCTGTAATGGTGTCCTCCAGTTGACTGGTGCGGACTATTTTTCAAGTTCAATAAGTTTTCTAAAGACATTAAATTGCTTTAAATCCTTTTTAATTTTAAAATTATTTTCTTTTTCATGATTTTCTTCGGATTCCTTAATGTCTAAAACATCATAATCAATTATTAACTTTTTGAATTTTTTATTCTGAGAGTATAAAGAATTAATAAATATTAATTCGAATTCCGGTGTTGACCATTGTGCACGCAGCATTCCAAAATAATATCTTCTATCTCCTAAAATTGGTTTTCGTTGAGAGTTGGAAGAAAGTTCTTTTAATTCACTATCATTTTCAACTACATTCTCTACTATAAACTTAACAATTCTATAATTATTTCTCATATAATGACCAATTAAATAGCCGTAATCATCATGAAATTCTTTATATACTTCATCTAAATAAACTTGGTCAATACCATTATCATTTTCTAGGAAACTTTGGATATATTCACTACGAAATTGTCTTTGGTCGTACCAATACTTTAAGCTCTTATCAGGGTAATCTAATAAAAATTTTTTATATGCAAGATTTTCTATTAACTCTTGTCTTAATTCAATTAACGCAGTTCTACCAGTATAAGTATTACTGAGTCTAGTTATTTTAATATCGTTTGTAATTTGATGGTTGAGTGAAAGCATATTAAAAAATGCATTATCGATTTGTTGAACTTTTGCGGTGGAATTGCCTATTTCAAATTCCAATCTTGTAGCCTTCAACTCTTTTCTTTGAAGTGTTAGTTCTTCTTTTTGCATTACAATAGCAGCAGTTACAAGGGTTATACTCGCTAGCGTAAAAAGACCAACAGTAGTTCCACCAAAAAAATCACCAATTGTTCCTAGTTTATCTAATTCAATAACTTTGTAATTCGTATTAGTAAAATGAACTATAGAGAATGGGACAGCAATTGCCACTAAAGCAATAATACCACCAGCTATAATCCAATAATTCTCCCACTTTTGAAACCACTTCTTCTCTTCATCTTCATTTTCTTTATTTTTACTCAAAAATCTTCCCCCTCATCAAAATTCACACGCTTCACTTTCCCTTTGTACGTAACGATACTCGTCTGCGCATGAGAAGGAAGTTCGACCAGCTTCACCTTGCCCTCAGAAATGATGAGAGCGCAGCTTAGTGGTAATTCCATTATATCCAACTTTAGTTCCCCTGTCTCGGAAATTATTACCTCTTTCATCCTCATTTGTACCATCTATAGAACCTCCTAAAGTCCGTTTACTCCTGATGCCCGGGTCTGTATCAATCCGCGTTCGGCATGGTCAAATGCCAGCAAAACAATTTCGCTAGGTTTGCGTTTCAGCTTCTTCGCAATATTCACAAGGCTAATCTCCGCTTTCCACATTTCCCGAAAGTCCCTCAACTCCGGTTCGGAGAAAACAAAGTTTAAATCCAGACGGTCATCTTCGAAAAGGATGTAGCTCATTCCTTCTCATCTCCCCACTTAATGGCATAGCCTCCTTTATGAACCTTTTGAAAGCTCACCTTGATGCCTTTTTTCAGCCCGATCTTATAGCCAACCGTTGAGCCGCGTTGATAAGAAACCGCATTCGTGATGGCAAACAGCAGCGCCAGCCCGATGCCAAGTCCTATTGTCCAAAGTGTCATGCAATCGCCCCTTTCAGGTAATGAAGCACAAATCCTTTTTCCGATTTCACCTGCTCACACTTCTCAAAAAACACACTGTACGGAATCGACTTTGCTCCGTCCCCGATATAGCCTGCCCAGGCTTCGTTTAACAGCTCGAACGGCAGGATGTAGGTTTCGCCCTGTCGCTTGGTGAATGACACCAACAGGAACGACCTCGCGCCTTTTTCGTGCCATGATTTCAAAATTTCGAACTGATGGGGATGAATCTTCAACGGGAAAGATGTGGTGATGTTCGTTTCTTTCGCATCGAATATCAATGCCCGCCCATTTGCTATGCCGAAGTAATCGACTAGCTCGCCTTTTGTTACAAATCCTGTGATTTTTCCAGCCTTGTTGTTCGTGATCGTCACCGGCGTTGGGATCTTTCGCACATCGGCCATGCCTTTACTCCGGTACTGGCGATTGGCCATGTCCACTAATTGCTCCAGTTGCTTGCCGCGTTGTCCGTGTCTCATGGATTCACTCCTTTTTCCCAATTTTCGCTACTGCTACTGAGATAATAATCAACCACATCGTCGTTAATTCTGGATTCGCATACATTATTTCGATTGCCGACATCCCTTCACCCCTCATTCCGTTGCATGAGTCTGTCATATTCTTCGCACAATCTATGATCCGACATTTCTTCGTAGTACTTTTCATCTTTAAAATTCATGACTGATAACGTGATAATCATGCCTTCTCTTACTTCAATGCTCATTAACCTGACTCTCCTTACTCTTCCAGCGCTTCACTTTCTTCCGCCGCATCGCTCTGGCTTTGTTCTTCTTCCGGTTCTCATGCGCCACGGGATCAAAGACGAAAACTCTGCCGCTGACTTCAATCGCCGTGGGTTCTTCTTTCTTCGTTTTCAGCACCGTGACACTGGGGCGGTAGACTTCGCCGGGCAGGCGTTTCTTAGCTGCCAACTAAGTCGCCCTCCTTCACGAAAACACCATTGACCATTTTACCTTTACGTCCTTTAATTTCGTCATAAGCACATTGCAAGCATTCTTCTAACGCCAATCCGTTCTGCTGTCCCAATATGATCAGCGTGACCACCACATCGCCAATTCCGTCTTTCAAGCCTTCTTGATCGCCTCTGGCTAATGAGCGAGCCACTTCCCCAACCTCTTCCGTCACTTTTAGGAACTGTTTTGAAGAATCCGCTTTGTCCAGCGCTTTATCCTTCGACCATTTTTCAACTTGAGCAACTAATTCATTCATCCTTCTTCCTCCCCTTCACTGAGCCTTCCGCTGTTCATAAAACTTCTTCCGCGTCATCCTCGGCGGAATATTAGCCGCTTCCCATTCAGACCACTGGTAATGCGTTATGCGTCCCCAAAACGTTTGTCGTGGAATCTTGTTCCGCAAGGCTTGCTGCAGACTCTGCTTGCTGTACTTGGTATAAGCCCGTTTATCAGGATTCCGTTCGGTCACGTCCGAATCCCCAAGCAGCTTCCCGCATTTCCGCAGTTCCTTATCCACTTTTTCACCCGCTTGATACCGCACCCACAGCCGATCAATCCTCTGCATGATTTCCAACCGTTCCTCCAAAGGCAGTTTCGCCATTTTCCTCACCTCTCCTCGTTATTCCAATGTCCATTCAACATCGATATTGGCACAGCGACCACACAAGCTCACGGAAGCGCAGAGGCTGCCGTAGCTGACTTTCTTCTTGCGACTGCACCGTTTGCAGTGAATGAATTTGCCGGGCTCTATTTTTTTCTTTGTGACGTTTCCCATTGGATGCGCTCCTTTCGTACTTGCCAGAAGTGTTTCGTGAATTCATACAAACCGACGGCCGTGACCAGGATCCAGAAGCTCAGCAACATCGCCCAAAGGATTTCTAGTATTTGCATGTCCTCATTCCTTTCGTTTTCACTACCACGATTTATTAGCGAACGGCCCTTTACTTCATGAATACGAGCCAGTGCGTTTTACTGCGTTTATTGCCGATTAGCGGTTTAGAATCTATTGCCTTTAGCACTTGGCTAAGCTTCACTTGTTCTTCATTCCACTTGAAAATCAATGTGCCGTTCGGCTTTAGAACTCGCATACATTCGTTGAATCCTTTTGCAATATCGTCCTGCCAGTTGTCTGGATCAAGCTTGCCGTATTTCTTGGCCAACCATGAATCATCGCCAGCTTTCAGTAAATGCGGTGGATCAAATACCACCATGTAGAAACTTTCATCTTCAAAAGGCATATTGCGAAAATCAGCGATTATGTCCGGTTTCACTTCTAGTGTTCTCCCGTCGCATAGGGTATCGCTTAACTCTCTTTTATCCATGTATGTGGCGTCTTCATTCTGTTTATCGAACCAGAACATCCGACTGCCGCAACAAGCGTCTAAAACTCTCGTCATTCCTTTTCCTCCTTCATCTAATCCATCTAAAGTACGGATACTCAGAACCGGTCTTTCGGTATGGCACCCTCGTATTCCAATTTTTCTTTCAGTCGTACCGCTTCAAGCAATCCGCAATTCGTGATGCCCTGGATAGCCGAGACGCCGAATACTCGGCAGTCTCTAGTTGGCTTCCAAAACGGGATCGCATCAATCACCTTGTCATAATTGGATTTCATTGTTCTTCCTCCTTCCAGACAACATCTGTGCCAGGAGCAAGATATAATAAACGACCATGTTCTCCAAAGTTTCTGCCAAAAGCTTTACCTTCTTTGTTGCATCTTTCAAATTCAGTTTTTAGATGGGCAAATACTGCGCTGATAGCTTGCTCTGTTATATCCTCTCGTTTTCCCGTGATTAATCCGGCGCCATTTGTCGTTGCATATTCAATTGTGTTTCCGATTCCTGTAACTACGATTTCTTTTGGCATTTCGTTTCCTCCCCCACAAATCGTTTCGCATACCGCAGCTGCTGCTCAATGTACGGATCGTTCTCATTCCCGCCCATTGCCAGCCAGTCGGTAATTCGTTGCTGAATGTCCTGGAGTGCGAATAATGGCAAGTGACGAGACAGTTGGTTGATTTCGGCTATCGGACTCATGATTCGGATTCCTTTGGAAATGGTTTTAATGATTGAGCAGGTATAATCCATTCCAATTCTCCTTTTTCATATAACTCTTTTGCGTATTCAGGAGAAATGTGATTATTGTAAGTAGGACATCCCATGTGATAAAAAACTTGGTAAATATGGTTTCCGTATCTTACAACATCGGTTTCTTGAAATTCTCCAATCTTTTCTCGATTTAGCTCGCCGAGCCAAAGAACTTCTTCTTTAGTTGCGTGTCGGAAGTACTGTTCAGAAATATGTCCAATAGCTTCATCAGTAGACCACTCGTCTTTACTTTGGAAAATTTTATTTTGCAGTGTAGCAATTACCGGGATACTATCTTCGACTTGAAATAATACTTTGTCTCCCTTTTTATAGCTATTATCGATTTCATAACCGATATACAGAGCCTTTGCTAATAAAGCCAAGTCCATAAAATTAAGCGGGGATGTTTCGTTTATCCATGTGACACCTATTCTGCCGGTGTCTCTTAAAATACAGTCGTCAGTTGCCTCCGTTCTTGCAGATTCAATCGCTTTTGCCTGTTCTTTTGTAATTATCACCTTCTGCATCACGCTTCCACTCCCATCTTCCCGATCAACTCCGCATTCAGTTCATCCTCGCTGAGCTTGCGGAATTTCTTGTCTTTGTTTTTCTCGTTCCAGTAGTCTTCGCCCCACTGCAATCCCGTGTAGACCCGTGTGCAGATGTTTCCGCCCGGTGCCTGCTGCCGTTCATCAAAGGCAAACCACATCGACGGATCCGCGCCGCTGATGTATCGGTCAAACGTGCCTGTCTTCCATTCACCATCCTGAAACACCGCTAATCGTTCCCCTTTTTCCAATGCCACCATTTGTTTGTATTCCATCTTCAAACCCCCTCAGATTTTCTGATTCAACTTATTTCCCACAAATTCTTTTCTTCTTTCGGATATCTTTCTGCCATAACTCTCGGCCTTGATGGTGTATTCCATCCTTTTTTTCTCGCCTGAGTTTCTCCGATGACTTTCCAGCCGGACGCTTTCAAGCTGGATCCAGATTCACTTCTCAGAGTATAAGTAAGCAGTCGGTTATAACCCATCGCTCTAGTCGCGCGCCAAGCAGCTGCATAGAGTTGTGAACAAGCATTTTTGTGCCCCTCTAAAACACAAAGTCTTGTCACTTCTAAAGTCCAGCCATCATCGTTATGCCTGGCAACTGGCCGCCCTACTATGGCAACACCGATGACACTTTCGCCATCATTCAAAGCTATACTGAATTTATGTCCTTGCGGCGCTATATTATGCCGATGATGCGCATTTACAAACAACGCAGCTTCTCTAAAGCTCAGTGGCTGCAATTTATATTTCATTTTCTTCACCCTCGCTTTTCATGCATCCAATCAATCTCACGCCAGCCATTCCGCAGCATCCAGCGAACCCCTGCCGCCCGGTACCGTCCGTACTGCCAGCAATCCTGCTCGCCATCCTTCTTGTAGAACAACACCTCGCGCCCTCTCATCAGAACCACGCGCTTGGCTTCGGTTCCAGATTCCGACGCAGCTTTTGTTGCAGCAAGAACGCCCGCAAGTCGTAATAATCCATTGCGTCGAGCGCTTCCCCGTTCGGCCCGACCTCTACGCCAAACTCTTGCAATTCCTTCACCCAAAACTTGATATGAACGTGTCTCCCAGCCATGTTCAAGCCCCCTTCAAATTGTTTCCATGCAGGAGAGGCGCAACGCCCCTTTTTCGGTAAAATATTGGCAATGGAGTGCCAAAAAAATTTATTGTTCAGAACGGAAGATCGTCATCACTAACTTCAACTGGTCCGCTGTTGCTCGAGAATGGATCGGGCTCTTGCCGTCCGCTGTTTGCCGGCGCTGTATCCTCGCGCTGTGCATTCGGTTTCGCTTCACCGGATCCGGCGTTTTTCGGTTCTAGGAATTGCACACTGTCCGCGGCAACTTCAGTCGTATATACACGCTTGCCGTCCTGCCCTTCATAGCTGCCCGTCTGGATTCTGCCTTCGATGCCAGCGAGACTGCCCTTCTTCAAGAAATTCGCCGTGTTCTCGGCTTGTTTGCGCCATACCGTACAATTGATGAAGTCTGTTTCTTTCTCACCGTTCGCATTCGAGAATGTGCGATTTACGGCTAGTGTGAAGCGTGCTACTGCTGCTCCAGACTGGGTATAACGAAGATCAGGATCTTTTGTTAGTCTTCCGACTAAAACCACTCGGTTTATCATTTGTTTTCCTCCAATAACTTAGGGTTTTGAAAAATATTGCCTAATACATCACAGTCGGCGGACATATCGTTTTCGTCGCCAATATCGTCAAAATCTATAATGTCATTTGCAAAGACCATGTCTCCGTACCAGTACCAACCACCACGCTTTACAATCGCAAAGTAATATTGGTCGCCTAACTCAACACCGATAATATCGTTCTCATAGATCTCAACGCCGTTCTTGTCTTTTAAGCCGGTAAATTCACTCGGTTCTAATTCCCAAGTTTCGTTTTCATACATCGGGAATGGATCATCGGTTACTTCGAAAGCCGGTCCATAGACATAACCATTCAAACATCCCGTTTTCTCATCGAAGTGAGTTTGGAATTGAAAATCTTCTACTTTTGCCTGACCTTTACTCAAAAGCTCCTTGTATATGTGTCGATTATAGAAACGGTATTCTCCATCTTGCAGAAAAATGGATTCCCCCTCCATGCCCGTACGCCACATAAATCGGTGTTCTTTGTCCCAGAAACGGAATTTAATCGGTCTGCTCACGCCGCCACATCCCCTGCTATATGGATTTCCAATGCCTTCAGCGCGATTTCACGATTCGGATGGATCTGATTAAGCACACGATTAAACTCACGCTCTAACGCTTCGTCCTTGCATCCTGTCGCCTGCCATCCGCCTGCAATGGCGACTGCTAAGTTTAATAAGTATTCCAATCGTTCCGCTGGTGATTTGTTCATGGGATTTCCTCCTAAAATTCAATATTTTTAATCCGCTTATCCGAAGTCTCTGCAAATCGGATCAAGTACGTGTCTTTCATCAACCGGCTGACCAGCTTCGCATCGTACATCTTCACCAGCTCCGGTTTAGAGAGGTTGCTTGTCACGATGGTCGCTTTGCTTTGCCGAGCGTTTGCAATGGCGTACAGGACGCGCAGGGTGAAATCCGTGGCCGTTTTATGTGTTCCGGTCCCTCCGGTCTCTGCTCCGAGGTCATCAAGGACCAGGAAATCCGCACTAGACAGCAAATCCACGAAATAGCTTTCGGTGTACATGCTTTCACGGTTATCAAAACTGCCCCGAATCTTCCGCAGCATTTCATCGACACTGACGAACAGGCAGAGCTTGTCTTTCTCGCCGTATTCGTTCAGATTCCGCAGAATGCTCATGGCCAAATGGCTTTTTCCGACTGCTGGCAATCCGGTGAACCAGGTATTGAAGATTTCTCCGTCTCGGTACCGCTTGAAGGCTGCGATGGCCCGTTCTTTATTCGCCGTTTCTTCCGGTTCCGTCACTTCGTAATTGGAGAACGAAGCGTCGTATAGATTCACGTCGGTCAAGATGCTAAGCTTCGCAAATCCTTGATAGGCTTTACTGGCATGGGCTTGCCGAATCTTATCCGTTTCCTGTTGCGAGAGAATGGCGTTGTTCCGTTCCCGTTCGCAGATGGGGCAGACCGCTTCTCCTTCAAACTGGACCATGTACACCGTTTTGGAGCCGTGCTGATCACAAGTATCAGAACTCAATTCCAGAGACGTCATTTGATTTTTGATGAGCTGGTTGATGGCTTCCACTGTGATTCGCTCCTTTCGGCTTTTGGTTTAGGTAAGACTCAAACTTGGTGCCAAATAACGTTTCCGGCCGGAGGTATTGATTCATCTGCGGATCTGATAACCATTCCGCTACTTTGTTATCAATTACCTTTTTGAAATCCTCCGTCGTAAACGTTTCTTTGTAACGAGCGCGGATCAAGGTTTGGGTTTTCTTTGATGTATGTCGATAATAGGTGCCCGCTTTTTCATTCAGATAATTGATGATTAATTCGAACGGAAGCGAAGGAGCGTCAGCGACGTTATCTCTTTTAGTACTCTCTGTTGTATTCTCTGAAGTACTCTCTGGTAATGGTGTGTTCAAATTGAGCAAGTCGTCTGTTCGTTTTGAACACATCGTCTGCTCATTTTGAACAGATGGTCTGTTCATACTTTCTAACTGGTTATAATCGATTCGGTACCACTTGGTATTGTCGATTGCCAGCTTATTAAACTTGCCGATAATGATTAAGTTTTGCTTTTCCAGTTTCGTAATCGTGCGCCGGATCGTGCTTACAGACCAGAACGGAAATTGCTCATGCCAATCGTCATAAGTGTTATAAACCCACGTTTCACCCTCTTTGCGATTCGTGCTGATTCCTAGCCAGTAATGCAGTTGTTGCAAGATAATCGCTTCATTCAGCCCGACTGTATTGGCTAGCGAAGGTAAGATGATCAGTGGTTTGTCATCCAGTAACAGCTTGCTCATGTCCTCACTCCTCGTTGCTTTGTGAAAATAAAGGGGAGCCCTCACTCCCCTCTGATTAATCCAGCAGCATTCCCATTTCGATGCTGTTGGATAATTTCTTGGTGCTGCGGCAGTAATCGCATCGTTCACATCGGACCGGATGCATATGCCCTTCTTTAATGGCCTTCTGTTCTTCCATCGCTGCTTCAACAAAATCCAATTCGAACTGGAATCGATCAGCGTCAAAGTGAATCACCGCTTTGTCTGGCGGATCTTCTTTGGTGACGGCTACAATATACGGGTTGTAAGCGAAGCCTGTGTTCAGTTCGATGACTTTGCGGTAAACAGCCATCTGCAAGACGTAATCCCACGCTTCGACAAAGGAAACGAACATCTCGTACTTCGTACTCCAAGTCCGCTTAGAAAGGCTCTGAGTGGTCTTTAAATCCGTGAATGTTTTTCGTTCGTGATTGATGGAATCGACTTTGATTTTCCAAGGAGCACCGAACAATTCAGCTGTGAAGATTTGCTCCTTCTGCCCTTCCATCGCAAACATCGCGAACGGATCGTCCTGAATGGTTTGAATCATGGCATCTGCTGTAACAAAATCCGCATATTTATTACCGCGCGTATTGAATATTGAACCGTGATTCTCTTCGATCAACGCTGAAAATTCTTCCGGTGTATCAAATGCAGCGTGTGTATAAGAGCCAACCAACAGTGCGTTGGACTCTTTTCGGATGTATTCGCCTTTCAGCAAGGCCATCGCCTTCGCACTGCATTGGTTGAATTGTTTAAATTGGGAAACCGAGAAGTAAAGTTCGTTTGCCTCAGCCGAGTGGTAATTCTGGCTGTTCAGCTGAAACGTCTGCTGGACCATCCGACTTCACCTCTTTGTCTGGAGTTGGCGCGTCTTTAATGCTTGGCTTCTTGGATTTATCTGCCGGCTTTTCTTTCTCTTTATCGAAAGATGCAGCCAAATCGCTTTGCTTATCCTTGCCGGCGTCTTTGTCGAACCAATCTTCCACCTTGCTTAATCCATCTTTTAAAGAGTTAAATATGTTAATCAGTTCAACGTAATCGTATTCCGTGAAGGAATCAGCGTTATAACCGAATTTCGCTTCAATCATTTCCTGTGTAACTCGATATTTTTCTTTAAACGTTTTCAGTGCGTTAGATACGCGGTCTTTTAATGGGCCTTTGTTGTTGCCGGCTAATGTTTTGCCGCATTCTTCAATGGCTTTTTCTACAATGTCTCCAGGGACGATGCCGAGAATGCAGGCTCGCACTCGACGGGAACCGTTATTTGCCACCAGTTCATAAATATCTCGCGGATCATCGAGCAGCTTCATTCCTGTTCTAGTTTTAATGGAATGTTTAACCGTGAAGACTTTTTCCTGTCGGGTATTTGTTTCCAAGTCCCAGGCATATGCCATGGCGATAGACTCTCCATTACGTTGTTCCAATTCCTTTACTCCGAAGGAAAGATTGCCCCAGTTTTGAGCTAAGACTTCCGCCAAACGGATGGACGGGCCAACTACTTTCGTCCCGCCCCGCGGGTATTGATACATCGCCACGGCAGCGAGCGCTGGACGTTTGCAGGAATCTAGTATGCGCTGTTCTGCCTGGTACACATTGCGAGGGAATTGCTTGGCCAAGAAGATAGCTCCCTTCACTTCCTCCATTTCACGTGATGCTGATGCTTGGGCTAAGACGCCACCTTGGTTTTGGTTCTGATACATTGATAGTTCGCTCATTTGAATGCTCCTCTGAATTCGTATTTTTATTTCACAATCAAGTTAGATATGTTGTATACTGGGATTAATAAATTCATTCCTCACCAGATGAGACGGTCCACTGTTAGCGCAGTGGATTTTTCTATACCCGTACATCCGGCTCGCTGTATTTCATTCGAATGTCCATCCATGTACTGTGCGCCATTCCGTCCGGCCATTCGTCATTTTCGACTGCACGGATCAGTTCGTCTTCGTAGCAGTCGCTGCATTTCTGCGGGCTTCCTGCTGGCTCAGCGCTGATGAATTCGCCGCAGTCCTCGCAGAAGACGCCGGTTTGAAGCAGTTTTGCATAGCCTTCCATCACGATTCCTCCTTTACTGTTTGTGCGAACGGTTATTCTTTGTTTTCTGGTGTCCAAGTGAGTGTCCCTAATCCTTCAAACTGAAAATTTAAAGCTGTCGCATCTTCTTCAATTTCCGAATTCATATGTTGAGCAACTGCCGCTATCACTTCTCTAGTTCTGTCATCGCTCTTATCTGATAACATTGATAAACCGGGGACAGATAATTTATTATCCAATTTACCTATAACGATTTGATTTCCAATTGCTGTACAAACAACTTTGTAATTACTCCACTTAATAACTGCCATTTCTATTCCTCCATTCATCGTTTCCATCAACTACCGCTTAAGCCAAACTCCGATAACACTTCGCATTTCCGACTTCCTGCAAATACTGCGCGACATTTTCATTCAAGATGACGCGACCTGCAGCATCTTCAAACCATTTATCGCCGGTGCAGATTTCCGAACCGAACATATCCTCAATCGGATGGTCTTCTGCGGTGTACACGTTCCGGCCTTCCAATCGTTCTTGATCGGCCAGTTCGTTCTCCAGCCATTCCGTTGATGCCGGTCCGTGCCAGTTGACTTGGTTTGCCAGTTCGATCACCATTCGCTGTGCCGCATGGAGTGAAAGCTTTAGGATGCGCTGCTCCATCGCTTTGGTGTTTTGGTATTCGGGTAGGTCTTCGAGTCTTTTCATTTTGGTTGCTCCTTTCTATTTCTTGATGGCTCCTGATGCCAATGCCAATCGCGCCTGGTAAGTTCTCTGAGCTAGTACATAACGCTTGTGCAACGCTCTCAGCTTGTTTCCTGTGTTCATGATTCCGCTCCTTTCTATCTAACGATGATGACGTTATCGCCATAATTTACTTTGTAACCGTGTTTTTCTAATAATGTGATGACCATGATAGCTTCCGTCGATGTCCCTAGGGATTCAAAGGAAATGACGGTCGAAACATTTCCCTCATTGGCTGAAATCCGTAAGATGTTCCGGATCTCCATCATCTTGTCTGATTTGTCGAATGCCGCTAAATCGATCGGTGTTTTTTCTGACATAATTTCACCTCTTTCCGATGGTTGAATCCCATCAACAAACCTACTTGCAACAGGGAGGAAACAAATAGGTTTGTTGACGAGAGCCAAGGCTCTCAACATGTGGTATAATTAGGTACATACTTAATTTTTTGGCGATTGATGTTGGACGCATCAATCGTTATTTTTTTGTGCTTTTTCAGGTGTTGCGAACATGATGCCAAGTAGGATTCCGAATACAAATACGATTGTCATTCCGATATACCAGTAGAGCGGTTCGCCGTATTCAATCATTGCAACCATCCTTTCGCTTTCCATCGAGGAATCAGATTCTTGATCCGGTCTTTAATTGAGATTTTGTATTCGACCTGCAGCTGCATCAGCAGATTGTCTAAGAAAACTCGAGCTTCGATTAATTCATCAGCAGTATTTTGAATTTCCTGCAATTCGTTGGTATCTAGCATGCCGGGTGGTTTAGCTAAACAGATATTTTGAATCATGCTCAGCCCTTCTCCGACTTCCCTAACGGCATTGGCAGCGAAAGATAACCGGTGGTGTTCAATGTTCTTTCCTCTCAAGACCGGTGAAGTGTAGCCGTCTGAGAACTCGTACAGAATGTCCATCGTGTAGGATGGGTTGTCGTAAAGGTTGATGGATTCTCTTGCGATATCCGCCTGCAAATTGCGTCTTCCTTGCTTAATGTTGCTGCCGTGCTGTGAAGAAATGTTCAAGTCCATCGCCAATTGCTCCCCGCTTATGTCTTCTGTCTCCAGCAATCGTTCGATTGCCGGTCCTGCCAGTATTGATTTCTTTAAATCCACTGTCATCAGCCCCTTTTTGAATGATTTCCTATCTGTTTCTATTCATGAATGTGTTTTACAATTAACTTATCGAGCGAAAGGGTTTCGGTTTTTCTTGATAGTCCGGCATGTTGCGCTCGATCCAATCAAACAGCTTGTCCGTATGGATCTTCACTCCAAATTCCCGACACACCGGAAAGTCCGGACGTCCTATCAATTCATAGGACTTGGAAGGACTGATCCGTAACAACTCCGCCATTTCCTCCCGTGTCAGAAAGTGAGGCAACTCCCTCTTTGCCTCTTTGTGTTTTACCGCCTCGGCAACTTCCTCTCGCACGATGCTCCGGAAATCCTCTACCGACATCGTGACCATCATTGCTTGTTCCATGTTCAAACCTCCTTCCGGGCGTCCCTCACGCCCTTTTTTAACCTTCTAATTTAGTGCCTATTAGTTTATTAATGAAATAGACTTGACCTTTACCAGTAACCTTTGTAGTGCGAGTAATTCTTACGCTTCCATCCGGGTTATTGATTGTCCGCTCTTTTACTTCGAACCATCCTCTTTCCATTGCATATTGCGTAGGTTCGTTATAGTGAGCGCCATGTTTGCCTAAATAACCGTTATCTCGCAGCCAAGAAAACATGCGATTCTGACCAATCTTCACTCCGTTCTGAACCAGCAACTTTGCTAGTTGTCCGACTAAAATCGAGCTGGTGCTAGTTTCAACAGCATCGGCGAACAAAACTTTCGGTTTTTGCTGCAGTACTTGAAGTTCTGCTTGCTGCCGTTTCAAGCGTTCTTCTTTTAGTTGAGTAGCGATTTGAATGATAGTGTCCGGATCCAGTAGTGCTTTTTCGATGGTTTCAGGTGTCATGTAGGCGCCGTGCTTTCTGATCGATGGAAGAACTTCGTCGAACACCCAATTTTCGAAACGTTCGGCTTCTGGAAGTTTTGAATTAGTGATTAAACGATAAAGATTTCCTTCATTGATGAATTTCTTTTGTTGTTTACCTCCACCCGTAAGGACCTCGTGAAACACGACCCCCTCCTTCTTGCAGTGACGATTGATTGCGTCGCTCGGATTTGAATAGCCAAGCTTCTTCGCTACTTCATTTGCCGGAAAATGAATTTTGTCATCTGTCTGTAGGATATCCAGATATCCGAATTGACTATGGGAAAATGTTTGCAAATGATTCATTCTAATTCCTCTATTCTTTGTTATAATTTTCCTATCCAAAACATAGGAGGTGAACTTTATGGAACTCGATAACATTGTGCAAGTAACAGCCACGTCCAGTGAAACTGAAGTAAATCAGTTGATCGAACTTGGGTGGGTCCTTTTATCATCTGGCTTCCACCGTGGTGAAGTGCCAGGATATGATTACCACTCTTACTCTTTAGGTCTTCCGAGAGATGTTGCAGCATCTTCAGAAGCGAAGAAAGATGATTCAGGTTTAGATTTTTAATTCTTAGCTAGTACGTAAACAAAGCCGTATCCAGTGGGTGTTGAGTTACTGACTTCTTTCAGTCTCCACCCACGCTTTAATAACAAATTTGTTTGTTTTTCAGTTGTGCAATGAACTACCATTTCGCCACCTCCTTTAAATTCCAGTTAGTCAAAACCTTAGAATCTACAACTTGTTTAATATTTCCTTCCAAAGGAAAGGATTGCTCATATTGAGCCATCCTATTGATCAACCCTCCCCTTTCTTAGATGGCGACTCGCTTTTTATCTTCAGTTACCTTTTCGGTAACTATTTCCTTAAAAAAAAGCTTCTCAATTGGAACGTCGAGCACATAAGCAATTTTCGCAATGTCTTCAGCACTCATTTTCCGAATGCCTCTTTCTTTGTAGTAATAAGCTTGATACCCTTCATACCCCAATGAGACGGCCATTTCTTCAATTGATTTGCCTTGCTTAATACGAGTTTCTCGAATGAATCCAAGATTTACGACTTCTCTTTCAATCACCAAAATCACCTCCTCTTATTACCTAATCGGTAACTTAACTCAATAATAAATTACCTTTATGGTAATGTCAACAATTAAATTACCTTTTCGGTAACTTTATTTCTTACCACTTCGGTAAATGCTATTATTGAATAAACTATAATAATAGGAGTGTTCAAAATGTCCCTAGGGAGTAAGATTAAACAGCTCCGCGAAAGAAACGGCATCCCGCAAAAAGACTTCGCTAAGAGAATTGGCGTTTCTAATGTTGTGTTATCGAGATATGAATCCGGAGAACGTAAACCGGATTATGAAACCCTAATAAAAATTGCAGATTTTTTTGAAGTTACCACTGATTTCTTGCTAGGGAGAGAAACTATTACTAATAACCAAAACAAAGAAAGCCTCTTCCCTTTCGATCAAGTCGGCATCAGCCAGAAGGACTTTGAAAACTTATCAACATATCAACAAGAGGTTTTAGAGTGGGCGGTCAATGCAGACGGACTATTCTTTAAAAATAAAAGCGATAATATTTTAGACATGATGGAACGTTTAGAAATTGCTTACGAAGTGAATCGAGTAATGGAAAAAAGAAAAAAACAGTAAAAAAATAAATAATTCTTTTTTTCTGTATTATTTTTCCTGAAATTTGCTATTATATAGTAGTAATACATTATTAAGTATGGGGGTCCATTTACATGAAGAAAGTTTTTAAGATTGGTTGTTTAGGCGTTATCGGTTTAGTAGTTTTATTAATTATTATTGCTATAGCAACTGGTGGAGGCGAAGAGACAGCAGAGCCTACAACACCGCCAGAAGAAACAACAAGTGATACTGCAACTGAAGAAACAACGAGCGAAACCCCTGCTGAAGAGCCGGCAGAGGAGCCGGTTGAAGAAGTGGTAGCTGGTATTGGACAAGAAATTCAAGTTGGCGACGTATTTTTCACTGCTAATGAGGTAACTACAGCGACAAGCTTAGGTGGAGAATATGGTGTAACTGCACAATCTCAATTTACCGTTGTAAATGTCACTATTCGTAATGAAAAAAATGAAGCTATCACAGTAGATAGTTCGTTTTTCAAATTGCTATCAGGAGATCGGACATATGATTCTGACGGCGGCGCAGGAATTTATGCAAATGAAGATGCTGATTTCTTCTTAACAAGTGTAAATCCTGGAGTATCTTTATCTGGAAATGTAGTGTTTGATGTACCTGCTGACTTAGAAAATCCGCAACTGCAAGTTCAAACAGGATTCTTCGGAACAGAAACAGGTGTAATTAATCTCAAATAAAAATAAAGCCCTAGTTAATAGGGCTTTTCTTTTAAAACAAAATAGAACACACGTTCTCTAAGGAGTGGTTTAATGGATTCCAAAACACCATATACATATAACAGCAGTGAGGAATATGTTAATAATATGTACCGAGCAATCGGGATATTTTATCCACATCAACTAGATTTAGAAGATATCGCAGCAAGAAATGGGTTGACTGTTTTTTATCTACCCACAAAACCTATGATTGTGGATAAAGCTATTGTATTAGATAGTCGATCTCCGCGACGAGAACAATGGCAAGATTTTGGGCATGAACTCTGCCATGCTTTATGGCATGCAGGAAGACAAATTGCTTTGCCTATGCCGCTTCAAGTTTACCAAGAATCAAAAGCAAATAATTTCTCCCAGTACGCCTGCATCCCCACCTTCATGCTGCTGAATATGAATTTGCCAAGATATGAAAACCAAGCTGTCTGGATGATTCAAGAAGCGTTCGGGGTTGAAAAAGACTTTGCTGAAAAACGGCTGCATCAATTCTTGCGCAATCTCTACAACCGCTGAAATTGAATAGCTTCCATACTTGTACTATTCATAAAAATGCGAAACGATGAACCAGAGGAGTGTGAAGCATGAAATGCAGAAAATTGCCCAATGGCAAATGGGAATGCTACGAAGAAGGGCCCCGGGATCCGATCACGAATAAACGGAATGCTGTTCGGAAACAAGCCAAAAGCAAGGCGCTCGCTCAGCAGAAAGTAAAGGATGCCTTAAAGGAATTGACCTCTGGCATTGATGGGAGGCTTGCGAACCAGCTGCCTTTCCGGAAAGTGGCCAGCGAGTGGATTGAGGTCTATTCCCATTCCGGCGTGAAGAATAGCACACTGAGAAGCCGACAGTCTTCTATTAATCTGCTGTGCCGCTATATTGGTGATGTTCCCATCGGTCGAGTCACCCACAAGATCATCCAGGACATTTTAATGGATCTGTTTGCAAATGGTGCTTCTAAGTCTACGCTGACACATACTAAAGTGACGGCTAAGTTTATCTTCGGTCATGCAGTCAAGCAACGGCTGCGCCCGGATAATCCGGTGGACCACACCATTGTGCCGAAGCGCCTGAGAACCGTCGAAGATATTGAGAACAATGAATTGCAGGAGAAGTATTTCGAGCGCGATGAATTGGAGGTATTCCTGAAAGGCACACGGACGCATGGATTGATTTTTGATGAAGAGTGGTTTTATCTGCTGGCTTTCACGGGAATGCGTGCTGGGGAATTGTGTTCGTTGAAATGGACCGATGTGAATTTCGAAGAGAAACAGATCCGCGTCACCAAGACCATGGACAGTCCAGGTGCCGTGAAGGATTACGATTTAACGCCGCCTAAGTCCATGCAGTCGATTCGCGTTGTCGAGATTGATGATAATGTCATCAGTATGCTGAAGCGCTTAAAAGTGGCGCAGATGGAGAACCGGCTGAAGTATCAAGCATCAACAAAAGACTATCACGATAAAAAGTTTATCTTTTGCCGGCCAAAGACCGGTTATCCGTACTCCGCAAAGTTTCTATACCGTCGTTATCTCCGGTTGTGCAAGAAAGCTGGCATCACCAAATTGGACGGCCCGCACATTCTTCGCCATACGCATGTAACGATGCTGACAGAAGCCGGCGTGGATCTCGATACCATTATGGAACGGGTCGGCCACTCAGATGCCAAGACCACAAAAAACATCTATACGCACATCACGAAGAAGATGAAACAGAATGCACCGAAACAGGTTGAAATTCATTATGGGAGTATTTTTGATAACTATTTTGAGGCCTAGTGTGCGAGTTTTGTGCGAGTAGAGGTGAAAACAAGGAAAAGAAAAACCCGAAACGCTGGTATATCAACGTTTCGGGCTCTTTTTTTAATTAATGCGTTTTACATTTGTCGTAAAGGCCTTTTTCTTTGATCACTTTGATCAAAGTTTCGCCAATTACAGATGGAGTGTCCGCAACTTCGATTCCAGCTTCGTTCATCGCTTTAATCTTGTCTGCAGCAGTTCCTTTACCGCCAGAAATGATCGCACCGGCATGGCCCATACGTTTTCCTTCCGGAGCAGTTTGTCCGCCGATAAAGCCGACTACAGGCTTCGTCATGTTGGCTTTCACCCACGCAGCAGCTTCTTCTTCTGCTGTTCCGCCGATTTCACCGATCATAACTACAGCATACGTATCTTCGTCTTCGTTGAAAGCTTTCAATACGTCGATGAAGTTCGTGCCGTTTACTGGATCTCCGCCGATTCCGACTGCAGTAGACTGGCCGATGCCTTCTTCAGACAATTGGTGAGTCGCTTCATACGTTAAAGTACCAGAACGCGAAACTACGCCGACATGTCCTTTTTTATGGATATAGCCTGGCATGATACCGATTTTACACTCGTCAGGTGTGATGACGCCTGGGCAGTTCGGTCCAACTAAACGTGTCTTCTTGCCTTCCATATAGCGCTTCACTTTTACCATATCCAATACTGGAATGTGCTCAGTGATGCAGATCGCCATATCAAGGTCAGCATCGACAGCTTCAAGAATCGCATCAGCAGCAAAAGGAGCCGGTACGTAAATTACAGATACGTTTGCGCCAGTAGCTTTAACGGCATCTTGAACAGTGTTGAAGACAGGTACGCCTTCTACTTCAGTTCCGCCTTTGCCCGGTGTTACACCAGCAACGATTTTCGTTCCGTATTCAAGCATTTGTTTTGTGTGGAAAAGGGCAGTTGACCCTGTAATTCCCTGCACAAGTACTTTCGTGTCTTTGTTAATATATACACTCATTTTTGTCCCTGCCCTTCTTAGCCTACAAGTTCTACGATCTTTTTAGCGCCTTCTGCCATTGTGCCGGCTGCGACAATATCAAGACCTGATTCGTTCAGCAGTTTTTTACCTAATTCTACGTTTGTTCCTTCAAGACGAACGACTAAAGGTACATTCAAGCTAACTTCTTTAGCTGCTTGGATAACGCCTTCTGCGATGATGTCGCACTTCATGATACCGCCGAAAATGTTAACGAAAATTCCTTTTACATTCTGATCTGAAAGAATGATTTTGAAAGCTTCCGTTACTTTCTCAGCAGTGGCACCGCCCCCAACGTCAAGGAAGTTAGCGGGTGTTCCGCCGTAGTAGTTGATCGTATCCATTGTTGCCATAGCAAGTCCGGCGCCGTTAACCATACAGCCGATATTCCCATCTAAAGAAATGTAGCTTAAGTCATACTTAGAAGCTTCAATTTCTTTCGCATCTTCTTCGTCGTAGTCGCGCATTTCCATAACGTCCTGATGACGGTAAAGAGCGTTTGCATCAAAGTTGAATTTCGCATCCAATGCTACTACTTGTCCGTCTCCAGTCACCACTAATGGGTTGATTTCAACGATGGCTGCATCTGTATCCGCGTATGCTTGATACAAACCAAGCATAAGTTTAGCTGCTTTGTTCACCAATTTAGCCGGGATGTTCATGTTGAATGCCATGCGGCGAGCTTGGAAACCAGTAAGTCCTACAACCGGATCGATTTCTTCATAGAAAAGGCGTTCCGGAGTATTTGCTGCTACTTCCTCGATATCCATTCCGCCTTCTTCAGAACCCATAAGAGTTACGCGAGAAGTTTCGCGGTCTAGTACTAAACCAAGGTAGTATTCTTTTTGGATATCGCTTCCCGCTTCAATGTACAAGCGTTTCACTTCTTTGCCTTCAGGACCTGTTTGATGCGTAACTAACACTTTGCCAAGTAATTCCTTCGCATATGTACGCACTTCATCCAAGTTCTTCGCAAGTTTAACTCCGCCGGCTTTACCGCGGCCACCTGCGTGGATTTGGGCTTTCACCACAACAACATCTGTACCAAGTTCTTTAGCCGCTTTCACTGCTTCTTCCGGAGAAAAAGCTACATGGCCTTCAGGAACTGATACTCCATATTGCTTTAGGATTTGTTTTCCCTGATATTCATGGATATTCATCTGTCATCCTCCAATCAAACATCTGTCTCGTAATTTTATTGCCTCTACCATTGTATTAAAGTTGTCATCGAATGTCCACAGTTGATGATTATCGCCCTAAAAACTTAGACTATTCAAAATCCAATTTAATGTTTATAACGGTTTTTTCAGACGCTTCGACTTGATCGGCTCGAAAGTTTTGCGGTGGATCGGAGTTGCTCCGTATTGCGCAAGCGCCGCCAAATGCTCTTTTGTGCCGTATCCTGCATGATGTTCGAAGCCATACTCCGGATATTCTTTGGCGTATTGGTCCATGATGGCGTCCCGCCCTGTTTTTGCCAATATGGAAGCGGCTGCGATCGCCAAACTTTTCGCATCGCCTTTGATAATGGATTCGCAAGGCTGGTCAGTATTCAGCTTCATTGCATCCGCTAAAATAATGTGTGGCTGCGGAGTAAGGGATCGAGCCGCTGCTGTCATGGATTCTTTCGTTGCCTGATAAATATTCAGGCGGTCGATCGCTTCTGGCGATTGGCTATGAACCGCATAGCTCACCGCTATTTCTTTAATAATTTCAGCAAAATGATTCCGCTTCGCTTTTGATAATTTTTTAGAATCGTCAAGCCCTACGAGAGCTGTACAATCTTCCGGCAAGATAACGGCTGCTGTAACGACTGGTCCCGCAAGCGGTCCCCGCCCTGCTTCATCGATTCCGGCAACCAATGCCTGCGGATGGCTTCTGAATGATTCATCAAAAGCCAATTTTGCACCATGATTCTGCATCAGCTTCAACTTGGCTTCTTTTTTCCGCTGCCATGTTTTCAATAAGGCTTGAACGCTTTTCCGCTCATCTTTTTGCAGTTCATCCATCCACGCGTCCCATTCTTCCAATGCGGCTAATTTTGCTTTGATGTCATTAATTTTCTGCATGTTCTCAACTTCTTTCTGAATAGTTGTTTCCGGTTAAACGGCAAAAGAAAAGGCTGTGCCCAATTGCTTGAGAACAGCCTTTCATGTTTGGAATCATTCTTCCTCTTCCGTAATCATTTCGTCTTTGTAATCGAAAGTGATTTTCCCGAGATGCTGATTCCGGATATCGCGCACGATGATTTCTGCGGTCATTTCATAGTCCACTTCACCATCATTCGTTAAGCATCTTCTTTTCTTGCCGATTTTATCGAAAGTCTCGACAATCTCTTCATCTACCTGTTCAATTCCGTATCTTTCCAACAGACGCTCTGGGTAGCGCTGCTCCAGAAAGTTCAATGAATAAATCGCCAGCTCCTGCATTTGGATGACTGAGTCTTTGATTGCACCGGTTACGGCCAGCTTAAAACCGATTTCCGGATCTTCAAATTTCGGCCAGAGGATCCCCGGCGTATCGAGCAATTCGATTTCCTTGCCTACTTTGATCCATTGCTGCGCTTTTGTGACTCCAGGCATATTGCCGGTTTTCGCTAAGCTTTTTTTGGAAAGGCGGTTAATGAGCGTCGATTTCCCGACGTTCGGGATCCCAACGATCATGGCACGGATGGCGCGGGGCTTAATGCCTTTAGCAATCATCCGATCCCATTTTTCCGCAAGAATTTCTTTTGAAGCTTTTGTAACCAATTGCAGTCCTTTGCCTTCAAGTGAATTGATGGCAACGGCTCTTGTTCCTTGATCTTCAAAATATCGAATCCACTTTTTTGTTTCAGCATCATCTGCCATGTCCATTTTGTTTAATATGATCAAACGGGGTTTTTGCTGAATCACTTGGTCAATCATTGGATTTCGCGAAGATAAAGGCAACCGGGCATCCACAAGTTCGAAAATGATATCAACCAGTTTCAGTTTTTCCGTAACTTCTCTTCTGGCTTTGGCCATATGCCCAGGAAACCATTGTATCGTCATTAAAAACACTCCTTAATTAATAACCCCTGCTTCTGCCACTGGCCAGAACACGAAATTTGTACTGCCAATGACTTCGTCAATCGGAACAATTCCGATATGGCGGCTGTCTTTGCTGGCCCTCCGGTTATCGCCCATTACGAACACATAGCCTTCCGGGATCGTACTTTGGTTAATCTTCTCTTCTAAGGTAAAGTCTTCTGTTAAAGTTCCAGTAATGCCTTGTTTATACTCATCTAAATAAGGCTCATCGACCGCTTCTCCGTTAATGTATAACTGATCTTCCTCATAAGCGATATGGTCGCCCGGCATCCCGATGATCCGTTTAATGTAGTCTTTTTGTTCCGGTGCATGGAAAACGATAATATCGAATCTGTCCGGCTCTCCGACAATGTATCCGATCTTATTGACAATCATCCGATCCCCATGCTCCAAAGTCGGCATCATGGACTCTCCGTCCACCACAATCGGAGTGAAAAAGAAAAAGCGGATAATTGCAGCAATACCGAACGCGATCAGTAAAGCTTTAGACCATTCCCAAACCTCGTTTTTTTTCTTCGCTTCACGTTCCATCCATGTTCCTCCCTAAACTTTCTGTTTTAATTGTACAAGGATAATAAACTTTTAGCAAAGACAAAGAAAAGCTGAGATGCCTTGGCAGCCGCGACAAGCGCTGGAAGTCTTGGCGGTAATGGCGGTCTTTTGCCATTGCCGAGAAGACTGAAGCGACCTCGAGCGGCTAGGCGTCACAGCTGGACACTAAGAAAAGCGGAAACGGCCGTCTAGCCTCGACAAGCTTAACGCGGATTGCCGAAGCGGCGGTTTTTGCCGCACAGGCGAGACGACTTAAGACCTCGAGAGGCTGGCCGTTGCAGCTGGACACAAAAAGCGGAAACGGCCTCCGCCCCCGCTAGTTCTCGATCAACCATTTCTTTTAATACGCAAAAAGAAAGAGGGCGAATTCGCCCTCTTTCATCAGTGCAATCTTATCGAATTTCTTTGATGCGTGCTGCTTTACCGCGTAGGTTGCGCAGGTAGTACAATTTCGCACGACGTACTTTACCACGGCGAGTAACTTCAAGCTGTGCAATTTTTGGTGTGTGTACAGGGAATGTACGTTCAACACCAACACCATAAGAGATTTTACGGACAGTGAATGATTCACTGATTCCGCCTCCACGGCGACCAATTACGACTCCTTCGTATACCTGGATACGTTCGCGAGTTCCCTCGACAACTTTCACGTGTACACGAACAGTGTCTCCCGGACGGAAATCTGGAAGATCCGTACGAAGTTGTTCTTTTGTAATGTCTGCAATAATGTTTTGCATGTTTTTTTCTCTCCTTCTACAGATGCTCTTGCACACAATTGACTGTTGCAGCGGAACACCGTGATCCTGTACTTCACATAAAAGTACAAACTCCATAGTACCACCAAATCTTTTGTTCTGCAAGAGAAAATCTGCTTATCATTTTTTATTTTTCACTGCTTCTAAAAGCTTTTCTTGCTTCGGCGTCAATTCAAGCTTTTCCAATAGATCCGGACGCCGCTCCAATGTCCGCAGCAAGCTTTGCTGTTCTCTCCACTCTTCCACTTTCGCATGATTTCCTGAAGTTAGAACAGCCGGCACCTTCCAGCCGCGGAATTCTGCCGGACGGGTGTACTGAGGATGTTCCAGCATCCCGGTAGAGAACGAATCCTTAACAGGGGAGTCCGAGTTCCCCAGCACCCCTGGAAGAAGTCTGACGACACTGTCGATCACGGTCATTGCTGCCAGCTCCCCGCCAGTCAGCACAAAATCGCCGATTGAAATTTCATCCGTCACCAAATGCTCGCGGATCCGTTCGTCATAGCCTTCGTAATGGCCGCAGATGAAAATCAATTCCTCTTCTTTCGAAAGCTCTTCCGCTTTTGCCTGCGTAAAGCGCTCGCCTTGCGGGCACATGAGAATGACGCGGGGTTTGCGTTCTTTCGCTACGGTTTCCACCGCATTAAAAATCGGCTCCGGCTTCAATACCATTCCGGCTCCTCCGCCAAAAGGATAATCGTCCACTTGGCGTTTATTGTCCGCAAATTCCCGGATATCGACGATTTCCAGCGAAACCGCATTTTTTTCTTGGGCTTTTTTCAAAATAGATTGTTGGAAAACGCCTTCGAACATCGGCGGAAATAAAGAAAGGACATGTATATTCATCACGATAACAAGCCTTCCAATACTTCGATGACGATTTTCTTTTCATCAATATCGATTTCTTTTACGACATCTTCGATATAAGGGATGTAATGCTTCTTGCCTGTTTTCGGCGTGACTTCCCATACATCATTTGCTCCTGTTTCCAGAATTTCTGTGACGGTGCCGATTTCTTCGCCTTCAGTTGAAAATACGGTGCATTCCAAAATCTCATGATGGTAATAGGCATCGTCTTCCAATTCGGTCAGATCATGTTCAGCGATCCGCAAATAGGATTCTTTGAATTCCTGCACATCATTGATGTTCGGATACCCTTCAAAAGTCACCAGCTCAAAATTCTTATGCTGGCGATGGCTTGCAATCTTCACCATGATCGGTTTTTTGGCGTCTGGCTTGAATAAGCCCAGCTTTGTGCCAACCGCAAAACGTTCTTCCGGAAAATCAGTTCGGGACATGACCCGGACCTCGCCGCGAATGCCATGCGTATTGACGATTTTCCCTACATTAAACCACTTCACGCTAAAACACCCTTCCACTTCGGTTTTGGCTGCAAAAAAGGAAGGAACCTAGGCTCCTCCCTTTTTGTTAATCCACAATATCGACGTAAGTTTTTTTCTTATGATAATTGCCTGCTGCTGAATAGACCACTGAACGAATCGCTTTCGCAACACGTCCTTGTTTACCGATCACTTTCCCTGTATCTTCTGGATGCACGGAAAGCTTGTAGACGATACGGCTTGCGTTTTCGTCTGTTACAACTCGAACTTCATCCGGATGATCAACCAACGGTTTCACAATCGTTTCAATCAGCTGCTTCATAAGAAAAACTCCCTTACTTGCTTAATTTTTCGTTATGGAATTTCTCCATAATGCCGTTTTGAGAAAACAAGTTGCGTACAGTGTCAGATGGTTTTGCACCATCATGAAGCCATTTCAACGCTAATTCTTCGTCGATTTTCACTTCAGCTGGAACTGTTAGCGGGTTATAAGTACCTACTGTCTGGATTTGACGGCCGTCACGTGGAGCACGTGAATCAGCAACTACGATACGGTAAAAAGGAGACTTTTTAGCTCCCATACGTTTCAAACGAATTTTTACTGCCATTTCTTAAAGCACCTCCGAATAGTTTCACACAAGATATTATATTAGCAAGCTTTAAATAGTTTGTAAAGTATTTTTTCTTAACACCTGAAAATTTATTTAAAAAGTGAATCCAAACCAGGCATCGACATCTTCTTTTTGCCTTTTTGACTCATTCCAGACATCTGTTTCATCATCTTTTTCATGTCTTCGAATTGCTTTAAAAGGCGGTTGACGTCTTGGATCGTTGTGCCTGATCCCCGTGCAATCCGTTTGCGGCGGTTTGCATTGATGATTTCAGGGGAAGTTTTCTCCTGCTTGGTCATCGAACGGATAATCGCTTCGACGCGCCCCATTTGGCTTTCATCCACTTTCGCGTTTTCAAGCCCTTTGATCTTATTCGCCCCTGGGAGCATTTTCAGAATTTCATCCAACGGCCCCATCTGTTTGACTTGCGTCAATTGATCAAGGAAATCATCGAATGTAAATGAAGACGTCCGGAATTTCTCTTCCATTTCCTTCGCTTTCGCTTCATCAATATTCGACTGTGCTTTTTCAATCAACGACAGCATATCGCCCATGCCTAAAATACGGGAAGCCATGCGTTCTGGATGGAACGGTTCAAGCGCATCCATTTTTTCGCCCATACCGACAAATTTAATCGGTTTCTGGGTTACTGAACGGATGGAAAGTGCAGCACCGCCTCGCGTATCGCCGTCGAGTTTCGTCAACACGACTCCGGTTATGCCGATTGAATCGTTGAAATTCTGCGCCACATTGACCGCATCTTGCCCAGTCATGGAATCGACGACTAAGAAAATTTCATCCGGTTCTTTCAAAGCACGGATATCCTTCAGCTCCTGCATCAAATCTTCATCAACGTGAAGACGGCCGGCTGTATCGATGATGACCGTATCCAAATGCTCTTGTTTTGCATATTCGATTGCCTGGCGCGAAATCTCGACTGGCGAGATATCTGTGCCTTTTGAAAATACCGGCAATGACAATTGCTTGCCGATCGTTTCCAATTGCTGGATCGCCGCTGGACGATAGACGTCTGCCGCAACCAATAAGGGCTTGCGGTTGTTCTTTTTGCGCAATTGGCTTGCAAGTTTGCCGGTCGTCGTCGTTTTACCTGCCCCTTGAAGGCCGACCATCATGATGACTGTCGGCTGTTTGGTTGAGAACTCGATCTTGCTTTGTTCTCCGCCCATCAATTCCGTCAATTCATCTTTAACGATTTTAACGACCTGCTGGCCCGGCGTTAAACTTTGCATAACATCTTGGCCGACAGCGCGTTCACTTACTTTCTTCACGAATTCCTTGACTACTTTTAAGTTAACATCCGCTTCGATTAATGCGAAGCGGACTTCGCGCATCATTTCTTTTACATCTGCTTCAGACACTTTCCCTTTGCCTTTGATCTTTTGGATGGTGCCTTGCAGACGTTCAGCTAAGCCTTCAAATGCCACTATTTCCGCCTCCTAATCCAACTCTTTTAATTGATTGAGAAATTCCCGGACACGCTCTTCTGTAATCGGCTCTTTTTCAAAGTCCGCAACCAATTCCTGGCGCTTTTGGAACTTCCCGAATAATTGCAGCTTCGCTTCGTACTCTTCAAGCATCGCTTCGGTCCGGCGGATATTATCATAGACCGCTTGCCTGGTGATGTCGTAAGCCTCGGCTATTTCCCCTAATGAATGATCGTCCAAATAATAGAGCATCATATAGCTCCGTTGCTTGGGCGTCAGCAACTCCTGATAGAAATCAAACAAATAATTCATGCGTGTCGTTTTTTCCAATCCCATCATCGCTGCTCACCTCACCTGCTCTACTGACAACAATACTGAAAACTCCATATTCCGTCAAGTAATTTTACTTGTCTGCCTCTTCCATCTCTTCTTCTTTATCAAGCCCTTCTGCAAATAGGCCGTAAACGTATTTTTGCGGGTCGAACGGCTGCAAATCATTCATTTGCTCGCCAAGACCGACAAACTTCACCGGAATGTTCAGCTTTTGGCGAATCGCTAAGACGATGCCGCCTTTTGCAGTGCCGTCCAGTTTTGTCAGGACAATCCCTGTTACGTTCGTCACTTCTTTAAAGGTCTGTGCTTGCACCAAAGCGTTCTGGCCCGTCGTTGCATCAAGAGCCAGCAGCACTTCATGCGGCGCTCCCGGGATTTCACGCGAAATCACACGGTGGACTTTTTCCAGTTCATTCATCAAATTGACTTTGTTTTGAAGCCGGCCTGCCGTATCGCAGATCAGCACATCGACACCGCGCGATTTTGCTGCACGGACAGCGTCATACATGACAGCAGCCGGATCTGAGCCTTCGCTTTGTTTGATGACATCGACACCGACGCGCTGCCCCCAAATATCCAATTGTTCAATTGCCCCTGCACGGAACGTGTCCCCGGCTGCAAGCAGCACAGATTTTCCTTCATTTTTGAGGCGGTGGGCCAATTTTCCAATCGTGGTCGTCTTGCCGACGCCGTTTACGCCGACGAATAAGATCACCGTTAAGCCATCAGCAAATTTCAGTTCATTGATTTCTTCTTCGCCGCCTTGGTAGATCTCCACTAATTTCTCCGAGATGACCGATTGGACGCGCGACGTATCCTTTACATTTTGGCGCTTTACTTCAAAGCGCAGCTGATCCATCAATTCCATGACTGTTTCAAAACCGACATCCGCCTGAAGCAGGATTTCTTCCAATTCCTCGAAGAAATCCTCATCCACTTTGCGGTATCTAGCCACTAAATCATTGATTTTTGATGTAAATCCAGTACGGGTTTTTGTTAACCCCTCTTTATATTTCTCTGTCGACTCTTCCGCTTCCGCGTTGCCGGCAAATTTATCTTTTAATTTTTTAAAGAAACTCACAAAACCACTCCTTTTTAAATTTCTTCCTGCAGTTTAACAGAAACCAGTTTGGAAATCCCGGACTCCTGCATCGTGATGCCGTAAAGCACATCTGCGCCTTCCATCGTCCCTTTGCGGTGCGTGATGACGATGAATTGGGTGTCTTCGCTGAATTTCTTTAAATACTGGCTGTAGCGGACAACGTTTGACTCATCAAGCGCCGCCTCCACTTCATCCAATACGCAGAACGGGACGGGACGGACTTTCAAGATCGCAAATAACAGCGCAATGGCCGTCAACGCCCGTTCGCCTCCGGACAATAAATTCAGGTTTTGAAGTTTTTTGCCAGGAGGCTGTGCAATAATGTCCACACCCGTCATCAATAAATCGCTCGGATCGGTCAAAACGAGGTCCGCTGCGCCGCCGCCGAACAATTCTTTGAAAACGCACTGGAACTGCTTGCGGATTGCATGGAATGTTTCATCGAAACGGCTAGTCATTTCTTCATCCATTTCTCCGATCACTGTGCGCAGCGTATCTTTCGCTTCGTTCAAATCATTTCGCTGGTCGGTCAAGAACGTGTGGCGTTCAGATACGTGATCGAATTCTTCAATGGCTCCAATATTAACCGGCCCTAATTCTTCGATTGATTGCTTCAGCAATTTCACTTTCTTGCGGACGTTCTCTTCTTCATCTTTCAAATCGAATTGCTTCGCTTGTTCCAGTGAAAGTTGATAAACATTTTCCAATTGGGCAAGGAAAGTTTGGATTTGAACGTCTATCCGAGTCGACTTCACTTCACAGATGCGAATCGCTTCGACGAAGCCTTTATAGAGGCGCTGCAGTTCTTTCAAACTTTCCTCCAGCCCGTTCATTTCTGTTTGGCTCGCCAGGCGTTCTGCCTTCAAAGCTTCGATAGCCGCTTGCTCCACTTGTTTCTTTTGGGACCATTTTGAAATCTCTGCCAGGATCTCTTCATCCGAATAAACCTTAGCGGCTTCTTCCGATTGAATCCAATCCAATTCTTTTTGAAGATCCTGCAATTTGCGGTCGCTCTTCAATTTACGCTCAAGAAGCTCCGCTTCGCTTTGGACTAATTGGGATACGCGTTCTTTGACGACTGCGTATAAAGATTTTTGGTCAGCCAGTTTTGCCATCACAGCATCCCGTGCTGTTTCGTTTTGCTGCTTGAAATACGACAATTCATCGATTTGAGAAGAAACCGAAACAAGTTCTTCCCCGATTTCACCGAGGCGTTCAGCTGCTGTTTCTTTTCGCTTCGCCACTTCGGTCAGATCAAAATCTTTATTGCTTTGTTCTGCTTGGAATAAACGAAAACGGTCTTTCGTAGATTTCAACACGGCATCAACTTCACGCAAAGTCATCGCGCGTTCCGCTTCTAAATCACGGTATTTTTCACCTTCAGAACGCAGGTTGTTCAAGTGCTGCTCCGTTTCATGGACTTGCGACTGCTCTTGGCTCACCGTTTTCTCTGCCTGGTCGATGGTTTCCGCAAGCTCAGCCGATTGAAGGATCAATTGCTCAAGCTCCGCTTTTCTCGTGAAAAACGAGGCCCCGGTTTTATTGGCGCCGCCGGTCATCGAACCGCCGGCATTGACAACATCCCCTTCGAGGGTGACGACACGGTAACGGCTCATGGTCAATTTAGAAATGGCCGAAGCCCCTTTTAAGTCTTTTGCCACAATGACGTTCCCGAGCAGGTTTTCGATAATCATTTGGTAATGCGGATCGTAGCTGACAAGCTCATAAGCCATGTTGACGAACGAAGGATGCTGCTTGATGGCCGAAATGGAAGACTCCGCAATTTTGCGGGATTTCATCACCGTCATCGGCAAGAACGTCGAACGTCCAGCCCTCTTATTGCGGAGGAATTCGATCGCTGAACGGGCATGCTGCTCATTTTCGGTAATGATATGCTGGCTCGAGGCCCCTAAAGCGGTTTCAATCGCTTTTGCGTAGCTTTGGTCCACTTGTGCGATTTCCGCTACAGCTCCAACGATTCCATCGAGCAAGCCTTTATCGCGGGCGACGAGCACTTCACGAACGCCTTGGAAGAACCCGGAGAAATCCGCCTCCAATTCCTGCAAAGTCTGAATGCGCGCACCTAATTGCTTCTGGGACTGGTAGGCTTGGAAAAGCATCGATTGCTTCTTCTCATATGCTGCTTTGAGTTCCATAAAAGTGTTTTCTGTCGTTTTATAAAGTGCCCGTTTTTCAGCCAGAAGCTTTTGGATTTCTTGATGTTTCTTTTCTGCATGGGCCTTCTCGGTTTCCAGTTTAGCAAGTTCTTTCGAAAAGTCCGCTTGCTGCACAGCAATGCGGCTGCTCGATTCCGATAATTGCAATTCCTGAAGTTCCAGGTTTTTCAATTCGTTCCGGACTGTCGCCTGTTCATTCATCAATTCGATATAAACCGATTTCTGTGATTCGATGTCTTCTTCGATATCCCCAGGTGTCCGGTTTAATTGATCTTGCAATTGCTTGATAGCAATTTGGGCTTTTCGCTGTTCGGCTTTGCGTTCTTCCAACAGGTGCAATTGAGCCACATGCTTTTGCTGCAGCTGACTGTTCTCCTCTTGTTCAGCAGCTAATGTATCTTGAAGCTGCTGCGCTTGCCGGTGAGCGTTGTTCTTCTTTTCCGACATCAATAATTTGCGGCCTTCCCATTTCTCAGTTTCGCCGCTCGCTTGCACTAAGCGGTTTTGGGAAGCGTCAATTTCAGTATCCAATTGGGCTAATGAACGGCGAATCTTTTTAACTGCCTGTTCTTTTTCTTCAATTTCCTGGCCCAATTGCTGTTCTTTTTCTGAATGGTTTTTTGTATCTTCCTTCAGTGAAGCCATTTCCTCTTCAAGGCGGCTAATATCAAAAGCCAAGAGCGCAATATCTGCATCTTTCAGCTGCTCGCTCATGTCCAGGAAATCGCGCGCTGTTGAAGCTTGTATTTGAAGCGGCTCCATCCGGCTATCCAGCTCATGCAGGATGTCGAGCACACGATTCAGGTTTTCATCGGTTTCATTCAGCTTCAGCTCCGCTTTTCGTTTGCGCTGCTTGTATTTCAAAACACCAGCCGCTTCTTCAAAAATCGAACGGCGTTCTTCTGCTTTGCTGTTTAAGATTTGATCGACGCGCCCTTGGGAAATGATTGAAAAAGCCTCTTTTCCAAGGCCGGAATCCATAAACAAATCCGTAATGTCTTTTAAGCGGCAATTTTGTTTATTGAGCAGATACGCACTTTCGCCACTTCGAAAAACCCTCCGAGTTACACTGATCTCACTGTAATCGAGAGGGAAACGGCCATCCGTATTATCGAGTATTAACGTAACTTCTGCAAAATTCAGGGCTTTTCTTGAATCGCTGCCTCCGAAGATGACATCTTCCATTTTCGCCCCGCGCAATGATTTGGCGGATTGTTCGCCGAGCACCCAACGGATGGCATCGGTCACATTGCTTTTTCCGCTGCCGTTGGGGCCGACTACCGCGGTTACACCTGGAACAAAATCGATGCCGATGCGATCGGCAAAGGATTTGAACCCCATAATTTCTAATCTTTTCAAAAACATTATTGATCCTCCACTGCTTCCTGCAATTTTTGGATTGCCAGTTTAGCTGCTTGTTGTTCCGCCTCTTTTTTTGAGCGGCCATTTCCGATTCCTAATTCTTTCTCTGCCAGCGACACCCGCGTCACGAAAATGCGGCTATGGGCTGGACCTTTTTCTTCAATGATTTCATAGCTCAATGCACCATTGTTCTTTTGCTGCACCAACTCCTGCAATTGGCTTTTATAATCCATCACATGCGAAAAAGCACCGGTTTCCACTTTAGGAAACAAGACGATATCCAAAAATGCCACTACCGGCTCCAACCCTTGATCCAAGTAAAGAGCTCCGATAAAGGATTCAAACACATCCGCTAAAAGCGCTGGACGAGTACGCCCTCCTGTCAATTCTTCCCCTTTTCCAAGAAGAATATATTGGCCGAAGTCCAACTCATTGGCAAACAAAACCAAAGAAGGCTCACAAACGATTGCGGCTCGCAATTTGGTCAATTCCCCTTCGCTCATTTGTGGATATTTCGAAAACAAGTAATGGGATACCGATAATTCCAAGACAGCATCGCCTAAAAATTCCAGGCGTTCATTGTCTGTATAATATCTTCTCCGATGCTCATTCACATAAGATGAATGCGTGAATGCTTGATAAAGCAATGCAGGTTGCTTGAAATGGATATTCAATTGTTCTTGCAGCTCATTAAATGCGGCACGCTCCGTTTCTTTTAGCGTTCCGTTTTTCTGCTGGGTAGGTTTTCTTTTCATTGCCATCTTTTATCTGCCTTCCTTTGACGTTCTTCGTTTAATTTTACCTTTTTTCAAGGCATTGTGCAAAAAATGTATAAACTGTGCTGTCTCTGTTCTTTTGCCAGCGGAAGCATTAAAAAGCCAATGAAGAAAAAGCATGGCCTTTTCCTCATTGGCTTTATATTTCGGCTCATTTGACAGCCCTCTATACTTCGAAAAATATTATGCTTGTTTTTTCTCAATATAAGTTACTGCGTCGCCTACTGTAGACATGCCTTCTGCGTCTTCGTCAGAAATTTCCATGTCGAATTCGTCTTCAAGTTCCATAACCAATTCAACCACGTCCAAAGAATCCGCTCCTAGGTCACCAGTGAATGAAGCTTCAAGTTTCACTTCGTTCTCTTCTACTCCAAGACGATCCACGATTACTTTTGTTACTCTCTCTAGTACTGTTGCCAATGTCGTCACCTCCCCTCAAATCAGTATACAAAATTTCCTGCTACATGACCATTCCACCATCAAGATGAAGTGTTTGGCCAGTCATATAAGAAGAATCGTCAGATGCCAGGAATAAAGCCGCTTTCGCCACTTCTTCCGGCTTGCCGAAACGCCCTAACGGAATTTGGGAAAGCATCGCCTTTTGGATATCGTCCCCTAAAGCATCCGTCATATCCGTCGTGATAAATCCTGGCGCTACGGCATTAGCCGTAATATTGCGGCTTGCAAGTTCCCGTGCTGTCGTCTTCGTCAAGCCGATCACGCCCGCTTTAGCGGCTACGTAGTTTGCCTGTCCGGCATTGCCCATGACGCCGACAATCGACGCAATATTAATGATTCTGCCCGCCCGCTGCTTCATCATTTGGCGCGTAACGCCTTTTGTGCAAATGAAGACGCCTTTTAAATTCGTATTGATGACGTCATCCCATTCGTCGTCTTTCATGCGCATCATCAAGTTATCACGCGTGATTCCTGCGTTGTTAACAAGAATATCAATGGAACCAAATGCTTTCATCGTTTCATCAATCATTGATTTGACCGCATTGGAATCGGAAACATTGGCTTTAACCGCAATGGCTTCTCCGCCCTTTTCCTGAATCTCCGCTACAACCGCTTCCGCTTTTTCTTGGCTGCCGCTATAGTTCACAACCACTTTTGCGCCGGCTTCTGAAAATTTGCGGGCGATTTCAGCGCCGATTCCTCTCGACGCTCCCGTAATAATCGCCGTTTTGCCTGCAAGTTTGCTCATTTCCCCAGCTCCTCTACCGCTTTTTCAAATGATTCCAGGTCATAGACCGGCAATGTAACAACCGATCGATCGATTTTCTTCACCAAGCCGCTTAATACTTTTCCTGGCCCGACTTCAACAAATACCGTCACGCCAAGATCAATCATTTCACGAACGGACTGTTCCCATAAAACCGGGGAGTACAATTGGCGTACAAGCAAATCTTGAAATTGCGTCGCATGCGTTTCGCTTTTTGCTGCCACGTTTGTGATGACCGGGATTTCTGCATCTTTCAGGAAAGTTTGGCTAAGCACTTGAGACAAATCCTGAGAAGCCGGGCGCATCAATTCTGAATGGAAAGGACCGCTGACGTCCAAAGGAATCGCCCGTTTAGCGCCTCGTTCTTTCGCAACGACGCAAGCTTTTTCAACGCCCGCTTTCGTTCCGGAAATGACAATTTGCCCGGGACAGTTTAAGTTCGCTAATTGCACCACTCCGTCTGTATCCGTCACTTCATTTGTCACTTTTTCCAGTTCTTCGCTATCCATCCCTAATATCGCCGCCATCGCCCCTTCGCCTGCAGGCACTGCTTCGTTCATAAACAATCCGCGTTTATGGACAATGGCGACCGCTTCTTCAAAAGGCAATACGCCAGATGCGACCAACGCGCTGTATTCACCTAAGCTATGGCCGGCCGTATAATCCGGCACAATGCCTGCGCGGTTCAAACGCTCGGTAATCATTGCGCTGACTGTCAGCAATGCCGGCTGTGCATGATATGTAAGTGTTAAATTTTCTTGCGGCCCTTCAAGCATCAATTCCGATAAATTGACGCTCAACGCTGCATCTGCTTGATCAAAAAAGCTTCGGCTCGTTTCATCCGAGAGGAAACTTTCGCCCATCCCGACTGCCTGAGAACCTTGCCCAGGGAAAATAAATGCAATTTTACTCATCTTGGTTCTCCTTTTTTAGCGTACTGTATATCGTTCCCGTTACATCAAATTCCACCATAGTGCGGGTTTGGCGGATCGCATTGAATAATGCCGTAGAATTGGAAGAACCATGTGCTTTAATCACTGGCGCTTTCAGTCCGAACAAACCGGCACCGCCGTATTCGCTATAGTCCAACATCCCTTTAAGCCCACCAATTTCATCTTTTACGAGAAATGCCGCCACTTTTGTTTTGGCAGATGACATAAAGACTTTTTTGATCATCGAGAAGACGTTCATCGCTGTGCCTTCGATCGTTTTCAACACCATATTCCCGGTAAATCCATCCGTCACCACTACATCTGCTATCCCGTTCAGCAAATCGCGGGATTCAACGTTTCCAACGAAATTGATCGGCGCTTCTTTTAAAAGCGGAAATGCCGCTTTCGTCAAATCGTTTCCTTTTTTCTCTTCCGTGCCGATATTCAATAAGCCGACCCTTGGATTTTGGATCCCTCTCACTTTTTCAGCGTAGATGCTGCCCATGACAGCATACTGCACTAAATGTTCCGGCCGCGCTTCCGCATTCGCTCCCATATCCAGCATGACGAAGCCTTGCCCGTCCATTGTCGGAAGTGTCGGCGCTAATGCCGGCCGGTCTACCCCGTCAATGCGTCCGACTACAAATAATCCAGCAGCCATTAAAGCACCTGTATTTCCTGCGCTGACACATGCATCGGCCCGCTGTTCTTTAACTGCTTGTGCCATCTTCACCATCGAAGAATCTTTTTTTCTTCGAACTGCACGAACCGGGTCATCCGTCCCTTCGATCACTTCTTCACAATGAATGATTTCCAGACGCTCATGTTCTTTAAGGAAAGGCTGCATTTTTTCCTGATGGCCGTATAACTGTACCGCCAAGTCAGGAAACTCGTCCAATGCCTTATAGACCCCTTCTATAATTTCTTTCGGGGCGTTGTCTCCACCCATTCCATCTACAGCTATTTTCACTCTTCGTCACCTTCGCTTTGTTCTGTCATTCGGTACATTTCAAACGTACCGATAAAAACGGTCACTTGATCCACTGAAGAAACGACTTTTACATAAGCCCGATTCTTTTCCGGATTGCGGTCCACCACTTGCGCTTTCGCAACTAACCGCTGCCCCGCCTTGACCGGTTTTAAAAATTGAAGCTCAGACTTAACCGTCAGAGCCAATTCGTCGTTCATCACTGCAACTGCCAATGAATTCGCCTGGGCGAACAGGTGGTGGCCGCGGGCAATCTGATTGCGCTGGAAAACATGTTCCGGCTTCACATCAAATATCGAAATTGCTCTTTCGTCCAATTCTATATCTATGATTTCACCGATCACTTCATCAATCGGCAACGATTTCACTTCGTCATCAAATGTTTTTACGGCCACATGCTTGATCCGCTCCCGAAGTTCAGGAATTGATAATTCCAGCCGGTCAAGCCGGATCGTCTGCACACTGACTCCAAATTCCATCGCCAATTCCTCGTCTGTCACAAACGGGTTTGCTTTGATCGATTGGATCAGCGCTTCTTGCCGCAATTTTTTAGGTCTTTTCACATTGTCACCGCCCGCTATTAGCACTTGGTACTAATATGAGTATATAAACAACAAAAAAAGAATGCAAGGATTATCTTGAACCCTGCATTCTCAGTCGAGCCTTCCGAGAGCCAATGCTCCCGATTCCTCCAATTGTTCACGAAGGCACCGAGTTTCTTCACCCACCCAGAATTCTTCGCTGTTGATCATCGTTTCCGCATCTTTCCGGGCTGTTTCAAGCGCCCGGTAATCGTGGATTAAATCGGCCATTTTAAATTCCGGCAATCCGCTTTGCTTACGGCCGAAGAAATCTCCAGGGCCCCGAAGCTGCAAATCTTTTTCAGCGAGCACGAAACCATCATTCGTTTCCGTCATGGAAGTCATCCGCTCTTTCCCGACTTCGGTCTTCGGATCTGCCAATAACACACAGAACGACTGGTCGCTGCCCCGTCCGACCCGCCCACGCAATTGGTGAAGCTGGGACAAGCCAAAACGCTCTGCATCATAGATTAGCATGAACGTAGCATTCGGGACGTTGACCCCGACTTCGACAACCGTGGTAGAAACAAGGACGGCAATTTCGCCTTCTGTAAAAGAGCGCATCGTCTCTTCTTTTTCATCAGCAGGCAAGCGCCCGTGCATCAACCCTACTGTATGCTTGCCATGGAAATAACTTGAGAGCTGCTGGAACAAATCGACCGCATTTTGGAAATCCAGTTTATCGGACTCTTCGATCAACGGACAGATGACGTAAGCTTGCCGCCCGGCAGCCAACTCTTTTTCCATCCGGCCGACAATTTTGCCGAACATATCCTTTTTCATCCAGAAGGTTTGGATTTCTTTTCGGCCGACCGGCATTTCGTCAATCACCGACACATCCATTTCTCCGAATGCAGAAATCGCCAACGTTCTCGGAATCGGAGTGGCAGTCATAAACAGCACATCCGGATTATAGCCTTTATCTTTTAGGACTCTCCGTTGGTCAACGCCGAAACGATGCTGTTCATCCGTGATGACAAGACCTAACTTTCTAAAACGCACATCCGGTTGAATCAAAGCATGGGTGCCGATCAAAATATTGATTTCCCCGGAAGCAAGGCTCTCCAAGATCAATTGGCGTTTCTTTCCTTTCACCGATCCTGTCAACAGCGCAATATTCAATCCAAATGGTTCAAACCACTGGGCAAGCGTGTTGGCATGCTGTTCTGCAAGGATTTCAGTCGGCGCCATCAAGGCGCCTTGAAGTCCCGCCGTTACAGCCGCATATAAAGTAATGGCCGCAACGACTGTCTTCCCAGATCCTACATCTCCTTGCAGCAGCCGGTTCATGCGGAAAGGTTCTTTCATGTCTTTGCAGATTTCATTGACCACCCGCTTTTGAGCGTCTGTCAAGTCGAACGGCAACGTTTCAATAAACTGCTTGAGGCGATTTAAATCGTAATCGATAAACGAGCCGCCTTCTTCTTCCCGGTTCTTTTTTCGAAGTGCTTGCATCTTCAATTGGAACATTAATAATTCCTCGTAGACAAAGCGCCGCCTAGCTTGCTTTAATGCTTCGCCATCAACCGGAAAATGGATACATTCCAGCGCTTCGCCTACGGACATGAGGTGATAAGTTTGCCGCAGGCTTTCAGGCAAACAATCTTCCAAATCCGTTTTCGCTATATCCAATGCTTGCCGCATCAATTTCCGGAACGTTTTTTGATAGATGCTGCCTTTCAAGCTATAGACCGGTTCAAAATCCACTCCGTCCGTACGCGGCCCGATGGTATGGCTGGACACCGTGATCACTTGGCGGCCGCGGTCCCATTTGCCGGTTAACGTGATGATTTCCCCAATATGCAATTTTGCTTTGACGTATGGCTGGTTAAAGAAAATCGCCTTGATCAGATGCCTGCCGACCATGACTTGCACTTGCGTCCGGGATTTGTTCTTCCCTAAAAAAAGGACGGAAGGTTCACTTTCGACCCTTCCCTCCACTGTTACCCGTTCATTATGAGGCGTATCAGCCAAATCTTTCAGCTGAAAATCTTCATGGCGGTAAGGAAACGTCATGATGAGATCATGGATCGTTTCAATTTTCATTTCCTGAAGTGTTTCGGCAGCTTGTTTGCCGACCCCTTTTAACGTGGCGACAGAATCTTTACTGCCCACTGCCTACCACTGCTCCACCGAAAATTTTCGACTCCAGCCATTTGCCCGTAGGTGTCGCAGCTAGACCGCCTTTAGCAGTTTCCCGCAAAGCGCTTGGCATCGATTGGCCAATTTCAAACATCGCGCCGATTACTTCGTCGCAAGGAATGCGGCTCGTCACTCCAGCTAGCGCCATATCGGCCGCTACGACGGAGTTTGCCGCTCCCATCGCATTTCGTTTCACGCATGGCACTTCCACTAATCCCGCCACTGGATCGCAGACAAGGCCTAGCATGTTCTTCATCGTAATGGCAAAAGCTTCGGATGATTGCTGCGGTGTACCGCCAGCCATTTCCACAATTGCAGCCGCAGCCATTGCTGCAGCCGAACCGACTTCTGCCTGGCAGCCTCCTGCCGCACCGGAAATCGAAGCATTGTTCGCTACGACAAAACCGAATGCGCCTGCCGTGAATAGGTAACGGATCATTTGTTCACGCGTCGGATTTAATTTATTCTTCACAGAAAACAATGTACCCGGAACAACGCCCGCTGAACCTGCAGTCGGAGTGGCACAGATAGTGCCCATCGCCGCGTTCACTTCGTTTGTTGCCACTGCTTTACTGACGGCATCTAATAACAAGTCGCCGGAAAGCGCATTTCCTTTTTTCATGTAAGCCTGCAATAAGACGGCATCTCCGCCGGTTAATCCTGAAACCGAATGAACGCCGTTCAAACCTTTTTCGATCGCTTCTTCCATGACAGTCAAGTTACGGTCCATCTGTTTCATGATTTCTTCACGGGACCGATCCATCAACAGCATTTCTTGTTCAATCATGATTTCTGAAATCAATTTATTTTCTTGTTCCGCCCGTTCCACTAATTCTCTTACATTGCGAAATAATGCTTCCACAATTGAAACCCCCTTCTTAATCGGCAATTCTTGTGACTTGCATGATGTTCGGCAAGTCTGAAAGCTCGTCAAGTATTTGCCGGTCGACATTCTGGTCGATTTCGATGAACATTAATGCCATATGCCCTTTTTCTTTTCTTGAAACTTCCATATGCCCGATGTTGATATCGTATTTATATAAACAATTCGCTACGTTTGCAATACAGCCGGAACGGTCTTCATGAACCACCAATATGGCCGGATGGTTGCCGGATAAACGCAAAGGAAACCCGTTCAATTCCGTAATTTCAATTTTTCCTCCGCCGATGGAAATTCCCATTAAAGACATTTCCGACTGCTCGTTGCCAATGACGATGCGCGCAGTATTCGGATGATCCACATGGCCTGTCTCCGGTATGAATTCAAAGCTCATCCCCAGCTTTTCCGCTTCTTCAAAAGAAGTTTTGATACGTTCATCAAACGTATCATAGTCCAATAATCCCCCTACAATTGCCACATCCGTGCTATGGCCTTTATAGGTTTCAGCAAATGAACCGTATAAATGGATTTTAGCCCATTTCGGCTGCCGCCCGAATAAATCTCTCGCCACTCTTCCAATTCGCGCAGCTCCCGCTGTATGCGAAGAAGAAGGACCGATCATGACCGGTCCTATAATATCAAAAACAGATTTGAACTTCATTGCCCAAACCCCTTTCTATCGGTTACTTATAGCTTCAGTTTACATGATTTTGCGCTATTTAACAAAAATAAAAGGAATTGCCCCAAAAGTGATATGGGAGAATTCCTTTTGCGGCAAATCTAGCGCAGTGAGGCAGGAGCCATAGTATTCTGCTGCGCATTATTAGAAATAAAAGGCTGTCCAATAAGTGATTGCTCAACTCATTGGACAGCCCTTCCTCGTTTCTATTCCACAGAAATAATATAGGGATATAACGGCTGTTTCCCATTATGGATTTCTACTTCAACATCTTCGTTAAGTGATTCGATAAAGGCGCCTAAAGATTCAGCTGCCTCTTCAGTTGTATCGTCCCCGTAAAGGATCGTGACGATTTCAGCATCTTCATCAATCAGCTTTTTCACCAATTCTTCAGCAACCTGCTCGAGGCTTGAATCCGAAATGACGATTTTGCCTTCTGATATGCCCATGAAGTCATCTTTTTTGATTTCGATGCCGTCAATCGACGTATCGCGGACCGCGAAAGTCACAGACCCTGACTTTACTTGCTTCGATGCGTTTTCCATCAATTGAAGGTTTTCTTGGACCGATGCCTCTGGATTGAAAGCCAGAAGCGCAGACATTCCTTGCGGCACATCTTTTGTCGGCACGACTGCTGCTTCGATATCAAGCAATTCTGCAGCTTGCTCCGCTGCCATGATAATGTTTTTATTGTTTGGCAAAATCAGTACGCGTTCAGCATTGATCGAACGGATGGCATTAACGATGTCTTCTGTAGAAGGATTCATCGTCTGCCCGCCTTCAATCACATACGAAGCACCGATGCTGCGAAGAAGTTCTGCTATCCCTTCGCCCATCGCTACTGTGACTACCGCATATGGATGCGAGCTCGGGGCAGCCGGCTGTGCTTTTTGGAAGCCTTCTCCGACGATATCGATATGCTGCTGGCGCATATTTTCGATTTTCATGCTGATCAAGCTGCCGTAGTTTTGTCCATATGTAAGAACTTTTCCAGGCTCTTCCGAATGGATATGGATTTTTGCAATTTCATCATCCGAAATGACAAGAAGCGAATCTCCGTATTCACTTAAATCTGTACGGAAAGCAGCTTCGTTGAATTCTTTTTTGCCTTCTTCGAATTTCACCATGAATTCTGTGCAATAACCGAATTTGATATCGGCCGTATCCATAAAGCCTGCAATGTTTTTATGGTGCTCCGCACTTACTAAATCATCCATCGTATTATGGGCATGCTTTTCTGGCAGCTGTTCGCCTTTCAGGCACGCCAAAAATCCTTCGTATACATAAACGAGCCCTTGGCCGCCGCTGTCGACAACGCCAACTTCTTTCAATACTGGAAGCAAGTCGGGTGTACGTTCTAGCGATGCTTTCGCTTCTGTTACTACTGCTTCAAACAAAACGACGATATCTTCTTCTTTGTTCGCGAGTTCCATTCCTTTAGCAGCCGCATCTTTTGCGACGGTTAAAATTGTTCCCTCAACCGGCTTCATCACTGCCTTATAAGCTGTTTCTACTCCATGTTGAAGCGCTTCTGCCAATTTCGCAGCAGAAAGTTCAGATTCATTAGCAATATATTTGCCGAATCCACGGAATAATTGCGAAAGGATAACGCCCGAGTTCCCCCGTGCGCCCATCAACAAGCCTTTTGACAAAGCTACTGCTGTTTTGCCGATATGCTCTTCGGCATTCGCTTTTGTTTCTTTCGCGCCGGATGTCATCGACAAGTTCATATTTGTCCCGGTATCGCCGTCCGGCACCGGGAATACATTTAATGCATCTACATAGTCCGCATTCTGGAACAGATGGTGAGAACCCATCTGCACCATTTCCGCGAATTGAATTCCATTTAATGACTTCATAGCCGTTTTTTCCTCCTCTTACGGATTCGTGACGCGAACCCCTTGAACATAAATATTAACTGCCTTGACTGGCATGCCAAGCGTTTTTGTTATCGTATATTTGACTTTGGACTGCACTTGATATGCAACTTCGGAAATCTTTGTTCCGTAGCTGATGATGACATACATATCAATTAAGAGATCTCCATCTTCTTGGCGGACAATGACTCCTTTTGCAAAATTTTCTTTTCGCAGAATATCGGTTAATCCGTCGCGGATCTGATGTTTTGTCGCCATCCCTACAATTCCGTAGCATTCAATAGCTGCTCCGCCAGCGATTTGTGCAATCACATCATTGGAAATATCGATTTGTCCGTATTCATTCTTTAATTCAATCGACATGAGAATTCCTCCTTGAGTCCTATTTCACTTCTTCCATTCTACATGAAACCATTATACAAGAAAAGCCGTCGTTTAGGGTGTAAAGGTTTTTTTCTTGAAAGACCTTCAAAATTAGTTGCAAAGCAATAATGTGTGTGGTAAATTATTAAAGTATGTGAAACGAAAAACGAACTGAAATTCTATTATAATTTTCAGCTTCACTTGTGAGGAGGGACTTACATGCCTAAAGTATGTGCAGTTAGTGGACGCAAAGCCCGCGCCGGAAATGCCCGTTCACACGCGTTGAATTCGACAAAACGTACATGGGGAGCAAACCTTCAAAAAGTTCGTATCCTTGTAGACGGTAAACCGAAACGTGTATGGGTTTCTGCGAGAGCATTGAAATCAGGAAAAGTTGAGCGCGTATAATCGCTCATGAATAATGCCAGGTTGACTTTTGTCAGCCTGGCATTTTTTCATGCGTTCATTTCATCGCTTTGTTTCAACTCATTCTCTGCATCCGAACTTTCAATCATGACACAACTGCCTTTTGAAAATTTTATGATGCCCTCTGCCGCCAGTTCATTGCTGATGAAGCGGGTCGATCCGAAAGGAATTGTTTCATTGTCCACTTCGTATTTGAAATGGGTCAATGAAAATCCTTCAACGGTTTCCGCAAACGGATAAAAGGAAATAAAGCGGTATTTTTCATTTGCCCAGATCCGGTGTGAACCGGGTGCCAGAAAACGGATGCGGTTCTGCCGATTGACCAGTATAAATTCGGTATCCGGAAATTTCTGCTGGATCTGGTAGATGGCATGAAGCGAACTCATATAATGGTCCAGCCTTCCGCCTGTCACTCCCGTAACAATCACTTGCACAGGTGAAAACTCCATCGCTTTCACGAGTGCAAGTTCCGTATCCGTCTCGTCTTTCTCAGACGCTGCTCGGTCAAGAGACGGGAAAAGCGCTTCAATCCGCTTCATCTCAGAAGCTGTCACCGAATCAAAATCGCCGACAGCGGCAACCGGGCGTATACCTCGATCCAATAACACAATCGTCCCCGCATCCACTCCAATAAACGCGGCTCCTGCCCATTCCGAAAAATCCGGCAACTCAGACGCTGGCCCTCCTGCTGTCACGACGACAATCACGAAATCGCCTCTTCTCCAGCCTTCTTAATTTTCTGCAATGCGCTAGCACGGTCCGGTTTGCTGTAAATCGCAGATCCAGCCACAAACACATTCGCTCCGGCTTTCGCACATGGAATAATGGTTTCTTCATTGATGCCGCCATCAATTTCGATGTCGATGGACAAGCCTTTATCACGGATAATTTTAGACAGCTGTTCCACTTTCGGCACGACCGATTCAATAAATTTCTGGCCGCCGAAGCCCGGGTTGACCGTCATGAACAACACCAAATCGATATCTTCCAAAATCGGCAAAATCGCTTCAACCGGCGTATGCGGATTTAATACCACTCCCGGTTTGACGCCGAAAGAACGGATCAATTGAATCGTACGGTGCAAATGAGGGCTCGCTTCTACATGGACCGTGATGTAATCGGCTCCAGCTTTTGCAAAATCCTCGATGTAGCGGTCTGCGTTTTCGATCATCAAATGGACGTCGAATGGCAGTTTCGTCAACGGCCGGATCGCATCCATTACGACTGCGCCAAATGAGATATTCGGCACAAAATGGCCGTCCATCACATCAATGTGGATCCAGTCAGCTCCTGCTGCCTCGACTTCGCGGACTTCTTCGCCCAGTTTAGAAAAATCTGCTGCTAATATAGAAGGTGCAATTTTAATCATTTGAATACCTCGGCTTTCGGCTCATAATTTCTTCTAAAAACTTCAAATAGTGCTTGTAGCGGTAATCCTTGATTTCTCCTGTTTCCACTGCTGCTTTTATGGCGCATTTAGGTTCATTCAGGTGAAGGCATTCCCGGAATTTGCAGTCATTCGACTTTTCCGCCATTTCAGGGAAACATGCAGAAAGCTCTTCTTTTTCCATCGTATCGAATTCAAATGAACTGAATCCCGGCGTATCTGCCAGCAAGCCCTTGTTCACTTCGATCAATTCCACATGGCGAGTCGTGTGTTTCCCCCGGTTCAAGGCTTTTGAAATATCGTCGGTCTTCAGTTCCAGTGAAGGTAAAATCGTATTCAAAAGCGTTGATTTTCCAACGCCGGATTGGCCAGCCAAGACGCTGATTTTCCCTTCTAAAGTAGGCATGAGACGCTCTTGGAGCTCCAAATCGCCTTTATACGTCGGGATGACTTCGTATCCAATCTTCTCATAATCTGCAATAAATTCGCTGATTTTTTGTTTTTCATGCTCTTGCAGCAAGTCCATTTTCGTTAAGCAAATGATCGGCTCGATGGAATGGTATTCGATTGCCGTCAAAAACCGATCCAATAGGAGGGGATGAAAATCCGGCTGTTTGGCAGAAAAAACGAGAAGTGCTTGATCCACGTTTGAAATAGGCGGACGGACAAGTTCATTTTTGCGTTCATAAACGTGCAAAATCGTCCCTTCTAAATCGTTGTCCGCTTTGTAATCGACGTAGTCTCCTACAAGCGGTGAAATTTGGCGGTTGCGGAATACTCCGCGGCCTCGGCATTGGATGTATCGTTCTCCATCCTCGTCCAAAACATAGTAAAATCCGCTTAACGCTTTTCTGATTTGACCTTTCGGCATGCTTTCACTCCTTTTGAATTGAAGTAAAGAAATTCCCTCTTTTTAAGGAAGAGGGTATTTCTTTAATTGGTTATTCCACTGAATTATAGGCAATCGTTTCTTCTTCAATGACGCGGTCGTCGCGGACGATTCGATAGACTGCAGTTTTCCCTTCGGCGATCTGCAGTTCGATGCGGCGCGATATGTCTTCTGTAATGGTAAATTCCTCAGCAGGTTCTGCCATGGTCGTATTCTCATCTTGAATATAGATAGCGACCTTTTGTTCGGCGGCCGGTTCCCCTTCAGCTGCAGGTTCAGCCGGCTCATACGGAATCTGGATCGTATGGATATAAGTCTTCATCGGCAAGGCAGCCGGCCCTGATGAAACGGTGACCATAATATCACTTCCTGCCTCAAGTTCTTCTCCTGCCGCAGGCGTTTGCGATAAAACGACTCCTGCAGCCACTGAATCGGAAGATGCTTCATCGACGATCCGGATATTGAATCCGGAAGAGCGGGCGTATTCATTAAGATCCGCTTCCGTATAGCCCGATAGATTTTCGACTTCTCGCATATCTTTGCCTTTGCTGACGGTAAACTCAATATCCGTTTCAGAAATGATGACTTCTGTTCCAGCTTCAGGATCTTGGCTTAAAATGGTTCCAACCGGTTCATCCGAGAATTCCTCTTCCTGGTCCACCGATTTGTAATTCTGCTGATCCAGCAATTCCATGGCTTGGTCAATATTGCGCCCGACATAATCGGCAAGTTCCGCTTTTTCTTTTCCCGTACTGATGAACAGCTGGATTTCAGATTCACGATTGCGCATTTTCCCTGCTTCCGGTATGGTCCTTACCACATTGCCTTCTGCCACTTCTTCAGAGGTTTGTTCTCTTTCTTCACCGATAACAAATCCAAGCGAACGCAATTCTTCAATCGCTTCGTCTCGTTCCATGTCTTTGACATCCGGCACTGCCACTTGGCGCGGTCCGAATAAGTCTGGGAATGCAACCGCGGCAACGAGTCCTGCCACCACTAAAAACAAAGCTATGCCCACAATCCAGGGCCATTTCTTTTTCTTTTTCTTTGCAGGCGGTGCTGCCGGTTTTTTTGCCGGTTCTTTTTTGCTGACAGGTGCCAATGTTTTTGTTTCTTCGACGCTGCCATATACGGCCGGATCTTTAATCGCAGGCATTGCCCGTGTTGCATCTTCATCAATTGGAGCTGAAAACTTCGGTTCATTCAAGCGTTCAGGCAACAAAACTGTTGATAAGTCCTCTTCCATTTCGTTGGCCGATTGATAGCGGTGCTGCGGATTTTTAGCCGTTGCCTTTAAAACAACGTTCTCCAAACTTTGAGGCATGCTTGGAACAATTTCACGCAAAGACGGTGTTTCTGTCTGAAGATGCTTCAACGCAATCGAGACGGCCGACTCTCCTGAAAAAGGCAATTTGCCTGTCAACAATTCAAACATCACAATCCCTAAAGAATAGATATCCGATTTTTTATTGGCGGTTCCGCCCCGCGCTTGTTCAGGCGATAAGTAATGAACCGTCCCAAGTACTGAATTGGTCTGAGTATAGGATGTGGCGCTCAATGCCATCGCGATTCCGAAATCAGAAATTTTCACATTGCCTTCCGCGTCCATCAATATGTTCTGTGGCTTGATGTCCCGATGTACAATTTGGTTTTGATGGGCATGTGCCAAAGCAGATGCCAGTTGTTTCATAATCTTGACCGCCTGTTCCGGCGCGACGGGGGAATTATCGATTATGTATTCTTTCAAGGTTTTTCCTGGAACATATTCCATCACTAAGTAATGCAAGGAACCTTCTTCGCCGACATCGAAGATGTTGACGATATGCGGATGTGCCAAACTGGTCGTAGACAAAGCTTCCCTCTGGAAACGCCGGCGCAGCTCTTCTTCATTTGAAAAATCGTAGCGCAGAATTTTAATGGCAATATCGCGGTCTAAGATCATGTCGTGGGCCAAATATACGTTGGACATCCCGCCTCCGCCAATCAATTCTAAAATTTTATAGCGGCCATTTATGCTTCTGCCGATTAACATGGCTACACCTCCTCAACCTTTGAGGACAGAAGAACAAATGAAATATTGTCTTCTCCTCCTAAATCATTGGCGAGCTTCACCATTTCCTGCCCTTTACGTGAAAGCGGCATGGATGAACGGACAATTGATGCGATTTCATCTTTTGTGATTTTATTGCTCAAGCCATCTGAACAAATAAGCAAATATGAGGAGTTTTCCAGCGTGAAATGAAGAATTTCCCCATCAATATCCGGTTCCGTCCCTAGAGCTTTGACGATCCAGTTTTTCTTTGGGTGGTCTTCTGCTTCCTCTTCGCTGATTTCTCCGTTGTCGATTAACACATTTACATAGGAATGGTCTCGGGTGACCTGCTCAACCGATCCGTCGATCACATATGCGCGGCTATCGCCGATATGGCACATCACGCATTCTTCTTTATCCAAAATGGCCGCGATCAATGTGGTCCCCATCCCTTTGCAGTCCGGATGCGTTTCTGCATACTCATAGACAAGCCGGTTGACCGATTGGACATTCAGAGACAGCCAGGATTTCCGTTTTTCAATCGACATCAACGCTTCCGGCTGTTCTTCATTGAACAAACGGCTTAATGTGCTGACGGTCAATTCGCTTGCTATATCTCCGGCATTATGGCCGCCCATGCCATCCGCTACCAACGCCAGCATGAGCCCCTCAGGCCTTTTCAAGACCGCTACCCGGTCCTCATTCACTTTTCTTTTCTTACCAGTATCGCTTTCCATGACGTATTGATACAAATCCCGACACCCCATTTCTCATCAAATCAATCTTTTCCAGCTTGAATTAACTTGTTTGCGTTTTGCGGAAAGCGGAAATGAAAAATCCATCTCCTCCAAAATCCTGCGGGAACACTTGGACAAATCCTGAATTTTTCAAACCAAGTGCTTCCGGCAAGGAAACTTCGATTTTTTCCATATAAGGATGTTCTTTCAAGAAGCGTTCAGCCGTCCCCCGGTTTTCAGTCGAATCGACTGTACACGTGCTGTAGACGAGAATGCCGTCTTTCTTCAACAGTTGTGCAGCTTGGTCCAATAAATCAACTTGGATTTCCTGGAGCCGTGAAAAATCATCAGCAGTTTTGGAATATTTAATATCCGGTTTGCGTTTGATGACGCCCAGCCCACTGCAAGGAGCATCTACCAATATCCGGTCAAATTGCTCAATGCCAAAACGCTCCACACTCTTTTTGCCGTCTCCGGCAGCCGTTTCAATAATGGAATGGCCGAGGCGTTTTGCCGTTTCATCAATCAACTTCACTTTATGCGGATGAAGGTCCATGGCAAAAAGTTGTCCTTGATTGCCCATCTTTTCAGCAATATGCGTGGTTTTCCCGCCTGGTGCGGCGCACATATCCAGGATTTTCATATTAGGGCCTGCTTGCAAGGCGTATGCCGGCAGCATGGAACTTTCATCTTGAATCGTGATAAACCCTTTTTCAAAAGTCAAAGTTTTCGCCGGCTGTCCGTTTGATACGACGAGGCATTCCGGAACGAGCGGGCTCTGCACAGCTTCCAATCCTTCCGAAACGAGCATTTCAATCACTTCTTCGGGAGTCGCTTTTACGGTATTGACTCTTACGGTCTGCGGCGGTATTTTATTGTTTTCCAATGCCATTTCACGCGTTTTTTCAAGGCCGAACTGCTCAGCCCATCGTTTGATCATCCACTCAGGATGGCTTGTTTCAATGGAAATCTTTTTAACCGGATCACTGATGGCATTGAACGAACGGACGCCGTCCCGCTGAACAGAACGGAGAACGCCATTCACTAATGAGGCGACTCCCCCATGGCCGCGGCGCTTTGCAATTTCCACGGCTTCATGGACGACTGCATGGGACGGGATCCGGTCCAGATAAACGATTTGGTAAAGGGATAGCCTTAACAGGATTTTCACCCAAGGTTCGATTTTCCCTTTCATAAACGGCTCCAAATAATAATCCAAAGTCATTTGATGCTGCAATGTACCGTAGGTGATTTCCGTCAACAAGCCCCGATTTTTTGCTGAAATCCCGTAATTTTCAAGGGTTTGATGCAAAAGCAGGTTGCTGTATGCCTGTTCATTCTCGACCGCCCAAAGAATCGAAAAGGCAGCATCCCGGACATTGCCGTGAAGTTTTTTGTTTTTCATTCGAATAAATCTCCTACCTGGATTTTTGGTCCTTTTAAATAATCTTGCGCGGACATCCGCTTTTTGCCAGCTGGCTGGAGTTCCGTAAGGGCAAGAATCCCTTCGCCTGTCTGCACCAAAATCGCTTCATCAGTTAGTTCAACCACTTCGCCAGATTTGCCTGTTTTCGAAGAATCGGCTTCTTCCGTCCACCAAATTTTCATGTTCGCATCTTTGAATGTCGTATAAGCGACCGGCCAAGGATGCAGTCCGCGGACTTGGTTGTAAATGGCCTGAGCCGATTTTGACCAGTCGATGCGTTCCTGTTCTCTTGAAATATTGCGTGCAAAGGTCACTTTTTCTTCATCTTGCGGAATTCGCTTATTCGTTCCTTCTACAATAGAAGGCAAAGTTTCTTTCAATAATTGTGTGCCGGCTGCACTGAGTTTTTCGAACATCGAACCGGTATGGTCCGTTTTTCCGATCTCTACAGCCGTTTGGGAAATGATATCGCCTGCATCCAGACGATCGACCATATACATGATTGTTACGCCCGTTTCCGTCTGGCCGTCAATGATTGCCTGGTGGATCGGTGCCCCGCCGCGGTATGCCGGAAGCAAAGAAGCATGGACATTGATCGCTCCAAGTTTCGGGGCTTCCAAAATCGCCGTCGGCAAAATTTGGCCAAAAGCCGCTGTGACGATCAAATCCGGTTTCAAATCCAATACCACTTGCAATTCATCCGGATTTTTCAATTTTTCAGGCTGATAAACGGGCAACCCTAAGCGCAACGCCTCTTCTTTGACCGGCGTCGGCGTCAATACTTTTTTGCGCCCGACTGGACGGTCAGGCTGTGTCACGACTGAAATGACTTCATAACCTTCTTCTACGAGCATGCGCAGGATCGGGGCAGAGAATGCCGGAGTTCCCATAAAGACGATTTTCGTCAAATCTGCTCCTCCTCTTCAGCTGCCGCTTCTGCGATCATGGCGTCCAATTCTTCTTGAGTGACATATTTGGTGATTTTCGACGTAAACAAGATGCCGTCCAAATGGTCGATTTCATGTTGGATAGCCCGTGCTTCGTAGCCTTCCGCTTCTAATTCATACCATGAACCATCGCGTTCCTGTGCCTTAATCTTGATGTGGTCCGGACGCGATACTTCGCCGAAAATCCCTGGGAAACTAAGGCATCCTTCGACGTCAGTATCTTCCCCTTCAAATAAGACAAGTTTCGGGTTGATCATTTCAATCGGCTCTTGGCCTTCTGCAAAATCGACGATTGCTACGCGCAAATTAACGCCGACTTGTGGGGCTGCAATGCCCACACCATCGTTTTCAACCATCGTTTCATGCATATTGTCCAATAAAACCGCTAACTTCTTATCAAATTTAGTCACCGGCAAACATTTCTGTTCAAGGATTTCGTTCGGGTGCTTCACTATGTCTAGGATTGCCATTCTGTTCTCTCCATTTCTTTACATGACGGAAGTCGGATTCATATCGATTGCTAAGGTAGCACCTTTTTTAATCCATTCTGAGCGATAGATTTTAATCAATTGCTGCATGACTTCAGCCAACTTCGGTTCTTTTTTGTATTTTATCAAACATTGATAGCGATATCTATTGTTGACACGGGCGATCAGTGAAGCTGAAGGGCCGATGATCAAAGTATTCGAAGAGAGCTGCTCTTTTAAATAACGGACAGATTGCTCCGCATAAGCAGCAGCTGTCATCAAATCTTCGTGCGTGAATTGTATATTCACGACATAATAATAAGGCGGATAGCCGCTTGCTCTGCGCATCGCCATTTCTCGGTCATAAAACGGTTCATACAATTGGTCTTTCGCCAATGTGATCGCATAATGCTCCGGCGTATAGGATTGCACAATGACCGTTCCCGGCAGCACATCCCGCCCCGCTCTCCCGCTCACTTGCGTCAAAAGCTGATAGGTCTTCTCGGCGGCCCGGAAATCAGGCAAATGTAGCGTAGTATCAGCGGACAACACGCCGACTAGCGTGATATTCGGGAAATCCAGCCCTTTTGCAATCATTTGCGTGCCAAGCAGAATATCCGCTTTCCCTTCACCGAACGCGGAAAGAATTTTTTCATGTGCGCCTTTATTCCGTGTCGTATCGACGTCCATCCGGAGAACCCGGGCTTCCGGCACTAAGCGGGCAAGTTCTTCTTCCACTTTTTGGGTTCCTGTTCCGAAAAAGCGGATATGTTCGCTTTCACACTCCGGACAAGTATGCGGCACAGGCTCGTCGTAGCCGCAATAATGGCATTTCATCATCTCAGTCGAACGGTGGTAAGTCAGTGAAATATCGCAATTCGGACATTGCATGACCGTTCCGCAGTCGCGGCAAAGAACGAATGACGAATAGCCTCTTTTGTTCAAGAATAAGACGATCTGCTCTTTCCGTTCCAGCCGCTCCCGGATCGCTTCTGCGAGCGGTATGGAAAACATTGAACGGTTGCCGCTTCGAAGCTCTTCACGCATATCAACAATTTGGACTTCGGGAAGAGGCTGGTTTTTGGCTCGCTGCTCGAGCACCAAAAGTTCGTAAACCCCTTTTTGCGCCCGTGCATAGGATTCCAAGGAAGGCGTCGCGCTTCCGAGAATCACCGGACAATTATGGTATTGGCTCCGCCATATCGCCATATCGCGTGCATGGTACCTCGGCGAATCATCTTGTTTGTAACTGGATTCATGCTCTTCATCCAGAATAATTAATCCGAGGTTGCGGAAAGGCGCAAAGATAGCCGACCTTGCACCGACGACCACTTTCACTTCTCCGCGCTGGATTTTTCGCCATTCATCGTATTTTTCGCCAGCCGATAAACCACTGTGCAGCACGGCGACCAGGTTTCCGAAACGTTCTTTAAAGCGCAGCGTCATTTGCGGCGTCAACGAAATTTCCGGCACCAGCATAATCGCTTCTTTTCCATCTTTCAGCACTTGATCAATCGTCTGAAGATAAATTTCCGTTTTTCCGCTTCCCGTAATGCCGTGCAGCAAGAACGTCTTAGAGGTATTGAGCGCCTCGTCAATTGCATCAAATGCGATCTGCTGCGCTTCCGTCAATTGCAAAGAATGTTTCCGTTCAATTTCCGACTGTAATTTCGGATCCCGGTAAAGTTCTTCATTATTGATGAAGGCCGCCCCTTTTTCGACCAGGCTGTAAATTGTCGGCAAGGTTGTCCCTGCTTCTTTCTGCATCTGGGAGGACTCGATGGATTTTCCTAGATTCTGCTTCATGTATTCCATCAGCTTCAGCTGCTGCTTTGCATTGGGGCGCACTTCAATCGCCTCCAGCACATCCAGCGAATCGGTGATATGAATCATCCGGACTTTTTTGACTGCGGTTTGCTGCGAAATATCGGTATCTGCAACCACTGTGCCTTTTTCCAATTCTTTTTTCAATAAATCATAGACCTCGACGGCATCTTGAGCACGCACAAAAGGCCGTTTGCCAAAATAGACACGAAGCGGCTCGGCAATTTCTTCAATAGGCGCGTCCAAAACAAAGCGCTTTTCATATTTGGCACGGAGCGCTGACGGAATCATCACTTGAAGGGCATCAATTTCAAAGCATACAGTCTGCTTTTTCATCCATTTTGCCATTTCCAATAATTCCTCGTTCAATACCGGCACAACGTCCATCAATTCATGGATCGGCTTTAGCCGCGCTGGATCGAATTCGGTCGTGTTTTTTATGGCAGTGATGAATCCTAGGACTTTGCGGTTGCCAAAAGGCACTTTGACCCGCATGCCTGGTTCAATCAAAACTTGCAGATGTTCAGGAATTGCATAATCGAATGGCCGGTCAATGGGATGTGCGGCTACGTCGACAATGACTTCAGCGATCATGGCGCTCTTCCTGTTCATGAATCATTGCTAAAAGTTTGCTTGCCAGTTCTGCTTTCGGCATCATTTCAAAGGATTGTTCAAATCCATCTTTGCCGTAAAGGGTCACCCGGTTGGTATCGGATTCAAAGCCCGCTTGCGCTTCACTGACATCGTTCGCAATGATGTAATCCGCATTCTTTCGCTGCAGTTTTTCTTTTGCATATTTTGCCACATCGTTCGTTTCAGCCGCAAAACCGATCAATAATTGATGTGTTTTTTGTTCGCCTAAATAATGCAGGATATCGACCGTGCGCTCAAGTTCAATCGTTGAGCCGCCTTCCTGTTTCTTCATCTTTTGTTGATGTACGGTCATCGGGCGATAGTCAGCGACCGCTGCCGTTTTAATGACTATATCCGAATCGCCGAAGTGCAGCTTCACAGATTTCAGCATCTCTTCAGCACTTTCTACGGAAATACGGGTTACACCGCTTGGTACCGGCAGCGACACCGGACCGCTGATCAAAACCGTCTCAGCTCCCATTTCCGCTGCTGCTTGCGCCATGGCATAGCCCATTTTGCCGCTGGAGAAATTGGTTAAGAAGCGTACAGGGTCAATCCGTTCTCTTGTCGGCCCTGCTGTTACGACCACTTTTTTGCCTGCTAATGGTTTTGGAGCAGCAAAAAAATCTGACACTAGCGCCGTAATTTTTTCAGGTTCCTCAAGACGCCCTTTTCCAACATAGCCGCATGCTAAAAAACCTTCAGAAGGCTCGATGAATCGCACACCGTCTTCATGAAGCTGTTGGATATTGCGTTTGACTGCCGGATGGTCATACATATGGACATTCATTGCCGGAGCTATCCAGATCGGCGCAGTAGCTGCAAGCAAAGTTGTCGTCACCATATCATCGCCGATTCCATTGGCCAATTTGCCAATGACATTCGCTGTCGCAGGAGCCACAAGAATCAAATCTGCCCAATCCGCTAAATCGATATGGGCGATTACTGATGAATCTTTCTCATCGAACGTATCAAAATAGACATCATTTCTCGACATCACTTGGAAAGACAAAGGCTGGACAAATTGGCGGGCTGATTCCGTCATGATCACTTTCACTGAAGCACCCGCTTGGGATAGCTTGCTGACAAGCGCAACCGCTTTATAAACGGCGATCCCTCCGCTTACACATAATAGAATTTTACGATTTGCCAACAATATAAACACCCTTTCTAAACAACAAACTCCCAAAGAACAAAGTTGCTCTGGGAGTCGTCGGTTACGATTAATCGTTAAATTTCATCTTCATAAATTGCAAATTCATCTTGGTGTTCCGGTTTTAATGCTCCGGCAGCGACTTCTTCAAGCGCTTTGCCGACAGACTTATGGGAAACGTATTTATCGAGCTTTTCGTCGCCGTGTTCGTGCAATTGGCGTGCCCGCTTAGAAGCAAGCGCAACCAGTGAATATTTTGAATCGATTTGAGTTTTAAGTTTATCTACGGATGGGTATAACATCAGGCATTCTCCTTTAGCATATCAAAATATCTTTTTTCTACACGTTCACGTTTGCAATGTTCTGCGATGATGATAGCATTGATGCGGTCACAGGCATGTTCAACTTCGTCATTTTCTACGACATAATCGTATAAGTTCATCATTTCAAGCTCTTGGCGGGCAGCTCCGAGACGGGAAGCGATCACTTCGTCTGTCTCAGTGCCCCGGCCGATCAGCCGCTCTTCCAATTCGGACAAACTTGGAGGCGCCAAGAAAATGAAGAGGCCATCCGGCACTTTCGAACGCACTTGCGCCGCGCCCTGCACTTCAATTTCAAGAAATACATCCCGGCCGGCATCCCGCATTTTATTGACGTATTCAAGCGGCGTGCCGTAGTAATTGCCGACGAACTCAGCCCATTCAAGCAGTTGATCCTGTTCGATCAATTCTTCAAACTCACTGCGGGTCTTGAAGAAATAATCGACTTCATCCACTTCGCCTTCACGCGGCGCTCGCGTCGTCATCGAGATGGAGTATTCATAATTTGTATCCGGCTGTGAGAACAGCTCTTTTCTGACGGTGCCTTTGCCGACACCCGAAGGCCCTGATAATACAATCAGAAGTCCGCGTTGTTTTCTCATTTTATCCCTCATTCATCTCGTCATCGTTTTGTTCTGCGCGCTGCATTACGGTTTCTGCAGAGACTGCGGAAATCACCACATGATCGCTGTCCATAATCAATACAGACTTGGTCTTTTTCCCGCCAGTGGCATCGACCAGCAACCCTTTGCTGCGCGCTTCTTGGATCAGCCGCTTCGACGGTGCAGAATCCGGCGTGACAATAGAGATAATGCGACTTGCCGAAACGGCACTGCCGCCTCCTAGAGAAATGAACTTCACCATTTTCTTCACTCCATCACCGCCATTTGCAGCTGATCATTCTTCTTCGTTTTCTATCTAACTGTCTTATTATATCATAATATACCTTGAAAATGATAAGATAGAACAAAACGATTTGAAAGAGGGATTTTTCATGGCATTTGATGGATTATTTACAAAAGCGATGACAACAGAGCTTCAACAACTGGTGTCGGGCAGGATTTCAAAAGTTCATCAGCCTAATCAGCTAGAACTATTATTGCAGATCCGTTCTCAACGGCAAAACCATAAATTATTAATTTCCATCCACCCTTCCTATTCGCGCATACATATGACGGGCATGGCGAATGTTAATCCGTCAGAGCCGCCGATGTTTTGTATGCTGCTGCGGAAACATATTGAAGGCGGTGTGATTACGGAAGTGGTCCAGCACGAAATGGACCGGCTGATTATTTTAAAGATCAAAGCGAAAAACGAAATCGGCGATGACATTGAACGGGAACTCCATGTGGAAATGATGGGGCGTCATTCGAATGTCATTTTAGTCGATGCCGAGCGCATGATGATTCTCGACAGTTTGAAGCATTTGCCGCCGAGCGTCAATTCATTCCGAACCATTTTACCGGGACAGCCATACGTCTTTCCGCCGTCCCAGGAAAAAAAGGATCCATTCGGAGCAGCTGCGCAATTGGCCGCGCTTGACGAAAAAGAAATCGTCAGCCAGTACGCTGGGTTTTCTCCATTAAATGCACGTGAACTGCATTACCGGATGGCGCAAGCAGACGATAAACAAAAAGCGGCTGAAGCGTTTTTGGCGGCTTTCTCCGCTGCTGATCCTCGGGGCTATTACGTGGAACATGAAGGGAAAAGTTATTTCTCCGCTTCCTCGCTTACACATATTAATGGAAACGAGCTTGGGTTTGATAATTTGGGTGAACTATTGGACCGGATGTATTTTGCCAAAGCGGAACGCGACCGGGTCAAACAGCAAGCTGGGGATCTGGAACGCTGGCTTCAAAACGAAATCGCCAAATTGAAATTGAAATTGAAGAAATTGAAAAAAGAACAAGACCAAGCGGAGAAACGCGATTTGCTGCAATTAAATGGAGAATTGATCATGGCGAATCTCCACCGGATCACGAAAGGCATGAAAGAAATTGAAGTGGACAATTACTATACGGATGAAAAAGTAATGGTCACTTTAGATCCGCGAAAAACGCCGATTGAAAATTCCCAGAAGTATTATTCGCGCTATCAAAAAGCGAAGACGGCGCTCGTCAAGACGCAAGAGCAGATTGAAAAAACGGTAGATGACATCAATTACTTTGAAACGCTGATGCAGCAAGTCCAGCAAGCAGGCATTTCAGACATTGAAGAAATACGGGAAGAATTGGCGGAGCAAGGATTCATGAAGGCCCAGAAATCGAAGAAAAAGAAAAAACCGACCAAACCTTCTGTCGAACCCTATGTGTCTAGTACAGGCGTTCCGATTTCCGTCGGTAAAAATAATAAACAGAATGATTACGTGACATTCAAAGTCGCATCAAAATCCGATACATGGCTCCATACGAAAGACATCCCAGGTTCGCATGTCATTATCCACAGCAGCGATCCGGATGAAACAACGATTCTGGAAGCGGCAGCCATTGCTGCCTATTTCAGCAAAGCCCGTGAATCTTCTTCCGTACCGGTAGACTACACCGAAGTGCGCCAAGTGAAGAAACCGAACGGGGCCAAACCTGGATTTGTTATTTATTTTGAACAAAAAACTGTTTTTGTGACACCTGATGAAGATCTGGTCATTAAATTAAAAAAATAAGTTTATGCTCCCGCAGACATTCATGTTTGCGGGTTTTTTACGGCATGCCAGCTCCCTTTGGCTCCGTTAATAATTGGGCAAACAGACAAATTGCCCAAACCCCTTTAACATGCTATCTTTTATAGGAATGAAAATTAGGAGGTATACATAATGTTGAAAGCGTTAACATGGAAGAACGGGATTGCCGCTGTAGGCATCCTCTCTCTTGGATTACTGGCAGGCTGCAGCAACGGGGACCAAGAGGAAGAAACTTCGGAAACAAAAAGTGCTTGGGATGAAATTCAGGAGAAAGGTTCGCTCAAAGTGGCCACTTCCGGGACCTTGCTTGCCACTTCTTTTAGAGATGCAGAATCCGATGAACTGACCGGATTTGAAGTGGAAGTCGTACGTGAACTTGGCGAACGGCTCGATTTGGAAATTGAATTTACAGAGCTTGGATTTGATGAAATGTTGACGAGCGTCAACACCGGGCAAATCGATATCGCAGCCAATGATATTGAAATCACCGAAGACCGCTTGGATAATTTCATTTTCTCCACACCGATTAAATATTCTTACGGCACGGCAGTAGTCAGGAAAGATGATCTTTCAGGCATTAAAACCTTGGAAGATTTAAAAGGAAAGAAAGCTGCGGGTGCTTCCACTTCAATTTATATGGAAATTGCACGTGATTACGGAGCGGAAGAAGTGACTTACGACAATGCAACAAATGAAGTTTATTTGCGCGACGTGTCAATCGGACGGACAGATGTCATCCTTAACGATTATTACCTTTCCACTTTCGGAGTTGCTGCATTCCCGGAACTGAATATCACCATTCACCCGGATATTAAATACAGCCCATCAGAAGTTGGACTGGTGATGAATAAAGACAACGAAGAGTTGGCGGACAATGTCAATCAGGTTCTGGAAGAAATGCTTGAAGACGGCACCATTTCCGAAATCTCCGCTGAATTTTTCGGCGGTGCAGATGTCTCCGTCAAACCCGATATTGAATAGGCACACTAGGAGGATTTTGAATGGCTGACATCGAATGGGGCTTGTTGTTTGACCCGCAGCTTGCAATCGAGTCTCTTCCTTATGTTTTGGAAGGAATCTGGTACACGCTTTTGATTTCACTGGTAAGTATGGGACTCGCCCTCATCATCGGATTTTTCCTGGCGCTTGCAAGAACTTCGAAATTCAAGATTCTTCAATGGCCAGCCCGCCTTTATATCTCTTTTATGCGCGGCGTTCCGATTTTGGTTATTTTGTTTTTGCTCTATTTTGCGTTGCCGGTCATCGGCATTGAATTTTCAGCATTGCAAGCAGCACTTATCGGTTTTACGATCAATTGCGCTGCTTATATCGCAGAAGTTTTCCGCTCTTCCCTCGCTTCAGTGGACAAAGGGCAATGGGAATCTTCCACAGCACTCGGCTTGAGCTATTGGCAAACGATGAGGCGCATCATTTTGCCTCAATCGGTGCGCATCGCGGTTCCACCGCTTTCCAATGTGTTTCTCGACCTCATCAAAGCATCTTCTCTGGCTGCAATGATTACAGTGCCTGAAGTTTTTCAGAAAGCGCGAATTGTCGGCGCACGTGAATACGATCTCCTGACTCTTTTAATCTTAGTTGCGTTAATTTACTGGGCCATCTGTTCAGTGATGACCATCTTCCAGAACTATATGGAAAAACGTTATGCAGACTATTTGTAAGAAGTTTAAATGAAAGACAAAAAATGCCTGAAACACCTGTTGTCCAACAGAATGTTTCGGGCATTTTCATTTTCAGCTTTCCGGCATAAACATCACTTCCCAAAGGTGGCCGTCGACGTCCTGGAAACTCCAGCCGTACATATACTCATCGTCCATCTTGTCATTTGACGCTTTGCCGCCTGCTTCAATTGCCGTTTGAACACCATCTCATCCACTTCCGCTTTACTGTCTGCAGAAATGGCCACGATGACTTCCGTAGCCGCCTTAGAATCCGTTAACTGTTTATTGGTGAATTTCAGAAAAAAATCTTCAACCAAAAGCATTACGTAGATATGGTCCCCGACTATCATACAGGCTCCTTTTTCGTCGGTCATTTCATCATTAAAGCCAAAACCGAGTGCAGTAAAAAAGTCGATTGATTTCTACAAATCCTTCACCGGCAAATTGACATAAATCTCTTTCGCTTTCCTGGCCATTTTATCCCTCCTTTCCCATTTGATCAATTCACTCCTTTTATTCGCCGAAAATAATTCGATTCCTCTATTTTCACATCTGTTCAGGCGCACCAATTCCAAGCAGCCTTAACCCCTCTTTTAGAACGATGGCAGTTGATGAGACCAAGGCCAGTCTGCTTCCCAATTCCGCATCTACCTGCAGAATTTTCACTTGGCTATAATATTTATTGAAATCCTGAGCTAATTCAATCAAATATTTAGCGATTGCTGAAGGTTCGTTGTGATGGAAGCTTTTTTCAATGATGTCCGGGAATTCGAGCAGCCGTTTCACCACTTGCCAGCTAAACGGATCGTCCAGGCCTTCAACCGCTCCATGATCGCCTCCCGCTTTATGCAAGATCGAACAGGCCCGTGCGTACGTATATTGGACATATGGTCCTGTAGCGCCTTCAAAACGAAGCATATCTTGCAGCGAAAATTCCACATTCGTCATCCGTTCGTTGCGGAGATCATGGAAAATCACGGCACCGACGCCAACCATTTCAGCAACTTGCTGCTTGTCTTTCAGCTGGGGATTCTTCTCTTCAATATTTTGTTCAGCCAGTTGGATGGCTTCTTGCAGAACTTTTTCCAGAAGCACAAGGCCGCCTTTTCTGGTCGACATCTTCTTGCCGTTTTTCAAGATAAAGCCGAACGGAATATGCTCCATTTCTTCTGCAAAGGAGAAGCCCATCTTTTTCAATGTGTAAAAAACTTGCTTGAAATGCAAAGTCTGTTCTTGGCCTACCACATATAAGGCTTTCGCGAATTGGTAGTTCTCTTGGCGGTATATAGCGGCTGTCAAATCCCGCGTTGCATATAAAGTAGCGCCGTCTGATTTTCTGATTAACAGCGGAGGCATGCTTTCTTCCGACAAATCCACCACTTCAGCCCCTTCGGAAGCACTCAATAAATTCTTTTCGGCCAATAGCGCAATGGTGTGCTGCATTTTATCGTTGTAAAAAGCTTCGCCGTTCAATAAATCAAATGATACGCCAAGCAATTGATAAATCGTATTGAATTCCTGAAGCGATTCGTCTTTGAACCATAGCCAAAGCCGTTTTGCCTCTTCGTCGCCGTCTTCTAATTTCTTAAACCAGCTTCTTGCTTCATCGTTTAACTCGGGATTCTTTTCTGCTTCCTGATGAAATTTCACATAAAGTTCCAATAATTCCTTGATGGGTTGTATTTGCACCGCATCTTCGTCGCCCCAATGCTTATAAGCCACAATCAATTTGCCGAATTGTGTGCCCCAGTCACCCAAATGGTTGATTTTCACCGTTTGATAACCGCATTTTTCCGCTATTTTTGCCAGCGAATTCCCGATGACGGTTGACCGCAAATGTCCCATCGAAAAGGGTTTCGCAATATTAGGAGACGAAAAATCGATGACGATATTTTTTTGTTTGCCGAACTCATGCTGTCCGTAGGCGTTTCCTTTCATCTTAATTTCTTCGATCACGGCTTTGCTTTCCACTTTCTTATGGAAAAACGCATTTATGTAGGCACCGTTTGCTACGACTTTTTCAAAGGCTGAATGGCTGATACGCGGTGCTAGCTCTTGTGCGATTTTGGGAGGTGCTTTTCTCATCATTTTTGCTAAAGCAAAACAAGGAAATGCCAAATCGCCTTGCCCTTCGAATTTCGGCTTTTCGATCAGCTGCTGGATTTCAGTTAAATCCATTTTCCCTTCGATTTTTTCTTCAATAGCCAGTGCAAACGCTGCTAAATTTTTCATTTTTCTCTCTCCTTTTTAAAAAACAATAGAAAAATCCCGCCTCTAAATAAATTTAGAGACGGGATTCCCGCGGTACCACTCTGATTGCCCTGACAGGCCAGCTTGAAAAAGATAACGGATTCCTCCGACTGCACCCTACTTTCATTTCAGGGAGTTTCTCAGAAGTGCGCTTCATTTTGAATTCAGCTATCAGGCTTCCACCATCCCCGACTCGCTAAAGCTTTCTTCAAAACTACTCTCTTCATCACAGAATTTTTGGTTATTTTTGTTATTCTAAGCGAAAACCGGAAAAGAGTCAAAGTTATTTTGAAATCTTTTCGATTTACGCCTTTAAAGAATCTACGTAATTTTTAGCATCCAACAAAGATAAGCCAAGGGACTCTCGCGCCATTTTGACTGCTTCGATGTTTTTCCCTTGAGCCAACAGCTCGCGAAGTTCTGAATCGACTTTCGGATCTTCAGCAGGCTCGCCTTTGCGTAAAGCATCAATGGTTTTTTGCATTGCGGCCATTCGCTTTTCCATCGCCTTAAACCGTTCATTCACGGAGGAATAAAGTAAAAGCATTGCTGCCAACACAACCCCTATTATCAGTAAGTTCATTTCCTATCTCCTTTCCTTTCTCTAAAAGCTTATTTATAATATTTTTTTTGCCTTTTTCATAAAATTCTATCCGTTCGTTTTCCGGCACGAGTGAGCCTCCAGTTGCCCAGACGATATGCACAACTTTCGATTCGTCTATCCCGTGCTTCTGCAAATAATCGGTTTTCATCAATTCCCTTGGTCCCTTTAGCCCTGCAGCTGCTGAAGGTTCGATGAAAATCCCTTCGCTGTCTGACAAAAGAGCCAGCCATTTGAAGAGATCATCATCTTCGATCGTATAGACGCCACTAACGAGATGTTCACTAATGGAAGAAGCGAAACTGGATGGGCGCCCTACTGCTAAACCGTCCCCTTCTGTCCGGTTATCAATGCCGAAATCCTGAACGCTGACTTTTTCTTTTTCACCGGTGCCCAAGCCGATCAAAACTGCCGGCGAATGGGTCGGTTCAACAAAAAAGCAATGGGCTGCATCTCCAAAAACCTGTTTCAGGCCGAACGTAATGCCTCCAGGTGCTCCGCCTACGCCGCAAGGCAAATAGACGATTAAAGGATGCTCTTCGTCAATTTGTACATTCGCTTGTTCCAATTGCTCTTTTAAGCGGAAAGCCGCAACACTGTATCCAAGGAATAAAGGCTTTGACTTTTCATCATCCACAAAATAAGCATAGGGATTTTTTCGCGTCTGTTCCCTGCCTTCCGTAATGGCTTCACTAAAATCACCTAAAAATTCATGGACGATTGCGCCTTTTTGGCGAAGCAATTCTTTTTTCCAAGGCTTCGCATCTGCAGACATATACACAGAAGTCTGGAATCCAAGCTTTGCTCCTATGATGCCGATGCTCAATCCCAAATTTCCTGTTGAGCCGACGCCGATTGAGTACTTGCTAAAAAATTGAGTAAACGCGTCACTCAGGAATTTTTCATACGAATCATTTTCAGCTAAAAGCCCAGCATCCATTGCTAAATTTTCTGCATGCTGCAAAACTTCAAAAATGCCGCCGCGCGCTTTCACAGACCCGGCAATCGGCAGCTCACTGTCGCATTTCAAATATAAAGCGCCTCGCACTTCTGCTGTACTCCGCCCATTTAAAGCATTTTTCATTTCAGTTATCTCGCGAAGCGGCGATTCGATAATGCCATCTCCTGTTTCAGGAAAAGCTTTTGCAAGAAACGGTGCAAACCGTAGCCATAGTTGAGCAGCTTGCCCCATGTCTTCCTTGGATACAGCGAGTGGAGGAAGCTCCTCCATTTTTTTCAGTTTCGGATTTTGCCAGAAGAGCGGCTCTAATGACATCACTTGACCCAATACGGGAAAGCGCCGCTGCCACTCTTTGAGTTGATGCTCGGTAAAAGGCATGGTTTCATTCCTCCTTGTTGTTTAGACCATAACAAAAAACGGCTGAAAAATCATGGAATTCAAAGAATTCCTCCCAAATAAAACTCCGTTTCCCTATTACCGAAAAAAAAGCGGGCCGCATGGGCCAGCTTTTAGTATTTCCTGCTTTTACTTTAAGGTACCTGCCTTTAATCGTTCATGCCAATCGGCAAGCATCGGCAAATCCTTTTCCTGAATGGCGCCGCTTGCTACAGCTTCCTCAACGAGCGCCGGAAAATCCGTCAATGTATGGAACGTAAATCCAGCCGCCGTGATTGTCTCAATCGACTGCGGCAAATCGTATGTAAAAATAGCGGCAATCCCGAGCACTTCAAAACCAGCCGCTTTTAATCCTTCAGCTGCTTGAAGAACCGAGCCCCCTTTGGAAATCAAATCTTCGACAACAACCACTTTTTTGCCTGTCTCGATTTTCCCTTCGACCATATTGCCTTGGCCGTGCTCTTTTGGTTTGGAACGGACGTAGACCATCGGCAAATTGAGCCTATCGCTGACCCAGGCAGCATGCGGAATCCCCGCTGTCGCTGTTCCCGCTACCACTTCACACTCCGGATAGAATTCCTCGATCAATTCGGCCAAGCCTTTGGCGATTTCTTTTCGCACTTCCGGATAAGACATGGTGAGGCGGTTGTCGCAGTATATCGGTGATTGGACACCGGATGCCCAAGTGAACGGATTTTCCGGACGCAATTCAACGGCTCCGATAGTAAGTAATTGGCGTGCAATATGCTGTTTCATCATTCACCGCTCCATTCTTTTTTAATCTGGCTATAGGCTGCAGCGGAATTTTCCGCTTTTGTAACCGCTCTACCAACAACGATATGCGTTGATCCTTGTTCTTTCGCTGCTGTCGGGCTCGCCACCCGTTTTTGGTCATCTGCAGCCGACCCGGCTAAGCGGATCCCTGGCGTCACTTTTAAAAACGCATCTCCGCAGTCCCTTGCAATGGCCGATGACTCAAGCACGGAACAGACGACACCGTCTAATCCTGCGCGCTTCGCCTGTTTTGCATAATGCAGGACCGATTCTTCCAGGCTGACATAAATCAGCTGGTCTTCGTGCATCTGCGTTTCATCTGTTGACGTCAGTTGCGTCACGGCGATCAATTGAGTGGCTGAACCGGCTAATCCCCGTTTCGCCGCTTTCATCATTTCCAAACCGCCTGCCGCGTGGACATTGGTCAAATCGACGCCCAGTTTTGCGAGTCCGCGCATTGCGGCTTCTACCGTATTTGGAATATCATGCAGTTTTAAATCGAGGAAGATCTGATGTCCCATCGATTTAATCATTTTAACAAGTTCAGGTCCTTCCTGATAGAAAAGTTCCATGCCGACTTTCACGAAAAGCGGATCATCAAACTGTGCCAAAAATTTTTCGACTTGCTCTTTTGAAGAAAAATCTAACGCAATAATGGGTTTATTCACAAGCGATGGCTCCTTCCGATTAATTCTTCTGCCGAATCAAATCCGAGTTCATGCAGCCTTTCAGGCAGCTTTTCGATGATTTCCGGACAAACGAACGGATTGACGAAATTAGCCGTGCCCACAGCTACTGCGCTTGCGCCTGCTGACAGGAAGTCGATGGCATCGTCGACATTCGTTATACCGCCCATGCCGATAATTGGCAGATCCGTATGCTGGCTCACTTCATAGACCATGCGAAGCGCGACCGGCTTGATGGCAGGGCCTGACAATCCCCCTGTGATATTCGCGATGACCGGCCGGCCGGTTTTCGTATCCATGCGCATGCCAAGCAAAGTATTGATCATTGTGATGCCGTCCGCACCGCCTGCTTCGACCGCTTTGGCGATTGATACGATATTCGTGACATTCGGAGACAGTTTAATGTATACCGGCACAGAAGAGACAGCTTTTACCGCCTGTGTAAGTTCGCGCGCCACGTCCGGGTCTGTACCGAATGTAATGCCGCCTTGTTTGACGTTTGGACAGGAAATGTTGATTTCGAGCGCGTGGACATTCGGCGCTTTCGAAATTTCCTTTGCCACTTCCACATAGTCTTCCGTCGTCGTTCCGGCAACGTTGGCAATGATCGGCACGTCGAATTGTTCTAGCCATGGAAGTTCAGAACCGAGGACTCCTGCGAGCCCCGGATTTTGCAGCCCGATGGCATTCAGCATGCCGGAGGCAGTTTCTGCAACGCGTGGTGTCGGATTGCCAAGCCGTGTTTCAACTGTCGTCGCTTTGATCATGATCGCGCCAAGTTGGGACAAATCGTAGAGCTGCGCATATTCTTTCCCGAAGCCGAAGCAGCCGGATGCCGGCATGATCGGATTCTTTAACTCGAGTCCTGGAAGCTTTATCGCTAAATTCGTCATGAAATCACTACCCCCGCCTGAAATACCGGTCCATCTGAACAAACCTTGATGTAATCCGTTTCGCTTTTCGTCGTTCGGCAGACGCAGGCGAAGCAAGCGCCGATGCCGCAGCCCATCCGCTGTTCATATGACAAGAACCCTTTTTTCTCCGGATATGCCCATTGCACCGCTTCAAGCATCGCCGTCGGTCCGCAGCTGAAATAGGCATCGAAATCTTTCGGCAGTTCGTTCAAAACATGCGTCACAAAACCTTGGGTTCCGTGAGAGCCATCGACCGTCGCAATATGGGTGTCGCCGAGACTTTTAAATTCTGCTTCATAAAAAACAGCGTCTTTGCTTTCAAAACCTAGAATATGGACCGTTTCAATGCCGCGTTCATTGAGCACTTTCGCCAACTCGTATAAAGGCGGCACACCGATTCCCCCGCCGATCAAATAAGCTTTTTTCGCAGCTTCTTCGACCGGAAAGCCGTTGCCAAGCGGCCCCAGTACATCGAGGCCATCGCCGGGCTTTTTTTCAGCCAATAAATTCGTGCCTCTTCCTTCCACCCGGTAGATCATCGTGAATTGCTGCTTTTCCTTGTCGTAGGATGCGACAGATATCGGACGGCGGAGCAACGGTTCATAGCTATCCGCTACCCGTACATGGACAAACTGTCCTGGAGCCATCATATCGTTTACGAGATCTCCTTCGACCGTCAGTTCAAAAATGCGCTTGGCAATTTCCTGTTGGCTGACGACCCTCATGTACTGTTGCCGAATCATACGCCTGCCCCCATTTCCTCCGCAGAGAAGGTCATCGATTCGATAACGCGGAGCATCGCTTCCGCTGTATCCAGTGAAGTCAGGCACGGAATGCCGTTTTCCACCGATTCCCGGCGAATCCGGAAGCCATCGCGTTCCGGCTGCTTGCCTTTCGTCAATGTATTGATGACAAGCTGGGCACGGCCATTTTGAATAACATCGATCAAAGTTTGGCCATCAGAACCGATTTTTCCGACAGTCGACACATTGATTCCTGCGCTTTCCAGCGTGCTCGCTGTGCCTTCGGTCGCCATGATATGGTAGCCGATTGCTGTAAAACGCTTCGCTAAGCCAATTGCTTCCTCTTTATCTTTATCGGAAATGGTCATCAGCACCGTCCCGTGGTCTTTTATTTCCATACCAGCTGCCACCAGGCCTTTATAAAGCGCTTTTTCCAGCGTGGAATCTTTGCCCATGACTTCCCCGGTCGATTTCATCTCTGGCCCGAGTGTGATGTCGACGCGGCGCAGTTTTGCAAAAGAAAACACCGGCACCTTCACGTAGACGCCTTTTGACAGCGGTGCAAGTCCTGGCGTGAATCCTTGTTCTTTGATGCCATGGCCGAGGATCGCTTTCATCGCAATATTGGCCATCGGTATGGCTGTAATTTTACTCATGAAAGGCACAGTCCGGCTTGAACGCGGATTGACTTCAATGACAAATACTTCGCCTTTCGAGATGACGTATTGGATATTCAGCAAGCCTACAATATTCAAGCCTTTCGCTAAGCGGGTCGTATAATCCACCAAGGTATCCAGCAATTCCTGAGAAATATTCTGCGTCGGGTAGACGGCAATCGAATCGCCCGAATGGACGCCTGCGCGTTCGATATGTTCCATAATGCCTGGGATCAGCACGTCTTCGCCGTCTGAAATGGCATCTACTTCGATTTCGATTCCCGTCAAGTAGCGGTCAACTAGTACAGGGTGTTCCGGGCTTGCTTCGACTGCATGTTCCATATAATGGCTCAAGTCATTTTCGTTGTAGACAATTTCCATCGCCCGTCCGCCGAGCACATAAGATGGCCGTACTAAGACCGGGTAGCCGATTTCATTGGCAATCACAATCGCTTCTTCAGCAGAAATCGCCGTTTTTCCAAGCGGCTGCGGAATGCCGATTTCATGAAGGGCCGCTTCGAATTTATTGCGGTTTTCAGCGCGGTCGAGATCTTCAAGTGAAGTACCCAAGATCTTCACGCCGTTTTGCTCCAGCTTTTCAGCAAGGTTAATTGCCGTCTGGCCGCCGAATTGGACCACGACGCCTTTTGGCTGTTCGATTTCAATGATATGCATGACATCTTCAACCGTTAACGGTTCAAAGTATAATTTGTCTGAGATGGAGAAATCCGTCGAAACCGTCTCTGGGTTGTTATTGATGATGATCGCTTCATAGCCTGCTTCTTTGATCGCCCATACCGAGTGCACAGTGGCGTAGTCGAATTCAACTCCTTGACCGATGCGGATCGGTCCGGATCCAAGGACGATGATGCTTTCTTTTTCCGTACGGATGGACTCATTTTCATCTTCGTATGTTCCGTAGAAATACGGCGTTTCCGATTCAAATTCAGCTGCGCACGTGTCCACCATTTTATAGACGGGCATCAATTTTTGTTCTTTTCGCCAGTTGTAGACTTGTTGCTCCGGCACTTCCCACAGCTTCGCAATCGTCTTATCCGCAAAGCCCATGCGCTTCGCTTTCTTCGCTATGTCGAAATCAAAACGATTCGCTTGAAGCACATTTTCGTACTGCACGATATTCGAGAACTTCTTCAGGAAGAATAAATCAATCTGGCTCCAGTCGTGGATCGTTTCGATTGAAACGCCGCGGCGCAGCGCTTCGCCGATAAAGAACAAACGCTCATCGCCTGCACGGCGGATGCGCTTCTCGATCCATTCGTCGCTCATCGCTTCCGCTTTTTTCAAGTCCAAGTGAAATTGGCCGGTTTCCAGTGAGCGAACCGCTTTTAAGATCGCTTCTTCAAACGAGCGGCCCATCGCCATGACTTCCCCTGTCGCTTTCATCTGAGTCCCTAGATTGCGTTTTGCCGACTCAAATTTATCAAATGGCCAGCGTGGAATTTTTGCCACCACATAGTCAAGCGCCGGTTCAAACGCTGCATAGGTGCGGCCTGTTACGGGGTTCATCATTTCATCGAGTGTCAGTCCGACAGCAATTTTTGCAGCAAGTTTCGCAATCGGGTAGCCAGTCGCTTTTGATGCAAGCGCCGATGAACGGCTGACACGCGGATTGACTTCAATGATGTAGTAATTAAAGCTATACGGGTCAAGCGCTAACTGGACGTTGCAGCCGCCTTCGATTTTCAAGGCACGGATAATTTTCAGCGATACATTCCGAAGCATCTGGTATTCCCGGTCAGACAAGGTCTGGCTCGGTGCCACCACAATTGAATCGCCTGTATGGATACCGACCGGGTCGATATTTTCCATATTGCAGACAACGATTGCTGTGTCATTTGCGTCGCGCATCACTTCATATTCGATTTCTTTGAAGCCCGCAATCGATTTTTCCAATAGGCACTGTGTAACCGGGCTGTATTTCAAACCGCTCGTCACGATTTCCTGAAGGTCTTCGTCGTTATGGCAAATTCCGCCGCCTGTTCCGCCAAGTGTAAACGCTGGGCGGACAATGACTGGATAGCCGATGCGTTCGACAAACGTTTTTGCCTCTTCCAGATTGTGGATAATATCGGAATCCGGAACCGGTTCGCCGAGTTCATTCATCAAAGTGCGGAACAAATCACGGTCTTCCGCTTTATGGATCGCTTCCAGCTTCGTGCCTAAAATTTCAATTCCAAGCTCATCGAGAATGCCCGACTCATCAAGTTCAATCGCCATATTCAATCCCGTTTGGCCGCCCAATGTCGGCAACAAGGCATCCGGCCGCTCTTTTCGAAGAATCCGGCTGACAAAATCCAATGTGATCGGTTCGATATACACCTTATCCGCGATTTCCGTATCGGTCATGATGGTTGCAGGATTGGAGTTGATCAAAATCACCCGGTATCCTTCTTCTTTCAGTGCAAGGCAGGCTTGCGTCCCTGCGTAGTCAAATTCTGCTGCTTGGCCGATAACGATCGGACCCGATCCGATGACGAGTATACTTTGGATATCTTGTCTTTTAGGCATATTGCTGCTCCTTTCGAGTTGCATTCATGATGTCGATGAAACGGTCGAACAAGTAATTGGAATCTTCCGGTCCAGGCGATGATTCCGGATGGTACTGCACCGTGAAAGCCGGGTAGTCCATATGGCAAAGCCCTTCATTCGTGCCATCGTTGATGGCTTGGTGCGTCACTTTCAGACGCGTTCCTTGCAGCGTATTTTCATCTACCGCGTAGCCGTGGTTCTGGGAAGTGATTTCGATCCGACCGGTAGTTAAATCTTTCACCGGGTGGTTGCCTCCCCGGTGGCCGAATTTCAATTTGAAGGTTTCAGCCCCACAAGCGCGGGCAAATAATTGATGCCCTAGGCAGATTCCGAAAATCGGAACTTCACCAAGCAATTCGCGGACAACTTCCACACATTCTTCTACGTTTTTCGGGTCTCCCGGTCCGTTTGACAGCATGACGCCGTCCGGGCCCCAAGCGAGAATTTCCTGAGATGTTGTATTATAAGGAACCACGATCACGTCGCAATCGCGTTTATTGAGCTCCCGTAAAATACCGTGTTTCATGCCGTAGTCGATCAGCACAACCCGTTTTCCGCGACCCGGGCTTGGATACGGCCGCGCTGTTGAAACCTTGGCCACTTGATCAGTCGGCAATTCGGCCGCTTGCAGTTTGGCAACGACTTTTGCTGCGTCCATCGTCTCGCCTGCTGCTGTCAAAATCCCTTTGATAGAGCCTTTTGAACGGATCAAACGTGTCAATTTCCGCGTATCGATTTCCGCGATTCCCGGAATGCCTTTTATCCGGAATAAGTCATCCAATGTCGTATTGCAGCGGAAGTTCGATGGGAATTCAGCCGCTTCCCGGACAATCATTCCTTTCACAGCCGGTTCGATCGATTCGAAATCATCGCTGTTGATGCCATAATTGCCGATCAGCGGATACGTCATTGTGACGATTTGCCCGCAGTAAGATGGGTCTGATAGGATTTCCTGATACCCGGTCATGCTCGTATTGAACACCACTTCGCCGACTGATGCCCCTTCACTGCCGAATGCTGTTCCTTCAAATACCGTTCCGTCTTCCAAGATTAAATAGCGTTTCATTATTTTTCCCCCTCCTGCCAAACGATTTGTCCTCCGAAAATGGTCAGGGCCGGCCATCCTTTACAGGCCCATCCATGAAATGGTGTGTTTTTGCCTTTTGATAGAAATGCCTCCGCATCGATCTTCTGTTCTTTGTCGAGGTCGAGCAGCACCAGATCTGCAATTCCGCCTTCTTCCATCGTTCCATACGGTAAGTTGAAAGTTCTGCTTGGCTTCACTGTCAGCCAATCAATCAATTGCGCAAGTGTCCATTTTCCGGTTGCAACAAACTGTGTGTAAAGAAGTGGGAACGCTGTTTCAAATCCCACAATGCCGAATGGCGCTTTCTCCATGCCGTTCGCTTTTTCTTGGACCGTATGCGGTGCGTGGTCCGTCGCAATAAAATCAATCGTTCCATCGAGCAATCCTTCATGGAGCGCTTCTAAATCTTCTTTCGCGCGAAGCGGCGGATTCATTTTGTAATTCGCATCGTTCCCTGGAATATCATCTTCAGTCATCAGCAAATGGTGCGGCGTCACTTCAGCCGTCACTCGGATGCCTGCCCGCTTTGCATCGCGGATCACTCTCACCGATTCTTTCGTCGAAACATGGCAAACATGGTAATGGGCGCCGGCTGCTTCAGCGAGCAGCACGTCCCGTGCAATATGTACAGATTCAGCGATTGAAGGAATTCCTTTTAGCCCTAGCTCTTTGCTGCGCTTCCCTTCATGCATCACCCCGTCGTATATGAGGCTATTGTCTTCGCAGTGCGCGACAACCGCCATGTCAATCTTTGCTGCATCCTGCATCGTTTCGTACATCATGCCCGCTTCCTGGATTCCCACTCCGTCATCCGTGAAAGCAAAAGCACCGTGTTCTTTCAATTCTGCGAGATTCGTGCGCTCTTTTCCCGCTTCCCGGATCGTAATCGAAGCATAAGGCAATACCCGGATCGATGCATTCTTTTCAATCAACCCATTCACATGCTGCAGATTTTCTTTCGTATCCGGCACTGGGCGCGTATTCGGCATCGCACTGATTGTCGTATAGCCGCCTTTTGCCGCTGATTGCGTGCCGCTTGCGATTGTCTCTTTCTGCTCGCCGCCCGGCTCCCGTAAATGCACATGTACATCCACAAATCCCGGAGCGATCAATCGGCCATTTCCATCGATTTCGGGTTCTCCCTGTGCTGCCAGTTCAGCTCCAATTTCTTCAATCCGTCCATTCTTGATGCGGATAGCTGCAGGTGCCAACTCTCCATTTTTTAGCATGTTTACGTTTTTAATGAATAAGTTCATAGTTACACTCTCCCTTTCATAGCGTATTCAAGTACCGCCATCCGGATAAAGACGCCGTTTTCCATTTGTTTGAAGATCCGTGAACGACTGCATTCAACCAAGCAGTCCGAGATTTCAACTCCTCTATTAATTGGAGCTGGGTGCATAATGATCGCCCCGTCTTTCATTTTCCGCTCACGCTCTACAGTCAGCCCGTATTTCTCGTGGTAATGCTCTTTCGAAAATAAGGCCGATACGGCGTGGCGTTCGTGCTGGACGCGGAGCATCATCACCACATCCGTCCTTTCAATAAAGTCATCCAGCTGATCGGAGGTTTTGTAACCCCCGCCCCATTCGTCCGGACAGACAAAGGAAACTTTTGCCCCTAATTTTTCTAAAGCCGCTGCATTCGATTTGGCCACTCGGCTATGCGCGATATCCCCGACAATCGTCACGTGGATGCCCGCGATTTTGCCGAACTCCTGATAGATCGTGAAGAGGTCGAGCAAAGACTGCGTCGGGTGCTGGCCGGAGCCGTCTCCGCCGTTGATGACTGGAATCTTGCATCCGGTGAGCTGTTCATAATACGCTTCTTCTTCGTGGCGGATTATGACTCCATCGACTCCGATCGCTTCAAAAGTTTTGACTGTGTCGTAAAGCGTTTCTCCCTTCAACACGCTCGAGAAAGCTGTTTCAAATGGCAGGACCGTCAAACCCATTTTATGCTCCGCCATTTCAAAGCTCATTTTGGTCCGGGTGCTCGGTTCAAAAAATAAGTTTACGACCGTGCCGGTCATCGGCTGGCTTTTGCCGCTTTTAAATTCGCCTGCCCGCTCCAGTAAATTCATGATGGTTTCATTGTCTAAGGTGTTCATTGTCAGTACATCCGGCATGTCCATCCATCCTCTCTTCATTTCAGCTATAAAAAAACACCTTCCTGAGGCAAGGAAGGTGTGAGGAAATAAGGGCATAGCGAGCCCGTGATCCAAACCTTTCCATGCCTCTCTGGACATTCATTAAAAGGTGATTATTCAGTTCCGTCGTCAAATTCTTCTTTATTGCGACCCGGCAAGATCAAGTTCAGCAAGACCCCGATGATGGCAGCCAATGCCATTCCTTCTACCGAAAACGCTTCGCTAAATTCGATTTTCGCGCCGCCGATCCCGATGACTAAGATGACCGATGAAATCACAAGATTTCGTTTGTCTCCGAAATCGATGCCGTTATCAACCAGCATGCGAAGCCCGGAAGATGCGATAATCCCGAACAGCAAGATGGAAATGCCGCCAAGCACCGCTGTCGGAATGGTGTCGATCACCGCCATTACTTTCCCGAGGAAGGAAAAGATGATGGCGAAGACAGCAGCTCCTAAAATCACATAGACGCTGTATACGCGTGTGATGGCAAGTACACCGATGTTCTCGCCGTAAGTCGTCTTCGGAGGTCCGCCGACCAGTGAAGAGATAAAAGTTCCAATGCCGTCACCCAGAATCGAGCGATGCAATCCCGGATCTTTTATGTAATTTCGTTTCACGATTTTTCCGAGCACAAGTTGGTGCCCGATATGTTCGGAGATGGTGACAATCGCAATCGGCACCATGACAAACAGCAAAGTCGGCGTCACTGTAAAGGAATAATCCGCTCCGGGAATCAGGAAGTCCGGCACCGCAAACCAGTTGGCTTCGGTGATTGCCGTGTAGTCGATGATCCCGATAATCGCTGAGTAAATATAGCCGACGATAATTCCGATTAAAATGGGCATCAAGCTGATGATGTTCTTGAAATAGATGTTGCAGATGATGGCAGTAATAAGCGTTACGAGCGCTGCTGAGAAATGCTTGAAGCTATACTGGCTGACTTCGTTGACCGTGATGTTCATCGCCATATCGACTGCTGTTCCGGACAAGGCCAGTCCGATGACGATGATGACCGGTCCGACAACAATCGGCGGCAAGAGTTGCATGAGCCAGCGGTAGCCGGTTTTCCAGATGACTAGTGCCACAATCGCGTAGACGAGTGACACGAACATCGCACCGATCATCGCGGATCCGATGCCGCCAGTTTCAGTCGCAATCGTAATCGGAGCGATGAATGCAAAGGAAGATCCCAGATAAGCGGGTACTTTGAATTGTGTGATGATGATGAAGATGATGGTCGCAATGCCGCTTGTTAAGAGAGCGATCGCCGGGCTCAAGCCGACTAATTGCGGTACCAGGATGGTTGCGCCGAACATGGCGAACATATGCTGCAAGCTCAAGGAAATCCATTGGCCTGCTTTTGGTTTGTCTTTTACATCTAAAATCGCGTCAGTCACAATCTGTTCTCCCCTATTCTTAAACGTGTATCGCGACGCGGTCATTGCCGTCGCTTTCCATCATTTGGACGACTATCCGTTCTTCGCTTGAAGTCGGGATGTTCTTGCCGACAAAGTCTGCCCGGATCGGCAGTTCCCGGTGCCCCCGGTCAATCAAGACCGCGAGTTGAATTTGCGACGGGCGGCCAAGATCCATTACGGCATCCATAGCCGCTCTCACCGTTCTTCCCGTGTAGAGCACATCGTCCACCAGCACGACTTTTTTATTCGAAATATTGTGTTCGATGTCGACTTGCTGGACGAGCGGTTCCTGATTCTTATGCTTCAGGCTTAAATCATCGCGGTAAAGCGTGATGTCGAGTTCCCCTTTTAAAATCGGCTTGCCTTCAATCTGCTCAATCTTTTCTGCAAGGCGCTGGGCGAGGAATGTTCCCCGTGTTTTGATGCCGACCAATATGCATTCGTCGATTCCTTTATTGCGTTCGATTATTTCATGAGCGATGCGGGTGATCGCTCGGGCAATGGCTTTCTCATCTAAAATTTCTGCTTTTTCCACCATGGTTTTCTCTCCTTTTTCAAATAAGAAAAGCGCAAGCGCCCGTCTAGACACCGGAAGCGCAATTCTAATTTCTATACTTTCTTATTCAAATAAAAAATCCTCTTGCCAGAAAGGCAAGAGGATAGATGCGCAGAAAAATTCAGCACGGAAGACAGTCTTCCGGCTTAGCGTATGTACCTTCTCAGCCTCTCTGGACTGTTATTAAAGGTGTTGCTTATTCGATTGGTTTTTTCAAGTATAAAGAACAACGTGGCGGTTTGTCAATCCTTCTCTCGAAGAGATTCCAAAAGCTCCGCAAATTCTGCCGGCGGTTCCGCCGAGAATTCCATGTATTCGCCGGTCTTCGGATGATTGAATCCGATCACTTCTGCATGAAGCGCCTGGCCTCCGATGTCCATCGTTTTCCGCGGTCCGTACTTCGGATCTCCGACAAGCGGGAAACCGATATACTTCATATGGACGCGGATTTGATGGGTACGGCCTGTTTCCAGACGGCATTCAACAAGCGTGAAATTGCCGAAGCGTTCAAGCACGCGGAAATGAGTGACAGCATGCTTGCCTTTATCGACAACTGACATGTTCTGGCGCTCTTTCGGGTCACGTGCAATCGGTGCGTCGATCGTGCCTTTGTCATGCGGTATATGGCCATGGACAAGCGCCACATATTTGCGCGTCACGGTCTTTTTCACCAATTGATCCACCAACGAGTGGTGGGATGCATCATTTTTAGCGACCATCAATAAGCCCGATGTATCTTTGTCGATGCGGTGGACGATTCCAGGGCGAACGACCCCGTTAATGCCTGATAAATCGTTGCAATGATGCATCAATCCGTTAACTAGAGTTCCTTGGGAATGGCCTGGAGCCGGATGGACCACCATTCCTTTTGGTTTATTCACTACTAAAACGTCTGCGTCTTCATAGACAATCTCCAGATTCAAATCTTCCGGAACAACGTCCAGTTCTTCTAGAATCGGCGGAGTCGCGATAATGATATCTTCTAGCCGCACTTTGTAATTTGGCTTGACGATTTCGCCGTTGACTTTGATGGCACCGTCTTTGACCCAGTTCGCAATCTGCGAACGCGACCAGTCTTCATCCATAGCTGAAACCACTTTATCAATGCGTTCTCCAGCCATTTCTTCTGTAATTTCTAACGTTAAATCTTCCATTAAGACACCTTTTTCTTTTCTTGTTTTTCGTCATAAATGACAAATATAATCATCAACACGACGCCGACGGTCAATGCGGCATCCGCTACATTGAAAATCGGAAAATCATAATTGATGATCGGGATTAATACATCTACAAAATCGACAACTTCTCCCCGGAGCATCCGGTCGATGAAATTTCCGACCGCTCCGCCAAGGATAATCATTAAACTCAATTGGAATAATGGCTGCCCTTTTGCGTGTTTATGGAAATAATAAAGAATGCCGATAATAACTGCTATCGTAATGATGGCGAAAAGCCACATTTTGCCTTCCAGCATGCCCCAGGCTGCCCCTCGGTTCCGGTGAGATAGCCACGCTAAATAAGGTTCAATTACCGGGATGCGTTCGCCTAACTCCATATGTTTCAATACTAGCCATTTTGTCCACTGATCGGCTGCAACGATCAGCAATGCAATTCCATAATAAATAAACATGTGTTTCCCCCGTCAATTCATCAGTCAGTTTATTTTAACACATCCCCCGATAAAAAAGTATGCGGGCGAAAGCATGCGCCATTTTTCTTGCAAGATGACCGGTTTGGATGAATCTTCATTTGAACCTCAATATTTTCATTTACTTCTCTTGATGCTCAAAACACTCTCCATTCAATAATTTGGAAATAAAAAAACAGGAAGAACCTGATTCGGTTCTTCCTGCTCTCTAACTATTAAGCGTATTGCGTTTCTACAACACTTGCGCAGCGTGGGCAAAGCGTCGGATGCACTTCGCTTTGGCCGATTTCTTTTGAAACCGTCCAGCAGCGTTCACATTTTTCGCCTTCCGCTTTTTCAACAACAACTGCCGCGTCGTTTAATTTCAATGCGTTTTCCGGCGCTTCTGCACCGCCAAATTCATACTGGGAAACGATGAACAATTGAGCTACATTGTCGTCTACGGAAGATAACAAGTTTTTCAATTCTTCATTGCCGAAAACGGTAACTTTCGCTTCCAGCGACTTCCCGATGACTTTCGCAGCACGGGCTTCTTCCAGCGCTTTCAAGACTGCATCACGGACGTCCATGAATTGGGACCATTTTGCTTCCAAATCAGCGAATGCTGGATTTTCCTGGCTTTCTGGGAAGTCCGTAAGCTGAACGCTTTCTTCTTCCACGAAGCCTAGGTAGCCCCACATTTCATCTGTTGTATGCGGAATGATCGGCGTTGCCAATTTCAAGATCGCCATCAACGAATCGAACATGACCGTTTGCATCGCACGGCGATGCGGATGGTCAGCTGCTTCGATATATACGACATCTTTTGCGACATCCAGATAGAATGAACTCAAATCATTTTGGCAGTAGCCGTTCAATGCGTGGTAGATGGACGAGAACTCGTAAGTTTCATAGCCTTTCTTCACCGCATCAATCATTTTGTTTAGCTTCATGACCATGTATTGATCCATTTCGCGCATATCTTCAAATGCTACGCGATGCTCTTTTTCGTTGAAATCCGCCAAGTTCCCGTGAAGGAATTTCAGCGTATTGCGGATTTTGCGGTAAACTTCCGATACTTGCTTGAAGTTTTCATCCGAAACGCGCACGTCCGCTGTGTAGTCGACAGATGCAACCCATAGGCGCAAGATATCTGCCCCCATTTGGTTCATCACTTTCGCAGGTATGATGACGTTCCCCAGTGATTTACTCATCTTGCGGCCGTTGCCATCCAATGTGAAGCCATGGCTCAATACGCCTTTATAAGGTGCAATTCCGTTGATCGCGACACTTGTTGATAGAGATGAGTTGAACCAGCCGCGGTACTGGTCAGATCCTTCCAGATACAAATCAGCTGGATATTGAAGATCTTCGCGCTCATCCAACACACCTTGGTGAGACGATCCAGAATCGAACCAAACATCCATGATGTCCGTTTCTTTTGTGAAAATGCCGTTCGGGCTGCTTGGATGCGTAAACCCAGCTGGCAAAAGCTCTGCTACTGAGCGTTCGAACCATACGTTCGACCCGTGTTCACGGAATAAACCGGAAATGTGGGCAATCGTTTCATCTGTGATGATCGGGTCGCCATTTTCAGCGTAAAATACAGGAATCGGCACCCCCCATACACGCTGGCGTGAAATATTCCAATCGCCGCGGTCGCGCAGCATATTGAATAATCTTGTTTCGCCCCATGCAGGAGTGAACGTTGTTTCATTGATCGCTTTCAAAATCTGGTCACGGAAAGCTTCGATTGAAACGAACCATTGAGCCGTCGCTCGGTAGATAACCGGCTTTTTCGTACGCCAGTCATGCGGATACGAGTGCGTGATGAACGATAGTTTTTCCAGCGCTCCTGCCGCATCCAAAGCTTCTGTGATTGATTTATTGGCTTTGTCATAGAATTCGCCTTCGAATCCAGGAGCTTCAGCCGTCATGACACCGCGCTCATCCACCGGGCACAGAACATCCAAGCCGTATTTTTTACCGACTAGGAAATCGTCTTCCCCGTGTCCAGGCGCTGTATGAACGCATCCTGTACCGGAATCTGTCGTAACGTGGTCGCCGAGCATCACAAGCGAAGTGCGGTCATACAATGGGTGTTTCGCCAAAATATGCTCCAGTTTTTCGCCTTTCATTTCGCGAACCACTTCATAATCAGTCCAGCCCAGTTCCTGTGCAACGTCTTCGAGCAACGCACGGGCGATGACGTAAAGAGAGCCGTTCACTGATACTTCCACATAGTCAAGATCCGCATGAACCGTAATTCCCAAGTTCGCTGGAATCGTCCAAGGCGTTGTTGTCCAAATGACTAATTTCGTGCCTTCTGCCAATACGCCTTTGCCGTCCGTCACTGGGAATGAAACATAAATGGATGGAGATTTTTTATCCTGATACTCGATTTCAGCTTCCGCTAAAGAAGATTCACTTGATGGGGACCAGTAAACCGGCTTCAAGCCTTTGTAAATATAGCCTTTGCTCGCCATTTTACCGAATACTTCGATTTGGCGCGCTTCATAAGCAGGCTTTAGCGTAACGTACGGATTTTCCCAATCGCCTCGGACACCGATGCGCTTGAACTGTGAACGCTGGTTGTCGATTTGTTCATACGCATATTCTTCACAAAGCTTGCGGAATTCAGCAAGCGACATTTCTTTGCGGTTAACGCCTTTATTGGTCAATGCCTGTTCAATCGGCAAACCGTGCGTATCCCAGCCTGGAACATACGGCGCATGGAAGCCCATCATCGAACGGGAACGGACGATCATATCTTTTAACACTTTGTTCAACGCATGCCCCATATGAAGATCGCCATTTGCATACGGCGGGCCATCATGAAGGATGAAGAACGGACGCCCTTTAGTGCGCTCCAATGATTTCTGGTAAATGTTCATATCATCCCATTTTTTCTGCATTTCCGGTTCCCGGTTCGGCAAATTGCCGCGCATCGGAAAATCGGTTTTCGGCATCAATAACGTATCTTTGTATTCCATCAAAATTCCTCCTATAGACATAATAAAAAGCCCCCCATCCCTGGAAAGGGACGAGGAGCTTAAACTCGCGGTACCACCCTTGTTGCAGCTAAATTTAAGCTGCCACTCGATCGCCGTAACGTGGCGTAGACGGTTTTGGCTACTCCAGTTCACCAAAACGGCTCAAGAGTGATTTCATCAGAACATCCTTCACCAGGCTCCCACTATCCCTGGATCGCTTTGTCGAATTGAACTGAATACTGTCTCTATCAATGCGTTTGTATATAGTCGTTATAAAAACCATTTCATGTAATTATAAAAGCAAGCTGTAAAAGCGTCAAGTTCAGTATTCTTCTTTTTTCGCTTCAAGCTTATCCAGATTGGTTGTATCGATATCGTATTCCATCAAAGTTTCCCAGTCATCCGTATCAATCAGATCCAGCTGCGCTTCAACAAGCATTCTGAAACGATTGCGGAATACTTTGGATTGCTTTTTCAACTCATCGATTTCCATTGCGATGCGGCGGGCTTTCGTCAGAGACTCATTGACGATGCGGTCAGCGTTTTTCTCCGCTTCGCGGACAATCAACTTCGCTTCTTTTTGTGAATTGCGGCGCACTTCTTCTGCCGCTTCTTGAGCGACGACAATCGATTTCTGCAAAGTGGATTCGATGGTCGTGAAATGGCCGACGCGTTCATCCGTCTGTTTTAAACGCTCTTCCAATTCTTTTTTCTCTTTCAGCAAAAGCTCGTAGTCTTTGATGATCTGATCCAGGAATTCATTGACCTCGTCTTCCTGATATCCTCTGAACCCTCGGCTAAACTCTTTATTATGTATATCCAGCGGGGATAATGGCATTTCGTGCACCTCTCCTTAACATCTCGTCGTAATTTACATTATACAGTCCATTGGCATAAATATCAGTAATATTTCGTAATTTTTCAGAACCGCTTATTTGCTGCTTTCCAAACGGCCAATCTGGAGGCGGATTTTATCTTTTTTTGTACGCCCTTCCACCATCAGCACTTTCACGCGGCCAAGCCCTCTCGATGACAGCATATCAGATTCGTGCAATTCAAATGAAGGCTGTTCCTGAACCGTCCAATTCACTTTCACTTTGCCGCCCGTGATCAACGAAGACGCTTTTTGGCGCGAAATATTGTAGACAGAGCTCATCACGGTATCAAGTCTCATCGAGCTGACTGTGTGGCTTTCCTCAGACCATTCTTCTTTTACGGTGATAAACTCTTCTTCGTTTGTTATTTCCTCCAGATGCACCTTCACTTTTGAAGCAGACGTGAAATTCGCATGCAAATACGCGCTTACTTCATCAGCGACCGCTAACTGGATGGTTTGCCCATCAATCCGGATATCGCCAAATTTATTGCGGTCCAACCCGATAGCCATCATAGAGCCCAGCACTTCCGGGTGCTGCAGCGTTACAAATTTTGTCGGATACTTCAGTTCATAGACCGTAATTCGGAAATCTTCTTGCTGGACTTCATAATAAGACGGATACAAGAGCACGCGCTGCCGCTCAGCGTCTTCAAACAAACCGGAAGCGGCCATTTGAATATCGCTTGAACCAAGCACAGCCTGTACGATAAAGCGCTGGCGCGGATCAAGAAAATCCGTCAACTTGGGCGTATAACGGTCTTGTACATCAATCATCCAACCGGATACTTGTTCGATAAATTGCTGTTCATCTTTACGGAAATGCTGGAATAATGAATCCATGCCAATTGCCCCTTTCGCTTTCGAATGGTCTACCAACTAAAAAACCCCACAACTGTGAGGTAATTAATAAAAGTAATTAAATAAAACGACGATTCCACGGCTTGCCAAATTCAATGCAAAAATCGCAACGATCGGTGAAAAATCAATCATGCCTAGCGGCGGAATAAACCTTCTGAAAATATCCAGATAAGGATCTGTTATACTCGAAAGCATTCTTCCAAAACCAGATTCTTTTGCATTTGGCAGCCAGCTCATTAAGATACTGGCGATCAAAATGAACGAATAGATGTTTATTGCAACTAATAATAAATTTACGATAGCTATCATTGGTCCTTCATGCACCTCTTTTATTGTTGATCATCGTAGTAATAATCCGAAATGGCACCGTCGACTTCAACAGTGTCCGGCACACATAAGAAGATGTCGGTCCCTATGCGTTGGATGTCGCCGCCTAGCGCATAAACCGTTCCACTAAGGAAATCGATGATGCGCAGGCCTTGATCTTTCTCAATGCGCTGTAGATTGACTACAACTGCTCTTTTGTTTTTCAGATTCTCTGCTATGTCCTGGGCTTCGGCATAAACTCTCGGTTCTGCCAAAATCACTTTTGAGGATTTCACAGCACTTTGCAAACTGACTAGATTAGGCGTTGCGGTTGCATTCTCCACTGCTTTTTGTCTCCGTTCTTTAGAAGGTTTTCTGATTTCCTGTTGGGTTGCAGCCGGCTTCTCATACCGCGGAGCCGGTTGTGGCTTCGGTTCTTGCTGAATCGGCTCATCATCTTCATATTCTTCTAAATAAAAGAAGTTCTTGAATTTGTTTTTAATGCTCATCCCGTTGCCTCACTTTCAGATCCTACTAATGCAGTTCCAATACGGACAAAAGTTGCTCCTTCTTCAGCAGCGATCAAATAGTCATTGGACATGCCCATTGAACATTCTGTACAAGGTGCATGCGCCCATCCTTTCGATTCGACTTCAAGCTGAAGTGATTTCAAGCCCTTAAACACATCGCGGATCACGGATTCATCTTCTGTGTTCGGTGCCATCGTCATTAGGCCCACTACTTCAATTTTCTCAAAAGACTGCAAGGATTCAATGAATGCCAAAGTTTCTTCAGGAAGCAGGCCGCTTTTCGTCTCTTCTTGGGAAACGTTCACTTGCACAAAACATTTGACCCGCTTGCTTGCACGTTTTTCAATTTCCTTTGCTAAGCTCATTCGGTCCAGTGAGTGCAGGTAATCGATTTGGTCAATCACATCGCGAACTTTTCGCGTCTGCAAATTCCCGATAAAATGCCAAGCTGCATCTGAAGTTATAGACTCTTGCTTTGTTTTCAAACCTTCCGGCCGGTTTTCCCCTAAATGCAGAATCCCCGCGTCAATTGCTTCAAGCGTTCGCTGAACGCTCACTTGTTTCGTAACAGCGACAATTTCAACGCCTGGCCGGATGCCATTTAATTGGTTTTTTATCTCTTCATATACTGGTTTTATCGATTTCATCATTTCACAACTTTTCTATAGATGTTCAACTTATTGTACCAAGGACAGGCATATTTATCAATTAAGCCCTATTTGAAAAAAAACAGCCGCCCAGTAGGCGGCTGTTTAGGTTTTCAGGATTAACGTCTCTTTTGGCGATTGCGCAGGAACGTTGGAATATCTAACGCATCATCGTGCTGCTTTTCCTGGCGCTGCGGCTGCGGCTCTTGCTGATATGCTGGAGCCTGTTCTTCGCGGCGCTGTTCTTCACGGCGCTGTTCACGAAGAGATGGCGGCGGAGTCTGCTGTTGGATCGATTGGACTCTGCTTGAATTCAATCCAGATCCTCTTGGCGTTCTCGGCTGCAATTGTTCTTCGTTGAATCCTGTCGCGATAACCGTAACAACAATTTCATCTTTCAAATTGTCATTGATGACAGATCCGAAAATCATATTAACGTCTTCATCAGATGCAGAGGCTACGATGTCTGCAGCTTCCTGCACTTCGTAAAGGCTCAGATTAGAGCCGCCCGTAATATTCATCAAGACTCCTTTAGCGCCATCAACTGATACTTCAAGCAATGGGCTGGAAACCGCTTTTTTCGCTGCTTCAGATGCACGGTTCTCTCCTGAAGAAACACCGATTCCCATTAGAGCGGAGCCTTTGTTCGACATAATTGTTTTAACATCCGCAAAGTCAAGGTTGATTAGACCTGGTACTGCGATCAAATCCGAGATGCCTTGGACACCTTGGCGAAGGACATTATCCGCTTCGCGGAAAGCTTCAAGCATCGGTGTGCTCTTATCAACGATTTCAAGCAAACGGTCGTTAGGAATAACGATTAGCGTATCTACAGATTCTTTCATCGTGCTGATTCCGCTGATTGCTTGAGTAGAACGTTTACGGCCTTCAAAAGTGAATGGACGTGTAACCACGCCTACAGTCAAAGCGCCAAGTTCTTTAGCGATTCCAGCAATTACTGGGGCTGCACCAGTTCCGGTACCGCCGCCCATTCCTGCTGTTACGAAGACCATATCCGCTCCGCGCAATGCTTCTTCAATCTGCTCTTTGCTTTCTTCTGCAGCTTTTTTCCCGACTTCAGGATTAGCTCCTGCACCCAGTCCACGAGTCAATTTTCCGCCAATTTGAAGGCGAACTTCAGCTTGGGAAAGATTCAATGCCTGAGCATCCGTATTCACGGCGATGAAATCAACACCTTGAACACCGTGTTCGATCATGCGGTTTACCGCGTTGTTTCCGCCGCCGCCGACGCCGATTACTTTAATTACTGCCAATGCATCAACTGATGTATCAAATTCCAACATTCTTTTTCCTCCTAAAATTGCTCTGCCTTTTGAAAAGAGGCATGAACAATATTCATTTTATTCAAAAAATCGATCGAATATCTTTTTGGCTTTTGTGACTACGCCTTCACTTTCCGGTTTAGCCGGTTTTTGCTTTTTAGGCTGATGCTGCTCTTGTTCGATTTTAACAGACTCGGATAACGCGGCTCCACTGCCTACGCGTCCATAGAACATATCTTCCATGTAAGCGTATTGGATCAATCCTACAGCAGTCGTGTATTGCGGTTCGCGCACCCCGATAAATTCAGGAACAAACAAACGCACACGAGTTTGAAGAATATGGCGAGCGAGTTCAGATAATCCCTCTAACTTCGCCATTCCGCCGGTTAAGACGATGCCTCCTGGAAGGTCCTGTACGCCAAGCCGGTAAAGCTCATCTAAAATCAGTTCGAAAAGTTCTTCCAGGCGAACTCCGATTATTTCAGATATGTATTTTTGGCTGTATTGCTCTTTTGTATCCGATCCGATAACAGGAACTTCAAAAAGTTCATCTTCCGATGCATCATCATAGAATGCATGGCCATATTCCAGTTTGATTTTCTCTGCTTGTTCTGTTGGTGTTTTCAACACGATAGATAAATCTTTTGTGACATGGTCGCCTCCGACAGGAATGACCGATGAAGCTGTCAAATGACCGTCTTGGAAAATGGCGATTGAAGTTGAACCTCCGCCGATATCAATGCAAGCGGTGCCATGATTTTTTTCATCCTCAGTCAAAGCATAGTACCCGGCCACTAAAGGCTGGACATAAATGTCTCTGATCTGCAGACCTGCGCGTTCGACGCATCTTAAGACATTATGCAGAATCGTCTTGGAGGTTGTTACCATTGTACCATCCATTTCAAGACGGATCCCGATCATGCCTCTTGGATCTTTAATTTCATCCAGATGATCGACAATATATTGTTTAGGAATGATGTTGACAAGTTCGCGCTCTGGCGGAATTGAAATCACTTGTGCAGCATCCAGCACCCGATCTAAATCGTCATCTGAAATTTCCCGATTTTCACTATTGACCGCTACTACGCCTTTTACAGGCTGAAGCATCGCCTTATTTGCAGGAATCCCGAGTACGACTTCATGAATGGATTTGCCGATCATGCGCTCCGCTTGATCAACTGCTTTTTTTATCGATTGGACTGTAGCATCTATATCAACAATCGCACCTTTTTTTATACCACTGGATTTTACATTTCCTACGCCGATGACATGCAACGACTTATTGGCCATTTCTCCGATTAAAACTTTCACGGATGACGAACCGATATCTAAGCTTACATATAATTCTGATTGACTCAATTCGTGGCACCTCCTTAGTAAACTGCTGTTACCTACATTCTATTGTAAATTGTACGCCTTGTCTAAGTAAAATAGAGCAACTTTGTAAATTTTCCTTCAATTTAACTGTGTGTTTCGCTTACTTGCTTTTTTTCAGCCCATTTTGCCAAGATGATTCGGCGAATGACCGCAATATTCTGGAATAATCGGACCCCGAAAGCGAATATAGCTGCCAAATACAAATCGACCCCTAAATGGACGCCTAAGAACGCGAGGCCGGCCGCAAGAATAATATTGAAGAAAAAGCCGGAAACAAAAACTTTATCATCATAGACCTGCTGCAAATGCGCCCGAATCCCACCGAACAAAGTGTCCAATGAAGCTAAAACAGCTATCGACAAATAATTCGCATACTCCGGAGGAATTTGGATATCAGTCAATAGGCCAAGCGAAATGCCCAAGATCAAACCTAAAATGGATAACCACATTGCTATTCCTCCTCCGCTATTTGTAAATGCCGATAATTGAGTTCTTTTGCATAAGGCTCAATCGTCACTTGTTCTTGAGGCGCTGAAATTTCAACTGATAAATTATCGATGTAGAAATCGTCAAGGATCCTTGATGACAATAAATGATTATACAACTTTTCGGTGTCTTCCATCGAGTTGGAAGCGATCTTAATTTTAAAAGGGGGCGTTTGTATCGGAATTGCATTGACTGTCGTTAGGCCATTAATATCACGGATGGCAGTAGTATTGACTATCCGGTTTCCATCGACTGAGACATACAATCCATTATTGCGATTTATTTCATTTACCAATCGAATCAATAGATCGGGCGCAATATAATCGATTTCTTCTCCGAAAGCCACCGCTTCAGCCGAAGGTTCAATCGTCATTTCAATTCCTGTAGCGGTCATTTCGGTTAGGCCCGCTAACCCCCTGAGCTCTTCGACCGTGTCTTTCAAAGCTTGCTCCGGACTTTCAGATGATATCTCTTCGTATTTCGATAGTGTCGCATCAAGTAAGCCGACTTCTGATAATAATTCAGAGTGGAGTTGCTTTTCTCTTGAAAGCTCTTGCCTGATTTCCCAGACATCGCGGGTATCCCTGTCATCAGGTTCATTTATCGTATTATATTGAATAGCTGTCATTAACCCTATGACAAACAATATGATTGAAAACCGGGAAAAGATTTTTCTTTTCATGCAACTCCCCCCTCAATTATGATTCTGTTAATAGTGCAGGCATCGTGATTTCTTGCCCTGCATCCAGCGTTACAATAATATTGTCATTGACCAATTGGTCCATGACACCTCCCGCCAATTTCATCGATGATTCCAAAGCATCCGGTTCCCCGATGGCTTCAATCGTGAATGGCGCCGGATATTGAACGCCGTCTACTGTGATTACCGGCCCTGTGCAGACGATATAGGAATTCGCATGGATGCGCTGTCCGTTAATCGCTATCGCTTCGGCGCCGGAAATGTATAGCTCGTTGATGACTTGGAATACATGGCTTTCATGGACGATATAATCATTCGGATTAACCGAATCCGAATCGTATTCCCCATCTTGCAAAGTCACTTTCAGTCCATTTCCTTCAACTGGCAATACACCTAAATACAAACGCAGCGCTTCCGCTTCTTCCGCATAATCGGCAAAATGTTCTTCACCATCCGCAAAAGACTGTTCGAATTGCTGAACGTTTTTTTGCTTTTCTTCAATTTCTGAACGAAGCTCTTTATTGCGTTCCTGCTGTTCGATCAACTCTTCTCTAACCCGTTCTTCCTCTTGAGAAAATGCCCCTCCTGTAAATTCCGCGGCTTCTTGTTTCGCCTGCGAGAGACTGTAGGAGTAAGCCATAATAAATCCAAGGACAAGAAAAACAAGTGAAAAAACAATCGATTTGCTGAAACGATAGCGCTTATTCTTCTGGTTCTTCTGATTGCTCTGGTTGTTCAATCTCGTCACCTTCCTTCGGAGGACCATAGACATCATCATAGGACCGGAAAAATATTCCGACTTCCATATCGATGACCCCTTTTTGCCCATCTTCCAGTTGTGCAATGACCGATGGATAATAATTCAACTTATCGGTAAGGCCTTGCAAGATCCCTCTTACTTCATTGCCATCAGACATATACAAGGTAACAAAGGCTGCATCTTTATCGCTCGGATCTAAAATCACTTGGGAGATCAAGTTAAAAACTTCCGAGTCGACTTCAGTAAGCTGAGAAACTAATTCTTCTCTCGTTTCTTGGCTTTCGAAATTCGAGAAAATGGGCCCGTCAACCACCGATATGGCTTTATCTAAAGCAAAACCGTTAGAAAGAAGCATTTGATAGCTATTGCCTTGATCCAAGTAACCAATTTTCTCGTATTCCTTAATTCGGATGGCCACGCCGGTCAGCCATTTTTTCTGAACCTCGGCCTGTTCCACCCATTCAAGTTCTTTCAATTTCTCTTCAGCTTCCTTTTCAGTAAACGACCACATTGAATCGCCTATCGAAAGTTCACTGATTTCCTGGTAATCCTTTTCGCCGTAAAGTTCCGCGCCTTCGACCGTGATTGTTTGAATCTCACTATATTTAGTTTGACTATAAATGAGAATGGCAAGCAATAGAAGAAAAAGTAACAGCAAGGCAACGAACTTGCGATTGGTTCTTTTTTTCCGCCGTTCACGAAGCGTCGGGATGCGTTCTTCGATATCAATCACTTTGTCCATAATTGCTGCTCCTTTCCCTTTAGTCGTTTGCTTCCGTTACTTTACGGACCGCGTCTATGAACGCATCCCCGCGAATTTCAAAACTTTCATATTGATCCCAGCTCGCACAAGCAGGCGACAGCAGAATCGTATCCCCATCTGCGGAGTGATCAACTGCTTCCAAAACTGCTTCATCCATACCCACCACTTTTTTGATTGCCGGCACACCGCAGTCTTTTGCAAACTCGGCAAAACGGTCTGCTGTTTCGCCGAAAGTTATTAACGCTTTTACTCGGCTCATATAAGGGCGCAATTCTTCAAGGGAATGTTTGCGTTCAAGTCCGCCAGCAAGCAAAATCACTTGGCCTGGGAAAGCTTCTAATGCACTTTTTGTTGCCAATGCATTTGTGGCCTTGGAATCATTGTAAAATTTGCGGCCTTTCCACGAAACGATGAATTGGGAACGGTGTTTAACACCTGTAAAGGACGACAGGACACGTATGATGGTTTCCTTCGTTCCTCCCCAAAGCAAAGTAGCAGCAGTTGCCGCCAAAATATTTTCAAGGTTATGTTGTCCGCCAAGCATGATTTTCGAACGTTCCATAATTTTTTCGCCTTGCCAGTAAATAAATTCGCTGTCGGCGCTGATGCTTTTTTCCGTTCTGCCTTTTAATGTGAAAGGCACAAGCTGCGCTTTACTCTTCGCAGCATATGCCGACAATACAGGCTGATCCGCGTTATAAATGAAATAATCATCCGCCGTCTGGTTTTGGGTGATTTTCATTTTGGAAGCATTATAATCTTCAATAGAACCGTGATAATCCAAATGCGCTTCATACAAATTGGTAATGATAGCGATACGCGGCCGGAAGTCTACTGTTCCTTTTAGTTGGAAGGAAGAAAGTTCTGTGACGATGACATTCTTTTCTACCGCTTTTTCAGCGACACCGCTTGCTACTGTCCCAATATTCCCAGCAATCAATGGCTTCTTCTCATCTTGGTTCAACATGTGGAAGAGCAGCGTCGTTGTAGTTGTTTTGCCGTTCGATCCGGTAATGCCGATAAACGGCGCCTCACTGATCAAATAAGCCAGCTCAATTTCCGTCCAAACGGGAATGCCTTTTTCCATGGCTGAACGGATCAGCACGTTTGAATATGGAATTCCAGGATTTTTTACAACTAATTCGAATCCTTCGTCCAGCAAATCTTCTGGGTGGCGCCCACAAATGACCGTTACCCCTAAATTCAGCAAATCCTGAGCTTCAGGGTTTTCTTCAAAGCGTTTAGAGTCATTGACCGTTACAAAAGCACCCAATCCGTGTAAAATGCGGGCGGCAGTAAATCCGCTTTTAGCAAGTCCGAGCACCAATACTTTTTTATGATAAAGTTCCGGAATCTGTTTCATTTACAATACCTCCAAAGCAATTGCAATAACTGCTGCGATAAGCCCTACCAACCAAAAGACCGTAACCACTTTCCATTCCGACCATCCGCTCAATTCAAAATGATGATGAATCGGACTCATTTTGAAAATGCGTTTCTTTCTTAATTTAAAGCTTCCCACCTGCAAAATAACAGACAAGGTTTCAATGACAAACACAAGGCCGATTAGCAATAATAGCAATTCCTCTTTCAAGAGAATGGAAACCATCGCCAAAGCTCCGCCAAGTGCCAATGACCCGGTATCGCCCATGAATACTTTTGCAGGGTACTTGTTGAATACAAGGAATCCCAGTAATGCTCCAGTTACAGAAAAAGTGAAAATGGCAATTCCTGTTTCGTCTTGCATAATAGCAAGAACTCCATAAGCTGCAAAAGCGATCGATGCCGTACCCGCGACTAAACCATCCAAACCGTCTGTCAAGTTGACAGCGTTCGAGAAGCCGACAAGCCAAAAAATCATAAATAATACGTATACCATCGACAATTCAAGTGAAATGGAAGTGAACGGAATTGTCACAGCCGTATCAAGTCCTACGCTGTTCAGCAAGAAAAAGGAGATGGCTGCGATGACGATTTGAGCGATCAATTTTTGGAGGGAAGTCAATCCCAAATTTCTTTTCAAGACCACTTTGATAAAATCATCCAGGAATCCGATCAAACCGAATCCAAATAACACCAACAATAAAACAAATACTTTAGCGGTCAAAACATCAGCAATCATTGCAACAATAAGTACAGTCGCAATAATGGCAATCAAATATACGAGGCCACCCATGGTAGGTGTCCCCGTTTTCTTCATATGGGATTCAGGTCCTTCTTCGCGGATGCTTTGCCCAAACTTCATACGTTTTAATAGCGGGATAAAGATCGGCATTAACACCACAGTTAAGAGCAACGCTAATCCAAGGCCCAGCAACATGTAAATATCCATTATAGAGCTCCTTTAAATAGTAAATTATTCCCCGGTTTCTTCGGTGATTGGTTCTTCTAAGTTTTCTTCGAGAATGCTGCCTTCTTCTATCACCGGTTCTTCAACCGATTCTTCATCAACGGCATTTTCATCCATTTCCGCTTCCAGCCCGTCTTGCCCAAGTTCTTCTTCGGAAGAGTTTTCCCCGTCTGTCTCCGGTATTCCTTCAGGCCCGTCTGCCATTAGCTGATTGAACGATTCTTCAGGAGTCAGCAATTGGATGACAATCGGCTCTCTCGGAGCAACTTCTGCACCTTGCGACAAGCTTTGGCTGACTGCGAATCCTTGTCCGGCAATTTCCAATGACAAACCGCTTAGCGATTGGAAAGCAAGCAAATCTCGTTTTGACCAGCCGGTAAAATCAGGAAGCATCGGTACGCCTTCAGTTTTCAGGATCACTTTCGCACCTTCTGCGACCGTCTCCCCTTTAGCCGGGTATTGGGCGATCACTTTGTCGCCTTTTCCAGCAGGCACTGCTTCAATGCCTTGTTCTGCAAGCTGCGAAGTAAGGTCTTTTACGGATTTCCCCGTATAATCGCCTACCTCGAAGGTTTTAGCCGTTTCGGAATTTTCAGGTTCAATATTCATATACTTCAATCCATTTTCCATCACTGAAGTGAATATCTTCGAAACTGGAATTGAACCATATTCATCCAAAGGCAGCTGCGGCTGTTGAACGCCAATATAAATCAGCAATTCCGGATTTTCGGCTGGCGCCATACCGAGGAAGGAATACAAATAATTATTTCTTCCCACCATATAGCGGCCATCTTCACCCGGAATTTGTGCTGTCCCTGTCTTGCCGGCCACTGTATAATCCTGCAGAGCGAACGGCCGTCCTGAACCGTGTTCTGAAGTGACAGTTGAAGCTAGAACTTCCCGTACTTTTTGGGCAGTCTCCGCAGAAATCGGATTTCCAGCTTTTTCCGGCTCGCTTTTAACGGAAACTTCTCCCGTATCCGGGTTTTTAATCTGATCAATAACGTAAGGCTTCATCATCGTTCCATCGTTCGCGATGGCTGAAGCAGCCTGGATCATTTGAATCGGCGTCACCGTAGATCCTTGCCCAAAGGCAGTAGTCAAACGTTCCATCGGATAATTGTTCAAGACAGTGCCTGAAGCTTCATTCGGCAGATCGATTCCGGTTTTTTTGCCAAAACCGAATGCATCCACGTATTTCATGAAGTTTTCTGGTCCGATGCGTTCAAGCAAATACGCCATTGAAACGTTAGAGGAGCGTTGGAAACCTTCCAAGAACGTTATGCTCCCCCACCCTCTCCTACCGTTATGGTCACCAATCGTCGTTCCAAGCAATGTATAAGAACCTGAATTGTAATAAGCATTCGGATCCCATTTCCCTTCTTGGATTGCCGATGCCAGTGTGAACATTTTCATCGGCGAGCCTGGCTCAATCGTCAATTCAATGCTTTCGTTCAGCCAATTATCCGATAAACCATCGCGCGTATTCGGGTTAAAAGTTGGACGTTGCGTCATGGCCAAGATTTCTCCTGTTTTCGGATCCGCAATTACCGCAATCATCCTTGTAGGCGAATATTCTTGCTGAACATTATTCATCGCATCTTCCAAAAAGTTCTGTAATGTTTTATCCAAAGTCAACTGCAAATTCGAACCGTCCACGGCTGGAGTTACGATCGAGTCGCTATTCGGCAACAAATATCCCCATTTATCCGTATCAAATTCCATTTTGCCGTTCTTTCCAGTTAACACCTCATCATGGATGGCTTCAAGCCCCATTTTCCCTTTTGTTACGATTTGCCCATCTTCCAATTCTTCCTTTAAAGCAAAACCGATTAAATGGGAGGCGAAACTGCCATTTGGATAAAGGCGTTTCAAATCTCTTACAAATAAGATTCCCGGAAGGTCTTCTTCTTTCATTTCAAGCATTTTGGTATGGCTGATTTCCCTTCCGGCAGAACCGAATTCAACCTGATACCGATCTTTTTCAATCCCAGTTTCTAAAATTTTCAGTATCTCATTTTCTTCCATGTCCAGATGTTCCGAGAGAACCTGTGCTGTCATTTCAGGGTCGACCACATGATTCGGGTCTTTAGGGTTCTGAGTTGCGGAGTCTTTGACCACTGCCACTAATTTATATGACAATGTATCTTCCGCTATGACTTCTCCGTTGCGGTCAAGTATTTTTCCGCGTTCTGCGGAAAGTACTTCTTCCTGGCTGTATTTGGCTGCCGCTTTCGCTGCCAACTCCTGGCCTTCAACAGATCCCGTTGCCTGAATAGTGACAATTCTCAGCGCCAAAATGAAAAAGAGCCCTGCAAAAGTCAAAAACAGCAGAAAGGCTCCCCATTGAAATCGAAACTTTTTTTTCATTGCCCAGGCACTACCTTTACATTTTGCTCATTTAACTTAAGGCCAGATTCTTTTGCTTTTGACCAAATGCGCTCATATGTAGAAAGTTCACTGACTTGCACAGACAAATCTGTATTTTGTTTCACTTTTTCATCGATTGATTGTTCAATTGTTTGAATTTCTTGAGTAGATGCCTGAATTTCCGATTGATTTTGCAAAATCATCAATGCACAAAAGACAAAAGCCGCCAAGAAAGACAAATAAAGGACTTTCTCACCTTTTGTGATTAAACTTTTTTTCTTGACCGGCTGCCGACTCGGGTTTTGAGGAACGGCCGGCTGTTGTATGTATGCTTCTTTTCTTGCATTCAACGCCATTTGAACACGCCCTTATTCTCTGATTTTTTCTGCTATCCGCAATTTCGCTGATCGCGAACGGTTATTTTGCTCTAATTCTTCTTCTGAAGGCAAGATTGGCTTTCGCGTAATCAGCTTCAGCATCGGTTCCATACCTTCTGGAATGACCGGTAAATTCGGCGGCAGTTCTGGAAGAGAGGAAGCTTCTTTGAAAATCGTCTTGCATAAACGGTCTTCTAATGAATGGAAAGTGATTACACTAATCCGGCCGCCCACTGCTAACAACTCTAACGCATGCTGTAAGGATATTTCAGCTGCTCCCAATTCATCATTTACGGCAATGCGGATTGCTTGGAATACGCGTTTTGCCGGATGTCCGCCTTTTCGCCTCGCAAATGCCGGGATGCCGTCTTTGATGCATTCCACTAGCTGCCCTGTCGTTTCAATCGGTTCAATTTCTCTGGCCGCTTCAATCTTACGGGCAATTTGCTTGGAGAATTTCTCTTCCCCGTATCGGTAGAAAATGCGGACCAAGTCTTCAAACGGCCACTCATTTACTACATGGTAGGCGCTTAAATGGGCTGATTGGTCCATTCGCATATCGAGCGGCGCATCATTATGGTAACTGAATCCCCTTTCAGGCGTATCCAGTTGTGGGGATGATACCCCTAAGTCATAAAGAATGCCATCGACTTTGTCGATTCCGCGCATTTCAAGCTCTTCTTTTATCAATTTAAAATTCGCATGGATGAAGGTGATTCGGTGCAGATAATCTGCCAATTTTTCTTTTGCATGCTCAATCGCTGTCGCGTCTTGGTCAAAACAAAACAAATGTCCTTCATCTGATAATTGCTGTACTAAATATTCACTGTGCCCTGCCCCGCCTAGCGTGCAGTCCACATAGATGCCATCAGGACGAATGTTCAGTCCATCGACAGTCTCTTGGAGTAAAACCGTGGTGTGGTTGAACAATCCATTCCCCCCGTTCAATTTTTCAGAAATCAAAGTCCGCTAAATTCTCTGCAATATCATTAAATGAATCTTCTGATGCTGTAAAGTATTCTTCCCATGCATCTTTCGCCCATATTTCAAAGCGGTTCGATACTCCGAGGATTATGCATTCTTTGTCCAGTTTTGCGTATGTTAGCAATGTTGAAGGGATATTGACGCGCCCTTGTTTATCGAGTTCGACTTCAGATGCACCCGAGAAAAAGAATCGTGTAAAAGCACGTGCGTCTTTTTTAGTGACCGGAAGCTCTTTCAGCTTTTCTTCGATCTTTTGCCATTCATCCATTGTGTAACCAAATAAGCATTGATCCAGGCCACGGGTAATCACAAAACTTTCGCCAAGCTGCTCGCGAAATTTTGCAGGCACGATTAAACGTCCCTTTGCATCAACGCTATGTTGATATTCTCCCATGAACATGCCCGTCACCCCACTTATTGATTTTAATGTACCACAATCCCCCACTTCTCACCACTTGTTTTTGAAATATTTCATGTATGTTACGAAAATAAATCTCAGTTCTACTTCTTGAGACAAAAAAAGTCTGCCGAGGCAGACTTTTTGGACTTACATATAGATGATTTTGTGATTTTTGTCATATTTGAAATTCAGCTTCATCATGTCCTGCACAAGCGTCTTCCCATATTCATTCATATAAGGAAAAGGACTATATACTCGCTCTTGCAGACTATTATTTGGAATTAACTCATTCTCTATCATTTCGAAATGATTAAATTGGGTGCTGTTTTGAAGCATCACTTCATCTTCCAATTTGTTTTTCAAAAAATCCAATTGCTTTAAATGGATTTTAAGGTTCTTTTCGACAATCGGAGTCAAGCCTTTGCTGATTGCAGAAAACTTTTCTTGAATAGCTTCATATTCTGTTTGAAGATTTGTTTTCAATTCTTCAACCATCGCTTCGGCATCTTTTTCGCGAACCGAGTCCATCAACTGGATCTTCAGTTGGGCCACTTTTTTGCCATTGACGATTTCATTGAAACCCAGTCCGTATTTCTCCATTAAACTCTGCACTTGGCGGTTCACAAGCGTCATGCCAAGACGCGGTAAAATGATCGGCATTTCCATGCCCATTAGCTTAAATGCCTCTTTCAAAGCAGCCCAGTAGGAAATTTCACCGGGTCCCCCTACAAAAGCCAATACCGGGAACACCATTTCTTGCATTAACGGTCTCGTCACCACATTATTGCTTAAGCGTTCTGGATTTTTTGCGGCAATTTCTTTGAGCTCTTCTGCCGAAAAGGAAACGGCTCCGCCGTTACCGATAAAACGGCCTTCGCTTCTTTGCAGCAGAATGCGTTCGCCTTGGACTGTTACGAATAGATTTGCCGCATCAGCCTCCGCTTCGATTGCAGCCGAATAGTCTTGTTTAACCAATGATTGCTCTGTCCGATAAACCGCTTCTGCTATAGCTGTCGACTTCTCGATCATTTCCAGGAAATAAGAAGATTCATATTGGCGTAGTTCCGGATACGCTGCATCTATGAATAATAAGCCCTCTTCTTGGAAAAAATAATTGATAAAGGCAGCAAAGAAATCCGTGAACGAATCCGATGCTTCTAAAAAGCGGAAAGCCGTTTGATGCAATTCTTTGGAATGTGCAGTCTCCGGCAAGCTCCGGAAATACTCTTCCAAAAACTCCGTGATTTTCTTTTTGTTTAATTTCGCAGCAGAAGCGGAACTTTTTCCGTACTCCACGTGTGGAAAGTTCAGTTTATCCACTCGTCCGCTAACTTCCCGGTACAAATGGCTGATTTCAGCTAAATCATGGTCTTCTCCGGCAATCCAGAATACCGGCACCACTTTTCGGTTTAACCGGTCGCTTGCTTCTTTCGCCAAGACGATAACGGAAATCGCTTTATGTACTGTGTAGAGCGGCCCAGTCAAAAGGCCGGCTTGCTGGCCGGTCACAACGACCGGCGCACCGTCTTCAAATGCCTGCAAATGCTCCAATGCTTTGTCTGAGATGCCTTGGCGGCCCATGTAACTCCTTAAAATCGAACTGAGCCGCAGCCGGTCTACCGGATGCTGCTTAAGAACTTCCATTCTTTCAGCGAACTTTTCTAAGGCCGGTTCATAGGAAAAATAGTTATAAATTCCGTTGTCGCCATTTATGTAATCATTCATTAATTTATTTGCCGGTGCGGCATATTGTTCTTCTAGCCTCATGAAAAAAAGTCCCCTTTTCCCTATACATTCAAACTTACTATATCAAAAGGCAGTGAGAAATAAAAAAAATCAGCTTCATATCCCTAAAAAATGCAAAAGGGAAAGAACAATTCCAATTGCCCAGACCAAAGCATAGGCAAGGGCAAGTAGTACGAAATACATGCGCCACGTTTGACGGATGTATTTCATTATTTCTATTTCTTTTGTCTGCCGCCATTCAATGACAAGCAAGACGATCGCTATCAATATCGCTATCAAATAAATGAGTGCTGATATTTCAATATGCCAGATTGCTTTGATCGAAACGGGCACTGAAAGGAACAGCAGAAACGTAGTCAAATCAGCAGCAAGGCCGATTGATTGGTATTTCATTTTTTTGCGTGCAATCAGCACAACTAAAAGAAAGGCAAGAAATGGCGCAAAGATGAAGATTGCCCCAATCGTATATAGAATATCCATCGCTTATACCTCAGTCGCTTTTAATAGATTATATAAAGTTTTTAATAACGGCAGGTCAACTTTTGAACGCTGCAGCGTATACAGCAAGATCGTATCGAGCTCCATTTTCCTTTTGGCTAATTTATCGGCCAGCATCGAAGATGTGTTCGTTGATGTTGAAGCGCATAAAGCCGTGACTTCCTCGAAAGGAAGGAGCTTCTCAATTTCAGGAAATGCGAGATACAATTCCGTGTAAAGATTTCTCAATAATTCATAGGCATGGTAATTCGTCAACAACTCGCCATTTTGGATTTCCATTAAAGCAGTTAAAGGATTGATCAAGCAATTGAGTAGCACTTTGCGGAATAAGAGCTGATCAGCATCCTCCACCCATCCGCTCGTAAAGCCCTGGATGTCAGCCAACGGTTTGAAAATGGAAGCTTCTCCTCTCGCTAGCGCAAATTTTACTGTTCCGAGACCTGTGTGCCTTATTTCTGTCGCACTCACTTTAAGCGCTCCGTGTTCAACGCTGCCTAATGCGATTTGCTGCTGCGGCAGCTCTTCGATCAATTCAAGGTGCAGCATACCGTTTTGAAGGAAAATAAGCGGGTTGTCCGGACATTCATGGCTGAGTTCAGGCAAAAGGCCTTGAAGTGCATCATATTTCACTGCCACTATAATATAGGTGTCCGGTGAAATCAGTTGAAACTTTGTAATGGCAGGTATCTGGTATAGTTTATGGTCTTTTAATATCCCTATTTCTTCGATTTCCTTCGCTTGCTTTTCAGTCTTTGGCATCAACTGAACATCTTCTCCCGCATCTTTTAACAGACAAGCGATCAGCATGCCGATCGCTCCAGCTCCGACCACTGCAAATTTCATCTGGTTCCCTCCCCTATCCAAACCGATTATACTCTCAAAAAAGAAGCCTGCCTTATAAAGGCAGACTTCAGGTTAGTTCTTATTATACAGGATTGATCGCATGTTTTCGATATGGCAACGGCAAATCTTTTGTTTCATAGAAAGAAAGGCGCTGCGATAGAACTTCGCGCAATTGGCTTGGCGCGATAATTTCATCGATGATCATTTCTGAAGCCAGTTTATAAATATCGATTTCTTCTTTATATTCCTGATGCTTCTCTTGAACAAATTTCAAACGTTCTTTCGGATCTTCGATCGCTTCGATTTTGTTTGAGTAAACGGCATTAACTGCTGCTTCCGGTCCCATTACTGCAATTTGGGCAGTCGGGAGCGCAATGCAGACATCCGGCTCAAAAGCAGGGCCAGCCATCGCATAAAGTCCAGCACCGTAGGCTTTGCGGACAATGACAGAAATTTTAGGCACCGTCGCTGAACTCATCGCTGCGATAAATTTGGCGCCGTGGCGGATAATGCCAGCCCGCTCAACTTTCGTCCCGATCATAAATCCGGGAACATCCGCAAGGAACAATAACGGAATGGAGAATGCGTCGCAAAGATTGATGAATTTCGCGCCCTTATCAGCTGAATCGCCGAATAAGACCCCGCCTTTAACTTTCGGCTGGTTCGCTAAAATTCCGACTGCTTGTCCATCGATGCGGGCAAGCCCGGTGATCAGTTCACCTGCAAATAGCTTTTTGATATCGAAGAAACTGCCTTCATCCACTAATTGATCGATCAATTCATACATATCAAAAGGTGCATTCTGATTTTCCGGAATAATCGCTTCGAGTGAACGGCCAGCCTTTTGGGCTTTCGATTCAATTCTTTCCGGCTTCAAAGCGAAATTCGCCGGGAAGAATTGCAGGTAGCGGCGAGCTTCTGAAATCGCTTCTTCTTCCGTCGAAACCAATACGTCGCCGACTCCACTGACGGTGCAATGCATGCGGGCTCCGCCCATTTCTTCGAGCGTCACTTTTTCACCAATTACTTTTTCAGCCATACGCGGCGATCCTAAGTACATGGAAGCATTGCCTTCCACCATGATGACAATGTCACAAAACGCGGGTATGTAAGCGCCGCCTGCTGCAGACGGACCAAACAATAGGCAAATTTGCGGAACCATTCCGGACATTCTCACCTGGTTATGGAAGATCCGCCCTGCACCTCTGCGGTTTGGGAACATCGCGAGTTGGTCGGTAATGCGAGCGCCTGCCGAATCGACTAAATACAGCATCGGCACTTGCATCTTCTCTGCGGTTTCTTGGATGCGGATGATTTTCTCCACGGTTCTGAAGCCCCATGAACCAGCTTTTACAGTCGAGTCATTGGCCATGACACAGACTGTTTCGCCGTTCACTTTACCGATTGCCGTCACTACGCCATCGGCCGGGAGGTCTCCCGCTTCCACATTTGCAAAGCGTCCGTCTTCAGCATAGTTTTCATCGTCAAATAATAGTTTAAGCCGATCACGTACAAATAATTTATTGCTTTCCTTCATTTTTTCATGGTATTTCTGCTGCCCCCCAGCAAAAATTGTAGCCAACTTCTGTTCTAAACGTTCGTTATACCCCGTTGTTTCGGTGGTTTTCGTCATTTCTGCATCCCCTTTGCACGGAAATCCGTTGTTATTCGCCGAATGTGATTAACGTATCTTCTTCGTTGACAAAGCCGCCGATTTCAACGTGGATTTTTTCCACTTTGCCGCCTGCTTCCGCTTCAACAGGAATCTCCATTTTCATGGATTCCAAAGTTAAAATTGCTTGGCCAGCAGAGACCGTTTCTCCTTCTGCCACCAAAATATTCAATACTGTACCTGCCATTGATGCTTTTACTTCTTTCATAGTCCTGATTCCTCCTTTGATTTTTCCATCCAATTCGACAATGTCGATGTTGCATATTCTCCCGAAACGAATTCCTGGGATTCGATAAATTCATGGAATAGCGGGATGTTGGTTTTTACTCCCGTTATTGTAGCATGATTGAAAAAATTCTGTGATTTGCGAAGCGCATCAATCCGGTCTTCTCCTGTTACAATGATTTTTGAAATCATCGGATCATAGAATGGCGTTACTGCATTGCCTTGTTCATAACCGGATTCAATACGGGCATCCTGCCCCCAAATGATTTTCTCAAGTGTTCCGGGTGAAGGGAAAAAGGTTTTCGGATCTTCTGCATAAATTCGGTATTCGATGGCATGGCCAGTCGATTCGATTTCATTTTGCGCAGGCAAAACTTCTCCGTTGGATACTTTCAACTGCCATTCAACCAAATCGAGCCCTGTTACTTGTTCCGTTACCGGATGCTCTACTTGGAGACGAGTGTTCATTTCCAAAAAGTAGAATTCGTTATTTTCATCAACAATAAATTCCACTGTGCCTGCATTGGTATAGGCAACCGCTTTTGCTGCCTGTACAGCTGCTTCGCAAAGCTTTTGCCTTACGTCCTGCGGCAAGTTCGGCGAAGGCGATTCTTCAATCACTTTCTGGTTGCGGCGCTGAACGGAACAATTCCGCTCGAATAGATGGACGATATTGCCGTGCTGATCCCCAAAAATTTGAACTTCGATGTGGCGAGCATTCGGCAAGAACTTCTCTAAGAAAACGATATCATCGCCGAAGTAAGCTTTAGCACGATTTTTCACCGACAGGAACTGTTGACTGAGCGCTTGCTCACTATCACAGCGCACCATTCCGATGCCCCCGCCTCCGGCACTTGCCTTTAACATAATTGGATAGCCGATTGCTGCCGCTTCTTTTATCGCTTCTTCCAAAGTAGCCACACCGTTTTCAGTTCCTGGTACAACCGGAACATCTGCCTCAATCATCGTTCTGCGCGATTCGATTTTATCGCCCATTTTTTCGATTATATCAGCTGCTGGACCGATGAATGTCAATCCTGCTTTTTCAACTTTGCGCGCGAACTCCGCATTTTCAGACAACAGTCCATATCCGGGATGGATAGCCGATGCGCCGTGCGCTTTCGCTGCTTCAATAATTTTGTCCCCTTGTAAATAAGATTGGACAACTGGATTCGGCCCAATCAATACATGTTCAGTTGCTTCACTTACATAAGGCAGATCCCCATCAGCCTCAGAGTGGATAGCAACTGTTTCAATCCCCAGCTTGTTGCACGTACGTATAATTCGGCGTGCAATTTCACCGCGGTTGGCAATCAGGATTTTATTCATATAAGAAATACCCCCTGTGTTTTTCTCCCTTCTCTAGCATATACGAAATTTGTAAGCGATTTCAACTATTCTTATAAAAATTATACTTTAGGGCTTTTGCAATAATTTCACTGGAACTCAAAAGCGCCTCTGAAGGCATACTGAAATTCCAGTATTTCTTCAGAGGCGCCGCAATTTAATCTCTTATTTCTTCTTATTAAGGAATCTTTCGACCGCCTGGTGGTGGGCATCTGCTTCCCACAATTCTGCACAAATTCGGATTTCATCATTTACCCGGTCTTTCAAGTTTGAACTTTGCCATTTGCGAATGGCAATTTCTTTGTAAGCCCGATGGACTTCCGGAAGTATTTTTTTCATGGAATGGAAAAATTCGTCCACTTCGGCATACGAATCCACTACTTTCGTGGCCCAACCGTTCTCAAGCAAGTCATTGGCTGTATAGACTTTCGCTTCACTCAGCATTTTAAGCGCTTCGGCATGCGGCAAGGTTTCCATTGCGTACGTGCCCCCGCCCCAGCCGCTTGTAATGGCGAGCGTTCCTTGGATAAAGCCGCATTTCGCATGGCTGCGGACTAATCGGTAATCGCAGGCAGTCGCGATTTCACAGCCTCCACCGACTGCCATTCCATTGACTAGCGCAATCACCGGAACCGGCAACGTTTTCACTTGGTAGAGGACATCACCCATTTTTTTTAACATCGGATAAGCTTCATTCCGCGTTCGTAAATTCTGATAAACCGACAAATCGCCTCCAGAACAAAAAGCTTGTTCCCCCGAACCGGTGATGACGACAAATTGCGGATTATCGCTATGTACTTGTGCTACTAATTCTTCAAGGCCTTGGATCACTTCATCGTTGATTGCGTTTCGGATATGGGGACGATCGATTGTAAAAGTCAATATGCCATCGGACAAATCTATTTTATAAGACATCAAACCACTCCTTGCTTAAATTTAGATAGAGAAAAAGGCTATCGAGAGCCATGGCCTCTCAATAGCCTTTTAGCAGCAAATACTGGTTTATTTGCTTGCTACAACTTCTTTCCCTTTGTATGATCCACATGCTTTGCAGACGTGGTGAGCCAATTTCGATTCGCCACAGCTAGGGCAAGTTACCATGCCCGGCACTGACAATTTGAAATGAGTACGGCGTTTTCTTTTAACGGTTTTGGACGTTCTTCTGAACGGTACAGCCATTGGTGACACCTCCTTACAATGATTCTATTCATCTGACTGATCAAAATACTTTGCTAAATCAGCAAGTCTTGGATCCGGTTTTGGTGGTGCTTCTGCTTTCTCGGCTTCCGCTTGCTCATCCGTTGAATACGACCAATCGTTGCCGCCTGTTATAACGGCTTCGTCGGCGTCTTCCTTAAAGACTTGTATCGGTATCTCAAGCAAAACAAGTTCTTCCAGTATCGGCTGAAGATTAATTGTTTCAGCATCTACAAAATGAACATTATCTTCCCTGCTTTCCCGGTCTTTTTCAGACCAAGAAAAAATTTCAACCGATTCTACGTCAATCGGGAATTCAACGTCTTCCCAAGTTCGTGCACAAGGCAAGATCAACTTGCCTTCGAGATGGAGCTGGCACGTTATTTGTTGCGAACCAACTGTACAATGTCCGGTGACATGCATAGGGGAAACATCACGAATATCACTATTGCGATCTTTCACTGCATCTAACCGGATCGTTTCGTCGATTGGCATTCCGTCTTTGCGAAACTTTTGAAGCTGTTGAATCGCCATTTTCATAAGTATCACCTCTAAGACAACAAAGTTGATTATATAATGCACAGAAAAAGATGTCAAGATAAAATCTTGTCAGGGGTTTCTAAACATCGGTATACTGTAGATTAAGTTTACCAAAGGGGAGAGCCAAATGAAAGCTACAGGTATTATTGTTGAATACAATCCATTTCATAACGGACATCTTTACCATGCCGAGCAAGCAAAAAAGAAATCCGGTGCGGATGTCGTCATTGCTGTCATGAGCGGGCAATTTCTTCAGCGCGGCGAACCGGCTTTTGTCGATAAATGGACGCGTTGCGAAATGGCCCTTCAGAGCGGCGTCGACCTTGTAATCGAACTTCCTTATGTCTACGCCACAGGACAGGCTTCCGATTTTGCAAAAGGCTCCATCCATCTTTTACAAGCCATCGGCAGCGAATCTTTCTGTTTTGGCAGCGAACAAGGCGCCATCGAACCGTTTTTAAATTCCTATGCCTTATTATCTGCTCACCGCGCTGAATACGACCGTTTAATCCATGAAGCTATCCAAACCGGCATTAGCTATCCAAAAGCCTTGAACAACGCTTACAAAGCGCTTACTGGCTCGGATGCGGGGTTCGCAGATTTATCCCAACCCAATAACATCCTTGGCTACCATTACATAGAAGCGGCAAAAAATTCCCGGTTTGCTATTCAGCCTTTGACCATACAGCGGATTGCCGCCAATTACCACGATCCGGTCAATAAAGATTTGACGATTGCCAGCGCAACAGGCATTCGCAAAGCTTTTTTTGAAGAAGGATCGCTTGAAGAGCTTTCACGTTTTATGCCTGCCGCTTCTATCGATTCCCTTGTTTCATTTCACGACGTTCACGGTGTATTTGGCAGCTGGGAATTATTTTACCCAGTACTTCGTACCATTATCTTGCGAGAGCGGCCGGAAAATCTAAAACGATTTGCTGAAGTGACAGAAGGAATAGAAAACCTCATCTACGAAGCGGCAAAAAAAGAACCCTATTTTGAAGAATTCATTGCGCGAATCAAATCCAAACGTTTTACAAGAACCCGAGTCCAGCGCATGCTCACCCATATTTATACCGGATTCACATGGGAACAATTGCGTTCTTTTGAAAAGCCTTCCTATCTACGTTTGCTGGGAATGACAGAAGCCGGCCGGCAATACCTCAATACGCAAAAAAAGAATATCGAACTCCCCCTTATCAGCCGCGCCGCTGACCTCAGCGACGGGATGGGAGGACTCGATATTCATGCAAGCTACATGTATTTATCCGGTATGGGCATTGCCAATCTTCAACAGGAATATTCCACACCGCCCTATTATTTGGCTTCTAACTCCGCTAAATAATCAAGTGCATCTGTGACATTTTGAACCGGAACAATTTCCATGTCTGAATTGATTTTCTCAGCCGTTTCCACCGCAACGTCGTAATTGGTTTCATCTACGCCTTCGGCTTCATCATCTGGAGCAAAGAAAATTTCGATTCCTTCATTGTCGGCAGCGATGATTTTCTGGTCGATGCCGCCAATTCTTCCTACACTTCCATCACTGGCCATTGTGCCAGTGCCTGCTACATTATAGCCTTTTGTAATATCTTCATCCAGCAACTGATTGATGATTTCCAGTGTGAACATCAAGCCTGCAGAAGGTCCGCCAATCGAATCGGAATCAATCTCCACTTTCGGAGTTGTCATAATATCTTTATTTTCTACAAATGATATTCCGAGTCCGATGCGTTCCTTTTCACTTGGCAATGGAGCCAGTTCGATTTCATTGGTGATTTCCCGGTCGTCGCGTTCATAGACAACCTCTACTGATTCCCCTTCTTTTTTGCTCGAAATGTAATCGACAAATTCCTGTTGGGCAGAAAATTCATTGCCATCCAGTGACAGCACCTGATCCCCTGCCTGCAGCGTTCCATCTGCCGCGCCGCCTTCTAGCACATTTAAAACGAACACTCCGTTATTGGTCACTTCATAAGGCAATTCTGCTTGTTCGAAAGCTACCTGCAAAGCGTTGATCTGGGAATCCGACATCAGCTTTAGTTGGCGGACGTTGTATTCTTCATCGCTTTCATGCGGACTTCGGACTTGTTCCGGCTTTAAAACCTTGTAGCTGTCTTTCACTTTGGCATATAGGTAAAGGGAAGGCGTCGCATTCAACATCGAAACAGTCATAAGGCTCAATGTCCCTTCGTCGTCTTCATCTCCCCCTTCAACTTTCACTAGAGGGCTCAATTCGTAAGCGCCGCCTGGTCGGGTAATATAAAGGTCTAAGCGGTACGTCGAAACGAAAATAGCCAATGCGGCTACAAGTACCACGATAATCAGTTTTTTGTTCTTCATACGCTGCTCCTTTCTTTTTAGCAGCTCAATTACAAAAAGCCACGCAAAACGTGACTTAAATGAATTTCTGCTTTAATGCATCTTCTACTGCTGCTGGCACTAATCCGCTGATACTGCCGCCGTATTTCGCTACTTCTTTGACAATGCTCGAACTTAAGAATGAATACTGATTGTTCGAAATCATAAACAAAGTCTCAATGTTTTCATTTAAGAACCGGTTCATGGAAGTGATTTGCATCTCGTATTCGAAATCCGAGACGGCACGCAGCCCTCGGACGATAGCATTCGCTTTCACTTCAATGGAATAATCGATCAACAGACCCGCAAATGAGTCGACTTGAACATTGGGAATCGAACGGGTGACTTCCGCAATCAAGTCCATTCGTTCATCGACATTGAAAAGCGGGTTCTTCGATGAATTGTTCATGACCACTACTTTGACTTCATCAAAGATAGTAGAAGCTCGTTTGATAATGTCTAAATGCCCCATTGTAATCGGATCGAAACTTCCTGGCACAACTGCAATTTTACTCAATCTCTTCTCCCTCTTCCCCTTTAAAACGGTAAATTGAAATGACGGTGCTGCCGTATGGCTCATGCTTGAACCGCTCAAAATACTTTGTCTCTGCTTCGAGCTCCACTTCTTTTGCGTGTTCGCAGACCACAATTGAATCTTCTGTCATGATGCCGATTTCTGCAGCTTTATCCATTAATTCATAGGATTTTTCCAAATGATACGGTGGATCCAAAAACATTAATCTTGCTTGGATCCCATTTTTTTTCATTGCTTTGATGGCTCGTTCCGCTTCCACTTTATAGACTTCCGCCTGCTCTTGCAACTTTGTCTTTTCAAGATTCGCTCGGATTGTCTCAATCGATTTCCGGTCTTTATCCGTAAAAATAACCCGATCAATCCCACGGCTTAATGCTTCAATGCCAAGCCCGCCGCTTCCTGCAAATAAATCGACAGCGGTGCCGCCATCAAAAAATGGGCCGATCATATTGAAGATGGATTCTTTCACTTTATCTGTAGTGGGCCTTGTGGAAGTCCCGGGCACCGCTTTTAATGGCAGCCCTTTTGCTGTTCCTGCTACAACACGCATACTATCGCCTCTTATTTGCTAAATTTCTTCTGGATAAGTTTTTTGGTAATGGTAAAATGGATTTTGGAAAGGACGTGCTATCATGATCCAACGTTTTATCGAACTTGGAGAAGGTTACGGAGATATATACGAGCTCCGGGAACTGATCGCCACAAATTCACACCGTTTTCTTCATGGATTCGTATTTATGTCCAAGGATAAGGACGGAAAAGCTGTTCTATCAATTGCAGCTGCTTTTAAACCTGCAGAAGAAGGCAATTTCATGCCAATCTACCTCTGCCGCGAAGGGATTCCGGAGGACTCCAAGCGCTTGGCTATTTTCGAGCAGGCTGTAACCGAACAAGGACACACGCCAATAAAAATGGAAGTTAAGCATTCTTCTGTCTATGTGGAAAAAACCATGTACTTCAGCCACTTGATTGCCATCTTGCGGTTAAATCACTACATTCCGCCAATGCAATAATCAGAGGCCGATCTTATAGTCGTATTCTTTCGCTTTGTCCGGTTTTGCATTTTCATACTCGGTTTTAATGAATGGCCGGTAGGATTCAAGCACTTGTTTGACATAAGGAAGCTTCGATAATTTCGCTTTCGTGTTTTCAATTGCTTCTTGGTCCATATAAAGTACGACATATTTCAGCTTTCTCGAGATAAAGTGAACATGTCCGAATTTGCGCAATGATTTAGCTTGCTTCAAATGATGTACGTAGACAATGAGGCCTTGACGATCTCGCATAAATTCCCCTCTTTTCTACCGATTCAACGGCATATCAATTCCGCACGCTTTAAAGCCCTGGCGCCTATGGATCTTAAATCCTGGGCTATTCAGCTCTCACTTAAGCGCAGACGAGTTTGCTCGTGTGTAGGTTCAATGTATTTAGTTTAGAATACCATAGGTAAGAAAAATGCCGCAACCACAACAATTCAGGCACTCCAGTTCCCATTTTCCGCGGAAAACCCGACAGCGTAGCCGAACTTTTTTTTGTGGGGCGAATGAAATGGAATTTTTGGGGTATAGTGAACAAAACACTATCGGATTAAACTAACACTAAATCGGATAGTTCGCTATAATATCTATAGTTATATTTTTGAGGGGGTATTACATAAGATGGGGAAGAAAACGAAAATCAGCCTTGCTGCAGTAGCGGTTGGAGCAGCGGCATGGGCAGGGACTAAAGCAATAGCTAATCCACAAAAGCGGCCTCATAAGGAAGCTTTGGATTATCAACAGCCTATCGTATTAGCTCATCGCGGCGGCTGTGGAATTGCCCCTGAGAATTCAATGGCCGCATTTAGTAAATCTGCGGAATTAGGCGTACAAGGATTTGAAATTGATATCCGATTAACAAAAGATGAAGAGATCCTGGTTTTTCATGACGAATACGTAGACCGGACCACGGATGGAGCTGGCCGCATCGCGGATATGTCTTTAGAAGAGCTGCGTGAGTTTGATCTAGGCTATCACTTTATTGATATAGACGGAAGACATTCCTACCGAGGAAAAGGCGAGAAAGTAATATTGCTGAAAGAATTGTTCAAGAAATTCCCGCATATGCTCGTCAATATTGATATCAAAGACTCGCCAGAAACATATGAAGGCAGTTTGATCCCTTCTAAGTTATGGCGCTTGATCGAATCAATGGATGTCCAGGACCGCGTTGTCGTCACCAGTTTCTTTGACGAACAAATTGACCGGTTTAATCTTTATGCGCAAAACCGCGTAGCAATCGGCGCTGGTGAAAACGAAGTGCGGAAAGCCTACACGGCCTTCAACAGCCAATTTGGCCATCTTTACCAGCCAAGAGCTGATGTGTTCCAAATTCCAGTACGCTCTTCTATGTTCAGGCTCGATTCACACCGATTTATTTCATTCTTAAGGAACTTGAACATTCCGGTGCATTATTGGACAATCGATGACGCTCAAGAAATAAAGGCTTTGGTCGCGGCTGGAGCGAAAGGCATCATTACCCGCCGCCCAGATATCGCGGTTCCTTTAATTGAAGAACTTCAAAACAAACAATAAAAAACTGTGCAGCGAAATGCTGCACAGTTTTTTTATAGACTTATAGCCATTTCCTTGCTGCTGATTAAGCGGAGCAAGAACAGCCGCCGCCAGTCCCGCAGCTTCCACCGCAAGAAGACCCGGATGAGAAGAAAGGATTGCTCGATGGGATCTTAACCGCCTCTGAAACCGATCTTCCGATGATGAAGCTTACTTGGTCCATCAAGTCCTGAAGATCGTTTTCTGCAAGCCGCAAAGCCGCTATCTGCTCATTCAGATCTAGCCGGCGTTTATCGACACGGATTTGCTTCATCACCCGATGATATTCGGGATGGTATTTGCCAAACCGCTGTACTTCTTCATACTGCTCTTTCAATCTTGCAAAAGCTTGGATTTCCGCTGCAAGATCTTTATCGTTATAGACGGAATTATAAGCATCTCGGTAAATCTCTGCTTGTTCCGACTGCAATATCATTTCGCTCAACTCTTCTGCAGAGTCAGTTATTTCAACCCATTCATAGGTCATAAACATAGTGATCTCCTCCTCTACGCTATCATCATAGCAGAAAATCGGGCATTTTCCTATATTCAGAAATGCATGATTGGAAGTTAAATACACGATGAACGCTTGTTACTGTTTTTCTGCACTCGTCGGTTCTTGGTAAATAAAGTTTTGCGTGTAGTATTTTCCAAATACCCCTACACCGATTTGATTGAATTTATCGGAAAGCAAAGTTTCCCGGTGATCCGATGAATTAATCCACCCATGGACGGCTTCAGCTGCATCAAAATATTGTGTCGCAGTGTTCTCTCCAGCCTCATTAAAAAGAATATTTGCTGCGGTTAATCGGTCATTTAAATTTTCCAGCTCGATTTCTTGAGAAGAAAAATCTTTTTTCGCTGTATTTTCACTATGTTCCCTTGCCAATAGATTGATGGAAGGATTTTCGTATAAAGGATTTCGCTGATGGTGCAAACGATAAACATTTGTCAAATCAACAATCTGTTTTGCATTCGCTTCATCAATTGATTGCTGCAAACCTGATGATGGAGTAATCGGCGGCAGCAAATCGCCGACAAACATCATATCGTACGGCTGGTGCCTGATGAGCGTTTCAGCATCCATAAAACGTACAGCTTCCAGCTTATCGTCTTCTACATCAATATAAAGCTGTGCATAGACTTCATCAAAACTCACTAACAATCGCCTGTTTATATCTTCTGCACCTAAATTGAAGGTGTAGATATTCGTTCCATATTTTACGGTTATTTCATTTTCAACAATCGTAAAGCGGTATAGCTCATCCAATGTTTGGCCGATTTCATACGGAGCTGCATTTGTAGCAGTTCCTGCCGTATATACTTGGACAGTCTTACTATTCTTTACACCTACCATCATATAGTTGGAGAAAGAGCTATTATAAATCCACCACTCGTAGCCGAAAGCGGAAGGTTCGATCCGGTCTGGCATGCCGTAGTCGTTCAGCCATTCATCTGTATCTTGGCCAATATAAGTGGAAATCCCTTCTGCCGGGCGTTCAACATCCATGTTTTTTTCGACAATATCTTTCGCTGGCAATGGATCCATTGTCGGTGGTGCTTCCAAAACCTCATTTTCTTCTGTCGGTGAATCAAAATAAAAGAACACGATTAGAATAATCGAGAGAAAAATCATGATCTTCAATAAGTCTTTCAATCGATCAGCTCCTTAACTCCACTAGTTTCATAATTATAACAGTCGTCTGTATTCTGACACAATCTAGCCATTGCAACAAGTTCGAATATGATCTATTATTAAAGAAGCATTTAGTCAGTTTTGATTTAGAGGAGGAGATCCTATGTATTTTGAGAATACAGGACTTGAAGGCATTCAAGTAGATTTCACATTGCTTGATGACATTATGAGAAAACACGGTTTAACTAAAGAAGGTCAATGGGATTACGAACGCGTAACTTTCGACCGCAAATTCAAAGTTCATGAAGGCACTTTTTATCTGCGCGTATTCGCATACGCAATTGATGGAGACATTGATGCTGGAGACGCAGTAGTCCATGTGTTAAAGCCAGTTCTAGGCAAACACTACTACCCGCACGGCGTTGAATACGGCGAAGATGAACACTTCCCCGAACACTTGATCAAATCATGCACAGAAGTGCTGAAATCGATTCAAGCTGATGTTGAATCGTTCAAAATCAAAGCATAATAAAACGGCCGCAGTTCAATGAACTGCGGTTTTTTTTATTTTTCCCCGTTCGTTTTAACTGGTTATTGGTATACTGTTATTAATCAATTATTAGGAGGTTCATCGTGCGGAAATGGCTAAATAAAAGAGTGCTTACAACAGCACTTGTGCTCTTGGCGTTAATTTTGATATCGATATACATATTGCCGATTTCAATCCCTTTGATTATCGGCCTATTGACCGCTATTTTTTTGGAACCGTTTGTCGGGTTTGTCCAAAAGCGCTTTAAATGGCGACGAAAAAATGCTGTATTAACGGTTTTCGTCTTATTTCTTCTTATCGTCTCGGCCGTTCTTTACTGGACTGTCACCCAATTGATCGGGAGGATCATCCAGTTTTCAAAAATGGTTCCCGATTACATCAATTCATTATCCGATATGTGGGAAGAAATTCAATCGTTCTTTTTACGTTCTACGGAAGAGATGCCTGTAGAAGTGATTTCCTCATTTGAAACAGAGCTCGCCCAATTTTTAGACGGCATCCGGGAATGGGTGCTCACCATCGTCAATTACGATACTGTCACCAATTTGCTGACTGGCATCCCTTCATTTTTGGTCAGCTTCATCGTCTTTTTGATTGCATTGTTCCTGTTCATGCTTGAATTGCTGAATTTGAGAGAGATGCTTTTCAAGCGGTTGAAAGAATCCACCGCTGAAAAAGTACGCTTTATGGCTGCCCGATTGAACAATGTGATTTTCGGCTTTCTAAAAGCGCAATTTTTAGTATCCGTCATTATTTTCATCGTTTCTCTAATTGCTTTATTATTCATAGCTCCAGAGTATGCAATCGTGATGTCCTTAGTAATTTGGATCATCGATTTCATCCCGATTCTCGGATCTATCATCGTCCTGACGCCTTGGTTTATCTACCAATTCATCATTGGGGACGTTTATCAAGGAACCCAGCTCGCGATATTGGCTTTGGTTCTATTAATCATCCGCAGAACCGTCGAACCAAAAGTGATGGGGACACAAATCGGACTCTCTCCTCTCGCCACGCTGATTGCCATGTATATCGGCCTCCAGCTTTTCGGGGTACTTGGTTTCTTCATCGGGCCTCTCATTGTCATCCTATTCACTTCTGCACGTGAAGCCGGAATGATTAAAATTGATTTTAAAGTATAAAAAGAGGCTTTGGGCTAAGTAGTATTTCACTTAGCCCAAAGCCTCTTCCTTTTCATGATCGATACACAGCAAAAAAGTCGTCCCGCATGACTTCTCGGGACGACTCTTTTTTATCCGCCTAATATCGCTTTAAAGACTGAAGTCGTATGTCCGCCTTCATAGATAACATAAAGCAGTAAGTATACGACGACTCCTGTAATTGCTGTAAAGAACCAAATGATGCTTGTGATAGGACCCAATTTCCGGTGTTTGTCCAAGCGGTTTTTCCAGCCAAGCCAAATAGTGATCAGCCCCATAACTCCACCTGTCGTTGCCAAAGTGATATGGAAAATCAAAAAGATCGTATAGATCAATTTGTATTCATCAGGTCCTCCAAAGGCAGTATTGCCGATGAAAATCGTGCGGGACATGTATATGATAAAGAACGTCAATGCGGAGGCTCCAGCCGCCCACATGACTTTTTTATGCGCTTCAATTTTGCGGTTGACGACTAAATACCAGCCAATCGCTACCAAAATTGCGCTTAATACAATAAAAAATGTGCTGATGGTCGGTAATACCGGCAAATTCATCTAGATTTATCCCCTTTTTAACTCATTAAGCATTGTGCCTGTGATAAGCCATATTTTTTCTGTCTTGAATAGATTTTGCCGTAATTTCATCAGCATTATCATTCTCATTTCTCAACCATTCATAGAATACCAACCATAGGAAAACAGTAAACACTAATTCCTGCAAGACTTTCATGACAATGCCGCCAGTTCGTTGGTCTTCTACAGTGGACATGTTTGTAAATAATTCCGGACCGGATAAGTTCAGCTGCGACAATGTTCCCGCAGGTACACAGAGAGCCATCGCTTTAAGCCAAGCCTCTCCATCTGAATAAGTGGCATAGAATGGGCTGCTGCTGAAAATAATCAGCGCACAAGCTGGTGTCATCAAGACACTTAAACCAAATAAATAACCCAGCTTTTTCAAACCGTGGAATTTATAAGAGCCTTCCAAATTATTCACAACCGGCCACCAATAAAAAATTGCTGAGATAAACAAGATGCCGTTTACCGCTGCATGGATGGATGTACTCGTTTTAACAAAATCAAAAACGAGCGGAATGTGGTAAAAAGAAAATACCAGGCCGAATAAGATCAACGCTAACATCGGCTTTGTGAAGAAATGAAAGAGCGGTTTAACTACTGGGAAGTTGATAAACTTTCTCCATACCCACGAAGGAACCCCCATAATAAGAAGCGGCGGAACCAAAAGCAATAGAAACGCCATCTGAACCATGTGCATCGAGAAGATGATATGGCCAAGAAGATCGGTCGGAGACCCTTTAATGATATAAAGCAACACCATACCTGAAACGAAAAGAATCGCTTCTTTCGTTTTTAGAGGCTCGCTATCTTTGAATTTGTCTTTCCATTTTATCGTAAGCATAAAATACAAAATTGTAATAAGAACGAGAACTGCTAAGTAATACGGACTCCATAACGCAAGAAATCCGAAAATACTAATCGGCATGCTTGCATACCTCCTTTATCATAAGTACCCTCATTATATAGTGTGGTGTGAACTATATCAATGAACGAACTATGACAATTCATTTAAGGAAACCTGCTAGAAATTCCTTTTCCTCATTTAAGGGTTCATGTGCTATTCATGCTTTTAAGACACCTGTCGCGTGTGCCGCTCTTTTAGAAGACACTTAACTCTATCCTATTAAACAGAGCCAAAAAAAGGGTTCTCCGTCAAATGTTGGGGTGAGGTGAAATCTTCCTCACTCTAACCAACGTGAACTCCCATATTCTTATACTTGTGTGTCAGTAGTATTTTGGCGCGGGCGCGTTCGAAATTCTGAAAGCCGAACGCGTTCCGCTTAATCACTTTTGTCAGGTTATTGATGCCTTCCAAGAAACCATTGGAATACTTGAACGAGAAGCTGTTCAAGATTTCCGTCTGCCAGTTTCGGAAGGTGCCCATGGCTTTCTGGAACTCGGGAATGCCCGCTTGTTCCACCAGCCGATAAAATTCCAGCAACGCTTCTTTGGTCTTGAGGATTTCCTCGGGATCTCTTTTTTTGCTTGCCTGAAACCACGTGCAATACGCTTCCTTCAGTTCGTATGCTCGTTTGAGCTCCTCATCCATTTCAAGATACCGCTTCAAGTACCAACGGTCCTTTTCGGTTAACTTCTCACTGTTTTTGTAAAAGACGTAGCGCATCCGTTTGCCTTTTTTGCGGTCATAGTCGTTCCAACTTTTCTGCACGCGTCTGCGGACCGCGTCCAGCGCCCAGTAAATGTACCGGCAGAAGTGGAAGCGATCGGCGATGATCACCGGTTTGCCGAGTGCTTTTTTGACCGCGGCTTTAAAGGAATGGCTCATGTCCATGACGACGATTTCCACCGCAGCTCCGTGCTGTTGGAGATACTGTTTGATCGTCTCTTTTTTCCGGTTGGGCAGGATATCGATCGGTTCTCTCGTTTCGCCATCGGCGATAATCAGTTGGTACTTTCCTTCGCGGGTGTCGCCTTTGTATTCGTCGATGGCGATCACACGCGGTAATTTTGCGGTTTCAGTAACTTCCTGGAGCGCCACCAGATCGAAACGCCGAACGATGGTCGAAGCGGAAGCGCCGTATTGTCCGGCCACTTCCTTGAACGTTTTCGCCTTGACGCTGCGCACATGAACCGCTTGGTTCCACTCTTTTGAGAACCGTTGATAGCGGCCGATGAATGAATTCTGTTCGGCGAATTTCTTGCCGCACGCCCCGCATACGTAGCGTCTCTTCTTATAGAAAAGGTAAGTCTGGCGTTCAAACCATTTCAGGTGTTTGATCTTTTGGATCCGGTAATCGTGGACACGCCGGGTCTTCTCCTGGCAACGCGGGCAACGGTGTGCCTTCACTTCCAACTCCACATGCAGGGCCACCCGGTCCTCCACTTGTTCCATCTTCATGATTTTCACATCTTCTAATCCGGGAAATTTCATGGTAAAATTCAAGTGCACGCATCTCCTCTTCTTTACTTGTTATTCGACATTTCAAGTATAAAAGAATTTGGAGATTGCGTGTCTTTTTTTGGGCCGAATTGTTTCAACACCCCAACAATTAGTGTAGAACCAAAAAAAGCCCCCTGTCAGTCGACAGAGGGCTTTCTCATTCTTACCACCAAACAATTGTAACTAGCGCAAGAATCGTGATGAATGCTACGAACATTCCGCTGAACATAAAGAATGCAACCATGCCATGCCCTTTATTGCTCATATGCATGAAACCATAAAGTTGAAGCACGACTTGAACTGCAGCCAATAACAGAATGATTGGCGTAATCAAGTATGGAGAAAAGTCAGCAGCTACTGCTGTAAAAGCAATCAATGTCAAGAAAATCATGATTGCGAAAGAGGTTAGCTGACCGCGCATTTCTTTTGATCTTTGACGGCGGATATATTCATATTCAGTTTGTGATCTCACGTGTGTATGGGTTTCGTGTGCCATATTAACCGATCACTCCCATCAAATATACTACTGTAAAGATAAATACCCAAACTACGTCGATAAAATGCCAGTATAGTGAAACTAAATAGAATTTAGGCGCATTATACATATTCAATCCACGTTTTGAGTTGCGGACCATCAATGCGATAAACCAACTTAAACCGAACAATACGTGGGCTCCATGAGTACCAACAAGTGTATAGAAAGCGGCACTGAACGCACTATGCGTATAACCGAATCCTAAATGGACATAATGGTTGAACTCATAAATTTCCAATCCAAGGAAAGTAGCACCAAGCAATACGGTAATTCCAAGCCATGCCTGCATCGCTTTGAAATTATGGTTTTTCATATGATACATCGCATAAACACTTGTTAACGATGAAGTCAAAAGAATCATTGTCATCGCAAATACGAGCGGAAGTTCAAATAAATTAGAAGCCGCGAATTCCATGCCGCTTGGACCTTTGTCTTTCAATGCAAGGTAAGTTGCAAACAAAGAAGCAAAAGTTACAGTTTCTGCTGCTAGAAGCAGCCAGAAACCGACGAATTTATTTTTACCTTCCATAGTAGCCGTTTCAGGATGATCCGGCCACGATTGAGGGGTATATTTTTTATTTAAGTCCATCCGATTTACCCCCTTTAGCATCTCTCATTAATTCTTCTTTTGAGATATGGAATCCTAGGTCATCTTTAAGTGAACGGAACAACATTGAGCCGAAAGTAATCGCTAGTCCAATGATGATGACTGGGATTGTCCATCCTTTGTCTCCGTCCATATTGTAAAGAGCACCAAATGAAGCTACAAATAAACCAAATGACATTACGACAGGAACAAATGAACCGTTAGGCATGTGAATTTCTTCTAATGGTTCAGCGTAGACCATTCCTTCTTTGTTGCCTTCCATCTTCTCGATCCAGAATGTATCAAGACCGCGAACTAACGGAGTTTGAGCAAAGTTATAGAACGGCGGCGGTGATGCAATCGCCCATTCAAGTGTACGGCCATCGCCCCATGGGTCATTGCCGACACGTTCGTTTTTGATGCTAGTCATAACAATGTTAACCAATAGAATGATTACACCAAGTGCCATGAACAAGGCACCTAAAGAACTGATTGCGTTGAACAAGTCCCAGCCCTGGTCTGCGCCGAACGTATAAACGCGGCGTGGCATTCCCATAAGACCAAGGAAATGCTGGATAAAGAATGTTAAATGGAATCCGATAAAGAACAACCAGAAAGTCCATTTCCCTAATTTTTCGCTAAGCATTGTACCGAACATTTTCGGCCAGTATAAATGAGTAGCAGCTAAAATCGCGAGCACTACCCCACCAACAATTACGTAGTGGAAATGGGCAACGATAAAGTAAGAATCGTGAAGCTGGTAATCTAGTGGTGCGATGGCTTGCATAACACCTGTTACCCCACCTGCAACGAATGAAGGAATAAATCCAATCGCATACATCATAGGAGTGGTGAACGAAATGCTTCCTCCCCAAATGGTCAATAGCCAGTTGAAGATTTTAACACCAGTTGGAACCGCGATAATCATTGTTGCTAATGCGAAGACCGCGTTAGCAGTTGGCCCTAAACCTACAGTAAACATGTGGTGAGCCCAAACCATGAATCCGTAGAAACCGATCAGAATTGTTGCGAATACTAATGCAGTGTATCCGAACAAACGCTTGCGAGAGAAAATCGCAAAGATTTCAGAGAAGATACCGAATGCCGGCAAGATTAAGATGTAAACTTCCGGGTGACCGAAGATCCAGAACAAATGCTCCCAGATAATTGTATTTCCTCCCATTGTTACATCGAAGAAATTAGCTCCGAACATACGGTCGAATACCATAAAGAATACTCCAACAGTTAGTGGAGGGAACGCTAATAAGATTAACGCAGAAGCTACGAAAGTCGTCCAAGTGAATAACGGCATTCTCATGTACGTCATCCCTGGCGCTCTCATATTAATGATTGTAACTAAGAAGTTGATACCCGAGATCAACGTACCAAAACCGGAAATCGTTAATCCAAGTGCATAGAAATCAATCCCGTGCCCTTCAGATGCAATGGCGAGTGATGCGTAGTTCGTCCATCCGGCATCCGGTGCGCCGCCTAAAAACCATGAAAGGTTTAGGAAAACTCCACCAAAGAAAAACAGCCAAAATCCTAAAGAGTTCAGGAATGGGAATGCTACGTCACGTGCGCCGATCTGCAAAGGCATGATCGCGTTCATAAACGCTAGCAATATTGGCATGGCTGCCAAGAAAATCATGGTCGTTCCGTGCATTGTCAATACTTCGTTATACGTTCCAGCACTAAGGAAATCGTTTCCGGCTTTCATTAACTGGATTCGGATTAACATCGCTTCTATCCCGCCGATTAGGAAGAAAATTCCTCCGGAAGCAAGATATAGATGTGCGATTTTCTTATGGTCTACTGTTGTCAAGTAGTCCCACATGGCAGCACCGAAGCCCTTTTTCTGAGCAATAGAACTCACAATGTAAACCTCCCTTTTTTTAAGCTCCGATTCTTCTACTCTTCAACGGATAAAGACATCAAGTAAGCAGCAAGCGCATCAAGCTCTTGCTCAGTGAAATCTTTTCCATCGTTCAAAGATTTAGGATCAGGCATCAAGTTGCCTGGTTTGTATTCTTGTGGATCAGCAATCCATTTTTTAATATTTTCTTCGTTATGTTCTAAGTAACCCGCTACACGGTTGCGGTCGCCGAATGTTGCTACGTTCGGTCCAACGCCGCCAGACGCTCCAGATCCAGAAACAGCGTGACAAGCGATACAGCCAGCTCCGTCAGCTCCGAAAATCTGTTCCCCTTCTTGTGCTAGTGCACCTTCAGCAGGAGTTGCTTCTTCTTGCATTGCAGCTACCCATTGGTCGAAGCTTTCACGATCCATTGATTTCACTTTGAAATCCATCAATGCATGTGAAGGTCCGCAAAGCTCAGCACATTTTCCGTAGAAAACGCCGTCTTCCAATTCAGCAGACTCTTGATCGAACGTTAAGTAGAAAGTGTTTACGTTTTCAGGGTTAGCATCCAACTTACCACCAATTGATGGAATCCAGAATGAGTGCTTAACATCAGCAGAAATTAAATTGAAGTATACTCGTTCATTAGTTGGTACAACCAATTCTTGAGCAGTTACGATGCCTTGTTCAGGATATTCAAATTCCCACCAGTACAGTTTAGCCGTAACGTTGACTGTTAAGTTGGTCATTGAATCACTATCTTCCGCTTGAACATCCATTGTAGAGACGTCAGCTAAATCGAAAGTGGAATAAACTGTTGGTACAGCAAGGATCAAAATTAGGACAATCGGAATCGCTGTCCATAAGAACTCAAGCTTCGCGCTTCCTTCCACTTGTTCCGGGATTACATCTTCCCCAACTTTTGAACGGCGGAATTTAACGATTGCCAAAACATAAATAATCGTTACGACAATAATTACGAATGCCATAACTATAGTAGACAAAATCAATAAGTTAAATTGATCTTGCGCAACTTCACCTGCCGGCAATAATGTGGAGATTTCTTCTCGTCCACATCCCGCAAGAAAGACCAGCAATGCAGTCATCAATGCGAAAAGGCGCCATTTCTTAAGCCCTTTAATCATAGCTTTTCATACCCCTCTCTCTCATTTGGTTAAAATTTTACTGAAATGCTGGAACTAGACGAAGACGGCAAAAATGATCATCGACACAAATAAGATGGTCATATAATTCAACGAATAGATGAACATTGTCTTCGCCCATTTCAAATCATCTTCCACTTTGAAGCCTTTAATGGCTAATGTTAGCCACCCTACGTTCAAAAGTGTGGCTAAGATGATGAAGCCTATTCCGAGATCCATTAACAGGAATGGCAGAGGAAACAGCAGCAAGACCCAAGCAAGCATCGACTTTTTCGTGCGGTGGAAGCCTTTCACTACAGGCAGCATCGGAATTCCGGCAGCACGGTATTCTTCCGTGCGCTTCATTGCCAATGCATAAAAGTGTGGAGGCTGCCAGACGAACATGATCAAGAACAATGCCCAAGCGCCCATTCCAAGCGCTGGTTCTACTGCAGCCCAACCGATTAGCGGCGGAATCGCTCCAGATATGCTTCCTACTATAGTATTGCTGACATGTCTTCTTTTAGACCACATCGAATAGAGGACGACATACGCTAGTATACCCGCAATTCCGAAAATACCAGCAGAAACTGAAGCAGAAAATAAAAATATTTCGCCTATAACGATGAAAGACAAAGCAAGTGCCAGTACAGCGGACGGCTTAAATCTTCCTGTTACAGTTGGACGCGACTTTTTACTGGCCATTAACGGATCGATATCTGTATCGATATAGTTATTCATTGCTGCAGAACCTGCTATGATCAATGCTGATCCGACCAAGGTGTAGACGAGGATGTCCAACTCTTGCAGGAAGTGCCTGTCGGAAAATTGGAAAGCCAACCACAGTCCTGTAAACACAGTGATCAAATTCGAATTCACAATTCCGATTTTTATCAGCGCCAGAAAATCCTGGGCGAATGTGGTCGTTTCCGGCGCCTGATGCGTTTCCGCAGACAAAGACCGGCCGTTTGACATATTACCCCCTCCTTTCAAAGTTGTAAGCATATTCCGCTAACCATAACTATATCTAAATTCCAGTTCTTTTTCTACATCTAACTGAAATTTCCTGATAAAAGCATGGTTTTCATGTAATTCGACTCAGAAATACGCTCTTCCTATCATACATGAGTCTCTTAATTATTTTAAGATAGAATAATAATTGTTTTTGAACAGTTTGTGAAGCTTGACTTAATATGTCCAAATCTTGAAAGTTTCCTCTGTGTCCCATTTTCCATTGTGTTTTCCTGGAACTTTCGCTATTATCGAGTATGTATGTAAGGGACGTTTAAAAGTTTTATCCAAAAAAAGTAGGTGGCATAATTGCAACAAGGCAAATATATAAAATGGTTTGCAGTAGCAGCCACTATCGGGATGCTCTTAATCCTTCTCGGTGGTGCACTCGTCACAAAAACTGACAGTGGAATGGGCTGCGGCCGCAATTGGCCAGATTGCAACGGAAAATTGATTCCAGATGAAATCACAGCTGAAGTACTGATCGAATTTTCTCATCGCCTTGTCACAGGTTCAGTCGGCATTTTGATTGTCATTCTTTCTGTATGGGCTTGGAGAAAATACGGCCATATCCGCGAAACTAAATTCCTAGCTGTGATGGCTGTCTTCTTTTTAGTTCTTCAAGCATTGATCGGAGCTGCCCAAGTTTTATGGGGCCAAGGTGATTTTATCTTAGCGCTTCATTTCGGAATCTCCCTTCTATCATTCGCATCGGTTCTTTTATTAACCTTGCTGATTTTTGAAGTCGACCGGAAATTTGATGCAGACCGTTTAGTCATCGGCAAAAAACTGAAAATCCATACGATCGGCGTGACTTTGTATTCGTATATTGTTGTGTATACGGGAGCGCTGGTCCGCCACACCGAGTCGAGCCTAATTTGTGCAGATTGGCCGATGTGCCGCAATGGCGATTTCTCTATGCCGAATAATATGTACGAATGGGTTCAGATGGGCCATCGCTTTGCAGCAGGGTTGATCATCCTTTGGCTCGGTTACATTGCTTGGCACGCGATTAAGAATTACAAGCAGCAGCGCGTTATCTATTGGGGTTGGATCACCGCTTTCATCATTGTTCTGTTGCAAGCGACAACCGGCATGCTCGTTGTTTTGACTAAATTGAATTTAGCGGTAGCTTTGCTTCATTCATTATTGATTTCATTATTATTCGGATTGCTTTGCTATATGATTTTGATGGTATCAAGAAGCAGACTCAAAAAATAAGAAAAAGGCAGCCCGCGCAAAATGCGCGGACTGCCTTTTCTTAATTTCTTTCCATTTCAATTAGCAGATCGCCTGTCGAGATGCCGTCTCCTGCAACTACATGAATGGCTTTGATCGTGCCATCATAAGGCGCTTGGACCGTCGTCTCCATTTTCATGGCTTCAGTAACCAGCAAATGATCTCCACGATTTACTTTCGCTCCAGTTTCAGCAACTACTTTCAATACGGTCCCTGGCATTGTAGCCGCCAAATGGGATTCATTCGTCATATCCGCTTTTGGTTTGGCTTTGCTGTCAGTTTCTACGGAAATATCTTGAATGTTCACTTCCCGCGGCTGGCCGTTCAACTCAAAGTAAATTGTCCGGTGGCCATCTTTTTGAGGTTCGCCGATTGAAACCAATTTGATCATCAAGGTCTTCCCTTTTTCGATCTCCACTTCGATTTCTTCGCCCAATCGCATGCCGTAAAGGAAAGTAAGCGTATCAAGGACGGATACATTGCCAAATTGCTTGTTCGTCGCCAAGTATTCCTCAATCACTTTTGGATACAATGCATAGGCCAATACTTCCTGCTTCGTCACTGGACGTTCCAGTTTTTCGAAAAGAACTTTTTTGATCTCATCAAAATCTGCAGGTTCCAGCAATTCCCCTGGACGGACTGTAATCGGCTTGCGCTCTTTCAAGATGACTTTCTGCAATTCTTGCGGGAACCCGCCGTGAGGCTGGCCAATATACCCTTCAAAGAATTCAATCACAGACTCTGGGAAATCGATGGTCTCACCACGCGATAAGACCGTTTGTTCATCCAAATCATTTTGGACCATGAATAATGCCATGTCTCCAACGACTTTAGATGAAGGCGTTACTTTCACGACGTCGCCAAATAACAGATTGACTCTGGAATACATCGACTTTACTTCTTCCCAGCGCATGCCCAGTCCAACAGCTTTTGCTTGCTGCTGCAGATTGCTGTACTGGCCGCCTGGCATTTCGTGCACATAGATTTCAGAATGCGGGCTGTTCATGCCGCTTTCGAAATCACTGTAGTATTTCCGGACATCTTCCCAATAATGAGACAATTTTTCGATTGACTCAATTTCCGTTTTCACTTCCCGCCCAGTGCCTTTCATTGCATAATACAAGGAATTCGCACTCGGCTGCGAAGTCAAGCCGGCCATTGTCCCAAGCGCCGTATCGACGATATCCACTCCAGCTTCAATCGCTTTCGCATACATGTAAATGCCGTTTCCGCTCGTATCATGCGTATGGAGATGGATCGGCAACGAAATGGTATCTTTCAGTTCCGAAATTAAGCGGTATGCGGCTTCCGGCTTTAAGAGGCCCGCCATGTCTTTGATGGCCAGGATATGAGCTCCTGCCGCTTCTAATTCTTTTGCCATTTTCTTGTAATAGTCGACTGTATACTTATCTCGGCTCGGATCCAATATATCGCCCGTATAGCAGATAGCCGCTTCTGCCACTTTGCCGGATAAACGGACTTCATCGATTGCCACTTCCATGCCTTTGATCCAGTTTAAGCTGTCGAAAATCCGGAATACGTCAATGCCGGCGTCTGCAGAACTGCGGGCAAATTCGCGGATGACATTATCAGGATAGTTTTTATAGCCAACTGCATTCGCACCTCGGAAGAGCATTTGGAACAGGACATTTGGAACTTGTTTCCGAAGCTTTTCGAGACGCAGCCATGGATCTTCTTTCAGGAATCGGTAAGAAACGTCAAAAGTGGCGCCTCCCCACATCTCCATTGAGAACAAATCGTGCTGCAAGCGAGCTGTTTCGTTAGCGATATTGAACATATCGTGAGAACGCAAGCGTGTAGCCAATAAAGATTGATGGGCATCGCGGAATGTTGTATCGGTTAAGAGCACATCTTTTTGCTCATGAATCCACTTTGTCAGCCCTTCTGCGCCTTGTTCATCCAGAATCTGTTTTGTGCCTGATGGCGGTGCGTCCGATAATATGATCTGCGGCTTTCTTGGAGCCGTATGGATCGGTTTCGCTTTTTTCTCGATTCCCGGGAATCCGTTTATCGTCACATTGCCGATATAACTCAATAATTTCGTTCCACGGTCTAAGCGAACCGGGAATAGGAACAGTTCAGGCGTGGAATCGATGAAACTTGTATCAAACTCCCCTTTAATGAAGTTTTCATGTTTTACCACATTTTCAAGGAACGGAATGTTCGTTTTGATTCCGCGAATTCGGAATTCCTGGAGATTGCGGTCCATTTTCGCTGCTGCTTCTTTGAACGTCACTGCCCATGTAGACAATTTAACCAATAGAGAATCATAATAAGGCGAAATGACGGCTCCTTGGAAACCATTCCCAGCATCTAAACGAACACCGAAACCGCCACCGGAACGATAAACCATCAGCTTGCCAGCGTCCGGCATGAAATCGTTCAATGGATCTTCTGTTGTCACGCGGGATTGAATTGCAAAACCGAAAAGCGGGATATCTTGCTGCTTCGGTATGCCAATCACTTCGCTGTGCAATTCGTGTCCACGGGCGATATTGATTTGAGCATGGACGATATCAATGCCTGTCACCATTTCAGTAATCGTATGTTCCACTTGAATCCTTGGGTTTACTTCAATGAAATAAAATTCATCGTTCGCTACCAAGAATTCAACGGTCCCCGCATTTATGTAATCGATATTTTTCATAAGTTTTACTGCTGCATCGCAAATTAGGTTGCGCAATTCATCGCTTAATGAATTGGAAGGGGCAATTTCAACAACTTTTTGGTGGCGCCGTTGAATCGAACAATCCCGCTCATATAAATGAACAATATTTCCAGCTGTGTCGCCTAAAATTTGAACTTCGATATGCTTTGGTTTGTCGACAAATTTTTCTACATACATTTCGTCGGATCCAAAAGCTGCTTTTGCTTCCGATTTTGCCCGTTCGTATGCAGATGCCAATTCTTCCTCCGATTTGACGATGCGCATGCCGCGTCCGCCTCCACCGAGTGAAGCTTTGATCATCAATGGGAATCCTGCCGTTTTACTGAATTCCACCACTTCATCCAACGATTCCACAGGACCGTCTGTTCCTGGAATAACCGGAATGCCAGCTTGGATCGCTTGTTCGCGCGCTTTTACTTTATCCCCGAACATATCGAGGTGCCGAGAAGTAGGTCCAATAAAGACGATCCCTTCTTCTTCACAACGCCGCGCAAAGTGGACATTCTCGGATAAGAAGCCATAGCCCGGATGCACCGCATCCGCTCCTGAATCTTTGGCAATACGAATGATGTCTTCAATGTCCAGGTAAGCGTCAATCGGTTTTTTCCCTTTGCCGACCAAATAGGATTCGTCAGCCTTATAGCGGTGATAAGAACCGCTATCTTCTTGCGAATAAATCGCAACTGTTGGAATTTTCAGTTCTGTACAAGCGCGGAAAACCCGAATAGCGATTTCTCCGCGGTTTGCTACTAAGATTTTGTTGATTTCTCTCACACCGCAGCAACCCCTTTATTTTTTCGATTTTTCAACTTTGTGGAACATGGAAACATTCATTAATACTCCCATAGCTAAAGATAACAAAATTACGGACGTTCCGCCATAGCTTATAAAAGGAAGCGTAACTCCAGTCAATGGAATAAGGCCTGTCAAGCCGCCTAAATTAACAAATGACTGGATACCGATCATGCTTGCAATGCCGGCAGCAAGCATGCGCGCCAACGGATCTTTCGTCGTCATCGCAATGGAAAGCCCCCGCAAAATGATAAAAGCCAAACCGCCTAAAACAAATAATACACCGAATACGCCTAGTTCTTCTGCAATAATCGACATGATGAAATCAGTATGGGGCTCCGGCACATAACCGAGTTTTTGAATGGATTGGCCAAGCCCTAGACCTTTCAATCCGCCAGAACCGATGGCTAAGTAGCCATTGACAATCTGCAGCCCAAAGCCCAGCTCATCTGTAAACGGATTAAAGAAAGCATCAAGACGCCCCAGGCGCTTTTCAGTAAAAATCGCATCTGATGCAAAAATCATAATCGGAACGATAAAGATGGCTGCTGCTCCAATTACAATAGATGCTAGCTTTGCAAATGATTTAAAACGGATTCCACTTGCAGCCATAACCGACAATCCCACTGCCCCAATGATCATCATGGAACCTAAATCCGGCTCAAAAAACACTAAGATCAATACAAAGGTCAAAATGCTGACCGGCGGAATTATGGAATTGCCCAATTCATTTATGGTGCCATTCTTGTATTTATTCGAAAATACACCTGCCAAATAGAAGATGATGCCGACTTTTGCCACTTCAGAAGGTTGGATATTCCCGAAGCCCACATTGATCCAACTCACCGCTCCGCCGGCTGCCTCACCGATGAAATGGACGAGAATCAGCCCGAGGAAAACCACTCCAAGCACCGTCATCATCATCCATTTTTTATTGAAATGCTTGTAAGGGAAAAATGCAGCTATTGCGAAGACCGGAAAAGCGACCGCTAAGTTCTTGATTTGCTGTATGTAAAAACGATCAGGTGCGCTGCCGTAACGATTCACCGACCAGGCCATGCTCGAACTGTAAATCATGACAAGACCGAAAAGGGTTAAAGCTATGTAAACAAAAAATAAGGGGTAATCAAAGTTCTTCGCATATCTCTTGATGTACTGTTTCATAATTTCTATACCTCGATTTATTGGATTAGTAAAAAAACTCAAACAGGATTCGTTTGAGTTTTAAGTCATTTATTTGTGTACGCGTCATGGAGGATCGAAAGTTTCTTCTCCAGCGTATCCATTAGATTTTTGCCGGTTTCACGTTCAATAAGACCAAGCTTTACTGCAAAGTCAATTTCGCGCGAGAGGCCGAACATCTGCGTGTCGAGCACTTCTTCGTATAAGGGGCATGAAGGCAAAGTCAAATGGTCCATTTGGACTTTGATCAATTGCTCGATTTTCTCCGCATCCGCTTTGAGGAGCTCCAAAGCCTTTGCCTGATATGTTTGTTCTTCTGTATGTTCCATGAGGACTCCCCCATTAAATGATATTTATGCCTAATAACCTGTTTAAAGTGTATCTTTTAATAGGTGAAAATGCAAGCGTCTATCGGCCATAGAATTAATCCCTTTAGGATTTTGACAGGAAAAGGTATACTTAATGGAGATCGATTATTTGATGGAGGGTTTTAGAATGGAAACTATCGTACCGTTTAAAGGTAAAGTGAAATTTAAGATTACATTGGATCCAACTGTCTGGATTTTTGATGACCGGAAACTTGACCTCACTACGTATTTCAGTGAAGAGCGAATTATAAAAGATGAATTGGAAGAATACAAGCGCGGGATGGGTGAACATTGGTCGCGTGAAATCATGGAAGGTGCAACTGTGCCGCCTACATTGAATTCCGAAAAGAAATACAAAAGACAAGAAAAGCAGGAAATGATGACAGGAACATTCGGCATGGTCTTTAAGCCATTCCTTGAAACGACAGAACCTGAAAAAGATGCTTCTAAAGTCATCTTCGAAACAGCTGCCGGCGAATACAGCTTTGCTCTTGAAAGTTCCAAAGAACTGATTTTCAAGTTTAGTGAAAAAGGAAAACCACTGACAGAAAATGGGCCAGTCCACATTTTGCTGCCTGATGGATCGAATCAAGATAATCCGATTACGGATGTGTTAGCAATCCGGGTTGAATAGGAGGATGGTATATGCGTGTCCAATGTGTGATTTGCGATAAAATTGAAGAATTGGTTGATGATACGCTAGAGGCAAAACGCCTGCGCAACCGGCCGATCCATACCCATATGTGCAAAGAATGCCATGACCGGATATCCGATAGAACGAAAGAACGGCTCGCAACAGGGACATTCCATTTTTATCGGAGTTCCCGTCAAATCGAGGATGACTTTTGATGAAGGTACTTAAAGGCATATGGATCGGCTTTTGGAGCGGCCTTTTGCTTGGGCTGCTTCTAAAGTGGATTCAAAGAGTAACAGGCGAACAAGTGTATACCTTATTATTAAATGTTGATTTCATTCCATTCGTTGGAAAAATCAACTGGTCTGAACCTGTGGAATTCGCTTTCCACCTGGCCATTTCACTATTGATTTCCATTGCCTATGTCTATTTGGCAAAGCGCCGCAACTACTCGTTCGGCCAACTGACCTTGCTTAGCCTGGTCTTGTGCATACCGACATTTATCCTCTTTTTCCCTTTGTCGTCCTTGGCCATCCGCACCGATGTGCCAGCGCTGACAGATGTGGGCGCCTACCTTTACTGGATACTCGCGCATTTAACTTATGCACTTACGCTTCCAGTTCTCTATAAAACATTTGAACGCGAAAACGCTGCATCTCAATGAGATGCAGCGTTTTCGCGTTTTTCGCGCCATAGACGGATTTTGTATAGAATCAGAATCAATGCAGCAATGACTAATCCTTCTACTACTGGAAGGAAAAAGGCTAAGAACGTTAAGCCTAATCCTCCAAGAAATAGAAATATACCAATAACTACATTTTTTCCGATAGATAGTTTTTTCGCAAATCCTAGCTTATAAACGAAAGCCGACAGCAAGAAGATGACTGCAAAAAGTGCATATCCCGCAATTGTAAAATTCGGCAGATTCTCATATAAAACTCGGGCTACGGGATACATTCTGTCATAGACAAAAGCTTGCTCGTCCACAGATTATACATCCTTCCTATTTATCAATTATTCTTCGATTGCAACTTTCTTTTTCTTAGCCATGCGCTCACGTTCGTTTTTATCAAGAATTTTTTTGCGCAGACGGATGTTTTGTGGAGTAATTTCGCAATACTCATCATCTGCCAAATATTCAAGTGCTTCTTCAAGACTCATCAAACGGGCTTTTTTCAAAGTAGTTGTCTGGTCTTTGTTTGCTGAACGGATGTTAGTTGCAGCTTTAATTTTGACAATATTCACTGTCAAATCGCTGTCGCGGTTATGTTCGCCGACAATCATGCCTTCGTAGATTTCAGCACCGACTTCAACAAAAGCAGTTCCGCGGTCTTCAATTCCTGTAAGGCCATAAGTTGAAACTTTTCCGCGTTCCATGGAAACCAATACACCTTGACGGCGTCCGCCAACTCGGCCTGAAGCCACTGGCTGATAGCTGTCGAAAGTATGGTTAATGATTCCGTATCCGCGTGTTTGAGTCAAGAACTCAGTTGTGTAGCCGATCAAGCCACGTGCCGGTACGTTGAATACCAAACGGACTTGTCCGCTTCCGTTATTGACCATATCAAGCATTTCACCTTTGCGTTCACCAAGTGATTCGATGATTGCTCCAGTATATTCTTCAGGCACGTCAACTTGAACCCGTTCAACTGGCTCACAGCGAACACCATCTACCATTTTTACGATAACTTCAGGTTTTGATACTTGCAGCTCAAAACCTTCACGGCGCATGTTTTCAATCAAGATTGACAAATGCAGTTCGCCGCGTCCTGAAACCACCCATGCATCCGGTGAATCGGTCGGGTCTACACGTAAAGATACGTCTGTCTGCAATTGTGCATCCAAGCGCTCCTGGATTTTTCTTGAAGTGATCCATTTACCTTCTTTACCAGCAAACGGACTGTTGTTTACTAGGAAAGTCATTTGCAAAGTCGGTTCGTCAATGCGAAGGACTGGCAAGGCTTCCTGATGGTCAGCCGGACAAACCGTCTCACCAACGTTGATATCTTCCATACCAGAAATGGCAATCAAATCGCCAGCTTCTGCTTTTTCGATTTCAACCCGTTTCAGACCCATGAAACCATGGATTTTTGTTACTCGGAAGTTCTTAACAGAACCATCAAGTTTCATCAAAGCAACAGATTGTCCAACTTCGATTGTTCCGCGGAAAACGCGGCCAATTCCGATACGCCCAACGTAGTCATTGTAGTCAAGAAGCGCTACCTGGAATTGAAGTGGCTCATCTCTGTTATCGATTGGCGCTGGTACGTGGTCCAAGATTGCATCATAAATAACCTGCATGTTTTCTTCCTGATCTGCAGGATCTGATGAAAGACTTGCAGTACCGTTCATACCTGAGGCGAAAACTACTGGGAATTCCAATTGTTCGTCATTAGCTTCAAGTTCGATGAACAATTCGATGACTTCGTCAACCACTTCTTCCGGACGAGCGAAATCGCGGTCAATTTTGTTAACAACGACGATTGGTTTCAAGTTCTGCTCAAGAGCTTTCTTCAAAACAAAACGTGTTTGCGGCATACAGCCTTCATATGCGTCAACGACTAGCAAAACGCCGTCTACCATTTTCATGATACGTTCAACTTCTCCGCCGAAATCAGCATGTCCCGGTGTATCCAGGATATTGATTTTTGCATCTTTATATTGAATCGCCGTGTTTTTAGCAAGAATTGTAATTCCGCGTTCTCTTTCGATATCGCCGGAGTCCATTGCGCGTTCATCAACGTGCTCGTTTGAACGGAAAGTTCCGGATTGTTGAAGCAGCTGATCCACTAATGTCGTTTTACCATGGTCAACGTGGGCAATAATAGCAATGTTTCTTAAATCGTTACGTAAGTTAGTCATACTTTCACTCCAATATTCTTTTTTCATGTCTATAACTGTGTTAGTATAGCACATGTAGGGTAAAAACCCTAAGATTTTATTTCAACTATATGCGGCAGGAGGAAAAAAGTTTGAAAAACATAAAATGGATTTTCGTATTCTATTCGTTTGCAGCACTCGTATGCATGGCTGCAATCGGTGTCGCCGTGGGCTTCCGCAGCATTCCCGGAATCCTTTTTGCTATCATATTGCTTTGTGCAGTCATGGGAATGGGCTTTAAAAAGAAAAAAGAGATGCGGGAAGCCGGATTACTGTAAATCCCCTCCCTTTGAACATCAAAGCATAACAAAGGAGTTGGCTCTGGAGAAAATCCAAAGCAACTCCTTTTTTTATTTCCTTAGGCTAGGGTTGCGTCCAACCGGAAATCTGCATAACTTTACTTGAGGCGGATATATTCCGACAATATACGATGGTGGATCGATGGATTAGCTACGATAAATGTATCTTGCTTCAATAGGTTGGCAGGGTCCCCTGTGAAATTGGAAGTGATGGCCCCGACTTCTTCGGCAATCACTTTTCCGCCTGCTATATCCCAAGGCGATAAGCGCATTGAGATATAAGCATCCATACGGCCGCTCGCCACATAAGCAAGTTCAAGAGCTGCTGAACCGTAAGATCTTGTTCCTCTGACGTGCTGGACTAAACGAATCGTGGCTTCATGGTCGATATAGCGGTTAGGCGTTATCCATGTGGCGTTGATGCCAACAATCGATTCTTCAATGGAAGTGTCGAACAATGGCCGCAGCCGTTCATCGTTGTAAAAAGCACCGCCTCCTTGGATTCCATGGTATAAATCATCATTTACCACATCGTATATGTATCCCAATTTGCCGATTCCATTTTCATATATCCCTAATGAAATGGCGAAATTTCTTTTTTGATGCACGAAATTCATCGTGCCATCAATCGGGTCGAGCATCCAAATAACACCGTCCAGATCTTCGAATGTGTCTCCAAATCCTTCTTCTCCTAAAATGCGGTGGCCAGGAAAATCACGGCGAATCCGGCTAATGAAAAATTGCTCGATTTCTTTATCGATATTTGTTACGAGGTCATTTGCATCTGATTTCGTTTCAATGGTGATATCCACTAAAAATGAATTTCTGATGCGATGCCCCGCTTCTTTAATAAGCGATTTTATATAAGTGTCCATACTATGCAAATCCAAGTGATTGCCCCCTCTTTTTCCTTCATTATAACGAAAAAGGCACTTACTGTCTTATCTCAGTAAATGCCTTTATATGATCAGTTTATCAAAGCGCATGAAGTGCCTCCAACTCTACATGTATTTCATGAAGACGCTTTTTGCTTTTATCTTTTTGATGTTCATCTTTTTGCTTCATAGCATCAAACAAAGAAGCAAGTTCGTAATCAAGTTCCAATTTCAAAACATGGATGTATTCTTTCTCTACCTCGGCTTTGCGAATGATTTGAATCATCTGTTTCATATTAAGCACCCCTTTCTCTCCACTTTTCGATAATTCAGTTTAATAATAAGATTATTAGACCAATACCCCTTTAGCAGCTTAGGAAAACTTATTTATATTATTTCTTCCCAAAGTTCGTTAAAATGAAACCTATGATTGCTATTTAAGGAGGAAAAATAATTGGAAACTTTTTGGACCCAACAAGACTTTGAAGTATTTGAAACTCCTGGTTTGGAACAGCGGATGGAGTTGCTGATCAATAGAGTGCGCCCGAAATTCGAACAGCTCGGCACCACCTATTCTGCTTTCTTTTCGGGAAAATCCGGCGAAGAATTTTTCCCGCATGTCGCTAAGCATATGCGCCGTACAGTGAATCCTCCCAATGACAGCTGGGTGGCGTTCGCTCCGCATAAAAGAGGCTACAAAGCTGTGCCTCATTTCCAAATCGGCTTATGGGAAAGCCACATCTTCGTCATCCTTGCCGTGATTTATGAAGCACCGAATAAAAAGGTGATGGCAGAAGAATTATTGAAATCCGATATTCTCGCTTCCCTTCCAAAAGACTTCATGCTTTCTGGCGACCACATGAAACCGGAAGCTGAATCGATTGCAGATTTGGAAGAGGCAGGCATTGCAAAGTTAGTGACTAGGCTTCGTGATGTTAAAAAAGGCGAATTGGTTATCGGACGCCATATTTTAAGAGACGATGCTTCCGCTATGTCTCCAGAAGATTTTCATGCATTTGTCGAAAAGACGTTCAGAGAATTATTGCCGGTGTATGACATCATGCTCCAAAAAGTAAAAATTCCGCAGCGCTGAGCTGCGGAATTTTTTATTTTTTCATTTTGATGATTTCTTCGTCGCTTCGCGCTTTCATTTCTTTTATGACTGGAAAGCTGGCATAACCGCTTTCTTCTTCGAATTCCCGGAAATAGGTTTTCTCTTCTGCCATAGACGGCACAATTTCCTTGAACCGGCGATATTTCGCCATTAAACTCTGACGCTTCACTCCTTTCTCGTAAGCAAGTTCGATTGCTTCAAAAAAGGTGACCACGTCAACAATTTCCTCTGTTGTCCAGTCGATTGAAAAAGGGTATGAATAATCCATGCTATTTCCTCACTTTCGCCTCTTTGTCATATTGACCATCTTCGCCGAATTTCTTCAGCTTGCATTACCATCCGCTCAATCAATTCCTGCACAGATGGCACATCTTTGATCAGACCGGTGACCTGTCCGGCCCAGCCAAAGCCTTCTTCCTGTTTTCCTTCATAGATATATTTTTTGTTGGCTTCCCCACTGACATAATTTTTTATCGCTTCATAGCTTGGATGTTCCGCTTCAATTTCAAGAATCTTATCGGTCCAACCGTTCCTAAGTGTTCTTGCCGGGCTGCCGATGCTCTTTTTGATAATGACGGTGTCCTGCTCTGAACTGGCAATTAAAGCATTTTTATAAACTTCTGAAGCATGGACGCATTCTTTAGTTGCGATAAAGCGCGTTCCCATTTCAATGCCTTCCGCACCAAGTGCATGGGCAGCCATCCAACCACGGCCATCCCCAATGCCTCCTGATGCAATGACAGGGATTGTGACCGCATCCACCACTTGCGGAATAAGCACCATCGTCCCAATATCATCTCTTCCTAAATGCCCGCCGCCTTCATGCCCTACCACCATCACGGCATCGGCTCCGAGTTCCTCCGCTTTTACCGCTTGCCTTCTGGCCGCTACCAACACAAGTTTTTTAATCGGCGTTCCTTTCAGCTGTTTGAAAATCGGCGTCGGATTTCCACCAGTCATCGAAATGACCGGAACGTTTTCGTCAATTGCTACTTGAAGCATATGTGAAAATTCGCGTCCGTGATCGCCGATTGCAAAATTAACGCCAAATGGCTGATCTGTCAATTCACGTACTTTGCGGATTTCTTGTCTTAATTGCTCCGGTGCAGAAAGGCTCATTGCGGTAATTTGCCCCAGGCCACCAGCATTTGATACGGCTGCAGCAAGCTCGGCATATGCGAGATAAGCGAGCCCTCCTTGGATGATCGGCAAGCGTATACCTAGAAGATCCGTTATTCGTGTCTGAAATTGCATGAAATCATTCCCTTCTCTCTCTTTATTTTATTCGGCAGGCAAAAACAATTTCCTTTTATTTTTATAGTATAGCGTTAATCTACATGCTATAATTCTTTTTGTTTTCATTTTTATAAAGCGAGGTGGCCCTAAATGTCTCAATTAGAAACTCCGTTATTCGATGCACTCCTAAAACATCGAAACCGGCACCCCATTCAATTTCATATTCCTGGCCATAAAAAAGGCCAAGGCGTCGACCCGGCTTTCCGGGAATTTGTCGGCGATAATATTTTATCGATAGACTTGATCAATATCGCCCCTTTAGATGATTTGCATTCACCAAAAGGTGCGATTAAAGAAGCGCAGGAATTAGCCGCCAAAGCATTTGGCGCAGACTATACGTTTTTCTCTGTCCAAGGCACGAGCGGTGCGATTATGACCATGATTTTAAGTGTTGTTGGTCCGAACGATAAAATCCTGGTTCCGCGAAATGTCCATAAATCCATCATGTCCGCTATCGTATTCGCTGGCGCTATTCCGATTTTCATCCATCCTGAAGTGGATCCGGAACTTGGGATTTCCCATGGCATTTCTGCAGAAGCGGTAGAAAAAGCATTGATCGAATATCCTGATGCAAAAGCGGTCCTTGTCATCAACCCGACCTATTTTGGCGTCGCAGCTGACTTGAAACGGATTGTCGATATAGCCCATGACCGTCAAGTTCCGGTTTTGGTAGACGAAGCACACGGTGTCCATATTCACTTCCATAAATCATTGCCGATTTCCGCAATGGAGGCAGGTGCAGATATGGCGGCTACATCCGTCCATAAACTTGGCGGTTCTATGACGCAGAGTTCAGTATTGAATGTCCGCGCGGGCTTGGTTTCTGCTAAGCGCGTTCAATCGACGCTTTCCATGCTGACAACGACTTCAACGTCTTATCCGATTCTTGCATCATTGGACACGGCACGCAGACAGCTGGCGATCCACGGTTATGATTTGATCGATCATGCGATCCGTTTAGCACAGGATGCCCGCAAGCGAATCAATAAAATCGCCCATCTGCATTGTGTAGGCAAAGAGATTTTAAACAGCTCAGCCACCTATGATATGGATCCGACCAAATTATTGATCAGCGTAAAAAATCTTGGCATTACAGGCCATCAGGCTGAAGAATGGCTGCGGGAAAACGCCAATATTGAAATCGAATTGTCCGACCTTTACAATATCCTTTGCTTAGTGACCATCGGCGACAGCCGCAAGGAACTGAATTTGTTAGTGAATGCCCTTCAGCGGATGAGCGAGGCTTTCGAGAGCGACGCTGCAATCGTTGAACCGGTTGTTCTCTTGCCAGACATCCCGCGCCTTGCGATGACGCCGAGAGACGCTTTTTACGCAACCACTGAAGTCATCTCGATCGAGGAAGCCGTTGGCAGAATTTCAGCAGAGTTTATCATGGTTTATCCTCCGGGCATCCCGATTTTCATTCCGGGCGAAATCATCACCCAGGAAAACATTGAATACATCGATATGAACATCAAAGCAGGTTTACCGGTACAAGGGCCAGAAGACGATACGCTGCAAATGCTGCGGGTCATTAAAGAACAGCAGGCGATCCGTTAAAAATGCTTCGTGTTGCATCGAAGCTAATTAACTTAATGAAAAAAAGTCCGGAGCTTTCGCTTCCGGACTTTTTTAATTTACTCTTGAAGTTCAATTTCATGCGGATCGACGAACGTATAGCCTTTTGCTTTCAGGCCATCGACGATCCCTGGGAGAGCTGCAGCCGTCCATTCCCGGTCATGCATCAGCAAGTTTGAACCATTGCGTAGAAACTCTGTATTGATCATGATATCCGTTAGAGCCGCTGGGTCCATATACTGTTTTTCCCAATCGTAGCCATAGGACCAATTCATCAACATCATACCTTCTTGTTGCACCAGGGCACGGCTGAAGTCGGTATTGGCTCCATGCGGTGCACGGAAGAATTTCGGCTTTTCGCCGATTACTTGTTCAACTGTTTCATTAACAGCTAAAATCTCTTCTTTTTGCTGTTCATCAGAAATCGTCGTTAAATTCGGATGCGTCTGGGTATGGTTGCCGATTGCAAAGCCCATGTCATGAATTTTTTTCAAATTCTCTTTTTCTTCGTCACTATCCAAAAAATGGCCGTTGACAAAGAAAATAGCCGGTACACCTAACTCTTTCAATGTAGTCGCCATTTCCACCGCATGCTTGTCGGGTGCATCATCAATGGTCAGCAACACCGCTTCTGCCGGAGCATCTGCAATCGGCTCCACTCCCCAAGTTGCCGGATTCAAGCGATATTGTGGTTCTGCTTCTGCCGCTTCTTCGGCTTTTTCCACTTCCTCTTGTTCAGCCGCTTCTGCTTGTTCGCTATCTGCTTCATTTGCATTTTCAGTTTCTGCCGGCGTTTCTTCTGCCTGCTCTTCCACAGGTGCCGTTTCTTTTTCATCAGCAGTCTCAGCCTGTTCATTACTGCAAGCTGCAAGCAAGGCAATGCCAACTGCCAGTATTAACCATTTCATATGTACCATATCACTATCACCCTTTCGGTGCCATTCTATCATGAATAAAGGCATAAAAAAAGGGTTCTCCGTCAAATGTTGGGGTGAGGTGAAATCTTCCTCACTCTAACCAACGTGAACTCCCATATTCTTATACTTGTGTGTCAGTAGTATTTTGGCGCGGGCGCGTTCGAAATTCTGAAAGCCGAACGCGTTCCGCTTAATCACTTTTGTCAGGTTATTGATGCCTTCCAAGAAACCATTGGAATACTTGAACGAGAAGCTGTTCAAGATTTCCGTCTGCCAGTTTCGGAAGGTGCCCATGGCTTTCTGGAACTCGGGAATGCCCGCTTGTTCCACCAGCCGATAAAATTCCAGCAACGCTTCTTTGGTCTTGAGGATTTCCTCGGGATCTCTTTTTTTGCTTGCCTGAAACCACGTGCAATACGCTTCCTTCAGTTCGTAAGCTCGTTTGAGCTCCTCATCCATTTCAAGATACCGCTTCAAGTACCAACGGTCCTTTTCGGTTAACTTCTCACTGTTTTTGTAAAAGACGTAGCGCATCCGTTTGCCTTTTTTGCGGTCATAGTCGTTCCAACTTTTCTGCACGCGTCTGCGGACCGCGTCCAGCGCCCAGTAAATGTACCGGCAGAAGTGGAAGCGATCGGCGATGATCACCGGTTTGCCGAGTGCTTTTTTGACCGCGGCTTTAAAGGAATGGCTCATGTCCATGACGACGATTTCCACCGCAGCTCCGTGCTGTTGGAGATACTGTTTGATCGTCTCTTTTTTCCGGTTGGGCAGGATATCGATCGGTTCTCTCGTTTCGCCATCGGCGATAATCAGTTGGTACTTTCCTTCACGGGTGTCGCCTTTGTATTCGTCGATGGCGATCACACGCGGTAATTTTGCGGTTTCAGTAACTTCCTGGAGCGCCACCAGATCGAAACGCCGAACGATGGTCGAAGCGGAAGCGCCGTATTGTCCGGCCACTTCCTTGAACGTTTTCGCCTTGACGCTGCGCACATGAACCGCTTGGTTCCACTCTTTTGAGAACCGTTGATAGCGATCGATGAATGAATTCTTCTCGGCAAATTTCTTGCCACACGCCCCGCAAGCATAACGTCTTTTCTTGTAAAACAGGTAGGTCAGCCGTTCAAACCATTTCAGGTGCTTAATCTTTTGGATGCGGTAATCGTGGACACGCCGGGTCTTTTCCTGGCAGCGCGGACAGCTTTGGGCCCCCACCTCCAACTCCACATGTAGCGCCACACGGTCCTCCACTTGTTCCATTTTCGTTATTTTCACATCTTCTAATCCGGGAAATTTCATGGTAAAATTCAAGTGCACGCATCTCCTCTTCTTTACTTGTTATTCGACATTTCAAGTATAAAAGAATTTGGAGATTGCGTGTCTTTTTTTGGGCCGAATTGTTTCAACACCCCAACAATTAGTGTAGAACCAAAAAAAGAAACCCGCATGAAAATGCGGATTTCTTCTTTCATTATTTAATGATATGGATTGGAGTTCCAAGTGCCACTTCTGCAGCTTCCATTGTAATTTCAGCCAATGTTGGGTGAGCGTGGATCGTCATTGCGATGTCTTCGACTGTCATACCCGCTTCAATAGCAAGGCCTAATTCAGCGATCATATCAGACGCACCAGCACCAACGATGTGAGCACCAAGCAATAAACCATCTGATTTGCGTGAAACAAGTTTCACAAAACCTTCAGATGCATTCAATGCAAGTGCACGGCCATTAGCTCCGAATGGGAATTTAGCAGCAGCCGCTTCAAATCCTTGTTCTTTCGCTTGCTCTTCAGTTAAACCGACGCTTGCAAGTTCAGGATCTGTGAAGCAGACAGCAGGGATTGCCAAGTAATCCACTTCTGATTTTTCGCCAGCAATTGCTTCTGCAGCGACTTTACCTTCGTAAGATGCTTTGTGAGCAAGTTGAAGTCCAGGTACTACGTCCCCGATTGCATAGAAGTTAGGAATGTTTGTACGGCATTGTTTGTCGACTTCGATCAAACCGCGTTCAGACATTTTCACTCCGACTTCTTCAAGTCCCATTTCATCCGTGTTTGGACGGCGTCCAACTGTTACCAATACATAATCCGCTTCAACGGTTTTTTCTTCCCCGCCTGCTTCATATTTTACAGTAACGCCGTTTTCAGTTTCTTCTACACCTTTAGCAGATGCTTTAGTGATAACTTCAACGCCTTTTTTCTTCAAGCCTTTTTTGACGATAGCCGTCATTTGCTTTTCGAATCCAGCAAGAATATCAGGTGCACCTTCAAGGATAGTAACTTCTGATCCAAGATTTGCATAAGCAGTTCCAAGTTCAGTTCCGATATAGCCGCCGCCGATAACGACAAGTTTTTTAGGAACTTCTTGAAGTGCTAAAGCACCTGTAGAATTGATGACGCGTTTAGAGAATTTGAAAGTTGGAATTTCCACCGGGCGAGATCCTGTCGCAATGATTACATTTTTAAATGTATAAGTTTGCGATGATTTTTCGTCCATAACGCGTACTGAATTTTCATCTACGAAATAAGCTTCACCGCGAACGATTTCAACTTTATTTCCTTTTAGAAGCGATTCAACACCGCCAGTCAATTTTTTCACAACGCCGTTTTTGAATGCTTGCGCTTTTTCAAAGTTAATGGATACTTCTTTAGCGACAATACCCATATCATCTGAATGTTGAGCTTCTTCAAAACGGTGGCCCACTGAGATAAGCGCTTTCGAAGGGATACAGCCGACGTTCAAGCATACGCCCCCGATATATTCTTTCTCAACGATTGTTACTTTTTGGCCAGTTTGCGCTGCACGGATTGCTGCTACATATCCGCCAGGGCCTGAGCCGATGACGAGCGTATCTGTTTCGATTGGAAAATCTCCTACTACCATAATTTTTACGCCTCCATTAATAATAATTCAGGTTCGCTTAATAAGCGTTTGATGTGATTTAATGCGTGTTGCGCTGTTGCTCCGTCAATCATGCGATGATCAAAGCTCAATGATAATGCTAACACAGGTGCAGCAACAATTTCACCATTTTTAATTACTGGCTTCTCAGCGATGCGGCCAATTCCAAGAATTGCTACTTCAGGGTGGTTGATGACTGGAGTGAACCATTGGCCGCCGGCAGAACCGATATTCGTGATTGAGCACGAAGCGCCTTTCATCTCAGCAGCAGTCAATTTGCCTTCACGCGCTTTTGTTGCAAGTCCATTAATTTCATCAGAAATCGAGAAGACGGATTTACGGTCTGCATTTTTAATAACAGGAACCATAAGGCCTTTCTCAGTATCTGCTGCAATTCCGATATTGAAATAATGTTTTTGGATGATTTCGCTTGTTTCATCATCGAAAGACGTATTCAATGCCGGGAATTCACGCAATGTGCTTACCAAAGCTTTTACTACATATGGCAAATAAGTCAGCTTGATTTCTTTTTCAGCCGCAATATCCTTGAATTTTTTGCGGTGTGCGACAAGTTCTGTAACGTCCACTTCGTCCATTAACGTAACGTGAGGAGCTGTATGTTTTGAATGCACCATCGCTTTTGCAATCGCTTTGCGGATGCCTGACATCTTCTCGCGTGTTTCTGGGAAGTCGCCTTCAGGAACAGCCGGCGCTTTTGAAGCTGCTGGTTCTTTAGCAGATTCTTTTTCAACCGCTTCCGTTTCAGGAGCACTTTCAGCAACTGCTTGCTCTTGTCCACCGCTCAAGAACGTTTCAATATCTTCTTTCAAGATGCGGCCGTTATTGCCTGATCCTGAAACTTGTGTAATATCCACGTCTTTTTCTCTTGCGAACTTTCGGACTGAAGGCATCGCGATTACACGTGCATTCGGGTCAGCTGGCGCTTTAGCTTGAGGCTGTTCGCCGGCTCCCGTTTCAGCATTTTTAGGCGCTTCTTCTTTTACGGGTTCTTTTTCAACATTCTGAGCTGATTCAGCTGTTCCAGCTTGAACTTGCTCTTCTGTTTCTTCTTTGCTTTCAGAAGGGGCTGCATCTCCGCTTCCTTCGTTATCTGAAGCATCGTCGCTTTCGATCCGGACCAGCACGTCACCAACAACTGCTACCGTTCCTTCTTCAACGATGATCTCTTTGATTGTTCCTGATACTGGTGAAGGCATTTCAACAACTGCTTTGTCGTTCTGCACTTCAAACATGATGTCATCTTCTTCGATTCGATCTCCTGCTTTTACGAACCATTTTACGATTTCACCTTCGTGGATACCTTCTCCGATATCCGGTAAACGAAATTCAAAAGCCATTAGTTTCACCCTTTCTTTTCTAAACGAATTAGAACGTTAACACTTTCTTAGCTGTTTCTAGTATATCCTTCGAATTTGGAAGCCAAACTTGTTCAGCTTGTGAGAATGGGAAAATAGAATCTGGAGCCGTTACACGCAATACAGGAGCTTCTAGACTCAAAATTGCACGATCCATGATTTCAGCTACAACGTTTGCAGCAATACCCGCTTGTTTTTGCGCTTCTTGGACAACCATTGCGCGCCCAGTTTTTTCTACTGAAGCGACAATTGCTTCAATATCCAAAGGCTGGATTGTACGAAGGTCGATCACTTCTGCAGAGTAGCCTTCTTTTTCAAGTTCTTCGGCCGCTTTCAAACTTTCTTGCACCATTGCACCGTATGCAATAATCGTCAAATCTTTGCCTTCACGTTTAATATCCGCTTTCCCTAAAGGAATAGTATAAGCTTCTTCCGGAACTTCCTGGCGGCCTGAGCGATATAATTTCAAATGCTCAAGGAAAATAACCGGGTCGTTGTCGCGGATTGCAGAAATCAACAAACCTTTTGCATCATACGGAGTTGACGGCACAACCACTTTTAAACCTGGCTGTGAAGTCATCAGCAATTCTAGAGAGTCTGCGTGCATTTCAGGTGTGTGAACACCGCCGCCGAAAGGTGAGCGCAGTGTGATTGGTGCATTTAAGCTGCCGCCGCTGCGGAAACGCATACGCGCCATTTGGCCGCTGATTGAATCCATAACTTCATAAACAAATCCGAAAAACTGGATTTCGGGAACCGGACGGAAACCTTGCAGCGCAAGACCGATTGCAAGGCCGCCGATTCCTGACTCAGCCAAAGGCGTATCGAATACACGGTCTTCACCGAATTCTTTTTGCAATCCTTCTGTCGCACGGAAAACACCGCCGTTATTTCCTACGTCTTCCCCGAAAACTAGTACATTTTCATCGTTTTGCATCTCTGTTTTCAGAGCGTCGGTAATTGCTTGAACCATAGTCATTTGTGCCATCGCTTACTTCGACTCCTTTGCTTTGTAGATATCAAGTTGCTCTTGAACGTTGAATGGAACCTCTTCGTACATGATTTCCAATAGGTTAGTAACCGTTTGTTTCGGAGCACTATCGGCTTTTTTGACAGCCGCTTTAATTTCTTCTTTTGCTTTTTCAATTACTTCGTTTTCTTTTTCTTCGTTCCAAATGCCTTTCGCTTCTAAATATTTACGGAAGCGGATAAGCGGATCTTTCTTTTCCCATTCGCTGTCTGTGTCAGAAGTACGGTAGCGAGTCGGATCATCACCAGCCATTGTATGCGGGCCGTAGCGGTAGCAAAGCGTTTCGATCAATGTCGGACCTTCGCCACGAATTGCGCGTTCACGTGCATCGCGCGTTACTGAATAAACCGCTAATGGATCCATGCCGTCAACTAGAACGCCTGGGATTCCGGCAGCTACTGCTTTTTGTGCAATTGTTTTCGCAGAAGTCTGCAATTCACGCGGTGTAGAAATTGCATATTGGTTATTTTGTACAAAGAAGATGGCAGGTGCACGGAATGAACCGGCAAAGTTAATGCCTTCATAGAAGTCACCTTGTGAAGAACCGCCGTCTCCTGTATAAGTAACAGCAACTGCTTCTTTTTTGCGTTTTTGCATACCTAATGCCACACCAGCAGCTTGGATATATTGTGCGCCGATAATGATTTGCGGCGGCAAGATGTTCAAGCCTTCAGGCATTTGGTTCCCCATGAAATGTCCACGCGAGAACAAGAATGCTTGGTGCAATGGCCAGCCGTGCCAGATTAGTTGCGGAACATCACGATAGCCCGGCAAGATGAAATCTTCTTTTTTAAGCGCAAAATGAGACGCTAATTGAGACGCTTCCTGTCCAGCAGTCGGCGCGTAGAAACCTAGACGACCTTGGCGGTTCAATGAAATTGAACGCTGATCCAAAATACGCGTATAAACCATACGGCTCATTAATTCCTGTAATTCTTCATCGGATAATTTCGGGTCTGCCTGTTCGTTGACGATTTCGCCTTCTTCGTTCAGAACCTGGACCATTTCAAACTTTTCTTCAATTGCATGCAGTGTTTCCACTGGATCAAATTGCTGTGATTTTTTCGCAGCCATAAAAGCAACTCTCCTTTTATCTGTATTAAGATTTCTTTACTGATATAGTAATACAATTGCACATTCTTCTTCAGTATACGTTACTTGATTTGCATGGTCAATCATTGAGAACCGTTAGTTATCAAGCCTCTTTTATGGTAGTGAATAATCCTTTCCCAAAAACTGTACTACTGTTTTCCAAAGTACTGTATTATATGACAGAAAGAGATATCACCCTCTTTTATAGCACAGAAAAAGAGCTGCCTCAGTCTATCGGGCAGCTCTTTTTCATGCTTCTTTTTATTTAGCTGAACGTTTCGCCTTATTTCTCTTCTTTTTCCAGTTCTTCAATGACTTTGTCTTTCATCTCATTAAACTGTTCTGTCCGCTCATTGAAAACTTCGACAGATTCTTGGACAGCTGTATTTTTTTCATTCACTTCCATCGCTTTTTCCTGCAGCGATTGAAGTTCCGTTTCTTCGTTTAGGAGCATGTCGTACAATTCCTTTTGAAGGCCGGTCAGTTCTTCATACGCTGCGGCAAAATCCGAGTGCGCTTCAAAACGTTCCTGCATTTTCGTTTTCAGTTCCGTTAAATCGGTCTTCAGTGATTCTTCATCTGTTTCTTCAATCACAGCATCGATCGCTTTAAATTCTTCTTGGGCATCCTTAATCGATTCGTTTTCAGTTTTCAAAAGTTCTAAGCGCTGGTCAGCCGATTCCATCGCCTCTTCAGCTTTGCCACTCACTTCTTCTTGCTGTTCTTGAGTCAAGCCCATAATGGACTCGAATAATTGTTGTTCGTCTTTTTCCAGTTTTTCCATTTCACTTTGAGTATCCCGGTACTCTTTTTCAGCAGAAAATGTTTCCTGTAAGACATTATCCAATTCTTCACTGGCATTTTGCCCTGAACAAGCACTTAACAATAAAGCACTCGAGAAAATCGTAGCCATAAAAACTTTTTTCACAAAAAAACCTCCTTATTACATAAATTAACTATAATATTCACCGCACAAAAGCGCAAGCGCTCACCTGTTTCCACTAAACGCTATTTAACAGAAGATGCTTTACGTTAATGAAACGCTCTCAGCTAAAGGAATAAGCATACGAGTGCTTTTTTAGAAATCGCTCCCTATGTTGATAAAGCATGAAAATTAATCTGACTGTTAGAATTGCATTTTTCTTTCCGGGTGTCCCTTTCGTGCGTTATACTAAAGTGTAATGTGTCAGTACGAAAGGATGAATACACTTGATACTCATGAAAGATATAATTCGCGAAGGGCATCCTACACTCCGCCAACGTTCAGAGGAAGTAAGCTTCCCTCTTGCGGAAGAGGACCGCAAACTTGCTGAGGACCTTTTGCAATATGTAATTAACAGCCAAGATGATGAATTGATCGAAAAATACGATTTGCGCCCCGGTGTCGGGATTGCAGCTCCACAAGTCAATAAAGCTAAACGGATTTTTGCACTTCACTTTGATGAAACAAGCGGCGAAAACCTGAGTTTAATTGCCATCAATCCGAAAATCGTCAGCCATTCGGTGGAAAAAGCCTATTTAACCGCTGGCGAAGGCTGCTTGTCGGTAGACCGCGCTATTCCAGGATACGTTCCCCGATATGCACGCATTACCATCAAAGCTTTTAATATAGAAGGCGAAGAATACAAAATGCGTTTAAAAGGTTTGCCGGCTATTGCATTCCAGCATGAGCTCGATCATTTGAACGGAGTTATGTTCTTTGATCACATCAATCCTAAAAATCCATTTGCCGAAATTGAAAACGCCATGCCAATAGGAAGAGACTCGGATGAATAATCCGAGCCTCTTTTTATTTTGCCGCTATTCTATTTAAATCAGCTTCAAATGTTTGAATGCATTTGCAAGGCCGTCTTCATCTACGTGGTCCGTTACATAAGTCGCGCGTTTTTTCGTTTCTTCATGGCCATTAGCCATCGCCACGCTGACGCCCGCCTTCTCCATCATCTGCAAATCATTCAATCCGTCGCCAAAAGCAATCGTATCTTCGATCGTATGGCCGGTGGCGCGGATTAAATGTTCAATGCCGCTCGCTTTCGTTCCGCCTTTTGGCAAAATGTCGCAGGAAACCCGGTGCCAGCGGACAAATTGCATTTCTTTAAATGAATCATGGTATTGCTGCTCTTCATCTTCCTCGCAAAACACCAATGCCTGGTAAATTTCATTGTCTTTATGAAAATCTTCCACCATTTCAGGATGCGGAAATTTTAAGGTTTTGATGCTTTCATCGATATCCGGATGGTAATCAATCGACGAAACCATTTTCTTATCATTCATGAAAACAATCGGATGCGCCCGCTTTTCTGCAAATTCCACAATTGAAGACAAAATGTCTGTGTCCAATGCTTCGCGGTGAATGCACTCATCTTCATGGACAATGTATTGCCCGTTGAAAGTAATATATGTACGAATTCCTGTTTCCTGCAAAACTTTTTTAATCATAAAAGGTGCGCGCCCGGTAGCGATAGCTAAATCATGGCCATTTTCCTTCGCCTGAAGAAGCGCTGCTTTTGCACTTTCCGGAATTTCTTTTTTCGAATTCATCAAAGTTCCATCGATATCCAATAATAATAATTTACCCATACATCATTCTCCTATCAAATTTTTATCGTAAAACAGCACTCATTCTTTACATTTGTCTGAAAATACAGTATAATGCACCTAAGGAGTGAGATAGCCATGCTGAAACTGAAACGTATGAAAAGAAGACTTCTCAGACAGCTAAACGGCATTATGAACAAAAAGAAAATTGCATAATCGGTTTAGCCCTTCTTAATAAATAAGGAGGGCTATTCTTTATTTTAAAACACGGTCATGATAATATAAAGAAAGTGAATTTAATTGAACGTGCAAAAGGAGAGCAAATTATGATTTTTAAAGTATTGTATCAAGAAAACCGTGCAGAGGTACCAGTTCGCGAAAACACTAAGAGCCTCTATGTAGAAGCATCATCCGAGCGAGAAGTAAGATTCCACCTGAAAGACCGCAACTACAACATTGAATATATTCAGCTGCTTGAAGGAAGCCATTTGGAATACGAACAAGCCGGCGAAAATTTCGAAGTTGAGAGTTTGGACTAATTATGAAATTTGTTAAGAATGATCAAACAGCTGTATTCGCACTCGGCGGACTAGGCGAAATCGGCAAAAATACGTACGGTGTCCAGTTCCAGGATGAAATCATCCTGATCGACGCGGGCATCAAATTTCCGGAAGACGATTTGCTCGGAATCGATTATGTAATTCCGGATTATACTTATCTCGTTAAAAACGCAGATAAAATCAAAGGCTTGTTCGTAACTCACGGACACGAAGACCATATCGGCGGAATCCCTTACCTCTTGAAAAAGATCAACATTCCCGTCTACGGCGGCAAACTTGCTTTAGGCTTGCTGCGCAAGAAGTTAGAAGAACACGGTTTGCTTCGTCAAACTAAAATGATTGAAATCGAAGAGGAAGATGTCATCAAATTCCGTAAAACTTCGGTAAGTTTCTTCCGTACGACCCACAGTATACCAGATGCTTTCGGAGTAGTGGTCAAAACGCCTCCAGGCAATATCGTCCATACTGGGGATTTCAAATTCGACTTTACACCAGTAGGCGAACCCGCCAACTTATTGAAAATGGCTCAAATCGGAAGTGAAGGCGTTTTATGCCTGCTTTCGGATAGTACAAATGCTGAAGTTCCTGACTTTACGATGTCAGAACGCAAAGTCGGCGAATCCATCAAAGACATTATGAGAAAAGTGGATGGCCGCCTAATTTTCGCAACATTCGCATCTAATATTTACCGTCTTCAGCAAGTGACGGATGAAGCAGTGGCTCAAGGCCGTAAAATCGCGGTATTTGGACGCAGCATGGACAATGCAATGACAATTGGACGGGAACTTGGCTATATCAATGCCCCTGAGGATGCTTTCGTAGATACTCAAACATTGAACCGCCTGCCTGCCAATGAAGTACTCATCCTTTGTACAGGATCTCAAGGTGAACCGATGGCAGCCCTTTCGAGAATTGCAAACGGCACACACCGCCAAATTCAAATCCAGCCGAATGACACGGTCGTCTTCTCGTCTTCTCCGATTCCGGGAAATACGAGCAGCGTAAACCGTACAATCAATTTGCTGTTCCGTGCTGGAGCAGATGTTATCCACGGTTCGTTGAACAACGTCCACACTTCTGGACATGGTTCTCAACCGGAAAACAAATTGATGCTTCGTTTGATCAAACCGAAATTCTTTATGCCGATCCACGGTGAATACCGGATGCAGAAAATCCACGCACAATTAGCTGTGGATTGCGATGTACCGGAAGAAAACACATTTATCATGGAAAATGGCGATGTCTTAGCGCTTAGCCAAAACGAGGCTTCTGTTGCAGGACGCATCCCTTCCGGAGATGTCTACATTGACGGCAGCGGCATCGGCGACATCGGCAATATCGTTCTTCGTGACCGCCGTGTGCTGTCTGAAGAAGGATTGGTCATTGTCGTAGTCAGCGTTGATATGAAGAAAAACAAAATGGTTTCCGGTCCGGACATCATTTCACGCGGATTTGTCTACATGCGTGAATCCGGAACAATGATTTATGAGGCTCAGCAAATGCTGAACCGCCATTTGAACAAAAAGATCCATGGCAAGAACACAGAATGGGCGGAGCTGAAAAGCGATATCTCTGACGTGTTAGGGCCATACCTATACGAAAAAACAAAACGCCGCCCAATGATCTTGCCGATCATCATGGAAGTCTAGAAAGGCGGAAGCACCTGTTCAGCCCCGACAAGCGCTGGAGGTTTTGAAGGCAATGGCGTTCTTTGCCATTATCGGCAAGACCGAAGCGTCTAGAGGAGCTAGGTGCTGCAGACTGGACATCAGAAAAAAATTTCAACTCTCATCAACTAAAAAACCGTTCGTATCAGGAATTTCTGACACGAACGGTTTTTTTCATTATCTTCAGTTTTTTAGTTTAGTACTTTTTTCTCGAACCGGTTAATATCCGCATCGGATCCAATGATGATCAATACGTCGGCCAATTCGATTTCCATATCGGCCTGCGGCGATACTAAGATTTGGCCTTCTCTTTTAATGGCGACGATATTAATGCCGTATTTTGCGCGTATGTCCAAACCGATCAACGTTCGCCCTGCGAGCTTTTCATTGGCTTGGATCTCGGCAATCGAATGCTCATCCGATAACTCTAAGTAATCCAACACATTATTGGATAACATATTATGGGCTATTCGAATCCCCATATCCCGTTCCGGATGAACGACATGATCTGCTCCGATTTTGCTCAATACTTTAGCGTGGTAATCATTTTGGGCTTTAACGGTGATTTTTTTGACCCCAATCTCTTTTAGCATCAACGTCGTCAGGATACTCGCTTGAATATTCTCTCCAATGGCCACGATGACATGTTCAAAATTGCGGATGCCCAAGGACTTCAAAACCGCTTCATCTGTTGTGTCTGCAACGACCGCTTGTGTAGCGATAGTCGCAAATTCATCGACACGTTCAGTATCTTTATCTATTGCCATTACGTCTGCATCTTGTTCAATCAGCTCACGTACGATGCTTCCACCGAATCGCCCAAGGCCGATGACTACAAATTCCTTCTTCATATACATCCCCCAAATTCTTTTATAGCCCTTAGTTTAGCATATTCCAACAAAAAAATAGCGCATAAAAAACCCCGCCTTATCAGCGGGGATCTAATGGCCGTTTCGGCCGTTTTTCACAGTATTCACAATGGATATCACTGCATTTTTCTTCACGCCATTCATTGCAGCTTGAGCAATAGCTTGCATCGAATTCATCATCGAAAGTCAATGCTGACAAGCACGTATGGCAATACGTATGGACATCCATCCAATTGATAAATTGTTTATTGGCTACTAAGTAAAGACCTTGCTGGTCCTGTTTATAATTCATGATTGAAGATTTTTGGACAATGCGGTTTTTAGGGTCCAAGAAAAAATTCATTTTGCCGTTCAAATTGATCACTCCCGAAAGATAGGTTAAACATGGTTATCTTTTAACTATCATATCATCATTATTCTGAGTTAAAAGTGTTTTTAGGTTTTCAAGTTTTACTCCATTCCTTAATGATAATAAAGTTTTGCGGTAAAAAGCAATGTTTAAGAAAAATTTCTTTAAATTATTTATTATACTTGAAAAACGAACTGGTTTTTGTATAATGATAATTGCTGTTAGTAAACTTAAAGTATATTTTTACTAAACTTAATTTATTCAAAGTTTACTATTACTATATAAAACGAGGTGAAGCTGCGTGCAAATCGGAATGAAGATAAAACGGCTGCGGCTAAAAAATGGATTGACGCAGGAAGAACTCGGTGAACGGACAGATTTGAGCAAAGGGTTTATCTCCCAATTAGAACGTGATATGAATTCACCTTCTATTGAAACCTTATTTTCGCTATTAGAAGTTCTTGGCACGACGCCGAAAGAATTTTTCGATGACTCCGATAAAGAAGTGAAAGTTGTTTTTACACCAAGCGATCATACCATCCATACAGACACGGATTCAGGTTATGAGATTGATTGGCTCATCACTACTTCGAATGAAAAAGAAATGGAACCTGTTTATCTGACTCTGGAAGAAAAGGGTGAATTTAAACATTTTGAACCATCCCTAGCTGAGACGTTTATCTATGTCCTTGAAGGACGTGTTCGCCTGGTCCTTGGAGATAATGAGTATCTTGCAAGCGCTGGGGATTCCCTTTATTATGAAGCTTCTGACCATCATCAGCTTATTAACGCACATTCTGGAAAATCAGAAATGATCATTGTTGCCACACAATCATACTTGTAAATTTGGAGGGATTTCTATTGGATACATCAATTATTCGTTTTGAAAATGTTTCGCAAATATATGATGGGGCCGGCCCCGTTTTGAACGATGTCAGCTTTGAACTCGAAAAAGGAAAATTCTATACACTTCTCGGCCCATCCGGCTGCGGAAAAACGACAATCCTGCGTTTGATTGCCGGGTTCATTACGCCGACTAAAGGCGATGTGTATATTGAAGGGAAGAAGGTTAATAATATTCCCGCCAATGAACGCCAAGTAAATACGGTTTTCCAAGACTATGCCCTCTTCCCTCACCTCAATGTATTTGAGAATGTGGCTTTCGGGCTGCGCATAAAGAAACTAAAAAAAGCGGAAGTTGAACGCCGTGTGAAAGAAGCCTTGGAATTCGTTAACTTAAAAGGATATGAAAACCGGGAAATCAGTGAAATGTCTGGCGGACAGCGCCAACGCGTCGCGATTGCGCGAGCGATCGTCAATGACCCCGAAGTAATTTTGCTGGATGAACCGTTATCTGCACTCGATTTGAAATTGCGGACTGAAATGCAGTATGAACTTCGCGAACTTCAACAGCGCCTTGGCAAAACGTTTATTTTTGTTACACATGACCAGGAGGAAGCCCTCGCTATGTCCGATGAAATTTTCGTTATGAAAGCAGGCGAAATTCAGCAAAGCGGCACGCCGATGGATATTTATGACGAACCGATTAACCGCTTTGTTGCAGATTTTATCGGTGAATCCAATATTGTGGCCGGTGAAATGATCGAAGATTACCGTGTCCGCTTTGCCAATAAAGAATTCGAATGCGTCGACCAAGGCTTGAATCCGAACGAACAAGTAGAAATCGTCATCCGTCCGGAAGATCTTGAAATCACAGCTGTAGAAAACGGGAAAATGGCCGTCACAGTCGACACCCAATTATTCCGAGGCGTCCATTTCGAAATCTCCACAATCGATGAAGTCGGCAATGAATGGCTCGTCCATTCCACGAAAAAAGCGGAAGTCGGTTCACTGATCGGCCTGGATTTCGACCCGGAAGCAATCCACGTTATGCGTTTGAACGAATCCGAAGAAGCATTTGATGCACGTCTCGAATCGTACGGAGTTGAAGCCGATGAATAGTAAAGGAGCACGCAGTTTTTATCTAATCCCGTATTATATTTGGATTGCGCTGTTTGTTATTGCGCCGATTGCATTGGTCGTCTATTATTCCTTCTTCGACCTGCAAGGGAATTTGACGCTCGAGAACTATCAGAACTTCTTTTCATCCGTGTATTTACGGCTGACACTGAGCTCATTCTGGTATGCCTTCCTGGTCACGTTCTTTTCGATCCTGATCGCATACCCGACAGCTTATTGGCTGACGAAAACGAAGCATAAACAATTGTGGCTATTGTTGATCATCATCCCTTCTTGGATCAATTTGCTGTTGAAAACTTATGCCTTCATCGGAATATTCGGTTTGTACGGTCCAGCCAATAAATTTTTGGCTACCATCGGCTTAGGCGAACAGCAAATCCTGTTCACGGATTTCAGTTTTATTTTTGTATCGGTTTATATTTTTATTCCGTTCATGATTTTGCCGATTTTCAATTCCTTGGATAAATTGAATCCGGCTTTGATGGATGCTTCGCGCGACCTTGGCGCCTCTTCATGGATGACGTTCAGAAAAGTGATTTTCCCATTGACGATCAACGGGGTTAAATCCGGTGTCCAAGCCGTCTTCATCCCTGCCCTGTCGCTATTCGTCATTACGCGTTTAATCGCCGGAAATAAAGTCATTACACTCGGTACAGCCATTGAACAGCAATTCCTCGTAACGCAAAACTGGGGCATGGGTTCAACGATTGCTGTGTTCTTGATACTCTTCATGATCATCATTATGATGCTGACCGGACAGCGGGAAAAAGGAGGCTCTGCAAATGGGAAAACTAAGTAAAAAAGCAAAAGTCTATTTGGCAGTTGTCTTCTTTATCTTATATGCACCAATTTTTTACTTGATCTTTTACTCATTCAATAGCGGCGGTACGATGTCGAGTTTTGATGGATTTACGCTGGAACATTATGCAGCAGTATTCAATGACACGCGGCTGCTCATCATTTTGATGAATACGGTCATCGTCGCCTTGCTGTCGTCTCTGATTTCAACAGCGATCGGTGTTCTTGGCGCAATCGGGATCGTGTTTTTGCGAAACCGGAAAATGCGCAATGCGGTGCTTTCACTGAACAACATTTTGATTGTCAGCCCGGATGTCATTATCGGTGCATCGTTCTTAATCCTATTTACGATGATTGGAGTTAAGCTCGGTTTCGCTTCCGTACTGATTTCCCATATCGCTTTCAGCATTCCAATCGTCGTCATCATGGTCTTGCCTAAACTGCAGGAAATGAGCAGCACGTTAATTGACGCTGCAGCGGATCTGGGTGCTTCTAAACGCGATATTTTGACACGGGTAATCATCCCTTACATCAAGCCGGGGATTTTCGCCGGATTCTTTTTAGCGTTAACTTATTCATTGGATGACTTTGCGGTTACCTTCTTTGTCACAGGAAACGGATTCTCAACGCTTTCCGTTGAAATCTATTCGATGGCGCGTGCCGGAATCACCTTGACGATCAATGCACTTTCCGCTCTGATATTCATCGTCACCCTCGGCCTTGTGGTCGGCTATTATTTCTTTAACCAACGGGCACGGAATAGCATCGGAACAGGAGGCCATTAAGATGAAAAGCATTATTCAAGCAACTGTTGCAATTCTGGTCGCTTCTGCCTTGCTTCTTTACGGCGTATCCGTCCTCGAAAAAAGTTCTGCGACGACTGGCGGTGGATCGATCACCGTCTACAACTGGGGCGAATACATTGATCCGGAACTCGTCCAGCAATTTGAAGACGAAACCAATATCAATGTCGTGTATGAAACATTCGATTCAAACGAAGCGATGATGACAAAAATCGAACAAGGCGGTACATCTTATGATGTCGCCATGCCTTCAGAATATGCCATCGAAAAAATGAAGGAAAATGATTTATTGATCCCGATCGATTCGGAGAAAATTCCGAACCTCACTAATATCGATCCTTACTTCCTGGACCTCCCTTTCGATCCAGGCAATGAATATTCCATCCCTTATTTCTGGGGAACCGTCGGAATTGCATACAATCCGACTTTACTGGAAGGGCAAACGTTCGAAAGCTGGGACGACCTATGGGATCCCACATTAAAACAGGAAGTCATTCTGGTCGACAGTGCACGTGAAGTCATCGGAATGGGCTTGAACAGCCTGGGCTATTCATTGAACTCTACAGATGTCTCGGAGCTCCGGGAAGCTACCGACAAATTGAAGACGCTCGGCCCGAATACTAAAGCCATTATCGGGGATGAAATCGTCGAAATGATGCGCCGCGAAGAAGCGGCTGTTGCTTTGACGTGGTCCGGACAAGCGGCAGATATGATGTGGATCAATGAAAACATCGATTACTCGGTGCCAGAAGAAGGGTCGAACTTGTGGTTTGACAATATGGTTATTCCGAAAACTTCAAGCAATGTAGAAGGCGCCCATGCGTTCATCAACTTTATGCTCGATGCAGAAGTTGCGGCTCAAAATGCAGATTATGTCGGTTATTCAACGCCAAACCAAGCAGCCATTGAAATTATGGATCCCGAAGTGACTGGAGATGAACGCTTTTATCCTCCTGAAGAACTGCGGGAACGCTTAGAAGTATATGAAAACTTAGGTCTAGAAATGCTCGGCATCTACAATGAATTATTTTTGGAATTCAAAATGGATATGGAGAATTGACAGGCAGCCAGCTGCCTGTTTTTTCTTTGGGCAAAAGGGTATGGTATTGAGTGCCTTTATGATAAAATTTAGGAACACGAAATATAGACAGTGAAAGAAGGATACGCTATGGCCGCAAAATCAAATAATTTCGCGTTGTATGTATTGATGTTCAATATGTTTATCGCAATGAGCGGCATCGGCCTCATCATACCGATTATGCCGGAATACCTGGACACGTTCGGTGTCGCTGGACAAGCACTTGGTACGTTAATCGCCACTTTCGCCCTCGCCCAATTTCTTTTCTCCCCATTATCCGGACAGTTATCCGATAAATACGGACGCAAAAAACTGATCATTATCGGATTAATCATTTTTGGACTTTCGCAACTCGTCTTCGGTCTAGCTTCAGATTTATGGATTTTGTACTTGGCACGTTTTTTCAGCGGCCTAGGAGCAGCTTTCCTGATTCCCCCGATGATGGCTTTCGTTGCCGATATCACTACTTTTGAAGAACGCGGAAAAGGCATGGGCCTGCTTGGAGCCTCCATGTCGCTTGGCTTCATGGTCGGTCCCGGTTTTGGCGGATTTTTAGCCGAAGTCAGCTTGCAATTTCCTTTTTATGTGGCTACAGCTGTCGCTTTGATTGCGGCTGTAATTTCGTTTTTCGCCTTGCCGAACGTAGCGCCGACCATTCCATCGGTACCAGCTAAAGCTGAGAACCTCTTGCAGCAACTAAAACGTTCGACCACGACTCCGTATTTCGTCATGCTTTTGGTGATGCTGATTTTCGCTTTCGGATTAGCGAATTTCCAATCGACGATCGCTTTGTACGTCGACAAGAAATATCAATTCACCCCGAAGGAGATTGCAGTCCTGATCACTATCGGCGGGTTCGTCGGCGTCATCGTACAAACCTTTGTCATCAATAAATTATTCAAACGCTTCGGAGAAATGAAAGTTATTCTGGTGAACTTGCTGGTTTCTGCAGGGGCGATGATCGGAATCTTATTTGTTAACACATTCTGGACCATTCTTTTAGTATCTGCTGTCTTCTTTACAGCTGCCTCTCTGCTGCGGCCTGCCATCAATACGCTGATTTCCAAACTTGCAGGCAACGAGCAAGGGTTCGCAGCCGGCATGAACAATGCTTATATGAGTTTAGGGAATATGTTCGGCCCTGCAATGGCAGGAATTCTTTTCGATATCGACATGAGCTTCCCGTATATTTTCGGAACAGCCATCTTAATCACTTGCTTCTTTATTGCAAGCAACTGGTCAGCCAAAAAGCAGCAGTTGCTCGCAACGAGCAGAAGCTAAGAAAAGCGGAAGCGGCTGGAGTCTGGACATCGAAAAGCGGAAGCGGCTGTTCAGCTCCGACTGGCATAAGACACAACAGCGAAGCGGCGCTCTTTGCCGCACAGCTGGGCTGGCTTATGACACGAGGAGCTAGCCGCTGGAGTCTGGACATCGAAAAGCGGAAGCGGCTGTCCAGCTCCGACTGGCATAAGACACAACAGCGAAGCGGTGCTCTTTGCCGCACAGCTGGGTTGGCTTATGACACGAGGAGCTAGCCACTGGAGTCTGGAGACCGAAAAGCGGAAGCGCCCATGTAGATTCGTCGGGCTTAAGACGATCTGGCGAAGCGGCGTTTCTTCAGCCGCATAGCCAGAGTGGCTTATGTCCCGAGAATCTGGGCGCTGGAGTCTGGACACCGAAAAGCGAAAGCACATAAAAAAAGCGAAAAAGAGGTCATCCCCTCTTTTTCGCTTTTATTAATTGTTCGATGGTTTGCGGAGGTGCTTCTGGTGATGACGAAACCGCCGCTTTTGGTTTTTTCAACGAAGGGATCAATCGAAGCCCGAATCTGCGGATTGTGATGTCTACGAAAAACAGCAGCATCGCAAGCAGCAGCAAGAATTGCTGGATCGGCTGATTGGTCCCGCTTTCGTAGGGGATTTCCCGAAGTGATTCTTCCAAAGATTCCAGAACGCTTCCTCCGCTCCTCTCAGCTACAGAAGCGAGCAAGGCCGTATTGGGTTCACTTAAGCGATATTCCTCGCCATACGGGATTGTCAGCCCCGTCTTATACGCTTCCCCGTTTTCATTCCGGATGCTAAAGAAGACCAGGCCCGGATCCGCATCCAAGGTGACTTCCATTTTGCCTGGAGCCACGGGTTCACTTTGCAGCGGGATTTCCATTCCTTTTTCATCGATAGCGGCCACTTCAATAATGGCCGATTGACGAGTCGGGTCTTCAATCGTATAAATACCTTGTTGCTTTCTTGCCACTGTAAAGGGGATTTCGTCATATGAAGGCAAGAGCTCGGAAACAGAACGGTTCCAAAACACCGGCCAATTTTTCCATGCCTGAAAATTTCCGCTCCATGCACTGCTTCCGGAAGTATAAGCAATTGTTTTGCCGAGGCCATAATTCCACGATGCGAGCACCGGGTCCCCTTCTTCACTTTCCAAAGCGACAGAGGCTGCAGGCTTCGCAGTTGTGGCAATATACGCATTCATCTGAGGCACCCCATCAGAAAACAACTCGCTCCAAGGACTGTCATAGACTATCGGATTAAACGGTTCGTCTACGATATAAGTCCGGGACATCATAATCGTTTCTCTTGAAAGAATAGCGGGAATCGTTGTAGCGTCCGCTACTTCATAAAATCGTCCATTGCCGGTGGCAGCCAAATCTTCCAGTAGCCCACTGTCCGCATCTTGTCCGATGGATACTGTCGATAAGGTAATATTGTCTTCTTTGCCGCCCTCGATTAAGCTCGTATAATCACTCGGCGGGGATTGTCCGTCCGTCAATAAAATGATATGTTTCCGCTGAAGTTCCAAGCCTTCTAATTGCCCATAAGCTTCAGCCAATGAGCGATAGATTTCTGTACCGCCGCCTGGTGTAACAGATAGAATTTTATCAGCGGCAGCCTTCGGGTCTGCCAATTTCTCCGTTTCAACAATTTGCCACGGCTGATCATCAAAAGCGATCACACCAACCGTATCATCTTCCCGGAGGAGTTCAACGGAACGCGCTGCCGCTTCTTTTGCCAATTCCATTTTCATGCCAGCCATACTCCCAGAACGGTCCATGACAATGATCAGTCCAAGGGAAGGAAGTTCGTGCTTTCCCTTGACTTCCATTTCAACTGGCAAAAGCCGTTCAATCGGCGATTTAAAATAGCCGCCGAGTCCATAACTTTCATCGCCGCCAACCATCATGAAGCCGACGCCGAACTGCTTGACTGCCTGTTCGATGACATCCATCTGCTGGCCGCCAACGGAGGTTCCAGAAACGTTGTCAAAAATGATGCCATCATACTGCAGGATCGATGAAAGACTGGCCGGAAGTTCGTTGGAGTCAATATTTGTTGTCCGTATATTTTCACCATCCAATAAACCAGGAATTGGACTTGGAATAGTTCCATTCACGACTAATAATTCCGGCTTCCCTTCCACTTCCGTGACACTCACCAAGGCGTTATTTTCCAGAAAACGATCTTCTGCAATCTCCAGTCTCGCTTCATATTTCAATAATCCTTCTTCACTAGCAGGGTATCGATAGGAAAACACATTTTCTCCATCAGCTAACTGAATACGATGCCGATCAAATTCTTCATCATTTTTCGAAAGGACCAGTTCCGCTTCCCTCTCGCCGTCCGACTGAAGCGTTAGGGAAAATGCCTGCGATTCGCCGAGAAACGCCTTCGAAGGCGTTTCAAACCCAGTAATCGCTGCGTCTTGAGAACTGTCTTGCTGAACCGGCAAGACATCAATTTGAACACGCTCACTTTGAAGCCTGTTCAAACTTTCGAGAGCCGAAGCTTTTGTTTCGTTGCCATCGGAAATCAGCACCAGCCTCGTCGCTAAATCCGTATCACCGCTGTTGGAAGCGAGTTCCAACGCTTGGGCAATATTTGTATGGTTCGCCATCCTTGTGCTTTGATCAAGCGGCAATGCCCGTGGTTCCGCTGATATCGGTAATAGCGTCTGAAAATCTTCTGCAAACGTATAGACACCGACATGCTGGCTATCACTCTTTTCAGCAATGGCTGTCTCAATCGATTCTGCAATCGCCGATTGAGATCCTTCCATTGAAGCGGAGCGATCTATGAGATAAATGATTTGCTGTTGATCGGCTGGCCGGTAAATCGATGGCATGGCTAAAGCGAAAATCAATAAAACTACGGCCGCAACACGCAGGACAAAAACAAGGCGGAAGAAAAGGCTGCCCAGTTTAATGTTTTTAAAACCGCTATACGCAAAGTAAATGAGTGCCGGTAAAAGCAGCCAAAGAAAGAGAGGTTCATCTAATCGCAATTCCACGGCGGTACACCTCCCATTCAACTAGCAGCAATAATAAGACAAGGGCAATAGCCCAAGGAATCAATGGATACTGGATTGTTTCATCTTCCTCTTCAGTTTGGCCAATTGCATAAGATGGGCCGGATGATAGTATTTTTTCTTCGGAACTCAACTGGACAATCATCTGCATGGATCGGCCGTCTCCATTCACTTCATAAACACCTGGCTCTGTAGGGGCGATAAAAGGGCCTTCCCCCTCCATATAGGAGCTTATATAATCTTCTCCTTTAAACAATTCCCATTCCCCCGCTTCAGAAGCAAGCGGGACGGACCGATGTTCATTTGGCTGAAAATAGCCTAAAAAGGCTTCGTTTCCCGACAATTCATCCGCAGCACTCCACAGAAACAAAGGAAATGATGGATCCAATGGCCAATTTGTGGATTGGATATCTGAGAGAATTACGATATCGCCTTTTGGACTGATTTGGATAAATGGCTTTCCGTCGATTTCTGCAATGGTTTCATAAGCTGTAAATCCCGGATAAAGCGCTGATACATATACATTTTCCAAATCGGCATAAGTAAACAAGGGGTGCGCAGCCGTTTCAATCAATCCCGAAACCTCGGTTGCTTGAACATCATTTCTGCCAATTAAAAGAATCGGGGAATCCGACTCTATCAGTTCCGTTTGATTGGTTGCAAGCATCGATCCCGTCCGTTCTGCAAGCTGCATTGGGTCGGCAGTCGCCGCTTCCATGCCGATGGATTCAAAGCCTTTCGCTACCAACGAATGAAGCGACGAATCGATCACTACGCCAGTAGATTCTTGCTGGACAAACGATAGCATCCGGTTATCTGCCGAGTAGTCATCTTCGACATTTATTTCAGCCGTCCATAAATCTTCAATAGGCAGGTCTTCAAACGGCACCAATAAATCTTCTCCTGCCGGCAGCTCCAACTCCGCTTCTTTTGAAACGTCTCCAGCCGATAAGCTTACTGTACCTTTCATCGTTTCTTCGCTTTCATTGACGACTTGCACAATCGCCCGCAAGCCATTGTCGGATTGGGACAAGCCAAATTGCCGGATGGACGCATTAACCAAATTATCTTCGTTTGCATGGACGACAAAAGACTGATCCGTTTTAGCCGCTAAGGCTTCACGTGCTAAAGCATCCGTGAAGATATGGATGATGGTCGATTCATCTTTCACTAACGATTCCGCAAACAGAATCGTCTGGTCCATCCTAGCCTCTTCGTAGCTGATATCCAGCTGTTCGATGTTTTTTAAAAGTGTCTGCTGATCCCGTTCTTCCCGAACGGCGATTTCCGGAGTCTGGCCGGTCTTAATAATGGTCACAGGTTTCCCGCCCGCTTGGTCGACCAGTTCCGACATTTTGATTTTCTGTTGATCGAAGCGGCTGGGCGAACCGGCAAGCATCGTAGCAGAAGTGTCCACAATAAAAATCAGTTCATTGCCTTGGACCGTCTCCGACTCGATATACGGTTGAAGCAAGCCGAAAACACATAGGATCAATGCCGCCAACTGTAGATAAAACAAGAGATGATGCTGCAATTTTTTTAAGTACGGTGAAGCTTGAATTTCTTTCATCATTTCTTGCCAAAAAAGAACAGATGAAACATTTTTGTTTTGATATTTTTTCCGAAAAAAATAATAAAGGATAACGGCAACCGGCATGATCGCTGTCCAAATCCAAATCCAATTCGCTATTCCCATGCCGCTCCCCCTCTATTCAATCCATTTTTTCCGAGCCAATTGATGAATCATTACTTGCTGGATGCCGTCTTCGATATGGATGGGCATATAATGGACACCGTGTTTTGCACACAGAGCTTCCAACGCCTTATTATGCTGCTCCTGCTGTTTTAAATACGCTTCAATCGCCTGGCGCGTCATCGTTACATTTAAATCCGTACCGGTTTCTTCATCAATGAGACGTATATCCCCTTCAAAATTAGGCACCCTTTCTTCAGCTGTGGATAAGTGGAGAAAGCGTACATCGTGGGAATATTTTGGCACCTGCTTAAAGAATAGTTGCCATTCTTCCAGTTCTTCCAAGCCGTCTGAAATAACGAATAAAACCGTGGAATCTTTTGCACTGTAAAAACTCGCATTTTTTGCAAAAGAACGGCTTTTGGGATCCGGGAGATTCACCATAAAATGTTCAAAAAGCTTTTTGGCCGACTTTCCTTTTTTCTTAAAAGGCGATGCTGAAGCTCCACCCGCTGAAATGCTCAAACGATCATCTTTGCTTAACACCATCACGCCTAAAGAAAACGCTAATTGCTTCGAGAAGAGCCATTTTTCTTCCATCGATTTTGAATCATCCAGCAAGACATGGACCCGCATTTCCTGTTCGTCCAAATACCGTTTTATATAAACTTTTTCCGTTCGGGCAAAAACGTTCCAATCGATATGGCGAACATCATCTCCAGGATGATATTCCCGGAAATCCGAAAAATCGAGGGAAGAACCAAAACGGCTGGAACGGTGAGATCCTTTATGATGTCCTCGGATTTTTGCTTTAGTGGCTATGGAATAACGGCTTAACCGCTTTATCCAATCGCCGGGCAATTGCAGCCCACTCATTTTAATACGCCTCTTCCTGCGGTTTCCAAAATCATTCCGATAAGATCGTCAATTGTTTTTTCAGCCGCTTCTCCTTCATAATTCAACAAAATCCGGTGCCTTAATACGGGTTGGGCTACATATTTCAAGTCGCCAATCGAGACATGAAAACGCCCTTCTGATAGCGCTCGGGCCTTCGCAAGTTTGATTAAGCTTTGAAGTCCCCTTGGACCGCTGCCATATTGGACAAATTGTTTGATTTCATCAAACTGGGTGTACTCCGGATTTGAATGCTGAATGATATCGACCGCCACTATGAGAATATCTTCCGCAATCAATACTTCTTTCACCATTTGCTGCGCTTCGATTAAAGAAGCTGTATCCATTTTCTTAACGAGGGAAACCGTTTCAGCTCCAGTTGTTCTTCGGCTAATTTCCGCCAACTCTCCACGATTCGGGTAAGATACAAGAATCTTGCATAAGAACCGGTCCATCTGTGCTTCCGGCAACGGATAAGTCCCTTCCATTTCGATCGGATTTTGGGTCGCTAATACGAAAAACGGCCGTGCCATTTTTTTCGTATCGCCTAATATCGTCACCGTTTTCTCTCCCATCGCTTCAAGCAAGGCACTTTGTGTCTTCGGCGTAGCCCGGTTAATTTCATCGGCTAATACCATCTGATGGAAAATCGGGCCTTCTCTGAAAGTGAATTGCTGCCTGCCTTCAGCATCCCGTTCGATCAGGCTGGTACCGGTAATATCAGATGGCATTAAATCCGGCGTGAATTGGATACGGGAAAAACTCAAATCCATCACATCTGAAATGGTACGGATTAACATCGTCTTGCCGAGCCCCGGCAAACCTTCAAGCAATGCATGGCCATCCGCTAAAATAGCATACAAGGAAAATTCCACCGCTTGTTCTTGTCCAACGATAAATTTGCCGATTTCATCTCTGACCTCTTGCAGTTTGTTGCTCATTTCCTTAAAATCATCCGGTGAATATGCCATATAGTCCCCTGCTTTCTCTTAATCAGATTCAACTGTTGAAAAATACTGTTCAACGACTTTTTGCAAGTCTGGCGGCAATGCCAAACGATCGGCGCTTGTAAAATAGGAATCGCTATATTCGCCCACCACTTCAGAATAAGGACGGACTGTCCCTTTCGTAGCCGGGACAACCCCTTCCTGTTCTTCTGCCGCTTCACCGTCGCCAAGCTCTCCTTGATCGACAGTTGTCTCACTTTCTCCACCAATTCTAGAAGGAACTGTTAGGAGTTCCCGGCTTCCTTGTCCCGTTCCAAAGCCTGAGCCTTGTTGTCCTTGACCTTGACTTTGGCCTTGGCCTTGGCCTTGACCTTGCCCCTGGCCTTGACCTTGACCTTGTCCCTGGCCTTGGCCTTGACCCTGGCCTTGACCTTGACCTTGACCTTGTCCCTGGCCTTGTCCTTGGCCCTGCCCTTGACTTTGTTGCTGATTCTGGCCATCGCCTTCGCTTTGGGATTCGGTATTGGAATTTCCGTTGCTCCCTTTACCGGATTCACTTCCAGATTCTGAAGAATCTTCAGCGCCCTCTGATCCCGCCCCTTCACTTTTGGAAGCTTCCGGGTTTGCAGCCCCGGCAATGGTCTGTTGAAGCGGAAAACTTACCGGTTTCCCCATATTGCTCAAAGCTGTCTGTGTTTCTCCCGCTTGTTCAGCAAGCTGTTTTGCTGCATTTTCAAGATCTGCTTTTTCCTGTTCTGCAGCTTCCCCTTCTGCTGGCAATTGCTGTTGCTGAGCCATTTCTTTTTGCTTCTTGACCACTTCTTTCAACGCTTCTTCAGGGGTTTCGCTTTCTTCTACTTTTTTTAGAACTTCCTGCAATTCCTCTTTAACGACTTCTGTTTTTGCCTCTTTTTCCAGATCGGCAATTTTTTCTTTTATTTCTTCAATCACTTCTTGTTCCTTTTCAATGTCTTTTGCTTGTTCCTGAAGCGTACTTGGAAACAAAAGCAGGAGCATCAGCAATGCCCCCGTGATTAATGAAGCCATCAACCATTTCCCAAGGAACCATTTCTGCGGTTCTTTTCTAAATAATTGATAGCTGTAAGGGATGACTTCCGCAGTCTGTCTGGTCAGCGCTTCCGTCAGCTTGTTTTGTTCCTGTATTTTCCAAGAGGTCAATAGAAGATTGTGGGGCGTAAAACGATCCAATTGTTCTACTGCTTGGCCGATTTTTGGCATGTCCTTATAGGAAAAAACAAGGCCGCCAATTAAAAAGAGGGAGCCTGCAGCATATGCATAAAATTCATAATAAGGAAGGACGAACAACCGGGAGACGACCACAAGCAAAAGTGCAGATAGGAGCCCTAAGAAAACTGCAATTTGTAAAGCCCGGCTCATGTGAACAAGCTTCAATCGCAAGGCTGTTTTTTTTACATAGCGGACCAATTCCCGGTTGTTCATGCGTATCCCTCCTTATTTGTATTTATTCATATTGACGCGCAAACGTTTAACAGACAGCCAAATCGCGCCCGCTGTCAGCAAACTGTAGAATACCAAATACCCGACCCAAAGCGGCAGTTCAATTACCGTCATCGTTTGGATTTCCTGTGCAAATCCGGGCTGCAATAAAGTAAGCATCACGATAGCCGGATTGATGCTTGCCCAGAAATAGGAAAATGGCGAAAAGCTAGGCGCGGTTGTTCCAAGCGTTGAAATTTGAACGGACAGCAGCAGGAAAAACGCTGTCACGACAGCTAAGAAAATCATCGTTCCGTACGTGACGATCATCGACACGATCGTCTTTCGAATTAAGGTTGAATACATGACACCAATGCTTCCAATGGCCAATAACGTCAAGAAATAGAAAAGAAAAATGACGACAATCTGAAGTGGATCGACTCCACCGTATAAAAATACCAGACTGTAGATAGGCAGGCCCGATACGATCATCAACAGCAGAAATGCGATGGATGAAGTCATTTTTCCAAAGATGATCTGGAAAGATGTCTGCGCAGTCGTCAATAAAATATTCAAGGTCTGCTTTTCTCTTTCTGTACTGATTGTCCCTGCCGTTAGACCGGGAGTAATGAAAAGAATCAAGCCTAGCTGGATATAGGTCATCATGCTAAATAACAGGAAACTCTCATCCGGACGGAAAAATCCGCTGCCGCTCAAAGAAGTTGTTAAAAAGATGAATCCGAAAACAAATATACTCATTGCTATCAAATAGAAGAGAATGCCGGTAAAGCTCTTCATACTGCGAAAACGCAACTTTACTTCTTTTATGAGTACGGGATTTGCGAGGAGTGTTTTCACTTAACTTCCACTCCTTTCGTAATAGCCATAAAGACATCTTCCAGATCTGTCTCTTCTTCAGCAAATGATAAAATTTGAAGGGAATGCTCCATAGCTTGCCGCAGTAAACGGATTTGGTCTTCTTCTGTTCCCCGATATAAGAATTCAATCGATTGTTTTTCCGGCTTCTCAATCAATTTTGAAACAAGTGGGTCGTTTTCAAAGAAAGCCATCGCTTCTTGTGTCGGTCCGGCTAGTTTAACTTTTAATACTTTTTCACTTTGAAGATGCGCTTGGATTTCATGCACAGAACCTTGGGCGATTAATTGCCCTGAATCAATGACGCCAATGCTGTCGCACATTTCGGCAAGTTCCGGCAAAATGTGGGAAGAAATCAGGATGGTTTTGCCCATCGATTTCAATTCCTTCAAAATATCCCGCATTTCCACACGTGCCCGTGGATCAAGTCCAGAGGCCGGCTCATCCAGAATAAGAATTTTCGGATCGTGGATTAAGGCTCGTGCCAGACAAAGCCGCTGCTTCATCCCGCGGGACAATAAATCAACATAATCATATCGTTTATGCGATAAATTGACGAGCTCCAATAGCTTGGGAATCAGAACTTCACGCTCTTTAGGTGCTATCCCGTAGCTTGCGCCGTAAAAGTCCAAATATTCATTAGCCTTCAATTGATCGTATACGCCGAAGAAATCCGGCATATAGCCAATCTGTTTCCGCACCTCATGCGCATTTTTAGTAACACTCATTCCATTGATAAAGGCATCACCGGCAGTCGGCTGCAGCAAAGTTGCCAAGATGGAAAATGTGGTGGATTTCCCTGCTCCGTTGGCTCCTACAAAGCCAAAGACTGTGCCTTCTTCTATCGTTAAATTTAAATCTTGCAGCGCATAGAAAGAGCCATATTTCTTTGTCAATCCGACGATTTCAATCACGGAGCAACCACCCCTTTCAGCTTGATTTTCGGCAGCATGATTTCAGGCGAATTGCTGTCGGTATTGGCATCGACAACAAAGCTGACTATGCCGTCTTTTGAAATGTAATCCGTTATATTTTCTGTAATGGCTGCTCGGTTTTCTTCAATTTTTTCAAGTTTGTCGGTAGAAATATTGCGAATGGCCACTTCTCCCTTTGTATCGCCTCTTGAAATCTCCAAGGCACTCCACTCTGTTTTATCCAAACTCAAAGCTTTCGGCGTCTGATAAGTCATTTCAACTTGGCCGCCATCTACGTAGTAAAGATAAGGATCCGGGGCAACATTCTCAAAATAAGTCGACTGATTCGCCGCCGCCACTTTTAAGATCAGGGCTTCTACTTGCAGATCAATTTCTCCAGTCAAAGTCGTTTCGGGATTGAAAGGTTGTGCAACCAAGTTCATAGCTGAAACCGATGCCCGCTGATCTTTAAGTGAGACCGGAACAATCGCATCTTTCGTATAGGCAATCACATATGGCGAATTGGCATCTGCTTCCATTTGGTTATACGAAGCGGATAAGATCGTTTGTTTTCTGGCGGTTTCCAATTCCTTTTTATCTTGAATCTGTTGATAAGCATAATTCGTGGAAATCGGCGAAATAGATGCTAAAATATCGGATTGGACTTTTTCATTTACGGTCAGTTCTTCCCCCGGGCTTAAATTGCCCAAAGACATGATCCGGGTTCCTGTCCAAATGGAAACATCTTCGATCGCAAACGGGAAATTATTTTTGATCGTTCCTGACAATCGCTTATTCTCAACTTTTAGTTGAACATCAAAATCTCCTGTATTTTCAATATACGATTGGCCTAAAATCGACCCTACTGACCAATAGCGCATATTCCGCATAGTCAGTTGGTTGCTTGCAGCTTGATGTTCCAAAATAGCCGCATCTTGAGGCGACCCTTCTGAAAACTGCGAGTTCAACAAACTCGTCATTGAAGTTGAAGAAGGAGCTGTAAATTGATAATTGCCTCCTCGATTTGATAGGAGTGTATTCATATAATAGCCGTTTAATCCACCATCCTGATCAACTTTAAAAAATCCGGTCTGCTGGATTTGCGGATTCGCAATTCGGTCTTTTGCACCTACAGCAAACAAGCCGATTGATGTAAGCACTGCCACCGCCGGAATGATCACCCATGCAAGTTCACGTTTATCCCGTTTCTTCAAAACGATATACAGCACTGGAATAATTAAAATGATATAGAAAAAAACGATTGCGATTGTCCAAAATTTTGAAACGGCAAAGCTTTCAAACAGCTCATTCACATTGCCGACTTCATAGGACATGTATTCCAAAGTCGATTGGCCCTGGTTATATTGCTGATTGCTGATAGACAGCGGCAACAGGCCTTTCATCATTTCTGCAAATCCTTCTTGGGAGCTGATCTGGCTGTCGCCAAGCGAAAAAGCGGTTTGGGTAATAGAGCCAGCCCCTATTTGCTTTCGTGCTGCTAAAACAGCTGAGCCTTGAGTTAATAAGGCTTCGGCTCCTTCGTTCAATGCAGCTTCGAAAACTGGAACCTCTTTTTCAAGTAGCGGAACTGCCATTTGAACTTGCTTTCCTATGTTCAATGGCAATTCCTTGGCGAGTTCGCCCATCGACGCCTCAATATTCTCTGTAGAACCGACAATTAAACTTCCGCCTTGCTGGACCCACTGCAAGATCGCTTGCCGATTAGCTTCAGGCAGATCACTGAATGAAAATTCATCGATCAGTAAATGATCAATGGTCCCCCAAGCAATCGCTTCTGTCGGCAACGAAAATTGATTCAATTGATTTAAATGGAAGACTTGTGTCGAGTCGCTTCCAGTCGGTACAACTTTATTTAATTGCAAAAGCCGATCTGAGTTTTCTGTTAAAGTTGCAATGAACAGTGAAGAAGGAGAGAAAAAAGATGGAGACAAATTTTTATCTCCTTTAATTTCTATTTGCTTTCCTTCTTCCCATCCTCCTTCATATAGAAAAATGTTGCGAGAAGAGTTTCCCATCGACATCATATCGGACAATCCCGGCACTGCGACTTGGATTGTTTTTGTTTCTCCTTTTGCCAAATCAACCGGCACGGAAATTCCTGCGCCAAGGCTGTAAGTTTCACTGTAGCCTAAAACCAAATCTCCTGAAAAGTCATCCCCATTGTTTACCAATGTAAATTGAATGGGCACTCCGCTTTCATACTTCACTTTATTGGCAAATCCCGCTTCAGCATCAACGGAAATTTCTGCGGCTGCCAAAGTAGTCTGAGGCAGGATAATAATTAATAACATGAATGCGCTTGCACTGATTGCCAGCCATCGCTTGAACATATGGACCCCCCTATTTATTCTCTCTACTAAGTAGTACGCTGTTAAACGGATTTAGTTCCATCTACATAGAAAAAAAGTGGCCAGCTGCATGCCGGCCACTTTTAAAGTTGTTTAAAAAATTGATGGATGAAATTCGGCAAAATTTCCAGCACCGATTCATTTGGATTTAATCTGGAATGATGCAGCCCAAACGCTGAATCCACTCCTGCCCAAAACATGACGCCCGGCAATTCATCTGTAAAATAGCCAAAGTCTTCACCGGTCATGGCCGCTTCACTTCTTTTTGCTTGAATGCCTATAAAATTTTCAGCGAAGTTCAAAAGCTCTTCAGCCAATACTTCATCATTGTTCACTTCCAAATAACTCGAACCGTAGTCAATGGAGATTCGGCACTGATAGCCTTCTTCAACAGCCCGGCACATCGCTTCAACTCGCTGTTTTACTTTCAGCATCGATTGCAAATTCAAGGTGCGGATGGTTCCTTCAAGCCGAGCGTTTTCAGCTATGATATTTTGGACTGTCCCTGCAGTGAATTTTCCGACTGTCAGGACCGCTGAATCCATCGGGTTCACATTGCGGCTGACAATCGTCTGCAGCTGCATCAGCAAAGCGGCTCCTGCAACGGCCATGTCCTCTGTTAAATGAGGAAACGCCGCATGGCCGCCTTTGCCGTGCAAGTCTATAAACAATTCAGATGTATTGGCGAATAGAAGGCCGGGTTTTGTCGCTATCGTTCCGACCGGTAATTCAGGAGCAATATGCAAAGCATAGATTTGATCCGGCAAAAACGAAGGCTGTTCGTTTTTTAGCCATTCCCGGAAAGGCAAAGCGCCCCCAGGCCCTTCTTCTGCAGGTTGAAATAAAATCACGGCATCTTCAGCAATCGGGTCTTGAATCAGCTTCTCAAGAAGCCCGATCGCATTTGCCATGTGGATATCGTGGCCGCAGGCATGCATAAATCCAGGGTGAGTGGATTTAAAGTCAAGGCCTGTTTCTTCTTGTATCGGAAGACCGTCAATGTCGGTACGCCAGCCAATGAGCTTTGTTGGATTCAAGCCGTGAATTTTAACGGCAAGGCCCGTTTTCCATTGGATGATTTCCAGACGCTCTTGCGGAAAAGTTGAAATGATTTCCTTTAAATACGACTGGGTCTTCACTTCCTGGAATCCGATTTCCGGAATTTGATGCAATTCTCTTCTGATTTTCACTAAATCCATCTGGTGTCCCCTATTACAATTGGCGAAGTTCGTGTTTGATTTCCGTTTTCGCACGTGTTTTTTCGTCCATCAATTTCAAAACGCGCGCTGGCGTACCACCGACTACTGCATTTTCAGGAACGTCTTCAATAACAATCGCTCCAGCAGCAACAACCGCCCCTTTGCCTATGCGTACGCCTTCTAATACAACGGCATTTGCGCCGATCATCACATTGTCTTCCACAATCACCGGGGTTGCAGATGCTGGTTCGATAACACCGGCTAGTACTGCGCCAGCTCCGATATGGCAATTCTTCCCTACTGTTGCACGGCCGCCAAGAATAACGCCCATGTCAATCATGGTGCCATCTCCGATGACTGCTCCGATATTGATGACAGCTCCCATCATGATGATGCAATTATTGCCAATTTCCACATTTTCACGAATAAATGCACCCGGTTCAATGCGGCTATTGATGTTTTTCATATCCAATAATGGGATTGCCGAGTTTCTCCGGTCATTTTCAACGACTGAATCTTCAATAACAGCGGCATGCTCTTCAAGAGCTTTCTGGATTTCAGCCCATTCCCCAAAAACAACTGCATTGTTGCCTTCACCGAATACTTTTGCTTCTTTTCCAAAATCCAAGTCAGCTACGCCTTGCCCTTTTATGTAAACTTTCACTGGTGTGGATTTTTTTGCATTCTGTATGTACGAAATAATCTGTTCTGCATTCATTTGTTCCATTATTCTACCTCTTTCCATAAGTTATGCTGTAATTATAACGGACATAGCAACTAAATTCATCACTTTAGCTTAATAAAGCGGCATGTTTTTTGACTATATCGACAAATGCCTCAACTTGCCTTAATTGAAACGCCGCATCATAGCCGATCAGCCATGTGTCCCGGGTCAATTCCAATTCTTCTGCACTGCTCGAAAGCGGCATCATATGAACCCCTTCCGTACCGCTTAATGTAATAGAAGGCAAAATCGCATAGCCGATTCCATTGACCGCCATTTGCTTGCAAGTCTCGATTTGATCGACTGTAATTTGGCGTTTTGGATTGGAGGAGAAATGCTTTTGCCACCATTGCTGAATTTCTTCGTAATAATTCGAGTCGCTTTTAAATTGGATGAAAGGGCGCTCGGTTTTCACAACTTCAGCCAAAGTTTGAATTTCCTTATCGACCAAATACAGCGTATCTTTAAACAAGTGGATTTTAGGCCCTTTCCAGTCCGTATGCCCACGTACAATTCCGATATGGGCATCCCCTTCGTATAAAGCACGGACAATTTCAGAACTCCAGCCGGTGATCAGCTGAATTTTCGCTTCCGGGTAGAGCGTCACAAAATCCTTCAAGACTTTTGGCAACCAGTTTTGTCCAATGATTGTGGCACAGGCAATTTTTAACGTCCCATGGACTTTCGATGTCAATGTATGAAGAACTTCAAACACTTCTTCTTTGCGCAGAATCATTTCATTGGCGTATTCAATGACCAATTCGCCCGCAGGTGTCGGGGTCAATCCTTTCTGGGAACGGATGAATAATTGTTCACCCCAATCTTTTTCAATCGTCTGAAGCCTTTGGGAAAGCGCTGGCTGTGAAAGAAATAATCGTTCCGCAGCTTTTCGCATATTCCCTTCTTCAGCTAAAATTTTTATGATTAACTCTTCATTGGACATCGCCGTTCAACCCTTTCTTTCTTGGCAAACCGAAAATCAACAGGAAGCTGATGCCGGCAAACAATGCTGTCACGCCGTAGACATTCTGCAACGCACCGCCCAAAGCATCTTGTAAATAGACTAATGTTTCAGCCGGTATCGCTTCCCTTCCTTTTTGTGTCAGCAATTCGTTTACTGAATTCAAATTCAAATTCAGTTCTCGTTCATTAAAATACTTTAATAGGGAAGAATTCAGAAGGCTTCCAAGCAAAGCGACTCCGATGGTGCTTCCTAAATTCCGCATGAACACATTGGAAGCTGTCGCAGATCCGCGCTGCTCGTAAGAAACCGCTGCTTGAATGGAAACGATAAAAGAAGTGCTTGTCAGCCCCATCCCGACTCCTACGAAGAAACTCGACATCGCCGCCCAAAATGGTCCGAATCCCGGTTCCATCAAGACGAAGAGAAGCGTGCCGATCACGAGAAAGACACCGCCTGCCAACGACGACTTGAAATAGCCGAATTTAATCAGCAGCTTTCCGGAAAAGAAGGAGGCAATCGGCCAGCCGATGGACATCGCAGTTAAGGTGAAGCCAGCCACTGTAGCGGATTGTTCCATCACTCCTGTTACATACGTAGGCAAATAACTCGATACCGCAATTAATATAATGCCTGTGAAAAGTGAAACGAGGTTCGCATATAAAATGGAACGATTACTCCAAATATCAAACGGCATCATCGGATCCACTGCTTTTCGCTCAACTAAAATGAATAATCCAAAGACGAGCAATGCCCCGCCGCACAATACTGCCGACTGCGCCGACACCCACGGAAAGCCGACACCGCCTTCCACTAACCAATAGAGGAAAGCCGTTAGTGAAACTGTTAATAGAAATGCACCCATATAGTCAATCGAAGGCTTTGATTTTTTGGCAGGTTCCACTAAAAACAGCAGGACGCCAAGCAAAGCCAAGATTCCAAGAGGGATATTCACCCAGAAAACATACTCCCACCCAATGGTTGCCACGAGAATACCGCCGATTGCCGGTCCCGTAACAGCTGATATCCCCCAGACACTCGATAGGTATCCTTGGATTTTTGCCCGTTCTTCAGCGGGATAGATATCACCGACAATGGTCGTAGCAATCGGCAAAACGGCTCCAGCCCCAATTCCTTGGATAAACCGGTAGAAAATAAGCATTTCCATTGAGTCCGCTAAACCGCAGAGTAAGGATCCGAACAAAAAAAGCAGGACGCCGATGGCAAAAATCGGTTTTCTGCCGAATATATCCGATAATTTTCCGTAAAGGAGGACCGTTACGGTACTCATCAGCAAATACGAAGAAAACACCCAACTGTATTTTGCAAAACCGCCGAGATCTGCAGAAATGCTTGGCATGGCGGTTGACACAATGGTCGCTTCTACTGCTCCGATAAACATTGCAAGCATGACCGCCGCAAGTACTAGTGGCCTATTTGTTTTTTTCATCTCTTGCCCCTTCTTTCAATTGACAGAAAAAAGGCCTCAAAATGAGACCTTCTTATAAATTCAACATTATTTTCTTAATTGATAAATCTGCTTTTTTAACTGTTTTAAAATGACTCGGCGCGTGAGAATCCCCATAAACATACCTTCAGCATCTACTACACATAGAAAGTTTTGATCAATCAGTAAATCCAAAGCGCGTTGAAAACGTTCAGTGATGTTGATCAGCGGCAAATCTGTCTGCATAATCTCGTCGACTTTTATATCAGGCAAACGTTCATACTCAATGTGTTCTAATCCTAAAATAGCATCCGTAATCCGCTGGGCATTGATTAAACCACAAAAGCGGTATTTAGGATCCAATACGGGAATAGCGGAATATCCAGTTTTTGTTAAGACAAGCAATGCATGTTCAGCACTATTTCCAAGTTGCACATGCGCGACTTTTTCCGATGAAATGATAAATTCTTCAATTGGCGTATCTAAAAAATCTCTGCTAGGTAATGAAATCATGTACTCTTCTCCTTTTGCATCCTAAACGAGTCACACTACTTACTTCGATTTCATCATAACATCTTTATTCGAACTATTCTATTTTGTTCTTTCGCTTTCCGTATTAAAATGGAAATTTATTTAACCACTGCCCGCCATCCAAAGTGACAATTTCACCATTCATATAAGAGGCTTTATCCGACATCATGAAGGCGGCAAGCTCTGCCACTTCTTCCGGTTTGCCCAAGCGGCCAATTGGAATCGACTCTAATGTCCGTTTTGCCGCTTTTTCAGATTCCCATAGTTTATCGGCTCCGCCTGTGCGTTCAATCGGACCAGGAGCGATCCCGTTTACCCGAATACCGAACTGCGTTCCCCACTCAACAGCCAATGTCCGGGTCAATGACATGACCCCAGCTTTAGCTGCAGCTGAATGGGCGACACCAGCCCCTGCATTCCAGGCATACGTAGCCAGCATATTGATGATATTCCCTTTGATGCCATTTTCGATCCAATAATTGCCGACAGCGTGTGAACAGAAAAAAGTACCATTCAATACGATATCAATGACGGATTTCCAGCCATTCGGCGTCAGTTTCTCTGCATGGACGATGAAATTCCCTGCAGCGTTGTTGACTAGGCCATCAATGCTGCCAAAAGTTTCATGCGTGAACTTGACCATCGCTTTTGCATGTTCCGGTTCACGGACGTCCATTTGGAAAGCTTCTACTGATCCCCGCTGTGCATCAATGGTTTTCACAGCCTCATTCAATTTTTCCATATCGCGCCCTGTGATGACTACATTTGCACCTTCAGCTGCAAATTTTTGTGCCATATGCAATCCCATTCCACTTGAACCGCCTGTTACTATTATCGTTTTTCCTGCTAGCATGATGCATTTCCCCTTTTTCATTATTTTCCTCGATATGCCTATTATTTAACTAATGGAAATTCACTATTTGCACCGGTATACACCCGTACCGATTTTTGATATGATGAATCTGTATTGCACTGTAAAAGAATTGTCAAAGAAAGGAATGAGCCCATGTCCATTAAAAAAACAGATTCTGATATCGCCCAAGCCATTTTCACAGTGAATAGGCACGCAAAAACGGCGCCGGACAATCAATATCTGTATGCATTGAAAAAAGAAGCACTTTCTATCATGATTCTTCAAGAACGCGCCCAAAAGATCGGGCTTCACTTCAGCAAAAACCCCCGGAAAAGTCAACAGCAATCTTCAGTCCTCGTAAAATGCGGAAATTATTATTTTCACATGCTGCCGAAAAAAGAAGACTTTGAGAATCTCGAACATTTGGGCCAGCTCGATGAGTCTTATCGAAATCCGCCGAGCCGTATGAACCTTAAGATGGCAAAAGAGATGTTAAGCGAATTGACCGGCCTTACGCCGAAGAAAAAAGAAGAACCGAAAAAACAGTTCACGAAATCCTATCAGCCGCGGCAAATGGATCGATTCTATACGCCGAAAAAATCCTATTTTGATTGATATTAAACACCGTAGCCTTGCAGGCTTTCGGTGTTTAATTTTTTATAGCGTTTTATGATTTGCTGTAGTAATGGATCAGTGCCTGTGTGCCATTTTCTTCAAAGCCATGTTCGGCAAGTTCTTCATACATGCCAAGTGAAAGGCGCAGCCCTGGAAGATCTATGCCCATTTGTTCAGCTTCTTCTGCAGCGATTTTCATGTCTTTTATAAAATGCTTGATATAGAAGCCTGGAGCAAAATCTTCGCTGATCATCCTCGGAGCCAAATTGGATAATGACCAGGAACCTGCTGCCCCCGATGAAATCGACCGCAAAACGGTTTCAGGATCAAGCCCCGCTTTTTTGGCATAAATCAAAGATTCACAAACACCGATCATATTCGTTGCGATATTGATCTGATTGCACATCTTTGTGTGCTGTCCAGAACCCGCTGGCCCTTGATAGACAATGTTTCCCCCGAACAATTGCAGCAACGGGAGCGATTTTCTGAAAACGGCTTCGTCTCCTCCGACCATAATGGATAGGACCGCTTTCTGCGCCCCGATGTCACCGCCCGATACCGGGGCGTCCAAGACGTCAATCTCATTAGCTTTCGCCTCTTCAAAAATGCGTTTAGCTAAATTGGGTTTGGAAGTGGTCATATCCACAAACGTACTCCCTTTTCTAGCGTGCTTCAGCAAACCATTTTCACCGAAATACACTTCTTCTACATCACTTGGGTAGCCGACCATCGTAAATACTACATTTGACTGCTCTGCCACTTGCTTCGGCGACTCGGCCAAAACGGCTCCTTTCTCGATCAGCTCTTCCGCCTTTTTAGCGGTGCGGGTATAGATGGAAACTTGATGCCCTGCTTCTAGCAAATGCTTAACCAAACTTTTCCCCATAACTCCGGTTCCGATAAATCCTACTTCCATATGTAACATCTCCTTCAAGTTATATAATCAGTTTAGCAAAAATCTTCTGATCATTCATCCCTATTTATTGATTCTCCAGCCCAACCACTTTGCATAAGCGAATAATTTAAGATGCAAGTTTGGAAAAAGACAAAAAAAGAAGCCGACCCGTTACCGGACCGACCACAAAAGGGGGAAATGAGAATGTTGCTGTGTTCAAGTATACTATGCCCGCTGGCAACCCCTCTTAAACATCTTTTTTCAAAAAGTTTTCTTTCAATTTTTGGATTTCATTTATAAAGGGCAATGCTTCTTTTTCGGATATCGACCCTTCGCCGTAGCGGACGAAATCATAGGTCTGAAAGAAATTGTCGGAAACCGGCCATGCCATTCGGGCCGTCCACTCTTTCACCGTTTCAAAATCTTGTCGCCCTTTCCCTGCCGCTGCTGCTTCCCTATCAAATGCTCGGAATGCTTCTCTGACAATCTGAAGATCCATTTCTCCGTACACAATTGGACTTTTCGCCTCAACTTCTACGTTTTCAGGGATGGTTGCAAAACGTTCTACCGACACATGACTTTCCGGCTTTTCGATTCCTTTTTCGACTTTTACTTTCTTCAGCCAAAAGATCAACGCGATTAAAGCCACTAAAATTCCGGCTCCCAAAAAGACTTCGGTTGGAAAATCAAAACTTCCGGACTGGATGATTTCCTGTGCCTGTTCTTCACTTCCATCCGGCTCCATCTTTTCTAAAGTCGCTTCCATTTCGGACTCAGTGGATAAACCGGATAAATAATCCGTCAGTTTTTCCATAATTCCCGCAAACGGCCAAAGGACAACCCGGAGAATTCCGGCCAAAACAAATGCAGTACCTTGCCTTACTTCATCTGCAAGGAACCAAACAAAAAAAGAAAGGACACCGGAAATTCCAACTACCACTAATGCGGCGCTAACCGCCTGCCCTAATTTCACCCCTTGTGTTCTTGCTTCCAAATAGCGGTATGCCATTCGGAAAAACACATAGAAAACAAGGGCACTAGCTACAATTGAGAAAATGATCATTGAGGAATCAGCTAACGGGCTTAACAAGTCCACGATCAGGCTCGCAGAAAATAAGAGAACAAAAATCAGCAGGAAATTTCCGTCTGCATTCAATCCGTCGTCAAGAACCGAAAAGCGGGCATGGAGCCGGTACATGGTTAAAAAGATCAATAATAGAGCAACCCCTACCGATGCGCCGAGCAAAATTGCCGCTGACATGGTGAGCGCAGAAAGGGCAAAGGCTATCCCTACATGATAAGGCCATTTTGCAAAAATGAGAAAGCTAAGAACAGCAACAGCAAAACTTGAAACGAGCCAAATGAAAGCCAGCGGCAAGCCTGTTTCATTTGTGAAAAAAACGAAGATGAGTGAAATCGCGAATGCATCGAGCATATATTTGCCGGCAGAAAGAAAGCGTGCGCTGATCATGCACTTTCACTCCCTTTCGTCCCATTTAGCATTTTCAATTCTGTTCTTCGACTCCATCTTGAAGCGAATTCCATTACCTCAGCTGGATCTTCCATCAGGAGATAAGTCGTGAAGGGAAGCTCCGTATGAACATCCAAATGTGCCAACATGGAACGGAATGGCATTGTGGAATGGTTCTTTGAGATCAATGAAAGAAAATCCAACGCTTTTTGGCGCTGCATCTGCCCTTCACCGGAAGCCAAATAAATATACGGTGTTTTTCCGGCGGAGCGGATATTAATCGCTAAAGAATAAGGGATGCCTTCCCTATAGCAATGTTCTATATAGGAAGCGACTTCTTCTATGCGTTCTTCTAAATTGGTAATGGTGGCATAATGAGAAGCTACATTCATCACAAACAAGATCGACTCATTAGCGACACGTTCAACGATTCTCGTCTGATAAGTTTGCATCCTCGCACTGGCTTTCCAGTGGATTTGGTTAAATTGGTCAGTCGGCACATAATCTCTTGTGCCAATCGGCTGGAACGTATCTTCAAAAAGGGAATGCTTTAAATTGAACTGGCCAGGCCGTTGATGGGATGGTGCATAACGGAACGGATTCTTCCGGAGTTTCGGGTAGACGAGCTGCTCCTGCAGAATCATCGGTTTGTATTCCAGCACGACATTTCCTTCGCCAAACGGATGCGGGACGCTGAGTTCCATCTTTTTCAACCGCGCTAAGCCGCGTTGCTTGGCGATTAACGGAACTTTTAAAACAATCGTCTCATTGCGTCCCACCGTTAAAGGCAGATCCATTTCTACTAATTCTCCGTAATTCACCATTAAATCGCTTTTGGATTGAACCGCATCAGAAAACCAGATTTTCAAGTTGCCTCCCCAAATCGGCAATCCTTTATTCGCGAAAGCCAACTCCCAGGAAGTTTCACTTCCGTTCAGCACCCGCTTCCGCAGCTTCTCATTTTTAAACTCCAGCCCATTGCCGACTTTAGAAAAATATAGCCATTGAAAGCCCACAATCGCAGCAATAAAGGCGATAACGGCAGCAGCAGCGAATTGCAGAAAAAACAATGCCATAAATAAGAAAACCAGCAAAAAACCGAATATCCATTTGGTGTTTTTAGCATGATGGTCATGTCGGATCCACATCATAATTAGATCGCCTCAACAGGCGAAGGAATAGATTCTGAAATTTCCTGGAGCACATCGCTCGCCTTTAAAACGAGCAGGCCTTCTGCTGATAGGAGCAGCCTATGCAGAGCGACCGGCTTCAATACATACTTCACATCGTCAGGCGTCACAAAATTCCGGCCATCGATAAACGCTTTTCCTTGTGCCGCATGGACAAGAGCCAGTGCTGCACGCGAACTCAAGCCCAGCTCGATCATCGGATGTTCCCGTGTTGCCCGGACTAAACCAATGATGTACCTTTCAACATCTTCATGGATTTTCACTTTTTTCGCTTCTTGTGACCAGCCCTTAACATCCTCAATCGAGGCCACTGCCTGAATCGTTTTTTTATGGGACACATTGTCCCGGAAGTTTCGGATGATTTTCATTTCTTCCTCTGGAGTCGGATAACCGATTTCCAGACGGAAAAGAAAACGGTCCAATTGGGCCGCTGGCAGCGGGAACGTGCCTTGCTGCGACTCCACTGGATTTTGGGTAGCAATCACAATAAAGGGTTTTGGCAATTGCAAGGTCTCCCCATCGATGGTCGCTTGCTTTTCTTCCATGGCTTCAAGCAAACTCGATTGCGTTCTCGGAGTAGCCCGGTTGATTTCATCTGCCAATAAAAGATTGGTCAAAACCGCGCCGGGACGCAACTGGAATTCTTGAATTTTCGGATTAAAGAAACGGATGCCGGTCACATCAGACGGCAAGACGTCCGGAGTAAATTGCAGTCGTTGGAATTGCCCTGTAAACGATCCAGCGAACGCTTTTGCCATCCAGGTTTTCCCCGAGCCCGGCACACTTTCCAATAACACATGCCCTTCCTGGATCAACGCAATCAACATAAAATCAATTTCTTTTTCCCTTCCGACAATCAATTCATTCAAATGACCTTTAACTTCGCTCAATGTCCCCATTATGCTCCCCCTTGTATGTATTGCTGCTTATTTTGATGGTTCTTCAGTATATGTATAAATCGTGATGCCGTGATGATGAGCTACCCCTCGAAAATGCTTAAAATCTGGCCGTTCAATTAATACTTTCCGGAATTCCAAAAAATCCTCTTTTTCAATCTTGATGGATTCCAACCCGTCATTTTTCAATTGCTCCAGCATTTCTTCGTAATTGGTCATAGAATATTCTCCTTTCGTCCCTAAATCGACTATTTTCGTCTGTTATAATAATTATTGGATACCTTAAGCTTTCATGTGTAATATAGGTAGCTACACCACCCAAAAATAATTGGTCTTATTTAACAGTATACAACATTAAAATAACTTACACAGTCTTAGCCAAGCCGATCTGGATTTTTAAGAACGGCTTTTCATTTTTAGGAGGATTTTTCATGTTCACTTTTTTAAAAGATCATAAATTGATTTTATTTATCCCGGTGGCACTGTTCTTATATGACTTAGCTTTCCGTGATACTGCTATTTTTTGGTATATGTATACATTTTCCATCTTGGTCTTAATGTCTATCGCCATGCTCTATACGAAAATATTGGATGAAATGCCGACATGGAAGTCTTTGATCTACGGCCTCGTTTTCGGTGGATTGATCTATGCATTGATCGCCGGCGGTTTCCAGTTGATGCAGTGGTCACCGGTTCCAGTCGAAAAGTCTGTGCGTTCTTTCCTTAACACCTATGCTCCGGACTCTATATGGCATTATTTGCTACTCATGTTTTTAATCGTTCCAGGAGAAGAAATTTTTTGGCGAGGGTTTGTCCAGCAGGAATTGAAGAAATACATGCCGTTGAAATGGACGATTCTCCTTTCAAGTGTTCTGTTTGCCCTAGCAATCGGCATCAGCGGTTTCTGGCTAGGCACCCTTGCAGGCTTGGCAGCTGGTGTGGTCCTAGGCGGCTTATACGAATGGAAGCGCAGCATGCCTTTGCTAATTATCACACATCTCGTTATGATAGTATTATTGTTTCTTATAGCGCCTTTGGCCGTTTAAAATGAAACATATTGCCAGGTCAGTGCGTCAACTAGAGTAAAGGGAGGAATTTTTATGAAAAAGAACTTATTATTTGCAGCATCCATTCTAGCAATCGGCGGTTTCTTGGCTGCATGCGGGTCGGAAGAAACGACTGATGAAAATACCGGATCATCTCCGGACAAGGCTACTGAAGAAGTGGTAGACAACGAAACAGCGGAAGAAACGCCAGCGGAAGAAACTGCTGAGGATTCAGAAGTCGTTAAAGAATCGGAAGAAGATGCAAGTCCTGAAGAAACAGAAGCCCCTTCTGAATCTGTTGATGAAACGGAAGAAGCAACAGAAGCTGACGAAGCAGCTGAGGCGCCTGAAACAGAAGGCACTGTAACACAAAGCCCTGAACAAGCATATGAAATCACGGTATTGCCTGCCTATGAGCTGACTTCTGAAGAGCCTGGAAAAGATTCACTATTCCTTACTTCAGATTCTTCCGTATTCATGCGTGTGGAAACTTTCTCACCTGACGACCTCGACTTTGCTTATGCAGAAGACATCATGAAACAGACTGTACAAGCCTCAAACGGCGAAGCGGAAATGACTGAAGGCGCAGCACTGGACGGAGAAGAGTACATCAACTCCTCCGTTTATGAAGTTTCAAGCGAAGATGGAAAAGTGACTGGCGTTGTTTATGAAAAAGATGACATGATTGTACGCCTTACAATTTTCGATAAAACCGCTATTGATGCGACTCCTGACTTTATCAAAATGGGACAAACCATCGACTCAACCAACTAAACGAAAAAAAGCAGCCTATAAAGGCTGCTTTTTTAATACTTACTAAATTTAAAGGGTATTACTCTTCAATGCCTGTTTCTGCTGTTCTTAATAAGATAAATCCTTGATCGATAATCCAAGTTTTTTCATCAATTCGATGGCTTGCTCTTTTTCTTCACTCGATAAGGCATTTGTCAGTTCATGGAGATGCTTTTCATGTTCCGGAAAGATCTGGCTCATAAATTCATTACCGGCTTCGGATATTTCAGCGTAAGTGACACGACGGTCAGATGGGCAATTGACGCGCGTGATATAGCCCCTTTTCTCCAGCTTATCAATAACATACGTAATAGATCCGCTCGCAAGCAGGATTTTACCGCCAATTTTCTGCAGAGGCTGTTTGCCTTTATGGTAAAGAAGCTCCAAGACAGCAAATTCTGTCGGATTCACGCCATTTGCTTGGAAAAATTGATTGGTTTGTTCAGAAATCGCTTTATGTGCGCGCGACATCACGATAAATAATTTCAACGATTGCTTTATATCTTCATTCATTCTTTTCACTCATTTCCGATTAAAAATCTATTATACCAATTATAATCATTAAATCGAAAAAAGGCACGGTTTATAGTCTTTTTGTGGCTTTTTCTGTATTTAAAGCAAGCAAATCTTTACCCGATGATCACGCGTTCTTTAGGATAATGGAACTTTGTTGGATCAGTCTTTCCACCTATCGTGAACAGGAACGAGATCAAGCCAACCCGTCCGATAAACATCAATGCCATGATAATCAATTTACCCGGACTGGATAAGTCTTCGGTGATGCCGAGCGACATTCCGCAAGTTCCAAATGCCGAGGTGATTTCAAACACAATTTCGATGAGGCTAGCAGCCGGCTCTGTTAAGATCAATGCCATTGTTGCTGCCAAGACCATGAATCCTGCAAGGATAATTACGGCGTAAGACCGGAATACATCAATCAATTGAATTTCTCTTTTGAATATTTGTATCGTGTTTTTTCCCCGTGCGAAATTGATCAAGAACAAAAGCGCAATGGCAAAAGTCGTTGTCCGAATACCGCCTCCAGCTGAACTTGGCGAAGCGCCAATAAACATCAATGCACTCATAAACAGATTGGTCGCTTCACTAAATTGAGTGATATCCATAGTTGTCATCCCGCCAGAACGGGAAGAAACAGAGTGGAACATCGCAGCAAAAAGCGTTTCATGCCAAGAATAATCTTTAAAAGCTTTAAAAGATTCGAAAGCCAGCAAAACCACGGTTCCTATCACCAATAATCCTCCGAACGTGACGGTCGTGATTTTCGTGAATAACGAAAAACGGAATTTCTTGTTTTTATTGGATAGAAATTCTTTCAGTTCGATCAATACAGGAAAACCGATTGCCCCTAAGATGATCAGGATCATATTAATGATTTGCACAAAGTAATCATTAAAATAAGGAGCCATCGACTGGCCAGTAATATCAAATCCACCATTGGTCGTTGCACTGACTGAAGCAAAAATCCCTTGCAGCATGGCTTCGTCGAATCCATCGTAATACTGCGTAAAATACAAAGTGAAAATAATGGCTCCGACTGCTTCAATCAGCAAAAGGATTTTAATGATTTCCCGAATCAGCTTAACCGCTCCGGACATGTTGAATTGGTTGTGGTCTACCATAATCAATTGGCGCTCTCTCAACCCGATGCGCTTGCCGACCAATAACCAGAAAAATGTCCCGATGGACATGATTCCGATCCCGCCTAATTGCAGGATGAACAGTAAAATCGCAATGCCGAAAATAGAGTAGGTTTCTGAAATATTGATAACCGTCAATCCTGTCACACTTACTGCACTCACAGCTGTGAATAATGTATCAATCCAGCTTATTTCAACCCCAGGCAAATGCACTTTCGGCAAGCTGAGCAGCAAAAAGGAAAAGGCAATCGCTACGAAATAATACGAAACGATTACCTGCGCAGGCGTTAATGACCTAATTTTTTGCAGCGATTTATTCATAACTTTTAATTCCCTTCAGCCTTATCTTCTTCCCTTATTCTATGAAAAGAATGTGGAAAAAGAAAGGATAAAATAAATTACTTTCCTAAAACAAGCGAAAAGAGCAGAAGAAGGACTTCTACTCTTTTCCGTTTTTCCCTTTATTATTTCCAGTTTGTCCATTTGGATTTTTCTTTTCTTGCCCTGGCGGTGTTTGCTTTTTCTCTTGCCCAGGCGGCGTTGCCTTCTTCTTTTCCTGTCCTGGCGGTGTTTGCTTTTTCTCTTGACCAGGCGGTGTCGCCTTCTTCTTTTCCTGTCCTGGAGGTGTTTGCTTCTTTTCCTGTCCAGGCGGCGTTGCTTTTTTCTTTTCCTGTCCTGGAGGTGTTTGCTTTTTCTCTTGAGCAGGCGGCGTTGCTTTTTTCTTTTCCTGTCCTGGCGGTGTTTGCTTTTTCTCTTGGCCAGGTGGCGTCGCCTTTTTCTTATCCTGTCCAGTCGGCGTCTGCTTTTTCTCTTGTACAGGAGGAGTTGCTCGATTTGAACGTTCCGGTGCTGTCGCTTTCTTCTCTTGTTCTGGTGCAAGATTTTCTTTGTTCTGCTCAGAAGAGTCAGGCGGTGCTTTTACCGGATCTTTCTGCTTACTTTTTTCTTTTAAAGGCGGCTTGCTGTCCGCCGGAGTTTCTTTCGTTTTTGAAGATTCCTCAAAAACTTTAAAGTCCTCTACTTTTTGGCCGACTGGCACATTTTCCTTAATAGATTTTCTCCATTGCTCAGGGCTTGCTTCTTTTAAATGGACTTCTAATTTTTCTTTTGCCACTTTAGCTGAAACAGCTAATACCGCAGCTTCGAGATCAGCCAAACTTTCTTTTTCATCGCCAGTCACTACCGTTGTAATCGTCACTTCTTCTGTCGATTCCCGTAATGACAACAGGATGGCTTTTTCCAGAACTTCATCTACCGATAGATTTTCCCAATCCTTTATCTTCGAAATGACTTCCAGGCCATCTTTATTTAATTCCCTTAACGATACCACTCGGAAATTCTCATCAATTCCCATTTCAATGCTCGGATTCACTTCTATCTGCACATAGGCATAAGCTTCATTTGAAGGAAGTACTGTTGATAAAACAAGCATGAGGATGGCCGCCGCTAACACAGCCGGCGCCAACATCATCCCTACGCGGCTTTTGGCTTTTTTTACTTTCGGAAAGAAATAAGCCTCTTCTCCGACAGCCGCTTCATCCGCTGGGCGGCCCTCTACAAATCTGCCATCCTTTAAGATGAAGACGGAGCGGTCCTTATTCAATTCCAGACAAATTCCTTTTTGCATCTGCATTAAAGCAACCGCTCCTTTAAATAATCTTTTAAATAATGTAAATCACTTTTGATCAAGATAATAATAGCGATAATATACTTCCGATTCCGTTCAATGGTCTTTCGGGACACTTTGACATGTTGTTCAATTTCTTTAATCGGCAATTTCTTTTTTTCGTAAAGATAGTCAAAGTATTCTTCTGTTTCTGCTATCATCTGTGCAATTTGCACGGCCGTTTTTCTGGCATCTTCATGAGCGGGTGAAACTTTAGCTAAGACTTGGAAACTGAGCTTGTATTCTGCGAGCATCTGCTCATATAAGTGAATTTCTTCTTTGCGGATCTCTGCTTGCTTTTTTACATCGTAATGTTTGATAGCTGCATCGGCTTCAATCCAATGATTGGTCTCATCACTATCTATCTGACCTTGGAAATCATGGCTGAATTCCGAGCGGTTACTTTCTTTTCGAATAAAATCAATCACTCTTCTGCGAATGATTAAATGGGCAAACGTTAGAAAGGAAGCATTTTTATCTTTTTCGTATCCTTTAACAGCTTCATGAAATGCTGACAACGCAATGCTCCATTCGTCATCATGCTGATCGATGAATCGTTTGCATACTTGTGCTGCAGTTTTTTTTACAAAAGGGGCATAAGATTGAAGCAATTCATTTAAAGCCTCTTCATCCCCAGCTTTGGCGAGCAGCGCTAATTCTTCAGCAGAATGTTTACCATCTCGACCAAATAACCCTGTTATTGCAGACAAAAGCATGACCATTCACCTCTTTTCATTTCTTCACTACTCCTGATTGTAACGGCAGCATTTCGAAATGAAAAGGAAGAGTTAACTTGATCTCTATATATATTCGGAGATTTTTACATCTTTATGTCCGCATCTAAAGAATAATTTTCCAAAAGAAAAAGCCTCCCGAAGGAAGCTTTTCATTAAGCATTTTCTTGTTTGTTTTTGCGTACCCCTAAAATACCACTTACCACGACAATACCGATCAGAACTGTCCAGAACGTAAGTGTCCATGGAGTTGAATGCGGGAAGTCATGCGGCAAAATGCTAACATTTTCGTGTGCCAAAGTCATAACAAGAAGTTTGACCCCAACCCATCCGACAATGACAAATGCCCCTGTTTCAAGTTGCGGATACTTCTCAAGAAGCTGAACAAATTTATGGGCTGCAAATCGCATGATGATAACACCGATTAAACCACCCAATAGCATAACTGTGAATTGACCGGAGTTGATGCCGCCAATTTCTTCGACGCCGAATAGATCCAAATGAGGCAAGGTTACTGCAAGTGCAACAGCCGCTAACATAGAGTCAATCGCAAATGCAATATCTGCTAGTTCGACTTTTAAAACCGTCATCCAGAAACCAGAACCTTTTTTCTCGACTTTCTCGCCTTTATCATCGAGAATTTGATCACTGTCGCCTTTACGCTGATCGTAAATGCTCTTAACCGAGATAAACAGGAGATAAGCTGCTCCCAGGGCTTGGATTTGCCAAATATTCACAAGTAATGTGATCATGAATAGGGCTGCAAAACGGAAAACAAATGCCCCAACTAATCCGTAAAATAAAGCTTTTTTCTGTTGCTCTTTAGGCAAATGTTTTACCATTACTGCCATTACCACTGCGTTATCCGCAGCAAGCAGCCCTTCAAGCCCTACTAAAACCAACAGGACCCAGGCATACTCCAATAATACTGCTTCCATCTTCTTTCTCCTCCTAATTTTTGCCAGCAAAAAAGACCCCTGCCTAATAAAAGGCAAAGGTCTCGCTAAGCAATTAAAATCGCTATCATAACCGATGGTTACTAACCATGTATTGACGATTATGAAATAGGTTTCCCTACAGCTACTCCCCCTTGACTGAAAGCCAAAGTGTATTGAGTTGTAATTTTATTATAGCACCTTTTGGAATGAAGTAAATATTTAACCTATCTTCACATGAAATTTTTTGTTAAATTTATGAAGTTCATAAAACTTGACCATCGTAGGGATTGTTTCTAAAAAATCGGCGCAATGGATTTCGGATCCTGCGAGAAGCTGTTGCGCATTCGCCGTATCAAAATGGGCGTTCCATGTTAAGTAATCCAAGGTTTCGGCTTCTACCCCTAAAAACCGCTGCAAAGTAACACTTTTCAATGAAAATGCCGCGACTGTATGAGGCAAACGCAGTTTTGGTGTCTTCCCTGTTTTTTCTTGAACCATTTTCCGGTAGACTTCTTCAATCGGATGCGGATTTGGATCCGTCAAATGGACGGTTTTCCCTTCCGCTTCATCGTGTTCACTTAAATAGACGGAGGCTTTCAATATATAATCGATCGGAACGACATTGATGAAAGCTGTTGTTCTTCCGATATAAGGTATGAAAGGCAATTTTCTGAGACGGTCAATCATGTTCAAAAAGAAATACGGACCGTCAAACTTAATGGTTTCACCCGTTTTAGAATTCCCTCGAACAATCCCTGGCCGGATAATGGTCACGGGATATGCCTCTTTCAGTTCTTCGACTAAAAGCTCCGCTTCAAATTTCGTTTCTTCGTAGAAATTCTTGAAATTTTCCGGGCGGATCAATTCATGTTCATACAATGTACCTTCTCTATCACCCGCTACATAAGCCGTGCTGAAATACATATAGCGCAATAGATGAGGTAGCTCAGATACAAATCGATTTACATTTCTCGTGCCTTCAACATTCACTTTCCAAGCGATTTCACGAGGGACAGCCAGGTCATAAATGGCTGCAAGATGCCAGAACACCACTTCTTTGTCTTTCAGATAGGCGGTATCTTCATCGTTCAACCCCAGCCCATCTTTGGTGATATCCCCTGCTATCAACCGAATGGGTCCACAATCAGTGAGCCGCTGAATTTCATCAGCCTCCCTTCTTGCTTTTTCCATTTCAGCCGCCAAGACGATTGCGGATACGCTATTTTCTTTTTTGATGACCGTGCGAATTAATTGACTTGCAATAAACCCGGGAAAGCCTGTGAAAACGACTTCTTTCATGAACCCAACTCCTTCCACCCCAAATACGCCTATCATTTGAAGTTGATTTTCATTCATTATACTAAATATTCCAAATAAAAAATGCAAAAAAATAAAAAGCAGGGATTTAACCCTGCTTTTTATTCATCTTTCTAGTATTGCGATCGAATAAGCTATACACAATTGGAACAATGTATAAAGAAAGGAAAGTGGAACTGATCATTCCTCCGATAACGGTAATAGCCATTGGCTGATTGATTTCTGTCCCTTCGCCGATGCCAAGAGCAAGAGGGACCAAGCCTAAAATAGTCGTGAGTGCTGTCATCAGTATCGGACGCAGACGGTCTTTTACCGAAACAATAATCGCCTCATACGATTCCAGTCCCGCGGCTTTTCGCTGGTTAATATAATCAACCAACACGATGCCGTTATTGACAACAATACCGACCAGCACCAGCAATCCGATGACGGCCGTAATGCTGACTGGAGTTTGAGTGACGAAAAGAGCGATGGCTACTCCAATGAACATCAAAGGAACGGTAAACATGATCACAAGCGGATATTTGAAAGACTCGAACTGGGCAGCCATAACAATATAAACCAGGACGACTGCAAGAATGACAGCCAAGAGCATATCGTTTATAGCACTTTCAAATAATTCCCGATCACCGCCAAAAGTGATGACTGTATTTTCATCAAGATCTATTTCTTCAATCACTTTATCCACTTTATCAGACATATCACCTAAGCTGATATCCGACTTATACTGCATTGTTATCGAAACACTTTCCGCTTGGTCGACGCGCTGAATGCTCACGGGCCCTTGCTCGATGCTGATGTCGGCAAGTTCCTGCAATTCAATGAACTGCCCCGCCGGTGTACGCAATTTCAATGTGCGCAATTTCTCCACACTGTTTTTGTATTCATCATCAAATTTTACAAATACGCTATATACTTCGTCATTTTCAGCAAGAATTTGAGAAGCTTGCACACCACGTGTCGTGTTATTGACTGTTTGGGCAATCTGGACAGGTGCGAGCCCATATTCTGTTGCCGCTTCTTTATTGATCACCATTTGAAGTTCATCGATCGTTTCTTCCCGATCGCTGGTCAGTTCGGTGACATCCGGAAGCTCGCGAATCTCTTCGCTCAGACGGCTTATGGCTTCATCTAACCGAGCTTTGTCTGTATCAGTAACTGTGAAAGTTAAACTATTCGGAGTCGATCCTGCAGCTGTCTGCAAGTTAAAACTGACTTCGGCTTGTTCTCCTATTGTATCAAGCACCCGAGGCTGAACCTCATCAACAAAATCGAACACCGACCGATCCCGTTCATCCAAAGGAATCATTTTCACGTAAATTTCGGCTGTATTCGTTGCCGAAGTCCCTTGGGATTGGCCTTGTTGAGTTGTACCGATCAAGCTGACATAAACATCGATATCCTCTTCTTTTTTCAGTTCTTCTTCTATTTGATTGACGACCGCATCCGTAGCTGAACGAGAAGCACCATTTTCAAGTTCAACGGACACACTGACAAATCCTTCATCAGTAGCTGGGAGGAATTCTGTACCTACTTGCAGGATGCCTAAAGTTCCAACACCTAAAAGCACCAGCGCAGCTAAAATGACAGCTAACCGATGTGCCAAGGCCCATTTAATGGACCGCTCAAATTTTTTCAATCCCTTCGAACGCCGTTTTCTGGCCTCCATATTCCCTTTTGGCTTGCTCAACATACGGGATGCAAGCATAGGGATAACGGTCAAAGCCACTGCTAAACTGGCAAAAAGACTAAACGAAATCGTCAAGGCAAATTCGGTGAAGATTTCACCGATCAAGCCTGTAATGAAAATTACCGGTACAAATACAGCGATTGTTGTTAAAGTTGAGGCAATGATGGCTGTTGAAACTTCTTTGGCACCGTCAGAAGCAGCTTGCCGCGAAGTTTTGCCCATTGCCAAATGGCGCTCGATGTTCTCGATAACGACAATTGCATTATCGACCAACATCCCTATGCCTAGAGCCAGGGCGCCAAGCGTCATGATATTCAAAGCGAAATCCGAGAAATACATCAAGACAAACGTCACAATTACGGAATAAGGAATCGCTACTCCGATAATAATCGGACTCTTTATGCCGCGTAGGAAAAAGAACAATACGAGCATGGCGAAAATACCGCCATAAATTAAAGTTTGCCCAATATTGCCGACCGCTAATTGAACATAATCACCTTGGTCAAATAAAATATCCGCTTCTACTCCGGCAAATCTTTCTTCTTCAAGAAGTTCGTTCAGCCTGTCTTGAAATGCACTCGAAACGTCGGCTGTATTCGCGCCGGATTCCTGAAGTGCCGATAACAGGACCGCAGGTTCTTCATTTGCCCGGGTTTCTGAAGTTCTTTCCCGTTCACCAAGCGTTACTTCCGCCACATCGCCGATGGTCACGTTTTCTCCATCTAACGGATTGACTGTAATTACGAGATTCTGGATATCTTCAACACTTGTTAAGGTGCTGACAATCCGTGTTGTTAAATTCCGCCCATCTTCTGTTTCAATCGCTTCCCCAGGCAAGGAAATATTATTCGCTTGGATCAGCTGAACAATATCCGATTGCTGCAGGCCTTTTTCTTCCAAAGTTTCCGGATTTAATGCAACATTGATTTCTTCAATCAATGAACCGGAAATATTAACATTGGCAACTCCATCAGTCTGCAGTAATTCCGTTTCCAGCTCTTCCGCTAAAATCCGTACGTCTTCTCCAGACTCGGTTGCGCGCAAGGACAATTGAAGAACTGGGAATTGTGCAGGGTCAAACTTCAAGAACCTTGGCGGGTTCGAGTCATCCGGAACCGGTGTTAAATCGATTCGCTGCGTAATATCCGCCTGCACATCATCCATATCCGTGGACCAGTCAAATTCCAGCAAGATAAAGTTCGAACCTTCTTGGGATGAACTTTGAATCGACTTAATTCCTGGCAAGGTGGATAAATTCGCCTCTAAGGGCCTTGTTACTTTTTCACTTACTTCAGTGGGGCTGGCCCCAGGATAATTTGTAACTACCACTCCGATTGGAGGGTTTAATTCCGGTATCAAAGTAACGGGAATCTTAAAAAAAGAAACCGCGCCCAGAATGATGACCAATAGCATGATGACAATGGTAAAAACAGGTCTCTTAATTGAAAAATCGCTTAATCTCATCTATTCAAAATCCTCTCTCATTCTCATTCTTTTATCATAAGAAAAATCACTAGGAACCGCAAATTTAAATGTTTCATTTCTAATAATATTACAAAGAAAAAAGCCTGCAATAGCAGGCTTTATAATAAGCTGTAAAGTTTGATTTCAGGATTTTTGTCCTGGAACCAACGTGTTGCAAATTCATTTTCAAATAAGAAGACTAAATTGTCATGGCGATCTTTCACTAACATCGACCGGCTGCTAGACATCGATTCTTTTACATCCGCTTCGTTTTCGATCCAACGGGCAATTTTATTGCCGACGGGCTCCATACGGACATCCACATTGTATTCATTTTTCATGCGGTGTTCGAACACTTCAAATTGCAGCTGCCCGACAGCTCCGAGAATGACTTCTTCAAGATGAAGGGTTTTGTAATACTGGATAGCGCCTTCTTGAACCAATTGCAAAATCCCTTTATGGAAATGCTTTTGTTTCATGACGTTTTTCGCCGTTACTTTCATGAACAATTCTGGCGTGAACTGCGGCAAACTTTCGAATTCGAATTTTTTTCCGCTCGTAATTGTATCGCCGATTTGGTAGTTGCCGACATCATGCAAACCGATAATGTCTCCCGCCACAGCTTCTGTTACGGTTTCGCGGTCATCCGCCAAGAACTGGGTAGTCTGCGATAATTTAAACGATTTTCCGGTTCTTGCAAGTGTGACATTCATCCCTCTTTCGAACTTTCCTGAAACGATGCGCACAAAAGCAATGCGGTCCCGGTGGGCCGGATTCATATTCGCTTGAATTTTAAAGACAAAACCAGAGAATGGATTTTCTACTGGGCTGATTTCTTCTTTCTCTTGCGTTTCGCGCGCTTGCGGTGGCGGAGCAAACTGAAGATACGTTTCCAAGAAGGTTTCCACTCCAAAATTCCCTAAAGCGGAACCGAAAAAGACTGGCGTCAATTCGCCTTTTTTCACACGTTCAATTGAAAAGTCATTGCCTGCTTCATCAAGCAATTCAATGTCTTCCATCGCTTGCGTGTAATAAGACGTTTTTGTCATCTCATGTTCTTCAGCTAATTGGCCATTTTCATCCAATGCTAAAAAGCGGTTGCCTTGTGAACGGAATGGCTCAATCCGCTTGTTGAAGCGATCGTAAATTCCAAGGAATTCTTTCCCCATGCCGATTGGCCAGTTCATCGCATACGACTGGATACCGAGCACTTCTTCCAATTCTTCCATAAGTTCAAGCGGTTCTTTTCCTTGGCGGTCCATTTTATTGATGAATGTGAAGATCGGAATCCCGCGCATTTTGCAGACTTTGAATAATTTCACTGTCTGTGCTTCGATCCCTTTCGCTACATCAATAATCATGACCGCACTGTCCACTGCCATCAGCGTACGGTAAGTGTCTTCACTGAAATCTTGGTGTCCAGGCGTATCCAGGATATTGACGCGATGTCCATCATAATCGAATTGCATCACAGAAGAAGTTACGGAGATTCCGCGCTGCTTCTCGATCTCCATCCAGTCGGAAGTCGCAAATTTCCCTGACTTCTTCCCTTTTACTGTTCCGGCATCGCGAATTGCGCCGCCGAATAAGAGTAATTTCTCCGTTAACGTCGTTTTCCCGGCATCCGGGTGAGAGATGATTGCAAAAGTTCTTCTATTTAATATTTCATTTTTTAATTGGTCTGACATCATATACGCTCCTTTAATTCTACTCTATTCATATTAGAGAAGCGACGGGAAAAAGACAAGGAAATTTCACCGCCGCTCCAGAAAAAAAGAAGCCAAGTATGGCTTCTCTTTAACTAAATTTCTTTAAGGCTTCTTTTACGGCAATTTCTTTATCGCTATGCGGATATTTTGTCGATCCGATAATTTGATAATCTTCATGGCCTTTGCCTGCCAAAATAATGATATCGCCTGGTTCTGATTCGGCAATTGCATGTTTAACCGCTTCTGCTCGGTCGCCTATGCAAGCGAATTCTTCATGTTTCATCCCCGCTTTTAAATCATTTAAAATGCTGTCATCTTCCTCAAATCGAGGATCGTCGGTTGTGAGGACAACATACTCAGCAGCAGAAGCTTTTTCTGCCATGATTGGCCGCTTCGTCTTATCGCGGTTGCCGCCGGTTCCTACGAGGAAAATAACCCGATTCGTTTTAAAATCTTTTACCGCATCAATCGCTTTTTCAATCGCATCCGGTGTATGGGCATAATCGATGAAGATGGAGATCGGTGCATCCAGTTCTACTTTTTGCATCCGTCCTTCGACCGGTTGGATTCGCGATAATGCTGCAATGACTTCTTCCAACGGATAATTTTCAGCAGCTAATGCCGTGATGGCCGCAAGTGCATTCGAAACATTGAAATGGCCAAGCAATTTCATCGATACATTAAATTCACCTTGTGGGCTTGTCAACGTAAAACGCGTCCCTTGATGGTCCATTTCGATCTCACTTGCTTTGAACTGGGCTGGCTGCTCGATGCCATATGTATACACCGGATGAGCCGTCATCTCTGCATATTTTTCCGACCATGGATCGTCGGCGTTCAATACCGCCTGCTTTTTCTCTTGCAAATTTTGTCCCAGCTGAGAGAAAAGCAAGCCTTTCGCATGGCCGTATTCTTGCATCGTGCCGTGGAAATCCAAATGGTCGTGTGTCAGGTTCGTGAAAATGGCTGTATTGAATTCCACTCCCGCAAGTCTCCCTAGCACCAACCCATGAGAAGATACTTCCATCGTCATATGGGAACACCCTGCTTCTTTTGCCTGGGATATCATTGCTTGTGTGGTCAATGCATCGCTTGTCGTATTTGCTGATTGGTGAAGTTCGCCATTCAAATTAAAGCCGATTGTCCCGGTTAAGGCAGAACTTTCATTCAGTTCCATCAACATGGCATGAATCATTCCAGCTACACTTGTTTTCCCGTTAGTGCCGGTAACGCCAATCATTTGAAGGGATTTGGACGGATAGCCGTAGAATTTTGCAGATAGCAATCCCAGCGCCCGGTCCGTATCTTCTACAATTATGACAGAAGCCCCTTCGACATCTATTGGCTTTTCAGCTACAAAAAGAACTGCACCTTGTGCAGCTGCTTGCGCAGCAAAATCATGGCCGTCTACCGTATAGCCTTTAATGCAGACAAATAATGAACCGTTTCTCACTTCCCGGGAATCCATTGCTAAATGTTCAATCGTTTCCGGTAGCGTGCCGATGATTTTTGTATAAGGCATGCTTGTGAGCAATTCTTGTGTTTTCATGATCTTCCTCCTACTCTGTAACCATCGGTGAAAATACGTATGCATGCAGCAGGGCTGCTGCCGCTTTCAACGAATCAATATGGGTCCGTTCATAAGAATGGGAAGCTTCTATTCCCGGACCGAATAAAGCGTGCTTAATATCATGGCCGGCACCGATTGCTGCAGAAGCATCCGATCCATAATACGGGTATATATCAACTTTATAATCAATGTGATTGTCTTTGGCCAAAGCGATTAAATGGCGTGTTAAACCGTAATGGTAGGGGCCGCTCGAATCTTTGGCACAAATAGATACCGTATATTCATCTGAAGCCTGCCCGTCTCCGATCGCTCCCATGTCTACTGCAATATATTCGACTGTTTCAGGTGTGATATTGGAATTGCCGCCATAGCCGATTTCTTCATTATTCGATATGTAAAAATGGGTTGTATACGGCAATTGCTCTTCCGTATCTTTTAAGTGCTTCACTAATTGAAGCAATAATGCCGTACTTGCCTTATCATCCAAATGGCGCGATTTAACGAAACCGGATGCTGTTTCGGTGTAGCGCGGGTGGAAAGAAACAAAATCGCCGACTTCAATGCCCAGATTCCGGACATCTTCTGCAGAAAATGCTTTCTCATCCAACCGGACTTCCATATTGTTTTCATCGCGGTCTGCGGTTCCCGCATCTTTGTATACATGCACCGTCGTTTGATGCATCAAAATGGTGCCTGAAACAACGGAACCATCCGCTTTATGGATAAGGCAGTTCTCCCCTTCGATTGCGTTGAACCGGAACCCACCGACTAATGAAAGCTTCAATCGGCCACTTGGTTTAATGTCTTTGACCATAGCTCCTAGCGTATCTACATGGGCTGTCAATAACCGGTGGCGGGTGTCGTCTTTTCCTCGCACTGTTGCGATAATGCTGCCTTTATTCGTCGCGGTGTATTCAATATTCCATAGATCAAATCTTTTTTTCACCGATTTCATCACTTCCATCGTGTAGCCCGATGGACTTGGAATTTCAACTAGCTCCTTTAAAACACTGAGCGTTTCCTGTTTATTCCATTCATATGCCATAATAAACGCCTCCTGTCTATTAATCATATCAAAATCAACCATGTTCTGACAGGGGATTATATAGTAATATTGAGACTAATCCCATAGACTGAGGTGTAGCATGGAACCTTTATCATCCAATATTAAGAGAAATCAGCTCTTTATTTATTTATACGGCTGCGCCGCCGTCCTGCATCTTTTAGGCAGATGGCTGTTCACTCCAGAGACCGGATTTGCATCGCCGGTTTTTGGTCTGCTGACTTTTGGCATATTATGGATGCTGCATACCCTCCAATTGAATGTTCGGCTCATCCAAATCCTGATACTTGCATGCATGAATTTCTACGTCTTCATGTTGAATTTCGAATCGCTGTCAGCCGTCACAATTATCTTTTTTGTCATTCCAGTCATTGCTTCTGCTTTGTATTACGATACTTTTCCAAATATCATTCTCGGACTTATCACGTTTGCTGAGATTCTGCTTTTAGCATTTGTTTTCGATGAATTGGCAGGACGGGCATCCATCGCTTATATTCACGTATCCCTGTTCACTTTTGTCGCAAGCGTCCTGATTTTGACTACCATCCACTCGATTTATTTCAGCCGGATTTGGTCTCAGCTGGAGCAAAAGAACAAAACGATGGAACAAGCCTTGATTTCAAAAGAAGGATATCTTCAACTATTCTTTGAAACTGCGAAAGACGCCATTGCGGTCTACGATTCGGACAATAGGATCATCGCCATCAATCCGGCTTTTGAAAAATTATATGGTTGGACTTCCGAAGAATGCATCGGGGAACCGCTTAGATTATATCCACTTGAAAATGCCGAGCTTGCCGAAATCCGTACCCGCCATGTCCAAGAAGGCGGAAGCTATTCGCTGCTTGAAACGGAAGATATCAAAAAAGACGGCACCCGCTTTCACGCTCAAATCACACTGTCCCCCATTATTGACCAAAGCGGCAATGTGGTGGCGACATCCGTCATTTCGCGTGACATCTCTTACCAAAAAGAAGCGGAAAAATTAATTGTCCAATCTGAAAAGTTAAAGCTTGCCGGTGAAATTGCGGCAGGCGTCGCCCATGAAATCCGTAATCCGATGACCGTAATTTCCGGCTTTGTCCAAATGATGCAAAGCGACGCAGATTATCCCTATAAAGAATATACGAAGTTGATCCGTTCTGAACTGGATCGCATCAATTTGATCATCAGTGAGTTTTTAGTGTTGGCAAAACCGCAAGCCTCTTCTTTTAAAAAGATCAGTTTACGGAAAATTCTAGACGACACAATCGCTTTATTCGGACCCGAGCTCAATTTGCACGGCATCCTTTTTGATTATTGCTGGGAGTTGGATGATTTCATCATTGAAGGCGAAGAGCACCGCATTAAGCAAGTCCTCATCAATTTAATGAAAAATGCGATTGAAGCAAGTCCGAACCCCGGGGAAATCTCGTTGATCGTGGAACTGCGGGAAGAAAATTCGGTTGCTATCCAATTGCAAGACCACGGCAAAGGCATTTCAAAAGAAGAACTCGACCAGATCTTCGAACCATTCTATACTACGAAAGAAACAGGAACAGGCCTCGGATTAATCGTTTCCCAAAAAATCATCCAAGAACATGGCGGCACGCTGACGATTGAAAGCGAACCGGGCTGCGGCACTTTAGCAACCATCGTCTTGCCTATAAACTAAAAAAAGGAGCCGAGGGCTCCTTTTTTTGATTTAATCTCTATCGTCATCATCGTCGTTGTCTGTTTCATGTTCTAAAATGGTGCCGTCTGTGGCATTGACATAGATTTCATGATCGGTTCGGCCCTCTTCAATTTCGACTTCATAATAAGCTACACCATCTTCACGGTCCAACTCGACTTTTTCGACAGTTCCTTTTGCCACTGCTTGTGCCGCTTTAATGGCTTCGTCTGAACTGATCAAGTTTTCATCAGCTGCAGCTGCATCTCCATTATCGTCAAAATCATCGTCGTCCCGGTCTTCTCTTTCTTTTTTCTGTTCCAATACTTCTCCGGTTACCGCATCAAATTTCAAATCGTAGTCGTAACCATCGTACCAAACGTCCACTTCGTAATGAGGCGTTCTCGCATTTTGATCCAGTTCAATGTCGGTAATCGTCCCATTGGCAATCCCCAAAGCTTTTGAAGAGACTTCATCAAAAGATAAGAAATTCTCCTGTGCATTGTTGCCTGTTCCATTTTCTGTCTGATTTGTTGTTGTGTTCGTTGCCGGGGTCTCCGAATTTTGCGTGTTCGCCAAGACAACTCCTCCAAATGCCAAGACGCCAACTGTTACGGGAATGTAGATTAATTTTTTCATGTTCTTTTCTCCTCCTCATTTGTTCTATCTTTACTATAGCCCCCGCTTCTGAGAAGACTGTGAGAGCAAAATGAGAATTTGATGAGAACATCATGAAATTACGTTAATCTTCCCATTCAACTGTTAAGGTCTCGCCTCGGACAGCGTGAACCCGAATGGTCGCTTCTTGATCAGTACGGTCATTTTCGATTTCAATCAAATAAAATCCGCCGTCTTCCGTCTCCGTGAACTCCAGCTCCTGAACTTCCCCGTCCAAGGTTTTTTTGGCAATTGCAATTGCTTCCGCTTCGGTGATTACCCGATTAGCCGGCTCTGCTTCATTTTGTTGAATCGGTTCTTTTTGGATGTCAATGACCGTTCCACCAATCGCATCAACAAGAATTATGGCTTTTTCCTGCTGATTTTTTACAACCACTTCGTATTGATTTTGTGTTTTAGAGAAACTCGATTGCATAATTTCCCCGTCCACTTCCTTTAAAGCCAATTCGCTCGCTTCATTTTCAGTGATAATAGGATTTGCATCAGCGGCTTTTTCCAACAAAGCCAACGATTCAATGCGCCCAGTTGATCGGTCGACTTGGGCAGAATACTTTCCGTTATCCCGGTTGAAAATAATGGTGTAGCCGTCTTTTGCACGTTCTGTGCGCTCGACTTCTCCACCGTACAACTCAATTACAGCAGCACTTGCTTCCGTTTCAGTGACCGGATTGTCATCAGAACCAAAAATCAGCACAAAACCGAAGACAAGCAATCCAAGCAAAATGGTGGCACCGGCCATCATCAGTTTTTTACTCATGACCATCCCTCCTGCTTAGATTGTACTGCCCCAACATTAAAATCGGATGAGAAAATGATGGAAATCGTCGTACCAAGATCTTCAACACTCTCAATTTCCAATCTTACGCCCATGCTATCAGCAAGTTGTTTGGCAAGCGACAAGCCTAGACCAAATCCACCCGTTTCCCGACTTCTCGCTTTATCCACCCGATAAAACCGATCAAATACATAGGGAATCGATTCTTTCGGAATTCCGATTCCATAATCACGGATTTGCAACATCGGGATTTCTCCATTTTTGACGATTAATTCAATCCGGTCCGAACTGTATTTTCTCGCATTGTCTAAAAGGATGTACATCAATTGCTTGATTTTGGCGAGATCGGTTATCACCATTACATGATTCTCTGTTGACACGAGCTGAAAATCCCGATTATAGGAAGTCGACATCGCAGTGGCAGTCTGCTTGGCCAAAACGACCAGATCGACAGATTCCATCTCCAATTGGTTTTCGCTTCGCCTTGCAATGTGAAGCAATTGTTCAATCAAAGCTTTCATCCGGTCCGTCTCAGTCCGGATGGCTAAAAGCCCTTCTACTGCAAGCTTTGGATCATCCATTCCTTGGCGCTGCAATAATTTCGCATAACTGCCAATCACCGTTAACGGCGTTTTTAATTCGTGGGAGGCATTGGATACGAATTCTTCCTGTTTCGTATAGTTTTCCTCGAGCAATTCCATCATGCTATTGAAGGTGCTGCCCATCTGTCCAATTTCATCTTTCGATGACTCGGTGATAGGCAATTTTTCAAACTGTCCGCTCTTTTGGATCCGCGTCATCGTCGTTGTCAGATCCGTGATAGGTTTCGTCACCACTTTCCCCAATACAACACTGGAGACGAAAATCGGAATCATCGCGAGCAGACTTACCGTAATGAGGACGAGCCCCAAGGTACGCGCATTATTGACCACTTCTTCTAAAGACTGCGCCACAACCAATTCCGCAATTTCTCCGTCCGTCCAAATGATCGGTGCAGTGACATAGGCAAACAAATCCCCTTCCACTTTTACCGTTCCCGAACTTTCCGGCAACTCTTCAGGAAATTCATTTGTGATATCCGGGTCCTGGATAGCTGGAATCAGCTCGCCCCCTTCTCTTTTCGCTTGAATCAAGCCATTTGGCGGAACATACCCCCTTAAAATGTCACTCGGGTCAGCTGTATCGCTTGTATTAAATGTCGACACCAACGCATCGACATCCGCTTGAAGCTGGCTGACTTCAGTCGAATAAGCGAGTCGGCTGAACGAGAAATAAATGATGGTCATCAACACAATCAAGATGAGCAGCATCATCAGCGTCGACCAAATATTGATTTTTGTTTTAAGCTTCATTCGCATGCTCCTTCAGGACATACCCGACTCCCCGCACAGTCTGGATATAAGTCGTCTCTTCGCCTGCGTCTATTTTCTTGCGGAGGTAGCGGATGTAGACATCGATGACATTGGTATCACCGAAATAATCATAACCCCAAACTGCATTCAATACTTGCTCCCGGCTAAGCACTTGCTGAGGATTTTGCATCAAATACAATAGTAGGTCGAATTCTCGCGGCGTCAATTCAATCGTCCGCGCATTTCTTGTTACTTCTCTTGTCGCGGTATTTAACTCGAGATCATGGAATACATGGAGATCCGTGTTTTTCATGCCCGTCGAAAGCCTTAAACAGGCACGGATTCTGGCAAGCAATTCCTCAATTTCAAAAGGCTTTGTTACATAATCATTTGCCCCCAGATCCAATCCCGCAACTTTGTCTTTCACATCGTCTTTTGCTGTCAGCAAAATGACCGGGATTTCACTTCCAGCGGAACGGATCCGCTTTAGCACATCCAATCCATGGATTTCCGGAAGCATCAAATCCAGCAAAACTAAATCCCATTCCTGTTCCCTGAATTGGATCAGCCCTTCAGCTCCAGTCAGTGCCACACCGGTTTTATATCCTTCATATGTAAGCTCGAGTTCTAGAACGCGAGCAATGCTTTTTTCATCTTCGACGATCAATATCCGTTCGTCCATCCATCTCACCTCTTTGCTCCATCATAGCAGGATTAAAATGAAAAAAGCGACCAAATGGCCGCTTATTTCATTAAGGTTTTCACAAATTTCACTTTTTGCTTATACGGCGGATAAAGCACATTCGTCGAAAGTTTCGTCGACTTTTTCAAAATCGATTTGGCATGTGTGAATGTTTCGAAACTGTGTTTGCCGTGATAGGAATTTACCCCGGATGTTCCAATGCCTCCAAATGGAAGATACGAACTGCCGACATGGGAAACTGTATCATTGATGCAGCCTCCGCCAAACGGGAGTTCATCAAGGAAAAACTCGATTGCGCGTTCACTTTCCGAGAAAAGATAAGCCGATAAAGGCTTTGGCAATTTACGGATTTGGCGAAGCAATGCCGGAAGATCATTGTACGTGATGACCGGCAAAATCGGCCCGAATATCTCATCTTCCATAGAAGGGCTATCCCAGTGGATGTTGTCGAGAATAACCGGCTCCATATAAAGGTCGTCGCGGTCTCTTTGGCCGCCGTAGACAATTTGTTCTTGCTCTTGGTCAATGATCGCAGAGAGGCGGTCAAAATGCTGCGCGCTGACAATCCGACCGTAATCGGGGCTTGTTTGTGCGTCTTTGCCGTAGAAATTCCGGATGGTCTTTTTTAATTTTTTCATAAATTCTTCTTTAACGGATTCATGTACACAAATATAATCAGGCGCTACACAAGTTTGCCCCGTATTCATCAGCTTGCCCCAAGCAATGCGTTTGGCAGCCAAATCCAAATTGGCTGTCTGGTCTACGATAGCCGGACTTTTTCCGCCGAGTTCCAACGTAATCGGAGTTAACCGTTCTGAAGCGGCTTTCATAATGACTTTCCCGACGTTGACGCTACCGGTAAAGAAAATGTAATCGAAACTCGCGTGGATCAAGGCCGTCACTTCTTCTCTTTCACCTTCTACCACTCGGATATAATAAGGCGGAAAGACATCTTCGATAATCGTTTTGATGATGGCGGCAACATTCGGCGTCGTCTCTGATGGCTTGACGATTGCACAGTTTCCGCCGATCATTGCACCGATCAAAGGCTCCATGATCAATTGGAACGGATAATTGAACGGCCCGATAATCAAGACCGATCCGTAAGGCTCACGCATTACAAAACTTTTGGCCGGCTGCAGGTAGATCGGTGTTTTTACCGGTTCGGGCTCCATCCATTCATCCAAGTTTTTCGTCATATTGGTGATGCTGTCTAGGACAAAGCCCACTTCTGTTGAATAGGCTTCAAATTCACTTTTCCCTAAGTCTTTTCTTAAAGCTTCCAGCACTTCAGGTTCGTATTTTTTGATCGATTGTTTCAATTGGGCCAATTGGGCTTTGCGGAATTCCGCCGGTTTTGTAGCTCCTGTATAATAATAAGCGCGTTGAGATTCAATCATCTGTTCCACGTCATGTGCCGTAAAATTCATTCCATTCTCCCCTTCGTCTCAAAAGTCTCACCTTAAACTCTTTACCCTTTACATTGAGCCCTAAATCACTTGGATCCAAGAAGCTGGTCGATATGCCGCTGAATTGTCAGCCCTTCTTCAAATGGAACAAGAAAAGTCGACTGCTCCCGCATCGAATCAAACAAGCTCGGTACTAATGGGAAATCAGCGAGGCGCTTTCGTTCCTCGTACTTTTCTGAAAGATAAAGCTCCGACCAATTTTGGAGTGTTAATACGCCTTTTTCTCCGTACACTTTGAATTCCAGCAATTCTTTTTGCGCCGTGCCGCTGATGCCTGTAAGCAATAGCGGGATTGCTCCAGCGGAATGGCCATGCGCGATAATACCCGTCTCACATAGTTCTTGCTGTTCCGGATACGTAATTTGGTGGGACTGGATTGTCAGGCCGCCGAATATCCGATTGATCAATTGCAAATAATGGGGGAATACTTCCCGCACAAATCCACCTTGGCTTCTTGAAGCAATCCAAGGATTTTGCTGCCACGGACGCGGCCAATCCGGAAAGAAGGTCTGCAATTCAATGCGGACAATTTTGCCGATGCTTTTATTGCGGATTCGTCTGACCATTTCGTGGACAGCCGGTGAATACATGAGCGGAAAATGCATTGCTGTATGGATCCGGTTCTGATTGGCTGCAAGCGCCATCTGTTCTCCAGCTGCCGCGTTGTGCGCCAGCGGCTTTTCGCATAAAATATTTACGCCAGTGCGCGCTGCCTTTATGGCAATTTCTGCGTGGAATGCCGGCGGTGTCCCGATGTACAGCCAATCGATGTCCGCATGCAGCAGCGCTTCCAAAGACTCGTAGACAGGAATCTTGTATTCTTTTTCCAAAGCAGCCAATCTGTCTGGCTGCTCATCGTAAAGTCCGCGAATTTCAATGCCTGTCTCCTGCAGCATTTGCTTGATGATCCGTTCGCCTACGATTCCAGCTCCCACAATGCCGATTGTTATCATCTAACCCCTCTTTTCCAAAGGCCCTTTGGCTTAATTTTTGACTACCTGTTTAATAGTGTAACCTTTTGGGGTATAGAATAGTCAAACAATAAAGACAGAAAATTCGAAGGAGGAATTGATCATGGAAAAACAAGCAAACTGGTGGGAACCTATTTTTTCTGGAGAACTTGAAGTGGGATTGAACAAAGATAAGTTGGCGGATCTTGAACAGGAGTCCTTTTTGTACTTCGCCCCAACGTCCTCAATCGACATGGAGAACCACGCTTAATTGGCAGCATCAATTATCGTACTTTGCCGCATTCGTACATAGAAACGCCTTTTCGATTACTAATGGAAAAGGCGTTTTAATCTGCATATTTTTATTCGATGCTTCGCCATAAATACAAAGCGGCATACGATAAATAAGGCTCCCAGTCCGGAAAATGTAAAGCGATTTCTTCTTTTTCCGGCTTTTCGCTTCGTTGCCATTCGATTTTCAAGGCATTTTGAAGTCCGATATCCGCTAAAGGAAATAGATTAGGGCGCCCTAAACCGAACATGAGAAAACTTTGCGCCGTCCAAGGGCCAATGCCTCTATAAGCGATCAGTTCAGAAGTAATCTCTTCATCTGTCCGGTTTTCCATTTCATCAAGCCTCAAAGTGCCGGCTGCAATCGCTTTGGATAAGCCGATGACATATTCCGCTTTTCTTGTACTAAACTGCAGCTCTCTTAAGTCTGCGGGTTCAAGCTTCGCTATTTTCTCGGCGCTTGGATAAAACCAGACCCCTTCCTTTTCTTCTCCGAAATTCTGGACAAACCGGCTTGTCAATGTATGGGCAAAAGAAAGATTCAATTGCTGATGGATGATGCTTTTCATTAAAGAACCATATAAAGAAAATTCACGCACTAACGGCGTCCCTTGATGTTCGTGAAAAAGCTGGGCAAGATTCGTCTTCTGGTAATGCTCATATACAGGTTCCAGTGAACGGTCAAAATGAAAAATATGTTTGATTTCTCGGAGTTGATCCGGTTTCGTCCCTACAATTTCAAAGCTGGGTTGATGAGTTGAACCCGTCGCTCTTACTTTCACAATATTCCCTTCCGGCATCGGCAGCCTGACCGCTTTTTCTGATAGATCGATTGCATGAAGCGGGTCTAGTGATAAGCGCTCGAGCGTCCGATCAAAATCGTAAGTGAATGGCAAAGTGATTTCCATAGAAACCCTCCTTTTTTCTAAACGTAGCCGAACGTATTTTCGATTGCAAGCCGGACCTATTCAAAATATAATGAAAAAATGGAAGCAGGGATTTAAATGAAAAAATTAATCGGAATGATTTTATTGTCGCTTCTATTGGGCGCTTGCACTTTTCCGGACTCTGAAGAAGAAAGCAGCTCTTCTTCAGCCCTTATCCCCGTGGATGTCGTTTCTGTTATCGATGGCGATACGATAAAAATCGATTTTGAAGGAAAAACACAGACAGTGCGTTATTTGCTTGTCGATACACCGGAAACCAATCATCCGACAATCGGCAAACAGCCGCTCGGTGCAGAAGCCACTGCCGAAAACAAACGCATCATCGATTCCGGAGATGTTTCGATTGAATTTGATGAAGGCGGCCGTTACGATGATTACGACCGGCTCCTCGCGTATATTTATGTGGACGGAGAAAGTGTCCAGGAACAGATGCTTGCATCCGGATTGGCGCGTGTCGCTTATATCTATCCGCCAAACACCCGCTACGTCGAAGAGTTCAAGGAAGTGGAAGAACAAGCCAAAGATAAAGGGATCGGTATTTGGGAATATGACTATTATGCAACCGACCGCGGATTTAACGCATCGGCTTACGGATCGACTGCACCGTCTTCTAGCCAATCCTACGATAAAAAATGCACGATTAAAGGGAATATAAGCCGCAGCGGCAGCAAGATCTACCATATGCCCGGCCAAAGCTCTTATGAACAGACCAATCCAGAAGAATGGTTCTGCACAGAACAAGAAGCACAAGATGCCGGTTTTAGAAGCACCGGGAGCTGACTTAGGAGGATATTTATGCAAGCTATTGTTTTAAGGTTCGATTATCAATCATCCGGCGTCATTGAAAATCTGCAAAATCAAGCCAAAACGGTAAGCATCAACCCAAACCAGATTTTCCCGCCGCATATTACACTGCAAACCTATACACAAGCGCATCCGCTGGAACTGAAAAAAGCGATTGAATCGTGGGCAGGATCTTTTCAGCAGCTGCCGCTTTCCTTCGATTCGCTTGGCTTTTTCAAACAGCAAGGCAGTTTCTTCCTGGCTCCGGTTTTCACAAAAAGCTTGGCCGAATTGCACCGGGCAGTGGACCTGTCCACTCGCGAATTCTCCGGCCAAAACCATTACTATTTGCCGGATCACTGGGTGCCGCATGCGACTGTCATCAATAATATCGCCCCGCCTTTTTGGGGACCTTTATTTGCCCGGCTCAGCTTAGAATTTGAGCCCTTTCAAGGGAAGGGCATTGCACTCGAATGCTGGTCCATTCGGCAGGAAAAAGCCCAAACCGAATGGTGCATCTTTCTCAACGAATAAAGTATTGACTTTTATCCGGGGCGCGATATAATTATATTTGTCCTGGAAATTGAGATTCCTTAGCTCAGCTGGGAGAGCGCTACCTTGACAGGGTAGAGGTCGCTGGTTCGAGCCCAGTAGGAATCATTGGGTGCCAAACCCGCAGCAGGCTTTAGGAACAGAGCCTGCTACAAAAAGCCATCACATTTATGTGATGGCTTTTTCCATACCAAAAAATCCGGCTGAAAGCGAATGCTTCCAGCCGGATTTTCTTTTATGCTTCAGAAGTTCTTACTTCTTTCTTTTCGCGCCCAAGCCATTGGATGACGAATAGGACGATGAATACGACTGCCCCGATTGCATCTGAATAACCTTCCGGATAAATCAATGCCAACCCGGTAGCTACTGCAAGAATGCGTTCAAACCAATACAATTTCCGGTACCAGAATCCGATCAATCCGGCTCCGATCGCTAACATCCCTGCAATCGCCGTGATTAAGACGATGATTAATTGAGGGACCGTAGTATCGATCATCAGCAAAGCTGGATTCAATACAAACATGTACGGGATAATAAACGCGGCGGCCGCGAGTTTTGCGGCTATAAACCCGGTCTTGATCGGTTCGCCTCCGGAGATCCCAGAAGCCGCAAAGGCTGCAAGTGCAACCGGCGGTGTAATATCGGCGATGATGCCGAAATAGAAAACGAACAAATGCGCAGACAAGGCAATCACTAATGGCACTGCCGCTCCTGCCGGTTCACCGATCATCAGCAAAGTGATGATCGCCGGTGCCGCAATGGTCGATGTAATAACGTAGTTTGCCGTAGTCGGCGAACCCATTCCTAGGACAATTGCTGCAAGCATTGTAAAGAAGAGCGTTAAGAGGATATTTCCGCCTGAAGCAGAAACAAGTCCGTTCGCTAAGCTCAAGCCAAGACCGGTCTTTACAACCACCCCAACAATAATACCAGCAGCTGCAGTCGCCGCTGCTACTGCTAGCGCAGTTCTCGCCCCATCCACAAGCGCATGGACTATGTCTTTAAATCCTAAGCGAGTTTCTTTGTCAAAAGCACTTACAAAAATTGTCAAAACGATGCCATAAAGAGCAGCATGCATCGTCGGAACTCCAATTAAGAGGAAAACGATAATTGCAACAATTGGCAAAAGCAGATAAATTTTCTTCAAGACTTCTTTGCGGTTCGGCATTTCTTCTTTCGTTAGCCCTTTTAAGCCGATTCGCTTCGCTTCGAAGTGGGTCATGATCCAAACACCGGTAAAGTAAAGAAGTGCCGGAATGGCAGCTGCTTTTGCAATCTCCCAATACGTAACACCACCGATAAATTCAACCATCAAGAAGGCAGCAGCTCCCATGATCGGCGGCATCAATTGCCCGCCTGTCGAAGCAGCCGCTTCAACGCCTCCTGCAAATTCTTTCTTGTAGCCTAATTTCTTCATCATCGGAATCGTATAAGACCCCGAAGTTACAACGTTCGCTACAGAACTCCCCGAAATTGTTCCTTGGAGAGCACTAGAGAAAATTGCCACTTTAGCAGGGCCACCAGTCAAATGGCCGGCAAGTGAAACAGCGAGGTCATTGAAATATTGCCCTACTCCCGTTTTCACCAGGAAAGCCCCAAATAATAGGAAGACAAAGATAAAGGTAGCGGAAACACTGATTGGTGTACCGAGTATCCCATCAGTCGTATAGAACATCAACTGGATGACAGAATCTAAATCCTGTCCTCTATGTTTTAAAAAGCCCGGGAAATAAGGGCCAAAAAAGGCATAGGCCAAGAAAGCCGAAGCAATGACCGTGATTGGCAACCCTACTGCGCGGCGAGTTGCTTCAAGCGTCAGCAAAATCGCCAGAATTCCTACAATAAGATCCAATTCCGTTACACGTCCGAGCCGGAATACTAAATCATCATACATGATGGGCCAGTATAAACCGACACCGATCGCGAGTAATGCCAGAACATAATCGTAAATGGCGACTTTATGTTTTATGCCTTTACGCTTTACTGCCGGAAATAGCAGAAATATAAGCGACAATGCAAATCCTAAGTGGATGGAACGCTGTATATAAGCCGTATATTGACCGAAAATCGCGGTGTAAAGCTGGAAAATGGAGAATGCTAACAAGCCAAAAAACACAATATGTTTCATGATTCCTGCTAAATCACGTGTATTGGATTCCGGATCGTATTTTTGCAAAATCTCTTTTTGTTTTTCTTCCGAAATGTAATGTTCATCTTCTGGCGGGAGTTTCATTGTTTCCCGTTCTTCCGGCGTACGTTTATCGCTCATTTAGACTCACTCCTTCTAGTTGCTCAAATAATGAAACGCGCTGGACTTTGATGGTATAGGATTTCCCCCGCTCCAGCGTCTTTTTTAAATCGTATTGATGCCCATCTGCCAAGAAAAACAGATGAGCGTCAACGTCACCGACAAACAGCCGAAAATCGTCAACTTCTCTTTTCATATTCGTGATTAGGTATTTTCCATCTTTTTCGACAAAGGTCTCTCCTTCTCCTGCATTGGAAGGCATGCCGATGTTAAAATCTTCATATTCCAATTCCACCATCCGGATTCTATTGTCCGGCAATATTTTATAGCTTTCCAACACTTCAGAAAGATGGATGGAATGCGTATAGTTGATTTGAAAAGCATGATTTTCCGCTTTAATGAAAGCTGTCAATGTGCCTTCCCGATTATCGATAAAAACGATTCTTTTTTCTATTGGAATAAAAATGATCGCAGCGAGGATAAGAATGAGGGCTAGCACCGAAAGAAGAATCCACTGATTTGTCTTTTTAGGCATCTTAGTTCTCCTCTTCTAAATTTGAATCTCTACAAAAATAACGACGATAAAGCTTTCGCTTTATCGCCTATTATTTTGGACCGCTTATTGATTTGCTTCATCAAAGTATTTTTGTGCACCTGGGTGGACATCGATTCCGATACCATCAAGTGCCGTTTCCGGTTTGATGAATGCCGCTTTAGCATGCTGAATCTGATCCGTGTTTTCATAAATCGCTTTTGTCATGTCGTATACGAGATCTTCGGAAAGATCATTTTGTACGACTAGCATTGCAAGCACCGACACTGTCGGTACATCTTCAGTCAAACCATAAGTACCGGATGGCACTGTATCCGTCGCATAGTAAGGGTATTTTTCAATTAATTCCGCAGCTTTATCTTCTGCTACTGGTACAATCACTACATCCGAAGTTGCGCTTAAGCTTTCAACTGCTCCTGTCGGTGTCCCGGCAGTAATAAATGCCGCATCGATTTGGCCAGCTTGCAGACTTTCTTGGGATTCGCCGAAGTCAAGATTCTGTGCTTCGATGTCTTCCATTGTCATGCCGTGGATTTCAAGCAATTGCTCTGCGTTGATATAAGTACCTGAACCAGGCGCTCCAACAGAAATGCTCTTGCCTGCTAAATCATCAAAAGAAGTAATGCCGGAATTTGCAGTCGTTACCAATTGAATCGTTTCCGGATAAAGTGCTCCGATCGCTGAAACTGTATCGATGACTTCTCCTTCGAACATATTCGATCCTTCAGCTGCATAAAAAGCTGTGTCGGTTTGGACAAATGCGATTTGTGCATCTCCGTCCGCAAGCGCTGTCATATTGGCGGCAGATGCTTGGGAAACTTCAGCTGTTGTATCAATTCCTGTTTCATTTTCAATAATTGTAGCCATTGCTCCGCCAAGCGGATAGTACGTTCCTGTCGTCCCACCTGTTAAGATGCTTAGGAATTCCGGATCTGCTGAACCGCCAGAACTGCCGCCGTCTCCACTGTCGCTAGCCGTGTCATCTCCACAACCTGCAAGGAACACAGATCCTGCAAGTGCTACAGCTGCAAATAGACCAAATTTCTTTTTCAACATAAAATGACCTCCCCTTTGTTTGAATGTTTCTATATTTCCAATTCTATCATAACATGACTTTGTATCTAGGAGTCAAACTGATTTTTGAGAATAAAGAAACTAAGGGCAGCGTTCAGTCAATTCACATTAAATTTCTGCGCCGTCTACATGTGTTTCCGGCGCTGTATCTTCCGGACTCAAATCTTCAAATGTTTTGCCTTGCTCTTCCAAATCCCGAGTGCGATGGGCGATACGGGCCGAAGCACAAGCCGCGACACTCGCGACCAAATCATCGAGAAACGTATGTACTGCTCCCCCGACTTTCGTATCCAATTTGCGGATGATGCCTACTTTGTTTTTATCGAGATGCCCAAAAGTAGTAACGGCAATGCTGCCATAAGTCAGAACTGCGCCTAAGCCGATCATTTCATCGACTCCGAAAAGCCCTTCGTCCGCTCCGACGATTTGCTGCAATGGAGCTGAAAGTTTCCCTTGTTCTGCGAGCTCATCCAATTCAATGCCGACCAGCAAGGCATGCTGCATTTCCCGTTTGCGAAGTACGCTTTCCACTGATTCTATGCAATGGGCAATCGTTAAGCCTTCGTTATAAGGCAATTGCATTTCCAAAACGATTTTCGCAATCTCCTCTACTTCTACTCCGCGTCGAGCCAGAGCTTCATGAGTTGCTTTTGTCACTTCTTCTGAATGTACTCGGAATTTCCCACCATCCATACTAAAAATCCCCTTTCCAATTTAGCGTTCTTACTAATTATACCTTGTACCATGAATATGTTACAATTTTCGTACAGAATAGTATAGGAGGCTCATCTATGAACAGAGGCACAGTGGAAGATTTAACGATTTACAGTGAGGCGTTGCAAGAGGACATGCAATTATTGGTTTACCTGCCCCATAATTATTCGCCTTTATATAAATATACATTAGTCATCGCATCTGACGGTAAAGACTATTTCCAATTAGGCCGTGCACCGCGGGTAGCTGATGAATTATTAGAGAATAAGGAAATCGAAAATATTATTTTTGTGGGCATTCCTTATAAAAGTGTAAAGGAACGCAGCATGAAATACGAACCGACCGGCGAACAGCACGGAGCTTACCTTCGTTTCTTAGCCCATGAACTCGTTCCTTTCCTTGACGAAAAGTATCCGACTTACCAAGTGGGCATGGGCAGAGCTTTAATCGGCGATTCACTTGCAGCTACGGTTTCATTGAGTGCCGCTTTAACCTACCCGAACATCTTTGGCCGAGTCATTCTCCAATCGCCAAAAGTCGGCGATGAGTTATTGGAGAAAGTAACGAATTTTAAATCCGCTCATCCTTTCACGGTTTACCATGTGATTGGAACTGGTGAGACAGCCGTAAAACTAAGCAATGGCGGGACTGCTGACTTTCTTGAGCCTAATCGGGCTTTGAACAAATTACTGCAAGATAAAGGATTTTCCGTTTTCTATGAAGAATTCGATGGAGATCATACTTGGAAACACTGGCAGCCCGATTTAAAACGGGCACTTATACAAAATTTCGGTGTTTGACCGGCCATTCACAATTTTCAAGTTTCTTTTGGTATAATAAATTAAGAAATAGGAATTACTGACGAGGAGGTCATTTTATGAAATACGGAATTGTCGCTTTCCCATCCAAAAAACTTCAAGATTTAGCAAACTCATACCGCATGCGGTACGATCCGCATTACGAGCAGATCACGCCCCATATGACGCTCAAGGACGCTTTTGAAGCGGATGATGCTGAGATTAAAGATATTTCAGAAGAACTTACGAAAATCGCAAAACGCCATAAGCCGTTTAACATCCATGCGACACGGGTCAGCAGCTTTGCACCGTTGACGAATACGCTTTATTTCAGAATTGAAGACAATCCCGAAATTGCTGCTTTGCATGAAGACCTTCATTCTGACTTTTTCGGTGGTGCGCCACGCTTTTCCTTTGTGCCGCACATCACAATCGCCCAAAAAATGTCCGATTCCGAGCATGCTGATATCTTTGGCCAATTGAAAATGGTCGGCATCAACCATGAAGAAGTCATTGATCGTATCCACCTTCTTTATCAACTGGAAGACGGATCGTGGACGGTTTATGACACATTCCGTTTAACAGGAGATGAGCAATAATTGCAGAAAGCTAAAATCGCCGAAACCCCTTTAGAAAAAGAACACGCTTTTAATATCAGAAGAAAAGTATTTGTGGAAGAACAAGGTGTACCCGTACATCTTGAGTTGGACGAGTATGATGATACAGCGGTCCATTTTATCGGCTATGAATTGGAACAACCCATTGCAGCAGGACGCATCCGGGAAACGGAAATGGGCGTTGGAAAAATTGAACGCGTTTGCGTTCTTCCGGAATATCGTGGTTTGCATGTCGGAGTATTAATGATGAATGAAATGGAGGAATACGCGCGCAAAGCCCGGCTTCTGACTTTAAAGCTCAATGCCCAGTCATACGCCATTCCATTTTATGAAAAATTGAACTACACTGTAACTTCACCCGAATTCCTGGACGCCGGGATTCCCCATCGTGCCATGGAAAAAAACGTTATGTAAAAACAGGCCATCGCTTTTTATGCGATGGCCTGTTTTTTTTTTTCATTTATAGGATATGGTAGCCGCTGTCTACGTGGATTGTTTCACCCGTGATGCCCCGAGACATATTGCTGAAAAGGAAGACAGCTGTATCGCCGACTTCTTCTGGCGTCGTGTTGCGATGAAGCGGCGCTTTTTCTTCGATTTCATGAAGGATGCTGTTAAAATCGCTTACCCCTTTTGAAGACAACGTACGGATCGGTCCTGAAGAAATGGCATTGACCCGAATTCCCTGGCGTCCAAGATCAGCTGCTAAATAGCGGACAGACATTTCAAGAGAAGCTTTTGCTACGCCCATGACGTTATAGTTCGGCATCACGCGTTCGCCGCCGATATACGTAAGGGCGATGATGCTGCCGCCTTCTGACATAAGCGGTTTCGCATGGCGCGCAATAATCGTCAATGAGTACGAACTGATATTTTGGGCTAATAAGAAACCGTCTCTCGATGTATCCGAGAAATTCCCTGCAAGCTCTTCCGTCTTAGCGAAAGCGATGCAATGCGCCAACCCATCGATCGTGCCGACTTGTTCTTTAATAGAAGAAAAACAGTTCTCCACACTTTCATCGTTTGTTACGTCACACGGCAAAATGAGGTCGTGGTTTCCTTCAAGTGTAGCGACAAGGTCGCGAACCGATTTCTCAAATCGTTCTCCTGCATAAGTGAAAATAAGGCGGGCTCCTGATTGATCCAGTGAACGTGCAATCCCCCATGCGATGCTTCGTTTATTGGCTACTCCCATGATTACGTATGTTTTGCCTTCTAATGATATCGACATCCCAATTCCTCCTGCAATTCTATTTCTTATTTTCAATGGCATTTTGCAAATAAGCTTTCAAAACTTAATATTAATACCTGGTACTAATATTACCTCATAAAAAAGAAAAGTGCAATTCGCACTTTTCTATAGTTGCCCCAAAAATGTAGTTGCCAATCCTAAATAGATCAAGATGGAGATAATATCATTCAAAGTAGTGATAAAAGGCCCTGAAGCTACAGCTGGATCGATTTTTAGGCGGTGGATTAACAGAGGGATAAAAGAACCTGCTAAAGTGGCTACAAATATTGAACCGAATACCGCCGCCCCGACTAAAGCACCAATCAGCAGTTCACCTTTCCAAAAATACACCAAGCCTACGACTACCGCTCCGCAAACGATTCCCGTGATCAAACCGGTTCCCGCCTCCCGGAATAATAAACGCATCTTGCTTTCTTCCTCGATATCGCCTGTCGCAATCCCGCGGACGGCAACCGCCAAAGCTTGAGTTCCGCTATTTCCCGCCATCCCGGCAATTAAAGGGATGAAAACTGCGAGAAGTGCCACTTTATCAAGCGTCGCTTCAAACATCCCCATCAAATTGGCCGTCAGCATCCCAAGGAATGTCAGCAAAATCAGCCAAGGCAACCGTTTTTTAGCTGCCGTAAATGGGCCTTTATCGAACGTATCCATATCGGAAACTGCGGCAAGTTTGGAGTAATCATCTGAAGCTTCCTCGTCCAAAACGTCGATGATATCATCGACTGTGATGATGCCGAGCAAATGCTGCTGAAAATCGACTACCGGTATCGCCAAGAAATCATAGTCTTTGATCATGCGCGCAACTTCTTCCTGGTCTTCGCTGACCGAAACACTGACTACCCGTTCATTCATAATTGCACTGATCAACGTATCCTCATCCGAAACGATTAAATCCCGGAGCGTAACAATCCCAGACAAGCGTTTGTCTTCATCGACTACGAAAACATAGTAAATGGTTTCAGCATTAGGCGCTGCATTCCGCAAAATGTTCATCGCGGAACGGACGGTGGAATTTTTCGGAATCGAAACGAATTCCGTTGTCATGATGGAACCTGCCGTATATTCTTCGTAGTGAAGCAAATCTTTAATCTGCCTTGCTGACTCTTTTTCCATAATCGTCAAATAGGTAGCCACTTGTTCTTTGTTCAGCAAGTTCAAAATATCAACTGCATCATCTGTATACATATACGAAAGCAAATCGGATGCATAATTGACATTCATTTCCTTGAAAAGATCTTCGTATTCATCGTCATCAATTTCAATGGCTTCAAAAATATCCGCCATTTCCTTCGGAGAGAGATACTGATACATCAAATGCCGGATATCTTGATCTGCTTTTTCATAAAATGTAGCCTGGTCATATGGATGATGCGTTAAGAAATTATCCCTGAAGCCTTCAACGTCTCCTTGCTTCAGAAGATCCAAAAGCATTTCATTATCCATTTCACGATCATTATGGTTCATTTCTTCCATCTGGTGTACTCCCTCCTTCCCTAATCTCAACACACAATTTCACCATTCTATACGTTACACTATGTATAAAGATAATCAAGATTAAAGAGGTGTTTTTTATGGGATTTGATATTATTGGCGATATTCATGGATGCTACCAGGAACTTCTCGATTTGCTGAACGAGCTTGGCTACCTGGAAGAAGGTGGCCTTTACCGGCATTCAGACAACCGTCGCCTTGTGTTTGTAGGAGATGCCATGGACCGCGGTCCTGCCTCTCTTGATGTTCTGCATCTCTTATTTAAGATGCAAGACGCAGACATCCTATACTATTCCCCCGGAAACCATTGCAACAAACTTTATCGTTTTTTTAAAGGCAACAAAGTCCAGATCAGCCATGGCCTTGAAAATACGCTTGCTGAGTGGCAGCGTCTGCCGAAAAAGGAGCAATCGGAGTTCCGGTCCCGCTATCTGCAATTCTACGAAAAGCTGCCGCTCTATCAACAGCTTAGCCCAGACCTTGTCGTTGCCCATGCCGGCATCAAAGAAGAAATGATCGGAGCAAAAATAAGCAAAGGCATTGCGGCTTTTGTTCTTTACGGAGACACTACCGGCAAATTCCATGCAGATGGACGGCCTGTCAGAAGAGACTGGGCGAAAAATTACCAAGGGGCTAAATGGATTGTTTACGGGCACACGCCCACAGAAGAACCTTATCAAATTAACCGAACGGCCAATATCGATACCGGCTGTGTTTTTGGCGGCGCGCTCACTGCATTTCGCTTCCCTGAGAAGGAATTCGTTTCCGTTCCTTCTAGGCAGCCCTTCCAGCCGGAAAAATTCCACCGTTATACGTGAATCAATTGCTTCATATCTTCGTTTAATGGCGAAGAAAAGACTAATTTTTCTCCGGTTACAGGGTGCAGCAAAAGCAGCTTACTGCAATGCAATGCTTGGCGTGGGATGATTTCTCGGGTACCGCCATATAAATCATCGCCAACTAAAGGATGGCCGATGTGAGCTAAATGCACGCGGATTTGATGGGTTCTTCCCGTATTCAATTGCAGCTGCACGCGGGCATATCCGTCGAATTGCTGAATCACTTCCACTTCAGTTTCTGCAAACTGTCCGTCTTCACGGACTTCCCGTTCAATGATGCTCGTGTTTTTTCGGCCAATCGGCTCAGTGATCGTAAACTTTTCTTCTGTAAAAAATCCATGTGCCAGTGCATCGTATTGCCGTTTCATAACTTTTTCTTTTTGCTGCATCGAGAGCATATGATGGATATGGCGATTTTTCGCGATGCATACAAGCCCTGAAGTATCCCGGTCAAGACGCGTGGCGATATGCAACGTCGCTGGTACGCCGTGGTCTTCAAAATATTTTGCGACGATATTGGCCAGGCTGCCTGAAGGATGTTCTCTTGAAGGTATCGTGTTTTGAAGCGGCGGTTTGTCTACAATCAATAAAGCCTCGTCCTCATAAATGATATTCAAAGGACCGCTTTCCGCCTGCAGCCCTCCACCTAATTCCTCTTTAGGAAAAATAACGGTCACGGCATCGTCTTTTTCAACGACATGCCGGACCGTTACTTCACGACCGTTGACCAGTATCTTTCCACCGCCATATTTCACTGATGCCAAAGTCCGCTTGGAAATCCCCCAGCCGCTTAACGCATCACGCAGGAGCATGGAAGTTTTCACGTTATAAGTTAATTGAAATGCTGTCATTTGTTCCACTTTTAAACCTCGCTATCGATAAATGAATCGTGTACGCGTCTCCAAAACGGGAACGCGCGGAACCGTGCAAACCGGACATTTTCCTCAGCCACCCGGTATTCGATCGACTTCACGTCTTTATGAAGCAATTGCAGGTGGTCGACTGTCACCATGAAATCTGGTGCTTTCACCGGCCGAAGTGCACATCGGTGGTGGGCTGGCAACACTAATGGAGAGCCGACTGTACGAAAAACGCGGTTATTGATGGACGCCATTTCCGTCAACTGCATAGCGTGCAGCGACGGATGGATAATGGCTCCGCCCAAAGCTTTATTATAAGCCGTACTACCGGAAGGTGTAGACATGCATAGTCCGTCTCCTCTGAAGCGTTCGAAATGCCCTTCATTCAAAAAGACATCCATCACTAAGGTAACATCAGGGGATTTGACCGTTGATTCATTCAATGCCAAGTAAACAGAAGGTTCGGCTTTGTTTAAATAGTGGATGCTGACTTCAAGCAAAGGATACTCGATCACTTCGTATTCTTTTTTCGCAATCGACAATACTAATTTCTCAATTTCAATCGGTTTCCAATCCGCATAGAACCCTAAATGGCCTGTATGTATTCCGACAAAAGCCACTGTGTCCAACTGATCCCGGTATTTGTGAAAAGCGTGCAGGAAGGTCCCATCTCCCCCAATGGATAGCACGACATCCGGCGCCTCTTCGCTCCATTCCAATCCAAAGTCCTGCAAATACTCCCGTGCAGTCGCCATTAATTCATTTGAAAGATCATCGGTTCTCGATATGATAAAATATTTCATCGCTTTGATTGTCCCCCTTCTCTTCCTGTAGGAAAATGTGTACCCGCGGATTCTTTGAATTCGGTGAAGTAAGCTTGGGCTTCCTGGATCTCGTCCCGGATTTGCGACATTTCTTCATCCAGTTGGAATGCGGCTTCTGCAGCGCGCTGGAGCCTGTTTTTGATTTCTTCCGGGAAAACGCCTTTGTATTTATAATTCAACGAATGCTCAATCGATGCCCAAAAATTCATCGCGAGTGTCCGAATTTGAATTTCAGCGAGAATCAGCTTTTCGCCATTGATGGTTTGGACTGGGTATTCCACAATTACATGATATGAGCGGTAGCCGCTTTGTTTTTCATGGGAGATGTAGTCTTTCTCTTCAACGATCCGCAAGTCATTCCGTTGGCGCAAAAGCGTGACTACGGTCTGTATATCTCCGACAAATTGGCACATCATGCGAAGTCCGGCAATATCCTGCATTTGATGCGCCAATTCCTCCGACGGTTCAAAAGCGATCCCTTTTTCAAGTGTTTTATCGTATATGCTCGCCAATGGCTTTACACGGCCGGTAACAAACTCAATTGGCGAATTCGTATTATCCGTTTCAAATTGCTGGCGCATCCCTTTAAATTTAATCTTCAATTCATCAACCGCTTGTTTATACGGTGCTAAAAAACGATCCCATTGGCCCATACCCAATCCTCCTTACTCCTCTTTATGCTTGTGAAGCAAGTGCCTCATGGAAAACAGCTTCGACTGCAATGCGGAAATCCTCCGCATAATTATCATTGCCTTCGATGTTTTCAAGCAGCATGCCCAGTTCTTCATGGAATGCATCTAGAGGCATTATTTGTTTACCCCAAACGAGCAGAGGAACAACATCCGTCTGCTTAAGCGCTTCCGCTAAAAGCGGCCATATATGGTCTTTGAAATGGACATAAATATATTCGGCGCCGGTATCGACTACATAAACAAAAGCACAGGCTTCTGTATCTGTCAGCATTTTCCCGGCAGCTTCAACCGCTTCTGCAGGTTCTGCCGCATTCACTTTAAATTGAATGTTTTGGCCTTCGAAAAGACCCTCTGATACTTCTACTAATTTACGCAAAGGGATGCATCCTTTCCAGTTTTAATCTATAGTCATATTTTAACACAGCTCTCGTGTCCGTTGCAGTTTGGCAAAAATTATCCCATAATAAATAAGAATGATGAGGTGAAGCCGGAATGACAAAAGAACTTGAAATCGAATACAAAAACATGCTGGAACAAAATGAATACAATCGTTTATTGGAGGCTTTTGAAGTAAAGGCTGAAGAAATTAAAACACAGACGAACCATTATTTCGATACGAAAGATTTCAGCTTAAAAGCGAAACGCTGCGCATTGCGGATTCGTGTGAAAAATGAGGATTATGAATGCACATTGAAAACTCCTGCTCCTGAGGGGAATTATGAAATTACGGATTCTCTAACACCCATGCAAGCCGAAAAGATGCTAGACGGCCATTCTTTTGAAGCGCTGGAAGTGAAAGCAGCCTTAAAAGAATTGGGCGTAAATGAAAAAGACCTTGAACGATTCGGGACTTTAACGACCCATCGCGTAGAGTTTCCTTATAAAGACGGCTTATTGGTTATCGACCACTCGGAGTATGGCCAGGCTGAAGACTACGAATTGGAATTCGAAGTCCAAAATGCTGAAGTCGGCCGCAAACAGTTTTTGGATTTCCTGACTACACAGAAAATCCCTGTGCGTCCTGCCGATAAGAAAATTGCGCGTTTTATGAAATCCATAAAACCTTTTACATGAATTTAATCCATCCTTATTTCCTATCTTTTCCACTTTCAATCGATTTGTTTGAGAAATTTCCGTTGCGTTGATAGAATGAATCTACAGCTAAAGCAAAGGAGACTCAATAATGACTGGAAAACCGATTATTCCGTACGAAGAAATTGGTGCGGAACGCTTGTCACAGTTAATTGACGCGTTCTATTCGCGAGTGGCAAAGCATCCAAAGCTGCAGCCTATTTTTCCTAAGGATCTTACTGAAACAGCTAGAAAACAAAAACAATTTATGACTCAATATTTAGGTGGACCCAATATATATTCTGAAGAGCACGGCCATCCGCGGTTAAAGGCACGCCATCATCCATTTCCGATTACGCCGGAACGGGCACAGGCTTGGCTTGAGTGCATGAGTGAAGCAATGGATGAAGTGGAATTGACCGGTAAATTCCGCGAAGTCTTTTACCAACGTCTTGTTTTGACTGCTCACCACATGGTGAATGAGCAAGATAGCGAGGAGGAGTTAGTGTGAACCAATTAGATCTGACTCAGGAAAGCCCGGATATCCCAAAGCCGGCAAAGCCCATGGAACTTTACATTTTTCTTGACCCCTTAAATCCGCAGTGCTGGGCGCTTCAATCGATCGTCCGTAAACTTCAAATTGAATATGGCCATTACTTTTCAATGCGATTCGTTTTAAGTACCAAATTGTTTAATTTGAACAAAGCTGCAGAAGCACCGAATATCGATACCGAAAATCTTTCCCATCCCGTCCTGGCTTCCGTAGCCGTAAAAGCTGCAGAACTCCAGGGTAGACGCGCAGGCAACCGCTTCTTGCATAAACTTCAGGAGCATCTCTTGTTGAAGGCAAAAGATGTTTCTTCTTATGATGTTTTGCTAACAATTGCGAGCGAATCCGAATTGGATTTAGAGGAGTTCAAGCAGGATTTCCACTCTGTCAATACGGCCAAAGCGTTCCAATGCGATTTGCAGATTACGCGGGAAATGGAAATCGACGAAGTGCCTAGCATCGTTTTCTTCAATGAATGCATTGAAGACGAAGGAGTAAAAGTATCTGGACTTTATTCATATGATGTTTATCAAACGATTCTTCAAGAAATGTCAGGAGAAGAAAATTTAAATCGACAGTCTCCGCCTTCTTTGGATGAATTATTTATCAAATACTCTACGATGGCAACGGGTGAAATTGCTTCTATTTATAATATTTCTGAGCAAAATGCAGAACGGGAATTGAAAAAGCAATTGCTTCAGCAAAAACTTGAACGCATTAATTTGCCAGGCCAAACCTTGTGGACATTAAAATAGCCTTTCGCATATGCGAAAGGCTATTTTTTCTATTCATCTGGAATTTTTGGCAAAGTGAAAGGCGCCGTCCACGTCCGGAAGGCGCCTTTCGGTATTACACAAAGGGGATGGGAGAAATGTTCACGCTCAAACAAAGGGGTGTATGTTTGTATGTGATTTATTTCACAACCTTACTTTATCATGGAATAATAGTTAATGCAATATTTCACAAAGGATTTCACAAATTTGTCATATTGCTGTAAATATCAGTGACTATACCTCCTTTTTCATAATTTTAATATACAAAAAATAAAAGAAGCCGGTTGGTTTCCCGGCTTCTTGAACTTTTACTTATTCAATAATAGTTTTTCCAGCTCGTCGAGTTTTTGCTCGAAAACTTTACAAGCTTCTTCCACTGGTTCAGGCGATGTCATATCAACGCCTGCTTTTTTCAGCACTTCGATCGGATAATCCGAGCTTCCTGCTTTTAAGAATTCGTTGATGTAGCGATCCACTGCCGGTTGCCCTTCTTCTAAGATTCCTTTGCTGAGGGCTGTAGCTGCACTGAACCCTGTAGCGTACTGGAACACATAATAATTATAGTAGAAATGCGGAATCCGCGTCCATTCCAAACCGATTTCTTCGTCGATTGCGGCATCTTCCCCGAAATATTTCTTGTTTAAGCCATAATAGACTTCCGTTAACCGGTCAGCCGTCAAAGCCTCCCCATCCTGGTTCATCTTATGGATCAAATGCTCGAATTCTGCGAACATCGTTTGGCGGAACACAGTGCCGCGGAAACCGTCCAGCCAGTAGTTCAATAAATACATTCTTTCCTGGTCGTTTTCAGTTGTCCGTACCATGTATTCATTCAGCAAAGCTTCATTCGTCGTCGAAGCAACTTCAGCTACGAAAATCGAATAATCTCCATATACATAAGGTTGGTTCGCGCGCGTATAGTAACTGTGGACACTATGTCCAAACTCGTGTGCCAATGTGTAAAGATTATTGACGTTATTTTGCCAGTTCATCAAGATATATGGGTTCGTGCCGTAAGCGCCTGAAGAATATGCACCGCTCCGTTTCCCTTTATTCTCTTTGACGTCTACCCAGCGGTTGTTGATGCCGTGCTCCACAATCCCGGTGTATTCCTCACCTAACGCTTCAAGGCCTTTAAGCATGATTTCTGTGGCTTTTTCATACGGAATCTCCATTTTCACTTCTTTGACCAGCGGCGTGTACATATCCCACATATGGACTTCGTCAAGCCCTAGAACTTCTTTGCGCAATTTCACATAGCGGTGGAGAAGGTGAAGGTTCTTATTGACTGTCTCTACCAAATTATCATAAACGCTTTCTGGAATATGATCATCGGACAAAGCAGACTGGCGAGCAGATTCGTATTTGCGGATGCGTGCATTTACGTTATCACGTTTGATGTTTCCGGATAAAGTCGAAGCAAAGGTATTGCGGAATTTGCCATAAGTCGCATATACCGCTTTAAATGCATCTTCTCGTACTCGGCGGTCAGTGCCTTCAAGGAAATTCGAATAATTCCCGTGGGTAATCTGCACTTTTTCCCCTTTTTCATTTTCTATTTCTGGAAATTCCAAATCTGCATTGTTCAACATGCCGAATGTTTCAGACGAAGAGTTCGCCACTTCGGAAAGTTGCGCAAGCAAAGCCTCTTGTTCCGCAGGCAATACATGCGGACGCATATTGTTCAATTCTTCAAGGGCATGTTTGTACAATTTCAATCCCTCATGCTCTTCAATGAATGCATTTAAAGTTGATTCTTCAAGTTCCAAAATTTCAGGAGTCAAGAACGACAAGCCTGTCGCCACTTTTGCATAAAATGCTTTGATGCGACTGTCCATTGCCTGATAAGTTGAATTCGTCGTGTCCTGGTCATAACGCATATGCGAAAACGTATATAAACGCTGCAGGCGCTGGATCAATTCATCTTTATACACCAGCACTTCGTACAAAGCGTTTGCCCCGTCTTTCAATTTTCCTTGATAGGACTCAGATTTCTCCGCGAGTTCCGCCACTTCTTTAAATTCTTGTTCCCATGCTTCATTGGTTTCAAATATATCTTCCAGTTTCCATGTAAGTTCTGCAGGTACTTCATCTCTGAGCAATAATTTTTCAGCCATTCCATTTCCTCCTTTTCCCGCTCTTTCGGGAGTCGAACTATAGCTTATTTTCTCAATCTTCATACGCTATTGCAATAGTTATCATATAAAAGCTCAAGTGTTCTTGTAAAGTTATCTGACTGTCCGGTCAAAATAATGGAAATCTCAATATATTGCTCCAATAATTTTACTGCTTCACCGAAATATCGCGGATCTGCCAATAAAACTTTTCCGCTTTCGACTAACTCAGACATCGGCACTTGTAGCTTGAATGCCTCAAGGGCCAATAGTTGCCACAACACGGCATGCTGCCGGAAAATGCTTGCACCAATAAACGGGAGGCCGATTGAGTCCGGCAGCCTGTCCCTATCCAGCTGGAGCGCATAGCACGCACGCCAAAAAGGATTGCGCATCCTGTTCTTCGCAAACAGTTGACTCTGGATAAATTGAAGGCGTACTTTTGAGAAAAGAACACAAACGTGGCTGAATTCCTCTTTACTTAAGCGCCTAGGCACAGCAAAAGGAAACGATTGGCGTGAAGCTTCCAAGGATTTGACCTTTCCAATCCTTCGGCTGCCGCTAACGTAAAACAAGTTTGAATAATAATAAAACCGATTGTCATCAGGACAAAAAGCCAGTAAATAAGGGTTTTTATCTTTTCGCTGAAACAATTCAGTTTCATAAGCTTTCAGCCGGATTTCTTGGATTGATTCGTTTGGAGGGTTTTTTAAGCCGCCGATCCAGATTGGATCAATTTTTAGCTGTGAATAGCCTGTTGACCGCTGAATTACTTTATTCGGAGGAATCGTACTGCATTGAAATTCAATCGCCGTCTGTCCTTCTACGAGCAAATCTGCACGTTGGCGAATGGCGGGCAGGAATTTCTCAAGTTCACTTTGTAACTGATGTTTTTGGAAGAATTGATGAAGTGAAAGTTTGCCATGAAGATGCAAAGAGGACTCAGGTTCATTGGAATAGTCGCAACCTGAAAGCGTTTTATGGGCGAAATGGGGGATTTTAATGTCACCGACCTTTAAAACGACCGGCGTAAAACACTGGGTACAATAAAAAACTTCTTTTTCCCGAAGAGCAAGCAAACTCTCCTTTTGTTTAAAATGAGCAAGATTTATGATGGATCGATCCGCTAATGATGCGATTAATATCGAAAACACCTCCCGCTCAATTGTAAGAATATTTCCGGATATAAGCAATAAAAAAATCCCCTGCAAAGGGGATTTTATCCGAAATAATAAAGTACATTCGACAAAGCGTCTTGTTTAAAGATCTCTTTGCCATATTCCTCTAAACGATGGATTGTCAGAGGCGAACTTTGTAGGTACTCGGAAATGATGCTGGTGTTATCTTTGACGTCGTCTTCTGAATGCAGCAGGTCATCAAAGCTCACATGAAGATAATACTTGTTTTCAAAATGATACAAAGCAGTTTCAATCGGCACATACATTAAGCGCCGGGCAATTGGCAATAACTCGTCTACTTCGGTAAATGCATAAGTAAATTCAAGTTTCTTCAGATCCGGCTCATCAAATACCGGTTCGAATTCATCGAAATCAGCTGTATTGGGATCATCACTTGAAAACATTTTGCGGCGTTCTTCTATATCATCAGGCATATCAATCTTCTGCCCGTCTTTCGTCAATTGTGCACGAGTAACTGTAACTTCAAGTCCTTTATCCATAGCTTGGACTTGAATCCATAAAGGCCCTTCCATTACAAAGTCAGCCTCTTCATTCACTTCGTCCATCATTTCCCAAAAAAGTTCTTCACTTTTATCTCTGTTAAACCATATTTCATCACGGCTGAAACCCCGTTCTTCAACGTCGAGATAGGAAATGTAAAATTTAACTGTATTGTCATTGATTCTTTCGATTTCCATTTTACACCTCTCCTTTCGAAATGGACTAAGAGGATCGTCCTTATATGCCGTGCTTGTGTTACTAATACTAGTATATCGTGTTTCTTAAGAGAAGAAAAAGTTTCTGCCTGAATCATTTAGTAACTCTTAAGTACATAAGAGTCTAGATTATTTCACCAAATTATGCAACTATTTTAGATAAAGAAAAGCTGCCCATGATTTCCTTATGAAAGTTCATAAAGACTGGACAGCTTTCGTAGCTTTTTTAGTTCACCATACGCTGCGCTTCGAGCAATTGGTAAGCACGAACTTTGCGCGGAAGGAAACGGCGAATTTCGTCTTCATTATATCCAACTTGCAGACGCTTTTCATCCATGATAATAGGACGGCGCAATAATCCAGGATGCTCTTGGATTAACTCATATAAGCGTTGAAGAGGCAGACTCTCAACATCAACATTTAATTTCTGGAAAATTTTCGAACGAGTCGAAATTATCTCATCTGTTCCATCTTCTGTCATGCGAAGGATTTCTTTGATCTCGCTGATCGTTAACGGTTCAGAAAATATATTGCGTTCAGTATATGGAATTTCGTGTTCTTCTAGCCACGCTTTTGCTTTCCGGCAAGACGTGCAGCTTGGAGAAGTAAATAGAGTTACCATCATAGTGGAACACTTCCTTTCGGATTCAGGTTAAATCATATTAGAAATTTATTAAATTAGAATCACTATAATATAGAAGCTCTACATTCATTATACAATATTAGCTTTCAATTGAACATACCTTAGACAAAAAAACTATTACTTTTGTAGAGTTTGTCACATTATCGTTATAATTTCACGGCTTCAATCTCTCGTACATATTATTAAAAATACCCGCATCCTGTCCCTATTAAACCCTATTGTAAAAAAAATTATTCTCAATTACAATTGGAGATTTGAAAATAAAGTCTTCTCTTTATAGTACGTTTCACCTTTTAAATAGTTTCGTCTGCTTGAGAAAAAGTCCGGAATCTTTTATTTTTCTTATTCACTAAAAAGCCGCAAGAGGAATTTGGCGCTTTTCCTCTTGCGGCTGCATCATGCTGCTCCATTATTCAGGTGTATAATCGACGCCAGTCGAATAACTATTGCCAGCATTCCATAGAAGATATTCTTCAATTCCATTATCATGTAATGCTTTGATCTGTGCTTCCACTTCCGCTTTTCCATAGTTCAAGTAATTTCCTGCTCCTAAATAGGAAGCTGTAAAATCTTGAAGCCAAGGACGGGATACAGGTGGATCTTTCAATTCGCCCAGCTTTTTATTTTCTACTTTTGCGTATTCCGAAACTAATTTATACGGCTCTAAATCCGGCTTGGCAATTCCGAAATAAGAAGTCCAATGGCTAGGGTAGATCATAGATGAAATGACATCCACATTCTCAGAGATCTTCGAGAAGTTTTGTCCAATTCCAGGTGCTTCTGGCAGCGTAGCCGAATAGCCAAAGATGTCGACTGACACTTCAACATCATACGGTTTAAGCTGCTCCCTTGCGTATGCCACGAAATCCGTGACTGCTTCCACTCTTCTTTGGACAGGATCTAATTCCGAGTTTTCGTATTCTCCCATCGAATATTGGAGAGTATCTGCCCGTTTTTCAAATCCTTCAGGGAATCTCACATAATCAAATTGGATTTCCTTAAAGCCAAGTTTTGCAGCTTCAATCGCAATTTGGACGTTATAATCCCATACCTCTTTTAAGAATGGATTTACAAACGATTCGCCTCGTCCATTTTTCCAAACCCCGTTGCCCTCAACAAAGGAAAGCTCGGGTTTTGCATTGGCCAATTCCGAATCTTTAAAAACAACCACTCGCGCAATCGGGTAAATCTGTTTTTCTTCCATTCTTTCCAGAACTGCCCGTGGGTCTTTCATAAAAGGCTGCCCGATGCCTAGTTTAGCGAGCGGCGAGCCTTCTTCGGGTTTATATGTCAAATAACCCATATCTTCTTTGAAATCGATGACCATGGCGTTCAAGTCTGTTGTATCAATCAAATCAACCAGTTTTTCAAAACGCTCGCCGCCAGCAGAATGTCCCGTTACAAAAATACCTCTCACTGCATCAGGATATTCAAAAGTCAGCCCGGAATCGTATTTAAATAATTGTGAAGTAGCTAAAATGTCTTCATTCACTTCAAGCGAATGATATGTACGTGTTGTAAAATCAGGAGCCGCCTCTTTATCTCCAGCCGCCATAACTGTAGTAGATGCCATTGTGCTTAGCATCAGAGCGCTAATAACTGTAAATTTTGTCCATTTCATCATTGCCATGCACCCTCTCCATGTTCTAGTTTAATTTTATCATTATTTCAATAAATTGAAAGAAAAAAACGATGATTCCAAAGTATGGAATCATCGTTAGAGTTTTATTATTTTACTGCTACAGATGCTTTTAAGGATTGGAACTCACTTTCTGAACATTGAACGAAATGTCCAGGCGTGATTTCTCTCATTTTCACATCGTCCTTTTCCGTGTAATTATGAGTCGATGGATCGTAAGATTTACGGACCCGATTGCGTTCATAATTTGGATCTGGAAGTGGGATAGCTGATAATAGGGACTGAGTGTACGGGTGCATCGGATTATTGTATAAATCTTCTGCTGGCGCTAACTCAACCATTTTACCGAAATACATTACGCCGATACGGTCTGAAATGTATTTAACCATCGACAAATCGTGGGCAATAAATAGATAGGTCAACCCTTTTTCTTCTTGTAATTCTTTCAGCAAGTTTACAACCTGTGCTTGGATTGAAACGTCTAATGCAGAAATCGGCTCATCTGCGATGATAAAATCCGGTTCTACAGCTAGTGCACGGGCAATTCCTAAACGCTGGCGCTGTCCACCTGAGAATTCATGCGGGTAACGGTTCGCGTGCTCTTTATTCAAACCAACTGTTTCTAGCAAGTCAAAAACCATCTTTTTGCGGTCTGCTGCATTTTTAGCGAGTCCGTGAATATCAATGCCTTCTGCAATAATGTCCATTACTTTCATTCGAGGATTCAAAGAAGCATATGGATCTTGGAAAATCATCTGCATTTTGCGATTGAATTTTTTCAAGTCTTTTTTGGATTTTTTGCCATGTACATTTTCGCCTTCATAAAATACATCGCCAGAAGTCGCATCATACAGACGAATGATAGAGCGGCCAGTTGTGGATTTCCCACAACCGGATTCCCCTACCAATCCAAGTGTCTCACCGCGGTAGATATCAAAGCTAATGCCGTCTACCGCTTTTACTTCATTTGGTTTGCCAACATTGAAATGCTGTCTTAAATCTTTGATTTCCAGTAATTTTTCTGCCATTAAATTGCGCCCCCCTCATAATATCGGCTTCCTGGGAATTTCTTCATGCGCTCGATAACAGTTGCAGGAGGTTCCACTTGTGGAGCATCCGGGTGCAACAACCAAGTTGCAGCAGAATGCGTATCGCTGACTTTGAAGAATGGAGGGTTTTGCTCCATATCAATCTGCAATGCATATTCGCTGCGAAGCGCAAACGCATCTCCTTTTGGTGGATCTAGAAGATCCGGAGGAGTTCCTGGAATGGCATATAATTTCGCTTCATCCGTATCTAAAGAAGGCATAGAACTTAATAGCCCCCATGTATACGGATGCTGTGGGTTATAGAATATTTCATCTACAGTACCAATTTCCACAATCTTGCCGCCGTACATAACTGCTACTCGGTCAGCAACATTTGCAACTACCCCTAGATCATGGGTAATGAAAATGATCGATGTGTCGATTTTTTTCTGAAGGTCTTTCATCAGCTCTAGAATCTGCGCTTGGATCGTAACATCGAGTGCCGTAGTCGGCTCATCCGCAATCAAGATTTGCGGATTGCAGGCTAAGGCGATGGCAATTACGATACGCTGGCGCTGACCGCCTGAGAATTGGTGCGGATATTGCTTCATCCGCAATTCTGGCTTCGGCATCCCAACAAGGCGAAGCAAATCTATTGCCACTTTTTTCGCTTCTTCTTTGCCAATTTTTTGGTGTTTCAACAATGGTTCTGTAATCTGGCGGCCAATCGGCATCGTCGGGTTTAAAGAAGTCATCGGATCCTGGAAGATCATCGAAATGTCCTTGCCACGGATTTTCTGCATTTCTTTGTCGCTCAATTTCGTCAGATCACGTCCGCCGAATAGAATTTCGCCGTTTTTGAATTCTGCTGAGTTTTCAGGCAGTAAACGCATGATCGATTTAGTCGTAACCGATTTACCAGAACCGGATTCTCCTACAATCGCCAAAGTTTCGCCTTTATATAGATCAAAGTTAACGCCTCGGATAGCTTTGACTTCCCCACCAAATGTGTTAAAGGAAAGCTCGAGGTCTTTTACTTGTAAAATCTTCTCCATATAACTTTCCTCCTTAATCTTTCATCTTCGGATCCAGCGCATCACGAAGACCATCGCCGATCAAGTTAAAGCAAATCATGATAATACTTAATAGGACAGCCGGGAATGCTAAGATATGCGGCTGGTATTGAAGCAATTTATAACCATCGTTGATCAATGTTCCAAGCGATGCATCGGGTGCTTGAAGACCAAGTCCAATGAAACTTAAGAAAGCCTCGAAGAAAATGGCGCCAGGAATCGTGAACATCGTATTGATGATGATAATGCCTAACACGTTAGGCATTAAGTGTTTCCAAATAATGCGGGAATCGCTCGCCCCTAATGTGCGGGAAGCCAAAACGAATTCCTGGGATTTGTATTTCAGTACTTGTCCACGAACTACCCGTGACATCCCCGTCCAACCGGTGATGGTCAAAGCGATAATGATCGCGAGAATCCCCGGATCCATGATCAAGATGAAGAGAATAACAACAACCAAGTTTGGAATACCTGTTAAAATTTCGACGACACGCTGCATGATATCATCAATGCGGCCACCGAAATAACCGGAAATTCCGCCGTAAATAACTCCGATAAACATGTCGATTGCAGCAGCGACAAATGCGATGAATAGGGATACTTGCGTTCCTTTCCATACACGCGAGAACATGTCGCGGCCAAGCCCATCAGTTCCGAACCAATAGTTGACTTCAACATTTTTCATATCATACAAGTCGACTTCTTTGCCGCCAAGAGAACCTGTTCCATCCATGATCCCCAGTTTTTCAATTCCTGGAATCTTGGGCGGCAAGTTTGCATGCGTGATTGTTTGAGCATTTGGCTCATAAGGGCTGATCATTGGCCCAACAAAAGACATGATGACAATCAATCCGAAAAGGATGATACTGACGATTGCCCCTTTATTTTTCTTTAAGCGCATCCAAGCATCTTGCCAGAAGCTGACACTCGGCTTCGTGATGCGTTCTGCCTGTTTTGTGTCAACCGTGATGCGTTCAAATGAACCTTTTGGCAGTTTTTCTAGATTTTGGGTCATTAGTTTTTACCTCCTGAAAGACGGATGCGCGGATCGATAACGCCGTACAAAATATCGACAATCAAGATAACGATAATTAGGAAGACTGAGAAGAAAATCGTTGTGCCCATAATGATTGAGAAGTCATTCACCATAATTGATTTTACAAACTGCTCCCCGATTCCTGGAATTGCAAAAATTTGCTCGACTACTAAAGAACCAGTAAGAATACCGACTGCCATTGGCCCAAGAACCGTAATTAACGGAATCAATGCGTTGCGGATCGCATGTTTAAATGCAATTTCTGAACCGCTGGCGCCTTTTGCTTTTGCTAATGTGATGTAGTCAGAACCTAAAACTTCAATCATTTCTGTACGAATGAAACGAGCCGCTGTTGCAAGCGGGAACATTGCCAGTGCGATTGATGGCAGGACGCTGGACATAAAGCCGTCTTTCCACAAAGCAACAGGGAACCATTCCAGCTTTAAGCCGAACCAATATTGCAGCAAAGAAGCAAATACAAACGATGGTATTGATATCCCAATAATTGCAACTAGTGTACTGGAGTAGTCGATCCACGTGTTTTGCCGCAAGGCAGCAATCATTCCAAGCAAGATGCCGAGAATTGTTCCCAGTACCATACCTTGGAAACCAATTTGAGCGGACGGACCCATACGGCTAATAATCAGGTCTGTAACATTTGCTCCTTTAAATTGGTTAATTGAAATACCTAAATCCCCTTTTAACAAGCCAAACATATAGTCAAAATATTGAACAGGCAGAGGTTCATCTAAACCATACCGTGCTTCTACTACTGCCCTTTGTTCTGGAGATAATTTATCTGCGGAAGCGATAGGGGAACCTGGTAAAATCTTCATTAAGAAAAATGTAAATGTTGCAATCAATGCCAATGTGATCACCATATAGATCAATCGTTTGCCGATGTATCGTGCCATGTTGCACCTCCAAAAAATAATTCTATTTCACAAGCTATGTGCATTGACAATAGGCTTGTTCTTTTCGATAGTTAGCAGAAAATGGTCAATTTTCGGTGAATTCGCCTGCATTAGAAAAGAGAGTATATCGTCCAAATACCAGCGATATACTCTCTTTCTATTTGTTTTTCACAGAGGCCGGGTAATTAACTTATTTACCTGAAATGTAAGCCCATTTGTAGCTGTAATCTCCGCCGAATGGGTGAGAGATAATGTCATGCACGTAAGGTTTTTGAAGAGACATCAAACCGCGTTGGTAAATTGGTGCGATTGCAGCATCTTCTTCGATCAAGATTTGTTCTGCTTTAGCCATAGCTTCCCAGCGACCAGCAAGATCTTGAGCCAAATCGCCTTTCGCTTGATCAACTAAAGTATCGAATTCTTCGTTAGAGTAGGACATTTTGTTTTGAGCAGATCCTGTTACGAAGAGGTCAATGAATGTCATTGGATCCTGATAGTCAGGGCCCCAACCAGAGTTTTGGATATCATAGTCTTGTGCTTCATCAAGCTCTAAGCGAACTCCGAAAGGAACAGCTTTAAGCTCAAGAGTCAAACCTTCAAGGTTTTCTTCAAGTTGAGATTTCATGTACTCGTCCATTTTCTTAGCAAGCTCTGAATCTCCACCTAGCATTTCAAGTGTAACTTCAGTCAAGCCAAGCTCTTCCATTCCAGTTGCCCAGAATTTCTTAGCTTCTTCTGCGTTGAATTCGTTCATGTCGCCGTTAACTTCACGGAAGTCCGCGTTGTTTTCATCGAATGTGAATTCAGTTGGTACCAAGTAGTTAGCTGGCAATGAACCGTTTGCTAATACTACATCAACTAGGTCTTGTTTGTTGAAAGCCATAGAAATCGCTTTACGAATATTTACGTTTGCAAGTGGAGTCTGTTCTCCATTGCGCTCTTGGTTAAATTTCAAGTAGAACACAGTTGGTTCTAGTTCTCTTACAACATCTGGATCTTCAGCATATTGCATTGCGAATTCACCAGATAGACCTGTACGGTCTTTTTCGCCTGAAGTATAAAGGTTGATTGCAGTGCTAGTTTCTTTAACAACGTCTACGTTGATTGTTTCAAGTTTAACTGTTTCTGCATCCCAGTACTCAGGGTTTTTCTCCATAGACCAAGTCAAGCCAGTGCCATCCCAGTTTGTTAACATGAATGGACCGTTGTAAAGCAAGTTATCTGAGTTAGAAGCATAAGCATCGCCTTTTTCAGTAACGAAAGCTTCGTTCAATGGGTAGAAAGTTCCGAAAGCCATTAGTGACATGAAGTATGGGGTAGGGCGCTCAAGAGTAACTTCTAGAGTTTTCTCGTCAACAGCTTTAACTCCCAATTCAGCTTTGTCCATTTCGCCTGCAGCAATTGCTTCAGCGTTTTTAATCGTACCAGCCATCATGTATGGACCGTAAGGTGATCCAGTCGCAGGGTCGATCGCACGCTGCCAAGAGAATACGAAATCGTTAGCAGTTACTGGTTCGCCGTTAGACCATTTAGCATCACGTAATTTGAAAGTGTAAGTTAATCCATCTTCGCTGACTTCTGGTTCAGCTTCTGCAAGAGCAGGTTCAGCAACGTTTTCTTGGTTTAAACGGAATAAACCTTCGTTAACGTTGTTCATGATGTTGAAAGCAACGGCATCCTCAGCCAATGATGAATCCATTGTTGGGATTTCTGCACCTTCCATCAAGTTAAGTACTTGTTCAGCATCTGGTTCTCCTGCTGGTTCTTCTCCGGCTGCTTTATCGTCGCCGTCTGTCTCTGGTGTTTCAGCTTTATCGTCATCCCCGCCGCCACATGCAGCTAGGAAAGCGCTAAGAACTAAAACAAGGCTAAGTAGCCAAAATAACTTGCTGTTCTTCACTTAGGTGACCCCCTTAAATTTTCTGAAAAATTGGTACACTGTTTATTATACATAATCTTTTTTTCTTGTACAGTACTTTTTTTAAAAGTATTTACACTTTTGTAACAATTGTGTTTCAACATTATTACACAAAAAGCCGTGATTATTGAAGTTATCAGCATTTTCGAGGTGGAATTATTTTCATTATTTTTTTGATTTTTTTTTCAAGTTCTTCTACAATTAATAAGAATTGAGGTGCAAAAATGAAAAAAATGGTGATAAGTGTCATTGTTGTGCAGGTGCTAATTTTACTGACCATGCTCATTCGAAGCGAGCCTTTCTCCCTGCTTTCTTATATAAATAATTCGTTTATTTTTGGAGGGGTCCTGGTTTTTATCGGTTTATGGGTGTTTGTCATCAGGACAGGAGTTTTCGATATCTTTACACTCAGTATGCGGAAATTCTTCAAAGTCAGATCCACTCTCGAAGATGATGAAATGCGGGCCCCTTCCGAAATTTTCTCGCTGTCTGCTACACCGCTATTGATCATCGGCGGCGTGACATTGCTCTTTATGGCGATTTCCTTATTGATTTATGAACTTTAACCGTTGCACAAAAAAAGTTTTTTGTATTATACTTAGAAAATAAACATTGAGCGATGAGAAAGAAGAGTAAATGCAGTTTCTTCTATATAGAGAGCCTGTGGTCGGTGGAAACAGGCAGAGAGCTGCATTGAATGGACTTTTGAGCTGAAACAGTGAAGTAACAGTAGCCGTTTCCGTGATCTTCACGTTATGAAGAAGAGTGGCCAAATATGGCAACTAGGGTGGTACCGCGGAAAAACACATCATTCGTCCCTTTTCTACAGGGATGTGTGCTGTGTTTTTTTATTATGAGGAGGAAAAGCAATGAAGAAAAAAATCTTTTCAGGCGTTCAGCCTACCGGTACAGTCACGTTAGGAAACTATATCGGCGCGTTTAAACAATTTACAGATTTGCAAGATGAATTTGACTGCATTTTTTGCATCGTCGACCAACACGCCATCACCATGCCGCAAGAACGGTTAGAACTCAGAAAAAATATTAAGGCTCTTGCAGCTCTTTACTTGGCTGTCGGGATCGATCCCGAGAAAGTCACTCTATTTATCCAATCTGAAGTTCCCGCACATGCCCAAGCCGGATGGATGATGCAATGCATCTCTACTATTGGCGAGTTGGAGCGCATGACCCAATATAAAGATAAATCAGCGAAGACCGCTTCTGTGTCTGCTGGATTATTGACTTATCCTCCGCTAATGGCTGCTGATATACTGCTCTACCAAACAGATGTGGTGCCTGTTGGAGATGATCAGAAGCAGCATATTGAACTGACGCGCGATTTAGCGGAACGGTTCAACAAAAAATACAACGATGTTTTGACCATTCCGGAAATCCGCGTTCCGAAAAACGGCGCGCGCATCATGTCGCTGCAAGATCCTACTAAAAAAATGAGCAAGTCGGATGCCAATAAAAAATCTATCGTCACGTTATTGGACGATTTAAAAACGATTGAAAAGAAAATCAAATCAGCTGTGACGGATTCGGAAGGGATCGTCAAATACGATCCAACAAACAAACCAGGGATTTCAAATCTCTTGACGATTGAAGCCGCACTTACGGATGCAAGCATCGATTCGCTTGTTGCTAAATATGAAGGCGTCGGCTATGGCGACTTCAAAGCTTCTGTCGCGTCAGCCGTAACTGCTCACTTGGCTCCTATCCAAGAACGCTATCAGGAATTACTGAACTCGGAAGAACTGGACCGCATTTTAGATGAAGGCGCCGAAAAAGCGAATTTCTTAGCCAATAAGACATTAAAGAAAATGGAAAATGCGATGGGTTTAGGCCGCAAGCGCAAATAAAGAATGAAAGAGGCTGCATTTTGCAGCCTCTTTCATTTTTTCAGGATTTCCTGCGTGAAGCGCCTTATGCCTTTCGGGGCTAACGGGCCGCTTCCGCTTTTCTTATTGTCTAGACTCCAGCGGCCAGCCCCTCGGGATCATAAGTCCTTTCACTACGGAAATCAGGATTTCCTGCGTGAAGCGCCTTATGCCTTTCGGGGCTAACGGGCCGCTTCCGCTTTTCTTATTTCCCAGAGATGTACGCCCATATATAGCTATAGTATCCTCCAAACGGATGCGAGATGATGTCGTTGACATACAGTTTCTGCAAGGACATCCGGCCGCGCTGATAGATCGGTGTGATTGCCGCATCTTCTTCTATCAGAATCTGTTCAGCTTGCGCCATTGCTTCCCAGCGTCCTTCGAGGTCTTGAGCCAGCTCCCCTTTGGATGCATTGACCAACTCATCAAACTCAGGATTTGAATAGGACATTTTGTTTTGAGGGGAATCGGTTACGAACAAGTCGATGAATGTCATCGGATCTTGTTCTGCATCAGGTTCTCCTGATCCTCCGCTCGTACCGTCTTCATTATTTTGGCTGCCTCATTACTTCCTCCCTTGCCGCCACAAGCTGCTAAAAACCCACTTACCACCAGCATAGAAATGAGAAAGATCGGTCTTTTCTAGATGAACATAGGAATGCCTCCTTATTTTTCCGAAAAGATTGATTATTTTCATTACAATTCTTTATTTGGATATTGTATTTTATTTTGATAATTAATATTTTTTCGATTAAAATCAATTTAATTTAATTGAATAAATATACTTCCTGCTTATGTTATCAATATTTTTATGGCACTGGATGAGTATGGAAGCTTTCTTTGAACAGCACCATTTTCGATCAGACACCTGAATTATAAAATTGTATGTATTATATAGTAGAACCCACTTGTTTTTTTGTGCTTACTTACATATCTTGTCTTGACCAGAACTCCTTCCTTCACTTTTAATAGAGAGCAATCAGTTTCATATATAAAAAACCGCCAGTTGGAGGACTGGCGGTTCATTTAAAAGAAATCATTGTTCAGTTATTTTTTTAAAGACCAACGATGCGTTATGACCGCCAAATCCAAGTGAGTTGCTCATTGCGTATGCAAAATCTGCTTTACGAGCTTCATTCGGCACGTAATCCAAATCACATTCCTCATCCGGCGTCTCGTAATTCATTGTTGGCGGCATGATTCCCTCTTTCAGAGCTAAGGCCGTGAAAATCGCTTCGATTCCGCCTGCCGCTCCTAATAAGTGGCCAGTCATAGATTTAGTAGAACTCATTCCTAATTTATAGGCATGCTCTCCGAAAACCGTTTTAACTGCCATCGTTTCGTATAAATCATTGTATTGTGTGCTTGTACCATGTGCATTGATATAGCCGATTTCGGTTTTATCGATGCCGCCGTCTTCCAATGCTTGAGCCATTGCTCTTGCAGCACCTTCGCCACCTGGAGCCGGAGCCGTAATATGGTGGGCATCTCCAGTTGAACCGTAGCCTACCAGTTCCGCATAAATTTTCGCACCGCGTGCTTTTGCATGTTCATATTCTTCCAGAATCACAATTCCTGCACCTTCTGCAATAACGAATCCATCACGGTTTTTATCAAATGGGCGTGATGCTGTTGCCGTATCCGGATTTGTCGTAAGTGCTGTGTTTGCTGTAAAACCGGCAACCGATAAACGGGTGATCGGCGCTTCCGCTCCACCTGAAATCATAACGTCTGCATCTCCACGCTGGATAACTTTAAATGCGTCGCCGATTGAGTTTGTTCCGGATGCACAAGCAGTCACCGAACAAGAGTTGATCGCTTTCGCACCAAAGTGGATAGAAACTTGGCCAGATGCCATATCCGGAATGATCATCGGTACAAAAAACGGACTGATCCGGCGTACGCCGCGGTCATTTAAAACATCCATCTGATTTTCAATCGTTTCCATGCCACCGATCCCAGAACCGATCCAAACGCCTGTGCGAAGTGCAGTCTTTTCATCAAGCTCAAGTCCTGCATCTTTCATTGCCATGATAGAAGAAGCTAACGCATAATGTGTAAAGCGATCCATTTTACGGGCTTCTTTGCGCTCAATGTAATCTTCAATAGAAAAGTCTTTAACTTCTGCAGCTACTTTAGCTGGATATTTATCTGCATCTAAACGAGTAAGCGGCCCTACGCCCGATTTACCAGACTTTACCGCTTCCCATGTGGTTTCGATATCATTTCCTAAAGGAGTCACTGCTCCAATACCTGTAATTACTACTCGACGATTAGCCATTCTCATTTCTTCCTTTCGCATATCCCTTTATTTGCCCCATCTCATTGCTATTGCGCCCCAAGTCAATCCGCCGCCAAACCCGACCATGACGACGACGTCATCCTCTTTGATCCGGCCTTCTTCCACATCTTCTACTAGAGAAATCGGAATCGAGGCTGCAGATGTATTGCCATATTTATGGATTGTTTTCGACATTTTCTCGATTGGCAAATCCAACCGAGCCCGCGAAGCTTCCATAATACGGATATTCGCTTGGTGAGGAATCAGAAAATCGACTTCCTCTTTCGTTAATCCTGCTTTTTCAATGACATTGATCGCAGATTCACCCATTTGGCGAACAGCGAACTTAAACACTTCTCTTCCGTTCATCACCAAATGCTTTCCTTCTTGGTAAAGGTTCGAACCGCCGCTGCCGTCCGCTCCAAGTTCAAAGGAGAGGATGCCGCGCCCTTCGGATACTTTGCCGACAACTGCCGCTCCGGCTCCATCACCGAACAATACCGCTGTATTACGGTCTTCCCAGTTAGTAATTTTCGATAATTTTTCCACGCCTACGACGAGGACATATTTATAAACATCAGAATCGATAAATTGTTTAGCCGTGACGACGCCATACATGAAACCTGCACAGGCAGCAGACACATCCATCGCTGCAGCATGAACTGCGCCGATTTCCTGTTGGATAACGCAAGCCATCGATGGAAAAGGCTGATCCGGTGTGACTGTCGCAACCAAAATCAATCCGATGTCAGCTGGATCGATGTCAGCGTCTTTAATCGCTTTTTTCGCTGCCTCTAATGCCATATCCGACGTGTCCTGTTCATCTCTTGCAATTCGGCGTTCTTCAATCCCGGTCATTGTCCGGATCCACTCATCAGAAGTATCCATCCGTTTTTCCAAATCGAAGTTCGTTAATTTATCTTCTGGCAAACATCTGCCTATGCCGATGATTCCTGCATTCATTATGGGTCCCTCATTTCAATTTAACATCAATTATTAGTACCTGGTAATAATGATACGTCATGTCCTTCATTTTTTCAACTAACTGACATACTTCCGACAAAATATCTTTGATTCTTCGAAACTTTCTTTCTGTATGGGGAACGGTATGATATGATTAAGCTAGATATTTTATGTAGAGGTGAAATTAGATGCAGTATATTGGAACATTCTTTTGGTCGTTCTTATTAATTTCTTTATTGAACTATGTAGTAAGCGCTGTTCAAAACGTACATTTCGATTTCATGTTGGGCGTTTACATTTCTCTAATCGTCTCTGTCTTGATTTTTGCAATTTCTGCAATCATCCCAGACGAGCCAGCAGCAGAAAAGCATTAATTAAAAAATCGCCATCCGGAACACTCCGGATGGCGATTTTTTTAATTAATTTTGATCTTCAATTTTCCATCTTCCATCGCCAAATGCAGTGTTGCATTTGCATCGATTTCCCCTTTGATCAATTCCCGGGCAATCTTGGTTTCGATTTCCCGTTGGATAAAGCGTTTCAGCGGACGTGCTCCGAATACCGGGTCGGTTCCCGCTTCAATAATATAGTCAATGACGGAGTCATCGACCGCCAAATCCAATTGCTGGCCTTTCATCCGCTGGCCAAGTTCTCCCAACATCTTTTTCGCAATTCCATAGAAATGCGAGTTGTCCAGTGCATGGAAAATGACAATATCGTCAATGCGGTTCAACAATTCCGGTTTGAAATGCTTCCGCAATTCAACCATGACAATGTCTTCAAGCTCATGTTCATTATCGGTTCCACCGATATAAGCTGAGCCGATATTTGAGGTCATGATTACGACGGTATTCGAGAAATTGATCAACCGGCCCTGGCTATCTGTAATGCGTCCATCATCCAGAATTTGCAGCAAAATATTGGCTACGTCCGGATGCGCTTTTTCTATTTCATCCAATAGCACAACAGAATATGGGTTTCTGCGCACCGCTTCTGTCAGTTGGCCGCCCTCTTCATAGCCGATATAGCCTGGAGGAGCCCCGACTAAGCGTGAAACGCTATGTTTCTCCATATACTCAGACATGTCGATGCGGATAAAATGGTCTTCCGAATCGAAAAGGTTTGCCGCTAAAGCTTTTGCAAGTTCTGTTTTCCCAACCCCAGTCGGACCTAGGAAAATGAAAGAACCAATCGGCTTTTGTTCGTCTTTAATGCCGGCACGAGCGCGCCAAACCGCTTCTGTCACAAGCTCAACAGCCCGATCTTGCCCAATGACCCGTTCTTTTAACGTTTCATCCAGCCTTAATAGTTTTTCGCGTTCACCTTCGACTAATTTAGTAACCGGAATACCCGTCCATCTAGCGACAATTCCGGCAATTTCATCTTCGGTCACTTCTTCACGCAATAGACGTTCTGCACCGCCCTCGTGCAATTCTTTTTCAAGAACAGCCAATTCCTTTTCAAGCTCTGGAATTTTGCCATGGCGGAGAACAGCAGCTGCATTTAAATCGTATTTGTTTTCTGCCTCTTCCAGTTGCCGCCGATACTGATCCAGTTTTTCACGCTTTTCCTGAATTTTTTTCAACGATTCTTTTTCAGCGTTCCATTGGTTCTTCATATCTGCTGTAGAAGATTTCAAGTCCGCTATTTCTTTTCTTAAAGTGGCCAATCGGTTTTGGCTCGCTGTATCTTTTTCTTTCATTAGAGCTTGTTCTTCAATTTCCAATTGCATTAAACGGCGAGTGACTTCATCCAGTTCCTGCGGCATCGAATCAATTTCTGTCCGAATCATCGCACACGCCTCGTCGATCAAATCGATCGCTTTATCCGGCAAGAAACGTTCGGTAATATAGCGGTCAGACATTGCTGCGGCTGCAACAATCGCCCGGTCATGTATCCGGACTGCATGGTGCAGTTCAAACCGCTCTTTCAATCCTCTTAATATCGATACGGTATCTTCTACAGAAGGTTCACGTACAAGGACTTGTTGGAAACGCCGCTCCAAAGCTGGGTCTTTTTCAATGTTCATCCGGTACTCATCAAGTGTCGTTGCCCCGATACAATACAGTTCTCCTCTTGCTAACATTGGTTTAAGCATATTCCCTGCATCCATTGCGCCTTCTGTTTTCCCTGCTCCGACAATGGTATGGATTTCATCGATGAATAAAATAATCTGTCCATCGCTGTCTTTTACCTGCTTAAGCACACTTTTCAGGCGCTCTTCAAACTCGCCCCGGTATTTGGCACCGGCAATGAGCGAACTCATGTCCAGTTCGTAAATGATACGGTCTTTTAACCCTTCAGGTACGTCATTTCGGACAATCCGCTGCGCCAATCCTTCGACAATCGCCGTTTTCCCGACGCCCGGCTCCCCGATTAGGACTGGATTATTTTTCGTTTTGCGGGATAAGATCCGGATCACATTGCGAATCTCCTGATCTCGTCCGATGACCGGATCCACTTTTCCATTCTTCGCTTGTTCCACCATATTTCGACCATATAGTTCCAATGGGGATTTTTGTTCTTCATTAGTAAATTGAACCATAAAATCACTCCTTATTAAGTTTGACCTTCTTTGACTAATTTAATTATAGTTAATTCCCTCTTATTTGGCAAATAATAACCACAAAAAAACACCATAAAATCAAATGATTTTACAGTGTTTGATGTTCTCATTATCTAACGCCAAGCGCCATTTTCGCATAGCGAGACATATGGTCTTTGCTCCATGCTGGCTGCCAAACGATTTTCACGTCTACTTCTTCTATTTCTGGAAGTTCGTATAGCGCACGTTTAACCATATCTACGATTTGCGGTCCCATTGGGCATCCCATCGATGTCAAAGTCATCGTTACAACAGCAAACCCATCTTCTGAAAGGTCAAGGTCGTAAACAAGCCCTAAGTTGACGATATCGACTCCAAGTTCTGGGTCCACTACTTGTTCCAAGGCACCCATCATGCTATCTCTCATGTCTTGATCCATCATAATCCCTCCCTATTCTGCTCTTCTCATCTTAACAAATTTTCCTGGAAAAAGAAATTTAACCGCTTATTTAGCCACGTGCTCAGCTAACCAAGCCATAGCTGCAAGCATTCCAGGACGGCTCACCGCATGGCCGGATTCTTTTTCCCGCATAAAATGAATCCGGTCCGGCACTTCGGCGTAATCTTCTTTTAACGCATGATAGAAATTGAAAGTCGGTTCAAAAGGAACCGTTGTATCCTGTTCACCGTGCCAGAAAAATAGGGGTCTCTGTTTGAAGACAGCCCGGTTTTTCGTTCCGTCGAAACGGGCAAGTGTATCCAGCATTTTCTTCCGTTCGTCATCCGTAATCGGCAATTTAAATCCTTTCGATTCAAATTGGGCCATTTGGGCTTTTGCCAATTGGACGTAATTGGCAGCCCCCATCATGACCGAAGCCGCTTTGACCCATGGATAAACAGTCAAAGCACCTAAAGTTGTGATGCCGCCCATCGAAGTTCCGCCGATGCCAATCTCGCCTTCAGCTAATTTCTTTTGGTGGATAACTGTATGTATTGTAGCTAATTCTTCTATTGAAGTAAGAACAATTTCCCAAAAACGCAAGCTCATTTGGATTTCATCCAAACCTTCGTCCCGGTCGCCATGCAAATGGGCATCCGGCAAGATGACACGCATTCCCTTATTTGCCAATTGATAGGCGTAATGCAGATTATGCTCTTTTGCACTCATATGGCCGTGAAAGAAAACAACCGTCGGCAATGCATCTGCAAACCGGTTTTCAGCTGCAACGTTCAGGAGCGGGATGCCTTCCCAAATTTCATGTACTACTTTCACTTAACCCACATCCTTTTTTCTTTTTCTATCCAATCCTACCAATGTTCTTCTTCTCCAGCAAACAATCTGCCAAAGCCTTAAAGAAATTTTTCGAAATGAAGCATTCCGATGGAAGTTTTTTTGACGAACCGCTTCATTTATCGCTAAACTGTACATAGAGAGAGAAAGGAGACGGTTATTAATGAAGCAACATTTAATAGTCTTAGATTTAGATGGCACCCTATTGACCGATCAGAAAGTCATTTCCGATAAAACAAAATCTACTTTAACTAAGGCTCAGGAGCAGGGCCATCAAGTAATGATCGCGACTGGCCGCCCTTTTCGTTCAAGTGAAGTGTATTATAAAGAGCTTGGATTGAGCACGCCAATCGTCAATTTCAATGGTGCTTTTGTTCACCATCCAGCCGATTCTTCTTGGGGCACTCACCATACCCCAATTTCTTTGGACGTGGTACATGAAGTGGTCGAATCGATGCACCAGTTCGATTTTTATAATATCGTCGCAGAAGTATTAGACGATGTGTATGTACATCACCATGATGAAAAACTGATGAATATCTTCAGTTTCGGAGATCCGTCTATCACGACCGGCGACTTAAGAAATTTCTTAAAAGCAGATCCTACTTCGATGCTGATCCATGCACCGGTTGAAAAAGTGCAATTGATCCATGACCACTTATCTTCAGTGCATGCCGAAGTAATCGACCACCGCAGATGGGGAGCCCCGTGGCATGTGATTGAAATTGTCAAAAGCGGTTTAAGCAAAGCGGTCGGACTGGACCGGGTTTCCAAATCGCTTGGCATTCCGCGCGAAAATATCATTGCGTTCGGAGACGAAGACAATGATCTTGAAATGATCGATTTTGCCGGCGTCGGTGTTGCGATGGGCAATGCAATCGACCCGTTGAAAAATATTGCCAACGAAATCACCTTAACGAATAATGAAGATGGAATAGCTGAATTGCTGATTGACCGATTAAATTTAAAATAAAAGGAGGATTTATATGCGATTATTCGCTGACAGTGCATCAGATTTACCTAAATCTTTTTTCCAAGATGAAAATGTGATTTTATTTCCATTGCGGGTCCATATCGGAGATGAAGAGTTTGAAGATATTCTGACCGTCCACTCGAAGAAAGTGTTTGATGCCATACGGGCAGACATCCATCCGAAAACGTCCCAAGTATCCCCGGACGAAATGCTGAACGCTTTTGAACAATTGGCCAAAGACGGAGAAGAAGGATTCTACATCGCTTTTTCTTCTGAATTGTCCGGGACGCATAATACTGCTGTTATGGTAGCAGAACAGGTCCGTGAAGATTACCCAGAGTTGAAATTAACGATTTTGGATTCAAAAGCGGCTTCCTCCGGTTACGGGCTTCTTGTAAAAGAAGCGGTTAAGATGCGGACAGCAGGTGAACCCCTTGAAGCCATCATCGAGAAGGTTCGCCACTTGGCCAAACATCTTGAAAGCCTGTTTACGGTAGAAGACTTGGATTACATGGCAAAAGGCGGAAGAATTTCAAAAGGCAGCGCGTTTGTCGGGGGCTTATTGAACATTAAACCGTTGCTGCACGTGGAAGACGGCAAACTGGTGCCAATTGAAAAATTGCGTGGACGCAAAAAAGTACTCAAACGAATGGTGGAGCTAATCGAAGAGCGCGGCAACGGGTTGAGTGAACAGACCATTGCGATTTGCCACGGCGATGATTTAGAATTTGCATTGTTATTAAAGAACGAACTTGAAGAACGCTTTCATCCAAAAGCGATTGAAATTGATATGATTGGCTCTGTAATTGGCGCCCATACCGGCCCTGGCACTCTCGGTGTCTTCTTCTTTAACGAATGGAAAGCTTAATGATGGCAGCCATGAAGAAAATTGTGATTGTCGGAGCCGTCGGCGGTGGAGCTACGGTTGCCGGCCAAATCCGTTTTTACGATCAGGATGCTAAAATCACGGTATTCGACCGCGATTCAACGATGTCTTATGCCGCTTGCGGAACTCCTTATGTAATCGGCGGCATTATTGAGGAGACTCAATCCTTGCTGATGGCTGACCCGCAGCAGTTTAAAGAAAAACGAAATATCGACGTGCATTTAGAGCATGAAGTGATGGAAATTAACCGGACGGAAAAATTCGTTTTGGTGAAAAACCTTAAAACCGGAGAAACTTTTCAAGAGGCTTACGATTTTCTCGTCCTCTCCCCCGGCGGTTCCGCTATTGTCCCTGCCATAGATGGCCTTGGCTCTACGGATCATTTTGTTCTTAGAAGCTTCGGCGATATGGAAGGGATCATTTCTTATATTGAACAAGCGCAGCCTTCAAGTTGTGTAGTTTCAGGAGCCGGGTTTATCGGGATTGAAATGGCGGAGAATTTAAAGAACCTTGGACTGAAAGTCCAAATGATACATAAATCCTCACATGTGATGTCGATATTGGATCCTGAATTCTCTGACCGAGTGTTAACAGAGTTGAAAAACAACGGCGTGGTTGTATATACAGACAGTGTAATCACCAAAACAGATAAGAAGGAACTTCATTTATCCACAGGACATAAACTGCAGGCTGATTTTATTATCATGAGCGTCGGGATAAAACCGAATACAGAACTGGCTGAAAAAGCCGGCCTCCCGATTGGAGAAACTGGCGGAATCATCACAAATGAATTCATGCAGACTGCTGACTCATCCATCTATGCGCTGGGAGATGCTTCAGAAAACACCGATTTCGTGACTGGCGGCGCAAAACGGGTACCGCTTGCATCACCCGCACACCGTCAAGCCTTCATAGCTGCCAAACATCTAACAGGAAATCCCATTTCAAAGACCGGCTTGCTTGGCACATCGGTTGTTAAAGTCTTCACGCTAGACGTTGCGATGACCGGCTTAAATGAACGTTCCCTATTCGAAAAAGGTGTACTTTATGAAACTGTGCTCCATAAAGGCAATTCAAACGCCGGCTATTATCCGGACCATAGCGAAATCACCTTGAAAGTTCATTACAGTCCAGAAACAAGAAAGATATTAGGCGCCCAGTGCATCGGCAGCAAAGGCGTCGATAAACGGATTGATGTCCTAGCAACAGCGATGTTCGCAGGTCTTACGATTGAAGATCTGCAAGCACTCGAACTATGCTATGCCCCGCCCTACTCGTCGCCGAAAGACCCGATTAATATGGTAGGCTACAAAGCCATAAGAAAATAAAAAGGAACCAACGCCTCAATCGGCGTTGGTTTCTTTTTCATGTCCTTTATTTAGTTGCGTTTCTGTCCGCTTTCCGTTGTTTGCCTTTTCTCCAGACAACCCATAAGAATGCCATGAACACGAGATAAAGCACAGCTAAAGCTGCAATATACGCTTTATTGAATCCAGTTTCGTCAATTACATGGAACGTTTCCCCGATTTCACGGTCTAGCGTGATCCGGTAATCTCCGTTAGCTTCCTGGCGGATAATATCGCTTTCGAATAATCCCCGAAGTTCTTTATCACTGCCGATTACATCTGCAGGGAGATTGATAGCTTTTGTTTCCGCAGAGTTATTGATCGCTACAATCCATGTTTCTTCATCGTTAGACCGTTTGTAGACGAGCCAATTCGGTTCTTCTAAAATGATTTCCGTATCCCCTGTGCGAAGTGCTTCTGAAGAATTACGCAGTGAGTTCAAATCGGAAATATGCTCGATCAATTCTTCATCTACTGACAAATCCAAAATCTGATGCGATTCTTGAGGCGTTACGCCATTCATGGCTGTTTCCGATCCGTATTGGACGACCGGAATTCCCGGCATAGTTAATAATTGAGAAAAGATAACCCGCATCCGAGTCGGCGGAAAACCTCTTTCAGCCACTACATCCGATACAAAACGCGAACCCAGCAACGAATCAATCTGGATGAGCTGGCCATCACTCGATTCAACCAATTCCCCTAACCCTGTGCTGTCTGCTCCAAAGTTTTTATAGCTAGTGCGCAATGTTTCTTCAGCTCCTGGCAGCACCATGGCATCGAATCCTGGAGTTTCTTCCATTTCTACGTCATTAATCAAATATACATCACGGATTTCCTTCATCGCTTCTGAAAACTTCTCAATAAACTGAGGGTCCAATTGATCTGCATCAGATAAACGCAATCCATCCACTTGATATGTATCGATAAATTCGCTCATAGCGGCGATCAATTCATTTTGCACTTCCGGATTTGATGTATCCAAAGCCAGTGTTCCGTCTTCATTTTCAGAAAACCACTGAGGATTTTCAGCTGCCCAAATATGGTTGCTGCTGACTTGCTGAGTCGGCACATCCACCATCAATTTCAAATCGAATTCATGCGTCTTTTCAACGACTTCCTTCAACTCTTCTTCCGTTCCAAAATGCCGCTCCAATTGCCAGTAATCCAGTACTTTTTTGCCATCATAAGTATCTGTTGCAAAAACTGAGCCGATTGATAAAAGCGTAAAGCCCATGTCTTTCACATGCTGCAGCTGTTCGATTACGCCGCCAAAATCACCGCCATTGAAGGCTGCTGGATTTTGCGCATCCACTTCAAAATCGTTTTCGATTTGCTTATTGAAAAAGCGGTCAATCAACACGTCATATATAATTTCATCTTCAATCGTCTGTTCTTCTTCTGCAAAAGCTGCGGGTTGGATCAATCCAAATGCCAATACCCCGCTCAAGATGCCTGTTAACCATTTTGCTTTCAATCTAAATCCTCCCTTAATGAGGCTACTCTATTCCTGTCCACCCGATTAATTTTATCAAACCCTCGGCCTTGCCGCTATGGATAAATCGCGAAAACGCTGAGACGCCTTCCCACTTTCGTCTAAACTGTGAATGGAAATCTATTCACTTCTTGATTTTACCCATAGAAAAACTGCACTTCCATTGCTATATACAAACAATGGAAGTGCAGTTCAAATTTGCATTCATTAAACTAATTAAAGGAAATCGATTCCAATTGGAAGTTTAAATCCGAAGAACATGGTTACGAAAAGGAAGACCGCAAACAAAACCCAGAATAATGTGACCGGTTTTTGTTTTTTCGAACGAACCAATACCATTTCCATCATGCCGATCGTCAATAAACCGAACAAAAATTTCAAACCGTATTGCATTGCATCGAAAGAAGAATGTGCAATGAACAAAGCCAATCCTGAAATGACGATCAGGATGTAGAACAAGCGCAAGATCATGTGGACAATTTTGCGGCCCTTGCTGTCGCGGTTCATGAATGCAGCTACTAGAAACAGAACGATTCCAATAACCCATGTCGTAATGTGTAGATGGGTAGTGTCAGTTAAAAAGTCCAAAAGCTCACCTCATTTAATAGTGTCCTTAACAGTTTAGCATAGTTAAGGTACTAAAAGACATGCCTTCTGTTATGACAAATGTGTGACGAGCGTACCAATCGACTCGATTGAGACTTTAATGGTATCTCCTGCTTTAAGAAACTTTGGAGGATTGTATCCTTTACCTACACCCGAAGGCGTACCTGTTAAAATCACATCTCCTGCTTCAAGCGGCACGTATTTGGAAATCTCGGAAACGAGATCATCCACACGGCGGATCATATCCCCTGTATTGCCATTTTGGCGAACTTCATCGTTCACTTTTGTGACAATCGACAAATTCTGCGATTGCGGAATTTCATCTTTTGTGACAAGGTAAGGACCCATTGGGCAAGACCCTTCCAAGCTTTTGCCTAAGAAGAATTGTTGATGCTTTTCCTGCAAGTCACGTGCAGTCAAATCATTTGCTATCGTATAGCCGAAGACATAGTCGTATGCCATTTGCTTCGGAATGGATTTTCCTGATTTGCCGATGACAACCGCTAATTCACCTTCGTAATCGTAAGCATCCGTCAAATCCGAATGGACAGAAACGGTCTGCTCATCCGCAACAATGGTATGCGGCGCTTTTGTAAAGACCACTAAATCGACTGGGCCATCGCCGCCCATTTCTTTAATATGCTCTGCATAATTTTTCCCGACGCAAATGACATTTTTCGGTGTTTTTGATATTGGAGCTAACCATTCGATATCCGAAAAAGAGAGTTTAAATTGATCTGGGTTTTCAGATGCTTTAGCTGCTTCGCTTAATTTGCGCATTTGTTCTACGAATTCCATCCCTTGGGGAATTCCTTCAATCAGTGTAGCAGGAAACGAAGGCAAAACTTCCAGTTCCTGTTGAATCGCTAACACATCCCACACAGCTTCCTCTTTTTTCACTTTTGGTCCAAAACGTTCTTCTTCTTGATATCGAAAAGATAACAGCTTCATTCGTCAAACACTCCTTTTCTTTGATTCCATTCATTATACACATTCATTCTTTTGAATTGTTGCTTTTTTCGAAATTTCTTCCATAGCTTGCTTTACGCCATAAAAATTCAATGGGGCCTTGCTTAAACTTGGAAAACCAGACTTCTGCAAAAATAAGTTGAATGGCAAAAATTCCGAGCGCAATCCATGTCCCGGTCAATAAATCCACTTGGCCATACAAGCCTAAACCGTATGAGTAGAAAATCAACGTGGCAATGACCGACTGCATTAAATAAGTCGTCATCGACATCCGCCCCACCTTGGCTAACGGATTGAGCAGTTTTCTAGCACTTGCATTTTGCGCAAGTAATACAATCATGGAAGCGTATCCGACAGCTACGATCGGTCCGCCAAACGAGTCCTGTAAATAACTATAGGCATAATTATTTTCAATGAAATATGGCGTGGCTTTCAACAACAAGCCGACCACGAGCGTGCTGATTCCAAGAGTCCACCAAAACTTCGTTAAACTTTTAGCCCGTTCGATCAATCGCCATTTGGCTGCCGCTGCACCCACCATAAAGAATGGCAGAATGCGGACAATCAATTCCAGATAAAAAGCAGGATTATTGCTGTACAGCCAATCATCAAATCGTTGGCTGAAAATTTCTGCGAAAGTTCCGGTCGGATAGGCGGCCAAAGAATTTTGGACTTCCTGCATGCCTGTATAGAAGTTCGGATCGATCGCAACAGCTGCAAACATAAGGCCTAAAAAGAAAAATTGGGGAATTGCATAAATCACAGCTCCTAGGCCAAATAACCATGATGCAGGAATCCGCATCATGCCTATCAATAAAAACCCAGTAATGGCGTAAGTGATTAAAATATCACCATACCAGATTAAAAATGCGTGAATGATGCCGATCATCAGCAAAATCGCCAGTCGTTTTGCCGCAAAAGGCGCGAATGGCTGGCGCCGCTCCTCGGCTTTCATAAACTGCATAGTTAAACCATACCCGAAAAGGATAGAAAATAACGGATAAAAACTAGCTTGGACGAAGATATCCAAAAAAACGAAAACTTCATCATCCCAAGCCCCATCGAACCAGCTGTAAGGATCGATATATGAAAATGGCGAATGGAACGCCAGCATATTAATCAGCAGGATCCCCAAAAGAGAAAACCCACGCATTAAATCCAGCGCTGCAATTCGTTCAGTTGATGCAACAGGTTGTACTTTCACCTAAATCCTCCTAAATTTTCACTTCTTCGCCTGATGAAAACAAGTACAGCAGGCGTTCTTTGATTGGAATCTTCAATATCGCTTCAACTGCTTCTTGATAGACAGATAATTGAATCTCATAACGTGCCGACATTTCTTTCGGTACAACTGAAATTTGGCTTACCCGATCTGTTTTGTAATCGAGCAAAACCCATCCATCCTCTTCTTCAAACAAGCAATCGATAATCCCTTGGACAATTTGGGAATCGCCTTCTTCGTCTTTTTTGGCATATGTGAAAGGAACTTCTCTTTTGATATTCAAAGCGTTCGAAAGGCGTTCGGCGATCTCACTTTCATAAAATGCTTCAACATCTTTGACCCTGATCGCTTTTGCCTCGTCAGGAGATAAAATTTCTCTGCCTACCAAAGTGTCAATAAACGATTTGATTTCAGCAGACCCCATCTTCTCTTCAAATGAGATATGCTGCATAACCGCATGTACTGCTGTTCCAATATCTGCAGCGGATAGCCGTTTATCTTGCATGAAATCCGGCCGGTGCATAATTGTTTTTTGAGCAGGGGCATTTGACTGGATGAACGATTCCGGTTCATCGGATCGTTGAAGCATCTGCAGCCGCTTCATTTCGGAAACCGATTGTTTTGAACGTTTTTCCACAGCATGCATATAAGGATAACGATAATCAAAACGGGATTTGATCTCTTCCGTATAGTCTTTCTCATCAGCGGTGATCTGCAGGAGTTCGTCCAAATCCAATATGGCAGGCACGAGCGTTTGTGACTCGATTATGTTTAGCTGAAAACGCGAATGATGGGGCAGCATACTTCCTGAACTGCCCATCTCTTCTGTGATATCCGGGTGCCGGGAAAGTGCCGGTCCGATCCAATCGAGATAACCCTTTGCCCGGGAACGCATAAAGTCAGGCAATTTTAAATCAGAAGATGATACTTTCCATTTTTCGATCGTCTTCCCGATATCTTTAACAGAAGCGGTTAAGTAAAGGCGTTCTTTTGCCCGCGTCATGGCTACATACAATACGCGCATTTCTTCCGCTTTCATCTGAAGCTGCTTCATTTCCTTTACAGCCAGAAACGGCAGCGACGTATATTCAATGCGCGTATCCGGGTTTACGGCTTTAACCGCCAACCCATAGTCCTGGTCAAATAAATAGGATTTATGGAAATCCATTTCATTAAATTGGCGGCCGGTCCCTGCAAAAAACACTACGGGAAACTCCAGCCCTTTCGACTTGTGGACGGTCATAAGGCGTACGACGTTCTCTTTTTCACTTAATGACTTTGCAGTTCCAAGATCGTCGCCTCTTTCCCGCATCCGGTCGATAAAACGCAGGAAGCGGAATAAGCCACGGAACGATGTTTTTTCATATTCAAGCGCCCGGTCATGCAGCGCCCGCAAATTCGCTTGCCGCTGCTTGCCGTTCGTCATGGCGCCGACCATTTCATAATAGTTTGTATCGAGATACACTTGCCAAATCAATTCGGCGAGCGACCCGCGCCGGGCCAGATTGCGCCAATCTTCCAATTGGTACATGAACCTTCTTAATTTTTCTGCAGTTGCTGGATGAATGCCGGATCCTCCGCGGATAAAAATTTTCAACGCTTCATAGAAAGATGCTTGCGGAGCCGCTAGACGGATGGCAGCGAGTTCATTTTCCTTAAGGCCGATAAACGGCGAACGCAGAACTGAAACGACAGGTACATCTTGATACGGATTATCGATGACCCTCAGCGTATTCAGCATGATCATCACTTCCAACGCGTCAAAATAGCCGCCGGACAGTTCCGCATATAAAGGGATGCCTGCCATCTTGAATTCGTCCACAAAATCTCCAGACCAAGTCATCGAACGCATGAGCACTACAATATCACTGTATTCCAATGTCCGCTGCGTCTTTTTCCACGGATCGTAAACCTGAGTTTCCTTTTCCATCAACTCCCGGATTTTGCCCGCAATATAACGGGCTTCCCATTGTGATTTCAACAGCTCGTCTTCCGGCTCTTCTTCCGTTTCCGGCTCGTGGATCAGCGTCAGTTCTACAGGGACTTCCTGTTCGGGATAAGGTGCCTGATGTTTTAGCGCAGCTGCTTCGTCATAATTGATTTCGCCCACGCGTTCACCCATGATTTGAGAAAAGATGTAGTTTGTACCATCAAGCACTTCCTTGCGGCTGCGGAAATTGGCATTCAAATCGATTCGCATGCCATTCTCGCCGCCTTCTTTCGCAAAACGGTTGTACTTGCCAAGAAACAGCATCGGTTCAGCCAGCCGGAAACGGTAGATGGACTGTTTTACATCTCCTACCATGAACAAGTTGCCATCTTTTTCACTTCCTGATTTGACCAATGAAAGAATGGTTTCCTGCAGCATATTGGTATCTTGATATTCATCCACCAAAACTTCTGCAAACCGCTTGCGGTAATCTTCTGCAATAGCAGAAGGTTTGCCGTCTTCCAGAAGGATTTGAAGCGCATAATGCTCCAAATCGGAAAAATCAACGATGGCACGTTCGATTTTCAACGCCTTATACTGCGCTGCGAATTGTTTCGTCAAATCGACTAAAGTCCACATCAAAGGCGCCATTTCCCGCATTTCATCGAGCAAACGGCTCGGCGTGCGCGTGAAATAGGAATCAAAAACGCCATTGACGATTTTCTTTACGTCATTCCGGCGCTTTTTCGCTTCCTCAGCAAGGACTGGGTCGCAGCTATCTTTGCGAATAGAAGCAGCTTTTCCCCAAATGAATTTCTTGCTGAAATGGTAGAGGCTCTCCCATGATTCCTCCAACGCGAAAATCGCTTGACTGACAAGCTCCCCGTCCATATCAAATGTCTCTGCAAGTAAATGAGGGCCATCCGGTTCAAGCGTCAGCTGCTTTCCTTCGTGGATCAACTGTAGCGCCTCTTCTAAAGCATGATGGATAGTCATTTTCAAATCATCGATAAATGGCAGATCATCAATAGTGGATCCACTTGGCACATCGTATAATTCAGGGACTTTATCAAGCCATTGCTCCGGTGACGGATGCACACGCGAGTAATCGTACAATTTGCTGAGCAGCACTTCCATCGCCTGGTCGCTTCTGTCAGAAGTGAAGCTGTCAGCCAACCGGTAAACCGCATCTTCCTGGTCGCCTTCATAAGCCCGTTCAAGCACCGCTTCCAATACATCATCGCGCAGCAAAGCCGCTTCGGTCTCATTGGCAATACGGAATCCGGGATCGATTTCCAATAGGTACGCATATTGCTTCACCACTTGAAGGCAAAATGAATGCAATGTGGAGATCTGTGCTTTATTGATCAACCGCAATTGTTTCCGCAAATGCTTCGATTCCGGATTTTCAGCAACCGCTTTTTCCAAAGCTGCCGACATCCGGTGGCGCATTTCTGCAGCTGACGCGTTTGTAAAAGTCACGACCAGCAATTCATCAACGGAGACCGGATTTTCTTCTGATAAGACCCGCTCAATCATCCGATTGATCAAGACAGCTGTTTTACCGGATCCAGCCGCTGCTGAAACCAGCATATCCTGCCCTTTTGCCCAGATGGCCTGCCATTGTTCATCTGTCCAAGTCGCATCACTCGGTTTGATCGGTATCATCTGCAATCGTCTCCTTTCGAATCAATTCAACAGCCTTATCAGGTGATAAAGCCGGTAATTTTCGGAAATTCTGTTCCGGATCGGTCGGATCGAATTGGCAAATCGACCGATAGGAACAAAATTGGCAAGGGGTATCTTCTTTTACTTTATAAGGGGTAATTTGTGTATCTCCATCAAGGATTCCATTACCCGCTGCCTGGTGCTTATTGCGGACAAACTTCCGGATTAAATTCATGTCCTCTTTCAAAACAGTTTTTGATTGGGATTTTGAAATGACGCCTTTCGTATTCATGCGCACCGGAATAATATTGGAGAACCCATCTATTTCATTGTCCATCGCATGGATCACTTCCGGATCCTCCACTACCAACCCGTTCATTTTAAAGGACCGCGCCAATTCTTCTTCCAACTCTTCCTTAGTCATCAATTTCGTCAACTTCAACATCGGGTTGTGCATATGGAAATAAAGCACGCCCGCCGGTTCAGCTTCCGCTCCGAGCCAGCGCTCTGAATGGGTCAAAGCTACATCTAAGTAAGTGAACGTTTGAAGCGACAATCCGTGGTAAACGTCCCCTAAATCCAATCCTTGCTTAGAAGATTTGTAATCGACAACGCGGATATAAGGTTTACCGTTAATATCTGTTGAGTCAATCCGGTCAATGCGTCCACGGACATTCATTTTCCGTCCGCGTTTCAAGTCGATAGCGAGTGGAGGAATTTGCTCTTTCGGGCCAAAGCCGACTTCAAGCGCTACCGGTGAAAAGCCTGTGACTTTTGCATGGCGGCTCAACATAAATGCCGTTTGGCGGATAATCCCTTCCAATTTGTGCTGAATGTAGCGATATCTATGGGAACTGATTAATATATGATTGACAAAATAAGGTGAAAGTTGATCTAGTGCATTTTTAGCCATTTCCCGGCATTGTTTTTCTGTCAGTGAAGACCACGAGACATTCAAGCGGTTTACTTCATCTGAAATCCATTTGATCGCTGCATGGAAAAGATCACCCATTGCCGGCGCCGCTAATTTATACTGGCTGCGTTCTTCTAAACGGAGGCCATACGTAACATAATGCGCAAAGGCACAGCCATAATAAGTCTCCACTCTTGAAACACTCGATGCAATTGGTGTGCCATATAGAGGTTCAGCGATATCTTCCCTTAATTGTTCCGCAATATTCGGCTTCAAAGGTTCCAAAATCCGTTCAATGACCGATGCCCATAGAGGATCCTGTTGATAATAATGGAGGACGGCCCGCCATTCAGGCGATATTTCGCCGTTCCGCAGTTGGGAAGTCAAATAAGACAACGTCGCCCGTGGGTGAGAAATATAAGAGAGATGGGATACTTCTTTCAATTCTTCCGGATCGATGACGGCCGGAGTCAATTCGATAGAAAGCTTATCGCGGAGCTTCTGAATATAAAGTGAAGGCAAGAGCGCCTTCCCTTCTTCGTCGGCAATTGGATAGGATACCGTCAAATAATCGGAAGAAGATGTGAATGTCCGATAAGCCATATACGTTTCATCCATTAGCCGCATTTTCGAAGTCGGAGCCAGTTCAAAGCCGATTTGGGCAAACCATTCTCTCTCCGTATCGGTAAGCAGCCCTTCTTGTTCGACGCGCTGAGGCAAGATGCCGTCATTGGCGCCGATTACAAAGACCGATTTAATATCCATTAAACGGGCCAAGTCCATTTTGGCCACGGTCACTTGATCCAATGAAGGAGGAATCCGCGAGAATTCCAATGTTTCGAATCCTTCATCCAAAATTTTCAATGCAACACCTAATTCGACTTCTTTATCGCCGAACATTAAGACAAACTGGTCTAAAACAGTGGTCCACTGAGTCCATGCCTGTTCATGTTCAGTCGCCGACAGCAAGCGGTGTTCCGTCTCTTCTCTGTTTTTCAAGGCTTGCAGTTTTTCATAAACATGCATTTGCTCGATAAAGACATATAGCGTTTCAGCAATGTCTCTGCCGGTACGGCACTGTTCCAGATCATCTTTCAACTGAAGCAACGGTTCCCTTATCAAATCCCGGACTGCATGCAGCTCCATTTGAGCAGCTAATTCCTCATCCGTTTGAATGCCTCTATGGAATTCAAGCCCTCGATATTTTTTATAGAACCAGCGCTTCTCTTCAAACCAGCGCTCTCCATAAATGCCATTGGCAATGACGAAGTTTTCAAGAATGTCGCTTCGTTCCCGCCACTTAGAGACACTGCCTTCCGGAAAGAACAAATCGGTCTTTACTGCTCTGAATACCGGTTCATAGGAGAAATTCGAAAGTACTGCTTCTAGAATCGAACGATTGAATTCGATGAGCGGGTGATGCAGCATGGACTTTTTCCGGCTGATAAAATAAGGGATCTCATATTGCGGGAAGACCGTATTGATCAATTCATCATAGACTTCCGGCTGCCGGTATAATAAGGCAATGTCCTGGTAGCGCAGCCCGTTCCGAACCTGATCACGAATTTTACGTGCGACGGCATGCATTTCTGCGCGCCGATTCGAAGCCTCGATCAATTCGACGTTCCCTTCAGAAACGGTTGTCCGCAAAGGAAAATCATCAAAATGTTTTTCCAAATGCGCCAATTCACGGTTATTATAGCGCCGCTGTTCTATCATATAAACGGGCATATCGATATCAACCGCTTCGGCTTTTGCCAATTCCTTCAACCGGCGTGCAGTATTCGCCGACTGAAAAAAAAGATCCTGTTCATCTTCCGGATTCGAATGCTCATCCATCGGAAGTGCGATGGTCATATTTTTAGCGTATTTCATGAGTTCAGTCAGTATTTCATATTCTCGTGCTGTGAAATTAACAAAACCATCGATATAGATGGTAGAAGTTTTAATCATTTCCGAATGCTTAATTCGTTCTGAAAGCATAGCTAAATGCCCTTCAGAGTCCACAAAAACCGTACCTAGCCGGCTTTCAATTTCCGAAAGGATCAATTCTAAATCAGAAGCTTTATCAAGCAAGGTGCGCGGAGCCCCCGCTTCAGCCAAAGTATTGCGGATTCCAGTCAATTCACCGCAATCTACGCAGTATCTTGAGAATTCTTTCACTAGCTGTTCAATTTGGTCGGTAAAGCCTCTTTTTCCGGCTGCTCTCCGGAATAATTGAAACTCTTCTTTATGTTCTTCCAATAAACTGCGGATCAGCATGCGATAGCCGAATGTATCCACTTCTCTTCTGCTGATGCCGCCTACTTCCTGGAGCACTCGCCAAGCTAGGCGTTTAAAAGTCACGGCTTGTGCACGGATCATGCCTTGCATGCCATATGCTGATGAAAGCCTATACTCGGTAGAAAATGACATTTGATCCGGTACAATGAAGAAAATCGGATCGCCGTCAGCTTGCCGTTTTAATTCATCGGCTATTTCTTCTTGGATGAATCGTGTTTTTCCGGAACCCGCTCTTCCGTAAACAATTCGTAATGCCATTATTTAACCTCCAATAAGAACGTTTGTTCTAATTATATAAGAACTTGGCCATATTTACCATTCCCAACTGCTATTCCACTTTGCTGCTTTCACGGTCTTTCTTGGCTTGCCGGAAGTCTGCTTCCACTCGCTTGTTCAATCTTTTCTCAAGCACCTTTCCGATAACGTAGAGTAAAATAATCACTACTATAACGACAGCTGTCCGTATCGGTTGAGTGAATAATGCACGGATATCATAGCCTACATAAGAAATCATAAAGACCATCACAAATTTCCCGGCCATCAGCGTCAACAAATAATAATGGCGGCTGATATTAGAAAGTCCTGCCACTAAATTTACTAATGCAGATGGTGTGAAAGGAAAACAAAGTAATAAAAAAAGCGGGCCGAAGCCATTTCGTTCAACCCAATGAATCAGCCGCTGGACACGCTCATGTTTTGTCATGAAATTCATAAAGCGTGCACGGCCATATTTCCGGATAATCAGAAACACCACATAAGATCCTGCTACTGCCCCTCCCCAAGAAATTAAAAATCCAATCCATAAACCGTAAGCTGTCGCATTCGCGAACACAAAAACAAACAAAGGAAGAAACGGGAGAAATGCTTCAAAGAAAGGCAGCAAAAATCCGATCAACGGACCAAAAGCCCGATAAGATTGGGTCAATTCAATAATATTTTCCATCGTAAAAAAATCAGCCATGAACTCAATCCTTTTAATTGCTTAATTTTCAAAAATCGTTTCTATTTTCAAATAATTTTATGCTATGCTTATATTCGTATATTATTTACTTTACACTCTTTCTCTTCATTTGGAAAAGAGAAATACTTTGTGCAAGGAGCGATTTGAATGGATGATCGTGGATTTGTTTCCGGGATCAAAGCAGGAACAAGCATTGCAGTAGGTTACTTCCCGATTGCCTTGACATTTGGATTGCTGGCCAAGACAACAGGCTTATCATTGCTTGAAGCTACTGCGATGAGTATTTTCGTCTATGCAGGTGCAGCCCAATACATATCTCTTTCACTAATTGCAGCGGGCGTTTCTCCGCTTCTCATTGTCTTGAACACGTTCGTCGTCAACATTCGCCACTTTCTTATGACGGCTTCGCTCAACGAAAAGATGCAGCCGGAGAAAAAATGGGTAAAAGCCCTTTACGCTTTTGGGGTGACTGATGAATCTTTCTCGGTGCTTGCGACGCAAAAAGGCGGCAAGCTGCGGACTTCTTTCGGGATAGGCGTTATAGTGATCGCTTATGGCAGCTGGGTCGTCTTTACTGCCGTTGGCCATTTGATTGGAGCCAATCTTCCCCACTTCCTGCAAGCGGCCATGTCCATCGCTTTATATGCCATGTTTGTCGGGCTATTGGTCCCTTCCATGCGCGGCAACCGGAAAGTAGTCAGTTTAGCGTTAATCGCCGCTTTGATTAATTCTTTCTTTTACTTCACCGGTTGGCTGACAACCGGGTGGGCGATTCTTGTGTCAACGCTGGCATCAGCGATTTTTATTGAAATCATTTCTTCGAAAGGCAGGCGGACATAATGGGCGCTTGGTATTGGTGGATGATTATCGGTATGGCGGTAGTGACTTACCTTCCACGCGCAATCCCTTTGACTTTTTTGGAAGGGCGCGAATTGCCGCCGGCCATCCAAAATGTATTGCGCAATATTCCTTATGCGGTATTAGGTGCACTCATCTTCCCGGCCATCTTTTTTGTACAGGAAAATGTATGGTTCGGCATTATTGGAGCTACTGCTGCTTTTGGAATCGCTTTTACAGGGGCAAATGTGATGACGGTGGTGTTAGGCTCAATCGCCGTACTCGCCGTTTACAGCGTTTGGTTCCTATAATGACCATTCGAATCCTTTCTTGCCTATAAAAAAACGCCGTTACTCATCTTCATGAGTTTCGGCGTTTTTTCTGCGTTGGTACATCGTTGAAGCATACCAAAACCCGATGGTCAGGGAGGCGGCATTTACGACAAATAAGAGCCAGGTATGGGTGTAACCCGCGTAGACAGCAGCTGCAATAAGCGCCACTGTCAAGATCAATGCGACTATGTGATTGAAGGTCACGCGGGTAAATAACACGACGAGCAAACCAGGCACCAATAACGATAAGAAAAATTTTGTTATCATTGAGTCCATTTGAATTCTCCTTAGTTGACCACAATTAATCCTAAACGGTGGTGATCATGACGGAAAATGACATGCTGGCGCAATCGGACTTCCCGGTTGTGATCTAAAACTTCCAACCGGCAATGGGCCGCATTCACTTGGATCGCTTCGTAGAGTTCGGTTTCATTCGAAACAGACAAGCCATTTACTTTTCGGATGACTTCTCCTTTTAACAGACCCATTTTATCCGCTGGAGAATCCGGCAGCACATCGACTATCATGACCCCCATCGACTGAGGCGTCACTGCATGGTTTCCTTGGCGTTCTTTGATTTCAAAGAATAGCGTAATTGCCAAGCGTCCTGCTGCACCTGCCACCAATGCCACGAAAGCCATTGGTTCCCACAAAAATGAACCAAGTGCCAGGACGATGATGGCGATGCCTAATTTCCATGTAAGCCCTCCGATTTTTGGGAACAGGTAAATCGGCATCGTTCTTCTTGAGCGGTTCTGGAACGCGAAAATAAAAGGCACTAACATAAAAGAAAAAGAACTTTGTCCGATTGTAAATTGCGGCCAGTAAGGTGCATAAGAATCCAGTAGGCTGCCTGGAACGACAATTAGCACCGGAATCAGCCATAAGCGTTTAACATCATAGACAGCAGCCATCAATCCGCGCGAAGTATTCTCACGGCGAGGAGAAGCCGAACTTGCGCCTTTTTTCGAGATAAGAATCCCTTCGGCTATAACGAATGCGCCGGCGATCAATGCCACAGGAACCAGCCAGCCCCAATCGAGGTAGTAGCCTCCATATTCAAAAATCCCAAAATCGATGGTCCAGCCATTTCGTTTAAACAGCCAGCCAAAAATAACAGCCGCCAATGCTATATAAACAAATGAACCAAAGTAGAAAAATCCTGTAACCATCATTAAGATGCTGATGAGGCTGAGTGCTACAAGCCATTCGAGCGGAACGACCAATCCAAGTGCACAAAAAACCAAGGAATAAATTAAGATAAAGACCGCACCATCTTTTAACAGCCCTGAAAATTCAGTCCATCCCCAAACGATGCGTGTCCGAAACATCTTCCGTTCTCTTTTGACACGGAAATATCCTAACAGAACTGCTGTCAACAGTGCTATGTAAAAAGCAGGGTTGATAAAAAATCTTCCTATGTCCAGTAACGCATCCATTATCACTTCTTCACACCATCCTATCACGTGCACTGTCGTTTCTTTCCATTGTACCAAAGAACACGAGGTTTCTGTAGATTTTTTCGGTTAACGGAAAGCTTGTTCTAATTGTTTTAAAAGATCTTCCTTCCCTTCAATTCCTGCGGACAGGCGAACGACTTGCGGAGTAATACCGATTTTCTGTTTTTCTTCCTCCGTTAAAGCTCTGTGTGAGGTACCGTATGGATAAGAAACGGTCGTTTCCGCTCCAGCCAGTGTAGGGACAATTTTAATCCACCCTAAAGAAGAAAAGAATTTAGAGATATCCACATCTTCCGGCAACTCGAACGTGACGATTGCGCCTTTTCCGGGATACCAAACTCTCGCCTTTCCTTGCAGGAATTCTGCAATGGCTTTCGCATTTTCAGTTTGGGCTTTCATGCGCACCGCGAGCGTTTTGAGACCGCGAAGAGTCAGCCAAGCTTCAAAAGGGCTTAAGTTCAATCCTAAATTAACCACTCGTTTTTCCGCTTCATCGATTAAATCTGCATCTCCTACAAGGACACCTGCCGTGACATCACTATGTCCGCCTATATACTTCGTCGCACTATGAGCTACAAGGTTTGCCCCTTCGGCATAAGGGGTGATCGTATATGGCGTTGCAAAAGTATTGTCGATCATCACTTTCACTCCATAGCGCTGTTTTAATTGCTCCAACGCCTGAAGATTTTCTACACGCAGGAATGGATTGGTAATCGACTCACTAAAAATCAATTTAACTTCGGGAAAATCAATTAGTACTTGTTCCATTTCATCGATTTTTGTAAAATCGGCAAAATGTACTTGGATTCCCATCCGCACCAATTCTTCTCTCAAAAGATGAAAAGTTCCTCCATACACATCTTCTGCAGCCAGTATATGGTCTCCCGTTTTCACCACCGCAAGCATTCCTGCGAGTATGGCAGACATCCCAGAAGAAGCTGCTATTCCCTTTGGAGCGCCTTCCATTTCTGCAACAGATTCTCCTAAAGCATCGGTGTTTGGATTTGCTGTGCGGGAATACAAATACGTCCCGTTTCCTTCGTAATAGCCTTCCAACTCTTCTAATGAAGAAAAAGAGAACGCGGAAGTTTGATACAACGGCATCACTTTTGGTTGGATGGAACGTTCTTTCATTGTCGAAGTGTGAACGGCTTTGGTTTCAATTGAGCGCATTTTAGCATCCCCTTTAATCCATATTGGCGATCATTTCTTTCATCATGGTTTCATTCATCGGCCCTACGACTTTATTCTGGACTCTTCCTTCTGTATCAATCATGTATGAAGTAGGGATAGTCACCGCTTGATAAAGTGTTCCTATATCGCCTTTCTCATCCATCGGAATCGGAAATGTCAGTTCATATTCCTTCACAAAATTTCGAACTTTATCAATACCTCGATCTTCAGTCGTCAAATTGACTGCTAAAATTTCGACATTATTGCCAGCTGCATGCTCTTCAAAATAGTTTTGCATGTGAGGCATTTCCGCTCTGCACGGAGGACACCAAGTCGCCCAAAAATTCAAGATCACTTTTTTTCCTTGATAATCAGAAAGTTTTACTTTTTCGCCTTCTAAAGTGATAAGTTCAAAATCCGGAGACAACTCTCCTTTTGCCAACCCTTCCTCCGTCGGAAGAAAATCGACATCGCTGCCTAGAGCCATATTATCAAATTCATCTTTATTTTCAAGATTCGATTTCACGATCCCTGCAACTGCAATTCCGATCATACAAGCAATGAGCAGTAATCCAATCATTTTTTTAGACATTTACAAGTCACCTCATTCATCTTTCATCATACGATAAATTGACCCCGCTGTTCCACTTCTGTCTCCATAATTTAAATCATTTTGGCATAATAAAAAGCCGGCATCAGTTGACGATGCCGGCTTTGGTATTAAAGTGAGATGTAATTTGCAGGGTTGACTGCATTCGTGCGTCCACCATTCCATGGACCTACATGGATTTCGAAATGCAAATGCGAACCAAATGAACGGCCTGTGTTACCCATTGCGCCGATGCTCTGCCCTTGGGAAACAGATTGTCCGACTGATACGCCAATTGAACTCAAGTGAGCATAAACTGTAGCATGAGTTTGTCCATTGAGAGAATGGGTAATGATAATTACATTCCCGTAACCGCCCATTGAACCGGCATATGAAACAAACCCATTAGCAGAAGCCATAATATTCGTTCCGACACTATTTGCAATGTCTACGCCTTGGTGGAACTCAGGGCCTGAACCGATATCTCTCCAGCCAAACTTAGAGGTATAACGGCCCGAAGTTGGATTGATGAACCCTGAACTTTTTGCTGGCTGTGCTGCCGGTGGTGTATATGCCGGCGCTGCTGGTGCAGCCGCAGTATTAGCCGACTTCGCACTCGCAGCCGCTTTGCGTGCCGCCGCTGCTCTAGCTTCAGCCGCCGCTTTTTCTTGTGCTGCTCGTTCAGCAGCTAATTTGCGTTGGCGTTCTTCTTCAGCTTTACGCGCTAATTCAGCAAGTCTTGCCTGTTCAGCCGCGATTTGCTTTTCCAGATCTGCACTGACATCAATGGTTTCTTCGCGTTGTTTTTCAAGTTTCGCTTTTTCATTGGCTAAACGTTTTTGTTCAGCTTCAAGCTTTTTAACTAAACCTTTTTGCTTCGCTTTTTGTTCATCCAAAGATGATTTCAAAGAAACCAGTTCAGCTCGGCGCTCTTCTTGTTGAGCCAGTTTTGTTTCGACTTCCGCTTTCTGTTCAGCTAAAAGTTGTTTGTCTTCCGCTTGTTCACGCATGATTTTGCGGTCAGCGTCGATCAAAGTATTCACGGCAGAAAAACGGTCAATGAAATCGATAAAGCTGTTAGCACCTAGCAGTACATCTATGTAATCTACTGATCCTCCGCTTAATTGAATCGCACGTGCACGTTCTTGCAACAACTCGGTTCTTTCTGCAATTTTGCGCTCAAGTTCTTCAATAGAAGCTTTTAATTCTTCGATTTCATCTTTAGTAACACTGATTTCGCCTTCAACACTTGCGATTTTCGCTTCAGTTTCTTGAATTTTGCCATTCAATTCTTGAATCTGCGCCATGATTTTTTCTAATTCGGATTGATTTACAGAGATTGCTTCAGACTTTTTGTTGATCCCTGAATTCAATTCACTTTGTTTTTGTTGGGCTTCTTGCTGTTTTTGTTCTAATTCACTTAGTTTATCTGCACTGGCTGTAGGCATGATTAGCGATACAGCAAGTATAGAAGATAACCCAGTCAACATCCATTTCGACTTCGACTTCAAGTTCGTGTTCCCCTTTCGGATTTACGTTCTCTTCTCTCTGTCTTAAACACGCAAGAATTTACGTATTGACATAAAGCTTCCCCAGATTCCTATAAATATGCCCATCAATAAGATTAATGCGCTCACTTGATAGATGAATGGAGAAAATTCCAATAGCTGGAATATTTCATTTTTCAATCTTGGTTCTGCATAAACAGTAACGTTATAGTACAACGCAGCTACCAGGCCAATCGGAATAATAGATCCTAATAACCCTAGCCACATGCCTTCTAAAATGAATGGAATCCGTACAAACCAGTTGGTCGCACCCACTAATTTCATAATTTCGATTTCATGGCGTCTTGCGACGATGGTGATTCGGATTGTATTGGAGATCAAGAACATCGCTGTGAACAACAATGCAAGAATTAATACAAGACCCACATTGCGGCCGGTATTCAAAACATTGAATAATTTCTCAATCTTACCTGCTCCAAACTCCACTTTTTCGATTAATTCAATCTTAGAAATTTCACCTGCGACTTTTTCAGTCTGCTGTGGATCTGTTGACTTCACATAAAAAACATCGAACAGCGGATTGTTTTGTTCGTAAAGGCTGAAATCATCTCCGAAGTTCAGGATTAGATCTGTCAATTCCTCTTCTTTAGTAGAGAATTCCACCGATTCAACACCGGGCAAAACGCCGATCTCATTTTCCAGACGATCAATATCTTCCTGCCCCGTCTCTAATGCGATAAATACTTTCATTTCCACATCGTTTTCTACATCATCCGCTATTTTGTTCAAGTTCATCATGATTAAAATAAACACACCGACAAGCAATAACGTAACGGTTACCGCACTTACTGATGCAAAGGTCATCCAGCCATTACGGCCAAGGCTTTTTAAGCTTTCTCGGAAATGGCGTCCTAATGTTCTAGCCTTCATAGCCGTAATCACCTCCGGCTACGTCTCTGACGATCAATCCGCCTTCAATGGCGATTACACGGTGTCTCATTGAGTTTACAATCTCCCGGTTATGGGTCGCCATCAGGATTGTTGTACCACTTTTATTGATCTGTTCAAATAATCTCATGATGTCCCATGAAGTTTCAGGATCTAAATTCCCAGTAGGCTCATCTGCAATAACCACTTTCGGTTTATTGACGATTGAACGAGCGATTGAAACCCGCTGCTGCTCCCCACCCGATAGTTCTGTCGGAAACATTCGTGCTTTATGTTTTAAACCTACTAAATCCAAGACCTTTAATACGCGCTTGCGAATTTCTTCCGGTTTTTCTTCTATTACTTCTAGCGCAAACGCGACGTTTTCGTATACGTTCAATTTAGGAAGCAATTTAAAATCCTGGAAGACGACGCCGATCTGGCGGCGAAGCAACGGTACTTTCGAGTTCTTTAATGTAGCAATATCAATGCCGTCTACGAACATTTTGCCAGAGGTTGGACGTTCTTCCCGGTACATCATCTTGATAAATGTCGATTTCCCCGCTCCACTCGGACCTACTACATATACGAATTCACCTTGGTCGATCTCAACGTTCATTCCGTTAAGTGCCACAATGCCGTTCGGATACTTTTTGTAGACATTTCTCATTTGAATCATTTACTAACCACCTATATATATTAAGAGTTTCCCTAAACCTTAAGTTCACCTGAAAATTTCTAGCAGACTCATTATAACACCTTAAACCTCTTTTTTTATTACATTTATGTATCAATTAAAATTCAATATGAAATATTTTATGGTTTAATAGTAATGCCTTTTTCAAGAATTACACATCAAAATAGTATCATTTTACTTAATTTTATTGCATTTTTACATTGAGAGATAGTTGTGACATTTTTGTGAAATAGAAAAAAACCGGCTTTTCAGCCGGTTCATTTCTTCTCTGATAACCATTTTGCAACTGCATCTGCTTCTTCGCCTTCAATGATATCCGGTGGCATAGCACCTTGGCCGTTATCGATAACTCCACGAATTTCTTCTTCTGATAACCGTGCACCGACGTCATTCAAAGCTGGGAAATTGCCTGCGCCTTCCAAGTTTTCACCATGGCAAGAGATGCAATTTTGTTGTACAACTTGCTCGGGATCCACTGAAGATTCTTCTGAGCTGCCGCTGTCTGGCGTTTCTGCTGGCTCACTTGATTCTTCTCCTCCGCCGCAAGCACCAAGAACCAGTGCTGAACCAAATAATAAAGCCATTAATTGCTTTTTCATACTGGGTACCTCCTCGCTATTTTATCTACCTACTAGAGTATACCAAAGTTATGCCCGTTTGAAACCTTCTCCAAGAACCTCTGCAGCATCTGACACGATAACAAAAGCTGTCGGATCAATAATTTTCACCAAGTTCTTTAGGCGCGTAAACTCCGTCTGATGGACAACGACCATGATCATCGGCTTTTCTGCTTCCGTATATCCTCCAGTAGCCGATAACTTTGTAACGCCGCGATCGATTTCTTCGTAAATAGCATCTCGGATTTCTGCCTGCTTATTCGTAATGATGTAAACTAATTTCGATCTGCCAAATCCGACTTGGACTAAATCGATTGTCTTCGTTGTTACGTATAATCCGATCAACGCATATAACCCTTTTTCAATATCGAAGACCAAAGCAGCCGCAAGCACGATCAGTCCATCAATTAACGCAACACTTGTCCCGAGCGTCAAACCGGTATACTTTGTAATAATTTGAGCGGCTAAATCAGTTCCGCCTGTAGAAGCTTGTCCGCGAAAGACAATCCCCAGTCCTAGCCCTACCATGATTCCGCCAAACAAAGATCCGAGTAATGGATTCATCGTCCAAGGCTCCCATGATTCCGTCATGAAGACAACGAATGGAAGGAAGATGGTTCCCACCGCTGTTTTCAAACCAAAATTCTTGCCGAGCAAAATGACGCCGGCGATAAAAAGAGGAATATTAAATGCCCATTGCACAAAGGCCGGCTTCCAATCGAAAACACCTTTTAAAATGGTGCTGATCCCGCTGACTCCCCCTGACGCCACTTCGTTCGGCAGCAAGAATACATTAAAAGAAATTGCTACAATGGCCGATCCCAAAATGACACTGGCATATTCTAAAATTACACTAAGAATTGGATGCGGCTCTTTTCTATTTCGTTGATTTTTTTTACCCATTAAACTTTCCTCATTCCTACCTAATCTCGAGTTCAACCCTGTCAGAGTATAACAAAGCTCCAGCCAATTGTGAACTTCATCAAGGTAAAGAGAAAAACCTCCACTACGCATATGTTGCGTGGTGGAGGCTTCATTATAATTATGCTGGATTTTCTTTAAGTCGCAGTGATAAAAGGCGGCTCCGCTTTTCTTACTGCATTTTAGAACGCAGAAGTGAGTTGATGAAGCCGTCGATATCTCCATCCATCACAGCTTGCAGGTTCCCGGTTTCGTAATTTGTACGGTGGTCTTTGACCATCGAATAAGGATGGAACACATAAGAACGAATCTGGCTGCCCCAGCCGATTTCTTTTTGTTCTCCGCGGATTTCAAGAAGCTGTGCTTCCTGCTCCTGGATTTTCAATGCGTAGAGTTTCGCTTTCAACATCTGCATCGCTTTTTCCCGGTTTTTGATTTGAGACCGTTCTTGTTGGCAAGTAACCACTGCCCCTGTCGGCAAGTGCGTGATTCGGACAGCAGAATCTGTCGTGTTGATGTGCTGCCCGCCTGCACCGCTTGCCCGGTACGTATCAATTTTCAAGTCTTCTGTACGGATATCGATTTCGATTTCCCCTGTGAATTCCGGCATGACTTCACATGAAACAAACGAAGTATGGCGGCGGCCAGAAGAGTCAAATGGGGAAATGCGGACTAAACGATGAACGCCTTTTTCCGCTTTCAAATAGCCATACGCATTATGCCCTTTGATGCCCAAAGTCACCGATTTCACTCCAGCTTCATCTCCGGCAAGGTAATCAAGAGTTTCTACTTTAAATCCACGTTTTTCAGCCCAGCGCGTATACATGCGCAAAAGCATCGAACACCAATCTTGCGACTCAGTCCCGCCTGCTCCTGGATGCAATTCTAAAATGGCGTTATTCTTATCGTACGGTTCGCTTAATAGCATCGTTAATTCGTAATCGCTTAATTCTTTCCTAAAGGTCTGCATTTCACCGCTGATTTCTTCGTGCAATTCTTCGTCATTTTCTTCACGAAGCAGTTCCAGCGTCATTTCTAAGTTTTCCTGGGTTTCCATGAAACGGTGGTACGTATTGACGATTTCTTTTAATCCATTCAATTCCGAAATGACCGTTTGGGCCGAATCTTGGTTATTCCAAAAATTCGGATCCAACATCATTTCATCCAATTCCTGGATTCTGGCTTCTTTGTTTTCTAAGTCAAAGAGACCCCCTAAAGTCCGCCAATTTACTGGCTGATTTATCAAGTTCGTTGCGGATGTCTGCTAATTCCATCATTATATGTTCCTCCTCAAAATAACACCGAAGAGCAGATGCTCTTCGGTCCTGTGGCTTGCTTATGTTTTAATCATTTCAACTGCTCACTGTTGAAAGAGCGGCGTCTTTTTTAAGCTGTTGCGCCATGGCAGTTTTTAAACTTTTTGCCGCTGCCGCATGGGCAAGGTTCGTTGCGCCCTACAACCATGTCATTGCGTACTGGCGCTTTTTTCTTTTTCGGTGCCGGTCCGTCTTCTTTCGGGTTGACCGCTTGGCCTTTCGCTACTTCTTCGCGCTCAAGGTTATTGCGGATTTCCGCTTTCATGGCATATTTTGCAACATCTTCTTCGATCGATAAGACCATTTCCTCGAACATCGCAAATCCTTCATTTTGGTATTCACGAAGTGGATCATTTTGGCCATAAGCACGCAAGTGAATTCCTTGGCGCAATTGGTCCATTGCATCGATATGATCAATCCATTTCGTATCAATTGAACGAAGCAAAACAACTTTCTCAAATTCACGCATGCGTTCAGAAGTCATTTCTTCCTCTTTTTCATCATAGCGTTTTGCAACTTCCGCTTTGATAAAATCGATCAATTGTTCTTGAGTCTTCCCTTTTAAATCATCAACAGTAATGGTGTTTTCCGGCAATAAATTCGCTGAAGCCACATCCACTAGCGATTTGTAGTTCCAATTCTCAGGGTTCTCTTCGGAGGTATGCGCATGGACCATACGTTCGATAGAGCCATCAAGCATACGCTCTACTAATGCACGCATGTTCTCGGTCTCAAGGACTTCCATACGTTCCTTGTAGATAATCTCACGTTGTTGGCGCAAAACGTCATCATATTGAAGCAAGCGTTTACGGGCATCAAAGTTATTCCCTTCCACTCGTTTTTGCGCAGACTCAACCGAACGGTTGACCATCTTAGACTGCAGCGGCTGGGAATCATCCATTCCTAGTTTGCCCATCATATTGCGCATTGCATCCGAACCGAAACGGCGCATCAAATCATCTTCTAATGAAAGATAGAATTGCGTCACACCTGGATCTCCTTGTCGGCCTGAACGCCCTCGGAGCTGGTTATCGATGCGTCGGGATTCATGTCGTTCCGTACCGAGAACTGCCAATCCGCCCGCTTCGATTACCCCTTCACCCAGTTTAATATCGGTTCCGCGTCCGGCCATGTTCGTCGCAATGGTAACGGCGCCTTTTTGTCCGGCATTTAAAATGATTTCCGCTTCGTGCGCATGGTTTTTCGCATTCAACACGGAATGCTTGATGCCTTTTTTCGAGAGGTAATCAGAAATGATTTCGGAAGTCTCAATTGCAACCGTACCGACTAGTACCGGTTGGCCATTCTTATGGCGCTCTGCAATATCATCTGCTACTGCCTTATACTTACCGGCAATCGTTGCATAAATCAAATCGACTCTATCATCCCGGATGATCGGTTTATTTGTTGGAATCGCAATAACGTTCATATTATAAATATTGCGGAATTCCTCTTCTTCCGTTTTAGCCGTACCGGTCATACCGGAAAGTTTATCGTACATACGGAAAAAGTTCTGGAACGTAATGGTCGCCATGGTCATAGATTCATTTTGAACTTCCAAACCTTCTTTGGCTTCGATTGCCTGGTGCAGTCCATCTGAATAGCGGCGTCCTTTCATTAAACGGCCTGTAAACTGATCGACGATTACAACTTCACCGTCTTGAACGACATAATCTACGTCTTTATGCATCGTCACTTGCGCTTTCAACGATTGGTTGATCGCATGGTTCAAGCGCACATGGCGAATATCGAATAAGTTATCGACATTGAAAGCTTTTTCCACTTTTTCAATGCCGTCTTCAGTCAACACGACGCCTTTTGTTGTTTCATCATACGTATAATCGGTATCTTTCACCAGTATCCGGGAGAAAGCATTTGCTTGCATATACAATTGCGCCGCTTTTGCCGCCTGTCCTGAAATAATCAACGGTGTACGCGCTTCATCGATTAAAATGGAGTCAACTTCATCGATAACCGCAAAGTTTAATGGGCGCTGAACCATGTCTTCTTTGTAAAGCACCATATTATCCCGCAGATAGTCAAAACCAAGTTCATTGTTGGTGCTATACGTAATATCCGCTTGATAAGCTTGGCGTTTTTCATCTTTCGTCAAGCTGTTTAAGTTTAATCCGACAGTCAGTCCCAACCACTCGAATAATTGACCCATTTCACCTGCATCGCGGCTCGCCAAATATTCATTGACAGTTACTACATGAACGCCTTTTTTTGAAATGGCATTCAAGTAAACCGCCATGGTTGAAGTCAAAGTTTTACCTTCACCTGTTTTCATCTCGGAGATATTGCCTTCGTGAAGTGCTGCCGCCCCCATAATCTGAACGCGGAATGGGTACATGCCCAACACTCGTTTAGAAGCTTCCCGAATTGTCGCAAATGCTTCCGGCAATAAATCGTCCAATGATTCACCTTTAGCAGACCGTTCAATAAATAATTCCGTTCTTGCTTTTAAAGCTTCATCTGATAAAGCTGCATATTCCGAAGCCAGCGCTTCGACCTGGTCAGCAGTTTTTTCTAATCTTTTTAGGTCCCGTTTGTTCGGGTCAAATACTTTATTTAATACTCCAAGCATCTATAACCGCTCCCTGCGTAGTGTCCGGCTTTGACAAGTCCAGCCAGATCGCCTTTGCTTTAATATTCTCATTGCAAATTGAATTAGTCCTTAATAACTAAAATATTCAATAGCTCTTAGTCCTTGGCAAAAATTCTCACTACTTATTTTAACACTGCAGGCAATCGCGTGCAAACTTCCTGTATGGCTTGTTAAAATGCTAGAAACAGCAGAAAATTAGTTTTTTTCTCCAATACGAAAGAAAAGCCTCTCATAATGAGAGGCTTTCTAACTATTATTATGAACTTGTTTCGATCAAACCATATGTGCCGTCTTTTCGTTTGTAAACGATATTGGTTTCATTGGATTCAGCATCTGTAAAGACGAAGAAAGTATGCCCAAGCATATTCATCTGCAATACAGCTTCCTCTTCATCCATCGGTTTTAGTTCAAATTGCTTTGTACGAACGATTGTCAAATCTTCATCGTCTTCGTCTGTATAAGAATTTTCCGCGCCATTTGAAGTTTGAGTCACTTGTTCAGCTGAAGCGAATGCCATGCCCATTCCTTCACGATCGCGGAATTTACGATTGATTTTTGTTTTGTATTTTCGGATTTGACGTTCAAGCTTTCCAATGATTAAATCTACTGCCGCATATAATTCATCGTGCCGTTCTTCTGCACGCAATACGAGATTTTTCATAGGGATTGTAATTTCCACTTTAGTTTGGCTGTGGTTAAGCGCTTTTAAATTAATCATCGCTGTCGCGTTTGTACCTTCCGGAAAGTATCTTTCGATTTTATCCACTTTCTTTTCGATGTACTCGCGGACTGCCGGAGTTACTTCGACATTGTCGCCCTTGATATTGTATTGAAGCATATGAACTCCTCCTTCTTTTGTGCTTACCTTTACATTTCTATATATCCCCTTAAGTTTCCTGCTTAAAACTAAAAAGTTTTAAGGAAGTTAAATTCAGGTAAAGTAAATAACAAGGAGATGAAGGCGATGTTTACAAATAAAACAGTAATAGTGACCGGCGCTTCCCAAGGCATCGGGCGGAGTATTGCAGAACATTTTCTAGCGAAAGAGGCCCGCGTCATCGGACTGGATATCCAAGAAAGTGAGCTGCCGGGAATGGATTTCCGCAAATGCGATGTCGGGAATTTCAAAGAAGTAATCCGAGTATTTTCAGATATCCATAAAGATTACGGAGCTATTCATATCCTGATCAATAATGCAGGTGTTTCAAAATTCACTTCGATTTGGGAGATTGAAGAACAAGATTGGGATGAGCTGCTCAGCACGAATTTAAAAAGTGTATTCATTTGCAGCCGCGAAGCTGCGCGCTATATGACGGATGATATCCGATCAATTGTCAATATGGCCTCAACACGCGCATTCATGTCAGAACCGAATACCGAGCTTTACTCTGCTTCAAAAGGAGGGATTTTTGCACTGACCCATTCGTTGGCAGCTACTTTAAGTGAAAAAGGGATTCGCGTAAACTCAATTGCCCCCGGATGGATCCACACTGGGGAAGAAGAACTCCGGAAAGTTGACCATGAGCAGCATTGGAGCGGCCGCGTCGGCAAACCTGATGATATTGCCCGTGCCTGCCTTTTCCTATCAAATCCTGAAAACTCTTTTATCACCGGCGAATGCCTCAATATCGACGGCGGGATGACCAGAAAAATGATTTATGAACATTAAAAAAACTGCCGGGCTCGTTTAAACGCCCGGCAGTTTCTATTCCAGTTCCAAATAGGCTTTTAATTCGCTATTGATCAGCATTTCTTTAATCGGATCTTTGTGGAATTCCATGCCATACATCCAGCCTTCTGTCGTGCTTTCTTTCCATAACAGAAGGGCTTTTAAATGAATTTTTTCGTGGTTTAACGTGAACTCGACATCGATTTCTTCTTTTATTTTTTCTAATTCCTTCTCCAAAAAGAATTTTCCGCCTCGTGGAGAGACATCAAGCAAAAGTCCATAATGCTCAGGCCTTTCCCCCGGTTCATTTAAATGGATGATCAATTCTTGCGGATGGCCAAACGCATACCGATAATGTTCCTGCCTGTTATAAAACATTTGCATCCCTCCAAAATGTTTTTGAATCCCATTACCCGCGAATCAAGCAAAACAATTCGATTTCATCCGCACCTGCATCTTTTAACACTTTTGCCGCATGGCGCATCGTCGTCCCTGTCGTATAAAGATCATCGACTAAAATAATCTTATTCGGCACCGTTTCTCCATTCCAATGAAATAACGGAGACGAAGCCATTCTTTCCATTTTCGACTTTGTGCCTTGGACATCTTCGTTCTTTATTAAAAAATGATGGAACGGGAGCCTCGCTGACTCCAGCAGCGAATCAACTTGGGCAAAGGTCCGTTCTTTCAATTTTTTCGGATTCATCGGAATCGGTATAATTACCGCGTCCACTTTGGCTAAAGCATGATTCATTTCCTTTGCAAAAACTTCGGATAGAATAACATCTTGCAAAAATTTATATTGATGGAAATAAGATTGCATCCCTTCATTGTATCGATACAAACATCGCCCTTTTGCTATTAGTCCTGCATATTCAGTCTGTTCCCAATACATACAATCTGCACAAACCCCTTCCCCAGAGGCATCGCAGTACAAACAAGTGTTACCCGTGATGCTTTCAAATTCTGCTTTGCATTTCGCGCAAACTGCTTCGTCCAAATCATTCATAAACAAACTTCTCCAGGATGCCTGCATGGGCAGCTTCCTGCTGCATAAGAGGCAATTCATGAAATGGTCTTTCTATTATAAGCGATTATCGTATTTTTGGCTCTATCCATTTGCCTAGTAATTCCATTATGGAAAAAGACAACATCCCCATTTGGAAAGTCCGATGCCCTTCCCGCTCTTCCTGAAATTTGGATCAAAGCCGCTGCATCGAAAATCTCCTCATCTGCTCCGATAACTGCCACTTGAACATTCGGCACCGTAATGCCCCGTTCCAATATCGTAGATGTTACCAGTCCAGGAACGATTCCTTGCCGCAAGCCCATCACCTTCTCTTTTCGATTGGGATCTTTGGAATGTACCGCTTCAATAGCAGCGTCTAACTGTTTAAATAAAGGGATGCTTTCTTCAATCAATTCAATCGTTGGAAGAAATAACAGAAATGGTTCTCGCCGGGAAAGCCTTAAACGAATCCATGTTTCCAGCTTTTTAGGAATGCTGTTCTTTCTCAACCGCTTTTTATAGTTCCAAAGGGAATCGAACCTGGGCACCGGCAAAGGCTGTCCATGATACCGCCTAAAGATTTCTGAACGGCCCGGTGTCCCTTTGATTAACTGGACAGACGGTGTGGCAGAAACGTAGATCACCGGCGCATCGTGTTTTTTCGCTTTCATAACCGCTCTTTTTAAAGCCGGATCCATCGAATAGGGAAAGGCGTCAGCTTCATCCACGATCATCAGATCAAATGCATTTTGAAAACGGTAAAGTTGATGGGTAGTGGCAATGACAATTTCAGCAAATCCTGCTTCAGCCGGCGAACCGCCGTAAAGTGTATGGATGACGGTATCCGTAAAGATTGCGCGAATACGCGGAGACAGTTCCAAGACGACATCAGTCCTTGGAGCTGCAATACAAATCCGTTTGCCTGTCTTTAATGCTTCATACAAAGGAGCAAAAAGCACCTCTGTTTTTCCAGCGCCGCATACTGCATAGATAAGGTGAGATCGATTAATTTGAAGACTTTCAATCACTTGCTGGGAAGCTAAATTTTGTGAAGGAGTTAGATGTCCACTCCATTGAAATGAGTGGGTTTTCAGGGGTCTAGGAGATGGGGCCGTCCAAGTAATCAGCTCCGTACAAGAACTGATGCGGCCCATTTTAAGGCAATGGCGGCAATATAAACAGTCGCCTTCGCATTTTTCACAATAAAAAGAAGTCAGATTCACCGATTTTTCTAAGCATCTGCTGCATTCTTGTTTATCGGTGATGCCTGGAATACGTGTTACAAAACCTTGTAAAATAGCTTGATCGATTTCACTTTGCGGAAATGGGGTGAATTCTTTTAACCAAACTCTGCCGGTTAAAAAGTCTTCTAATTCTTTCATAAATTGCCTCCCTTTTTTTAAAAAATGGAACTTAGCCGGTTATTTTTTTACCCAGCCAAGCCCCATTGAGCCTTCTCCTAAATGTGTTCCAATAACAGGACCGAAATAAGAAATCACGAATTCCACTTCTGGATACTTCTCGTGCAATTCTTCGTACCATTTCTGCGCATCTTCCGGACGGTTGGCATGGATAATAGCCGCTTTAAGTGGGACTCCCGCTTTCACGTCTTCACCGAGCATATCTTCGATTCGCTTCATCGCTTTTTTCCGCGTTCGGATTTTTTCAAACGGCACGATCAATTTGTCCTGAAAATGCAGTAACGGTTTAATTTGCAGCAGGCCGCCAACAATGGCTTGCGCATTTGATAGCCTTCCGCCTCTTCGCAAATGATTAAGGTCTTCTACCATGAAATAAGCACGCATCGTCTTTTTCATTTCTTCCAATGCCCGAATGATCGTTGCTCCGTCCGCGCCTGCTCGAGACAACTCAGCCGCTTTTAATGCATAAAAGCCTTGCATCGCACAGGAGATTTCTGTATCAAAAGCAAAAACTTCCACATCTTTGACCAGTTCATTGGCCTGTTGAGCTCCATGGAAAGTTCCGCTGATCCCACTCGATAAATGAATAGAAACAATTTCATCGTATTCTTTTGCAAGTTCTTGATACTTCGTGACAAATTCACCAAGCGGCGGCTGTGAAGTTTTAGGTAATTCTTCAACCGCTTTTTTATAAAATTCGTCCACATGCAGTTCTTCCTCTTCAGCCAACGATTCGTTTCCAAAAGTCACTTGAAGCGGGACCATATGAATATTTTCAGCTCTACGGATTTCTTCAGGTATGTATGCCGTACTGTCTGTTACTATCGCTGTTCTCATACTAATCAGCCTCCATTGCCAGTTTACCAAATAATGCATTAAAAATAACCATTAAGTTAAACTAAATATTTTTTGCGATTAACGTTAAGTTCAGGAAAATTCGGCCAAAAAAAATAAAAACTTCCCGAAATTTCCGGGAAGCTAATTATTGGTTTCCGATAAAATGCAGGCTAGTCACTTTCCAAGCGCCATCTTCATTTTTAAAGACTACCACTTGCCGTCCTGATTGCTTTGCAGATTTATCCGAATCCGGTTCCGCCATCGTCACGTCGATTTGAGCATAAACTTCTGCCCGGTTCTCTTCATATTCCACAATGGTTTCATTGCTTGGCTTATAAGTTGTATCGAAATTCGTAAAAGCTTCGGTTAACGCGGCGCGGTCTTCTTCTCTATCAAAACCATCCGGTTCCTTGGCAATCACTTCCATATACCGTTCAACATCTTCCGCATTAAAAGCATCGATATATTCTTGATAAGCAGCTAAAATCTTTTCTGCTTCGGCTTCTGGAACTTCGGCTGCTTCCGCTTCCCCTTTATCGTTCAAGGTAAATCCGACTTCTTCCTTTTCTTTACCTTCTACATCTTCAACGCCATGGTCCACAGCATTGTTTTCGTTCGATACATTTCCATCGTCTGCTGTATTGCTGTTCACCGAAGGCTCATCAGAATCGGAACAAGCAGCAAGCAATAAAGCCACACTTGCGGCCAAAATCATCTTTTTCATCATACATTCCTCCTGCGCTTCATTTTGCCATACGCACGAATAGAATACAATGAAGAAACTGTGTCGAATTAGAAAAGCGGAGCCGCCTTGTCAGCCGCGACAAGCGCTGGAAGCCTTTTCGGAAATGGCGGTCTTTGCCATTGCAGATAAGGCTGAAGCGACCTCGAGCGGCTAGGCGGCGGAGCTGGACACAGAAAAGCGGAAACAGCCGTATAAGTTCGACGGACATAAGACGAATTGCCGAAGCGGCGGTCTTTGCCGCACAGGCGATGCGGCTTATGACCTGAGAACTTGGCTATTGGAGTCTAGACATAGAAAAGCGAAGCCGCCTTGTCAGCCGTGACAAGCGCTGGAAGCCTTTTCGGAAATGGCGGTCTTTTGCCATTGCAGATAAGGCTGAAGCGACCTCGAGCGGGTAGGCGGCAGAGCTGGACTTTGAAAAGCGGAAACGGCCATGTAAGACTAAAAATCAAAAGAAAAACCCGCATCAATGCTGCGGGTTTATCACATTTTCAATTAGCGCACTTCTACCCAACCATTTTTAATGGCTGTAACGACGGCTTGAGTACGGTCATTTACTTGCATTTTCTGAAGAATGCTGGAAACGTGGTTTTTCACAGTTTTCTCAGAAATAAATAGGGTTTCGCCAATTACACGGTTGCTTTGTCCATCTGTCAATAATTGCAGGACTTCACTTTCACGCTTCGTCAATAAATGATACGGACGGCGAATTTCTGTTTGATGGAACGAACCTTTGTTTTCACGCTCGCTTAAGCGACGGAATTCCATCACTAAATTGCGCGTTACTTTCGGGTGCAAATAAGATCCACCTTTCGCCACAACTTTAATGGCTTGAATAATAGCCTCTGCATCCATTTCCTTCAGCATGTAGCCAAGAGCACCTGTCTTTAATGCATGCGTAACGTAAGACTCATCATCGTGAATTGACAGCATAATGACTTTTGCATCAGGGAAATTCTCAATCAACTCGCCTGTTGCCTCTACCCCATTTTTTTGTGGCATATTAATATCCATTAAGACCACATCGGGTTTATATTCTTCATACAATTTGACGACTTCTGTTCCATCTCCACCTTCTGCTACCACTTCAAACGAATCTTCAAAATCAAGAATCCGCTTAACGCCTTCACGGAAGAGTTGGTGATCGTCGATAATAATAATTTTTGTCATTATGTTGTCCTCCTCGAATACCGTATCTTAACTGTCTAGTGTTAATGGAATAATAAACATCAGTACTGTACCGTTGCCTGGTGAAGAATTGATGATAAAATCCCCATTTATCAATTCGATCCGCTCTTTCATGCCCATCAATCCAAATGACTGGCTTTTCACGATGCTTTTATCGAATCCGGAACCATTATCTTTTACGATGATGGTCACTTGCTTTTCCAGCCATTCTACATTGACTTCAATTTCTGAAGCTTTCCCGTGACGGACTGCATTGGTAATCGCTTCTTGAACCAATCGGAAAATAGCCGTTTCGTAATTGCTTGGAAGCCGCACTTCCTTTCCTGTTGACTGGAAATTCATACGTGTTCCTTTGTTATACTCTTCAGTAGTGTCAATATACTTTTTCAATGTAGGAACTAATCCCAAATCATCTAAAGCCATCGGGCGAAGATCATAGATGATTCGCCTTACCTCCGTCAGGGCATCCCTTACCATTTCTTTTAATGAGGTAATTTCCTGGAATGCCAGTTCCGGCCCTTTTTCACGAAACGTCCTGTCAATCAAATCTGAACGCAAAAGCACATTCGCCATCATCTGAGCTGGTCCATCATGGATTTCCCGTGACAAGCGCTTTCGTTCTTCTTCTTGCGCTTCAATGATCCGAAGGCTATAATCTTGCTTTAGCTTTACACTGTCTTGTGCTTCATCAACTTTTTCATGATCTGAAGTTAGATAATTCATCGTAACGTTCAAACGATTGACCAGATATTCAGCTCGCTCAATTGTCTGAAGCAGGGTTTGCAGGCGCCGCTGCAAGCTATCGCGTTTTTGGCGATACTGTTTTTCTTCAGAACGATTGATTGACAATTTGACTTGAAGTTCATTAGCCTGTTCATAAGCTTGCCTGACTTGGCTTTCTGTGAATGAGTTGAAGAATTGAGAAACTTCGGCAAGCCTCCTGCGTGCGGCTCGGGTCTTTTCTTCCAAAAGGTCTCCGGTCTTTATCACACGTGCAATATTCGTTCGCACTTCTTCAAGTTCATTTTTCATATCTTCATAACTTTGGCGACTTTGTTCACTGATGACGAAAATATCCTGTTTGGAACGTTCCATTTTTTCCATGACTTCGTCAAAAATGGAGTCTAATGCTTTCACATCGAATTTTTTAGCCATTCTAAAACCGCCTTAGCTATACTAAACTATACATAGAAGAAAAATACTTGCACCTTTATGCCTGCCACAGCTGTAATAAGTATATCACTTTATAAGCAAGCCCATGTTAAAAACACATTACAAATTATCTGATTACATTTTACACCAGGAGGCATTAAAATGCGAGAAAATTACAAAACTATCGGCAATGGAAAAGAAACGGAAATTATCATACAAAAGTCACGTTTTATAGCACACGCAAAAAGAGCAGAAACCGAAAAAGAAGCTCTGGAATTTATTGATTCTATTAAAGCAAAACATAAAAGCGCCAATCATAATTGTTCAGCATACATGATTGGTGAACATGATTCAATTCAGAAGGCAAATGATGACGGAGAACCGAGCGGGACTGCAGGCGTTCCGATGCTTGAAGTCTTAAAAAAGCAAGGGTTGAAAGATACGGTTGTTGTTGTCACGCGTTATTTTGGCGGCATAAAACTTGGCGGAGGCGGATTGATCCGGGCTTATGGAAAAGCGACAACAGAAGCGATTGCTGCATCCGGAGTCGTTGAACGCCGGCTGCATTGCTTAATGAACGTCCATGTAGACTATACATGGTTGGGGAAAATGGAAAATGAAATTCGGCAATCCGAATTTCCTTTAAAGGAAATTCTCTATACTGAAGGAGTCGAATTATTGGTTTACGTACCTGTTGAACAAGAAAGCAAATTTATCGATTGGGTCAACGAAATGACGAATGGACAGGCAATTATCAGCTGCCTGGAAAAAGAATTTCTTGAATTCAAGATGTCTTAATCTTTTTTCATTTACGTATCCTTCAACTCGCTGTATAATAGGTTGAATCAGAGAACGCATGCAACTTAGACTATTGTCATGCGTCTACTATCATAGTAAGATTGGATCGACCCGAATTGAATACTCGGTTAGCCCATTCCTAATTTAGAGGAGTTATAACCATGAACCGTAAAAGTTATCGCAAGTCGAAATCGAGCAAAAAACGGACAGCGATTAAAATAATCGTGACATTGGCCTTATCTTTGCTCATATGTGGATCCGCATTCGGTATTTACCTCGTCAAGAAAGCGGAAAATGCGGCGGACAGAGCTTTTGAAACCGCCGGAGACCGTGAAATGTCTGATTTAAGGGAAGAACAAGTCGAACCGTTGCATGATAATATATCGATTCTTTTTATCGGTGTAGATGACAGCGAAGCGCGAGATCAAGACGACCACAACATCCGTTCGGATGCTTTAGTTCTGGCTACTTTAAACAATGAAGACAAATCGATTAAGCTCGTCAGCATTCCGCGCGACACATACACTTATATTCCGGATGCTGGACATGAAGACAAAATCACCCATGCCTATGCACTTGAAGGGCCTAGCTCTACAATTGAGAGCGTAGAAGAATTACTAGAAGTTCCAGTCGATTATTACGTTCGCATGGATTTCCAAGCATTTATCGAAGTTGTTGATTCATTAGGCGGAATCGAAGCAGAAGTGCCTTATGATTTAGAAGAAAAAGATGAAAATGATATACACGGTGCAATTGTTCTTAAAGAAGGTTTACAAGAATTGAACGGGAGCGAAGCTCTTGCTCTTGCGAGAACCCGCCATTACGACAATGACATCGAGCGCGGCAAACGCCAGCAGATGTTAATTGAAAGCATCATGGACAAAGCTTTATCAGCAACCTCCATTACAAAATATGGATCTGTTATTGATGCAATTGGTGATAATATGCGCACGAACTTAACTTTCAGAGATATGCAGTCATTCTTTGAATACGCGAAAAACGGGAAACCGGATATCGATACTTTATCTTTAGAAGGATATGATGATATGTCAACCGGTATCTATTACTGGCAATTGGATGATGAATCACTTCTTGAAGTCCAAGATATTCTACAAAGCCATTTAGGATTAAAACCTGATACATCGAGTTTATCCGACAACAGTGACACCAATCTAGCTGAACGTACAAATGTTGAAGAAGGTTATTAACCGCAGCCGAGCTGCGGTTTTTCTTTTGGAAGAAAATAAATAAAGGCGCGATAGCAAGTTGCTATCGCGCCTTTATTTATTTTCCGATGAATTTCACTAAATTGATCAGCGGGCGGTAATTCTTCCCAGCTAATCCAACTACTTCGACAAACAATTCAATGGCAATCAACATCACGCTGAGCAGCAGAATGCCTCCCCATAATGTAGCTTGAGAGAACAATAAAGCTGCTAAACCGAATAATGCTGCTATGCCGTAGATAATCAATACTGTCTGTCTGTGTGAGAATCCGATATTCAATAAGCAATGATGCAAATGTGATTTATCTGCTGCTGAAATCGATTGCTTCTCGCGTACACGGCGCACAATTGCAAAGAATGTATCTGAGATTGGCACGCCAAGCATGATAATCGGGATGATCAAAGCGACTACTGTTACGTTTTTGAAGCCCATTAATGCTAATACGGAAATCATGAAACCAAGGAATAAGGCTCCGGTATCTCCCATAAATATCTTCGCAGGATGGAAGTTATAGAAAAGGAAGCCGATTGAACTGGCAGCTAAAATCGCAGCCAACGACATAACAAATGGGTCACCCATGATGAAGGCCATAATTGCCAGCGTGATCAACGCAATGGTTGAAACCCCTGCTGCTAATCCATCAAGGCCATCAATCAAATTGATCGCATTTGTTATACCCACGATCCAAAGAATCGTCAACGGAATACTGAAATAACCAAAATCCAACTCTCCACCGAATGGCAAGTTGATGAAAGATATTTCAAGTCCCCCACCTACTACAACGATGGCAGCTGCAGCCAATTGGCCCAAGAGCTTCGCTTTTGCAGTGATTTCAAACATGTCATCCAATACGCCAGTAACAGTTATTAAAACTGCACCGATTAAAATGGCTGTTGAAATTGAGATAAATGATGCATCTACTGCATTTGAGACCGTTTCTTCCGGCCGCAAAATAAAGTAACCGATGACAAACGAACCGAATATTGCTAATCCGCCGAGTCGCGGCATAATTCTCGCATGAACTTTTCTATAGTTAGGTCGATCGACTGCTCCTACGCGAAAGGCAATTCGCTTTACAATAGGAGTTAGTACGATTGAAGCGATAAATGCCAAAACCAAAGTAAGGTATAGCATGTCCTTCCTCCTTAAAACTTCTAATTCAACATACAAATCCAATTTCATTATAGCATGTCTCTACAGGAAATAAAGTATTTATGTATGTGCAATTGCTTCTCCGGTTTATAAGACGCCTGAAAACACAAAAGGTTTCACTTTTGTTAAGTGGAGTTTGTTGGTAAAGTTTGATAAAATAATCAAGTAGCAATGGATGTACATAAAGGAGACTATTATGCATGGCAACGTTATTCAAGCGTTCTAATAAACCGAACTTAAGACAACTTAAAAAATACAAAAAGATTGTTGAAGAAATAAATCGCTTGGAAGAAAACTATCAAGCTATGAGCGATGAAGAGTTAAAAAATATGACCATTTCCTTCCGCGAACAATTAGCTGATGGAAAGAAAATTGAAAAGATCATCCCCGAAGCATTTGCTGTAGTCCGGGAAGCGTCGAAGCGTGTTTTGAATATGCGCCATTTTGATGTGCAATTGCTTGGCGGACTCGTACTCGCTGAAGGAAATATCGCTGAGATGCCTACTGGCGAAGGGAAAACTTTAGTCGCTTCCCTGCCCTCCTATACACGGGCGCTTGAAGGAAAAGGCGTCCATGTAATCACCGTCAACGATTACCTGGCGCAGCGTGATTTTGATCAAATCGGCCAAATTCACCGCTTCCTTGGATTGACTGTCGGCTTGAACCTTCCGTTAATGGATACAGACGAAAAGCAAACTGCCTATAAAGCCGATATCACTTATGGAGTCGGCACAGAATTCGGATTTGACTATTTGCGTGATAATATGGCCGGCACAAACGAAGACAAAGTACAGCGCCCCTACCATTACGCAATCATCGATGAAGTTGACAGCGTATTGATTGATGAGGCAAAAACTCCGTTGATTGTAGCCGGAAAAGCAAAAGCGAGCGCTGAACTCCATCAAATAAGCGCGCTCTTGGCTGCCCGCTTTAAAGAAGGCGTTGATTACGATTTCGACGCTGAAACGAAAGCAACTTCGTTGACTGATACAGGCATTGAAAAAGTGGAAAAAGCATTTGGCGTCGATAACCTGTACGAGTTGGAACACCAAACCCTATACCATTATGTAATCATGGCGGTCCGTGCGCATGTGATGTTCCAACGAGATGTCGATTACATCGTCAAAGATGATAAAATTATGCTTGTTGATATGTTCACCGGACGGACGATGGAAGGACGCACTTTATCAGATGGCCTTCACCAAGCGATCGAAGCAAAAGAAAAAGTCGAAATTACAGATGAAAACAAAGCACAAGCGCAAATCACCATTCAAAACTACTTCCGTATGTATCCGATTCTTTCCGGCATGACGGGCACTGCGAAAACGCAGGAAAAAGAATTCATGGAAGTTTACGGCATGGAAGTCATTCAAGTGCCTACGAACAATCCACGGGCGCGAGTTGATTTGCCTGATCGCGTTTTCCAGACCGCGGATCAGAAATACAAAGAAGTCGCTCGCCAAGTAAGCGAACGCCATAAAACAGGTCAGCCTGTTTTGGTTGGGACCACTTCCATTTTGCAATCCGAAATGGTCGCTGACTATTTGAAAGCCGAAAACCTTGAATTCCAGTTGCTAAATGCTAAAAGTGTAGAGCAAGAAGTGCATTTGATTTCCCAAGCCGGACAATTGAATCATATTACCGTTGCCACGAACATGGCTGGCCGTGGAACAGATATCGTGCTTGGTGAAGGCGTAGCTTCAATTGGCGGTCTTCATGTCATCGGTACGGAAAAACACGAAAGTCGCCGAATCGACAATCAATTGCGCGGGCGCTCTGGCCGACAAGGAGATCCAGGCTCAACCGAATTTATCATTTCACTGGAAGACGATATGTTCAAACGTTTTGCAAGTGAAGAAACAGAAAAATTCACGAAGAAAATGACAACTAGTAAAATTGGAGAAATTACCAATAAAGATGTACAAGAACTAACAGATCGCACCCAGCGCATTGTAGAAGGCTCACATTTCTCTATGCGTGAATACAATTTAAAATTGGACGACGTAATTAATGAGCAGCGCAAAATTATATATGGTTTGCGCAACCGCGTTTTAGATGGCAATGAAAATACCCATCTTTTAAAAGATATGGTTGCTAATGCTACGGACTTCATCATTTCAGAATCACTGCCGGAAGACCAAGATTATACAGCTGCCCATCTGCGCGATTTGGAATTTTCGCTGCAGCAATTGCTCGGTCCGGAAGTATCCCTCTCAGACAAATTGGATAAACGCAAAAAAGTGGATGCAGCTGTGAAACCGGCTTTAGATTCCGTCAATGAATTGATCGAAGCTTATGCGGACAACGAACGCGTAATGGCCACCATCCCATTTGTGATGAAATCGTATATCGACCAAATGTGGGTTAAACACTTAGAAAGCATGTCTCATTTAAAAGAAGGCATTAGTTTGCGTTCTTACCAACAAGAAGACCCGATGCGGATTTATCAGCGTGAAGGATTAGAACTTTTTGCAGGTAATTTCCAAAATCTCCGTTATTCAATCGCATCAGAATTACTGGGCTTTTTGCACATGCTTGAAAACGAAGATAAGGAGGCAGCAGAATGAGTATTTTTTCATTTTTTAATAAGACGACAAAAACTGGACTTGATTCTACGATTTCTTCAACTGAGGTCGTAGAAGGCAGTACTTCTCAGACAGACACCGAAGGCGATGTTCATACCTCGCTTTCCATTTCTCCTGACTGGAAGATCAGCAAAGAACAGGAATATGTATTGAAATTCTTGTCGAATGATTTACAGCCGCTTAAAAAGGATCAATTGTCGCTGTCTGGCATCGATATTGAACTGGATAAAAGAACTGGAAACTGGAATGTCCAAGCATTCCTTCGTTCTTCTTTAGACCGTCCGATGACTTTAGGAAAAGCTGAACTTCTTCTATTAGATGGAGACAGCCAAGTACTTGCAGCACAGGAATTCGATTTATCGACACTTGGTGCCATTCCGGCATTATCAAATCGCCCGTGGGTATTCCACTTCGATAAAGAGAACATCAAAACCCTTGAAGTGCCGGCTGAGAACTGGACTTTAGCTTTTAATGTCCAGTCTTTAGTTCCCCACTCATTGGATCTCGATCCTGCTTGGGAAGAGGCATTGCCTGAAGAACAAAAAAATGCGCTTAGCACCATTGTGAAAGAATTGCCTGCTTTAAATCCGAGAGAAGTCAATATTACCGGATTCCAGTCAAAATTAACTCCCGAAGGCAATTTAGCCGCGTCTGTATTTATACGGAATGGACATACCCAACATATCCAACTAGAAAAATTGCCGCTGGAAGTATTGGACGCAAATGGACAGCAGATTGTGTCCGGATCATTCGAGCTTGATAAACTTGAAGTGAAAGCTAATACCTCAAAACCATGGACGTTCATTTTCCCGAAAGACATGCTTCAAATCCAAGAGCCTGATTTGTCCCGATGGACTGCTCGGGTCCCAAAATAGAACATAAGAAAAAGCTCAGCATAGCGCTGAGCTTTTTCTTATTGAATTTTAAATTCGGTAATATGGTCTTTCACCATTTTGATATTAGAAGAGTTTGGCACAAAATGCGTGACGACCAATTGATAATTTTGTCCACTCTTGTAGCCGCTAGCAGGTGCTTCTACTATTAATTGAGTCGGGGTAGCCCCTTTTTTTACAGTCACTGCTTGGCGTACGCCATATTGATCTTCAACATACACATACTTCCCGTGTATAAATTCTGCATTCATCGGCTGTGAAAATGTTACCGTGAATTTTTTATCCGCTTTTTCAATGCGTACAGATGGATCCGGAACAAAACTTTCCGGAACAGTTTTAGCTGTCGTATAAAGTGCTTGAATACCATCGATCCATACAGAACCTTTTGTCTTTTTCGTTGATTTCGTTTCCGCAACGTAGATTCTGTTTAAGCTGAAAGGCGCTGCAGCAGTTGTCGGGATGTTTGCTTCAACATATTTCCAGCCTACCCAATCCAATTTGTCTTCTGCAGTAAAGTCAATTACAACTTCTTTGCCATTTGCATCGGTCAAAGAACCGCGGAGCCAATGATTCATGCCATCTCCGTATACCCATGCACCGATCCGTTTCGGCTGATTTGGTATTTGGTAAGGGCTATTCCATTTCAGATAAGCTGCTGAAACTCCGTCTTTATAAGAAGTAAAATCATATGCTAATTTAACCGACCCGCTTCCCTCTTTTGAAGCAATCGTTTTCTCTGTAGAAATCGATGCCGTACCACGGGCTGCTTCTGCAGATAAGCCGCTAGTTGAATCCAGTGCACTTAACGCTATGGGTTTGTCAGAAACTTTAGGTATTACTGTGACCGGAATAGTAATTGAAGCATTTTCATATTTAGCAGTGACAGTTCCTGCCCCTTCTTTAACCGCGATAAACTGGTTATTTTCAATTTTGCCAATACCGCCAGAAACTGAAATCAATTTCAATTTCGCTTGGTCAATCGGCAAGGTATTGTAATATTGATCCAAGACTTTATCCACTTTGAATCCAAGTGTCGAATCTACCGGAATGCTTCCAGCTTGTTTCGGTGAAGCTGTTGCATAAGTACCAACACCGTATGGAGCTGTGCTAACTGCTTCTAATATAGAAGAAACTTTGCGTTCGTAGCCTGTAGACGGCCGGTTAACCAAAGTCGGCAAGATATCGCCGTATTTCCGGGCAACCATTGTAGTAGAGCCCCCGCCATCCAGATTAATAGCGTTATAAGCTCCTATTGACTTTAAATAACTCGCAAATTCAGTCAAGGTCATGCCTGAACTTCCTGCCACCCCACTGTCCACTGTGACGAAATAAGCATTGGAACCATCGGCATTTGTTGCGACTGCAGTGCGTGCTGTCCGCTGTGTTACTCGAGGGCTATTCAAATCAATCGATAAATCGACAGCACCATTTTGAACAAGCAGCGGTCCTGTTGCCAACATGAATTTAGAGCCTTTCCATTGTTTTTCTACATCTACTGTCAACCCGATTGCGTCACCGACTTTTAAGTCACGAATTTTGTCGACTTCCTCTTTTTTCACTGCTGAAATAACATATCCTTTTTGAGGAATTGTAGCACTTGTAAATTGCCCGTAAGGGCGAATGGCTGTAACTTTACCTTGAATTGTTTCACCAAAATCATGCCCAGTGTTTACTGAACTGTCAGTTGATACGACTACTTCTAAACCGGTACTATTAGTTCTTGTAGTTTCATACGGCCAACTTGAAGTATATAAAATACTTTCCCCGTTATTGCGTTCTCTATTTAGTGAAGTTAGCTGTTCACTTCTCCCATGATGAGAGATACTATACGAAAGATCATACTTACCGACTTTCGCTTTATTATCGGCAGTGACGCCAAAAGCTGCCGGGGTATGCATGAAATCATTGTAATTTGTTGAAACAGCACCTAAATTAACGATGTTATTGCCTTCTGCTAACAAATATGTAGGCAGTCCCGATTCGAATGTAAAAAGCGAAGCGTTAATTGCGCCAATCACGTGATTTTGTTCTTTCGTATGTAAGCGGCTTAAACTTGAAGTCGTTGACAGCGCTGTAAACGGATTCGAAATCCCCATATTGATTGTTGTATAAGGCGCATTCATGTTAATCGTCATTCGATTGATGCGTTGAGCTTTTCCAGATACGCTTTTGCTTTCATTTACATAATTTACTCCAGGCGACAGCACATCTGCATTTGCAGGCTTTACTTGCATCGATAATAAGAGTCCGGCAGCCAAAGAAACAGTCAGTAGTTTTTTAAATTTCATCCAATAACTCCCCAAAGTGTATTTTCACAAGCAATAATTTAAATTTTCGACAAAAAAAGGAATCCACAAATAAGTTTGTGGATTCCTTTTCTCGCTTCAACCAAGCCATTGCACTTTTATAGTAAAAACAGGTTAATTACAATTTCTATTTTACCATACCTATCCTTAATCACAACCACTAAAAGTGCAAATTTCAGAAAAATATCAATCCACTGATATTACTTCCGGAGGGGTCAAATCTTTTGAGAGATTATCTCCTTTAAATATGAAGATGGCAAATTCTCCACGGGTTATATTATCAGTTGTTCCGAATTTTGTCGGTCCTTTGCCATTCGTGATTTTTGCTTCCACTAACGCTGCAACTGCACTCAAGTAACGCGAGTTGACATCGGTAAATGGAATTGAATCCGAGCTTGCAGATAATTTATAAGCAGAAGACAAGACGATCGCCATTTCTCCACGCGTCATATTTTGATAGCTGCCGAAAGAAGTTGCTGTCTTTCCGTTGATGACGCCTGCCTTGAATAATGCATCGACGGCCCAAGCTCGGTTATCCGGTACATCGGTAAAGCCGGCAGACGGAGTCGTTGAAGATTCATTAAAGCCAAGGACTTTTGCAATCATGACGGCTGCATCTAAACGAGTGATTTGATTGTCCGTGCCGTACTGAGTTGCACTGATTCCTTTTGTATACCCTTGCTCGACCATGTGATCGACGGCTTCTTTATAGCGGTCGTTTACATCCGTAAAGCTAGCAGCTGCTTTTGTGTTGAAAATCGGTGAAGAAATAACCAATGCCAAAACAACAATAAGAGACAAAATAAAAGATAATTTTTTCAAAGAAACATTCCTTTCAATTTCCTGAACCCAATATACTATATGTAAATATTTGTTACAAGGTTCTTTTGAAGTATTCTTCTTAGAATATTGCCTATTAAATACAGTTCTGTAAACTGCAATAGATCAATAAAAAATAGTAGTTCAATAAAACAATCCGAAATAACCTATTTTGAACGTAATATAAAATAGACATGAGAAAAAATAAGGAGTCTTATAAGAAATATGACACTGCTATTGAATTGGCATTAATAGTTAATATAGCACCTAACCTTATTAAATTCCTTTCATTTTAAATAATACGTGATATAATATTCTTATAAATCAAAAATAATTCACTATAGGAGTGAAACCTAAACAATGGATAGCAATATCGATTTTTATGCAAGCTTACGTGACTGGTCTCCTTGGGATGAAGCAGATGTTCTGAAAATGGAATTTGAAAATCGCGCCCAACTAGCCAAATCGATTTCTTGTGTAGGATTACTTGTTGACTTATCCCTCGATCAACATGCTGAAGTGCGAAAAGCGGTAGCAGAAAATCCAATCACTCCCCTTTCCACTTTAAAGCGCTTGGCAGAACAAGATTTATGCACCAGCGTTCAGCAAACCGCAAAAAATACTTTAACCACATTAATAAAAGCATAAAAGCGCAAAGCCATTTCGTTTAAGCAGAAATGGCTTTTCATTTTTCTGGCTCTCGAAATTGGAGTCCGTTCCAATATATGTGTCTATGTATTTCTGCTAGATTAAGTTTTCAAAACTTATTGAATTCAGCTATAATAGATTTCTATGCAAACAGATAAATTAAGGAGTCTATTATGCAAAAGAAAACGCTTACTCTAAAAGAGTCCATTACAGTCGGCCTCATGCTATTCGCCTTGTTTTTAGGAGCTGGCAATATTATTTTCCCACCTTACTTGGGCCAATTAGCAGGAGACAATATTGGAATTGCGATTTTCGGCTTTCTTTTAACCGGAGTCGGACTTCCTTTACTGGGCATATTAGCTATTGCTAAAGTCGGCGGTGATTTACAAACAATTGCGGGACGAGTGCATCCCTATTTCGGCTTAATATTCACTTTTGTCGTTTACTTAGCCATTGGGCCCTTTTTTGGGATTCCCCGCACCGCTACTGTCGCTTTTGAAATTGGGGTATTCCCCTTTCTCCCTGCAAGTTTAGAGAAATCATTTTGGCCATTACTCGTATTCAGCATCATTTTTTTCACAATTACCGTTTTATTTGCTTTAAATCCCACAAAACTGGTTGACCGAATCGGAAAAATACTTACGCCAATCTTAATCCTGATTATCGGTTCTCTCGCTGTTAAAAGCCTAATAACCCCTTTAGGACAAATCGGCGAACCGGTTGGCAACTATCAGACGGAAGCATTTTTTGAAAGTTTTCTTCAAGGCTATTTAACGATGGACGCAATTGCTGCTCTCGTTTTTGGAATCGTGATTATCCAGTCCATTCAAGCAAAAGGTGTGACGGACAAGAAAAGCATTCTCAAAACTACTGTATTTGCAGGGATTATTGCGGCGACTGGTCTTGCTGCAGTTTACCTTTCTTTAAGTTATATCGGGGTTACGAGTGTTGAGGCAATTGGATTCCATGATAACGGCGGTACCATTATCGCTTTGGCCTCGAGAGTACTTTACGGGGAATTCGGCGGAATTATTGTAGCGGCAGCGATCATCTTTGCCTGCCTGACAACTTCCATTGGCTTGGTTTCTGCTACTGCACAATTTCTCAATAAAATCTTCCCTAAATTTTCGTATGTCATGTATGTATTTATTTTCGCCGGATTCAGCACGATTATTGCGAACATCGGCTTAACTCAGTTAATTTCCGTTTCACTGCCAGTCCTATTAATGATTTATCCAGTTGCCATTGTATTGGTCTTGTTATCCTTCATTGATAGAAGTTTTGGAAGGCAGCCATTTGTGTATATAATGGCGCTTAGTGTGACAGGGATCATTAGTATTTTAGATGGGTTAAAAGCAGCAGGCATCCACTTTGCAGTCATTGATGAGGGACTCGGGTTCCTTCCTTTCTATACACAAGGCATCGGATGGATAACCCCTGCTGCCATCGCGGCTATTCTCGGGATTGCCATTTATCAAATGAAACCAAAAAAGCAACCTCATTAAGAAAATGAGGTTGCTTTTTTTAAAATAATCTAGGGGTTGGAGGAGTGCCGGTTTTTTTATCCACGTCTTCATGGAGTTTACGGCCATCTCTCGGATTCTTTTCATTTTCATAATCATCGCGGCGAGGAGTATCGTTTAAAAGGTGTTCTTCCTCCGAATCGCGGCCAAAAGGCGCTGGCCCTAAATTCGGATCAACTCCAGGCGATTGTTCATCTTCCCTGCGATTAACGCCGTCATCCTGATCTAAAAGGTCGCTTCCTTCACCTGATCCAATTCCAGGCTCGTGTTCCATCAATTTTTCTTTTGGTTCGCTTTCATCTGCTGTTTCTGAACCGGTCGTAGGATGAATGTTTTCTCCTTTGACACGTGAATCTTTTGCTTCATCCTGGTATCCCGGCACTCCATATTGTTCTTCGCGCAAAACTTCAGAAGTATAGATCTCATCTTTTCCATGGTTTTCTTTTTCATTTAAGGCCATAGTGTTCCGATCTCCTTTCGATAGCGATTTGTCCATATACAGTAAAATCGCTCCGTTTTCTAACTCTTCTTCATAACGGTCAACTTGCCGCTCTTCCAGATCCAAGCTTTTTAACTTTTCTCTGACCGCGTCTCTTCCAGTAAACATCGTTTTAAATGTATTTCCGAGCGTGCCGGTTTCGTGTACATCGATACGGCTTGTGTCTTCAGCGCTTAAAACAGCTTCGTCGTCGACCAATACGTGAAAATCTTCCTCACGGTAGCCGAGGGATTTGAGCTCCTCTATTTTGCTGCGCATTTCCTCTTGGCTATATAGCACGATAAACTCGCGATCTGTCTCCATATAATTCAGCCTCCTGTCAAACGTCTTATTGTTTCATGTACCCGATATAAAGGAGTACTGAAACATTCAGACGATAAGTGGATTATATTTGAATCTTATTCTACTTGTATTTTTTATCGCTTGAGGAATGTTTTTCAGCGTCTGTCATTGATCCACGCTCTTTTTCAATTTCCGGCTTCTGTTGCGTACTGAAGGAAACATGGTGCGGTTCTTTCATTAAGGTTGGATCTTGCTGGAATGTTTCTCCTCTAGCAAACCGGTCTTCTTGCTCATCAAAATTATTATCTACCGAATTTACGAATTCATTTGTCGAAGATTCCACCGGATTTCCTTCTCTGTCCTTAAAAGCGCTTCCTTCTATGACTTCTTCAATTCCTTTACGCTCATCTGCATAAATCAGTATTCCACCATTAGCTAAGTCTGCTGTATACCGTTTCGTTTCTTCCTCGGAAAGATCCAAAGATTTCACACCACCGCGTACACTTCCCTCACCTGTGATAAAGCCTTTGAACTTATCTTTAAAAGAACCAGCTTTTTGCACATCTATATCACTTCCATTATCGATGTCGTCCAGGCGATCTGAATCCTGAGTAAGCAGATGAAGATCTTTTTCCCCATAACCATTCTTTTTAAGATCTTCGAGTTTATGGATTAAATCTGTTTCAGAAAATACAACCGCTAACACTTTTTTATCAGTAGCCATCCTCAAAACCTCCATCAATTATTTAATGTATTTGTTACTGCTTTCCCCTTACCATCAGCACCTTAAACTAAGAGGAAGATTTTACAGGTATATCTTCACTGCAAAAGAAGTAAAAATTTTTAATTTTAATTTATGTAATGCGAAATTAATCATTTTAATATTTATTTAATATGTTATTATAAAAGCCGAGAAAAAGTTTTTAGATATATTAACCATTTAATCCAATTAATAAATTTCTGCCTAGGTCATTCTTCCTTTTTATTTAATTTACAAAAAATAGGCATTAAAAAGGCAGTATATTTTGAAAATTGATGATATCATGGATTAAAGATATTACATTTTCGTACAATATAAGTTGTGGAGGCGGAAACTATAGTACTTAACAATCTTTCTATGCATTACTTCCCGGAGCCAACGTCAAAGCTAGAAAGAAACTCTCCTACATGGATGCTTGAAGTTCTGCCCATTCAAACGGAAAGGAGAGAATCAATGGACACTGGGTTGCGCCTGAAGTATCACCGATTAAAGAAAAAAATCAGCTTAGAGGAAGTTGCTTCCGGTATCCTCTCTCCTAGAGAACTTAAAAAAATAGAATCCGGTTTAAAAGAACCTTCTTTAGCTGACTTAGAAGCCTTGTGTAAAAAACTCGAAATCCCTCTGGCTCCTAAAGACAATCCAGTGGGAAAAGTTTTAGTTAAAAACTTTAAATCTTCATTAGTACATCCTCAGAACAAAGGAAAGATCATGGAGCAGTATTCCGATATTAAAGATCATCCGCTGCTGCATGTGAATGAAGATATTGAGTTAGAATATAGCATTCAACAAATTCGGTATTTCATTGTCATAGGTGATCTAGATACCGCAGAATTAAAATTAAAAGAGATGGAACGCTTTAAAGAATTCATGAATCAAGAGCAATTTTACCTCTTCCATAAATACAATGGAAATTATCATTATATTTTAAACGATCATGAAACAGCTTTAAAAACTTACTTGATGGCTGAGAAAATTGCACCTTCAAATATAGCTTCTGTTGAACTAGGGGACTTATACTATTCTATCGGTATATCTTCAACTCAATGTTGGGATACAGATTTGGCATTCAAATACTCTGATTTGGCATTGAAAATTTATCAACAAGAATTTATACCAAAGCGGATAGTAGAATGTCACCTTAATATTGCTATGACTCAGCAAAGAATAGGAAATTTTAAAATTGCCACAGAGCATTTCCAAAGTGCCTTAACAATTGGTAGAAAGCTTGAAATTGATATTTTAAGATTTACTACAGAGTTTAATGTCGGATATTCACTTTACCTCTTCCAAAATTTTGAAGATAGTTTACATCATGTATCTTCTGCATTAAATTACATACCTGCAGAATATACAGCAGATTTATTATTGAGCTACTGTTTAATAATCAAATGTAATCTTGAATTAAGAAATGTTGAAGAAGCTACAGTTTGGCAAAAGAAAGGTTTAGCAATAGTGGCTGAAAAAAATCTTTCTATTGACTCTCCAACCAATCATGCATTTAAAGAAGCGATCATAGAATTTATGTGCTTATCCCATTATTTGAATGAAGAATTTGAAGAGTTTGAAAATCTAGTAATCTCAACCTTTATACCAAGTTTAAATGTAAACAATAATTTTTATGAAATTGGTTATTATTATGGATTGTTGGGTAATCTATACTATAATCAAGGAAGGTATAAAGACTCGTCTTCTGCCTTTAACAATTCTCGCTTGGCCTATAAGAACATCATTACAATTAAATAGGAGTGATCTCAATGAGGAAAATGTCCAAAATTATTTTAGCTTCAGCATTAATGTTAACAAGTTTATCTGCTACCATTTTTACTACTACTGAAGAAAATGATAATGCCGTTCAACATCGCGTTCCTGAACCTTGGTCTGTTCGTGATGATGTCGCGGTTCAGCACCGTGTTCCTGAACCTTGGTCGATTCAAAAAGATGTTGCAGTTCAGCACCGTGTTCCTGAACCTTGGTCAATCAAAAAAGATGTTGCAGTTCAGCACCGTGTTCCTGAACCTTGGTCAATCAAAAAAGATGTTGCAGTTCAGCACCGTGTTCCTGAACCTTGGTCAATCAAAAAAGATGTTGCAGTTCAACATCGCGTTCCTGAACCTTGGTCAATCCGAAAAGATGTTGCAGTTCAACACCGCGTTCCTGAACCTTGGTCCGTTAAAAACAAATTCCAAGCTTAATCCTATGAATACGAAAAAGCAGCTGCCTAGTTTAAAGGCAGCTGCTTTTTCGCTTTTTATTTCTCGTATCCCGGTTTCCCCAGAAGCTGGAACATGTTTTGTTTGTACTGCTCGACTCCAGGTTGGTCGAATGGGTTGACCCCTGAGAGGTAAGCGCTCATGGCACAAGCTTTCATGAAGAAATACAGTAAGTAGCCAGTATGATAGGTATCCAGTTTTGGAATTTCCAACTGCAGAATAGGCACGCCTCCGTCATGATGGGCCATAGCTGTAGCATTTAGCGCTTGCTGATTCACTTCATGCAACGTTTTATCCACAAGATAATTCAAGCCATCTCCATTTTCTTCATCGAAGGGAATTTGGCTTTGCTGCTGGTCTTCTGTAAAACTGACCATGGTTTCAAATAACATGCGGCGACCGTTTTGCAAGTATTGGCCAAGCGAGTGCAAATCTGTTGAATAAATGACCGATGCCGGGAAAATCCCTTTGCCTTGTTTGCCTTCACTTTCACCAAATAATTGTTTCCACCATTCATTCATGCCTGCCATAGCAGGTTCGAAACTTGCCATTACTTCAGTCGAATAGCCGCGGGCATTCAATACTTGGCGATAAGCTGCATAAGAATAAGCTGCGTTCTCCTCTAAATTGGTGGAGATCAAATCCGCTTCCGCTTGTTTGGCACCGTTTAACAACTCGCGGATATCTACGCCGGCCGCCGCCAATGGCAGCAAGCCTACTGGAGTTAACACAGAATAGCGTCCGCCGATGTCACCCGGAATCACGAATGAAACGTATCCTGCTTCATCAGCTGTTTTGCGAAGCGCCCCAGCCGATTCATCCGTTGTAACAATAATGCGGCGGGCTGCTTCCTCTTTCCCATACGCTTCATACATCCACGCCTTAAGTTTCCGGAAAGCAATGGCTGGTTCTGTCGTTGTCCCTGACTTCGAGATAACATTTACAGCTACTTTTTTGCCTTCAACATAAGCAAGCAATTCATCCAGGTATCTGCCGCTAATGTGCTGGCCTGCATACACAACTTCCAGTCCTTTACGGCCAAATGCTGGACTTAACAATTCCTGTACCGCTTTAGCGCCTAAATACGATCCGCCAATTCCGATAACAACTAGAACTTCAACATCTTCGCGCAATTTTGATGCCGTTTCTTCAATACGGGATATTTCTGCTTCATCCATAGTTGATGGCCAGTTCAGCCATCCAAGGTACTCAGCCCCAGCACCTGTACCTTCATGAATTTTTTTATGTGCGTTTTCAACGAAATCTTGTAAAGCCGTCAGTTCATCTTTTTCTACAAACGATTTAATGTATTTGTTATTTAAAGATATAGTTCCTATGGAAACCACCGCCTTTTTTTTAATATATTTATTTTACCATGATTCCTTGAGAACGAGGAAGAATATGTCGAAAGTCACAGATAATTTACAGCAAATAAAAGCCGATGCCCATGATTAGGTAGGCAGCCAATAAGGTCAGCCCTTCAAACCAATTCGATTCCCCGTCATTCGTTACATTAATGGTAAGAAACACAGCCGTAATCATCGCTATGAGTTCGGGAATTGTGAAAACCAGTGGCATTTGGTCTGGCATAAACAAAGAAATCAATACGAGCACCGGAGCTACGAACATGGCTACTTGCAAGGTCGAGCCAATGGCAATTTCAACCGCGACATCCATTTTGTTTTTCATTGCCATCATTAGGGCAGAAGCATGTTCTGCTGCATTACCGACAATCGCTACGATAATAACCCCGATAAATAGTTGAGACCAGCCAAATTGTTCTCCTACTTCTTCAAATGTATGGACCAAATTCTCTGAAATAAAAGCAACCACTAAAGTAGCCGCAAATAAAATGATAATGGCTTTTGGCTTCGTCCATTCCGGCTCTTCTCGCTCTTCTTCATTCTCGGCTTCTGTGTGGGTATAAACCCCTCGGTGAGTAACCAATTTGAAGATCAACCCTGCCAAATACAATAGAATCATAATGATGGAAATACCGACGCTTAACTGGATAGTTTCACGATCTGTCATGGTCATCGAAAAAATTTCTGGTATTACAAATGCGACGACAACAGCAAATATCAACAAACCGGAATTGTGCGAAGCATCTTGAATGCTGAATTTCTGTCTTTTGAATTTAAGGCCGCCCAAGAAGAAAGATAAACCGCCCACAAGTAACAGGTTGCCAAGCACAGAACCCGTTAAAGATGCTAAAACTACGCCGACCAATCCCGCTTGGAGCGCAAAAACTGAAATAATCAGTTCTACCGCATTACCGAATGTAGCATTTAGCAGTCCCCCGATACGCGGTCCACTCACTATTGCTAAACTTTCAGTCGCGCGTCCCATAAAACTGGATAAAGCGATAATACTGATTGAACAAAGGATAAACATAACGATACTCGGCCATTCTAAAAAAGATCCAATAACGGCTAATGGCACGCCAATGATGACTAATATACCAAAAATCCGATTCATGCTCTTCCACCTCCCTTTTTAGCTTTTCCATACCCGAAGAAATCACTATCGACACTTTAAAAAGATTGAATGAAAGGGTCTGACTAATGTAAAAAGGCATATGCCTCGGAAATTACCGGGCGCATGCCTTTTACATTATATATTTGATTCTTTTATTGATTTTGCGCTTTATCTTTTGCACATTCTTTTACAAATCGTTTAAAGAGTTTTTTTGAAGCTTCGTCACCTTGCAAAGCAAATTCTTCAGGGTGCCATTGGATACCCATGACAAATTGATGGTTTTCACTTTCTAACGCTTCCACAAGTCCATCCGCCGCGCGTCCCGCAATTTTCAGCTTGTCAGAAACATCTTTGATCCCTTGATGATGGAAAGAGTTTACGTTAAACGTTTTTTCTTCCATAATTTTGATCAAGCGGCTTTCATCCTCTAGCGTCACTGAATGGGTCCGGTGTGTCCGCATAGCCATTTGCTTATGCTGATACAATGTCCCTTCATATTGCGCTTCTAGATCTTGATAGATTGTTCCGCCTAATGAGACATTCAGCATCTGCATGCCTCGGCACATGCCGATAAACGGTTTATCCAATTCAAGGAAATTTAAGATCAGTTCTTTTTCATATTGATCACTGCCCGGATAAACCGCTCCTAAGCGGATATGCGGTTCTTCCCCGTAAAGAGTCGGATTAATATCTCCTCCGCCTGTAACGATCAATCCATCTAATCGTTCACAAAGCAAAGGAATATCTTCCTCGTCTACAATCGGAACGATTAATGGCAAGCCGCCTGCTTGCAGGATGGCACGTCCATAAACGGGATCCAACGAATACATTTGATCTTTTTCTACACGTGCAGTTATCCCAATAACGGGTTTATGTTCATTTTTCATTTTTAAAATCCTCTCTTTTAAAAAGCCACAGTATTCTATTTACCCTTATTTGTTAAAATAAAACACCGTTAAACTATTTACGGAAAGGATTGCTTAAAATTCAATGCGAAGGGTCGTATCGATACTGGTTCAAATCAACAATCCCATTTTGCGCCACTTCGACACCTTCTTCTTGAAGGGAATGAAGCTGGGCAAAACGGGATTCTTCATCTTGTACAACTATCTTTCCTTGGGCATTAACAACACGATGCCACGGCAATCCGTGTTTTCTGCTCATGCTGTGGAGCAGTCTCGCAACTTGCCGGGCACCTCTTGGACTTCCAGCATGAGCTGCAATTTGTCCATAGGTCATTACTTTCCCTTCTGGGATACGCGCAATAATTTCGATTGCTTTTACAGTAAACGGTTGCATCTGGTTCAATCCTATCTAGTTAACTTTACTTTTCTGTTGCTGCCTTTTCTTTTACTTCTTTTAGTAGCTCTCCGTTCCGATAGCGCTCAACGACTACATAGCTAAATTCATATAGAGGCAAATTAGCTATTTCTGTCGCCATTCCTTCTGTTTTATAATGCAGGAATTTATAATAGCTGATCATTCTTTCGATCAATTCTTCCAGCCCTTTGATGGATTCTTCCTTTTCGTATTGAAGCGGCTTTGAAAATTCTGCAGCTTTCGCTTCAACGGCGTAAAGTTCCTGCATCCCTTCTAACCCATCAATCGTTTGATCAAATAGCATCTGTCTAGGTTCAAACCGGTAATATCTTTGCCAGTACGAGAAAACTTCCTTTGCTATTCCTAGTTTTTTTGCCCCTTCGGATGCCGTAAGCCCTTCTTCCACACATAAATCATGCATGACTTTTCTCAATGATTTTTTATACTCTCTTTCAACTAAGCCTTTATACTGCAAGTATCTCATAAATAATCCTCCCCCGTATTATATAGATGTTCGAATGCCTGGCATTCTTTTTCTCATATATTGCGATAGCGCTTTATCACATCGGATTCTTCTTCAGAGATCAATTGTTTATAGATGGATCTATTGTGTATTTTTTTACATATATAAAATACAGAAGCCGGCATATTGCTGATTTCTGCTTTTACCCCGCTGCTTTCTTTTTCAATTTCAGAATAGTCGCCGCCAAGATGGAAGAATTCATAATAATTGTCTCTTCCCCACTCCGCTATTTTTAATAAAAGCATCTTCGTCGCATCTTCCGATTCAGGCTCTTCCAGATTCCCTTCGAGATGATGGTAAATGGTATTGCCTAAAGTCAGAACATAGGAAGCGGAGATTAATTTGTTTTTGTGATAAGCACCAAATAAATGCAGGTTTGGACCTAATGAGCTAATTAGCGCTTCAAAATAATCATTGGTAAAGAAATAATAGCTGTCCGCATCTTCTTTTCTCCTGACACCTGAATAATAGAGCACTAGAAACTCAAACATATGCCGGACTGTCCCTAGCTTTTTTATAACAAAGCCGTTCTCCCATTGCTCATTAGACTGAATAGAGGAAGTTTTTGAAACAGGATCCAACTGAAGGGTAAAAGTCTCATAAACAGGCAGCAGGTTCAAATGTTCTTTAAACAATTCCGCATTCCCTTTTAACGGATGAAAACGGATATATTCGACAATAATATTTTCTTGCCGGCAGTATTCTGAAAACACGTGAAGAAAGTTTTGGATCAATAACGGCATGTTTTTCACTGCCCTAACTAAAGGGCCGCCGTAGCCGAAAGGCGTAGTTATGTCGTAATAGGATGAAGATTGTCCTTCAATCGCCCGCTTGATAAAAGGATAAGCGATTTCACCTTCTTCATCGATATAGTAAAACATTAACGCTTCTCCCGGATCCAATTTCATGGCACTTAAATAATATTGGCTTGTGCAATAGATATCGGATGCTTGAAAAAGATGGAGTATCTTTTCCCAGCGCATATGGTCATGTATGGATACAACCTCAAACATTCTACTCACCCCTGTTTTCAACTAAAAAAATTCGTCATTTCTACTATTCACTTTATCTCTATACGGAGTGTTTCTCGTCAAACTTCTATCCAATCAAACCAACATAAGTTTCACCGTGAAAAAGGTTTCAATAAGGAGGTGAGGGTAGAATTCTATTATTCCCATGAACTTCCGATACAATAGCTCAAACTGTATCTCTAAAGTTAAGAAATAGACTCAGTCGGCTGCCCTCTCGGAGCAGAGGATTGGACAAGGGGAGAGATATCAATTCAACAATAAACATTTATTTCTAAAAATTCAGATAATTATAGTTCATTTATATCATAAAACATTAGTTCTATCCACACTTTTTCAAAAAAAAATGAAATTTTCTTTATTTACTTTGAGTATTTAGACTTTAAAAACATCCCAAAAAATATTTATAGGGTCTTAAATAGTCTTAATGAACTATTAATAATATATATTGAGAAAGACAGACCTATGAAAATGCTTTTTCATAAAATAAACTCCCTCTTCAGTTTAGAAGAGAGAGTTTATTTTAATCTTTCCATAATCCGATAATTCCATTTCGGCGATAAATGATTTGTTTGTGTTCCAACGTTTTTAAAACTCGAGTTAAGGTTTGGTGAGGCGTATTCATTTCCGTCGTAATTTCTTTGATCGTCTTAAACAATACACCTTCTTTTGTAGCGTTCTTCATGAAGTATTTCATAAACCTTTCGCCTGTTTCAGCTATCCGATCAGATTCGCTAGCAAAACAATCTCTCGATTTCTTTAAAAGTTTATGTTCCGTAAAAGCTCGTGAATCAGACACATTATTAAATGCAGATACCATTTTATCGCCTCCCAGAAGTTTACTGTTTTTATTGTTCTTTTACATATATACCCTGTTTTCTATCAAATAGACATCAAAGTTTAAATTTTTATATTATTTAAAATAAAAATCCTGCTTTTCATAGAAAGCAGGATTTTTAAAGTGAGAAAATGAAACGATATTCAGTTTGAACTAGTTTTAATTTCGTCCATTTTGCTTTCGATAAAGTCTTTTAACACATGGATTCCGTAAATACAGTCATTTAGAGACGACCATTCTTTCGGATTATGGCTGATTCCATCCTTGCTTCTGACAAATAGCATCGCAACAGGGATATAGCGGCCTAAAATCATCGCATCATGGCCTGCACCACTTGGAATATAAGTCGGTTCAATACCGAATTTCCGTAGCGAATCTGCCAATTGGGCTTGCAATTCTTGCTCAATCGGAACCGGTTTGATCTTCGTGTTTTGTTTAATTGTGAGATGAATATTCCGATTTTTGGCAATCGACTCTGCCTCTTCGATGATCCGTTTTAAAAGTGCATCTCTTGTTTCTTCGTAAATGTCACGGATGTCGGCGTGCAGCACCACTTTTTCAGGAATCACATTGATGCCGTTTGGAAGAACTTCTAATTTACCGACGGTCGCCACTGCAGATTCGCTGATCGCACCTGGGAATTCAGGTATACGTTGGATAAATTCGGCTGCTGCGACCAACGGATCTCTTCGGCCAATCATCGGCGTATTACCTGCATGACCTGCTTCCCCCGCAAATTCAACTTCCAACCATGCTGGTCCCGCAATTCCGCTCACAATGCCAACCGGCTGATCCGCTTTTTCTAATTTTTTCCCTTGCTCTATATGCACTTCCACAAACAATTCCAGTTCCCCTATATCTCGCTTCGCTTCTTTGAACTGTTGAATGCTGCTGCCATAATGGGCTAAAACCTGCTCCAGGCTATCTCCATTATAATCACGCATTCCAGCTATTTCCTCATCTTCGATGGCTCCGATCATTGCACGGCTTCCACTTAATCCACTGTTAAAACGCGAGCCTTCTTCGTCTGAAAAAACGATGACTTCATAAGGGACTTCAGGAATGTAATTCAATGTTTTCCATGCTTCCACTATTTCTAAAGCAGATAAAACGCCAAGAGGGCCGTCAAAATTCCCTCCATTCGGTACGCTGTCTACATGGGAACCGGAAGCAACGGCTCTCGCTTTTGAATCTTTCCCTGCGAGCCTGCCTCTTATATTTCCAGCTCCGTCTTCCATAACATCCAGCCCAGCTTCGAACATCCATTTCTTCACTAATGATTTTGCCATTTTTTCTTCATCTGAAAATCCCGGCCGCTTCACTCCTCCAATTTGGGTATAGCCGATATGCGACAGTTCATAAAGCCTTCTTGCCACTCTTTCCCCGTCTATGCCCGAATGCGTCAAACGGCTGTCAAAGCCTTTCATTAAATCTTCGAATACCGGATTCTCCAGAGCCATAAAATTGTGTCCTCCTTTTCCATTACTTAGTCAAGTAAGCCCACGCGAATTGCGCATACAGTTCAGCACCTGTGGCCATAGCATCTTCATCAATATTGAATTTGCCATGGTGATGTGCCCACTCCGTATCTTTTTCTGTATTTCCGCTCCCGACTAAAGCAAAACTCCCCGGCACTTCGTCTAAGTAAAAGGAGAAGTCCTCTCCGCCCATCGTCGGCTTTTCATTGTATATAGATTCTTCTCCAAAGGCCTCAGCTGCTACTTGCTGGACAAGCGCTGCGCTTTCTTCCCCGTTAATGACTGCTTGCGTTCCGCGAATGTATTCGACAGTCGCTGTTCCGCCGTAAATGGCCGCTGTATTAGCTGCGTATACTTCTAATTGTTTTTCAATATGGTCGCGCGTCGCGGCATCAAAACACCGTACCGTCCCTTCAATCTCAGCATTTTCCGCAATGATATTAAAACGTGTTCCGACAATCATTTTCCCGATGGTTACGACTGCCGGCTGCTGCGGATCAATGGTGCGGGAAACGACCGATTGAACATTCATGACAAACGATGAAGCAATGACAGCTGCATCGATGCAATCTTCAGGAATAGCTCCGTGGCCGCCCTGCCCTTTAAAATGTACTTTGAAGATATCGGCTGAAGCAAAAGACGGACCCGGGTTGCAGGCAACTGTGCCGCTAGGACTCTGAGACCAAATATGAATGCCAAAAACCTCATCGACAGCTTCGGCAGCGCCTTGTTCAACCATCGCTTTAGCGCCAGTAGCTACTTCTTCTGCTGGCTGAAAAATAAAGCGGACAGTTCCAGGAATTTCATCTTTAACCGCGACTAAGGCTTTAGCTGCTGCTAAAAGCATCGCTGTGTGGGCGTCATGTCCGCACGCATGCATTTTCCCTGCCTCTTTTGATTTATAAGGAAGATCCACATTCAACTCTTCAACTGACAATGCATCCATGTCCGCTCGAAGTGCCACTGTTTTTCCATCTTTCCCTCCTTTTAAATTCCCGATAACGCCCGTGGGCTCTGTTTTTCGGCATTCGATACCGAGATCCGTCAAATATTCGAAGACAAACTGAGAAGTTTTTACTTCTTCCCACGACAGTTCCGGTTCGCTATGCAATTTTCTTCTGATCTCAATCATTTCTTCATTGTTTTCTTGAATCGCGTTTTTGATGATTTCATTTAACATTAATGCTCTCCTCCACTAGTTGACAATTTTTTCTTCTATTGAATAGGGATTATAGGAATCCGACAAATATTCCTGCTAGTATAACGGAAACAATCGTTACTGTGATAAAACCGGCTACAAGCATTGGCGGCAGCATATGGCTTGTCAATACTTCACGTTCTTTTTCATCTTTCGTTAATGAATTGATGACTTCGTTAGTGATAATATAGTCAGCCGGAAAACCGTAAAGGGCAGTCAATGAAACCGCAAATGCCATTTCCTTGCTGACTTTCAGCACTTTCCCCATAAAGAATGAAAAGACATACATACCGGCAACTCCGATGACGATACAGCCGATTAACGGGTACAGAATTTCAAGCATCATGCTTGGTGTCGCTGTTTTCAACCCATCGAAGATGTAAAGCAAAAGTGCCATGATGGCAAAACCGAAGCCATTCGCTTTCATCAAAGGGTGTTTTTCTAAGAAGCCGATTGAACGTCCAATAACTCCGAAAAGAAGGCAAAGGACGAACGGACTGATTTCGACGATCGGAGCAGCCAGTGTGGATACTAAATACGCTAAGTAAGCGACTACCGATAGTCTGAAGAATTTGAAGAAATCCGTGTTGTATTTTTCAGGCATTTTCGCGAACATTCTCGGTTCCTTAACAGGCTTAACAGGCTCTGCTGTTTTCTTTGATGCAACCAGTTTTTGTTCAGGCAATTCATTATTGCGGTATTTGTTTAAGAGCATTCTACCTTCACGCTTCAACATGATTGATGTCAGCGGGTACCCCGCAAAACCTTGGACAACATAGATGACAATCGCAAAAACAGCCAATGTAGGCAATCCAGCAGCCGATGCACCTTCAGACATGATCAAGGCAGATACTAACCCACCGACCAAAGGCGGTATCGCTACAACTACCGTTTCAAAATCGAAAAGGAATGTGCCAATCGCAAACAAGAATGCCACTATCCCAAGAATTCCAGAAAGTGCAATTAAAATCGTGCGCCATTGATTTTTCAATTCTTCAAGAGACAATAACGTCCCCATATTCGTGATCAGCAAGTAAATGAGCATCGTCGCAACAACTGGCGGAACGCCTGCTATTGAAACAATGTCTTCCGGAAAGAAAGTCCAGTAACCAATGAGGAAAAGCACACCGCTGACAAAGATGGATGGGATCCATGCTTTTGTCCGTATTGAAATCATTTCACCGATAAAAAGTATAAAAATCATTATTGCTAAAGCCAGCATTTGTGCCATAGTGCTTCCTCCTCTTTCTCTTACCCACATAATTTTCTCTCGCCTTAATGGATATGTACGCGTTGGCCAGTACGGCGTACTTTACTCCATTAAAGTAATGTTGCAATATTAGCATAGTTTTTAAATTAGATAAATAGAATAAAATGACTATTATGAAATTACGGATAAATGAAGAAATGCTTGAAGATGAATGTAACCGATTCCAACAGCTATATATTGCATATTAGTCGCTCTTGAAAATTTAAATAAAAAAATTTAAAATTTTTTTCGGCCTTTCTGTTTTTCCTGCTTTTATTCCGAAAAAATGGTTTTGTTTAAGGCACTTGGGTTAGAGGTAAAAGATATAATTAGAGTAGGTATGAATAAAAGGAGGAATTGAACAATGGAAGGCAAACATTATATCAATGGCGAATGGACTGTAAACGGAGATGACCTAATCCAAGTCATGAACCCCGCTACCGGTGAACAAGTCGGCACAGTTCCGAATGGCGGCGAAGCGGAAGCAACGGCAGCCATCGAAGCGGCAGCGGCTGCATTTCCCGGCTGGTCGAAGACGACGGTTTATGAACGCGCAGAATTGTTAATGAAATGGCATGACCTGCTTCTTGAACACAAAGAAGAAGTCGGAGCAATCTTGACAAAAGAGATGGGAAAACCTTTAGCTGAAGCCATCGGTGAAATTGAATATTCCGCGTCTTTCATTTCTTGGTTTGCAGAAGAAGGCAAACGTTTATACGGCCGAACGATTCCAGCAAGCAAAGAAGGCAAACGCATTCAAATCAATAAACAGCCAGTCGGCGTCGTTGTTTCCATTACTCCATGGAACTTCCCGGCAGCCATGATGGCCCGCAAAATGGCCCCTGCTTTGGCAGCCGGATGTACCTTTGTGGCTAAACCTGCAAAACTCACGCCGCTTACTGCCGTTCGAATTTACGAACTGGCGGAAGAGGCTGGATTTCCAAAAGGCGTTATCAACCTTGTAACTGGAAGTGCGAGTAAAATTGGCAAGGTCTTTACGAGCCATCCGGATGTGCGGAAACTGACTTTTACCGGATCAACTGAAATCGGCAAAGAATTGATGAAGCAAAGTTCAGAAACGATGCTTAACCTTTCCTTGGAACTCGGTGGCCATGCACCGATTATCGTGCTCGATGATGCAAATCTAGAACTCGCTGTCGAAGGCGTCATGGCTTCAAAATTCCGCAATGCTGGCCAAACTTGTGTATGCGGAAACCGGATCTATGTGCAATCCAGCATCGTTGATCAGTTTTCGTCAATGCTTCAGGAAGCGACAGCTAAGTTAAAAGTCGGGAATGGCCTTGAGGAAGGAGTGACGATCGGGCCGCTCGTAGATAAAGATGGCTATGAAAAAGTGGAAAAACATGTACAAGACGCCGTTTCTAAAGGTGCAAAAGTATTGATTGGCGGCGACGGAAAATCTGAAAACGACGCTTACTTCTACAATCCGACCGTTTTGGTGAATGCCAATTCCGATATGCTTGTGATGAATGAGGAAACGTTTGGGCCAGTGGCTCCGATCATGTCATTCGAGAAAGACGAGGAAGCTGTTAAACTCGCAAATGACACACGGTTCGGTTTAGCTGCCTATTTCTTTACCGACAGCATGTCCCGCGGAACTTATCTTGCTGAAAACCTGGATTACGGGATTGTCGGCTGGAATGACGGCTCCCCTTCTACTGCACAAGCACCATTCGGCGGTATGAAAGAAAGCGGACTCGGGCGCGAAGGCGGACAAGAAGGACTCGAAGCATTCGTTGAAACCAAATACATTTCGATTAAATTATAATAAAAAGGTCCAGGGAATTTTCTGATCCGCGCCCCATTTAATGGACAGTTTATAAAAAAGGTACCCTGCAGCTAGGCTGCGATTAGATGACTTCGGTATTGTGCCGGAGTCATCTTTTTTAGATTCCATTGCTTGCGCGTTCCGTTGTAATACTCCATGTACTCATCCACCAGCCCTTTCAGTTCATCCAGGCTGGTTGCTTGTTTAAAATCGACATCATCTTTAAAGTGACCAAAAAATGATTCGATGGGGGCGTTGTCGAGGCAATTGCCCCGGCGGGACATGGATTGGGTCAACTTCAGTTCCTTCACACGTTGTTGGTATTCGGGATGGGTGTAGTGAAAGCCTTGATCGGAATGAATCATCGCTTCCGGGTGAACATTGCCATCCAACGCTTCCTTCAATTTCTTCAACGTACGGTAAACAATTTCCATCGTGAGCGTCGTCGTGACTTCATAGGCGACGATTTCACGGGTGGCGACATCTTTTACGGCGGACAGATACGCCATTTGCCCCGAACGGTTGGGCAGATACGTGATATCCGTGACGAATACCTTGCCGGGTTCATCTTGTTCAAACTCGCGGTTTAACAAGTTCGGACAGACGCTGTGTTCTTGTGTGGCTTTGGCGATTTGCTTATAGGGATTCGCTCGCCGGATTTTGGCAAAGAGATTGAATTTGCGCATGAGACGCAGGATCTTCTTGTGGTTCATAGGCGTTTCCAACAGTTCAGTGAGTACCATATAAAAGGTGCGATACCCGATTTTCCCCCGATGCGCATCGTAGATGCTTTTGAGCAACTGGTAGTCCTGGTAGTCTTGTTCTTCGCGAATGGCGTGCTGTTCCGTTTTCTCTAGCCAGGCGTAATAGCCACTCCGGCTGACCCTCGCTGTGCGGCAAAGAGTTTCCACCAAATTCTTCAGTTGGAATTTCCGGACCACTGTGTTGATCGCTTCGAATTTTTCCGCTGGGGTCAGCTGCGTTTCTTCGCCTGCCTCTCGAGCTCCTCGAGCTTTTTTAGCAACTCATTTTCCGCTTCCAGGTATTTGATACGTGCTTCCGCTTTCTCCAGCTTCTTCTCCGCCGAGAGATCTTTGGTGGAAGGGCGGCCGGTACTGCCTTTTCCACGACGCTCTTCAAAAAAGCCTTCTTCTCCATACGTTCTAAACGTCGTCCGCCAACGGTTCAAAGAAGACGTCGCTTTTTTTGAACCGATAACCGTTAAATCAAAACCACTTTCACTAAAGATTTGGGCAGGGCCTTTGCCCGCTAAGTTCTCTTTCACGGCATGGATTTTGAATTCCGGCGTGTACTGAATCGCCCGATCGGATACGGAAGCGATATTCGGATTCGCCTCCAAGACCCGTTGTTGGTGTTCGTTGAATATAATTTTACTCATATGATCTTCTCCCGTCCAAGTTAGCTAAATTTAGTATACCGGGGTCTGAAAACAGAAAAAACCCCAAATGGGGTCACTTTTTTTAAAGTGTCTACCATTTGGGGTGCGGTTCATTCTCCCTGGGCCTTTTGTTTTTTATAAAACTGTTTGAACGGATTTGATCCCCGTCTCAGCAGGTTTGGTTGCGAGGCATTCGTAATGTGGGAATTGCTTACTTAAAATCCGGCTAAGCTCCCGTTCTTTTCCTTTTTCCATCACGATGAAGAGAGACGGGCCCGCTCCGCTAATCGCGGTCCCATATGCCCCCGCTTTCCTGCAAACTGCACGGATTTCATCGAATCCAGGAAATTTCCCTTTTCGATAAGGTTCATGGAACTCATCTTTTTCCATCATGCGCCCAGCCGTTTGCCAATCTCCTATGGCAATTGCAGCTGACACAACATTGGCAGCCGCACTGCTGCAGACCGCTTTTTTATAGTCCAATTTTTCCGGCAGCAAACCTCTGGACTCACTCGTCAAAAAAACTTCCTGCGGCACTAAGATGATGATTCCGATATCGGCTTTCGGTACGTGCACGACTGCGAGATCTTCCCCATTTGCATATGAAATCGTAGCACCGCCAAACAAAGATGCTGAAATATTGTCAGGATGCCCTTCCATTTCAGTGCCTATCTTGACCTTTTCCTGCTTGGTAAGCTTTAATCCCAACAGGCAATCGGCAATCTCGATTCCACCGGCAATTGCTGATGCACTGCTGCCAAGTCCGCGGCCCAGGGGAATATCGGTTTCAATCAGCAATTTTGCAGGAGCTAGCAGTTTTCCATATTGGCTCGCCACTTTTTCAGCCGTCTGCACAATCAAATTGTCTGCTGAGTTTGGAAGATGGCGATACTCTTCATTCGCGTATTCCACAGCCCAAACAGGATTTTCTGAAACGTGAATCGTCATATGGAGATCGAGTGCCAGCCCGATTGAATCAAAGCCTGGCCCAAGGTTTGCTGTTGAAGCTGGAACAGTTACAGTGAAATCATTCCATTTCATAATTTCACTCCTTTTTTTAAATCCTCCCAAAACCGTTCCATGTCTTCAGGAACCAGCTGTGCCTTGTGTTCATTTACTGCAATGGCCGTTTCGGGATCTTTTAAGCCATTGCCAGTCAAAACCGCTACGACAGTCGAGCCTTTTTCAATCATGCCGCTTTCGACTTGTTTCTTCAATCCAGCAATGGACGCACACGAAGCAGGTTCTGCGAAGACGCCTTCTGTTGAAGCTAGAAGTTGGTAGGCTTTTAAAATCTCTTCATCTGTGGCGGCGAGTATAGTGCCATTCGATTCGTCGAGCGCATTAAGTGCAAGCTGCCAGCTGGCAGGATTGCCGATGCGGATAGCCGTTGCCACGGTTTCCGGGTTTTCAACAACGTGATTATTGACGATCGGTGCTGCCCCTGCCGCTTGAACACCTATTAATACCGGGCGCTTTTCGCCTGTTTTTTCGGCATATTCGCTAAAGCCTTTCCACGCGGCAGAGATATTCCCTGCATTTCCAACAGGAAGTGCGAAAAGATCCGGAACTTGCCCTAATTGGTCGATGACTTCAAAGGCGATCGTTTTCTGCCCTTCCAAGCGATACGGATTTACTGAATTGACAAGTGCAATACCGGCTTCCTGGCCGACTTCCCGGACCATCTGCAATGCTTCATCAAAATTGCCTTTAATTTCAAGGATTTCTGCCCCGTACATTTTAGCTTGAGCCAATTTACCAAGTGCAATACGCCCTTCTGGAATAACGACAATCGTGCGCATGCCCGCTCTTGCACCGTAAGCCGCTGCCGAAGCGGAAGTATTTCCAGTAGAAGCACAGACAAGCACCGTTTTCCCTTCTTCTTTCGCCTTTGCTACTGCCATGACCATTCCCCGGTCTTTAAAGGACCCTGTAGGATTGGCCCCTTCCAATTTCACATATAGGTTGATGCCCCATTCTTCCGATAATTTCTCCAAATGCACCAACGGCGTATTTCCTTCTTGCAATGTCAATGCCGGCGTCGCATCGCTTACGGGCAGCCACTCTTTATATTGTTCGATCAATCCTGGCCATCTCATGCTGTTTCCTCCCCTTCAATACGGTAATGGCTGATGACGCTTGCCGTCCCTTCTAAATCTTTAAGTACGTCCAAATGCTGCTGGCGTGAAATTTGATGGGTCAATAAAATCAGTTCTGCTTGGCCCTCGTTTGCTGCCGGATTTTGTATGACCGACTGGAGGCTTGCATTGTTTTTACTATAGATAGAAGTCAATTTCGACAGAACGCCCACTTCGTCCTTCACTAGCAGACGGTGGAAATACTTTGAATACCGGCTCGTTTCCGGTTTGATGACGCGTTCGTGCTGTGCTGAATGGACGCGTTTGCCGTTCACTTCCAGTAACAGATTGCGGCAAGCAGCAATGATATCCGAAACTACTGAAGTGGCTGTTGGCAGCGAACCTGCCCCCGGGCCATACAGCATCGTTTCTCCCACTGCATCGCCATATATGTATACTGCATTGAACTCATTATTGACAGAAGCCAATGGATGGGAATTCGCTAAGAAAATAGGTTCCACAGAAACTTCGATGCCTTCTTCGTCTTTTTTGGATGATCCGACCATTTTCATGGTATAGCCGAATTTCCCAGCCATTTCGAGGTCTCCATCTTTGATTTCTTTCATGCCTCTTACGAGTACATCATCCAAATGCACTTCCGTCGAGTAAGCCAAAGAAGAAAGAATGACCATTTTCCGGGCTGCATCCAAACCGTCTACGTCTGAGGATGGATCTGCTTCTGCATATCCAAGCCGGGTAGCTTCGGCTAGCGCATCTTCATAACTCATATTTTCCTTTTTCATTTTCGTTAAGATGAAATTCGTCGTCCCATTGACAATCCCCATTAAACTCGATATTCGGTCAGAAGCTAATCCGTCTTCCAATGTCCGGATTATCGGGATGCCGCCTGCGACACTTGCTTCATAAAACAGATCGCATTTCTCAGCATCTGCAAGTTTTAATAATTCATGTCCATATTCAGCCATCACGTCTTTATTGGCTGTCACGACTTGCTTGCCTGACTTTAGCGCTTCTTCGATTGCTTTCTTTGCACCATCAATGCCGCCCATCACTTCTACAATGATATCCAGGGAAGGATCATTCAAAATTTCCTGAATATTGGTCGTGAAGACTTCTGGATTTAAACTTGTTAATCTTTCCTTATTATGGTTTCGGACTAGCACCTTTTTTATCGTGACAGGTACGCCAAGTTTGTGGTGAAGGTCCTGCTGATGCTGCTGCAGAATTTTAGCTACACCGGTCCCGACAGTTCCCAGTCCGAGCAAGCCGATTGAAATTTCATTTTTCATTGACGATTCCTCCCAAGGTGTGTACACTGTGAAAATACAGTTGTTTTATACATAAAGACATTATAGTATTATATAAAATTTAACACAACCCTAAATTCACTATTAACAGATTGGACTTGATAAGATGAAGGTATGTAAATTCGGTGGAACATCCGTCGCAAATGCTCAGCAATTAAAAAAAGTGGCCTCAATCATCCGTGAAGATCCTTCCCGAAAAGTCATCGTTGTATCAGCTCCCGGCAAACGATTCGAAGGCGATACAAAAGTAACCGATCTTTTAATTGATTTAGCCGAGGCTGCATTAGCTGGACAAGATACAGCGCCGGCTCTTCAAAAAGTGGTGGACCGCTATACTCAAATTGCTGTCGATTTAGAGCTGGATAGTGAAATTACAGCTATCATAGCTGCTGACCTTGCCGGCCGTTTGTCATTCAGCCAAGAAAACCCTTCTCTATTCTTCGATCAATTCAAAGCGAGCGGCGAAGACAACTCTGCTAAGCTCGTTGCAGCTTATTTAACTTCTATCGGGTTGCAGGCTGAATACATCAATCCAAAAGAAGCGGGACTCATCGTAACGGCAGCGCCCGCCCGCGTGCAGGCGTTGCCGATTTCAAATGACAACTTATCGACTTTGCGCGAGAAAAACTCCATATCCGTTTTCCCCGGATTTTTCGGCTTCACCCAAAACGGAGAGCTGCGGACATTTGACCGCGGCGGTTCCGATATTACCGGTTCCATCTTATCCGCAGCTATCCAAGCGGAACTTTACGAAAACTTTACGGATGTGGATTGTGTTTTCGCCGCGAATCCACGGATCGTAGAAAACCCGGCGGAAATTGAAGTGATGACTTACCGTGAAATGCGTGAATTGTCTTATGCAGGCTTTGCTGTCCTCCACGATGAAGCATTAATGCCGGCATTTAAAGCTTCTGTACCCGTCTGCATCAAAAATACGAATAATCCGAATGCACAAGGCACGATGATTGTTGCAGAAAGGGATTATTCCAAGCGTCCCGTTACCGGCATCTCAGCAGACAGCGGTTTCTCCACTTTATATGTCAGTAAGTATTTGATGAACCGGGAAGTCGGCTTTGGCCGGAAGCTGCTGCAAATTCTTGAAGATGAAAACGTTTCTTATGAACATATTCCATCGGGCATAGACAATTTATCTGTTATCATTCGGAGCCATCAATTGACTCCTGAAAAAGAATTCCGCATTGTCAGCCGGGTAAAAAATGAATTGAACGCCGATGACGTCCATTTGAACAGCAATTTTTCCATGGTGGTGCTAGTGGGTGAAGGCATGAAATATACAACCGGGCTCGCTGCCCGCGCTACAGAAGCCATCTCTAGGACCGGCGCTAATATCGAAATGATCAACCAAGGCTCTTCTGAAGTCAGTTTGGTGTTCGGCGTCCTTCAGAAAGACGAACAGAAAATCTTGAAGGAATTGTATAATGAGTTTTTTGTCCCTTCTTATGCGTTGTGAAAAAAGCGAAAGCCTCCTGACATTTTGAATGTCACGAGGCTTTCTTTGTGTCGAGTTCGCGGCTGGCGAGCTGCCTCCGCTGTTCTGTGTCCAGCTGCAACGGCCAGCCTCTCGAGGTCTTAAGCCGTCTCGCCTGTGCGGCAAAAAGCGCCGCTTCGGCAATCCGTCTTAAGCTTGTCGAGGCTAAACGGCCGGTTCCGCTTTTCTTATGACCAATTCGTTAGCAGTGGGCCGTCTTCTCCGTGCACCGGATCGTATTTGGGCAAAGGGGCGTCTAAAATATCTTCGAGTACTTCCGGCCGTTCATCTTTTTCACCCAATTTTTTATTGGGCTTGAGTCCGTCTGGATAAGCTCCGACCACTTGGAAATCTTCTGTGCTTTCAAGCAATTTATGGCCCGTTCCTGCTGGCAAAACGACCACATCGCCTGTTTGGACGTCAAACGGCTTTCCTTGTTCTCCGCCAAGCTGGATTTTTGCCGATCCTGAACGCACACCCAGTACTTCGTGTGTATTGCTATGGTAGTGGTGATAATCGAACACACCGTCTGTCCAGCTATTCGTCCAATCATTGCGGTTGAATACCGCTTCGATTTCTTCCGGATTTTCTTTAAATGCGCTTGGATAAATGACTACCGGGAGCCTCGGGTTATTCGGGATGGATCCGTCATCTTCAAAATGTACAAATTGTTCCTCTGGCATCTGTTTCACTCCTTTGTCTTCTTACCCCCTCTCTTCCCCAGTAATGCTTGCTTAAAACGGAGAACGTTTTAAAAACCGAGTCGCTCCCTTACCTTGCTTACATAGTTTTGGCTGATCGGCAAAATCGAACCGTCTTTCATTGTCATTAAATAATTGGAGCTAAAATCCCGTGAAATTTCTTTAATGAATGAAATATTGACGATATAGGAACGGTGGATAGGCAGGAATAGATCGGGAAGGCGATCTTTCAAATACTTTAAAGTATGGATTGAACAATAGGTTTCCTCTTCTGCATAAAACCATGTTTTCTTTTGGCTGCTTTCGATATGTGAAATTCGATTGATCGGAACTGGACGCCATGTTTCTTCCACTTTTCCAGTTAAAAAATGCACGGGCTGTGTTGGCTGGATAATGTGGTCAGGCGGCAAGATGATCACTAGAACACCTGCTTTTCCAGCCGCTTCAATCGGGTAGCCGACACCGAAATAAGCGGCTCCAAGTATTGATTCCTCGACAAGCATTTCGATTCGCTTTCCTTCCATATATGTACGGGCAGCTACACTCCCCGGTAAAACTTTGTCGCCTAAACCGATATGGAGATCCCGTTTCCCTGCTTTGTAATAGACATACTGCCCCTCTACCGCAATCGCAATCGAAGCCTCTTTCGGAATCCAATCCCCCATAATGAAGCCCACTTGTTCCAATGCCAACTTATCCATGCAGCGATTCCCCTTTCAAATGACTTTGTCGTGAAATCCTTTCTTCCATCCGCGAATAACTCGTTTTATCCAATATTCAAGACAGTCAAACTATTCTGTTATATAGTAATATACATCAAAACAAACTGTATTAATACAGTGAAATTAAAATTTTTTATTCGAAAGGGATGGTTAAATGGTCAGCAAACAACAACAAGCAGAAGAATTGAAAAAGAGCTGGGAGCAAGACAGCAGATGGAATGGAATTGAACGCCCTTACTCCGCAGAAGATGTCGTTAAACTTCGTGGATCCATTCAAATTGAATATACTTTAGCAAAAAAAGGAGCTGAGCGTTTGTTCCGCTCGATCCATGAAAAAGATTTCGTCAACGCATTAGGCGCATTGACCGGCAACCAAGCCGTCCAGCAAGTCAAAGCCGGACTGGAAGCGATCTATTTGAGCGGTTGGCAAGTTGCCGCGGATGCCAACTCAGCTGGACAAATGTATCCAGACCAAAGTTTATATCCGGTCGACTCGGTACCGACGGTTGTCAAAAAGATCAACCAGGCATTGCAGCGCGCCGACCAAATCGATCATGTCGAAGGCAATGAAGGATTCGACTGGTTCGCACCGATTGTTGCAGATGCAGAAGCAGGCTTCGGCGGCCCGTTGAATGTATTCGAATTAATGAAAGCGATGATTGAAGCCGGTGCAGCTGGCGTCCACTTTGAAGACCAATTGGCTTCAGAAAAGAAATGCGGCCATTTAGGCGGGAAAGTTTTGCAGCCGACGCAAAATGCTGTGCGAAATTTGGTTTCTGCCCGCTTAGCATCTGACGTGCTCGGTGTATCAACTGTATTAATCGCACGGACTGACGCAGATGCCGCTGATTTGATTACCAGCGATATCGATCCATTAGACCATCCGTTCATCACAGGTGAACGCACACCGGAAGGATTCTACCGGACGAAAGCTGGAATCGATCAAGCCATTGCACGCGGCCTTGCTTATGCTCCATACGCTGATTTAGTTTGGTGCGAAACTTCGCATCCGAACTTGGAAGAGGCAAAACAGTTCGCCGATGCAATCCATGCGAAATTCCCTGGCAAATTGCTCGCTTACAACTGCTCGCCTTCCTTCAACTGGAAAGCGAAGCTCGATGAAGAAACCATAGCGAAATACCAAGTGGAACTTGGGAAGATGGGCTATAAATTCCAGTTCGTCACGTTGGCCGGCTTCCATGCTTTGAACCATAGCATGTTCGAGCTTGCACATGATTATAAAGACAACGGCATGGCTGCTTACTCGAAATTGCAGCAAGCTGAATTTGCGAGTGAAGCAAAAGGCTATACAGCCACTCGACATCAGCGTGAAGTCGGAACCGGCTACTTCGATGAAGTTTCACAAATCATTTCTGGCGGCACAAGCTCGACCACTGCCATGAAAGGTTCTACTGAAACGGCCCAATTCCAATCGGTGAAATGAAAGGATGATTTGATTGATCACGAAATCGAATGTCTCCATTAAAAATACTGTGACACCCGAAATGGAAACGATTTTAACGCCTGAAGCATTGGCATTTATTGAAAAACTGCATGTGCATTTTGATGGGAGGCGCCGCAGTTTGCTTGAACAGCGCCAAGACCGTCAACAAGAAATTGATCGTGGAAAACCGCTGGATTTTCGTCCGGAAACGAAGCATATCCGCGAAAGCGACTGGACAATTGCTCCGTTGCCAGACGATATGAAAGACCGGCGCGTGGAAATCACCGGTCCGACCAACAGGAAAATGCTGATCAACGCATTGAATTCAGGCGCGAAGATGTTCATGGCCGACTTAGAAGATGCGACCGCACCGAATTGGTTCAATGTCATCGACGGGCAGATCAATTTGCGCGATGCGGTCAGGAGGACGATCTCTTTTGAAGCACCAGAGACCGGCAAGAAATATTCCTTGAATGAAGAGACAGCTGTCTTGATGGTCCGTCCACGCGGCTGGCATTTATCTGAGAAGAACATCGAGATAGATGGCCGTGCTGCTTCAGGCAGCTTAGTCGATTTCGGCCTTTACTTCTACCATAACGCAAAAGAGTTGATTGACCGGGACACGGGTCCTTATTTCTATCTTCCAAAAATGGAGAGCCACTTGGAAGCAAGGCTTTGGAATGATGTTTTCGTTTTTGCACAAGACGAACTCGGAATCCCGCAAGGAACCATTCGAGCGACGGTGCTGATTGAGACCATTCTCGCAGCTTTTGAAATGGACGAAATTCTTTATGAACTGCGCGACCATTCAGCTGGACTCAATTGCGGCCGTTGGGATTATATTTTCAGTGTCATCAAGCGCATGCGAAACCGTCCGGAATACCTTTTCCCTGATCGGGCACAAGTCACGATGACGGTGCCGTTTATGCGAGCCTATACCCAATTATGCATCCAGACTTGCCACAAGCGGAATGCACCGGCACTTGGCGGCATGGCAGCACAGATTCCGATCAAAGGAAATCCGGAAGCGAACGAAATGGCTTTCCGAAAAGTGGCGGAAGACAAGCGGCGGGAAGCGGCAGATGGCCATGACGGCACATGGGTCGCCCACCCAGGAATGGTCGCTGTCGCAATGGAGCAATTTGACGACTTAATGCCTTCGCCCAACCAGATTCACCGGAAGCGGGAAGATGTTCAGGTAAGCGCAGAAAATTTGGTGGAAGTGCCTACCGGCAACATTACGGAAGACGGATTGCGTGCCAATATCTCTGTCGGCATCCAATACATTGCTTCTTGGCTATCCGGCAACGGAGCTGCCCCCATCAATCATTTGATGGAAGATGCAGCCACAGCCGAAATTTCCCGTTCCCAAGTGTGGCAGTGGATCCGCCACCCAAATGGAATGTTGGAAGATGGACGGGACATCACGATTGAGTTGTTCCATGAAATCATCGAAGAAGAAGCCAATACAATTAAAGAAACTGTCGGAGATGCCATTTATCTTTCAGGGCATTTCGCAGAAGCCCGTGAATTGTTTACAGAGCTGACGTTACAAAATGATTTTGCCGAATTTTTGACATTGCCAGGATATGAAAAACTAAACTAACATATTGGAGGAGATCCTTATGAAAACGACAAAAACATACGAAACACGCTCCAAGAAAGAATGCCGGGAATGCGGATGCGAAATCAAAGAACAACGTGAATCCATCATCTACGAATGCGAACGCTGCATTGCAAGCAAAGATGAATAATCGGTTGAAGGCCCCTCCAACATATGGAGGAGCCTTCTTTTTTTAGTAACTTATAGACAAAAAAGAACCGCTCCAGCGCAATTGCTGGAGCGGTTCCTCGCATCAATCCTGATTGGACGATTGAATGCGGTAACGCGAATCTTCTTCTAGTTTATTAAAAATTTCAATGAAACGGATGCCTCGAGGTTTCTCTTCAGCCGGCGCTTCTTCAGCATCCAATACATCTGCCAAGGGCTTAGACTCCGGTTCGATGATGCGTGAATCGAAATCCTCCATCAAGCTTTGCAAACCCTCATAGCCATCTATTTTTTTATTTTTGCTCACTTGCTCATAAAGCTCTTGTGATTCATCTTCCGTCAACTCGATATACCCTACCGTGATCCTTTTTTCCGTCATGCGATGACCTCCTGTCAAACTCGTTACGTTTCCTTTCTATACCCTTCACTGGAAACGGGGTAAACATCCTGTAAAGTTTCATAATTCTTTTCACATCATAAACAAGTAGAAGACTCCCCTCGTTTCCGGTATGATGTTATTACAAGAAATTTACAACGACCGGAGTGATTTCCATGCGTGTAGCAATATTCGATTTTGACGGAACCCTGTATTCAAAAGAAACTTTTCAATTGATGATGGACCATTTAAAAAACCATCCGACCCACAGCAGCAGGTATCGCCAGTTCTACCGTGCGATTATGCCGCCCTATATCGGTTCAAAATTAAAACTTGTCTCTGTCCAAAAAATGCGTGAACGGTCTGTACAAGCTTACCTAACTGCGCTTAAGAGTTTTACTAAACCGGAAATGGAATCCTATTTCACAGAGATTGCCGACAAAATGCAGCATGATTTTAACCCAAAAGTTGTTGAGCGGCTAAAAAATCATGTCGAAAAGGGAGATTATGTGATGCTCGTTTCTGGCGCCTTCACTCCTTTGCTTCATTCAGTTACCGATAACTTGCCGATCCAGGCCATTATCGGTACGGAAATCCCTTATACCAATAGCATCTTGGATCATCAAGCTAAGATCAACCACATACAAGGGGCGATGAAAACCAAGAAGATCCATGAAGTATTGGCCGGAAAAGAAATCGACTGGGCAAATAGCTTCGCCTATGGGGACAGCCATTCCGACCTGCCCGTTCTGGAACTTGTCGGCCATCCTGTAGCCGTTCAACCAGAAGCAGGCCTCCGTACTGTGGCAGAACAGCGAAACTGGGAAATTATCTAAAAAAAAGCGATCCGCCGAATTACCGGCGGACCGCTTTTTTACTTTTCTCCCATCACTTCAATGCAAAGGCGAATGCCTTTTACTAGGTCGCTGTGCGGCCAACTTGGAATATTGCCGTGCTCTATCCCCAATTCATGGGAAGCGGGAATGTGGATAAATCCAGTCGGCATGTTCAGCTGTTGGATTGCAGCTAGATGAAGACCTTCATACATTATATTGTTGCATAGATATGCACCTGCTGTATTTGAAACATCTGCAGGCAAGCCATTTTGAATCAAGTGATCAACCATTTTTCGGATAGGCAGCGTTGATAAATAAGCAGGCTCTCCATCAAGCTCAATCGCTTCATCCACCGGCTTATGCCCTTCGTTGTCTGCTGCCCCGTCTTTAAAATTGATCGCGATACGCTCGGGTGTGATCTTAAAGCGCCCCGCTGCTAATCCCAACGACACCACTGCGTCTGGCTTGGCTTCTTCTATGTAAGATAAGAATTGTTTGCCTGACTTATTAAAATCTACCGGCATCACCTTTCCGATAATCTCATAGCCAGCAATTTTTTCTCCGTCTAACTCTTCCACTATTTTCATCGTCGGATTGACAGTATAGTCCAAGAACGGTTCAAAACCGGTCAACAATAGTTTTTTCATCCTCTTCACACCTCTCCCTTTTATTATAGCTGAAAATACAGAAAAGTTAAAATACATTTTTATTCACTAAATAGAATAAAAAACCCTTTATTATTTGCATTTAGTTTGTTAAAATTCATTTAGGTGAATAAATATTCGAAAACTTGGAGGAATTACATATGAAAAAGAAAAATGTTTTATTGGCTTTAGCTGCATCTGCTGCATTAATGCTTGGGGCTTGCGGAAATGATGACTCAACTTCAGGAAGCTCGGAAGCTTCGGATGAAACAAAAGTGTTGAAAATGGGTACTTCAGCAGAATTCCCCCCTTTTGAATCCCGCAACGTTGATGGGGAAATTGTGGGATTTGATATTGATTTGGCCAACCATATTGCAGATGAACTCGGCTATAAACTCGAAATTACGGATATGAAATTTGACGGCTTGATCGGTGCTCTTCAAAACGACCGTGTGGATATGGTTATCGCCGGTATGTCCGCGACCGAACAGCGTAAAGAGAACGTCGACTTTTCTACAGAATACAATCATTCCGGCGAGATGTTCTTGACCCCTAAAGGGTCGGATGTGAAAAGCCTTGAAGATCTCGAAGGAAAAGTCGTGGGTGTACAGCTCGGTACAATTCAAGAAGAAGGTGCGAATAGCATCATCGAAGACGAAGGCATCAATTTCGAGCTGAAAGCATTGGATGATTCCGGAGCTTTGATCCAAGAGATTTTGTCCGGCCGCATCGATGCAGCTTATATGGATAAAGCCGTGGCGAAAGGCTATATCGAAGCCCAAGACCTGGATGCATTTGATGATCCGACAACCGCTTCCCCTGGAATGGCCGTTGCTTTCCCGAAAGGCGGCGATCTTGTGGAAGATGTGAATGCTGTCCTTGCTGAAATGGAAGAAAGCGGCAAGATTGATGAACTAAAAGAGAAATGGGAGATCCAAGAGTAATCTTCCTGAGAGAAAAGAGTTGGATACAATGAACTTAGACTTTTCGCAAATCGTCCCGTATATCCCTTTCATGTTGGAAGGGATTTGGGTGACGTTGAAATTCGTATTCTTTGCCATCATTCTAGGAGCAATTCTCGGGACGATCTTGGCTTTATTCAAAATCGGCAGCATCAAACCCCTGCGTTGGTTCGCTGATGCCTATACATCGATTTTCCGCGGCACTCCCCTGATTTTGCAATTGATGATTATTTATTATTCTATCCCGCAACTAACCGGCTATGACATCTCGCCTTTCCTTTCTGCGATCCTAGCATTCGGATTAAACTCTTCCGCCTACATTTCAGAAATCATCCGGGCTGGCATACAAGCTGTGGATAAAGGGCAGATGGAAGCGGCACAAGCTCTAGGCATCCCTTATCGCGCAATGATGAAAGACATTATTTTGCCGCAGGCATTGAAAAACATCCTTCCTGCTTTGATGAATGAATTTATCACTCTAACGAAAGAATCAGCCATCGTTTCAACCATCGGTTATCTTGATTTGATGCGCCGCGCACAAGTCGTCGGCTCCGACCTATTCCGCAACTTCGAACCGCTATTGTTCGTCGGTTTGATCTACTGGTGTCTGGTCATGGGATTGACGGTTCTTGGAAGATTGTTCGAACGGAGGTTGAAACTAAGTGATTAAAGTAGAAAAGCTGTATAAAAAGTTTGGAAACAACGAAGTCCTGAAGGATATTTCCACCGAAATCAAAAAAGGCGAAGTGGTCTCGATCATCGGCCCTTCCGGCTCAGGAAAATCAACTTTCCTGAGATGCTTGAATTTGTTGGAGACACCCACTTCGGGCTCAGTTATCGTAAATGGACAGGACTTGTCCGGTCCCAAAAAAGACATCCAGAAAATTCGCCAGCAAATTGGCATGGTGTTCCAGCATTTCCACCTCTTCCCTCATCTGACGGTTTTGGAGAATTTGACGTATGCCCCGATGAAAGTCAAAGGCGAGAAAAAAGCGTTGGCCGAAGAAAAGGCGCGGACATTGCTAAAACGCGTCGGCTTGTCGGATAAAGAAAAAGCCTATCCAAGCAGCTTGTCTGGTGGGCAAAAACAGCGTGTTGCCATTGCACGGGCTTTAGCAATGGAACCGGAACTCATGCTTTTCGATGAACCGACTTCAGCTCTCGATCCCGAAATGGTGAAAGAAGTGCTCGAAGTCATGAAGGACTTGGCAAAATCCGGCATGACAATGGCCGTCGTCACGCACGAAATGGGCTTTGCCCGCGAAGTAGCAGACCGTGTCATCTTCCTCGACCACGGCGTATTGGTCGAAGACGGCCAGCCAATTGAATTTTTCAACAGCCCGAAAACAGAACGTGCGAGAGATTTTTTGGAGAAAGTTTTATAAAAAAAGCGCCTAAAGCGGCGCTTTTTTCTATTTACGCACAACTTCCTTATGAACCAGCACTTGTTCATCCGATGCTCATATCTCCTCCGTTTATTTACCTGCCCTCATGATATAATCAAAGCAGTTTGAAATAATAGAGGTGGAAATGTTGATTCGAAAGATTATACTCTCAATAGCTGTTTTCTTTTTCATGGCGCTGATCCTATTTACCGGCATGATGTTCCTGAAAAACGAAACAGAAGTTTATTCGCTAGGAGAAATGAAATTAATGGTGGAAAAGCCGACGTTTTTCACCCTAGCAGATGCAGAGTCTGTACAAGAAGATGAAGATCTTATTTCTGAACATGAAATCACGTTGCTGGGGCTTCCGATTGGTACTTATACTCTTGTCGAGCGTACTTTGGAAAATGGCGTGAAAATCATTTTTGAAGAAATCGATAATACCAGTTGGATGCCTTATGCACTTTCATTGAACACAGCCGGTTTAAAGGAAGCTAAAGTGAAATCATGGAATGACGAACCGATTCTACGCGATGAGGATCCGGTATACGGCAATGACCCGACCCGCAACCCTTTTGGCACAATCTCTTTTTCTGAGAATGAGATATTGCAAGGGAACTTATACGTATCGCGCCAAATCCCTCTAGGAAACGGCAATAAAGTCCAGGAACTGCGCCACGAAATTCCTGATCTCACTATAGAGGAAGGCAGTTTGCTAAAAAGCTTCTGGCTCCCGCCAAAACACCAAGTGCAAACGTGGTTTATGTTGGCCCAAACTCCATTTTTCGAATCCGAAGAAACGGAAGACGAATGGATTCAATTTGCCGCTGAAAACCGGCAGCAGCAGCTGAATTGGCTGACGCCTGCTGGACCATTGGTTAAAGTCGAACAAACAGACGATCTTCGCACAGAGCTCGCCTATGATTTAAATGAAAATCGGACAGCAGATACGGTTTCAGCAGAATGGAATGAAAAATCCCCTTCCCTCTTTTTTGAATCGATGATGCTGAACGCTGACATCAATTCAGGTAAATGATTAGAATCCGTAAAAGCAGTTTCGCTTTTGCGGATTTTTTTTGTAACAATCGTCCTCTTCAAGCGTCTAACTCTAAAAATACGGGAGGATCTCATGGCCAAAATATGGACAATCGTTTTCTTCATGCTCGCCGCTTTTCCTGCAATTGCACTCGCAGCACCCGATCCAAATGAAGTGGAAGCGATTAAACAAGCAGCGCCAGTCCATCTGATTGGCACCGTTATTGAAGACGAGATGCTCGAACAAATCGATGACTCGAATTTCCCATATCAGGAACGGAAGATGGTTTTACAGATCACCTCGATCGTTAAGGGCCTTGAAGAGGCAGATGCCAGTTCCTCTGTGGAAGTGCATTATACGTATATTCCGTCTTGGCTCGAGATGGAAGGCGGAGCCCGGATGGATATTGCCAAATCGGACGAAATCGAAATTTGGCTAAAAAAAGAGGCAGGTGTCTGGGAACCCGCTCTTTCAGGAAATACGGTTGTGCATCTATACAAAAATGAGAAGCGTCCGCAACACATGCTTCCCCCTGCAACAACCATGCCTAATTTTATTAAAAGTAAATTGAGTGCCATGCCTCTTGGAATGATCGTAGCGGTCCTGCTCTTTTTTTCCTTAATCCTAATTGCCGGTATTTCAAAACGATTTTCTGCTCGCTAAGAGTCAAATCCGAGTTCATTCGCTTTCAATAAGACAGAATACTCAGTATAATTAACAGAGAGAGAATAATTCATCCATCATCCTTCAGCTAACGATTTTATTCATAAGGAGGCTATTTCATCATGGAACGCGCTCGAGTGGACCAAAAAGAAATTACCCGTCTCTTGGATGAAGATTATTATGCGGCTTTGAATATGATTGGCGAAGGCGGACCGGATTATGCGGCTATTGAGGATGATGCACCTGAAGAAGTGAAGCGAGACGCAAAGAAGGCGGAAGAGCTCCACTAAAATTTTATCTTAGAACAAAATAAGGCCCCGAGAAAGCCATGCTTTCTCAGGGTCATTTTTTGCTCATTCCATTAATTCGGCAACGATTTCATAAGAACGCAGACGATCTTTCTGGTGGAAAATCTGCGAATTGATGATTACTTCGTTCGCTCTTGTTTTATTGATGAAACTGCGCAGTTTTTCACGAACCACATCCGGTGTCCCGACAATCATCGATTCCGAATCCAATTTCTCACGGAAAATCGCAATTTCACGGTCCGTCCATTCCTCTTCCAAATTATCGATTGGCGGCATGAAAGTTGTTGGCATTCCGCGCATCAAAGCAAACATTTGCGCTTGGCTTGAAGTCGCTAACCACTCAGCCCGTTCTTGAGTATCGGCTGCGATCACATTGACCCCAACCATTGCATAAGGCTCTTGCAAGTCTTTCGATGGTTTGAAATTCTGATGGTACAATTGCATGGCTTGCATCGTAAAGTCCGGTGCAAAATGGCTGGCAAACGAAAAAGGCAATCCTTTCACTGCTGCAAGCTGGGCGCTATAGCCGCTTGAGCCCAATAGCCATAAAGGAATATTCAAGCCGATTCCTGGATAAGCCTTGACGCGGCCAACCGGGTTATCGGAAAAATAATTCTGCAGTTCAGCGACAGACTGCGGAAATTCATCCACATTGCTCTGCAAATTTCGGCGGAGCGCATAAGCCGTTGCCTGGTCGCTCCCTGGCGCCCGTCCCAATCCAAGATCGATCCGTCCTGGATAAATCGTCTCGAGCGTTCCAAACTGTTCAGCAATGACGAGCGGTGCATGGTTAGGCAGCATAACCCCACCTGACCCCACTCGGATCGTATTCGTATGGCCTGCAATATGGCCAATTAATAAAGAAGTCGCAGAACTGCCGATTCCTGGCATATTGTGATGCTCAGCAAGCCAGTAACGGTTAAAGCCCCATTTCTCTACATGCTGGGCAAGTTCTACACTATTTGCAAAAGACTCAGCCGTTTCGCTGCCTTCATTGATCGGCGCTAAATCCAAAACGGATAAGGGAACATTTTCAAATTTCTTTTGATTCATCTGATCTTCACTCCTTGTCACTAATATTGTAGCGATTTTGCCAAATAAAGGCATGCAATCAGCTCAGACGAGAAAAGCGCAAGCGCCCATCTAGCCCCGACAGGCTTAAGGCAGAACACGCAGGAAATCCTGATTTCCGCAGTGGGCTGACTTAAGACCCCGAGGGGCTGGGCGCTGGAAACTGGACAACGAAAAGCGCAGGCAGCTCGCCAGCCGCGACAAGCTCAGGTCCCCCCGTATCCCCACGCTAATTTCTGCCACATAAAAAAGCCGACTCGGGATTTTTCGAGTCAGCTTTTGCTGGTTTCTGGGCGCAAAGCAATTACTTCCTGCAAAGAAGAAATAAACTTTACGGACAATAGCGATTGAAGATGATGAAGCTTTTTAGCATGAATCGGTTTCACTCCGCAAATAATGCTTTCTGTCCCCATCACGGAGATTGTCTGCAAAAGAGATTCTAAGCTGGTCAATCCCTGACTTGTAATTTTAGTCATTGCAGTAAAGTCCAGAATGACCATTTCCGCATCTACTTGATAAATATTTTCCAACAAGCGGGAACTGACGGCTTCCACTTTTTCTCTGGATAATTCCCCAAATAACGGTATTAAGAGCCGGTCCCTATCCAATTGGATGCAAGGAGCGGATAACTCTTGGACTTGCTGCAACAAGCCCGCAGTCCGTTCTTTTTCCAGAAATAAATCATAATCGGTTTCATTTAGACGGGAACGGAGCTGGCCAAGCTGCTGGATGACTCTCTCCATTTTACCGTCTTTAGGCACAAGTATTACAGATAAGCTAAATTGGCTGTCCCATTTTGCAAAAACATCTGCCAAAATCAGATTGCTTGGCTGGGCGATCACATTCAGTTCAAATTTTTCGACCACCGTTCCAGAAGCCAGCATCTTCTTTGCTTTGTTTGCACTCGCTTCATCCACAATTTCTAAGAATGACGAAATCTCGCCAAATAAACGCCGAGCTTCGTCGGAACAATTGACCACGGAGAGCTTTTCGTTTAACCGAAAAGCCGGGAGCGGCAATGCATCATATTGATATTCTGTATTCATCATCCGGCTCCTCTCCCGTTTTAATCCAGTGTTCCAGTTGCTCGAGGTCCTTCACTAAAATGGCGCCTTCATCAATCAGGATGCGGCTGCTTTCAAATGCAGCCGCTCGGCCACCGACGATGATTGCAGGAGCATGCGCCAGCTCTTTGAAACTTTTGATATAAGCTTTTAAAGTTGGCAGACGATAGACAAGCGCCGCTGATAAAGCGATGGTGTCTGGCTGCCAGCGATTGGCCGCTTCTATAGCATGGTCAAGCGGCATATTCGGCCCCAAATAATGGACAACCCAGTCGTTTTCACGGAAAAGGCTTGAGACCATCTTCAATCCGATATAATGTTCTTCACCCTCAGGCCCTAATACCATGACTTTCCGTTTTGAAGAATGCGTTTCTTCTCCACGCTTATCAATTATCGAAACGACAAAATCGCAAATCGCCGTAGCAAGATGTTCATCTGCCACTGAAATGGTATTCGTTTCCCATAACTCACCGATATGGTACATGGCAGGTGTTAATAGCTGATCAAAAAGTTTTTTCCGGTTATGGCTGTCGAGAAATTGCTGAACTTGCACCAGCGCTTCCCGGTCGTTGCCTTGTAAAAAAAGTTCGGCTAATTCGGTTGGTTGGATCATCTGATCAACCTCCCTTCTTCAAATTGCTGCCTTTCAACAAATCGATCGCCTCTTGAAGGCATTGTTGCATAAATTCTCTTTCTTTCAGTTCAACTTCTGCATCCAATAATCCAATGAGTCTTTCAAAATTATCTATGATCAAGTCTGACTCGATATTTCGGCTCGTTAATACCTTTTCCAGCCATAATGTATATTCAAGAAACACCTGTCTATCGTTCAAACCATACGCCGTCTCCAAATGGTCGAGATGATGCATATTGTCTTTTTCGGTATGGTCAAATCCGTGTTCTCCAAAACGATCCCATAGGGTTGGATATGCTTCATATATTTGAATCGCGATGCTTTTGGCAATTTGCTTCTTTAAATCTTGCTTCATTCTGCCACCACCTCATACTGATGGACTTTTGGCACTATGCCGGCAAGCGCTTTGTCCGGATAATGCTTTTCGAGATCATGGATTTCCTTGAACTCATTGCTTCTTACCCATTCCATGTAGGCCTCTTTTGAATGCCATTCCAAGTGGACAGTCAATTCATTGCGTTTCTTTGTATTCTGGATCAGCCGGAAAGAATGGAATCCAGGAGCTTTATCTACTCGTCTTGAACGTTTGCGATAAATATCAATGAGGTCCTGAGTCTTCTCTTCAGGCACCACAACAGTGGATGTCACAATATACATCAGATTACCCCTTTGAAATAAAGTGTTAATATCCATTATAACCTTTCGTCTTTCGAATTAAAAGAAATCGCCCATTTGCCTATAAAGCGTTTAAATCTTAAAACGTTTTTTCCATTTAAAAGAATATTTTCACAATTTCTCTTGCAGTTTCTGGTGAGATGGTTTAAGCTTGAAGACATCGCACCACCCATAACTTCATATTATTTATTTCTTATCAAGAGAGATGGAGGGATTTGGCCCTTTGATGTCTCAGCAACCAGCCTGACGAAGGCCACGGTGCTAATTCCAAAAGGCATATGCCTTAAAGATGAGAAGAACGCGTTCCCTATAAAACGGGGCTTTCTTCTTGCTGAAGAAAGCCCCGTTTTTCTATGCATTAACCAGAACCGTTCTCTACAACTAATAGGAGGTTTTCATGATGGCAAATCATTTAGAGACTCGTTTTATCCATTCAACTGGCGTAGACAAAGAAACAGGGGCAGTCAACGTCCCTATTTACTTGTCTTCCACTTATCATCAGCCCAATATCGATGAGTTCGGACCATTCGACTACAGCCGTTCAGGCAATCCAACGCGTCAAAAATTAGAGGAAACGATTGCGAAACTCGAAAACGGCACCCGTGGATTTGCCTTTTCTTCCGGCATGGCTGCGATCTCCTCTGCTTTCATGCTTTTATCTGCCGGAGACCATGTTCTCGTTTCTGAAGATGTCTACGGCGGAACTTATCGTTTCGTCACAGAAGTGCTGAATAAATTCAATATCGACTACACATTCGTCAATATGACCGATCTCAGTGAGATGGCCGCTGCCATCCGCGAAAATACAAAAGTCATCTATATTGAAACACCTTCTAACCCGGTGATGAACATCACAGATATTGAAATCGCAGCTAAACTTGCAAAAGCGAACGATTGTTTAACTTTTGTCGATAATACATTCATGACGCCTCTTTATCAAAACCCACTTGACCTTGGAGCAGACATCGTCTTGCATAGCGCTACAAAATTCCTTTCCGGCCATAGTGACATCATTGCCGGACTCGCTGTGACAAAAGACGAAGAGCTCGGCAGCCGGCTCGCTTTTATCCAAAACACATTCGGTTCGATTTTAGGGGCGCAAGATTCTTATTCACTTATCCAAGGCATTAAAACACTTGGTGCCCGTATGAAACAGTCGTCCGCATCAGCTCGAATTATTGCCGATTATTTGCATAGCCATCCCGTAGTAGAAGAAGTATATTACCCCGGTTTCCGTTTCCATCCGGGAAATCCGATACATGAACGCCAAGCACGTGGAGCAGGTGCAGTTCTGTCCCTGCGCCTCGCCGATAAAGCCGCAGCCAAAATTTTCGTCGACAGCTTGCAAATTCCGGTTTTCGCAGTATCGCTCGGGGCAGTTGAAACAATTCTTTCCTACCCAGCGACCATGTCTCATGCATCTATGCCAAAAGAACAGCGTGAGCAGCGAGGAATCACCGACGGTTTGCTGCGATTGTCCGTTGGTTTGGAATATGCTGATGACTTGCTCGAAGATCTCGAACAAGCATTAAAAAAAGTACGCGAAGCTAGCCTACAACCTGTATTAACTAAATAAAGCAAGATACGAACCCGGACAGACATCAAGTTTTCTCATGCTTCTACACAACCTAAAAAGCCGTTCACCTTTACAAAAGATGAACGGCTTTCTTCTATATATATTGTTATTCTCTCACAATCACTGCGGTTAAGTTTTCCGCGGTTTCATCAATCTGATTTGGGCAAGCAGCATAGTTGGCAACGCCTGTTTCGATTGCGGCAGCCGCTACCGCTTTGGCAACTGCTGTAGCCACGCGCAGATCAAAAGGAGCAGGAATGACATAATCCTCGTGGAGTTCATCTTCTTCAATCAAATCGGCAATGGCTTCAACCGCTGCAATTTTCATCGCATCATTGATTTCACTGGCTTGCACATCTAACGCCCCTCTGAATATGCCTGGGAAAGCTAATACATTATTCACTTGGTTTGGAAAATCCGACCGTCCTGTACCGATTACTTTGGCTCCTGCACGCTTAGCCTCATGCGGCAAGATTTCAGGATTCGGATTTGCCATCGCAAAAATAATAGGACCTTCCGCCATGGTTCTCACCATTTCTTCAGTTAATGCACCTTCTGCAGAAACGCCGATAAAAACATCCGCGCCAATAATGACCTCATGGAGCAAACCTGCCTTGCGTTCGGAGTTGGTCATCTCTGCAACTTCTTCTTTAAACGGGTTCATTCCATAAGCTCGGCCTTTGAAAATCGCACCTTTTGTGTCGCACATAATTACGTCGTTAAAGCCGAATTTATGAAGAAGCTTGACCACAGCAATCCCCGCAGCGCCTGCTCCGTTCACAACGACTCTCGTGTCGGCAATTTCTTTGCCGACCAATTTTAGCGCATTGACCAAGCCAGCTAAAGTAACAATGGCGGTTCCATGCTGATCGTCATGGAATACAGGAATATTCATCTCTTCTTTTAAGCGCTGTTCCACGATAAAGCAAGCCGGTGCTGAGATATCCTCCAAATTCACACCACCAAATCCAGGCTCCAATAATTTTACCGTCTGGATAATGGTTTCGGCATCTGTTGTTCCAAGGCAAATCGGAAAAGCATCCACTCCGGCAAACTCTTTAAAAAGCACAGCTTTTCCTTCCATGACAGGCAAGGCAGCTCCCGGACCAATATTTCCAAGTCCGAGTACAGCAGTGCCATCTGTGACAACGGCGACTGTATTGCCTTTCATCGTGTAGTCGTAGACTTTGGCCGGATCCTGCGCAATTTCCTTGCACGGTTCAGCCACTCCTGGAGAATAAGCGAGGCTTAAATCGCGTCCATTTTCTACTGCCACTTTTGACCGGACTTCCAACTTCCCTTTATGCTGCAGATGCAATTGCAAAGAGTCATTTCTCAGATTCGACATCGCTTCATCCCCTTCAATACATAATGGTTCATTATAGAGTGATTTCTGAAAATTGAAAGTATTTTTCGTAATATTCGGACTTTTGACTGAGAGTTTAAAAATTGAAAACGCTTTCTTTCCGGTATTTTGGATCACAAACAAAAAAGCCCCATTAGGAGCTTTTTAGCTTCATGTTAAGATTTTCATAAATGAAACGATTCATCGTAAATCGGTTTCATATGCAAATCGAATTTGCCTTTTACTTCCTCAATATCGTAAATGTTTCCGGGAACTTCACCTTTTTCGATTTTATCAATATGCGTCTTTACAAGATCGGCAAAATATTTTCCGCAAGCGACGTCATTGGGGTATTGCGCTTTTACTCTTTCCACAAGTTCTTCACTCATAATTTCCTTAAATGCATAATACAAGGCTGCATTTATAAGCGTCAATGAGTCTTTGCCCGCATACGAAACGAAATAATAATTGCCATACTGGTCTTTTAATAAATCCCTTTTCGCTACAACTTCCATTTCATCCACTCTCCTTATGTCCTTTGTGATTCCATACCCTTAGCCCTTCTTCAAAAAACGTTTACCCGGAGATTCTCAATCGGAGTAAGCTGTTCCTCCATAGAAAAAGCCAGTGGCACTTGCCACTGGCTCCTTTGTATTATTTACACGGAAATCAATCCGCCAAATAGTGAGATCAGCAGTAAACTGACCATCCCGACGGAAATGGCTGCGATAAATCCGATATAGAATGGCTTAATGCCCATTCCTTTAAATACTTTCAAATTCGTACCAAGCCCTACTGCTGCCATCGCTAGGCCGAGCATGTAAGTAGAACCGAACGAACTCCAAAAACTATAGAAACTTTCCCAAGTACCCGGATCCCATATTCCAAAAGCCGAGCCGGAAGAAGCCATTGTAGAATCACCGATTGTCCGCAACAATGACAAGAATAAAAATCCTAAAATAAACAATGGGAATAATTTATACCATTTCGGCAATTGGGCTGCCTGTCCATTTTCTTTGTTGTTCCGGTAGAACAAGAACGAAACAAACGGGATGACAGCGATGATGAACACATTGCGGGTCAGTTTGGTGATGGTTGCAACATCTACCACTGTTGATGAATTATATAATTGATCGTATATTAACGCTGCACCTGTGACTTGCGCAGTGTCATGGATAGCCGTTCCAAGGAATAACCCGGCTTTTATCGGCTCATCCGCGAAAAAAGCATTGGCCAAGTACGGATAAAAAAGCATACCAAGCAAACCAAAAATCGTGATATTGGCGACTGCATAAGAAATTTCATTTTCCTTCGCTTTAATGACGGGTGCTGTCGCCATAATGGCCGTAACGCCGCAAATCCCGGTGCCTGTAGCGATTAAAGTCCCTAATCGCTTGGATTGATTCATTTTTGCTGTAAAAAATAATGTGACAAAAAGTCCTACGGAAATACATGCCACAATGAGCGGCAATCCCCATGCCCCTAATTTTAAAGCTTCGGTCATGCTCAGACGCAAACCAAGCAAAATAATTCCCGCACGCAATGCATATTTAAGGGCAAAACTGATTCCTTTAGCAAATGCATCCGGCAAACCGATAAGATTGCGGATCAGGATTCCGAGAACGATGGCTACAAAAATGCCTGATATCGGGCTAGCACCGCCTTCCGGTAAAATTCCCGCAGCCTGCAATCCGATGCCAATCCAATCCGCACCGATGATTCCTGCCATCATGACAATAAAACAAAGCACTAAACCTGGAATCAGGCGGAGAATAGATGCTTTCTTACCATTTTCAACCATAATACTTCTGCTCCTCATCTCTAACTAGTCTTTTTCTATCGTAACATTTCCAAAGCATTTCTGGGAATGAACAGGCTTCTGAAGCACACCATGAAAAAAGAACAGGAATTTCTTCCTGTCCCACCTTTGAAATCCTACATTAATTAGCCAGCTTATTAATGATGAGCTGAAAATCATTGTCCATATTTTTAGGCATTTCTTCAACCACCCGGATATTAAATTTCATATCCTTGCTGAATGCAGACTGCAAGTTTTGATGAATCGTTTTGGAGAGTTCATTTGTATAGGTTTCCCCGGCTTCCACAAACACTTCAATCTCTTCCTTTTTATGCTGGACAAATTTCATTTTCTTTACGCTTTCCGAGAACTCATTGTCTGTTTCATTAAGCTGAGGCACTTGTACTTTTATATTATCCACTGTGCTCAAACAGCTTGAATCGTATTCTTTGCGGCATTCAATGATGGGCTGAGACAATCCGCATGTACAATTTGCAGCCCCATTATTCAGCTCAGCATATACCCCAGTTTTACAGCGGATGATCGGCGTTCCGTAGCTCATAAAATTGGTGACAATCATTTCCCCGTCTTCAGCCAATTCAATGATACCGGCTCTTGGATGGACGTGAAACTTTCCTGTTGAGCATTCGGACATGATCGGAAATTCGTAAGAAGGGACAAAATATGTGCGCACGGGACAGTTAAATGCTTTTTCGATTTCTATTTGTTGAGCCGGTTCCATCACCCCCCCTTGCAAGAAGATTGCTTGCGGCGAGAATGCCAACTTCCCCTCTGCTTCGTTCAAAAAAACAGCAAGTTTGTATAAGATCGGAGAAGTTCCGTTGATAAAGGCGGGTTGGAATTCATTTAAGTTTCGAATATACAACTCGGCATTCTCTTGTGTGCAATGATAGTTCGAATATAAACGAATGTTCTCTGGACGATTATCCCGCCAATAGGCTTTCTTTTGCTGAGCTTTTGGAATAATTTTTCTGGAAGTGAAAATCGCTTGTTTCATTTCCCTGGAGGCTCCACTATCCTGCGGTTTGTAAAAATCCATAAACGCATTGCGCTTTTGAATATCTTCTTTTGTGAGCAGAAACTTCAGCGGGACCCCTTCTCTGTCAATTTCGTGGGCAACGGCAGCAGCCGAGCCCTCTACTGCATACATCTGATGAATATGCTGATGAATGGCTTCTCTGTCCAGTAAAGGAAGCTTTTGCAAATCAGCGATTCCCCGGATCGCCTTTAAATCAATCCCTTGATAAAACTTTCGATAAAATTGGCTATGTCCAATTGAATGCTCTAGCAGTCTGCGAAATTCATTCCATCGGTCTTCTTCTCCAAGGTCATCATTTTTTTTGGAAGCAAGTTCGTGCAGCAAGCCCGTATAGGTGTCACCGTATCGCTCTTCTTTCACCTTTTTGTTTTCAAAACCTATATAAAGATTTTGGAAGTATATCGGCAAATGATTATAGATAATCGATAAGAAATTTTGCAATGCCACCTCCTCCTTTGCTACTGATAGTAGTCCTCATAATATTGGTTATTCTCCAATTCATGATTGTTTAAGATAACACCTATAATAGTGGCTTTTGAGGAGATTAATGCCTCTTTTGCTTTCACGATTCTTTTTTTATCGGTTTTTCCGCTGCTCACTACTAAAACGGTGCCATCGCATTTGTTGGCTAAAATTTTCGAATCTGCAATGGTCAAAATAGACGGCGAATCGAAAATGATGACATCGTAATATTTTTTCATTTCCGTCATTAATTGTTCCAAAGCGGCAGTTCCTAAAAGCTCTGCAGGATTGGACGGGACATGGCCACATGGAAGTACTTCCAAGCCGACAATGTCAGTTCGCTTAACCGTATCCAGAAGTTCGCCTTTTTTCAGAAGCAAGCTCGAAAAACCATTGCGGCTTGCAATACCGAAAAAATGATGGACTGAGGGCTTGCGCATATTCCCATCCACCAATAGAACTTTTTTGCCCGATTCTGCGTAGACAATGGCTATATTCAAAGCAGTTGTGGTCTTCCCTTCTCCATTATCTGCGGAAGTGAATAGAATGGTTCTTACATTCGAATGCGGCATCGTAAAATTCAAGTTTGTGCGTATGCTTCTATATTGCTCAGCAGCAAGCGAATTCGTTTTTGGTATATCAATCGGCTTACTCCCGCTTGCCCGCTTCGTTTTCTTTTGAATCCCCATCAGGTGCCAACTCCTCCGTACTGCAAGATTTCCGCTCGCCTTTCTTAAACGAGCAGTTCCTCTTGGCAAACATCGTTTGCTGAATGTTATTGAAGCTTCAATTTATGTTATGGGCGAATTTATAGCCGAACCCTCGAATGGTGCGGATATAAATTGGATTAGCAGGATCTTTTTCGACTTTTCTTCTCAGGTTGCTAATATGGACCTTTACCGTTTGAAGTTCGCCAGCGGAATAATAGCCCCATATTTGGTTATATAGCTGTTCAGCTGTCCAAACCCGATTCGGTTGTTGGGCCAGCAATAAGAGCAGCTGAAACTCTTTGTGATTTAAGTGAATAGGGTTGCCTCCTATATACACTTGCCTTGCATCTGCATGAATATGTAAATCCCCGTAACGAAGTACTGTTAAATCGACCGTTTCCTGCGTCCATCCCGTTCTTCTTAAAACAGCTCGGATTCTTGCTTCCAGCTCGTTGAAATCAAAAGGCTTTGTAATGAAATCATCTCCGCCTGCATCTAGGCTTTGAATTTTGAAAGACAACTCTTTCCGATAACTGATGAAAAGGATGGGCAGCCTTGAACGGGAACGAATTTTCGCACAGACTTCCAAGCTATTGATGCCTGGCATTTCCGCATCCAATAAAATCAAATCCGGTTCTCTTATTTTAAGAAGTTCAATGACTTCAGAACCTTCGTTTACCTCTATGACTCTATATCCTTTCTCTTTCAAAAAAGCATTGATCAACTCACGTACCCATTTTTCATCTTGGATTACCATGACTGTTGCGCTTATCATCCCTTTTCCTCCTATCCGAAATCCGCCAGACCGGTAATATATAACAACTTTATTTTAATTAATAAAATATTCAGAAATTATAGAATCACCTATATTCCATTTTTTGGACTGAGTATAGGTTTATTCGTACAAAAATCATACCATTTTTATCATTAAAAAAGTATATTAATTTTTCGGAAAATTCAAATAAAACTATTGACCTAATAGATGAATCGGTTTACGCTATAAAAAAGAACTTGAATGGTACAAATGTCTCTCATTCCTTTTATTAGAAATATCCTCAAAAGGAGAATGCAAATGGCTAATTATCCTGTAAAGCCTAAAAAGAAAAGATACACAAAGTGGCTTTTGATTGCTCTCGCTTCCTTCGTCCTTGCAATATCCCTTGGCCTGATGGCTTTGTTTCCAAAAGCTACAAGTACCTTAGACGAAATTCACGAACCTTTAACCCGCCAAGTATCAGCTAAGCGGCCTGAAAAGATTGTATTAGAAGAGAAAGAACCGCTGTCCATTTTGCTGCTGGGAGTTGATGAGCGGGAAAATGATAAAGGGAGATCGGACACGATTGTGGTTCTTACGGTTAACCCCTCTGCCCAGTCGATTAAAATGGTCAGTATTCCAAGAGACACTTATACCGAAATAGCGGATATGGGCAGATACGATAAAATTAATCATGCATTCGCTTTCGGTGGCGCCGAAATGTCTTTGGAAACGGTAGAACATTTATTGGATATTCCCATCGACTATGTGATGCAAATCAATATGGAAGGTTTTAAAGACATTATCGATGCTCTTGGCGGAATCACCGTCGATAACGAATTTGCTTTCGATGGATTTAGCGAAGGAGAAATTTTACTGAGCGGCGAAGATGCCTTAGACTTTGTCCGAATGAGAAAAGAAGATCCCGATGGTGATTTTGGAAGACAGAATCGCCAAAAGCAAGTTTTGAAAAGTGTTTTAGCAAAAACCGCTTCCGCCAATACCCTTTTCAACTATTCCAAAATCATGGATGCTCTAGGAGACAACGTTAAAACCAATATGAGCTTTTCAGAGATGATGGATGTTCAAAGCAATTACCGTTCGGCCATCAACTCCATTGAACAGCTCAATTTTGAAAGAGGCAGCGGAGAAATAATGAATGGCATTTGGTATTACAGAATGGACGACGGAGAACTTACGGAAATACAGAACCTTTTAAAAGAACATCTAAAGATGGAATAAAAATAAGCAAGGCTTCTGCTGTTCGCAGAGCCTTGCTTATAATTGGTTTATTGTGAGTTAGCTTTATTCAACCCTGCCATTTGTTATATAAGATCACCTTGGTTACTTTTTCGGAGCAAGCTCCACCGCTTGTCGCAGAGCTTCTACTAAACTCTTTTCATCGGCAATTCCAGTACCAGCAATATCAAAAGCTGTGCCGTGATCAACACTTGTACGGATAATCGGCAAACCTACAGTAATATTTACTCCTGCTTCCAAACCGAGAACTTTGACAGGCGCATGCCCCTGGTCATGGTACATCGCAACCACTATATCAAAATCACCTCGCACCGTGCGGAAAAACAAAGTGTCAGCCGGCAATGGACCTTGAACGTTGATGCCTTGGGCTATTGCTTTTTCTACTGCGGGTATCACCTTCTCTTCCTCTTCACCATAACCGAATAATCCATTTTCCCCTGCATGTGGATTAATACCACAGACTGCAATTTTCGGGTTTTCAATTCCTGCTTTCGTCAACGTTTCATGAGCCAATTGAATAACATGAAGCACACGTTCCGGATTTATCATTTTAATCGCATCAACAATGCCTACATGAGTAGTCACATGAATTACTTTTAAATTTGGCGCAGAAAGCATCATCGAATAGTCTTTCGTTCCGGTCAATTCTGCTAAAATTTCCGTATGGCCAGGATAGCGATGACCGCCTTTTTGCAATGCTTCTTTATTTAGCGGAGCTGTACATATTGCGTCAATTTCCTTGTCATTTGCTAAGTTGATAGCTTTTGACAAATATTGAAATGCCGCATCTCCCGCTGCGGCTGATACTTCTCCAATTGGCAGATCAATTGGCAATAACTTTAAGTCTAAGCAATCAATCGTATCTTTTTCAAATTTAGCTTCAGAAGGATGCGAGATGCGGTTTATGATTTTAGTACTGCCTGTATATTGTTTAGCACGTTCTAAAATGGCGGCATCTCCAATAACGAATGAATGGCTTGTTTCGAATACGATGTCATGCTCGAAACTCTTCAAGATAATTTCTGGCCCTACTCCAGCTGCGTCCCCCATCGTAATGCCTATAACCGGTTTAGTTGTTTGCATCTAATCCTGCTCCCTTCAGATAATCCACTGTGTTCGATAATGATTCGGCAACTCCGAATCCTCCCGCTTTTGTAACGACAATTAGTTCTTTTCCATTCCTGCTCACCCGGCCAAGAGGTAATCCAGCCTCTACTTCAAAACGCAATTCCAGATCGTAAATCCCCAATACATTGCAAATGTCTTTGGCAGTATCTCCGCCCGTCATTATGAGGGCATTAAATGCTGACAATCCCATAGCTTCTTGTACAAGATGGCCCAATCCTTTTGAAATTCCTTTAGCCGTTTGATTTGCAGAATGGCCATGGATGGTTGCCCACTCTTTTACTTTATCGCGATTCTGTTGATAAGCGCCAACGTAAATAACTGCACTGTCCCACCCATCTTCACGTTTCAATGATTCAAGCATGGCAACTGGCTCTTGAGAATTTTCAAGCAGCATGATTGGATCTATCTCGATCATTTTAGTGCGTGACCGCTTTTTTAAAATTTCTATTTGCTCTCGAGTTTGAGCGGATAAGCTCCCCGATATAACAAGAATTTTTTCGATAGGCACCTCAAGAACGCGGGTGAATTGGCTTTCATCTCCAAACTCTCCGTATAGATGATTAATCATACCAGCTGATCCAGCCCAGCCCAGGTTCAAATTTAGGTCTTTTTCAATATTTGCCAGTAAAGCGAAATCAGCTTCTTCCTTAACATCACAAACGATCCATTGAACACCTTTCGCTACTTGATCAAGTACCCATTTCTCAGGATGATCTCCATGCAGCTGTTCTGTTTTCAACACAGCGATATCAACGTTTTCACGAGCTACTAAATCGGGAATGTAACTATGCCGAACTGGCGTTTTAGGGTCTCGTCCAAACTCTGTATCGGCTACAGGCACGCCGTTCACATATAAAATACCATTTTCTACCGTTCTTCCCATGCTAGGAAAGGCGGGTGCAATAAGTATGACATCCACTTCCGCGGCATCTTGCATGGCTTTGAGTTCTGCAGAAACAGATCCTCTTAGAGTCGAATCCACTTTTTTATAAAACTGGCTGACTCCACGGGCTTTAAGCTGGTTAATCTCTTTTACAACCGTTTCATAAGCCTCGTTCTCTTCCATTGCCCGGCTATTCGTATCTACAATCCAGACATCAATCTCATTATTCGGCCTAGCAATTTCGTTTTCAACATTTGCCAAGACGACTCGGGATTTAAGTCCTTTTTGAGCAAGCCTAACCCCCGAATCATTAGCTCCTGTAAAATCATCTGCAATGATGCCAATCTGAGTTGCCAAATTCCGCCACTCCTTTAAACTTCTTTTTTTATCAAATCTCCATTATCAAACAAATAGCCTTTTTTCTCGAGTCTCTTCACTAAAAATGCAACATAGAGCGGCAATAGAATCGCTGTTGTTACAGTCGATGCCGCTACTTGTACAGTGGCAATATCCACAACTGAAGCAAACCCAGTGCTTGCTGCTGCAATGGCGGCAGGTGTTGCCACAGCATTTCCGGCTGTCGATCCTTCCGCTGCCCCGACAATCGGATTCCATTTTAATGCTTTAAATACAAAATAACCTGTAGTACCCGTTATAAATACCGTCATTAAACCGAGTGCAATTCCTCCAAGTCCCCCTTCAATAATCGCTTTAAAGTTAATGCCCATCCCCAAAGCGAAAGCAAAGAACGGAATTAGCATAGAACTGCCCTGATCTAAGAAAGAACGCATATCTTCATCCAAATTTCCGATGATCATCCCAATCACAATCGGCAATAATACAGCGATAAAAGAAATCGGAGAAAATAGGCCATCTACAAAGCCCATAGCGCCAAAGATTGTCAATGCTACCATCGTTAAGAATGGCCCGTCATTCAATGCTAGTAATGAATAGGCAGCCCGATCCTCTTTGTTTCCATATTGGCCAACTAAAGCAACGAAAAGACCGCCATTGCTATTCGTCATTGCAGCAATGACTGCAATTGGTGCAATACCTAGCCACAATCCATTATCACCAGCCAGCATATAGGCAATCAACCCAAAAATTGCGCCGACCACCCATTTAGTTGTCAGCAATGTGGCTCCTTTTGCCAACGAAACGCCAAACGTTTTAACATTTATTTGTGCACCTGTACAAAGCAAGAAAAGTGCAATCAATGCATTTGCGCTATCAACAAAAAGAGCCTGCGTGAAACCGCCAATACGTAATAAATCTGGTGCCAATGTGTTGATTATAGCCGCCAACAACAATGGAACAACCATCATACCCCCTGGAATACGTTCAAGTGTCGCTTTAATCTTCATCCTATACCCCTCTTTTCTATAAATATAAAACTATGCGAATTTTTCATGAGTAATCGCTTTCATTTGTAACTATAAAAAGAATTGTATAATAAAGCAACAGTATTTATATAATATTTTTCCCATTTCATAAAATAGTTTAAAAATGCAACACTTTAGATAAAAAAACACAAACTCATTTATTGAGTTTGCGCCATAAAGTTGCCCGGTTTATTCCTAAACGTTGAGCAGTTTTAGTTTGATTGAAGTCTTCTTCTTTAAGAACCTGTTCAATAATTTGCTGTTCAATTTCTTTTAAGCTCTGGTTTCCATAGGAAATTTTCGGTTCTTTTGAAGAACTCGCGGAATGAAAAGGGATACTTAGCAAAGTCGTTTTTTCGATAACATAATCTTTCTCGACTAAGGCTAATTTTTTCACATACATTTTTAAATCCATCAAATTTCCTGGCCATTCGGTTTGCTTGAGTTGATCCATTGCATCTTCACGGACTTTTATCGCTTGTGTACCCAAGCTTTGATGGAATTCCAATAGAAATTGGCGAACCAAAAAAGGGATATCTTCTTTTCTTTCAGCTAAGGAAGGTAAAATAATCCGCATCGCATCGGATATTCCTGCTTCCATTAAGAATTCATTGCTGATTTTTGTACCAGCAAAAATAACCTGAACGTTTTTTTCCTGCGCCCATGAAACTGCAGAACGCACAGAAACTATCTGATCATCGGTAGTTTTGCTTTTCAACTCTATCAACAGTGTGGATGCTTCCTCTATGTCAAAACGTGGGGGGAAAGTTTCAAATTCTTCCAACGAAAGATGGATAATCGCTCCTCTTTTTTGATGGAAATGATGGAGGTACCGCACAATTTCTTTTTTTCCAGTTCCTATTTCCCCTTCTAGCAACAGGGCTTCTTTGGCCATGGCAGGCTCTTCAATCAGTTTTTTTATGCCTTTCATCGCTGGACTCTCGGTTACGAGAGAAGGAAGTAATGAAATATGCTCCAAATGCATCCCTGGAATAACCGCTTTATAATTTTCAGGATGTTTTAAAGCGTAGATAAACACATCGCCATCGCGGTCTTTCATTCGATCTGCTTGTATTTCAACTAACACTCCATTTTTATCAGCCATTTTAACAATAGTCTTTTCTTTCTCTAGAACTTGTTGATGAATTTCCTGTAGGTCAGCCGAAGAGAGAGGCGATTCGCTAAATGAAACCCAATTCTCAAATAGAACCCGTCCATCTTTTGAGAGAATCACTATATCCTGTTTTTTTATCTTCAAAAGGTTGCGCATCACTCGGAGTAATTGTTGGCTATCTTTTTGCGACTTAAATATTCTTTTCGCTTCTTGAAAAGATTCCAATATCGATTCTTTCCCCGATTGGAGCAGTAAGCCATTCATTCCTAGCTTTCCAGCCGCTTCAACGGTTACCACATCTCCAAGAACACTCTTGTAGCCCTCTTCTTTTAATTTTAGCAAGACCGCTTCTACTTCTGTCGCTTCTTTAAGCGTTACAACTTCCATTTCAATATCCAATAGACTCACGATAGAAGCTGCCCCTAAAGTAATATTCGAAAAACCGACTAAAGCTTTTTTTTCGTCTGAGTAGCCGTTGGCGAGCATAATTGAACGCAATAAATCATAACCCGATATGTGGACATCAATAACTGGTACAGATACAGCTTCGCGAACTAAGTTCGCTGTACCGCCACGGCTAATTAAAATATCGATTCCTTGCTTTTCCATGGCCAGCGCATAATTGACACCCGCTTCCAGATTCCCGACTTGCACAATGATATCAAAATCATCGTTGCCCTTATTTAATTCCTCAATTAGCGGAACCATCGCCACATATGGCGAAATAAATCCTAATCTGATTTTTCTCATTGCGGCAGCCTCCATTTTAAGAACTCTTTTGCCATTATATCAAGCTGTTGAAAACCAGCAATAAAAAACGAATAGAAAAAGCCATCCTGCTAAACAGGATGGCACAAGGTAAGGCACACATAACATAAAGTTAGTGTATCAAATCGTTTTAGGGGATTCAAGGTATAATTGTGTTTATTTTAAAAAATTTTCTGTCAAATTATTCCTTGCCATCTTAAAATTACCTCTGCAATTAATGCAGATCCTAAAAAGGTTCCGAGGAAGACAGCAAAAGCTACAAGTACACTTCGGAACCCAAGCTTCTTAAAATCTGCCCAGTTTGAACCGATAGATATTCCAGCATATGCTAGAATAGGCGTTGCTAACGCTAAGATGCTTATTTTCTCGGTCCATTCAACGAATAATGCCGATCCTGGAAACATAGGTAAAGATATAGCGATTGCTATCAACCCGATATAGCCGACTGCCGGGATATTTACAGGAAGAATTTTTTCAAGCACCAAGCCAACAACGCTGACAGCTACAAGCAAAAGCATCCCTGGCACCGCTTCCCATGGCAGGACATCAAAACCAAGCCAGTTGCCGAAAAGAGCCGATAATCCGAACACCATCAAAACGAGTATCCATTCAGTAATTGTTTTAAGCATTCGGCTTGCCCCCTTCTTCTTTTAAGCGGTCTTTTTTATTTTTTCTTCTTGTCATGATTTCATACAACTTCTCGGTCAACGGCAAGCCGATAAAGATACTGACGTATAATCCGGTAGATAGCGAAAGAAGATTGCTTGCACCCGCAAAGGCGACAATTTGATCCTCCATCTCCGGAAATGCAGCGATTAACGAACCGCTAGCAGCAGCCATCATACTGCCGCTCCCTACACCGGATGCCATTGCAAACGACAAAGGATGAAGCGGTGTAGCTGTAGCCAATAAACCAGATATTAAACCTAAAAAAGCTGCACCAAAAACGGTGCCGAAAATATAGATGGCCATAACACCGCGTCCCTCAGGCGACTCAAAACCAAATTTATTGACAATGAGCCCTACGTTTGGCTCACGTGCTATGGAATGTGTCATCCCCACAGCTTCCCTTTTAAATCCAAGCCATACCGCTAACGGCAAAGCTAGAAAGATCGTCCCTAAATTTCCAAGTTCCTGCAGCAGCAGTGCCGGCCCTGCTGCGATTATCGCTTCAATCTGCGGCCCGATTGTAAATCCGATTTTAGCAATCAGCAACGTAACCCCTAGCACAATAAGCGGTTCCGCGTTCTTGGAATTCTTTTCATTGATCATCGGTGTAAAATACAATCCTAATCCGAGGAAAAATGCATACAGCATGGGCAATAATAAAATGACTCCTGGCCCTACACTGATGCTGAACTGGCCGATAGCTTCCGTAATGCATACTAATATAAACACAACACCGTGCAGCCGCCAGTCTTTAAGCACAGTCAGTAAATCCTTTTTCTCCATATTCCCGCCTGCCTTCTCTATGTAATCGCGGTTTTTAAAAAACCACCTTCTTCTAGTCTAACTGTTTTTTCAGACAATTTATACTGAATTTTAATTTTTATTCTATTTTATTTATATTTATTCAAATCTTTTTTTCTTCTTATAAAGCTATTACGGAAACAAAAAACCGCTAAAAGCTTATGCTTTTAACGGTTTAGCTGAAAATTATTTTTTCCGGAGTTTTTCGCTTCGTATAATGCATGATCTGCATTTTTCAGGACATCAGAAGGATTGAAAGCCTCTGCAGAAGCAATGTGAATTCCAATACTCGTCGTAATCTTTAAATCAGTGTCCCATGCATTCCAGGATAATTCCATAGATTGGCGAATAAGCCGCGCTTTTTCCATAACCTCTTCAGGAGAAATCGGGCCTTTATAAAGAATGACAAACTCATCTCCACCGAGCCTTGCTGCTAAGTCACCTTCCCCAATGTTTCGGGTTAACCTTTGCGCAAATTCCTGGATGACCTGATCCCCAACTTCATGGCCCCATTCGTCATTAATTACTTTAAAATCATCGATGTCTAATATCATTACGGCAAATTCTTCATTTTGCTCAATTTTTCTAAACATGGCTTCTTTGAGCATCCTACGGTTTGGCAATCCGGTCAAAGAATCGTGGTAAGCGAAAAATTCAAGTTTGGACTCATACTCTTTTTGCTTCGAAATATCGCGCAAGATCAAGACTTTATGAATAAACTCCCCATCTTTATCGAATACTGGCGTACCCAATAGCTCTGACCAAACCCAGCCTCTTGTCTTATGTTGGACACGCAATTGCATTTTACAGAGCTTGCCGGTTAAAATCGATTCTGTAAGTTTTCTGTCTAACTCTTCATTGTCTTCTGGATGGATAAGCGAAAGAAGGGCTTGGGCTTCAATTTCTTCCCTAGTCGATCCGTACACATTTAAACACGAAGGGGAGATATACATAAATTGACCACGATTATTTAATAACACGATAACATCGTGCGCATTTTCCGCGATAATTTGAAAGAGATTTTCACTTTCAGCAAACTTTCCGGCCATTTTGTCGAGCTCAGTCATATCTTTCAAAATGGCATATATCCCCACTCTAGTGCCGCCGACAATAATCGGGACAAGTTTGAGCAAACAATTCACCTCATTGCCGGCGCTTGTTAAAAATCGGATGCGGCTATCTTCTAACGGCGTCGACAGTGCTTGTTCCAAGTAAAGCCGAAATCTTTCAGGATCATCTGCTGCTACATAATCCAGAAAACGGTTTCCCTTCAATTCGTCGATAACGAATCCAGTCAGTTTCGATGCTGTTTGGTTCCCTTCCAAGATCCGGCCTTCCAAATCGAGAGTAAACACAGCATCTGTATTATTTTCATAAAGTGAGCTGTACCTTGAACGGCTTTCTTCTAAATGCCTCCAAGTTTCACTGGCTTTCTGTTCTGCTTTTTTTTCTTTTGTCACGTCTTTTACAAATGCCGAGATATGCGTGCATTCCTGTTGACCATTTAAAAGTGGCGTCAAGGCAATTTGGTAAAAGTGAATTTCACCGGAACTCAATTTATACGCATCTTCGAATTCCATTTTTTCTCCACTTTCGACTACTTGTTGATAATGGCTTTCCAAGTATTCCCCCATTTCAGAAGAGTGCACTTCACGCATATTCTTTCCAATTGCACTTGCATCTAATCCGGTTTGTTTTATCGCTTCTTGATTAAAAAATTCATAAAAGAAATTCCCGCAGCCATCCACTTTTACGATGAACACCATCTCTTGTGTACTATCCATTAATACCCGTTCGATCAAAAGCTCCTCAGTTGCCCCCACAGCCTTGTTCCTCCCTAATCTTCATTCAATCGTAAATTGATACTGCTTGCGCAGATACTTCTCTTCAAAATTCTCTACCGTTAAAGGTTTATCAAAGTAATAACCTTGAAAATGGATGCAATCGTGTTTCTTTAAAAAAGCCACTTCCTCAACCCGTTCCACGCCTTCAGCGAGCAATTCGCATTCAATGCTTTTGGCTAAATGAATAAGTGATGTTAGCACCGCTTCCGACTTTTTGTCTTCACCTATTTTTTGAACAAAAAGTTTATCGAGTTTTATTTTATTGATTGGAAATTGAGTCAAATAAGCGATCATCGAAAAACCTGTACCAAAATCATCTATGGCGATGGAAATGCCTTTTGATTTGCAAAGCTGCAAGTTTTCCAAGGTACAGTCGGAGTAGGTCAATTCAGCCTGTTCTGTAATTTCAATTTCAATCAGTTCCGATTTTATTTCGTAGCGGTCAATCAATGCAAAGAAATCTTTGAAGAATTCCGGATTGGCGAGTAATGACGGCGTCATGTTAATCGCTGTCTTTAAGTTCCATCCAAAACGCAATTGCCAATCCTTCAATTGGGTAAAAACTTCGTTTAATAGATGCGTTGTCAACGCGACAATCGTCGAAGACTGTTCAGCGACTTGGATAAATTCCAAAGGCGACAGTTCCCCTAATTCCGGATGATTCCACCTGGAGAGAATTTCAACCCCAGTAATACTTCCGGTAACTCCATCAATTTGAGGCTGAAGCGTGAAATAATAGCCAAGGCCATTCAAATTTTCGAGCAGTCCTTTTTCAATTATAATTTTTCTTTCCCGTTCTGAATTCATTTCTTTCCGATAAAATTGGAAACTTGTTTCTTTTGTTTTTTTGGCTTCGAACATCGCCGTTTCAGCGAAGGAAAGCACTTCACCTAGATTTTTTGAATCATAAGGAAAACAGGCAATTCCGATACTGACTGTGATATTGACAGATTGTTGGTTTTCGAGCAGAAAAGGGTGCATGAAAATCTCTTTCAGTTTCTCCGCGAAATCCTCAAGTTTCTCTTTGCCTTGCGGCTGGCGAATCACTATAAATTCATCCCCGTCTAACCGTCCAACTTTGCAATTCGGTTCGGCCAATTCTTTTAATTTCGCAGCAACAGAAACAAGAACTTTATTGCCAGAATTGAAATTATGCATGGCGTTCACAATTTTTAAATTATCGAGATTAACAAAAAACAAAGTGAACTTTGTTCTGCTGTGGATTAAGGAATTCGCCAGTTCGGACATTGCTCTGCGATTCGGCAAACCGGTCAAAAAATCGGTATATGCATATTCCCAAAGCTTTTCTTCATTTATTTTTCGTTCATTGATATTCTGAAAATATAAAGCCATTCCTCCACTTGCCAATGGATAGGCGTTCAGACGGAACCAAGTCGTGAGCGGTGCATAATATTCTTCAAAATGAACAGTGGCTCCTTGATGGATGACTTTGTCAAACTCCTTCTGGAATTTCGAACCGACAGCTTCAGGAAATAAATTCCACCAGTTCATACCGACATTTTCTTCACGAGGGCATTTTAATACTTCTTCGCCATATGCATTCAGGTAATGGATCTTGTAATTCTCATCCAATAGCGCGAAACCTTCTGCCATATTTTCGAGCACATTTTCTGCGGTGACGGCCTGGATACTATGAAGGTTTACCAGCTTCAGTGAAATAACCGTTCCCTTTGAATTTTCATTCAGGGTTTTCATCGGACGTGCTTTGATCGAGAACCATTGCAATGAATTGTCTTTTAATATGACGGGTATCATATCTAAATATTCCTTTAGTTCTTTATCTATGACTTTTTGCAGCGTCCGTAATTCGTCTCCTTTCCCAAAGTCCTCGATAAAGGAAAAAAAGTTTCCGTTAGTCTTCCAGTATTTCTCGATTAATCCATGTTCTTTCCCAAACTCATTCCATCCTTCGATATTTCGAATAATCGAGCCGGTTTCATCAAGAATGAGAACGAGTTCTTCGTTAGGTTCAGTCAATTCCCTTAAGGTTTTTTTATCGTTCTCCATCTTTTAACACCGCCTTCATACATCTTGAAAAATCAAATATGTACTTTGTTAATAGTTATTATATACTAACTTTAAATAATTTATTGGATTATTTTTCCTATAATAAATAAAATTTCTTATACATTTCTACTTATCTATTCCCCAAAAACTTTTCACTAATCAATTACTTCCATTTTAATCTCACATTTTTCAAACTTCTTTTCTGTTTTCATTTTATTTCCTTCTATATAATGAATACAAAAGGAGTGAAGGCGATGTGCTTAATCAATTTTAGTTTTCATGCTCACCAGCGCTACAAACTGGTCATTGCCGCTAACCGCGATGAGTTTTATAAACGGCCAACAGAAAAAGCGCATTATTGGAACGATGAACCAGACATTTTGGCTGGCCGTGATCTCTTGCAGATGGGCACGTGGCTTGGCGTCACAAAAACGGGTAGAATTGCAGCCCTCACTAATTTCCGGGATCCTTCTATGCCAGAAGCGGGAAAATTATCACGAGGTGCCCTTGTCCGGGATTTTTTAACAACTGACGAAGCGCCCGAAGTTTTTTTCCATTCTTTAGCTGCCGAAGACTATACGGGATTTAACTTAATTGCTGGCACAGCGGATGAACTCTTCTACTACAACAATATCGATAAAAGGCTTTCTGCGATCCATAACGGCGTACACGGACTAAGCAATCACTTTTTAAATACTCCCTGGCCGAAAGTAATTAAAGGCAAAAATCAATTGGACCGGTATCTTTCAGAACACGAAGAGCTTGATTTAGGCCAGATTTTTGAACTGTTGGCGGATGCAGAACAAGCTGACGAAACAGATTTGCCCAATACAGGCGTTGGCTTGGAATTCGAAAAAATGCTCTCACCGATGTTCATTAAAACCGCTGACTACGGAACCCGCTCTTCAACCATCGTGGCTGTGGATGTGGAAAATAACCTTACCTTTGCAGAACGCGTCTATAAGGACGGGGTATTGAAAGAAGAACAAGTTTTCAATTTCAAGATCAGTAATCTCTAGCATTTAAAAAGGAGTTGTCCCAAATTACTTTTGGGACAACTCCTTACACATTCCCGCATTAAGTTTTCTTATCCTAAGGAACCGGTAAGGCTATCCAGCAGCCGCTGATACGCGGGGAGTTCTTTTTCCCATTCTTGTTCTCGGACTATTCCCTTCTCATCCAATTGCGCTTGGATTACATCGAGACACACATGCCAGCCGGCAAGGTCTTTTGCGGTGTGTGGCGTCAGTTGGCGAATCGTTTCGATTAAGATGAGTTGAGTTTTGCCTTCCAACGGCTGCACCTCAAAATGGACTTCATCTTCTCCCCACTCAAATCCCAGGATGCTTCCTTCATTATAATGCAAAATGGCCATTTCTTCATAAGATCCATTGCCGAAATCGAATCGAATGGCGCCTCCTTTCTTCAACTCCTGAATCGATAATTCGGGAAACCATTGCTTAATCTTTTGGTTGTCGACCAGCATTGGCCACACAGATTCTGGTGCATGCGACAATATGCGCGCAAATGTAGCTATATATCCATGCTCATCTTGAATAATTTCTGCTCTCATCCATTTTCCTCCTCGATTTAGATGCTTTATTATTCCTTACCCTTGTAGAAGAGATTTTCTCCAAAAGCCCTAAAGTTTTTTGAAGCCGATAAATGAAAGAAAATCTGGGTATACAGCGTTTAAGGAGTTGAATAATATGAGACTGGGTTATGCTTGTATGAATACTGAATTGAAAACCGTGTTCCGGACTTTGCGTGTTGCAACAGCGGAAGCTGAAGGCATCGCGAAGATTAAAGACTTAACATTGAAAAACATGCAGACGACTTTGGAGATTCTCCAATGGAATCTTGGACATGATATTTATTTCTACCGCGCTTCAAGTTCGATGATTCCGCTTTCCACCCACCCCATTAATGATTGGATTTGGTGGGAAGATCCTGATTTCCTATCGATTGCCGCTCAAATAAGAGAGATTGTAGAAACGCATGAGATGCGTGTTTCGATGCATCCTGGCCAATACACGGTCCTGAATTCCCCAAAGCCCGAAGTGGTGGAGAAATCCGTCCAGGATTTGGTGTATCACGACCGGCTTATTGCATTGTTAGGAGGCAATGACTTGATTGTCCATACAGGCGGTGCCTATGGAGACAAGGAGCAGGCAAAAATGAGATTCGCTGAAAACTATGCTTTATTGCCAGCTAGCATAAAACAGCGGCTCCGTTTAGAAAATGACGACAAAACATTTACTGTCCGCGATGTCCTGGATGTCAACAAATTATGCGGTGTCCCGATTTGCTTTGATATTCATCACCATAATTGCAATAACGACGGAAATCCAGTTGATTATGCTGAAATCTTGGCTACTTGGGAAGGCTTCGGCATTCCCAAAATCCATATCAGCACCGGCAAGGAAGGATTTACAGACCTGCGCCATCACAATATTGTCTCGAAAGAAGACTTTGACGAATTGCTGCTGCTTCTAAAAGGGACAGATGCGGACATCATGTTTGAAGCCAAGATGAAAGAACAAGCGGTCCTTCCTTTTATCGAACAATTAACGGGTAAAAAATCGTAAAAATTCCGGAGAAAACCTTCTCTGGAATTTTTCATGAACAGCCGAACATTTTTATCTAGACAATGTGATTTGATCTTGGTTGATGTTTTCTTTTAGCTTTTTTAAAACACGCTCCCTCCTTTTTTTCATGCCGGCTAGCGAGAGCCCTTCCCGAGCTGCAAGTCTCGTTAAGCTGTTTCCTTTAACGAAAAGTTCTTCCAATAGCCTTCTTTCTTCATTTTTTAAATAGAGGGCATCTATCCATTCCGGCAATTCATCTTCTTCTGATGAAACAGCTACGTCGTCAAATTCATGATTTTGCTGCACAAGATTTCGTTCAATGTATTTCGTCTCTTTTTTCAAATGATCAAGCATCGCGCCATGAATGGTCCGATAAGCAAATGTGGTGAAACTTCCTTTTGATTCGTCGTAGCGGATACTCGCTTGCCAAAGTGCAATTTTTCCTATCTGGCGAAAGCTTTCAAAATCTCGGTATATATGCAGTTTTCGAATGAGCGCGGTAATCATTGGTGCATATTGAACAGCTAATTCTTCGTATTCTTCCAAGTTCGAATCCTTCTGGATATCCTTTTGTATTCCCGGGTATTTCCAGAATAGCTGTTGATTTTTCCAGCAGCAAAATCGGATTTATGGCGTTAAAGCCTTCATATCGCTCTTCTCAACAACTCTAGAGCCCTGTACTGCCAAGCAAAACTTTTGTCCTTAGCCGATTCCAAGAAATTCCGAACAATTTTCTTTTCAATCAATTGGCAAATCAAACTCGAATCTCTTTAAAAAACACTGCATTGGAGATTGGGGACATCTTCCCATTCTTCCAATGCAGTGTTTTTAAGCGATTTCATCACGCAAAATCAAAAAGGATATTTCGATTTCCCATTTGGTTAAATCCGGCTCCGTTTCAGGATCCGTTAAATACTGTTCGAAGCGCCCGTTCCAAATTTCAATATCTCCTTCAAAGCGTTTATCAAAAGACAAACCTTCCTTTAGCGCCCATTTTTCCACTTCTAGCACGGAATCCCGGAGCCTATCTGGATGCCCTTTATGGATGGCTCGAACGTAAGACCCTTCAGGAATCGAACTGGCAATTACCCGTTCATCGCCAACCACCATCCTTTCTAATGGGACTCCGACTTCCAGATCAAATTCATTATTGTCCTCTTCCAGACACCAATACCGATAGAACGGCGCTCCTGCTGGCATTAAGTTTTTGTTTTCCAGCCACTGAAAGAGCTCCGGCACTAAAGCAGTGGTCCTACTCCACTCCTCCATTGCCGCTTTTACAGGGATTGCTGCATACGGCTGTTCAATTCTATATTCCACGCTTGGTCCAGATAATAAATACGATGCCATTTATAACCTTCCCTTCTTCGAATTACTTTTGATGGAATGCTGCTAAGTATTTGCTGTTTCCTTTCTATTTACCCCAATTTCCCGCGGCAAACGCACTGTCCGTTCAGCGCTTTTTCAAGACACAAAATAGACACACGATATGAGTCCCAATAAATTGACACAATTTTTTTCAAGCTTTATTCTAAAGCATGACCGAAGGGTTACTTAAAATGACCAATTGGTTTTAAGGAGGGGTGTTATGGACAAACGGCAGGAATTGATGAATCATGCTGTACATTTCTTTTCCATCAAAGGATTTCATCAAACATCTGTCCAGGAAATAGCGAAGGCGGCGGGAATCTCAAAAGGGGCTTTCTATAAGCACTTCGATTCGAAAGAAGGTATATTCGTAGAAATCCTCAAGCAATATCACGAAGATTTGACAAGAGATTTGAATAGCACCGACTTTGAGCCTGGCTTGACTAACCGTGAATTTTTCAAGAAAAAACTATTATTGGAGATCGAACGGACAGTTATGAACAAAGAATTCTTTTTAATGGTCTTCAAGGATTTTCCGGCAAATGATAATGAACTTATGCAAAATCTGCTGCAAGAACTTCGGATCGCGCAGCTAGTCTTACATAAATACAGTTTGCTTGAAGTCTACGGGAATAGAGCCGAACCTTTCATCTACGATCTTGTGACCATCTTTGAAGGGATTAAAAAGGAATATTATTTCTATTTGATTTTTGAGAACCGGCCTATCGACAAAGAGCTGCTGGCTGAATTCATCGTTTCAAGCCTCGATGCCATCGTCAACCACTCTGAGAAACTTAACCCTGTCCTTACCGACTTCACCTCTTCTATTTCTCCACTGGAAGAAGCTTTCAACCAATTGGAAGGACAGATCAAACAAACTTCTTCCAAAAGAGAAGAGCATCTCTCTGCTTTTCTCATGCTGAAAGAAGAAATGGGCAAAAAAGATTCCAAGTCATTTTTGATCGATGCCCTACTGGATTATTTAAGACAAGAAGAATCATTAGCAACCGAACTTTCAACTTTAGAGAAGTTCATTTGAAGGAGTGTATGGATTGAAGAAAATTATTGATTTTTCATTGAACAACAAGTTCGCTATTTGGATCTTGACGATCATGGTTGTTGTTGCCGGCCTTTATGCAGGCTTGACTATGAAACAAGAATCCATCCCAAGCATTACCCTTCCTGCCGTGACCGTCGTCACGACGTATCCAGGCGCAGCACCGGATGAAATAATGGAAGAGATTACAATTCCTATGGAACAGCGGATTCAAAACATGAGCGGTGTCGAACTGATGACATCCACTTCGCTTGCCAATGCTTCCACGATCCAAGTCCAATATGCTTTTGAAGTGGATATGGACGAAGCGACACGCGAATTGGAAGATGCTTTGTCACAGATTTCCATTCCGGAAGCTGCAAATGAACCGCAAGTATCACGCGTCAGCTTAGATGCTTTCCCGGTTCTTGCATTAAGCGTCAGTAAGCCTGGCAGTTCGTTAGAAGAATTGACTGCAGACGTAGAAGAACATGTCCTTCCAGCTATCGAAGGCATTGAAGGGCTATCCGAGGCGCAAGTTTCTGGGCAGCGCGTCCAGAAAGTGACGATGACTTTTGATAAAGCTGCTTTAGCGCAGTATGGATTGACGGAAGAAACGATCCAACAATTGATCCAAGGTTCGAATCTCACCTTCCCGTTAGGATTGACGAATTTCGATGGCGAATTGAAAAACTTGGTCATCGATGGCAATGTGACGACTGTTGAAGATTTGAAGAACCTTCAAATTCCAGCAGTCCCTCAATCGGCACAAGCACCTTCGGGTGATGCCGCTGGAGCTCCAGGAGCACCGGGAGCTGCGCCTGAGGCACCATCTCAACCGGCAGCACCTTCCACACCTGCTGCTGAAGTGCCTGCTGCAGCTGCAATCCCAACTGTAGCATTAAGTGATTTAGCGGAAATTGAAGTTGTCAGTGAAGCGGAATCCATTTCACGGACAAACGGCGAAGAGTCGATCGGCCTTTCGATTGTGAAATCTCCGGAGGCCAATACAGTGGAAGTTGTAAATGGCGTAAAAGACGTCATCACTGATTTGGAAAAAGACTTTGACTTAACCGTCGCCACCACATTTGACCAAGGGGAGCCGATTGAACAATCGGTTGAAACGATGCTGAGCAAAGCCCTATACGGCATTTTGTTTGCCGTTGTTATCATCTTGCTCTTCCTGCGCAGCTTTAAAACAACATTAATATCGATCATTTCGATTCCTCTATCTTTATTGATGGCGATTTTCTTATTGAATCAACTCGATATTACGTTAAACATTATGACACTCGGCGCTTTGACCGTCGCAATCGGACGTGTCATTGACGACTCGATCGTAGTCATTGAAAATATTTACCGCCGCATGGCATTGCCTGGCGAAAAATTACGCGGCAAAGAATTGATTCGTGAAGCAACACGCGAAATGTTCATTCCTATTTTCTCTTCTACTGTCGTAACGATTGCCGTATTCTTGCCGCTGGCGCTTGTTAACGGACAGATTGGTGAATTGTTCTTGCCATTTGCATTGGCAGTAGTCTTTGCACTTGCCGCATCTCTCCTCGTTGCAGTTACAATCGTGCCGATGATGGCCCACTTGATGTACGGCAAACAATTAAAAAACTTGGTTGCCAACAAATCAGTGACCAAAGAACACAAGCCTGGAAAAATGGCAGCTGGCTACAAACGTATTTTGGAATGGTCGTTGAACCATAAGATCATCACATTCGGCGGGGCTGCTGTGCTTCTCGCAGCGAGTCTTTTCTTAGTGCCGGTAATCGGTGTAAGTTTCTTGCCTGAGCAGGAACAGAAACTGGTAATGGCTACTTACAGCCCAGAACCTGGACAGACGCGTGAAGACGTTGAAGAAATTGCCCTTAACGCAGAAAGCGCAATCGGAGAACGCGATGGCGTCACTTCTTATCAATACTCGCTTGGCGGTGGAAATCCATTGACAGCGATGGGCGGCGGCGGAGATAATTCCGCGTTGTTCTATATTGAATACGATTCTGATTTTGAAGAATTCAGCGAAGAAAGCACAAACTTAATCGAAGAGTTGAACGAAAATACAGAAGCGGGCGAATGGAGCAGCCTCGACTTTGCCGCCATGGGTGCAACAGGACTTGAACTGTTCGTCTACGGCGATAATATCGAAGACATCCAATCCGCTATTGACCAAATCCAACCTATCATGGAAGAACATGATGAATTGGAAAACACAGAGTCCAGTTTGACTGAAGCTTACGATCAATTTACTTTAGTCGCAAATCAACAGGCGCTAAGTGAAAAAGGGCTGACTGCAGCTCAAATCGGCATGGCATTAAGCAACGTCGGTGAAGCACCAATCTTAACTACCGTAAAAAATGAAGACAAAGATATTAATGTTTATATCGAAACAGAAGAAACAACGTATGCAGGAATTGACGACGTGACGAACGTGCAAATTCCGACAGCACTTGGCACCACTGTTGCCGTTGGCGATGTAATGGAAGTCGAAGAAGGCAAATCGCCGGATACCATTAACCGCAGAGATGGCCAAATGTACGCTTCATTGACTGCAGATGTGCTTGGAAACAACGCAGCTGCCATCACTACTGAAATCGATGAAAAAGTGGCGGACCTTGATTTGCCTTCTGGCGTTTCAATTGACCACGGCGGCGTTACCGAACAAATCAATGAATCATTCAGCCAGCTTGGCTTAGCAATGCTTGCTGCGATTGCCATAGTCTACTTCGTTCTTGTCGTAACATTCGGCGGAGCACTTGCTCCATTCTCAATCTTGTTCTCGCTGCCTTTCACAGTTATTGGTGTATTGGTCGCGCTATGGATTACAGGAGAGTCGTTGAGTGTCAACGCATTGATCGGTGTCCTGATGCTGATCGGCATCGTAGTGACGAACGCAATTGTCTTGATTGACCGTGTTATCCACATGGAAAAAGTCGGACTTACGACACGCGAAGCGCTTCTTGAAGGCGGCGTAACACGTCTTCGTCCGATCTTGATGACGGCCCTAGCAACCATTGGCGCATTGATTCCACTGGCTATCGGCGCTGAAGGCGACGGCGGTGGATTGATATCCAAAGGACTTGGCATCACTGTAATCGGCGGACTCGTCAGCTCCACTTTATTGACTTTGGTTATTGTACCAATTGTCTATGAAGTGACAGCGAAATTCCGTAAAAAGCAAGTCGATTAAACGAACTAGCTTAGCCCCTTTCTTATGAAAGGGGCTATTTTTTTTAAAAAAACGTGGACGAATAAAGGCGAAAGCACCTCGTTGCGAAGTTTTCGCACCTCAGACCATTTTTTCCGCACCTCGCATCCAAGTTTTCGCACCTCAACACGTAAACTTCGCACCTCACACACAAAAAACATCGAAAAGTCCGCTGAACTAAAAAATTTAGCAGGCATTCTCTTTCTTCTTCCATGATGACAACCTTTTCCATCAATCATGGTGTGTTCTGTTCAATTAAACTCCGAAAAAATAACTAGTACTTTTTAAATATTTTTTTATAAGATAGATAAATAAATGATATTTTATTGATCAAAAATGATATAATATAATCATAAAATAGAACAAAATGATATTTTAAGTTATTACTAAAATTATTCATTCCAAACTTATACATACGCATTCAACTAAAATGCGTTATGAAAAAAGGGGTGGACAATGTGAAAAGCAAACTTCTCAAAATTGCCGCAGCCTTCTTATTAATTCTTTTTACCGCCCTCTCATTCTCACCATCTGCTGAAGCAGCCAGTTCTAAGTTCATTTCAAAAGCCACTACCTCAAGCAAAGTTGTCGCGTTGACGTTTGATGATGGATCCGACGGCACCAATATCCAAAAAATCCTCAATACCTTGTCGGCGAATAAAATCAAAGCGACATTCTTTCTGACGGGATCCGGTGCAAATAATCATCCACAAGCTATCAAAAATATTGCAGCGGGCGGCCATCAACTTGCCAACCATTCCTATTCTCATCCCGACTTCACAAAACTGACTGCGTCTCAAATAAAAGCTGAACTGGACAAAACAGAAGCTGCTGTCAAAAAGATCACGGGCAAATCCACGAAGCCTTTGTTCCGTGCACCGTTTGGAGCTTCGAACGCAGCCGTCTTAGCGGCAGTTGGAAATGCCGGATACACCCATACAATTCAATGGAATATTGATACTTTGGATTGGAAAGGCGTATCCTCTACAGCCATCACCAATAAAGTCGTCAATAATATCGTGCCGGGTTCCATCGTCTTAATGCACACGGGCGTTGGGGCATCCGGAACTCCGGGTGCGCTTCAAGGCATCATCACCAAATTGAAAGCAAAAGGCTATTCTTTTGTGACAGTCTCTCAATTGCTGAAACTGCCTTCCGCCCCTCCACCTGCTGCCGGCAATAAGTATACGGTCAAAGCGGGAGATACGCTTTACAGCATCGCGAAACGTTACAATGTCACAGTAAATGCTTTGGCTTCCGCCAATAAGATATCAAGCCCATATATCATCCGGGTCGGCCAAGTATTGATCATCCCAGGCAAGGCTGCATCTCCTGTTGCTTCGGTGAAATATACCGTCAAAGCTGGAGACACGCTTTATAGTATTGCGAGAAAATATAATTCAACTGTAGCTAAAATTGCCGCAGCCAATAAAATCCCAAGCCCTTACCTTATAAAAGTGGGACAAGTCTTGACGATCCCGAGATAATTTTTTGACAAGCAGCCATTTCCACTGGCTGCTTTTTTGTTTGAATCTTTTTCCTCTTCGTTTTGAAAATCACCTCTTTCAGCCTAAGTAAAATACAATAATTCCAATATAATATACGCTATAATTGAAGCTGGATTCAATATTGCAGAAGAAAAGAGGAATGCCGGTGCGAAAAATTCTATTTTCCATCTTTGGGCTCATCATTATAGTAGCGTTACCTTTGGCTTTCTGGTTTTTACAAGAAAAAGAAAATTTGCAAGTCGCCATTATCGACAAAACGGTGCCTAACGAATCCTACCGTGAACACCACGGTTTGACATGGCTCTTAAATCATATGGGCTATTTGAAAAATGATGATTCAGCTTATCAAGCCGGTGTAGACTATTTTGGCTTTAAGCCGGATGAACAAAACGAATCCTATGAGTTAAATGAAATTCCGGAGGATTTCGGCGAAACGGATTTTATTTATTTAGCCGATACTTACGGAGTCTACCAAGAAGATCTGGCTTGGAATGAACAAAGCCAGGAAGCAGAAAATGCTCCTTCATTGGTCTATGGAGGACTCGAAATGGCCGAATGGCAAAGCATCCAAAATCAGGTTGATGCTGGAGACAGCGACCTTGTGGTGGAATTTAACACGCTCGCCTCCCCCACTTCCACGGAAGTCAGGGACACGGCAGCAGATTATTTAGGGATTCAGCCGACTGGCTGGAGCGGCCGGAAATTCAATGAATTGGATGAACAGCAAGAGGAAGTTCCGAAATGGGTCGTTTCGCGTTTTGAAGAAACGGGAAATAGCTGGGATTTTGCGGGCGCCGGTTTTGTCTTGGCAAATGACCTGTCTGGTGAAATCCTCGTACTCTCTGAACAGGAAGGGCTGATTGGCGCTGATGGGATTCAACTGGATTTCACTGAAGCCGGGCAAGAGCTGTTTTCAATGGAGGATTCTCCTGAATTCACTTATTGGTTTGATATCAATGAAGCAGCTGAAAGCAGCATCTTAGCCAATTACAAATGGGACCTTTCGGAAAAAGGAAAAGCATTATTAGCTGAAAATGGAATTCCTTCATCTTTCCCAGCTATCGTCCATCAGCAAAAAAATACGGCAGAGACGTTTTATTTTGCTGGAGATTTTGTGGACATTGCAGAAGTTCCGAGCTTTTATCAATTTGCCGGATTTGCGAAAGTGCGGTCTTGGCTATCGTTTGAAAGCATCTCTGGAGATACGAGCTTCTTTTGGAAAACTTACGCTCCGATGATGAAGAAAATTCTCGAAAACACCGCTTCCCCTGAAACGGTTGCCGCAGCTCCGGAATTGGCAAGCGATGAAGGGATCGCTTATTCTGCCCGGGTCAATGGCCAGGATTTCCAAGTCTATGAAAACGGCGAATGGGAGAACTTCACTGTCAAAGGGGTTAACATGGGGATGGCAAAACCGGGAACTTTCCCAGGGGAAGCAGCAATTACCCGGGAAGAATACGATCGCTGGTTTAAACAGATCGGTGAAATGAATGCCAACGCTATCCGGGTATACACATTGCATCCACCCGCTTTCTATCAAGCTTTGAAAGCCTATAACGAGCGAGCAGACAAGCCAATTTATGTGTACCATGGCATCTGGATTGACGAAGAGCCGCTAGCTGAGAAACTTGATGCTTTCGATCCGGAAATCACGGAAAGGTTCCAAGCGGAAATTCGGACATTGGTTGATGTCGTCCACGGCAGCGCAGAAGTGGAACCCCGTCCCGGCCATGCTGCCGGAACATACGATGCGGATATTTCGCCTTACGTCATCGGCTGGATTGCCGGCATCGAGTGGGATCCAGTTATGGTAGATCAAATGATGAACAAGTATTCAGATCTCGGTGAGTTTGAAGGAAAGCATGTTTATACAGAAGGCGCCAGCCCGATGGAAAATTGGATTGCGCAGCAGCTGGACATGCTCGCTTCATACGAATTGGACAATTATCAGAGCATGCGCCCCTTAAGTTTTACGAATTGGGTGACTACGGATAATTTAGAGCAGCCTTCAGAGCCAAGTGAAAAAGAAGATATTGCAGAAATCGATCCCAATCACATTAAATTGGCAGGACAAACTGAAAATGTCGGGATGTTTGCTTCTTATCATATCTACCCTTACTATCCTGACTTCTTGAATTTAGAGGAAAAATATACGGAGTTTATTGATCATCGCGGCGAGAAAAACAACTACGCCGGCTATTTGAAAGACTTAAACGACTCGCATGAAATGCCAATATTAGTAGCCGAATTCGGTGTGCCCGCTTCCCGCGGAAAAACGCATGAAAATCCATCCGGCTGGAACCAAGGTTTCATTTCCGAGAAACAGCAAGGTGAAATCGCCCAGCATCTCTATGAAGATATCTTGCATGAAGGCATGCTTGGTGGGCTTGTATTTACCTGGCAGGATGAGTGGTTTAAACGGACATGGAATACGATGGACTACGACAACCCGGATCAGCGCCCATTCTGGTCAAACGCCCAAACAAACGAGCAGCAATTCGGCATCTTGAGTTTTGACCGGCATAAAGTGAAAGTAAACGGCGTGGATGACTGGGAAGCGGGGGAAACACTTTACGAGAAAAATGAAGGAGCGATGCAGTCGATCGAAATGGACCACGACGAACGCTACCTTTACATTAAAACCACTTTTGATGAAAGCCGCAGGGATTGGTGGAATCAGCAGCAATTCCACTTGTATTTCAATATTCGCGACGGCAAAGGGATTCCGGTAGAAACTGGTGCTGCTGCACCATTCAATGCTGATTTCCATTTGCAGATTGACGGTAAGGAATCCGCCCATCTATTAGTTGCAGGAGATTACGATTCGTTCTACTACGATTATGCAGAGAGGCTTGAAATGATTCCGGAATCGAAAGAAGACATTTCGACCGTCTTCCATCCGATCCGCCTTGCTTTGAGCAAAGAAATTACACGCCCCGATACCGGGGAAGTCTTCCCGTTCTCTTCCTATGAAACTGGCGTGCTGCAATTCGGAATTGCCGATCCGGATAGTGAAGACTACGACTCACTGAACGATTATTACTATTCGGAAGAAACGGGTATACTGGAAATCCGAATTCCATGGATGCTGCTCAACGCCAAAGATCCGGGCCGAAAGGAATTTGCGGGTGATTTCTGGAAAGAAGGCCTTGAATCTTCCATTACCACAGAACGAATCGCAGTTGCAGCAACATTGACCGATCAGGATGAGAAAATCGTTGATTCATTTGCTGGCAAAAATCCTGCGGAGTACACGTGGAAAACTTGGGAGCTTCCTGAAACAAATGAACGCTTAAAACAATCCTATTACATCCTCCAAGAATTCTTTGGAAAGATTGAATGAAAAAAGGAGTTGTCCCAACTATAATTGGGACAACTCCTTTTTAGGTAGGCGTATCGTCTGAGAAAACGCCTTTTCGTTCCATGTCTCCCCATGCGTGCTTTTTGCGGAGCGAATAAACCAAGCCTTGCACGCGCCAGAAGTTGGCCAAAATCCGGTACCAGAATATTTCTGTCAGTGCATAGATGTATAAAATGAAAATGCTTTTGACATCCGGATATTTATGGTAGGTCCATTCTTCTAGCAGCACGGCAAGAGCTGATAAAAGGGAGCCGTATAAAATCATGACGAGAAGCATCACTAACGCAATCTCGGTATCAACAAATGAAAACAGCAGTCCGCTGATAATGATGCCATAGCCAATGACTTCAAAAACGGCACTCAACAGCTCGATGAACAAATAATAAGGCATGGAAAACATGCCGATGCCTTTATATTTCGGATTGAACAGCATCTTCCGGTGGATCCAAATCGTTTCCGCTAATCCACGCTGCCAGCGGATGCGCTGTGCCCGCAAGGAAGCGATTGTGCTCGGTGCTTCTGTCCAGCAAACCGGATCTTGGATATATTCGATGCGCTGATCGGATTTCTCCTCTTTGATTGAGCGATGGATCCGGACGATCAATTCCATATCTTCGCCGACCGTTTTCGTATTATAGCCGCCGACTTTAATAACGCGGCTTTTCTCGAAAACGCCGAATGCTCCAGAAATGATCAGTAAAATATTCGCGCGGCTAAAACCTAGGCGGCCAATCAAAAAGGCCCGGAAATATTCAACGATCTGCATCACTTCCAACGGCCGTTTCGGCAATTTGATTTCTGTGACTTCGCCTTTTACGATTTTACAGCCGTTGGCAATCCGGACCGTTCCACCCGTTGCAGTTACTTTGCCGCTTGAATCAATGATTGGCTTCATGGTCTTTAATAAGGCGTCTTTTTCCAAAATGGAGTCGCCATCAATCGCAGCAAAATAAGGGTATTGGGAGAAATTTACCCCAGCATTCAATGCATCAGCTTTTCCCCCATTCTCTTTTTCGATCAAATAGAGATTCGGATGCAATTGGGATTGATAAGCAGCCTTTAGTTTGCCTGTCTTAAAATAGCTTCTCGCGGCCAATTCGATTCGCTTCATTTTAAAGACATCCACTAACTTTTCACTCGTTTTATCTGTCGAACCATCATTGACCACGATGATTTCATATTGTGGGTAGTTTAACGCCAGCAGAGACCGAACGGTGCTCGCCACTCCCGCTTCCTCGTTATAGGCTGGAACCAAAACAGAGATCGGATAGGTGTCTTTATTGATCATGATTTCTTCAATTTGCTCTGTCCGGTTCAATTTTTTCTCCCGGTTGATTTTCGGGCCGGCTACCATAAAAAGTACGAGATAGATACTGCCGGCTGCCAACATGTAAATAATGATGCCGAAGGATATTAGTTCAACCGCATTCATCGGTTTCCTCCCCCTTTCTTTGTCAGCATATGTCTTGCAACATCACGGGCGTAGGCATCTTCACTGGTTGAAGCAATTTCATGCAGCAAGGCATTGCCATCTTCAAACTCCTGGAGATTATCTGCCGCTGAAAAACGCACCCACCAAACAGGATCCTTGAATAAGTGGATAAGCTGTTCTTTATAATCGATCAATTTGCAAGCTCCCGCCAATTTTGCCGCATACATGCGCTCTTCCCAAAAGATGGAGATGAAGAACGCCGATAACTTTTGGGGTTCTGAAATTTTGCCGTAATGCGTCAAACTCTTCATCGCTTTGATCCGCACTTCTTTTCGTTCGTCCGTCATCATTTTTTCAACAAACGGGAAAAAGCGCTCACTTTTCCGTTCGCCGTTTAGCATAATAAATGCATATAGAAGGTTTTCAGGTGCATCATCTTTCATAAACATCCTGGCCATGATTCTTTGATGAAGTTCTTCGTCCATTCTCATCAATAATTCTTTGGAAAACCCGATCGATAAATTCGATTGTTCGAACAACACATCCACTACTTTTGGTTCCTGCAAGATGGCTGCCGCCCGAAGACATTGCCAATATTCATCGTCCTGTTTTTCCAAACTCTTGAAATGCATAAATACATCTTCTTTTAAAGATGCCATCCGAAAATCTTCGATGAAATAAAGTGAATTAATCCGCTCAGCCCAACCGCCACTTTTCAGGACTGATTTATAGCGCGGTGCCAGATGGCGTTCTGCCAATGCCGTAATCCGTTTTCGCTCCTCTTGAGCTTTATAAGTCTCTTGAAAATCGATGAGCATTTCTTCCATGACAGATTGCCGGATGGATTTGTTTGAAGGAAGTTGAGGTTCGACCCATTTTTGTTCGGGAACTTCGATAAACTTGCTGTAAATCGGCATGACTTGGCTTTTAACCCATGCTATTTTCATTTGCCTTTTAAGTGCTTTCTGTTTACCGAAAATTAAAACGGCCAATAATATCAACTGTACCGCCAGCAATCCCATAACTACCCAGAGGAATGTCTGTACCATTCTCATACGCCCCTTCCATAAACACGGCTCATACCTTTTCATACCCTATTTTTTCTAAAATAAGTTAATTAATTTTGATGAATTGTAAATATCAAACAACAGCAAAGTTAATCTTACAATAACTACAGCTAGAAAAAACAGATGAAAAAAGCCCCCTATTGGTTATAATAGGAGGCTTTGCATTTAATTCTCTAAACTTTTTATCCATCTATCGTAACCGATCCCTTTTAAATGGATGCCGTCAATTGTGATTTCCTTTTCCAACTGCCCATTTGCTTCTTCAAATTCCGGTTGTAAATCAACATAATCAATCTCATATTCGCTAGCCAAACTTTCAAGAATTTGATTGAATTCATCGACTGTCTCATTGGACAATTCATTATTGAATTCTTTGTTGTTAATCGGCAAAATCGATTGCAGTACGAGGCGGGTTTTTGACAGATTAAACGATTCGATGATTTTGCGCATATTCTTTTCATAAGCGGCTGAACTTGCATCTGCCCCTATATCATTAATGCCGATCATTATGTATACTTCTTCCGGGTTTCGATCCACGACTTCAGTGATCCGGTTCAAGACGCCTGTTGAGGTATCTTCTGCGATTCCTCTGTTCAATACGATCTCTTTTGGATAGTACTCCTGAAATTCTCCATGGTCGGTGATGCTGTCACCTAGAAAAATTTTATCCGGCGCCTCCGTATCCAGAGATTCAAAAATCGCTTTTTTCTGCAGATAATAATCCGGAAATTTTTGATCCGAAGCCAGTGAATCCCATTGTTCTTTGATGAAACCGATTCCACCTTGTTTGGCAAGGATAAATCCCGCAATTCCGATAAAGGCAAGATTCAACGCCACGGATATACCTAAAAACACTTTAAACTTCTTCATGTTGTCCACTTCCTGTTTCTCTAGTTGCTTTTCTTCGCACAATAGAAAGTATTTCCTTCTTAGCCAGGCTTTAAACCCGGCTAAGCAGCTCTTGGCCTTGAAAAGAAGCGGCGATAAAGTTTCAGGAAGATGACGGCAAGCACAATCAAGAAGACAATCGCTAAAATAGGCATGATAAATATCAAAATTGGTACAGTTGTCGCCGTTGCATCTTCAATTCCCGCTACCACCGGACTCATCAGCACAGTTTCACTTGCTCCTTTGACGGATGCCACTGCAGCATGTGAAGCGCTGGCAATGCCCCCGCCTCCAATAATGGCGATGCTCCATTCCAAAAATGGACTCATATCCCCGATAAATGATGCCGTCAATAAAATTCCTGCAAGTGCTGCGAGAGGCGTCTCCAATACTTTCATGAATGAGCCGACGGCCGGAATGTAATTGACCGACACTTCCAGAACCGTCGCTACGGCAAATGCGATCAGTGCCGGAGTACTTCCGATCCAACTAAACCCTTCTGAAAGCGATATCCAATCAGCCCGCACGAATATGCCGGTAATCAATAGGGGCGTAAAAACCCGGAAACCTGTAGTGGCACTTAAAGCCAATCCGATGCAAACTGCAAGTATCGTCTCCATCCTAATCCTCCATCCTTTGAAACGCTTTGTTCTTACTATACCTGAAAAGCGTCTCTTCAAACTTTTGCTTGGAACAACTCGTAAGAACAAGTAAAATAATTAGAATTTAATGACATGGAAGGAAAAAAAGATTATCATTGCTACTACGGTAATAAATGATTTGAATCCTCATTTGCCCTATTCATCCCAGAAACACTCCACCTTATAGTTAATCCCATCAAATCGAGAAAGAGAAGATCAAGAAAGTATACGGACCAGACGATTTACTTTGACCAAGGAGGATGTTTGTATGCATTATGTGGTGACTTCAACCTTGCCTGCTGAATTTGCAGGGCGTACAAAAGCATTATTGAAAAGAACTCGCTTGCTCAGCGAACAAGGGCAGCTTCCGATCGCCATTATTTCAACCAATTATAATCCGAATTACAAAGGCGTCTACCGGCTTTATTACAAAAACGGCTATATCCCTAAGCAAGTGAAATTAATGAATATCTATGACTTCCTATCAAAAAGAACCTATGAAGTGCCAGAAATTGAACACCCGCCTGAAGAAAAAGGATTAACTCGCTATGAACTGGAAATAAACAAGGTTTACCGCTTTTTCGATAATGGAAAATATGTTTTATACAAAAATTATGAAAGTCCAGGTAATCGCTTGAAATTCATCGATATCATGGATCCCCACCACCGCATCCGAAAAATACGGAAAGAGTATAATCTTGCCGGACTCTGCCATAAGGAAATCATCTACAAACAAGGGACAACCTATATCTTAGAAGAGATTTTCTTAGATGAATCCGGAAAAGCCTATCTGAATAAAACTTATAACGGAACGGCAGAACAAAAACTGATACGCATCTATCTTTTCCAAGAAGGAGAGGCATTTGAATTCAAAACGGAAAAAGAATGGATTCGCCATTGTTTTGAACAAATGATTGAGAAGCATTCCACCGTCATTTGCGATGCCCGCTTTTTGGATCGCCCTTTACTGGAAATGGAAGTGCCAAAAGTTAAAAAAATCCTGCTTTTCCACAACTCACATTTGAACAGCAATGATGTGGCCGACGTGAAATCGTCCTACCGCTACGCACTTGAACATTTGGATGATCTAGACGAAATTGTGGTCTTAACGAACAAACAACAGGCGGATTTAGCTGAAGTCGTACCGGATACTCAAAAAGTAAAAGTTATCCCCCATTCCGTTGAACTGAAAAACTTGGGCTTCTCTTCAAAAAGAGAAAATAAGCTGGTGTTTATCGGGCGTTTGGATGAACAAAAACAGGTCCACCATTTGATTGAAGCTTATCGCCTAAAGCGGGATGTGTTGCGTGCATACCCAATAGAAATATACGGGGACGGCGATTATAAAGAACAGCTGCAGCAGCAAATTAATGACGCCGGGCTTCAAGAACAAGTAAAATTGATGGGGAAAACCGCCACTCCAGAAAAAATATTTGCACAAGCAAAAGCTTCTTTTCTAACGAGCCGTTTTGAAGGCTTCGGATTAGTGATGATCGAAAGCTTAAATAATGGCTGCCCAGTGGTCGCTTATGACATCAAATACGGGCCGAGCGACTTGATTGTTTCCGGACAAAACGGCCTCTTGGTCCCACCTGACGATATCTATGCTTTATCTGAAGCGATGGCAAAAGCCGTAGAGAGGGAGTTTCCTGATGTCCGGCCCGCAGACCGTTTCAGCGACGAACAATTCCTCGAAAACTGGCTGTCTCTTTTAAAAGAACCACGGCCCGCCAGCCCCTTCAGCAAATTTTTCAAACGGGCTTAATGGAACGGGTAATCCAGTGAGGCGACTCATTGGATTACCCGTTCTTTTCGTTATCTTGCCCATTTAATATCCGGCATTTTCAATGCCACATCATTCACTACAAACGCTACATAACTATTTGCCAGTTTGCGCCTTTCGTGCTTGCTTAAATAAATGTCCATGCAGAAGAAATAATCGCCATTTTTATATTGAGTGGTCAGCCCGGTGCCGGAGATGGACCATTCGCCAACAGCTAAAAAGACCTGCTCCACCTCATCTAAAAATCCATCGTATTTCGAGTGGACATGCACACAAATGCGCACTTCATCGCCGTTCTGATAAAAAACCGCTTCCTCAACCGAAAGCTTGTCTGAGATTTTATCGGGTTCTTTAAAAATTGCCGAGAAATTCCCATGCTTTGTGCGATAGGGCTTAACATCAAAATAGCCAATTTTAGCTGTTCCGAACAAACCGAACGAATCTTCAAAATAGCGGGCATCCGCCATTAGACGCGTCTGGACTTTGTACCCCTCGTAATCGCTGACCAATGAAAAATCAAAATAATGCGGTTCTTCAATTTCCCGTACAAATGACAAATCGAGTATGGCATGGAAATAGCCGTGTTTTTCTTTTCCTTCCGGCACTGTCAACAAAGGCGATCCTGAGCTCTTCTCTGCTAGTCCGAGTTTTGCTGGAATCCGGTAGACTTCTTCCGTATCGCGCCTGCTCATCAGCACCGTCAAAAAAGGATTCTCGGGTAAAAAGCGGCTATGGTATTGATGCCCTTCAATGATGAAGTTCTGCCCTTTAATATAAGCATTGATGACACAAGCCGTATATTTATTGACATGTGTAAAACTGATTCGCTCGTCAATCGCTATTTTAAAAGCGGCATCCGTGGCCGGGTATAATTCTCCTCGGTAAACTTGCAGATCTTCCTGCTTTTTCTCGCTGTCGAGATAATCCATTAACTCATTTGCTTCCCCATGCTCCAATAAGCGGAATTTCACTTTTTGGATAGGCGTGAAGAATTGAAAGCTTTCGCCTGGTCCATAATCTTTCAATAAAGGCGCTAAACTGGCGAGATGTTGTTTTTTTCTGGAGTAATCCAGTTTTTTATTCACTTCATACATGATTTCGAAATTCATTAGCCGGTCCCAATACTGCTGAAGCCCGCGATTGATTTTGCTTTCTTCCACGTTAAGCGAAACGATCGCTTGAAGCGCTGCCTGAATAAAACGGAAGACTTTCGAAAATGGCCTTTCCTGCTTTGTCAATTGGACTTTAATGGCATCTGGATTGCGGGTCGCATAATAACAGTCATAGTCTTTTACGATGGCTATGCCATTCGAACAGATATAAGCAGGGACCGTAAACGTATGGTCCTCGCCAATATTGGTTTCTTCAAAAAAACGGATCTGGTGTTCATGAAGCAAAGAAACTTTGAACATCTTCAATGAGCTGATAGTCGTTAACGCGTTGGATCCGTAAAATGAGAAAAACTCCGGATTTTTTGAAAAAATCGCTTCCGGGACGCCTCGATTCACCCCTTTGTATTTTCCGACAACAATATCACTATCGTATTTTTCTCCTACCACCACCATTCGTTCCAGCGCTTCTTCCCCTAAAAAATCATCTGCATCCACAAAGTAAATATACTGGCCATTCGCTAGTTCAATCGCTTTATTCCGCGGACCGCTCGGAGAGCCTGAGTTCATCTGATGCTCTACGTGAATATTCGGGAATTCTTTCTCGTAGCGATCCAGGATGGCGCCGCTTTGGTCAGTAGAACCATCGTCTATACAAATAATTTCCAGAAATTGCTGGTCTAATGTCTGATTCAGGATGCTGGCAATGCAGCGTTCAATAAATTGTTCGTCGTTGTATATGGGAATAGCTACAGTCACTTTAATCATGCTTCCCCCTCTTCCCTCTCCTAATTAAGCAATGGCTTGCTATAAATTATACCAGTTATCTGAAAATTTAATCAATTTAAAAACCACCGCCCTTTTTTCGGACAGTGGTTTTAATGAACTTATTTCAATAAATCTGGATAAGCGGTTTCGGCTACAAGTTTCACGGCTTCTCCGATTCTTGGCCCCGGACGTGAGGTGATATCTGAATCCAACAAGAAGACTTGCTCATTTTGGACAGCCGCAATTTCCGACCAGCTATCGCGGGCTTTGATTTCATCTACAGCGTTCTCCACATAGGATACCGTTGTAAAAATCAGTTCTGGGTTCCGGTTCACCACTTCTTCTTCAGAAAGTTGCGGCCAGCCTTCCAAATCTGCAAAAACATTTTCCACTTGAGCGTGATTCAAAATTTCCTGTTGGAAGGTCTTATCGCCAGTTGTATAGATTTCAGGCAACGGGCTGATTTCGATGTAAGCTTTTTTCTTTTGCTCAACTTCAGCGAGCTTGTCTTGGACGTCTTTAATTTCTCCTTGAATGGAAGCAATCAGTTCTTCGCCTTTTTCTTCCACTCCCATTACTTGCGCGATTTGTTCGATGTCGCCATATACATCTTCAAACGAAGCGGCGGATTCGATGACGAATACCGGAATATCCGCTTCTTCTAAAACCTCAAGCCCGGTCGGTCCGCCAGTCGAATAAGCGAGGACAATATCCGGATCCAATTGGATGATGCGTTCTGCATTGAATTTCACAGAATCAGAAACCCGCTCAACTTCCAAAGCTTCCTCCGGGTAGTTATCAAAATCTGTGGCACCGATTAATTTGTCTCCTTCTTCTAATGCATAAAGGATTTCCGTATTGCTCGGAATAAGCGAAACGACGGTTTCCGGAATTTCTTCCAACTTCACTTCATTGCCTAAATCATCTGTCACTGCGTAAGACTCAGCCACTTCCGTTTCCGGGTTTGCATTGTCTGCAGTATTAGTTGTTTCCGCACTTTCCTCACTTTGGCAGGCTCCGAGAAATACAGCGAGTGCAAGCGTTCCACTCAATAAATAGGATTTTTTCATTTTATCTTTTCCTCATCTTTCTTTTTCGGTCTCGTTGGATAGGATTTGCTGATGAACGGAATCTCTTCCACCCCGTGTTTGCGATTGGTATAAACTGCCATGACAAATAAGACGTTAGCGAGCAATTGCGCATAATCAAATAAAATCTCGGGAACTTCCCGCTCCAAACTCACTTTATGCAATGCCCTAACTGATTTTTTCGCTTCGCTTCGGCACACATGCAAGCTACAGGCAGCCTGACTCCCTTGCGGCAAGACAAAATTTCCGATACTGTCTTCCACCTCTGCCACGTAAAAATCGTATAAACTGCTCAGTTTTTCAAGGTCTTCTTGGTCAATTGCTATTTTGCCACGCACCGAACCATTCAAATGATAGGCCATCGGCTGTAAATAACGAAGATCCCGCTCTACTTCCGGAATGTCTCCAGTCAACGAAATGGCTTCACCAATGCGCGTCGTCAGTGAATCGGTGCGAATTTCAAAATCCACTGTAGATGCGGACTCCCGCATGAATGGATAGCAAATATAGCGCATTTCTTTTTTCATTCATATCACCTCTTCTCCTGCTTTACTCAGTGGTAATCTTCCGCATCGCACTTCAGATAAACAGCAAAAAGCCGCCCTCATAAAAAGGGCGGCACCATTCCAATTAAACGGCTCGTCTATAAAGCCCAAATTGTAAAAGTTGCCGTATGATTCCCTTATCTTCCGAAGAGTAAAAATACGTTCAAAAAAAGGTAGGTCTCCTGGCTTGTGCATCGTTTTACTCTAAGAACCTTCCCGTCGGATGATCACTCATCTAAGACAGTGGCATTTTCTTATTTCATACGCACTTACAGTTGCGGAAACAGCTCCGGATTCGCACCGGATTCCCTGTTATACTGACGAATCAGCACCTTTTTTCTGCATGATTATTCACTTGTTTCAAGTGTAGCATATTTTATTCCTTAGAAAAGCCTAATTTTCCGATTAGAAAGCGCTTCCATATATTTGAATAATATGACTTTTACTTCTGCTCTCGCTTATTAATCGTTTATTGGTTAAACTAATAATCAGATAAGTCGAAAATATGAAATAGAAATGAATTTTACGACCGACAAATAAGGGGGATTATTAGATGAAAGAAAAGATTCATGAGCTTCTGAGAAAAGAAAACTATGCATTCGATAATGAAAATTGGAAGTCCATCGAAAATGTTCCTTTTCTTTTAAATGATGAGACCACGATGTTGTTGAACAAGATTAAATTGAATATGGGAATGGCTAAAGGCATCTATATTTTCTGTGACTCCAATCAAAATATCCTTTATATCGGAAAAGGAGCACCAATCTACAATCGCATACGCCGCCATTTCGCAAAACTGAAAAAGACAAATCATGCCCCTCACGGATTTTCCCAAGAGATCCAGGCACCTATCACGATTCATTGGGTCGAAATCGAACAGCCTGAAAAAAGGGAAATCGTTGAGCATATGCTGGCATATACCTTAGAACCGGTGTACAAGAAATGGTACGTTGGATAAATAGAAAAAAGCCTGTAAAAGACGCTTACTGTCTTTTACAGGCTTCTTTCTATTTAAGAGTTTTCATTTTTTCATTAAGCTTGGCAAATAGCTCTTCTACCTTCTCTGCCGGCAAAGTTTCATACAAATCACCTAGGCTGACTTCATAGGAGCTGCCGCCGTTTTCCAATGTTTTAAGGTAGCTTGTAAGCCCGATTCCCGTTTCCTGGTGAAGCTCAGCAAGCAGCTCCTCCATCGTGTCATTGGCATAGCTGAAATGGACATGGAACATATTCGATACAGGCTCCACGGGCAGAGTGGTAATCCCTTCACAGCTATTGAAAAAGCCGGCCAGTTCTTTTGCATGTTCATGATACATCGCCATCTTTTTAGATCGCTTGTCAAAATAATAGTCAGCGGAAAGGATATATGGATACAGCGAAATCAAATCGCCGCCGTGGCGCCGTTTCCAAACTTTTGACTGAGCCATGAACTCTTTATCTCCTGCCAGTATCGCTCCTGCGATGCCGCCAATTCCTTTATAGAGCGAGATATAGACACTGTCAAAAAGGCTGCAGACTTCACTTGCGGTTTTACCGTAATAAGGCAGCACTTCCAGAAGCCGCGCCCCGTCCAGATGCAGTTTGATCTCGTTCTTGCGGCAATAATCCGAAATCTCTTCCAAAGTTTTGTAGCTTGGCAATTGCCCGCCAATTTCACGCTGCGGCAACTCCAACAGCATACAGGCCACTTTCTCGTCCATTTGGAGGACATCTTCTAGCTCAATGACGCGATCCTTATCAGCGAGCAGCACAGACTCGATTCCATGCAATTCTTGAAGCCCTTTTTCTTCGTGGATCTCCAGATGGCTCAATGGATGATAAGCTACTTTCCGAATGCCTGCCGCGTCGCACCAGATACGCAAGGCAATTTGCTGCGCCATTGTCCCGCTCGGGAAAAATACTGCACTTTCTTTTCCTAGCAGCTCCGCCATCTTCTCCTGAAACTCTTCAATAACCGTTCCTTGGCCGTAAATATCGCTTTCTACATTTCCATCAATACCCTCAAATGCCTCTTTCAGCACCTTCACATCACGCTTGCCGTGGCCAGCCAACTGATGCTCACTCTCGAGAAAACTTCGCTTCAACCGTTCATTGGATGTCATTGTCTTGCTCCTGTCTCTTTTCAGAATACTTGCGCTTTTATCCACTATATCATTTTTAAGGATGCCAGCAAATCGCTAGAAAATCAGGAGAAGTCGATCCCATTCATGTAAGAACCAAGTACACCCGCAAAAAAACCGCTCTGATCTTAATCGATCAGAGCGGTTTATCTATGAATTTATTAGTTTACTGCGGCTTTAAAAGAAGCACTTGAACGGCTTCCGCCAACTTCAACCGGATGTACAGCTTCATATAGAAGCCCTTCCAGCTCGTTATTGTAAGCTGTTGCCTGTTCCTCAGTCCAGCCAAGCACTTTGCCCATATAAGCATTTACAGCCGCTTTATTGGCGTGTACCCAGTTGATATCGAAGAACAATGCACCTGTACGGCGGATGAAGAAATCAATCGGTTTGTAGGCTGCTTCGTATTCCAAAGCGTAGCGCAGCATAGCGAAAGCGATTGGGTCGATTCCCTCTTTAGCCGCTTCTTCGTTTCCGGTAAATAAGAAATTGAAGACTTGGTCAACATTTGATCCGTAGCGTTGAACCAATTTGCGTGCAGCTTCCGGAGAAAGACCGCGGCTCACCCCTAAACGCACCCGATCTTCAGAGAACTTCACGAACCCTTTTGACCCTCCAACTTCGCCGCCTGAAATCGGCAAATGTTTTGTGGATACTTTTTTGAATTTCAAGCCATGCTCTTTTTCCAATTGCTCAGCTACCATATCGACGATGCTTTCGCCCATTTTACGGTAGCCGGTCAGTTTACCGCCGGCAATCGACAGCAATCCTGAATTTGAAACAAAGATCTCATCTTTACGTGAAATCTCTGAAGGGTCTTTGCCTTCTTCGTGAATCAACGGACGCAATCCAGCCCAGCTTGATTCGATATCTTCCGTACGGATTCCCACTTCCGGGAACATGAAGTCGATCGCTTTCAAGACATAATCGCGGTCTTCTGTAGTCATCGTCGGATGAGCAATGTCCTGTTTGTAAACTGTATCTGTTGTACCGACATACACTTTCCCTTCACGCGGAATCGCGAATGCCATCCGGCCATCCGGCATATCGAAATAGATTGCTTGTTTCAACGGGAAGCGGCGGCCATCGAATACTAAGTGAATTCCTTTTGTTAATTGCAATGTCTTACCTTGTTTAGAATGGTCTTTGTCGCGCAATGTATCCACCCATGGGCCTGCTGCATTGACGATTTTCTTCGCATAGATTTCGTGGATTTTACCATCGACCTGGTCTTCTACACGGATGCCGACCACTTTGCCGTTATGGTAGATGAAGCTTGAGACTTTTGCATAGTTCATAGCCAAAGCGCCTTTTTCAACCGCTTTTTTCATGACTTCCATCGTTAGGCGAGCATCGTCTGTTTTGTATTCTACGTAGTAGCCGCCGCCTTTAATGTCTTTCTTTTTCAATAAAGGTTCACGGCGCAAAGTCTCTTCTTTTGACAGCATTTTACGGCGTTCATCTTTCTTGACGCCTGCTAAAAAGTCATAGACGCGCAAGCCAACATTTGTACTAAGCGGCCCAAAAGTTCCACCTTTATAAAACGGCAATAGCATCCATTCAGGAGTCGTTACATGCGGTCCATTTTCATAAACGATTTCACGTTCTTTCCCTACTTCTGCCACCATTTTCACTTCAAATTGCTTCAAATAGCGTAGCCCACCGTGAACGAGTTTGGTAGAACGGCTGCTTGTGCCTGCAGCAAAATCCTGCATTTCCACGACCGCCACTTTCATGCCTCTCATTGTTGCATCTAGCGTTGTTCCTGCACCTGTAATCCCACCGCCGATCACGATTAAATCAAGAGGTGTATTTTTCATTTTATTGTACGTGTCTGTTCGGTTTAAGCTGGAAAATTTCATCATATACCGCTCCTTTAGTTTTTTACAATTTTTGGAAAGGAAACAAAAGAGACCAAGCTACAGTCGCAGAATTTCTTCAGCTGAACTGGCTTGGTCTCTCGATATCTCCGGCCAAATATTAACTTTTACTTAAGAATTAACAATTGATTTTGCTTCAGGTTTTTTAAATGTACGAGTTGCAGCTACTGCATTTTTCCAACCTTCGTAAAGTTCTTCACTTTGCTCAGCTGGCATCAAGCTCGTAAACGTTTCTTCCACTTTCCACTGTTTCGCGATCTCTTCTTTGTCTTTCCAGAAGCCTACCGCAAGTCCTGCTAAGTAAGCAGCACCAAGTGAAGTTGTTTCTTGAATGACCGGACGTTCTACCGGTACATCAAGTATATCACTTTGGAATTGCATCAGCAAATCATTTGCAACGGCTCCGCCGTCAACGCGCAATGTTTTAAGTTCGATTCCCGCGTCTTTGATCATGACATCTACCACGTCTTTTGTTTGATATGCCAATGATTCTAGCGTCGCACGGATGAAGTGGGCTTTCGTTGTTCCGCGAGTCAAACCGAAGATGGCACCGCGTGCATCTGTATCCCAGTAAGGTGTTCCAAGGCCTACAAATGCAGGTACCATGTAAACGCCGTCTGTTGATTCGACTGAAGCCGCATACGCTTCACTTTCAGGTGCGTTATCCAAGATCTTCAAACCGTCGCGAAGCCATTGGATAGCAGATCCGGCAACGAAAATACTTCCTTCAAGCGCATATTCCACTTTGCCGTCTACTCCCCAAGCAAGTGTTGTCAATAAGCCGTGATCTGAAACCACACCTTTTTCACCTGTATTCATCAACATGAAACAGCCTGTGCCGTATGTGTTTTTCGCCATGCCTTTTTCAAAGCAAGCTTGGCCGAATAAAGCGGCTTGTTGGTCGCCTGCAATTCCGGCAATCGGCACTTCATGTCCGAAGAAATGATAGTCGACTGTGTTTGCGTAAACTTCAGAGGACTGGCGCACTTCCGGAAGCATACTTTTTGGAACCGTCAAGATTTCCAAAAGCTCATCGTCCCATTCCAAATCGTAGATATTGTACATCAATGTACGGGAAGCATTGCTGTAATCCGTAATATGCGCTTTTCCGCCGGATAATTTATAGACTAGCCACGAATCGATTGTACCGAACATCAAGTCTCCGTTGTTCGCTTTTTCACGAGCACCCTCAACATTGTCCAAAATCCATTTTACTTTTGTTCCAGAGAAGTAAGCATCAATCAATAAGCCCGTTTTCTTGCGGAATGTGTCTTCCAATCCTCTTTCTTTCAAATCTTTGCAAATGCCATCAGTTTGGCGCGATTGCCAAACGATTGCGCGGTAGACAGGTCTGCCAGTGTTGCGATCCCATACGACTGCTGTTTCGCGTTGGTTCGTGATTCCGATTCCGGCAATTTGATCCGGCGTAATATCTGCTTTTCTTAAAACTTCTGCGATACAAGCAAGCACGGAAGTCCAGATCTCATTGGCATCATGCTCTACCCAGCCTGGCTGCGGGAAAAACTGTTCGAATTCCTGCTGAGCAGAATTAACGATTTCACCTGCATGGTTGAACAATACTGCACGCGAACTTGTAGTGCCTTGGTCAATAGATAAAATATATTCTTTAGTCAAAACGATCTCCTCCTTTGGAATTTAAGAAATGATTTTTTCTTCTAATTTATCAGCTACTGTTGAGCCTTTTCTCAATTCTACACTTGCTGCGCCGAATAAAACCAGCAGGAAGATTGCACTAAGCGCCCAGAAAAGCAAATTGAATTCGCCTAGGAACATTGCTTTATAGAATACTGCTCCGTAGATACCGCCGAAAATTGGTCCGACGATCGGCACCCAAGCGTAGCTCCAATCTGAACTTCCTTTGCCTGGAATCGGCAATAATGCATGGGCAATTCTTGGCCCTAAATCACGAGCTGGGTTGATCGCATATCCTGTAGGACCGCCTAAGCTTAAGCCGATTGCAAGGATCAATGCCCCAACGATCAATGGGTTTAAGCCTTCTGTAAATTCGTTTGCTCCGATGAACAATAAGCCCATTACTAAAACAAATGTCCCGATGATTTCTGAAACCAAGTTCGAGAATGGCTTACGTACAGCAGGGATGGTTGCAAATACACCAAGTTTCGTCTCTTGGTCTTTCGTACGCTCCCAATGCGGCAAGTAATTGAAAAAGACGATAGCTGCTCCGATGATCGCACCGATCATCTGCGCCAAAATATAAACAGGAACTTTTGACCAAGGGAAGTCGCCGACTGCCGCAAAGCCAAGTGTAACTGCTGGATTCAAGTGAGCTCCGGAGAAATTGCCGACAGCGTAAACCCCCATCGTTACTGCTAAGCCCCAAGCGATTGTTACAACGATCCAGCCGCCGTTTTCTGCTTTAGAATCCTTTAATGCGATACCAGCTACAACTCCAGCACCAAAAATAATCAAAATCATGGTACCAATTACTTCAGCTAAAAATTCCGTCATTTTTCAACTCTCCTTTATAATTTTGTTTAAGAACCGAAAAGATAAAAAAAGACCTCCACTGAAATGAGCAGACTTCTACTTAAGAAGTACTCATATCAGTGCAGGTCTCCATTTCTCCAACACAGCTCTTAACTTGTTAATCCTAAACTATCACTTACTGAAAGCGCTGTCAATATCAATTTTTTAAAAAGTTTCTGGATTTGACATATTTTAATCCAGAAACTATTTTAATCTGCAAAGCGCCTTTATTTGTCCCATAATTCGGGTTGGGAAGTCGAAATCGCTACAGCGCCGCCTTTATAAGCAAGGCTTATATCTTCTTCAGTCCGGATCAAACCGCCAGCAATTACAGGGATCCCCGTTTTTTCTTTCACTTCTTTTATAACCGAGGGAATGATTCCAGGAAGAATTTCAATGTAGTCCGGTTTCACTTGATTGATCAGATTGATATTGTTTTCAAGCGCTTGGCTATCCAGCAAAAAAAGCCGTTGGATAGTCATCAATTTGTTTTTTTTCGCCAGCGTAATCACATTGCTGCGCGTAGAAACGATGCCATCCGGCTTGATTTCCCTTACCAAGTATTCGATTCCATACATATCCGCTTTGAGCCCTTGGATCAAATCGACATGAAGAACCACTTTTTTATCCGCTTTTTTCGCCGCTTGCACAAGCGTCTTCAGCTGCGATAAACGCACTTCCAAATAAATGATGTATTCATGGTCGCTTTTCAATAAGCGTTCAAATTCTTTCATATTGCGCAACGCCGGCAAAACGCCTTTTAATTCATCCACGAGTAAATTCCTCCTTTCATCGAAAACTGCTTGAGATATCCATTCACTCCATTATCCACTCCTTTGCAGTGCCTATCAACAGTTTTTCAAATCCTTTTCTGTCTATTAGCTGCTCCATTGAAAATCCCTGCATCGCAAAGGAGCGATGCAGGGATTTTCTTAGTACTCAATAGGCATCTTTAGAGCCAAACAGCACCAACACTGTTTTTAGTATCAATTTAATATCAATCAAAGTATTGCGTTCACGAATGTATTTCAGGTCAAGATAAACCCATTCTTCAAAGCCGATATTGCTGCGGCCATTTACTTGCCAGTAGCAAGTGAGGCCAGGGGTCACACTGAGCCGCTTCATTTCATAAAGCGTGTATTTCTCGACTTCATCCGGCAAAGGCGGCCGCGGACCTACTAGGCTCATTTCGCCTTTAAGTACGTTCAACAGCTGCGGCAGCTCATCGATGCTGGTCTTCCGGATGAAACTTCCCACTTTTGTTACCCGCGGGTCATGCTTGATCTTAAAAACCGGTCCAGAAACTTCATTTTGCCGCAGCAGCGCTTTCTTTAATTCTTCTGCATTGCAGACCATGGAACGGAATTTATACATATAAAAAGTTTCTCCATCTTTACCTACTCTTTTTTGCTTGAAGAAGACCGGTCCAGAAGAATCTTCCGCTTTTATCAAAATGGCGACCATCAGGAATAACGGACTTAAGCAAATGATCCCAACAAGTGCTCCAATCATATCGATAAATCGCTTCGTGAATAAGTATGCATAATTTTCATTGGTTGTGACCTCTTCAAAAGTCAGATGCGGCATCTCATTCATCACCGGATCTTTTGTTTTTTCAGGAGTGGAAATTGACAATAAAATCACCACTTTCGCCTAGAAGTTAAATTTCCAAATTCACAGAGAGGCAGTTTCAATAATTTCAATTACAGAAGGTCTTCCAATTGAATGATATTCGATTCTCGCTTGCTTCATCGAATCGAGTGAAAAACAATTTCTGCCGTCGATGACGAGCGGCTGCTTCATTCGTTTAAATACAGATAGATCCATGCTCTTAATTTCATCCCACTCCGTTAATATCAATACAGCGTCACAGCCGACTACAGCTTCTTCAACTGAATAGGCGTAATCGACAAGCGGATCTAAAATTCTCTTGGCATTGTCGATCGCGATTGGGTCATAGGCGATTACGCTTGCGCCTAAACTCAATAATTCATTTGTCACTTGGATAGAGGCAGCTTCTCTCATATCATCCGTATTCGGCTTAAATGCCAACCCAAGGATCCCGATTTTTTTCCCATACAAGTTGGAGAAACAGCCTTTTAACTTATTCACTAAAATCCGTTGCTGTTTTTTGTTAACGCTGACAACGCCTTTCAGCAATTTAAAATCATATTCGAAGTCTCCAGCAATCTGGATAAGCGCTTTTGTATCTTTCGGAAAACACGAACCGCCGTAACCGATTCCAGCTTTAAGGAATTGGCTGCCGATACGCTGATCCATTCCCATGCCAGCTGCAACGTTTTCAATATTTGCGCCAACCAACTCACAAATATTCGAAATTTCATTGATAAAGCTGATTTTGGTTGCTAAAAATCCATTGGAAGCATATTTAATCATTTCTGCACTTTTAATGTCCGTTTTATAGATTGGAATTCCGAACGGCTTATTTATTGTTTCCATCACTTTGAAAGCATGTCCGGTTTCAGCACCGATGATGATACGGTCGCCATGAAATGAATCGTGGATAGCGGATCCCTCTTTTAGAAACTCAGGATTCGATACGATATCCACCCTTACCGGATGGACCAAATTCTGTTTGATTACTTGCAGCAATTTATGATTTGTACCGACTGGAACGGTGCTTTTCGTGACAACCGTGACATGGCGCGTAATGTGTTTAGCTATATCGATTGCCGCCTTTTCAACGTAATCCAGGTTTGCAGCACCGCTTGGTTCTTCCGGGGTACCGACGGCAATATAAATCACTTCCGCATCTTTAAAGGCTTCTTTATGGCTAGTAGTGAATTCCAAACCATTCTCCAAGATGTTCTTGTTCATCAGCTCACTGAGTCCAGGCTCATAAATTGGAGAGATCCCTCTCTTCATTTTTTCTATTTTCTTTTCATTAATGTCTACACAAGTGACTTGATGCCCGATTTCGGATAAGCTGACACCCGTCACTAATCCGACATACCCTGTACCGACGACCGAAATCTTCATTCTCATTCCCCCAGGCTAGATTAATGATGCGGCTGATTTTTGGCTGAGCAATTCTTTCATAATTTCTTCAAGCGGTTTGGAAAACTCTTCATTATCCAGTGCAAATTCAATAGTCGTCCGGATAAAACCGAGCATTTCACCAACGTCGTAACGTTTGCCTTCAAAATTGTAGGCAAAGACATTTTGAATTTCATTTAACTTTTGGATGGCATCTGTCAGTTGGATTTCTCCACCAGCTCCTAATTCCTGCTGGTCCAGGAAATCAAAAATTTCCGGCGTTAGAATATAGCGTCCCATGATCGCCAAATTTGATGGCGCTGTTCCTTGTTTCGGTTTTTCCACATAATTGCTGACTTGATAACTGCGGCCGTCTACAGCAACCGGATTGATGATGCCGTAGCGATGAGTTTCAGTGTCATGCACTTCTTGGACGCCGATAACCGAAGATTGCAAGCTGTCGTATTGGTCCATCAATTGCTTCAAGCAAGGTTTTTCGGCCTTCACCACATCATCTCCAAGAAGGACGGCAAATGGTTCATTGCCGATAAACTTCCGTGCACACCATACTGCATGCCCCAACCCTTTCGGTTCTTTTTGCCGGATGTAGTGAATCTCTACTTTTGAGCTAGCCCGGACTTTCTCCAGCAATTCGTATTTGCCTTTTTTGAAAAGATTATCTTCAAGTTCAAAATTTTTATCAAAATGATCTTCAATCGCACGCTTTCCTTTGCCGGTAACGATAATGATATCTTCGATGCCAGAAGCAATTGCTTCTTCTACGATGTATTGAATCGTCGGTTTATCAATTAAAGGAAGCATTTCTTTCGGCATTGCTTTAGTAGCTGGCAAAAATCGCGTTCCAAGGCCAGCTGCTGGAATAATGGCTTTTGTCACTTTTTTTGTCATTAGATTCCCTCCTGAGATTAGCAATCAATTATATCTTCACTTTCCACTAGTCGTGTTGAGATGTTCAAAAGCCTGAGAATAAGGATGCAGATGTTTTTATCGGATGTTTCATTACGCGATTGAAATGGATATTCATAAGTATTTGCTAATTCTTCAAGGGAAATTCCATATTTAACCCAATTACATAACCCCACAAATTAACTAATACTTTATACCCATCCAAACTATAAATATCAATTTACCACTCCTTTTATGGTTATATATAATTACTAATATTCTTAATAATCTATTTATTTAATCATTTTAACATCCATAGTCCTAAATAGGAAGCTTTTTCAGTGAATATATTACATTTTTCTAAATTTTCTAGTAAATTAGAATACTTTTAATGTGAATATAAAAAAAAGCTAGAGCGCTTGCCCCTTACAGGACATACACTCTAACTGCTCTCACTTATTATTTTGTTGAACTTCTTTTTCCTTTGGAATTTCTCTGTTCAATAATTCCTCGCGGTGCTTTTCTGTTATTTTTTCTGCTCGTGAGCTTGTTTTTGCAAAAGAAAATGCAAAGCCGATCACTACTGCTATTCCACCTGTTAACGCCATCCACATAATTGATTCCTCTTTTTATCCGCATATGTATTTTTCAACTTTTCCGACTCCCTACGCAGTTTCAACATCATGCCATTAATTTCATCTTCTAAGTTTACCATCAAAATGGGAACTTTTAATGAATATGGCAAAAATTTTGCGAAAAAATTTTTGCTCATTTGAATTTTAAATGCTTCCATTAGAAAAAGCGATTGCAAATTCCAATCGCTTTTAATAGATTATTCAGAAATTAAAGCATAGAATAAGAGACCTTCCTCTTTACTTCAATCCGATAGCGGCATTTGAAGTATGTGAAACGATCATTTCCATCTCGCCGCTAACATAATAATCCTTAATAGTAGCAGGCAGAATAAAATTATCCCCTTTTCTTAATGCCATCCTACAGTCTTCGGTTCCAAACTCTCCAGATCCTTCGATAACACTGACCATCAGAAACCCCGCTGCTAAGCTGGCTTCCATCTTCCCCTTTAAGAGCCAATGATAGACAGTGAAATAAGTTTCCTCTATTAAACGTGTAGAAACCAGGTTCCCTTTGTCTTCACGCAATTTCTCGCACAAAAAATCCTGATGCGGATACATCGTGCATGTCAAAGCCTGCTCTAAATGCAGTTCCCGCTTGACGCCATGCCGATCCATCCGGTCATAGTCATAAACGCGGTAGGTGATATCGGAACTTTGCTGGGTCTCCAAAATTACAATTCCTTTGCCAATGGCATGCAGCGTTCCGCTCGGCACGTAAATAAAATCCCCTTTTTGGACTTTCATGGTCTGAAGAAGATTTTGCCATTCTCCATTCTTCACCATTTCTTGAAATTCCATTTGGCTTTGCGCTTTATGGCCGATAATAATTTCCGCATCTTCATCACAATCCAATATATACCAGCACTCTGTCTTACCGCATGGTTTCCCGACGACTTCCCGAGCATAATGGTCGTCCGGATGGACTTGGACAGACAAATTATCGTTTGCATCCAAAATTTTGACCAATAGCGGAAATTCGTCATCAGAAACGCTGCGTCCAAACAAATCCGGATGTTCTTTCCAAACTTCCGATAATTTCTTGCCTTTTAATGCCCCGTTCCTCACCACAGAGGGGCCGTTTTCATGTGCAGAAATCACCCAAGCTTCTCCCGTCAAATGAGTCGGGATTTGATAATCGAATAAAGTTTGCAGTCTGCTGCCTCCCCAGATCCGCTCTTGGAAAACAGGATCAAGAAAAACCGGCTCTTTATACATGAACATGCCTCCCCATCCCAAAGATAAGAATTTGCATTTTATTGCTGAATAGCCGACAGTCTCCCTTTGCAGACTGCTTCGATTTCTTCCCATTCATTTAAAGCCCGGAATATATCCTCCTCGATCAATTCGCTGCCAGTTTGGACTTCAATGATCTCCATTTCAGTCGTAGCACGAAGGGTATGCTTTGCAGCCAAAGGAATATGAATCACGTCGCCAGTTCGCACATGGCTCAGCTGGTCATTGATCACAAAAACCCCTTCACCTTTTACAATTGTCCATACTTCGCTTCGCTTATAATGAACTTGATAACTGAAATTTTTACCCGCATGTACAGCGAGGCGCTTGATCAGCACTTCATTTCCTTCTGGGTACTTCGTGTGTTCCAATACCCGGTACCATCCCCATCGGCGTTCTTCATACATCGGGCGGCCGCCAAAGCCGTCGACATATTCTTTTACTTTCGTACTGGCATCTTTATCGGTCACTAAAATCCCATCCGGGCTTGCAGCCACTACAACATTATCAAGACCGAGCAGCGTAATCGGCACGTCAAGTTCATTGACGATATGCGAATTTTTCACGTTTTTGCCGATGACGCCTTTCCCGGTAATCGAACCGCCCATTTCTTCCGTTAACGTATTCCAGGTACCAAGGTCTTTCCAATAGCCTTCGTACGGCAGTGAAATAATTTGCTTCGCCTTTTCCACCACTTCGTAATCGAAGCTGTTTTTAGGCAAAAGATGATAATTTTCGAGGAGCCCTTCATAGTCCGTCGGAAGGCCACGTTCAATTAAAAGGTCAATAATATAATCCAGCCGGAACGCAAACACTCCGCAATTCCATAAAGCATTTTTAGCAATCAGGGTCTCTGCCTCCGTTTCACTCGGTTTTTCCTTAAAATAATCAACGGTTAAATAATCATCGCCATTCAATGCTTTCGGAATAATATATCCGTATTTCGCAGAAGGATAAGTCGGTTTAACACCCATTAAAGCCAAATCGGCTCCTGAGTTTTTCAGCGCTTCCTCTAAGTCGTGGACTCGTTTGAAAAAAGCATTGTCTACATATGGATCCACAGGAAGCATGCCGACCACTTCATCCAGCCTGCATCCTTTTACAGAAAATAAGTAAACGGCCGCCAGTGCAATTGCCGGGAAAGTATCTCTTCTTTCCGGTTCGGTCACAATATGGACAGATGGCCCCAATTGAGTTTTAATCATGTCCACTTGAGAATAGCTCGTTGCTATAATGGAATGGTCTGCTAGGTTGGTTTCCTGTAATTGCTGCCATACACGCTGGACCATCGACACCTTATTGCCCTCTTGGTCATTCAGTACCTTCAGGAATTGTTTTGACCGTGCATCATTCGATAATGGCCAAAGCCGTTTACCTGATCCTCCTGACAATAAAACAAGTCTCATATAACATCCTCCCATCGCCTTCTAATCTGCTTTATTCACGCTAATTCAGCCGCATTTAACACATGACTCTTAAGTAGGTATAAAGAATTATTAAATCCACACCCAAAGATTCTTTCTACCTGCATAAGAAATGGATATAACCCCATTGTACTCACAATTATCTGATAATTCAATATAAATATTCATATTAGTTAGAAATATCAGAAATCATTAAATAATTTTATGGAAAATATCATTCATTTTTATAAGTAATTAGAATTACCTAACCTAATTAATTTAAATTAATCCCTAAATGAATATAGGCATTTAGGTTTTCCGTATTTTAAAAAACCGTCTTGCCCATATGTGGACAAGACGGTCGGCTTACTTATAAAGATTTTAATACTTCCCGGTATTTGCCGATTGAATTTTCCCGCGTAAGATTCTGTTCTAAATACACACGGCCATTCAATCCCATACCTTTTAGCTCTTCCCGGTTCATCTCATAAAGCTTTTTAATTGAGTCGACGATTCCCGCATAGTTCTGTGGTTCTACGACGACACCTGATCCGCTTTCCGAGATTAGCCTCTCCACTTCACTGCCTTGTTCCAAAACGCCAAGAATCGGTTTTCCAGCTGCCATCACCCCGTAAATTTTGCTTGGAACCGAAACACCTTTGATCCCTTTCTGATTCACCACTAAGTGGACATCGGCCGCATTCAAGGAATAACGGATAAACTCTTTTGGTTGATAGGGAAGAAACATCACATTGTTTAAGTGATTCGCTTTTGCATATTCCTGCATTCGGTTCTTCACAGCACCTTCTCCAATAAATAAGAACACAATGCCCGTTTCTTCTTTAAATTCTTTAATGATTTCTACGATATTCTCCAAATCATAGTAGAGGCCCAGATTGCCTGAATACATGACGATGAACTTATCCTGCAATCGGTGTTTCGCTAAAAAGTCAGCTACCATCGGCTGATTTTTATCAAGCGGGAGGATTTCTTTTTCATTGGTCCAATTGCTGATGACGGAATGATCTGGCACGCTCTGATTCGAAAATCGCTGCCTAAGCGTTTCAGCCATGTCCCGACCGACCACTAAAACATGGTCAGCATAGCTGCAATTCCATTTATCTACCATTTTTGCAGCCTTAAATATTGCTTGGTTATTCGTGTAGGAAACAGCTTGCGCCTGCTCCGGATTAAAGTCATGGATACTGTAGACATGTTGAGCCCGCTTAAGGAACTTCCCGATTGAGCCGATTAACCCGCCTAAAATCGGGGGTTGGGAAATCGTGAAAATAATATCGACATCCTTTTCTCTTAGCAATGCTATATTTGCTAAACTAAAATACGAAAGGATATAACGAATTCGGCTAATTTTCGAGTTCTTATTAACTTCAGGCAATTTAATCCGGATAATTTTAATCGTTTCCAAATAATCTTCCTCGAAAGTCTTCTTTACTACTTTCTTTTCCCCTGCATAGCCGGGCTGTGCCGCAATGACCGTAATCAAAAAGTCTTCTTGGAGATCTTTGGTCAATTCGGTCAACAATTGGCTGGTGGCTGCTAAGTCCGGATAAAAATAATTGATGACAAAAACGATTTTCTTTTTAGGTTCCATACGTCGCCTTCCTATCCTAAAGAATTAACAGAGATTGGTGCTTCCTGATTATCGAAATCACTGAAAATGGCTATAAGCGAATCAGTATATTTGTCTTCTGTATAATATTCTTCGTAAATCTCCCGGCTGATTTTGCCAAGCAGCTTTCGCTCTTCTTCATTTACAGCTAACTGTTTAATCGCTTGTTTGATATCCGTCACTACAGGTTCGACTAAAATTCCGCAGTCTTCTATCAATTCAGCGATAATTCCACGATCCGACGATATAATCGGCAATCCCGCAGCCATGCCTTCGATAATGGACATCGGTTGGCCTTCCACTTTGTATTTTGTTGGCAGAGCCATCATATCGGCTTGAAGGAAAAACTGCTTTTTCTCTTCCCCGCGTTTCGTTCCATGATAGATAATTCGATCGGCCATTCCGTATTTATCAATAAACCGTTTCACTTCCTGGAATTCATTTTCACTTTGGATCGCTCCTACCAGATTCAATTCAAGGTCTAACCCTTCTCTGATCAAACCCACCACAGCATGGATCAATTCAACATACCCTTTTTCAGCCATTAAATTGCTCAAATACAAAATCGATACTCTGTCTTTCTTCCGATTAAAATCGATTTCACTTTTTCGGATGAAATTTTCAGGTATGCCGTTTGAAACCACTTCCACTCGTTTCACGAGATTTTTATAATTGGGAGCTAATTTCCCGCCTAAAACGATGCCAACATCCACTTTCTTCAAAGTATTTTCGATGAATTTCCGCAACCTACCGGAAGTCGCCTCAATTGTTCCGCCTAGATTATTGCCATGGAGATGGGTAACCACTCGATTCTTATGCGAAATTTTACAGAAACGGATGAACAGGCAATCGCGGATCAATCCCATTTTAGTTTGAGAAATCGAAATATAAAGGATGGCATTTTTATTAAACAGACTGAGAAAAGCAGTATATACAAGTTTCACTGAATCAAAAAGTAATTTATCAAATGCCAAACCCCCGGGATCTTCAAAATCCTTTCGGTTCAAATTCATTTTTTTTACATTATAGATTTCATGGAGCTTTTCTGCTTCATACAGTGATTGAAGAGCGATGCTTTCGCCTAAAATCGGAGGCGGCAGCGGCCCTACAAAAATTAAAGTTTTCTTTTTCATGTTCCCCATCCGGTTCACCTCTCCATTCCTAGGATCCCTATTTGAATTTCAATACCGGCTTTCCAGCCAAATCTTTTTCCAATGCATTGATCACCAAATAAATTAAGATAAAGACAGGTACAATGACAAGCATCGGCTTTATATAATAGATATATCCATACCAGAAAACACGTGCGATTGTGGTTACGATTAAGTAATAGCCGAGAGAAAACCCAAAATCTCCGAATAGTTTCCGGAGCAGTAATGCCGGGACAAACACCACAAGATACGTTAAAAACGGAGCTAGAATGACTCCCATCACTTGATAATTCAAGAAATACTCCCCGTATATGAACAAGCCATAATTGGTATGAATCGACTCCGCTACCAGATGTGCTGCCCCAGGACCTGCTTCCGACCCAAGAAACGAAGGCATTAATTGCGGAATATAACCGAGAAGCGTAGAAACTGTCCCATGATCATAGGTCACCTCAATGGCAGCAGCAGTGGAGTAAACCAAATCCTGGACTGTTGGATAATTCACTAAAACTGCAAATGAATCCAAAATGGCTGCTGCATCAAACACCAATCCGTTATGCCGCACAATCCCTAAATAAGAAAAGACCAAAAGCCCGATGGCAATGATGCTGAATTTCTTAAAATTAAAATTGGCCTTAAAAATCTTCCCTTTTTTCGTGTTCGTAATGATGACGTATAAAATCAGGATCAAGCCCAGAATATCCACCCGTGCATAATGAGAAAGCAGCCAAAAAGGCACAAACAACAAAGCAGCTTTTCGCAGCATACTTCCCTTAACCCCAATCAGGACAAAAAAGTAAGAAATGGCAACCACTGAATTCCAGGCATTTCCCGGCAGCAAGCTTGGCGAGAATTCATGGTAGGCCCGCCCCGGAAGATCCGGCAGATAAATGATGGCGGACGCAATCGCAACAGTGCTGAAGAACCAGGTAGACAATAAGCTATTCGAGTCCCTGAAAAAGAATTTTAAAATGATGGCATCATATTTCTTAAATGATTTATTATCAAGAACTAGTAAAAGCGACCAAATGAAGTAAAAAAATAATGCCCCAAAAGCTAAAATGTAAAAATGTTTTTCAATTAGCTGCGTTCGATCATTAAATAATGGCTGCACTTCGCCAGCAGGAGCAAATCCGAGAATGCTCAATATCGGCAGGAACAACAGCAAAAGTGAGAATGAAGCAAAACCGACTTTGAAGATGGCGACATCCATGACAAATTTAACGGCAAAAATTCCTAATATAATAAAATGAAACACATCTTCCGCATGGAATTGCTGGCCGATTTGCGCAAAATAATACAACATCGCTATTCCAGCAATGATATTGACTGCCACTTGAAAGATCCGCTCATTTTTATTGTCTGATTCACTGTAATTCACCATATGCTCATCCCTCTATCCTCATAATGCTCTTTGGTATTCGATTAAGTATTAAGTAGAAAGAATTTCAGAGAATTTATAGTTCTTTTTCGATTGTTTATACATGATTTCCAGGACTTTCAGCGGCAAGAAAGTAGAAAGATAATAGATGAACGCTTTTAACGAGCTATTCTTTTCAAATGCAGCTTCGAGCAACACTTTTCTGGCCAATTTAACCGCTTCTTTGTCGCAGCTGGTAATGCCCACTTTCAGCAATGTCTTAAAAATATTAATTGAAAATTTCTCGAAAACGCCGTTCCCTAATTCCTTCGCTAAGTTTTTATAAGCCTTAAAAATATATACTTGGCCGTTTAGTACCGCCGTATTATTCGTTGAAATGCGCTCTCCGGAATGCTGGAAAAACAGCACCATGGAATCTTTCACAAAATCAAAATTTGTAATCTGTGATAAACGGAGATATAAGTCCCAATCCTGGCAACTGGGTAAGGCGGATTCAAACCCGTTGATTTCATGAAGCAGCTCTGTTTTAACTAGAACTGAAGAAGTCGTGTCAATACAATTAGATTCCATGAGCATCGGCAAAATATTCCCACGGTAACGAGGAATAATTTCCTTAATGGTTTCGCGCTCATTGACCAATTTGACACCAGTGTATACTGCGCCGACTTCCGGATTGCTATTGAATATCGCCAGTTGTTTTTGTAATTTGTCCGGCAGCCATTGGTCATCTGAATCCAAAAATCCAATGTAATTTCCCTTAGCGTGCTTAATGCCGGTATTTCTGGCCTCAGAGCCGCCTCTATTGATCTGATGCCGAATGTATTTGATGCGTGGGTCATGCATTTCTTTCACAACCGCTTCTGTGTCATCTGTCGAGCAATCATCCACAATGATGATTTCTAAATTTTGATGGCCCTGATGCTGGAGGCTGTAAACAGCTTTCTTCAATAATTCAGAACGATTATAAGTGGGGATTACGACACTTACTTTTTCATTTGTTTTTCCCAATCGAGTCCACTCCTTAGCGTCTGTCTCCTCTTATATATTGAACATACAATTTTACAAATTTTTAATTGCACGCTTAACACTGATGCAGGATTAAGACAGAATCTGACTCGGCGGGAAGCCATACATATCTTGTCTATAATCTAATTTCTGAGTTGTACGAAAATACAGAATACTTATATGGATGAAAAAATATGCAGAGCCCCTCTCATCCGCAGCTCTGCATTTTTTCCTTAAAACTCTTTTGTGCTGTATGCTTCTTGCTTTTCTTTGCCTAATAAACGCAAATCGTTTTTAACCATAATCTCTACCAACTCTTCAAATGATGTAGCAGTGGGATTCCACTTCAACAGCCGTTTCGCTTTTGAAGGATCGCCCAATAATTGTTCCACTTCAGCCAAACGGAAGTAATCCGGATTCACTTCAACAATTACTTCTCCTGTACGCTTATTGATGCCTTTCTCTTCCGGCCCTTCGCCTTGCCATTCGATTTCTATTCCGGCATGAAGAAACGCTAGTGTCGCAAATTCACGGACCGTATGCATTTCTCCGGTCGCAATGACAAAATCTTCCGGCGTCTCGTGTTGCAGGATTAACCACATACATTCAACGTAATCTTTTGCATATCCCCAATCCCGGCGGGCATCCAAATTCCCAAGCGATAGCTTCTGCTGTTGTCCACTGGCAATTCGCGCTGCGGCCATGGTAATTTTACGTGTCACAAAAGTCTCTCCGCGGCGCTCTGATTCATGGTTGAAAAGAATGCCGTTCACGGCAAACATGCCATAAGATTCTCTGTAGTTTTTCGTTATCCAAAAGCCATACAATTTGGCGACCCCATATGGTGAACGCGGATAAAATGGCGTTGTTTCTTTTTGCGGCACCTCTTGGACTTTTCCGAACAGTTCTGAAGTGGATGCCTGGTAAATTCGGGTTTTATGCTGCAGTCCAAGAATTCGTACCGCTTCCAATATCCGTAGTGTGCCAATGCCATCTACATCCGCTGTATATTCCGGAGTTTCAAATGACACTTTCACATGAGACATGGCGGCCAAATTGTAAATTTCGTCTGGTTTGATCTCGCTGATCAACCGGATGACATTTGAGGTATCTGTCATATCCCCGTAATGGATAAAGAAATTCTCGCTGGTCTTCAGCTCTTCAATATAAAGGTGTTCTATTCTCTCTGTGTTAAAACTCGAGCTTCGCCGAATGATGCCATGAACTTCGTAGCCTTTCTCCAAAAGAAAATCCGCTAAAAACGATCCATCCTGTCCCGTAATCCCTGTTATCAATGCTTTTCTCATCGAATCCCCCATTATTTAACCGTAATAGTTTCTTTGCTGATATTTTCCAAGAACCACTCATAAGCTAATTTCAGCCCATGGTCCAATGAAGTTTCCGCTTTCCAGCCAAGGCTATGCAATTTGCTTACATCAACGAGCTTACGGGGAGTACCATCCGGTTTTGACGTATTGAATCTGATTTCCCCTTCATAGCCGGTAATGTCCTTAATCTTTTCGGCTAATTCTCTGATGGAAATATCTTTGCCTACACCGATGTTCACTAATTCACTTTTACTGTATGTGTTCATCAGATAGACAGCGGCATTGGCCAAATCATCTGAGTATAGAAACTCTCTTCTCGGCGTTCCCGTGCCCCATACTTCTACTGTTGGAGCAGAATTCACTTTCGCTTCATGGAATTTCCGGATTAACGCAGGCAGCACGTGGGAACTATTTAAATCAAAATTATCATTAGGGCCAAATAAATTGGTCGGCATAATCGAAATAAATTTAGTTCCATATTGCTTGTTATAGTACTCACACATTTTAATCCCTGCTATTTTCGCAATAGCATAGGGCTCATTGGTCGGCTCCAACTCTCCAGTCAATAAAGAATCTTCTCTCATTGGCTGAGGGGTGTATTTCGGATAAATGCATGTGCTTCCTAAGAAAAGCAGCTTTTTTACTCCGTTCTTATAGGACGCATCTATTACATTCGTTTGAATCATTAGATTGTCTCGAATAAAATCAGCTGGAAAATCGTTGTTTGCTACAATCCCCCCGACTTTTGCAGCAGCTAAAAATACATATTCCGGCTTTTCTAAGTTGAAGAATGCGTCAACTTGGCCGCGGTCTGTCAAATCCAATTCGCAATGAGTCCGTAAGACAAGATTATGATAGCCATTCTTCTTCAAATCTCTGACAATAGCCGATCCTACAAGACCCCGATGCCCTGCTACATAAATCTTTGATGACACATCCATTTAAACCCCATCCTTTTCTATGGTCTCTTAAGAGAATGCTCTCTTGCCTATTGCCAGAGAGCATATGCCGCTGAATAATTGCATATCGCTAAATCGGGCCCTTTTCACTCTTTAATATTCTTCCTGTATATCTGTACATATTTACCAATACTAAATGCTTATACTATACTTTATTTTTATCATTTTAGCATACTTTAGACTTAATAAAACAGATTATTTAGATTATTTTATAAATTTTACAGAATTTCTTTTCTATAACCAGTAATCTTCCAATTTCGCACTTATTTTTTAACTTCTAGAGGCAAATTCACACCGTCGCCTTTTGGATAAAGAAACTTTTTACTTCCAGCAGTAATTTTCGCTGGAAAATAATCATCATGAATCCATAGATCATCATTCCTGCACTAAAGCTAATAAGGATAATAGCTAAGTCATTGGTTTTCGCCAGGATGCTGATCAACCCATGGAGCAATAAAATCATCACTGCTGAATGAAAAATTGGAATAAAGATGGATTTCAATAATTCATTAAAGCTATTGCCGATAATCAGCCGGATTCTGCTGAAATAATTGACAAAGAACAGAACAAACCGCAATAAGCCCATGGCTAATGCGACCAATGCAATTTCTCCAGTCAGGCTTGAGAAATAAACAACGACCGGCACAATAAATAACAGCCCCAATTGCCAATAAAAACTCCAGCGCACCTTCCCTACTGCAGTAAATAGGCTTCCGCTCGGATTTCCTAAAGCACGGAATAAGGCATAGAAGCAGAGAATCTGGACAATGATTACGGCTTCCGTCCATTCTTTCCCTAAAAGAAGCGGCACAAGATAAGGCGCTAATACGATAAGACCGGAAAAAAATGGTGCATTTAACGTCATAATCAGCTGAATGATGAATAGATAAGCTTTTTGCAGCCGCTTTTGATCACTTTGAATTTTAGCGAAAACAGGAAATGATACACGCGTAATCATAGGATTTAATTTCTGGATAGGTTGCATGATCAAGTTCATTGCCATACTATAAATCCCAAGAATTTGAGGTCCCATTAAAATTCCGATAATAATTTGGTCGATTTTCGTATTGAAGTAATTCGCAGTCGTAGTCCCGAGACGATACAATCCGAACGTTATCAATTCCGTAATGTTTTTCCAAGAGAACACAAACAGTGGCCGGGTTTCTGGATTTTTAAAGCCTGAAAAGACCCACGGCACAGTCCGTACGAGCGAACTTGCAATATGGCCAAATACAAGAGACCACGCGCCCGATCCCATATAAGCTGCTAAGAAAATCGTGAGAGAAACCCCTATAAAAGAAGCGATGATTTCGTTCTTCGTAATTTGGCTGAATTCTAAATTTTTACTGGCTATCGTTTGGAATTGCAAACCAAACGGGATAATGAGAAAACTGATGCCGACCACCCGAATCATCCCTTTTAATTCAGTATGATCAAATAGGCTGGCGAGAAGCGGTGCAGCAAAGAATAAAATGATGAAGATTCCAAAACCCATGAAAATCGAAAACCAGTAAAGGCTCGATAATTGAATTTTACTGATTTTCGCCTTTTGGATGATTGCATCTGTCAGTCCCATATCCATATACATTTGGGCAAACTGAATGACGATTTGCACAAGCGCTAAAATCCCATAGACGGCAGGACCGAGAATGCGTCCTAGAACTACTAATTGGATAATCTGCAGGACACTTGTAATGAGCATTGATAATGAAGTGAGTTTCATGCTGTTGGCCACTTTCTTTTTTAAAGTCGACATCGCTTCAACTCACTCCAATCTCAATACAGGATTTTTTTCCAAAGATCTTTTCTGCTTTTCAAATCGATGCCATACGGGATGTCCGCCATAAAGTTATCGGGATATCCGATGAAATCAAACGACTCATCAATTGTTTTTGGTTTGTGATCGTATTTATACAAGAACTCAAAATCGATGATTCGCGGCCCCTCTTTGGTCATTAATATATTGCCAGGATGGAAATCGATCAATGCGAATCCTTTTTCATAAAAGAACCGGCTGATGCCCAAAATCTCTTCTTTGTATTTTTTCAACATCCACTTTTTCACTCGTTTGTTTTCAGCAATCCTCAGTGTATCCAACAATGGCACAATCAAATAATTGTCGCCGCTGTCGAGGAGTTTCGGAATAAATTCACATTCTTTGCTAAGCTCTCCATAAACATAAACTTCACGCTTTAAAAAACGTTCTTTTCCTGCTTGATAGGTTTTTTTGACTGCTTTTTTTCCTTGATATTCGATCACTTCCACTTTAGCCCGCCGCCGATTACCGGATAAATCTTTATAGACTTTCTCTTTTGTTACGTAAGCTTTGTCCCATTCAGTAATGGTACTTCGGACGTAAGCCATCGTTTCTGGAACGACCATATTGATATAATCCAATGCTTCAATTTCATCATCAGAACTATGGATCGGATTCGTCTTCTCTTCAGCTTCAAGATTTGAATTGATTTCTCTCCGGACTTCTTCCTTAAAGAGATAATGTTCGTTCGATACATGCGGATATTTCTTTTTGAATTTTTCCTTTAAAGGTTTGGGATGATAATCATACATGACAAGCAGTACTGCCGGATCTCCCCCATTTACTGGCCATGGTCCTTGCCCCCAATTGCCCCCGCGCAGCCTTTGAGATGCCTGCCTTTTTTGTTCGCGATTCAATTCAATGGCTTTCACCAGGTTTAATCCGCTTTTTTCCAGCCAATTGATGATAAAACCCGTCAGCCCCCTCTTATAAGCCCAATCCCTTATAACGAACACCATCACTTCTCCCGATTTTTCAAAGTCATCTGAAGAACGGATGATGGTCTCTTTCAACCAAGATGCATTTTCTTCCGGCAACTTTCGAATCGTATCGGTCGCCGGCGCCCACCCTGCTTCTCCTAACAAACGATGGAAATACATAAGATTAAGCTCTTTTAATTCCATGTTATTTTCCTTCGCTAACGCTTGTAAAATATTTAAATATTCATGATCGGCCAATTCTTGCCGGCCAAGGTCTCCGTCTCGAACCGGGATTCCGGATTTTATTCCTTTATGATAAACTGCGTGATAAAGAAGGCTTAGAAAGTAATGGCGCTTGTCCGGCACAAAAAAACGGCCTTTCCAAAGCGTTCTTTCTGCGAGGATTTTCTCAGCCAAATTTGGCGGGTAATAAGCCATATTCTTAAAGCTGCTTCCCGGCAAACCACTGACACTATAGAGGTCGAATGGCAGAATGCCTATTTTCTCATTTAATACTTGTTGTACTCTGAAAATGTCTTCGTCTGCTACTAAGAGATCGACATCTTCCTGAATATCGGAAAAGGGGATCTTATCAAACCATCTGAGGACAACATATCTCAATCGCTGTTCATTAAAGCGTTTGAAAAGTGAATCAAGCGGCGTTTCTGGAGATAGATAATAGCGCGCTTTCTTTTCTTTCTTGTATTTGCGTCTAAACAAAATGCCCCTGCTGACTGCTCCATTTTCTTCAGCGAACTCTTTAAAACTCATTTCCCATCTTCGTTTCCGGGCATATTTGTACGCCCATACTGCCAAAAAGCTGAAGTTATTCACCAAATGATTCGGTTTAAAGACAATCAGTTCTGCTGAAGAATTAAACGCTTTTTTAATGTCATCGAATCCTGCCTTGCCTAAAATCAGGACGTCCGCATTGTTTTTAAAAATGACATCATTGCTGTTTACGGGATATGCATATCCACTGAACGAATGGGAAATATCAGAGACCACCGCTAAATAATTATCATATCCAGCTGCAGCCAGCTCCATTTTCAGCTTATTGTCTTCCGCGTTATAATGCAGGATTTTCACTTTCCTCTTATCATCATTCAATTCCCTTAAATAATCACTGATGCGCATACTATTCTCCATTACTGCACCTCCCCACTTTTCATAAACAGCCGAAAAAAATCAAAACAGAAGAGCCTCATCCCAAATGTCCGCTAAAGGATGACGCCCCTTGAACCTATATGGCTTTCTTTTTCATTATTTGCTGATAGGCTGCAAATCCGGTTTTGGCTGGCGCTGCCGTTTCAGGATATGTTCCCACCAATCCTGGTTTTCCAAATACCATTGAATGGTTTGCTGAATGCCGCTGTCGAAACTATACGTCGGAATCCAGCCCAGCTTCTCTAATTTGGACGGGTCGATGGCATAACGGCGATCATGGCCAAGGCGGTCGGGTACATATTTGATCAATTCTTCGGATTTCCCTAGCCCTTTGAGAATCGTCTGCACCACTTCCAAATTGGATTGTTCATTATGGCCGCCGATATTATAGACTTCACCTAATTCTCCTTTATGGAGAACCAAGTCAATTGCTGAACAATGATCCGCCACATGCAGCCAATCCCGAATGTTTTTGCCATCTCCGTAAACCGGAACGGGTTGATCTTTCAAAACTTGAGAAATGGTCAATGGGATCAACTTTTCCGGAAAATGATAAGGACCGTAGTTATTGGAACAGCGCGTAATATTGACTGGCAAACCGAAGGTCTCGAAATACGAACGCACCAATAAATCGGATGAGGCTTTACTTGCACTATAAGGGCTATTCGGCTGAAGCGGCGTCTCTTCTGTGAAGAATGTAGAAGGATCAAAATCCAGCTCTCCATATACTTCATCTGTTGAAATATGAACAAACTTTTGGACTCCGATTCGTTTTGCAGCTTCCAACAGAATTTGTGTGCCTAATATATTCGTGCGGATAAATACTTCCGGTTCACGGATTGAACGGTCGACATGGCTTTCAGCTGCAAAATGGACAACATAATCAAACTTTTCCTTTTCAAAAAGCTTATGAATTTCCAAGCTTTTCGTTATATCTGTATGGACAAACGTATAATTGCTTTTCCCTTCAATTTCCCCATGCTTCGTCAAGTCTCCGGCATAAGTTAAGGCATCCAGATTAAAAATATGGTATTCAGGATATTTTCCCACCATATAATGAACGAAATTACCGCCGATAAACCCTGCTCCACCAGTTACTAATACTTTTTTCATCAGCAAGACCTCTATTCTCAATTGTTTAATTGAAAGGATTTTTCTGCAGCGATATCAATCAAATATTTTCCATAATCGGTTTTGATCAACGGCTCCGCCAATTCTACTAATTGCGTGCGGGAAATATAGCCTCGGCGGTAGGCGATCTCTTCGATGCAAGATACGTATAACCCTTGTCTTTTTTGAATGGCTTCGACAAAATTAGCCGCCTGCAGCAATGCTTCATGAGTTCCTGTATCCAACCAGGCAAGGCCGCGTCCCATCAGGTTGACCGTCAACTCTCCGCATTGCAGATAGACATCTATAATAGAAGTAATTTCCAATTCTCCGCGTTCTGAAGGATGAATGTTCTTAGCGATTTCAATCACCTGATTATCAAAGAAATACAAGCCTGGAACTGCGAAAGAAGATTTTGGTTCTTTCGGTTTTTCTTCAATCGAAAGGACCTTATTGTCATCCCCGACTTCTACTACGCCATACGCTCTCGGATCAGCGACATGGCAGCCAAAAATGATGCAGCCATGCTCAAGTTCAGCCGATTCGATCAACCGGCTTCCAAAATCGGATCCGTAGAAAATGTTGTCACCCAGCACCAATGCGACGGGAGAGTCGCCGATAAAACTTTCCCCAATGGTAAATGCTTCAGCTAACCCTTTCGGCTCTTCTTGAATAGCATATTCCAATTTAATCCCTAATTTTTGTCCATTGCCAAGAAGGCTCAAAAAACCGGCCACGTCCCGTGGAGTCGAAATGATCAAAATTTCTTTGATGCCCGCAAGCATCAACACCGAAAGCGGATAATAAATCATCGGTTTGTCATAAACCGGCAGCATCTGTTTCGAAATGGATTTCGTTAATGGATAAAGGCGCGTTCCAGATCCTCCTGCTAAAATGATCCCTTTCATAACCAATCCCTCTTTTCTTAGATTCGAGTCAAGGCCTTCAAACTTTGTTGAAGGTCTTTAATCAATTGGCAGATTTGATTTACCGCTTCTATCGGCAAGTTACCGTAATACGGCATGGATAAGACTTGTTTCACTGCTTTTTGTGCAACTGGCAAGTTTTCCGGTTTCGCAGATTCAAGCTGTCGATACCAGTCAAAATCACTGCATAGCGGATAAAAGTACTTGCGGGTGAAGACATTGTATTTCTCCAATTCTTGATGCAGCCAGTCCCTCGAACTGCCGAATTCCTGTTCATCCACTTCAATGACGAAATACTGGTAACTGCTCGATTCCCCTTCTAGCACGGTAATCGGACGGATGCCTGGAACTTCTGAGAAATGCCCTTCATAGGCTTTTTTCAATTGATGCCTTTTTAGGCGCTCTTCTTCTACGAGCTTCAGCACTTCGATTCCGATGCCCGCCTGGACTTCGTTCATTTTAGCGTTCAAGCCTGAAAGCACCACTTCTTCTGCATTCAGGATTCCGAAGTTTTTCAAGAGATTCAATCTCTGGAGCACTTCTTCGTCTTTAACTGCTAAAGCGCCGCCTTCGATGGTATTAAATAATTTGGTTGCATGGAAACTGAACATCGTCATATCTCCGTAATCACTGATCGGCCGCTCATGCAGTTTCGCACCAAAAACATGGGCCCCATCATAGATGACTTTCAATTTATGTTTTCTGGCAATCTTCTCAATCTGATCTACATCACATGGATTTCCAAAAACATGGACCGCTAAAATAGCGGAGGTTTTTTCCGTGATTAACGCTTCTATTTTAGAAGCATCGATGTTTAAAGTGATGGGATCGATATCACAAAAAACAGGCGTCAGTCCGTTCCAGTCCAATGCCTGGACGGTGGCTGGAAATGTAAAAGGCGTCGTAATGACTTCGCCAGTCAGATCAAGCGCTTTTATGCCAAGCAGCAAAGCCAGTGTCCCGTTGTTGAACAGGGAGAGGTTCGGCGCTTGCAAATAGGCTTCTAATTGCTTAGTCAATTCTTTATGCTGATTCCCGTTATTCGTAATCTGGCCGCTTTCCCAGATTTCACTGATCTTATTTGTGACGTCTTCCACCTTCGGCATTAATGGACTGGTAATAAATATCGGATTTTCAAATGGATTTGTCATATTCTTCGTCCCCCGAGATCATACTTTTTTTATATCGTTTGATTTGGAAAAGCTGATTTTCTTCAACATCGGTTTAAGCAAATCAAAGATAATATTCAATTCCTTGATTCTTATAAGCTTGCTGATTGTAATGTATAGGATGATGCCTAAACTGACTTGGAACAGCAATTTCAACAATTTGCTTTCAAACAGGTATTCGCCGCCCATATAGACAGCGAGCCCCATCGCAAGAGAAATGAGATACATCGGCAATAAGTCTTTCACCTGCTCTTTAATGGAGTAGGAAATTTCACGGGCAGAAAAGTAAGTATTGAAATACAAAGCGACGTAAGAATCAAGGACAATGACGCCGACAAGCCCCATGATGCCAAGTTTCAACCAAATTGCTAAAAAGATGAGCAGAGACAAGACCACCATTTTGGCAATTTCCAAGTACAGGAACAAATCAGAGCGGCCCCGCACTTGGAGGATATTTAAATTCAAGGCATGGATGGGGTAAAGCATTCCGGCAATGCACAGCAATTGAAAATAGGCCACCATCCCTGCCCATTGCTCTCCCAGCACTAAATGGATGAGGGGCTCCGCTATGGCAGCGATTCCTGCCATGACCGGAAAAATAATAAACCCGGATAATTTAATGATTTTACGGAAAGCTTGTTTGATCCGATTCTCATCATCTTGAAGGCTGCTGAGCACTGGATACGTCACACGCTGCAATGTAGCTGTCAAAGTTTGTGCAGCAACATCGCTGAATTTGGAGGCGTTCGTATAGTATCCAAGGCTTCTCGCCGAATATTGCTTCCCGATGATCAAGAAGAAAATATTCGTATAAATTGTATCGATCAAACCTGAGACCAATAATTTCCAACCGAATCCGAATAAGCGTTTAAAGGAACTCCAGCTAAATACAAATGACGGCAGCCACTTTCTTGACAGGGACAAAAATAGCGATTGCACTGCATTCATCGTCAATTGCCGGATGACCAAGCTCCAAACCCCTAACCCTGCAAAAGCTGCTCCAACAGCAAAAACTCCTGACAAGATGCTTGCCGTTAAATTCACTTTTGCTTGGACTTTGAAATTCACTTCTTTCGTGAACATTGCTCTTGGAATAATGCCAAAAGAATTGATGATCACCCCAATCGAAAGCACCCGGATCAGCATGGTCAAATCAGGCTGGCTATAAAAAGAGCTGATGGCCGGCGCTGTCAAATAGAGGAGACTATAGATAAAAAATGAAACAGCAATATTGAAATAGAAGACCGTGGAATAATCCGTTTGAGTCACTTTCTGCTCACGAATCAGTGCTTGGGTAAATCCACTGTCTGTAATGGAATTGGAAATGGCTATAAAAATCAAAATCATGCCAATTAGTCCAAAATCTTCTGGAAGCAACATTCTGGCCAGTACGACTTGAATGATAAACTGCCCACCTTGGTTCCCAACCAAGTCACCAAAGCTCCAAAGCAATCCGCTTATTGTCTTTTTCTTTAAGGAATTCTGCTTTTCCATAAGCTGGCTCCAATCAAAATAAGGTAGTTTCACTCTTTTTTACGTAATCAGTTTCCATTTCACTGCTTTTAATACGCGGGCAATACGTGGAAATGAGTGCTTCACTTTCAAAGCCGCGATTCTTTTCAATCCTAATTCTTTGTACAGCTCGCTATATTCCGGTTTTTTCGCTTCTTCTTTTTCTCCCATTTCAATCAAGAGGCAAAGATGGTTTTTCTTCTTCGTGCGGTTGATCACCGCATCGTACTGAAAATGTGTGTACGCATTGATTTCATCCAGCATTGCTGCAATGTCATAGACATGCTGCGTCTTTTTGCTCAAAGTGCCTAATTCCCTGTCTGTCCAGGAACCATTCACACCAATGCGGTAGGCTGACATGATTTCATCTATATAATAGACATTGCCTTTGAGGGCAGCGTAAATCACTAAAGGATAATCGCCAACTACAGCATTCAAGTAAAACGCCGGCATTTCGCCTACCTTTTCACGGGCAATCATAATCGAATTGGTAGCAACAAAATCTCCTCCGCCTTCAATCAATTCTTCAATCGTGAAAATTCTGCTTTCTGCACTCGGCCGCACTTTTGCAACCACCTTTTTCCGGCTGGAAGATACTTTGTAAGCCCCATGCACACACATGCTGCACTCTGGATGAGCTTCCATATAATCCACTTGCTTTTGAAGTTTGAGTGGATCCGTCCAGTAATCATCGCCTTCACACGTAGCTGTGTATTTCCCACTAGCCCTGCTGCTGTTGATCAGCTCTACACTGACCCCTTTTGAATATTGATTTTCTACTTGGTAGATGGGTTTTATAATATCTGGGTATTTTCTTTCATACTCTTTGATAATTTCTGCTGTCCGGTCAGTTGAAGCATCATCATGAATAAGGATTTCAAATGAAAAATCGGTTTTTTGCATAAGAAAGCTTTCAAGTGCATCCGCTATATATTTTTCATGATTATAGGCTTCACAGGTAATGCTCACCATCATCTCTTTTTCCATCCTTATATGGCTCCTCTTCAATTAAATTCTTCTATTTCAAGAGATCGCTTCCATCAGTCCACTCTCGTTCAGGCAATTACATCTAAAGTTTTATCAGTCTTCCTTTCATCAGAAACCCAATAACCAATAATGAGAGCCATTAGTAACGGGTTTGTTAAAATAATCCTTTTAGTTCGAAATAATACTAATACTTTCTACTTAAGTGATTCTATTTAATTTTCATTCTATCACAGAATGCACCATAAGTAACAGATTATTTAGATTATTTTATTTATTTAGAAAATATAAATTGTATTAATCTTGTAATTTAAATCTATATAACCAACTCTATAAAAATATTTCACTCTATATTATTCCGAATAAATAGTTTTCTTATTCACTTTTCCATTTGTTGTTGATATAATTAAATTCATGATTCCCTGATTCAGGAATTTTTAGGAGTCTGTTGGTTTTGTTTGATCCGATTTGTCTAAAATATATTCTTATAAAACAAAGGGAGGTGCATTAATTAGTGGATGTATACTATAAGAAAAATTATGGGCTCTTGTATGAGCAAATTGAAAACGGCAAATGTGAAATTTTTGTTTTTCAAAGTTCATGTGGCTCTGTGAGGCATCTGTTTATCAAGAAAAAAATTCCTTATTTACTAAACGGCATTCAATTTTATGATATTTTTTCTCCTTATGGCTACGGAGGACCACTCATCACTTCATGCAAAGAAGGAAAAAGAAACGTGCTCGCAAAAGAGTTTGAAGCAGCATTCTCCGCATACTGCAAAGAGCAGCAAATCGTCTGCGAGTTTGTACGGTTCCATCCTCTCTTCTCCAATGCCCAGGATTTTTCAGCCTGCTATGAACTTTCTTTTAAAAGTTTCACTACTGGCACGGCATTAGCCCCTTATACCGATCCAATCCAACATGAATTTTCAAAATCCACTAGAAAAACGATTCGTAAAGCATTAAAGGCCGGCGTTACCTATCGAATCACAAAAAAACCAGAAAGCTTGGCACCATTCCGCACGATGTACGTGGAGACGATGAAAAGAATTGGCGCCGACGATATCTACTTCTTTGATGACATCTACTTTTCAAACTGCTTGGCTTACTTCGGTGACAATATCATTTTGGTCGAAGCCATATACGAAGAAAAAACGATTGGCATGGAACTCCATTTTCACTACAATAAGTGGATCCATACGCACCTCTCGGCTACCAAAGAAGAATTTCATCATCTGTCTCCCGTTTATATCATGACCTATGCAATCACAGAATGGGGCAAATCGAATGGCGCCGAGCTGATTCACTCAGGAGGCGGCAGAACAAGTGAACCGGACGACAAACTTTACCTCTTCAAGAAAAAATTTGGACAGAACACACAGTTTGAATACTATACCGGCTCGAAAATTTGGAATGTGGAAGTATATGAACAGCTATGCGAAAAAAGCGGCATTTTAATGGAAAGTGATTTTTTTCCTGCATATCGCAACCCTGTCGAAACACCTTCGAGAGTCTAATCCTGTTAGCAAAAGCCAAGAAAGCTGCCGAATCCATAATGGCTGGCAACTTTCTTGGCTTCATCTTTTGATGGCTATATAATTATTCAGCGCTTCTTTCAATAGGCCGGCCATATACTCCATATCTTCCAGGCTATAGCGTTGATCACATGGAAGCGGTAGGATATTGGCCGTATAGCGATTCTCAATAGAAGTTTCTTCGGTATCAGCCAAAACATTCGGCCAAAGCGTAGGGATATAAATTTTCTGTCCAGCTAAAAGCTTTCTGATTTCAGGTCCGTTTTCGCAGTAAAATGGATAGGCAAAAGCACCTTCTGGAGAAAAAACATTTAAAGGATTCAATAGGCGAAGCTCATTTGCTAAATAACTGAAATTGCGGCTGCGGACCTCTTTCGCTTTTTCATAATCAATAGCACCCATAATATTATGCGTTAGCTTAGACATGTGTTTCAGCGGCTCCAAATCAAATAATTCATTGACTTCATGGTATTCCTTATAATAATCCGATGCCTTCCCTTCAAACCGCCCCAATAAATACGGATAACGGTCTTTGGAAATATCCACTGCCAATTCTTCATCCAATACCGCATCCGTAGAAAGATAGGCGCCGTCCGGTACCCCAAAAAATTTTCGGCAGGAATAAATTGTATCGATTCCTTGCAGCGGCGGCTGAAAAAACGCATGGGTATTGTCGACAATAAGCGAGCCATACAAAGATTCGAATTTCTTAATCGTGTCATTTGAATGCTGGCCGTAATGATTGACGAGATAAAGGTAAGCCCCGTTTTCCAGTCTATGATCGATTTTCGGCTTAAAATCCTCATCGATATGGTAATAGCCGAAATCATAGCTGTAATTCTGCAAGGTATCCCGTATGCAATCGCATAAATAATAAGGGATGTATATTTTTTTAATCGCTCTTGCTTTCATTACATATAACAGAGCATTCCGCGCACTATTTAATGCGATTAAATCCGGATAAAATTCCTGCCCCGCTAAATTCTCAAGTTCAAAATATCCCCCGATTTCCTTCACATCAACACCCCTTCGATACTTTATCTATTCCGCTTTAAAACTTAGCTCGAGGCTATTCTACATAAGAATTTTGCTTTTCATATTTGGCAAACATTTTCGGATCTGTGATGATCAAATTCCCTTTGTTTACCGTGTTCCCCGTAATGACATGCCCTTCCCCAATGTCTACAAAAATCCCGAAATGCGAATTGTCCCTCGGATTCGTCGCAAAATTATTGGTGATGACAATATCATGGCTTGGCGTCAAAAGATTTTCTCCGCCGTCTCCTGGCCGAATCGCAATATTGTATTCATTATCAAAAACATTATTGGATGTGATAATATTCGATTCAGCGCCATTTTTAATATCAATGCCATAATAAAATCCGCTGACGGTATTGTTTTCAATGCGGCTATTCTTTTCGCTCTCTACGGTAATCCCTTGTTCAATCGTATGGTCTGGACGGTCTTCCGTAACTACACAATTAACTACGGTATTGTTTTCCCCCACCCCGTATAAAGAAAGATGCCCGTCGCTCGAATTCCGGACAACACAGGAATCGATGATGTTATTGTTGGACGAAAAATTGATGATGCCGGAGCCATAATTGTATTCTGATGTGACGTTTCGGATTAAATTATTATCCGCATCATGCAGATGGATTCCCTGGGAGTGGTTTTTTGTATACATGTTTTCAATCGAACTATTTTGCGTTTCATGCAAGAGCACAGCAATATTGGAAGTCAATTCAGCATCAACCGGAAATTTGTCCCCGATGAGCGAGCCGCCCTTCAAATGAACATCTGCCGTATCATGAATCCAAAATATTCCGTAGCGTCCGTCGGTTTCCGTTTTAATGGTCACTTCATCCATTTCAATAGTGATTGGATTGGTGATTTCAAGCGCAAAATGACTTTCTCCATATCCGGTGACCGCCTTCAGATTCGGGTTTCGGCTTACTTTATAGATGCCATCCGGCAATTTCAGGGTTCCTCCAGCAGGCACTTCATTAATGGCTGCTTGCAGCGCAGCGGTATCATCCGCTATGCCATCTCCTACCAAACCGTTCTTATCCTCTAACATTTTTTCATCCTCTGGTTCCATCGCAACTTCAGATCTATTCAAATTCATATACAAGAGATAACTGATTCCAGCGATTCCAAGAAAAACGACCATCCACCTTAACCATTTTGCATTATCCAATTAAATCCTCCTTTGGCTATTTAAAAATAAAGTTCTTTGAAACGATTGCCAGGTTGTTTTAGGAGAATTCACACGCCTCTCTTTAGAGATATCATTTTATTAATATTATCAGAGAAATACACAAATTAATAGTTATTATTAGAATTTTCTAATATCTAAAGACAATAGAAAAGCCGTTTGCTAAAGGAGGTGGATTTCCTTCCAGCTGCGGCTTCGCCAAAGTCTTTAATAGTGGTAGTAGTATGTTTCTTTTGTCGGCGTAAAGTTATTGAGGACGATTCCCAAAAGCTTACTGCTGGTCAGTTCAATCATCTCCTTCGCTTTTAACGCCCCACGTTTTTCAGTGGTGCCTGAATTGATGATCAACACGGTTCCTTCACAATGATCCGCTATCAATTTCCCATCAGCTACTGATAAAATCGGCGGCGAATCGAAGATGACCAAATCATAGGATTTTCCTAAATGTTGGATCAGGTGAGCCATTGTCTCTGAAGCTAACAATTCAGCCGGATTGGGAGGAATCGGTCCGCAAGTCAATAAATGAAGCCCGCTGATCGGCCCTTTTTTAATCGCGGCTTCTACTGGCAAGCGGCGAGTCAATACACTCGACAATCCGACCGTGTTGCGGATTTCAAAAGTGTGGTGCATCGTCGGTTTTCTCATATCGCCATCAATTAGAAGAACTTTCTTTCCTTCTTGTGCAAAGACGACGGCCAAGTTAGCCGCAGCAGTCGACTTCCCTTCTGCAGGAGCTGCAGAAGTAATCGCAAGCGACCGGATTTCTTTATCAGCCATTGAAAAATTAATATTCGTTCTGACATTCCGGAATTGTTCCGAAACGAAACTTTTCGGTGTTGTATAAGCAACTAATTTTCTTCCGGTACGATCTATTTTCCGTTTCGTTTTACTCATGTTCTGAACGCCTCCTTCTCTTTAAGCGACACTTGCTCAATCTTGCGGATTTTGTGATTCTCATTCATCGGCGACACTACACCAAGTATTGGGAGACCGAGCAACTCCTCGACATCTTCTTCACTTTTTACCGTGGTGTCTAAAAATGCCAGCAAGAAGGCGATGCCCACTCCAAGTACAAGCCCGCCTGCAGCAGCTGCTGCAATATTCATCACCAAATTGGGCTCAACCGGTTCCGGGTTTTCACTCAATGTTGCTGTTGAAAGAATATTGACATTGTCCACATTCATCAATTCTTCAATTTCTGCCTGGAAAACCGTTGCAATCATATTCGCGATTTTGACTGCTTCGGCCGCATTTTCATCTCTCACGGAAATATCGATAACTTGAGACTCGGACGCTGAATTCACGGTTATTTTATTTGTCAGCTCTTCCGCTGTTGCCGTTAAATTCAAGCGTTCGATTACTTGATCGAGTATAAAAGGTGTTTTAATGATGACACTGTACGTATTGATCAATTGAAGATTCGTTTGAATGTCTGTATTCGTAATAGGCATCGTTTCACTTTGCTCTGAGTTGATCAGAATCTGGGTGGAAGTCTGGTAAATAGGCGTCACTAAGTAAACAGTCGCCGCTCCAGCCAATACAGCGGCTAAAATGACCAGACTGACAATCATTAAAATCCTCTTTTTAATAATTCCATATACCGTCCGCAAATTTATTTCTTCAATCATTTCGCTGTCCCCTTTGCTCCGAATTTTCTTTTACACTGATTTCAATAGGCCCATAGAACCTGAAAATATTTATTACGTTAATTAAATCTAATAATTCAGATTATTTAAGATCTTAAATTCCTCCTCATATAACGGATCTTTTGCCAGATGGACCATTAATGAGAGCTTCTCTTCCCAATCTTGTTTTTTCGCAACTATTTGCCTTTCTTGAATCAGGCTATCAGAATTTCTAAATTTAATGCTTTTTAGGCATTCTGAGATGAACTCCAAATCGCTTTTCGCATAGGAATAGACGCCGGATTGCTGATACTTTTCTGTAGTGGGCACGCCGATGCCGACTACCGGTATTCCAGCTGCTAAGTATTCGAACATTTTCAATGGACTGACTGCTTGATTGTATTCAATTTTTTTATAGGGAAGCACCCCAACATCCAGCGCCTTCATATACCGCGGAACGTTTTCATATTTTACGCCGCCCAAGCTATGAACATTCTTCAATGCCAGCAGCTTATCGAGCGATTCATTTTTTTCTTTTGCTACAGGACCGACGAGTATCAGTTGGACAGAAGGTGCTGTTATAGCTAGTTTATAGAGAAGCTCAAAATCGAGTTTACTTTTAATGCCGCCTATAAAACCGAGCCGCGGCGAGGGAATGTTCTTCAATTCAGCTATTGGCGCATTTGCAAAATCATTGTACTCGACTCCATTTTCAATGATTACAGCTGGTTGGCCGGTGATACGCTCAATTTTATCACCTAGAAATTGCGAACTCGCGAAGCGGACCACGCTGCTTTTCGCAACTCTTCTCTCTGAAAGCTGAATCATTTTCTTTAAGATAGCTGGTTTTACCCGTTTCAAGCCGCTCGGCTGTACCCAAGTACTCCCCCAGGAATCACTGCAGTCATAAACAATGCGATCCCATTTTGCAGCTGCTGCTAAATCGCTGAATCCCGGATAAGTGAACCAAAGAATCCGCTTTTCTCCTTCGCTGACTTCTTTTACGATTTTCTTGAAAATGGAAAGTGTCATTCCGCTTTGAAGATTGACGATATTCTTGTAATCATTGATTTTCAGCTCTACGAGTTTTTCTGACTGATCCACTCTTCTCCAACGTTTTTCCTTCCTGAATAGTTCTCCTTTGTTGCCCGTTTCGATAGGAGAAATCCAAAAGACCTTTCCCGTATCTGGATGCTGCAACAGTTTTTCTACGAGCCGGTGCCTTCTATACTTTAATGCGTCATCTCCAATACCAGACGGCGCTACCACAAAATGATCAATTCGCATCTTCATCACTCCACTCCCCATTGCTTAGGTGAAAAAAAAGACTGCTTCTACAAATGATTTGGTTCATTATAATCAAAATACAGTTGAATGGACATAGGTTTCATAGTTAATAAAATCATTATAATACGAATTTAACTGAAATACCTAATAATTCTGAAAATATTTGAAATAATTTTTCTTTTAATAGTTAGAAGGACTGAAATTGCTTAATACTAAAGGAGCAAGAGAAGATTTCAAGAAAAAACAGCCTGCCCCTTTCAAAGGGTAGACTGCTATTTTCGCTGAAAGGTTTCGTTGAATTCTTTTTAAATTTGGCGATTAAGGCTCTTGCTATGCCAATTCCATGCGCTCTTAATAATTTCTTCTAATTTGTATTTCGGCGTCCATCCAAGAATATCCTGGATTTTTTGAGAAGATGCGACTAGCACCGCAGGATCTCCAAGACGGCGTTCCGTATAATCGATTACTGCTTTTTTGCCAGACACTTTCTCACAAAGGTCGATCACTTCTTTTACCGAATAGCCGGAACCATTGCCGAGATTGAAAATTTCATTCTCTACAACGCCTTTGACTAAGCCTTCATATGCCAAGATATGCGCGTTCGCTAAATCAGTGACATGGACATAGTCCCGGATGCAAGTTCCGTCTGGAGTCTCATAGTCGGTTCCGAAAACGGAAATCTTTTCACGCTCTCCAAGAAGGTGCTGCAAGATGATCGGTATCAAATGGCTTTCGGGATCATGGCTTTCCCCTATCTCCCCGGAAGCGTGGGCGCCTGCTGCGTTAAAATACCGTAAAATGACGTATTTGAAATCATGGGCTTTAGCGGTATCTGCAAGAATCCGTTCAACCATCAATTTCGAACGGCCGTATGGATTGATCGGCTGCGTCGGATTGTTTTCTGTGATAATCGCAGTTTCGGGAATTCCATATGTAGCTGCTGTAGAAGAAAAGATAAACTTGTCCACACCGTATTCAACCATCTTTTTCAAAAGCATGATGGTGGCCCCAACATTATTTTGATAATACTTTAAAGGCTGTGTAACAGATTCACCAACTAGGCTATTGGCTGCGAAGTGGAAGACTGCTTCAATATTGTGTTCTGTGAATACTTTATCCAAGGTTTCCTCATCACCTAAGTCTCCGTTAATGAATGTTGCTTTTTCGTTCAGAAGGAAAGGAAATCCCGTGGTCAAATTATCCAGTACAACGACATCATACTTTCCGATCAACTCTTTTACCGTATGGCTGCCAATATAGCCGGCGCCTCCGCAAATCAATATGGACATCGAATTCCCCTTTATTTTTTCGACATTTAGTTTTTACAAAATATGTGAAAAGCATAGCATATTTTCAAAGGGAATGGGTAATTTCCCTCGAATAAGGGGCAGCGTGAAATCACTGCCCCGCTCAAGCATTCAAATTTAAAAAGCTTTATCCAGCTCCCTCCCTAAAAAAGCGGCAGCGGGATGTGTGGATTCTTTGTAGCCAAAGGGATTTTTCGCTTGCCAGTTCCAAGAGTCCCTACACATCTGCATTAAATCTCTTTCTGCTTTCCAATCTAAATACGATTCAGCTTTTGATGGATCCGCATAATAAGATGCTGCATCCCCACTCCGGCGAGGGGCAATCTGATAAGGAATATCAATACCCGTAGCTAAAGAAAAAGTCCGGATCAGGTCGAACACGGAATAGCCTCTTCCAGTGCCTAAATTGAATGTTTCAAGTCCTTTATGCGTTTCTAAATAGTCCAAAGCTTTTACATGTCCTTTTACAAGGTCGACAATGTGGATATAATCACGAACACCGGTTCCATCATGCGTTTCGTAATCATCACCGAAAACTTGCACGACTTTCCGCCTTCCAACTGCCACTTGTGTAATGAACGGCATCAGATTGTTCGGCTTGCCTTTTGGTTCTTCACCGAGCAACCCGCTTTCATGTGCTCCGATCGGATTAAAATAACGAAGCACAGCAATGCGCCATTCGGGATCCGAGGCGATTAAATCTTGAAGAACTTCTTCCGTCATCGACTTACTGCGGCCATACGGATTGGAAGCGCCGAGAGGCGATTCTTCGATGAGCGGCATTTCATCCGAGACATCGTAGACCATAGCCGAAGAGCTGAATATTATTTTTTTGACCCCATGCTTCTTCATGATTTCACATAAGTACAAGGTGCCTCCTAAATTGTTCCGATAATAGGCTAGCGGGTCAGTTTCCGATTCAGCTGCCGATTTTAACCCAGCAAAATGCATGACAGCTGAAATCGGATGCAAAGAAAAAATTTCGTTCAATTTCTTATAATCCAATAAATTGACTTGATAGAAAGGAAAGTCTTTGCCTGTAATCCCTTTAATGCGCCGGATCGCCTCACTCTGACTGTTGATCAACGTATCGGCAACCACAATTTCATGTCCCGCTTCCAGTAATTCAACTGCTGCATGGCTGCCAATGAATCCAGCTCCGCCCGTTATAAATATCATAGTGGTCCTCCTCCTATCCAAGGATTTCTAATGAATCTCTATACTAAATGACTTAGGTTAAATTAAAGTTAAATAGTCTAAATTATCTAAAAACTTTAAAAAGGGTAGGTTGTTAGATAGCTTTCACTGTAAATAATAGAAAAAATATTTAACATAAAAAAATCGTTCCCTTTTGCAGGAACGATTTTTAGCGAACTTCAATTTAATGATTGGGAAACCCGCTTAGAGAAGAACCATTTTCTAATGAGCCAAAATAACAGTAAACCGGTTGCAGCTCCCGCGCTGTCTATCCCTACGTCCCGTATTTCTCCGCTTCTGCCAGGGATAAAAAGCTGATGGAATTCATCGGACATTGCGTACGCCGCAGCAATCAAAAAAGCATATGCATAACTGCGGAATCCTCCTGCACCACTTTTTTGCAATGCATTGAGCGCCAAGATCCCTAGCAATAGGTAGGCGATAAAATGTGCACTTTTGCGAACGATAGTATGCAGCGTCTCTACTGAATCTCCGAGTGCCGGCGAAATCTGCTCAGCCGCTGCAATGATTTTTTCCGTAATGAGGGAACTTAATTCACCTGATTCACTACCAGGCTGATGGGACAAGAAAAAAATGACGGCCATCCAAATCAGGACAGCTGCCCAAGCTGCTATAGGTATATTTTTCATCAATCGATTAGCCTCTTTTTCCAAATGTTTGGCTTTATTATACCATCTCCCTGGCCTCCTTTCTCTTCAACTCATCGTTTTTTCAGGTTTAGCAGTCATCCGGTAAGCTTGCGGGGTGCTCCCGTTCTTTTCTGCACCCACCATTTCACATAAATGAGCGTATCTTTCGGGATGCCAGATGCGATGGCCTGTGAAATAGTCCAACTCTTCGCTTTTGCTGAATTTCTTTTTAAACTGATAGAGTTTATCGTCGGGCTCTCCCGTTCTCCCGCCGCCATGATGGATTCGCTCATAGCCATGTTCCTTTCCCCATTGTGCAAGGGCATATTGCAGGACATAGGCCGGTGCTAGCCGGTGATATTCTCTTAACGTCCCGGTAAGGTGCGCATGGATGGAATTGCCGCAAGCAAAGCTGATGCTCATGCCAATTGTTTTCCCTTCGTACAACACTTCTACTGTGACAAGATATTCCCCTAACAGTTTCATGCAGTTTTCAAAGTATTCATCATCAAAATAGTAAATGGAATCTGCATCATTCCGGTTCATCGTCAAATAATAGATTTTTTTAAAATCATGAAGATCGTCTGGATTTTGAACCACTTGGAATTCAACACCGGCTCTGAGCGACTGTCGAATGTCCCTTCTGCATGACGAGGAATACTCATGCTGGATAGGATCATCAAACTCTTTTAACTGTGTCTGGATGGTCTTTCTTTTGAAATGGATATCGTAGCAGTCTTTAAAATCAGCTGCATTATTGAAAAGCGGATGAAATCGAACAAATTCGCATACGATTTTATTTACTTCACAGTAATGCTGAAAAGCCGCTTCGTATTCTTTCACAAGTTCTTTTCTGTAGCCTTCTTCACACTCAACAATGATTGGACCCCCGTAGCCATAAGGAGTCGTCAAGTCGTAGTATGGTCCACCTTCGATTTCTATTGGAATTTCCCTTTTGATAAATAGATTCTTAATGATTCCTTGTGGCCCTTCGTAGGAAAATTCTTCAGCAATGCCGCCTTCGACGTTTTCATAGAGCCGTGCATAATCTTTTTTGAAATAGATATCTTCCATACTTAAAACCTCTTTTCTTCTCTCTCTTTAGATAAGCTTCTATTCCCACTCTTAACCCCGGTACAGTGGGAAATAGCCTGGATATTTAATTCCCTGCGTTGCCTTTTTCGCTTCCGATAATTGCTCATAAGCTTCCTGCATGCGGATTTTCTTCCCCATCAAAAGCTCTAAAAACGGTGCTTTTGTAAAGTTCTGCTTAAAGCGGTAAAGGTTCTCATCAGAAGCCCCTCCAAGATGAAATTCCTTTTTGCCATTTTCGACTCCCCACCGGCAAGCTTCGGAAATTACGAGGCTATTCCCTGCCAGTGGATAGGCCGCAGGATCATTTGCAGCTAAGTGGTAATGCATATAATCTCCGTGATGAAGAATGAGAGATGAGGAGATGTAGTTCCCTTCATGAATCGCATTAATGAAAAATTGCTTTCCACTGAACACTTCAAACGACGCGTGCAGGGAATCCAGACTGAAAAGATAATAGTCGCCAATGTTATTTTTTTTGGCCGTCAGCTCATAGAGCCGCTGAAATTCACTTGCGCTTTCGCCAATGAAATCCAGTTCGATGACGACATTATTTTTAGCCGCTTTTCGCACTTGTCTTCTGCTCTGGGAAGAAAATTGCTCCATAAAATAATCTTCCCCAGTCAAATCGATATAGACCGTATATCCGTTATCGCGAAACTCATAATAATCTTCAAAATCCAGTCGATTTTTTAACCATGGGTTGAATCGGATATACTCGCTGACAATCTTATGATCTTCACAATACTGCTGGAATTGCTCTTGGAAGACTGCAGCTAAACACTGCCGCTGCCCATCTTTGCATTTCAAAATAATCGGTCCACTAAATCCGTAAGGCGTGATGATATCGAAATAGAGTGCACCGCTTATCTGTACCGGCGTTGGCCTGACGATAAACTGGTGATAGACATGTCCGATGTCATTCTTTATTTCAAACATACGCCATTCACCGCCTATCTCTTTTGTCTCAAAAAATTTCCCCCACTCTGGTAAAAAATAAATATCCGGCACTTGCACGTTCACTCCATCATTCCTTTCCAAAAACAGGATAAATAAGCTAATTTCTATCAATTAATTTCTAAAATGTTTGAAAAGAGTATATCATAAAGGTTTATATTAAATACAGATAATTCTGAATACATTATTGAAATTTTAGCTGAAATGCATTTAAATATAGTTTGAGGGACATCTAACTATTCATTTGCCTAATTCAACTTTCCGCTTATACTATGTGTAATTCTAAGGTTTACTATTTTAAGAAATGAGGGTGATTGGATTGCCAGACATCTATTTTGATGAAGCTTATGGAAAACTTTATGAAGAAATCGAAGGCGGTGTCTGTGAAACTTTTGAATTCACCCACCCGCTTGGCAGCGTTAGGCACCTATTTATCAAACGAAAAATTGATATTGAACTGGATGGCATTTGCTATTACGATTTAACGACGCCTTATGGATATGGCGGACCACTTATGCACTGTGAGGAAAAATCCAATCGACCGCTTATAGCGAAAGAATTTCAAAATGCGTTCCAGCAATACTGCCAAGAACAGAATATCGTCAATGAATTTATCCGGTTTCATCCCGTCTTTTCAAACGAAAAAGATTTTGAAGAGGTGTATAAATTAGTTTGGAGAAGAAAAACAATTGGCACCAATATTGCCGATTTTGAAAATCCGGTTCAAAGCGAGTTTTCAAAGTCGGCGAAAGAGAATATTAAACGGGCAGCAAAGGCTGGAATCGAGACTCGTGTGACTCGTCACCCGAAAAGTTTAAAACTGTTTAGAGAGTTCTACTATAAAACCCTGCAAAAAAACCAGGCGGAAGACATCTACTTTTTCACAGATGATTATTTTGATAAATGCCTGGCACTTCTCGGGCCTTCCATTTTGCTGATTGAAGCCATCTATGAAGGTGAAGTGATCGGCATGATTTTAAATTTTGTCCATGGCGATTATGTCCATATCCATTTATCCGGTACGCTTCAAGAAACGATTCACTTATCGCCCGTTTACATAATGATGCAAACTCTCACCATTTGGGCGAAAGAACAGAATATGAAACTGATCCATTCCGGCGGCGGCAGAACATCAAGTCCTGATGATAAACTATTCCAATTTAAAAAGCGGTTCGGCAAACATACGGAATTCAATTATTATTTCGGCTATAAAATATGGAACCCAACTGTTTATGAACGTTTGATGGAAGCAGTTGAAGCGGTTCCAAACAGCCCTTGCTTTCCGGCTTATCGGGCTCGGCTAACTAAGGAAGTAGGATAAAAAAGACGCAAGATGGGTTATTCTCCCATCCTGCGTCTTTTTTCTATGGTTGAAGTTAACTATTGCCTTGAATTAATGAAGCATCTCTTTTTTTAATTCCTTCATTTTCTTATCGTATTCTTTCTGGATCGCACCTGAGAGGAGATGGTTGAAAACAATCGGGATCGCCATCATGAAAACAGCTGCAAGAAATAGATTTAGTCCCAGATGAGCATGAAGAATGCCGAAAATCACAAAACTGAAAGGAGCGACCCCAAAAACAGTGGCAAGCGATAAAAACAATTTCATCGACTCGAATTTTCTGCGTTCCCGCTGTGCTGAACGTGAATATGTATCTTCCGGGTTCTGCACCTCACTTGCGTGCAAGCCTTTCATGTATTTCTTTTCAATCATAGGCAAGAATACATCTCTGTTCATCAATAATCCCCCTTTGTCAGTTTTACGTCGATGGCAAGCTCTTTGTTAAGATCAGACTGAGGCTAAAGAAACTAAAGAAGTTATTTCCTAGTGCTATAATATCATATTATTTGAAAATTAGAACTACTTTATAAAGAATATTTCTTCTTTTCTTCACTCAATTTATAGCCAATGAATATTAAACTGAATTTTCAGTTTAATTTATAAAGAATTTAGTATATACTTAAATCAATATGTTTTTTCAATCTCATTAAAGGAGCGAATTCATGACTTTAAAAGATATTTATTTTGAAAAGCCTTACGCCCGTTTATATGAAGCCATTGAAAAAGGAATTAGCGAGGTATTTGAATTCCAACACCCATTAGGGTCGATCAGACATTTGTACATTCGATGCGAATTGGAAACGAGGCTGTACGGACAAACCTATTATGAAATTAAAACGCCTTATGGCTACGGCGGGCCCATAATATCCGATTGCCTAGAGAGCAACAAGCCTTTTCTAGTAAAAGAATTCCAAGCCGCTTTTCAAAAATACTGCAACGAGCAGCAGATTATCCGTGAGTTTGTGCGCTTCCACCCTGTTTTATCGAATGCAGAAGATTTTGCAGGCTGCTATGACATTTCTTTCAAGCGAAAAACGACCGGGACCAATCTGGAATTATCGGAAGACCCCATCCAAGCCGAATTTTCGAAATCATGCCGAAGGAATATCAAGAAAGCATTGAATAGCGGCGTCAGCTTTAGAGTAACGGTTCGGCCAGACAGCTTAGGTGATTTTATGAAACTTTATTATGAAACGATGAAGCGAAACCAAGCCGAAGAAATTTATTTTTTTGATGAAATTTATTTTGATAATTGCTTGGCATTGCTGCGTGAAAACATTCTGTTGACCGAGGTGTTTTATGAAGGAAAAGTAATCGGAATGGGGATTAATTTTGTCTATGGCAAGCTCATCAGTACGCACCTATCGGGCACTTTAGGAGAGTATCATCACCTTTCCCCTGCTTCAATTCTGCAGTATGCTTTAACCTTATGGGGGAAAGAAAACAATATCTCTTTGATCCACGACGGCGGCGGAAGAACGAGCGACCCTGAAGATTCCCTATTTCTTTTCAAAAAACAGTTTGGGAAAAATACGGAATTCACCTACTATGTCGGAAACAAAATCTGGAATGAAAAAATCCATCATGAATTGAAGGAATCCGAGCAACTCATTCAAGCCAAATAAAAAATAAAAGGCGATTTAAAAGGGCAAAACAAGCCTTTTGAAATCGTCTTTTCATTATTTTTGTTTACGTATTCATATTATGACCAAATGCATCGATAACGTCCTCTTTTATCCACTTGGATGTCATATAGGCGGATCAATTCGCACATACAATAAAATACTTTTAAGTTTTCCATCGAGAAATCTTTTATTTTTTCATCATCTATGTAAGTGACGAGGTTATCGTCTTTTCGGTAAACATATCGTTTTTCTGTAAATAAAGATTCGTTGTAGATAGAAGAACCCTCTTCCAAAGACGTCTGGAACTCTGACCATTTATAAAGGGAGCCTTCAAGATGATCAAACTCCCACGAGAAAATAAGGACAAGGTCATGTTCATCTAGGAAATACACCGTTTCCTCTCGCGTTTTTAACATTTCTTCTACGGTTTCCCCTACAATTTTTTTAAATTTACTTGTATCAAATTCCTCTACTACTGGTTCCCTTTTGAATATAAACATGAATTCCTCTCTCCTACGTAATAAAGTATTTTAATGTTCTCTGGAAAACCCGCAGCAACCTATCAACACGTGCTTTTATTGCTGAATGTTCCCTTTAACTTTTTTATAAAATTAACTTGAATTAATATACAATAAAATATCTCTTTATACTTTTATTTTTTATCTTTACTAGGTATTATATACCTTTTAATTATTTTTTTAGAATAGACTTATATACTCATAAATTATTATTCCTAAAAATTCTTACTAGTTTTATTTTTTATTAATATTTAATATAAAAATCATTTTATTAATATTTAATAGAAGAACCTTTTTTTATTTTATAATTTTCAATAGTTAGTATGATCTGTTGTCTTCTACTAAATGAACAGTTTCTCAAAGGAGAGAATTTCCATAGAGGTAGTTAGTAATACTCGCAATTCAAGATTTACGAGTTAGGAAATTATTTTTCACCTTTAAACTTTTTGCTATATCAATAAAAAACCATCCCCATTTTATAATCGGGGATGGTTTTCTCGTAATCGTTCTTATTTTGCCGCCTTTTTTTCAACGGACTGTTTTTTTGAAAGATCTTCAAACTCCCGGGAAATCCGCTCAAGTGCTTCTTGTATCAATGGACGCGGAGATGGAATGCAGATCCGCTGGTACATCTCCCCTTCTTCCCCGAACATATTGCCGTCTTCAAGCAAGACATTGGCTTTATTGAAAATCCGGTCATGGATTTCTTTTGCGCTGATGTTGTAGCCGCTGAAATCGAGCCACATCACATAGGTACCTTCAGGAATAATCACTTTCACTTCCGGCATATGCAGAGCCAGATAATCTTTGACCATTTGCATCGTGCCATCAACATAATCTTTTAGCTGATCAAGCCAATCTTCGCCATCGTTGTAAACCGAGATCAACGCAGACACTGCAAATGGCGATGGCAGCTGCACCCCCATTTCAGTTGCGAAAGTTGCCCGCAAATCTTCGTTTGTGATAATGACATTCGTACAATGCAGTCCGGCCACATTAAAAGTTTTATTGATGGCTGTGAAAGTGATGAGCTTATCGGTAAACTCAGTGGCTTTCGCCATTGGGATGAATACTTCACCTTTACGGATCAAATCGCCGTGGATTTCATCTGCGACAATCACGACGTCGTGGCGATGGCAAATTTCCGCCATGCGCGCAAGCTCTTCTTTCGTGAAGACGCGGCCAGTCGGATTATGCGGATGGCAAAGGACGAACATCGTCGTTCTCTCCTCTTTCGCCTTTTCTTCAAAATCCTCAAAGTCGATTGCGTATTGCCCGTCTTCCCTTTTGACCATCGCATTGTTGACAACTTTTCGTCCGTTGCCTTCAATCGCTGAAGTAAACGGCGGATAAACCGGTCGCTGGATGATGATGCCGTCGCCCTCACTTGTCAACGCTTTAACCGCTACGTTGAGAGCATGCACAGTTCCCGGGCTGTAGACGATTTCCTTTTTTTCAATCTTCCAGCCATGGCGCGTTTCGAACCAGCGCTGGATCGCTTCGTAATATTCTTCCGGAAAAACGGAGTAGCCGAAAATGCGGTGTTCCACTGTTTTATGGAGTGCATCGACAAGCGGCTGCGGCACCGGCAAATCCATATCCGCTGTAAATAAAGGAATGGTGTCCGCGTCATAGCGTTCCGTCAATCCAAATTCCTTGATCATATCGCCGCCGTCCCATTTCATCGAATAGGTCCCTCTTCTATTTACAAATTCATCGAAATTATACTTCATTTCACTACTCCCTTTCTATTCTATTTCTAGTTTGGCATATGTACGCGCGGCTCGTCTAATCATATACATTTCCACTTAAGCTATTCTTGAAGCATAAGGTGAAATCCTGCTGAGATAAGTCCGCCTCACATTATTTGTTTGAAAATTAACAAAAGAAAATGCTGTATCCGTCTTTAAGAAGGATACAGCATTTGGGTACAGCTTAGAAATTAAACGTTTCAGGATCTGCACCGCTACGGCTGTTGATATTTAAGCCGTTGATTTCTTGCATATCTTCTTCTTCCAATGAAAAATCGAAGATATCTGCATTTTCAATGATTCGATGTTCTTTAATTGATTTGGGAATGGTTAAGACATTATTTTGGATATCCCAGCGTAAAATAATTTGCGCGGGGGTTTTTTGATGCTTTTCAGCAAGCCGTTGAATAACCGGGTCCCCTAGCAATTCGCCTTTTTTCAATGGAGACCACGCTTCTAACTGAATGCCTTCACGTTCACAGAATTCTCGTAGCTCCACTTGCGTCAGATGTGGATGGTATTCAACTTGGTTGATCACTGGCTTAACTTCGCCTTCTCTCAGAATATCTTCTAAATGATGAATATTAAAGTTGCTGACGCCAATCGCTTTGACTTTCCCCTCATGATACAGCTTTTCTAGTGCTTTCCATGTCTCAACATATTTGCCTCTAACTGGCCAATGAATCAGGTAAAGGTCCAAATATTCCAATCCTAGTTTCTCTAAGCTGATATCAAAAGCTTTTAAGGTGTTTTCATAACCATGGTCGCTATTCCAAACTTTTGTGGTAATGAATAAATCTTCTCGAGGAACGCCAGAGTCTTTAATTCCCTTTCCTACTCCTGCTTCGTTATCATAAAACGAGGCTGTATCGATGCTTCGATAGCCATTTTGAATAGCCGCTTTAACTGCCTCTGTTACAACATTTCCGTCTTCCACCTTAAAAACTCCAAGCCCCATAATCGGCATCTTAACTCCGTTATTAAGTGTTACTGCATCTTGTAAACTTTTATACATTTTGTAGCCTCCAATTTTATTAGTTTATTTTTGTTTTGCCATGTCTTTTAATTCTTTGACTAGATTTGGCGGATTTTGCCCTGTAACTCCTGCTACTAAATTATGCGCTGCCGTCATAGCCATTTTGAATCGTGTCGCTTCTGTAGCGGAACCCATGTGCGGCATAGTCACCACATTGTCCATTTTCAGCAAAGGATTGTCTTTATCCACAGGCTCTGTTTCATATACATCAAGGCCAGCTCCTTTGATTGAACCGGTCTGCAACGCTTCGATCAATTCTGCTTCTTTCACAATTTTTCCGCGGGAGCAATTGAAAAAGAAAGATGACGGCTTCATTAAATCGAATTCTCTTTTGCCAATCAGCCCTTCCGTCGCAGAACTAAGTGGGAGCATAACTAAAACAAAATCAGCTTTTTGTAGGAGATCATCCAATTCTGCGTAAACTGCTCCATATTTTTCTTCAGCATCTGGACGCTTCGAACGATTGTTATAAAGTACGTGCATATCAAATCCTAAGGCTGCCCGTTTAGCGATCTTTTCACCAATATTGCCCATCCCAATAATTCCTAAAGTGGCATGGTGAACATCTTGCCCTAAGAAATCTTCGTCGTCTAAACGGGACCAGCTTCCGTCTTTTACGTATTGATTCAACCGCCCTAACTTTCTAGCCGTCATCAAGATTAGTCCCAATGCCAAATCGGCAACACTGTCATCCAGAACATGAGGAGTATTGGTGCCTAACACATTTCGTTTTTTCATCAGTTCATAATCGAAGTTTTCATAACCGGCTGCGACATTGCTGAGAATCTTCAATTTTGGTGCATGATCCAAGAATTCTTCTGAGACTTTCCATTTCGAAATCATTAATCCGTCGACATCAGCAATCTCTTCATATAGAACGTCTTGGGGAATCGCTTCTTTTTTATCCCAAATTTTATACTCGCAGTACTGGGCAATATATTCTTCTACTTCAAGCGGAATCGGTTTAGCAATATATACTTTAGGCTTCATCTTTTCCCCTCCCATTTACCACTCGGCAATGCTGCCATCTTGATGACGCCAAACTGGATTTTTCCAGTTATGGCCGATTTCACTTTGCTGTCTCACGTAAGCTTCGTTTATCTCGATTCCAAGACCTGCACCTTGTGGAATTTTCACATAACCCTCGGTATATTCAAATACAGAAGGGTCTTTAATATAGTCCAGGAGATCGTTCCCTTGATTGTAATGGATGCCCAGACTTTGTTCTTGAATAAAAGCGTTGTGCGCGGTCGCATCTACTTGCAAACAAGCAGCTAAAGCAATAGGGCCAAGTGGACAGTGCGGGGCGAGGGCCACATCAAATGCTTCTGCCATAGTAGCGATTTTTTTGCATTCAGTGATGCCTCCAGCATGAGACAGATCTGGCTGGATAATATCCACATAGCCTTCTGTAAGAATCTGCTTAAAATCCCAGCGCGAGAACATTCGTTCTCCTGTCGCAATCGGAATTGTCGTATGTTTCGCAATTTCTCTCAACGCTTCATTATTTTCTGCTAGTACCGGTTCTTCGATGAACATCGGCCGGAATTGCTCAAGTTCTTTGGCTAAAATTTTTGCCATCGGTTTATGTACACGCCCATGAAAATCGATGCCGATGCCAACATAAGGGCCAACTGATTCTCTGACCGCCGCAACTCTCGCAAGCGTTTGATCAATTTTCTCATAAGAGTCAATGTATTGGAGCTCTTCGGTGCCGTTCATTTTAATCGCTGTAAATCCAGCATCCACAACTTTTTGTGCAGCTAACCCAACATCAGCTGGACGATCGCCGCCAATCCATGAATACACTTTAATCGAATCGCGGCAAGCCCCACCGAGCAATTGGTAGACAGGGGCATCAAAATACTTCCCTTTAATGTCCCATAACGCTTGATCAATACCGGCAATTGCACTCATCAGAATTGGACCTCCCCGGTAAAAACCTGAACGGTATAACATATTCCAATGATCTTCAATTCGTAAAGGATCTTTTCCAATCAAGTACTCCATCAATTCATGGACGCAAGCTTTGACCGTAGATGCTCGACCTTCAATTACCGGCTCTCCCCATCCGATAATTCCTTCATCTGTTTCAATTTTTAAAAACAGCCACCTCGGTGGAACTTGAAACAATTCATAGCTGATGATTTTCATTTATGATTCTCCTTCCGTCGTCGGTTTTTTCACTTTTCTAGTCAACAGCGGAGAAAATAATGTTATAACCGCCAAGATGAGCAAGACCACTGTAATAGGTCTAGTGATAAAGATGTCAAAGCTTCCTTGAGACATTACTAAAGCCCTTCTGAAATTACTCTCCATTAATGGCCCCAGTATAATCCCTAAAATTATTGGAGAGGCAGGGAAGCCGTAGCGCATTAAGAAGTATCCCGCAATTCCTGAAATCAACATGACGAGAACATCAAAATAATTATTTCCAAGAGAATACGCTCCAACTACACAAAGTACTAAAATAATCGGTGTTAATACAGTCGTTGGCACCAGTAATATTTTTGTGAAAAGCCGGATTCCAAATAACCCGACAATCAGAATCATTAAATTTGCAACCAACATCCCGACAAATAATGTATAGACGATCGGACCGTTATTTTCGAACAACATCGGACCCGGCTGAATTCCTTGTACCATTAAAGCACCTAATAGAACTGCGGTAACGGCATCACCTGGAATGCCCAAAGTCAGCAAAGGAATCATTGCGCCGCCAGTCACACCATTATTTGCTGCTTCTGGAGCTGCCACACCTTTCATTTCCCCTTTGCCGAAGCCGTCTTTATTTTTCGAAAAACGTTTTGCTTCGTTATAGGCAACAAAAGCGGCAATGTCTCCGCCCGCTCCTGGAATCATTCCGATAAATGTTCCGATAGCCCCTGAACGAAGGATTGTACCAATTAAAATTTTAAATTCAATCCATTTCAACTTTACTTTTTCAACTACAATTGTAAGTTTTCGTGTCGAGAAAATACTCCCCATCGCCCTGAAAGCTTCCGAAGCAGCGAAAAGCCCAATCATTACTGGTATCAAATTAATGCCGCTTGAGAGATTGACATTATCAAAAGTAAAACGTGGGAAGCCACCAATTGGATCGATACCGATAGTGGCAATTAATAATCCGATAAAACCTGCAATCAGGCCTTTGACCATAGACTTACCAGCAATGCTTGAAATAATGGAAATTCCGAAGACTGCCAATGCAAATGTTTCCGGAGCACTGAATTTCAAAGCGAACGTAGCCAGCTGTGGTGCGATAAAAATTAAAACAATGACACTTAATATACCGCCAATAGCCGAAGAAACTGTTGATACGGTTAATGCTTTATGCGCTAAACCTTTCTTTGACATCGCATAGCCATCTATTGCAGTAGCAGCAGAAGATGGGGTTCCTGGCGTGTTGATCAGAATGGCTGTGATGGACCCGCCGTATACGGCTCCGAAATAGACTCCAATCAATAAGAGAATTCCGGTAACCGGCTCCATTCCAAAAGTGACTGGCAAAATCAGCGCCACTCCCATCGTAGCTGTCAGCCCTGGAAGTGATCCAATTGTGATACCAGCAATAATGCCCATTAAAAGGATGAGCAGTACATTTAATTGAAATACACCTGTTAAACCTTCTAATAATAAGTCCAAACTATTCACCCCTAATTAAGAAAATAACGTACCCATCGGTATCGATACTTTCAGCAGAATCTGGAAGAAAACGAAAATGAAGAGACTGGTTCCAACCGGTATCGTAATAAGCAGGATTTTGTTCTTAACTTTAGAGAACAGCAATAATCCTAACACCAGCAAGAAAGTCGAGATATAAAATCCGATATATGGAATGACAACAACATACAAAATAACGAACAACATGGCTCCGATTGAATATTTCATTGTATTCTCTTGTTCATCCGATTCTTCCTTGTTCCGAAATGTCTGAATCAGAAGAATGGAACCTAAAATAATCAACATAACGGAATATACACGCGGCATAAATTCTGCGCCGATTAATTGGTTTTCCAATTTTGGAAAATTGAAAGTTAACGAATAGAAAAAGCCAGCAATAATGATGATGATCAGTCCACTAATGTAATTGGGTTTCTTCACGCATTTCACTCCTTAAAGAAGGGGCTTGACAAATGTCAAGCCCCTTTCATGACAATCGTCTGGGTAATGTTCTTTAAATTTTTCAGCGGATTTTAGTTAAGCCCTAATTCACCGATGATTTCACCGAAATCCTGTTCATTCTGCTTCATGTAAGCTCCAAATTCTTCAGAACTTTTCAATTCAATTCCTAAGCCGTTCGTTTTCATGAATTCTGCAAAATCTTCATCTTCTGCAGCTTTCATGAAACCTTCTTCAAGCTTCGCTACCACATCATCCGGCGTATCTTTTGGAACAGTCAATCCTCTCCAAGTACCTGTTGGATTGATTTCAACTCCCGCTTCAGCGAATGTCGGAACATCCGGGATAATATCGGATCTTGTGTCTGCCATTACCGCAAGAGTTTTCACATTTCCAGCTTCAAGCTGTGTTTTAACTTCTGCCGGGCTGACAGTAACTGCATCAATATGGCCGCCTACTAGAGCCGTTACTGCTGGAGCTGCACCTTCATGTGGAACATGGTTCAATTTAATATCCGCCGCTTTTTCAAGGCTCGCGGCAGCAATATGCCAAATCGATCCTGTCCCTGAGTTACCAACACTTACTTCACCTGGATGATCTTTTGCATAAGCGATAAATTCTTCAAGTGTATCGTATGGAGCATCAGCTGCTACAGTCAAAGCCGCTGGATCAAAATTAATCATCCCGATAGGCTTGAATTGGTCATAAGTAAGTGGAGATAAGCCTAAATGCTTGAACATTGTCAGTTCTACGAAAACCATCGTCACTTTATAGCCATCAGCTTTTGCATTGGCACCTTCAGACATGCCGACTGAACCGCTCCCGCCTGTTTTATTTAATACACCGATAGATTGTCCAAATACGTCTTCCGCTTCATTTGCCAGCGCACGAGCAGTGGCATCCGTCCCGCCTCCAGCAGCTGCTGGAACAATAATTTCAATAGATTTCTCTGGGAAATTCCCGCCATCACCGGAAGAAGCCCCCGAACTTTCTTCACCACACCCACCGATTGTCAAAGCTAACGCGGATAATGTAACAGCCCATAAAAATTTCTTCATCATAAAACCCCCTGTTTTGTTTTAGTAATCGCTTACATTCAGTTCATTGCCTGTCAGATAAACTGATACGACTTCTTGTGCTCCGAAGACCATGGAAGCAGCCACCTGCTGATCATTTGCTTCGATAATACGCCAACCATTTCCTAAATACTTTAATAAATGCACAAACACTTTTCGCAAAGGATCTGACCCCCCGACGATAACCCAATCCACTTCATTGTGTTCAGTTGTCTGCATCAGGGCTTTAATATCGTCGTGAATGACTGCTCCGACAAAATAATTAGCACGCTGATTCTCATTTAAAGTTGAAAACATCTGTAATAGCCGAATATGATAGAAACTTCTTGTAAATCCATATTTTTTTGATGCTTCGTATCCTTTTTCTAACATTTCTATATCAATTTCCTCCACAAGGCTTGTTGTAAGAGATTTTGATAAAATTGTCTCTTTCTGGATAGCGTGAAGAATTTCTCCTCCTAGAGTCGAAAGGCACGACTGCAGATTTTTTTGGTTATCGACTGCGACGTATTTTGTGTGAGAACCCGGCAAAACCATAATCCCATTCCCTTGGACCTCAATCTGTTTTAATAAGCCGATTGTTTCAACTTCTTCTCCCCTCATCACATCATAGTCATTGATAAATGCCAGAGAGTCTGAAATATCCTCAGTATTATTCTTCATGCCCGGTACGAAAATACAAGGAATCGAGAAGAATTCTTCAAGTTTGATAACTACGGATTTTCGGGCAAAATCATCGAAGCTGGCTGGACTGGTAATGTGAGGAACCTCATGGACGCCTAAATCAGAAGTAATCATTCCCGAAGCAACCATGTACCGAATATCTTTCGACGCCAGCGAATTTCTTTCCAGAATTTTTTCAATAGCATCTTTCAAGCCACTCTTTAACTGTTCATTATGGCCATCTATTGCCGTGTTTCTTACGCCGATATTTATTTTTAGTTGATCTAAGATTTCACTGCTGCCTCTATCTACGAGACGAAGCCGTGAATTCGTTGTCCCTGAATCTATTAATATCGTTTTCATCAAATCCACCACTTTTTATAATTTCTTAGACAATTCAAATCGATTGGCTAACTCGACAAATTCTCTAGCACGTTTCTCAATTTCATCAAAATCTCCTTGTTTAACTAACTTATTATCAACGAGAGCGCTGCCGATACCTAAAGCGGAACTGCCAGCTTCCAAAAACTCTTCTGCATTTTCAAGAGAAATTCCACCAACAGCCATAATATCAAGATGTGATAAAGGCCCTTTGAGATCGGTGATATATTTAGATCCAACTGATCTAGCAGGAAAGATTTTAATCATGCGAGCACCATATTCATAGGCTGTTAATGCTTCTGTCGGTGTTAAAACTCCTGGCACGATAAAAGTGTTATATCGATTGGCCATTGCAATTGAACTTTCTTTCAAAGTTGGAGCTAGTAAAAAAGTGGCTCCTGCCAATATGGCCTGACGGGCACTTTCAGGATCCAAAACTGTTCCGGCTCCAATGGCCAAGTCAGGATACTTTCCTTGAAGTGAAGCGATTCCTTCTAGCGCTCCGGGTGTGTTCAATGTTATTTCAACAATCCGTATGCCTCCTCGATACAAACTTTGGACTGTTTGTTCCAATTCATTAATTGAATCTGTCCGGATAATGGCTACAATTTTATGCTGATTGACTTGGCTAATCACATTTATCATTTCCTGCCCCCTTCGTTCCTTAATAAGGAACGTCGTTTCATAAATAATTTTTATTTTTGGCGTTCCTTACTACGGAACGCCGTTTTGTTTAGTAGATTCTTTTTTAGTATATTTAATAAAGAAAGCGCTGTCAACGAATATTTTGAATTTTCTTTAAGCGCCCAGTAATTTTGAAAGTTCATTAGAAACCCGTAGTACTTCTTTAGCCATCATCTCTAGCTTCTCTTCAGTGACCCGCATTATTGGACCTGCTACGCTAATCCCAGCAATTACTTCTCCTTGATGATTAAAGATTGGAGCTGCAGCACATTTAATGCCTGCTTCGTGCTCTTCATCATCAATTGAATAGCCTCTTTTGCGAATCAGCTGAATATTTTCCAGCATTGCTTCTTTTGTAATTAAAGTTTTCTCGGTGTATTTGCGAAGGCCAGCTTCAGTGATTACTTCTTCTATTTTCTCGTCCTGCAGAAATGCAAAAATCGATTTGCCAATCCCCGTGCAATGAATCGGGGCTCGCTTGCCAATATTTGAAAACATGCGAATCGTTGCGTTGCTTTCCAACTTATCAATATAAACGATTTCGTATTTGTCCATGATTGCCAAATGGGCAGTTTCTCCCGTTATTTCAGTCAATTGATGCAAATACGGAGAAGCAATCTTTCGAATATCCAAATTATCTGTAACGACTTGTCCGACTTCAATAAACTTTAAACCCAGCATATACTTTTCTGTCTGGTGATCTTGTTGGACAAACCCCTTATTGTACAAAGACATAAGGAGGCGATGTGCTGTGCTCTTAGAAACGTCAAGACGATTCGATAATTCGGTTACCCCTAGCCCTTGGGGAATTTGCTGCAAAATCTCAATAATTTGTAAAGCCCGATCAACAGACTGAACGGTAATGGCTTCTTTTTTCATATACTTTCCTCCTGGCAGTATAACAATCATCTAATAAAGATTCTCCCTAAATTCTATAGGATAGTCTCCTAGATTCATACAATAAACTCACTCTATCCTCTGACTTCAGTAAGTAATCTCTTTAAAAATTGCTTAGTTTGCAGCTCGGTGGAATGGGCATTTTCATTCTCGTTTGTCCGTACTTCTACAGAGATTCGGAATGGCTTTGCAGCAAAAAGCCCCTGAGATTTTACTTTCTGCATAATGCTTAGCGCTTTTTCATATGTCAAAAATCCAGGTGCACCTAGAGGGATATGATGATCTCCATAAAGCGGATCTACCGGATTTAAAACAGCATTTGAAAGATGCAATTGACCCATAAGGGGACCAGCCAATTCTATTGCAGTTTCAATTTCTTCTTCATTCAAAGCAGCATGTGCTGTATCAAATGCAAAGCCAATATTGGGATGATTGTTTTTAACGGTTGATAAGATTTTGCAGGTGTCTTCTGTAGGGCCAAGAAACATTTTTTTATGGGCATGTCGGTCTAAAGGTTCTACAAGCACTTCTATGCCATAAGGCTCCGCTTCTGCACAAATTGACGAAAGGCTCTTTACCAGGTTTTCTCCGGCTTTTATCCGCAGTTCTTCTCCTGGATCCTGTCCGGTTATCAATGCGATATTTGAAGCTCCCGCTTCATTAGCCCATTCAATATTCCTTAAGATTTCGTCCACGGCATGCTGTCTTGCTTTTTCATCAATAGCAGATAAGTTCAATCCATGCTCCGTAATAATCGCAGTCATCCATTGCGTTACGATTAACTCTGAGGCAGAAGTAACCTCCTGAATCCTTTTTCTTTTTTCTTTGTCATGAATGTTCGCAATTTCAATTCCTCGGTAAAAACCTTCTTCTGCAATCTCCTCTATTTTTGAAACAAAAAAGCTTTCATCTCCCGTAAATGGGCGATAAATTTCAGGCATAAGAATGGTGGGCAAAAACTCAATCGGTTTTTCCATATTAGTTAACCCCTTGACTGATTGGTTTAAGATTCGAATTCACGTATTTGCTGATATCGACTACCGCTTGTTTCGGGTTAGCTGTAGATTCCTCAGTTTCTTCTTCAACCATGATCCATCCGTCATATCCTGAATCAGTCAGCAATTGGACAATTGCAGGGAAATCAATATCCCCGGTTCCCATCTTTCTCCACTGAAAATCTTTAGTAGCATCTTTGAAGTGGACATGCTTGATGAAAGGCAAATATTTTTTGAAAATCTCCAATGCATCCATCCCACCAAATACAATGTGGCCGGCATCTGGAGTATAGCTAATATAATTCGTATCTAACCCCTCAAAAAGAATTTCATAATCTTCCTTTAAACGGAATACAGACCCTGCTGGTGAATTAGGATGAAATGAACAGAGCACCCCTTGTTCGTGCGCTCTCTTCGCTAATTGATTAGCACAACGAATGATGTTTTGCTGGCGGTTCACCAAGTTTTCCCGTAAGTTTCCGGTTCTTGGAGCTACATTTAATAAGGCATTAGGAAAATGCTTTATGTATTCAATATAATAGTCAGCTAAAGCTTTTTCCTCCTCCGTTTCTTGTGGTTCTAACCAATTGAATGGGATCGTCAGAGCAGCCAATTGAAGACTTCGCTGATCTAGTTCTTTTTTTAATGCTTGTGGATCGCCTTTAAATCTTCCTAGTAAAGAGACTTGAATATCCACTCCCTGAAATCCAGCATATTCCACTACATCTGCTATTTCTGGAAAATAATCTGATTTTTTATCGTAATCCAGCTCCCAAGTCGATCCATGACATCCATATTTTATAGTCATTTATTTTCCTCCTTGAACTTTTTGTTCCTTTATACGGAACCTTGTTTCATTAATTGAATCTTTCATCAATTGTAGAAAAAAAAGAAAGCGTTGTCAATTTAGTTTGAGTTTAATTTGTTTAATCCTTTCTTTAGACAAATAAAAAACCAGACACAAAGTGCCTGGCCGCTTAGCTTTTCTGTTATTTAGAAACTTTGTCCTTGAGGTTATTCTTCAAGTTCACTGCTTTGTCTTTATAGTCTGCTGCTTTCTCTTTGTAATCGTCCTTATTTTCTTCCCAATGGGCTTTGCCTTTTTCGATTGACTTGTCTTTCAATTCGTTGAGCTTATCAAGAAATGCCATATGCTTCACCCCGTTTTGCTCATCTTACAGGAATGGATCTGATTTCACAACGATTTGCTCTAATCGTATAAACCAGGCGTTTCTTCTAGCTGAATAGCGCAAAAAGCCCGGCATTTAACGGCAGCTTTACTAATGAAAATTAACTTATTGTGTGGGCATAGCGGTATGCCGGAAAGGCTTGAACCGTTTCCCCCACTCGCTGCATATGGCATAAGCGGCTGTAGATTTCAGGGTTCCAGATTTTATGGCTGACATAGTAATTGAAATCCGTGTTCTTTCCAAATTGCTTTTTCAAGAGATATAACGGATCATCCAAGCCTCTTCCTTTTCCCCCGCCTTCGTGGATCATTTCACATCCCTGCCCTTTCCCCCAGAGCACGAGTGCATAGCGCATAACAAACGCAGGCGAAAGATGGCGATATTCAAAATACGTCCCCGATAGATGAATGTGGATCAACTTTCCATAGGCAAAGTTCAAACTCATTCCAATCACCCGGCCTTCATAGAAAACTTCCACGAGCAAGATGTATTGCCCCAAATTCCGAAGCAGTTGATCGAAATATCCATCATCAAAATAATAGATAGCATCCGCTTCTTTCCGGTTCATCGTCCGTTCGTATATGTCTTTAAAACCCTTCAAACTTGCCGGGTTTTGAGTAATCCGGTATTCCACACCTGCATTTAAGGCTTTCTGAATGCTTTTCTGCTTGGATTTCGAAAACTCTGCTTGAATCGGATTCTCAAAATCCCGTAAATTGGTGCCGGTCGTATAGCGCTGCAGGGTCAACTCATAACAATCGCAAAAATCCTCGGCATTCATTAAAATCGGATGGAAACGGACGAACTCACAAATGATGTTCTGTTCCAAGCAATGCTCCTGGAAGGCACGTTGAAAAGCCTCCACAAGACGTGCTTTTCCCGCTTCTTTTACTCGGATGATCAGCGGCCCGCCATACCCGTAGGGAGTTACCAAATCATAGTAAACTTCACCCTCCAACCGATATGGAATTTCCTTTTTGATATACAGATGCCGAACTTCCCCTTCTTCTCCTATATAATGAAAGACTTCACATTTGCCATTTTCAATTTTCTCGTATAACTGGCCGTAAGCTGTTTCAAAATAGATATCACTCAACTGGAAAACCTCTTTTCGTAAACTGGAGCGTCCTTTAGAAAGCATTTTTAAATTTTTGCCGTGTATTTCGTTAATAAATGCAGTACGGTTGTACCTGAATTAAATTATTCTAATAATTCAGATTATAATTATTTATTTTAGCTGTTAATATACAAGGCGTCTAGTGGTTTCTCGCATAAAATGTAAATTTGATGGAAATAAAATTAAAAACGTTCCTCTATATAAAAAACCTGAAATCCTGACTTAACAGGATTTCAGACCATCAAATGTTATTCCATTGTTACAAACTTTTAATTTCTCTCGTCAACTCATTGAATCGGCCATCCAACAAGGCATACTCCTTATCGTTCGGCGTCATGAAACTCAATTTCCCCAGCACCGCTTGGCGTTCTGTTTCTAGTTTCAGCCGCAAGTCGTCGATAGCTTCCCGCTCCGGCGCCATTTGCTCCAATTGTTTATGGATCGCGCCGTCTTTGATGACCAGTTTGGCAGACGTTGTTTCTTCGATAAAGGTTTTGTCGTGCGATACCACTAACATCGTTCCTGGGTATTCCGCTAGCGTCGCTTCCAATTGCTCACGCGATTGCAAATCCAGATGATTGGTCGGTTCATCCAAAATCAAGACGTCTTTTTCATCCAATATATATACCATCAATTTGCATTTGATGCGTTCACCCATGCTCATCAATCCGATCGGCTCCGCCCACTGCGCTGCGGTAAACCCGAGATGCTTCATTAAGTTTTGAACTTTGCCTCGCGCTGCGAATGTCTCTTTATAGAACAATTCCTCCGGTGTCTTCTCTAGCGGCAGGTCGAATACTTCTTGAGTCAGATAGCCGATATCTGCTGAAGGAGAAAGCCAAATCTCGCCTTCCGTTTCCTCTTCTCCCATGATTATTTTCAGTAAAGTCGTTTTTCCGCTGCCATTGGGCCCTTCAATTGATATCTTTTCTCCGTGCTGCACTGTGAAATTAGCCTTTTCAAAAAGAATGCGGCTGCCAAATGCCTTCGACAGATTTTTCGCTTCCAAAAACCGCTTGCCCATTTTTTCATTGGCTTTCATAGAAAATGAGACTTCGTATTCCGCTTCCGGCGGCGCTGCTTGATGCTTCTCCAATTCTTTTTCGAGGCGCTTCTGCTTCGATTTGACTTGCTTGTCCATGCGCTTCGCTTTCTTGCGGTAATATTCTTTCGCTCCTTCTTGCTTTGTGGACTCCGCATGCGCTTTATGGGACCAGGATTTAAGTTCTTCCATATGGCCTTCGATCCGCTCCACCATCTTCTGCTGCTTTTCGTAATCGCGCTGCTGCGATAACCGCTTTTGCTTTCTTTCTTCTACATAACTCGTGTAATTCCCAATATGCTCAATCAGTTTTTCGTGTTCAATCGACCAAATTTTTGTCACAATCGCATCCAGGAATGTCCGGTTATGCGAAACTAAAATGATCGTTCCTGGGTAGTGTTTGAGCTGCTCCAGCAATAATTCGATGCCTGGCTGGTCAAGATGGTTGGTCGGTTCATCTAGCAATAGCAAATGTGCCCCTCTAGCAATTCCCGCCGAAAGCCGGGCCTTCAATTTCTCGCCACCGCTCAAAGAAGAATAATCGTGTACCGGTACCTGCCATTTCTTCAATAAAACCTTTTCCACTGAATCAATTTGATCCACTTCATGCGATTCCGCTTCCTGTTCGACATATGCGATTTCCAGGCGATCCGCTATGCGGTGAATCTGCCCTTTGCTTGGTGCCAATTTGCCGGCTATCAATTCAAGCAAAGTCGATTTTCCAGCGCCGTTCTTGCCGATGATCCCGATAATCTCCTTTTGTCGGACACTTGCATTCACCTCTTCAAAAATCACCGTATCTTCTATTTCATAACCGACTTGCTGCAATTTCATTAATTCTTTCATCTAACCATTCCCTTCTGAATAAGGGAGAATTAAAAAATCCTCCCAAAAATTTCTTGGAAGGATTAGCCGGTATTTGCCTAACTTAAATAAGCCATTTCGATAAATGAATAGCTCGACAGTTTTATAAGTGGGCAGACTAATCCTATTTCACGTGATTTGAAATATCCATTTCAAATGAAGAAAATAAGATTAGTTACGCATTGTCCACCCATCAGCCTTTCTGTCGCTTAGTTGAGATGATTATAGCATAGAAGGATAATTAAATAAAAGAAAATTGAAAAATTAGAACATTTGTTCTTTTATTTTTCTTCAAATGGGAGTATACTCTTTTCAAGAGCTGCACAATAATCCAAACGAAAGGTGAGGATTTTAGTGGATGCAAATCGGACGAGGGAAACAACATCATGGGCTATTGAAGCAAAAGGGCTCGTGAAGACATTTGGAAAGCACCGGGCCGTCGATGGTGTGGATCTAACCATTCAAGAAGGGACTGTCTATGGATTTTTAGGACCAAATGGCGCGGGCAAAACGACAACGATCCGCATGCTTGCGACATTGTCAAAGCCTGATGCCGGAACTGCACGGATCTTCGGATACGACCTCGCAACTGAAGGAGACCGTATTCGAAGCCGCATCTCGTTGACTGGACAATATGCTTCTTTAGATGAAGATTTGACTGGCCTCGAGAATTTAGTGATGATGGCTGGCTTAATGGGCTATGGACGAAAAGAAGCCAAAACACGCGCAAAAGAATTGCTCACCGCTTTCGGCTTAGAAGATGCGGCCAAACGCCAAGTGAAGAATTATTCGGGAGGGATGCGAAGACGCATCGATATTGCCGCAAGCCTAGTGGTCACGCCGGATCTGCTATTTTTGGATGAACCTACCGCGGGACTGGATCCGCGGAGCCGCAACCAAGTTTGGGATATCGTGCGTACACTCGTTTCTACAGGAACGACTGTCCTTTTGACAACGCAATATTTAGAGGAAGCTGATCAACTCGCAGACCGCATCGCCGTAATCAACCAAGGGAAAATCATCGCAGAAGGCACGAGCAGTGAATTGAAAGCATCTGTCGACACCGGAACGCTTACGGTCCAATTGGTAAACGCCGAAGACCGTGACCGTACAATCGAATTGCTGAAGCAAAAACTTTCAGTTGGCATCCATATCGGGACCGACCCAACAACGCTGACAGCTCAAGTAAGCGACCCTTCATTAGTTGCAGAGGCTTTAGGTGCCATCACACAAGAACGGATTGCCATCAGTGACTTTTCACTCGGACGCCCAAGCCTAGACGAAGTCTTTTTGACTCTTACTGGACAAGCCGCAGAAACAGAAAACGTTTAACGAGGAGGAAAACATATGATTGACTCCACGGAACTTCGTAAGCAAATTACGGTAGATGAGCGTTTGCAAGACGCGATTTCTTCCACTAGCCGGCCGAAGCGCCCGAGCGCGGTTTCGTCAACTATGGTATTTGCCACCCGCGCCTTATTGCGCATCCGCCATGTCCCTGAGCAAATGTTCGATGTGACGCTTTTCCCGATCATCTTTTTATTAATGTTCACTTATTTGTTCGGCGGTGCGATTGCCGGATCGACTGCGGATTATCTCCAGTTCCTGCTGCCCGGAATTTTGGTCATGACCGTTGCACAGATTACGATGTATACGGGGATCGATTTGAATAATGATATCCGCAAAGGCATTTTCGACCGTTTCCGGACCTTGCCAATCTGGCTGCCGTCCGCATTGATCGGCGCTCTTTTGGTCGACGTCATCCGCTATTCCATGGCTTCTTTCATCATGATTGGACTGGGACTCGCGCTTGGCTTCCGTCCGGAAGGCGGACTTTCTGGTGTACTGATGGCCATTGGGATGATCTTAATCTTTTCATTCAGCCTTTCTTGGATTTGGACAACTTTAGGATTAATCGTCCGTTCGGAGAAATCTTTAATGATGCTCAGTTTCTTGGTCATGATGCCACTGACTTTCGTCAGCAATGTTTTTGTGGATCCGAGCACTTTGCCTTCATGGCTTCAAGGATTTGTAGAAATCAATCCTATTTCCATTCTGGCTACGGCCGTCCGCGGATTCATGCACGGCACGGCAACATTCGAACAAGTGATGTGGGTGTTGATTGTCTCGTTGCTATTTGTTGCAATTTTTGCACCACTGACCATGTATCTCTATCGGAATAAGAAATGAGCTCTTTTTGGAATCGCTTTATGTGAGAGATTGCTTATATTCCTGAAAAATCGGGTACAGTTTCTCTAAGTAAAACTTTTTCAAAGGAGAGTGGAAAATGAATCATGTGATTGCGTTCTTCATTAAATTCGTGATGATTACTGCTGTTTTACTGATCGTATTGACGTGGATCTTCGATGTATCCTTTGTCGACACCTTGATTATCAGTTTGGGACTGACCGCGATTGCCTACTTGATGGGCGATTTGCTGATTTTCCTAAATGCCGGCAAAGCGGATGACCAGTCGACGCGCAATACGATTGCGACCGTCTGCGATTTTGTTCTAGCCTTTCTCGTAATCTGGTACGTTGGCCAATTGATCAGCGGCACCATGGCCGAAATGGTGGCACCTGCTCTCGTATCCGCACTGGTGCTTGCTGCCGGAGAATGGTTCTTCCATATTTACATGGACCGCGGCGTGATGCCTTGGTACAACAATTACAAAGCTGCAAAATAAAAAATGCACTTGCTCTGCCTTTAAACGGCTGGAGCAAGTGCATTTTTTGATACTTTTGCGTTATGGGGCGTATTTTCAACTTTACCTTGCGTATTTCTTCAACTACTGGGCGTATTTTTAAAACTACCGTGCGTATTCACAAAGTTATTCCTTCGTGAGTCAAAGTAAATGCGTTTTGAAGGATTATTATTTAAACTAAAAGGGTATCAAATGAAGCGCTTGAATTTATTTTGAAAAGGGGTAATGGATAATGGATTACGTAACGTTAAACAACGGCTTGAAAATGCCGCAGCTTGGCTTCGGTGTGTGGCAGGTTCCTGACGATGAAGCAACTGCAGCAGTAGCAAATGCATTAAAAGCAGGTTACCGCTCGATCGATACAGCAATGATTTACCAAAACGAAAAAGGTGTCGGCAAAGCAATCAAAGATGCTGGCCTTCCGCGTGAAGAATTGTTCATCACGACAAAAGTCTGGAACAGCGACCAAGGCTATGAAAATACGTTGCGTGCATTTGATGAAAGTTTGGAACGTTTAGGATTGGATTATGTGGATTTGTATTTGATCCATTGGCCGACTCCGCAATTTGACGACTACGTGGATACATACAAAGCTTTGGAAAAGCTGTACCACGACGGACGCGTGAAAGCGATCGGCGTCTGCAACTTTGAAATCGAACATTTGGAGCGCTTGCTTTCTGAATGTGAAGTGACGCCAGTCTTGAACCAAGTGGAATGCCATCCGTACTTGGCTCAAACGGAATTGAAAGAATTCTGTGCAAAACACGATATTTTTGTAGAAGCGTGGAGCCCGCTTGACCAAGGCGGCGAAGTGCTGCAAGACGAAACCGTCAAGAAAATTGCAGAAGCTCACCAAAAATCGCCGGCTCAAATCGTATTGCGCTGGCACTTGCAGAACCAAACAATCGTTATTCCAAAATCCGTGACGCCTTCACGCATCGAAGAAAACTTCCAAGTCTTTGATTTTGAATTGTCTTCTGATGAAATGGAACAGATCCATGCGTTGAATAAAAACCGTCGCAAAGGTTCTCATCCAAACGAGATGAACGTACGTTAATATGAAACAGCCGCTAGTGGAATCATTCTCCACTAGCGGCTGTTTTTGTGTTTTATTCGAATATCGGCGCTTGGCGCTTTTTCGTTGCCTGCTCATAGGAATAGGCAAGTTCAATCAATCTCGGTTCGCTGTACGCTTTCGCTGAGAACGTCACGCCAACCGGCAAACCGGTGCTGATGTATCCAGCGGGGACTGTAATGGACGGATAGCCCGCTTTTGCCGGGAGTGCCGCACCGTTGTTATTTTGAAACAGCAAAGCATCCAGACGGTGTTCGTCCATTACGGCATCGATGCCTTCGCTGCGGGAAATCCGGATGTCCGTTTCGCGGTGGAAAACGTAAGTCGGATCTTTTGGATCGTCGCTCAGCGCTTGTGCTTTTTCGAGTTCCACTTGGCCGAACTTCATCCGCTCTTCCGGATTTTCTTTGTTGAACGCAATGACGTCTTCCAAAGATTTAACGGGAACATCGCTTGAGACTTTGCTCAAGTAGTCGTTGACTCCCCGCTTGAACTCGTACCAAAGCACTTCGGATCTTGCGTCGGACTGCGGAATCTCTACATCTACAACGGTTGCCCCGAGTTCCACCACTTCGATAATCACGCGCTCCATCAAGTCCCGCTCTTCTTTTCCAATTTCGCTCAGGAATGCCCGGTCGACACCGATCCGCGCTCCATTCAGGCCGTCCACTTTTAAATGCGGTGTGTAATCTGATAGCGCATGGGTTTCATTTTGGGCTGTCGCTGGATCTTCTTCGTCAACGCCTGTTAAAACACCAAGCGTAATCGCCGCATCTGCGACTGTGCGCGCCATCGGTCCTGCAGTATCCTGGCTTTCGGCAATCGGGATAATGCCTGTTCGGCTGATCAATCCCACAGTCGGTTTGATGCCGACAAGTGAATTGGCGCTAGACGGACTTAAAATCGAACCCGAAGTTTCCGTCCCGATGCCGACCACCGCGAAATTCGAAGCAATGCTCGCCCCGGTCCCTGAACTCGAACCGCCGACACTCCCCGCTTCAAACACATCAATGCCGTAAGGATTCAACACTTGGCCGCCGAGATTGCTGAAGCCGCTCGGCACATCATTCGTCATGAAATACGCCCATTCGCTCATATTCACTTTCCCCAGAATAATTGCGCCGGCATTTCGAAGCTGCGCCGCAACAAATGCATCTTTCCGCGCAAAGTTTTCTTTAAGCGCTACGGTTCCAGCCGTCGTCGGCATGTCGTCGACTGTGTCAATATTGTCTTTCAATAAGACCGGAATGCCATAAAGCGGCCCTTGCCCATCCTGTCCGCGCATTTCATCCAATTCCGCTGCAATTTTAAGCGCGTCCGGATTGATCGATAAAACCGAATTGATCTTCGGGCCGTTCTTGTCGAATTGTTCGATGCGGTCCAGGTAGGCCTGCACGAGTTCCACCGATGTCAGCTGGCCGTTTTCAAACGCCTGCTGGATCTCATATATCGTCGTATCTTCTATTTCAAAAGCTGTTTTTTCCATGCTGCTATCCCCTTTGGCTAATAAAATCGTCAATCTTCTTCTATTATATAAATATCTCATTGGATTAAACCAATTATTCGAATGAATTGGAAGATTTTTTGTTTTGGTGAAAGGAAGCAAATGCTGGAGAGAACTGACACAATTCAAGTAGAATCCGGCATAACTCATGTAGAAGCCGACACAATTCAAGAAGAACTCGTCACAATTAATGTAGAGCCCGACACAATTTAAGAAGAACTCCCCCAAACAACAAAAAGACGGACTGCCTTTTCACAGTCCGCCTCTCGTCTACTTCTTTAAGACCCCAATCACCCGACCGTTAATATGGACATCTTCGCTGCGCATCATAATGGGTTCGTACGCAGGATTCTCAGACATTAAAAGGATATTGCTCCCCATCGGCATGTATTTTTTCATGGTGGCTTCTTGATCAATGACGGCGATGACGATGTCACCGCTGGATGCTGTCATTTGCTGATGGACGATGACTTGATCGCCTTTTTCGATGCCTGCACCGGTCATGCTGTCGCCTGTGACTGTAAGAGCAAAGGTTTCATTCGGCGAAACCACCCAATCACGCGGCAAATAGATTTCGGCCTCGAAGGATTCGGCTGCAAGAATCGGTATACCGGCAGCCACGTTGCCGAGTAAAGGCACTTTCACTTTCTCGTGCACTTGCATGAGGACGTCCTGCCCTGATTCTTTCACTTCGATTTGATCTGCTTCGTCATGGTCCACAGCATAGTCGTATTGACGATTATTCTTTAGATTCAAATACTGTTGTTTATTCTTCGTTTCCGGTAAGAACTGTGCGCGGCACTTCGGCAAGTCTTGAACTTCTTCACCATTTCGGTCGATGATTTTAAGTTCGAGGCCATCTGTGGCAATGCCGTAAAACGCTCTTCCATCAGCTTCAAGATAGGATTTTAATTGGTTCAGCGCTTCATCGATTCCACTGCCGAAACGCTTCACTTCTGCAATGATGTAGGGATTTGCTTCCCCGTCGGAATAAACCAATACAGCAATATCACAATAGCCTTTTTTCGAGAACTGTTGTACTGGAAACTCCAGTTCCAGTAACTCCAATGGATAGCCATAAGTGTCTTTCAATTCACGGATCAGCCATTGTCTGATGACTTCTTCTTTGGAATGGAGATCCACTAACTGATTTGTTAATTGATATTCTGCTATGCTAATCGATTCAAATGGCCGAAGAGCAGCGTCTTTTTTCATCCGCAAGTGCTTTCGGTCAATCTCCTTGATAAATTTCGAGGGCTTTTTAACCGAGGACATATACAGCAATTCATTTGCACGCGTCATGCCGACGTACATCAGCTTCCGTTCATCCGAATCCACCGTTTTTTGATCCTCTTCATCCGCGTATACTTCCATCGGGATCAATCCACTGTTCAAATCAATTAAGAAAATGACTTTGAACTCAAGCCCTTTGATCGAATGCATTGTGACAAGTTTGACGTTATCGCTTTCGAAATCTGGCTCGCTGCGTTGAAGAACCGTATTTGGAATGCCAGCTCGCTCCAAACCGATTGCGACATTTTCGATATAGCGATTCCCTTTTGCCACAATGCAAATTTCCGATAACGCATAATCATTCTTCAAGATATTGATTTCATTTATTAAAAACTGCAATTGTTGATCCGGGGTAAGGAAAAAACGGTAAATCGGTGGATGGCCATGCCGATCAATCAAAGCCGGCTTGACGAAATCGACATTCGATCGGATATGTTCATCCGCTTCGATTAAATGAAAAGCAGCGGTCGAAATTTCCGTTGTGGTCCGGTAGTTCTTACTTAACGTCCGCGATTTTCCGCTCATATCATAACCGATGGTCGTATAAGGCCTACCTTTTCCAAGCCATGATTGCGTGTAGATACTCTGCGTATTATCCGCCACAAACATCAGTGAAGAATATTCCTTTTCCTTATACAGCTCCTTCAGAAATTCCAGTTGGACACGCGTCAAGTCTTGGCTTTCATCAATGAGGATATGCGTGTACTTGCCTGTTTGTCCGCGCCGAATTTCTTCTAATGCCAATAGATTCATCTGTTTGTAGCTGATTAAATTGTCTTTTTCTAATAGATTTTTATATAACGTGCACACTTCAAATATAGCTTCTCGAAGCTTCGAATTCTTTAACAGCTTTTGCGGAGTGCTTCCATCGCCAGAAGCTCGTCCAATCCGGTCAGCTGATTGATACGTCTCCAGTTCCTTGATGGAACAAGCTTGAATCCATTCTTCTTCTTCCAATAAAAACTTGCTGTTTTTCGGTGACAACAGCTTCACATCTGGATAGGATTTCTTTGCCAAGTGTACGGCTTGAACCATCGTCTTATGCATTTGATCCGGTGCCGCCATCTCTATTTTTTTACCCGTCCGATTTTGAAAGCGCATAAATTCTTTGTACATCAAACTATCAATTGTTGAAATGTCCACTTCTGCGTCCGAAGCGAAAAGCTGCATACCTGAAACATCATCAGAATCAGCCATACGGGCATATTGATGACGTATGTAATTGAGCAAAGTTTTATTATAAGTAACCATCAAAATCTTATCATCAGATTCATGGCAATAATGTTCTTTTAAAAAATTGATCCGGCGGATTGCAACCGTGGTTTTCCCAGACCCTGCCACCCCTTTTACAAGCATCGGCCCAGACGGTTCAAGTTCTACAATCCTGCGTTGTTCTACATTTAGCTTCAATCTTCGCACCCCCTTGTCATTTACAACTTCTCCCTATATTTTATGAATATTGTCATAAAATAGCAAGGTTTTGAATAATTCTAAAGGCTAGCGAAGGAATAAAATAAGGAATCGCTGAATAGGCAGTAAGGAAGTTCTTTATTTATATAGCCTAATCCTTATTCGAACTAGTTGGAGTGGCTTAATGTAAGAAGAAAGTGGAATAGTGTCGATAAAGATGAAGTTAGTGTCGATAAGGGTAGAATTAATGTCGATAGAAATGGAATTAGTATAAAAAAGAAACCAAAAATCAACGAAAGTCGGTGAAAACTGACACAATTCAAGAAGAAATCGGTATAACTCATGAAGAAGACGTCACAATTCATGTATAGTCTGACACAATTCAGGAAGAACTCGACACAATTCAAGTACAACCCATAAAAAATGGACCGCCAATTCGGCAGTCCATCGGGTTCCTTCTATTTAACTGAAAGCTGGAAAGGCATTAACGATATGAGCACTTTTCCTTCAACCATATCCGCTGGCACCAGGCCGACTTCTGCACTTCGACTATCAAGGCTTTCGCCCGGTGTGCGGTTATCCCCCATCACGAAGTAGGCATTTTCCGTCACTTCCACCGCAGCCATGTCATCTGGCGTTCCCGTTGTATAAGCCTCTTCCAGTACGCTGCCATTCAAAAGAACTTGGCCGTTTTGAATCGCTACCGTATCTCCTGGAACTCCGATCACGCGCTTTACGACTGAAAAGCCGTATTCGTTGTTGAAGATCACCACATCATCAAGCTGGTATTCGTTAAACACCTTGCTCGAGAGAATGACGTCATTTGTTTCAAATGTCGGATTCATCGAATCACCGCTGATGATCGATAAGCCGATCACGTAATTAAAGAAAACATAGATGCTGATCAGCAAAAGCCCGAAGCGGATCCAGCCGAACACTTCGCTTTTCTTTTTTGTTTTCACTTTTGAAGGTTGTTCGACTAAGGTCGTTCCTGTCATTCACCATCACCTGCCGGTTGCTCAACTGGTGTTTCACTTTCTGGCGCTGCTGGCTGTTCGGCCGGAGGAGCCGTTGGCGTCGGAGCAGGCGCAGGTGGTGCTTCCGCTTCAGGTGCCGGAGTTTCTGCTTTTGGCTCTTCGGGCTTCGCTTCCTCTTCTTTCGGCTTTTCCGGTTCCGCTTTTTCTACAGGGACGATGCTGCTTTTCCAGTTAGCATTTGCCGTCTGCATCGCTTTTTGTGCCTCAGCGTAAATGGAATCCAATTGGCGCTTCAATTCTTGTTCCTTCGCAGAATTGTCAATATCGATTCCTTGAATCAGTTGATCGGCGTAATTGCGGATATTTTGGACACGGCGTTCTTTCTCAGCCGCTGTGAATTGATTCATTTCGCCTTCCGCAGCATCCATCTCTTCTTTTAAAGCCGCTTTCAAGCGTTCTTTTTGAATCTCTTTCTCGCTCGAAACTGCTTCTTTTATATGAACAATTGCGTTCTCTCGTTTGTCATCAAACCATTTCGTCAACACTGCATTCAAATCTTCATTGGCAAATGAAACCGTTAAAGTTCCTCCCATGATCACCAGCACGGTCATCATCGCAATCAATACTTTAGCAAAAGCCGTCTTTTTCTTTTTTCGGTAGGTGTCTTTTCTATTTAACATTTCGCCCCTCCTACTAAAATATTAGGACCCCGCTATGAGGCCCTAATGAGTTTGTGGATATAGATTATTTGTTGATAGATAGCATAATTTGTGCATCAAGTTCTGCTTTTGCTGCTGCTTCGATTTCATTTGCTTTAGTTACTAGCTTCAACTGGTGAGCCTCTACTAGTTCTTTTTTCTTAGCTGTAATGTCTGCTTTCAACTGCTCGATCTTTTCATCAATGGCCAATTTAATTTCAACAGTTGTTGCATCTTTTTCACCTTTTAGTTGTGCGAGTAAAGTCGTTTTAGCATCTACGATCCGTTTGTCTAATTCGGAAACCGCTTTTGCTTTTTCAGCATTCAAATCTTTTTCCAATGCTTTGAGCGCTAAGCCTCCAGTAGAGTTGGCGGCTACCGTTAATCCAAATTCAGCCAAATTATATGCTTTATTACTAGTGAAGTTAAAAGTATCAATACTTTTTTCAGATAATAAATCGAATTGATCATCCATATAAGCTGCAATTTCAGCTTCTCTTGTACTCACAGAATCAATATAACTTTGTTTAGCTGCGTGGATGCTTTCTGTCTTAGCTTTTTTCTCTTCATTTTTTGTAGCAGTGATAGAGTTAACAGCGTCCGCTGTTTCTGCTATTGAATGAGCTGCAAACTTCCCTTGTTCTACAACCCCATACTTCGCTGTCTCAGCTAACATTTCTGTAGAAGCTGTTCCAAACGCTTTATTATACCAACCCTGCAAAGCCCCGCCAGCATCCGTATTCGCCGCTACAAATCCGACTCCTGAGAACAACGTGACTGCTGCAACTCCTGCTACCATTTTGCTTTTTACTGTGTTTAGTTTGATTTTTTTCATTTTCATTTCTCCCCTTTGATTTTAGTTTTTTGTCTTAATAAAAATTTATATAGGATTTCATTAAAACCGATTATCGCAGTGCATCTTCTAAAATCTCATCGATCTCAGATTCCAGTTCCGCTTCCATTGATTTCTTTTGTTCGTTTTCCACTTCGGAAAAGTCTTGCTGTTTGAGCCGCTGCTCTGTGGCATTGGCTATGTCGATATAGCGCTTTTGGTAGTTCTCTACTCCTTTACCTGAATTTTCAGATAATAAATTCGAGAAACTGGTCAATTCATCCTCCGCTAACACCGCCTGCTCTTTTTTATCTTTGCTGACGGCTTTCTTCAGTTGGATCACTCCAGCGAAATAGTCGCCTACTACCTCATCAACCGCAAAACCAAATGCCTGGTCGTACCAGTTCTTCAGTTTCAACCCACTGTCTGAGTTTCCATAGGCAGTTAGAGAAAATAGTGCTAAACCTAAAACCAACACCATAGTCGTGAACCTTTTCACCCACTCACCTCTCTTTTGAACTATTTTATTTATTTTTTATGGGACATATTGACCTGTCATCCTTACAAGAATTACCTTATCAAAGAAATAATTGTAATGCAAGCACTATTTTTAAATTTTTCTGAATATTTTATTTAATTTAGATAGTTCTATTGATACGACAATGTTTTGAACCGAAAATTTTTTTATTTCTGCTCAGGACAGTATAAATCGCAAAAGCAATTATTCACTAGAGAACGCAAAAAAACATTCTCGATTTAAAACCGAGAATGTTTTTTTAATTAAACAATCTACCGCGGCGGACCGTGCGGATCCAGAAACCGCCATGAATCGTTTTGGAATCATTCGCTACAACAAACGCTTGCGGTTCCAATTCTTTAATCGACTGGTATAATTTCAGCTCTCGCTTTTTCGGAGTCAATATCTGCAAGGAACGGCGCGGACCTTCATGCCCATTCGTTTCCCAATCCGTAACCCCGTATCCCTGTTCACGCAATTGCTTCGCCAAGTGATCGGAATTATCCGGTGAAACTACTGTAGCCGTTACATAACCTAAGGTCAATTTGTCTTCGATAATGGAACCGACCACAACCCCAGCCCCGAAACCGACTGCATACGAAATCAAGTTTTGAATTTGCGAAATGTTTTCCAGCACCAATCCGAGGCCGAGAATATTAATAATGACCTCGATAACAGATAATCCAGCTGCTAAATACCGATAGCCTTTCATCATCAATATCATGCGGACCGTCGACAAAGTCACATAGACGATACTGATCATGAAAATGACAATAACTAATACAATAGGATTTAAGCCCAAATAGAAACCCTTCTTCCTAATAGTTTATATTTTCCATATGCTATTTTGATTTATGTACCTTTTCCCGTTCATCTTCCCCTTAAACGTGAAATTGCAAAAACCCGAACTAAATACATTGGCAAAATAACTTCCACTGCCTTTAACCAATAAAAACCGCCTTCCCATAAAAGGAAGGCGGCTCGATTTCATTCAACTGTGACGTTGCGTTTCGGATGTGGTTTTGTCACATCGACTGCATAGACTTTGATCTTATTGACCATCAAATCACGGATTCCGTAAATCGGACGGTTATTCTTTTCAATCGCTTCGATGTAGGCATTCATATGCTCTTGGACTAAAACCCCAACCGGCTTGTCCTTATAGGCATCGTTCATTTGAACTTGGAATGATTTTTCAAAATATAGATTGGACACTTCAAGTGCTTTTAAGGTGTCCCCTTCAAGATGCGTGCCGACCACTTCGTAGTAATTTCCGTATTCGTCGCGCACTAAATCAGAAGCAACAATATGCTGCATGCTCATCTATTCCAGCTCCTTTAATCTATAAGTATCGGAAGAATTAGCGGCTTACCAAACCAGTCTAAAACTATCTATCCTCTATTATCGTTCCCATCCTCTGCTGCCGCTAAACTTTTTCTTCAGTTCAACGAACAAAAGCTCCTGGATTTTTCCAAGAGCTTCCTTACACTTAAAGCACTTTACTCAAAAACGATTTCGTCCGCGCATGCTGCGGCCGGGCAAATAATTCGGACGGCACATTCTCTTCAACAATATAGCCGCCGTCCATGAACAAGACGCGGTCGCCCACTTCCCGGGCAAAGCCCATTTCATGCGTGACGACGATCATCGTCATGCCCTCAAGCGCAAGTTGCTTCATAACTTCCAGCACTTCCCCGACCATTTCCGGATCGAGCGCTGACGTCGGTTCATCAAACAGCATGATTCGCGGTTCGAGCGCGAGTGCCCGGGCAATCGCGACGCGCTGCTTTTGGCCACCGGACAGTGAATCCGGATAGGCATTGGCTTTTTCGACAAGCCCGACTTTCTTCAATAAAACCAAGGCTTTCTCCTTTGCTACTTTCGGGCTTTCCTTTTTCACCTTCATCGGCGACATGGTGATATTCTCCAAAACCGTACGGTGCGGAAACAGGTTGAATTGCTGGAACACCATGCCGACGTCAGTCCGGATTTTATTGATATTGGTCTTTTTATCGGTGATGTCGACGCCTTCAATGTAGACGTGTCCGTCCGTAATGCTCTCAAGCAAATTGATGCAGCGGAGGAAAGTCGACTTCCCGGAACCTGAAGGGCCGATGACGACGACCACTTCTTTCGGCTGGATATCCACAGAAATGTCTTTCAAGACTTCATTGTCCCCGAAGGTTTTCTTTAAATTTACGACTTTGATCATTCTGTAGCCAACCTCTTTTCTAAACGGCCCAATAGATAGCTCATCGACAGCGTCAAGATGAGGTAAATGAGCGCTGCCGTCAAGTAAGGCTCCCAAATTTTATAATATTGCCCTTGAAATGCACGTCCCCAGTACATCAATTCCGGCACGGTGATGACGGCGAGCAGCGAAGAATCCTTCAATAGCACGATGAATTCATTGCCAAGCGGCGGTACCATCCGCTTGAACGCTTGCGGCAAGATGACGTAGCGCATCGCCTGGGCATGGGTTTGTCCAAGTGAACGCGCGGCTTCCATTTGCCCCCGGTCGATTGACTGGATGCCGGCCCGGAAAATTTCGGCAATATACGCTGCGGCATTCAATGTCAGCGCCACAATCCCAGCTACTATCGCATTGGTCTGTCCGATGACTAGCGGAATCAATCCGAAGTGGATCAATAGAATTTGGACAAATAAAGGCGTTCCCCTAAAAAAGGTGATGTAGAGAATAAAAGGCAGCGCCAGCAATTTGTTGCGCATGATTTTCCCCATGCCGATCAGTAACCCAAGAATGGTGCCAAGCAAGATCCCGACGAGCGAAACGCCGATGGTATATAATGCGCCTTTCAGGAAAAAAGGCATGTAGTCGATGATCAAATCCATCCGAAAATCCATAAATTGCCCTCTCTTTCTTTATTCCGCTTGCGTGTAGCGGAAGAACCGGATTCTCCTGACAAAAATTGCGCAACACCTAGAATCGGAGTTGCGCAATTCAAGCTGTTTTATTATTGCTGCGCTTTTAAGGTTTCAAGATCCGGTTCGGTGCCGAACCATTCCTGGTAGATTTCCGTATAGGTGCCGTTATCGATAATGGCTTTGATCGCCTCGTCAAAATCAGCTTTCAGCTCGCTTCCTTTCGGGAAAAGAATGCCGTAGAATTCATCTGCAAAATCTTCATCCGTCACGACTTTCAAGTTCTGCTCCGGATTCATCTGCGTATAGTATTCAACTACGGTATTATCCGCAATAACCGCATCCGCTCCGCCTGCCAGAAGTTCTTGGATCGCCAAGTTATTATCGGCAAATTTCAAGACGTCGGTGCTGTTTTCACCGGCAATCGTTTCAGCCGCTTCCTGCCCTGTTGAGCCGTTCAATACCGCGATTTTCTTTCCTTTCAAATCTTCGCCGCTCTCTACATCACTGTCTTCCGGAACCATGATCATATTCGTCGACAAATAATAAGGGACGGAGAAATCATATGTCTCTTTCCGCTCATCGTTGATTGTGATGGACGATACCGCAAGATCGGCCGTTTTCCCTTCAATCTCAACAAAGATCGGCTCCCAGCCGATGACTTCGATATCCGCTTCGTAGCCGGCTTCTTCAACGACCGCTTCCGCAAAATCAACGCCGAAGCCTGTGACTTCACCGCCGTCCAGGTATTCCATCGGTGCATAAGCCCCGTCTGTTACGAGGCGCAGTTTTTCTTTCTCGCCGCCGGAATCCCCTGAACTTCCGCCCGCCGTCTCCTCTTCTCCGCAAGCAGCCAGTGCAAGCGAAAGCGTCCCCATCAAAACTAAACTGATTAACGACCTTTTCTTCATTTGTCATTTCCCCCTTTGTCTCTATGCATTTCCTCCACGTACTGAAGACAGCACGGCAAATCCATCCCTTAAGATAAATACTAAAATTATTTCAGAACCCGTTACTTAATTCCTTGAAAAAACACTAAAACCAAAGACGAAATTACTATATTAAATGAAAATTTTTAATTATTAAAATATTATCAATGGAATCAATTTCCGTCAAGCACATCTTTTGCTTGCAACATTTTGGGCAAGAGAAAAGCATGAACGCGAATCGGTCCATGCCTGTCAATTATTATTCTGTAGAGCCTATCGTTTTGTTTCATTCTTCACGAAAGTCTTTTCACCAGTACGGTGGTCTTTGATGATTTTATCTTCTGTTGGAACATCTTCAGAGCCTTCATCTGGCGCGTTCTGGAAATTCTTATCCGTCAGCGCATCCGGATCTTTATCGCCTTGAACCATTTGCTTCGCTTTCTTCGCAAATTTATCAATTCCTGATTCTCCGTTTTCAGCCATAGTGAACGCCTCCTTCAATCTTTATTTACTCCTTTCCCGTTCACTCCATTTAAAAAACGCATCAGAGAAAATCTCCGATGCGCGCATTATGCCTTAAACCGTTTCAACTTCTTTTTGAACAAAGCTGTCGGCTAAAATCATCTCTATATTTTCAATGCCGAGACGCGTCGGCGTCCGTCCTTGCGTCCGCATATCCCGATTGAGTGCTGCTGAAGCCATTTCAATGAGTGATGTGCAGATCGGCGTCCCAACGGACAGTTGTTTGCCGAGTGCTTCGAGCATCACAAGCCCTTCCGGTACATCTTCAGTAATATAGCGGGAATCGACTTTCACCGGGCCTTTTGCACGGGTCGGCATCGCTGCATACCAGAAGAAAACTTCCTTTGCATCTTCCGTATCGTCCAAGGTGTTGCGGTATTTGCAAGCTTCGACATACGAAAGCCGAGAAAAACCGAGCTTTTCCAAGACATCCATCTTTTCGCTATCCAGCTTCTCTAGAATGTTCCAGACACTCGGCGTGAAGACTTCATGGTACATGACGTAATCGCCGTTCGTTTTTTCGATGCGCGGCATGCTCATGATGGCGCCGACCGTGTGGACGATTAAGTTTGGATTATGAAGCGCCGCTTCTACGACGGAAGACAAGTAAACGAACGGGAATCCGAGCGCCTCCAAATCATCTTTCACTGCCGGAAGATTCGCTGCTGGATAAACGCCAAGCGGATTGCGCACGTTTCGGAATCCAACTTTTATCAGCCCCGGCTCCAAAATGCGGCAATCAAGGAATGAACTTTCCGCCTCTACAATCGTAATCGCTTTCCCGGAATTGTATTTCAACATGTAAGCGGTCGACAAGTACCCCGGATTAATCAACACAATCTGGCCGTCAACTAAATGCTTCGACATTTTAGCAATCAGCTCTTCGTGATAATTCGTTTGAATGTAAACGATTACAATTTTAGCTCTAGACAAATCGGCTAATTCTTTTGTGACGTGCGCGATTTTAGTCGTCTTCATTTCCTCTTTCTCGTGGAGCCGCACTTCCCCGTCGTGATCCAATAAATGCTGGAAGTTTTCATTGTGCATCGAATTTGATGTCTTGATCAATGTCACTTCATGCCCCTTTAGCGATAAATCCGCTGCTACTGCACAGCCGCCATTTCCTGCTCCCAATACCGCAATTTTCATCTTGCATTCCCCCTTGTTTACCTACCTATTTGATATTTCCATAGATGTAGATATCTGTAAATCCAGGCCAATAAAATAAACCCATTCCCTTAAAGGAATCGATTTTTCACTCGACTGGCTATTCACGTTTTTACTATAAATGCCCAGATTCAAATCACAGCATAAATTTCCGTGATTTCCTAAATTTTAGTATATCACAGTAATTTTATTGTCTATTGTTTCTACACAATTGTCTGGCTCCGGTTCATGAGTAAAATCCGCGTCCAGCAGTGTAGAAAGAAAGACTAATTTCAGCAGACTGGATTTAGCCCAATAAATCTTATTGCTTATACAATTTGATCCGATTATTAAAGACTCTAAAGAAGCCAAGCAGAGAACAAAAGGATTTCCGCTTGGCTTTTCAATTGATTTGACTGTCCTAAGGTTAACCAAATCCCTATAATATCCCCTCTCTCAAAAAGGCAAATCCCCGAGCCGGCTATCCTTCGCTTCCCTCTCCTGTTCAGCCAGGAATTCGCTGAAATGCTCCCACGTCGAATAACGGGGATCAGCTGCTTCATGGGATGTGAACATTTCAGCGAGGAATTTGCCGAAGGCGTCCGGCCGCGCTTCGTGGTCCCAGACCATTTGAAAGTTTTTGCTGTAGGTGACTCGGTTGAAGTTGCCGAAAATCTGGGTGAGTGCGCTGACCAGTGAACGAATTTTTGACAGCGATGGCTTTTCCATAAAGCGGTTGTCGCTGTAAACGAGCCCATCCCGGTCCATCAATCGCACACTGAAAGACAAGTCATAATCCTCTAGTACGAGTACTAAATTATTCTTTCCGAACATCTCCCCACCTCCTCTACTTTCACCATACAAAAGAGTCCGACTGTGCGCAAGCACACGGTACGGACTCTTGCTGGCAGTAACTTCAACCCGTTTATCGTACATTCACCAATTCCATTTCCACTCGTCCTTGCGCATTGACCGATTTGACGGTCGCATAGCCCTCCACCATATAGTATTTGAGGCCGCTTTGCGTCATCACTTCTGTCGCATTCGTAAACGTTTTATATTTGGTCGTTACGGTTTTATTGACTCCGGTGATGGTGTTTTTGATGATTTCATCTTCGAGTCCGGTATCAAAGGTCCTGCCGACACGAACCGGATAAGCGAGCGCGATGTCGTATTCGGAATACGGATAGCCATAGGCAAAGATACTATAGTTTTCAAGCTCCAAGTATTCGTAGGAATCACCGTCGACTTGCGCTGTCCACATAAATCCGTAGACGAGTCCGTCGCGGTTCGGCACATTCTGATAGCGATGGACAGCTGTCGTTCCATCAGACATTTGATAAGTGTAGGTTTTCGTCTTGTCTTTCAAGTAGGAATCGGGAATCACCGCATCATTTTTAAATTTCGGTTCAAGTGCCCGTGCGAGAAACGCTGAGAACTGGCCGCGCGTGACAGCTTGGCGCGGGCGGAACGTATTGTCCGGATAACCAACGGTGATGTTCGCTGCGAGAATTTTGCTGATGGCTTCAGAATAGACGGCATTCGGGCCAACATCCTTGAAAGAAGAATTAAACGTGAACGATAGATCAAAGACCCGCTCAACGATCAAGGCCATATCCCCGCGGATAATCGGGGCGTTCGGACGAAACGTCCCGTCGCCGTATCCTTTCAAATAGCCTGCCTCTGCCGCTTCTGCAATATAGCCGCTCGCATAATGGGCGCTCGACACATCTTTAAACGGCGTCGGCCCTTTCGTCCCGTCAAAACCTTTCAAGCGGCCGATCATCACAGCCGCTTGCGCCCTTGTCACTTCCACATCCGGGCGCACCGTGCCATCTGAATAACCGCTTACGACACCCTTCTCCATTAAATACGTCATCTCATCATAAAACGCATGCTTTTTCGGCAAATCGGGAGGCGCTGCCGCTGCTGGGAGCGCAAGAAACAAAGACAGTAAGACGATTACGAGAGATAATAGCTTTTTCATAGTGCCACTCCTTTGCTGATTCGATTGGTTGTTAATTTCATTCTACCGTTGAAAGTTATTAAAATCTATATTATTTATTAAATATTCAGAAAATATTAAACGAAGAATTCTTTCTTAGAATCTTTTAAGAAATATAATGAAAATAAACTGGAAAAATCCATGCCTCTGACTGCTTAATCTTAGTGCAGAGGCATGGATTTCTTTTTGATTATAGAAGTAATATTCTTATTCCCAATCCAGTTCAGGATTTCGAGTCACACAATCAATATGGACATTTGTTTTAATCGTTCCGCCAAACGTGTGGTTGGAGCCGAATGCGATATGAATCGTATTATAGGCTTTTTCATCTTCGAGGATATTTCCAATGACACGGGCGGCATGATTCGTTCCGATGCCAAGTTCACAAAGAAGACGGCCGTCGCCATCCCCCAGCAGTTCCAACAACTTTCCTCCTTGTTCACCGGTCGCTTTTATCAGACGTCCTTTGTCAATGGTCAGTATGATAGGTTCCTGCACCAAGCCTATTCCAGCTATAGAGCCATTGATTTCAATTTCCCCTTCCGACTTCCCTTCTACTGGAGCAATATATGCCTCCCCTGAAGGAAGGTTGCCGGAAGCGCCTTTTTCTTTAAATACGCCGGTACTCGGCACCCCATCGCGGCCATCCATTTCAATTTTCAGCCTCAGTCCGTTGCCTGTCTGGATAGACAGAGATCTAGCTTTTGTTAATTTCTCCGTCATATCTATCGTCTCTTTTTCCACCTTGCTGTAATCGGCACTCATCGCACCGTTTAAAAACATATCTTCCGTTATGCCTGGCATCGTGATGACGCTGATTCCTTTTGCATTCGCTGTTTTTCTGGCAACTGTATGAGTTAAGGAATATTTGGTCAGACAAAATACTGCATCAAAATTCAACATGAGATTTGCAGTTTCCTCTGGAGGTTCTTCACCCGATTTCGTTCGATCTTCCATAATATGAATTTCTATATTCCATTCATCTTTTTTCAACGCCTCGGCAAATTTAATGCCTAAAGACATCGTGCTTTGGTCAGCCAGCACCAATACTGAGCTTTTCTTGTCCAATGAAAAATTACCGCTCATCAACTTTTTAACTGTCGTATTAAAATCTGTCATATTCGTTTGCCCCTTTTTGAAAGATATAGTCCACCCAGTACAAAAACCAATGCGATAAGCGTTCCTCCGCCAAGTGGTTCATGTAACAAGAATACGCCTAAAATCAACGTAGTGAAAGGCATCAAATAAGTAATCAGCAGAGCGAAAACCGCCCCGCCATTTTTGACTAAATAATAAAAAAGAATATTGCCGAGACCTGAATTGAAAACTCCTAATATGAAAAAGAGCATTAAATTTGTCGAATTGAACAGGCCTTTATAGCTTGATGGGTCTATTGAAAGCATAAAAAAACTAGTAAAAACGGTTCCAACCGCCATCGCAACAAAGGAAATGGTGACAACAGAGTATCCCTTTAAATATTTCCCTGCCAAAACGGCTGATAGCGCATACATATTAACCGAAAATAATAAGAGCATTGCACTGCTCATTTGAAAATCGATTGCTTCTTCGGAACCGATAAGAAAAGCAATGGCAATGCCGGCGAAGCCAATCAATACACTTAAAACTTCTTGCCTGCTCACCTTTACTTTAAAAATCAGGCTGCTCAGCAAAATCCCAAAAATCGGTCCAGTAGCATTCAACACAGAACTCACGGTGGTATCAAGTCCACCCATACTGATACTCATGAAAGTCCATGGAACACCTGCACTGATAAGGGAAATAAAAATCAGCAGGGGAACTCTTTTAAATTCATCTTTTCTTTTTTGCCATATGAAAAAAGGAAGCAAAGCAAGACCGCCAAATAGACATCTAAAAAAGACAATTGATACAGGATGGAAATCGGGCAGCAGCATCTTCGTCAAATAGAAAGTGGAACCCCACAACAAGCTCAAACTCAGCAAGGCGATTATTGGCATCTAACTCCTCCTACCAAAAAAGATCCGGCACGCCGGATCTACTAACTTAAATATTCTGCAGCGATGCGAGCCACTAAAGTCCTCGGCAATAGGACAGACAAGCCGCTTCCTTTTACCGCTTCTTCTTTATGAAATTCGTTGTAGCCCATGCAATCCATGACAATGACGGAAGCGCCCTGTTCTTTCAGTTTTTGAGCTGCTCCACGTATGTCGCTTTCCTCATAGGGCGAAGCCACTTCAGTTTTCAGTTCTATATTAGGTTGATGCCATTTTTCCAGCAAGCTTCCCCGTTGTTCTTCCAACGGGATAATCAGTCCAAGCGTACCATTGTCCATCAAAGACTGTACGGTCGCATTTAAAATTTTATCCGGATAAATAATCGGCTTAGCAGCTGTAAGGCTCGGGAAATCGCCCGTACACAGCATGATTGTGACCTCTGTTTGCTCTTCTAATCGACTCAGTTCATCTTGCAGCAAAGGCAACAGTTTCGATTTCCCAATTTTAATCGATGCGCCGTTTCTTAATTTAGAGATATAGATCGTGTCTACAGTTCCCGGGGAAACCAAATGCATTTCATCGTCCTTTAAAATGTCCAATCCTCCTGCTTCGATGATGCCAACTCCCTCACCTAAAATACGCTGAATAGAAGGCGTTACATCAGTACGCGGTGACTGTCCAATCGTCAAAACACCAACTTTTGAGCGTGTCATGATTCAGCTTCTCCGTATGTTTGGAGATGGCGCATAGAACCGTATAAGCTTTCAAGATGATTAAATTCATTCCTATCATAGAAATCAATCTGGCCTTGGGTAAATTCTTTTGCCGTTTCAATTGCAAAACGGACTGCCTGAGCAATATCCACTTCATGCGTTGCCCCTGTCCCTGACCCTGGAACCGCTGATTTTGCCGTTATGGCAAGGCCGACCACTGGGGCCTGGGTTGCGACAGCTGGCTGAAGGATGCTATTAATATGATAGACATCATTACCGTATGGCGTTATATCCTGCATCGTCACTGCAAAAGTTACAGGCAGTTCGCCGGTTGTCATTTCCATGATGCGCAGCAATTCATTATTGAACTTCAGGATATAGCCCGATTTTACAGTCGGGGATAAGGCAATGCCCCGGTGATTGATGACTTTATTGCCTTTTGTCGTATCTATGGAAAGCACAGCTTCCATTTCAGGCAATACTTCGTACTTGTTCATGCTTAAGATATCTACGGGAGATCCCATGAAATCGACAGGTTCATGCGGCTGAGTCGGCGCATCCGGACAAATATGAGTTGTAATATAGACATCTCCCGGTAACCGGTCGCCTCTTACAGACATTTTCGCCAATTTCAAAGCAGTGGTTACAGCGGCTGCTGCACCATCGCCGTCTGATACAAAACCGATTCGTGCCGGCCTTGCACCTAGCCCGCCTAATCTCCCGACCACTCCAAAAGTAGGAGCATTTCCCCCACCCGCTTTACCTTCCGTTCCTTTAATAAGAATTTTCACAAAGTCTGTGTTCCCTTTTTCTCCTGTGACTGTCTGGTATGTTGCTTCGGCAAATTCGAAGTCTTTGAATAATTCCACTACATTTTTTCCACTTGCTTTTGAATCGTCCAATAGTTCCAAGACGTCCATTGTGTCTTTTAAAGCCATGAGCTCCACTCCCTTAGATGATTTTCTTTTCGACGATCGGTTCGATTGCTTTCAATAATTTTAAGTTGAACATTGTAGAGCTTAACTTCAAATTTTCCTTAGGCACTGAGATTACAGCGATATTCATATTATCTTCAATTTCTGCACTGACGATCGGCATTCCCGTATCCGCATTAAACGTCATGATCAAATCCGGGAAAGTCCCTCTGCGTTCACCATTCATTTCAACGGTCATATATTCATTCCAGAAGGTCAGTTCTAAATCATCAATTTGGACAAAACCGACATCAAAACCGTTAATTGCTTTCAGTTCAAATTTACTTACTTTGCCCGAATGGATGATGCGTCCTTTCAAATAGGAAGCTGCCGTTTCAATTCGCTCCGGCCCTTCAGGAGCTCCCAAGAATGCGGCTCCTAATTCAATAGCTTGTGTAATCCCGCCAATGGCGGCATTTTCTTTAATGTAAGCAACATCAACCGGATTGCGACATACACCAACCATTCCACCCGCTTGAACGGATAGCGAGCGGATAGCACTCGATGATAAATCAAGGGAAGCTGTAACGACCCCTTCCACTTTTTTCGCTCCGGCACCACCTGAAAAGGTTTGGATCGATTCATAACCTTCCAGTTCCGATAAGTTCAACGATCCCATCGAACCTGTTGGATGAGCGCGCCCATTGCATGGCGCATCCAGAAAAGGCAATCCAGTCATGGCAGCTTGCAGCCATCCGTTAATCGTTGTTGCCGCACCATTTTCATTTGTCATCAAGGCTTTTAATGGTTTAGGGAATTCCTTTTGCATACGGAGCACCGTATCCACCATTTGCTCAGCACTCACAAACTGCTCTTTAGCGGAAGGTGCACCGACAAGAGAAACGCACGCGATGAAATCATCATCATTCAGCTCTTCTACTGATACTAAGCGTGGAGAGCCCGATTCAAAAATCAGTTCCGCTTTTTCAAGGCCGTCTTTGATCCAGCCTCCACCTCCACCGCCAAGGATACATCCTCCGTACACCGCGTTTACTGCATCTTCAATCGTTAAAATTCTGGCTGCCATTTCTTCTCCCCCTTATCTTGCTTTCCAAATCGATGTAAAGAAGCTGTAAATAGCATCTCCAGCGATAAATCCTGCTGCTGTTGTATACATCGCATTTTCCGCTTCCGGCCCTTTGACTTTCAAAATCGTAATGCGGATAAGAATTCCGATTATTACTGCCCAACCGGCAATCGGATTGACAATTAATAGACCCGTTGATAACATGATTCCCAATTGCCTTTTCGGTCCACCAATTAATTGAATGATGGCACCTGGAATAGCCCATAGGAGCAATAGCATGCCGACATCACCCGTCAACCCCACTTCAATAGTTGCCGCATATACACGGTCGACCGGCGGCACAAGATCCTGCTCGAAAAATGATTGGGCAAAGATGCTGACCATTGCTACTGCGACGGCAAAACCGATCAGGGAACTTTTCAATTGCTGGCGTCGGCCGTGCAGCTCGGCGGCGATGTCAGCACCTTTACGGATGATGACACCGGATTTAAAGTCATAGCCTAAATCAGCAAATGCTGGACCTGTGGCTGCTGTAAATCCTGTTAACAATGCTAAAGCCACTGGCGGGAAGCCTAACATCATTCCGATCAGCAAAGCGATCAAAGTCACGGCAAAGGCCGGGAACCAGCCTGAATGCATTGCCGCAATTCCGACGATGATTTCACTGATAAGCGCTGCGAATGCTGCGAATAGGACAAACAAAAGCGTTTGCCATAACGGCATATCCGCTACGATGCCGCCCAGGACCGCCACCAAAGCGGCACCGCCAAGATAAAGCACAAAACCGATGCCGAAACCTCTTTTGGCATCTGCTTCAGAACGTGTATAGACATGGTCTCCTTCGACATGCTGTTTCACTTTTTCTTTGTTTGACCGCACCAACGTCATGACGAACTGCAAAAGGGCAACAATTCCAGCGCCAATCATCATGCCATGGGGAATATACAATTCGTTCAAATCGATTCCAAATAATTGCACAGAATAGCCTCTCAGCAATAACCCGATGCCGAACATCGCCAACGCCCAAATGTTTCCGATAAAAGCTACTCCGAAAGCGGACATCGCAATCCCGAAATGAGAACCAATCATTCCCCCTAGAATCCCGAGACCCAAGTACTTTGCTTTTGTTCCGCCTTCATCTCCGGCTTTCAAAGCTTCGGCTGTCGCGATTCCAGGCGGCCAAGGCTCATTTGAACCGAATAATTTCGAATCGAAAACTTTGTAAAGAATGAATACATCAATGAATAAGGCAATTCCTGCACCGATTAGCATCGGAACCATTAGTTCCGGCATTCCCATGACATAAGGCAGTCCAATCGGTATCAGTAAACTATTTGCCGCACCGAACGTCGCTGCTGAAATGGTCGTCTGAACCAAGTTCTGGTTTTCCAGTGAACGATATTTATAAAACATCTGCATTGGAATTCGAGCAATCATCATCGCAATTAATGCTCCAATGATCGAAGTATTCGGCGTAATCCCAAGCGAAGTAATCAACTGCATCCCGATGATGGCCCCGAAAGCGGCAATCACAATTGAAAATAAGATAAATGGCAAATCAAAGGTTTTTTTCATTTAGAATCCTCCTTGCCTATCAATTGATAGGCGATAGCCTGCGCTTCAACTAAATCGATAACCGGGATTTTGATATGCAGAGTCAAATAATCCTTTAAGCGAATGGTCGAAAATCCCGTACAAGCGAATAAAATAACATCTGCACCTTCATCTATTAAACTTTTTACAACACGCAATAACTCTTCTTTCGCTCCGTCATTAAATAAATCAGTGGTTTTCCGCAATTCTGATGAAAATCGATGCTTGAAAAACCGCTGGCCAAGCTCTTCTTTCATCCTGCTCGGCGGTTCATCTGTGATGCCGACGATCCCCACTTTACTGCCGACCATTGCAGCTGCATGGGCACCGCTGACCCCCGCTCCAAGTATCGGCAAATCGATTTGGGCTCTTGTTTCCTCTAACGCCGGGTCGGCAGCACAGCTTATGGTAATGGCATCCAATTTATACTTTCTGCTCATTTCCTTCGCAAGCTCTACTATTTTCGGTATCGCTTCCCGTTCAGAAGCATCGTCAAAAATGCCATTCGGCTGACTTCTGATACAGTGGGTCACCGTCTTGGCGACGGATTTTTCTTCGATTTTTTTCCCATGTTCTTGCAAGACCTCTTCATTATCTGTTGTTAGTACACGTATAATCCCTAACATGATTTCACCCCTTTTGAAAAATTATAAATAGTTAAACTACTTATTTATATGCAATAACTAGGAAAACTATTCACCTATCCATTGCTCACTTTTTCACCAAATCAAAAAGGCGGAGTCATCCGCCTTTAATTTAACTCTTTCAATTTGATGCAAAACTGTAAAATAAACCGATGTTCTGCATTATCTAAATCCATCATCAGCAGTTCCTGAATTTTTTGGAGGCGATAGGTCATCGTTCGCCTATGGATAAATAGTTTTTCCGCCGTGCGTGATACGTTTCCGTTTTCCTCTAAATATGTCTTCAAGGAAATAAACAATTCATTATCGGCCTGGCTGATTTCTCCAAGAACCGATTCAATATAATTCCTCACTTGAGGTTCCTCATTCAATTGAAAAAGTATTTCGTACACGCCTAGTTTGTCTTGCGAATAAACGAGTTCTTTCGGCTGGATTTTCAATCCAATTTCCATGGTTTTAACAGCTGAACGGAGATTGCCGTTAAATTTCTTTGAATGGTTAAACGGCTGGCTGATAGCAAGTCGAAAGCCGTTATCTGGAAATGCTTCGTTGCTCTTCACTGCAATTTCAATCCATTGCTGGATGATTTTTTGGTAGTGTTCTTCTTTACAGACGATTAATGCATAATACTGCTGATATTTTTCAAAAATGAGAGTCGAGGCATTCTCCGCTTTTCTGCTGCAGAATTGAAGCCAGTGCCGGCACAGGCAGGAATAATCCAGCAGCGACATCACCGGGTAATTGCTGGCATCCATTGTCCGGCCCCTAAAGCAAAGCACCAACGCCCGTTCATCTGGCTGGATGCTGTTTTCTCCATTCGTAAACTTCTCTAAAGCTTCTAAATCCTGCATCCGATCTTTTTGAAAATTCAACTGTTCTTTCAGTATCAGTTCAGCCATGCTTACGCCCACTTGAGCGATGTGATGGGAAGTTAATGCCTCAAAGGCAGTCTGTCCCTTGTGCAATAAATGGAGGGTTCCAAAGACATTGTTTTTTGAAACCAACGGAATTATATAACGGCTTCGCTGCCCCTCCATTTTGAATTCAATAATTTTCTTCGTCTGAAATTCAATTCGCCATTGTTCCAGTACTTTAGGGTACTGTTCATAGCGAGGCTCAGAAAACAATAACACTGAATTACGCCATTTATCTGGCTGGAATCCATTGGATATATATAATAACTTTCCTTCCATGTCTTCGATATATACGGGTGAGTCTGTCAGCTTCTCTAAAAAGTTAAGTGCTTTCTTTACCGTAGGAAAATCAGTATCATCAAACTCACTGAACGGGTTGACCGACTGGTCGATTTTCGTTTTCTTTTCTTCGTACAGCCGCTCATATAATGGCGTTAATACATTGATATAAGACACATTTTTAGGCAAAGCAATAATCGGAAACGAAGATTCATCAGCTAGCCGAATCATTTCTTCCGGCAATTCATTCACGAATCTCCCTATTTTGATGACAATTCCCGCTGCTTTCTTGTCAATTAATGTTCGAAGCACCTCTACCTGCTTGTCCGGATTTTCACTGATCGAGTAAAAAGCAGTCATCACCAGAATCCCTTCATTAATCCAAGAAACCACTTCCGGCACTTCCATCACTTCAATCGACCTTATTTCTCTGGACCCTCCAGCTTTCCCAGCAATCAAAACCCCTTTCGCTAGCTCCCCAATCCGTAAGGCTTCTTCCATGATCATCGGAACCCCTCCTCTATATTTATATAATTTTATCAGAATATAAAAAGTAGTATATATAGTTAATCAATTAAATATTACTACCAGTAAAATGAAGAAGTAAGTTTCTTTTTTAGATTCAGAATAATTGTTAATTATATCCAAATAATACCTACCTTCCAATTTATATAAAAAATCCATTTCCAGAGAATTCTCTTCTCCGGAAATGGACTTTAAGATTTCTTATTTGCTTGTAAACCAATAAACAAAGATTCCCCTTCAATACCGCTTCTTAAAAGCCGCATTTCAAATCATCGATCCAGCCCCGGCGAGGACCGCTGCCGCAATCACCGGATGCTTTTCAGCTGTCGCATACAAACTTTTCGAGCGGACCCAGCCGGTATTCGTGCCTCTTTCATGCATGCCGTAGCCCGCTTCGTACAAGGCGTTGTCTTCAACCGATCGCGACGGACGTTCCGATTGCTGGGTGCGGAACATTGTCAGCTCCATGAATTTATCCATGAAGCGCGGTGCGACATTTCCAACGAATGCGCCGAACTTCGCCTGGAAACCGACGAACATATCACGTTTCGGATGCGCTGCCGCAAAAAGAATGGCATCCGCTACCGCTTCCGGTGCGTACATCATGCCGATATGGGCTGGCTGCTTTTCAAGATAGCTGCGTGCGTGTTCATTTAAAGCGTATCGATCCGTCCTGGACGAACGAGCGTAACGGAAACCGGCGCTTTTTCCTTCTCGAGCTCCATCCGCAAATTTTCTGTAAAGCCGTGCACTGCGAACTTGCTTGCCGAATATGTTGATTGCAGTACAACGTCCCGGTCGTCGTAAACCGTCCCGATATTGATCAAGGCACCTGGTTCGCCGCGTTCCTTGAAATGATTGACGGCCGCTTTTGAACCGTAAACGACACCCCAAAAATTCGTATCGAAATCCCGTTTCATGTCGCCAATCGTGACATCCATCGCTTTTCCGAAAATTGACACGCCGGCATTGTTGACCCACGTATCAAAACGCCCAAATTCCCGAATCGCCGTTTCTGCAATCCGGTTGACGTCTTCTTCCTTGCCGACATCTGCCTTCACCCAAACTGCCGAATGCCCTTCACCCGTCAGCTCGTCTGTCAATTGCCTCAGCGCTTCTTCGTTCCGTGCAACAACGACGACTTTTGCGCCTTTAGCTGCGGCCATTCGCGCCGTCACGAGCCCGATACCGCTTGAGGCCCCCGTAATAACGATAACCTGATCTTCTAATTTCTTTAAGGATAGCTTCTTGAATAGACCCTTTTGGCTGCTTGCAAGAGCTGAAGTTTTTCCATTCATGCTGATCCCTCCTAAAAATTGTATGGTCGTCTATTACCCGATTTCGAGGAGGGTAAGCACATTAAAGGGTATTCCGTTTCATTTCTTCGCAGCCGGCTTTTTATAATCCAGCTTCGCCGTAAAAGACAAGTTCGTCATCGTCCGCTCTTCGTAATTCACACCGTTCACCATCTTGAACAAATGATACGGTGTTTCCGATGCCAATTCGTCGAGTTCTTCAAGCTTTCGCCTCACAGCCATTTTGAACTGAAGCTCATACGCCTTCCGCATCTTTTTATCGAAAATCTCTTTGCTGATGTCAATGTCAATCGTGCTGCCGTTGCTCAGCGTCACCAATGTATGTTTGTCCTGTAAATTGTCCGTCGCATGGATATGGCTCAGTGAAAACCAGATGCAGTCTTTCCGCGCCGGCGATTTGCAGGGAAGCAGGATAATTTCTTTTTCATAGTCCAAGATGATCGGATACATGCTGATTTTCCCAAGAATATCGTGCGCACCTTCCATCGCACCACGCAGGCTCGTCCCCCGGTAGAGAAAATTCGTATCGATTAATTGATAAGGGCTTTTATCCGCCTCGAGGTAACCATCCTTCCCGCACACCAACGAATGCAAATCTCCATTATTATAATGCGGCACAATCATCAGCGTGTCGGGCGTGATTGCATAATTTTTATTCATTCTCATCTCTAAATTTCCCCCTTTTGAATTAAACCCTTTATCAATCCAATAAAAAAGGAGTATACTAACAGGTAGTTGGTATACTCCAGCTAACAGCCTCCGGGTGATGGTCCGCTCAGACTTTCACACCCGGAGGTTTCTTATTGTTTTTCTGCTCTTTCTCATTTTTCACCCCTCACTGGAAATACAAGGAAGCGACGGAATTTAACTCTCATCGCTTCCTATCTTTTCCTATTTCTGAGATAAGTATATAGTCATCTTGAACTATTGTAAAACTATTTTTTCTATTTGAACTATTTTATTTTCTGCTCTCTTTAGTGTTCGAAAATACATACGAGATCACGTAAAAAAGCTCGCTTTTCCAATCTATTTTTCTACCCTATTTTCACAAATACCGCTTTTTTGAATAAATTCATCCAATCAGCTTGTCATCAAAATCTCAACATTTTTCCAGAAATTCTTCTATAAATAAAACGGTTCAGCATCTCTATTAAATAGAAATGCCGAACCGTTTTATTATGCCGCAATGGTCATAAAAATTTTATAAGCCAAAAATAAAAATGCAAGAGATGATAAAACGCCTGCGAAATAAATAGGCAGCTTTAACTTCACTAAAATGTATCTTAATATGACAGCCGCAATTAAAGGCATGCCCACGATCAATAAAAGATTCATCAACAATTCATCCACGAATGGCTGCATCGGACTAAAATCCAATTCCATAATATCCCTCCTACTATTCATAAGAAATATCGGTAGGAATGACTTTTTTGTTTAACGATTTTTACAAAGAATAGTTATCTTTAGTTCTTGGAAAATTGAAGTATATGATTAAAATCAATTTTCCGATTCATGTGTATAAGCTTCTTTCGACATAAACTTAATTTCTATCGACACTATTTCTTTTCTTCCTGCACTAAGCCGATTTCTTCTTACACTAATTTGATTTCTTCTTACACTACCTGCTTTTCTTCTTGCACTTGTCTAATTCTTCTTATTCTTAGATTGCTCAAAATTAAACGAGATGTATGTCTCACTTCGCTTTGAATCCCTCTTACAATTGCTGAATTCACCCCTTTCATACTGAATTCACCCTTTTAACTTGCGAAATCACCCCTTTTACTGACGAAATCACCCTTTACTGCCTCCAAATCAACCTGCACTGCTTTTTCCGCTTTTCGCGAAGCGGAAAGCCGGTTTTGGGCAATTGGTTTTTGTGGCGAGTTGCTCTCAAAGTCGCTCGAGTTTCTTTGAATTCGTCATGAGTTTCCCTCTAAATCGCTTGAGTTACCCGCAACCCCAACCAACAACAAAAAAACCAACCCCAGAACCCAAACGGATCCCAGAAACGGCTCTCTCATTTACTCACGTATCCAAAAAGTTCTTCCCAACCAATTCCCCCGCATGAAAAATAAATTCCGCTGCGAGCTTCACGCCATTTTCCAAATCATCCAAATCCACAATCTCCACTGGCGAATGCGTATAGCGGGACGGAATCGAAATGACGCCGGATGAAACGCCAGTTGATGTCATATGGATCGCTCCTGCATCCGTGCCAATGCCCATGAAGATTTCCGTTTGAACCGGAATCGCCTTCTCCTCTGCAACGCGCTCCAACAAACCCGTCACAAGCGGATGGGCGATCAACGACTTATCCGCAATTTTGATGCATGGACCTGCACCAAGCGTCCGTGTGCCGGTCATCAGCACATCATACGTATCGCTTGTCGGCGTCGTATCGATCGCCAGCGCAAAGTCCGGTTTGAAGGCCGGCGATAAGACGGAAGCTCCCCGAAGTCCCACTTCCTCTTGTACAGTAAAGACACAGTAAACATCTCCGTGCAAACGATCCGGATTTCCCTTCAATAAAGAAATCAATTCGATCAACGTTGCACAACCCGCTCGGTCATCCAACGCTTTTCCAACTACCCGGTTGCGCCCCACTCGCTTCAATTCACTGCCATAGCTGATCGGCTGCCCGACTCGCACACCCATTTCCAGCACTTCTTCGGCATTCGCTGCACCGATATCAATATAGAGTTCCCTGTGATTCGCAATCCGTTTCGGGTCGTCCCATTTCATGTAATGGGTCGACAAAGTCCCGATCACCCCATCTACATATCCATCCACACCTTTGATCTTCACCGACTGCGCATGCAAGATGCGCGGGTCGAATCCGCCTAGCAATTCAAAACGAAGCGTGCCGTTCGCCTCCACCTTTTTGACGATAAACCCGATTTCATCGGCATGCGCCGCAAGCAAAACGGACGGCATACTTTCATCCGTCGCATTGAGTTTCGCAATGACATTGCCTAATGCGTCGACTTCCACTGAATCCGCTTGATCTTTGACTTTATTCCAAATGTAGCGCTGGACGTCCTGCTCGAAGCCGCTCGGCCCAACGAGTTCGCATAATTCCTTCAACAATTGATACACAAAACCACTCCAAGCTCTTAGTTGTTCGTCAAGTACACATCTATCAGTAAATCATTGCTCATCGGATGCGGCTCATAGCCTTCCACGTAATCCGCCTGCGCAAGCGGCGGCGTCGTATAGGCAAGCATCATCCACGGCGCGTCTTTCTGGAAGAGTTGCTGCGCTTGTTTATAAAGCTCTGTCCGCTTATCCTGGTCGATCGTTTCGCGCGCTTCGGTAATCAACGCGGTAAACTCTTCGCTGTCGTAGAACGCAATGTTCTGCGCCGGTTTCTTGATATTCGTGTTGCTCAAGTTCGGGTACAGGAAGTTGTCCGGATCCGCCATAACGCCTGTCCAGCCGTAAAGCGCCATGTCGTGCTTGCCGGCACTCGTATCATCCAGATACGTCGCCCATTCCATCGACACGATTTCCGCTTCGATACCCACTTCCGCTAGATCCGCTTGAATCGCTTCCGCAATCTTCATCGGCTCCGGCAAATACGGACGCGGGTTGCTCATCGTATACAATTTCGTCTTGAAGCCATTTTCAAGGCCGGCTTCTTTCAATAATTTCTTCGCTTCTTCCACGTTGTAATCGTACTTCTCTAACGAATCGTCATAGCTCCAAAGGGACGGAGGCAACGGGCTAGTCGCCGTATCCGCGAGTCCGCTATAGAACGCTTCAACGATCTCCTCTTTATCAATCGCCATATTAATCGCTTGTCGAACCAATGGATCGTCAAACGGTTCTTTCTCCATATTAAAGGCCATATAACCAATATTGAAACTTGGACGTTTCAACAACTCAAACCCGTCCGCATCTTCGACAACCGTTGTATCCCCTGCATTCATCCCGTCCAGCACATCAATTTCACCTGTCTGCAAAGCATTCAAGCGCGCGGAGTTTTCCGGAATGACGCGGTAAATGACTTTATCCAAATGCGGTTTGCCTTCCATCCAGTAATCCTCATTTTTCGCTAAGGTAATCGTATCGTTGCGGTTCCAGTTTTCAAACTTGAACGGCCCCGTTCCAACCGGATTTTCGTTTAAGGCCTCGCCGTATTTCTCAATCGCTGCCGGGCTTGCAATCCCGAACATCGAAATCGCTAGGTAACTCAAGAAAGGAGCGGTTTTGCGCTTCAATTTGATTTCCAGCTCATAATCACCATTTGCTTTCACGTGCTCGATCAAGTGATTCTCATCGCCTTTAAACCCACCGTACAAGAACGGATAGTAAGCAAAATCCCCCTGGTGGTACGGGTTTTCCGGATCCATCCAGCGTTCAAAGTTGAACACCACTGCATCTGCATTAAAATCCGTGCCGTCATGGAATTTCACGCCTTCACGAAGTTGGAACGTCCACGTCAAGCCGTCTTCACTCGACTCGTATTCCGTCGCAAGCTTCGGCTGCAATTCCAAATTCTGATCATACTCAAGCAATGTTTCAAAGACATTATGCGTCACCCGGATCGATTCGCCGTCCGTCACATTGATCGGATCGAGTCCAACCGAATCCGCTCCGCGTCCGTAGACAAGCGTGCCGCCTTGCTTATCGCCTTCCGCAGGTTCCCCTCCGCTTTCCGTTTCGCTCGCTCCGTCATTTCCGGAACAAGCTGCCAACAATAAAACCAGAATCAATCCGATTAACCATGAACTATGTAGCCTTTTCTTCATCTTGTCTGCCCCTTTCTCGTTGTGAATGTTTATAATAATACAACTATACTGAATAATTATCCATATTATTTTGAAAATTAATACGATTTCCGAAGTATTTTATTTTATTAATCTAATAAAATCTGGATTCTTTTCCTTACTTTTCTATCTTTTCCTCCTGTATTAACCAATAACGGAAGATAATTTCCTTTTGTGAAATTATTCATGACAAGTTCAATTTATTTGTAAAATACAAAAACCATGTATAAAAATCATCAAAGAATAAAAAAAGCCTCTCCCCTCCTTTGATGCAAAAAGGAGAAGAAGAGGCCCATAAAATATAAAGATATTCAGTAACCCACAATCAAGCAGTCGAATCCCCAGCAGGTTGAGAAATCACGGAATCCGAACGCTTATACAGCTCCAACGCTTTGCTCGATTCCTCTTTCGTCATCTTGTAAATTCCTACTCCTGTGAATGCCAGGATGATCGCGATGAGCGGAGTGGTGTAGGACAAGACCGTCCAGATAGCGTAACCGCCAGATCCGAACGGCGCAACGCCGAGAGTCGCAATGTAAAAGGCCCCCGATGTTCCCCACGGGATAAAAGGTGCCATCATCGTACCGACATCTTCAATGCTGCGGGACAAGACTTTTGGCGGCATCCCTGCTTTCAAGAAAGCTTTCTTGAACATTTCAGGAATGAGGATGGCGACTGCATAGGAAGTTCCGGAAACCAATAAAATCAGAAGTTCCGTGAACAAGGTCGTCACCATAAGCGGACCGCGCTTCTGCACCCGGCTATATAGAGGATTGAGTGCAGTTTCCAAAAATCCTGCTTTACTGACGATCGCCGTGTAAGCATAGCCGCAGTAGATGATGATGACGACACTCACCATCGACATGATGCCGCCGCGGTTCAGCAGCGTCATGACCCCATCCGAAATCGAGCCTTCTGCCGCACCTGGAATCATCGAGACATTAAAACCGCTAAATGCGGCATTGGTTCCGTTCTGAAGTGAAAATCCTTGAAAGACCACTCCTAGAATGACCGCAGATAACGCTCCCAACAGCATCGTCGGTACAGGCGGTTTCTTCAGTATGGCCCCGATTAAAATAATGACGAGCGGAAGAATCAATAGGAGGTTCCAATTAAAAATGCTGTCGAGCCCGTCGAGCATTTGAATACTGGACGCCGAAGATTCGCCTCCACCCGCTCCGATTACATTGCCGACAATCAGGAAAAAGACAAACGTGATGAGGCCTGCCGGGATTGTCGTCCACATCATCGACTTGATGTGATCGTAAAGATTGGCCCCAGCCGTTGCAGCTGCTAGATTGGTCGTTTCAGAAAGAGGCGACATCTTATCGCCGAACACCGCACCTGAAATGACGGCTCCCGCTGTAATATGGAGTGGAATGCCAAGCCCTTCCGAGATGCTCATAAAAGCCACACCGACCGTTCCGGCAGATCCCCAGGATGTTCCCGTGACGACCGAGAAAATCAAGCACATTAAAAATGCGGAAATCAGCAAGTACTTCGGGTTGACCAATTGGATCCCGTAATAAATCATCATCGGAATCGAACCACTGAAGATGAAGGTGGCAATAACGATCCCGATCACCCAAATAATCAGGATGGCTGGCGTCGCACTGACAATTCGCTGTGAAATAGCCCCTTCCAAATCACTCCACGTATACCCGAGCCGCCAAGCCATGACTCCAGCTCCAGCCGCAGCCGCCACCATCATCAGTTCAATGCGCATCCCCATTATCAAATAACCCACTAAGACGAAAAAGAACATAAGCAGAAATGCAAATACGGATTCTGCAAAAGTCGGTTGCCTAATCTCCCGTTTTTTCTCCAATCGAAATCTCCCCTTTTTAAAATTCTCTTCCTTCTTTCTGTTACTCTTCTTTTACTTTCTGTCCTGATGGAAACCGTTCAGGCGAAAAATCTCCAATCTCAAAATTGGATGCCCCGGTCATCAGCAGCTCTTTCGCAATCTTGCCCATCGTTGGCGCCATTTTAAAGCCATGCCCTGAAAATCCGGTTAGCACCACGACGTTCGGATGCCCTGGTACTTCCCCGACGATGGGATCGTAGTCATCTGTGTAAACTTCCATATAAGCACTCGTCCGGGACGGATCATTATACAAGCCGGGCATTTCATTCCGAAGAATTGCTTGCAGCGTCGCGAGCTCTTCCACCCCGACATTCTTATCCAATAAACCCGCATGCTCAATCTTGTGTTTCTTCGTACTTAAAATACCGATTTTCACCATGTCTCCGTCCACTGCCGGAAACCCGTAGTATGTATCTTCATTTCTTTCTCGCGTAAAGACTGGAAAATGGGGTTCAGTGAATGCCTCTTTGTTTCTTGGCAAGAACCAAGCATTTACCAAGCGGCGAACTTCCAGATTGGATTCAATTCCTGGAATGAACTGGGCGGTCCAAGGACCCGCTGTAATCAACAGCTTTTTCACTTTGTATTCTTTCGCTTCCGTTTGAATGACCACCCCTTCGCCATCTGGGAAAATCGCTTTCGCATATGTACGGCTATGAATTTTCGCACCCAACTTTTCTGCGATTTCAACTGCAGACTGAATGGCGTATTGTGGGCGCAAAAAGCCTGACTTCTTATCCACAATGACGATTTCGTCAGTACCGATTACGTGCTGGGGAAATCGCTTTTGCGCTTCGTCTGGACTAAGCACTTCATGTTCCAAGTCAAAAGCTTGAATGCTTCTCAACACATTTTTCATCGTCTCCAACTGCGGATGGCCAATGATCAATCCGGTCGTTTCGTGAAATAAGGAATTCCCCGATTCCGCTTCGAGCTGTTTCCACATCTGATAAGCATCCTTCAACAACGGAATATATTTTGCGCCTTCTTTATAAGCGGTGCGGAACAAGCGCGTTTCGCCGCCTGCAGCCGACCGGTCATGGCCGATTCCAAATTGTTCAAAGCCGATTACCGAAACCCCTTCTTTCGCCAACTGCCAAGCAGCCATACTGCCCATGGTGCCTAATCCAATAATCCCGACCTCTGCATCCATCTCCATCCCCTCCGTTTTTTACAAATCTAAATCACTCCAATGATTTATTTAACGTTATCGGAAAAATAAAATATTGTCAATTTAATATGAATTTTCAAAATTGTACCTATAGTCATTTTAGAACAGCCACCATAATAAAACGGCAACATTCGCGATTATTCCACCTTTTGCATGAAATCTAAAGACTGTTCTTTTTTCACACGCACTATGGATTCTCTATATCGGGTATACACCGGGGAAAGAACGTAACGGAGGAGGAAACAGGATGGGTCAGCAAGTTAGGCATTTGTTGAAACTGGCTGGACTTATGATGCTTTGTCTCATGGTAAGCGCATGCAACCCAAACAACCCGAAGGAGCCAGAGCCGAAAGCGGCATCCGGCAGTGACCGCTGTGAAGCAGCTGTGAATGAAGTTGTGGAATCGGAGCTTACAGGCCCCGACAGAGAAGTGACCCGTATGAAACAGGAAGTTGACGATATGATGGCAGAGTTTGATAAAGAAAACCAAGGACGCGTGGACCATCCAGGCTACACGGAAAGCGGACCTGAAGTGGATGCATTTTTTGCATATGCCAGGGAAACCTACAGGTCTTATTTTACGGAAAAGGGATATGTAGAGTTCATCAATCGGGAGATTCCGGATGTTTTCAAGTTTCATCAACATAATCTTGATTATTGGATGGATCCCGTTTCTATTTATGTGGAGAAAGTGGCGGTAGAAGAAACAGATCAGGAATTCAGCGCGGTTGAATTCACTGCTGAAGTAGAATATTCTACGCGAAGAGAAGGCGGCTCTTATGATTTTACCGGCTGGGCATTGTGTACGCCTGATGGGGTGATTTCACATTTGACTATGATCGACCTGGACGGATTAGCTGCCAGAATAGAGAGTGATCTATAAAGTTCGTCCCAGGGAACGGCACAACTCAAACTCCCTTCCTTTGAACCTAGCATCCACAGGAAGGGAGTTTTTTCATAAAAATGACGTGTATAGTTAATGTTCTCTTGAACCGGTTCTTTCCTAAAGTAAATTTTCCGTAAAATAAAAAAGCGCTCCCTATAGGAGCTGCATCACTTGATTATTCTTCTGTCAATTCGACTACAAAACCATTTTCTTCAGCTGATCCAGTGCCTTCTCTTAAGGCTTTTGCGAATTCTTCCTGGCTTTTAAAAAAGATGACCTCAGTGTTGCGGCTTTCCATCACTTTCACTTGATTTGCATGATTCATTGTTCTGCCTCCATTATTTAAAATTTCTTTTGCGCTTTCGCTTGTATATTCTCTATTCCCAGTATATGAGTTGTTAAACATGTTCTATTTTTGTTTCCAGGAATCTACGTAACCTACGACAATCCCAGCTGCTGCTTGAAAAGGAAAACTCCCTTCCATTGAACTTTGTGTTCACCGGAAGGGAATCTTTTAATAATTGCCATATATAGTTAGCGTTCTTGAGCATTGTTTCTTTCCAAGGGAAGTGAATTTTAAAAGGAACTGTTTTTCAAATAATTGAACATTTCAAAACAAATCAGCATGTGTTCCTGTTCGAATGAATACGACTAAATCTTCTGAAGAGTAAAATTTGTAAACTAACAGCCAATCGCTATTGCGCCCGCCAATATGACACTCCCAACAGTCGTTATAATCTTTTGTAGGCCGCAGTTTATGGGCACGGTAGATTTCTTCCGGCAGCTCAACTTCTTCTTCAATCATCTTCATGACTTTTTTTAATTCTTCCAAGTCATTACCGAGTTTGTTTAATCGTTTTAAATCTTTCTTAAACTGACTTGTCCAATTTGCAATTAGCATTACTCCAGGTCCTCAAGGACTTCGTCGAAAAGATCATCTACTGATTTTTGGCGATTTGATAAACCGCTTTTAACCAGCGCATCTGATTCCTCTATCGCCTTTAATGTCACTTCATTAAAACGAGCTTTCGTCGGCTGGAAAGGTAAGCCATTTTCTGCAATCACTTGACGCAGGAATACGTTAATGGCAGTGCTTGCATCCATTCCGAGATCATTCAAAACTTCTACTGCTTGGCTTTTAACATCTTCATCAATCCGCACTTGAATAGTGGCTTTTTTTGTCTTCGTTAACAAGACACTCGCCTCCTTTTCCCTATACTAAATTATAATTATTTGTAATGACAATTACAATACATCTGCAATACAAAAGCTTTTTGTTTTTTCAAGCAAAGGCACAATTCATGCCAATCTCGGTTGCTGCATAAAAAGTAAAACGCCCTTCCAGTGAATCTTGTGTTCACTGGAAGGGCGTTATTTTAGGCAATTGTTATGTATGATTAGAATTCTTTGAAATTGCTTCTTTCCCAAAAAGGACACCCATCAGTCTTCTTCCCAATGGATCTCATCCAGCGGATCGACCATTTCCAGCTTCAGCTGAAACCCTTCAAACCTCGCAAGCATCTGGCCGATTTCTTCCCACTTGTACGTTTTGCCGTCCACTACCACGAGCGGAATCTCTTCCCGGTCTTTATCATAGGCGATCGTCTCTGCTAAGCGATCGCTCACTAATTCCTCGCCCAGGATGAATCGTTCGGCTAGCCCGCGCTCAATCTTCGCAAGCAATCCCAGCAGCAGCTCGCCTTGGTTCCCGTGCAAATCGCCCTCGATCTCAAACGCGCAATGACCGGTTCCCTTCTCTACTGCTTCCATGAAAATGCCTTCCGGATCCAAACGCTTCTTCAAATAGAATACATGGGGCTCCCCTTCGCTGTCCCGGATAGACACCGTTTCCGGGTAGCTCTCCGCTTGCACAGCCAACTCTTCCGCCATCTCGCCGTTATAGCAATCCAGGCACATCTGCGCCTCTCCAAACCGGATTGAGACTTCCGCTTTATGGCAACTTTCACATACCATCATCCCAAGTTTCCCCTTTCACCCTCTGAATCTCGAACCACTTAAACTCTAGATTCCCCAACGACTCCCCAGCTTCCACGGTCTTTCTTCATCGTCTTCAGTTTATCATTCCAATAATCGACGTAGATACGGTCCGCTTCTGCTAAAGTGAAGAACTGACGGTGCTGCTCTTCGGTCAGGTAATAAGCGGGCAGTCCACTAATGCCGAGTCGCCTCGCTTTTGCGACGCGGTGATTGCCGTCGATCAACCGGAAAAACTCCGGGCGCATCCAAGCCATAATGACCGGCTTCGAAAGATCCGCCTGCGGAATAAAGTCTTCATCCAAATGCGCTGAGTCTGCACCTTGCCCCGGCGGTCCGATCTGCACAACGGACAGTTCCACTTGATCGAGATTTTCTTCAATCCAGCTTGCTGCTCGTGTGATATTCCACCTGAATGGATAGCCGCCCAAAGTTTCATCGCCCACAACCGGTTCGCACGGTTTGAAATTCGGATTCTCTTTTAGTTTCCTCATTACTTCTCCTCACTTCACATTATGTTTTCTATAGGATATCATATCTTCTTTTTTCGTTCCCTGGGAACAACACGATTTTAACAAAAGAATATTTAGACAATTCTTCTCACTTCACCTACAATGAAAAAGTAAGCCAGTTCAAAAGGAAAGAAGGGATTCCCATAAGCAATTACATTTACAGTGTCGGAATGTCCGGACTTACCGGACAAGTGATCCAAGTTGAGGCGACGGTGTGGGAAGATAAGGAGTCGTGCATTATTATCGGTCTGCCGGATGCATCAATCAAGGAGTCACGTGAGCGGATTTTGAATTGCCTGCATGCGCTCAAAGAAGATATCGATATGAAGAAAATCACGATCCATTTGTCGCCGGCGGATGTCCGCAAACAAGGCACGTCATATGATGCGGCGATGCTGCTGGCTGTTCTGCAGGCAATGGCGAAACACCCTGTGAAGATTCCGGATAAAACCTGTTTCATCGGCGCATTGACACTGAAAGGCCAGCTGACGACGTTCCACAGCATGATCCCGACAATCCACCAAGCGATTCTGTTGGGCTTTAAACGCATCTACATTCCACCTATTGAAATCTCCCTTTTTGCGAAAGCTGCGGATATTGAATTGATCCGCATGCCGGACATGCCTTCGATACTTGCCCATTTAGCAGGCAAACCTTCCCTTTTTGATGATGACCTGTCTTTACTTGAAAATGAACCCGTTTACGAAGAAACCGAGAAGATCCCTCATGTCTGTTTTTCAGCAATCCGTGGACATGTTGAAGCAAAACGCGCACTTTTGTTGGCGGCAGCTGGCGGCCATCACCTATTGATGAGCGGACCTCCGGGCTGCGGCAAAAGCCTGCTGGCGAATGCATTCCATACGCTTTTGCCGGATTTGACGCATGACGAGGTGCTCGAGGTCTATAGCATCTACCAGCTGGCGAAGCAGCCGCGCTCTCTGTCCGAACGTCCGCCGTTCCGCGCGCCGCACCACTCTTCTTCTGAAGGGGCGATCATCGGCGGCGGCCGCTATCCGAAACCGGGTGAAATGTCGCTTGCGCATCGCGGCGTTTTATTTCTCGATGAACTGGGCCATTTCCCGCGCCGCGTCATCGATACGCTACGGCAGCCGCTGGAATCCGGTTTTGCGGTGGTCAATCGCGTGGAAGGATCTGACCAGTTCCCTGCAAGCATCAATTTAATCGCAGCGACGAATCCGTGTCCCTGCGGCTATTACGGTGCCCGGGAGAATTATTGCGTCTGCGGCGACAAAGTACGATTGAAGTATATGCAGAAAATCACGGGGCCGATCATCGACCGCATCGATTTTGTGCTAGCGATGAAAAGCCAAAGCGTCTTAGACCAAACTACTGCCGCGACATCCGTTGACTTGCGGCAAACCGTAACAACGGCACGAGCCCGGCAACGGCTGCGCTACGGTGCGAATTACACGAACGCCATTGTGCCAGTTAAGTTATTTGAGGAGAAAGTCCAGTTCAGCGCGACTCAACTGGAACGCATCGAAGCCGCCAGTTTTCAGGAGAATTTGAGCAGCCGAGCAACGCTGAAGATTTTGCGGCTGGCCCGGACGATTGCTGATGTGCTGGATTGTGACACGGTACCGGACGCGGCAGTTGAAGAAGGACAAGCTCGAGAACCACTCGTGCCATAAAATAGAACCACCTCGGACAAAAACCAGAACCACTTCGGACATCTGAGAACCAGTCATAAGAATAAGAAGACCGCCCTCGGGCGGCTTCTTATTCTTATGACTGAATCCCGAGTCTTTCACGCATGGAAATCTTGCCATCAATGAAAACGGAATGCGAACTATGGATAACCCGATCGAGAATGGCATCGGCGAGCGTCGCTTCCCCAATTTGTTCATACCAACCGCTAGGTTCAAACTGCGAACAGAATATGGTGGAGGCATTCTGGTATCTCGATTCGACGATTTCCAGTACATCTCGCGCTTCATGCTCGGTCAAGGAAACAAGCAGCCACTCGTCTAAAATTAATAAGTTTACCTTTCGGTAAGCTTTCATGGTCTTTTGGTACGTCCCATTCAATCGAGCCAGCGCCAGTTCATCCAGTAATTCCGGCAAACGCATATATTTGGCCGTATAGCCGTTTCGGCAAGCACTGACGCCAAGCGCGCATGCTAAATAAGATTTTCCGTTTCCAGATGCCCCTTTCAGGATGACGTTCTGTTTTTCGCCGATATAATTGCAGCTGGCCAAACGCAAGATGGTCGTGCGATCCAGCTTGCGGTCTTCAAAGTAGTGGATGTCTTCGATGCAAGCGTCTGGCATACGCAAATTCGCTGTGCGGATCAGCCGATCCAATTTATTGTTCTTCCGGCGGATGTACTCGCTGTCGATCAATAAATTGAAGCGATCTTCGAAAGACAGCTCCCGGTATTGAGGATCATTCATTTGGTCATAATACGTCTCGGCTATCGCGCTCAGGCGCATTTCATTTAGTTTGGTGATTGTAGATTCAATGGTCATTGATCTTTCCTCCCGTAGTAGTCGGCCCCTCTGACAAATCCATGCTCTTTTGAAAGGCTGACAGGTTTCTTTTGCGACGATGTCGTCGTTTTGATGTCACGCTCTGTTTTGAGAATCGTTTTAACCGTATTCAGGCTCACTCTCGGAGAGAAAGTAAGTGACTTTTCGCAAGCCGCTTCAAGTTCGCGCTCGCTATACTGGGCAACGAGTTTGGAGAGCCCTAAGCACAGCTTGAGTGACTGCTTTTCATTGGTGCCATTGGCTAGAATCGTGCGGACTGCTTTTTCCGTAAAGGGTCCGACGGACTCTCCCCATTCAATGAAATGCGCTGGTGTAAACGTAAGAAACTGCTGATGCTTGGCTGGCAGATGATCAAACTCTGTCGACGATTGCCCATCTTTACCGAACAATCGCTTGTGGGAAGCGATTCGGAAGTTGTTGAAAAACACTTCCACCATTGTTCGGGTCACCCGGATTTCCACTACGTGCTTGATGTATTCATACGGTACCGAATAATACATCTTGTTTTCCTCAATATGATAATCTGGTTGTAAAGTGGCTTTCTTCCATTGAGCCATTTCGTACCGGGAAGCAGGCAGCGGGAGAAGCGCAAACTTCTCCTCTTCCAAGAAGGCAGTGAGCCGGCTTCCTTTTTTCTTTTGAAACTCTTTTGCATTGAATTCCTCCAGCTTAAGCCGGACGGCTTCATTCAGCTCTTGCAGTGAAAAGAACACTTGATTTCTCAGTGAAGCGATAATCCAGGTGGTGATGGTGCCAACGGTTCCTTCGACACTGGGCTTGTCCTTAGGTTTTCTGACGCGTGCCGGGATGACGACGGTTTGATAATGCTCCGCCAATTCTTGATACGTCCGGTTGATCATGGGATCGCTATAAGAAGGCTTTTCAACTCCCGTTTTCAAATTGTCGGGCACAATCGTCTGTGTGACGCCTCCAAAGAATTCAAATGCATGGATATGTCCGGTAATCCAATGAAGCGAGTTCATTGAATAGAACCCTTCGACATACGAGTAGCCACTGCAGGACAAGGTGGCCGCAAAAAGTGACACCTCATGTACTTCGCCTGTTGTTTGATCTCTTACACTCATCGAAGTGCCGGCCCAATCGACTTCAAGGGTTTCAGCCGGTTTTCGTTTAATGCGCATGGTCGCTTTGGTTGTGGTGACGAACTTCGTGTATTCCCGGCAGAACTGACGGTAGCTGTAGGGAATCTGATTCCCGTTCCGGCAGACGATTACGTATTCGTGCCAGAGGAGCGAGAGCGTCACGCCTGTTTTCGCCATTTCTTTATGGACGTAGTCCATGTCAGGTAAGTGCCTTTCGTCTTTCACATGCTTCTCAGGGAAGAGAAGCTTTTGAAGCTCTCTGTCTCCCAACTCCTCTGGTAGAGGCCAGGAAATCCCTTTCTTTTCTGCTTGCTCCAACACATCATTAATCGTACTCCTTGAACACTTACAGCTGGCTGCGATTCCCCGTTTGGATACCTCCTGAGCATCCAGCCGGAGAATCTCTCGATATTTGATCATAAAAAACCTCCTAGACAATCAATTTACGGAATATTCCGCAAACCAATTATATAGGAGTGGTTCTCTCATGTCTTATGTGGTTCTATTTTTTGTCCGTAGTGGTTCTAAAATTTGGCACAGGTGGTTCTATTAAGTGGCTGTATGCAGCAGTGGACGAAGCGCTGAAATGGAAAATCAGTGCACGCCGGGCCCATCAGTCGCTGTTGAGATGACGCCTCGGCGCGAGTTCAATCCCAATTCCTATTACCACGTCATTATGCGCGGTAATAACCGGCAGCCGATTTTCAAGACGAAAGAAGACATGTTTGAGCTGAAGCGGACGCTTTTGCATGTCCATGCGGATTATCCGTTTACGGTCCTGGCTTATTGTTTCATGAATAATCATTATCATCTTTTGGTGAAGCCGCTGCGGGATCCGTTGGATAAAATTATGCAGCGGATCAATAAACGGTACAGTATCTCTTATTCGAAACGGTACGGACATGTCGGACAAATTTACCAGAAACGCTATTTTGCGAAAGAAGTCGATTCCCGGCTTGGCCTTCTGACCGTCAGCAGCTACATCCACCGCAATCCAATCGAGACGAAGAGGCCGATGGTTGAACGGCTGGAGCAATACCCGTACAGTTCGTTCCCTCTGTATTGGGATGATGCGCTACCCGCTCCGCCGTTTTTAGACCGCAAATTTTTGCAGGAACTGTTGCCGGAGCCATTTGATAGAACAAATACAGCGTATTGTACCTATTGCTTAAGCTATCGGCAACAAGTCGATGAAGATCCGCATGCAGAAAAATTCGATCTGTGACGCGAGTGCTGCCATTCCCGTTCCTTTTCTTTTACCTTTTACTCTTTTTTTTGCTCGCTTTTTCATTCCCAGGGAGCGACACAATTCACCACAATTCCAGTTTCTGCATAAATATTGAAAATCCACGCTTTTGAACCTTCAGTTCTCAAGCATGGATTTTCTTTTGTATACATTTGTAGTGAATTGTCGGAATTGTTTCTTTCCCTGGGAAGCGATTTTATTAAGCTTTATTCTAGTTCCTGATTAGACCCTATGTGCGAAACAATTATTGCAACTTACTTTTTTAAAAAAATTCCAACAGGAAACCATTTCATCACTGTTTTGACGGATTCATTATGCAGGTTTCCTGTATATCTTGAATTGTGTTCAAGAAGAAAAAGTTGAAATTTTTTAAATACCGAAAATCAACAAAAGCCTTTTCCAACAACGTGGAAAAAGCTTTTGTTTTATAAGAACATAAAAATTCAGGTATGTAAACAAATTAGGATGAAGATTTACTTGAACTGCAGATTGTTAGAATAAGCAAACGGGCTTTTCAATTTGTTTTCATGATAATTTATTTTCTTTTGTATCTTATTTCTCATCTTAGTATCTATTGTATCTTTAATCAATATTTTTAGGTAATAAATCCTTAATAACCTTATTTTTTTAACCACTATTTAACCACCCCATTGGTTTGTTAAATAGATTATAATACGCTATCAAGGAAAAAGGTACTGTTTTTTGGATTATCTTCTTAATTCTATCAATGCGGGTTTAAATTTCCCCATTATAGCTGGAATAAAATTCCCCACTTTAGTTACTTTGCAGGTGGGACAACTGGATATATTCCGTTTTTTTCAGGTGATAAGAACTACCTTAGATATTTGAAATCACCGAATGGAGAAGCAGACAGCCAAGAATGACTGGGGCTAAACCGTCAACCTTAGAGACCTATCCCAATTTGATATACGATTTATTTGAGGTTAGGATCATCGAGCCTTGCTCATAATCCTTCAAGATGACTTGGAAAAAGATAGTCTCTGAAAAATCTTTAAACGGAAAGTAGCGGATCTCATCCAAGTCAATCAAATCCGGACATGCAGACATGTCCATTTCTTTATGAGTCAAGAGATCATACCTATGACTACTGTTTCATGACACTCCGCGACCCGTTCCACTGCTGTAGCCGTTCTTCCAAAAGACTTCTATCGCAAAAAGAAAAAATAGAAAAAATGCCTTTTCGAGATAAAATCGAAAAGGCATTTTCTTTTCTAAGAAACTAGGTGCTCTTTAGCGGACGCGTGCTTTTCAACACTTCTTTAACTTTTTTAATAACCTTCTCCTGCTGCTCCGCAGTCATATTAGACCCACTAGGCAAACAAATCCCCTGTTCAAAAAGTCGCTCACTCACTACACTATTTTCTCCATGCGCATAAAACATGCATCCTTCAAACAACGGCTGCAAATGCAATGGTTTCCATATTGGACGAGCTTCAATATTTTCTTTCGCCAATTCTGCTATCAGCTCATAAGGCGTAATTTTCACTTTTTCAGGATTCAATGTCAATGTAGTTAACCAACGATTGCCGTATGTACCTTCAAGTTCCGGCATAAAATTGAGGCCATTCACTCCATCTAAAGCTTCTACATAATGATTAAATATGGTTCTCCGTACCTTCACCCGTTCATCCAATACTTCCAATTGAGCGCGGCCAACCCCAGCAAGAATATTACTTAATCGGTAATTGTATCCCATTACACTATGCTGATAATGCACTGCTGAGTCTCTTGCCTGAGTGGCCAAGAAACGTGCTTGCTTTAGTGCTTCTACATCATTCGATACAAGCATTCCGCCTCCTGAAGTCGTGATAATCTTGTTGCCATTAAATGAGAAGATGCCAAATTTCCCAAATGATCCACTAGGTTTACCTTTATAGGTCGCACCTAATGATTCAGCCGCATCTTCTACAATTGGAACTCCATATTCTTCGCATAATGCAACCAGTTCATCCATCATAGCGGTTTGGCCATATAGATTAACTACAATAACTGCTTTAGGCAATTTGCCATTTTTCTTTGCATCTATTAACGCTTTCTCTAATGCAACTGGAGACATATTCCAAGTTCTTTCTTCAGAATCAATAAAAACTGGCTGTGCACCCATATAAAGAATAGGATTCGCACTGGCTATAAAAGTTAACGTTGAACAAAATACTAAGTCGTCCTTTTTAACTTCTAATAATTCTAAAGCCAGATGGATAGAAGCTGTCCCTGAGCTAGTTGCTACTGCATCTTCCATTTGTACATATTCAGCAATTTCTTTTTCAAATCCATCTACATTCGGTCCAAGTGGAGCAATCCAATTTGTTTCAAAAGCAGAAGCTATGTAAGATTGTTCTTTTCCGCTCATATGAGGGGAAGAAAGGAAAATTCGTTCTGTCATGGCCTTAATCGCTCCTAATTTTTGATTCATCATCTATTAACTTTTATAACTTTAGCAGGGCTTCCTACTGCCACAGCATTTTTTTGAATGTCTTCCAGAACGACAGATCCAGCACCGATAGTCGTCCACTGTCCAATTTTTTTCAAAGGAATTATAGTAGCATTTGCACCGATATGAACCCCTTCATCAACTGTCGACCCTCCAGTAAGAACTGCTCCTGGAGAGATATGACTGTAATCTTTTATCACACATTCATGCTCAATTACTGAGCATGAATTTAAAATGACATGATTGCCAATATTCGCTTCTGCGTTTACAACTACTCTTGGCATTATGACTGTTCCTTCGCCTATAGTTGCACTCGGACTAATTACAGCACTTTTATGAATAAGCTTTGCATAAGACTCATTGCTCAATGAAAGGCATTCAATAATATTCTTTCGAATACGATTAGAACCTATCGCGACAATAATTTTAGCATGATGTTCCTTCATTAAAGAATCTAAATCGGATAATGGTCCAATCCAACATTCTTTTTCTACACAAGAATTGCTATACTTATCATCTAACTTCGCAATTACTCGATCGCCATTGGAATTTATAATATCAGCGATAACCTTAGCATGACCACTATCGCCAATCAGAATGATATCCATACTAAGACCTCCCTGATTTTGAATTCCCTTTAAATTTCGTCATTGTTGCCTGCCCGTCTTGCGAAATACCTTCTGATTTAAAAACTTTTATTACCGTCATTACTAGAATCTTCATATCCAACCAGAATGAGCGGTTTTCGACATACCACACATCATATTCAAACTTCTTCTCCCAAGAAATTGTATTGCGGCCATTCACTTGCGCCCACCCTGTAATTCCTGGTCTTACGTCATGCCGTTTTAACTGAATTTCGTTATAAAGAGGCATATACTCCACTAAAAGAGGACGCGGCCCGACAAAACTCATATCGCCTTTCAGCACATTCCACAGCTGCGGCAATTCATCTAAGCTCAGCTTTCTAATGATTTTCCCAAAAGAATTTAACCGTATTTCATCTGGTAATAACTTGCCCGAGGCGTCACGCTCATCAGTCATTGACCGGAATTTATAAACATAGAATGGTTTACCGTCTAAGCCCGGTCGCTGCTGTTTGAAAACAAGAGGTGAACCAATTTTGAAACGGATCAACAAAGCAATAATCAGGATAATAGGCGATAAAATCAGTAGCGTAACAAAACTCACGGTAATATCAAATAATCTTTTCATCAATAATCACTGCACCACTTTCGTTTTGTTCAACTCTCCTATTTTACCAAAATCAATAAGTTGAATTTTCGAGTTTTCAACTTTAACACAACGTTTAGCATCGAAAATCACACTATTTTTCATCTTTGAGATAATCGCATTTTCATCTAAAGATCTGAACTCTACATGAAGATACATTCAGAATTTGCAATTGCTTCTTCAAAAGTATCTAGTCTGAACTTCACTTGAGTCTGTTTCACACGAGGATCATAAATCCCCAATCCGTATCCTTCTTGAGTTAATAATTCTACTATATCCATCGCTGGACTTTCACGGACATCGACAATATTCCCTTTATATGTTAAGCCGAACACAGACACTTTTTTCGAAGTATTCGGGACTATCTTTTTAAGTTGCTCTATTACAAAGGCTAGCATAGAATTATTGATAGCATGGGCATCAGAAACCAATACTGCTTCTACAGGAGCTTTTTCGATAATAAAGTATGGATCGACTGCTAAACAATGCTCCTCTACGCCTGGTCCAGGTAAATGTAGATTAACTCGCGAATGATGGTTAGCTAATTGAATAACTTCAAAGCATTAATATCTAACTACAAGGAAATCTTGACTAATTCATTCGCTAACGCAATATTAACATCTCGATAAGTATTCTCCATAAGTTTAGACATCTCAGGACTTAAAGCAGAGGTTTTTAGCAGTTGTCCTTTGACAAAAGACTCATATACTTCTGTTGCTTTATCAGTTGAATCTTCATTAATACCACCTATGATACGATAATTTCCAACCAATTCAATTAAAATTCTTCCTGCAGGACTCTTTCCGGACAAAGAGCCAAGAATAGATCTTCTCCAACACTCCAATTCGCTTCTTTAAAGATGGGAGCCACCACATCATAAATTGTCCGCGGTGGAATAGTTGATTCAACAATAACTACATCATCTTTTTTGACAAAATGAAGAATAGATTTTGTAGCATCGATCACATAATCTAAATTAGCTGTGTTGTCTGCATTGTGAGGCTTTGAAACAGCGATAATAAAACAATCCGCTTCTTCAGCCTCAAACTTTGCAGTTAATAGATTTCGCAATACTGCATTATTTACTTTGGCTTTCAATCCCAACTCTTCGATATGAACTTCACCTATATTAATAGCTCCTATTGCTTTTGGATTCACTCTACTCCGACGACTTCCCATCCATTATTGGCAAACGTAGCTGCTGTAGGAAGACCAATATAGCCTAAACCGATTACACACATTTTTTTCATTTTCTCACGACTTCCTCTAATATTTCTATATAATTCTGAGCTAGAGCTCTTCTACTAAAGTTCTCTCTAACAAATCGAAGACCGTTATTCCCTAACTCACTTCTTAGTTCTTTATTATTCTTAAGTAAAAGGATTTTTTCTGAAAAAGATTTAGCATCCTCCGGATCAACATAGTATCCAGAATTACTTCCCTCTACCAGATTCCGTGCAACTCCATCAATTCCTATTAAAATCGGCTTAGCACATGACATATAATCAAATACCTTGTTAGGATAAACAGTTTTAAAAGTATCAACTTTCTTTAATACCGCAGTACAAACATCCGAAGCATTACAAAAATCTGGAATCTTTGTTTTTGGTTGAGATTCAATAAATAAAATATTATCTAAGTTTCTTTTGGTGGCTTCTTTTATCAGCTCGGCTTTCTTCATGCCATCACCAATAAACAAAATGACAATATCCTTTTGTTCTCTTAGTTCTTCTGCAACATTTAACAAAGATACTAAGTGGTTAGCAACTCCGTGTGCGCCCATATAAGTAACAACGAATTTTCTTTGAAGATCATATTTAGTTCTTACCCAATTGTCGATAGGGCCTGGTTGAAAAATATCAAGATCAGCACCATTGGGGATAAAACTGATTTTTTCTGAGTCGATGTTTTTCTTAGTGACCAATGCATGTTGAAAAGCTGGAGTCAGCACATTAATCCTATTTGCGAACCGATAAGATATTTTCTCCACAAAATAGGCTGATTTGATAATGAGGCTATTTGTTAATACACCAGTATCAATAGCCGATTCTGGCCATAAGTCTCGGATTTCAAATACCATCGGCGTCCGTTTCATCCACTTTGTCAATATTCCAGTAATGCCTACAAAGAGCGGCGGGGAGGTCACAATTAATACATCGTGTTTTTTCACATGAAATAAAATAGCCCATAAAGAAGACACTGTAAAAGAAAAATAACCCCATAGCCTTCCGAGAAATGATTTATTATATGCTTCAGAAACATACGTTCTCACTAATTTAACTTTTGGAGAGTAGTCTTCTTTTATAACCCATTTCCCTTTATGCTGTTCTTCTTTTTCTCCAGTTGCATAATGAACTGTCCCTGCTACAACTGTGATATCATGACCCATTTCTTCCCAGTACTTGACGAACTGGTTGAAACGAGAACCTCCTGGATCATTTTTGCCTAGAAAATATTGATGCAGCACTAAAATTTTCATCCTTACAACTCCAGATAGTTAAATATTGTTTTTGAACCAATTGGCAATAGCTTTAAATTCCTCTCATCAAGCAGTAAGTTTTCGCCATCAAAACCCTGCTTATCCAACTGGCTATTCTTTTGTAAAATAGTAATGAAACGTGCCTCAGACTTTATATCACTTTCTATTACTATTTGCGGCGAAGCTTCTTTATGGCCATAATATAATGAGCGCCATCCCGCAATAGGATTATCAGCGCCGTTAACTAATTTAGAAGTGTAGGGATTCGAAGAAATTACTTTCAGGCCCCAATACGCTTTATCCGGAAATCTTATTTCCCACTTATCTTCTGTCAATTGTTTTACATCATTAACGCCAAAGAGCCAGCTTAAAGAAAGTTGTTCATCTTTGACTTCTCCCATAATATCGTCCACAACTACTAAGATATCTTTAGACTGCATAATTGCTCTTCTGTGCGTAATTGGAAAATATCCGTAGTGCTCTCCTTCAAAAAATGTACCAAAAGCTGTTTCTTTAAATTTAGTAATAGAGGATTTCGTCCAATTCAACCAAATAAACCTCGATGCTTTAGTCATTTGGTCTTTTCCATTTAACATCACCGTGTTATGTGAAGCAGTCCCATTGAAATAGAGTAGATTTTCTTGTTTTGTGTTATAAGAGTATGTGCCTGCGTCCGCTAAGATATTATATTTACCATCCCAGAAGTCTAGATGAAGCATATCTGCTTGTGCTGGCCGATGTTTATAACTTGTACATCGAATCATAGCAAACTGCTCCCCTTGTCTTAAGGTTGCATAGCCACCTTCATTAAACAAACGAGATCCTTTAATCGGAGACTGATACGATTTTCCCACATCTAACCCAAGCCATAAAGAAATTTCGTCCACTTTAACTTCTTCATATAATCTGGTATCAGTTAAAGTCAGCCAAGCCGCCTGCAGCGCAGGACGGTGGTCTAAGTATTCAAGAGAAGTAAGCGGATGAATATAAGCTCCATCATTCATACCATAATTCGGCAATCTTCCCGTAGAAAAATCTTGCATTTGATACAGGAATTCAACTGTCTTCTTAAATTTCGTTATAAATGATCTGTCAAATTTTTCTCCATCAATTTGTGCCAAACGCAGCACCCAAGTAAAATTTTGAATAGCTAGGCGCTGGTAATTAAATGAATGTTGGATGTACGAACCATCTTCATAGATTTGCCAATTTGCTTCCGACTGAATAAATTTCTTTCCTTTTTCTTTCCACTTACGCGACAAGTTGTAAAAAGGAAAAACCGTTCCAACCGTATACATGCCAGCCGCTTCAGACAAAGAATGATTATTCTTAACTGATTTCAAAGCAAAGTCAAAATGTTTCTCTACATGATCTGCATGATGATGAATAGCTTTTAGTATTAGCTCTAGACGATCATTCGTTGTTTCAGGGGAATCTATGAAAGCATTCATTCCAAATATCCAAGCCATTATTCGTAAAGACATTTCCTGCCCGCACTTGTAATTTGCCCCGAGCTCAGGGGGATTATGCTCAATGAAATCCTCGAACATGGACCAGAAGGCAATTGCGTATTTCTCATCTTTTGTCACTATATAAGCACGGCTCAAAGGGTATGCAAAAGAAAATCTGGATAGTTCCCATATCCACTTAATGTCCCCAAAATCACTAGAAAGATCGCCAATTTCAGTCCAATGCAGCTTTTCAGGAGATTTTTTTTTCGTGAATGGACTATAGTGCCAATTAATTTCCTTAAAGTTGATTGGATGTTTTGAAAAATAAGTGAAATTCCTCTCCAAAATATCATCCGCATTCTTAATGGCTTGTTCTAATTTAAAATCTTCTTTAGATTCATTTAAATAATCAGCATCCACTTGAAAAAATGAATTTTTTAACCTTCTTTCAACTAATTCTTTTAGCGTCACATCAGTTAGCATAATTTCCTTAAGTTTAATGTCATCATATGAAAAAGTACGATACTTCTTCTTAAGTAAACCCATTTTCTTTTCAAGTTCATACTTTACACGAAACAAAGTCCAGGAAAGCCCCATGTTCTTTACCGTTTCAATTTTCGGATTCAATTTATCACCCTCGCAATTGGTCAACTACATCAAACGTAGCTTCAGTTACTTCATATATTTCGTCAACAGGTATAGGCGCAATTCCCGATTGCACTCCTCCTAAGAATAACTTAATCCCATTTGCATGCCCTTTATCTTGAGAACGTGTTTTGAACTTCGAAAACCCAGACCAGCCATAGCCAGTGAGTGTTTTAAAATTATCCAATGATAAAACTTTATGACCAGCAAAAACTTCAATTCGTTCTTTCGGAAAAGCTTTGTTGCCGTTTGCTAAATATTGAATACTAGCAATAGAACCATCTTCAAAAGATAAATTCATTATTACGTTTTCTTCTAATTCTTCTTCTCCTGGAACAGCCATCTTGGTAGCTTGGACAGAAGCAATTTTCGAATCCGCTAAATGTCTTGCCAAATCAACAAAGTGACATCCTTCACCTATGATACGGCCACCACCAACTGATAAATCCTGCGTCCAATGGTTCGCAGGAATAGCTCCTGCATTTACCGTGATTAAAATAGACTTGGGTTGATGCAACGATGAAAGCAACTCCTTCATTTTTTGGATATGAGGAGAGAATCGACGATTAAAACCGACCATTAACAATTGATTATGCTCAATTCCTTTTATTTCTTCCAGTTCATCCCTCGTTAAACATAAAGGTTTTTCAACAAAGACATGCTTCTTATTATTAAGTCCTTGTTTCACTAAACTACCGTGACTATCATGGCGAGTCGTTATGATTAATGTATTGATCTCTTCTTCATTTAATACATGATCGAGTTCTGTTGAAGCGCGCAAAAAATCGAATTTTTGTCCGACATTTACTCCACTTGTTCCACCCGTACTAACGATTGTATGTTTGATAATATCCAATCCACGCATAGCAGGTAAGAGTGTCTGGTTAGTATAATTCCCTGCACCAATCATGCCGATAGCCGGCTTGTTACTATTTGAAATAGTATACTCTTTCAAATTAATAGTTCTGTCCTTCTTCATATCAATATGTTTTTGTTCATACTCCAATAAAATGCCGATAGCCGAACGGTCTTCGCTCAATGCTTTATAAGCATCTAATGCATCATCGAATTTATATGTATGAGTTACAAGAGAACTCACATCGAGCTTCCCATCCGCCATCATATCCAGCACCGCTTCAAAATTGCGCTGCTCTGTCCATCTAACAAAGCCTAACGGATAGTCTTGACCTTTTTCTTCGTAATTCGCATCGTATCGTCCAGGTCCATAAGAGCAAGACACTTGGAAAAAAAGCTCTTTTTCATAAAATTCGGCGCGATTTAGTTCTAATCCAGTCACTCCAACTAAGATGATACGACCTCTTTGTCTACTCATTTGAGCAGCTTGGGATATAGGATCACTACTTTTGGTAGAAGCAGTTACAATCACTCCATCTGCCCCGCGGCCATTCGTTTTGGAGATGACATAATCGACAATATTAATACCATTACTAACATTTACTGCATCAATACCAAAGCTTTTAGCCATATCTACTTTTTGTTGATCAAAATCCGAGGCGATGACTTTGCAGCCATGTGCTTTTAATAGCTGAACTGTGATTAAACCAATAAGACCCAGACCAGTTACAACAAAAGTTTCACCTAAAGTGGGCTTAGCTAACCGGATTCCTTGAAGGCCAATTGAAGAAATAACAGTAAAGGCAGCATCTTTTGAGGAAACAACATCAGGAATTTTCGCACATAAATTAGCAGGAACAGAAACAACCTCAGCATGTGGACCATTGGAGATTACACGGTCTCCAACTTTAAAAGTGGTTACATTTTCCCCCACCGCGATTACTTTGCCAGCATTGCTGTAACCTAAAGTAATCGGTTGATCTAATTTAGCTTTCACTGAATTGATTGTAGGTTGGATACCATCTGTTTTTACTTTATCTAAAACTTGCTTAACTTTCTCTGGTTGCTGCCTTGCTTTTTGAAGATAGTTAGAATTCCCAAATTCGACTAGCATCCTTTCAGTGCCTGCCGAGACAACTCCACTCTCAATTTGAATTAATAAATTTTTTTTTGTGACTTTAGGTAAAGGAATATCATTAATCTTTGTTATTCCGTTTTTTAAACTCTGGGATAGTTGTTTCATAGTAGGCACTTCCTTCTATTTTTCGACTCGCTGATAATCCTATACTGGCTGTAAGTAAAATTAATAAACCAAAAAATATATTATTTTCAAATAAAAAAACTTCGAAATTTTGCTGAATCAAATAACCAATAAAAAAAGAAAGAGCAATCTTTTGCTCAAATTCAATATTTTTACTGTAACAAGAATTTAATATAGTAATTAGTAATATTAGGAAACTAATTAAACCTAATATTCCGGATTGTAATGTTAATTGAATATAAAAATTATGCAATGATAAATTCATTCCAAAAATCTCACTTATATTACTTCCAATTCCATAACCAAACCATAAATTCTCCCTTATATAAATAAACGCTTGTTTCCAAATTTCTTCTCTGCCAGAAAGTAAGTTTTTCCCAGCATATTCCGTTGAATAATTATTTATTAATGTAAAGTATTCTTTATTCTTTAAATTTGTATAAAAAATTATACTTTTATACACTACATAAAATGAAATTAAAATCGTTACTAGAAAAGCAATTCTATTATTAATGAATTTTAATATAAAATAAAAAATCATACTAAAAAAAATACCGAGTAAGACAGATCGAGTTACTGTTAAAATAATCATTACAATTAAAATTATAGAAAACACTAAAAATTTCTTTTCTTTTCCCAAAAGCAGAATACTTAAAAATAATGGAAAGCTTAATAACATTCCAATACCATTTGGATTTATAATTGTAAATAAGTAAGTAGTACCTAGCATAAAATTTAAAAATGGAATTAACGATAAAACAAAAATATTCCAAAATAAAATTTTTAATTGATTTCTAGACAATTTCGAAATCATAAAGTATAAAAACAAAGAAATTGAAGCGATGTATGTTCCAATTTTGTACAAACTTTCTAAGTAATTATTTAGAGATAACGCACTGATAATCATAATCGCTAAAAACCCAAAAGAAGCCGCAATAATATAAAGTTCTTTTTTTGATATACTTTTTATAAAAATTAAATTTATTAAGAGTAGAACCATGCTTAAAAATAAGATTAAAAATAAAGAAATTTCACCTATTATTTTTATTGAAGTAGCTGAGAGATATAAAGAGGAAAATGATAATAATAATATCAAAAGATAATTAAATTTATTATTTATATTTTTCATGCTTCGAAACCATAAAGATCAATAAGATATTTTGCTGAATCAAATTCCTTTAAAATTGGCATGACTTGATTTCCTCTTTCAATTTTATCTTTTATTTCATTTATTAATCCTTCTGGATTCTTTATATCGTATACTTGAGCATGCTCATCTCTAATACAAACATTACTAGCAATAGCTGGAACTCCAAGAAAAATAGCTTCACTTACTGAAATCCCATAAGAATCTGTTAACGTCGGTCTTAGAAATAAATTTAAATTAGGAAATTCTTTTATTAGATTTTTACCTTGTACCATTTTTACATAATCCTCTAATTTGTTCTCGTTGATAAATTCTATGATCATTTCATAAAATTCTTGATTTTTTATTTCCGAAAAATAAATATTTAAGAAAACTGTATATCTTTCCTTCACTAATTTTTTAATTACTTCTAAAGTAAACATTACACCGTATATATCCTTGCCATTTTCTAAAAGGATAGAATATGCGTTAATTCCGATAGTAAATTTATTCGATTCCTTCATGTCGCATTTTAATCCAATCATTTCATCTAGTGAGGGTGGAATAAATGGTTCTTGAAAAAATATTCTATTAAAACCAAGTTCTATTAATTCTTCAGATAGTTTCTTCCCTACACCAATATTTTTAAAAGATAATTTTGAAGTAAATTTATTAATAGCTATGCTTGATTTTTTTTTATTTCTAAATGAATGGAAAGTATTAATTACTTTTTTATTTTGTAGAGATAATAGTAATGTTAATATAAATCGCAAATATACATTACTGATATGCAAATGGTATATTCCTCTGTTAAAAGAGAATATCTTTAAGAGATTACTAAACTTCGAATATTCAACTATGCAATTGTTATATCCTTCTTTGTCTAACAAGTATTTTAGGCGTTTTACATGCACAGTTACCCCACCTATAGGCGGAGGAGTCTTACCAACTAAAATAACTTTATCTCCCAAACTTCCCACTCCTTATGTATAACAACCCACATAAATAAAATATACAAAGTAATATAATCTGAGTAAATTGACTAATTAAGTGATTGCTTATGATTAAACTTGTCAATATAAATATAAAATAAAAAATAATAAAAACTAATATTGTAGTCCATGAAAACTTTATCAGCTTAGCATAATCAAATATTAACAGTACTCCTAACACTGCCAGAATACCGTAGCTTAATAAGGAAGAAATAGCTGCTCCAATTAAACCAATAATAGGAATTAAAACAATATTTAGCAAGATATTTATAGCTGCCGCCAGAAATACTAGTTTTGTAAATAGTCCAGGTTTTAAATCTTTAGCAAGTTTAATTGAAGTTAATTTGAAAATACCCCATAAAAAAGAACTAAATAATATTATTTTAGTTATTTTCACACTTTCCATAAACTCTGTCTTAAGAAAAACTTGAAAGTAAAAATCTGAGTTGATGTATAAGTAAGCAATTAATGGTATTGAGAGATAAATAAAGACTAAGTTTAAATAATAGTAATCTTCTATTTCGTTTTTTATTTTCGATAACATCTTAGGTTCAAAGACATTATTTACAACCATAAGAATAAAGGTAATTACCTGAAAGCCTAAAGTATAGCCTAGTGAATAGACTCCAACTCTTTCATCACTCATATAAATACCAATAAGTAATATATCTATAGAAGTTAATACCCATAAACCTAAACCTGAAGCTGTATACATAGAAGAATATTTCAATGTATATTTTAAAGAATTCCCTTCTGCCCCTTTATATCTAAAATAATAAATTATTTTTTTATTAAAAGTAAAAAGTAGTAACAATACAAAGATGGCTGAAATTATATTGGCCATAAAATAAGCAAGGTAATTAATACCCCAGAGAATAAAAATAAACGCTAATAAATATCTAGTGGTGGCTTCAACTATATTTAATAATACAAAACTCTTATGCTCTTGATTTGAGTATAGTATTGAATGGAAATATTTAAAATTCCCGAAGAATAAAAGCGCTATTAAAATCGTGATTATTTCAGTAAATTCAAATTTAGTGTAAGAAATAAAATATAGCAATACAACTGCAATCCCTAGTAATAAAAAGACCAGAAATGCCTTATAAGAATTACTAAAATTTTTGCTATTTTCGTTGTTAAGAAATCTATAATTGTAGTTAGTTGTTCCTGAATTGATTAAGAGAATTCCTAAGCTAAAAATAGAGAGAACTTGTGCGTATATACCTACATCAGTAATTTCTAAATACCTAGTAATTAACGGAAGAAAGATAAAGCCTAAAATTGCCGTAATTAATAAATTTACCGCTTGTAAGAAAAACGGAAAAAACTTTTTCATCAATTTAATTTCTCGTTCATATTTTTTTGTAATTCTAAAAGATCCTGTAATTTAAGATCATAATTAAGAGATTGCAAAACTTCCGAATCTTCACTATTAAAATAATCAAGGCGCGACTTAATAGCCCTCGCTGGTATGCCTGCACAAATTGAAAATGGTTCAACATCCTTTGTAACTATAGAACCGGCACCAATAACTGAACCTTTGCCAATCTTCACGCCTGCCTTTATAACCACATTTGCGCCAATCCAAACATCATCTGAAATAGTAGTTATAATACTTCCTCTTTTATTCATATCGAATATAGGGGAAGTACTTAAATTTCTCAAATTATGATTTTCTGCACCAATTACACAATTAAATGAAATAGAACAATACTTACCAATGTTGGAATTTTTAATAATTGTATTACGGTTTACATATGATCCGTCTCCTAATTGTGAGTTCTCAAACACTACCCCTTCATTTAAAATACTTTTTACACCGATTGTATTTTTACCAATTATATAAGGAGTTAAAATTGTTGCTTTCTTAAATAATATAATGTTTTTATATAATCTATATATATTTTTTATTAACCTTAAAAAGTTCATTGTTTTTCCTTTCGTAAAACCTTTTCTGGAAATAGCGAGAATTTTACCCCTACTAAAATTATTAATTTATTATAATTAACATTAGGATGGTCGAATTCATATTTTATTCTTCAATTTAATTACAAAACCATTTTTATTATTATGCTTTAATGTAATTCTACCTTTATCCAATTTCTTATTTTTTATAAAATTATTTTATTTATTGTCTATATACCTTAATTTGAAGCAACTTTTAACGATGATTTTTCTCTAAATGCGACATTCTTCCGATTCGCCAACCCAATCAACGTATCCCTCAAAACATCCTCTTCCATATCGAGCAGTTTATCCAACAAAATCGTCAGCTCACCCTCACTAACCGGATTCGCCTTCCCAATATGAATCTTCGGAAACACTTGCTCACTCTGTATTTCTTCTGAATTCAATAATTCCTCATACAATTTCTCTCCAGGACGCATTCCTGCAAATTTAATACCAATATCCTCTTTTTCATAGCCAGACAAACGAATTAGATTTTCTGCAAGATCAACGATTCTTACCGGTTCGCCCATATCGAGGACAAAGACTTCCCCACCTTCAGCGAGTGTGCCTGCCTGAATCACAAGACGAGAAGCTTCTGGAATAGTCATGAAATAACGGGTCATCCGTTCATCTGTAACGGTAATCGGACCGCCTGTAGCAATCTGCTTCTTAAACAACGGAATAACCGACCCGCGTGAACCAAGTACATTCCCAAAACGCACTGCGGCGAACTTCGTTTTGCTGCGCTTCGCTAAGTTCTGGACAATCATTTCAGCAAAGCGCTTAGTAGCACCCATCACATTTGGCGGATTGACCGCTTTATCCGTCGACACCATAACGAAGTTTTTAACGCCGGCGAAATGCGCTGCATCTGCTACATTTTTCGTACCGAAAATATTGTTTTTGACAGCCTCCATCGGATTTCCTTCCATTAAAGGAACGTGCTTGTGCGCAGCTGCGTGGTAGACGACATCCGGTTCGTAGTCCATCATGATCTGGATCATGCGTTCACGGTCCTGGACGTCTGCAATGATTGGGATGATTTCGGTATCGCAGTCGATTGAGTTGCGTAGTTCCATGTCGATCAAGTAAATCGAGTTTTCACCGTGACCGAGAAGCAAGAGCTTTTCCGGTGTAAATCGTGAAATTTGCCGGCAAATTTCTGAACCGATGGATCCGCCAGCTCCTGTGACGAGTACCGTCTTCCCTGTCAGCTGTCCTTCAATTTTGTTCATATCTAGTTTCACTTCATCTCGCCCAAGCAAGTCTTCGATTTTCACATCTTGCATGTCCGTAACAGATAGTTTTCCTGTTATTAAGTCTTCAATGAGCGGTATAATTTGCGTTTTGATGCCGGTGTCAACGCATCGTGTGATGATTTCAGCGGTTTCGACTTTTGGCAGTGATGGAATCGCAAAGACGATTTGTTCGATTTGATTATCTTTTACGATATCGGCAATTGCATCAGATCCTCCGACTACTCGAACGCCATAAATCTCTAAACCTTGCTTTTTCGCATCATCATCGACGTAAACAACAGGCAGCAAGCCTTTTTCTGGATTATTGATAAGCTGTCGAGCTACCAATGTTCCAGCTCTTCCGGCCCCGATAATCATCGTCCGTTTTTGGTCGCCTTGTTTATTAGCAATAAGAATGTCTCGGAATAAACGCCATGAAAGCCGCGAACCGCCGATTAATAAGAGATGCAGCATCCAGGTGATTGCGAGTGCCCGAAGCAGCACATCACCGCGAAAAGCGAATTGTACAATTCCGACTGCGATAATTGAGAATGAGACGGCTTTGAAAATCGATGTGAGTTCCCCGATCGATGCGTACTCCCAGACTTTTCGGTAAAGCCCGTAATATAAGGCAAACGCATGGTGAGCCATGAAAATGGTTGTTGCGCTAGCTAGCAAGAAGCCACTTTCAAATGGGTTCGTCCATGGATGCAAAAGAAAGTATCCGATAAAAATTGAAAAGAAGACGATTAATGAGTCCATCGCAACGAGCAGGGACACTCTGTTTTTCACTGACATTTATGCCACCCTCTCTAAATAGGTATTTAGTTTTACTCCGTTTAACATTTCCTATATTTTAACACAATAAGATTTTAATATGAAAGGATTTACCAATTGAAATATTATTTTTTTATTAAAAAAATCAATGTTATATTTATTAAGCAATGAATAATAAGATAAATAGGCACTATATACTATTAATTTGAATCATATGTATTTTTTTAAGAAACTCTATGTTTTTAGACATAAACAGCAGGTTGCAAGAACTAAGAAGGCTAGCTGAATTTCTGGGACTTTTAGTAAATATGAAAATGGATAAAAGAAAAAGCAAAAAGGAAATCCTTTTTACTTTTCAGATCCGTAGTACTGGTAGTAGTAACTGTCTTTCGGAAGGATGAAGTTATTTAAGACAGCACCGATTAAACGGCCGTTAGATGAAGTGATTGCTTCTTTCGCTTTGATTGCCATGTCTTTTTCTGTCGAACCTGAATTCACGACAAGAATTGTGCCTTCACATTTATTGGCGAGAATCTGGCCATCGGTTACGGATAAAAGCGGTGGAGCATCAAAAATGATTAAATCGTAGATTTCTTTCAATTGTTCGATTAATGCATCCATTGATTTCGAGGCAAGCAATTCCGCTGGATTTGGTGGAATTGGTCCACATGTCAGCAAATCCAATCGTTCAATTTCAGTTTGGCGGATGGCCTCCTCAACCTGTATTTGACGCGTTAATACGCTCGAAAGTCCTTGGGTATTTCCCATATGGAAAGTATAATGGGTTGTCGGTTTCCGCATATCTCCATCTATGAGCAATACATGCTTGCCTTCTTGTGCAAATACGACAGCCAAGTTGGCAGAAGCGGTGGATTTCCCTTCTGACGGCGCTGCAGATGTGACGACCAGCGAACGGATGTCTGAATCCGGCGATGAAAAGTTGATATTTGTCCGAAGCGTTCGGAATTGCTCAGCTACGTAAGAGCGAGGATTAGTGAATGTAATCACTTTTCGTGCGGTTTCTTGCAGTTCTTTTTTCTTTCTAGCCATCTTGGATTACGCCCCCCTTCTTTTGGATGACTTGCGTGATGCATTCGTTTGCATTTCTGTTTTCTCTTCGATTGGGGAAATTTTGCCAAGTACTGGAATTTCAAGTAAGTCTTCAATATCTTGATCACTTTTAATCGTTGTATCCAGATATTCCAAAAAGAATGCTAGTCCGACTCCCAGCATTAAACCAATGACAGCGGCAATGGCCACATTGAGCATTGGGTTCGGTTTAATCGGTGACGGATTTTCTTTCAACACTGCGGGTGACAGAATAGAAACATTATCGACATTCATCAATTCGATAATTTCTGCTTGGAATACATCAGCCGTGGTATTGGCGATATCAACTGCAATTGCCGGATCCGGATCTTCTACAGCTACATCAACAACTTGTGAATTTTCAGCATTGCTCACAGAAATCTTACTATTAAGTTCATCAGTTGTAAGACCTAGGTCCAGTTGCTGTGCCACTTGGTCCAAAATTGCTGGACTTTTAATAATTACCGAGTATGTATTAATTAATTGCAAATCGGTTTGGATATTTTGATTAGATAATTGACTGGCCTCGGTTTGTTCTTGGTTCACCAAAATTTGAGTAGAAGATTGATAAATTGGTGTGAGTAGAAAATAGCTAACTAAACCAGCTATAGCAATCGCAAGAATTGTCAAAATGATAATCAAGCCAAGCCGTTTTTTAATGACAACAAAAAGTTCTTGTAATGAAATAGTTTCTTCCATTGGCAGTTTTGCTCCTTTAAGCGAAAATTTGAAATAGCGAGGATACCTCCTAAGATGCAGTAGTTGTCATTAAGAAATAACATACTTAAAATCCTCCAAAATATTCAATTTACTAAATATCTTACAATTTTAACTTACTTTGTTAAATGATATAAGAGGACAGTTATTCATTTCATAAATTTTACATAGGTATTTTTTACTTTTTTCTTAAATATTCGATAATTAAGCGAGGAACGTTTGTTTTTACCACATAATATAATGACTTAACTAGTCAATAAATCTTTCTCAAATATTCATTTACCTTGAGCCACAAGATTATATACCATGATTTAATGGATTTCCGCAAAGTACAGAGCAAATTAAAATCCTTTATTTACCATTTAAATTTTAACTAAAATTTAGTAGAATGGATTGATTGTTCTATTCTTAAAGATCAGAGGGGTTTCGTTGTGATATTTAATTCGTTTGAGTTTATCTTTTTGTTCCTTCCGATTGTTTTTGTGGTGTATTACATACTTGGCCGCCTGCATATTCCGTTTGCGAAAAGTTGGCTGCTGGTCGCTTCGCTGTTTTTCTACGGTTATTGGAATCCGGCGTATTTGCCGCTGATCTTAGTGTCGATGGTGATTAATTACATCATCGGGGCGTTTCTCGGCAAGGACCGGACGAAGCCGCTGCGCAAAGGGATTCTGATGCTCGGCATTCTGTTTAATATCGGTTTGCTTGGCTATTATAAGTATTATGATTTCTTTGTAGAGAATATTAATATCGTATTTGGTTCGGAGATTGTACTGAAAGAGCTGCTTTTGCCACTCGCGATCAGTTTTTATACATTCCAGCAAATTGCGTATTTGGTCGATTCGTACCGATTGGAGACGAAGGAATACAATTTCCTCAATTATGGGTTATTCGTTTCGTTTTTTCCGCAGCTGATTGCGGGACCGATTGTGCATCATGGGCAAGTGATGTCGCAGTTTACGGATCAGAAGAATTACCGGATCCAGTACGAGAATATTTCGAAGGGCTTGTTGGTGTTTGCAATCGGGCTGTTCAAGAAAGTGGGGATTGCCGATACATTTGCCGCTTGGGCGAACACGGGATACAGCGATGTGGGGTCGCTGACCTTCCTAGATAGCTGGTTTACGACGCTGTCCTATACACTGCAATTGTATTTCGATTTCAGCGGCTATTCGGATATGGCGATTGGGCTAGCTTTGCTGTTCAATATCCGCTTGCCGATTAATTTCAATTCACCATATAAAGCGCGCGACATCCAGGACTTCTGGCGGCGCTGGCATATTACCTTGTCGCATTTCTTGACCGCTTATATTTACATACCGCTTGGCGGGAACCGGAAAGGACCGCGGCGGACATATTTGAATATCTTCATCATCTTTTTGGTGAGCGGCATCTGGCACGGGGCCGGATGGACATTCCTGATATGGGGCGTCATGCACGGTGCGGCAAGCATCATCTGCCGCTACTGGAAACTTGCGGGTTATAAGATGAACGGAATCGTAGCCTGGATAACGACGTTTTTATTCGTCCACTTAGCTTGGGTCTTCTTCCGCGCGTTAACGTTGGAAGATGCAATGACCGTGCTAAAAGCGATGTTTGGTTTCAACGGCTTCTACTTCCCTGCCGGCATTACGAAGCTGTTCCCGGATATCAATCCGGACTGGGTAGTGCTTTTGCCGTTTGATACGCCAACAATCCAAATGTATTTTCTGTTGCTGATTGGTTTATTGCTCAGCTGGTTTGCGAAAAACTCAATCGAAATTAAAAATGAGATGAAACGAAATGTGCCGATGGCAATTTTCGTTGCGCTGCTGTTATTCTACAGCACGATGCAATTGCAGCAAGTGAGTGAGTTTCTGTATTTTAACTTCTAAGGATCTCTTTAAAAAGACACAATCATGTAACAGATAACATTATGAAACATGAATTCAAATTGATAAATAGTATTATATTGATAGACTGCTGGTATTCATTTATACCAGCAGTTTTTGATTTATATAATAGATTTTCAAACTAAAATTGAGTACTTAAAACTTTGCATCTTTTATTTGTAAATATCTTCATAAGTCGAAATTGAGATAATAAAATTTGTGATGTAACTCTTGGCTTTTGAAATATAATCATATTTTATTAGCAATACTAAGCAGTTATGATGACCGTATTTGGTTATTTAGATATGACTTCAAGCAAATCCCTCGATACAGTTGGTAATTTAACTCATTCCAGAACGAATTCTTAAGTGATACCTAACTTGCTCTTCGCTATATGTCATTTTCAAATTTCTTGACCAATACTATTTTTAGAGAAACCAACTTCATTTCTATTTTTCGTTCATTTTTTGATTAGCCAGCATAGTTTAAATATATTTCGATTAATGCCATTTAATCCATATACTTTTATGATACAGATAGTTTTTCTCTCCTTTTTCTTACCTTAAGGTAACTAGTAATTACCAAATAAAAAAACGCCTCTGCTTATGCGAAGACGTTCCACCATTTTGGTTTCGGTATGTCCTGAGGCTCCAAGACAATCAGATTGCGGTTGGAGAGGATCCGTTCATTGTTTTCAAGCATTAAATCAACCATTTCATGTCGATTTTTTTTTTCTAAATAGTTAAGTCCTTCATTAAATAGAAATGGGCGTTTATCTAAGTTGTGAACATCAGATCCATAGACATGGATCAAGTTTGCATCAATCAAGGTTAATGCTGTCTTTTGAATAACTTTCCCAAAACTACCTGCAAGTGACCCGGCTGTAACTTGTGAAACCGCGCCATGGAGAAGCAGCCTTTGAAGGCGTTCAGGCTTTTCAATAATCCCTTGGTTCCGTTCAACATGTGCAATGATTGGCACATAATTAGCTAAAATAAGCTGCTGAATAATAGGCACCGTGTAAGCTGGAATTCCAGATGACGGCAATTCAAGTAAGACATATTGTGACCCTGCAAGCGTTAATGCTTCACCGTCTTTCAATCGTTGCGGCAGTTGTTCAGATAAGCGGCATTCGAGGCCACTATATATTTTAATTGGCAGTTGTTGTTCTTCGATATAAGCATTAGCTGCGGCTAACTGAGTTTTAATCGCTTGGATATCGGTTTTAAAACTCGGATGGTGGCCATGCGGGGTTGCTATGATGCCGGTGATTTGTTCTTCCACTGCTTTTTCAAGGAGCCTTTTTGTATGTTCCATAGTTTCTGCACCGTCGTCAAGACCAGGTAATATATGTGAATGTGTATCGATCATTGTTGCTTCCTCCATTACTACAAACTCCATGCATAGAACACACTATTCTTATTACATTTTATGAGAACCTCACTTGCTATAAAGTGGTATTCTCATATTTTATATACTTCAAAAATTCCAATAAGTGCAGATTTTTGAATAGTTTTAGAACATTTTACTAAAAAAGCAAAAAAATATCCCGCTAACTTTCTAAGAAATGAAACAATATTTATGTTATTGTCTAATTGTAGCTTAATATTTTTTACACTACAACTTAATTTATCCAGAACTATATTGTTTGTTTATAATTTCTAATTATTATATTATTGCGGAAAATATATTCATTTATTAAGGAGGGAATATCATGAAAAAACATTGGAAAAAGATTGTTTTGGTACTAGGAATCATCTTTTTAAGTGTCGCGGGCTATTTAGTGTATTTATTCCAATTTAAGGAGTACGACGTAGCGGACGAACAGGTGGATGAAATTACAAAAGAAAATTATGAAGTAGAATTGCCTGACGGTTCTAAAATTATTGTCGATGGCGATGGAAATGTAGTAGAAGAAGGTGTCGCTGAAAATTCAGCGGATGGTTCGAAAGACTCTTCATCTGAAACAGCTTCTGGAACTGATGGAAATTCATCCGAAGGATCAAATTCAAGCAATTCCGAAGGCGGCGCTTCTGAAGGCGGATCGACTGGCTCTACTTCTGGTACAGCCGGCACATCCACTTCAAACGGCGGAACAAGTTCTGGCAGCTCGGATAAAGCAAGCGGTTCTGGATCAAACTCTGGTTCAACAACTGGAAATACAGGATCGAACGGATCCGGTTCTTCTAACTCAGGCAAAGGTTCTGCAGGCGGATCTGGAAATTCCGGTTCAGATGCTGGATCTGGCAAAGTAACAGTCGCACAGATCAAACAGAAATACGAACCAAGTTTAGCGGATATCGAAAACCAGGCAAATTCACGCATCAACGGATTGGTTGGCCGCGCAAAGAGCGAGTATGACGCGAAGAAAGCAAAAGGCGAATCCATCAGCTACGGTTACTTCTATAATAAGTACATGTCCGCAGCAACTGAACTCGAAGGCCGTACAGACACAGTCTTCTACGCAGTGCTTGGTTCAATGAAAAAGGAATTGAAAGCGAACGGCTTGGCTGAATCGCATGCCGATTCCCTAGTTTCTGAATACGAAGCACGCAAAGAACAGCGCAAGAGCGATTTAATCAGCAAGGCCACTGGACTATAAGAAAAGCGGAAGCGTCTATCCAGCTCCGACAGGCTTAAGGCAGAACACGCAGGAAATCCTGATTTCCGGAGTGGGCTGACTTAAGACCCCGAGGAGCTAGGCGCTGGAGTCTGGACAATAAAGAAAAGCAAAAAACGCCATCCACTTTTAAAAAGCGGATGGCGTTTTTCATTTGTCCGGGCAAAGGTTTTGGTCGGTATGCAGCGCGTGTTTGACTTCTTTTAAACTATAGTAATTCCGAAAGTAGATAAAAACGCGGCGTGGAATTCCGAGTTCTTTTGCCCCTACGGATGGTCCGAAGTTTTTCGTGATGTAGTATTCGTAAATGATCTCTTTCATGGGTTTGCCAAATTGCTCTTCAAGCTTGGTTTGATACATTTCGAATTCCTCCATAAACCTTTTTACCTACTCTCCATAGTATTTTATCTTTAATTAAAAATTATAAGGGCTATAAGTTACATTCATTATAGCCTAATCAGTAATTTTTGCCTATAGAGATTCGGAAGTTTTTTGAGAAAAAATGGGTTTATTTGAAATTTACTGGTTAACGATATCCGAGATGTAATAAAAGCCGGAATCGTCCATGACGACGGTATAGGTTTTATTGCGTTCTTCTTTTGTTACCTCCCCTGCTGCGTTAAAGAAGTCAAACGCTTCGTAGGTATGGACGAGTGCGTGGTCTTCGTTTATTTCCACGCCTGTGATTTCAAGATCGGTGAATGTGTATTCCATGCCTTGGCCGGTGATTTCCGTGATGTAATCGCGGAGGCCGATATAGGCCAGGCTGTCATACAGCAGCATGTCTTCGACGTAGAAGAAATCTTCGCTATTGAGCGCGATTTCGTAATAGTAGCGGAAGTCGCCGATGAATTCACTCAGGAAAACTTCGTCAAACGCGAGATTGCCTTCGTTTTCGTAATCGTATTCGTAGTCTTCGCCTTCGTGATTTTCAAAGTCGTCATAAGCTGGGAACATGGCTGCGACTTGGTCCGCCGTCATCGGGCTATTTGCCCATCTCGTTACTAGGTCAACCATCGAATGCATCGGAATCGAGAAGCCGATTTCGCTGCCATCCATGAACAGCAGCGAATTGATGCCTATGACTTTGCCCGTTTTTGCATCGATCAGCGGGCCGCCGCTTGAGCCTGGTGCAATCTGGGCATCAATCTGGTAGATATCTTCATAAAGGAAGTCTTGTTCGAAATCGCGGTCAATACCAGTCAGGTAGCCAATTGAAGCGGTGTTTTCAAAACCGGACGGGCTGCCGAGTGCGATGACTTCGGTTCCAACATCGGTCGGGTTCATTTCGATTTCAAGCGGCGCAATGCCCTCGTAAGCGTCGACTTTAATCAGTGCAACGTCATATTTATCAGAAATGCCGATAACTTTTCCGGGCTGCTCCTGGCCATTGACGTTCCGGACCATGACGTCTGTGAAGCCAGCGACTACATGGGCATTGGTGACAACCATTCCACTATCGTTGAACGAGAAGCCGGATCCATAACCATTTTCAGTTTTAATCGTATAGACTTTTTGCTGCGTTTCTTTGATAATGGCGGTTTTTTCACGCGTCTTTGGTTCGGATAACTCTTGCTGTTCGGCAGGCGGCTGAATCGTTTCGACTTTCGTCACTTCACCGGCAGACGGCTCGGCTGTCTCTTCTTCCTTTGGCTCTTCCGGTTCCGGTGTTTCCTCTTCCGTGACGTCAGCTGTTTCTTCTGTCGGCTGCTCTGTCCGCTTCCGTTCATCGTTGTCATCGCCTAGCAATTGTGCCGCGCCGATGCCTCCTGCCAGCAAAACTGCCGAAGCGATGCCGACATACAAGCCCTTTTTCTTCTTCGGTTTCTTCGAGCGTCTTTCTTCCAGCGGTTCGCCGCAGCTTGAACAAAAGCGAGCGCCTTCCTTATTCTTATGTCCGCAATTCGAACAGTACATAGTGGTTCCTCCTGGTTTTTCAAATGTTTTTTTGCTAATTGTGGCATTCCCCTTTGATTATCGCCATTATACATGGAAAATAGTGCCATGAACAGATTACATAAGGTGTGTTTTTAGTAGACGAAAATTGTGGGAGGAGGGTTCCTTTGCGAAATCACCCTATTTCCACTTGAAATTACCCCAATGTCTTTTGAAATCACCCTTACTATTTTATTCATTCTATATTTTTTCAGATTTGTCTAAAATCATATGTCGTTTTGGTTGATGAATTGGTATACTTCAGGAGAAAAGGAGGAATGATATGTTTATTAAAGAAAGAATCTCGCCAATTGAGCTGGAGGTGTTGCCCAGATTAATGCATCGCCTCCCTCATTCCCATAAAAGTTGTCCCGATGTTGAGAAGACCCATTATATGATAAAAGCAGGACACGGCGGTGAAATCGAAGTTGATCGGCTGTTGAAACAGATGAGGTGGAAGGAATGCCTTTTTATCAGCGACCTTCAATTGAGCGAAGCTTATTGTCAGATGGACACTATTGTATTGACGCCTTATTTCGCGCTAATTCTGGAAGTGAAAAATTACTCCGGCACCCTGATTTTCGATGAAGAAAGCATGCATATGCGGCAAATCACGAAGCAAGGACAAGAAATTGGCTACCGCTCCCCCGTGACGCAAGTATGGAATGCGCGAGAAGAACTGCTGGTTTTATTTGAAGAAATGGGCGTTTCTCTTCCTGTCTATGCAGCGATTGTCCTGCCTTATCCGACGACACTGGTCGAAAATATCCCTAAAACCTTTCCTGTCATATATGGCCATTCCTTGAATCGGTTCATCTTTACCCTCCCCCGGAACGGTCAGCCGCTTCCAAACGAAGAACTTCTTCGTATCGGCGAACTGCTTATCAAACAACACTCACCCTTCAGCGAGAAAAACTACCCCCAGACCTTTAAATACCATTCATCTGAATTAAAGAAAGGCATCCTTTGCCGACAATGCGGCGCTATCGGAAGCCGCCATAGTGCTCGAACTTATCATTGTTCTATTTGCCAGGTGAAGATTTCGGATGGCCCCCGTCACGCGCTGGATGATTGGTTCGCTCTTGTATCTCCGACAATCACCAATCGCCAATGCCAGGATTTTTTACTGTTGCATAATAAAAATGCTGCCCGCCATGTTTTGCTGCGTGCAGAGCTGAAACGCGTACGTAAAAAAGGGCAATTCTACTATTATAAATGATTTTGTACGCTGGCCTTTTAGAAAGGTCAGCTTTTCTATTGGTTTGAGTGTGAAATTACCCTGTTTCGTTTCGAAATTACCCTTTGCGCATGTGAAATTCCCCAGCTCGCCCATGAAATTACCCCATTCCTCCTTGAAACCAACTCTCCTCTTTTAAATGAGGCATTCGCCCGCGAATGCCTCATTCCTCGCGGTTCGCTGCAAGCGAAACGCAGCCATTCATGTACTTGATTTCTTCAGCGAGTGTGAAATTACCTCATTTTGACTCGAAATTACCCTTTGCGCATGCGAAACTCCCCCACTCCCCCATGAAATTACCCCATTCTGTCTTGAAACCAACTCTCCTCCTTTAGATAAGGCATTCGCCAGCGAATGCCTCCTTCCTCGCGGTTCGCTGCAAGCGAAACGCAGCCATTCATGTACTTGATCTCTTCCTGAAGTGTGAAATTACCTTATCTTGACTCGAAATTACCCTTTGAGCATGCGAAACTCCCCCGCTCGCTCTCGAAATCACCCCGCCCCCCCCAAAAACCCCATACCAAAAAAGCCCCCCACCAAAGGTGAAGGGCTCTCCCAAAAAAATCGCTTATTTGATTTCGATGCTGTACTTCGCAAAGCCGTCTGCTGCAGCGCCAAGGTATTTGATGCCGCTGCCGGCTGGCACTAGTTTTTGGCCTTTGCCAGATGTTTCGAAGACGACGTTCGGGTTGCCAGCGATTGGTGCGAATGACCAGTTGCTGTCAGCCGATGGATCGATTGTGCCGACTTCGACCATGTAATCCATGATGACTTGGCGGTTTTCGTAAGCGTAGTCGACTTTCTCACTCGCTTTTGTCACGCCTGGGAAATTGCCGCTTGCGCGGTAGTTGTTTGTAACGACCAGGAATTCTTGAGTCGCTGTTACTGCTTTTCCATCATACTTCAAGTTTTTGATGCGGTTTGCTTTTTCGTTGACCAATTTGCCGTCCGCGTCGTATTTCGCTGGCTGCGTTACGTCGATGTCGTAAGTGACGCCGTCGATTACGTCAAAGTTGTACGTGCGGTAATCCGGGTTGATCAATTGCTGCTCGCCTGTTGCCGACGGGTTGATTTGCTTGAATTGGCCTGCTGACATTTCCAGCCATTCCGTCAAATCAGCACCCGTCAATTTCAATGTGAAGATGGTGTTGTCGAAGACGTAAAGGTCTGCAACGTTTTTAATTGCGATTTCGCCTGTGTTGATTTCTGTGTAGTAATCCGAACCGTTGCGTCCGCCTGCTTTGAACGGTGCTGCAGCTGAAAGGATCGGCAGGTCAGCGTTTGCTGTGCCGGCCACTTTCTTCTCTACGTACCATTTTTGTGCATTGTTGACGATTTGGATTGATGGATCATCTGTTACTTGGGAGAAATAGCTATTGATCGGTGCTGTCGTTTTGCCGACTGGGCTGCGGACATAGTCAATCGTCGCTTCGTGTGTCTCTTTAACTGCCTCGATGACTTGTGCTGCTACTTTGTCAGTTTTGGAATCGATTGCGCGAAGTGCCGCTTTTTCAGAAACGATTTCCCACTCTTCCCCTTTAGGCGAAAGTTTCAAATCGATGACGCCCAAGTGGCTGCCGAATTTCCCTGGCATTACGATTGGCGTACCGTTGATTGTGCCTTGCTCTTGGTTGACGTTTTTTAAATCGCCGTAAGATCCAGGGAATAGATCGTGGTTATGCCCTGTGATGATCGCGTCGATGCCGTCAATTTCAGAAAGCTGGTACGTGATGTCTTCTTCGCCGACATCGTGCGTTTCATCGCCCATCCCTGAGTGGGAAAGAACTACGACCACATCTGCGCCCGCTTTTTCGACTTCAGGAAGGAATTTTTCTACAGATTCGACCGCATCTTCAGCAATGACTTTGCCTTCAAGGTTCGCGCGGTCCCATTTCATAATATGCGGTGCAACGACGCCGATCACGCCGACTTTGATCGTATGTTTGTCGCCATTGCCATCAACCACTTCTTTGTCGATGATTTCATATGGCTTGTATTTGTTTTCTTTTGTTGCTGCATCGTAGACGTTTGCGTTCAGTACTGGGAACGGTGCATCGTCAAGCGCTTCATCCAAATAGTCGAGGCCGAAGTTGAATTCGTGGTTCCCTAGCGTCGATGCATCGAAGTCTAATGACTCTAGCGCCGCGTAAGCTGGGTGAAGTTCACCGTTTTCAAGGCGGTCAACCGTCACTTTATAGCCGCCGAATGGCGTTCCTTGGATCAAATCGCCGTTATCAAATAGCATCGTGTTCGGATTTTGCGCACGCGCTTCTTCGATTAAGACACCTGTTTTCGCTAAACCAAGGCTGTTCGATACTTTATCTTGGTAATAATCGTAGTTGACGAAATTCGTATGAAGATCGGACGTTCCAAGAATGCGGAGCGATACGGCTTCAGGATTTACGGGCTGGTATTCTTTCAATAAACGCTTGATCAACGCGTTCATTTCATTTTGTGAAATGCCTTTCGACGGTTTCACTGTGCCATCGCCGTAGCCTTTTAATAAGCCGATGCCGACTGCTTCAGACAAATCGACAACTAGGCTTTTGCTAAGGTAACGATTGTCTTTGAATTTTTTAAGCAGTGTGCTTGTGTATTCTTGTTCTGAATCCACTGCACGGGCCGCCATTGCGAAGCCTTGCTCACGTGAAAGTTTTTCGTTCGGCGCGAACGTTGTCTTTGTCTTGCCGGTAGTCAAACCTAAATTATAAGCTGCTTCCACGTAAGGCGCCAATTTTGCATCGACGTCTTTAAAAGCGATTGTCGATCCATCTCCTAGCTTCACATCAAGAGAAGACACCAATTGTTTGATGTATTCACCGCGCGTCACTTCTTTTGTTGCTGCTTGAGCAGGAACCGTTGTTGCCATCGCACTCGTCGCTAAAACAAATGCCGCTAAAGCCATCGACGCTTTTTTCCCAATTGCCATTCTTCCATCTCCCTATTATTGAAATAATCTAGCTAATTAATTATATGCCTAATGATTAAACAAATGAATACGTTTACAAAAAATTAATAAAAATAATGGAGAAAATTTTCAAGAAACTGAGAATTTTTGAGACTTTTTAAATTCTGAAGCGTCTAGTAGGTTGAAGGGCACGATAGCGTAGAATAATTGCATAAAAAGACCTACTTACTATTTTTGGATTTTTTGTTACATTAATATTACAAAAGTGTTACAAAATGACTTTATTGATGAATAGGGTTTGTGGAGAGTCAAGTAGGATAAAGCAACTATAACTAATGCTAACCTGTCTTTTATACACAGATGTAAACAACTAAATTTGAGGGGTGTCGTTTTTGAAAAAGTTTCCATTGATCATGGGTGCAGTATTAGCGATTGGCTTACTGGCATCACCCGCACAAGCAGCAACCGATTTGCCAAAGAGCCATAGTTTTTATGACGAAATGAACTATTTGGTCACTAAAGGGGTCATTTCAGGATTTGAAGATGGCAGCCTGAAGCCTGATAAAACAGTTAGCCGTGCAGAAGCTGCAATTATGATCGGCAAATTGAAGGGCTTTAATGGTACGCAAAGCGCTACCAAATTCAAAGATGTAACAAAAAATCTAAAAGCGAGCGGCTATATCGCAGCAGCTGAAAAAGCTGGCTATATCTCAGGATATGAAGATGGCACTTTTAAACCGAATGCTGCAATTACCCGTGGAGATATGGCAATCATCCTTTCACGTGTGTTCCCGATGACCATCGGCGGGCTGGATGAATTCAAAGACGTTACACCAAAAATGCGTTCTTATGAAGCCATTGGCGAAGTTGTGAGCGCAAACATTGCAGCTGGCTATAAAGATCAAACGTTCAAACCGAATAACGCAACAACCCGCGCACAATTCTCCGCTTTCCTAGCTCGGGGCCTTGAGCCGAAATTCAAGAACGATACGCATAAGGCGCATTCGTATTTGAAAGATAAAACAAAAACATACACATACCGTGAAATCACCGGCGAAGTGTCGACTGAAAAATATGTAGACAGCGCGAAATACTTTGATGAGCCACAAGGCTTCTTTTGGTTAGTCGATTACAAAGATGACAGCGAAGATTATTTCTATGCGGAGCATGAAAGCCGCGAAATGTATATTACGGGCTTCCCGGAAGATGGATTTACAGCTAGCCTGGTCTACCCGATCACAAAAGGCAAGACTTTCGATAGCGGCGACACTGATTTACCGCCATTTAAAATTACCGGTGTAAATGTAAAAGTGACAACGCCTTATAAAACCTTCACCAACGCAGTCGAAGTTTCCGTCCTCGATCCAGAATGGGATGGCAAGAGCTATAAATACTACATGGCTGAAGGCTATGGTTTAATCAAAACCGTCCATTATGATGGCGATACACTTTATGAATTAACGGATGTAAAGTAAACATCAAATAAAAAGTTGAAGGGAACGATTCTTTGAAGAAATTTCCAATGATCTCAGCAGCACTTGCACTCACCTTATTTGGCTCTCCTGCGCAAGCGGCGACAGATTTGCCAAAAAGCCATGGTTTTTATGACGAAATGACTTACCTCATTGATAAAGGAGCTATTTCTGGATACGGGGACGGCACCATTAAACCCGACAAGATTGTGACGCGCGCAGAAGCAGCTATCATGATCGGCAAATTGAAAAACTTTGATGGCACTCAGACCACTTCAACTTTTAAGGATGTTTCCAAATCTCAAAAAGCAAGCGGCTATATCGCCGCGGTGCATAATGCAAACTATATTAAAGGCTTTCCAGACGGTACCTTTAGACCTGATGCCCCAATCACACGCGGCGATATGGCAATGATTTTAGATCGCATCTACAATATCGCCAATGTGAGCGGCGTAGCATTTAAAGATGTTTCCGAAAACATGCGGGCTTATGATGCAATCGGCAACTTAGTTGTAGCCAATGTGACAGCCGGTTATACCGATGGAACATTCCGCCCTAAACAAGCGATTACACGCGGCCAGCTATCCGCTTTTATTGCCCGTGTCCTGGAGCCGAAATTCAAAAACGATACTCATATGGAAAACTCTTATTTGCGTGACAAGACGAAAAGCTATACTTACCAAACTGCCAAAGGAACATTCACAGAAAGCTACAAGTATGTTAATGCCAACAGCGGTTTAGAATATGGCTATATGTGGACTAGCACCAATACATTCGGCGCAAGAAATTCTTTGTATATCGAGTTTGAAACAAAAGATGAGCTCCGTGCCATTTATCCTTATTCTGAATCGGATCTTGACTTAGTTTATCCGGTTAAGGTCGGCAAAACTTTTGAAAACGGCCTTGGTGAAATTTACATTTCTACTATTACCGGTGTAAATCAAACGGTCAAAACGCCTTTCAAAACCTTTACTAACGCAGTCGAAGTTACCACTGAAGATGGCTACAAATATTATTTAGTTGAAGGCTACGGATCTGTTAAACACATAGACAACAAAGGAAATGTGACCAGTCAATTGTTGAGCATCAAATAAGAAATGAATAATGCGAAAGCGCCAATATCCCTAATGGATATTGGCGCTTTCTTTCTTCCTTTTAACTTACTAAAATAATGGCTCCTGTTAAGATAAGAAGCACACCCGCAATTTTTCGGAAGCCGATTTTTTCTTTTAATATGAAGTACGATAAAATCATTGTCCATATATAAGTAACAGCAGTTAATGGAAAAACCGTTGTATAGGGCAAAAAATTCAACGCAATGATGTTAAGAATGGCACCGAATCCGTAAAAACCCACTCCGACGACTAAGGTCCCGATCAATTTATTGCGCTCACTTTCCAAATCATAAGAGGATGCTTTTTTTAAGAAATAGCCGCCAAGTGCGCCTAGCCAAGTCATCGCTATGAGCAATAAGCCAAGTAAGAGATTAATGGCGATCACCCCCGATAATAATGACTCCAACTAAAATGATCAATGTCCCCAGTGAAACATTGAGCGTCACCGCTTCTCCAAGGAAAACGGCTCCGTAAAAGATAGCAACGATGTATCCGATGCTCAGCAGAGGATGCAGCACTGAGAGTTTCCCGAAACGGAACGCAACCGTCATCAAAACTGCCCCGAGCCCATAAAGTACAAACCCGATCCACATGTGAATATCCAAAATCGACTCCGCCATTTTCCAAAACAACTGGCCGGTTGCCGTGGAAAATGCGGCCGCAATCATCAAAACAATGCCGAGAGGCTGCGTCGTATCAGGCTTTTTCATCTTCTGCCCTTCCTCCCTGTTTAAATGAGATTAAACTGATGAACAAAGCAGCAAAGAAGAATAGGGTTGTACTGAATAGATAGCGGTAATCTTGTGCCGGAATACTGGCCGTTACAGCCCCAGTATTTAATGCAACCGGAAGCAATAATAGCCATACACGCCAATTGTTCCGTAAATAAGCGATGTAGACAAGCAAGGTCATCAAGAAAATGTAAACAGCAGGCCGCCACATATATTCTTCTGCAGGAGAACTGACCCGAAGAACTTTTTCTGCTTGTTGGGTCACGTAAGGATGCAAGACTTTATTGACCAATCCAAATTCGTTTCCGTAGTAAATATTGGTCACGTAGCGATTCATTTTCCCATCATCCGGGAGGTTCATCTGCCATACAAGCGATGATTGCTTCAAGAAACCTTCGACTGCCAGCACAGGATTTTGCACAACCAACTGGCCCCAAATTGTGAAGTAGCCTTTCCAATCATCGTAAATGACAAAACGGTCATAATCGCCCCAGGCAAATTTAATCGGATCGACGCTATATGGATTGTATTTTTCAGGCCATACTTCGAGCAGCATCAAATCATTGATGTATTCGCGCTGTTCCGTTGTCATATCTCCGTCATTGACAACGATATTGGCGATTTGCTGAGTTGGGATACTAAGTGCCTCCTGCGGATCTGACGGATGCACTTCCAATTTTTCATAAACCGGCCCTGTGATGACTTGATGAATGATAATAATCACCAATGCCGCCGGCAATAAACGTTTCCAGGTATGGCGATACATAATTAACGTCACAATCATCGTTACAACAAACACCGGAAATCCGTTATGCCGGAAAAACACCATCAAGAAAGAGCTCAGTAAGAACAGAATCATGAACGAAGTCTTTTTCGTCTCTTCCCCGTTCGTTTTGACCAATAAAATCATTAACAATGAGAAGAACAACAACGAGATACTGTAAGTAACATCTTTCCAGATGGTAATTGATAGGATTGAAGTGATCGGAAGAATCGCAGCTCCGATTAAAATCGCCCAGATGATGAAGGGATTGACGCGGAAGCGTTTCATTAAATACCCCATATACCCCATCGTTACAGCGAGCAGGAATACTTGGAATAGCGCAACAATCCCCGGACTATCCCAAATTTTCGTCAATAGAATAATCGTCCAAGTGAACATGACAGGATGCCAGTTTGTAAATTCCTGCGTCTTAGCCTGTTCCCACTGGGCCATTGAATCCGGTGTCATGGCAGCCGGATAAAAAGCGATGAACATAATCATCGATGCGCCAAGCATCGGAAGCATGTAAAGGAAAACCCACCATAATGAAGTTTTATGGAGCTCTGTCACCGGTTTAATCTTTAGGACAAACTGGATGATTGCCAGTGTAACCGCAGCAACCAGGAGAAAGGTTCCCACATAAACAGCCGCAACAATCAGGAAGTGATTATCGAAAAGAAAAGCTTGGTTCCCCTTTAAACTGAACGCTGCCAGAATAGAAAATACCGGAAGGAAGATCGCCAAACTCACTTTTTTCGGCTTTTCCCACTGCGCCATTTCTGTTGGAAAAGACTTGAGATAAAACAAGAGTCCCCCTACTAATAAGGTAAGAACTATTACAAGAAACGGATTTGCATTTAATATCGGCTGGAAATAAAAGACAGCAGCAAGACTGAGAAAAAGTGCTGCTAATATCACAGCAGCACTCATTAAGTAGGTTTTCTTCATCATTTATTAGCTCCGTTGATTCGGTCGCTGATCCGGATCAATTCAAGTTCGAATTGCTTGCGGTGTGTTCCCGCTACCGTATCCAAGATCAACCCGCTAGCAAATGACAGCATAGACAACATTACGAGGCCGACTGCCAAAATGGCCGATGGCACACGCGTCACGAAAGAAGTTTGGACGTACTCAACAATCACAGGAACTCCAGCAACTAACCCTAGAATTAGAAAAAGGACAGACCATGAAGTGAAAAATAAATACGGCTTATAATCTTTGAATAATGTAAAGATCATACGAAGCACTTTAATGCCGTCTTGTATCGTATTCAGTTTTGACTCACTGCCTTCTGGGCGGTCGCGGTAGTCGATAGCCACTTCTTTGATCAAAAATCGATTATCCAAAGCATGGATGCTCATTTCAGTTTCGATTTCAAATCCTGGGCTTGTGACAGGAAGCGATTTAACAAACAGACGGTCAAATGCCCGGTAACCTGTCATAATGTCATTGATCTTGCTCTTATACAAGCGGTTAATCAAGTTTTTTACAAGGGTATTTCCAAATCCATGGAACTTCCGCTTGTTCTCGTTGAAATAAGTTCCGTTTGATAAGCGATCTCCAATAACAAGATTCGCTTCGCGGTTTACGACCGGCTTGATTAATTCATGTACGAATTCAGCCGGATATGTATCGTCTCCATCAGCCATTACGTATACATCCGCATCAATTTCACGGAACATTGACCGAACCACATTCCCTTTTCCTTGGCGCGGCTCTTGACGCACGATGGCACCATTAGCAATTGCTACTTCGGTAGTTTTATCTTTTGAATTATTATCGTAAACATAAATGTCAGCTTCAGGAAGTTCTTTTCTAAAATCTTGGATAACTTTGCCGATTGTCAATTCTTCATTGTAACAAGGCAGCAATATTGCAATTTTCATATATTCTTTCTCCTTTATATCAAATACGCACATTCCTAATCATAACATGGCAAGGAAATCTATGCCAGAACGGTGTGGAAATTACATACAGATAAAAAGAGCATGGAAGGAGACTCCATGCTCTCATTATTTTGGCTATTTCATCAGTTCTACTTTCTTTAATGTCCGATAAAGGATAACCGCTGTTTCTGCACGTGTCGTAAAGTCTTTTGGAGCAAATTTATTCCCTGAACGCCCTGTAATGATGCCCAATGCGAAAGCTTTTGCAGTGGCTTCTTTCGCAAATTTCCCAATGTGTTTCGCATCCAAAAACTGATGTGGCCTCCCTAAGTTTTTCAGCAAAGAAGGATTCTGGAACTCGACTGCCCGGATTGCCATGACGGCCATTTCTTCCCGAGTAATCGGTGCATCCGGTGCATAGCTGCCGTCTTTTTTCCCTGCGACAATTCCGGCACGGGCCGCAGCCTCGATTCCCGGATATGCCCATGCTTTACTTGGACCTACGTCTTTAAATGTCCCTTGATATTCTTGCAACGGTAATTCAAGAGAACGGGCAAGAAGCACGGCGAATTCCGCCCGGGTCAAGTTGCTTTCCGGTTCAAATGTAGTCGCTGTTTTCCCGGCGATGATGCCGCGGCTTGCCAAAGCTTCAATTGGGGTGCGAGCCCAGTGGTTTTTGGTGTCATTGAATCCGCTAGGACTGGCAGCGCCTTTTCCGGAAATCACTTGCTTGCCGCTATTCCCCGCCGCATCTTCAACCTGGATGGTGACCGCATCTTTTTCGCCGGCAGTGACAGCGAAAGAGAACGTACCATCCGTTGAAAGCTTGATCGGCACAGATGGTCCTTCTTTGCCGCCAGACGTCACCTTATAAGAAGCTTTCAGTTTTTCATTGAGGTCAAAAGCCGTTCCGTACTTCGTCAATTCTTTATAGTAATCGATGTATTTGTCGGTGATTTTGCCGCTTGCCTTGCCTCCGCGCACCGTACCGGAAATTTTCGGCACGGTCGATTTGACGATGACCGGACCGAGCGAAGCACTGACGACTGGCGGATTGCCGGACACGGTCAGCCCCGTATAATCTATCGTATACAAACCGTCCGGAATCGGCTTTTCTTCCGGGCCGCTGCCTGGGATATAGTTGCCGTCAATGTCCATTCGGTAAGAGCCGGCTGAAAGTGTAGTCGCTGCGTACAAATAGCCGATATAGCCGTCGCCTTCAACGCCAGCTGCCGGATCCATGATGTTCCACAACTGGATGAAGTTTGTTTTGACATCTTCCGTCAAAGCAAAACTCAGTTCCGCTTTATCTTTGATACCATCGCCATTAAATGAAAGATCGGTTTCCGTCATTTTGAAATCTTTCACTTCTGTTGGCGCGCCGCCAAAATCTGCGGCGAACGGCAAGGATATTTCCTTGGATTTTCCGGACTCTGATTTGATGCGGATATACCCCTGCGTTTCATCTCCCATTTGGAAGTTCGCATTTTGAGAAGCGGTCAAGGTCACTTTGATCAGTTGCTCGCCGTTTAAGGCAAACGCCGGTTTGTCGACCGTGACTTTGGCGTCCGCAAACGTCTTCAGTGTATCCACTGAAACGGTGTAGTTTCCGCCGCCCCCATCCATATCTTTTATTTTAATTTCCTTCACAATTGAAATCGGGCCTGCCCCAGGATTCAATGAACCGAATGTGACAGTGCCTTTGACATTCGGCACGCGTTTGCCGCTTTCGTCGAGGATCGCTTCATCTTCGGCGTAAGCCAAGATATCGGGATAGAGCGCTTCGTACGGATCGACCCGACCGGCCCCTTGAGTAAATACATCGTACTTTTTCGTATCCAAAATCTTAGCCGTATTGGATAGCGCCACTTTCACATCAAACGGTGACCAATCAGGATGCTTCTGCAATAAAAGCGCGGCGATTCCCGCAATATGCGGTGCGGCCATGGAAGTTCCGGTTTCATTGCCATAAGCGAGGTCATACCTCACTTTCGGGTTGTCGGCTTTATACATCGGCAGCGTCGACATGATATTGGTGCCGGGTGCCATGACATCCGGTTTAATATCATAATTCGGCGTACTCGGTCCGCGCGAGCTGGTGTCGTTGATGTCATCGCCTTTTAAGACGGTTTCAGTAAAATCGCTGAATGAAACACTTCCTGTATTTTGCGAAATCATGATTTTGATCGCTTCCCCGTCTCCTTTTGATAAATCGAAAGTCGGAAGCGCATCAAGCCCTTCGCCGAGAGATGCCCCAGCTGGCTCTGAAAGGCTGCTGTTGTTATAGATGAGAACCGCTGCTGCGCCTGCCTTTTTGGCATTTTCAACTTTTTCTACAAATGGGATTTCACCTCTCGAGATGAGTACCACCTTCCCTTTCACATTCAGTCCATTAAAGTTATTCTCTTTGCCGAATCCAGGAATGGAGACAATTCCGTAGCTTCCCGCCAATTGCTTGGCCGGGTCCATGTTGAAAGTTTTAAGCATCAGTTTGTTCACTTTCGCGTAATTGAATAGCCCAGCTTTGACCGTCACTTTTCCGCTGTAAACCGATTCTGGTGCTGTCGTATTTCCGACCGCAATACCGAGGCGTGCGGTAGACGGCGTGCCGATCGAACCGCGGTCCGGGCCGAAATTACCCGTTGCGGAAACCGCGACAGTTCCGGCAAGCATCGCATTATTGATGGCAAAAGAACCTGCATCCGTTTCGGAATTCGTGCCGCCACCAAGCGATAGGTTGATGACATCGATATCCTGTTTGACTGCTTCTTCGATAGCTGCGACGATGCTTGAATTCAAGCCGCTGCCATATGCCCCAAGTACTCGGTATGCGTAAAGATCCACTTTTGGTGCAACGCCTTTCACCTTGTATTTATTAGCTCCGTTTGCAGCAATGATCCCTGCCACATGCGTACCGTGAGATGTATAGAACGGATCGCCGCTTTCATCAAACTCCGGCAAGTTACCGGGACGTTCTGATGGACGCGTTTCAGAAGCGTCGTTTGCTGCACGCGGCCGTGTATAAACCGAGGAATGCTTGACGAAATTTTTGCCGCCTTTGTAAATTCCCTTAAATTCGGGATGGTCGGCATCGATTCCCGTATCAATGACTGCGACGCTGATGCCTTTGCCGTCAATGCCTTCCGCCCATAATTTCTCAATTCCGAGAAACGGTGCGCTGATATTCATCGCCGGCTTGACTTCCGCGCTGCCCGCTTTTACCGAAGCGGCTCGTACCGTGACATCCGGTTCCACTAACGTTACGCCATCGATTCCCATCAATTTGTCCAAGTCATCAGCTTTAACCGTTGCCGAAAAACCGTTCAACACCGTTTTATAGCTAAAGCCAACTTCGAATGAAATCTGCTCGCTTGCCATTTCTTCTTTGGCCGATCTTTGCTGGCTAGCGACTTTCACTTCCGCTGAACTTTCGAGCGAAGCCGTGAATGCTTGTCCAGCAGACTCCGCTATTCCTTTTTGCAATGCTACCGGTTTTTCCGATAGATGGATAATGACCGGCACTTCTTGGCTGCCGGAAAGATCTTGCAAATCTTTATGTAACTTTGCCGTGCTTTTTGACAATTGAAGCTGTTCCACAATGGTGGTTTTGGCTTGAAGCTCTCCTGCAGTGTAGGCTGTTTTGCTATACGGATTTTTTTCCGCGGCAGCCTCTGCAGTATCAAAGGGCATGAGCAATGAGAGAACCAGGGCGAGGGACAGGAAGCTGCTGAAGAATTTCACGTGCACACGTTTCTTCATGAGACATAACTCCTTCCGTTCTATCATTATTATCTGAATAATTAGATAATTTTATAATATCATATGATTCTAAAATCCCAAGGTTTATTTTAAATATTTATAAATTGTTTTCAGACAAGTACTTTAGTCCTTCGAAAATGCATAAAAAAAGATCCAAGCTGGAGGCTTGGATCTTTTTGGCAATTATTTTTTAAATGTTAATCCTTTCTCTTCTAATGCATCCCGAAGCTTTGGCAATGAAGCCGGTCCCATTCCATGAAATTGCAGCACTTCCTTTTCTGCGAAAGCCGATAATTCTTCAGCTGTGGTGATGCCGTGGCTTTCTAATGCGCGTCTCGCTGGTCCTGAAAACCTTGATAGAAATTCTTCGTCTGGAATTGTCATTGAAGTTCACCCTTTCTATTAGCGTTTGGCAAAAGTATAAATATTTTGGCGAGTTTTGAAAAGGCGGCAAATGTTGTTGCTGAATAACTCGTTAGGATTGATAAGTCTTACTCTAATTTGTGCGAATTTACCCCAATTACATTCGAAATCACCTCAAACCTCCTCGAAATTACCCAGATCAGCTACGAAATCACCCTTCTCATATTCCTTGTCACTTGAACTTTCGCTTTTCGCTGTAAGCGGAAAGCCAGCCAATCAGGTTTTTGACTTTTTGCTTAAGTGCTGGAATTTGTGAGTTTCCCTCTAATGCTGAGGAGTTTCCCTTAAACGCCTGCGAGTTTACCCCGTTGCCCTTCGAATCCTGCTCAAAACAGCAAAAGCCCGGAGCAATTTTCACTGCTCCGGGCTTCCCTTCTTATTTCACTGTCAATTTGATCGTGGTTTCATTGCCGCCGTAAGAAACGGTGATCGTTGTGGAGCCTTTTTTCTTGGCTGTCACTTGGCCGTTTTTCACTTCAGCAATTTTGCTGTCTTTGACGGTGAATTTCGCTTTTTTCGTGACGTCTTCTTTGACCGGTTTGGCTTTGCCTTTAACCGTCGTTTGCGTCACTTTGATTTTTTCTTTCTTGCCTTCTTTTAATGACAAGTTCGCTTTATCCACTTCCAGCGTTGTCACTGGTTTTGGATCAGCTACTGTCACATTCACGACGACTGTATCGTTGCCGTGAGAAATCGTGATGGTTGTCTTGCCTTCTTTTTTCGCAGTGATTTCGCCATTTTTCACGCTTACGATGGACGAATCCGCTACTTTATAAGAAGCTTTTTTCGTTACGTCTTTTGTTTTCTTTTTGCCGTTTGGCAAAGTCGTTTCTTCTGTCACCGATACTTTTTCTTTATCGCCGACATTCAATGAATAGCTGTCTTTTTTCACTTTCAAGACTGTGCCGTCTTCCGGAGCTGGCGCTGCTTGTTTTGTGATCGTGAAGTCCAACTCGGTGCGGTGGCCAGTCAAATCGACAACGACCAATTTGTATTCGTTGACGCCTTCTTCAAGCACTGGCACAGTCGTTTTGATGTTTTGGTCAAAACTCTTGCCGCTATACGTGGACATTTCTTTTGCAAAGATTTCGCTGTCATACAAGTAAACACGGATTTGATCGAAATTGTCTTTGACGTTGAATGTAATTTCCGCTTCATCTGTATCCAGGTCGACTGTTTTCGGCGCATCTACCAATGTGATCGTAGCTGCTTTTGTATCAACCAGGATTTGGCGGCGGATTTCCATTTCGTTGCCGAATTCATCTACCGCTTTCACTGTTACGTATTGCGAACCGTCTTCAAATGTCAGCGTATGTGTGAAGTTTGTGCCGTCAAATTCTTTTGCCGGCTCGCCGTTCACCGTCACTGAAGTGATGTTTGAATCATCTTCAACACGGCCTTTTACTGTTACTTCGTTTTTATCATGCGTTGAAAGAACTCCCGGTGAGTCGATGAAGATAACCGGTTCTTTATCTTCAGAACCTGTTACCGGCAATTCCACTTCGGTTTTATTGCCAGCGACGTCGTAGAACACTGCTGTCAATTTGTCGTCTTTATTCAACTCTGCCGCAACTGTATAGTCTGTTGTTGTCGGTGCCAACGATTCATCTGCTGGAGTTGCCTCATCTTCCGTCAATTCCTTGCCGTTCAAGAAGACTTCCCAGCGATCTGGGCCCGTGTTGTCTGTAAAGCTGTTGACGATCACTTTTTTCGTTTTTGGATCGAATGAAGCTTTTGCTGTCGGCGCTTTCGTATCCACGATAACCGGGAATTCGATTGACTGCCATTCCGCATTCGGATAATCGATCACAGCGCGAAGCTGCAATTTGTAATTGCCGTCTGCTACCACTTTTCCAAGCGCTTTTCCATCCCACGTGAAATTAGGTGAGAAGATGAAAGGTTCTGTGCTGTCGTAGTTTTTAACCAATTCTTTTTCGGTGCGGATCGTCCGCAATTTCTTGCCGTTTGCATCGAGTACATTCAGTTCAAACTGTTTCACATTCCGCATAAGCGAGAATACTGGAATGACCCCATCTTGCATACCATCACCGTTTGGTGAGAACGCAAATTTCGTTGGATCGAATCCTTCGATATGCGTGCCGCCGTTCAGGATAAATCCTTTATCGTCTGCAAGCATCGTCTGTCCGTAATACGTCATTGGATCCCAAGCAAAATCATCGAAAATGCTGGCATCGTCCCATTCGCCGTTAAAGCCGAAATACGGAACGACCAATTCCGTGTTGCCTGTCACTTCTTCGTTTGCATCCGTTAATGTGACGAATCCGTCAACAAAATAGCCGTTTGTGAAGCTTGCATCCAGTTCAGCGTCGATCGCTGAAACGTCAACCGTTACCGGGATGTCGACTGTTTGATTTGCAGGAACTGTTACAGTTGCCGGAGCTGCGATCGTTACGTCGTCAGAGACATTCACCGAACCGATTTCGTTCGGAGCCGTCACTAGGACACCGCCGCCGTCCGTTGTTGCATCCACTTGCACATTGACATCCACTGCGAATTCCGCAGCTTCATCCGAATAGTTCTGCGCTGTCAATGTGAATGAATATTGGTTGTTCTTGATTTCTTTTAATGCCACTTTTCCTTCGTTTGTCGCTTTGTTGACCACTGTTACGTCAGTTGAAAGCGCATCGTGCAATTGCATCAATCCTGCACCTTGGCGGCGAGGCGATACAAACTGGCCATCAGCGAATTCCACTGGATTTGCTGTATTCATCATGATGTTCTTCGCGAATTGCACGCGGTCTTTCCCTTGCAGCCCAAGTTCTTCAATGCGCTGGAACACTAATGCCGTTCCGCCTGCCACGTGAGGCGCTGCCATTGAAGTTCCGCTCATCAAACCGTATTCATCGTCGTTCAGCGTCGAGAAGATATTGCCGCCTGGCGCTGTGATTTCCGGTTTGAAGTCAAGGTTTGGCGTTGGTCCCCATGAAGTGAAATCACTCATTTGGCCCGCTGCCGGATTTTGCGTTTCCAAATACTGTCCATCAAATGAAATCGTTACCGTCTGGCCGGAAGCAAGCGCATTTTTCATCGCTAAACCTGCGTCTTGAACCGTTGACATGAATGGAATCGTGATTGATGGATCTGATGCCATATTGATCGTGCCTGATGTGTTGTTGTAAATGATAACGCCGATTGCGCCCGCTGCCTGTGCCGCCTGGCCTTTTTCGACAAAGCTGATTTCACCGCGTGAAATCAATGCGAATTTGCCGGTGAAGTCTTTGCCTTCAAAATCAGCTGGCAAACCAAGACCTGCATCGACGACTTCATAATTTTCTTCCGGCAGATCGCGCGGATCTTTATCGTTCGCTAGTAAATACAATGCGCGCCCTGCTTCTGCACCGCCGAATTGGTAGCCGAAGCTAAGTGCTGTAATCACATCGTTTTCAAATGAAGCAACACCGAAAGAGTCGTAAGAAACACTCGGTGAGCCGGTTAATCCGTAGTCCTGGTTTTCTGCATAGGGATAGAAGAAACCAGATCCGAACATATCCGAGTTCCCTGCAGAAATCGATACTAAAATACCGTTGTTTGTTGCACGTTCGACTGCTTGCTGTTCAGGATTTGTAGAATCCACGAAACCTGCAGTAGAACCAAGAGACATGTTGATGACGTCTGCCCCTAATTTGATTGAATCATCGATAGCTTTAATGTAGATATCGCCGTAAGTGGACGGGTACAGCGGATCGTTGCCGAATACTTTCAATGCCAGAAGCTGCGCTTCCGGTGCAACGCCTTGGATCCCGCCGTTTTCTTCGTTGCCGTTCGCGCCGACTGTACCGGCAACGTGCATGCCGTGCATCGAAGCTTCCGGCCCTAGATCAAGAATCGTATCGTTGCCGTCCATATAGTTGTAGCCGAACGGCACTTTCGCTGTATAGTATTTCCCAGCTTCCAGCGATTTGTCTGAACGCAATGCGTCGACTTCCGCTTTGGTGATTTCACCCGTTGCGTTGTCAGTCAACACCATATCTTTATGCGATGGGTCGATGCCGGTATCGATGACGCCGACAACCATTCCTTCGCCTTTGTAACCGTAATCATTCCAGACCTGCTGTGCCTGGACCAATGCTTTTGAATACTTCATTTCCGGTTTGATCGCCGGACGCTCGTATTCGGTTGCTTCATAAACTGCTTTTACGCCTGCTTGTGCAGCGATTTTCTCGACTTGTCCAGCTGGTACGTTCGCTGAAAAGCCGTTGAATACCGTGGTAAAGTTCTCGAGATATGTAATGCCGGGTGCTGCTGTTTTGATTTTTGATTTGACCGTGTTTTGGTCAGTGACCACTGCTGATTCCAAGCTGTCTTTTGTGGAATCCGGCAAGCTCTTATAAAGAACCCCTTTGCGTGTCGCATTTTCAATTGCCGGCTCTTTTTGGAGCTCGACAATGATGCGGACCTGCTTTTTCGGATTTTCCGGATTCGCCAGTTTATCCGGCAATTTAACAGCCGGCTTCTGGTTCACCTGTTTCGTAACCCCTGCAGCCGAAGTGTTCGGTGCAGCGGATGCTCCCGTGAACCCGAAGGCCACTGAGCTGAACGTCAACAAAACCACAAGTGCCGTGATGACAAGATTGCGTAAATTACTCAATTGTTTTCCCCCTTATGATCATGTGTTTGCTAAATTAAATTTAGCGGCATCTCAAATTTACCATATTATTAAAATATTCTAACTAGTCTGATGGGATTATTTCTTCTTTTTTCCAGCTCTTTTTACATAGGTATATGTATGTTTCCCACCCGCTCTTATGAGGAGTTATGGACTACTCATAAAATTATTCATGGGACTTGTGATTATATTTCAAATGTAAAACCCGTCTCCAGAATAGAGACGGGTTTTCTAAAAGCCATTTATGGCACAATATTCTTCACGACCGGAATCTTCTGCAGCACCAAAATGATGCCAAATGAAATCAGGAAAATGAGGATCCACGATACAGGGATACCGAATGCCGGGTGGATCATCGTTTCATTTATTCCGAAGAATTTATTCAAGTAAAGCTGGACCAGCGGATGGATCACGTAGATGCCGAGCGTCGCCATGCTGATGCGGGTGATGATGGGATTCGGGTTTAGGCGATTGCTGAGCTTTTGGAAGAGGACGAATAAAAACAGTGAAATGAAAAAAGCGTTCGGCCGGTAATGTTCATAGTAGAATTCATCAAGTTCGCCTGCCTGATTGGTCAATGCCACGGTACCCCAGATCGTCGCTATATAACTGAGCAGCGCTGCTGCACCGAGCCAGACCAAATGCTTTTTCGCCAGCGGATACATGACGAGATAGGCACCGAGCATGAAATAGCCGATATACGGTGAGAACAATCCGGCAGGCACGGCAAGTTCAAACTCCAAGTATTTTGGAAAGAACGGAAGGATGGCCGAGAATAGGAGCCAGAATCCGAGAAGCCATTGAAAGGCTTGCTGTGACATGTAGTGGACGAGGATGCGGAGGAAAGGCGCCATCAAATACAAGCCGAGAATTGTATACATGAACCACAGATGATAATAGACGTCGTCGGTCAGGAACAATTTGACCATTTCCCAGGCCGTATAGCTTTTGCCCAGTTCCATCACATTATAGACCATATAAAAACCGCTCCAGACGACAAGCGGGATCAATAATTTGCTTAAACGCTTTTTCAAAAAATCGCCGACCGGTTCATCCGGATGCCGCGTCAGCAGCAGCGCCCCGCTCAGCATGAAGAAAATCGGCACGCACCAGCGCAGGCCGGAATCGATGACGTTCGCAAATTGCCACGCCCATTCATCTGTCGCCGCGCTATTGATGATTTTTGACACCACATGAACGCCGACAACCGCCACAATTGAGAACACACGAAGCCAGTCCATATAATCATAACGTTCGTTCATAGCCCCGCCCCTTTGCAAAAATCTCTTTACCCTACACTTCCCCTTCCCGCCGATTCTTGAAACTCCCTTTTGGCTGAAACGAAACGGACACCTCTTCTTAAGGCAATTTGCTTCTCTATAGGAAGATGAACTTGTGTTGAGAGAAATTTCTTTGATCGCGATGAGTTGCTCCTAGCTATAAAAAAGGGCCGATTCTCAATGTGAATCCATCCTTCTTCCTTTACTTCGCCAAATGGTAAATGAATACCGCCAACTTGCGTCGGCGTCAATCCGCCGGTCACGCGATTCATCCCTAGCGCATTGACGGACTCTGCATAGCGCATCGAAATATCTGCGGAAGCGGATCTTTGATTACCGGCCTCCAAATACTATGCTCTTGATCAACTGCGTAAGCGTTTGTGCAGCTGACTGTCGATGCACCGCCGGCAATGATTAAATCTTCATACAGAGAAATCTACGGGCCGATGACCAAAATCTTGGCGCCTTCCCTGTAACACCGGAATTCCAAGCTTCCGGAATATTGCTCGAAACGATTTCCCAATCTTCCTTTTTCCTTTTAAGTTCTACAATCGCATCTTCTTCTATTAATCTTCCTTTTCCTATGAGTAAAGACTCTCGTCTCTGCCCCTATTTCCACTTTATTTTTAACCTGTTTCCATTAACAGTACATAATTTTTTCTTATTTTATTAAATTATTATTCCGAAGTAGCAAAAATTATTAAAAAACCATTAAGCTTCCATAAAAAGTAAAAAATATAATGAGCTATAGGTAAAATTTTCTTATCGTAAGAAGAATCTCAAAATTCAATTATTTCTTAATAAATCCAATACTGCCTTTCCAGATTAGTGCTGGATTGTGTAATAGTACACTTTCTCTTTTAATACATTTAACTTGAAATATATCCTGTATTAAACCCTTATTTTTACATTTTTAAGGATCTAAACGAGCACAAAATTGAAATATTTAGCGCATATAACCACTATTTCTGATTTTTAAACATTTGGAAGCGATTTTTAATTCGTTGAAAAACCTTGATATAACTGGTTTTATTAAACAAATTTTTCTTTGTAATGAAACTGTAATATAACTGCAATCTAACTGACGTTGTTTTTAAATACACAACTCTATATAGTTAGAAACAGATTCCAACGAAAACAAAAACTTATATTTAGATAATATAAAACGACAGGGGAAATAAATTTGAAGAAATTTGTCTTTTCAGTATTAGCAGCAAGTACACTACTCCTTAGCCAAACAGCCACGGATGCACAAGCAGCCTTCAATACAAACGACGAGGTTCTTTCAACTTATGAATCCACTACTTCCGTAGAAACTTCTGTAGAAGTTGAGCAAGTTGCAGCAAGCAAAGCAACTGCTAAATCTGGAACTTTCAAAACGAAATACAACACGAACGTACGCCAGGATGCTGGCACAAAATATAAAGTTGTCACTCTAGCTAAAGCAGGCACTAAAGTTACTGCCACTCACCAAAAGAAAGTCGGCAAAGAAACTTGGTACAAAGTTAAAGCGAACGGCAAAGCCGGTTGGGTTTTGAGTTCACTTCTTACTTCAACATCTTCTTCAGTAGCTAAAGTATCAAACACAGCTTCAGCTTCAACAATCGTTTCTAAAGGATTGGCGCTGCAAGGCATTCCATACAAATTCGGCGGCACGACTACTGCCGGCTTCGATTGCAGCGGATTCACTCAATACGTATTCAAACAAGCAGGCAAGAGCATTTCACGCACTACAACAACTCAGTTTGCTGAATCTACAACTGTTTCAACTCCACAAGCTGGAGATCTCGTATTCTTCGCCAACACTTACCGCGCTGGGATTTCTCACGTCGGGATCTACATCGGAAACAACCAGTTCGTTCACGCTGGCGGATCTAAAGCAGAAGTTGTCAGCTTAAGCAACTCTTACTGGGGACCAAAATTCCACAGCTTCAAACGCATCAACTAATCAAATATGAAAGAGCCAGGCAGTAATTGCTTGGCTCTTTTTTTGCGTTGTTTTATATGGAAGGAATTTTTTGTGAAGGGTGATTTCGTGGGATGATGGGGTAATTTCGCATGTGCCGAGGGTAATTTCGAGGCTGATTAGGGTAATTTCGCACACAATCCAAAGACCAAGTGCATAAATGGATGCGTTTCGCCTGCAACGAACCGCGACAAATGAGGCGAGTTGATTTCAGCTTGCGAATGGTTGATTTCATGGATGCGATGGTTGATTTCGCACGCCCAACGGCTGATTTCAACAACAAATAAGCTGATTTCACACAAAACCCACAAAAAAAGAGAGCCAGCACCCAAGCCGGCTCTCCCCCCTCTTATTTCATTTCAATGTTCTTGATCTGATAATCCCCATATCCATCGATCACCACGGTATAAATCGCTGTGTGCTCGATGGTTGAGGTCTCACCTGTTTCTTCATCGTGATAAGTCAGTGTAGCTCTCGCCTCGACAAGCGCCTCTTCCTCGCCAATTACGACACTTTTAATAGAAGGAACGACGGCATCGAATGTCCGCGTTTCGCTGCGGTTTGTCTCAACGAAGTTCTTGCCTTCTGCTGCTCCTTGGCTGTCCGGCAGCAAATACGACTCGTAGTACGCCAATTCCGGATCGTTCAACGAGTATGGCAGCAATTCATAATAAGCGGTGATAAAGTCGCGCAGGATGGTTTCTTCAAAGAAGGCATCTTTGACATCCGGCAGGACAATTTCCTCTTCTTCATACGTGATCGGGTCCGCTGCCCATGCGTTCAGCTGGTCCACAACTGTATACAGTGGAATGGCGTAGCCGATTTCCGGATTGTCTTCGAGGATGATCGAGTTGATGCCGAGTACTTTTTCGCTTTCCAAATCGATCAACGGGCCGCCGCTCGACCCTTTCTTCAATACGGCAGTCATTTCATACATATCTGTGTACTCGTAGCCGTCCGAGAAGCTTGCACCGGTTGCGGTGATTTCCCCTTCTGTGACGGTATTGCTGACGTCTCCGGGACTGCCGATCGCCACTACATCCGTTCCTGGCTCTGCAGGCGATGTCGCGATGCCCATCGGCTGTTTACCGGCCAGTTCTTCAACCCGCACCAATGCAATGTCTTCTGTTTCAGAAATTCCGGCAATCTGGCCACTGAACTCTTGGCCGTCGCTATTCTTCAAGACGATATACGACGCATCTCGCACGACGTGAGCGCTCGTCACGATATCGCCTTGTGTGTTATACAAGAAGCCAGATCCCTGCTCCAAATCCGTGTAGATCGTATAGACGTGCGCTTTTGCATTTGCGATCATCAACGAACTGTCTTTTTTTGGCGGGATGATGACGGTTTCCGTCTTCACCGGCTCTTCCGGTTTACTTTCCACTGCGTTTTCGACCGTGCCCTGCACGACTTCTTCCGGTGCTTCCAGTTCTTCGATTTCACTGACATCAAATCCCGTATACACCATTCCCGCGAAATCTTCTTTCAATGACGGTGCGGCATTCGATTTCGAATCCGGCGTAAAGGCTAAAAAGTAAACCCCGAGCCCGATCGCTGCCAATAAAACCAAAGACAATATACTAAGCAGCAATCGTCTATTGCGCGATTGGCTCTGCTGTTTGCGTTTTCCTGTTCGGTTATTCATCTATTCATTCAACTCGCTTCTGCTTTTCTCTTCCTATAATAGACGGCCCAAAAGCCATTTGGTTTCAATTCTTTCCTATTATAGCAAGTCGATTGTGCGGTTGCCAGAATCGGGCATAATAAAAACCAGTAGAGAAGAAAACTCTCTACTGGTTTTTATTCGTTTATTTTTTATTCCCTTTTCCAGGTTTATCATCTTTCATCTGGCCTTTGTTCGACACGGCTGTGTAGTTGCCGAATTCGTTGATGGAAATGGTGAAGCTATTTTTGTTCAGTTCACCTTGGAAGATCTTCCATTTGCCTTTTTGGTCTTCTTTCGCACCAAATACAACTTTCACATTGTGGTTCAAATCGAAAGCCAATTCGGCAGGCTGCTTCAATTTGACGGAGAGGTCTTTGCCTTCTTCATTGACAATGTTCAAATCGATTTGATCGGCAACCGTCGGGCGTTTGTCGACTTCCTCTTCTTCAGCATACGCAATTTCCAGTGTGAACGCTCCATCCGCTTTTTTCGCAAGTTCAACGATATTTGAAACTTGCAAAGTCAAATCAGCTGTTGGCATACCAACTACTAAGTCTTTGCGTGAAGCGATAAGTTCAGCCACGGTATTTTCATTGAATAAAATACTCAACTGGCCATCTTCATCTGCTTCTCCTGCAACCACTACTGCTTTTTTGCCGGAGTAATCTGGCTCTGCCACTTGTTCTCCTGGAACAACCGGCTGGCTAAGTTTCACTTGCATCAAGACCGGATCATGGTCAGAAGCGCGTCCGTGTTCTTCCATGAACATCGAGTTGATGTGAATCATATCGATTTCTGCACGGTCTCTCAAGTTCTTCGTCACCAGCATATGGTCCAGAACTTGTGAATTCCCTTGGTAATAGTAAGAATAACGGTCTTCTAACGGCACATCTTCGACTTTATTCGCCAAAATATCGCCTTTAAGTGCTTTAAGTGCCGGCGTAAATTCGAAATCGTTCATATCCCCTGCTACAATTACATTCAAATCAGGGTTTTGAGCTAAGCCTTCTTTAATGAAACCATTAATCGCTGTTGCCAATTCAATGCGTTCTGGTACAGAGCCAAGAACTGGCGGCTGATTCTTGCCGGATAGCGGCTGGTCTCCGCCTTTTGAATTTAAGTGAGCGCCAATAACGACTACTTTTTCGCCCTGGAATTCAAACTGGGCAGCAATCGGTTTACGAGTGTTCGGCATAGGAATCGGCTGCACACGGCCTGGGTTCAGTGCAAGTTCGCCGTTCAGCCATGAGTTCGTTTCTGTTGCTGATCCTTTTGTTCCTTCGGATAATTTAACACGGTCAGGATTGTAAAGGTAGCCGACACGGATATTCCCGCCAGGCTCCCCGCCATCCTGATTGTATTCAGGTGCAATATCAGTCCATTTGTATGTCGGACCGCCTGCAGCTTCAATGCCGCTGATCAGTCGTTCATAAGTTGCGGTTGCATCGCTGTTTCCTGTAGTTTTAGGACCATCGTTGTCCTGTACTTCCACCATCACGATGATATCTGGCGAGTTCAGATCTTCGACGAATGATTCTGCAATGCGCTCTGCTTTCTCATTTGACGTATGGCTTGGATCTGCTGAGAAATTCTCTACATTATAAGATGCTACGGTTAATTGATCTTCTTGTTTTTGGATCCAAGTTTGTTCTGGTGCCGTTCCACCGTCTACAAGTGCCGGAAGATCGCTTTCCTCCGCCCAGATCTTATAGTTGCCGAAGCCGTATCCCAGGACGCCGACTGGAGTTTCAGCAAACGAATCGCCGGATTTCGCGATAAATTGTTCATTATCCATATCAATGGAAATGCGTTCCGGATTGTAATCATCTTCTGAGATTAAAATGCCGCCCTGTTTATGGAAATCATTGTTTGTCGCATTTTTAGAAACCACAAATACTTCTCCATAGCTTTGCGGGCCCACAATTTGTGCATCAGCTACACCGACGCGCATCAATTCAAGCGATTCCCAGAAATCGATGCCATCAACATCTGGATTGAATTGAGTTAATCCATCCGTATCAATTTTCTTAGTTGGCGGGAAAACATCTTCCCCAATGACAATCGGTGCAGGAAGTTCCGCTATGCCGTTTTTCACTACATCGGTTGCGCGGATGCGTGTAATCGGCAGGTCGTTTGTTTTCATATCGGAATAGCCTTCTTGATTATGTTCTTCAACTGTTCCACTAATAGTTACCAAATCGCCGACTTTCAAACCGTTCGAAGCCTTATTAACCATAATCGCTTCTGAAGTCGTCAAATCGTCATCTGGGTTTGTGTCTTGAATAACAAAATTTGCTGAGTTGTAAAGATGCGTTACCACACCTGTAATTCCCGTAACTGTTGCATTCTGATAATCCGAGTAATGGCCATCGGCCTGGATATCACGGATTTTCAAATCTTTCGTTTTAAGGACCGTGTATTCGAACGAGAATACTTCTGAAGTCTCGTCTCCCACAGCAATCGCTTTAATCACTGTGTCTTTTGTCAATTCAATTGGGGCTGTGTATTTTGTGCTCGCTGGAGTTGGGTTTGAGCCATCCAACGTATAGTAGATGTCTGCATTTTCCCAGCCCGATTGAAGGGTAATTGCTGTTCCTTCTGAAACGACGCCTGGGAAGATATCTGCGTAAACTGCAGGTTTATTGACTAAATCAAAGCTTTCGCTGCCTAACGTTTTCACTTGGTACGATGTGTTGAATTTTGAAGCGATCCCCGTTACATGAATCAAATCGCCTTCTTTGTATTGCTTTGTGAATTGCTCGAAAGTCAATCCGTTGCGGTTATCATTGCGCACAACAACCGTTTCGCCATTTTCAGCCATTGCTGAAAATTCGAATGTCCCGAAATCGTTGACTGCTTTCAAACCTGTGATTGTCACATTTTGAAGTTCGATTCGTTCACTTTGCGTTTCTTCATTGACGCCTGCCGGAGTGATGCTCTGCAAGGCTGGCAGTTCGTTGTTTGAAGAAAGCTTCTCAACTGTATTCGGCTGCAATTGCAGTTCGCCCGAATACTCAGAAACGGAACCTGTCAAACGGACTTTGTCGCCAGGGCTCACATCCGCACTGTTTGTATAGACATAAATCCCAGCAGTTTCATCCTGGACGTAAAATGCATTGCCGCCCCAGAAACCTGTGCCAGTTGTCACAATGGCATCCACTTGGATCAATTCGCCTGCTGATATACGTGCCTCAGCAACCGAAGCTACAGGTGTCGCTTCTGGCGGAGTTTCGCCTTCAGATAGAATCGTGAAAGAAGTTGGTGATTTTAAGCCAGCTACCTGGAAGTAAGCTTCTAATTTACCGGTAATGGTAACTTCCGCTTTAAATAAAGAAGGGTTGTCCACCAAGTTTAGGCCTGAACGGATAGAACCCGACGGCAATTGAACCGGCAAAATCTTCGCAGGATTAGTTTCATCCGGTGAATCAGCTAATCCAAGATTCGTTGCTACTGTAAAAGGCGCTTCTTGGTCATAACTTGAACCGCTGATCGCTGTTCCAACAATAAACCCTTTCACAGTCTGAGTCCCTGTATTATTCGCAATCGCTTCTGCAACCGTAATCGGTTCAGCCGCTTTTGCAGTGGCCATATAAGGCAAAGCTGCTGACAGAACCAAAATTAGGCTCAAAAACAATTTAATCCATGCATTTTTTGTCAAACTCTTTCACTCCTTGGAATTTATTAGTCATACAAACCATATTATACAGAAGCAATGTAAGCGCTTCGTAAATTTTCTGTAACTATTCCAACTATTTGCCTTATTAGCATGTTTAATTGTTAATATCTAACATTTAGTGATCTAAAAGATTCAAAGAATTACATTTTTTTAAATTCCATGTTACTCTTGGTTTCGAAATGAATGTAGTTAAGCCTATAAAACCACGCTGCATATGCCCATGTACATTGGTTATAAAGATTCCCCTTATTAAAATGTGTTCTAGGAGAAACTGGACGCTAATTAAAGGAACTCAGCAGTGGTGAGTAACTCATATCAATTAATGAGCAACTCGCACTTCTCCCCAATTAAAAAAGCCCCACAAAGAAAACTCTCTGCAGGACTCTCCCATCTTAGCTCGCATCCCAAATTGACGCTGCCCATTCCGGGTGGTCGACAAACGGATTACGGTTGCCTTGAATGTCTTGAATTTTATCGTTGCGCTGGCGCTCCCAGTCGCTGACTGGGTCCTGCTCATGCCATTCAAGCAAAACAGACAATTTCCCGTGGTATGGCGCCGATCCGTTGTTCAATAGTTCGTTCAGCTCCAAATCAACTGCGTCGCCCGGCTCGTAGCGAACGGCCATGTAGAATAGCATGCGCGCTACATCACCTTTCACTCTATCCGGCGGCTCAAACGAATTCGCTGTTCGCAGACAGCCGTCACAGCCGCTCACTTTACTGCCGCCATAATCAAAATCAAGATTTCCGCGTGCGCCATTCACTTGCACATCTGTCGGACGCAAATGATGGATATCCGTTCCTGCGCCGCGTGATGTTCCAAAATTCCCGTGTGACTTCGCCCACGTGTGTTCCCGGTTCCAGTCGCCGACATTGCCGCCGTTCAACCCTTTCGAACGCGATTCTCCGCTATAAAGAAGGAGAACGTTGTTCGGATTGTTCGGGTCTTCATCCGTCACTTTCAACGCATCCCAAACCGCCGAGTAGCTCAGCTGATCATGGTCGTCGATGATTGCATGCAACTCATCTTTCAATGCATCGCCGCTCAAACCAGTAGCTGTTTCGTAATAGCTTCCCGTTGCTGGAACTTCTTCTGTTACCGTTACCGAGAACGATTGCGTGATGCTTTCTTTGCCATCAGTCGCCGTCACGCCGATAATATGGGAACCGGCCGGCAGATCCAATGTCAGGATAGAACCTTCTAAACTGCCTTTAGTGGAAGTAAAGGCGAGACTTTCCCCTTCCGGATCCGCGAAGTATTCCGTCAAGTCGTATTGCAAACTTTCCCCGCTTTTCACTTGTTCATTGCCAAATGCTTTCAGCACGACCGGCGCTTTGTTCTCTGCCGGCAAATGAGGCGAATTCATCGGCTGGCCAGCTGCGTCATAAAATTCGATTGCTTCATAATCCGCTCCGTTGGTAAACTCGATTGCCTTGACGTTTTCTGCCCCTCTAATTTGAGAAACTTTCTGGCCATCAACCACCACTTTCGCCACTTCGGTTCCTTTAAAGTCAAATATGGATTCAGCCCGTGCCGGACTCAATACCACTTTCACTTCTTTAAAGCCCATTCCGTGAAATTCAGCGTATTTTCCTTTTAAGTAAACCGCATCGGAAATCGCCGTTTTCCCTTCGAGCGTCAATGACACGCTTGGCTGGCCGATATTCAATTTCTTCTTGTTCAAGTTCTTATAATGAAGGAACTTTTGAGGTTGAATCGGTCCTATCCCTGGTGACGGTTCAGGATCTGGCGTTGGTTCCGGTGCTGGCTCAGGTTCTGGAGCCGGTGTTTCGCCGAATCCCGTCATGGTATGCGCCCCAAGGTGCTCGAACGTATCTACTGGATACGCAATCCATTCTTCCGCAGGATTAAATGCATCATCCACGATGCCGTCGCCCGCTTGGATATCAGGATTGCGGACCAGCGTAACATCTTTTGCATTTTCAATGCGCGTGCCGACTTGGCCAAAAGAATCGATCGGTGTGCCGTCTTTCTTCAGCACCAAAGCATCATCGCCATTAAAGTTGATGACGTTATTATTTTGTAGCTGCCCCTTGCTCTTGATGCCTTCAGCTGCCTGGCCATTGAAGATGACCACTATCTCTCCGCTAGCCACTGTTCCGGATAAATCCATCTCGCTTTGCACCGTTGTGCTGCCATTTGCATACAAAGCTAACGAGTAACTGCTTAAATCGATAGCATTTCCTGTGCCATTGTAAATTTCAATTGCTTTGTTCATGCTGCTGCCTTCAACGTACTCCGATATAAAAAGATCGCTTGCTGTTGTCGCCGCTTGAACCGGTGATTGCGATGTTGGCATCCAGAATCCTGCCGCCAACCCGATCGACAATAGGACTTTCACAGGCTTGCTCCATTTTCTTTTGGCCATTTGTGCTGTTCCTCCTCTGTTCTTCGTGTTCCTATTTTCCCCTCATCCCACCAATAAATATTGTAAATTATTTACTTTAAATAAAGTAAATTTACAATTTTAACTATTCTCTACTTACGACTTTAACCAACTCCTTTTCCTACGTCAACGCTATTTGGAAACTATTACATGAACTTAATAAAAGCAAAAAGCGCTGCAAAGGGAATTATCCTTACAGCGCTTCATCTTTTATTCTTCTGCCATCGGCTCTTCAATCGCTCCCATGAATAAGATCAATCCCGTTTTCATATCTTCAATCGTGATGAAAAATGGGCGGTCCATTTCATTTCGAAAGGCATTTCAGAGGATCCTGAAGTTTCTGCCATCTCTACTGAAGTTACAGCAGCCGCTTCTGTTCCTTTTTCATTTACATTCAGATATGTTTTTTGCTTGATTTCACTAAGTTGAATCGGCTCACTGCTTTCAACGCTCTTCGGAAAATCGGCTCCTGGGTCAAATGCCGACATAATTCCTAACTCCTTAAGTGGTTCCATCAGTCTCGCTTCGTATTCCAGCCGGATCTTTGGCAGCCTAATAAAGAATGCTAGAAGTCTAAATAAGGAGGTCATCTCTTAGCATAAGGATTGGCTTAAATATCAAATATCCCAGCACTCCCCATAAAAATACAAAAGCCACACCCTGAAAATGTTGAATTTCAAGGGTGTGGTTTTTTAAAAATTGTCTCCAGGACAGGGGCGCGATTTTCTAATTTGAAAGCCTCCTATCCAAATATCTGGTTAGGAGGCTTTCATAGAACTTAAAAATTATTTATATCATTTACTATGCCGCTTCTTATCTTCTTGTATAAATGGTCTTCCATGCTGAGAAAACCTTTGCAGCTTTTTCATCTTCAATTACCGTATCCACCGGAAGATTATATATAAAAGTTTCGAATTCAGCTTCACTTAATCGACCATTTTTATCAGTATCTGCTTCAGAAATATTAAGGAACGCTTCAAGATTCAAATCTCCAAAAGGCATTGCTTCATTCAATACCTTTAGTCTCCCGAAAGAAATATTTGTAAACTTAAATCGATCAATCGGTAGTTGTTGCATTTCAATTTTGGCATTAATTGTCCAAATCGTATTAATGAGCGCATCTCCGTAAAACGCTTGGAATGCTCTAAAAACTTCCGCTTCTTTCGAATTTCCTTCTAGAGTAGTAGAAGGCAAATTGCCAATATAAGACGCTACTTCATGTTCTTCAATTTTTCCGTTTCCATCTGTATCTTTAAACAAAACATTTATATCTAAGCCAACTTCTGGCAATGCCTTATCAAGATTTTTAAGTTTTTCTAAAGTAATCCCATTTAGGCTTAATTTTTCTATTTCTACTGTTGAAGGATACCCTTGAATCTTTTTATTTATCGATTCAATGACTTTATCCATTTCTTCTCTAGTTCCATAAATAGTCTGTAGCGCTTTAAGGACTTCTTTCTCTATTCCGTCCTCTTTAATAACATCTAGAGATAGTCCCCCAATGTATGAATTGAATTCTTCTTCAGTTATTTCGCCATCTCTATCCCAATCTGCTTTTGAAAATAATTCTTTCAAGTCAAATTCATTTGCTGATAATTTTTCATCGAGAGTAGTTAATGTATTATAAGAAACGTTTTCAAATACAAAATTTTGCATCGTAGGCATTTGGACTTTTAAAATAGCATTTAAAGAACTTTTAACCTTTGCAATTTCTTCGCGACTTGGTCCTGGATTAGGAACAGGAACGTTTGGAATCTCTGGCGTCGTAACAACTGCCTGGCCAGACGAATCCTTCACAACCACCCCAGCCGAAGCCTCTACTTTTCCAACAGAACCTTTAGGCGCATTCAATACCACGTTTTCAACTTTTACATTCAATTTTGCAATCGTTGCTGCAGCGTCCACTGTGATTTTCGCTGCCTGATTGACTTCAACCGAATCCACTTTTCCGATCAGCTTCACGTCACCGACTGTGTTAATGGAAACATCGCCTTTGATGGCGCCTTGTCCATGATTTTCAAAGCTTGTCCCGTCTGAGTCCTGAATATCTACGGCATTTAACGTACCTTTATTGTGGAAGGTATTTTCTTTAACATTTATGATAACCGCACTACCTGCGACTTCTACACCTTCACCTACTACGAAATCTGCTTTCGGAACATTAACCGTCAAGTTCCCTTGTAGCTTTCCGTCTGCTTTTGAAGAAACAAGGGAAATTTCTTTCTGTTCCTCAGCCATTTCGTATTTCAAATCTGCTGTAAGCGTTTTGCCGTTCAAATCCAATTGAAGGTAATGAGTGATCGTTGGCAATTCTTTAACCGCAACGTTTTCTGATAGTGTAATTTTGTTAATGGATTTTGATGCGATTGCCGCTTTTAACTCTGTTTCGTTTTTCACTGTGACAGAAGATGGAGCTGCTTCTTTTTGAAGATTTTCTAAGCGATGGATAAATACTGCAAATTCTCCGCGCGTAATCGGTTGCTGGGTACCGAAGGTTGTAGCCGTTTTGCCGCTTGTGATCTTGTTTTCCAATAACGCTGCAACAGCTGCTTCATAACGAGAGCCTACATCCGTTAGCGTCACTTTTGTCTTAGCGGCTGGAAGGCCATATGCTTTTACCAACATGAGCGCTGCTTCACCGCGTGTAAGTTCTTGGTTTACCGCAAAAGATGTCGCCGTTTTTCCATCAATAATCTTCGCCGCTTTTAAAGCATCTACATATGATTTTGCACGTGCGGGAACATCAGTGAAGCCAGAGTTCGGTACTTTTGTTGTGTCCAGCTCCAACGCTTTCGCTAACATGATAGCCGTATCCACTCGCTTTATTGACTTGCTTGTGCCAAAAGACGAAGCTGATAAACCTTCAGCGATTTGTTTTTCTACTAAAAATTCCACTGCCTCTTCGTATCGGTCCGATACATCTGAAAAGGACGCTGCGGAAGCAGGAATTGCGGCCGTTGTCACCAAAGCTGCAGCAATTGCAACTGTTGCAAATTTTTTATGGGATGATGATAAATAGTTCATGAGAGTTCCCCTGTCTTCTATGTATTTAACAAAACAAATGACTAGTCTTAATAAATCACTAAGTCTATATTTAATAGGCTTAAAGTTTGTAAATAAAATTATTCACTCGTGCTTGTTATACTATTATTTTAACAAAATATAGAAATTAAACAATACTTTCCTTCATTATTTAAAAATCACTTATACTTTCAGAATCTCAATTATCTATACTAAAAGCAGAAAAGCCCTTAACTGATGTTAACCAGTCAAGGACTTTTCTATAATTCTTCCAATTACCTAACAGATTCATTACCGCTCGCAAGCGATTTTATCTCCATCACGATCGCTTTTCTTATTAGCATCATATAAAGCTTGAGAAACGAACGGCTTGTATTTCGTTTTCCCGCCTTTGTTCACTGCTTTTGAAGAACGGGCAATGCCGCCTGTATAGACTTTATTGATCTCTTTGCAGTTCGCGAACGTCTTCACTTTTGTCCCTGCAGCATCTGCTTCCATCGGTGCTGCGCTAAATGTGAAGCTAAGCGCCATCATCAAGGATAAGATTGCAAAACTAAGTTTCTTCATTAAATGTCTCCTTCCTCCCGTTATCTTTCCCTTTGTACTTTTCACTCACCATATTTAAGCTTTACATTTCCCCCCTAAATATTGCTAGCTTCCATATTATAGCAGGCATGATCACACTCTACTATATCCTTAAACAATTTTTATCTTATTAGAAGAATATACCAAGTCCAACTAAGCCACTATTCTTTACGCATTTACTAGCAAAATGGCTTTCACTCTATTATTTCTGTATACTAAAAGATAATATTCTTAATATAAATTTTACAATTCTGTCAGAGGTGATGTTTCTTGAAGTTTCGTTTTAATTATAAAGGGGTCATCACAATCTTATTGACCTTGCTTTACTTTTATTTTCTTGTAAGAGGTATTGATACTTTTTTAAATGACAATCCCGAAGAACGGGCCACATGGAGAAGCGAACATTCGGAGGCTTTCTTTTTTAATATCATGATCGTCTTCAGTATCTTCATCTTGTTCTTAGGCATTTTCAACCGCTTCATTTTAAGTTTCATCTTAACTAATATTGTCGCGCTTTTCCTGGCAACCATGAGTTATTACAAATTCAGTTTCCTTGGTGAATTTCTCTACCCGTGGGACATGCTGCTGTACAATAATGTGTTGAATCTGTTGCCAAACCTCTATAAAGAAGTGAATATCAATCAAGTTTTATTGGTTGCTGGGTTAATCATCGCAGCTATCTCTGCGATTGTGGCGTTTATCGTCATCAAGAAACCAAAGCGTTTGATCCGTTTGAAGCCGTGGGTTCGCCTTCTGTTCGTCGGGATGGCTGTTGGCTACCTCAGCCTGTTCATTTTTTATCGTTCGATACCGGAAGTGAAAACATCACTTGAGCTTGCGGGCGTAACCAATCTGACGTTTGACCAAAATCGAAATTACAAGACGAACGGTTTTTTCGTCACTTTCCTATTGAATATGCAAAGTGCGATTGTCTTGCCGCCAAACGGCTATAGTGAGAAGAACATTTCGAAAATCATCGATGAGCTGGAGCCGGCAGAACCAAAAGTTCAGCCCGGCCTCGACAAGCAACCGAACATCATTTTTATCATGAGCGAAAGTTTTTGGGATCCGACGTCCATGGAAAATGTGGAATTTGGCACCGATCCAATGCCGACAGTACGTGAACATCAAAATGGCAAAATCCTGACATCGACTTTCGGAGGCGGCACCAGCAACGTGGAATTTGAAGCCTTGACTGGTTTCAGCAATATGTTCCTGCCCCCGGGTTCTGTGCCCTACCAGCAGTACATCCGGAATGAATTGCCGGCCATGCCCCGCTATTTAGCGGAACAAGGCTATCAAACAACGGCGATTCATCCGTATCCGAAATGGTTCTGGAATCGCGAAGAAGTTTATAAACACATAGGGTTCGATAAATTCATCGACATTGACGGCTTTGATGATCCTTTATACAAGGGGCCGTTCGTCAGTGATGAGCAAGTGACCAAAACGATTATCGAACAAACCGAACAAAGCGAAAAACCTGTCTTTACGTATGCAATCTCAATGCAAAACCACACCGGCTACAACCAAGACAAATACAAGGAATATGACGTCACCACACAGGCACCGCCGAGCGTCGATCCCGTTTTCAATTTACTGCTGCGCTCTTATACACAAGGCGTTTCAGATGCGGATTCCGCTTACAAGCAATTGCTCGATTACTACGAGACTTCCGACGAACCGACAATCGTCGTCTTTTTCGGAGACCATCTCCCGGCAATCGGCAATGACTACAAATTATTCAAGCAAGCCGACTTTGTCCCCCGCGGACCCGGCGAAGAAAATTGGGAACTTGAAGATTACGTGAAAATGCGTACGACGCCGTTAGCCATCTGGAACAACTACGGCGCCGAAGTGCCAGATCTCGGCACAGTCAGCCCATCATTCCTCGGGCCGACCGTATTCGACCTTGCCGGCATCGAAAAGCCGCTGTACTATTCTGTACTGGAAAATTTCAAGAACGAAATGCCTGGCTTTACATCCGATGTCAAAATCGACGCAGAAGGCAAACTGTACAAAGTCACTCCTGACGAAGTCGAACCCGAAAAACGGGACTACCAGCTGATCCAATACGACTTATTGTTCGGCGACCAGTATTCGAGAGAAAAACTGTTTGGGAAATAAAAGAAGAAAGAAGATTCCATCGAGTGATTTTTTCTCGGCGGAATCTTCTTTTTGTGTTCCTATGGAATTGCCGGTTAGCGCAAATTAGGATTTCTTCCAGAAGTATCTACTTTACCAGCACTTCCCATTTTCTCCCTGTCCTCCGCTCAATTATGAATACTTTCCCTCCTCCATAAACATACAAAAGCCAAACCCTGAAACCATTGAAGTTCCTGGGTGTGGCTTTGTTATCATGCATTTGTAATGAATAAACTAAATCTTTTCCCACACAGGGGCACGATTTATTATTGTAGTGAATTGTCGGAATTGTTCCTTTCCCTGGGAGGCGATTTTGTTAATTTTTCTCAGCAGGGTCTTCTTTTTTGTATTATTAAATAATATTAAAAAATATTATTCATAAGGATTTTCTTATTAGAATACATATCTATAAATCTTCAATTCTAATATTGTCCTTTTTAGCAACAGCTCCCTTTTATGCCTTATATTCCGTTGGGTTATGAATACTTCCCATACTCCATAAACATGAAAAAGCCACACTTGAAACCGTAAAGGTTTCTAAGTGTGGCTTTATTAGCCAAGCACTGATAATAAATAAATTAAATCATTTTTCGCATAGGAAATTAATTTTTAATTTATTTTACAGTGATTTCTTTATTAAATGTAGCTTGGTTACCTTGTGAGTCAGTTACTACACTGTTAGTTTCAGAAACTAATTTAACTTTCAAGCTATTAACTAAATTAGAAGAAAGATCTAGTGTTACAGCAGTATCTGCTGCTACAGTAGCAGCATCAGCAACTAGGATTACTAAATCTCCTGCGCTATAACCTGGCGTAGCATTGTTTTCAATGTACAGTACGTCTTTCGTTTCGCCATCTACTGTTTCATTATTTGCCCAATTAGCAGTGATTCCAGTTACATATTTGTTAACTTCAGTGTTAGAAGGGCTAACAGTTGTCAAGTTTGCTGAGCTTACTAGTGTACCATTAAGAGTAACCTGGAAGTCTCCAGCTCCAACATTTTGTGTAGCTTCACTGAAGCCAAGTACTAAAGAAGTACCATTAGCTGCAATTGTTGCAGATGTAAATTCTGGTTTAACACCGTCACGTAATGTAACAGTTTGAGTAGCTACAGCTTCAATAGAATTGCCAGTGTTGTCTTTTACATTGCTAACTGTAAATGGAGCTGCTTTAGTAGCTGTAATTGCTGCAGATGGAATGTTTACGGATACTTTAACTGCAGTCGCTTTGTCAGCAGTACCAGTTGTTAATTCCGTCGTAACGTAAGTTCCAGCAGGTAAAGCTTTACCATCAAAAGTATAGTTGTTGACATTGCGTACAGTTGCCAAGTCAATTCCGCTAGCATCAGTTGCATTGTAAGTAACAACTTGCTCAGTACCAGGCGCTACACCTGTTGATCCTGTTGGTCCAGTGATAGAAGAAACAACTGGCTTAGTAGTATCTGTAGCTGCAGAATTTTTAACTACAAAGTTAGTAGTAGTAATAGCGTTACCGTTAGGCGTACCAGCAGTATCAACTACAGTAGATGCAGGTAAACGTAACTGATAAGTACCATCTGCCAACGCCTGAGTAATTGTTAGAGTATCATCTTTAATAACAGCATTTCCTGTGTTAGGAGTGTAATTAAGAGTAATTGTCGTAGCTACGCCTGTTGCTTCGTTAATAGCAGTTACAGTTGCGTTTGAGCCACGTGCAATATCTTCAGTGAATTTAGCTGAGATTTTCCCATCTTCAAATGTAGCAGATGCCAAAGCTGGAGCAGTTACGTCTTTATTCAAAGTAACTGAAGAAGAATAAGCAGCTGCACTGTTACCAGCTGTATCTTTAACATCAGCATCGATAAATAATAAGCCGTTATAAGTATCAGTATAAGTAAGACCTGAAGCAGTGAAAACAACTTTATTAGTAGCATCTCCTGCAGCAGCAGTTAAGTTAGTTACTACTCCAGTTGAAGTAACTAGACGAGCTTTTCCTGCGAATGAAGAAACATTCATTGGTTTGCTATAAGTAACTTCTACTTTATTTTCTCCAACTACAGAAACAGCTGTAACAGTAGGAGCTACAGTGTCAGCAACGATACTAACTGAAGTAGTTAATGGATTTGGAGAAATGAAGTTGCCATTGAAATCTTTAACATTTGTTAGGCTCACAGTAGCAGTAGATCCTGCTGCAAGTTGTGAGCTAGTAGTAACATCTAAACGATTTGGATTTTCAGCATTGTTAGTGATAGTTGCTGCAGCACCATTAACGTATACAATTGCTCCTCTAGCATCGACTGGCTCATCGAATACTAACGCAATTGAATTTGTAGATGTCTTAGCTGACGCTGAAGCTGAAAGTAAACTTGGTGCAGCAGTATCGTCAGCTTTAACGATAGCAGAGAATGCTGGAACTTTTTCACCAGAAACTGTTTTGATCGAATCAGTAGATTTAAAAGCGTATTCTCCATCAAAAATGTTTGATGCAGTTACAGTCAATGTTTTACCATCTTCAGAAAGTTCCCCAGACAAAGTTCCAGGACTAGTAATTGTACCAGCAACATTAGTAAAAGTGATATTTTGAACAACATCAGAAGAGTTCAATACAGTTGATTTGTCAACTGGAGTTGCGAACTTAACTTCTACTTGTTTAGCGTTAATTGAGCTAACTGAAGTTACTGCAGGAGTTCCTGGTACTGGAACTTCAACTTTAACTAAATCTTTAAGTGCGTAGATGAATTTAGCGAAATCTCCACGTTTAATTGGGTTTTCTGTACCGAATTTAGTAGTAGAGGTACCTTGAGTAACTCCATAAGCTAACAATGCAGCTACTGCATCGTCATAACGGTCGCTAACGTCCGTGAATTTCACGTCTTTAACGTCACCAGTTAATTTGAATGCGCGTTGTAGCATAATTGCAGCTTCGCCACGTGTGATTGATTCTTCAAAACCGAAGTTAGTAGTTGATTTACCGTTAACTACGCCAGCAGCTTTCAAAGAGTTGATTTGTAGCGCTCCACGAGTTGGAACATCTTTAAATCCAGCAGCAGGAGCATCTTTATCGTTAAGGCCAGCAGCGTTAGCGATGATAATGGCAGCATCCCCACGTTTGATCTGTTTGCTAATTCCGTATTCTGTTTCAGTAAGACCGTTAGAGATGTTGTTAGAAACAACGAATTCGATTGCAGCTTCGTAAGATTTTGGTACATCCGTGAATGCTGCTGTTTCTGCTTCGTTAGCGAATGCTGCTGGTACTACTGCTGTTGCTACTAGAGTAGCTGTTGCTGCAGTTGCAACGAATTTTTTGTAAGACTTTGGTTGGTAAGCCATGTGTGTAATTCCTCCCTGTTTTAGGTGTTAATGTGTTAAATGTTGAGTATTGGTTAACCCAATTTAATTATACTGATAAAAACTTATTCCTGCCACTATCTCCTAAAATAATATGACTAAAGTCTAAAATGTGGTATGCCGGATAAGTAGGCAGTTAGCAAGAGATTATCAGAAAATTAAACTCCTACTTAGTTTAACAAAGATATTAAAGAATTCAACTGATAAATTAAAAATGTATGCTAAAAATTACACTTTTTTGTAAAAAAGAGTCTATAGTATTACAAAAAATACAATATCTCAAAAGAATTCATGTGATTTAGGGGGTTTTTCGCCTATCTCTCTTATGTGATAACTAGTTTTCCACGGTTATTTATACGTTAAAATATAAACTTCATTCATTTATTTTTACAAACAATCTTCTTCTATTTTATACTGAAATATAGGCTAGATATCGCATATCAGAAATTTACGAAATTAATTTATCATTCAGATAAATTATTGATTTATTATTTCTTTTTTATTATTTCTCATAGGCCAATGAATCTAGTCTTTCATCGTATTCAGGATTTTACAAAAATTTACAAATACGACTAAAGGCTTGTCTTAAAAGTTGGAAAACTGTGGAGCTTTTCTAGATTTTTTTTAATTTTTTCCTCCTCCTTCTTAAAACTAGTACTTTAAATAGAATTTTTCTTCATTATTTTTATCATTTGCATAGTACTAGGTCATTTCTATAATAGAGATTTCTATTAGATGAACTTTTTTACATTCCTATGTAAAAGTTTTGTCTTCTCTTAGAGATGAAACAAAATGAAAGGAGCTCTCCTTTACCCCCTATTTAAACGTTGTAACTAAATACAAAAAAGCCGCATCAGAATTTTCCGATGCGGCTTTCGTTATTGTTACTTCGTCTTGATCAAGTTTTCTTTCACGACCAACATCGCGAGGATCGCTGCCAAGTAAATCGATACGGCAGGAGCTGTCAGCACGTGGCCCGCTGTGTAAGCGATGCCGATACCTAATAGGAAGGCAACGCCGTATAGCACGTAGAAATACGTGAAATGCGTCTTAATATTACGGACAAAATGGATCAAATATCTTCCGGCAAACCACACAAGCGGTGCGATCAAGTAAAGGAAGCCGATCCAACCGAATGAATAGAACCAGTCGTGGAAATCCATTTCAATCATCTTCGGCGTTTTGCCAGGCAATGGCTCCGGATAATTTCCTGCAAAGCCCATTCCGAACAATTGCTGGGTGATCGGTGAACTATTGAAATCTTCTTTCATCACATCTGCATAAACTTCACGTGAGCTGAAGACTAAGTTTTGGACTTGTTCGCTCGTGATTTCTTGTTCAGCTTTTTGCTCTTCAAATCCTTCGTCACCTTCGACTAAGACTTCATCGCCAGGACGTTCTACCGGTTCCCCGAAGTTAATGCCAAGTGATGTGATGTGAGCAAACATATTGCCGAATACTGGTGTTACTGGCGTAATGGCAATTAAGATAGCGGTCAAAATAATCGAAATCACCAGATTGGAACGAATCTGTGCTGTCTTTTGTTTCAAAATGAAAAGCATGATGATGCTACCAATGACGACAGATAATAAGACGATTATAATTCCGCCATAGCCTACTTTTGTACCCAATGCCAGCATTCCAAGTGATAATAATAGAAACGGAATCCATGCCCATGGCTTTTTCAATGAGTTGGTTTTATCCGTCGCATATAACGCCATGATTGGCAAGACGATCGCCATGATGGCGCCAATTTCGTTTCCTGCAAAGAACCAGCCTGTAAAACCTGTTTTCGTGTGTGAATAGTTAGAGAGGCTTGTTCCAGTAATTTGCGCAACGATAAAGACGATGCCGATGATCATTCCGGATAACCAGAAATATTTCGTTGTTTTTTCTGCAATATCGAAGCTAGCTTCTTTTAATTCTTTATAAGCAACTAGCAATCCTGCAAATACAATATGGAAGTAAATGATTTTGTTGAAGAACTTCAGTTCCTGGAAAAGATAGTACGGATCTTTCACTTGAAGGTTTACTGCAATATTGATCCCCAGAATAATAGCTAAACCAACCAAATAGACTGTCAAGATCCGGCTGAATTTGCTTGTTCTCGATAGCCATAGCAATAATCCGAGCATTACGATCATAAATGCAGTGCGGGCAATGACGCCTATAGTCAAGCTTGTATCGATCAAGAAAATCGAGGCTGTGGTAAGAACATCGATGATTGGCTGAAGGACTAAGAAGGCTACGATAGCCAAGAGTATTTTGTTTCTATTCATATATGAGAAGCCTCTTTCTTATCATTTCTAGAATTGAATACTTGTAAAAGCATGTTTTTTACACGGTGTTGGTCAAAGGCTTCCGCCGTTTTCAGCGCTTCTGCCTGATAAGAATCCAAAGGCTCTTTGGCTGCGGTTTCGATATGCGCAGCCAGTTGGCCGCTATCCCCTACTTCAAAGAACCATGCATTATTGGTTGTCGCGTAATCTTTTACGCCCGGGATATTGGATACAATGATCGGAGTGGCTGTTGCCATCGCTTCAATGCCTACAAGCCCAAGAGATTCCTGGCTGCTCGGAAAGCAAAAAACATCCATGGCATTAAAAGCGGCATTCATCTGTGGTTGGGTCAACATTGGAAGTTTGGTGAAGGGAATTGTTAACTCTTTTGCTTTTTCCTGAAAAGCAGATTCTTCTGCTCCAGTTCCCGCAAAAACCACATGGATATTGGGAACTTTTGACATTTCAATTGCTTCTATTAACGTATCCCACCCTTTTCCTGTATCAATCCGAGAGATATACCCCACCACAAAGGCTTCCTCCGCTATGCTATTCTGCTTTCTGAAAGCTTTTCCGCTTTCGCTATCTGGATAAAATACAGTGGTATCGATGCCGCCGGATGGAAAAACGGTCACATCACCTTTATAACCATACTTTTCTTTAACAGTATCTTCATAAAAGCTGGAAGGCACGACGACGTGATCGATCACTTTCATCATTGAAGCTACATCCGGTTGATACTTCGCCTGAGCTGCAGTTTGCGGCAAGACATCCGTCCCGTGGACATTTAAAACCACCCGAAGATTCGGATAGCGTTTTTTCAGCCATAGAACCGGCTTTGCATTCTGGGAAGCATAATGGACATATAAGACATCCGGCTTGAACGCAGCTGTTTCCTTAAAAAGGTTCGCTACATACCCCGCGTATCCGGCTAGTTTCCGGATACGCGACGTTTGTTTCGACAAAACAACCCGCTTCACTTCATGTCCTGCCTCCATTAGCAGCTGTTCGGTTCTTTGGACAAATACACCATAATTCGGAGCAGTCTCAGAAGGATACATATTCGATACCAATAAAATCTTCAAATTGTCCCTTCCCTTCCTGTTCGTGAATGTGTTTTTATGAGTGCGGTATGAAGGATAATTTTCTATAGTCGCTTCGCCGCTTAGGGCATGACTCCCGTAAGAAGCCAGGCACAGAACGCCTGTCTTCTTACTTCGTCTAGCCCATGGGCGCGGCGGCGCTAAGTTCTCTTATGAAATATTTTAGATATGGAGCAAAACAGCGGAGACTCCCGCGGGACAGCGAAGTGCCGAAATCCACTTTGGCGTTTAGCCAAAGTTAGTTCGGCGCAAGCCCGCAGGAAAGCGCAGCTGTTTTACGGAATATCAATAACAATTTTTTCTACTATATTACAATCCCTCAAGCTTCGTTTTCATGAACTTGATCAAGTCTTCGCGCAGGTCTGGACGCTGCAAGGCGAATTCGATGGTGGTTTCGACAAAGCCGAGTTTTTCTCCGACGTCGTAGCGCTTGCCTTTGAAAGCGTAGCCGTAGACATTTTGGATTGTGTTCAGCTGTTCGATGGCATCGGTCAATTGGATTTCTCCGCCTGCGCCGACTTTCATCTGGTCAAGGTAATTGAAGATTTCCGGCGTGAAGACGTAGCGCCCGATGATCGCCATATTCGACGGCGCTGTGCCGGCTCTCGGCTTTTCAACAAAGCCTTTTGCACGGTAAAGCTTGCCCATCTGTTCGGCTGGATCGATGATGCCGTAGCGGTACGTTTCGTTCTCCGGCACTTCCATCATGCCGATGACAGAGGATTGCTGTTCGTCGAACTGGGTGATCAATTGCTTCAATCCTGGCGTTTCCGCTTGGATGATGTCATCACCGAGCAGAACCGCAAACGGTTCGTCGCCGATGAATTTGCGCGCCGTCCATACTGCATGGCCAAGGCCAAGCGGCGATTTCTGGCGGATGTAGTGGATGTCCACTTTGCTGGAAAGCTGGACCGCGTTCAATAATTCGTATTTCTCGGATTCGGCAAGGCGCGATTCCAGCAAGTGCGCGGAATCGAAATGGTCTTCAATCGCGCGTTTGTCTTTACCGGTAACGATAATAATATCTTCGATTCCGGAAGCAATCGCTTCTTCTACGATATACTGGATTGTCGGTTTGTCGACAATCGGAAGCATCTCTTTTGGCATGGCTTTCGTTGCAGGAAGGAAACGCGTACCAAGGCCTGCAGCTGGGATGATCGCTTTTCTGACTTTTTTCATTCGGCTGCCTCCTCTTAGTTTTTCGAATCGCCTAGCAAGTAGACGTCAAATCCTGCAGCTTCCCATTTTTCGCGGTTGATGCAGTTTTTCGTGTCGATGATGATTTTATTCGCCACATGGGTCAATGTTGTCGGATCGATGTCGCGGAATGCCTGGTGATCCGTCAATACGACCAGCGCCGATGCGTCCTGGATCGCTTCATCGAAGCTTTGTGTCTGTTCCGGCAAGTTGTTGACTTTGATATGTGGATCGTGTGCCGTCAGTTTCATGCCGCGTTCGCGGAACTCGGATACGACTTCTACAGACGGACTTTCGCGCATGTCGTCGATGTTGCCTTTGAATGCAAGGCCAAGAACCGCGATTTTCGGGTCTTTGATGCCTTTCGCTTTTAAGATATCCGCTGTTAGCTGCGCTGTGTAAGACGGCATGCCGTCGTTTGTTTTGCGCGCCAAGTGGATGATTTTCGATTTTTCCGGATCCAATTCAACAAGGAACCATGGATCAACGGCGATGCAATGTCCGCCGACGCCAGGTCCTGGTGTGTGGATATTCACGCGCGGGTGGTAGTTGGCCAGTTTAATAGCTTCCCAAATATTGACATTAATACCTTGAGCGATCATAGCGAGTTCGTTGGCGAATGCGATGTTGACGTCACGGTATGTATTTTCCATTACTTTAACCAGTTCCGCTGTTGTTGCGTCTGTTTCGTGCATGGTCCCTTCAACAAACGATGCATACAATTCAGAAGTCAGGCGTGCTGATTCTTCGTTAATGCCACCGATGATGCGGTCGTTTGTGACAAGTTCCTGGAACACACGGCCTGGGATGACGCGTTCTGGCGAGTGGGAAACGAATAATTCCGTTCCGATTTCAAGTCCGGATTGGACCAGTTCCGGCATCATGACATCTTCAACTGTTCTTGGCGGCACGGTCGATTCCAAAATGACCAAATTGCCTTTTTTCAGGAAAGGCACGACAGAAGCTGTCGCTTGGCGAACATACTCGAGTTCAGCGGTTTTATCCGCTTTGATCGGTGACGGAACCGCAATGATGAAGACGTCTGCTTCTACCGGCTTCATCGAAGCGGTCAGCATGCCTCCGTCGATTGCCATATCCAGACGTTCCTGCAATCCGTTTTCTTCTATATGTAGCTCTTTATTTTGAATCATAGTTACCGCTTTTTCATTGACGTCTACGCCATGGACTTTGTGTCCATGGTTCGCAAACATAACGGCTGTCGGCAAGCCGATATAGCCAAGTCCGACAACACAGATGGATTTCTTCATTTTGACATTATCTCCTTTTATCGTGATCGCAATACTTTAAATAAGAAAACCGGCAAGTTGAGCTGGCGTTTGAAACGGGAAGGGCTGGCCAGTAGCCTGTAGAGCCATTCGATTCCGAGTTTCCGGAACGGTGCCGGTGCGCGTTTGACAGTCCCTGAGAACACATCAAAACTGCCGCCAACCCCCTGGAATACTTGGACGTTTGGCAAGCTCTTCAAGTTTCTTCTGATCCAAAGTTCTTGTTTCGGGCTGCCAAGCGCAACGAAAAGGATTTTCGCTCCGCTTTGGTGGATGCGTGAAACAAGCGCCGCTTCGTCTTTTTCATAGCCGTTTGTGTAGCCGGCGACGCGGATGTTCGGGTGCTGCGCTTGGATGTTCGCAATCGCTTTTGTCACGACTTCTTCCTTCGCGCCGTAAAAATACACAGAATGGCCATCGCTTTCCGCAAATTGCAGAAGACGCGCCATCATATCGACGCCAGTGACGCGCGACGTGATGCCGCCGCCTTTGATTTTCGCAGCAAGCAAGATGCCGACGCCGTCCGCAATCTGGTAAGTGGAAGCATTGATGAGCTCTTTCACTTTCGGATCACGCTGTGCGCTCATTACTTTTTCCGGGTTCACCGCAATGATGGTCGACTGTTTGCCGCCATTTATGCGCACCCTCAAATCATTTATTATACCTTCATATGACAGAGGCGAAACGTCCACCCCTAAATATTTTTCCTTCATTAGTCAAACCCTCGATTCAGTCGCTTTCAATTTTATTAGTATAGCAGATTTTTAGAGGAGTTGCACAGGCTGTTTGACAAGTGGTAGAATTTAGCGAGGACAAGGCTTGCGAGCTTTAGTTTGAGGAGGAAAATATGTGAAAATTGTACTATCTGGCTTCTATGGATTAGGCAATACGGGTGACGAAGCCATCCTGAAAGCGATTATTGATAATTTGCGTGCGGAGTTGAATAACCCGGACATCACCGTCTTTTCATTGTCACCGGAAAAAACGGCTAAAGAATACAATGTGAAATCAGTTTACCGCGCATGGCGCCGTGAAAATAAAGAAAAAGTCAAAGCGCTGCGGAGCGCCGACCTGCTGATTTCCGGCGGCGGTGGTTTGCTGCAGGATACATACCCGACGAAATTCCTGTTCGGCCCCCTTCCGTATTATTTGCTGATTGTCATGCTGGCAAAACTTTGCGGAACGAAAGTGATGTTCTTTTCTCAAGGCATCGGCCCGGTCACTTCGACTTGGGGCAAAATCTTGATGAAAGTCTTTGCGAACCGCGCTGATTTCATCACGGTGCGCGACCAGTATTCGAAAGATTATTTGAAGAAGCTCGGCGTAACGCGTCCGGAAACGGTTGTGACGGCGGATATCGTGTTCGCGTTTATGGCTGATGCTGACCACTCTGCTTATGAGTCTCTTCCATTAAATGGCGATGAACGACTTGTTGCTGTCGCTCCCCGTCCTTGGTTTGAGCATGAAGAAGTATATATAGAAAAAATGGCTTGGACTTTGGATCAATTGATTGAACAGCGGAATGTAACACCGGTATTTGTGCCGATGGAACCTCCTTATGATACAAATGTTTCAAAGAAGATCCAGGCCAAAATGAAACATGCCGGTCAGACACATATTCTTGGCGAGCACTTCACGCCGAACCAATTTTATAACTTCATTGCGCGTTGTGATTTAACGATTGCGCTTCGCCTGCATGCATTGATTTTCTCTGCCTTGTCGAATGTTCCCCATATCGGGCTTAGTTATGACCGGAAAGTGGAAAGTTTCTTGAAACGTTCAGGCATGTGGAAATATTCATTTGAGCTTGGAGAATTCACCAAAGAATCCTTAGCGGAAAAAGCATTTTATGCATTGGATTATCCAGAAGAGTTAAAACTGGAAATGGAACCTAATGTGGAAGTGCTTCGTCAAGAAGCAAAACGGAATCTTACATTATTAAAAGAACAGTTCGGAGGGGCTACCCGTTGAAAGTACTATTATTAAGCATTTACGATTACCCGCATGTCGGTGGGTTATCGACCCATATTACAACATTGAAATCCGGCCTTGAATCACGCGGCCACGAAGTCCGCGTTCTGTCCTTTTCGGATGTGCCGAAATGGAAACGTGATTTGATCGCGCGTGGACCTTCTATGGTGATGAACAAAGTAAAGCTGGGTGCAGGATACGTTTGGACCTTAAAACGCCGGTCTGATTTCATGAAAGACCTTTTATCAGATCCTAAGTTCAAAGATATCGATATTGTCGGTGCACAAGACGTCATGTCTGCTAAAGCAGCGACAGAAGCGGGTTTTGCTGTTGTAACGACGGTTCATGGCTATATGACTTTTGAAGGGATTTCCAAAGGTTCTGTAGCTGAAGGAAGTGTCTATGCAGATCAAATTAAACAATTTGAGCATAACGGCTATAAAATGTCTCGCGAAGTCATTACTGTTGATACACGCATAAAAGATTACATCTTGGAAGAAGCCGGCGTAACCGGACACATGATCAAGAATTTCATCGATGTCGAAGATTTCAAACCTGAAACGGAACGCCGGGCAGAATTCCGAAAGCAATTCGATTTGCCAATGGATGATAAGATTTTCTTTATCCCGCGCCGGCTAACGAAAAAAAATGGCGTTATTTACCCCATTCTTTCATTTCCACCAGTTGTTGAACGTTTCCCAGAAGCTCGGCTAGTCTTTGCCGGAACTGGTGAGATGATGGATGAAATGAAGAAAAAGGCCAAAGAACTGGGCATTGAAGAACGTGTGACAATGCTTGGCGCTGTCGACCATAAAGATATGATCCGCTATTACGCTTTGAGTGATATCGTGCTTGTACCCTCCATCTACTCAGCTGGAGTTGAAGAAGCCACATCGATTTCTGCACTCGAAGCGATGGGATCTGGGGTGCCTTTGATCGCCTGCGCAGTTGGCGGATTGAAAGAAATCGTCGACCACGGCAAAGATGGATTATTAGTAGAAGAGAAAAACGTTGAAGAACTCTCTGCAGCAATGAACCACTTATTGGCTGAACCTGAATATGGGAAACAGCTTGCCAATGCAGGACGTGCGAAAATTATCGCGGAATACTCCCATTTTGCCGCTGCTGAAAAATACGAAGCTATTTATAAAAAAGCGCTCCAGAAATGATGCGTTGGGTATAGATTGCTCGAAGCCGGGAATATCTACCTCCTATTGAGCAAAATGCAAAAAGCGGCTGACTCGAGACTTTAAGAGTCAGCCGCTTTACTTATGTAAGAATTGTGTGCTTTGCACGCAGAAAGAAGGGAAATTGATGTCCAGTCTAAAAAAAGCGGCCATATGGACAACCGGCCTTGCGTTATTGTTAAAGTTATCCGGCCTGCTGCGCGAATCGATCGTCGCGAATGAATTCGGGGCTTCTGCTGCAACAGATGCTTACTTTTTAGCTTTTTCTTTTATTACCTTAGTTGTGGCGATGATTGCCACCGGCTTTAATAATGTTTTCCTGCCCATGTATATTAAACGCCGAAAAAACGGCACAGACGTGGACGATACCAATGCCAATGGCCTGCTGAATTGGACGATGCTTATCTTCGCAGCAATTTCTGTTGCAGGATGGTCTTTTTCTGAGAACTTTGTGCCCGTCATTTATCCAAACATGTCAGAAGCAGCTGCTCCAATGGCGATTGAAATCACTGAAGTCTTCTTTATCTTCATGACGTTCATCGCACTTGCCGGCTTGCTCGAATCTTATTTGCAATCCCGCCGGATTTTCGTTCCTACTTTGGTATCAAAACTTCTAGCTACTTTGATGTCGGCCTTATTCGCTTTATTCTTTAGCGACATTTGGGGAATCTATTCTCTTGCCTATGGCTTTGTCGTAGGGACAGTACTTGGCGCCGCCATTCAGATATATTATTTAATCCGGTCTGATTATAAATGGCAGCCTACGCTTCGCCTTGAATCGGATTTTTCCAAAGCGTTCATCATTTTGATCATCCCTTCCCTTCTGAACTCTGTGGTCGGGCAGATCAACCTTTTTGTCAATAAAGCTTTTGCTTCTGGCACCATTGACGCAGCGGTTACTTATTTAAATAACGCTTCGTTGCTCGTGAGTATTCCGAACGCCATTTATGCCGCCACTTTGGCCGCTATCATTTTCACATTGATGTCTGAACAAACCGATGATGAACAAAAATTCAAAGATACTTTATTCCGCGGCATGGAAATATCTTTCATCACCTTGGTGCCGATTGCCGTCGGTTTATGGGTGGTCGGAGATGCAGCGATCGCCTTTATCTATGAGCGCGGGGCTTTTACAGCAGCCGATACAGCGAGTACGTATTCTGCCCTGTTATTCTATCTCCCTATCATCGTTTTCCAAGGCATGCAATTGATCCTATCTAAGTCGATGTATGCTAGAGGCAAAACGGCTATCGTCTTCCGCATTTCTGTTACTACGATCGCCTTGAATTTCTTGTTAAACTGGTTCTTGGTCGATGATTACGGCTATACTGCTCTCGCTTTTGCAGCATCTGCCGTCTCTGTGTATTATTTCGCGGTTTCGATGGCCGTTGTCTACAAAGACTTAGGCTTGAATGAATTTAAGCGTTTCTTAGCGACTGCTGTGCGCATCGCTATTCCTTCTATATTAATGGGCCTTGCAGTTTGGGGAGCTAAAGTATTGCTCGGCGCAAGCGATTGGCATGCAGCTGTCCAATTGGCTGTTTTAGTGCCGCTTGGCATCGCCGTTTATGTAATCGCTTTGCGGGTAATCCATCCGGCAGGCTTCAGAAGATTTTTAGGATTAGTTAAACGCAGAAAGTAGAGGTGGATTGATGTTTAAACGCATCTCCGTAATTAGTGGAATTGTGCTTATAATCTTGGGTTTAGCAGCTGGCGCTTTGTTCTTTTTTAAGAGCGAGTCAGCTATATATGAAAAGGATGGATTAGCTTGGAAGATTGAAAAGCCTAGTCTGATTGGCCTTTCCGATATTAAAGTTTCTGAAAAACAGATTGAAAATGCGGTGGATATAGCTCACCAAGTGGATCTTCATTTATGGGGGCTTACCCTCGCAAGTTACGAAATAACAGAACGGACTCTTGGAAATGGCACGCGCTTTGTATTTGAAAAAATGGAGAATGACGCGTGGTTGCCACTTCCGATCACTACGTCAATTGAAGGCCTGTCTAAGCCTGACTTTACCAACTGGAATCCTGAAGTCATTGAACATCCTTACCATAATGATTTCGGTGTAGATCCAACTGTGAACCCGTTCGGGGCTATCACTTATGAAGGGGGCGAAATGCTTCAAGGAAATGTTTTCATTTCGAAAGAGCTTGAGGCAGAATACGAAAACCAAGAAACTAGCCACCTTCGTGAGTTGGATAAAGAAGTCCGTGATTTGGAAATAACGGGCGACTCTCTTTCAAAAGAGTTTTGGCTGCCGCCCCATCAAATTGCAGAATCCTGGAGTTTGTTAGCTGAAGAACCTTTGTTTAATGAAGAACAGACTGAAAAAGAATGGATCGAGTTTTCTTTGAACAACCAAACGATGCAATTGAACTGGTTGACTTCAGAAGGGCCGTATACGAAGCTGCCATTCTCAATTGAACCGAATACGAAAATGGGTTATGGACGTGCGATGGGCCGTTTTGAAGATGAAGTTTCACTAGAATGGAACGAACGCTCCCCTTCTGCCTTTTTCGAATCCATGGTATTGAATTCCCGTATTAATCTATTGGCTTATTTAGAAGAATTTGACGGGACCCGTTGGCCAACTGAATACACGAGTACATGGTTGAAAAACGCTTATGGCGTGACAGCGCCTTATGTAGATACCCGCTTTAATGAGTATGTCGCTTTCTATCTAGACAATACGGCAGAATTATATGATGAAGAGATTCAACAAGAAGAACTTGCCGTTGGTGTTTATGCGGACTATTTGTTGAGCCGGATTGAAGAAGGCGAAATTATCGAAGCTGGAGACGGTTTTCTTATTATCGATTATTTTGACGAAGATTCTTCAACACCTTTGACTCATGCTTCCTTGAACCATGAATTAGGCGGTTTGAAAATATTGCTGACGGCTTATCAAGAAACAGCCCAAGAAAAATACTTGGAGGCTGCCAACCAAGTCATTCTTGGCATTGAACAATTCGGTGCAGCTGATGGCGGCTGGATCCGTGATACAGGCGATTTATGGTATCAAGCCCGTCCAGACGGAACATTCAGCGGGGACGACTATCCTCAGCTCACACTTGTAGACTTGCTGGAGACCCAAAAATTATTTGAAGAGATGGGCATGGAGCGGAATGCTTATTTTGATGAAATGATTGATGCCAAACTGGATTACCTTGAATCCGAAGGCATTGAATTGATTGAGAAAGTGACTAATTTAATGTAATCAAAAAGGGGCAGCCTCGGCTGCCCCTTTTTTAAGTTGTTGAGAAACTAATTGAATAAGGCTTTGCACTGCGAGAACGTGTAAAGGTCTTGTGCCAGTGCCGGAGAACTCGCTTAAGATATTCCACTTAAGAGATGAGTTGATTTCGAGAGTGAATGGGGTGATTTCGGATGCTTGAGGGGTGATTTCAGACTCGAATGGGGTGATTTCGATTAATGGGTGATGATTGCACTGCTAGTTTGGGGTTTTAGCTCCTCTGGAACAGGTGGGTTGATTTCGAGAGGAAGATAGTTGATTTCAAAATCGAATGGGTTGATTTCGCACCCAACAAGGTTGATTTCAGCCAAAACAGTAAAAAAGGGACAGCCCCAGCTGCCCCTTTTTTCAATTTCAGTTGATGACATCGACCAGGTCCGAACGTATCCAGCCAAAGCCGTTGTTTGTATCGTGTTCCGGGTTCAAGTCGGAAATGACTTTGTACCAGTTGTAGCCGTCTGTGTGTTTTTTCGTTTCAACGATGACCACCGGGTAGCCAAAGGCATTTTCAACGCCCAGGTACGTGCGTTTGTATTGATACAGCAAAGCGCCTTCTGGTGCGTTGCGTACGTTTACAGAAGCAGTGTTCGTGATGCCAAGTTTGTATTTATTGATGTCTTTTTGTCCAAGTTCCAAATCAGCACGGTACATATGCCCCGCCACTTTCGATCCCCATGTCGGGTCAGAAGCATAGCTGACGTTGAAGCCTGTGGTTTTATTCCCCGGAGCTGCTCCGTTTGCGTAAGAGCCGTTCGGGTTGACGTAGTTGCGGTTCATGTATTCGCGCGCGAATGCGTCGATGCTGCCTTCTGGTTGTTTGTAAATCGTTCCTTCGTGAGGTGAGCCGTCATAAACGCGGATACCGAATAAGTTATTCTTTGTCTGTGCGTTCGCACTCATGCCATAAGCACTTTCGTGCATCGCTGCAGAAAGCATGAACAATGCATTGATGTTGTATTTCTCCTGCATTTCAAGGAAGTATTTCCCTTTGCCAATCAGTTTTGATTTTGTGACTGCGTCTTTATAAGTTCCTGATGAACTGTTCAAAGCCGTCAAACGGCTCATGATGTATTTGTCGAGTTCCGCTGCTGAGTAGTTCGTTTTCGTGCGGACGGACTGGTATTGGAAATACGGGTAATGCGTTACTTTCGACGAACCAGCTGTAAAGTGGACGCCGTCGTGGCTATAGTATTTCACACCTTGCTGCATCGTCGACGGTGCTGGGCCGATGGAGTAGCTTGAGCCTTGCTTGTTCACGTAATTGTATTGGTAATGGCTAAGCGTCCCCCACTGGCTGACGATGTAATAATCGCGGTCTTTGATCAATTCATATGGGACGAAATCCACTTCACTGTGCTTCGCGTAGCCGATCGTTCCGCCGACTTGGACTTTGACAAAGTCAGAGTTGGAATCGATATAGCGGATTTCACGCCCATGCTCAACATACGTAGCTTGATTTTTGAAAGCCGTATCGAAGTAAATCGTCGTTACTTGCTTAACGCCGTTCAGTACACGGTCCCCAAAAGCAAGTCCGCTTTTTACACGAATGATTTCATCGCCGCGAAGAATCGCTTTAGCAGATGCAACATTCTTGAATGATTCCGCTGCGCTCAAATAATCATTGTGGCCATAAGCTTGTTTGACCAATTTGCCATTCTCTACATAACCTAAATAATAAAGGCTGTTGTCAGCTGGAGGTGTCGGTGGAAGCGGTTGTGCAGGTTGCTCTTCCGCTTCTTTTTTTGCTTCTAAGAATCTGTAAATGAATGCTGCCGCTTGCTCGCGTGTCGTGCTTTCTTTTGGAGCGAATTTCAATCCGCCTTTGCCATCAGGCATCCCTGAAGTAACATTGTAATAGAGGATATTATAAACTGCTTTAACTCCACCTGAAGATACAAAATCGTTCAAGTCTGAGAAATTTAAACGATTTTCTTTTAATTCCATCTCTGAATAAACCAATACGTTTTTCAGTGTTTGCGCCATTTGTTCACGCGTAATAAAATCTTTCGGATTAAAAGTCGTACTGCTCGTTCCTCTCATTAATCCAGCTTTATATACTGCACCGATTTCATCTGATAATTGGGAGCTCATCGGGATATCTTTGAATGTATGGGTTCCCGCTGGCAACTTTAATGCCCGAGTGATAAATGCAGCAAATTGCTCGCGTGTAACATTTTCTTTTGGTTTATAGACGCCGTCATCAAAGCCCTGTAAAATACCAAGATTGATCATTTCCTGCATTTCTTTTCCAAGGGCACTTCCTGGTACTATGTCACTTGCCTCGGTTGTGGATGCAAAACTGAAAACTGCACCTAACAGAAGAAGAAATGCCATAAATTTACTAATAAGCCTCATGTTGTCCTCCTTATTTTTGCCTATCCTCAGTGTAAAGCATTTTTATCCTATAAAAAAGGTTTATTATGGAATGTTATTCAAGAAGGAACCGATTGACTTAGTAAAAAGAAGAATTTGATTTTCTTCTATATATAAGTAGTTCTTTCGTCAGCCAATCAACCATTATTTTAAAGCTAACAAAGATAAAAGGGGCAGCATCTGCTGACCCTTTTATCTTTGTTAATTTATTGGTGTGATAAACTCTTCTACTACCCAACCAATGCCATTGTATTTATCATCTTCGGCTGCTAAGTCCGAAACGATTTTATAACTTCCAGATTGTTTGCCTGTTATGATTACAGGATAACCAAATGCCCCATTGATTCCAAGATAGTTTCTGCCGAATTCATAAAGAAGCTTCCCGCCAGGGGCTGTTCGAACGTTTACACCAGGAAGATTTGTAATTCCCAATTTGTATTTATTCAAATCTTTTTTTCCTAGAGCCGCGTCGATGCGATACATGTGTCCAGCTACTTTGCCTCCCCATTCAGGATCCGATGCATACCTCACATTGATGCCGGTCGTTTTATTGCCCGGTGCTGCCCCGTTGTAATAACCACCATATAAAGTATCTGCGTAATTCTGGTCCATGTGCTGTCCAGCGAACGCTTGAATGCTTTCAGCCGGGGAACTGTACACTGTGCCATCATTGCTAGTATTATCGAATACTTCTACTCCGAATAGATTATTTTTCTCATGGGCTTTATCACTCGTACCATATTTGCTTTCGTGCATGGCTGCAGCAAGGATAAAGAGCCCATTGATGTTGTACTTCTCTTGCATTTCGATAATGAATTTTCCTTGCCCGAGAAGTTTCGAATTCTTTGTTTTTCCAAGTTCAGCAAGCTTTTTCACGATATAACGTTCCAACTCGTCTCCTGTATAACTCGTTTTCGAACGGATAGACTGATATTGGAAATATGGATAATGCGTGATTTCTGCCCCGCCATTTATCGGTTTAAAATGAACGCCATCTAAACTTGAATACTTCGCGCCATTGGCCATGCCACTTGGAGCGGGGCCTATTGAATAAGGAGCTTCATAACCCGCCGCTACATAATTGTACTGGTAATTCATCAATTCACCGTTGGAGTTAGTATAATAATTTTGTCTTTTAACCAGCTCTGCCGGCAAAAAATCCACTTCTTCTGGTTTAACAAAGCCAATTGTACCGCCAACCTGGACTTCGGCATACTGATCTGTCCCCGCAATAAAACGCATTTCCCGGCCGCGTTCTATATAAGTCAACTGTTTCGAGAAATCCCGGTCCTGATAAACTAGCGTTATATCCCCTTTAACTTCACCATTTACAATTGAAGTCTTGTCTCCGAATGCAACTCCTTCTTTAATCGTCACGATGGTGTTGCCTTTTAAAATCGCATCAGCTGATTTACTCGATTTGAAATCCGATAGCGCTGCTGTATAAGAGGCATACCCTTTTGAAGTCTGCACTGCCAGTCTATCATTTTCTGTTGTACCTAAATAATATGTATTCACATCTACTTTCTCAGATTCTTTTGCCTGCAAGAAGCGATAGATAAATGCTGCCGCTTGTTCACGGGTAGCGTAACCATTTGGTTTAAAACTGCCATCGTCATAACCTGAAACCATTTTATAGCTTGAAATGCTGTAGAGAGCTTTCAATACACCGGAGTTAATTTCTTTTTTATCAGTGAAATTTACGATGTTTTGCTGTGTATGCATTCCACTGTATTTCACTACCTCTTGGAGGGTCAAAACGACTTGAGCACGTGTAATATAATCATCCGGAGCAAAACGATCGGTCGCTACCCCTCTCATAATACCAGCAGAATATATCTTTGAAATTTCACTCTTCAAAGAATTTGATGCCCCTACATCTTTGAAAGGGTTTTTGCCATTTGGCAAATCCAATGCCCGGCTGATAAACGCCGCAAATTGCGCTCTTGTTACTTGATCTTTCCCGCCTAATGTCCCATCTATATATCCTGTAAGGATACCTCTTTTGACTATCTCATTCATCTCTTTTTCGAGAGAACTTGCTGCTTCACCTGGAGAAGCAAAACTTAAAAATCCAGAAATCGCTAAAAAAATTATGATTGTTTTGGTGAGTTTCTTCATAAAAACCTCCTCTTATTTTTTCCAATCCGTCTTTTCTTACACCCATTATAAGACGGTGGACACCTTTAATTGTAAACCATTCCCATGTTTAACAAAAGAAGAAAAGGGAAATAACATTCAACTTACAGCGGGAAACAACAAATATTTTTCAAAAGAAAAACCACCCGCTTTTAGCGGATGGTTTAGTATGATCTATTATTTCACGTTCATGGCGCTATAAAGTGCTGCTGCAAATTCTGCACGATCAGCATCTGAATCTCCATAATAGCGAGAAGTTTGGAACACTTTTGTTTGATCAATTGCTTTTAATGTAATAATTGGTTTATGTGCCCAGTATGTTGGTTTTACGTCCAAGTATTTTACAGAAGCTGTTTGAGCTTGAATGCCTTCAGATTTTGATATTTCAAATGCTCTTTCTAAAATTACAGCTAATTGTGTTTTTGTTAACGTATCATACATTCCATAAGCACCATTCGTATATCCTTGTAAAATTCCAGCTTCATTCATTGCTGCAATATCTTTAGCGAAACTATGGCTTGCTGATACATCCTTAAATTGAATGCCTTTACTTGGTTTCAATTTTAATACGCGATTGATCATAGCTGCTGCTTGCCCACGAGTGACTTCTTCGGATGGACGGAAGTCCTGTTTTTCAAATCCATTTATGATGCCTGAAACATTTAAGCTCTTAATAGCGTCATAAGCAGGATGAGAAGTTTTCACATCGACAAAGTTACCGTTTGTAACTGGTGGCAATGGTTTTGGCTCTGCTTTTACTGGAGCTGCGCTTTGAACGCTGCTCAAGCGTTTAGCACCTGCATATTTAGGTCCCCAATAAGGATTCGTGTTAATATTTGAAACTTTGACTCCGCCGCTTTCAGCAGAGACTACATTGCCGTCACCTAAGTATATTCCGGTATGCGAAATGCCTTTTTTATATGTATTTGCGAAAAATACAAGATCACCTTTTTGCAGGTTGCTTTTTGATACGGATGATCCAACGTTATATTGTTCTGCTGAAGTTCGTGGCAATGAAATTCCGAAATGATTGAAGACATATCGGATGTAGCCTGAACAATCAAACCCTGAAGGTGTTGTTCCTCCAAATTTATAAGGGGTGCCTTTAAATTTCAAAGCGTATGTTGCAATATCATCTGGTGTTGCTCCACTGGCATCGGCTTTAGTTGTCATAAACGGACTAGCTGTTATCAATAGGACAGCAATCATCATTAGTATAATACGTTTTTTCAATTCGTCACCTCTAAGTAAGTTTGGCGATTCAAAGTGTTGATCAGACACTGAATCTTTCTGTTTTCTTGACCTGGTTTAGATTCTAACAGAGAATGTGACAATATTAGGTTACGGTTTTATTACAGTTGTGTAACATTGACTATTTTTAGGTTTAAGATTTAGGAAATTTGGTAATTAAAAAGAGTTTGCGCCTGATTAATCAGGCGCAAACTCTTTTAGTTTAATCTATAAAAGTTGAATTCTCAGCCCTAGCTAAAAATACGCTGAAACTGTATCTATTCATAAACTTCGATGGTTCAAAACTCGTTGGTGTGAAACCATTTGTAATTTTTTGTTGGGTAATAGCTTTAATCGCTTCGTAAGCAGCCTGTTCAGGATAAACATCACTGAACGGCATTGCGATATCGGGATTTAGCTCAAACTGGTACGTGTTCTGGATTAATAAAGCCATTTCAGCCCTTGTCACCTTTTGAGTAGGTTTAAAGCTTCCATCCGGGAAACCGGAAATCATTCCTTTTTCGTAAGCTGATTGAATATAACCGGAAGCGGTATTATTGATACCTACGTCTTTAAACACAGTCTTCCTTCCTTTTCCATCAAGCCCTTGGGATTTTCCAAGCATGATGATCGCTTCAGCCCGCGTAATTTCTTTTGTCGGTTTAAAAGTCCCATCCAAGTAGCCCGACATAATATTTTTGGTATAAAGGAAACTGATATGAGGAGCATACCATTGTTTCATAGTCAGATCTGGGAAAGCCGGTTCTTTTACATTCGCAGTAATCGTTTCTGTCTTTAAAGTTCCTTTAGCGTCTGTATAAGTGAAAGTGAATTTGTAGTTGCCCTTAGTCCTGTATAAAATCCAAGTTCCTGCTGCATTTTCTTTCAGTACCGTACTTCCTTCAGCCATCTTCCAATTCTTTGCTAACTCTTTGTTTTTCAACTTCAATTCGATTTGGCCTTTTGTAATTTTCGTTTCAATTAAAGGCAAAGTCTTTATCTCTTTTTCATATTGTACCAACCCAAAACCGAACACTTCGTCACGTCCAGTTTTTCCTAAATCTTTCGCTGTCGTTTGGAGAATTTCACGCAATTTCAAGTTTGAGAGTCCAGGATGTTGTTCTTTATATAATGCCAAAACCCCAGTTACATGAGGAGCCGCCATAGATGTGCCCGTGAGCTGGCGATACCCATCAACTACATAGTCCCAATCATCTAATTCTATTGGGTACGTACTATAAATATCCACACCAGGCGCTGCCAATTCCATCGTTGGCCCTATAGAAGAATTTTCATTTCTTGCTAAATTGTTATTCACTGCGCCGACAGCAATTACTGAAGAATATTTCGCGGGATACGTCATGGTATCCATTTGTCCAGTGCCGCCTTCATTTCCAGCTGCAGAAACAATAACCATCCCTTGGTCATATGCTTTTTTGAGCATCATTTCAAGAGGTTGATCGTTAACTGAAATGGAGAGGCTCAAATTCAAGATATCAATCTTATTTTGAATTGCCCATTCTACTCCTTTAGTAATCTGGGCAGTGGAGCCTCCGCCTTTATTGTTCATCGCTTTAATGGCAAACAACTTAACATCTGGAGCTAAACCGATGATTCCTTTGTTGTTCTTTTGAGCAGCAATAATTCCTGCAACATGCGTGCCATGTCCGAAATTATCATCATAAGGGATATTATCGGCACAAACGACAGCAGTACAAACGCCACCAGCAACTTTTATATCTGGGTGTTCTGTGTCGATTCCAGTATCAAGAACCGCTACTCGCACACCTTTCCCTGTATAGGGAGCAGCTTGTTTAGGCGCACCTTTTACTAAAGAAAAGGATGGGGATACTTCATCTGCCGTAGTTTCATATTTCCGGTTCGGGTAAATTTCAGCGCTTGAGAATTGCTCCTGTAAAGCGGCCTTTTCTGACTCGCTCAGCTTCAATTCAACAAGGGGGATTTCTTCAAACTCCTCTTTTACAGCTCCGTATTTTATTTTGATTTCTTCTAATTGATCTTTATCAGCATAAATCAAATATGTATCCGATTCTTCGGCAAAAATATGGGAAGGCAGAAATAGGAAAGCAAATAATAAGGTAAGTAAGCCAACGCGTTTCATGGTGACGATCCCTCTTTTCTCAGTATATTTCTCATCATACCCTAAGCAAGATTATAAAAAACCGGACAAAAGATAGAAAAACGTATTTTTTTAACATTATTATTATTAATTTAAAATAAAAAACTTGCTTTTGTTATTTTCATAGGTATTTGATACAGCTGACTTATCTAAATAGGACTAGAAAAGTGAAAATGTTAAAAAAATCGGTTCTCCGTCAAATGTTGGGGTGAGGTGAAATCTTCCTCACCCTAACCAACGTGAACTCCCATATTCTTATACTTGTGTGTCAGTAGTATTTTGGCGCGGGCGCGTTCGAAATTCTGAAAGCCGAACGCGTTCCGCTTAATCACTTTTGTCAGGTTATTGATGCCTTCCAAGAAACCATTGGAATACTTGAACGAGAAGCTGTTCAAGATTTCCGTCTGCCAGTTTCGGAAGGTGCCCATGGCTTTCTGGAACTCGGGAATGCCCGCTTGTTCCACCAGCCGATAAAATTCCAGCAACGCTTCTTTGGTCTTGAGGATTTCCTCGGGATCTCTTTTTTTGCTTGCCTGAAACCACCTGCAATACGCTTCCTTCAGTTCGTATGCTCGTTTGAGCTCCTCATCCATTTCAAGATACCGCTTCAAGTACCAACGGTCCTTTTCGGTTAACTTCTCACTGTTTTTGTAAAAGACGTAGCGCATCCGTTTGCCTTTTTTGCGGTCATAGTCGTTCCAACTTTTCTGCACGCGTCTGCGGACCGCGTCCAGCGCCCAGTAAATGTACCGGCAGAAGTGGAAGCGATCGGCGATGATCACCGGTTTGCCGAGTGCTTTTTTGACCGCGGCTTTAAAGGAATGGCTCATGTCCATGACGACGATTTCCACCGCAGCTCCGTGCTGTTGGAGATACTGTTTGATCGTCTCTTTTTTCCGGTTGGGCAGGATATCGATCGGTTCTCTCGTTTCGCCATCGGCGATAATCAGTTGGTACTTTCCTTCACGGGTGTCGCCTTTGTATTCGTCGATGGCGATCACACGCGGTAATTTTGCGGTTTCAGTAACTTCCTGGAGCGCCACCAGATCGAAACGCCGAACGATGGTCGAAGCGGAAGCGCCGTATTGTCCGGCCACTTCCTTGAACGTTTTCGCCTTGACGCTGCGCACATGAACCGCTTGGTTCCACTCTTTTGAGAACCGTTGATAGCGATCGATGAATGAATTCTTCTCGGCAAATTTCTTGCCACACGCCCCGCAAGCATAACGTCTTTTCTTGTAAAACAGGTAGGTCAGCCGTTCAAACCATTTCAGGTGCTTAATCTTTTGGATGCGGTAATCGTGGACACGCCGGGTCTTTTCCTGGCAGCGCGGACAGCTTTGGGCCCCCACCTCCAACTCCACATGTAGCGCCACACGGTCCTCCACTTGTTCCATTTTCGTTATTTTCACATCTTCTAATCCGGGAAATTTCATGGTAAAATTCAAGTGCACGCATCTCCTCTTCTTTACTTGTTATTCGACATTTCAAGTATAAAAGAATTTGGAGATTGCGTGTCTTTTTTTGGGCCGAATTGTTTCAACACCCCAACAATTAGTGTAGAACCAAAAAATCCCGCTAAGCAATTGCTTGGCGGGATTTAAGGATTAATGAAGTTTTTTGGCTGGAGATCCGCTCACTGTGTTGTAGTAAGGCAGGATATCGGTACGCCCTTCATAATTATAGAAGTAATCAAGTGTTCCAAGGAATAAGGCTCTGCCCATTTTCTTGCGTTCTGCTTCTGACTTGATGTATTGGATGTCTTTTGAGCTATCGATGAAGCCCATTTCCACTAAGGCCGCTGGAACGGTATTTTGACGAAGTACCGCGAAGTTGCCTGAATGGTTATTTGGGTTAACGCCTCGGTCTCTCAAGGTTGGCCAAGCTTCCATCATACGGTTCTGCAAGTAGATAGCTAAAGCGCGAGATTGTTTCACATTCGGATTATTTGCTGCAGTTTTTGCGTAGTAATACGTTTCCTGCCCATTCGCTGTTCCGTTAAATGCATTGGTATGAAGGCTGACAAAAATATCGCCGCCATTTTTCGATGCAAATTTCGCGCGGTCGCTCAATTCCATGAATGTATCGCTTGTACGCGTCATTTTCACATTGATTGGGGTTTTATCAAAATAAGCTTTGGTGTGAAGCCCGATATTCAATACTACGTTCTTCTCCATAAAGCCGTTGCCGATACCGCCTGAATCCTGTTTGCCATGCCCTGGATCAAGGATGACCGTCAAGTCACTGCCGCCAATCGGTGCTGGGCTTGGCAATACAGCCCCTGGTTTTGAAGTTGATAGATAACTTGTCGCTACATAGCCGACCACACCATTTACACGGATATGGGACCATCCATTAGAAGTTGTTGCGACTCCGACTGCCGTACCGCTTTTCAGTTTGCTGATTATAGCCCCTGAATTGCTTGGCGCTGAACGCATATTTAATGTATCAGATCCTGTGTTTACATACATCGTCGTGCTGAATGAAACTTCGCCCGGCTTGACGCGGAAACTTCCATTCAAGCTGCGCGCTACAAATACAGAGAAATCTGCACGAATAATTCTTGTTTCTGCTCCAAACGAGCCATTGGGAAAGCCTTGAGCAATTCCTTGATTCATTAAAACTGCAGCAGAAGTCGCTACTGAAGTTCCTCCTAAATTGAATGCACGATTCAATAACAGAGCCATCTCTCCGCGATTTAAAATATTATTTGGACGGAAAGTCCCATCAGCATAGCCAGAAATAATTTTTCTGTTTACTAGTTCTGTAATATAGCCCGAAGCCATATTATTCGAACCCACATCTTTGAACTTTGTGGCTTTTTTAGTGCCATCCAAATTCAATGATCTTCCTAACATCGCTGCTGCTTCGCCGCGTGTCACTTGCTTTGAAGGATTAAAGTTTCCGTCTTTATAACCGTTAACAATACTCTTATCCACTAAGTATGTAATTTCCTTATAGGCACGATGGGTCGTTCCAATATCTTTAAAATTCGTACTTGCATTCGCTTGGCTGTAAGGGACTAATATCGAGGCAATTAATGCAAAACACAGCATCATAATCCATTTCTTCAAATCTCATTTCCTCCTAGGTTTAGTTCTCTTCACATACCTTAACCCAGTTTATTGAAAATTTCTATGTATCATTTGGTCTAATTCGACATTTCTCCCTGACTTTTAGATATCTCGTATAGGTAAAAAGAAATAAAGCCCAACCTCGGCATGAGGTTGGGCTTTTGATTTTAATAATTTCTTCATATCTCTGCCATTTAACTTTTACAATTAATTGAAAAGAAATTAATTAGCTGCAGCTGGATTTACATCCACGATGCGGCCTTCTGTTTTCGGTGTAACTGTACCGATTCTTTCCAATTCTTCTCTCAAGTTTTCCCAATCTGAAAGGCCTAGGTCTGTTACGCGCCCTTCTTCATAAGCTTTAGCAAAACCATCGAAGCCATCGCCGCCTTTAGCAGTGAAAGCATTTGTTGCCACTATATAAGATGTTTCGTCTGCAATAGCTGTCAACGTACCATCAGCATTTTTCAATGAGATTGAAACGATGCGCTCGCCTGCCGGTTTAGAAGAATCGAATTTCACTTCTGCTCCAGATACGTGCAGGAATCCGCCATTTTCTTTCGGATACTGGCCAACACTTATTTCAAATGCATCTTTAAGTTCTGCACCTGTGACTTTCATCGTTGCCAATGTATTTCCGAATGGAAGAACTGTGATGATTTCACCAACAGTGATCGGTCCAGCATCAATTCCCGCACGGATTCCGCCGCCGTTCTGGAATGCCATTACGACATCTTTGTTGTATGTTTTCGCTTTAGTCAACATCCCGTCCGTAATGATGTTTCCAAGAGCTGTTTCGTTTTTACGGACGCTTGGTGCTGCTGGGTTTTCACCTGTACGCGGTGTTTCAAGAGCAGCTGCTGCAATCGCTTTTGTTTCAGTTTCCGAAACTTTTTTCACGCCTTCTTTGTAAGGTGTCAATACTTTCAACGCTTCTGCGTCTTCAGCCAGCTTGCCGATTTCGATCAATTCACCTTCATGGCTTACGACAACGCCTTTGTTGTCGAATGTAATGTCCAATGTCCCTAAGTTTTCACCGTATTGGCCCGTTTGGACAATCACAGTCGGCTCTTCTTTCGTCCCTGCAACGACCGGTTCAGCCAATTTCGTATGGCTGTGTCCGCCGACGATTACGTCAATTCCTTGGACCCCTTTTGCCAATTCCAAATCGTTGTCGATTGTCGGATTGTCATCATAGCCGATATGCGTAAGTGCGATGACTTTGTCGACGCCCATTTTCTTGAATTCATTGACCATGTCCTGCGCTTCTTTGATGTAGTCCTCATCAAACGAAACCAGCTCCGGGCTCGCGATGTCTTCCGTTTCTTTCGTCGTCAAACCGAAAATCCCCACTTTTTCGCCGTTTACTTCTTTGACGATGCCTGTGTAGATATTCGCTTTTTCAGGTGCAGAAGAAATTTTTGTTTGGAATAAACCATCGAATAATGGATCTTTCGAGAAATCTACGTTAGCTGAAACGAACGGGAAGTTCGCTGCTTTCACGAATTCCTGCAATGCTTTATGGCCGTCAGGAGATGAACCCAAGTCGAATTCATGGTTCCCGAACGTCATTGCGTCGAAATTCATCAGTTTCATCAATGCAAGATCCGCTTGCCCTTTGTATTCATTGAAGTAAAGCGTTCCAGAGAATACATCCCCCGCATGAAGCAATAGAGAATTCGGGTTTTCTTTGCGGAATTCTTTTGTAGCCGTCACTAATTTCGCTGCATCATCCAAATGGGCATGCGTATCGTTCAGGTGCATCAATGATAGTGAGAATGTATCATCTTCTAAAAGGAGTTTCGCTGTACGGTGAAGGAAAAGGGCTGCTTCACCGCGCGTTACTGCCGCATCTGATCCAAATTGTGTAGCGGTCTTGCCGTTTGTCAGTTGACTTTTCACCAAAGCGTCTACGTATTTTGCAAAACGCTCGTTAACATCTGTAAATTGCGTTTTCTTCACTTTATCGTCAATATCCAGTCCTGCAGCAGTTGCCAGGATTTTTGCTGTTTCGTTGCGTGTCAAGAGATCGGTAGCGCCAAAACGCTTCGCCGATTTCCCATCGATGAATCCTTTTTCCGCCAAGGCATCCACTGCCCATTTTGCTCGGGGCGCAACATCCGTAAACCCAGAATCTGCATACTTACCGCTTGAAGTGTAGCCGAGTGCGCTGGCAATCATGACTGCCGCATCTTGGCGCTTCACGCTGTGTTGTGTTCCATAAGTAGTTGCTGTTTCACCTTTTACGATTCCGAGATCAAACAAAAATTGAACGGCTTCTGTATAACGGTCCGGCACATCAGTAAATTTCATCTCTGCCGCTGATGCTGGTGAAACCGCTGTTGCCACTGCCGCGATCGCTACTGCTGAAGCAACAAACTTTTTGCTTTTCAAGACATTTGTCATGTGTTCTTTTCCTCCTTAGGGAATGGGTTTTCTCATGCATCTCTACTTTACCAAATTTGTGACTTACGTTCTATAGAATTTGCGTAATTTTTACAATCTTACAACATGGAATGTTGTTCTTTTCTCCTAGCTTTTATTTTCCGGAATAAAAGTAGGCAGCTGAGCGCAATGACTGCACCCGAAATGTCGAGTAAAACATCCGCGGCCATCGGGCTTCTGCCGCCAGTTAGCGCCTGATGCCATTCATCCAAAACAGCAATCATTGCTGTTGCCGGCAAAGCGAGCCACCCCATTTTCTTCGGCAACATATTGGCGATGGCCAGTGCGATGAGCCCAAAAATGGCTACGTGTGCCCCTTTTCTTAAAAAGAATTCAATGAATAAATAATAGCCCCTTTCTTCAATGGAGATGACACTTCCCCAATACGTAATTTCCACTGTGCTGAACAAGGAGTAAAACGGCATGGAAGGAAAGTATTTTTCGAGCATGGGAATCAATGATTGCTGTTCATAGGTTTGGCTTGAGGAGATAAATAATACAATAAATAGGGCGAGGACAATTAATAATTTTTTCATATGTAAATTGTATCATCAGTTCACGGTATTTTTACATTTTTTTCCGTAAAAAAGCACATCTGCAATTTGCTGATGTGCTTTTGTTGAAATTTTTATTAATCTCGATTATGTTCTCCCCAACATTCGGTGTTCTTTAAGCCAGGGATATTTTTCGCAAAGAATTCCGGATTCTTGCCGGCTTTTCGCTGGCTCGTGTAATCATTCAGTACTTTGAATGCCGTCTTCCCAAGAATTGCAATGACGGCCAAGTTGAGAACAGCCATCAGCCCCATGAACAGATCGGCCATATTCCAAACCAATTCGACTTTCGCCAAGGCACCGAACATGACCATCGCCAATACACCGACGCGGTAAGCAGTCAACCAATTTTTATGGGCATTGATGAATTCGATATTCGTTTCCCCATAATAATAATTTCCGATAATTGAACTGAAAGCGAAGAATAGAATCGCACCTGCCAAGAAATAAGGCGCCCAATCCCCAACATGCGCGTTAAGTGAGGCTTGAGTCAAAAGGATGCCTTCCTGTTCGCCAGTTTTGTAGACTCCAGCTAAAATGATGATAAACGCTGTCGCTGAACAAATCACAATCGTATCGAAAAAGACGCCAAGGCTTTGCACAAGCCCTTGCTTCGCCGGATGCGAAACATTGGCAGATGCGGCAGCATTCGGAACTGAACCCATACCGGCTTCGTTTGAGAACAAACCGCGGCGAACCCCTTGCATGATCGCAATACCGATTGCTCCGCCTGCAGCTTCTTCAAGCCCAAACGCACTTTTCACAATTAATGAAAAGACGGCGGGAATTTCAGTGACATTCATAATAATGACGTATAATGCCACTAAAATATAAAGAATGGCCATAACCGGAACCAATACTTGCGTAACGCTTGCAATCCGTTTAACTCCGCCGAAAATGACCAAAGCAGCTAAAATGACCAAAGCGACGCCGACTGTCCAATCTGGAATGTTGAAGACATCCCCGAATGATGCGGCAATCGTGTTGGATTGTACAGAATTAAAGATGAATCCAAATGCCAAAGTTAAAAGGATGGCAAAAATGATGCCGAGTTTACGGTTGCCTAGCGCCATTTGCATATAATAGGCAGGGCCTCCACGGAATTGGTCTCCATCTTTAATCTTGTAGACTTGCGCTAATGTACTTTCCACAAAAGCGGTCGCCATCCCGATTAATGCTACAATCCACATCCAGAAAACGGCACCTGGTCCACCGATAGCAATGGCGAGTGCCACTCCCGTGATATTCCCTGTCCCTACGCGGGAAGCTGTAGAAATCGTAAATGCCTGGAACGCGGAAACTCCGCTTTCTCCGTCTTTTTTCTCCGTGATGACACGGAACATTTCACCAAACAAACGAATCTGCACAAATTTTGTGCGGATGGTAAAGTAAACGCCAAGCCCTAATAAGAGCGCAATCAGTATGTACGTCCATAATAAATCATTGCCTTCATTGACAATCCAATTTAAGCCATCGATAAATGCATCCATATTAAATCTCCTCTTATTCGTTTTGTAAATATGTATCTATACCCTAATATACCAGTGAGAAACGGATTGCTTATGTATTTGTAAAAGTGAAAAAATCCTCTGGCAAAAGAGGATTTTCCACTTTAGTTGATCGCGAAGAGATGGACCCAATACGGAATGCCATCTTCGTCTTCAACGTAGCCCACTCCGATCGATGTGTAATCCGGAAGCAGAATATTGTCTTTATGTCCTTTTGATTCCATCCAGGCATCCATTGTTTCGCGGGAAGATGCATAGCCAAGCGCGATATTCTCCCCTACCTGGTTGGTCGGATAGCCAAAATGCACAGCCATTACCGAAGGTTTGCCATAAAGCGGGGAAACGTGGTCGAAATAGCCATTGTCCACCATATCTTCCGCTTTCAATTGGGCGATTTTCGATAACACCGGATCTTCCTTAACCATCTTCAGTCCTTTTTTCGCCCGTTCTTTATTGACCATGGCGATTGTGTCGAAAGCGACTGAATTGATGCCGGAATACAATTTCAAGTCAGCGTCATAAGTAATGGATTTTTCTTTGACGCGCTGATTGAATTTAAGTGACCGTTCCGTAAATGCTGCTAGCTGCGCCCGTGTTACCGAAGCTCCCGGCTGGAATGTCGTACGAGTTACGCCGTAGGAAATGCCGACTTCAGCAATTGTGATGATGTAATCATGTGCCCAAAAATCTTTAGGTACGTCCTGATAAGATTCCAAGTGATTGGAATCCACTTTGATGCCAAAACCTTTGATGAGGATCTTCGCCATCTGCGCCCGCGTCAATGCCGCTTCCGGATTAAAAGAGCCGGCATCTGAAAAGACTCCTTTTTCCGTTAGCGCATTGATCTCTTTGTAGGCGTAATGTGAAGTGGGAACATCTCTGAATTTCGCTTTAAAGCTGGTTTTTCCATCAATTTTCAAGGCTTTCGCCAAGATCATTGCTGCCTGTGCCCGCGTGATTTCTTGATTAGGCTTGAAACTTCCATTGGAATAACCTGTTAAGATTCCTGAATCAGATAGCGTATGAACAGAATGATATGCCCAATGCTTTTTTGATAAATCGGTGAAATGATGTGCACTAACCGTCATTGGCATGAGAAATAGGAAGAGGATAATGGCAGCTGACAGGTATTTTTTCATTCATACACCGCCCTTTCTTTGATGTTATTGCCCAGGAAATAGTTGGTTTTTCGATGCGTATTATTTCTATACCCATTTTCACATGCTTTTTACACCAAAATATTAAAAAAGTCCTTTATTTTAACAAAAATAAATTATGTTCTTTTAATTGTTTCTGCAAGTACGCGTGCACCGATATCGAGCGCGCCGTGGTTGAATTCCATATCCGGATGATGCAGCCCCGGACTCAAGTCCGCACCGATCCCTAGCATGGCCGCTTTCAATTCCGGCTTTTTAATCGTATAGAAATGGAAATCATCCGCCCCCGTCGTATCGATAGGGGCAGCCGTCTGCTCATCCCCAATAACGGCACGGATTGCTTCTTCTGCGATAGCCCTTGCCTCTTCTGACACTTCAGCTGCCGGTGTATAATCCGTCCACTCCCATTCCAGGTCTATCTCGTGGAGCATTTTAATCGATTCAAAGCCGTTATCGATCCGGCTACGGAGTTCGTCCATCAACCCATTTGACTGGGAACGGACATCGAGTGCGAAGATCGCATTTCCTGGGATGATATTCAAGCTGTTTCCGCCCGCTTGGATATTCGTCAGTTTCACCGAATACGATTCAAATGGCGAGAAATAAATGGTTTTGATAAATTGATGGATTGCCGCGATGACGTCAATGGCATTGCTGCCCTGATGCGGCCGTGCACCGTGGGCATCGCTTCCGCTAATCTTCCCTTTCAGGAAAATACCTGAACCGTGATGGATGGCCGGTGCGACTTTTCCAAATGGCAGTTCTTCGATCGGGCGCAAATGGACGCCGTATAGATGGGAGACCTCATTAAGTGCGCCTCGCTCAATCATGGCAAGCGAACCGTTCCCTTGCTCTTCTGCCGGCTGGAAGATAAAACGCACACGTTTCGTTAGCGTTTCTTCTTTCAAATACAGAAGCGCACCGAGCACCATTGCCATATTCGCATCATGTCCACACGAATGGTTGGCTTGGACCGTACCCTTCACTTCTTGCCAAAGTGCATCGATGTCCGCCCGTACAGCGATGACATCTTGCCCTTCGCCAATCTCAGCAATCAATCCGGTGACGTCTTTGAATGTCTTGTAGGGAACATCTAACTCTTCCATGATTTCCGCCAATTTTTTCGTGGTCTCGATTTCTTTCCAGCTCACTTCCGGATGTGTATGGAAATGTTGAAAGTATTCCTGGATTTCCGTTTGGTGGTTCGTCATTCAAGCACCTCCTTCAACGACGCAAGAAGCAGTCGTCAGCTTTTCCAATTGTGCCTCGTTTATTTCAATGCCAAGCCCTGGATTGTCCGATAGATGAACGTTCGGCAATTGGTAATTTAAATTGCCGATCTCTTCTTTGAAGAGGAGCGGCCCGGTCAGTTCGGAACTTTGGATGTTGCGGCGCGCCATCACCGCATGGTAGCCGGCTGCAGATCCTACTGAAGATTCAACCATCGATCCGATCTGCGCGATGATGCCTGCGCTTTCTGCCGCTTTTGCCATTTGGATAGCCGGGAAGATTCCACCCGACTTCATCAGCTTGATGTTGATATAGTCAGCGGCTTGGAGCTGGATGATTTCGAGTACATCTTCCATCGTCTGGACGCTTTCGTCTGCCATGATCGGCGTCGACGTTTTCCGGCGGACTTCAGCTAATCCACGGATATCGCCCATCCGGATCGGCTGCTCGATCCATGTGAGCTGCGCTGCATCGAGCTGATTGATCACTTGTACTGCGTGCCCGACTGTTTTCCACCCTTGATTGACATCGATCCGAATCGGCATCGATTTCCCGACCGCTTCACGTACCGCGTAGATGCGCGCGATGTCTTTCGCTGAATCGGGTCCGCCCACTTTTAGTTTCAAGCTGCTAAAGCCTTGATCTACTGCAAGCTTCGCTTTTTCCGCCATGACGGCCGGCTCTTCAATGCTTAAAACTTTCGGGTATTGAAGCTGCTCGTGTGCGCGTCCGCCGATCAAGTTGTAGATCGGCTGGTTCGCCGCTTTTCCCATCAAGTCGTAGCAAGCGATATCAATCGCCGCTTTCGCCGCCTGGTTGCGGACAATCGCACTGTTCATGAGGTGATGGATGTGTTCAATATCGAACGGGTTTTGCCCGATAATCTGCGGAATCAAAACCGTCCGCAAAATTTCGTACGCTCCCGCTACTTGTTCACCGGTCACATGCTCGTCCGGCACCGCTTCCCCGTAGCCGACCAGCCCCGTGTCCGTTTCAAGTTTGACGATGATCGCCGGCATGTTCGGGTACGTAGCGTAGGAAATGATAAATGGTTCTTTTAATGGAAATTCAACTGCGTGGATATGTGCTTTCGTAATTTTCAACGCTTTTGCCCCCTTGGTTTATGTATAAGGTAAATTGTACACAGGATAATTGTTCGGAACAATGAGGATTCAGTAGGGTTTAGGGTGGTGGAGACGGTGATTTGTAAGGCTGGGAATATTTTCTTCATGAAGTAGGAGGGTTTGTTCTTACATTATCTCAGTTTGTTCTTACACTATTTTAATTTATTCTTACACTATACCGCGTTCTTCTGACACTATTTTATTTTCTTCTTACATACCCACGTTTTAACCCTTAGATGCCTAAGCCAGCTGCTTCGCAACCGGCCCTTGGTTCGCTTGCAGCGAACGAAAAATAAAAAACCTCCACAAAACATGCAGAGGTTTTATTGCCGTTTAAGATTTTCTTTTGGTTGATAGGTGCGAAAACATCGACTGCCGGATTCCTCTAGTTCCATAATTTTCAGTATACGCCTAGCAGTATCCGGGTCCCTTAATCCAAGGAAATTCATGCATTCTTTTGCAGTGATGGTCGATTTGAAAATCATAAACCATTCATCTAGCGCTTTTAAATGCGCATCTCCGCTAAAATAATTACAGGTTTTGCAATGCCATCTGCGGGTAATCTTATTCATCTTTTTCACCCGACACTGTTCGCAAAACACACCGCTTTCTATCTCGTGGAAAGCTATATTGAATTTGGGGGCTAGCGGAAAAGGTTGATAGGGTTGGTGCATGGAGAGGAGGAGTTGTCCGATGGCATTCATTTGCTCGAGGGTAATAAGGGGCTCCGTACTTTGGAATCGATGCAGCTGGACCATCACTTCGTCGGCTTTCCACACATTTACACCGGGCGGTACACCCTCCATTGTCTGGGACGGATAAGCGAGGACGATGGCCGTTTCAATTTTCAATGGATAACTGAAGCGCTTCAGCACCTTCTCCATTTTGATCTTGGCTGTTTCCGCTTGTACCACCGGACTTTTATACGTTTTTTCTTGGCCATTTGCCAAGGTTTGATGCAAACCGCTCGGATTCGTGGTGAGACGCAGCTTCCCGGACATGTTTTTCACTTCTAAAATCATCAAGAAACTTTGTGTAATCAATAAGGTATCGATTTGAATTTTCTCGGGCAAACTTAAATCGTGGATGAATAGATGCGGATAGGGCGGATCGAAGAACTCCAGTATTTCGTCTAATCGTTCTTCTCCCCCCATTCCCGCTTGAGCTCCTTTCAGGACGTCAGAGATTGTATTTCTCATTGGATGTTGGAATGACATCCGCCTCAATAGAGCTTCGTATCCTTCAATTTTGATTGGCTTTTCCCTGTGTTTAATGATCATATTTCACACCTCCTTCTGTAAGTGTAGCAGGTAGCCTTATTGCATTCCATAAATATCCAAATCCCATTTTTGATCACGATATACGGGGCAAAACTGAGATTTGAATGGGTTCTATTTTATGATTTTTTATTTCTACTTTAATTGTGTCGTTCTGTACTTGAATTGTGTCGGGTTCTACATGAACTATGCCCATTTCTACATGAACTATTCTGCTGCCTACATCAATTGTGTCAGTTTCTCTCACAAAACCTAATCGTCTAAGCCGCCCGCTCCGCAGCCGGCTCTTGGTTCGCTTGCAGCGAACGAAAAACCAATTTGTGAGAAGATGCTGTTTTTCTATGAACACGAATGGCTTATCTATCGACACTGGTTCACCTTCTATCGACACTAGTTCCTCTCTTACTGAAACTAGTTCCTTTTTTATCGACACTATCTACCTTTCTTATCGACACTAGCTCCACTTTCAATGACATTAGCTCCTTCCCACACAAAAAAAGAACCTCCACACTAAGTGGAAGTTCCCTCTTTCATTCAATGTCTGCTTTTCACGGGAATCGACAGGATCATCTCTTCTAGCAGCACCGGCATTTCTTCGAAAGTGTTTTTGATGTGCAGGCGTTCGGTGCGCTTGTGGGCGTCTTTGCCGAAGGGGCCGACGTTTAGCACGGGTGCTTTGAGTTCTTTCATGGCTTGGAACGGGATGCTGTAGGTGTCGCCGTAGACGGGTGTGTTCCGTTCGTAGGTGATCCAGCCATCGCCTTGGTCGCCGTAGTTAACGTAGCTCAAATCTGAAATGCCATTGAAGTAATGGACTTGCTGCATTTCCAACCCGAATTTATTCATCGCGTTGGTTGTGACTTGTTCGACACATTGCTTGACGAGCTCGTCCTCCGAAGAGTTGACGGCTGGGTAATACGGCGGCGCATAGAGCAGCACGATGGCAGGTGTGAGTTCCTGGCAATTGATGAGCAGGATGTCGACGATGTGCATGGATTTTTCGCGGACGTCCCATTCCGGATGCATCAAAGTATCGTACAGGGCCTCGTTGACGTAGTCGATGCCGAATTTGCCGATGGCATAGTCCATCAATTCCTGGTAGCGCATGACGCGGATATCGCCGACCGGCTCCACGCCTTCGCGTTCGCACATCGCCAAATAATCGCGCGTGCAATGGGCAGCGGCGTCTTTCGCCACTTGTTCGAAAATCTCGAACACTTCTTCCGCGTTGCGCTCCATCATGAAGACGTTATACATTGCGCTCGTGCGGTACGGCGTCTGAGCGGAGTATTCGTGTTTGATGTCACGCTGCGTCAAGGTTACCGGCAGCGGCGTTGCTTCGCCGTAGACGGTTTCTTTGAAGCTCGGATTCCATTCCATCCTATGCGTCAAATAAGTCGAAATGTAGCTCGATGTGATACCGGAGAGCGGTTCGCCGACGTGCGTTTCTTTGCCGTAGAATAAAGCGGACGGCATGATTTTGCCGATGGAACCTGTATATAAATAATGCGCGGTATCGCCGGGCTTCATGGCAAAAACCGGTTCGCCGTTTAGGAACAGAATGTATTCGAGACCGTGTTCACGTTCCAAATCCAATAATTTCGAAACGCCGTAGCGCATGCCTGCTGAGTTCACTTCTTCGTCCGGCACGGTCATCAAGACAAGATTGATCGGCCAGTTTTCATCGGCCGCTTTTTCAATCATTGCCATGTGGAGCGCGAGCCCCGCTTTCATGTCCATTGTGCCGCGGCCAAATAAATATTCACCGGAATCGAGGTCGGCCTGGGCTTCCGGATCAAGTTCATCGCGAACCAATTTCAAGGCTTCACCGAGTTCAATCGGCCGGCATGCGAGCGGCTCCAGATCCCCGTACTCATCCGTATGGACCGTATCGAAATGGCTCATGAGCACAATCGTATCGACCGCCTCCGGGTGTTTGTAAAGCGCCGTCACATATTGGCGTCCCCAGTTGACTTCGCCGAGAAACAGATGATCCGGATGTTCCTGGAAATAGGGAATCATCTCCAGCTTTTCTTTCAAGCGGTCTGCAAATTCCACTTCACCTTCGGTCAGCGTCATGCTTTTCCAACTTACCAGTTCACATAACAGCTCTTGCAATTTATCGGGTGTCCCCCACATTAACGCCATTTCACTTTCCCCTTTCTATTGTTCCAAAGTCTTTAGCCAAGCCGCCATCCGCTCCATCGCCTGTTCCAAAGTCGGCATGGAGTAGGCGTATGAAATCCGCAGGAAGCCTTCGCCGTATTCGGTAAACGCCGTTCCCGGCACTGCTGCAACTCCCGCTTCTTTCAATAAACGCGTGGCAAACTCGAACGAGCTCATGCCATATTTTGCGATGGAAGGAAAAATATAAAATGCACCGTTCGGCTTCACCACTTCAAGCCCCATCTCGGTCAATTTTCCGTAGACGAATTCCAAGCGCTCCATATACGCTCGATTCATCTCCGCTGGTACATGACGGTTGTTTTTCAGCGCTTCGATCGCTGCATACTGCGTCGGAACCGACGCGCATACGGTATTGTACATATGCACTTTCAATATATGCTTCACGTATTCCTCCGGTCCAAGCAGAAAGCCCATCCGCCAGCCTGTCATGGAATGCGATTTCGACAGGCCGTGAATCAGGAACGTCCGGTCTTTGATCGCGTCAAAGCAGGCGAAAGATGTATGCGAACCGATAAATGTATTTTCGCTGTAAATTTCATCGGTCAGCACGAAAATCTCTTGATTCTTCAATTCTTCCACAATCACTTCCATCTGCTCTTTCGTCAAGGTTACGCCTGTCGGGTTGGATGGAAAATTAAACAAGATCGCTTTTGTTTTATTGGTGATCAACGCTTTAATCGATTCTGCAGTCGGCACGAGCCCTGTCGTAGAAGTATCCAGCAAGACCGCTTTGCCGCCGTTCAATGAAACAAGCGGTTCGTATCCGGCAAAGCAAGGCGCCGGAATGATGACTTCATCGCCTTCGCAAAGAATCGTACGGAACGTGGCATCGAGTGCTTCGCTGGCACCGTTGGTTGCGATGATTTCCGTTTGTGGATTGTATGTAAGTTTATAAGTATCGCTGAAAAAAGACGCAATTTCCTGCCGCAGTTCAAGCAGGCCGGCGTTATGGGAGTAGCTCGTCATATCGGCCGTGATCGCCGCTCTTCCCGCTTCTTTGACTTTTTCAGGCGTCGGGAAATCCGGTTGGCCGATCGTCAAATTGATGGCATCGGGGTAATCGACCAATTGGTTGAAGAATTGGCGGATCCCTGAAATCTTCAGCGCTTCCGCGCGCGGATTTAATTGTAAGGACATATTCATGCGCTCCGTTTCACGTTTTGGCTTTCCTCTATTATATTGCAATAAATGAGAAAATAAAGGGCAGCGGGCCGGGAATCCTTGTGTCATTTTTCACAATTTCGCAAACCGCTTGGGACGCTAGACAAATTCAGCACTTCCTGAGATCAAAAAAATCCCATCCGCCGTCAACTGACAGCAAATGGGATTTCCTCTTTTATTCAACCCGTTTTCTTCTTTTCCGCAGCAAGTCTTCCGCAGCGCCTGAACCGAATAGCACGCCGATGATAATCAGCACTAGGCCGTAAATATGGCCGCTGGTGATTTTTTCACCGAGGATGACGGCTGCTCCGACGAGAGAAAACAAGGTGTTCAAATTCATGAAGATCGCGGCTTTTGTTGGTCCAGCTTGTCCAATCGAGTAGTTGTATAGCATATGCCCCATCGCTGTCCCGATGATTGCGGAAAAGACAAAGCCCAGCCAGAAAATCGCAGGCATGTCTTTGAATGCCTGGATTTCGCCTGGTTCCTGAATCAGGGAAATGACGAGCAGCACGACGGAACCGAGAACAAACATATAGCCTGTCAACACACGCGGATCCATCGAAGCAGCTGCTTTCGCGATGACGATATAACTGAAGACCTGCACCAAAATCGACAAGAAGACAAAAATGTCGCCGATGTTCATGCCGGAAGCGGCTTCGTTGCCGACGAGTACCGTTGCTGAGACGCCGGCAAGGCCAACAAAAACACCGATCCACTGAAGTTTCGACGGGTAGCTCCGCATGATGAGCGACACGAGCACGGCTGTCAGCATTGGTCCGGTCCCGAGGATCAATCCGGCATTCGAACCGCTCGTAATGGATAGCCCGCTCGACAAAAAGTAATGATGGCCGACAACATTCAGCAAAGCGCCGAGCCCGATGTATTTCCATTCATTCCTCTTCGGCCATCTTAACAGCCGCATTGCAGCCAGTATCACCATCACGGCAATTCCGGCGAGCATGATCCGGAATGCTGTCAGCGTGATGGGATCGACAAATTCGATCATGTATTTAACGACCGGCAGATTGATCCCCCACATGAACATGACAAGCGTTAATAAGAGGTAGATTTTCCATGGTTTCAAATCAGAAGACCTTCTTTCACCTGCCGGATTATTTCGCAGCCCTCACATTGTAATCATATGCTGTGCGCCCTATCAGCAAACTGAATGCGATAAAAGCAACGAGTGAAAGCAGAACGGGCAATGTCACAGTATGGACGCCGAACAAATTGCCATTCGCAGTATTGTAGAGATGGAGGAAAACGTAGCTGCCGATCCCTGTTATCATCGACGCAATCGCTCCGTATTTATTGCCCCATTTCCAGTACAGGCCGAGAACCACTGGCCAGATAAACGCCGCTTCCAAACCGCCGAATGCAAATAAATTCAGGAAAATCAACAGGTCTGGCGGATCTAAAGCGAGCAGGAAGACGATGATGCCAAGCGCTCCTGTAACGCCGAAAGATAATCGTTTGATTGATTTCAAATCGGCGTCCGGTTTGATGTAATTCAAATAAACGTCTTTTACAATTGAAGAACTGACCAGAATCAGCAAAGAATCGACCGTCGACATGATAGCCGCCATCGGAGCTGCGAGGACAATTCCGGCAACCCAGGCTGGCAAAGTTTCAAGTGCGATCAACGGGATGACTTTATCCCCGATATCAATGCCAGGCAGAATCGGACGGGCAAAAACGCCGATCAAGTGCATATTGAGCATGATAAATCCGGTAACGACGGTTCCGATGATCAATGCCCGGTGCATCGACCGTGAATTTTTATAAGACATTGCACGCACCGTGATTTGCGGCAAGCCCACAACTCCGACTCCGACAAGAATCCAGAAAGAAGAAACATACGCAGCGCTTAAATTGCCATCCGCTCCGTAAGGCGTTACGAGATTCGGGTTTTCATTCAGCAAATCCGCCATGATGTTCGGAATGCCGCCGCCTGCGATAATGACGGCAATGAGAAGAACCAAGGTCCCTACAAACATGACCGCGCCCTGGACCGCATCTGTTACAGCAACTGCCCGGAATCCGCCGATTGTTACGTAGACCAGCACGCTGACAGCGAAAATGAATAAAGCCGTGTTATACGGAAGACCCGTCAGCGATTCTACGAGACGCGCACCGCCGATCCACTGCGCAGCCATCGCAGAAAATAGGAAAATGATGATGCTGAGCGCTGATAAAATGACCACCCATGTGCTGTTATAGCGAGCTTTTAGAAAATCGATCATCGTCACCGCTTGATAGCGGCGCGCCATGATTGCAAACTTTTTGCCGAGGATCATCAAGACAAAATACCCAGTGACCACTTGCGTCATGGCAAGCAATACCCAGCCGAAACCCATCGTATAGGCGGTTCCGGGGCCACCTAGGAAACTTGAGGCACTGCCGTAAGTCGCAACCATCGTCATCGCAAGTACGAAACCGCCTAACTCCCGGCTCCCGAGAAAATAATCATTGATGAAATTTGAACTGGAAGAAAGTTTGGTGCTCGACCAATAGCCGATTGCAAAAATGATCAATAAGAAAACGAACATTGGAATGATAACTGCATAATTCATCGGTCATCGTCCTCCTCATCAAAAGGTACTTCCACAAAGAAAAATTTGACGATGACGATCACTAAAACGACAATCACCAAGAAACCCACTACGCAGCTCCAGAAAAACCAATCCGGCAAACCGAAAACATAGCTGTACTCTTCAACAGGCCGGCTTCCCATTCCATATGCGAATCCGAACCACCAGACAAAATTGAATAAAGCCAGTCCCAAGCCGATTAACGCTTCCCGGTTCGCAATTTTAAATCGCCAATCCGTTTCTTTCATTTTTTTCACTCCATTCTATAGTCTTACTTCCTATTTAGTCTTTTGGCGCAATTTCTTGATTTTAAAAGTATGAATCCATTTCCTTCTTCTTTCATCAAAACCTTAATAAAATGACCTTTTTCTTATCTTATCATTCATTACTTATGTAAAATATCCTAAAAATCTATTGACTGAATATTCTTTATCACCTATATTAAGAAAAGCACAAGCACCCATCTAGCCTCGACAGGCTTAAGGCAGAACACGCAGGAAATCCTGATTTCCGTAGTGGGCTGACTTAAGATCCCGAGAGGCTGGGTGCTGGAGTCTGGACACCAAAAAACATCTTACCTTTGGAGGTTGAAGCATGAAGCAACAATTACTGTCCGGTGTATTGGCTATCGCTCTATTCTCCACCGTCTCTCTTCCCTTGGCGGAAGCCGCAACGTATAAGGTACAACCTGGAGATACCCTTTACCGAATTGCACAAAAACACAAAGTAAGCGTCGCAGATTTAAAATCGTGGAATAAGCTCAGCAGCGACTCCCTCTATGCCAACCAATCCCTCAACATCGGGAATGCGTTAATCGCCGCACCGAAAAAAGTAAAAAATCCGGTGAAGGCGAAAGTGCCTGTTAAAGCAAGCGCTCCAGCGCCAAGTACCGGCACAACCACTTACATAGTCAAAAAAGGCGATTCGCTTTACAGCATCGCTAAGAAATACGGGGTTACGGCTGACCAGATCATTGTTTGGAACAAACTCGCATCCACGAACCTGCTGGTCAATCAAAGCTTGAAAATCGGCAGCGCCAAGCAGCCTTCTAAAGTGATCCCGGTATCCGCTGAAAAACCTGCTCCGGTTCCCGCTCCTGCACCGATTGCAGCGCCTGTCGGCAATCAGGCAAGTTCCGTTTATGCAGCTGCTTTGAAAATCGCCTATTCACTAGAGCGTACACCTTATGTATTCGGCGGTGCAAGCCCTGGCGGCTTTGATTGCAGCGGATTTATCTATTATGTTTATTCCCAGGCTGGATTAAAAGTATCCCGCACAGACAGCGTCGGCTTTTACAACCTTTCTTCTGAAATCACGAATCCCGCAATCGGGGATTTGGTCTTTTTCCAAGATACATATAAGCCAGGCATCTCACATATGGGCATATTTGCCGGCAATAACTCATTCATCCATGCCGGCAGCAAAGGAATCGAAGTATCGAATTTAGATACGCCTTACTGGAACCAGCATTTCGTTGGATTTAAACGCCTAAAAGCTTTGAAATAGGCATAAATTCCGTTCAGTTCTTTATTATGTAGTTTTTCTGCCGTGCAGGCAATCCTTTCTTTTATCGATTAGACGTAAAAACCCCTTGGCCGCAATTGCAGCCAAGGGGTTTTTCGTGTTTATCGGGCAAGCAGATATTCTACATAATGGCGCCAGTTCGTGTTTTTCGCAAACTCGAAATCCGGCTGTTCGCTTGGGAACGGCATGAAGACTGCCGGTGGCGAAGTGAAATTCTCGAGGGTGCCGTCTGTTACAACAACTGCACCTGGAACGACGCCTTCCGACAATACGGCTTTGCCGTTCAAATCAAAATTGATGATGACCGGTACTGCAGCAGCATAGCCTTTTTCTGTTAAGGCGTTCACCGAGCCGTTCATATCCGTCCGATCGAAAATCCATGTTTCCGGCAAGGCTACAGCATCCGCCGCCTCATTTGTAATAATCGAAGCGTTGGCTTTGCTGCCAAACGGCATGCTTGCTTCAATCGGTTCATCGGTCATGATATGCACTGCATAGAATGCGAGCGGATTTTTCTGCTCTTTCGGGTCAAGTGTCCGGTAAGCTTCCAACCATCTTGTTTCTTCAGCAGGGACTTGTGATTTTTTCAATACCGTTGCTGGCATTGCTTTTCCCATGCCTTCAGCATGAACGAAAACCCGGTCCTGTTCGGAAACGTCTTGCCATTCGTCTTCTAATACATACGTCACAAACGATCTTTCATTGGAATAAATTTCAATGCTTAGCGGTTCAGCATTCCGCTGGATGGAAGATACGACACCTTCCACTGGGCTGATCAGCGCTGGATTTGAAACACTTTGCGCCAATTGTGCTTCCACAACGGCCAATTTGGAATCGATCGCTGCAAGCTGCTGTTCTGCTTGGGCAATGCCCGCTGCATATGAGCCATCTTGCGGCACTTCTACATCTACTCCGACAGAAAGGTCGACATTTAGTTCAACGGTATCGCCTTCTCCGTTCGTGACAGTCGAGTTATCCGAAGCATCACTTGATTCCGAGCGGCTTTGCTGGCTGGAGCGAGCCGATTCAAGCGATGATTTCGTGCTTTGGACTTCTCCACGTTCTTGCAGCAGAGCATCACGTTCAGATTCCCAAATTGCGCGCTGGTCTTCGGATTCGGCTTCGTTCAACATCGCCAGTTCAGAACCCGCTTCAATCACGTCTCCTTCAGAAACAAGCCATTGTTCAATCGCTTCTGAGTCTTGAACGTAAATTTGCGTCGTGCCAAGCGGCTCGATTAATGCCTCTTTCGCTAATTTCTCGGTATACGTATTCGTATAAGCCCGCTCGTATTCACTGACATATACGTCTTTTGCCAATATGCTCTTGTCGCCGAACATCAATAAGGCGTTTGTTGCCAAAAATGCGGTAACGGCGATAGAGAGGCCGATGAAAAAGAATCTATTCAACGGAAGCGCCTCCTCTCGTGAAGTCGGCAATGATTTCATTAAGCGGGATCAAGCTGAATGAGGCAACTGCCAAAGCCACGACCACGTGAATGAGAATCAATGCAAACAAAACCTTTTTCGGTGAGTATTCCGTGAAACTGCGAACGTAACGGTATTGCACAGCAATGATCAGCGCTGTGAAAAGCGTCAATTGATTAAAGAAGAATGTTAAAAATGGTACATCAAGGAACGAAGCCGCCATCGGGCCAAATGATAGCATCGAAACCGGCAGTGTATAGCCGACGACTGCGAAAATCACGAATGTGATGGCTTTTTCAATTAATAAAAGGGCCAGCACATAGGTCTGCATGACCAATGCGGCACGCCAAGGCATCTTCGTGATGCGAGCGAATAGATAAGCCACTCCGTAAGAATGGAATGCCAGATAAAGTCCTGCCCAAATCAAGGTGCCGGCAAGCGAAGTCCAACGTGCCAGCGTATATGTATCCCATTCGCCTGCAGCTAGGAAAGGCGTCAGCGATGACGTATTCATCCCCCAAATTTCGCGCAGCGCAAAAACCAGCAAGCCTAAAACGAAAATCCAGGCAAGCCGTTGATTAAATCGTCTCATCTCCGATTCGTGCAAATTATGTATAAGTTCTCCCTGTCTGGTAAAATAATGCCAGAATTTAAAATCAAATATCATGCGGTGTGATTCCTTTCGGTGCAAATGATGGTTCTGCATACTTTACTTTACCAAAAAACATGAATCTTTGAAACGCAAAACCTGCCACATTTTTCAATATCCAACGCTTTGAGCCAAAAGGCATAGAATAAGCACCAGAAAACTAAAATAATGCCAGTGGGTTCTTACGTTTTTTCGAATTTCATTCACTCCAACGATCTTCCGCTAAAATAAAAACCTCCCGTCGAAACGGAAGGTTTAAATCTTAAACGATTTTGTATTTCTTATGTGAAATTACGGTCATATTGGATGCCGCACCAATTTCTTTTGCATCTTCCGGCGAAATCTCGACGATTACCGAATTGTCCATGATTTTAAAAATGGTTCCATTGACTTCCACACCATTGCGAGTGAAGGAAATCCATTCGCCAATTTTGCGAGCTGCTACAAATTCAGAAACTTCTTTTTCATGTGGTTGAAATGCCATCGTTATCCTCGCCTCTCTTTATAGAAACAATATCTATTCATTATAGCACATTTTAAAGAAGATTTCACGTTTGAAGATGCGCTTGTTTAGAGCCGCACTTCCGCTTTTCTTTGTGTCCAGCTACAGTGCCCAGCCCCTCGGGATCTTAAGTCAGTCCACTTCGGAAATCAGGATTTCCTTCGCGTTCTGTCTTAAGCCTGTCGCGGCTAAACGGGCACCTCCGCTTTTCTTTGTGTCCAGACTCCAGTGCCCAGCCCCTCGGGATCTTAAGCCAGTCCACTTCGGAAATCAGGATTTCCTTCGCGCTCTGTCTTAAGCCTGTCGGGGCTAAACGGGCACCTCCGCTTTTCTTTGTGTCCAGACTCCAGTGCCCAGCCCCTCGGGATCTTAAGCCAGTACACTTCGGAAATCAGGATTTCCTTCGCGTTCTGTCTTAAGCCTGTCGGGGCTAAACGGGCACCTCCGCTTTTCTTTGTGTCCAGACTCCAGCAACCAGATTCTTGGGTCATAAGCCAATCCGGCTGTGCGGCTTGAAATACGCCGCTTCGCCAGCTCGTCTTATGCCCGGCGAATCTACACGGCTGCTTCCGCTTTTCTTTATTCCACTCCCGGCAGGATGGTCAACGTTTTTTCATTCGCATCAAGTCTTGCCTTTACGCCGAGCGGAATCGAGAAATGCGGTTCACAGTGGCCGATTTTGAATCCTTTTACGACCGGGACTTTCAATCCTTTAAAGTAATCGTCTAACACTTGATCCAGAGTCAACGATCGTTCCGGCTTTTTCGGTTCCGCGTTCTTGAAATCGCCGATGACCACTCCTGCCACGTCATCGAATTTGCGTGCCATACGCAAATGGTTCAACATTTCATCGACTTGGTAAGGCTCTTCGTCAATGTCCTCGATCAATAGAATTTTGCCAGCCGTCTCCAGATCAAATTTCGTACCGATCGCTGAACGGATCAAAGATAAATTGCCTCCCACAAGTTCCCCTTCTGCTACGCCGCTTGCCAACGCAGTCAAAGGTGAAATTTCCTCGGAATAGAACAATTCAAATGGCGCAAACAGCTGTCCGAACATCCGTGCACTGCGTTCATGGAACGTCTCTTTCCCCACATCTGAAGCAAGCATCGGGCCGTGGAACGTGACAAGGTCTGCATATTGGCCGATGGCCGTATGTAAAAACGTAATATCGGAATAGCCCCAAAACACTTTCGGGTTCTCCTTGATCATTTGAAAATCGATATTTTCCGTGTAGCGGGCTGCCCCGTAGCCGCCGCCGGCACAAATAATCCCGGAAATTTCAGGGTCTTCAAACATCGCATGGAGATCCGCTAATCTTTCTTCATCACTGCCTGCTAAATAGCCGTGTTTCGCTTCAACTGATTTCCCCATCTTCACTTTTAAGCCAAGCTCCTCTAAAAAAGGCAAAGCTTTTTGAAGGTTTTCCAGATTTGGCGGGCTTGACGGTGAAATGATGCCGACCGTATCCCCTCTTTTTAATCGTTTTGGCAATGTGCGCAAATCCATCCACTCCTTGTTCTCATTTATTTTTCCAATCGTTCTTAGCAGAATTTCGCTTGGTCCGCGAGCTCTGTCATAACGAGCATTGCGCGGTAAGCTTCCAATATATCTTTTGCCTGGAACCGCACAATCGTTGTGCCTTCTTCAATTTCACAGCCCGGCATCATCGCGGCCAGCTCCGCTTCACCGTAATTGGTGAATTCAATCCGCAAGAGCGGCGACTCTGGCGGTACGAGCGGCGCCACATTTCCTCGGTTCTGAATCGCTTCTTTGGTCTTTTTCTTCAATAAATGCTGGGCTTTTTTCGGATGAAGGGTTTTCACCGCAGAACGCGTTATAGTTTCTTTCACTGCTGCTGTGACGACATTCGGGATAAGTGCTTCCGCTTCCCGGCAAGCACAATCATCGCCAGCGACTAAAAGCACAGGCACCCCGAAATGTCCCGCTATATAAGCGTTAAAGCCGAGCTCCCCAATTTCCGTTTCATTGATCCACATGGAACGGACCGCAAAAACCATGGCATGCGACATGGCGCCTTTTTGCCCGGCACGTGCATGGTAGCCAGCTAACAACAAGCCGTCGAAACTGGAATCCAGCCCTTCTACCATCGAAAGCATCTTGACTCCACCCGTGATCAATTCCGCTTCTTCATGCAAATCTTCCGCAATGAGATTATTCATTTTTGAATGGCTGTCGTTAATGACAAACCGGGTAGCCCCTCGATCGTATGCTCCGTGGATAATGGCATTAGCGTCCTGCGTCATCAGGCGGCGGCCGCGTTCATAATTCAGCTCACTAGACATAACGTATGTATAATCCGGAAGCGCCGTAACGCCTTCCATATCCATCGACAAATAGAATTTCATATCGGGTGATTTCCTTTCCAATTAATTTCTTATCTACAAATGTAGCAATAGCAAGCTCTGAATACAATCGCTATCTGTCCTCCTAAGTATGGAAATCCAAATCTTTTAACCAAATTATATGCTAATAAATAATTATTTTGAATTTTTAGTCATTTAGATGCATGACGGATTTTATAAGATGCCTTATGATAAAAACAAGCTATAAATAACAAGGAAATCACAAAAGGATTTCCGCTATAGCACACTAGATCTTCTAACAGCAAAGGAGCGATTGCAGATGAATTTTGAAAAAGTATTGGAACTGGAATTAGGAGATCTAGCATTAGGATTAGTTGGCTCGACGGGATTTTTGATCATGCTGACAATCTTCACAGCTTTGTGAGAGGTGACTTATGAATAACCCCAAAGAATAAAAGCCCTTTTCCGCATATCCGGGAAATGGGCTTTTGTTCGTTTTCGCACATTTAAAAACGCCTGCTCCTTTTTATTAACCAGGGCAGGCGTTTATCCATAATCCTTATCCACTTTACAAACCTCCATTTTGTTGTTCTTCGAGCAAATGATGGAACATTTCTTCATTGCGCTCTGATAATGCATAGTCGATCATGCGGTTGAAGTTTTCTTTTTCAAGAAAATGAATCGCTTCTTCAGCTTCTTGCTTCGCTTGGTCGTTCACTTCCAGCAAGCCCGCTCTTTCTTCCTGCAAAATCGCTTGAAGGTGCGTATGGATATCTGAAACTAGCAGCAGTTGATAAAGCGGCAAACGGATGAAACGGTTTCCTTTCTGGAACACAAACACTTCAGAAAGGTTTTCCACTTGGAAAGTGTTTAAATTGACGACAATCTCTTTTCCTTCTACCGGAATAAAGTGAAACAGCTCATCATCTTTCATAATTGAAAAGTATTGATAAGCAAAGACGAACTTAACCAAATGATCTTCTTTCTTTGTATAAAAAGGCTTCATCAATTTAACGTGCAACATGACACTCCCCCCTTTATAAGAAATTAGAATATTCTTACTACATTAATCATACCATGAATTTGAGGTTTCGGATAGAAAAAAGCACATCAGAATCAGTCTAACCAAATTATTTTTCTATTCTCAAAAAGGCAGGCAGCACCAAAAAATGCAATTGATCAGGATTGATATGAAGAAATAAGGAATCAATGAAATAATAAATAAAATCTTCAAATTCCTGTTCATTTACCTGTCCCCTGTAAAAGACGATGCAGTTGTTTTTAAAATCGAGCCGCACGGCTTTCAAAGGACTATAGGAAATGTGTTTCCCGATGAATACATAACTGTCATTTAGCGGCAATGCATTCCAGGCAATTTTCCGATACCCATCATTGGCAATCAATAGAAATAATTCAAATCTTTCCACATCTTCTTGCTTTAACATATACCCAAAATCCGGTATCTCCAAAACATAAGAATTGATCAATTCCATTCCCCCTCAATAAGCGCGCTTATTTTAAAAAGTTCATTCATACTGGCACACTTCTTCTGAAACTGCCCGATCTCGCATTGCAATCAAAGAAAGAAGTGCATTTGTTTTATTCGTTTTCTACTTAAATTCGAATTGCAGCCGATGCCGTTTGGAGATTCTTTTCTTCTCCTACCCGCCTACCTGACAGCATTCCTAATGGTTTCATCAAGAAAATAACAAATAGAATTAAAGGATTAAAAGCTAAATACCTAAACAAAGACGGCAATTAACTTTCCTTCATCGTTTACGGAGGAGCTGTAAAGCCGTATAATAGAAGGAAAGTTTTATTTTGGGGCGATGTAAATGGCAACAGTTCAACATTTGGCAAAACGTTTTGATGATACGATCCACAATTATATGGCTGCTATCGACGACTCACTCAATCCATCTCGTGAAATGGATGAGGAAATGGTTCGAAAAGCAGTCTTTTTAGTGCGCCATGATGGTGTTCAAATTCTGTCGTTCAACGAAGAACGGCTTCTGCTCGAAGCCATCGTAAAAGACGCTCATACAGTTAAAGTCGTTTTGAATTTCGAAAAATTAACAGCAGTTTGTGCGTGTCCGCAGGAAGAGAATTGCCGCCATAAGCTTGCGGTTGTTTTCTCGCTCTACCAAAAAATCGGCTCGTTATCGGAATGGGTAGCCAAGTGGCGTGCCCGTCCCGCAGAACAGCTTAATTTATTGACCGATAAACGGTCTCCTGTGCAATGGGTTCACATCATCCGCAATGCGTGGCGGGAACCGGTTCCGGATTACACGAAACGCAATTATTTCTATTTCGAGCAGCTATATGACGGCAGATTGAAAAATGCCTTGTCCTTCGTTCCGCTTGAAAGAGAATGGAAAGTATTCTACCGCACATACGCCCATTTGATTTCTTTGATGGAAGTATGGGAAACCTATATAGCTGGAACTCAGGAAGTGCACCATTCATTCTTTAAAACTTGGTTCGATGATGAATTGCATGCGCTCCGCGATTTGCTGGAGCAATTGCGCGTTCAGCACCGGACATTTGAAGCGGACGCTTTTTTGGAACATTTGAGAAACCTGGTACATGATTTTGTTACCGTAAAAGACGGATCCTTTTCACAGCGCTTTACGGTTTACCAATTATTCTGGACCTCATTATTTACAACGGCGAAACTCCGTAAGGAAGAGCTTGCTTCATTTGTCCGTCCAGAACCGCGGATTGAAGCATTTTTTGCCATTCTCCTTGGCGAAGATGTAAAAGCGAAAAAACTGTCTCCGGATGAAACCCCGGATTGGGTGCAGCTTGCCATCCTCGCAGAGAGCGAAACCCATGAACAAGCATTGACTGCCATTTTGATGTCAATCAAACCGAATGTTAAAACCTTCCTTTTTGAAGGTCTATACACTCAATACCGCCACCAATATGTGCGGGTTTTGAGCAGGTTGTTTTCGTTGATCCATCTAAGCGAAACCGATTGGGAAGATTTGTTCAAACAGTTCGGCCATTACGGCCTCCCAGCTTATTCAACTTATTTAATCGAGAAAAAGCTATTCAAGCAATGGGCGGAACTTCACCATCTTCACAACTCGCCGCTTTATTTTGCTGAGGAATGCGGCTTAAAAGAAGTACAAGAAGCTGCTCCGGATTTTGTTCTTCCTTTGTTCCACCGCTATGCGATGGATTATCTGGAAGAACGCAATCGCCCCAGCTATAAACAAGCGGTGCGGATGTGGAAGAAAATGAAAGCCGCTTGCAAAAAAAGCGGTCAAATGGAATTCTGGACTGCGTATATCAATGAGATCCGTACGCAAAACAAACGCCTTCGGGCACTCCAGGAAGAGATCGAGAAAGGACATCTTGTATGAATCAGTTCCAAACGGAAGGAAACCGTACCTATTATTTAAAAATCCGGCGCTTTGAAGAATTCCGGGTACAAGCGATAAATGAAACCGGCAACCGGATTCCACCAGAAGTCTGGAAACCATACTTGTATTTCCTCGACAAAGAAAGCTTTTTCGGCTTGACTGCGCGGATTGACGGACTGGATCTATTGTTGACGCCTGCTGATTTTGTGCGTTTATTCCAACGGGAGGCGCATCATTATGTGTCATTTTCCGGCCAGACCGAAGAAGACGAAACCTGGCTGAATCTTGCTGGAAAAGTAGCCGATTCCTTGAACGATCCAAATCTTTGGGATCATATCTCAGTGGACGGAGAAGACATTTTGATCGATCCAGCATATGGAGATCCGGAAATCCAAGCATTCCTAAGTGATACCATCAAGCACCAATTGCATCAAAAAGGATTGGCAACTGCACAGCTGCCTTTTATCCAGCATTTTGTTCAACATGCCGGATGGGACGGTTTGCCTGCGAGCGACGATTACGTCATGGCGGTCCAACTTGGCGAACCGCAAGACGATGCTTTCTGGTCATTCAAAGTGGTTCTTCGCTCCAAACGCGGAAGTGTCTACTGGACACCTTCCAAACGGCGGATGGATGAACCTTTCGATAAAGTGCTGCCTGAGAAATGGCGTGCTCACCAACAGGAGATCAAAGAAAAACAGATGTTGATTCTGAGCCTCTGCCCTTCTGTCGAAAATTACGACGAAGACCGCCTTTACCATGCGGAATGGACAGATGCAGAAGTGTTGGAGTTCTTGCGCAATGATGCGGAGATCCTTCAGTCTTTTGGCGTCGAAGTTTCAATCCCTTCTTGGCTGAAAGCGGTCCAAGAATCCAAAATCCGAGTGAAAGCCAATATCCATTCTCCGGTCAAAAAAGCATCTGTGGTCGGCCTAGATCAAATTGTGCGCTTTGACTGGCAATTCTCATTGAACGGCCACGAACTCAGCATGCAGGATTTCCAGCAGCTTGTCGCTGAGAACAAAGAATTTATCCGCATCGGCAACGAATGGGTACGTGTAGACTCCAATTTGCTCATGCAGCTTCGGAAAATGATCGAAGAAGCAGATGACGCCGATTGGACCATCAAGGATATGCTGTTCCAGAATGTGCCTGAAATTATGCTGGATGAAGGTGTAGACGAAGAAGATCCGTTGATTGAGTTCCATTTGAATAAATCATTGCGGACATTGCTCGATAAATTGCTGGATAAACGCGATTTACCGGAAACACCGATTCCTGAAAATCTTCATACAGAACTTCGGCCTTATCAGAAGACCGGATTCGATTATCTTGTATTCATGCGCGAAGAAGGCTTCGGCCTTTGCCTTGCAGATGACATGGGACTTGGAAAAACAGTTCAATTGATCACTTACCTTCTGCATGTCCATGCGAAGAAACCCGAGCAGCCTTCACTGATCATTTGCCCGACTTCCGTACTCGGCAACTGGCAAAAAGAGCTTGAACGCTTTGGCCCGGACTTGAAAGTGGTTACCCATTACGGCAGCACCCGTCCAAAAGCCGAGGAATTCCAGGCCTTCCTGCAGAAAGAAAAACCGGATGTCGTGCTATCTACGTACGGCATCGCTTCTTCGGATGCGGAAGAGATCCAAGGCATCCACTGGACCAGCATTACGCTGGATGAAGCACAGAACATCAAGAATATGTATACGAAGCAATCCCGTACCATCCGTAAATTTAAAGGCGACCATCACATCGCTTTGACCGGGACACCGATTGAAAACCGGCTTTCTGAACTTTGGTCGATTTTTGATTTTATCAACAAGGGCTATTTGTATCGCATCAAGCAGTTCCAAGAGAATTTCATGATTCCGATTGAACGCGACGATTCAGAAGAAACGAAAGAAAAGCTTCGACAGCGCATTCAGCCATTCTTGCTGCGCCGGACGAAAAAAGATCCTGATTTGCAATTGAATTTGCCGGAGAAGCAAGAGCAGTTGGAATACTGTCCATTAACGCCGGAACAAGCAGCTTTATATGAAGGTTTAGTGCAAGATACGGTGCAGAAAATGGAGACGCTCACCGGATTTGAGAAAAAAGGCCTTGTCTTAAAGATGCTCAGCAAATTAAAGCAATTGTGCAATCATCCTTCTTTGTATTTGAAAGAACCTTATACATCCGCTGCAGAGATATTGCCGCGGTCCCAAAAACTTGAACGCATTGTGACTCTGGCAGGAGAAATTGCCGAGCGCGGAGAGCAATGCCTGATTTTCACTCAATATATCGGCATGGGGCATTTATTGCAGCAAGCCATCAATGAATTATATGGCCATGAAGTTCCATTCTTGACTGGAAGCATGCCAAAAAATCAGCGCGATTCTCTCGTAGCTGCTTTCCAGAACGGCAAATTTCCAATTTTCATCCTTTCGTTAAAAGCAGGGGGAACCGGTTTGAACTTAACAGCCGCTACCCATGTTTTGCATGCGGACAGATGGTGGAACCCCGCAGTTGAAAACCAAGCGACAGACCGGGCTTACCGAATCGGCCAAACCCAATTCGTGCACGTCCATAAATTTGTGACCATTGGCACGATCGAAGAAAAAATCGATGCGCTGCTTACTCAAAAGCAGACCATGTCCGAACAATTTATCCAATCCAGCCAGTGGATGACAGAGCTGTCAGACAGCGAATTGAAGGAACTGTTTACCTATAATCTATAATAATCCGGCTGAGCCCCCACCCAACCGGATTTCCTTCTGGCGAGTGAAAACTTCATCCTTGTTGGACGGAACGGAAGCTCTCTTTCAGTTCACCTAGTTCCCGCTCCGCCTCTGCCAATCGGCGATGAAGCAAGGCGGTCAGTTTGATTAATTGCTCCATATGCACTTCCAATTGCAATTGAACGTCTTTTGGCATAACTAAGTGCCTCCTTATCCTAATTAAGTACTTATTACAGTAGCCGTTCCTGGCGGCTGGAAATCAAAGTCTGCTTCAGACCCAGGTTCCAGCGGTTTAGGAGCGGCTTCTTCTTTTGGCCGCTTTTTATCAAGAAAACGGATTTGATCACCCAGTACTTCTGTAACATAAACACGGGATCCGTCTTCTTTATCGTAATGGCGGGATTGCAGTCTGCCTGTTACTGCAACCAAAGATCCTTTCGTGCAGTATTTCGAAACATTGTGGGCGGGCTTGCCCCAGGTTGAGCAGAGAACAAAATCCGTTTCCACTTCCCCTCGTTGATTTTTGTAATTCCGGGACACGGCGACGATGAAAGAAGTATGTACGCGCCCTTCGCTCATCACACGCATTGTCGGGTCTTTCGTTAAGCGGCCAACGATTCCGACTTGATTCATTTTTTCACCTCCTTTTGGCTTATTAACAATATACTAAGGAAAGTGAATATTGCGCAAAAGGGCAAATTCGATTTTTGGCTCAATAACGCTGATGAAATCTGATTTTTAATCATTGATGAAAATTGTTTTTCTTCTACATCCTTGCAGCCATATGGTTTCTGAAGTTCTTATTTAGTTTTGGAAAAATGGAATTTGGCATAATAACAGGAAAAATAAAACGGTTTTCCAGCCGATAAGCGGCATGTTTTCGGCTATGCTATACTGAAAAAAAGCGATGTTTGGAGGAATTGACGTGAAAACATTTAAAATGCTGTCACTCGGAGTCGTTAAAGAAGATGAAGTGACGGATTATCCTTTAATTGACGGAATCATTATCAATCAAGAAAACAGCCACCGTTCATGGGTGCTTGAAATGCTGATGGAATTAGATTACAAAGAAAGCTTCGATCGAATGATGGAAACTGGGGGTATCTACGATGTGAAAGTCGTCATCTCCTATCCTGGAAACGAACCGGCCACCTTTGAAGTAGCCATCTATGGCGTCAAAGTCATGGGCAATCAGGTTTCGGTATTAATGAAAGGAACCTTGAAACGCGCAAGACGGAAATACGCTGAAACCCTACTATCGGAATTGCTTGAAGACGGGCTAGAGGGCGAAGAATTGCTTGAGCGCTTCGAATCAGACATGCGCACACGACCCGGCCTGAGAAAAGACGAAACAAAGGCATAAAGAAAAGCGGAGGCGGCCGCTTAGCTTCGACAAGCTTAAGGCGTCTTGCCGAAGCGGCATTTTTTGCCGCATAGGCAAGACGCCTTAAGACCTCGAGAGGCTGGCCGCTGAAGTCTGGACAATAAGAAAAGCGAAAAGAGCCGTTTAGCTTCGACAGGCTTAAGGCAGAACGCGAGGAGGCTGTTGCCGCCGCAGCGGGCTGACTTAAGACCCGAGAAGCTGCCTCTTGCAGCTGGACAATAAGAAAAGTGGAGGCAGCTCGTCAGCCGCGACAAGCGCTGGAAGGCTTAGCAGTAATGGCGGGTTTTGCCATTGCTGATAAGGCTGAAGCGACCTCGAGCGGCTAGCTGCCGGAGTCTGGACAATAAGAAAAGTGGAGGCAGCTCGCCAGCCGTGACAAGCGCTGGAAGGCTTAGCAGTAATGGCGGGTTTTGCCATTGCTGATAAGGCTGAAGCGACCTCGAGCGGCTAGCTGCCGGAGTCTGGACAATCAGAAAAGCGGAGGCAGCTCGCCAGCCGCGACAAGCGCTGGAAGGCTTAGCAGTAATGGCGGGTTTTGCCATTGCTGCTAAGGCTGAAGCGACCTCGAGCGGCTAGCTGCCGGAGTCTGGACAATCAGAAAAGCGGAGGCAGCTCGCCAGCCGCGACAAGCGCTGGAAGGCTTCTTCTTTGAACAATAAAAAGGCTGGCCGAGTTGGAACTGATCCGCGCCCCATTTAATGGACAGTTTATAAAAAAGGTACCCTGCAGCTAGGCTGCGATTAGATGACTTCGGTATTGTGCCGGAGTCATCTTTTTTAGATTCCATTGCTTGCGCGTTCCGTTGTAATACTCCATGTACTCATCCACCAGCCCTTTCAGTTCATCCAGGCTGGTTGCTTGTTTAAAATCGACATCATCTTTAAAGTGACCAAAAAATGATTCGATGGGGGCGTTGTCGAGGCAATTGCCCCGGCGGGACATGGATTGGGTCAACTTCAGTTCCTTCACACGTTGTTGGTATTCGGGATGGGTGTAGTGAAAGCCTTGATCGGAATGAATCATCGCTTCCGGGTGAACATTGCCATCCAACGCTTCCTTCAATTTCTTCAACGTACGGTAAACAATTTCCATCGTGAGCGTCGTCGTGACTTCATAGGCGACGATTTCACGGGTGGCGACATCTTTTACGGCGGACAGATACGCCATTTGCCCCGAACGGTTGGGCAGATACGTGATATCAGTGACGAATACCTTGCCGGGTTCATCTTGTTCAAACTCGCGGTTTAACAAGTTCGGACAGACGCTGTGTTCTTGTGTGGCTTTGGCGATTTGCTTATAGGGATTCGCTCGCCGGATTTTGGCAAAGAGATTGAATTTGCGCATGAGGCGCAGGATCTTCTTGTGGTTCATAGGCGTTTCCAACAGTTCAGTGAGTACCATATAAAAGGTGCGATACCCGATTTTCCCCCGATGCGCATCGTAGATGCTTTTGAGCAACTGGTAGTCCTGGTAGTCTTGTTCTTCGCGAATGGCGTGCTGTTCCGTTTTCTCTAGCCAGGCGTAATAGCCACTCCGGCTGACCCTCGCTGTGCGGCAAAGAGTTCCCACCAAATTCTTCAGTTGGAATTTCCGGACCACTGTGTTGATCGCTTCGAATTTTTCCGCTGGGGTCAGCTGCGTTTCTTCGCCTGCCTCTCGAGCTCCTCGAGCTTTTTTAGCAACTCATTTTCCGCTTCCAGGTATTTGATGCGTGCTTCCGCTTTCTCCAGCTTCTTCTCCGCCGAGAGATCTTTGGTGGAAGGGCGGCCGGTACTGCCTTTTCCACGACGCTCTTCAAAAAAGCCTTCTTCTCCATATGATCGAAACGTCGTCCGCCAACGGTTCAAAGAAGACGTCGCTTTTTTGGAACCGATAACCGTTAAATCAAAACCACTTTCACTAAAGATTTGGGCAGGACCTTTGCCCGCTAAGTTCTCTTTCACGGCATGGATTTTGAATTCCGGTGTGTACTGAATCGCCCGATCGGATACGGAAGCGACATTCGGATTCGCCTCCAAGACCCGTTGTTGGTGTTCGTTGAATATAATTTTACTCATATGATCTTCTCCCGTCCAAGTTAGCTAAATTTAGTATACCGGGGTCTGAAAACAGAAAAAACCCCAAATGGGTCACTTTTTTTAAAGTGTCTACCATTTGGGGTGCGGTTCAAACCCCATCTCGGCCAGCCTTTTTTATATTTATTTCTTCATCGCATTTAATTTCGTTTCCACGAAAGCAGCTTCTGCTCTGCATGAATAATCGAAATGCGTATTCATCGATTCCTGCATGATTTCAATGCGGGCGATTTGATCTTCTGAAGGCGGCTCGTTTAAAATCTTATCAATGATCTGATTCATTTTGTTCGCCACTTCTTCATGGAATTCAGGGCTTAACTTGACTTCGAGAGGAACTTTCTCATACCAAGCAGCTCCGTTTTCGATGTAGTCTTTCCAAACCTTTACGAAGTCTTCTAAATTAAAACGTTCTTCATCCCATTCAATATTCGCCATGTAAGCTTCAAATATTTTTGAGATGGAGCGTGTGATGCTGCTTTTAACGCCTGTCGGCAATGTTTTGTACATGGTAAACCTCCTACACTCCGCAAGAAAGAATAGCAATCGCTTTCCGCTATTCCCCTCCTATGTATTTCCCTGAATCATTTTACAGGAATGAACTTTCAAATTCAAATTCGAGCTTATTTTTCAACTACTGGCCCTAAAGCGAATAAAATATCACATTCACAAGCGATTTCTCCATCGACGGTAGCAATCGCATGCCCTTTGCCCATCGATCCGCGCAATTTCGTCAATTCCACTTCCAACCGCAATTGGTCGCCCGGAACGACTTGGCGCTTAAAGCGGCAATTATCGATGCCGGTGAAAAATGCCAAGCGGCCTTTGTTGGCTTCCAGCTGCAATACAGCGGCCGCTCCCACTTGCGCTAAAGCCTCGACGATCAGCACACCCGGCATAACCGGATATCCTGGGAAATGGCCATTGAAAAATTGTTCATTTGCTGAGACGTTCTTTAATCCGACAGCTTTTTTACCCGCTTCGATTTCTAAAATCCGATCCACCATTAAAAATGGATAGCGATGCGGTAAAATTGCTTGAATTTGTTCGGTCGTTAACATAATCCCACTCCTTCAACCATAATTTATGTATATTGCTCGAAACTCATACAAGCGGAAAAATTATTTTTTTCCGCTCATAATATCTATTATATGCTGCCACGTTTCCCATTTCAGCGCATCCCTTGCTTCGCCGTCCCCGATCACGCCATAACCGACCATAGCCCCTAAAATTGCAGCCAGGGCAATCAATACTAGAACAATGATGATTCGAAGCCAAATTGGAAATAAACGAATTTGGACCCACCAAGTCTGTTTCTCATCTTTTTCTGGGGCCTTTTCGATTTTTGCTTGTTTTCGAAGGGAAACTTTCTTTTTTGTTTCAGCCATTCGCTCAGTCAACCTTTCTATTGATGCATGCCTCATTTCGAGGCAGTCAATCTTCAAGAATTCTATACGGCAGTGAATCTATCCTCTATCCCCTTTTAAGAGATCCGGATTTCCACTTCGGTAATATGCATTAATTATCATTATACTAAAGATTTTTACCATCGCCATAAGGCATTCTGCTTAAAAGTCGCCTGATGCCTTTATATGCCTATTAAACCCCTTTAGAAACAGAAGAAATTCACGGTTCAAATCTGGCCATATGCCGGATTGGCTAAAATCCCAAGAGGATCAATGCTAAAGCTTAACCAAAAACTTAACTGCCACATTCGAATAAGTTCAACTGATTTAACGGCGAGAAAGTTTTTGCATATTATCTAAAAGGATGCCGGTTCCGAGTGCCACACAATCCATCGGCAATTCAGACAAGGAAACCGGAACTTTCAATTCTTCTGCAAGCAATTGGTCAATGCCGTGAAGCATAGCTCCTCCACCCGTTAAAATCACACCGCGGTCAATAATGTCCGCAGAAAGTTCGGGCGGCGTTTTTTCAAGCACGCTTTTCGCAGAAGCAACAATCATTGCAACAGATTCCTTCAAGGCTTCTTCTATTTCAGCAGACTGGATCTTCACTACCCGAGGCAGTCCCGTCATCATATCACGGCCGCGAATTTCCATTTCTTCGTTGCGGCTGCCGCCATACACTGAACCGATCTCGATTTTGATATTTTCTGCTGTACGGTCGCCAATCAATAATTTGTATTGGCGTTTTACGTATTGAAGAATGTCTTGGTCGAAAACATCGCCAGCCACTTTAATTGATTCACTCGTTACGATATCGCCCATGGATAAAACAGCAATATCCGTCGTTCCGCCGCCGATGTCGACGACCATATTGCCGCTCGGCTGGTAAATGTCCATCCCAGCACCAATTGCCGCCACTTTCGGCTCTTCTTCTAAAAAGACTTTCTTGCCGCCGGATTTTTCGGCTGCTTCACGGATCGCTTTTTGCTCGACACTCGTAATATTAGTCGGACAGCAAATTAAGATGCGTGGTTTAGTCATAAAGCCTTTAACCTTCAAACGGTTTAAGAAGTACTTTAGCATCATTTCAGTCACATCAAAATCTGCAATGACGCCATCTTTAAGCGGTCGGACGGCCACAATATGTTCAGGTGTGCGTCCGATCATTTTGCGGGCTTCTTCCCCAACCGCCAAAACGCGGTTTGTTTTTCGGTCAAGCGCAACAACCGATGGCTCATTTAATACGATTCCTTTGCCTTTTACATGGATCAAGACATTTGCCGTTCCTAAATCAATACCGATATCTTTTGAAAACATTATTACGCTTCCCCTTCCAGCTTTCTGAACCTAATGTGTTATCTAAAAAGACTCTCCTAAATGAACATTTTAGCATAGTGTGATTAGAAAAGAAAAAAAATTTTCAAGGAATAAAGACCCGATTCGCATCATAAAATATTTCAACGACCATAAAATTTTGGTTCTCCGTCAAATGTTGGGGTGAGGTGAAATCTTCCTCACTCTAACCAACGTGAACTCCCATATTCTTATACTTGTGTGTCAGTAGTATTTTGGCGCGGGCGCGTTCGAAATTCTGAAAGCCGAACGCGTTCCGCTTAATCACTTTTGTCAGGTTATTGATGCCTTCCAAGAAACCATTGGAATACTTGAACGAGAAGCTGTTCAAGATTTCCGTCTGCCAGTTTCGGAAGGTGCCCATGGCTTTCTGGAACTCGGGAATGCCCGCTTGTTCCACCAGCCGATAAAATTCCAGCAACGCTTCTTTGGTCTTGAGGATTTCCTCGGGATCTCTTTTTTTGCTTGCCTGAAACCACGTGCAATACGCTTCCTTCAGTTCGTATGCTCGTTTGAGCTCCTCATCCATTTCAAGATACCGCTTCAAGTACCAACGGTCCTTTTCGGTTAACTTCTCACTGTTTTTGTAAAAGACGTAGCGCATCCGTTTGCCTTTTTTGCGGTCATAGTCGTTCCAACTTTTCTGCACGCGTCTGCGGACCGCGTCCAGCGCCCAGTAAATGTACCGGCAGAAGTGGAAGCGATCGGCGATGATCACCGGTTTGCCGAGTGCTTTTTTGACCGCGGCTTTAAAGGAATGGCTCATGTCCATGACGACGATTTCCACCGCAGCTCCGTGCTGTTGGAGATACTGTTTGATCGTCTCTTTTTTCCGGTTGGGCAGGATATCGATCGGTTCTCTCGTTTCGCCATCGGCGATAATCAGTTGGTACTTTCCTTCGCGGGTGTCGCCTTTGTATTCGTCGATGGCGATCACACGCGGTAATTTTGCGGTTTCAGTAACTTCCTGGAGCGCCACCAGATCGAAACGCCGAACGATGGTCGAAGCGGAAGCGCCGTATTGTCCGGCCACTTCCTTGAACGTTTTCGCCTTGACGCTGCGCACATGAACCGCTTGGTTCCACTCTTTTGAGAACCGTTGATAGCGGCCGATGAATGAATTCTGTTCGGCGAATTTCTTGCCGCACGCCCCGCATACGTAGCGTCTCTTCTTATAGAAAAGGTAAGTCTGGCGTTCAAACCATTTCAGGTGTTTGATCTTTTGGATCCGGTAATCGTGGACACGCCGGGTCTTCTCCTGGCAACGCGGGCAACGGTGTGCCTTCACTTCCAACTCCACATGCAGGGCCACCCGGTCCTCCACTTGTTCCATCTTCATGATTTTCACATCTTCTAATCCGGGAAATTTCATGGTAAAATTCAAGTGCACGCATCTCCTCTTCTTTACTTGTTATTCGACATTTCAAGTATAAAAGAATTTGGAGATTGCGTGTCTTTTTTTGGGCCGAATTGTTTCAACACCCCAACAATTAGTGTAGAACCAAAATTTTGTGATATTGATTTGGAGCGATGCGCTTCTAAAATCAAAAACAATAAAACCCATGAGGCAAAGTTGCCTCACGGGTTATTAGAAGAAAAATAAATGATAAGAGAATTAGACCGTTTGTTTTTCTTTGACTTCAGCTTCCACTGTCGATACACGTTCAATATCTGCTCCCAAAGCGGCAAGTTTCGAATGGAAATTCACATAGCCACGATCTAAATGCTGCAACTGGTTAACGCGTGTGATGCCGTCAGCTGCCAGTCCTGCTAGTATCAATGCTGCTGCAGCTCTAAGGTCCGTTGCTGCAACTTCTGCTCCTTGCAGCTGTGAAGGGCCTTCCATGATGACTGAGCGTCCTTCAATTTTAACTGCTGCATTCATGCGACGGAATTCTTCCACGTGCATGAAGCGATTTTCGAAAACAGTTTCTGTCAAGATGCCATTTCCAGTTGCCGTCAACATCAACGCCATCATCTGTGATTGCATATCTGTCGGGAATCCTGGATGCGGCATTGTCTTAATATCAATCGAGCGAAGCGGACGAGAAGCACGGATGCGCAATCCTTCCTCTTCCTCTTTGATTTCGACACCCATTTCACCCATTTTAGAAATCAATGCAGCCATGTGCTCAGGCACTGCATTTTCGATAATAACATCGCCTTCAGTGATGGCAGCAGCCACCATGAACGTTCCAGCTTCAACACGGTCAGGAATAATATAATGAACTGCACCGTGCAATTCTTCTACTCCTTCGATGCGCATCGTATCTGTACCCGCACCTACTACGCGGCCGCCCATTTCATTGATGTAGTTCGCTAAATCTACGATTTCCGGTTCTTTTGCCGCATTTTCAATGATGGTTACACCATCAGCCAAAGCAGCTGCTGACATGATGTTCTCTGTTGCGCCGACACTCGGGAAATCAAGATAGATTTTTGCTCCGCGAAGTCTTCCATTTACATTCGCTTCAACAAAACCGTTTCCAAAAGTGATTTGAGCGCCCATCGCTTCAAATCCTTTTAAATGCTGATCAATCGGACGAGAACCGATTGCACACCCACCTGGCAAAGCAACTCTAGCGAATCCATTACGCGCAAGCAACGGCCCCATCACCAAAATTGAAGCACGCATCTTTCTCACATATTCAAATTGCGCTTCACTAGATAATGTTTCTGATGAATCAATCACCATTTCATTCTTTTCAGGGAAGTATTCAATCGAAGCATTTAAGCTTTTAAGCACTTCTTGAATGGTATAAACGTCTGCTAGATTAGGTACTTCCTTAATAATGCTTTTTCCTGTTGATGCGAGAAGTGCTCCTGCAAGAACTGGCAAAACTGCATTCTTAGCCCCTTCTACCCGAACTTTCCCTTTTAATTTTTGGCCGCCTTTAACGATAATCTGATCCACTGATATGCCCTCCATATGTTAAATATTCATCTATATGTACCTTTAAAGTCCAATGTCATAGTTTAGAAACAAAACCTTTTCCATAATACCCGTTTTTTATTAAATATACAAGTAACTTAACGCTCATTTTAGTAGTTATATTATCCAGTTAGTATATCATTCGTACAATACCGAGTCCTTATGTCCGTCCTAGAAAATTATATATTACATTTTGATTACAAACTTAAATTTCCCTTATTCTTAAGAGATAAACATGCTTTTAGTTATTTCCCGGGAAATAACAATAAAAGGTTTGCTGTTTTGCCATATGGGCGAAAATCGCTCTCATGGCAAACTAGCAAACCTAGAATAGATAAGGCAATTGTCTTGACCATGAAGAGATATTCAAAAAGAAAGTCGATACCGCAGTTCCAATGGCAATGCTGAGAAAGATATAAAGGATTTGAGCTTGCAGCACATGCTGCTTGCGAATCCATTTCTCAAACATCACGGCACGCAATGCGTAAAAAGCGACACCTGTAAAAAAGATATGGCTGAATATTGAAATGAGGGCTTGCTGCCCAATGGCGGTCTCCATTTAACTGATCCCCTCCTATTTAAAAAAGCGGGCAAAAGTCAATTGCCCTTCTGCCCGCTCGTGAAATTCTACTCTTTTTATTTAATGTCCAAACTTTAGCAGCTAGCTCCTCAGGTCATCGACCAGTTCAGCTTTGCGGCAAAAGATGCCACTTCACTATTCTGTCTTCTATCCATCAGAACTGAACAGCCGCTTCCGTTTCCGTCATTAAATATTACCCTCATAAACGTTGATACGATTCTTCGCACGTCTTAATGCTAGTTCAGCACGTTGAAAGTCGACTTCTTCTTTATTCGCCTGAAGCATCGCTTCTGCACGTCTTGCAGATTCTTGTGCACGCGCCAGATCAATATCTGTCGCAAGTTCTGCAGACTGAGCAAGAATCGTCACTTTATCCGGACGAACTTCTAAGAATCCGCCGCTTACAGCTGCTAATTCAGTCGAGTTCTCTTTCTTTAATCGGACTGCACCGATGCCAAGAGGAGCTACTGTAGGAATATGGCCAGGCAAGATACCCATCTCGCCTGTCGCTGTAACTGCTATTACCATAGAAACTTCTGAATCGTATACCGGGCCGTCGGGAGTGACAATATTGACTGTAATGGTCTTCATTTTTTCCCCTCCTGGTCCCTTGTTTTAGACTTCTACGCCCATGCTTTTAGCTTTTTCAATAACGTCTTCGATACGTCCAACTAGACGGAAAGCATCTTCCGGCAAGTGATCGTATTTACCAGCAAGAATTTCTTTGAATCCTTTGATCGTTTCTTGAACGGGAACATAAGAACCTTTTTGGCCTGTGAACTGTTCAGCAACGTGGAAGTTCTGAGAAAGGAAGTTTTGGATGCGGCGTGCACGGTTAACCGTCAGCTTATCCTCATCACTTAACTCATCCATACCAAGGATGGCAATGATATCTTGTAGTTCGCGGTAACGCTGAAGCGTTTCTTGAACTTGGCGGGAAATTGCATAGTGTTCTTCACCAACGATTTCAGGCGACAAAGCGCGTGAAGTTGAAGCCAAAGGATCCACCGCTGGGTAAATACCCATTTCCGATAGTTTACGCTCAAGGTTAGTTGTCGCATCCAAGTGAGCGAAAGTTGTAGCCGGAGCCGGATCCGTATAGTCATCGGCTGGTACATAGATCGCTTGGATAGATGTTACAGAACCTGTGCTTGTAGTCGTAATACGCTCTTGCAATTGACCCATTTCAGTAGCAAGTGTCGGCTGGTAACCAACCGCTGAAGGCATACGTCCTAATAGGGCAGATACTTCAGATCCTGCTTGTGTGAAACGGAAAATGTTATCGATAAACAAAAGAACGTCTGCGCCTTGCTCATCACGGAAATATTCTGCCATTGTCAAACCAGTCAAGGCAACACGCATACGTGCACCAGGCGGCTCGTTCATTTGGCCGAAGACCATTGATGTTTTCTTGATAACGCCAGAATCGCTCATCTCGTGGAATAAGTCATTTCCTTCACGTGTACGTTCACCAACACCAGCGAATACGGATAAACCACCGTGTTCTTGTGCGATGTTGTTGATCAATTCTTGGATAAGAACTGTTTTACCTACACCGGCACCACCGAAGAGACCGATTTTACCACCTTTGATATAAGGAGCAAGCAAGTCAACTACTTTGATACCTGTTTCAAGAATTTCAACTTCTGTGGATAAGTGTTCGAAAGTCGGTGCTGAACGGTGAATCGGGTTACGGCGCTCAGTTGCTGGAATTTCTTCCCCTAAGTCGATTACTTCTCCTAGTACGTTAAATACGCGGCCTAAAGTCACTTCTCCAACTGGAACAGTGATAGCACTGCCTAAATCGGTTACTACTGAACCACGTTGCAATCCATCGGTGGAATCCATCGCAATTGTGCGTACTGAATCATCACCAAGGTGAAGCGCCACTTCAAGTGTCAATTTCACTTGTTGTTGGCCTGGACGATCAATATATACAGTTAGGGCGTTGTAGATTGCTGGAAGTTGGCCATTCGCAAACTTAACGTCTACAACCGGACCCATAACTTGAAGAACGTGTCCTGTGTTCATGCTGTTCCCTCCTGTCTTACTTTTTTTCTTATTATTCAAGGCTTCAGCGCCAAACTCTTCGGGATCTTAAGTCCGTCGGGGCTAGATGGACGCTTGCACTTTTCTATTCTAACGCGGCTGCTCCGCCGACGATTTCAGTGATTTCCTGAGTGATCGCTGCTTGGCGGGCACGGTTATATGAAAGAGTCAATCCATCGATCAACTCACTTGCATTATCGGTTGCGCTCTTCATAGCGGTCATGGACGCAGCGTGTTCACTTGCCTTACCGTCAAGAACTGCACCAAAAATCAAGCTTTCTGCATATTGGGGAAGAAGAACTTCCAAAATCGCTTCGGCTGATGGGTCAAACTCGTAAGAAGCAGTTGAACCAGTCGTTTCGATATCCGTTAATGGCAAAACTTTCTTTTCGGTAACTTCTTGCTGAATAGCAGAGACAAAGTGATTGTAGTACATATAAACTTCATCATACGTACCATCTGAGAACATACCAACAGCTTTGCGCGTTATTTCTTTAATATCAGCGAAACTCGGGTGATCTGGAAGTGCGATTGCACTATCAAGAATCGTCATTCCCTGCTTAGCAAAGAAATCCCGTCCTTTACGGCCAATACTTAAGATAACGAACTCGTCATTTGAGGTATGGCGCTGACGGATTTTGCTCATCACTGTACGAAGAATATTACTATTGTATCCGCCTACTAACCCACGATCCGAAGTGATGACAAGGTAAGCTGTTTTTTGTACTGGACGTGTCGTCATCATTGCATGGCTCGTATCGTTCGATCCGGCCGCGATTGAAGCGACAACATCCTGAATTTTTTCCATGTATGGAACGAATGCTTTCGCATTCAATTCAGCACGGTTCAACTTCGACGCAGAAACCATCTGCATCGCTCTTGTGATCTGGCTTGTTTTCTTGGTTGAAGTAATACGGTTTTTTATATCGCGTAAAGATGCCACTGGTATTTCACCACCTTATTATTTTTTCTTCTAGTCCGAACGAAAGTCTGTTTGAGGCACTTCCATTCAGCAGCTCCCTAAGTTGCTGCTGAATGTGGAGTTTCTCTTATTCTGATTTTGCGAATGTGCGTTTGAATTCGTTTATTGCTGCGCCAAATGCTTCGTCAGAAGGCAAACCTTGCGTAGTGCGGATAGTTTCTAAAACTTCTGTGTGGTTAGAATCCAGCCAGCTTGTCAATTCAGCTTCAAAACGTTGAATATCTTGAACTGGAATATCATCAAGGAATCCACGAGTCAATGCATAGAAGATGACAACTTGTTTTTCAACTTTGATTGGATTGTTCAAATCTTGTTTCAATACTTCAACTGTACGTTTCCCACGCTCAAGTTTTGCTGCAGTTGCTGCATCAAGGTCTGAACCGAATTGAGAGAACGACTCTAGCTCGCGATATGCAGCCAAGTCAAGGCGCAATGTACCCGCAACCTTCTTCATCGCTTTGATCTGAGCTGAACCACCAACACGTGATACAGAAAGACCCGCGTTGATTGCCGGACGTACACCCGAGAAGAATAGATCTGATTGAAGGAAGATTTGTCCATCAGTGATCGAAATTACGTTTGTTGGAATATAAGCAGAAATATCGCCCGCTTGCGTTTCAACGAATGGAAGAGCTGTAATCGAACCAGCACCTAATGTTTCATTCAATTTTGCAGCGCGTTCCAGTAAACGGGAGTGCAAGTAGAAAACATCCCCTGGATATGCTTCGCGGCCTGGAGGACGACGTAGCAATAGCGACAATTCGCGGTAAGCCGAAGCTTGTTTAGTCAAATCATCATATACGATCAAAACGTGTTTGCCATCGAACATGAACTCTTCCGCCATAGAGATACCTGCATAAGGAGCCAAGTACAATAATGGAGCTGGTTGAGATGCAGATGCAGTCACGACGATTGTGTAATCCAAAGCACCGTTTTTACGCAAAGTTTCTACTACGTTACGTACAGTAGATTCTTTTTGCCCGATTGCTACATAGATACAAATCATGTCTTGGTCAGCTTGGTTCAAAATTGTATCGATTGCTACAGAAGTTTTACCTGTCTGGCGGTCACCGATGATCAATTCGCGCTGTCCACGGCCGATTGGGACTAGAGCATCAATCGCTTTGATACCTGTTTGAAGTGGTTCGTGAACCGATTTACGGGCCATAACCCCTTGTGCAGGGCTTTCGATCGGACGAGTTTTAGTTGTGTTGATCGGTCCAAGACCATCAACCGGTTGACCAAGCGGATTTACTACACGTCCGATTAGTTCTTGTCCTACTGGTACTTCCATAATACGGCCAGTTCGACGTACTTCATCGCCTTCTTTGATGTCTGTGTAAGGCCCAAGGATAATGATACCAACGTTGTTGGCTTCCAAGTTTTGTGCCATACCTAGAACACCAGTAGAGAACTCAACAAGTTCTCCAGCCATGATGTTGTCGAGGCCATGAGCGCGTGCGATACCATCACCAATCGTGATTACTGTACCGACGTCGTCAACTTTCATCTCAGATTGATAATTTTCAATCTGCTGTTTGATCAAGACACTGATTTCTTCAGCTTTGATGCTCATGTATTTCACCCTCTCATAATTTCCTGAATTAACCGATCAACTGACGCTGCAAACGGCCCAGTTTTGAACTGATGCTGCTGTCATAAATGCGGTTTCCGATTTGAAGACGCAATCCACCGATTAGGGTTGGATCAATAATGTTTTCGATGCGCAAAGATTGCTTACCGATTTTTTTAGCGAAAGTGGAAGAAATCGATGCACGTTCTTCTTCCGTCAACGGACGGATTGAATAGACTTTTGCATCTTCGATTCCTTGTGCTTCGTTTGATAAGTTAATGAACTCTGTAGCCAAGCCGCTGACGTCATTTAAACGTTTGCGTTCAGCCATCAATTGAAGTGTGTTTATCACGTAAACGTTTACGCCATTGAACACTTCATTGATCAGGTTCGTTCTTTTTTCAGCTGATAATTTTGGAGAAACAATCAGATTGTAAAGCTCAGGAGTCAGTTCAAAGACTTTCTTCACTTCGCGCAAATCCATTTCTACCTTATCAACCACTTCATGTTTTTGAGCGATTTGGAATAAAGCTAATGCGTAGCGTTCTGAGACTTGGCTCATTGCACTTCGCCTGCCTTCGCAATCGTTTCGTTAATCAACTGGCGGTTGTCTTCTTCAGAGATCTCTTTTTCCAACACTCTAGATGCTGCAAGCAATGACAATGCCACAACTTCTTCGCGCACTGCAGAAATCGCTTTTTCTCTTTCGTTCGCAATTTCTTGTACAGCTGCATCTTTCATGCGGCCAGCTTCAGCACGCGCAGTCGAGATAATGTCCTGACGCGAAACTTCGCCTTGTTTTTTAGCATTCTCAACGATTTCTTGTGCTTGCGTACGCGCTTCTTTTAACAAAGTGCGCTGTTCTTCAAGCATTTTTTGTGATTCCTGGCGGCTGTTTTCAGCCGTTACGATTTCACTAGCAATCAATTCTTCACGCTGCTGCATGATTCCCATCAAAGGACCCCATGCGAACTTTTTCAATAACAGCATCAAAATAATGAAAACTGCTAGTGTAGCGATGATATCTCCGACGTTCAAAAACTCCCCGGATGCACCGAGTACGAGGTGATCAAAAAACACGATTGTTTCACTCCCTTCAAGAGCCTAAAATTCAGTTTCTTCTATTATAAGATCTTTAATGTAAGATGGTTATTCAAAATTGAAATGGGCCATACAAACATAAATGGCGAAAAACCTGCCGAAGCATTCCCGCCATTTACCTTTGTTATTGTCCAGATTTCGATGTCCAGACTCCAACGGCCAACTCCTCGGCCTTAAGCTGCCCTTTGTCCAGTCTCCGTTGCCTTGCTCTTCGGTCATAAGCCAGCCCAGCTATGTGGCAATGAGCGCCACTTCGCTGTTCTGTCTTATGACTGCCAGAGCAGAACAGGCATCTTCGCTTTTCGAGACTGTGCGGCAAAAAGCGCCGCTTCGGAAGTTCATCTTAAGTCTTACGGAGCTGAACGGCCGTTTCCGCTTTTCTCATTGTCCAGACTCCAACGCCCAGATTCTAGTGTCATAAGCTGGCCCAGCCCCGTGGCACAAACACGCCACAACGCTGTTCCGTCTTATGCCCGTCGAATCTACACGGGCGCTTCCGCTTTTCGTTACTATTGGTTCATAACGATGAACGCGATAACTACAGCGATGATCGGCAATGCCTCAACCAATGCAACCCCGATGAACATAGTTGTTTGAAGAACGCCACGTGCTTCTGGCTGGCGAGCGATACCTTCAACTGTTTTTGAAACGATAAGACCGTTACCAATACCTGCGCCTAGTGCTGCTAAACCTACTGCGATTGCTGCTGCTAATAAACCTAATGAACCTGTCATTGTAATTTGTCCTCCTCAGGATAGTTGTTTTTTTCTGCTCAATTTGAACAGTTTATACTCAATGGTCGTCGGCAACTTTATGCGATAAATAAACCATCGTCAACATAACGAAAATAAATGCTTGGATTGCACCGATAAAGATCGAGAATCCTTGCCAAGCCATCATCGGAATGATAGCCGTTGCAAAGCCGACAACGCCAGCTCCGCCGAGTCCCGCTAATAATCCAAGCAAGATTTCACCTGCATAGATATTACCGTAAAGACGCAGACCAAGTGTCAACGTATTTGCGAACTCCTCAATGATTTTCAACGGGAACAAGAATGGCATCGGTTTTAAATAACCTGCACCGTATTCTCCCAACCCCTTGAGTTTGATGCCGTAGTAATGGCTCAAAATGATGACCATGGCGGCCAATGTCATTGTCACTGTTGGATCAGCTGTCGGGGATTTCCACCACAGTTCGCCATAGACAATGATCGAGAACGGAAGACCTAACATATTCGAAACGAAAATGAACATGATCAGCGTAATTCCAAGAACATGGAATCGTCCGCCGTCTTTCCAGTCCATGTTGCTCTTGATAAGCCCTTTTACGAAATCCATAACCCATTCCATGAAATTTTGCATGCCGGTTGGCTTAAGCTTTAAATTCCGAGTAGAAATGAAGGCAATTAGAAATACGATAACAGCGGCTACGATGAGCATCATAACGTTCGACAAGTTAAACCAGATCCCGAACACTTTAAGCATAGGAGCTTCATGACCCACGATAGTTTCACCTCTCTTTCCACTTTCTTAATGGTGTTTCACATGATAAACAATCCGTTCTGCCAAGAGCAGAACATAAGGGATCATCAACCCGATTACTGTACTGACCAAGTGAATATGCTCTGCGAATAATAATGCCATCGCCACAGCAGCTACACCCGATGCAAACCGTAATGCCGTTCCAAGCGAACGAACCTTCGAGCCTTCTGCCACCGCCCGGTCGAATTTTTCCATCCGGCGAACCAGAATCCACATATTATAAATGCCGAACAAAGTTCCGATCAACAGACCTGCGAACACCTCTTGATAAGGGGTAAACCCCCAGCCAATAACGAAAGCCGCCAGGATGAAATAAATCATTCTTTTTAGTCTTGTATATATCTCCCTAAGTCCATCCATTTTTCATTTGTCTCCTGATTCGAATTTTCGGACGGTCTGCAGCATTGCCCACACACCGGCAAACATGCCCGTGAGCAAGCAGATGATTAAGAAAAGCGGGGCGGTTCCGAATTGTTCATCGAGCCACATACCTGTGAACGTACCGATGAGCACGGACCCGACAAGTTGTGAGAGGATAGCACTGTAAAGCGCCATCGCTTGTAAGGGACTTTTTGTTGGGCGCATGATAAACCCCTCGAGTTTCGTTTGATTTGACATTTTACCCCTATAAAAGAGCAGTCGCATCAGGCTTTCGGAACAACATCTATATGTAAGAAAACCTTCTCATGCATACCCTTTGTAAGCATACAATAGGGGTAAAATCATGTCAATTACTAGAAGTGAAAAACTTCACAAGCAACTACCCTTCGACATATTCTTGACAAATTCGTGTCGAACATGTCCTCTCAACAATTTCGCTATTTATTTCGCAGAAAAATACGTGTGCAGCGCTTCAACGATTCTGCGCGAGGCTTCCCCGTCCCCGTAAGGATTAGAAGCATGCGACATTTCTTTATATGCGTTTTCATCTGTCAATAATTCTTTTGCCATTGAATAGATGGTTTCTTCTTCTGTACCTGCAAGCTTCAACGTTCCTGCATCGATTCCTTCAGGGCGTTCCGTCGTATCGCGAAGTACCAGTACCGGCTTGCCTAGCGACGGAGCTTCTTCCTGGACGCCGCCAGAATCCGTCAAGATGATGAATGAACGTGCTGCGAAGTTATGGAAATCCAGAACTTCAAGCGGTTCGATTAAATGGATCCGTGGATCGCGTCCTAAAACTTCATCTGCCACTTCCCGGACAGCCGGGTTCATATGCACGGGATAAACCACTTGGACGTCATCGTGTTCTTGAATCAACCGTTTAATCGCACGGAACATATTGCGCATCGGCTCTCCAAGGTTTTCACGGCGGTGTGCTGTCAATAAGATCATCCGGTCATCGCCGATCTGTTCAAGGATCGGATGGCTATAAGTTTCGCGCACCGTCGTTTTCAATGCATCGATCGCTGTATTGCCCGTAATGTAGATCGTTTCTTCTTTTTTGTTTTCATCACGCAAGTTTTGCGCAGATTTTTCAGTCGGCGAAAAGTGGATATCAGCCATTACGCCCGTCAATTGACGGTTCATCTCTTCCGGATACGGCGAGTATTTATTGTGCGTACGCAGACCCGCCTCAACATGGCCGATGGCAATCTGATTGTAAAACGCTGCTAAACTGGCAACAAAAGTTGTCGTTGTATCGCCATGGACCAAGACGATGTCCGGCTGTGCTTTTTTCATGACTTCGTCTAAGCCAAGCAGAGCACGTGTCGTAACGTCGCTCAATGATTGGCGGTCTTTCATAATATTCAAATCGTAATCCGGCGTAATCTGAAATGTCTCAAGCACTTGATCGAGCATCTGTCTATGCTGAGCTGTTACCGTCACAATCGGTTCGATTGTTTCCGGATGCTTTTGAAGCTCGAGCACTAGAGGCGCCATCTTGATTGCTTCCGGGCGCGTGCCAAAGATCGTCATTACTTTCCACTTTTTCGTCAAACTAATCAACCTCGTTTTCATATTATTTGAGTGAGAAAGTGATCACCTTTGTTTCCGGCAATCGCTTACCTGACTTATTGCTTTTTCGTGTCCAAATTCCAACTGCATAAGGCTAAACGGGCGCTTCCGCTTTTCTATTGTCCAGACTCCAGCGCCTAGCTCTTCGGGACATAAGCTGCTTCGGCTGTGCGGCTGAAAAACGCCGCTTCGCCGAATCATCTTATGTCTGTCAGAGCTGACCAGGCGCTTCCGCTTTTCTATTTACTTCGTGCCGAACAATCTGTCTCCGGCGTCTCCGAGTCCTGGAACGATGTAACCGTGGTCATTCAATTTTTCATCAAGTGCCGCGATGTAAATATCCACATCCGGATGCGCTTTTTGCAAAGCTTCTACACCTTCTGGAGCTGCGATGATGCACATGAAGCGGATTTTAACAGCGCCACGTTTTTTAAGCGAGTCCACTGCTTCGATTGCAGATCCTCCTGTAGCAAGCATCGGATCAACGACAATCAATTCACGTTCTTGAACGTCTGAAGGCATTTTAAAGTAGTATTCAACCGGCTGCAAAGTTTCCGGATCACGGTATAAACCGATATGCCCCACTTTAGCAGCAGGCATTACTTTCAAAATACCATCTACCATGCCAAGACCGGCGCGGAGAATCGGCACGATGCCTAATTTCTTGCCAGAAAGCACTTTTGAAGTTGTCAATTGAACAGGCGTTTCAACTTCAATATCCTCCAACGGCAGATCTCTCGTAATTTCAAAAGCCATCAATGTAGCAATTTCGTCTACCAATTCGCGGAATTCTTTCGTTCCTGTAGATTTATCACGGATATAAGTCACTTTATGCTGGATCAACGGATGATCAAATACATGTACTTTTCCCACGGCACATCTCTCCTTTTCAAACTTTATCTTAAATAGTATAACAGAAAATTTAGGCCGCTTGGGGCTGTAGATAGCATTGCAACTTTTCAGTTAATTGGAGTTTTCCGCAAAAGAAAAATGGACAAAACAAAAAACCGAAGTTAAAACTCCGGCTTCTTTATAATAGGTTGGCTTCTTCGAGCGACATCGGACGGTAATAAAAATACCCTTGTCCTACCCGGCAGCCGAGCGATACTAACATCCGTCTCTGCTGTTCAGTTTCAATGCCTTCCGCAACTGCCGTCATATTCAAGTTTTCGGCTAGTTGAATGATGGTTCTGACGATTGCAAGCGTCCCTTGTTCGTGCATAGTGGAAATGAAAGAACGGTCAATCTTGATTTCATTGACCGGAAGCTTCTGCAAATAACTAAGCGAAGAATAGCCCGTCCCGAAATCATCCACAGAACTTGTGAATCCGTAGCGGTTTAATTTCTTAAACACTTGATGAGCGGTTTCAATGTCAACGAAGCCAATGCGTTCGGTGATTTCGAGTTGAATCCATTTATGTTCAATACCGTATTCAGCCATTTTATCAACCAGATGCGGGATGAACGAATGGTGGAAGAAATGATCAGCTGAGACATTGATGGCGACTTGGCGCAATTCAAGTCCAATTTCTTTGCGTTTCCTTAACCATGTCAGCACGCGTTTTAAAACGACTTGCTCCAGTAGTCGGATTTTCCCGTTCTTCTCCGCTGCCGGAATGAAGACATCCGGCGCAATATTGCCGAGCTCTGGAGAGTTCCAGCGGGCCAAAGCTTCAAAGCTGATGATTTTGCCTGATCTCAAATCCACTTTCGGTTGGAGATGGACATCGATTTCTTCGCGTCGTAACGCTGCCGATAATTCATTGGCAATCCGCAAATCCCTCATCATGAAATCATCGTGCTCATTTTCAAAATAACAGATGGATTCTCCCGCCCGCAATTTCGCTTTCGACAGCGCACTGTCTGCGTAGCGGATCAGTTCTTTCTCATCATGCTGTTTTGGGGTGATAAGCGCGACGCCCATTTTTAACGTTAAAAACAATTCCATATCTTGCACATTGGTCGGTTCGATTACACATTGCGATAACTTTTCTAAATACGCAGGCACATCGCCTAACGGATTCAAGTTGACTAACGCGATGGTCGAATCGGAAAAGCGTGCGATGACATTATTTGCAGACATGCCGGCTCTCAAAAAACGTTTGCCGATTTCCCGGATGAGTGCATCTCCTGCAGTATGGCCGTACTGGTCGACTACTTTAATATATTCATCTGCTGAAACGAAAGCGACAAAGCCCTCTTTCTTTTCATCCAGCAATTCTTTTAACTCATTGATGAAATAATTCCGGTTCGGCAAAGCGGTTTCTTTATCGGTATACGCTAAACGCAAGATTTCTTCTTGCTGCTGCGAATACCTTACCGTCAAAGACACAATGGAGCCAATCTGCTCCACGAAGGCAATGTCCTCTTCAGTCGGCAATGTCTTGTCTGTGAAATAGATGCCGAATGTCCCGATTGCTTTGTCATTTGCGTCATCGATCGGCACCGACCAGCTGGAAGTAAGGTGAAGCTCCTCCACCAGATATTGATGGCCATTCCACAGCGGACTCGCCTTCATGTCTTCCACTATGACTGTTTGATTGGTGTGGAAAGCGGCTCCGCACGTACCCGTCACCGGAGAAGACTGAATTTGCTCGACTTTATCATGAAATTCACTTGGCATCGATTTTCCGGCCCCTACTTGAAAGTAGCCGGCATCATTGACAAAAAGCACCGTGCATTTCGTATCGTCTTTGAAAAAAGATTCCACTGTATCGCATGCTTTTTGAAGCAAAAAGCTCAACAGATAGCCTTTTCCCATATCGTTATGGATTTGCTGCTGCAAATTGATCAGTGCTTCTGCGCGCTTGCGGTCGGTAATATCCCGCTGCAGCATGATCGTGAACGTAAAGCCCGTTTCATGCATGATAATTGGCTGGATCGTGATTTCGTTCCAGAAAGGAAGTCCGTCTTTCCGATAATTGACGATTTCAAAAATCCCTGCTTTTTTTGATTCCATGCATTTCCTGATTTCCTGCCCAACCTGCTTATCTGTTTTAAGGCCATGCATGAACCTGCCGTTCTGCCCTAAAACTTCCTCTTCTTCGTAGCCGCTCATCTCTAAAAAAGATTGGTTGGCATAGATGATCGGATGGTCTTTCACTTCTGGATTCAGCACAATAAAACCTGTCTGGAATTCCATCCCCAAACGCCGCAGCCAGTTTATGATCACTTGTTTCTCTTCATTTATTTCGTGAGTCGGCATACGCGGTTCACCTAGCTTCCCTTAGTTAATGTATTCTATGTATTGCTGGTTTCTGAAGAAATTAGAAATAAGTAACATTATTAATGAAATTACCAGTTATATACCAAAAATCTAGTTGCTATTCTTCAAAAATCGGGGAAAAAATACAGCTGCCTTAATCCCTCTTTGGCAGCTGTATTCCCTTATTTGTATAATGGAAAACTAGCTGTAAGTTTCGCAGTGCGCTCAGCAGCTTCTTTTTTCGCATTTTCATCTTCAGGATTTTTTAGCAATGTTGCAATAATGGATGCAATTTCCTTCATTTCAGGTTCTTTAAAGCCGCGGGAAGTGACTGCCGGCGTTCCTAAACGGATGCCTGACGTGACAAACGGACTTTCCGGATCATATGGAATCGTGTTTTTATTCGTCGTGATGCCGACTTCATCCAACACGTGCTCCGCTACTTTTCCAGTTAGACCTAACGAACGAAGGTCAATCAGCATCAAATGATTGTCTGTTCCGCCAGAAACGATATCCACGCCTTCAGCAATCAATCCTTCAGCTAACGCATTTGCATTTTTCACTACTTGTTCAATATAAGTTTTGAATTCTGGCTGCTGCGCTTCGCCGAATGCTACTGCTTTTGCAGCAATGACGTGCATCAACGGTCCACCTTGGATTCCCGGGAAAATCGTTTTATCGATTTTCTTTGCGAATTCCTCTTTGCAAAGAATCAATCCGCCACGAGGTCCGCGCAAGGTTTTATGCGTTGTTGATGTAACGAAATGGGCATGAGGAACCGGGTTCGGATGGGCCCCGACTGCAACAAGTCCCGCAATATGCGCCATATCCACCATTAAATACGCGCCAACTTCATCCGCGATTTCACGGAATTTAGCAAAGTCCAGTTGGCGTGAATAGGCACTTGTTCCAGCAACAATCATTTTCGGTTTGTGCTCAAGAGCGGCCTGTCGAACCGTTTCATAATCGATCAATTGATTGTCTTCTGTTACCCCGTACTCGACGAAATTGTACTGCATTCCACTGAAATTCACTTTACTGCCATGCGTTAAATGTCCGCCATGGTTCAAGTTCATCCCTAAAATCGTGTCGCCTTTTTCAAGGACCGCTGTATAAACTGCCATATTGGCTTGTGATCCGGAATGCGGCTGTACGTTGGCATGGTCCGCGCCGAAGATTTCTTTCAGGCGATCACGAGCAATGTTTTCTACGATATCCACATATTCGCAGCCGCCGTAATAGCGTTTGTTTGGATAGCCTTCAGCATACTTATTCGTAAGTACTGAGCCTTGGGCGTCCATCACTGCTTGTGATACAAAGTTTTCAGATGCGATAAGTTCGATGTTCGATTCCTGACGTTCTTTTTCCGCTTGCATTGCTTCATAAACTGCCTGGTCCTGCGTCTTAATCAATTCCATCTGTTATTCCCTCCTGTAGTTGAACAAGCTCACGATCGTACCTAGCGCGTTCCCCGCCAATCAATTTCGGCCGAGTGGTTGCAGCTGAAACAATCGCTTCTCCTACTAGTTTAACAGAAGTTCGCACAGGAACGGCTACTCTTTTTAAATGCATGCCAATCATTGTCTGTCCGATGTCAATTCCCGCATGCGCCTGCACTTCTTCCACAACAACCGGATCTTTTAAATTTGAATAAGCGAATGCGCTCATCGAACCGCCCGCTTTTGGCACCGGCACGACTGACACAGGCTCCCAGCCGTATTTTTCCGCTGCTTCCCGCTCGAGTGTCAACGCCCGATTGATATGCTCGCATCCTTGGAAAGCCAAAAAGATCCGGTGGCGGTCTGCAAAATTCTGCAAAGGTTCAAACAAACTTTCGGCTATATCCAGGCCGCCAGCTGTCCCGATCCGTTTGCCTACAACTTCTGAAGTTGAGCAGCCGACGACAAATACTTGGCCATTTTTAAATTGAATTTCCTGCTCCAATTCACTTAAAGCTTCTTCAAGCTGTAATTGCCATAAGGGTTGCATGCCAGCCACTCCTTCAGTTTTTTATTTTTCTAAATCCGAGATTTTTTGAACGCGTTTTTGATGGCGTCCGCCTTCGAATTCTTCAGTCAGCCAAGTTTCTGCAATTTCACGCGCAAGTCCTGGGCCGATGACACGTTCGCCCATCGCCAAAACGTTTGAATCATTATGTCCTCTTGTCGCTTTCGCACTGAACACATCATGTACAAGCGCGCAGCGAATGCCTTTTACTTTGTTTGCGGCAATCGACATGCCGATTCCTGTTCCGCAAATTAGAATGCCGCGGTCAAATTCTCCGCTAGCCACTTTTTCCGCAACTGGTGTTGCATAATCCGGATAATCGACCGAATCATCTGTATGCGGTCCAAAATCTTGATATTCCATGCCAAGTTCGTTTAACAAGTTGACGATTTCTTTACGAAGATTATTTCCGCCGTGATCTGATGAGATTGCAATTTTCATTAAAAACCCTCTTTTCTTTTCGGATAAAGTGAAATCCAGAATTGCATTCCACTTACTTTCGCTTCGTTAAGGGCTTTGTTGATTAACGCGCCCTTAGCGATGGTTCACTTTATTTTAACATCATTATATGAAAAAACATACAAACCCGCATAGGCTTGTATGTTATCACTCTATTTCATCATTCAATTTTTCGGCTACCTGGTTGATCAATCCGTGCAATTCATTAAACGTCGACTGATAAGCGGCTAAAGAGCCGCCGTATGGATCACTGACGTCCGCTGTAGAACCATTCGCGAATTCTTTTAATGTATAGATTTTTGTTGCGTATTCCGGAAAATTCTGCAGCAAGAATTTCCGGTGCGATTCGGTCATCGTCAAGATCAATGTCGCCCATTCCATGTCGCCAGGCAGCAACTGTTTGGAAGTATGGGTAAAATCGATCCCTTGATCATCTAAAACCGTTTGGGCATGGGATGACAAGGGAGATTCTCCAGCAAAGATGCCGGCTGAACGAACTTTCACATCCGGCAATTCCTTCGCTTTTAAAATTGCTTCCGCCATTGGGCTTCTGCAGGTATTCCCCGTACAAACAAAGAAGATATTCATGTTATTTCCTCTCTTTCTACTTCATTAACTGAACCATTTATGGTCAGCCGCTTTCTCCAAGCGATTCATCATCGCTTCACTTCTATTGGCATCTGTAGAAATTGCAGCCAATATCAAGTCTGCATCCGTTTGGTCGCATTTGCGCAAGCTGGCATACAGCGTTTCCGCTGAAAGTGGGAAGCAATAATCCGCACTCGGATGCTTTTCCGAACTTAGAATCGCCACTTTTTTGCCGTCATTTTGCACATGTGCGATCGCTTTTTCAATCAAGCCATCTGCTTTTTCAATCAAATAGACCGGAGCTTCTGGTGCATAATGAATGTATTTCATTCCCGGTGATTTGGGGATATTCCCTTGAATTTCCGAAGAAAGCCGGACTGTGCCGATAACAGCCTCTAAATCTTCTTTCGTGATTTTGCCCGGACGAAGGATAACAGGTGGTTCACTTGTCATATCCAATACGGTCGATTCAATGCCGATCATTGTCGCCCCACCATCTAAAATCAATGGAATGGTTCCTTCCATATCGTGATACACGTGCTCCGCTAAAGTCGGACTTGGTTTGCCGCTTGTATTCGCACTTGGCGCCGCAATCGGCAATTTCACACGTTTTAGCAAATTTAGCGCTACCGGATGATTCGGCACTCGAATTCCAACTGTGGATAGACTGGCTGTTACGTTTTCAGCAAAAACTCCCGGTTTCGTTTGTAGAATCAACGTCAATGCGCCTGGCCAAAATGCTTCCATGCATTGGATCGCTTTTGGACTTACATTTTGAACATAATTCAATGCGCTTTCTTTTGAATCCACATGGACAATCAATGGATTGTCGGCTGGACGCCCTTTTGCAGCAAAGATTTTTGCCACAGCCTCCACATTTGTAGCGTCTGCTCCAAGTCCATAAACGGTTTCTGTCGGAAAAGCGACAACTTCTCCATTTTGCAGTCTTTCCACAGCCTGTGAATAAGTTTCTTCTTTATTCACATTTCTATCCACAAGTATGGTTTCCGTTTCCATATAAACATCTCCTATTATAACTAGTTTTCGATAAAGTTATGCACATTTCGTGGATAACTTCACCTACCCTGTTCAAAATATGTTAGTAACTTACACGTTTATGCAAAAAACCATCCGGTCATTTTTGTTGATATCTTTTTTGACATACACATTCGCTTCTGGAAAAGCATCTTTTAAGAGATTTTTTACAGCCTCTCCCTGTGTATAACCGATTTCAAAACCGATAATGCTTGGTTTATCCACAATTTCCGGTAACCCTTCAGCCATTTTTTCATACAAGGCCAAACCTTGGTTTTCTGCAAATAAAGCCGAGTGAGGTTCGAAGTCACGGACACTATCCGATAAATCAGGAGCTTCCTCGTAGCCGATATAAGGAGGATTGGATAACACGATATCCCATTTCCGGTCTTTGACCGGTTCCAGCAAATCTCCTAATTTAAACGCCACGTCTGCATGCAGCCGGTTCGCATTGTCTGTTGCAACACTTAAAGCTGCTTGTGAGATATCCGTTGCTGTCACGTCTGCAGCAGGCAACTCGCATTTCATCGTGATGGCGATAACGCCGCTTCCAGTTCCTATATCTGCGATAGACGGATTGCCAGTTGGAAAATAGCGAGCGGCCAACTGCAAAGTTTCTTCGATTAGTTCTTCTGTTTCCGGCCGCGGAATCAGAACATGCTCATTTACTCCAAATGAACGCCCGTAAAATTCTTCGCTGCCCGTTATATGCTGAATTGGCGTCCCTAAGGAATGCAATTCAATTTTAGACCAAAACTCGCGAAATTTCTCTTCTTCCAACTCTTCGCGCATTGAAGCAAGCAATCCTGCATGTGAAAGGCCCAGTTCATGCTGAAGAATAATCCGTGCCGCTGCTTCTTCGCGGCCTTTGCTTTTTAAAAAAGAAGAAGCCCCTTGAAGGGCCTCAAAAATGTATTTTTTATTAGTCATTGTTTAAGCTTTCCATTCTTGCTGATTGTTCTTCAACAATCAATGCATCGACGACTTCGTCCATTTTGCCTTGAAGAATCTGATCCAGCTTTTGAATCGTCAAACCGATGCGGTGGTCTGTAACGCGGTTTTGCGGGAAGTTATACGTACGAATCCGCTCAGAACGGTCGCCTGTTCCGACTGCAGATTTCCGGACTGCATCATATTCAGCTTGCGCTTCTTGCTGGAATTTATCGTATACGCGTGCACGAAGTACTTTCATCGCACTCGCTTTGTTTTTAATCTGTGATTTCTCATCTTGGCACGTCACGACCGTATTGGTCGGGATATGCGTCAAACGGACAGCTGACATGGTCGTATTGACCGATTGGCCTCCTGCACCGGATGATGCATAGGTATCGACGCGGATATCGTTGTCATGGATTTCAACTTCCACTTCTTCCACTTCCGGCAAGCAAGCGACTGTTGCTGTCGACGTGTGGATCCGGCCTCCTGATTCCGTTTCTGGCACCCGCTGCACACGGTGTGCACCGTTTTCGTATTTCAATTTCGAATAAGCGCCTTTGCCGGTAACCATGAAGACCAATTCTTTGAATCCGCCAAGCCCGGTCGGATTGGAATCCATAATGCTCACTTTCCAGCCATTCGATTCCGCGAATCGGCTGTACATGCGGTAAAGGTCTCCCGCAAATAAAGCCGCTTCGTCTCCGCCTGCAGCTCCCCGGATTTCCATAATGACGTTTTTATCGTCATTCGGATCTTTCGGAATCAATAATACATGCAAACGATCTTCAATCGCTTTCGCTTGCGTTTCCAATTCGCTCACTTCTTCTTTGACCATTTCGCGCATATCGGCGTCAAGCTTCTCATCGAACATCGCTTTTGCTTCATTCAATTGGGAAGTGACTTCCTTATATTCGCGGTACGCTTCCACCGTTTCCTGCAAATCCGATTGCTCTTTCGAGTAATCGCGCAATTTGTTTGTGTCGCTGACAATCGCCGGGTCACTCAATAATTCGTTTAAACGGTCGTATCTGTCTTCTACTGCTTGTAATCTATCGAACATTGCTGCATCACCTCTAATTCACATATTTATTGTTAAACTATATAAGTTGGACTAATAACTTTTCCCTGTCGATATTCCGCAAAACAGCTACGCTTGCCGCGGGCTCGCGTCCAAGCCTCCTCAGTCGCTTTGCTCCCTGCGGGGTCTCGGCCGTCTCGCTAAGCCGCAGGCGTCGTAGCTTTTTTGCTTCATATCTTGATACTTCTAGAGCAGAAGGCATCCGCCTGGAGCGATTTCCTCACACTACAATTAATTTAGTTCACCATCTATAAAAATATTCATTCTTAAAACAGGGACACTTCATATTTCAAATTGGTTAGAGAGCTTCCAAAATAACCTATTTCGTCACTGTCACGCCAGCAGGCACTTCATGATGATGGCGGCAACGGGGCTCGTAGGCTTCTGAAGCGCCAACTAAAATGGTAGGATCGTCAGAACCGGCAGGCTTGCCGTCAATTAGGCGCTGCGTCCGGCTTGCTGGAGATCCGCAAACTGTACATACTGCCTGTAATTTTGTCACTTGCTCAGCTATCGACAGCAAATTCGGCATCGGTCCAAACGGACGTCCTCTGAAATCCTGGTCCAATCCGGCAACTATTACGCGGAATCCATGATTTGCTAATTTTTGTACGTTCTCAATGATCTGTTCATCAAAAAACTGGGCTTCATCAATGGCAATCACATCGAAATCATCGGAAATATAATCCCAAATTTCTTGTGAATGCTGGATTGGTAGAGCAATTACGGTCGTGCCATTATGGGAAACAACCGCTTCTTTGCTATAGCGGTCATCGATTTTCGGTTTAAAAACTGCAATCTTTTGTTTGGCAAATTGTGCGCGGCGCACTCGGCGGATCAGCTCTTCTGATTTCCCTGAAAACATGCTTCCGCAAATCAGTTCTACCCAACCGGATTGTTTCATAACGTACATAAATAAGCCCCTTTCAAACAACTTTATCATTATTCATCATACCCAAAATCGGGCTGAATTACTGCTTTTTTCTCGATTATGTAAAAGAATTAACGCTCAAAATGTGTCTTTTAAACGAAAAAAAACCTGCTTCGCGTTTTCGCGCAAAGCAGGTATTTTCTTTACTATTACTCGTTGATTTCTTCTTTGATGCCGTATTTTTTGTTGAAACGGTCTACGCGGCCATCTGCTGCTGCGAATTTCTGACGTCCAGTGTAGAATGGATGACATTCAGAGCAAAGCTCGACGTTGATGTTTTCTTTTACAGAACCTGTTGTGAAAGAGTTCCCGCAAGAGCAAGTTACTGTTGCTTGTTTGTAATCTGGATGAATACCTGTTTTCATTATTGTTTCTCCTCCCGCCCTGAACCATCTGGAACAGAGTTTGATAATCTATTTTGACTATTGCCTTACATGGCTCTTTAGGCCATATATGCAATAGCACTGCTTTAATTCACTCTCATAATCATAACAAATCTTTTGTCTGTTTGCAACTAATTAGATCATCTTTTTATTGCTGCGATGAGCTTTCAGTTCGCTGCTAAGCTGTTCGAAAAATTCTTCATTAGTTTTTGTTTGGCCAAGTTTTTTCAAGAAGCGCTCTCCGAAATCATGCGTATCTGAGAACGTTTTACGGATCGTCCATAGCTTGTCCAACTGATCGGCTCCGATGAGCAATTCTTCTTTCCGCGTTCCTGAACGGCGAATATCAAGTGCTGGGAAAATGCGGCGTTCCGCTAAACTGCGGTCCAAATGCAATTCCATGTTGCCCGTTCCTTTAAATTCTTCGTAGATGACTTCATCCATACGTGAACCTGTATCAACTAAAGCCGTTGCAAGAATGGTCAAACTGCCGCCTTCTTCAATATTGCGCGCGGCTCCGAAGAATCGTTTCGGCCGGTGGAAAGCGGCTGGATCAATCCCTCCTGATAGTGTACGCCCACTTGGAGGAATGACCAAATTATATGCTCTCGCCAGACGTGTGATGGAATCCATTAATATGATAACATCCCGCTTGTGTTCGACCAAGCGCATTGCTCGCTCTAATACAAGTTCAGCCACTTTCACGTGATTTTCAGGAACTTCATCAAAAGTCGAAGAAACGACATCCGCATTTACCGAGCGTTCAATATCGGTTACTTCTTCTGGACGCTCATCAATCAAGAGAACAATCAATTCCGCTTCTGGATGATTGGTTGTAATTGAATTGGCAATTTCTTTTAAAAGCATCGTTTTCCCGGCTTTAGGCGGAGCGACAATTAATCCGCGCTGCCCAAATCCGACAGGTGCTACCAAATCCATGATCCGCGTAGATAAATGTTTAGGCGATGTTTCCAAACGGATATGGCGATCCGGATAAAGCGGCGTCAAACCTGGAAAATGGACGCGTTCTTTTGCCACTTCCGGATCTTCACCGTTAACGGCTTCGACTTGCAGCAATCCGAAATAACGTTCATTTTCTTTTGGCGGACGGACTTTCCCTGAAACTTTATCGCCATTTCTTAAATCGAATCGGCGGATTTGTGAAGCGGAAATGTAGATATCCTGGGAACTTGGAGAGTAATTGATTGGACGCAAGAAACCGAAGCCTTCTGACTGGATGATCTCTAAAACGCCTTCCATGAAGAAAAAACCTTCTTGTTCGGCACGTGTTTTCAAGATAGCAAAGATTAATTCTTTTTTCGTCAATTTGCTGTAATTCGTTAATTTGTATTCTTTCGCTAAATTATAAAGCTCTTTTAGCGTCATGTTTTCCAATGCGGAAATTGTTATCGTTGTCATGTATCAGACACCACTCTTAGTCATTTTTTAGGGTTAATTTTTTGAGGATCAGTCGTTGCAATGATTGGAAGATCTTTAAAGAAGGAGCCCGGCATTCAGCCGGACTCATTTTAGAAGTAGGATCATTAATCGTGCATGACAAGATTCGGTTTTTTCTTCAGGCTATGACGGCCTTCTACAAAGCGGACAGTTCCTGATTTCGCGCGCATAACTAAAGTGTGGCTTTCTGCAAAGCCGCCTTTCAGTTGAACGCCGCGCAATAATTCCCCGTCCGTTACACCCGTTGCAGCGAAAATGCAATCGTCGCCTTTAACAAGATCGTCCATTTTCAGGACTTTAGTGACGTCAATTCCCATATCGATGCAGCGTTGTGCTTCTTCTTCGTTTTGCGGCAATAATTTGCCCTGCAGTTCGCCGCCCAGGCATTTCAGGCCAACTGCAGCAATCACGCCTTCCGGTGCGCCGCCAGTTCCGAACAGAATATCGACGCCCGTCTGGTCAAAAGCTGTATTGATGGCTCCTGCTACGTCGCCGTCGTTGATCAGTTTGATCCGGGCTCCGGCGTCGCGGATTTCCTGGATGATTTTATCATGCCGCGGACGGTTCATAACAGTCGCCACTACGTCTTCTATATCTTTATTTTTGGCTTTCGCCACTGCACGGAGATTATCAATTACAGGTGCATTAATATCGATTTTGCCAACCGATTCAGGTCCCACTGCAATTTTTTCCATGTACATATCCGGTGCGTTCAATAAGTTTCCGCGATCGGCAATTGCCAATACAGCCAATGCATTCCATCCGCCAGCTGCGACAATATTCGTTCCTTCTAAAGGATCGACTGCTACATCCACTTCCGGCCCTTGGCCAGTACCAAGTTCTTCGCCGATATAAAGCATCGGAGCTTCATCCATTTCACCTTCACCGATGACCACGATTCCGCGCATCGGGATCGTATCAAATACATTTCTCATTGCGGTAGTTGCTGCATCGTCGGCTTCGTTCTTCAGTCCACGGCCCATCCATTTCGAGGATGCAATTGCAGCCGCTTCTGTAATGCGCACCAATTCCATCGATAAACTTCGTTCCATTATGCATTTCCTCCAGTTCAGCTATAAGTTCAATTTAATTGTAGCATAGTTAAATCAGCCAAAAAGAAGTCAATTCGCATTATGCCCAAGGTCAGACTTTGCACTGCTGACGGGATCGATTGTTTCTCTGCGGATATCCGCACCTAGCCCTTGCAGTTTCTGGACAATTGCAGAATAGCCGCGTTCGATATGGTAAATCTCCCGAATTTCAGTTTCGCCTTCAGCAAGCAAACCAGCGATGATCAAGGCCGCACCGGCACGCAAATCAGATGCTACAACAGTAGCAGAAGTCAACGGCGTCGGTCCGGTAATAATGGCAGCCCGGCCTTCCACACGCCCACTTGCATTCATGCGGCGAAGTTCATCAATATGTTTGAAGCGGGCCGAATAAATGGTATCCGTAATCATCGAAGACCCCGTGGCCTGCGTCATCAATACAGAAAACGGCTGCTGCAGATCCGTTGCGAATCCAGGATACACAAGCGTTTTTACATCAATCGCTTGCAGTTTCTCAGCTTTCGGAATGTAAATGGATTCTTCGCCTTCTTGCACGTCGACTCCCATTTCACGAAGTTTCGCCGTCAAAGCTTCCATATGGAATGGAATAACGTTATCAATCGTGATTCCGTCTCCTGCTGCTGCCGCCATGATCATGAATGTCCCGGCTTCAATGCGGTCTGGAATGATGGTATGGTTCGTGCCATGCAATTCTTCAACACCGTCAATCCGGATAATATTCGTGCCTGCCCCTTTGATTTTCGCGCCCATATTCGTCAATAAAGTAGCAACGTCAATGATTTCAGGTTCTTTGGCAGCATTTTCAATGACCGTCTGCCCTTTCGCAAGAACAGCAGCCAACATGATGTTGATCGTAGCGCCAACGCTCACGACATCCAGATAGATCTTCGCGCCGCGAAGTTCATCTGCACGCAGATAAATCGCACCGTGTTCATTTGTCACTTTCGCTCCGAGTGCTTCAAATCCTTTGATATGCTGATCGATTGGACGAGGCCCTAAAAAGCAGCCGCCAGGTAAACCGATCGCCGCATGCTTGAATCGTCCAAGCATAGCGCCCATCATATAATAGGAAGCGCGAAGTTTTTTAACATTTCCGTTTGGCAGAGGGATATCAACCATATTGGTCGGATCGATGTTCATGGTTCCGTCTTCGAAAGAAACTTCTCCACCGATCTCTTCAAGAATATTTTTCAGTGTCCAGACATCAGAAATTTCCGGTAAGCCTTCGATTTGCACAGGCGAATTCGCTAAAATTGATGCAGGAATCAAAGCCACTGCACTGTTTTTTGCGCCATTCACTTTTATCGTGCCCGACAAGCGTTTACCGCCTTTTACTTTATATACATCCATCAGATCTAATTTCTCCTTTGCCCTACTTCAAGAATCAGCCAGGCTTTCAAAATAGAAAGCCTGGTGAATCTCGAAATTTGATTGCCGTGCCGATTTATTTTGCTTCCTCTTCAATTGAACGTTTTTCCCAATCTGCCAGGAACGCTTCGATGCCTTTGTCTGTTAGGGGATGCTTGAACATTTGCTCCATAACTTTAATCGGCATTGTTCCAATATGCGCACCGTTCAAAGCAGCGTCCGTTACGTGCTGTGGATGGCGGATTGATGCGGCAATGATTTCAGCTTTGATGTCATGGATAGCGAAAATGTCTGCGATTGTCGCGATTAAATCCATGCCGTTGTGTCCGATATCATCCAAACGCCCAAGGAAAGGAGAGACATATGAAGCGCCGGCACGAGCTGCAAGAAGAGCTTGGTTCGCACTGAAAATCAATGTAACGTTTACTTTGATGCCTTCTGCTGCAAGTGTTGAACATGCTTTCAAACCATCTGGAGTCATTGGCAATTTCACAGTAATGTTTGGAGCAAGTGCAGCCAGTTCACGGCCTTCTTTGATCATGCCTTCTGCATCTAATGCAATAACTTCACCACTGATTGAACCATCGACCAAAGCCGCGATTTCTTTTAAACGATCATGGAAAGAAACGTTTTTCTCTTTCGCCACTAATGACGGATTTGTCGTAACGCCTGAAAGGATGCCCCATGAATGTGCTTCTTTGATTTCCTCGAAGTTTGCTGTATCAATAAAAAATTTCATTGTTGTTTTCCTCCTGTAATTTGGAAAAGGAAGAAGAGACCACTCGGACGCTTCTCCCTTTCCACAGTTTTAGTTTATTTTTTTGCCCATTCCAGACAATCGATTATGCTTTGTTCGAACTTCCGAATTCACGCATTTTGCCGATGACTGTTGCTTTGATCGCGTCGCGAGCTGGCGTCAAGTATTTACGTGGATCATACATTTCTGCATCTTTAGCCAATGCTTCACGAACCGCTTTCGCTGACGCAATCTGGTTTTCTGTATTGACGTTGATTTTCGCTGTTCCAAGTGACACAGAACGTTGAATATCTTTTGTCGGAATGCCTGTGCCGCCGTGCAATACAAGCGGAACATCACATAGTTGAGAGATTTCTTCCATTTCTTTAAAACCTAAATTCGGCTCGCCTTTATATGGTCCGTGGACGGATCCTAAAGCTGGTGCTAAACAATCGATGCCTGTTTGGTCAACAAGTTGTTTGCATTCCTGCGGATCTGCATAAATAACGCCGTCAGCGATGACATCGTCTTCCTGGCCGCCTACAGTGCCAAGTTCCGCTTCAACTGAAACATTGTGTTGATGTGCGTATTCTACCACTTGTTTCGTGATTTCGATATTTTCTTCAAATGGGTGATGGGAAGCGTCAATCATGACAGATGTAAATCCAGCATCAATCGCTTCTTTGCATTTTTCAAAGCTAGAACCGTGATCTAGGTGAATCGCCACTGGCACTGTAATTTTATAATCGTGCATCAAGCCTTTCACCATATGTACTACAGTGGTGAAACCGCCCATATAACGTGCTGCCCCTTCAGATACCCCTAAAATAACTGGTGAGTTCTCTTCTTGTGCAGCTTGTAAAATTGCTTGGGTAAACTCCAGGTTATTCAAATTGAATTGACCGATTGCATAACCTTCTTGCTTCCCTTTGATCATCATATCTTTCATTGAAACTAATGCCATTCACAATTCCTCCTAAGCTCTACTCTTATCCAAATATCCTTTATACTATACCAAAAATGCCGTGCTTTCGCCACTTCTGCGTGTATCAGTCTGTTAACAATTGCTTTACAGCTTCACGTATCTCGAATACGTCAAACGGTTTTGTGAAATAACAGGATGCGCCGTTGATGAGCGATTCTTCGATCAAATCCAGTTCGCCATAAGCTGTCATCATGATTACCTGGACATCCGGCTGAACCTGTTTCAAATTCTTCAATATCTCGATGCCGTCCATCCCTGGAATTTTCATATCGAGCAATACGATATCCAAATGCTTTTCGCCTGCTGTTTGAAGGGCTTGGTTGCCATTTGCAGCCGTCAAGGTGTCATACCCCTCTTTTTTAAATACTTCATTCAATAAAAGACGGATTCCCATTTGGTCATCTACAATCAATATCGTCTTCAACCGTATTGCCCCCTTCTGTTCCAGCTTTCTCAACTCTAGTTTCATTCTACTGAATCGCCGCATGCATTTCCACCAATACTTTCCAATTATTTTTGAACTCATATAAAATTGAACGACTGGAAAGCTTATTCTTTTCTTTCATTTGGCTATAATGAAAAGTGAGGTGAATGAAATGAAAATGTTAGCAACTCAAACCGCCGGGCTGCTCCAGCGTCTTTCAAAGCAAGAAGAGGCCGTTGAAGATACGGCAAGAGTCTTGGCTCAGGCCGCAGTCGGCGAAGGAACTATCTTTCTGGCAGCCTTTGGTGAAATGAAAGCAGTCGTTGAAACGGCGTTAAACGGTGCTGAACCGCTCAAAAGCAGTATCGACTGGAAACCTGATAGCATTTTGACAAGTGCTGATCGTGTATGGATTCTTGCACCCGATGATGAAGGCGACGAACTGGCAGGACGCTTGAATGATGCCGGAATTCCGTTCGCCATGCTGACAGGTGCCGCAAGAGATCCCGTAGAAGCCGATGCATTCATTTCACTCGGCATTTCGAAAGGCCTTGTTCCTACAGACGACGGTGGACGCACGGTGGTTCCTTACGCAATAGGCGCATTGTTTATTTACCACGCTGTCAAAATGATCATCGATGAAATGCTCGTGGAATAAAAAAATCCTTCCCAAGGAAAGCTCCTGGGAAGGATTTTTGATATTAGTTGTTCAAAGAAGCTCTAACGAATTCTCTGAATAGCGGCTGTGGGCGATTCGGGCGCGAGATGAATTCCGGGTGGAATTGGCAAGCGACAAACCATGGGTGGTCTGCAATCTCGATAATTTCCACTAGGCGGCCATCCGGGCTCGTTCCTGAGAATTTAAAGCCGGCTGCTTCGAATTGCTCACGGTATTCGTTGTTGAATTCATAGCGGTGGCGGTGGCGTTCATATACCAATTCTTCGCCGTATGCTTCATGCGCTTTTGAACCAACTTCCAATTTTGCCGGGTAAAGGCCAAGGCGAAGCGTTCCACCTAAGTCTTCGATGTCTTTTTGTTCCGGAAGAAGGTCGATGACCGGATACGAGGTTTTCGGGTTCAACTCAGATGAATGCGCATCGTCAAAGTCCATGATGCTGCGTGCAAATTCGACTGAAGCCAATTGCATGCCCAGGCAAATCCCGAAGAATGGCACTTTGTTTTCGCGTGCATATTTTGTCGCCACGATCTTCCCTTCGACTCCACGGTCTCCAAATCCACCAGGAACCAAGATTCCGTCACAGTTTGCGAGTTTCTCTTCAACGTTTTCAGCGTTGATGTGTTCTGCATTGATCCAATCCACTTCGATATCTGCATCAAATGCAAATCCTGCGTGTTTCAATGCTTCTACTACAGAGATATAAGCATCTTGAAGTTCCACATATTTTCCGACAAGGCCGATGCGGACTCTTTTCGATAATGATTTCACTTTATCCACAAGTTCGATCCACTCGCCCATATCCGCTTCCGGTGCTTCAATGCCGAAATGGTCAAGAACGATCTGGTCCATGTGCTGTTCTTTCAAGCGAAGCGGCATTTCGTAGATCACGTCAACATCACGGGATTCGATGACTTCTTCTGCTTTGATATCGCAGAACAAAGCGATTTTGTCTTTCATGTCCTGAGGCACTTCATGCTCGGTGCGGACAACGATCAAGTTTGGCTGAATCCCTAAGCTGCGCAATTCTTTCACGCTGTGTTGAGTCGGCTTCGTTTTCATTTCCTTCGCAGCGCCCAAGTAAGGGATCAACGTACAATGGATGTACATGACTTCTTCGCGGCCAAGGTCTGAACGCATTTGGCGGATTGCTTCAAGGAATGGAAGCGATTCGATATCCCCAACGGTCCCGCCGATTTCGGTAATGACGACATCTGCTTTTGCTGTTTTCGCAGCGCGCAGAAGGCGGTCTTTAATTTCATTTGTGATGTGCGGAATCACTTGGACAGTTCCGCCCAAATAATCGCCGCGACGCTCTTTTTGAATGACAGTGGAATATACTTTCCCTGTCGTTACGTTAGAGTATTTATTTAAATTGATATCGATGAAACGTTCATAATGCCCTAAATCCAAATCCGTCTCCGCGCCGTCATCCGTTACGAAAACTTCTCCGTGTTGGTATGGGCTCATCGTTCCCGGATCAATATTGATATATGGATCGAATTTTTGGATTGTGACGTTCAACCCTCTGTTTTTCAATAAACGCCCAAGTGAAGCAGCTGTTATCCCTTTACCTAATGACGATACAACGCCGCCAGTTACAAAAATATACTTTGTCATGCCGGTTTCCTCCTTCAATTTTGAAAAAATAAAAAGCGCCCCTTCTGCAAGTGCAGAGGGAGCGCGTAAACTGTACGAATCATCTCTCCTATTTTAAGGAGCCCAGTAAAATCTTATCCAGTCTAGTTGCATAAGTCAAGGTAAAAAATTGTTCTGATTACTTCAGATCATCTTCCTCTTCGTCATCTTCATCATCAATGATGTTGCCGTCCAAATCTTCTACTAAGACGCCGTCATTATCATCGTCTTCATCTTCCACGTCGAAATCAAGGACTTCCACTTCTGGAACTTTCAACAGCTCATCTGTATCATCGTCATCGTCATCGTCGTCTTCTTCATCGTCGCCTTCGCCGAAGTCGTCAAATTCCAATTCATCTTCAAGATCAAGATCCAAATCGTCGAAGCCATCGTCGCCTGCCACTTTCGCTTTTTTCTTGCGTGCTTTAACAGTCGGTGCCGATTCTTCTTCGATCTGTTCAACCGGGTACCATTCGCGAAGGCCCCAACGGTTTTCGCCAAGAATCAAGAAACGGCCGTCAATATTCATGTCTGTGTAGAACTGAGCCAGACGTTTTTTCATATCCTCTTTAGATAAACCGAGCAATTGTTCAATTTCTGCAACAATCTCCGGATAAGTTTTTGTTTCGTGTGTTTCTTCTAAAAGTGCATAGGCTAAGTCGACAAACGACTCTTCCACTAATTCTTCTTTTGATAATTCACGGATTTTCAATCTGTGCACGTCCCTTCTTCTATCTTAACTTAATTCATTATATACAAAGTAGTTGCGCTCCGCTACCGTGTTTTCTTTTTTCTGCTACTCAGCTGCGTCCAGCCGAAATAAAACAAGTAAAACGACAAGATCAAAAACGGGATTGATCCGAGCGCTTTGTTGTAGAGAAAGAAAGTAAGGACGAGGCAGAGGAGGATGATAAGATAATGTGCGTATTTCGACATGGGTGATCATCCTTTGTGTTTTCTACAGTGAACTTTCTTCTATTATACAGAAAATTGCCATCTTTATCGACTTGCAGTTCTCCTGGGCGGCGAAGAAATCCGTGTGGATGTGCCCATTGGGTCGAACGCGCGTATTCTTGGTTGAGCGCGCGCATTTTCTTTTGAACGAGCGCAAATCCGTTTGAACGCGCGCATTTTTCATTGAACGCGCGCAAATGGATTTAAACCATCTAATTTCAATAAAAGAAGAAGAAAAAAGTGGTTCGTGGATGCTCCACGAACCACTTTTGTCATTATTCAAGCTGGATGTCGGAGCAAAACGGCCGATTCCGCTTTTCCATTGTCCAGCTCCTCCGCCCAGCCCCTCGAGGTCTTAAGTCAACTTGGCTGTGCGGCTGAAAACATGCCGCTTCGCCAAGTCGCCTTAAGCTTGTCGGGGCTTTCGTGGGCGGATCCGCTTTTCGTACTACATATTCCGTCTATACTGTCCGCCAACCTCGTATAAAGCTGTCGTGATTTGGCCTAGGCTTGCGACTTTTACGGTTTCCATCAATTCCTCGAAGATGTTGCCGCCGGATTTCGCTGCGTGTTTCAGGCGATCAAGCGCTTCTTCAGACGCGTTGCGTTCCTGGAAAGCGCGCAAGTTGGCAATTTGTGTTTCTTTTTCTTCGGTCGTCGCCCGGGCAATTTCCATCGCATTGATATCGTCATCGCTTTGCGGATTCGGATTCAAGTAGGTGTTGACACCGATGATCGGCAACTCGCCTGTATGTTTCTTCATTTCGTAATGCATGGATTCTTCCTGGATCTTGCCGCGCTGGTATTGCGTTTCCATTGCGCCAAGAACGCCGCCGCGGTCGTTGATGCGGTCGAATTCCTGCAATACCGCTTCTTCAACCAGCTGCGTCATTTCTTCGATGATGAACGCGCCTTGCAGCGGATTTTCGTTTTTCGACAAGCCATGCTCTTTTGTGATGATCATTTGGATTGCCATGGCGCGGCGCACCGATTCTTCTGTCGGTGTCGTAATCGCTTCATCGTAGGCGTTGGTGTGAAGCGAGTTGCAGTTATCCTGCAGCGCCATCAATGCTTGCAGCGTTGTACGGATATCGTTGAAGTCGATTTCCTGTGCGTGAAGGCTGCGCCCTGAAGTCTGCACATGGTATTTCAGTTTCTGGCTGCGTTCGTTTGCGCCATATTTGTCGCGCATCACGACTGCCCAAATGCGGCGTGCCACGCGGCCGATCACCGTATATTCCGGATCCAGCCCGTTCGAGAAGAAGAACGACAAGTTCGGAGCAAAATCATCGATGTTCATGCCGCGGCTCAAGTAATATTCCACGTACGTGAAGCCGTTTGACAACGTGAACGCCAGCTGTGAAATCGGGTTCGCTCCCGCTTCCGCAATGTGGTAGCCGGAAATCGATACCGAATAGTAGTTGCGCACTTTATGGTCGATGAAATACTGCTGGATGTCGCCCATCATGCGAAGCGCGAATTCCGTCGAGAAGATGCATGTATTCTGGCCTTGGTCTTCTTTTAGGATATCCGCTTGAACCGTTCCGCGGACCACTTGAAGCGTCGATTCACGGACTTCCATGAACTCTTCCAGCGTCAATGGACGGCCGAATTTCTCTTCGTTTATTTTCACTTGCTGATCAATCGCCGTGTTCATGAACATTGCCAAAATGATCGGCGCCGGCCCGTTGATCGTCATCGAGACCGAAGTGGACGGTGCACACAAATCAAAGCCTGCATATAATTTCTTCATGTCATCCAATGTACAGATCGACACGCCCGACTCGCCGACTTTTCCGTAGATGTCCGGACGGTGGTCTGGATCTTCGCCGTAAAGCGTTACGGAATCAAAAGCCGTTGATAAGCGTTTCGCGTCATCGTCTTTGGATAGGTAGTGGAATCGTTTATTCGTCCGTTCAGGTGTTCCTTCTCCCGCAAACTGGCGCTTTGGATCTTCGCCTTCCCGTTTGAATGGGAATACTCCAGCCGTGTAAGGGAATGAACCTGGAACATTTTCCAAATAAACCCATTTCAAGATTTCGCCGTAGTCTTCGAATTTCGGCAGTACCACTCGCGGAATTTTCAATCCTGACAAGCTTTCCGTACGCAAAATCGTGCGGATTTCCTTGTCGCGGACTGTTGTGACGAATTCATCTCCAGCATAAGCCTCTTTCAGCTGTTTCCAGTTTTCAAGAATGCGTTTGGATTCCGCCGTCAATTCGTCGCGGACGCCGTAAGCAAGCGATTGAAGCGATTCAACAAGCGCATCATCCGGCGCTTTTTCTTTTACCGCTTCGATGGCGCCTTCCAATTGGAACAAGCGGCGTGCAAATGCTGCTTGCGCTTGCGTTTTCGCATGGTAGTTGCGGACTGTATCCGTGATTTCCCGCAAATAATAGCGGCGGTCATTCGGAATGATCAAGTTCTCTTTTTGTGTTTTGACGAATTGGTCATAATCCGTCGTCCACTCGGTGCCGCATTTTTCATTGACTGCATGCACTAGCGCTGCAAAAAGTGAGTTCGTGCCTTTGTCGTTGAACTGGCTTGCGATTGTGCCGAATACCGGCATTTCGTCCAAGTCTTTATCCCATAAAAGATGGCTGCGCTGGAATTGCTTCTGCACTTGGCGAAGCGCATCTTCTGAACCTTTGCGTTCGAATTTGTTGATGACAATCAAATCTGCGTAATCGATCATATCGATTTTCTCAAGCTGTGTCGGCGCACCGAATTCGCTTGTCATGACGTACATTGAAACGTCTGAGAAATTAGCGATTTCCGCATCCCCTTGTCCGATTCCGCTTGTCTCCACTACGATCAAATCGAAATCTGCCGCTTTAACGACATCAAGGACATCGCCCAATGCGCTTGAGATTTCCGTTCTTGAACCGCGAGTCGCCAAACTTCTCATAAAGACGCGTTTGTTGAAGATCGCATTCATGCGGATCCGGTCACCGAGCAAAGCGCCGCCCGTTTTTTGCTTTGTCGGATCAATGGAAAGAATCGCGATTTTCTGATCCGGAAGTTCAGACAAGAAACGGCGGATCAATTCATCGGTCAGAGAAGATTTCCCTGCGCCGCCTGTTCCGGTGATGCCGAGAACTGGCGTGTTCTTCGTTTGGGCACGTACTGCCTGAAGCAATTTATCGGTATCAAGTTCACGTGTATGCGCTTCTTCGGCTGCCGTGATCAAGTTTGCCAAAGCTACCGGATTGTCAGCTGAAATCACATCAAAAGCAGGTGTTTCTTTGATTGTTGAGAAATCGCATTCTTTGACGATTTCCAGAATCATGCCTTCAAGGCCCAACTTGCGTCCGTCTTCCGGCGAAAAGATACCGGCAATGCCGTACGCTTCCAATTCTTTGATCTCGCGCGGCAGGATAACACCGCCGCCGCCTCCGTAAATGCGGATATGGCCAGCGCCTTTTTCCTGAAGCAAATCGTACATATACTTAAAGTATTCCATATGGCCGCCTTGGTAAGAAGAAATGCAGATTCCTTGAACGTCTTCCTGGATTGCTGCGTTTACCACTTCTTCGACTGAACGGTTATGGCCTAAGTGGATCACTTCAGCCCCGCTTGCCTGCAAAATGCGGCGCATGATATTAATCGATGCATCGTGTCCGTCGAAAAGGCTGGATGCCGTTACAAAGCGAACGTGATTTTGCGGCTTGTATTTCGTTTCTTCTTGAACTGTCGCCATAATCTATTAAACCCCCCGTAGCGTAATTTTCTCCCCTGCCATCCCCTGCAGCAGAAATTTCGTTTGAAGTTCGATGAATTCCTGAATTGTGTAATCACGCAATGCCCAGCGGCGGAATGCCCACATTTGGCCTTGGACAAATAAATGATTGGCTGCCAGTTTAATTTCTTTCGGTGCCATGGTGATTTCTCCACTGTCCGCACATTCTGCGAGCAAACGCTCAAAGAGAGACACCATTTCCATTTCTTTATCCAACACATAGCGAAGCGCGTCTTTTGGCAGCGATTTCGATTCCTGGTACATGACCACGTATTCGTCCTGCATGTCATCGATCAAGCTGTAGTAATGTTCGATTGCCGTAATCAGTACTTCAAGTGAGCCTTTATCAATGTCGAGCGCATCGAGCCGTGCATGCACTTCGTCGTAAATCGAATCACAGACCAAGTAAAGGACATCCTCTTTTGTCCGGATGTATTCGTATAAAGTCCCGATGCTGAAACCTGAAGCTTTGGCAATTTCTCTTGTCGTCGTCCGGTGAAAGCCTTTTTCTTTAAAAAGCGTGACAGCGCCACGAATCATCTGTGCACGGCGCTTTTCAATCAGGCTTTCGTCTTTTACGGAGGACTGAATTTCACGCTTTTTATTCATCAAGCAGCCCTCCGGTTATTTAGTGACCATACGGGAAATGACCAAACGCTGGATTTCCTGTGTGCCTTCGTAAATTTGAGTGATTTTCGCATCACGCATGAAACGTTCGACCGGATAGTCTTTCGTATAGCCGTAGCCGCCGAATACTTGAACAGCTTCTACTGTGACTTTCATCGCCGTATCTCCAGCCATCAATTTCGCCATTGCCGATTCTTTGCTGTAAGAAAGTTTGTTCGACTCAAGCCAAGCAGCTTGGTAAGTCAACAGACGGGAAGCTTCGATCGATGTCGCCATATCCGCTAATTTAAATGACACGCCTTGGTTTGCAGCAATCGGTTTGCCGAATTGCTCGCGCTCTTTTGCGTAGCCGATTGCAGCGTCCATCGCACCTTGTGCAATTCCGACTGCTTGTGCAGCGATTCCGTTGCGTCCGCCGTCAAGTGTCTGCATCGCAATTTTAAATCCTTGGCCAAGTTCGCCCAGCATGTTTTCTTTCGGTACGCGGCAGTTATCAAAAATGATTTCAGTTGTCGGGCTTGAACGGATCCCGAGTTTCTTCTCTTTTTTGCCGACTGAGAATCCTTCAAAGTCTTTTTCAACGATGAAAGCGGTCGTGCCTTTATGCTTGGATTCTGGATCTGTCACCGCGAAGACGATGTAGATATCCGCGATTCCGCCGTTTGTAATAAAGATTTTCGAACCATTCAAGATGTAGTGGTCGCCGTCTTCTTTAGCAGAAGTTTTCATGCCGCCTGCATCCGATCCCGAAGCGGGCTCCGTCAAACCGTAAGCACCGATTTTCGTGCCTTCTGCCATCGGGCGAAGGTATTTCTGTTTCTGTTCTTCTGTTCCGAATGTGTATACCGGCCAGCCAGCAAGTGAGGTGTGGGCTGAAAGCGTTACGCCAGTCGAAGCGCAGACGCGCGACAATTCTTCCACAGCGATGCAGTAGGCCAAATAGTCAGATCCGATTCCGCCGTACTCTTCCGGCCAAGGAATCCCTGTCAATCCCAGTTCCGCCATTTTATCGAAAATTTCGCGGTCAAAACGTTCTTCTTCGTCGCGCTCTTCAGCTGTCGGCGCCACTTCTTTGTTTGCGAAATCGCGTACCATTTTGCGGATCATTTCATGTTCTTCGCTCAATTGAAAATTCATTTTCATTTCCCCCAATTATTTTAATAGTTGCTTGCTGATAACAATGCGTTGAATTTCACTCGTGCCTTCATAGATTTCCGTCACTTTTGCGTCGCGGAATAAGCGCTCGACCGGATAATCTTCCGTATAGCCATAGCCGCCAAAAACTTGGATAGCTTCAATGGAAACGTCCATTGCTGCTTTGGATGCGAATAGTTTCGCCATTGAAGCTTGCTTATTGCAGTCTTTGCCTTGTGCATAAAGATCAGCCGCCTGGTAGACAAGCAATTTTGCCGCTTCCACTTGTGTTGCCATATCCGCTAATTTAAAGCCGACGCCTTGCTGCTGTGAAATCGGTTTGCCAAACTGCACACGCTCTTTCGCATAAGCCACCGCATGTTCATAAGCCGCTTCTGCGATGCCAAGTGCCTGTGCCGCAATCCCGATGCGTCCGACGTTCAAATTCGCCATGGCGATGCTAAAGCCTTTATTTTCCGTGCCCAGCAAGTTTTCAACCGGCACTTTCATATTATCGAATGTCAGCTGCACTGTCCGTGAACCGTGAAGCCCCATTTTCTTCTCATCTTTGCCGATGACCAAGCCCGGAAAATCCTTTTCCACAATAAATGCAGAAATTCCACGCGAGCCCGCTTCCGGTTTTGTCGACGCGAAAACGATATATGTATCCGCTTCTCCGCCGTTTGTGATAAATACTTTTGAGCCGTTTAAGACGTAATGATCGCCGTCCAACACTGCTTTCGTCTTTAAGCTGCCTGCATCAGAGCCGGCAGCCGGTTCTGTTAGGCAAAATGCCCCCAAATATTCGCCTGAAGCCAATTTCGGAACATAGCGCTGGATCTGCTCTTCTGTACCGAAGTTCAAAATCGGATTGGTGCCGACTGACGTATGGACGGACAAAATCACACCGACAACTGCACTGACTTTTGACAATTCATGAATGGCGCTGATATAAGAAGTAAAGTCCATATCAGAACCGCCGTATTTCTCAGGTGCGGTGATGCCCATCAAGCCAAGTCCGCCCATTTTCTTGATGATTTCGCGGGGAAATTCCCCTTCTTCCATCCGGTCGATAAATGGTGCTATTTCTTCTTTTGCAAAATCACGCACCATATTGCGCATCATCAATTGTTCTTCTGTAAATCGCAAATCCATTGCTGTTCCCCCTAAATTAGCTGTATTCATAAAATCCACGGCCCGTTTTCTTGCCTAACCAGCCGGCTTTCACGTACTGGCGAAGCAATGGGCTCGGACGGTATTTGCTGTCGCCGAATCCTTCGTGCAAAACTTCCATGATGTAGAGACAAGTATCGAGCCCGATAAAATCGGCAAGCTGCAATGGCCCCATCGGATGGTTCATGCCGAGTTTCATGATGTCGTCAATCGCTTCTTTCGTTGCGACACCTTCTTGCAGCGTGAAAATCGCTTCGTTGATCATCGGCATCAAAATGCGGTTTGCAACGAATCCAGGGAAGTCGTTGCATTCAACCGGCGTTTTCGAAAGTTTAAGCGTCATTTCTTCAACCGCTTGGTACACTTCATCAGAAGTTGCCAACCCGCGGATAATTTCAACCAGTTTCATGACCGGTACCGGATTCATGAAATGCATGCCGATCACTTGCTCTGGCCGGTTCGTCACTGCTGCAATTTCCGTGATTGGAAGCGACGATGTGTTCGATGCTAAAATCGCATGCTTCGGCGCCACTTCATCCAGCGTTTTGAAAATGCTGTGCTTGATTTCCATATTTTCTACTGCAGCTTCGATGACGATATCTGCATCATGGGCATCTTTCAAATCAAGAGATGGTGTAATGCGGCCGAGAACCGCTGCTTTCTCATCTTCCGTCATGCGTCCTTTTTCAACGTTGCGGGATAAGTTTTTCGTAATCGTCCCGATTCCGCGGTCATAAGCTTCTTGTTTCATATCATTCAGTTTCACGTTAAATCCAGCTTGTGCACAAACCTGTGCGATGCCTGAACCCATTTGGCCGGCACCGATTACCATTACGTTTTGAATCGCCATTGTCAGTTTGCCTCCTGTTTCGGTACTTCAATCATGATTGCATCGCCTTGGCCGCCGCCTGAACAAATAGCTGCGATGCCAATTCCGCCTCCGCGGCGCTTCAACTCATACGCGAGTGTCAGGATGATGCGTGTTCCGCTTGCTCCGATCGGATGTCCAAGCGCAACCGACCCGCCGTTCACATTCACTTTTTCAGCATCCAACCCAGCAATTTTCGAGCTTGCCAGCGCCACTGCTGCAAACGCTTCGTTAATTTCGAATAAATCGATTTCCTCTAGTGATCTGCCCGTTTTCTTCAATAATTCGTTGATGACAATTCCTGGAGTTTCCGGGAAACGGTGCGGCTCAATCGCCACTTCCGTATGCGCCAAAATATGTGCCAACGGATTCTTGCCTTCTTTTTGAGCGCGTTCTTCGCTCATCAATACGAATGCTGCGGCACCGTCATTGATTCCTGGTGCATTCCCAGCTGTAATCGTGCCGTCTTTTCCGAATGCCGGCTTTAATTTCGCAAGCGCTTCGATCGTTGAATTGGCACGTGGTGCTTCATCAAAATCAACTGTTATTGAATCGCCTTTACGCTGTGGAATTTCAATCGGTGCGATTTCATCGGCAAAAAGGTCTTTCGCTTTGATCGCCCGTTCATGCGAACGCACGGACCATTCGTCTTGCGCTTCACGCGTCAAACCGAAATCTTCCGCAGTCGAGTTGCCGTATGTTCCCATGTGCACGCGGTCCGGGTGGAACGAACAAGACAATCCGTCGTGAACCATCCCGTCAATCATTTGAGCATCGCCCATGCGAAGCCCCCATCGGCCTTTCGGCAAATAGTACGGCGCATTGGACATCGATTCCATGCCGCCTGCCACGATGACTTCTTCATCCCCTAAGCGAATGATTTGATCCGCAAGTGTCACGCTGCGCATGCCGGAAGCACACACTTTATTGATTGTTTCCGATTTGACGTTATAAGGAATCCCCGCTTTTTTAGCTGCCTGGCGGGAAGGGATCTGCCCCTGTCCTGCTTGAAGCACGTTGCCCATGATGACTTCTTGTACTTGTTCCGGCTCAATGCCTGCTCGCGCCATCGCTTCTTTGATCGCTGCTGCCCCAAGCTCGCTTGCTGTGAGCGTACTTAAATTCCCGCCAAACTTGCCAAATGCTGTCCGTGCCCCTTCGATGATCACTGTTTTTGCCATTTTCTTTTCCTCCCCTTCGTGTAGGTGTAAACGGTTTCATAGCGGTATAAAAAAATTCATTTATGAAAATGAAATTGGGTTATACATGAAGATAATTGGTTTGTTTCTGCGTCACTTCGCTGCTTCGAAACATGAAAGTGCGTTGCATCGCTGCGCTAGCTTCGGCAAACCGTTTGCTCCTGCATCGCTGCGCTAGCTTCGGCAAACCGTTTGCTCCTGCATCGCTTCGCTGCTTCGTCGCAAATTTTTCCGCCGCATTGTGATGCGGCGGAAAAATTGACTGAACGCTCGCTCGGATTTTGGTTCAAAAGAAAAGGGAGTGGTTAGACTCCCTTTCATTTCTGTTGCTTATGATTCTATCTTATAGAATTTTTGTTGTTTTGGCAATAATTATTGAACGATTGCCGGTTCTAGTTCTGGTGTCTGGCTGCCGATGACTGCCATTTCCAGAAGTTCTGCTACGTCGTAAGTGCTGACGGTTTCTTCTACTTCTTTCGCTTTCGTTCCATCCGACAACATCGTCAAGCAGTACGGGCATCCAGATGAGATGACGGTTGGGTTTACTTCCAACGCTTGTTCCGTACGCGCTACGTTGACGCGGTGTCCAGCATCTTCTTCCATCCACATCAATCCGCCGCCGGCTCCACAGCACATGCCGTCTTGGCGGTTCCGGACCATTTCGACCAATTCGACGCCTTCGATCGATTTCAAAATCTCACGCGGCGCGTCGTAGACGTCGTTATAGCGGCCCAAGTAGCAAGAATCATGGAATGTGATTTTTTCATTTACCGGGAATTGCGGTTTCAGTCTGCCTTCTTGCACAAGTTCAAACAGCATTTCCGTGTGGTGGTAGACTTCCGCTTTAAAGCCGAAATCCGGATATTCGTTTTTGAAGATATTGTATGCGTGCGGGTCGATCGTCACGATTTTCTTGATCTCCGCTTTTTCGAATTCTTTGATGTTCGCTGTTGCAAGTTCCTGGAATAGGAATTCATTTCCTAAACGTCTTGGCGTATCGCCGGAGTTCTTTTCTTTATTGCCGAGAATCGCGAATTTCACGCCTGCTTCGTTCATCAAACGGGCAAACGATAACGCGATTTTCTGAGAGCGACTGTCGAATGATCCCATCGAACCTACCCAGAATAGGAACTCGAATTCTTCGCCTGCTTTGTTCATTTCTTTTACAGTCGGGATTGAGATATCTGGACGTGCATCTCTCCAGTTCTCTTTTTCTTTGCGGTTAAGGCCCCAAGGATTCCCTTGCTTCTCGATGTTTGTCATCGCGCGCTGAGCGTCTTTGTCCATCTTCCCTTCCGTCATTACAAGGTAACGGCGAAGGTCGATAATTTTATCCACGTGCTCGTTCATAACCGGACATTGGTCTTCACAGTTACGGCAAGTTGTACATGCCCAGATTTCTTCTTCTGTGATAACGTCTCCGATCAAGCTTGGGCTGTAAAGTTCGTCGATGCTAACCCCTTCAGCACCGGCAGCCATTGCCAACTGGTTCCCTTTTGTTCCGTTGAATGCAAGTGCCGGAACCCATGGTTTTTGGCGTGTCATAACTGCGCCTGTATTCGTCAAATTGTCGCGAAGTTTCGTAATCAAGTCCATCGGAGACAGCATTTTCCCTGTTCCGGTTGCTGGACACATATTCGTACAGCGCCCACATTCTACGCAAGCGTAAAAGTCGATCATCTGCGATTGGCTGAAGTCGGTGATTTTGCCGACGCCAAATGAAGGCATCGCTTCCTCGTCTTCTTCGTCTTCCATCTCTTCAAAATTGATCGGTTTCAAGCGGCCCACGTGGTCCACACGGTGGAACCAAGTATTGACCGGTCCGAAGATTAAATGTGCGTGCTTTGATTGCGGTACGTAAACTAAGAATGTCAGAAGGAACAATAAATGCGCCCACCACATTACGTAGAAAATCGCAGCAGCTGCTGTTTCAGGAAGTCCTGAGAACAAAGTGGCAAATACAGAAGCTACAGGCTCTGTCCATGCAGTTTCGTGTCCAAGCCAAATCATGCTGGCACCGTTCCCAACAAGTACGGAAACCATCAATCCACCGATGAAGATCAGCACTAATCCGGATTTCCATCCGCGTTTCAAACGCACCAATTTCTCGATGTATCTTCTATAGAACGCCCAAACCACTGCAACCAAAATCGTCAATGTCACGATTTCCTGGAAGAATGTGAAGGCTGGGTATAACGGTCCTAGCGGCAAATGTGCTCCAGGCACAAGCCCTTTAATGATGAAATCGATGGCGCTTGCCTGCACCAATAAGAACCCGTAAAAGAACATAACGTGAATCGTTCCGCTCTTCTTATCTTTCATCAATTTCTTTTGGCCAAAAACGTTGACCATGACTTTGCGCAAACGCTCTTTGAAATTTTCTTCAAACTCGACTTTCTTTCCGAGCTTGATGAAGTCGTAGCGCGTTTTCAGCAAATAAATAAACAGATAAACTGCATATCCCAAAATGGCTATGAAGAAGACCCAGTTCGCAATGAGCAATGGCTCCATGATGTTATCCCCCTTTTTTATGTGTAAATTCCAAAAATTCCTTAAGCAAAGTGTACGTGAACCCTTTTTAAATGTCGATGCTAAGTCTAGTTTAAAATATGAATGAGCATTCAGTCAACTGTTATTTGAAAGGGGTTTCATCTTTTTATTATACACAGGCTCCAGTTGAATAAAAGCTTTTTCTGGAATCGCTCTCATCGGCTTGATATCAAGGGATCCAGGATTGTGCCAGATATTTAAATTTCGAAATTGCTGCACGTGAACCTTGGGGCCGAATTATTGCCCATAGAAAAAAGCAGCGTCTTAAACGCTGCCTTCTTCCCGTTCTACAATCAATGGTTCAAAAAATTTACCGAAAAACAGAGCGGCTTCCTTTGTCCGCTCTGTTTCTAAACCGAGCAGTACGCAGCAGGCCGGACCAGCGGATACATCCAATTGAACAGCTGCAGAAACGGCTGCAGTTGCACCGAATAACTGCCGGGCTTCTGCTTCAATGCCTTTGGAGCCAATTGGCCAAATCCTTTTGACGAGTCCGCTTTGGATGGCTGCGCGGATTTTCTTCAAATCCGCAACCGCTTCTTTTTGTGCAAGTACAGCTTCACCGACGAGCGGCTTCCCGTAGACATACCATTGCAGTCCTTCCGAAACGAAGTGACGCTGCTGCCGGCCAAGCATCGTCACCGCAATGCCGGATTGCAGCGTCGCCATATTCGTCTCGGAACTTCCACCGATTTGCGGCACGTCCATATCTGCTTCTCGAAAAATTTCTTCGATGCCAGCCTTATAGGAAGCCCATTGCGCATCCCCGCTGAAATTGTGGACGAGTACAGCTTCCGGTTCACTTCCGGCCGCCCATTGTTCAAGCAATGCAACACGGGCTGCAAATTTTGCAGTTAGCTGGTCCGGTGCATTGACTTCATCCAACTCCTTGCCGCCGATTCCCGCTGAGTTATCAGATGTAATCACCCAGCCATCCAGTTCGATCCCGTTTCGCATCAGCTCACCTTCTCGCCAACTCGGAACATGAAGGGCATAACGACTGCGGCAACGCCGGCGTTAATCGCTGCCGCAAGCAAGAGTCCTGGAACAGAAGCATAGAAAAATGCGGGAGACAATAAAAAATAGAACGGGATGGCGGCGATGATTCCATTCCCTATAACAAACGCCGGCCATCTCAATTTATTCCACCTATGTTCACTCATCTTCGCAAACAGCCAAACAACCGCAAACATTTCAAACGCGATCAGAAAGTGAAATGGACCGAGCGGAAAACCGCCGAGCATCGCAGATAGTAAATGGCCGGCCGCAGCCACTGTCCCAGCAAGCGGGGCTGACAAAAATAAGGCGGCAATTAACGCCGGCATGGAATCGAGTGCAATAGAAGCGATGCCGACTGGAATTTTCAATAAGCCGCCGATTGCAGATAAACTGATAAATATAGCAGTGAGGGCAAGCGTCTTTGTCTTCATATTAATCCTGCTTTTTCGCACGGCCGCCGTTTTTGAAAACTTTTGCACTTCTGACGTATTCGTTATCCGGCACTCCTGCACGCGAATTCACCACACGGGCTGCTGCAAACAAGTAATCGGACAAGCGGTTCAAATAGCGCTGCACGACCGATGGAAATTCTTCCCCTGATTTCATCAAAGTCACTGTTTGCCTTTCTGCCCGGCGTGTGATTGTCCGTGCGATGTGCAAAGTGGCTGCAGCCGGCGATCCGCCCGGCAAAATGAAACGCTCGAGAAGCGGCGGCTCTTCCATCAAATCATCAATGCGTGATTCCAACACTTCCACCGGCTGTTCGGTCATTTTGTAATTCGGCTCTTTCCGGACATCTGCAAGATCCCCGCCGCAATCAAACAATTCGTTTTGGATGGCTTCCAGATCAGCCAACAAGTCGGCGTACTTTTCTGCATCCAACTCTGTCATTGCTTTGCCGATAAACGAATTGACTTCATCAATCGTTCCATAAGCTTCAACGCGTGGTGCATCTTTATCCGCCCGCGCCCCGATTAAACCCGTCTGCCCTTTGTCGCCTGTTTTTGTGTAGATTTTCATCTTTCATCCCCGCCTTTTAAGTTTTGTGGTATGCCGTACCAGATTCGTGTAATTTCAGTCGCTTCGGAGAATAAAAATTGATAGATCCTGCCGAGCACATCGCGCAGTTCGCGTTCGAGCGGATCGATCGGTACGATTCCCCGGTTCATTTCGGTTAATACCCAAATCAGCTTATAATTTTTGTACGTAGACAGCATCTGTTGGATTTCTTCACGAATTTGGAATTCGGAAATCCCATTGCCCAATTGGATTTTGATGCGGTGCTCAATTCCAGCGACCACTATTGTTGAAAATACAACCGAACCTTTTGGAAGTTCGCTTTCCAACCATTCCACTTCCTGGCCAGCAAAACGTTTTTTTACGTATTCACGTTTGCCATTAAAGGCACCGCCGAAAACGATGTGCATAATTCCCCCTCCTCCATGGCTTTCCGGTTTTTCCATTCCAACGTAATTTGGCGCCCGTGCTGCGCAGTTTGCTGTTGGAACGGCTGTCCCATTGCTCTCGCCAATATATATCGAATGGGTCCTCCGTGCGTCAAAATGGTGAATTCATCGCCTTCCGGCAAAAATTTTAACGCCTTTTCAATCCGTTTCGCTAGCTGCTGCAAGTTTTCTCCATTAGGAGGTGCCAAGTTTAGCGGATCGTCAATCCAGTTCCGATACAATTCGTCGTTTTCGAGTTCTGCATAGGTTTTCTGCTCCCAATCGCCGAAATGGCATTCGCGCCAAAGCGGCGACGGGTGATAACTCGCATTTGGAAAAAGAAGGGCTGCCGTTTGCTTGCATCTTTTCAGATCACTTCCCCAAACGGATGTCTGCGAAGAATTGGGTTCTGCTTTAAACGGCAACACCGCTTCATCAGTCCAGCCGATATATTGTTTCGCCTGGTTTCCTGCGGTCGGTGCATGCCGGATCAGATGAAGAATAAAAGAATTGCCCATAATAGCCATTCCGTCCCTTCTATATAAGCTCCAAACAAGTCTCCCGTCGCCCCTCCGAAATGGCGCTTGCACCAATTCCGGTAAAGCCCTAAAGAAATGGCAAAGGCGAGAGATAAAGCAATAGCTATTTTCCAGCCAAGCAAGATGACCATCCCGCTTAATGCGATTGCTAAATATAGGGCCGATGCTGCAAGCAAACTTTTTTTATTCGCTTTATTCTGAAAAAAGAATGCAAGGCCCTCTTCTTTTGCACTGCCAAGCGTATTGAACAGCAGCAGAAGACCCGTTCGGGACAGGAATGGGAGGAATAAAACTGCAATGAGTGAAACCTGGTAAATAATTTCCGAAATAATAAGGATTTTCCCGATTACTGCAAATAGCAGCACCATCGTCCCGAATGCACCGATACGGGGGTCGGCCATGATTTCAAGCCGCTTTTTCCGGTCCCGATAAGAGAAATAGGCATCTCCGACATCCGCCAAACCGTCCAAATGCAAGCCGCCTGTTAAAATAACGAAGAGAACCGTGATGAAGAATGCGGCAATTAATGAGCTGAGTTCTGTGAAATCCCTGAATACGAGCGCCGTAATTGCTGCTGCACTGCCAAAAAACAATCCCAGAAAAGGCAGAGCCGCATACATTGCGGTGATGTCTTTTCTCTCCATCGGCAATTCCTTTTTAACCGGAATGGCAGAGAAAAACTGAAAAGCCAGTGCAATTCCATTCACTACATGGCGCATCTTTTCATCACTTCCTTTTTTGGGCCATGCCATTTTCCATTTCATAAGCTTCGTCTGCTTGTGCAGCGATCCAAATATGGATTCTCCCGAGCCAGCGCTGATACGTATCGTCCCGGACGAAATCATCCAACACTTCATTCGAGACAATAACCAGCAGTTTTGTCCGGCACTGCAAACTGTGGATCGTGTTCTTCAAATTGGCCCATTTTTGCTCCATACATCCTGGCTGTCCGGCACACGAAGCCCCTTTTTCCCAGCCTTCGTATAATTCATTGGCGAGCCAGGTGGTGGCGCAATCCCATAAGACCGCGTCGCCGTCTTCTATAAATGGAAGCGCCTTTTCCAAATGCAAAGGCTGTTCGATGGTGATCCAATCTTGTTCTTTCCGGTCCTCCTGGTGGCGATGAATTCGCTGCACCATTTCCGGGTCATGCGCTTGCCCGCTCGCCAAATAAACTTTGCGAGTCCCAGCTGACCCTTGAATTCTCCGTTCAGCCCACGCACTTTTCCCGCTGCGGACACCTCCGCTCACAAAGATCAATTGTCCATTAGCCATCTGCCGATCGCCTCCTGCAATTGATCCATTTGCGCAGGTGTCTTCATGCCGATGCGAAACCATTCGCCATCCATTCCCCGGAACGATTTGGTATGCCGAAGAACAAAGCCTTGCTCAAGAAAATCGATGAAAAACCGGCAGGAATCTTTTTCTTCCGGCAGTTTGAAAGATAAGAAATTTACTGCGGATGCACTCACCTTGCATTGAACGCCTTTTAAAAAGGCTGCCATGCGCTCCCGTTCTTCATTCGCCGAAGCAATTACTCGCTCCCTGTAAATCTGTTCCTTAAAACATTCGGCTCCGATTTGAGCGGAAATGGCGTTGACATTCCAATGCGCCGCTCCTTGTTTTAGCGCCTGCATGATTTCCGGGGTGCCAATTGCATAACCGAGCCGGAGTCCGGCAATCGCGTACATTTTTGTCATCGACCGGACGACGATGGTTTTAGGGTAAGACGATTGGCGCGGAATAAATGAAAAAGCTTCTCCCGCAAAATCGATGAAGGCTTCATCGATCACCAATTCACATCCCGCCTTCTTGCATGCTTCAGCAATAGATTCCATCTGCGGCTGTTTAATCAGAAGGCCTGTCGGGTTATGCGGGTTGCAGATATAGACAGCGGCACAGCCAGCAAGAGAAGATGCCAATAATTCGATATCAAGCTGCCAGTCATTTTCCTCCGTCAATTGGACGCTTATGATTTGGGCTTCTTCCGCTTCCAGTGTTTTTCGGTATTCGGAAAAAGCCGGTTCAATAAGCACCACTTTCTTTTTCTGATACCGGCGTGCTAACCATGTAAAAATTTCAGCAGCACCGTTTCCTGTAATCACTTGTTCAGTTGAAACCCCATGGAAACTGGCAGCGGCGCTCCGAAAAGGTTCACCTTCCGGATCCGGATAACGTTCAATCAATCCATGCATGGAATGCCAAGAGTTCCGGATGAATTCTGGCGGACCAAATGGATGGACATTTTCACTGAAATCCAAAATCCGCTCCGGACATTCGATATTCAATTGCTGGTAAAGCCGGTGTGGATTTGCTCCATGGTCAGGCAATTTCAAAAATCATCGCTCCTCCTGCAAATAAAATGTAAAACCAAAAGACAGCTAGATGCATATGCGCCACTGTTTCTTTAATATGATGTGCTTCCAGTTTAAAAATTGGCGTCCCCATTCGCGCACGAACGGATTGGACCCCTTTGTAAGTATTGATGCCGCCTAGTTCGATGCCAAGCTGGATGGCAGTCGCAGCTTCTAGCCAGCCACTATTCGGACTTGGATGTTTCGGAGCATCGATCAGCCATTCAGCAAAACGCTGACGTAAGGTGAGCCCTCTTTTATTTCGCGTAGACAATAGAATAATCGCTCCCGTAATCCGGCTCGGGATAAAATTCAGCACATCGTCCAATTTGGCAGAAGCATAGCCGAATCGGCTAAACTGCTCGTTTTGATAACCGACCATCGAGTCGCACGTATTGACCGCTTTATACATCCACAGCCCGGGTGCACCCAGCAAGAACGCCCAAAACAAAGGAGCCGTGACGCCATCGCTTGTATTTTCGGAAACGGTTTCGACTACGCCTCTTGTGATTTCGCTTTCGTTCAAGTGCCTGGTATCCCGACCGACAATCCAGGATAGCTTTTCGCGTGCTTTTGAAAAGTCCTTCCGCAAAAGCGGCTGATGCACTTCTTCTGCTGCCTCCTTCAAGCTTTTTTGTGCGAGTCCTACCGCGATCAATACAGCTTCAACAAAGAAGCCCACTATTCCGTGCACTTCATAAGCTAAGCTGACGATCAGATAAGCAATCGCAAAAGCACCGCCAGCCATTAAAGCGACTAGCAAGAAACCATTGCGAAACGCATGTGGCGCACGGTTCAACTTTCGAGTCAGCTTCATAATGAGCGATCCGATCCAGCGAACCGGATGCGGCCAATTCTCGGGATCTCCGATGATTCGGTCGATTAAAATACCAAGGGCAATGGCTAAGACATGCGCCGTCATTGCCGTTTCGCCTGCCGGTAGGATTCAAGCGCTTCCAACGTACATTCAAATACACCCGTACCGATCAATTTGCCCAGTTCCGTAATCGGCCCGGCATAAGGCAAGTATTCGCCTTGCTGAGTAGCAGAGACGAGGCAGCTGTCTGTAGATGTTCCGGTAGCGATCGTGCCCGTCAATGGATCTTTTACCTCTTCTTGATGAAGCGCTTTCGTCTTGGCTTCTGTCGCTGTTATCATCGCCTGGATAAACGCTTCATCCGATAAATGGCCATTGACCATAATCCACGTATTGATGGTGCCGACGCCAATTTCCCGGTCAACCGCCCTTGAGACATCGACGGCATTTCCGACACCTGCAGTCACGGCAATGACAACCGATCCGAAATCTCCCTGATATTCTTTCACAACCGCATGTTCTGTTCGGACAGCCGTCATCATCCCGACTGTTTCTGTCGGCTTATAGCCTTTGCTCTCAATGAAACCGGTCATTTCCTGGACACTGTCGTCGATATTATAATCCATATCCACGTGGCGGTTGATAAAGGTACGGAACCAGCCCGCTCCCGCATTAATCACCGCGGAAGAAACGGTTTTCAAAGGCATTTCACTTTGGTAGACGACCATTTCAGGAGAAACCAGAAAATCGGCTGCTGCTATTTTAACAGCGGCTGTTTTGCGTTCCACCCCAGGCAGTAAAGTAATCTGCGGCTTTGGAAGCTCTGGATGGGGATGATTGCTGACGCGTGTATGGTAAACCGCTTCGATATCTTGTTCCCGCACAACTTCGTGCGGTTCGCCCATGCGGACAATCTGCCCTTGATCCAATAGCAAGAGCTGGTCGCAATACATGGAGGCAATATTGATGTCATGGAAAATCGAAACGATTGTCAGATTTTTTTCGATTGCCTGTTTTTTAATCGTGTCTAATAATTCCTTTTGGTGGTTAATGTCCAAATGATTGGTTGGTTCGTCTAATAATAGAACGCGGGCATTTTGGGCTAGAGCTTGCGCCACAAAAACACGCTGTTGTTCTCCGCCTGACAGCTGGTCAATTTGCGTCTTTTCATACTGGCCGATATTCATCAGGCGCATCGCTTCTTGCACTTCGCTTTCATCTTCCGCTGACCAGGAAGAAAACCAGCCGCTTTGATGCGGGTAGCGGCCAAGCGAAATCGTTTCACGGACCGTATGGGCAAAAGCATGGGCGTGAAGCTGCGGCAAAACAGCCATCTCTCTCGCTAATTCTTTTGCTTGGAATGCGCCAATTTCTTTGCCGCCGATTTCGACTGTCCCGGCAGTTGCCGGCAATACCCCGCTGATCAACTTCATTAAGGTCGATTTGCCGCTGCCGTTCGGACCTAAAATGCCGAGCATGGTTCCTTTCGCTACGGAAAAAGAGACGTTCTGGACAATATTCCGATCCCCATATCCGCCGCTTAAGTTGTTTATTTTCAACATATTATGCCACTCCTTTGCGTTGGCGGAAAAAGATAAAAGCAAAGACCGGTGCACCGATAAAGGCTGTGATCACGCCAATCGGAAGTTCCGTCGGCGAAATGATCGTACGTGAAACTAAGTCACAGACGATCAGCAATGCGGCTCCGTTGATAAAGGACAGCGGCAGCACATGGCGATGGTCCGATCCCCACAGCAAGCGAACCATATGCGGAACCACGAGCCCGACAAATCCAATCGTTCCGGAAACGGCAACGGCTGCACCAGTCAGAACCGAACCGCTGACCAAAATCATCATTTTGCTCCTTTTGATATTGACGCCGAGATGCTGTGCCCGTTCTTCCCCAAATAGCATGGCGTTCAACTCTCTGCGGTTCAGCCATAACAGAAACGATCCGATTAAGAGAAACGGCAGCGCCATCTGCACATAAGGCCAACCGCGCATGGAAACTGAACCAAGAAGCCAGCCGATAATCTGGCGCAGCTCTTCCCCCGTCAAAGCAATCATCAGAGAAATGACCGAGCCGAGAAAAGAGCTGAAAATGATTCCAGTCAAAATCACCGTTTCCATCTTCATCGAACGGTCCACTAATTTGGCAAATGCCATGACAGCCAACATCGTGGCCAGCGCGCCCGCCATACTGATGACCGGTAAGGTGAAAATTCCTAAAAAAGGAATGGTAATGCCGAAAAAGAGCGTCGTTACGGCACCTACTGAGGCGCCGGAAGACACTCCTAACGTGTAAGGATCGGCCAATGGATTTTTCAACAGCCCTTGAAAAGCTGCCCCCGCAATGGCCAGCGCCGCTCCGACAAGGCCTGCCAAAACCACACGCGGCATCCGAATATTCCAAAGGATATTAGCTGCTGTTTCATCCGAAGATGGATTCCATAGCACCCGCGGCGAAATCGTTACCGTGCCGACCGTTACACCCAACACTACAGCTCCCGCCAATAAAATGAGGGATATCGTGTAGGCGATCAGGTTTTTATTCACCGTATACCTCTGGATATACTGCTCGTGCAAGCTCCAGCAATCCTTCTATCACTCGTGGGCCTTGGCGTGTCAATTTGTCCGAGTCGAGGTTATAAACCGCCTCGTCTTGTACTGCCGTGATTTCAGCAAAACCATTGCGTCCCATGATGAGCTCGACCGCATTTGGTACGTATGCTCCTTCAGTAGTAACAATTACGTCCGGATTGCTGCTGACGATCGCTTCCGGATCCATGCTGACCCATCCTTCCTGATCGCCGGCGATGTTTTCAGCATTGATCGTTGACAGCATTTCGTCTATGAACGTGTCCGTTCCGGTCGTATAGATTTCCGGCGTACTTCCCACTTCGACAAATACTTTTTTCGGTTCTTTTACTTCTGCAGACATTTCTTCGATTTCGTCCAATTGCGCTTCCATCTCTGAAATTTGCGCATCCGCTTCTTCCATGGTGCCGGTCGCTTGGCCGATGATGGTCATCGTTTCAAAAACTTCATCGAAAGTGGCCGCTTCTTCAACTACAAATACATCTAGGCCAGCATCTCGAAGCTGCTGCAACCCCGCGTCTCCGATTCCTAAATTCGATTCATGCGCTAATACGATATCGGGCTGCAGGCTGATGATTTTTTCCACATTGAATTCCTGTCCGCCAATTTTCTCAACGCTTGCCGCTTCTTCCGGATAATTATCAAAATCGGAAACCCCGACCATTTTTTCACTCAATCCCAGTTCATAAGCGATTTCCGTATTAGAAGGCACCATCGAGACAATCGCATCCGGCTCTTCTTCAATCACCACTTCTTCGCCGACAGCATCCGTCAAAGTCACCGGGAATTCAACTTCTACCACCTCTTTGGGCGGTTCTGCCGGTGTTTCTATGTCCTGTTCTTCTGCCGGTGCCGCCTCTTCCCCGCAGCCTGCCAGCAGCAAAGCCGCCATACCCGCACTCATTCCAAACTTCCAAAACTTCTTCATTGCTGTATCCCCTTTTCTCTTGTTGGTATTATTGCGTTCGAAATAAAAAATCCCTCCGCATAAAACTGCGGAGGGATGAAAGGACGGCATAATAAAACTATGCATCCAGCCGGTCCTCGCAGGCTTATGGGGCGTTTCATAAAGGCAGGTCTCCTGGCTCGTGCTCGGCGCTTTCTGTTCCTTCCCGGAGTCTTGCTCCAGTGGCATCAACAGATTGCTCACACTTACAGTGGCGGGACCGCGCCGGATTCGAACCGGCTTCCCTTTTAACTTATGCTGTTACACATAGGCACCTTTATGATTTCAACTATTCAATTGATTCATTTTCATTATACATATTCAGTTTAAAAACAGAAAGTTTACATTTTATCCGGTGCAGAAACGCCGATCACTTTTAACGCATTCGCAATCGTCGTTCTAACTGCTGTAATTAATGCCAGACGTGCACGCGTCAAATCTTCATTCGTCACATCCAATACTTTATTGGCATTATAGAAGCTGTGGAAGTTCGAAGCAAGATCTTGGATGTACGTCGTGATGCGGTGCGGTGCACGCAGCTTTGCGGCATCGGCAACCACTTTCGGGAAATCGCCGATTTTCTTCAAGACATCCACTTCTTTTTCTGATGACAATAATTCCAGATGGTCAGTTGAAGCTGTGAAACCTTGCTCTTCTGCCTGGCGCACAATCGAACAGATGCGGGCATGTGCATATTGCGAATAGTAAACCGGATTTTCGTTGGACTGGGAAACGGCCAAATCCAAATCGAAGTCCATATGCGAATCGCCTGAGCGCATCGCGAAGAAGTAACGGACTGCGTCTAAGCCGACCAGCTCAACCAATTCACGCATAGTTACCGCTTTGCCGGTACGTTTGCTCATCTTCATCTTCTCGCCGTCTTTGTAAAGCTGGACCATCTGCACGATGTTCACTTCCAACGTGTCGCGGTCGTAGCCAAGCGCTTCGATTGCCGCTTTCATACGCGGAATATAGCCATGGTGGTCAGCGCCCCAAATATTGATCAATTTATCAAATCCACGCTGCAATTTATCTTCATGGTAAGCGATATCTGGAGTCAAATACGTGTAAGATCCGTCGTTCTTGATCAATACGCGGTCTTTATCGTCTCCGAATGCCGTTGAACGGAACCATGTAGCACCGTCTTCTTCATAGACATGGCCATTTTCGCGAAGTTTTGCTAATGCTTTATCGATTTTGCCATTTTCATAAAGGGATGATTCCGGATACCACACATCGAATTCCACGCGGAAATCCGCAAGGTCTTTCTGAAGCTTCGCCAATTCCACTTTCAAGCCGTGTTTGCGGAAAGCTTCAAAACGCTCTTCGTGCGTCATCGCAACAAATTTATCGCCGTGTTCTTTTACAAGATCTTCCGCGATATCTTTGATGTCTTGTCCGCGATAGCCGTCTTCCGGCATGCTGTCGCCTTTTCCTAATGCCTCAAAATAACGGGCTTCGATCGAAAGCGCCAAATTGTTGATTTGGTTTCCGGCATCGTTGATGTAATATTCACGTGAAACGTCATAGCCTGCAAGGTCCAGTACATTGCAAAGCGAATCGCCGACAGATGAACCGCGGGCATGGCCAAGATGCAAGTCGCCAGTCGGGTTTGCTGAAACGAACTCGACTTGAATGCGTTCGCCTGCGCCGGAATTGGTGCGGCCGTAATCTTCCTTCTGCTCCAATACGGTTTTGACGACATCCAGTAAATAGTCTTTCTTAATCGTGATATTGATAAAGCCGGGTCCTGCAATTTCCACTTTTTCAATATTCGCTGATTCTTTATCCAGGTTTTCCACAATCGCTTCCGCAATCGCACGCGGTGCTTTTTTAGCGATGCGCGTCAATTGCATGGCGATATTCGTTGCATAATCACCATTCGCTTTGTCTTTTGGAGATTCTAAATGGATTTCCATTGGTTCGGTTGTTAATTCGGCTTTTTGAACCGCTTCACTGATGGCCAATTTGATGGCCTGTTGAACTTTTTCTACTGCATTCATGATTTACCCTCCGTAAATTGTATTTCCATTTCGTATTCCCCGACATGGGACGAGCCCATTGCCAGATCGTATCGAACTTTGAAACGCGTATCGCTTGCTGACAATTCGTGCGCTTTCGTCGTCAGCATAAAAGACCCCTGTTCGTTCGTTAAATTCCCCGTTTGCTCTTTATGTAATAAAAACGGCAGGCGCATCTGCAAGCCTCCGCTTCTCATGATTACTGCTTCATCATCGCTGATCTTCACTGTGGTTCGGATGCTGAGCTCTTCAAGCTGCTCTTCATATTGCAAATAAAGCCGGTTATTTTTAACCGTCATTGTGCCTTCCGACCGCATTTCCAACACTTGCTCTTCAACATCCGGTTGGCGGATTTTAGTTATCAGTTTGATTTTCACGAATTTCTTCAAAATGCTTCCGCCTTCCTGTCGATTGATAACCTTTATATTATAGCCTGTTTTGCACTGGTTTTTCAATTAAGTTTGGGATAGCTCGCGGCACCGCATAAAAAAATGGCGCACAGCCATGCTGCGCGCCACTTGGAGCCATTTATCGCGTATACGTTTTAACGAAAGAAGGGCGCGGAAAAACATTCGGGCGCTTATCAATGCCTTCTGCTGTGCCGCGTTTCGCGTGGGCATGGCTATAGGCTTGGGACTGCTGCCAGTTTGTAAACGATTCTTCATCTTTCCACAAAGTCAAAATGATATACGTATCCGAATTTAGCGGTCGAAGTACCCGGATCGCCGCAAACCCCGGCTCTTCTTCCACTTTGCCGGCGCGATTTTGAAAGCGCGCTTCAAACAGCTCGCGTCCTTCCTCAGTTACCGGAATGTTGTTGAAGACCGCATAAAAGCCGTCATTGATATCACCGACTGCGTTCAAGATCTGAAATGCTTCAAACCCTTGCGCCGATGTGCCATCTTCCGCTTCAAACAATACCGTTGCCTCTTCGCCGTCCACCAAATAAATCAATCGCGAATTCGGCGAGGACGCAAGGATCGATACCCCCTGGTCGCGCGGTCCAGTCCACTTATATAATTCCATCGTCAGCACCTCTTTCAATATTTTCTCTCTCATCTTACCGTTTCTTTTTGAAAGATTCTATTTTGCAGGTCTTACGAGCGAGTTTTGTGTTTTTATGAGCGACTTTCGCCATTTTATGATCATTCACCAAGAATCTGCATTCCGCCGTCCGAAAAGTTGCCGAAATAAAAAACGGCCTGGAGATTTCCAGGCCGTTTCCACTTTTCTTATTGTCTAGCTCCAACGGCCAGCCCCTCGAGGTCTTAAGTCGTCTCGCCTGTGCGGCAAAAAGCGCCGCTTCGGCAATCCGTCTTAAGCTTGTCACGGCTACACGGCCGTTTCCGCTTTTCTTATTGTCTAGCTCCAACGGCCAGCCCCTCGAGGTCTTAAGTCGTCTCGCCTGTGCGGCAAAAAGCGCCGCTTCGGCAATCCGCCTTAAGCTTGTCACGGCTACACGGCCGTTTCCGCTTTTCTTATTGTCCAGCTTCGCCGCCTAGCCGCTCGAGGTCGCTTCAGTCATATCAGCAATGGCTGAAGAACGCCATTCCCGCTCTGACTTCCAGCGCTTGTCGCGGCTGTCGAGGCGGCTACGCTTTTCTTATTGTCCAGACTCCAACGGCCAGCCCCTCGGGTCATAAGCCAAACCAGCTGTGCGGCAAAGAACGCCGCTTCGCTGATTCGTCTTATGCCTTTCGAGGCTAACGGGCCGTTTCCGCTTTTCTTTATTTCACCCAGCCTAAAATCATTTCGCGCAGCAATTTGCTGGCGGTGTTGGCTGTTTGGTCGGAGTGGTCGTAAACCGGAGACACTTCCACCAAATCGAAACCGACGACATTGACGCCTGAAGCGGCGATGGCGTGGATCGATGCGAGCAGTTCGCGGGAAGTGATGCCGCCTGCGTCAACGGTTCCAGTACCCGGTGCATGCGCCGGGTCCAGGACGTCGATGTCAATTGTCACATAAACTGGGCGTCCGGAAAGTGTCGGCAACACTTCTTTTAATGGTTCCAATACTTCGAACATGGAAATGTGCATGCCGTTTTCTTTTGCCCACTGGAATTCTTCTTTCATGCCTGACCGGATGCCGAACGAATAAACGTTTTTCGGTCCGATATGATCTGCGATTTTGCGGATCGGCGTCGAATGCGAATATTCTTCGCCTTCGTAGTTTTCGCGAAGATCGGTGTGCGCATCAAAATGGATGATCGCTAAATCATCGTATTTGCTGGCCACTGCTTTCATCACCGGAAGCGATACTAGATGTTCGCCGCCCATGCCGATTGGGATTTTATTGTCAGCCAATAAGGTATGGATATACGTTTCGATTTCAAGCAGCGATTTTTCCGGGTTGCCGAATGGCAATGGGATATCGCCGGCATCGAAAAATTTCACGTCATCCAGTTCACGGTCCAGGTAAGGGCTATACTCTTCCAGGCCGATCGACACTTCACGGATTTTGTTCGGGCCAAACCGGGAACCGGGACGGTAGCTGACTGTCCAGTCCATCGGCATTCCGTAAAGGACCGCTTTCGATTCTTCATAATTCGGATGGCTTTTGATAAATACTTTTCCAGAATACGTCTCGTCGAAGCGCATCTTATTCGCCTGCCATATCTTTCACGAATTTCGGCAAGACGAATGCCGCGTTATGCAATTCTTTCGTGTAATACTTAGTTTCGATGTCATGGAAGCGTTCAGCTGGAACAGCTGTCGGATCGTATTTCTTCGAACCGATTGTAAACGCCCAAAGGCCTGATGGGTACGTCGGGATGTTCGCCAAGTACAATTTCGTGATCGGGAAGATTTCCTTCACGTCTTTTTGGACTTGCGTGATCAAATCCGCTTTGAACCACGGGTTGTCTGATTGGGCGACGAAAATGCCGTCTTCTTTCAATGCGCGTGAAATGCCAGCGTAAAAGCCTTTTGTGAATAAATTCACAGCTGGGCCGACCGGTTCCGTCGAATCCACCATGATCACATCGTATTTATTTTCAGATTCCGCAATGTGCATGAAGCCATCGCCAACGATGACGTCTACACGTGAATCTTCAAGGCCTGACGCAATAGATGGCAGGAATTTTTTCGAGTACTCGATCACTTTTCCGTCAATGTCGACAAGCGTCGCTTTTTTAACAGAAGGGTGTTTCAGCACTTCACGGATAACGCCGCCGTCTCCGCCGCCTACAACCAACACGTTCTCCGGGTTCGGGTGCGTGAACAATGGAACATGTGCCACCATTTCATGGTAGACGAATTCATCTTTTTCAGAAGTCATGACCATGCCGTCGAGGAAAAGCATATTTCCCCATTCCGCCGTTTCAGCCATTTCTAAATATTGGAAATCCGTTTGCTCCGTATGAAGCGTCTTGTTGATTTTCATTGTGATCCCGAAATTCTCGGTCTGTTTTTCTGTATACCAGAATCCTGCCATTTATAATCAAACTCCTTTAACTTTCAGATTAAAATCTACTTAAAAAAGTATAAATCTTTTCAACGAAAGTGCAATCATTATTTGCACAGTCTTCTTTACCCGAATCCCATCCAATTATCCCCAAAATAAAAAGGTTTTCTGCGCAGAGAACTTTTCCCTGTACAGAAAACCTTTTTATGCCTGACGGCGCGAAGAAAGAGACATGAGGCATTGGGCTTGGGTTTTCTCGCAATGGCTCACGTCACTTGTCCGCAATCAGGTGTCCTAGCTTTCTATTTAAAAGCTGTAGTTATAGTGTACTGCCTTTTTTAAACAACTTCAACCGCCTGTTGGAAGCAATTGCAAATGTCACAAATCGTACAAATATTTTTAGCTTTTATGCGTTTAAATCTTGTTTCAACTGATCTTCGCTGCGCTCCCACATTTCGGGATTGTGGCTTCTCAAGTATTCAGCCAAGACTTTTTTCGAACTTTCGTCCATCTGCTCGACGATAATCTTGCGTTTCATCGATTTATCCATGAGGTTCACATGATCGGCTAATATCTTATAGCCTCGGCGTTTTTCCCGGTTCACAACCATTTCACAAGCCGTCACGCCAGCGTAATAAGGGCCTTCCGGATTGAAGTCGATCGTGATCCACACAAGCCAGTAAGGTTTTCCGCCTTCCGAGTCTTCGCGGTTGACCGTAAACTTGATGCCGCGTTCGACTTGGCTGCGGGCGTGCATAGCACCGATATCAATAAATGCCTCCTGCTCTTCGATGTCGATGAACAGCGGTGACACGTTTTCGAGTGACAAGGAGCCGATGCCATAGCCTTTATGGCCATCCGTCGGGTCGTTCTTTATAATGGTAAATCCTACTTTTTGTTTTGGTTTTTCTTCGTTTGCCATGTGTACATTCCCTCCGTTCTGATATGATAAGAATATCCCTAAAAAAGGAGCTGTGTCCATTATGCCATACGTAACTGTGAAAATGCTCGAAGGCCGCACAGAAGACCAAAAGCGCGCACTCGTCGAAAAAGTAACTGAAGCTGTCTCTGAAACGACTGGCGCTCCAGTCGAAAACGTAGTCGTCTTCATCGAAGACATGAAGAAAACCGATTACGGCGTTAAAGGAAAATTATTTTCTGATATTTAGAAAAGTGGAAGCGTTCACTAACTGAAGCTAACCTAAATGCGCGACTTCCTGTCGCAACGGTTAGCTGACCCGCATCCTGCGGGCCTCCGACAAGCGCTGGAAGCCTTGCCGGTAATGGCGTTCTTTGCCATTGCTGGAAAGGCTGAAGCGACTCGAGGGGCTGGGCGCTGGAGTATAGACAATAAAAAACCCATTCATTTGGATAAAAAAACTCCCGTTACGGGAGTTTTTTTAATGCACTCAATTCTTCTATAAAAGCAAACGCCTCTTCGATTTCTTCCTCTGTAAAGTTTAGCTTCCCTTTAACAACATGGAGTTTTTCGATTTGTTCGCTTCGTTCCAGCTGGTCAAAGTACAAAAGCGTCGCGGTCAATTCCAAAAAGCGGCCGCTCTTTTCATTAAGCTTTGCGGCATAAGCCGAATCTTCCAGCACCGATTCTTTCAAGGTATTCCGGAAATCTCCGCCTTCTTTTGTGACGCTGTATTTATATTGGACGTAAGAACCTTTGTCTTCCAATTCCTCCGACAAAAACCCCATATCGCAAAGTTCTTCTACGCGGGCCGTCAACTCTTCTGAATACGGCCCATAAATATGGAATTCGTATTTTTCCTGAAAAGGAACGCCCATCTTCTTTAAGATGTAAATCATCTTCTGCATCTTTTTGCGTCCTGTAATCCCGTCCGCTGCAGCAATAAAATCCACAATTTTCGCATGTTCCTGGAGCAACTAAATTCCCCCTTCTCTTAACATTTCCAGTATTTGCTGCTTGATGGCTTTTTTCTTGCCATCGATCAATAGCTCAGCTGGAAAATACAATTTATAGTCTGTGCGCCGCTTCCCGGATATCGCATCAACGATTTGGGACAAGCGGGACAGTTCCTTAATCTCACCGGACGGCATCAATAAATGAATCGGAAGGCGTTCTTCCTCTTCTCCCGGACGGTAAAAGTCATATGGCAAATCGGACGTAGAGTCATCAATCAAATAATAATCCGGATCAATTCCGGCTTTTCGGAACAATTGTGCAAGTTCCCCAAGCTTCCGGTAGTCTTTCCCTGGATCGAAGTCGACGTATTGGAACAAGCGCCGATTAACAAAGCGGTCGCTTAAGTCCGCTAAAATCGGATCGCGTTCCGTCATCCACAATTGGAAATACGTCATCAAGACGCCTTCATCCAGCGCTAAATAATCCTTCAATGTGAACGTGCGGTCAAAAAATGACAGGAAATGCGTGGGTGGCTGGGCAAATTTATAGCCGCCTTCGCTCAATTCTTTCGCACGTTGGAGGATTTTCCGTAAAATCACTTCGGCGCTTCGGGCAACCGGGTGGAAATACACTTGCCAGTACATCTGATAGCGGCTCATGATGTAATCTTCAACAGCATGCATGCCGCTCGATTTGATCACCACTTGATCATCCACCGGACGCATGACGCGAAGGATCCGCTCCATATCGAAATGGCCGTAGGAAACTCCCGTATAGTACGCATCCCGCTGCAAATAATCCATGCGGTCCGCATCAATCTGGCTCGAAATCAGCGAGACGACTTGTTTATTGCCATAGGTTTTGGCAATGACTTCAGCGACTTTCGCAGGAAAATCCGCCCCCACTTTCTTAAGGACGCGATGGACTTCAGTATCGCCAAGCAAAATTTCACGAGTGAATTCTTCGTGGTCGACTTGAAAAACCTTTTCGAACGAATGTGAAAATGGACCATGTCCAAGATCATGAAGAAGCGCCGCACATAAAACGACAAGCCGTTCACTTTCATCCCATTCGGGGCGGCCGTGGAAAATATCGTCAGAAATTCTTCGGACGATTTCGTAGACGCCGAGGGAGTGGTTAAAACGGCTATGTTCAGCGCCGTGGAAGACTAAATATGAGGTGCCAAGCTGTTTGATGCGCCGCAGACGCTGAAATTCCTTCGTGCTCACCAAGTCCCAAATTACTTGGTCGCGCACATGTATGTATCGGTGAACCGGATCTTTAAACACTTTTTCTTCAGCTAATTTTTGCGATGCGTAATCCATAAGCCCACCTCCAAATTTTCCTGCGTAACAGGTATTCTACACCAGCAAAAGGACCTCATTCAAGAGGCCCCGGAAGCATTTTCGCGTTGCGTTCAACGACACGATTCAAATAAAATCCGTAAAGTTCAGTCTCATCAGGCATTAGCGGGCGCGGCGCGGGCGACCCGATCAATTCGTATAAATTTATGACAACTTCCTGGACCGTAATTTCTTTATCCAGCAATTCGCTGAGCGACGCCATCACTTCCGGTTTGATTGCCGGGTAATCGAATTTTGTGTCTTCGCCTTGCAGCCCTTTTTCATAAAAGCCGCGAATCAGTTCTGCGCGGTCCGCACCAGAGCCTTCCACGCAAAGATAGACTTGCACGGCGACGCCTTTTCGGATGCGGCGCTGGGAAATGCCCGCAAACTTTTTGCCGCCGATGCTGAGGTCATAAGACCCTGGGCAATACGAGCCGACGATTTCGTAAGCTTCAATCGCCGCTTCCGGAAACAGTGCCTGCACCAGTTCAAGCATCATATCGTAGCCAGCCGAAATATCGATGGCATGGTCTTTTTCCGAAACGACCAGTGAAATATTCAAAACACCGGCATCGAGAACCACGGCCAAACCGCCGGAATTCCGGACAATCGGATGGTAGCCGTTTGCTTCCAAGTATTCCATACCCGCCCCGACATGCGGCAAACGGTGATCTTGGATGCCAAGCACTACCGTATCGTCATGGACCCAAGTCCGGACAGTCGGCTCACTTCTCCCGCTGCCGACCAGTTCGCATAAGGTATCATCCGCCGCAAACGATTCCAGCGCCGAACGTTTTTTTGCGCTCAAGGATTGGTCCCAGAAACGCCAATTGGTTTGTTGTGAAAATAAGCTCATATTCATTCTCCTCAAAAGCAATTTGCTTAACTCCAGTCTACCCGACTCTTGCCTTGCTGAAAAGCAGGTGCAGCAATGACGAATTGGTGACAGCCTTCTGTTTTATAGGAACTTGAATGGCCGATGTGATAAACTGGATGGGAGAGATTTAGATCAAAGGAGTGTTTAGAGAATGAATGAAGCTGCAATTACATTAGACGGCTGGTACGTCCTCCACGATTTCCGTTCGATGGACTGGGTATCATGGAAAATGCTGACGGACGAAGAACGCCAATTCGCGATCGACGAGTTCCAGGCATTTATGGACAAAGTAAACCAAGCCGATGAAAATAAAACAGGTGCCCACGCATTGTATTCAATCGTTGGCCAAAAAGCGGACTTGATGTTGATGCTACTTCGCGAAACGATGGACGAATTGCGTGAGCTTGAAACAGAATACAATAAGCTGACATTGATCGCTTATACCGTTCCTGCGTATTCGTATGTATCGGTTGTTGAACTTTCCAACTATTTGGCTGGAAAATCAGACGAAGATCCATACCAAAACCCTCACGTGCGTGCGCGTTTGTATCCTGAACTTCAACGTTCACAGTACATCTGCTTCTATCCGATGGATAAACGCCGCGAAGGCGACGACAACTGGTACATGCTGCCAATGGACACACGCAAAGAATTGATGCTTTCCCACGGCAAAATCGGCCGCAGCTATGCCGGCAAAGTTAAACAGATCATTTCAGGATCTGTCGGCTTTGACGATTACGAATGGGGCGTTACGTTATTCGCAGACGACGTTCTCCAATTCAAGAAATTGATCTACGAAATGCGCTTTGATGAAGTCAGCGCGCGCTATGCGGAATTCGGTTCTTTCTATGTGGGAACTCGCTTAGATGCTGAACGTACAGCTAAATTCCTGGAAGTTTAAATTTTAAAACCGCCCTCGGGCGGTTTTTTTATGTGTTTGAGCTGTGAACGCACCTGGATCGGTATTTTCGCACCCCAATGCTGCTTTTTCGCACCTCAAATTGATATTTCCGCACCTCAGAACAATTTTCTCGCACCTCAAAATTAAAACCGGCGTGATTGCAATATTTTCCGCATGCCTTAATTCGCTAACTGATACAAGTTTTCAGAATTCTGTCACAGGACAGCGCTGACCGTCCACTAACACTGCGTTATACTAAAAGAAAAATGGGGTGTTTAGATGTTTGTGATGCGCCAAACCAACTTTGCAAAATGGGCTTTACTTTTACTCGCACTCGTACTCACCAGCAATTTCCTGCTTTACCGTTCCCCTCTTTCCACTATCATCATTCCAGAAGAAGCAATTCGGGTCGTCAGCGGTTCGCTTCTCGATTTAGCGCTTGTGGCACCGCTTCTTTTGCTCGCTTCTTACAGGCTTTCAACCAAGCAATTCATCGGCTTTGTCGCCGGGGGCTTGATCCTTGCCCGCCTGCTTATTCCTTCTTCTTACATTGAACCATTCTCCGGCCTGGTCTATGCAGCGCTCGGATTAGAAGCCATCGCCATAGCGGCAGAAGCTGCATTGATCTTCTTGCTTTTCTATCATTTCCCGAAAATCTTGCGGACCATTAAAAGCCAGGCAGAAAGCCCGCTTTTCTCTCTTTTCCCTGCGACATTTGCAGTCGTTAAACCCAATCCGCTCGTTTCGATTGTGCTTTCGGAAGCTTTGATGGTGTACTACGCATTCTTTACTTGGAAAAAACAAGCACCAGAAAACCCTTATTCCGTATCGCTCCATAAAAACACCAGTGCCATCGCTTTCAATATCATGCTGATCCACGCAATCGTGATTGAAACGATCGGCATCCATTGGTTTCTGCATGAAAAATCGGCGGTTCTCTCGATTATTCTGCTCGTCCTGAACATCTACTCGGTATTTTATTTCCTTGCTGAAATCCAGGCTATCCGCTTAAATCCGCTGACGGTCAAAGACGGTTCCGTCCACTTGTCTCTTGGGTTGAGCAAACGGCTTACTTTTCGCCTGGATTCCATCGAGTCCATCCGGTGGGGCGAAAAACCTGAAAAAGGCAGCTTGGAATTTATCGCAAACGACATCGAAACCGGTGAACCTCAACTGGTCATCGATTTCAAGACGCCTCAAAAAGCGACACTATTCTATGGCCGCACGAAAGAAGTTTCGCAAATCGCCTTAAAAGTGGATAATCCGGAAAAATTGAAAAATTTGCTGAACCAATAAAAAAAGCTGCCCGCGGGCAGCTTTTTTTCGTCCGACTATTATAATGCTTTCGCAGCTGCTACAATCACGAGGATCCAGGCTGCAATAAAAGCCACACCGCCGATTGGCGTAATAGCACCTAAAATGCTAATGCCAGTCAAGCTTAAGACGTATAGGCTGCCTGAGAAGATGATGATCCCGGCAAGCATCAAATAACCGGCCCAGTTTAATGAACCCAGGCTGCCGATCAACGATGAACTCATTAAGATCGCAATGGCGATCAAGCCGATGGAATGGAACATTTGATATTGTACGGCTGTCTGCCATGTGTCCAAATATTTATCTGCAACACGCCCTTCGAGCAAATGCGCTCCAAAGGCTCCAAGTGCAACAGACAGCATCGCATTGACTGCGCCTGCAATTAAGAAAAACTTCATATCAGGTCCTCTACTTTCCTATTAAAATTCAAACAATGAATCGCCGTTTGCATCTTCTTCTTTGAGCTTGTTGATAGATGAGACGGTTTGGACTTGCGGAGACGCAAGCGGCATCGCTTTCGGTCTGCTGGATTCAGGCAGCGGTTCATCGTTCAGCAATAAGTCGCATAAAGCCCGAATGGCCGCAACCGATTCACGGACTCTTGCCGGTTCAGCATTTTTTGCCTGGACGGTATGCTTTTCAATCTCTGTTAGTATCCGGACAGCTTCAATCGCCATTTGAACTCCCCCTCTCCACTTCTAATCATCCTATTTTATCACGCACAGGGAAAAGCCGTCAGGCCAAACAGAAATCTATCGGTTTTTCTCCACGCGCTTGTAACAGTTCGTTCACTTTTGAATAGGGCTTGCTGCCAAAAAATCCACGGCTCGCACTTAACGGGCTCGGATGCACCGATTCGATGACCGAATGCCGCTCCAAATCGATAAGCTGTTTTTTCTTTTGGGCAGGCTTTCCCCAAAGCACAAAAATTACAGGTTCTTCGCGTTCGGATAGTTTGCGGATCACTTCGTCCGTGAAAATCTCCCAGCCTTGATTGCGATGAGAATTGGCTTCGCCTCCACGTACTGTGAGAACCGTGTTCAGCATCATCACCCCTTGATCTGCCCATTTTGTCAGCGTCCCGTCTTTCGGCTTTTCACAGCCGATATCTTCTTTCAATTCCTTGAACATATTACGGAGACTAGGCGGGTGCGGGACGCCTGGTTGAACGGAAAAGCTGAGGCCATGCGCTTGGTTCGGGCCATGATAAGGATCTTGCCCTAAGATAACGACTTTTACATCTCGGTAAGCCGTGTGCTCAAAAGCATTCCATATGTCTTCTTTCGGCGGATAAACCGTCTCATTTTCATATTCCTTTTTAAGGAACTCACGCAGCTTTAAATAATAAGGCTTTTCAAATTCTTCTCCCACAATTTCTTGCCAGTCATTTCGAAAAATTTTCTTTGGCATATCGGCCACTCCTTATTCTTCAAATTCTACTGTAACGTCATAGTCCACCAGATTGAACATACTGCGGACGGATTGTGCAGCATTTTCTTCTGCAAGTTCCAATACGCCTTGTCCTCTAGTTTCCTCCAGAATCATTTGCTTTGCTTCGTCGGCTAATTCAAAGGCTTCGGAAATATCGGAACCACCGCTGAACAGCCCTTCATAGGTGTATATTTCAGCTTTGTCCATGAACAATTCCGGACCTCCCAGAAAGTCGGCTTTCGGCAATGTAAGTGTAGCCGTTTTCGCTTCTTCATCCAGTTCAATATCATTTTCCGTTAGTTCGGAGAAATCCACCCCCGCACGGACCGAACCTGGAATCACGACTAAAATCTGGCGTTTTGTTCCCGGCAGATCAAGTCCGATATCTTGTCCAAACACTTTATTGTCTTCCCGCTCGATAATCACTTTCGAAAAAGCTTCCGCAGTCGACAATTCATTGAGATCCTGGATCTGCTCTAAAAAAGCCCCTTTGCTTTCCGTTGCTGTGCTGCCTTGGATCATCCACCAAGTTCCGAGAGGCAACGCGATCAATAATAGTAGAAGGATAGCGATCAGCACCAAAAACAAATTGCGCCAAACGCCCATCATCACTCGGATGCTCTTCCAGAATCCGGATTCTTTTGTATCTTCTTTCCCTTTTACTTCTTTTAATAAGCGTTCAATTTCCGTTAACTTTGGATCTTTTGCCAATTCCTCTCCCTCTTTCTTTTTATTCATTTCATCCTCGCTCCGTGATAGGATTAAAGAAAGGAGCGATGATTATGGCGGACTTGCGTGAAAAAATAAAAACAATCTCCTCCACCAAAGGGGACCATGCCCCGGAAAGCGCCAAGCGCATCGGGATGTGGATCATCGCCGCAATGGTGATAGCTGTTTCCATTCTAACATTTATCATAGCAGTTGGTCTTTTCAGAAACGGCAATTGGATCTTGGCGATCATCGCCAGTTTATTTTTCCTGGTGTCGGCTGCAACCGCCTATGTATTGGCGTTTCCCCATAAGCTGAATACTATGTAAATGTTTCGCCATTTGTTAAAATAAAGCGATAAACGAATCTATTTAAAAGGAGTTTTGATGATGTCATTGAAAAAGACTTTAACGATCGCTGGATCGGATACGTCCGGTGGAGCTGGCATACAAGCAGACTTGAAAACTTTCCAGGAGCATGGCACATATGGCATGAACGCATTGACCGTAATTGTCACAATGGACCCGAATAATGGCTGGAGCCACGGCATCCACCCAATTCCGGTTGAAACGCTGCATGCTCAACTGCAGACCGCTTTTTCTACAGGCGTTGATGCATTGAAAACCGGCATGCTGCCGACAGTCGACATTATCGAGATGGCCGGCAAAGCCATTAAAGACTCCGGCTTGAAAGACGTTGTCATTGACCCGGTCATGGCATGCAAAGGCGAAGATGAAGTGCTATTCCCTGAAAATGTTGATGCTATGATCCAGCATTTGCTTCCGAATGCTAAAGTCGTTACGCCAAACTTGGTTGAAGCGGGCCAACTATCCGGCATGGGCACTCTTCGTACAGTGGAAGACCTTCAAGCAGCAGCCGAAAAAATCCATGCACACGGTGCCCAGTTCGTCGTCATCAAAGGCGGCAAACAATTGCAGCATGAAAAAGCGGCTGACCTCTTGTACGATGGCAAAAAGCATTATCTTTTGACAGCTGAAAAAACTGAGACGACTTACAACCACGGTGCAGGCTGCACATTCGCTGCCGCAATCACCGCTAATTTAGCCAATGGCCAATCGGTTAAAGATGCTGTATTGAACGCGAAGATCTTTGTTTCTGCGGCAATTGAACACGGATGGAAACTCAACGAATACGTGGGGCCGGTTATGCACGGCGCCGCTAATAAATTCCCGAAACCTGAAGTGACAGTTACTGAACTTTAATCATAGACGAAGCCGAAGGAGAGAAGCATCGCTTTTCTCCTTCGGCTTTTATTGTTTTCTGCGATTTATAATTCCTTCGCCATCATCACTTGTTTCGTCGTCACTTTAAAGCCCGCTTCTGCCAGAACTTGATGGGTGAATTTGTTCATTTCCACCGGGATATTGACCGCTACGCGATTGATATCTCCTGAGAAGCCTTCAAAAGCTTTTGCAATCAAGCGGGCAGTAAGAGATTGGGGATCTTCGGCCAAAGGATTTGCCACACATTGATAAAGCGTTGTCCCGATATGCTTGCCGTTTTCATCTTTGAATTTCCGGAAATACGCATAGCCTGCCGCTTTTCCTTCAGCGTCATGGGCAATCAGCGCCTCGCCGTCTTTGACGCTTTGCCATTGGGTTTGCCACGTGAAATCATGGCGATAGAAATCCAAATTGCCGGCCTCTTCTACAGTTGCCGATTTCAACGTAATTTCTTGTCCCGACCCCAACTCTTCTGGAAGCTTCTCGACTTTCCCTTTAAGCTGCATGAAATCCACTTCATCCACTATTTCATATCCTATTTTTCGGTAAAGTTCGATCGCTGCGTTATTTTCACTGACAGCTTCAAGGGTAGCCAGCTGTACTCCTGAATCCCCAAGCCACTCGATCGTCTTTTCCATCATGCGTTTTCCGACGCCTTGGCCCCGAACCGATTTAGCGACGCCCGTCCCGCCATTCCAGGAAAATTTTCTTCCGCCACTTTCGCGAAACCCGTTACGGACGATGCCTACCGGATGGTTCCCATCAAATGCAATCATCGATAATTCCTCATTCAAATCTTCCATTGTTCCTCTTTTTTCAAATGCTACTGCAGTCGTTTCCATATTAAAATAATAGCCTTCGAACCCTTTATTCCAAGCTTCGACCTTTTCTTCTATTGAACACTCGGACATCTTCTTTATTTCGAACATTTGCTGTACCTCCCCATTTTGCTAACTTCCCCTCGTTATTTTTTCGACAGAACCAATTGAATTTCCTTTTTCCAAAACGATTAGCTAACTTGTATAACAAAGTAGTTGACTTGTATTGTTTCAGATGCTATCTTGTATTACAAAGTAGCAGTTTTATTTTTCGCTATCTTGTTTTACAAGTTACTAGGAAGGAGGGTATATATGTCATCTAGCCAGATGCTAAAAGGAATACTTGATGGGTGTCTGCTCGGCATTATCCATAAAGGCGAGACTTACGGATACGAAATGATTGAAAAATTGGAGATCTACGGTTTTCGGATGGTCAGCGAAGGCAGCATTTATCCCGTGTTGATGCGATTGCAGAAAGACGGTTTCGTCCATTCGGTCATGAAAGAATCACCCAGCGGCCCGAAAAGGAAATACTACACCTTAACTCCGGCAGGCGAAGAGGAATACGAACAGTTTAAAGAACGGTGGGAAAGTTTATCACATTCTGTCAATCGACTCGTAAAGGAGGAAAACTAATGGTCTTATCAAGAGAAAGTGAAGAATTCATTGCTAATTTGAGGATGTATTTGATGACTTCCGGAAAGAACGACCACGAAATCAATGAGATCGCGGAAGAATTGCGGGGCCATCTGGAAGACGCCGAAAACCGCGGGAAAACGGTGGACAGCGTTACTGGCGGATCGCCTCAAACGTATTTGGAGAACATTAGCAATGAAATGAAAACCGATTATTTCGGTTTAGTGAGACTGGCGCCCATGTTCATTTTGCTGCTTATCGCATATTTCATCACCGGGTCAGCTATCCGCGGCGATCTGAATTTTTCTTTGCTGAAGCTGATTGCTTATCCGGCCATTGCAATTTTGAGCATCGGTGCTTATATTTATTTCTTCCGGAAAATGAGCGTAGCTAACTATTCGAAGAAAAAAGAGCTGTCGATTTTTATCGCTCTCCAAGTCATCATTACTCTATCATTAATGGCTGTGCTTTTTATGGACATCTTTTTCTTTGAGCCTTTCTATATACCTTCTCGCGAAACGATGTGGGTCATTGCAGCACTTGGAGCTCTGGTTTTCATTGCAGGCGCCATTTGGTCGAAAACTTGGTTCACGTTAATCCTTCCGCTGTTTTTATTCGGGCCGGATTTTATCCTGCAATTCCTTCAATATAATGAAACGACAGAGCTGATTATCAGCGCAAGCGGCCTCTACCTCGGGATGGCTGTTGTGGTCCTCATTCTTTATTGGCAGAATAAAAAACAAAACCCTCACAAATTGTGAGGGTTTTTTAAACGGATCATTTTCTCCCGCAATTGTTCTTTATTCCATTCGACGATTTTCTCGGACGGTGAAGCGATGCCTTTCCGTTTCTTCACTTGTGGATTTTTCGACCGTAAATATCCTTCCATCATGAATGAGACTGAAAGAATTGCCAAGGCGATGAAAAACACGGGATATAAAGGCAGCCAAGGTGCCCCTTGCAGATAGCGGAACGTTGAACCGAAAAGCCCTGCCCATTCATACGAAATGGACATGGGTGGATCTCCGAACATCGGGTCGTAGCTGACTTTCGTCCCTCCAAGGAACAAGTCCAATAAACTGAGATGGGCCATCACGATAAAAGTCTCCATCACCTGCTGGCCGTATAGAACTGCCAGCTTTTCACGCATTTGCGGATACAGATGCTTCCGGATAATTCGGAACCGCCCTGCACCCAGTACACGGGAAGCAAGGACATATTCTTTGCGGTATAGAAGCGCCGCTTCATTTCCTACCAATACCGCCACAATCGGCATCGTCAATAACGACATCAAGACAATTTGTATCGCGATGCGTTCCCATACCCCATTCGAAAACCCTTCCGGCGGCATCCAAAGAACCGGGTAGAGTACGTAAGCCGCAAATAAAGTCAAAGGGATATAATGCAGAGAATCGGCAAGTCCGCCAATCCATGCACGATGCTTTTGCAGATAAGTCCCAAGAAGATAACCGAACGGGACGGCAATTAGCATTCGAAGTGCGGCGACTGCGAGTGCAGCGATAATGGTGTATTTTCCGCCAAGCATGATTTTGCCAAAGAGGTCATAGCCATACTGGTCGGTTCCAAGCGGAAATTCCCATTTCGGCGAAATCGGCGGACCTTCGACTGCCCGGCCATTTTCTTCGATAAAAAAGACTTGCTTCGGCACCTTGCCGAAAAGCCATTCGAAGGCAAAGCTTCCGAAAAGCAGCAAAGCCATGATACTGAAACCAATCACAAAATAAGGCTGTCTCCACATTTAAGCCACTTCCTTTCCACGGAAATGGCGGAGGAAAAACCATTCGCCCACGCTGTACAGGATAAACATCGGCAAGAAAAAGCTGAAGATCGTCACAAGAAACACTTCAGGTGAAATATTATCGCGCATGAACAGCATAATCCCCGGCATATTGAACATCAGTTCCAGGACAAACAGATTCGACAACATGAACCAAATAGTTTTCTTGGATTGGAAAAACACTGAAATGATAGCATTCCGGAACATATGCATCCAAACGATAAAGACTTTCGAAAAGCCGAGTGATCGAGCAAGTTCGACATACATTTGCCGCTCTTCTTCCTGGAAAGTCAGCATACAAAGCCGGTATAGCTGGATCATCGGCAATATTGATAAACACAGGACCGGGAGCCAATAGATTTTGTCCCCGCCTACGACTGCAATCTTGGAGATCAAAACATCCGTTTTTAAATAGATGAAGATGATGCCAAGCTGAGCTGCCATGATGATGAGCAAATCCGGAAGCGATTCCAGAAAATACAAAAAGAGCTTTACCCGCTCTCGGGCCTTTTCAGATAATAGCATTGTCAGCACCGTGAATACTAAAGCGAAAACCACAGCTGCCGCAAATGCTAAAAATAAAATTTGAAGTGAATAAAGTATGTATTCGGCAATGGTTGGAAACAAGAAAATCTCCCGTCCTGTCCGCATATTCATAACAGAAAACTCCTGCAGCGGCCAAACTTCTTTTAGTATGAGTTGAAGCGATGAAATATACTCACTGATTCTTAGTTCGCCTTCCGTCAATCCCCCGATAAGTACGGGAAAGCCACTGATTAAAACGATGCCAAGCAGTGAAAACACAAATCTTAAGATTATTCCCAATTTAGCCATCCCTTTTGTTCGAAAATTCTTTCATTCATTATCATAGCATTATTTCGGTTTCCGTAAAGCATCCTAATCGCATTCTCGCTTCTTATTCCCTATACTAAAAGAATACGGAATGTCTGAGGAGTGAGAGAAATGGAATTAGTTGAAGTAAAAAAATTACAGGTTCACTTGGATGCGTTCGCCAATAAAGATGTTTATCTTCATCTGGAAACGACGAATGGCTCTTATGCGACTCATTTTAATGAAGGGTTTTTCAATGCAGGAGCTTTTATCCGCAATGTTGTCATTAATTATGAGCTTGGCAAAGTGGTCGGCGAAAGCCCGCATCGGGTCGGACTGAAATTGCCGCATGGCTGGGTTTACGCCCAAGGCATTACACATTATGAATTAGATGAGCACGGCAGATTATTGCTGGCTGGACACGACGGATCAGGAAAACTGGCGGTAGCGCTTGAAATCAGCGAAACACCGTTCAGTTATTAAGGAGGCATAAAAAAATGACAATTCCACAAGAACGTCATGTATTGGTGGTTTTCCCCCATCCGGATGATGAAGCATTCGGCGTATCCGGGACCATCTCGACGCATATCAAACAAGGCACGCCGGTTACATATGCATGCTTGACTCTCGGTGAAATGGGCCGAAATTTAGGTAATCCGCCTTTTGCTACCCGCGAATCGCTGCCGGAAATCCGCAAGAAGGAATTGCAGGCTTCAGCTGATGCCATGGGCTTGACCGATTTACGAATGATGGGCCTGCGGGATAAGACGGTTGAATTTGAAGATGATGAGAAAATGGTCGGCATGATGACCGACTTGATCAACGAACTTAATCCTTCCTTGATCATCACGTTTTATCCGAACCTTTCCGTGCATCCTGACCACGAAGCGACGGCACGCGCTGTAGTACGTGCTGTCCGGCGGATGGAAGACCGGCCGAAACTCTATTGTGTAGCTTTTGCTAACAACACGTTGGAAGTTCTTGGCGCTCCGGATGTCCTTCACGATGTATCGGCTGTCCGCGACCAGAAGATGGGTGCGATGAAGGCCCATATTTCGCAAACGGTTTGGATGCTTGAAGAAATGGAAAACAAATTGGCACAAGGCGATCAGGAAACTGAAAACTGGCTGACGAAAGAACGTTTTTATAATTACCGCTGGGACCAGGATTTCGAAGAAAAGTTCTAACCAAAAATACCCTTATTTTCTTTTTGAAAATAAGGGTATTTTTCTGTGATGTTTTCAGATAATATAAACATTGATTATACAGCGGTTTCATTGGGGAGAATGTTGTATAATTAGTATCAATGTTGTGTTTTCATGCACAGAGAAAAGGGGATTTATTTGTGAAAAAGTTTTCAGCTTCAACTTGGATTTTATTCCTACTTCCTTCCTTGTTGGGAATTTTGCTTTTCTTAGTGCCAATTCCAACAAAAGATGAAGGCGAAACTGTCTGGATGGTCACCATAGCCGTTTTGGCTAACTTGATGGCTGGTGCTATTGAATCCGTAGTCCCTTGGATTATGATGGGGATCTTGATCATTGCAGCAATCGGTTCAATTGCGGCCATTGCGAAAAAAGTGAATGAACACCATTCCGCGTCGTTTTTCGATAAGCTATTTAATGTGAATTTATTTTGGACGATTGTACGCATCCTTGGAGCGGTGTTCGCTGTCATGGTTCTCTTCCAAGTCGGCCCGGAAGCCGTTTGGAGTGAAAATACAGGTGGATTGCTGCTCGCTGGAGATGGGCTACTCTCTTTCTTGTTTACCATTTTCCTATTTGCGGGCTTGTTCTTGCCGCTTCTCATGAATTTCGGTCTTTTGGAATTCTTCGGAACGATGATGGTGAAAGTCATGCGCCCATTATTCCGCCTCCCTGGCCGCTCTTCCATCGATGCGTTGGCATCTTGGGTCGGTGATGGAACCATCGGTGTCTTATTGACCAATAACCAATATGTACAGAACAAATATACACAGCGCGAAGCAGCGATTATCGGGACAACTTTCTCTGTTGTTTCCATCACTTTCGCTATCGTTGTCATCCAGCAAGTCGGATTGGGCCAATACTTCTTGCCTTATTACGGCACTGTCATTTTGGCTGGCATCGTTCTTGCGCTCATCATGCCGCGCATCTATCCGCTTGCCCAAAAGTCGACCAATTTCATGAACGGCGATCCGCAGGAATCCCAATCGGAAGAAGTTCCTGAAGGATACAGCGTCGCTTCTCACGGCATTGAAAATGCGTTGACGAAAGCCTCTGAAAACAAATCCATCAAAGAGTTTTTCAAAGATGGCTTTAAAAACGTTTTGGATATGTGGATTGGTGTAGCGCCGGTCGTTATGGCATTTGGTACTGTAGCGTTGATTTTAGCAGAGTATACACCTGTCTTCTCTATTCTTGGCACGCCTTTCGTCCCTTATTTGAACTTGCTCGGCATTCCTGAAGCAGCCGAAGCGGCTCAACTGATGGTCGTCGGTTTTGCAGATATGTTCCTGCCTTCCCTTCTTGCTGAAGGCATTGAATCCGATATGACCCGCTTTGTTGTCGCAACAATGTCCGTGACGCAATTGATCTACATGTCCGAAGTCGGCGGCTTGCTGCTCGGATCGAAAATTCCTGTCAATATTCTTGACTTGATCGTTATTTTCCTTTTGCGCACGATTATCGCATTGCCGATCGTTGCAGGAATTGCCCACTTATTGTTTTAAATAAAACGAAATGCCCTTCGCAGCTGCGAAGGGCATTTTTCTATTCTTTTTATTCGATTAAGCGTGCATTAATTTTTTTTTCAACTTTTCCAGCATATCTACAGTCATTGCATCCAAATCATACTGGGCTTTAAAGCCCCATTCTTTTTGCGCAGCTGAGGCATCAATGTTATCCGGCCAGCTATCTGCAATCGCTTGGCGAACCGGGTCTACCCGGTAGCTCATTTTAAAATCAGGAATGTGCTTTTGGATCGATGCAGCAATCTGTTCCGGCTCAAAACTCATCGCCGTGACATTGAAGGCATTGCGGTGTTCAAGCTTCGAAGCGTCCGCTTCCATCAAATCGACGATTGCTTGAAGTGCATCCGGCATATACATCATATCCATATAAGTCCCTTTGGCAATAAAGGATTCGTAGCTCTTTTGCTCAACCGCCTTATAATAGATGTCCACTGCATAGTCGGTCGTACCGCCGCCTGGAGGAGCTACATAAGAAATCAACCCCGGGAAACGGACTCCGCGTGTATCGAGCCCGAACTTCTGGAAATAATAATCGCATAGGAGTTCTCCGGAAACTTTATTGACCCCGTACATTGTCGTCGGGCGCTGCAGCGTATCTTGCGGTGTATTCTTTTTCGGCGTCGATGGTCCGAATGCGCCGATCGAACTCGGCGTGAAGAATTGCATATCCAATTCACGTGCTGCTTCAAGCGCATTCACTAAGCCGCCCATGTTCAGGTTCCAAGCAAGCAATGGCTTTTCTTCAGCAGTCGCTGACAGCAATGCGGCCATATGCATAATCGTATCCGCCTCAAAGTCTTTAGCCAAATCGTGCATCTTTTGTCCATCTGTTACATCCAATACATTAAAAGGGCCTCTTTCATCATTGGTTGCACGGATATCTGTCGCCAAAACATTGTCAGCTCCGTAAATCGTCCGCAGCTTGGTGGTCAATTCTGAACCGATTTGCCCTAGAGCTCCGGTGATCATTATTCGTTTCATGTTATGCACTCCTCTGAAATAAAACATTTGTCCTCTGGATAAAAACATTTAAATCGTTAAGATCATTGTTTAAATAAGCTTTTCTATCTTGCCATTATAATTTGTTCTCTTTAAAAATACAATGAATTTTGCTGTATTTATCCGAAAATGGGCTAAACAGTTCACTTGTGTCTCTGGAATAGCCGGTGCTATAATGAGAAAGTTGTTTAAGCCTTTCAAAAGGCTGATCAAAACTTATTAATCGCTTTTTTTTAAGTTTTAAACCAAGTATTCCACTGTGTTTTATGGCGTTAGTTTCCCTCTTCTCGAAGAGGGGTATATTATGCGAAACAGACTGGGATGCCTTTTGTGGAGAATTTGGAAAGGCCGTTAATAAAACATATAGAATGGAGGCATTTATTTTATGAAGAAATTTAGTTTTGCACTATTATTATTGATTGCCGCGCTCGTATTGGCAGCATGTGGCGGAGGATCATCTGAAGAAGATCCGACGACAGACGATGCAGCAGGATCTGGCGGTTCTAGCAGCTCGGAAGGAGATTTGCTGGCTGAAGTCCAAGAAGAAGGCAAATTGATCGTAGGGACTGAAGGTACATACCCTCCTTTCACTTTCCATGACGAAACTGGTGAACTGACAGGATTTGATGTTGAAATTGCACGTGAAGTCGGGAAGCGCCTAGGCGTTGAAGTCGAATTCCTTGAAACGCAATGGGATGCGATTTTCGCAGGGCTTGATGCAAGCCGTTTTGATATGGTAGCTAACCAGGTCGGCATCAACGAAGAACGCCAAGCAAGCTATGAATTCTCAGATCCTTATATCACTTCTACTGCGGTACTGGTTGTCGCTAAAGGCAACGAGGAGATCAAAAGCTTTGAAGATTTGGAAGGCAAACTTTCTGCACAATCTTTGACAAGCAACTACGCAGAAACTGCCCGTTCGTACGGAGCTGAAATCGAAGGTGTAGAAGGATTTAACCAAGCGATCGAGCTATTGAACTCTGGCCGCGTTGAAGCGACGGTAAACGATAACTTGACTGTGCTTGATTTCTTGAAACAGCGTCCGGATGCAAACATCGAAATTGTCGATGAAGCAGACGATGCAGCTCAAAGTGCCCTATTGTTCCGTAAAGACAGCGGCGCAATCGTTGAAGAAGCAAATAAAGCCCTTGCTGAAATGATCGAAGACGGCACGTACGATGAAATTTCCGAAAGATGGTTCGGCGAAAATGTACTTGAATAGTATTTTCTCTGACCCTGTCCGGATGGAGCGGCTAATGGACATCTCGCAGACGTCCTGGCTGCCCCTCTTGGAAGGGCTGATCCAGTTTACTGTCCCTTTGTCGATTATTTCTTTTATCATTGGTTTGATATTAGCAGTTTTGACAGCGTTGGCACGTATTTCTACGATCAAAATCCTGCAAGTGATTGCCCGGATCTATGTATCCATCATTCGCGGCACACCTTTGCTTGTTCAATTGTTCATCTTATTCTATGGCCTGCCGTCGCTCGGTGTGACGATTGATCCTTTCCCGGCTGCGGTCATCGGTTTTTCATTGAACGTCGGGGCATACGCATCTGAAGTGATCCGCGCTTCCATCCTTTCGATTCCGAAAGGCCAATGGGAAGCTGCCGATACTATCGGTATGACATATGTACAATCGCTTCGCCGCATTATTTTGCCGCAAGCGGCCCGCGTTTCCGTTCCACCTTTATCCAATACTTTTATTAGTCTAGTGAAAGACACGTCGCTCGCATCACTCATTCTCGTAACTGAAATGTTCCGCATTGCCCAGCAAATCGCTGCGACCAACTACGAATTCCTACTATTGTATGGCCAAGCCGCCCTTATCTATTGGGTCGTCTGTTTCCTTCTATCTGTCGGACAGGGCCGATTGGAAAACCGGTTTGACCGTTACGTTTCACGATGATGAATGCTTACGAAGCGAATAATAAAGCACTGGCTGCAGTGAGGAGCGAAATATGATTACAATAAAGAATTTGCATAAGAAGTTCGGCGACTTGGAAGTTTTGAAAGGCATTGACCTTGAAGTGAAAAAGGGCCAGGCCGTTGTGGTCATCGGCCCTTCCGGATCCGGGAAAACGACTTTCCTGCGCTGCTTGAACATTTTAGAAACACCTTCAGCCGGCGCTATTTCCATCGATGAACAATCGGTCGACTTTGCGAAACCGGTTCCGAAGAAAAAAGTGAATGCTTTCCGGAAACAATCCGCGATGGTATTCCAGCACTACAACCTCTTCCCTCATATGACGGCGCTTGAAAATGTCATGGAGGGTCCGGTTACCGTGCAGGGGCAGGATAAAGCAACGGCGCGCAAGAAAGCGGAACAATTGCTTGCAAAAGTTGGCCTTGCCGATAAAGTGAATGAATACCCGTTCCAACTATCCGGTGGACAGCAGCAGCGCGTCGGCATCGCCCGTGCGCTCGCACTTGAACCAAAAGTGATGCTCTTTGATGAACCGACTTCAGCACTCGATCCTGAACTTGTAGGTGAAGTGCTGCAAGTTATGAAAGATTTAGCGTCAGAAGGAATGACGATGGTCGTTGTCACCCACGAAATGCGTTTTGCAAAAGGCGTGGCTGATGAAGTCCTGTTCATGGACGGCGGACATATTATCGAACGCGGCAAACCGGAGGATATTTTTGAACATCCAAAAGAAGCCCGTACTCAGCAATTCCTGAATTTGATTCAAAAAACAGATATCATCTAAACCCGCAGCCATTTATGGCGCGGGTTTTCTTTTTGTATTTTTATTCTGTTTTATCGTTTTTTATTCCTTTTGAGGATTTTATTGTATACTGAATCTATCCGCTTTGAAGGAGAGTCGAAAAGATGAAACCGTTAATCTATGAAAAAATCGAGTCACTTTATACAGAAATGGTGGAAACCCGCCGCTATTTGCATATGCATCCTGAGCTTTCCCATCAAGAAGTCCATACACCGGAGTTTATTGCACAGCAATTGGAAAGCATGGGCGTAGAGGTTCGTCTCGGTGTTGGCGGCCGTGGTGTGGTCGGCTACATCCGCGGCAGCTTGCCGGGTAAAACCGTGGCTTTCCGGGCAGATTTCGATGCGTTGCCGATCACCGACCAAAAAGAAGCTGCTTATAAATCGACTGTCCCTGGCGTGATGCACGCCTGCGGCCATGACGGCCATACCGCAGCTTTGCTCGCTTTTGCGAAAGCGATGGTTTCAATCAAAGACCAATTGCCTGGCACGATTGTGCTGATCCATCAATTCGGCGAAGAAGTGGCGCCGGGCGGGGCTCAGGCGATGATTGCCGACGGCTGCCTGGAGGGAGTCGATTCCGTTTACGGTGCCCATCTGCAAAGCAAGATGGAAAGGGGCAAAGTCTTTGTGCGTGATGGCTTTTTGCAAGCTTCTGAGGATACGGTGAAAATCGTCGTTCGCGGATACGGAACCCATGGTGCAGAACCGCATACTGGCGTAGATCCGATTCTCGCAGCCAGCCATATCATGATCGCTCTGCAATCGATCGTCAGCCGGAACGCCGATCCGCTGAAAGAATTGGTGGTGTCTATCGGAAAATTCCATGCAGGCGATGCCGATAATGCCATTCCAAGTGAAGCGGTACTGGAAGGGACAATTCGTGTATTCGATCCCGAACTGCGGAAGCTGGCAACCGAGCGGGTCCAAGCGATTGCTGAAAATGTGGCGCGGGCAATGGGTGCCGAAGCGGAAGTGACGATTGAAGCCGGCTATATTTCCTTATGGAATCATCCGGAGGCGGTTGAAGTGGTACGCCGAGCTGCTACCCAAGCCATTGGCGAAGAACGGGTGGTCGAAACGGAACCCATCATGCCAGTGGAAGATTTCGCTTATTTCACGCAAGAACGTCCAGGTGCTTACTTTTTCGTCGGAGCGAAAATGGCCGATGAACGTTTAAGCTACCCGCATCATCATGAAAAATTCGATTTCGATGAGCGTGCGATGCTTGTTGCGGCAAAAATGTTTGCGGCCCTTTATTTTGAGGAGCAAAATATGAGGACGGAAAGTATTTCTTGATTCAAAGGGAGTAAATGGCTTGCTTGGGAAAGTATTTCGCTTGGCACGGAAAGTATTTGAGCCTTCAAGGAAAGTAAATCCTTAATCTGGAAAATAAAACACGCCCAGCTGCTATTGGCTGAGCGTGTTTTCGTGTGTTATTGGATAACGCCAAGTTCTTTTCCGACGCGCGCGTATACTTCGATCGCTTCGTCGAGCATTTCTTTTGTATGGGCCGCTGTCGGCATGTTGCGGACACGTCCTGTGCCTTTTGGGACCGTCGGGAAGACGATGGATTTCGCATAGACGCCTTCTTCAAATAAACGCTTTGAGAACTCTTGTGTGAGCTTCTCGTCGCCAATGATGCAAGGTGTAATCGGTGTTTCAGAATCGCCGATATTGAATCCTAGGTCTTTCAAGCCTTTTTTCAAGTAATCGCCGTTATCCCAAAGTTTATCGTGCAGTTCTGTCGAATCGATGATCATTTGCAATGCTGAAATGATGGCAGCCACGTCACCAGGAGTGACGGCTGTTGAGAACAAGAACGGGCGGGAACGCACTTTCAGCCAATCGATCAAGTTTTTCTTGCCGGCCACATAACCGCCAACAACGCCGACCGCTTTAGATAAAGTACCCATTTGCATATCGATCTCTTTTTCAAGGCCGAAATGCTTTACAGTCCCTTTCCCTTTTCCAGTAACGCCTGATCCATGCGCGTCATCGACGTATGTAATCAAGTCAAATTCTTTTGCGATTTCCACAATTTCCGGAAGCTTCGCGATATCGCCATCCATCGAGAATACACCGTCTGTAATGACCATGACTTTATTGTACAAACCGGATTCTGTCGCTTCTTTCGCTTTCGCGCGAAGGTCTTCCATATCCGAGTGCTTGAATGCGATGATTTTCGCTTTTGACAAACGGCAGCCATCAATGATGGACGCGTGGTTCAACTGGTCGGAAAGGATCGCATCGTTCTTATCCATGACCGCAGAAATCGCTGCCATATTGCAGTTAAATCCGGATTGGTAGGAAATCGCCGCTTCTGTTCCTTTGAACTCAGCAAGCTTTTCTTCCAATTTCACGTGGAGGTCCAATGTTCCGTTGATTGTGCGGACCGCACCAGCACCGACGCCGTACTTGTCGATTGCGTCTTTTGCCACTTGCTTCAAGTCTTCGTTTGTCGCAAGCCCCAAATAGTTATTTGATGATAAGTTGATCAAGTCTTTGCCGCGGACTTTGATGATTGCGCCGTTCGGTCCTTCAACTGGATCGATTTCGTTATATAAGCCTTGCTCTTTTAATTCGCCAAGGTTTTGATCTAAAAATGCATCTAATTTTTTTGACAATGTCCTCTTCCTTTCGCAAACGATTTCACTTTCCATCTTACCATAAGGGCAATCTTCTCCAAACTGAAAAGAAATTCAGGCAAAAGAAAAAGCGGACCGAGGTCCGCTTCTCACTTATTGATTGCCTTTCCCTTTTCCATTGTTATTGCCTTTGCCTTTGTTCTTTTTGTCTTTTTTGTCTTTTTTGTCTTTCCCTTTTTGGTCTTTATACAACACTTCATAACTGAACTCCTGCGCTTCTTTCTGGCCTTCAGCTGCTGCATAAGACGTGATCAATTTCACATTGCCTTCACGAAGCACTTGCTTCAGATCCAATGCCTGTTGGTTCGTTACATTGTATGGGTTGACATGGAATACATGCTCTTTGCCGTTTTTCTTCGTCTGGATGAACGTCGTTGTGAAATTCACGTAGTCGCCTTTCAATTGTCCAAGTGACTGGAATGCATCCGTTGAAGAACCGTCATTCGAGAAGTTGCCCAGTTTCACGTCTTTGATGTACCAGCCTGGGTTGTTTGAACCCCAGTCCGTCAAGTTGCGGAATGAAACCAGTACGTCTTTGCCGGCATAAGCGGACAAGTCAAATGTTTCTGTCGTCCAATCGCCGTTCGTTCCTGTGAATCCTGGAACATTTTCTTTAATAGTCGGGTAGCCTTCTTCCACAACATCGCTGCGTGTATTTTGGTTTTCAAGCGATTTCCATGTTTCGCCGTTATCTGTTGAAACTTGGACCATGCCGAAGTCCCATTGTTCTTCAATATCGTAGTAGTGGTCAAATGTTAATGTCGGATTTGCCGTCGGAACCGTTGCGCCAAAAATCAATGCCTGGTCTGCCTCGTCTCCGTTATTCGGATGCAACACTTGTTTGCCGGACCCTTTAGGATCCGCAACTGTGCTCCATTGCAGCGGCAGGAAATCGACGCCGTCAAATTTCAAGCCGCGTACATCTTTGCCGAAGTTAAATTCTTTAAAGTCGCCGCCCCATGCCGGAACGCCTTCTTTTTCATACGTTTTTGCGCTTTCAAAGTCGATTGTTTTGCCGCGCACTTTTCCATCCGTGCCAACTGGCAGGTTGCGGAGGTCAATGCTGTCGATGTTGTAGTCGCTGTCGACTGCTGAGCTATCAAGCGTCAATGCCGTCATGAAATCCTGGTAGACTTCCAGGAAAGTTTTATTCGTGCCGTAGTCTTTCAGCACTTGGTCTACACTGGACATGCCCTGTTTTTCGCCGTTGACTGCCAATTCACGAATGAATTCCTGGCCAAATTTGTCATACATGTAAAGGGTGAATAAATACACTTGTCCGTAATCCGCAATGGTTTCCGGACCGGTTTCAGCCGTGCCGTGTTCGTCCCAGCTCACGAGTGAGTTTTCCGGGTGGTCCAAGTAGAAGTTGATCGATCCTGCATCGTGGCCATAACCGCCAAGATACTCAGAGAAAGTAGACATCCCTTCGTTTAACCACGTTTCCTCTGATGGGTCGTTGTCCGCATGGATCAAATGCTGCAATTCGTGGATTGTCGTTCCGAAGAACGTCGACTCAAGACGCGTTTCCCATGAGTTCGTATCGATGGTAATGATGTTGCGGTCTGTATAGTTTTCAAGCGTCTGCCAGAAGAAGCCGGCTACAAAGAATGGGTACGACGGGTTGTTCCAGCCTTCATCCTTTACGTTGTCGACAAGCATAATGACTTTGTCCGATCCTTCGTAATAATCATCCGGCAATCCGACCATTCCTGGAACCGTCGCATTTGAACCGTCGAGCTGATCCGGCATTCCGAAGAATCCAGTCGCTTTCGGATAAATATTGCTGTCGAATTCATCTTTCAATTTATCAACTTGCGCTTGCGTTACCACATCAGCGGGTTTTGGGTTGTTCGGACCGTAAGCCAGGTCATTGGCTACCCAGATTTCCACATTTTCGCCGACACTGCGCAAAGTAAAGTCTTTAAACGACAAGTTGCGGTCAAGGAATTTCTTCGTTCCTCCATCATATGTAAATGGCCCATCAGCTGTTGCTTTAGCGCCGGAAGCTGCTACTTCACCCGCCTGTGCTTTGATTTTTTTGTCCGCTTGCTTCATGAATGCTTCGTCTTGCGCCATCTCATTCAACGTCTGGTCGATGTCGACACGGTCTCCGTAGCGCTCGCTGTTCCATTCCGCTTTTGTCGTTGATGTTGTTGCCGCTTCTGTTGGTGCAGCTGCTGCCGGCACCATTAGCGACAATGCCAGAGCACTTGCTGAAAGAATGGAAACCCATTTGCTTTTAACCATGTTCTTTTTACCCCTCTCGAATTGTCAGAATTTTATAGCTGAATAAAATAATAGCATGCAGACTATTCAGACGAATGAGGTAAATGGTTTATTTCGGATTTCGAAATTTAAGGTATTAATTGCTAATAAAAATTTGGAAAATTATTAAAAAACTTATTTTTTAGTAAGTTTTATTCTTACACAAACAAAAAAACCGCCAAATGGCGGTTTTTTATCATGATTTATTTTAATGCGTTCTCAAGGTCTTCGATTAAGTCTTCCACATCTTCAATCCCGACGGAAATCCGCACTAAGCCTTCTAGGATCCCAAGTTCGCCGCGGCGTTCAACAGGAATCGAAGCATGCGTCATTTGCGCAGGCACTGAAATCAAGCTCTCAACGGCACCTAAGCTTTCCGCTAAGGTGAAGTAACGCAATTTCGCCAACAATTCGCCCGCTTTTTCACGGCTGCCGACATCAAATGAAATCATCGCACCGAAACCGGTTGCCTGTTTTTTCATCAATTCGTGCCCCGTGTGATTCGGCAATCCAGGATAGATGACTGCATTGACTGCTTCATGCTGATCCAGGAATTCAGCGATTTTCTGTGCATTTGCTACCGCTTCTTCCATACGGATGCCTAGCGTCTTCAACCCGCGCATCAACAGCCAAGAATCTTGCGGCCCAAGGATGGCGCCGACGGAATTTTGGACGAAATGCAAGTCAGTCGCTAATTGCTCCGAGTTGACGACGACAAGTCCCGCCACGACGTCACTGTGTCCGCCGATGTATTTTGTCGCACTATGCAAGACAATATCTGCGCCCAATTTCAATGGGTTCTGCAAATAAGGCGTCATGAATGTATTGTCGACAATTGTTAAGAGGTTCTTCGATTTTGCATAAGCCGAAACCGCTTCGATATCCGTTACTTTCAATAAAGGGTTCGTCGGTGTTTCGATGAAAATCGCTTTCGTATTCGCTTTTACAGCAGCTTCGATCGCTTCCAAATCGCCTGTATCTACGAAAGTGAACTCAAGGCCGAAACGGTTCAAGACTTTATTGACCACACGGTAAGTTCCGCCGTAAACATCATCCGTTAAGATGATGTGGTCGCCTGCTGAAAATAGCATCATGACAGAAGAAATGGCAGCCATTCCGGAGCCGAATGCAAATCCGGCATGTCCGTATTCCACGTCTGCAATCAATTCTTCGAGTGCATGGCGCGTCGGGTTTCCTGTACGTGAGTATTCATAGCCTTTGAATTTCCCAACGGCTTCCTGCTTGTATGTGCTTACTTGGTAAATCGGTGTGGATACGGCGCCTGTCGCTTCGTCTCCAAAAATTCCGCCATGGATTAATCTTGTTTTCGGTTTCATGAATGATCCTCCTCAAATGTTCTACCATATATATTCTGGCTCATATAACGTTCGCTTGAATCTGCAAAAATCGTGACGATATGGCTTCCTGGTTTAGCTGTCTCGGCTTCTCTCATCGCAGCAACAAATGCGGCACCTGAAGAGCTTCCTACTAATAAACCTTCTTTTCTCGCCAATTCGCCAACAGCAGCAAATGCTTCTTTATCCAAGATGGTGTGGATGGCCTCAAAATGGGAGTGGTCCATATAGGCAGGCAAAAACTCCATGCCGATGCCTTCCGTTAAATGAGGGCCGGATTCCCCGCCATTGATGATCGATCCTTCCGGTTCCACAATCACCGTCTTGATGGTTTCCCGTTTCAATTTCAAAAACCTGGAAGTCCCGGCAAATGTTCCACCGGATCCTGCACCTGCTACAAACACGTCGATTTTGCCGTCCAGCGCTTCCCATAATTCGGGGCCGAGTGTCCGGACATAAGTTTCCGGATTCGCTGGATTTGAAAATTGGGATGGGGAAAACGCATCCAGCTCTTTGGCTAATTCATTCGCTTTTGCGATAGCGCCTTTCATCCCAAGTTCCGTTGGTGTATTGATCACTTCAGCTCCAAGTGCGCGCATCAAGGCCTGCTTTTCCTGGCTGAATTTCTCAGGAACCACAAATTTCACTTGATAGCCTTTGCCGATTGCAGCCAAAGCAAGGCCGATCCCGGTGTTGCCGGCAGTCGGTTCGATCATCGTTCCGCCTGGCTTTAGAACACCGCGCCGCTCTGCATCTTCAATTAATGAAACGCCGAGGCGGTCTTTTACGCTGCCGCCCGGGTTAAAGAATTCAAGTTTGGCAAAAATCCGGCAGCCATTCGGAATTTCAATATTCGTCAATTCCAGTACCGGTGTGTTCCCGATCAATTGCTGAATACTCGTTGCAATGTTCATGCCCATTCCCCTTAAACAGTTTCTTCGGCGAACACTTGGCGCCATTCGTCTTTTTTAGCCAACATTTCACGCGCTAATTCTTTTGCGCCTTCTAAGCTATGGCTTGCAGCCCATCCGCATTGGACTTCGTTGCACGCAGGCACTTCGTCAGCTGCAATCACATCCGTCAATGTATTTTCCAAAATGCGGAGAATGTCTTCGTAATCATCGTGGTTGATGACAGACAGGTAAAAGCCGGTCTGGCAGCCCATTGGCCCGATGTCGATGATTTGGTCTGAATGGTTGCGGCTATGTTCCGCCATCATATGTTCTAGCGAGTGAAGGCCCGGCATATCCATATGCTCTTTGTTCGGCTGTTTAAAGCGGATATCGTATTTCTTGATCGTATCGCCATTCGCCCCTGTTTTTTCTCCAGCTAATCGTACATAAGGCGCCACTACTTTTGTATGGTCTAGGTTAAAGCTTTCAACATTCATTTTTTTCAAGTGAATCGTCTCCTTTAGTATAAAAATTTCTTTTCAATCTTACTGTTTTGTCGCGTCAATCAGATACACGTAATTATTGAGCTGCGTAAACTCGACTTCGAATCCTGCTGCTTCGATCAATTCTTTCATCACTGGCAAGGTCGTGTAATATTCTCGGTTTAAATCTTCTACTAGATTAGCATAACCACGCGACTCTTCAAATTCAATCATTTGCTGTTTTGCTTCTTCGGATTTAAAGACGGTATCCGCAAATACCACTTTTCCGCCTGCCGGAAGCTTTTCGGCATAAAGTTTAAATGCCTGCGCTTTCTCGGCATCGGTCAAGTGATGAAAAGCATACGTACTCGTGAAACTTTTCACGTTAACCGGCTGCTCGAACTCTAAAAAGTCGCCGTCGATGATTTTCAATGCCGGAAACTTTTCGGCTGTCGCTTCGCGCATCGCCTGATTCGGCTCAATGCCCACCACTTCAAGCCCGCGGTCCACCATCTTTTGCGTCAAGTTGCCCGTACCTACTCCGAACTCAATTACCGGCTCGATCGCACGGTCTGCGACTGCTTGCAAAATCTCATTATATTTAACGAAGACATCTTCGTATTCTTTATCTTTTCCATTTACAGAATCATCATAAGTGTGAACCCATTCATCAAAAATTTCTACGAACTCTCGTCCCATTTTCAATTCTCCTTTAGATGGCTTTTTCTATAAAACCAATAGACTTACTAGGTTTTATTTATACCATAAAAAGAGCCCGGATTCAACTCTCTGAACCGGTCGCTAAATCTTCAAAACGGGTGGAACGTCGCTTTTTCTTCCAATGATTTTCTTAAGCATTTTTTCAAATAAAGGCAATGCCGCCTGAACGATTTTGCCGGTTAAAAGGGCAACCGCAATCGTCCCGATTCCCACCGGACCGCCAAGCAGCCAGCCAGCTACTGCTGCAAACACTTCGATAATGGTCTTTGCCCAGCTGATGCTGATGCCGGTTTTCTCGTTGATGACGAGCATGAGTCCATCACGCGGGCCGGCACCGATTTTCGGGGCTACGTAAATCCCGACGCCGTAGCCGGATATGATGATTCCTGCAATCAAGATCAGCACTTGCCCCGTCCACGTCGTGATATCCGGAATCAGGAAGTTGAAGATATCGATAAATGCACCGACCAGCAGCATATTCAAAAAAGCGCCGATTTGCGGCAATTTTTTCGTGAAGAGCATCGTGAACAAAATGATGGCGAGTCCCATGATGACTACCCAACTGCCAATGGTCAAACCGAAGTTAAGATGCAGCCCAACATGCAGCACATCCCATGGGCTGATGCCTAATTTGTCTGCTTTTAGGACCAGCGTGAAACCGAAAGACATGATAATCAAGCCGACAATAAAAAATAGCCAGCGGTAAAACAACGAACGCCGCATTTTCATCCTTCTTTCTGCTATGTATTATGAAAAATCCATCCACTCAAGCGAATGGACGGATTTTTCAATTTGCCGCCATAGTGATTGCGGCAAATTTGGCGTTTATTGCTTTGGCTAAATCGTTGGGCTGGAGCTTTAGCTGCATTCCGACTTTTCCAGCCGATACAATGATTTCAGCCATCTGCTCAGCAGATGATGAAATAAACGTAGGAAATAGTTTTTTCATGCCGAGCGGCGAGCAGCCGCCGCGGATATAGCCGGTCAAACCTTGGAGTTCTTTGACCGCTATCATTTCAATCCTTTTCTCGCCTGCCGCTTTAGCCGCCGCTTTTAAATCCAGCTCTTCCGCAACCGGAATGACAAATACGTAATGCTGCTTGGAACTTCCGACCGTCACCAAGGTTTTATGGACGAGTTCCGCATCTTGGCCAATCTTGGCTGCAACGGATACGCCGTCATTCAATCCGTCGCCAGGTTCGTATTGAAGAATGTCATAGGAAATGCTTTCTTTATCTAATATTCGGGCTGCATTGGTTTTCGCAATTTTCTTCGCCACTCGCATCATCTCTGCCTCTCACTGTTCATTTTCAACAGCATATCATCAAATTCAATCGATTTCTAATCGTTTTGATTTAATAATTTTTTCAGAGCTTCAGCCATCGCAGTGTTTGCCGGCGCCTCTTCTTGCTGTTTTAAGAATTTATTGACGTCTTTCTTATTCGCTTTCGACTGATTGTTATTGCGGCGTTTTTCAAATGCCGACAATTTCTCGCGATGTCCGCATTTGCAGACGAAAATCTTGCCATCGCCTTCCCCTTGCATTTCCAATTTCTTATGGCAATTCGGGCAGCGGGCATTGGTCAGCATCGCTACTTGTTTCTTGTAGCCGCATTCGCGGTCTTGGCAGACATTCATTTTGCCGCGTTTGCCATTGACTTCAAGAAGCGGTTTGCCGCAGTCCGGGCACATCTTGCCAGTGACGTTATCATGCTTGAATTTCTTATCGCTCTTCTTGATATCCGAAACGGATTTCTCGGCGAATGCAATCATCTCTTTCATGAACTGCTCTTTTTTCAATTGCCCTTTGGCGATTTTATTGAGCTGCTGCTCCCAATCTGCTGTGAGTTTCGGTGACTTGAGATCTTCCGGAACAAGCTCCAGCAATTGCCGGCCTTTTGATGTGATGGTCAAATCCTTGCCTTTTTTCTCGATCAGGAACGTATTGAACAATTTGTCGATAATATCCGCACGCGTCGCCACAGTCCCGAGACCTCCTGTTTCACCGAGTGTCTGGATCAATTCCTTCGACTCGCCCGCCATGAACTGCGCCGGATTTTCCATGGCGCCAAGAAGCGTTCCTTCATTAAAGAACGCAGGCGGCTTCGTTTTGCCGTCAGTTAACGCGATGCCTTTAATGGTTAGCTTCTGTCCTTTTTCAAATGGCGGCAATGTCGAATCGCTGTCGTCTTCGTCGTCTTTGTAGATGCGTTTCCATCCTTCATTGCGGATCGTGTTGCCTTTTGTCTGGAAGGTTTCGCCGCCCGCATTGATTTTCACCGTCGTCTGGTCGTATTCATAAGCCGGATAGAAAACAGCCAGGAAACGCTTGACGATCATGTCATATAATTTATGTTCTTTATCCGAAAGGTTATGGAGCTGCGGCGTTTCCTCCGTCGGGATGATCGCGTGGTGATCGGAAACTTTCGCATCGTCGATGACGCCTTTTTGTGCAGCTACCGGTGTTTTTAGAATCGTCGTGGCAAGCGCCCGGTACGGCCCGACCTGCACCGCTTTGATGCGGTCTTTCAACGTATTCTTCATATCGGACGTCAAATGCTTCGAATCCGTCCGCGGATACGTGACGATTTTGAAGCGCTCGTACAATCCCTGCAGCGTATTCAGCGTTTCTTTCGCCGACCAGCTATAGCGCTTGTAGGCTTCTTTTTGAAGTTCGGTCAAGTCGAATAAAGGCGGAGCCGGCTGTTTCTTCGGCGTGACTTTTACATCAGTAACTGTTCCTTCATGTGTATTTTGAAGTTTGCTGAACAGCTTATCGATTTTTTCTTTATCGAATGATTGCGTCGAGTTGCCGTCCGTCCAAGTGAAGGCGGCATTATCCGTAATCGCCTGCATGCCGTAATACGGCTTCGGCTGGAAATTGCGGATCTGCTTTTCGCGTTCTGCAATCATCGCAAGCGTCGGTGTCTGCACGCGGCCAGTCGATAATTGCGCATTGTATTTCACGGTCAACGCGCGCGTCGCATTAATGCCGACGACCCAGTCCGCTTCTGAACGGGCAACTGCGGCTTGATATAAGTTTTCGTAAGCTTTGCCGTCTTTCAGATTGTTGAAGCCGTCTTTGATCGCTTTGTCCGTTACGGACGAAATCCACAAGCGCTTGATCGGCTTGCGCGTTTTCGTTTTCTCTAAAATCCAGCGCGCGACAAGCTCCCCTTCACGACCGGCATCGGTCGCGATGATGACTTCGTTGACGTCGCCTCTCGACAGCTGTGCTTTTACAGCATTGTATTGTTTCATCGATTGCTTGATCGGCACGAGTTTAAACGGATTCGGAATGATTGGCAAGTTCTCCATCTTCCATTCCTTAAAGTCGTTGTCATATTGCTCCGGCTGCGCCTGTGTCACCAAATGGCCAAGCGCCCACGTCACAATGTATTGCTTGCCTTCCAAATAACCGTTGCCTTTTTGCGAACATCCAAGAACGCGTGCAATATCGCGCGCCACGGATGGCTTTTCTGCTAGTACTACTGATTTCATTTATGGTCACCCTCATTTCTATATGGATTAATTATAACATCTTCCGGATTTGCTGGCTTTTGGCGGGGGTTGAGCATACCGCGGAAAGTATTTCAGTCTGGAAGGAAAGTATTTATTAACGGATAGTATTCGGAGCTGGACAGATAGTATTTCACACTACAACAACAGTAAATCCGTATACTGGAAATAAATTCTTAAAACTGCTTGCTCTCACACCGTCCGTAGTCTATATTCAGATTAATAAAAAAAAGGAGATGATGGTTTGATTTTAAAACATCGAAAAGAACCGCCTGACATTTTTCAGCTGCAAAGTTTACTGAAAAGAATTCCATTTACCCACAGCCAATCCCCCCATTGGACTGAACAGCTCCGACGCATCACTGCCGGTTTCCATGGCGAGCAGCGAATCGATTCCCTCTGGCACGAAATTGAGTTGCCCTTCCCCCACTTTTTTATCCATGATTTATTTATTCAAAAGCCGAATTCTTCCCATCAACTCGATACCATTTTGGTGACAAGCCGGTTCATTCTGATTTTAGAAATCAAGAGCATTTCCGGACTGCTCAATTTTGATCCGCAAACACGCCAATTTTCCCGGACCAATAAAGACGGAAGCATCGACGGCATGCGAAACCCTGATGACCAGCTGCGGCGCCACGAAAAATGGGTGGAACGGTTTTTGGCTGATCAGCCATTTGAGCTTCCTGTAATCGGTGCGATTGTCTTCACTTATCCGTCTTCGGTAATCCAATCGAAAGCCGGCAAGCGGATTATGATCCAATCTTCCGGATTGCCTTATTTAATGGAACAATTGCTTTCCAATCATCCGCATAATCTTCTTTCCGATTCTGAAACTTTCATACTATCGCAAAACTTGCTGGAATTGCATGCGGCTAAAGCATTGGTATTGCCTACTTTGCCAGATGCTTTCTTAACTGGCGTACTCTGCCCGAACTGCGAAGCTCAACGCTTAGCTTATATCCAAAAAAGTTGGAGATGTGCTATCTGTTCGTTTAAAAACGCGCAAAGCCATTTGATTGCGTTAGCAGAATATCGGCATCTAGTCTCTCCCACAATCTCCAACAGGGAATTTCGCCATTTTACGCATATCGCTTCCATAACGACCGCTTCAAAACTGTTGAAATCGTCAAAAATGCCCTATAAGGGGAGCTATAAAGACCGCGTTTATTTTATTCCGGAGCGAATCGGCGTTTTGGAAAGTATTCATCCTTCGACAGATAGTATTTGAAAGACGTGGGATAGTATTTATCTTCTCTGAGAAAGTATTTCAGCGGTCAAGGAAAGTAAATCCTTTTTATGGAATAAATTTCGGAATCCATCAAAACAAAAAAACCTCCCACTGGAGGTTTTTTCTGCTCATTACGGATTATCGATCGTTTCTTTCGAAAGGTTTTTGCTCATTTCTGCATATTCCACGAAAACACGGGCCAGTTCACGCAAGCGGTCATGAACGTCTTCATTGATGATGGTATTGGTTTCATCAAAATGGCTCGTATGCGTGTAGACGTAGTTTGGCGTAACGAGGCAGCGGAAATAATCAAGAATCGGCTTCAGCTGATTTTCAATAACCAAGTGATGCTGATACGTTCCACCGTTTGCGACGATCGAAACCGGCTTGTAGCGCATCGTCCGCGGATGCAGCATATCGAATGTGTTTTTCAGGACACCGGGAATCGAGCCTTGGAAAATCGGCGTCGCAATGATGTAGCCGTCCGCATTTTCGAAACGATGAACGATTTCCTGCATGTCTTTATTGTATTCGCCGAGCGGCCGGCCATCGACGAACTGGTGTTCATAGTCGGCCAGGTTCAAAATCACCAATTCCATTTCCGGATTGAAATCTTGGATATATGTTTTCACCTGTTCTAAAATGGCTCCTGTTTTTCTCCCGATAATGGTGCCGTCCACTAATAAAATCTTCATAAGAAAATCCTCCTTGAATGCGTATCTGCCGAGCAGCTTTGTTATCTTCATCATAGCAAAGACCGTTTCGTTATACGCATCGATAAATCTTACGAAATCCGAATTTCATTCTTTAGACTGAGTTTCGCTTTTTAAGCGATTGGTTTCCAGCTTTCCTTGAATCCGATTTTCCTGGTGCGCAGGCGGTGAAAAGCTGACAATCGTGTCGCCGATTTTCGCTTCCATCTTGTTTTCATCCGTAAAAAATTCAATTTTCCCTTGCGCCCGTTCGATAAAGAGAGGAATTGTCCCTTCAACCGACTTCTCCTGGAAATCAGCGTAGTTGTATTGCTCCGTCAATTGTGTTTTACGCATCGCGTAGCCTTCATCTATTTTCGCTTCGAGTGCATGGATATTCCACTCGGAGCCGAATAAAGTACGGCCACTGAGCGATGAATGGAAATCAGCCGGATTGCCGATGTGGATCGCCGTCTGGTATAAATTCACGCGCCCTAACTCCGGCACGAAATTATTCACCACCAACGAGTTATAGGAATCGGTATCCGTCGCGACAATCATCGTTTCATAAGGCGTCAAGTCGAGTTCATATTCCGTATGCTCGGATAAAATTTCCCCCACAAAATTCGGAATGCCCAATTGGCGAGCAAGCTGCAAACTGCCCCACGCCGGATCCATTATCAAAACGTTTTTATTGAGCGTGCGCAGAATTTCCGCGAGCCTGATATTAAAGCGGCTGCTGCCGACAATTAAAATCCCCGGTTCATCAGACGAGGCAAGGCCCAGTTTCTTTCCTAGCCAGCTGATGCTGAACCCATGCGCCACTACCGTTGAAAACACCAAGGCAAAAGTCAACGCCGTCAAAAGTTCTGCGTCTTCGAATCCCGCTTCAAGCAAAGTGCTGGCAAAATATCCGGATACCGTCAATGCGACGATTCCGCGCGGTGCAATCCAGCCGATCAAAGTTTTCTCCTGATTGGTCAGGTCGGTACCGATTGTAGAAAGCCAAATCGATAAAGGGCGAACCACAAATAGCATGGCCAACACAAAGGCGATGATTTGCCAATTCAAAATCTTGAGAAGCACTTCCAGACTTAATGAAGCAGTCAGCATGACAAATATGCTCGAAATCAATAAAACAGAGATATTTTCTTTAAAATGGCGCATTTCATTGATCGACGTAATGTTCATATTCGCCATCATGATCCCCATCGCCGTAACAGCAAGCAACCCTGTTTCATGCATCACCATATCTGAAACGGCAAACACCAGCAGCACCACGGCAAAGACCATCGGCGATTTCAAGAATTCTGGCACTTGCCCTTTCTCGAACATGCGCCCCATTCCCCATCCCGCGAGTAAACCGAGCAAGACAGCAAAAAGTGCAGCCAAGAAGAACAAGCCAAATGCCGCAGCCGATTCTTCGCCCATCGCAAACAGGACAAATTGGAAAGCGAACAAAGCAAGCAACGCCCCAAACGGATCGACGACGATGCCTTCCCATTTCAGGATTGCGGCTGGCCGCGCTTTTAATTTTGCCTGGCGCAGCATTGGCAAAATCACAGTGGGTCCCGTTACGATGAACAAGCCGCCGATTACAAAAGAAACCGCGATCGACAGGCCTGCCAAGTAATGGGCTGCGAGTGATCCCGCAATCCAGGCGATAAACGCTCCGAGCGTGACGATCCGCAGGACCGGTTTGCTAAACGTTTTTATTTCTTTGAAGTTTAAATTCAGGCTCCCCTCAAATAAAATAATGGCCACAGCCAATGAAATGATGGGGTTGAATAAATCACCGAAACTTTCCGATGGCGAAATGATGCCGAAAAACGGCCCTACGATCAAGCCGGCAATGGACATCATCACAATCGCCGGAAGCTGCAATCGCCACGCAATCCACTGCGACAGAACGCCAAGGAAAAGAATCAGCATGAGATCGAATAATAAAGAATCGATGATAGGTACCTCCATGTCTGTAATTTAGGGCTGATTCTATTTTTAAGCCAACTATTTGACCATTATAGAGGGTTTCCCCTCAGATTGAAAAGCGAGAACCGAGCCGCCAGGGATTTAATAATATGGAATTTATGCTATAATAGAAAAAAATCTAAGGGTGAATCGTATGAACAAACAAGAAATCGAGTTTGAGATTGCTGATTTGAAAAGCGATTATGTCCGCCACCAAGGGGATATTGAAAAATTAGAGACCACTGGCCATGCTCGGATGGTCGAGCAAGCAGAAGAACGATTGGAAAAAATGGAACAGCGACTTGCGGAATTAAACAAAAAACTCGCGGAACTCTAGCCCGCGAATTTTTTTTTGGCGTTTCGCTCCAGTCTGTTTGATTTTCCATGGCCTTTATCTTTTTCTTTTGTCCAGTTCCAGCGCTTGTCGGAGCTGAACTTGCTGTCTAGCTGCAGCAGCCAGATTCTCGGGACATAAGCCACTTCGGCTGTGCGGTTGGAAATACACCGCTTCGCCAAATCGTCTTACGCCCTTCGAATCTAAACGGCTGCTTCCGCTTTTCTATGGCGCTTATACTTTTCTTTTGTCCAGTTCCAGCGCCTAGCCCCTCGAGGTCGCTTCAGCCCAATCGCCAATGGCAAAATACGCCATTTTCGATTGAGCTTCCAGCGCTTGTCGGGGCTGTCAAGGCGCTTATACTTTTCTTAAATAATGGAGGAATACAATAAATGAGTTTATTAACAGTAGAGAATTTAAGCCACACTTTCGGTGACCGCACGCTTTTCAATGATGTGTCGTTCCGTTTAGTGGAAGGCGAACATGTTGGCCTTGTCGGCGCAAACGGCGTCGGCAAATCGACTTTGATGAATATTTTAACAGGAAAGATCATGTACGATTCCGGCCGCGTTGAATGGCAGCCGAAAACGCATTACGGTTATTTGGATCAGCACACACAATTGACGCCTGGACGCACCATCCGTGAAACTTTGCAGGACGCGTTCTTGCCTCTTTATGAAAAAGAAGCGGAATTGAACAATATTGCCATGCAAATGGGCGAAGCAGATCCCGATCGCTTGGAAGAATTATTAGAAGAAATGGCAGAGGTCCAAGATGCCTTGGACGCTGGCGATTTCTATACGCTTGATGTGAAAATCGAGGAGATTGCACGCGGGCTTGGCCTGGATGCCATCGGCCTTGAACGTCCGGTTGAAGCTCTTTCCGGTGGCCAGCGCACGAAATTGCTGCTTGCGAAACTATTGCTTGAAAAACCGAAAGTTCTTTTGCTCGATGAGCCGACCAACTATTTGGATGAAGAGCATATCCAGTGGCTCGTCAATTATTTGAAGAATTACCCGCATGCGTTCTTGTTGATTTCGCATGATACCGAGTTTATGAGCAGTGTCACGGGCGTCATTTTCCATTTGGAATTCTCGCGCCTGTCACGTTATACCGCTACGTATGAAAAATTCATCGAGCTTGCGGAACTAGCGAAAAAGCAGCATTTGGATGCATATGAAAGACAAGCAGACATGATCAAGAAAACCGAAACTTTTATCGCGAAAAACAAAGCCCGCGCTTCAACTACCGGCCGTGCTAAATCGCGCCAAAAGCAATTGGACCGGATGGACCGGATTGAAAAACCGGAAATTGCTGCAAAACCGCAATTCTCGTTCAAAGAAACACGGAGCCCGAGCCGTTATGTCGTAGAAGCGGAAGCCTTGACGATCGGCTACGATAAGCCGCTTCTTCCGCCGCTTACCTTCATGATTGAACGCGGAGAAAAAATCGCACTTGTCGGCATGAACGGCGTCGGTAAATCAACGCTGTTAAAAACAATGCTTGGCAAGATCAAACCGCTCGACGGCAATGTGCTGCGCGGAGAATATTTGACGCCTAGCTATTTCGAGCAGGAAGTCAAAGCGCCTACGCATACGCCGCTTGATGAAATCTGGGCAGCGTATCCAAGTTTGGATCAAGGCCAAGTCCGTGGAGCCCTTGCGCGCACCGGTTTGAAAAACGAACACATTTCCAGATCGATGACGCAACTAAGCGGTGGCGAACAAGCCAAAGTCCGTCTATGCAAATTGATGATGGAAGAAAGCAATTGGCTGATTTTCGATGAGCCGACGAATCACTTGGACATCGATGCCAAAGCTGAATTGAAACGTGCGATGCAAGCTTATAAAGGCACGATCGTACTGGTCAGCCACGAACCTGAATTCTACGAAGGACTTGCAACAAAAGTCTGGAACGTCGAAGAATGGGTCAATGCTGGAAAGCAATCGACTTTATAATAAATCCGGCTCGCAAATTAAAAATCATTTCTTTTAAAGACTAAAAAAGGCTTTTCGCAGATAAATGCGAAAAGCCTTTTTTTAATAGGTCGTCAGCTTGAACAACTTCTGGAATCCATAAATGCCGCGCTGCAGGAATGAAAAAGTATCTTGGTACTCCTCGGTATCCAACGTATAAAGCGCATCTTCATTTTCCCAAAGACGATCAAAATAAGTATTCATATTGTCCGTCAGCTCACTGTCATTCGGTGCAATGATGCGGATATTGTTTTCCAGATTGTAATTATCGAGAGCCCGCTCTGTGTAGTTGGCGGCCCCGCCGGAAATAATTGTTTCTTCCGCCGTTTCAATCATGATGGTTTTTGTATGGAACTGGCCAATCACGGTATTGTACCAGCGGACCTGTACTTGATCATCCGACTCTTCGAGCATTTCATTGACTACGGGACGGTTTGGCAGCCCCGTTTTCTCATTGCCGAATGCGTTCTGGTTCGGGTCCAAGATCAATTGGACTTCCACTCCCCGGTTCGCTGCTTCAGTCAGCGCTTCTACAATATCACTTTCTGCCACATAGAACATCGCTAATCGGATGCGGTCGCCTTTTTTCGCTTTTTCAAAATCTTGGAGCAGCGCATCTAAAATTTTTCCTTCAGTTACATATTGAACTTGGTATTCTCCCTGCTGCTCTTCTGCTTCCACTCTTGGAAGTTCAGGGCCGCCTGACATTTTCGATGCCGCCTCTTCTGATTCCAATATGTCATTCAAAATAGGGCCGCTGACCTTGAATGCCATATTGCCATGGAAGCCGCTCGCATTATGGGGATTAGCAGAACTGATTAATGCTTCTTTTTCCGTAATGATCGCTTTCCGGTGATTGGCTTTGATGTTCATCATCTTCAAATAAGAAGCCAATTTCAGATCCGGGGCATCGCTTGACATGCCATTTGGCAACCAGCCTTTACCGTCCGTATCAAACCATTGGAAAAACGCACGGTAGAATCCGGAATACAACGGAGTTGAATCGCGCAGCTTATCGAGATCCGTCACAACCACCTCTACTCCTGCCTCTTCCAAAGCATCCAGCAATTCGCTGTCATAAGATCCATATCCTTGATTCAGCGGGTCCGTAATAAAATAAATCGGCATCTCGGGAAATGCTTCTTTTTTCTTCAGGAGATGTTCGGTCAAACTATCGGCCACTTCCGGGAAGTCCGTATTTTGATCGTTATAATTATCGAATAGGAAAAAGTCCAAAACGATGAATTCTTCTGCACGGTCAATCATTCCATTGATTTCATCAAAAATCCTTAATTCGTGTTCCATCCCGGTTCCTTTTTTATCTTGCGCATAAGAAAGATCATAAAACATCTCCACTTGTTCCACTTCATGCAATTCACTTGTATAGGAAACGCCTGGAGGCAGTGGTTTGTATGTATGCCAAATAATGATGCCAATGTAGACCAACGCGAGAACGCCTGCGGTGGCATAGACGATTCTTCGGCGCTTGCTCCAATTTCTTGCTCTTCTCTTCACTCGATTCATCTCCTCTGGTCTTATTATAGCAATAAGAACAGAAAAGGAATTTATTAATTAATTGTAAAAAAAAGCCAACCGAATAAATCGACTGGCTTCTAAATTCTTAAGCTAATTTAGCCTTAAGCTGTTTGTACGTATTCCCGTGTGCGTGCATCTTCTAAAAGCATATCTTTCAGGCGCTGTTTGCCTCGGAACAAACGTGATTTCACCGTTCCGATTGAAACTTTCATCGCTTCAGCTATTTCGATCAATGACAATTGGTGAACATAGAAATACACAATCGTTGTCCGGTAAATGGCATCCAGCTCAGAAATCTTGCTGCGGATCATTACCGATACATCTTGCTGCTCCAGAAGTTCAGGTGCTCCCGCTTCATCTGTGGGAATCAAATCCAATAAAGACACGTCAAGCCCTTCCGGCTGCTGCTGGATGTGTTTGCTGCGTCGGACATTCTTGCGGTAACGATCACGGAAAGTATTCATGCAAATCGTAGTCAGCCAAGCTTTTACGTGATCGACTTCTTGAATTGATGATTCATAGCGCACGACCTTCAACCAAACCTCTTGCATCAAATCCTCTGCTTCCGCTTTGTTACGCGTCAGTTTTAAACACAAGTGGTAAATGTAGCGATTGTACTCTATATATAAACTTTCCATGATAATTGCCCCCATCCGATTTTTTCTTAATGCGGTCCGTTCGAACCGTTCCGGTTTTCTTGTTACCCTTATTGTGCCTCAAGCCAAGCTTTCACTCTATCGCTCTCACTTTCATTTCACTTACAAAATTGTAATATTACCGAAATAAAAACAGAAGAAATTGCCAGGCTTGGATAAATCCATAAAAAAGTTTGCGGATAACAGCAAAAAGCACTGCCGAAGCAGTGCTTTTCATTCATGTGATTTTTTTCATTCATTCTTTTGCAGGCTTTCCAACCTTTCGGAAGTCAGCCACAATCAATGCGCCTACCAGTAATAGGCCAAGGTATCCGATGGCTGGATAAAGCCAGTTTACCAATTGGGTGAAGCCGGCGAAGCTGAGCCCAAAAGCTACTATGCCCGACACGATCACAAAAACTCTAAACTTTTTTGTGCCGATTGGTGTAAAGCGCGCAGAAAACGAGAGCAATAAGCTGACAGCCGTGTTATAGATCATACTGAAAATCACGATAGCCATAACGATGCCGAGTACGGGTGAAATATTATCTGCCAGTCTTAGCATCGGCAAATCAGCTGTTCCTACAACATCAACTTTTGAAAAAATCGCAAAATAACTCAATAAAATTAACACGCCGAAAACAATCCCGCCGATCATGCCGCCGCGCGCTGCAATTTTTTCGTTTTTCTCTGCGCCTCCGAGCACAAGCGCCATGGCAGTGGTTAATGCAATAGCTAGCGAAACGTAATTAATCGCCGCTATCAGCCAATTGGGGCCAGCGGACAATTGCTCGTTAGCGATAGGATCCAACTCTCCAAAGCTGATGTCCATCGTGGCTAAGCTATAAATCGCAATCCCAACCACCATGACGATTAACAAAGGCGTGATGCTTCCAATGATTGTGATCACTTTTTTCACGTTAAGCATAATGGTCAGTATAACAAGCAGAGTAATAGTCACCCTGCCAACCACCGGGGAAAGCCCGAATTGCTGTGAAAAAATGGACCCCGCGCCTGCTATCATGACGACCAAAATGCCGAATAAGGTAATGATTAATGTATAATCGATAATTCGCCCAATTACCTTTCCGCCAATATGGAAGACCGCTTCTTCATGGGATTCTGTTTGGAGCCGGCTTCCAAGCCCCGTCAGCACTTTCCCTAAATAACCAAAAAGAATGGCAGATAAGACTACTCCTGCGAGCCCCCAGTAGCCGAAGCTCGTAAAATACTGCAAAATTTCCTGGCCGGATGCAAAACCTGCTCCAACAATGATTCCGATAAATGCACTCGCTATTTTTAAACTGCGTCTCATCACATTCTCCTTTCAAAAACCGCTTACCTGATTTTTTATTGTGCATAATTTCCTATATATTCATTACTACCTTTTCAGCGGCTAATGTAAACTGGCTATTTTTAACACCAATGAGGATAGAAGTTTCCGATGGCCATATAAATCTTCTCTCATTAAACAAAAAAAGCTTTGTCCGGAGACAAAGCTTTTAAGCAAATACTTCTTCTGTTGCATTTTGTTTTGTGATTGTTAACCGCATGATCCGATTGCGATCCATTTCATTGATTTTCACATGAAGGTTTTCATAAGAAAATTCTTCGCCTTCATCGGGCACATGGCCTAGTTGCTGCATGACAAAGCCCGCGATGGTATCGTGGTCATCCGGCACTTCGACTTCGAACATTTCATTGACGTCTTCAATTTCCAAGCGGCCATGGCAAATCAATTGCGTATCCGTGATTTCAAAAACAAGTTCATCGTCTTCATCATCGGTTTCGTCTTCGATATCCTGGCCAATCATTTCTTCAATAATATCTTCATGGGTTACAATTCCCAATGTCCCGCCGTATTCATCCAAGATAACCGCCATATGTTTTTTCTTCGCAAGCATCATCTTAAACACTTTTTCGACGCTTACAGATTGAACCACAAATAGTGGGTTGTCATCCATTAAATCTCGAAGCGTTAAATTGGGATCCATTGACCATTCAATTAGTTTCTTTGAATAAAACAAGCCTACTACGTTGTCCATGCTTTCTTCGTAGACAGGATAACGGGTGTATGAAGAATCCAAGATTAAATCGCGAACCTCTTCATAAGTAGAATCGATTGAAATGCCTACCGTATCGGTACGGTGAGTAGACATTACATCTGAAACGTCTTTGTTCGGGAAATCGAGAATCCCTTTAATCCGTTCAGACTCTCCTTCTTCGAAAGTCCCTTCAGTAGACGCAATGTCTACCATTGAACGCAATTCCTCTTTGGTTAAAGTAGCTTCCTTAACTGTCCCTTTGGAGATGATGCGGATAAAGATATTTGTGAATTGCGAAATCAGCCAAGTTAACGGGCGAAGGACCGCCACTAAAATCGAGATGATCGGCGCTACGATATAGGCCATTTTATCGGCAAAAGTTGCCGCGATGGTTTTCGGCAAAACTTCTCCGAATAAAATCAATACCACTGTCAGAATAGCCGTAGCTATCCCCACTTCCCATCCGCGTGTGATGGCAATAGTCGTCACTAAAGTCGGCAGCATGATATTGGCTATATTATTTCCGATTAAAATCGTTGTTATCATTCGGTCCGGCTTCGCTATCAATTTTTGCAGCCTTTGCGATTTTTCATCGCCCTGCTCTGCGCGAAGATGGACCTTCATCCTATTTACTGCTGTTAAAGCCGTTTCGCTTCCCGATAAGAAAAACGACATCATTAAAAAAAATCCTAATGCGATAAACAAATTTAGTTCCTCCAGTGTTTTAAACACAGATTTTACGAGCTCTTTCCGTATCCATAATTATACCATAGCGATTTTCCAAATGTCGAAAACCATATCTCGTATGTTATAATTTTCCCATAATAAAAATAGAAGGATTGAGGGATATTATGAATGCACAAGTGATTGACCAATATTTCAAAGACCATCGTGAAGAACATTTAGAAGAATTGAAAGCATTTTTGCGCATCCCTTCCATTTCATCACTGTCTGAGCACAAAGAAGACATCCGCAAAGGCGCTGAATGGCTGAAAGAGGCCATGCTGAAAGCCGGACTTGAAAATGCTGAAGTTTTTGAAACAGAAGGACATCCGGTCGTATATGCGGACTGGCTCCATGCAGAGGGCAAACCGACAGTGCTTGTCTACGGCCATTACGATGTCCAGCCTGTCGATCCGCTTAACCTGTGGGAATCCGCTCCATTCGACCCGCAAATCCGTGACAACAAACTTTTTGCACGCGGTGCCAGCGACGATAAAGGACAGACTTTTATGCATGTCAAAGCAGTCGAAGCATTGCTTCAATTGGACGGTGAGCTTCCAGTCAACATCAAATTCATCGTTGAAGGCGAAGAGGAAGTCGGCAGTCCGAACTTGCCGCTCTATGTTGAACAGAACAAAGAGCAGCTAAAAGCTGATGTCATCGTGATTTCAGATACAGGCATGCAAGGGCCTGGGCGTCCAGCTGTATGCTACGGCCTGCGCGGATTAGCCGGCATCCAAATTGATGTCAAAGGTCCAAAAGGAGATTTGCATTCCGGCTTATATGGCGGCGCTGTCCAAAACCCGCTGCACGCCGTGGTGGAAATCCTGCAATCTTTCCGTGATAAAGAAGGCGTCATTCAAGTCGAAGGATTTTACGAAGACGTCTTGCCGGTATCGGATGAAGAACGTGCCGAATTTGCTTCGCTTGAATTTGATTTGGAACATGAGAAAAAAGAAATTGGCATCACGGAAGATTTTGGCGAAAAAGGCTATTCCTTTGTCGAACGTACTTGGATTCGCCCGACTTTGGAGATCAACGGCATCACTGGCGGTTTTTCCGGTGAAGGCATCAAGACCGTATTGCCAGCAGAAGCCAGTGCGAAAATCACGTGCCGTTTAGTGCCGAACCAAGATCCTGATGACATTGTCGCGAAATTGCGCGCACACATCGATGCAAATAAACCAGCGGGTGTCACTGTTGAAATCACGGATTTTGATAAAGGGAAACCTTTCTTGACACCATTTGACCACCCTGCGATCCAAGCGGCTGGCCGTTCGTATGAAAAGATCTACCAAGTGCCGACTGCCTTTACACGAATGGGCGGTTCCGTGCCGATCGTCGCAGTTTTCGACGAAGTTCTTGAGCTTCCTGTCGTGTTGATGGGCTTCGGCCTCGCTTCGGAAAACTTCCATGCGCCAAACGAACATTTCCATTTGGAGAATTTCGATAAGGGCCTCCGTGTTATTAGCGATTACCTTTTCGAAGCTGCCAAATTATAAGACGCTGAGCCCCTGCTTTATTTCCTTAAAGCAGGGGCTTTTTTTGCCTTCATATTAAGTAGAATCCATTACTTCCTTCCTTCTAGAGCATAAGCTGTATAAAATAGAAGAAAAGACGGCATTCGGGAGGAAACTCATGATTTTGTATTGGATGGCAGCGTACCTTATTGGAAACTTTTTAACTGCCTGGTGGATCGGCAAATGGAAAGGTGTCAATCTTCAACAGCATCGAAGCGGCAATTTAGGTGCGCGAAATGCTGGCGCAGTCATTGGAAAAACGGCATTTTTGCTGACTTTTATCGGCGACGCCTTAAAAGCCACAGCTGTTATTTGGCTTGGCTATTATCTGGAATATGCTCAATGGGTTATTGGTGTCGGAGGGCTATTGGTCATTTGCGGCCACCTATTTCCTTTTTGGCTAAAAGGAAAAGGCGGGAAAGGAATTGCTTCTTTTATCGGAGCTTCACTTTATTTCACACCGGAGCTATTCGCCATTATGTTTGTTGTTTTTCTCTTATTTTTCCCATTCGTTAAAAGTGCTACCTTAACCATGCTATTTGCCATGGCCGCATACATCATCGGAATTTTTATTGTTGGTGAAATGCTCGACTGGTGGCCGATGGCTGCAGCGATTTTTCTCATTTTGGCAAAGCATCGGAACGACATTGCCGAATCATTCCAACAACGCTTTTCAAAAGCTTAAAAGTTATTCTGTAAAGAGTTATTTTCTTTCGTGTTCCCATCCCGTTACCTTGTCTTCCGGTTTTCTCTATGAGGAAAATATTATTCGTGTTATAGTTTAATTATTCAAAATTATTAAATGACGGGATGAGTAAACTTATGAAAAAACCAATTGCTTGGATCATGGACACTACGGGCTATGTAACCGACGAATTCAAGTCCCATCCGGATGTGTATATCGTTCCTTTGAATATCCACTTTGACGCTGAAGAATACATTGACGATGGAATTGATTTATCCAATACCGAACTTTATGAAAAAATTAAAAGTGCTAAAGAATTCCCTAAAACTTCTCAGCCCTCGGCCGGAAAATTTGCGGAGCTTTATGAAAAATTGAACGAACAATATGAATGTGCCATTGCCGTTCACGCATCCGCCAAAATGAGCGGCACCATCGCCTCTTCCACAGCTGGAGCTGAAATGACCGGTTTCAAGGTTTATGCAGTGGATTCTCTTGCCCTCTCTTATGGATTAAGCGGATTGATTGAACGCGGAATGCTTCTTGAACAGCAAGGCAAAACAGCTGAAGAAATCGCGCATCGCTTGGAGCAGGAAGCACACGACTTCCGCAACTATATCTTGATTGGCAACCTTTCCCAGCTTTACAAAGGTGGACGGATGAGCGGAGCCCAGTATTATTTGGGCAGTTTGCTGAAAGTAAAGCCAATCGTCCAGATCAGTGCAGAAGGTGAATTGCAGCCGATTGATAAAGTGCGGTCGCATAAAAAAGCTGTTCAATATTTAATCGACCATGCCAATCAGGACCATCAGGAATATGGCATCGAACGTTTTCAAATCATGCATGCCAATGTACACAGTGAAGCTGAAAGTTTAAAGCAGGAGCTGCTGAAAATTGCTCCGCAGGCAGAAATTTTGATCGGAAACTTAAGCTCTTCTTTAGCGGTCCATGCCGGTGAAGGTACCATTGCTTTAATGTGGAGAAAGAACGCCATCTGATTTATTCTCCATCTGAACATGATTCCAGTCCTTATTTGAAAATTTGCTTTTCTAAACCGGTCATATCGGCTATTTGATAACTCGTCTGATACAATAGATAGTAGAATGATGAGTGAGGTGGATTTAATGCAACATGTTGAACGGGAACTTACGGAAAATGTAATGCTTTGTGATGCAAAAGGCCAATTAAATCCTGGAGCGATTGGATACGCGCGCCAGCCGCTTGTCATCAGCAATTTGCGCGGCAATTTTATGCGGAAAAAGAAATGGAATTATTGGTGCGTTTTTGGAGAAGACATTATGTTCTCTGCCACTATCAGCCATCTTGACTATGCAACTGTCTGCTTTGTCTATTTTTTAAATTATGAAACTCAGCGATTTTTTGAAAAAACCGTGGTGGTGCCTTTTACCCGCCAACTTAAACTATCCAATGAAGTATTGGATACGAGCCATTTCCGCCATGAGGAAATGGCTATCAACTTTGAATACAAGGAAAACCAGACCCTCCTCAACGTCCGGATTAAAGACTTTGACGGAGAGCCGCTTCAAGCATCCCTAGTTATCCAGCATCCTGAATCTTATGAATCATTGAATGTGGTCATTCCATGGAACCGCCAAACTTTTCAATTCACTGGCAAGCACCACTCCCTCCCGACTTCGGGCGAAGTGAAAATCGGCAGCCAACGCTTTGAATTTGAACCGGAAGAGAGCTTCGCTGTCCTTGATTATGGACGAGGCGTGTGGCCGCGTGAATCTTCATGGAATTGGGCGATGGCTTCCCAGCGTTCACTTGGAAGATCGATCGGCTTGAATTTCGGCGGAAAATGGACGGATGGAACCGGCATGACGGAAAATGCATTTTTCATCAACGGCAAAATGATTAAAATTCACGAAGATGTTATTTTTCATTACAATAAAGAGAATTACAAAGAACCGTGGCTCATCCACACCAAATTCTCAGACGATGTAAAGCTGACTTTCACACCTTTTTTTGAACGGGTCTCAAAAACAGATATGCGCGTGATTAAATCGGAAGTTCATCAGCTTTTCGGCTATTATAACGGTTATGTCCGCTATCCTGACGGCAAAAAAGTCAAAATTCTTCAAATGCTCGGGGCCATTGAAGAGCATTATGCTAAATGGTGAAAAAGCAGGAATAATTAAAAGCTCTAATTCATTTTTCATAAATAAAAGAGGCGCTGCTCAGCGCCTCTTTTATTTGAATTCGTTTAACATGCGTTCCGGATAATCGGTGAAAATCCCATGGACGCCTATTTTCCGTAGCTCCGATGCATATTCCACGCTGTTTACTGTATAGACATAGACAATCGCGCCTTTACGCAAAGCATCTGTCGCCATTCTCCGGAATGCGGAAGGCAAAGACAAATGGATGCGTGTCGTGCCGATAACGCGCGCATAATCGTAAACGTCTACAAAGATCTGAGACGTTAAAATGGCAGATTCTATGTCGGTATCGCGGCATACTTTTTGAATGTCTTCGTGATTGAAAGAAGAAATGACAATCCGTTCGCCCATTCCAAACTTTTCAGCGCTTTCGATGACTTTATTGACCAAGGAATCATAAGGGAAAATATCCGATTTGATTTCGATATTAATACGATGAGATGTGTTTTCAAAAACGCTTAATACTTCTTCAAGAGTCGGGATGCGTTCACCTCTCCAATTATCCGAAAACCACGATCCACAATCAAATTCCTTTAATTCCGATAATGTCATGTCTTTTACATAACCTTTGCCGTCTGTGGTGCGATTGATCTTTTCATCGTGAATGACGACAATCTCCCCATCTTTCGTAAGATGGACATCAATTTCCACCCCGGCAATCGGCAATTCGGCCGCTGCTTTAAAAGCAGCCAATGTATTTTCGGGATGCGTCCCCGAGCAGCCTCTATGTGCATATATCTTCATCTTTTGTTCTCTCTCCCCTGCTTAATCACTTATATATCTGAACGCAGTTCCCAAAGTTCAGGGAAAAAGTATTGGTCCAGCACTTTCTTCAAATAATGCACGCCAGAAGACCCGCCTGTCCCTTGCTTAAAGCCGATGATCCGTTCTACAGTTTTCATATGGCGGAACCGCCATTGCTGAAGGGAATCTTCGATATCCACCAGTTTTTCCGCAAGCTGATAGAGTTCCCAGTGTTTATCTACATCCCGATAAACGGTCTTCCATGCAGCTTTAACACTGTCGTTTGGTTCGTAAACGGTCGTGACATCCCGGCTTAAGATGGCTTCATCGATTTTAAAACCGCTTCTCGCCAATTTTTGGATAGCGGCATCGTATAATCCAGGCTTTTGAAAAGCTTCAGTTAATGTAGTGGATAGAGCTGCATCTTTTTCATAGATTTTAAGTACATGTTTTGTTTTATACCCTAATGCAAATTCAATTAACCGGTATTGGTAGGATTGAAATCCGCTGGCATTGCCTAAGTCGTCGCGGAACTCCATATATTCAGCGGGAGTCATTGTTGCCAATACGTCCCAGGCCTGGATAATCTGAGTTTGAATTTTGGAAACCCGAGCCATCTGCTTGAACGCAGGCTGCAGATCGTCTTCATCAATATTTCGGATGGCGGCATGCAATTCATGCAAGATGAGTTTCATCCATAATTCAGATACTTGGTGGATGATAATAAAGAGGGATTCATCATGATGTCCACTAACGCCCTCCTGCGCATCCAATAGTTTATCCAAATGCAAATACTCACCATAAGTCATGCTTTCCTTGAAATCGGTGCGTATGTTCTTTTCAGCTGCAGCGGCTACATTTTGACCATTTGTATACTTATCCATTGTAAAACTCCGTTCTAGCTCTTCTTCTACTAGGCTCGTCTTTTGTTTTAACTATTCTAAAATAACGATTAAAAAGCTAAAAACCGGGAATACATAGTTATAACGAATGACAATCGAAAGGATGACTTTCATGATTTCAACCAAAAAACCTTTATTGACTGTCTTGATGCTATCTTCTGCCATAGTTTTGGCTGCATGCGGAGATTCAGATGAAGTGACTGAACCCGTAGCCCCTGAACAGGAAACCCAGGAATCTGAAAATACAAGCGATGCAAGCCCAAGCGGCGGCATTGAAGAAGAAAATATTGGCGGCGGAACATTCGGCTTTACTGAATTCAGCGTAGACGCGGATTACCCTGAACTTGATGATGCAGTTGACGTCAGCTATGAAGAAGACAAGGACAAAGTCGAAGCGGAATACAGCAACCGTTTCTCTGAACAGAATTTATCCGGTAATGATGCAATGGACGAATTGGAACCTGCTTTCCAGCAATTAGAGATTACAAAAGATTCCACTGATGACGAAGCGATCCAGCAAGTCGTCGAAGCATTCGGTCTAGAAGACGGCTATACATCAATGGAAGTCGAAGTCCGCTTTGAAGATGGCACTGAAAAAGAATTCAGAGCCCAAAACTAATAAGTAAGATTGGTTTTCAAATAGCCGCTTGCCATTGCAGGCGGTTTTTACATTGCCTGAATTCCGCTCTTCTTTTCTATTACGCTTTTCGTTTTGTCCAATACGCAATTGTCTGGACAGGTTCAAATTGTGATTTCCGATAAATCTCCAATGCGTCATTGGCCGTTTCTACATCCAGCATAATTTGCTCCATCCCTTGTATATGGGCCATGTAGCGGCTCCATAAGAGAAAAGCTTTGCCGTATCCCTTGCCTTGCTGAGCTGGGTCGACAGCGAAAGCAGTCAGCCATAAAGCGCCATCTTCTTGCACGAGTGTAGCAGTAGCGACAAGTTCCCCGTCTTTTTTCATCACCCAAATTTCCCGGCCCTCTTCGGCTTGATTAAAAGCGATTACTGGCAAGATATCAGAATCGAAAGCTAATACGAGCAGGGTTTCCAGCTCTTCGATTCGACCATCAAAAGGAAGAATTGAAAGTCCCTCCGGCAAAGCGATTTCTTTTAACGAGTCGGCAGCCATTTGGATTTCTTTAAAATCAGGACCATACCCTAAGCTTTGCAGAAATTTCTCTGCGTCTGGATTTTCGATAAAAGCAGCCAGTGCTCCTTCTGCCTGCCGCTGTTCATGTCCATGATGAATGCCGTCAGCAAGTGCTGAACCGATCGACATTCTGCGATATTCAGGATGCACAAATACAGACCATTCATAATGATGGAGGTTGACAATATCCGTAGAAGTCGCAAAACCGATAAGCTGCCCCTCTTCTGTATAAGCCAAAACAGCAAAGCCTCGGATATTCGGTTGATTCCAAGAAGCTTCTTGAAGAACTGTGCTGTAGCTCCCTCCGAATTCTGTCAGCAAATGCTTCATATCTTGGATTGTGCAGGAATCCAACGGAAATGATTCGATTGATAGTGAAATATTCATTTCCCACCATCCTTCCTTTAACTTTTTAATAAATATTGCTAATTTTTCACATAACATATTATGATGACATTCTTTAGTTTATGGTATCACATGATCACAGAATTTAACGAACTTTTACCGTTGTGTAACATCGGTTTAAATCGCCTTTTCTTCGGCTATACTATTTTGGTTAGCAAAATTCCGGAGGTAGGCAAAATGGCTAAAGCACGTTTAACTTGGGTAGATGCAGCAAAAGGTTTTTTAATGATCCTCGTTGTTGTAGGACATTATTCTGGTCCGACCATGACTGATTTTCCATTTATTAAATACATATATTGGTTCCACATGCCCGCATTTTTTATTTTGAGCGGATTATTCTTTAAACCAATAACTGAAAACAGTAAATTGAAACCGGCAATCCATAAAAGATTGATGCAATTGATGGTCCCTTACTTATTCTTTTTGCTTCTTCTTACATCCATAAAATATGGAATGGCGATTGGAGAAGGCACCTTTACAGCGGCATTCTTAAAGCAGGATCTGATTGAACTGGCCGTCGGCGGTCGTTTTCTACGCGGAGAGCATGGCGTCTTCTGGTTTATCACCGTGATGTTCGCTACTCATATACTGTTCTTATGGATTACGCGCATGAAGCGCCTGTTCCAATTCATGATTCTTGCAACGTGTTATGCAGTAGCTGAAATTGAAGGGGCCTTTGCAATGGGTCTAGCTGGCGAACCCGATATCGCCTCTATGCAAATTCCGATGATTTGGAATCTGGATGTCGTCTTGATGGCGGTCGTTTACTTTGCCATCGGCTATTATTTCAAGAAATTCTGGATGAATATTCCTACACTTGCACTTGCTGCCGCTGCAGCTGTCGCCTTTATGGCATTCCGTGCTGATGAAATGGGGTGGATCGATTATCATTTGAGCATGAAATTTCTCCGCTATGACCATGCCTTACTAGATTTAGTCATTCCGCTAGCTTTTACTGCTGTCATCATCGGCTTCTTTCAAAAAATCACGCCGATTATTCGGATGCCTTGGTTTGAAAAAATTGAGGCGCATTCGATTTCGATTATGTACTTGCATATCTTCATCGGCTTTATGGTAGAAGATTTCTTGCCATACAATGTCTTTACGTATTCTTTCTTCGGATTGATGGTTCCGATTGTGTTGTCCATCCTTATTCCCAAAACCATCCCACTTGGAGAAATCCTGATCGGCCGTTTCAAACCGCGATCCGCCATCCAAACTCATTAAAAAAGGGTTGTCCCAAAAGCAATTTGGGACAACCCTTTTCATTTTATAATTTTGCATCTTCGAGCATGTTCGCGTAAATTCCGCCTTTTTCAAGAAGCTGCTGTTGCGTGCCTGACTCAACCAACCGGCCCATTTCCATCACGAATACGACATCGGCTTTTCGGACCGTATTCAATCGATGGGCAATGACAAAGCTGGTTCTGCCGACCATCAAGCGTTCAAGGGCTTCCTGGATTTTCAATTCGGTGACGGTATCAATGCTGCTGGTCGCTTCGTCTAAAAGGAGGATAACCGGATCGGCGATCAGCGCACGGGCTATCGATAGCAATTGCTTCTGTCCTTGGCTGATCATCGAGCCGTCTCCTTTGAGAATCGTTTCATAGCCGTCTGGGAGCTTTTCGATGAACTCATGGGCATTGGCTTTTTCTGCCGCTGCCCTTACTTCTTCATCAGTCGCTTCCAGCCGCCCGTAGCGAATGTTTTCATAAACACTGGCTTCGAATAAAAAAGGATCTTGCAGGACAAAAGCGATTTGCTTCCGCAATGTTTCTCTCGGCATTGATGCAATCGGGGTACCGTCAAGACGGATCTCGCCTTCATTGGCATCATAGAATCTTGCCAATAATTGCATGATCGTCGTTTTGCCGGCACCGGTAGCGCCGACCAAAGCGGCTGTTTGGCCAATCCCCACATTAAAACTGACATCACGGATGGTCCAATCCTCTTCCGCCCCTTCGTATTTAAAAGAAACCTTATCGAACTCCACATAGCCTTGCAATTCTTTCTCGGCATTCAACACTTGACCGTCTTTTTCTTCCGTTTCTTCCATGACGGCAAAAACACGTTCTGCTCCAGCAATGGCTGACAATACCGTATTGAACTGGTTTGCCAAATCGTTAAGTGGACGCGTAAATTGCCGAGCATACTCGGTAAAGATGACAATCACACCGATTGAAACACTGCCGTTAAGGGCTAATATCCCGCCTACTCCAGCTACGATTGCAAAACTCGCGTTGTTAAGAAAGTTCATCACCTTTGGAATGAAACCGGAATAGGTCCAGGCCCAGAAACCGGTCTTGCGCAAGCGTTCGCTTTTTTCCAAGAACTCCTCCATCACTCTCGGTTCCTGGGAAAAAGCTTTTACGATTTTCTGCCCGGAGATGGTTTCTTCGATCATCCCGTTCAATTCGCCGATGGCATGCTGCTGTTCTTTATAAAGGCGGCCTGTGCGTTTCGTAATCCATTGCATGGAAACATACATCAACGGAATGATGATGAGCGTCAACACGGTAAGCAAAGGGCTAAGCCATAACATGACCACAACTGTTCCGGTCAAAGTCAGCAGGCTCGAAAATACTTGGATAAACGAGCTGTTTAAAGTAGAAGATACGTTTTCGATGTCATTGGTCATCCGGCTCATTAATTCGCCGTGCTGCCGTTTATCGAAAAAAGAAACCGGCAAGCGCTGAAGATGTTCGAATAAACCGGTACGCATCCGGTAAATGACTTGTTGAGCAATGCCGACCATCCAGTAATTCTGCAAATACAAGGAAATAGAATGGCCAATGTACACTACTATCAGCCAGGCAATAATAATTCCCATCCCGTCAAAAGCTTCCGGCACAATATACTGGTCTATAATATGGCCGATCAGAAATGGCCCCAATAGAGCCAGTGCCGAACTCACGAAGACCAATGATAATACGGCAATCAATAGGAGGCGGTGTTCGTCCACGAGTTTCCAGATGCGCAGAAGCGTTGATTTCCAATTGTTTGCGCGTTCCGTCTTTTTATTGTCTTTCTTTTTTAAATCCTCTTTTCTGATGATCGGTTCATATCCAAAAGGGCGCCGGATGGCATCAAACATATTCATCCACCTCTTCTTCCTGTTGTGACAAGGCTATCTGTCTGTATAAAGCGGATTTTTCCAACAACTCTTGATGAGTCCCATAAGCTGAAATCTCGCCTTCTTCCAGCAGCAGAATCCGGTCCGCTTTCATGGCCGTGCGGATTTTCTGGGTGACTACAAGCATCGTCGCACGCTCACGGTCCAGTTCTTCCCAGAGAGCGGCTTCCGTTTTCACATCCAAGGCGCTTGTACTGTCATCTAAAATCAGGATAGACGGTTCCCGCACGAGCGCACGGGCAATCGATAGCCGCTGCTTTTGGCCGCCGGATAAATTGACGCCTTTTTGTCCGACCCTTGTATCGTAAGCTTTCGGGAAATGTTCTACCGTATCATGGATTTGTGCTTTAATGGCCGCATCTTCGAGTTCATCTTGCGCAGCCTTGTCTTTGCCCCAAGAAAGGTTATCTGAAATCGTTCCCGTGAACAGAAGCGATTGCTGCGGGACAATCCCGATGCTTTTGCGCAGCGCGGGCAATGACCATTCTTGGACATCTATGCCATGTATCCGCACGCTGCCTTCAGTCGCGTCGTAAAAACGCGGAATAAGCTGAAGCAACGAGGATTTCCCTGAACCTGTCGCACCCATGATCGCCAGTTTCTCGTTTGGTTTTATTTCAAACGAAATGTCTTTTAACACGTGGGCGGCAGTTCCCGGATAGGAGAATGAAACATTTTCAAAAACGACTGTTCCGTCTTCGACAGCCGCCTGCTTTCCTTGGCCGTCCTTTTCCAAAACATTTTCAGCCAATAAAATCTCTTCAATCCGTTCAGATGAAGCCTTTGAACGGGCAAAAGCCATAATGATGAAGGAGAACATGGAAAATGCTCCGGTCATGCGCATTGCGTAATTGACAATCGCCACCAGCTCGCCAATCTGGGCGCCGTTTGCCTGTATTTGTGAAGCACCGAACCATAAAACGGCAAGCAGCGACACGTTCATGCCAAAAAGTAAAATCGGCAAAATTGTTTCCATGATCCGGAATGCTTTGACTGTATCTATTTTCAAGGAATCGGCCACTTCAGAAAAGCGGTTCGATTCGTACTTGCCGCGAAGATAGGCTTTGATCAACCGGACAGCCTGCAGATTCTCTTGGATCATCCGGTTCAGGCGATCCAGCCGCTGTTGGACAAAGCTGAAATAGCGGACGCCTTTTAGTACCATGAAATACAAAAAAGCCAACAAGAAAGGAAACACCAGAACCAGATAAATCGCGAGCTTCGCATTGACCACCAGCGCCATAATCATGCTGCCGACAACAAGAAGCGGTGCACGCAGCATGATGCGCAATCCCATAAACAAAATCTGTTGGACGAGCGTCACATCACTCGTCAACCGGGTGATCAACCCCGAAGCCGGAAACTTATTGAACGTCGCAAGCGAAAAAGATTGGATCTTGCCATAAACGGCTTTGCGAAGATCGAATGAAAAACTTTGGGAAACATGCGCAGCGTAGTAGGAATTCACGATGCCTGACAGCAAGGCAATAAATGAAAGAACCATCAGAACAATTCCATATTGGACGATCCGGTCCTGGTCTCCTTCCAGAATCCCATCGTCGATGATTTTGGCGATGACGAGCGGCTGCATCAACTCAACTGTGAGTTCAAGCAACATAAGAAACAACGCAAAAATTATGGGGATCTTATAGGGTTTTGCATATGCAAATACAGTCTTCATTGGTGTAGCCCCCTAAACATTTCGAAACACGAATCTTTTGTTGACTATTATGCCACAGTTTTCTGACAACAGGTAGCAAAAGTCATTAGAAAATGAAAAAGGTGATGCATTTTTTGCATCACCTTTTGGTCTAAGCTTATGTAAACGTACATGCATAAAATTTTATGCTTTTTTTGTTTTCTTCTCCCCTGCGAGTGACAGCCAAGTGACGAAAACAAGCATGACGAGCGCCCCGACAAGTTGGAGCGGCTCCAATAATTGATTGAACCAAAAGACTGAGATTACCATTGCCGTCAGCGGTTCGAACGAAGAAAGGATGCTCGTCTCAACGGCTGTGATATAGCGCATGCTGCTCAAGAACAGCACAAAAGCAATCGTGCCGATAATGATGATGGTACAGATTGCGAGAACCAGTCCCCCCTGTGATAGTTTCGGCCATTCGTCCGAAAGAAAAATCGGATTCGCCAAGCCGAGAAAAATCCCGCCAAATAACATCGACCAGCCAACTACGAGCAGCACTCCCCATTCCTGCATCAATCTGGCCGGATACAGCGTATAGAATGCAAAAGTCAGCCCTACAAGAATTCCCCAGAATAAAGCTTCACCGCTAATGATCAATTGCGTCGGCTTGCCGTTCGTCAAAAGCAGAAACAGCCCGGCCAAAGTTCCGATCATCCCAACCACTTGGTAAACCGGCGGCCATTTCCGTTGGCGCAGTGAAATGAAGAGGATAATGTAAATGGGCGCCAGAAACTGCAGCAAGGTCGCAACTACCGCATCGCTCGCTTCTATGGCTGCAACAAAACTAAATTGCACACCGAGCATACCGAATAACGCAAAGATGATCAAAGGCATTATCCAGATCTTTCCCGTGAAAATAGCTGTTACCCTAACTTTTTTCAGCTTCAGGAAAAGCAATAGGAGCACTCCCGCTACGGTCAGCCGAATGGTCAGTAAGAACGAAACTGATATGCCGAACTCTGCCATTGTCCACTCCATTAGAGGGCCTGTCGCACCCCACAGCATAGCTCCCGATAAAATCATGGCAATCCCTTTCAAACGTTCCATCAAATCGCTCCTTTCCATATAAAAAACCAATCCCGGGAGATTGGTTCCAGTTTTCATTGACTAAATTCCAGTACGGCTTCACTGATTTTCATAGACGCAGATAGGCGCTGCACTGTTTTTTCAATAAGACATATTTAACATTAAACCGATATAAGATGCAATGATAAATCCGCTTCCGCATAAAATTGATAGCCAAGGCGATAATGCGCGCTTGTAGCCAATGACCATCATGGCAAGCAGCAGCAGCCCCAGTACAATAAATAAAATGCCGTTAATGGAGGCATCCCAGCTTCCATCGATTGGGATGTAAAGGGGACCTTTTAACATTTCTACAAATGGCGCCGGCCCTTCCGATCTGAATGTGTTATTGATATTATGCGGCGGTGCTTGCTTGCTCATGAATGCCGTAAATAGAAAAACGAGAAGCAATAGGCCGCTTTCTGCGCGGAGCCACGCCCGTTCATAATATTTTCGTTTATTCAAGAAGCCATTGATCGCTGCTGCTGCGAGCAGCGGCACGATGCTCAAATGCTTCAGCAACAAGAGCTGGCCATAAGGCAATACCCAGGAGCGGGCATATTGCGAAGGTTCTACGAAAAACAACATAATCGCAACGCCGCTCGCAAACAAGACGGCGACACAAGCGATGGCAAACGGCGTAAACCACGAAAGAAAACTTCGCCATTCCGTTTTGCTTTCCGCAAACCACGAAACGTGCAGCAAAATTCCTGTCCAAACGGCCATCGTGAGAAAATGGATCGTATGGCTCGCAAATCCTCCCCATAAATTCAAGGTCGAAACATGGCTGAAGTAGCCGACCGCTAATATAAGGACGCCTAAAAAATACACGGTGATATGTTTTGAAAAATTGAGCAAGATTGCTGCTGCTAAAATGATGCAGAATAATCCTGTCACGATCCAGCCATGGCCAGTCCGGTAATCCACTAGCACCGAAAAGAAAACAGCAAACCAACTTTGGTCATCTGCAAGGAAGTTCGTCAATTCGATGACCGGTGCCAAGGAAAACAAGGCAATGGCAGCTACGCTCAATAGTTCAAGAACTTTCGATTCACGGAGAACCGGCTTTTTCGAAATCGGTACGAACTTCAAAACAACCGAACCTGCCAGATATGAAAATGCGATGTAGACGAAAACATCGGACAAAGCCGTAAAAGCGATCATCGTTTGTTCTTCATGAGCTTAACCATTCCCGCCGCGACTAAAATAATGGCAGCAACAATCAATACAGTCACCCATACGTTGCTGTTTTCTTCCTCGCTTTGTGCGGTTTCGGCAGCTTCTGCCGTTTCATTTTCTGCCGTTTCATCAGACTCTTTTTCAATTGCCGGTTCTTCTTCAGGCGTTTCTTCTGCAATTTCTTCTTGAGGGGCTTCAACATCTACACCGAAAAGAATTTGCCCTTCAATCGGATGTCCGTCTTCACCGATGATTTTCCAGTCGATGATGTATTGGCCATTTGGCAGTTCGGTCGTTACTTCACTGGCCATAATATTATCAGATACGGTGATTTCACCTAACTCAATGGAAGCTTCTGGCCCGCTTAACGTCATGGAACTGCCTTCTTCGATCACTGTTCCGAATTCCAGTTCAATATTTTCTGGCTGAGTAGACAATACTTCCCCTTCGGATGGATTGGATTCAGTCAACGTGGTGTGCGCTATCACAGTAAATGGCACGAGGGAAATAAATAAAATTAACAAAATGGCAACTTTTCTCATGAATAATCTCACTTCTTTCAAATTTTTCATTTTTTCTTCCCCCATTCTCTCATGATTGCTACAATAAATATAGTTAATGTATAGTAAAATAATTGATACAAAAATTGGGAAAAGGATGACGATAGTCCTTTTCTTCTCTATAATGAAGGTAGACTTACGAGAAGGAGCGTCATGGCATGAGCGAATTGCAACAAATACTTTCCGACAACCTGGTTTTTAACCATATCCCTTTTCCCATCATCATCATGGATAAAGACGGACTTGTGGTATGGTGCAACCGTCATGCGGAGCGTGTATTTCAATTAGAACCTGAAACGATTAAAGGTACATTATATCCTTATATGAATCCCGAAAAAGCAGCTCTTTACAAACAAACATGGGAAAACATCATACATAGCAAAGAGCCGATCCGTTTCGAAGAGGTGGAAGTTGGCCTTGGAGATGGAACACGTACGTATACGACAATTGTGACCAAAGCTTTTGCTTCCGGCGATGAGCGATTTGTAATGTCCATATTTGAAGTGGATGAATCCACGGAAGAAATATCGGCTAGCCGCGAATTGAACAGCCTGCGCGATGGGTTGGATGCTTCATTCATGTTGTTGTATTTTGATGAAGAATTCTTGATTACTTATGCCAATCCGCTATTCCTGAAATTAAGCAAATGGACGCCGAAACGGATTCTCGGCAAACCCATCTGGCAAATGTTCGGCGAAGAAAGCGACGATGTGAATTTCGTTGAAAACTTGATCAGCACGTTAAGAAGCGGCAAAGTATGGAATGGCCAAGCCAAGAAATTGAAAAAAGACGGCGAAGAATATTGGGTGGAATTAACAGCGATTCCGATGGATTTAAAAGGGGACGATACGTATTACATCTTCTTGGAAAAAGACATCACTGCTGCTAAAAAAGCGCAGCACCATTTAGAAGAAATTGCCTTCATTGATCCGATTACCGGACTTGAAAACCGCCATCGCCTTGAACAAGTAGTCAATGACCATATTAAAGAAGGAAAGCATTTTTCATTCGTCTTCTTTGATATTGACCGTTTTTACACATTGCGCGACGTTTCCGATACAGATACCGAAAACGAATTATTGACTGAATTTACAAAACGCCTGCGCATGTATTTTTCGGATTCGATCATTACGCGTGCAGGATTGCATGAATTCGCGTTGATTACGCCTCTCAGCAATTGGTTTATCGAAGGCTTCCTGCATTATTTGCAGCAGCACCCGATCTATATCCAAGGAACTGCGATTCCGTTGACAGTGAGCGGTGCCATTACCCGTTATCCGGAAGACCAGCAATCCTTTGTCCACTTGATCAAAGCTTCTCATGTCACCATCAAAAAAGTAAAAGAGCGCGGCGGCAGTGCGATTTCAGCATTGACTTCCGACGATCATGAACGGTTGAACCGCAAGTCCTTGATTGAAAAACGCCTGATCCATGCATTAGACCGCCACAACTTGCATTTAATGTACCAGCCGCAAGTCAATTTGAGCACGGGGATCGTCGAGCGCGTCGAAGCTTTAGTGCGCTGGGAAGATTCTGAAGTCGGCATCGTAACTCCGGAAGAGCTGATTCCGATTGCCGAAGAAAATGGCATGATCCATGAAATCGGAATGTTCGTTCTCGAAACGGTTTGCGCCCAGATAAAAGAATGGAACTCCCGCGGCATCCACATGAACGTCAGCATCAACTCGTCTATCCGGGAATTCCGCGATAAGGATATGGCAAAATCATTCTTGGAACAAATCCAGTTGAATAGCTGTGATCCGAGTGCTTTGACCATCGAAATCACTGAGAAATTTGCATTGGAAGCAGAAGCAGAGCGTTCCATCATCAAACAGATGAAACAATTAAACCAGGCAGGAATTTCGTTCGCCCTTGATGATTTTGGAACGGGTTATGCATCATTCCGCTATATGCTGATGTTGCCGATCTCGAGCTTGAAGATCGACCGGACCATTATCCAGTCCATCACGAAACAAGAAAAAATGCAGAAAATGATTAAAGGCATGATCCAATTCGGCAAGAGTCTGGACTTCCAAGTCATTGCCGAAGGCGTCGAGACCAATGAACAACTCGAACTTTTACGTGCCATGAACTGCGACATGATCCAAGGCTTCATCACCGGACACCCAATGGAAGCAAAAGAGCTGGAAAAATGGTTGAATTAATGTAGAAAAGCAGAGCCGCCTTGCAAGCCGCGACAAGCGCTGGAAGTCTTACCTGCCATGGCGTCTTTTGCCATTGCAGATAAGACCGAAGCGACCTCGAGCGGCTAGGCGGCGGAGCTGGACATCGAAAAGCGGAAGCGGCCATGTAGCCTCGACAGGCATAAGACGAACCGGCGAAGCGGCGTTCTTTGCCGCACAGCCGGGTTGGCTTATGATCCCGAGAGGCTGGCCGCTGGAGTCTGGACATAGAAAAGCGGAGGTGCCTGTTTAGCTTCGACAAGCTTAAGGCAGAACACGAAGGAAATCCTGATTTCCGTAGTGGGCTGACTTAAGACCTCGAGAAGCTAGGCACCGCAGCTGGACATCGAAAAGCGGAAGCGGCCATATTCCACTTCCAAAACACCTATAACTATAAAAAATCGGCATGTCCAAAACATCAGTTTTGGGTCATGCCGATTTTTCGTTGGATGCGTTTTGCTTGCCGCTTGAAAAAGAGCTGCATCAAGACTTCTGCAAATACCAGTCCCATTGCGACCGCACCTGAAATCATCAAAGCTTCAGAAGCGTAAGTGATAGCTTCCAAGTAATTATTCTCTACAATATTACGCATCGCATTATAAGCTTTGCTTCCTGGAACTAACGGAATGATGCCCGCAACACTGAAAATGATCATCGGCATCTTGAACTTTTTAGCCAATAAGTGGGCAACTAACGCCACCCCAAAAGCTCCGGCAAAAGAGGCTTGCGTGGTATCGTCCAACACCAATACATAGCTCCGGTAAATCAGCCATCCGGTCATACCCACCAGCCCACAGCTGAGCAAAGTTTTTCGAGGTGTATTGAAAATAACGCCAAATGAGCCTGCTGCTAAAAAACTAAGAAACGCTTCTAATGGCCAATTCATCCAATCCCTCCTTTAAAATGACAGCACCAAAGCAATTCCGGCACCTATCGCAAAAGCCGTCAGAAAAGCTTCCGCCCCTTTTGAAAGCCCCGAAACAAAATGGCCGGCCATCAAATCGCGGACGGCATTCGTGATCAATAGCCCTGGCACCAGCGGCATGATTGAGCCGATAATGATGGTATCGAGATCAGTTCCATAGCCCGAATAAACCGCGAGCAACGCGAGAATTCCGATTGCCAATGCTCCGATAAATTCCGCAAAGAACTTGACACGGGTTTGGATTAAAATCGTTTCAACTATGATAAAACCCGTTCCTCCAAATACAAAAGCGAATGGCAAATCGCTCCAGCTGCCGCCAAGCAATATGAGAAAACAGCCGCTAGCCATGGCAGCCGCAAGGATTTGCAGCCATATATGAAATTTATAATTTGTCTGATCGATCACTTGCAATTCTTCATAAGCTTTTTGCAAGGTATATTCTCCAGCCACCAACCGACGCGAAACAGCGTTGACTAATGCCACCCGCTCCAAGTCTGTTTGCCGGTCATTGATGCGGACAAAACGGGTAGCCATTTCTTCCGTTGGCGAAAACATGATCCCCGTTGGTGTAACAAAACAATGCGAATGGGTCATCTTTTGCGAAATTGCCATCCGGATCATCGTGTCTTCCACACGGTAAGTTTCTGCACCGTTTTCCATCAAAATCTTACCAGCCAATAAAAAACAATCCAGGGCAAGCTCGCGCCTTGTTTCTCCAATTTCAGCCACATGCTTTCCCTCCTTACATTTCACAATTCATCATAACGCATTAACGCAAAAATATAAACGCCTCTTAAGCCAGAGGCGTTTATACTTTGTATTCCCATTATTCACTTTTAAGGTTTCAAAATAACTTTTGTGCAATCATCTGTGTGGTCATTGAAAATCTGATAAGCTTCGCTCGCTTTTTCAAGCGGCATAATATGGGAAATGATTTCTCGAGGATCAAATTCCCCGTTCTCAATTTTCTCGTAAAGCATTGGCATTAAGTGAACGACCGGTGCTTGTCCCATTTTCATCGTAACATTACGCTCGAAAATATTGCCAAGCGGGAACATATTATAATTTAAGCCATAAACGCCAGTCAATTGAATCGTACCGAATTTGCTTACTGCATCTTTTGCGATATCAATCGCACTTAACGTACCGCCTTGCAATTTCAATTTCTGCTGGACTGCTTCTGCCGGTGACTTCTTCCCATCCATTCCGACACAATCAATCACGACATGGGCTCCACCACTTGTAATTTCATGGATATAAGCACCCATATTATCGTGCTGCGAAAAGTCGAAAACTTCTACGTTGTTCATTTCTTTCGCCTTTTGCATACGATATGGAATTTCATCCACGGCAATAACACGCTTCGCGCCTTTCATCCACGCGAATTTTTGAGTCATTAAACCAATCGGTCCGCAGCCAAGTACGACTACTGTATCGCCTGGTTTAACGCCTGAATGTTCAACACTCCACCAAGCTGTCGGCAATACATCCGACAAGAACAAGACAGATTCATCTTCTAACTCTGAAGATTCCGGAATGACGAATGGCAGGAAGTTTCCATAAGGAACTCGCAAGTACTCAGCTTGTCCGCCTTGATAATCCCCGTAGCGTTCTGTAAAGCCGAAATAGCCGCCTGTATCGAAATGCGGATTGCCGTTAGAATTATCACATTGGCTTTCCATGTCATGGGTGCAATAATGGCACTGCCCGCAACTTACGTTAAATGGCAGAACAATGCGGTCGCCTTTTTTCACTTTCGTGACTTCAGGTCCGACTTCTTCAACAATCCCCATCGGTTCGTGTCCGATGACATAATCTTTTCTGGCAGGCAATGCTCCTTGGTACATATGCAAATCCGAACCGCAAATCGCTGTAGAAGTGATTTTCACAATGATATCGTCTTTTTTCAAAAGCTCCGGGTCTTTCACATTCTTGACTCTCATATCCTTGACGCCTTGAAACGTTACTGCTTTCATCCATATCCCTCCATTTTTCAGAATACTTCACTTCTTCCCTATTTCGAATAAAAAAAAACGTCAAAAAAAGCACGGGGAAGATCTTTTCTTCCCCGTGCCGCTTATTTGTAGCTTAAAGTTTGGATCAGTTTGAAATCATTCAACCCGTAGCTAGTGATTTCACTATTCGCGATTGTGTACAAGCTGTCATCAACATAAAGAAGTCGTTGGACGCTCGTTTCCCAATCTTCATATTGCATCGTAGAATCTTTTATCAAATCGGCCGCTTTTTCAATTCCTTCTGGTGTGATGGTAAAGAGCATGGCTCCCGAACCTTGGTATCGAATAGAGTCGTTTTCGCCTTCTGTATACGCTGCAACCGGGAAGCCGTAAAGATTCGATGCTGTATGGGTAAATAAGGCTTTATGGTCGTATTGCAAGGGCGAATACGTTCCCGGACCGCCAATGATTTCCGTATCTTTTTCCAACGGATTGCTGAAGTCGCTGACGTCGAATAAAGAAATCTTCATGCCGCCGGTTACAACTCTCGGCTCTTCGCCTTTGACCGGTTCGAGTTTTGTGTCATAGCCGAAGCCAATTAAATGATTTTCATCCAAGGGGTGAAGATAGTTTGAAAATCCAGGAATTTTCAATTCTCCTAGCACTTTAGGTGAAGACGGGGCTGATACATCAATGACGAATAAAGGATCCGTTTCTTTAAATGTGACCATATACGCTTTATCTCCCATGAAACGGGCCGAGTAGATTCGTTCCCCTTGTGCCAAATCCTCTACAGATCCAATTTGCTTCATGCCTCCGTCCAATACGAATAAGTGATTTTTAGAAGGTGCTGCCTCATCCCAGGCAAATCCTTCCGTCGTGACCACCCGGAAATAGCCATTGTACTCATCCATTGAAAATTGATTCAGCAACGTTCCTGCAACTTCATTGGAAGCAACAAATTCCACGCTTTCTCCTTCTAGATGAAATTTGAAGATTTCCGTATTGGCTGATTGCGGCTGCCATACGGACATATCCGGGCCATCGTCTTGTTCTGCTTCATCGATCGGCATATAAACGGAAGCCGTAATATAGAGATTTTCGGCATTCATGTACATCTGTTCACTTCCGCCCAAATAGCCTTCGGTTGAAATAGAGTTTTCGGTTGGGTCCGTTAAATCAATCGCGGTTATGAGACTATAATTGCCTTCCATCGTCCCTGGAAGGATGGATAAATTTTCATAAGGCAATGGCTGCAATTCCTCACCATTATTGGAATCGTAATGGTGAGGACGCAATTCCGGATTTTTCTGCTCTTCCATGATCCAATAATCCGGATAGACATTCGTTACAAAATACAGCATCGCTCCTGTCAACCGCGCGCCGTTCAGGTTGCCTTCAGTTCCGAATTCACGGATCAACTGCGGAGATGCGGGATTTTCAATATCATACAGATAGACAGAAGTCAGGCCGATATGTGGCTGATAATCATTGATTTTGCCTTCGGTCGGCAAAACGGAATACTGACTCCCCAATACGACAAGCGTGTTTTCGGACAAAAACAATTGCTGGGGATACATATCCTTCTTAAACAGGAGTTTGGCTGCTACGCTCATTTCTGCCGGATTTCTGACATCCGATATTACTACTGATGAATCGCTGATTGAATAAACGAAAGAACCGTCCGTTTTCACAAGATCTGCCTCATCTACCCCTTCTACTTGATTGTTCGTAGATGAAAAATCCCCGCTCTCGCCGCCGGCAGCATCTGACGAGCTGGATTCTTCGGTAGCCATGGAGTCAGTTGCACCGCTAGTAGTACTTCCATCACTTTGTTGCTGCAATTCAAGCAACCGGGCAAAATACGCTTTCAATTCATCTTCATTTGAAAGGTTCTTCAATTCTTCCTGCACGACAAAAGAAATTTCTGACAGAGCCAAACTCTTCAATAAGCTTCCTCTAACCGCAGTTTTTTTGATATGGAGCTTGTATTCTCCTGTTGCCAGCAAAGGAATTTCAATCGTCTTGCCATTTTTAAGAAGCGTCATTTCTGCATCGACCGGCTCTCCACTCGAATCCGTCAAGTACAAATCGCCTTTTTCAATCGCATCCGGATTCAGCGGCGAAGAAAAATTCGCCTTCCATCCTTGGTCAGCCAAAGCAATCGAAGAGGCACTGACTGTCACTTTATCCATCATAAAAGCGACAGCCAATCCAATAATCGCAACTGCCGCTGCTGCGATTAACCACGCACTCCTTTTCTTCATCTTAACCCCGCCCTTTCATCCGCCTTTATCCATTAGACAGAAGTTCGGTAAAAAAGTTACAAAATTCTTTATTTAATTTCGAGAGCCTTTCGGAATGTCTCCATAAACACTTGCGGGGATTCTGCGGATTTACCGCCGCCTTGCACAAATCCCGCGTTTCCTCCGCCTTTCCCATCCGTCAACGCCAATAACTCAGGTAAAATTTCTTTCATATTGCCTTCCGCATTCTCTCCTTTTGCACCGACAAAACGGACATCTTCTCCGTCTATAGAAATGAATAAGAGATAGGCGTCTGGATTTTGTGCACTAACCAGACGGGCCAGTTGCTGAATTTCTTTGATGGGACGTCCATGAAAAATTTGTTCGATAACTGTTCCGGTTTCAGAAGCCAAGCTTTCGGCTTCTTTTTCAAGGAGCTGTTGCTGCAGCTCCTTCATCTTTTTCTCGTTTGCCGCTTTTTCTTTTAATAATTCTGAGGCTGCCTTTCCTAATTCCGCAACCGGTGCATTCATCTGTTTGACCAATTCGTCCGTTGTAGCGGCCAATAGCCGGAAATAATCCATTGCCCGATAGCCGCATAAAAAGTAAACTCTTGTTCCGCCTTTTGCTTTCTCATTGCTAATAATTTTAATCAGCCCGATATCCGCTGTGTTTTTCGGATGGGTTCCTCCACATGCATTTAAATCCACTCCATCGATAGACACTAATCGGATATCGCCCTCCACAGCGGGCGGTTTCCGCAAGTTCATTCCTTGGGACTGCTCTTGTGTCACCCACTCGGTTTCAATTGGCAGATGCCGGCGAATCACATCATTCGCTTTCTTTTCAACTGCCTCAAGAGTCGCGGCATTAATGGAAGGCGTATTCAAATCAATGGACACCCGCTCTTCCCCAAGATGAAAACTGGTTGTTTTCATCTGATGGAAATCATCAAAAATCGCACTCAGTACATGTTGCCCAGCATGCTGCTGCATATGGTCAAATCTTCTTTTCCAATCAATTTCAGCTTCGTACTGGCCGGGTGGAACTGGGGACTCGGTGTAATGGAGAATTTCTCCGTCTACGGTTTGGACATCCGTTACTTGAACTTCTCCGATTCTGCCTGTGTCTGCAGACTGGCCGCCGCCTTCAGGATAAAAGCAGGTCTGGTCCAGAACTGCATAAAAGCCAACACTGTTTTGGCCATTCCTATTCACTCTTACAATTGCCTTTTTCATTTCCGGGTCCTGATAATATAGTTTTTCAGTCATTTGAATTCCTTCTTTCCATTGAGTTGAATACAGTGGCTTGAGTTTATGATTTCCTGGTTAGTGGAAAACATTCTATAAAGACAGTATGTAATCATTGCGGCAATCCGCTTTTCCATTAAAGGATGTTACCTAGTAATCAGCTGATAACTTCCATTCTGTCATCACTATATCAGGAAGCCAATTAGGAGGAAACGAAATGCCGAGATTTAAACGTTCGGTTTTATTGTATAACGGGGCGGCTGGAGCGTCCACGAACCAGGAAATTTTGCCGTTGGTCATCGGCCCACTCGCTAAAGCATCCAAGAATCTGACCTTAGTCCAAACTGAAACAAAAGAAGATTTTGAAGAAGCCTGCATCAGGCATGCGGATTCTGCCGATGTGCTTTTCGTCGCAGGCGGCGACGGCACTGTACATTCTGCTGTCCAGGCCCTCTGCTATTTCGAAAATGCGCCGATTTTGGGAATTTTGCCTGGAGGGACATGCAATGACTTTGCGCGCACATTGGATATTCCACTTGCACTTGATGAAGCTGCGCAAGCTTTAGCTGATGGGGAAATTAAGAACGTGGATATCGCTTTAGCCAACAATCATTCGTTTTTGAATTTTGCGGGCATCGGCTTGATCACTGACGCTTCATCGAATATTGATCCAAATTTAAAAGAACGCTATGGAAAACTTAGCTATTTCATGAGTGCCTTGCAAATGATGAGACAAGCTGAAAGTTTTGTAGTCAATTTGGAAATTGACGGTATCCACTACAGCGAAAATGCAGTTCTCGTTTTAGTCATGAATGGTAAATCCATCGGCACCCATGCGTTTCCTTTAGCCGAGATCGATCCAACAGATGGACTGCTCGATATCTTTGTCATTCAAACATCCTCCATTGCAGCAATTCGTGAATGGTTCTCGCTTTCTCAACCCGATATTACTGCAGATGAACTGGAGCATATCACCCATTTCAAAGGGAAAGATATTGTTCTCAAAACAGAGACGGATATGGATGTGGATACAGACGGGGAGATTTATCTCAAAACTCCTTTAGAAATAAAGATTCAGCCTCAAAATATAAAAATGCTTGTCCCCAAAGTGCAGGAACAAGCATTTTAAGAAAAACCGGCCATTCGAGTGGCCGGTTTTTTCAATCTTCAAATGGCCAAGCTGGCAGCATCTGATTCAGTTTTCGGTCTTCGCGCTTTCCGAGCACGTAATCCGCTTGCATTAAGGTATGGATTTCACGCGTTCCTTCATAAATTACCGGAGCTTTTGAATTTCGCAGGAACCGAGCAACCGGGTATTCATCCGAATAGCCGTATGCGCCATGGATCTGCACAGCATCATCAGCTGCCTGATTGGCAAAATCACAAGCCTGCCACTTAGCGAGTGAAGTCTCTCGCGTATTCCGGATTCCTTTGTTCTTCATTTCACCCGCTCTGTAGACGAGTAAGCGGCTCATCTGAAAACCAGCTTCCATTTTAGCAATCATTTGCTGGACCAATTGATGTTCACCAATCGGCTTGCCGAATGTCGAACGCGACTGGCAATACTTCACGCTTTCTTCAATGCATGCCATCAATAAGCCGCAAGCTCCTGCCGCGACGGTAAAGCGGCCATTATCCAATGAAGCCATGGCAATTTTAAAACCTTCCCCTTCTTCGCCAAGGCGGTTGCCGACAGGAATTCGCACATCTTCAAAGAAAAGTTCCCCTGTATTGCCCGAGCGTATACCGTATTTTCCCTTGATCGCTTTTGATGAAAACCCTTCTCTTGAACGCTCGACGATAAAAGCGCTGATTCCTTTATGCTTCAATGATTTATCGGTATATGCGAAAACGATAAAATGATCGGCCACATCACATAAAGAAATCCAGGTTTTTTGGCCATTTAAGACATATTCATCGCCTTCGCGTTTAGCAGTAGTCGAAAGCGCTGAAACGTCCGACCCCGCTCCCGGCTCAGTCAAACCGAATGCCCCAATCTTTTCACCTTTTGCCTGTGGAACCAAAAACTGCTCTTTTTGTTCTTCAGTCCCCCATTGGAGAAGGGACATGGAATTCAAGCCGGTGTGGACAGAAACTGCAGTACGGAAAGCAGTATCTCCCCGTTCAAGCTCTTCACAAACGATCGCCAGCGAATTATAATCCATTCCGCTGCCGCCGTATTTTTCCGGGATGCATACGCCCATCAGCCCAAGATTTGCAAGCCGCTTCCAAATTGCCGGATCGAATGCGCCGCCTGTATCCCATTCAGCGATATGGGGTAAAATTTCATCATCAACAAACTTTCGGACGGTTTGCCGCAATAACACTTGTTCGGATGAAAAATCGAAATCCACAAAAGCCATCTCCTTCCATACGTCAGCTTTGATAAGCTGAACGATGAACCGTTTCTTTGATTTCCACACCGCGCTTTGCCATTTCCTCGATGTATTCAGCCCCCGGAACAATAAGTTCTGGCGGATAAGAACCTTTTCTGTCGATAATCCCCTCTCCGATCATCTGGGCAACTGCTGAAATCGTATAGGCAGTAGCGCGAGCCATTGCTGTCACGCCTGTTTCTTGATCTCTTACCGTAATCATTGTGTATTCAAACGTCAATGTTTCCTCATTTTTCAACCCGGAAACCAGAACCCGTAGAAGCACGGCATCCTGTTTATCGCCAAGCTCTGTAATCGGCGTGAGGACTTCCCTTAATACATCTCTCAACTTGATTTGGTTTCCGGCAATGGTAACGGTTTTATCACGATCCGTAAATCCTAAATCGACGAGGAGTTTGAATTTTTCTGCATGCCCTTTATAGCGAAGCGTCTTGTATTCCAATGTTTCTACGTCTTCAAAAGTTTCGGTCAATGTCGAAGTTCCGCCAGAAGTATGGAATGCTTCGAGTTCGCCAAAACCTTCAAATTCGATATGTTCGATTTCAGATAATGAATCCACTTCCAGCAGTTCGCCACTGCGAATGACGTGAGAAGGATCGGTATAATGGTCAAATACGCCATCCAGTGAAAAAACATGATTGTATTCAAGCGGCGGTTCCGGATCTACCGGTATTCCACCTACATACAACTTGATGTCTTGAACTTGGTCAAGTTTGCTTGCCCCGTATCCACTCAGGATATTAATCATTCCGGGAGCTACCCCTAAATCCGGAATCAGTGTCACACCTTTTTTCTCCGCTTCTTCGTGCATACTTAGCACTGCGTCTGTTGCGCCGCCAATATGTCCGCCTAAATCGACTGAATGCACACCACATTCGATTGCCAAGCGCGCGACTTTTTCATTAAACGTATAAAACAGCGCATTGATGACGACATCCGCTTTCGAAATGACAGCTTTCAGAGCCTCATCATCATTAGCATCAAGATAAATAGCTTCGAGTTTCGCGCTGCCTAAATGTTCAACGAACAAATCAGCCTGCGCTACATTCAAATCAGCTAAATACACTTTTTCCACTTTTTCATTGGCAATCAAATCTCCTGCTGCTTGTTTCCCCATCAACCCTGCACCCAATACTGCGATTTTCATCGTCATTCCCCTTTCCGGATTCAGATATCATTATCAATTTGTGCACGCTGCAATTTCCCGCTGTAGTCGACATAGATGCTCTTCCATTCCGTAAACACGTCTAGAGCTGCGACCCCCGAATCGCGGTGGCCATTGCCTGTTCCTTTCGTGCCTCCGAACGGCAAGTGGATTTCAGCGCCGGTTGTCCCTGCGTTAATGTAGACGATGCCCGTATCCAGGTCACGCTGCGCTTTAAAGACCCGATTGACATCTGCCGTATAAATGGAACTGGACAGCCCGTAAATAACGCCGTTATTCACTTCGATCGCTTCATCGAATCCATCAACTTCAATTATGGAAACGACCGGTCCGAAAATTTCTTCTTGGGCGATGCGCATTTCAGGCGTCACGTCTGTAAACAATGTCGGTGCGTAATAGTTCCCTTTATCGTAAGTCCCGCCTTTTAGCGTTTCTCCTCCGACAAGCAGCGTTGCACCTTCCTGTTGCCCGATTTCTACATAAGAATGGATTTTCTCCAACGCTTTTTGATTGATCACCGGCCCTACTTTTACGGATTCATCTATTCCATCACCAATCGTCAATGTTTCCATTTTTTCCAAAAGACGTTTTTGCAGTTCTTCTTTTGCATCTTTATGGACAATCACCCTGCTGCAGGCCGTGCATCGCTGGCCAGCAGTTCCGAAAGCACTCCACAATATCCCTTCAACTGCCAGATCAAGGTCTGCATCTTCCATAACAATCACGGCGTTCTTTCCACCCATTTCTAGAGACACTTTCTTCAGATGGCGTCCGCCCATTTCTGCTACTTGCCGCCCTGTATCCGTAGACCCGGTAAATGAAATAACCCGAATATCCGGATGTTCGATCATTGCCGTACCAACCTCGGAACCTGCGCCAAAGACAATATTGGCAACCCCTTCCGGAAGTCCGACTTCCTCAAAAATCTTCGCCATTTCATAAGCCATCATTGGTGTTTCAGTAGCGGGCTTCCATAAGAACGTATTTCCTCCGACGATGGCAGGAAAAGATTTCCATGTGGCAATGGCTACAGGGAAATTCCAAGGAGTAATGAGACCCACAACGCCAATTGGGGCACGAACACTCATCGCGAATTTATCGGCTAGCTCTGATGGCGTGGTTTCACCAAACATCCGCCGGCCCTCACCTGCCATATAATAGGCCATATCAATTCCTTCTTGCACTTCTCCGCGTCCTTCTTCGATTACCTTGCCCATCTCTTTGGTGAGCACTTGCGCCAGATGTTCTTTTCTTTCTTTCATCAAACGGCCAATTTCGTATAAATAATCTGCTCTTTTAGGAGCAGGAACCTTAGCCCATGTTTTTTGCGCCAGCTTTGCCGCTTTAGCCGCTTCATCTACTTCGGCTTTTGTGGACATCTGAACCTGCGCTAACTCCTCACCTGTCGCTGGATTTAATACAGGCGTAAATTTCGCATTTTGTGGATCTTGCCATTTTCCATTGATAAAGTTAACCAATTTCATATTCATATCCCCTCCGCTGCAAATATATGTAACCGCTTTCATTATCATTATTTCATAAGGTACAGGAGAATCCTACCCCTTTCCAGCTAAAATTCAAAATTTTCTTTTATTTTGCTGTTATGTGAATAGCCCTGCTTTTCATAAGCGTTTGGACATTTTGATGTGAACAAATAGCCATTTCTATGAAATTGCTCGAAATCTATTGACACTAACGGTGCGTCATAGTCTAATCTAGAAGAAGAGGTGATCATATGTACAAAGTACAGGAAGTGGCAAAAATTGCTGGTGTCAGTGTTCGCACACTTCACCATTACGACAGCATTGGATTGTTGAAACCATCGAATATTGGTTCTAATCGTTACCGCTATTATAATGATGCAGATTTGCGTTTGCTCCAGCATATTTTATTTTTCAAAGAAATTGGATTCTCATTAAAAAAAATCCAGGAAATCGTTGCTGAAGGGTTCGACACTACTTACGCATTGACCACACATATTGATTTGTTGAGAAAGAAAAAAGAGCGGATTGAAAGCTTGATCAGCAGCGCTGAGCAAACTTTGCTTGAGAATGCAGGAGCCGAACCTTTGGCTAATGCAGATCGCTTTGCAGCTTTTTCCATCAAAAAAACAGACGATGACATCAAAAAATATAAACTGGCTGCAACTGAACTTGATGCGAAGCCAATTGCCGATTCTACTGTAACGGACGATGAAATAATTGAAGTTAGCGCTGAAGAGCTTACGCCTTTTGTAAACTCGCCAGTAGAACTTGAAGAGTTTATTGAAGAAACAAATTCCATTGAAGAACCTCAACCCGAAAAGGAAGAAGAAGATTTGGAAGAAATCAACCGGGAAGGAAATCGTATCTATCAATCAGTTGCAAGTTTGATGCACCTTTCTCCGGAAGCGGCGGAAGTACAGAAAGAAATGCATGCTTATTTCACTTTGCTGAACCGCTTCTATGATTGCACGCCTAAAATGTTCCGTGGCCTTGCCGACCTTTATGCAGCTGATAGCCGTTTCGCTAATAATATTGATCAGCATGGACAAGGATTGGCAAACTATTTGAAAGAAGCGATGTACGTTTACGCTTCCATTTTGCAAGATGCGTGAGTTAATCGGGCCATGCAGCAGCTGTGGCAAAGACATCTATTGCCGGGACGGATTTCTTGATGGGGTTTATGTTGACGGTGAACTGATTTGCTTTGACTGTGCGGAAGAACAAGAACAATAAAACAGAAAAAAACGCTGCCGGATTTCGGCAGCGTTTTTCTTATTTTCCTGATATTAACAGCCCGATTCGAATCTAAGCGGCTGTTTCCGCTTTTCTTTTATACTTCAGCTGTTTCTTTAATCGCATCTAACCGCTCTTGCACTTCAGCACCGGTTAACCCGTGCTCAAACGCATAACGGTTGCGTGGATGCTCGCGGCATTCGTCTGAGCAAGAACGCATATATTTGTGTTCGTTTTCTTCAGAAGCCAAAATTTTCTTGTTGCATTCCGGGTTTGCACAGTTTACATAGCGTTCACATGGTTCGCCAGTAAAGTGGTCTTTCCCTACAACAACATGCTCAACTTGGTTGATCGGCACGGCAATACGCTCATCAAAGACGTACATTTGTCCATCCCAAAGCTGTCCTTTTACTTCTGGATCTTTTCCGTAAGTTGCGATGCCGCCGTGCAATTGAGCCACGTCTTCAAAGCCTTCTCTTTTCAGCCAGCCAGAGAATTTTTCACAGCGGATTCCGCCTGTGCAGTAAGTCAAAATTTTCTTGCCTTCAAACATCTCTTTGTTTTCACGGACCCATTCCGGCAAATCACGGAAGTTTTCAACATCCGGACGCACAGCGCCGCGGAAGTGGCCTAAATCATATTCGTAATCGTTGCGTGCATCTAGCACGATTGTATCCTGGTCCTGCATGCGTTTATAGAATTCTGCAGGCTCTAAATAAGTTCCCGTCAATTCATGTGGATTGATGTCTTCTTCCAATCCTAAGTGGACGATTTCCTTTTTAGGGCGTACATGCATTTTTTTGAATGCATGGCCATCAGCTGCATCTATTTTGAAAACGATATCTGAAAAGCGCGAGTCGCTCTTCAGCATTTCCATGTATGCTTCTGTTTGTTCGATTGTACCTGAACATGTACCGTTGATTCCTTCCTCGGAAACAAGGATGCGTCCTTTTAATCCAAGTTCCTTGCACGCTACCAAATGTTCAGCTGCGAACGTTTCCGGATCTTCAATCGGCGTATATAGATAGTAAAGTAAAACATTGTGTGTATGATTTTGCATGAATCATACCCCCTATTCTTCAATTTGTCCCTTTAGCCATTTTAGGCTTTAAAAACCTAGATTATTTTACATCATAAGCCGGTAAATTTCAACTTTTACAAGATTTTGCGAATGCCCTGATAATGAAAAAACAGCTGCCCCTCGGCAGCTGTCCTTCTTGTTATTTAGCAAACTCTATTTTTGACAGAACGCCCTTCCAAGCAAGAACGGATCGCTTCGGCATTCAATGCCATCATTGCCAAACGTGTTTGAATGGCCGCACTTCCGATATGGGGAAGGACGGTCACATTCGGCAAAGTCAGAAGCGGATGGTCTAATGGCACCGGTTCCTTTTCGAAAACGTCCAGACCCGCTCCCCAAATTTTTTCAGACTTCAATGCCTCGTACAGGGCTTGCTCATCCACAATGCCGCCGCGTGCTACGTTGATCAGGCATGCCGTATCTTTCATGAGTGAAAGTTCGCGTTCGCTGATCATTCCTTTTGTCTCTTCTGTAAGCGGCGTCAGAATGACGACGAAATCCGAGTTTTGCAGAAGATCATCGAGTTCAGCATATTTTACATCTTCCAAGCTTCTTCTTGTTCTATTGTGATAAAGGACATTCATGCCAAACCCTTGACCGCGCCTAGCCACCGCTTCTCCGATCCGCCCCATGCCGATAATCCCGAGAGTGGCACCGCCGACTTGCTGCCCTGCCATGCCCATAGGCGACCACGATTTCCAATCCCCAGAGCGGACTGATTTTTCCGCTTCAATAATGCGGCGCGCTGTCGCCAGCAGCAATGCAAATGTTAAGTCAGCCGTCGCTTCTGTTAGAACTTCAGGTGTATTCGTGACCATTACTCCGTGTTTCCGCGCAGCATCCAAATCGATATTATTATAGCCGACTGCTAAATTAGCAACGACTTTCAAGTTTGGTGCGGCTTCAAAAACTTCCTCATCAATCTGATTGGACAACATTGCCCATAGCGCATGCGCCTCTTTTACCTGATTTATGATCTCTTCTTTAGGAGCGGAAGTTTGATCGTCGTGCCACATTCGGACCTCATAAGAGTTCTGTAATTCTGCCACTGCCTCATCCGGCAATTTTTGTGTAATATAAATGATCGGTTTCATACAATACCTCCATTTTTTCTATTATCAAACAATTATAGCAACTAAAAAAACTGCCGGCAAACGCCAACAGTTTTCCCAATATCTTCAATCCATTTCACGAGTTCTTATTTTTTTGAAATAATACCAAACTACTGCAATCGCGAAAAGAGCAATTGCAGCGTACACCACATTTGAATAGATATCCAATTGTTTTAAAATCGCTTCCCGGTTATCGCCAACCGCTTCTCCGACGAATACGAGTACAGTATTCCAAAGCAAAGTTCCAAGTGTGGTAAAGGTAAGGAACAGCCATAACTTCATATTGGACATTCCAGCAGGAATGGAAATCAGACTGCGCACGAGCGGAATCAGACGTCCGAAAAAGATGGTCCAAATTCCATATTTATCAAACCAGTGATCTGCCCGGTGGATATCTGATTTTTTCACTCTTAGCCAACTGCCGTATTTTTCGACGACTCTTTCTAAACGCTCCACATCTACCAGCAGTCCTACTCCGTATAAGATGACAGCTCCTACTACCGATCCTGCTGTGGAAGCGAGAATAACACCCAACATCGTCATATCGGTCGTAGTTGTCATAAATCCGCCTACTGTCAATATCACTTCAGAAGGAATGGGAGGAAAAACGTTTTCCAGCATGATCAGCAGGAATATCCCGATATATCCATAATCCGACATGATGCCTGTAATCCATTGCTCCATTATTTTGCCCCTTTTATTTTATTTCTTTAAAGTTCATCTTGATCGACCATAACTCCGATCGGCTGCCGGTACGGATTGGCGGACCCCAAAATCCAAAGCCTGAGGAGACCAAAAAATGAGTGCTGCCTATTTTCCGGTAGCCGTAATCCAATTCGAAAACTTTTCGGGTTATCAAATGGTTTGGCCACATCTGCCCTTTATGAGTATGCCCGGAAATATGAAAATCTACACCCACTGGAATCGGCGTTTTTAAATCGGAAGGCGTATGGTCCATGACGATCCAAGGCAATTTCTGACCCGGTTTTAATAATTCCAGCGCGCGGCGCTTGCCATTCGTCCGATCTTCCCGTCCCGTAATATAAAAACGATCCGCCACTAAAATGGTTTCATCCCGCAGAATTTTCACGCCTGAACTTTCCATCAACCGCTCAAGCAATGGGATTTTCTTTCCATAATATTCATGATTTCCAAGAACGCCATAGACACCGAGTTTAGATTTCAATTTATCCATTTCCTCTTTCATTCCGTAGCGGGCATACCAAATTGGATCATCATCGACCAAATCGCCAGCCAAGAGCACCAAATCCGGATTTAACCGGTTGGCTCTATCTACAAACCGTTTTAGATGCCGCTTTCCGGATAAGACCCCTAAATGGAAATCAGAACCCACGACAATCTGCAGGGGCTCCTGCTCCGGCCCTTCCACTTCAATTTCCAATTCCCGGAGAACCGGACTGTAAGCGAGATAAGAACCGATGGCAAATATAGCAGCAAACAAAATCGCTACTGAGGTACCCAGGATGAAAACTTCATTATCCATATTGATCAATAAGCCGATAATATTGGCCAACGGAATAAGCAGAATCGCGTATTGCAAAAATGCAAACCAGTAAGATCCGATGATGGTAAATGCCAGCCATCTATGTCCGAGCCTGCCGATGAAAAAGCTGAATGCGATGAGCAGCCAAAGGACAGAAAATAGCCCGATATTCATCCAGGGGGCGATGGTTTCCACCCATAGGTATACATTCCAGCCTAAGTAGATCACTAACAGCAAATAGATGCCGAGCGCTCCTATAATAGAACTTGCTATTTTCATACAAAGTTCCTCTCTTCTTTTTATATAGAAGCTATTATAGCATCTTCCCCTTTATTCAGCCTTGCTGAGAAGCAGCTAAGCCTCAAGACTTAGTCAAAGATGCAGTCAGGGACCGTGTTGCGAAATTCAGACCCTTGGTATGATTAGGGTACAAATTGAGAGGAGGAGTTAAATTGAATAAGTTTTGGATGATTACACTCGGCGCTATCGCCGGCATTATCGTACTTTCCAATCTCGGCGCTATTGTGGGATTGGCTATCTCCGGATTGATTCTTTACATGGGCGTGCATTATTACTTGAAAAGCACGTCAACAGCAGCAAAAGTTTGGTGGGGCTTTGTCGGAGCAATCGGCGTTTTGTCTGCCATCTCGAATGTACCGGCATTGATCGGCGTTGCCGCAGCATATGGTCTATGGATGATTTACCGCAAATGGAATGAACAACCCGTAACCGTTGCTAAAACAAATGATCCGTTTACAAATTTCGAAAAACAATGGAATAAGCTTTCAAAATAAGGAGGAATAGAAATGACATCAATATGGGAACGTTTTAAATTTGCAGTCGCAACTGACATGGATGCATTAGTATCAAAAAAAGAGGAAAAAAACCCACTAGCTGTGTTAAACCGCTACATCTTAGAAGCAGAAAAACAGACAACCGATACCGGGAAATGGGTGGAACGCCAAGCCCAATTAAATGTTAAACTGGACAAGGAATTGGAAGAAGCAACAACAATGCTGCAAAAACGCCAATCTCAGCTTGAATTGGCCCAAGCTTCCGGAGAAAATGATTTATCCGTTTTCGCCGAAATGGAAGTGGCAGCTTACTCAAACCGGGTGTCGGAATTGAAGCGCAGCATCTCAGAGAACTTGGAAGAATTGACGGTTCTTGAACAGCGCTACGAAGAAATGAAACATAAAGTGAAAGACATGAAAGTCAAACAGCTCCAATTGATGGGGAAAGAAAATGCAACACGCGCCCATCATCAAATGGATAAAGTGCTAAATCCGGAACTCGCTGCAGAGCGTCTGGGCTCCTATGACGATATGGCTTCCTACATTAAAAACCTGGGAGCCAAAGTGGAACAAGACCATGAACGTTCTGCCATGGAGCGCCGCTTAGAGTTATTAGAAAAAAACAGCGCACAACAAAAGGAAATTGGTTAAACTAAAGTGAGAAGAAGATTACTTCTTCTCATTTTTCTGCTACAAAGAAGGGGGCAAAAACTGCGATGCGCAATTTAACTACTAACAAACAAGCGTTTTTCATCTTAAGCGCTTTATTTCTCATATTCGTGGAAGCTGCATTTTTCCAAAATGGCAGCGTGTTTTTGGTTCTTCTTGGTATCGGACTGCTCTATTATGGAATGAAAAAAACCACGAAATCCAGAAAATCGTATATCTGGACTGGCTTTATCTTAATCGGCATCTCTGTTTTGTCCATGTGGAGTTTACGCCTTCTCGTTTTCGGCGTAGCCATCTACTTATTGGTCAAGCTTTGGAAAGGTGAAGAATGGGAGCAAACCGTTCCGATTCAAGGGATGGTCGATAAAGGGCTCATCCAAAACAAATTCTTTTCGGCTCAAAGCACCCCGATTGAATCTTACGAATGGAAAGACATCCATGTTCAAGGGTTTGTCGGTGATTTGCTGATTGATGCCACGCAAACCGTCTTGCCTAAAAAGACTTCTGTCATTTCTGTGCGGCAAGGATTCGGAAAAGTGAAAGTCATTCTTCCCTACGAAGTTCCCGTCCGTATTTTCTATACGACATTGCTCGGGGAAGCACGCTTTTTCACCGGAAGCAAGCAGCGTATCTGGAACGGCACTGTACACGCGGAAGACGGTTTTTCAGAAGATGATAATCGCACAGAAATGATCGTCACCATCACCACCTGGATGGGAGATGTCGAGGTGATCCGCCGATGAAAAAACTTGTGCCGCGCAGTTTATTTTTCACCGCATTATTTGCAGCGATTATCTTCAGCATTTTGATCGTCTTGCTTGGTCTTCCTTCTGTTCAAACCTGGTCAGTGCTATGGGAAGATTTTGTAGCCGGCCTTCCATTTGGCATTTGGCTTTTGGTCCTGATTTTGGCTTTATCCGGCGGCATTGCCTGGTGGACAGAATCGTTGTCTCGTTCCAAAGTCCAAGAAGTCGAGGATATCTTCCAAGCTCTCTTGAGAAATGAAGACCAAACGGTCATTGAAGCGGCCCATATGAAGACGCTTCCTGCAAATCTATCAAATTCCATTTTGAAACTGCAAAAATTGCTGGAGTCGCAGCGAAGAAGTTTGACGCGGATTTCGAATGAACGGGCTGAAACCCAAGACAAGCTGATCCAAGAACGGCTCGTTATGGAGCGGCAGCGCCTTGCCCGGGAATTGCATGACTCGGTATCACAGCAATTGTTCGCCGCATCCATGCTCTTGTCATCGATGACTCAACAGGACAATGCTTCGCCCGGCTTATTGCAGACCGAAAAAATGGTCCAACAGGCTCAGCTTGAAATGCGTGCTTTGCTCCTCCATTTGCGGCCGGCTGCCCTGCACGATAAAAGCTTGCGGCGAGGCTTATATGAACTCGTATCTGAACTCAAAGAGAAAGTCTATTTTAAAATTGAACATAAGCTCGAAGAAGTTCCTTTGCAAAAAGGCGCGGAAGACCATTTGTTTCGTATCGCCCAAGAAACTTTATCCAATACACTGCGCCACTCCAAAGCGACCGAAGTCCATATCTTATTTATTGAACGTGATGATTTTGCCATTTTACGCATACAGGATAACGGTGTCGGTTTTGAAAGCGAGCAGTCGAAGTCCACTTCTTACGGATTAAAGCATATTGAAGAGCGGGCGATTGAAATTGGGGCCATCAGCAAAATTGTATCCGTACCTTCTGAAGGAACCATTGTGGAAGTGAAAGTCCCTATCGAAAGGAAGATTTCCAATGATCCGAATCTTATTAGTTGATGACCATGAAATGGTGCGCATCGGCGTCTCTGCCTACCTTCAATCCCAAGCGGATATGGAAGTTGCTGGAGAAGCTGCCAACGGCGAGGAAGCCGTCAAAATGGCCTTGGAACTCCGGCCTGATGTTATCTTAATGGATATGGTTATGCCGGTCATGAATGGCGCCGAAGCGACGGAAGCCATCATCCGTGAATGGCCCGAAGCGAAAATCATGATCGTGACCAGTTTCCTCGATGATGACAAAGTTTATCCGGCTTTGAAAGCGGGAGCTGTCAGCTATGTATTAAAAACATCGAAAGCTTCACGCATTGCCGATTCCATCCGCGAAACGATGAACGGAACTTCTGTGCTTGAACCGGAAGTCATGAGCAAGATGATGAAGCAAATGCGCCATGACCGGTTATTGCATGAAGAACTGACAGACCGCGAGATGGAAATTTTGCTACTTCTGGCAAACGGCTACACAAATCAAGAAATAGCCGATCAGCTATTCATCGCTTTAAAGACTGTCAAAACCCATGTCAGCAACCTCCTCGCAAAACTGGAGGTCCATGACCGGACCCAAGCAGTGATTTACGCTTTTCAACATAAGCTGGTCTCACCACCGAAATAAGAAACGCCGCCTGAATCCCAGGCGGCGTTTTTCCTTACAGGCTATTAATCGACACAATCACTTTGAACAAATCTCCATCCACTTCAATTTTCATTTCCCCTCCGTGCAAGTCTACAATGGATTGGGCAATCGCTAAGCCAAGCCCCGACCCTTCCGTCTGCCGCGAGGTATCTCCGCGTTTAAAGCGTTCAAATAATTCATCTGTATTTTCTCCCAGCTCATAACGCGTAACATTTTTAATAGTAAATTCCGCTTGGCCATCCCGGTCCTGCAAGTTGATATAGACACGGGTTCCAGGCATCGCATATTTAATGGCGTTCAGGATTAAATTATCGAGTACCCGCCACCATTTTTGTCCGTCTGCTTGCACGTAAATTGGGTTCTCCGGAGAAGTGACGCGGAAATCCAGTCCTGATGCTTCGATATCTTCTGCATGCTCTGCCAGCGCTTGGAGAAGCAACTGATTCAAATCGAGGCGTGTACGGTTAAGTTCCATATTGCCGCTCGCCATTTTCGAAACTTCAAACAAATCTTCAATCAAGGTTTTCAAACGCTGGGATTTCCGGTCCAGGATATTGGCGTAGGAAAGCCGCTCTTCTTCCGATAAATTCGGTGTTTTCATCAAATCCGTGTAGGTAATGATCGAAGTCAGCGGCGTACGGAGATCATGGCTGACGTTCGTGATTAATTCGGTTTTCAGCCTTTCGCTCTTCGCTTGTTCAGACATCGATAGCCTGACGCCTTCTTTCAGGCGAGTGAGCTGTCGGGCATGGTCGGCTAAAGGCGAACGGCCTCTGACGGGAATATTTTGATTTAAACGGCCGTCTGCCATTTCAGCCGTATCCCGCATCAAAATATTCAAATACCCAAAGCGGTTCATCGTAAACAAGAGAACGGGTATGCCGATGAAAAGCGTCGTTGGGATCCAGATAATGATGACTTCCCGAACAAAGACCATTGCCATCGTTCCCATTCCCCATGTGAAAACAACGAACAATAAAATCAGCATCTGTATGCCAATGGATTTCTTCAAAAATGCTTGGCTCGCCGTTTTAAAACTATTGAAAAGTGAACTGTTTTTAATATCATGCTCTAAATGCTGCCAATCTTTATAGAAATTCAACATCCAGATAACTTGAATAATAGCTAAAGCGATAAAGGCTATAGCCAGGATAAATTGCCATACCAAACTGCTGCCGTAGCGGAGCATATTATCAGACCAGGAATACTGCAGCGTATTTATAAATTTCCCGCTGCCATACGGCAAAGCCAGAAACACGGTCAGAACCAATAGGAAAAGGCGTGCTTCTAACGGCAAGTTGCTCCATTTTCCGTTTAGCGGCAGATCTGTAAACCAGACTCTGTTGAAAGGCAACTTGGTCAATAGCAGTACAATTCCACCCATAGCCAGTCCGGCCAATACATACAACATATACTTCGTGAAAATGAAATGATCAAACAGGCTGCCATTAAAAGACTCGCTTAAAAGCTTACGGTCGATTTGTATAATCCCTTCAAAATTCGCATCTGATATAGGAAGTTCAAATTCTGTGCTCTGGACTTCACTTCCGTAAAAGTAATCGGAATCCATTGAAAGAGGATTGCCAGGCGTGTATTCTTTCTTGAAATAAGGATTGTTTGTCAATTCCCCTTTTTCAAAAGTCTTGCCTGTATCTAAATCGATTAGATTATAAACAAAGTAATCGTAGTCTTCCTTAAAGGAAAGTTTTTGCCGGTTCAATTCCTGGATGGTCTTCTCCAATCCATTTTTCCGTTCGGCAATTATTTTTTCTTTAACGATATTGTCATCTGCAAAATTGCTGCGGATCGCCTCTATTTTAGTGTCGCGTTCCTCCGTTAAAATCTTTTCTACACTGCTGTTTCCATTTGCAGTTGCTTCCTCGATATCTGTTGTATATTGATTTTGGATGCTTTGGATTTGTTCACTTAAGGTACCATAACGCGTTCGGTATTCTTCAATCTGCTCTTGTGTAACAGCTCCTACGTCTTCTGCATCCAGCGGATCCAATTCCAAAGCAATCAAGCTATTTTCAAAAAAGGAGAGATCGTTGTCAAAATCAATAGTGTCAAGATAGGATTTGCCAAAATAATCTTTTCCTAATTCTAATACACTAAAAGAAGCGACTAAAATAATTGCCAAGGTGATGAGCCATATCCACTTTTTCAATTTAAGCATCTCCTTTCGATAAGGAACGAAGAGACGCCATCAAGTCCGCTGCAGGAAAATTCAATAACAAGTCAAAGATGAAGGATAAACAATAAGCCAAACTGAATAGCGCGATGATAACTGCAGCAATCGACCAAAAATCATTTTTCAATTTTGTAGCCAACGCCCCACACCACCTTCAAGTACCTTGGATTCTTTGGATCTGTTTCAATCTTCTCCCGGATTTTCCGGATATGCACAGCGACAATATTTTCTGCATTGTATGCCGGTTCGTTCCAAACCCGCTCATAGATATCATTGATTGAAAAAACACGTCCTGCATTCGCCATCAATAATTCGGTTATTTTAAATTCAATCGGAGTCAATTTTATCGAGTCTCCGTGCAAGGTCACTTCTTTCGATTCTGAATCCAGAATCAGTCCATCAATTTCAGTCCGCTGCGCTTTGTCTTGGTAAGTCCCTAGCTTAACGTAACGTCTGAGTTGTGATTTAACCCGGGCCACCAACTCCATCGGATGGAACGGTTTTGTCACATAATCATCCGCCCCTACAGACAAGCCATGGATTTTATCCGAATCTTCGGCTTTAGCGCTCAACATAATAATCGGGATATTCCGCTGTTCCCGAATTTTAAATGTAGCTGAAATGCCGTCTAATTTAGGCATCATGATATCCAATATGATGACGTGGACTTCATGGCTTTCTAAAAGCTCGATCGCCTCCAGGCCATTAGCAGCTTTAAGGACTTGATATCCTTCATTTTTTAAATAAATTTCAATGCCGTCTCGAATGTCCTGATCATCGTCTGTGACCAATACTGTAAAAGGAGCCATCAGTTTCACCTCTTCCGTTTATAGATTTTATTATAAAAGGCAATTCTTAAGCCCAAGGAAGGAAAAATATGAAGAAATTCTTAAGAAAAGTGGAAGCGTCCGTTCAGCTCCGAAAGGCATAAGGCAGGACACGAAGGAAATCCTGATTTCCGTAGTGGACTGACTTAAGACCCGAGGAGCTGGGCGCTGGAGTCTGGACAATAGAAAAGTGGAAGCGCCCGTTCAGCTCCGACAAGCTTAAGAGAAGTTGGAAATTGCAGCTGCCGCTTTTCGCTTCCCGAAAGTTAAAATGAGAATTCCGCCTAATAGCAGTGCCACTCCTATCCAAGCTGTGCTGGATAGCACTTCCTGCACGATGAAGACGCCGAGAATAGCGGCAGTCAGCGGTTCTGCTAGAGAAAGCGTAACTGCTGACGAAGAAGGGATTTTTTTCAAGCCAGTTGAAAATAAGATATAGGAAATACTTGTTGCCCCAATTCCCAGATAGGCAATAACGCTGAGATTTACAGGGTTACCCATGTAAGATACATCCAAAAATAATAAAAATGGGAATAAGAAACACGCACTTATCGAGAAAATAATAGCGACGGCAGGAACAGCTTCCATTTTCCTTAAAGCGCTTTTACTGACCATTGCATAGCCGGCAAAAGCGGCGCCAGCTCCTAAAGCCAAAAAGACGCCTGATAGACGGATCGTAGAAGATTCACCGTTTATAAACAGCAGAATAGAGCCTATAATGGCAAAAATCGTTGCAAAAACCCACACTCGGTCCGGCCTGCGCTTTAACACAATCCATTCAATCATTCCCGAGAATACCGGTGCGCTCCCGATCGCTACTACTGTGCCGACAGCCACTCCGGTAGATTGAACTGCCGAAAAAAAGAATGGCTGAAACACGGCCATAGCTGCCGCAGATAGGAAAACTGCCTGCCAAGGAACTTCATGAAAAACGATTTTCTTAGCTGCAACAACAACTAACAATAGGGTAAAACCGCCGATTCCGAGCCTCAAAGCGCCGATTGTCAGCGGATGTGCTGCCCCTTCGATAAAACTTTGAGCCGTCCCCGTAGTTCCCCACAGCATAGCGGCCAGCAATACATACATATAGGACCGAAAATTCATCCAAAACCCTCCTGATTGCTTGCTCTTATAAGCTAGCTTACACGAATTCTAAGATTTGAGATACCACCTTTCTTCTATTATAATTAGAAGAAAAAGAGGAGATGATCATATGTATATGACAGTCCCGGAAACTGCCGCGTTTTTATCAATGCCTGAAGAACAAGTCAATCGCTATGTATTAGAAGGCCGTATTCGTGCAGTCCATGACGGTGAACAGTACTTGATCAACACCTCCCAATTCGAAACGCATTTTCAGCAATTGGAATTAGCCAAGGCAGAATTGGCTGAATGGCGGGCAACGCCTATTCCGGATGATGTGGATATTAAAGACGAGGACTAAGATTCGCCTATGAGAAAAGCATCTCAGCGCTGAAGCGGCGAGATGCTTTTTAGTTGGATTTCTTTAGCAAGTTGACGTGGTCAGTGGTACCGTCCTCCCCAAGAATAAACTGCAATTCGTAATCTCCAAGATAGTAGATAACATTGGTTTCTCCTGTGGCAGAAATGGTTCTTTCTTCTGCCGGCTCGCCAATTTCTTTCAACAGATCTTCTTTCGTAATGCCGCCTAAATTCGTTTGTCTTTCCACATTCGTGCCATAATACCGTGCTTCTTTCATCACATCATTTTCATCATATGCGATTTGATAAGAAGCTTGCCCCATCGAACCGTGGTAGAAATCGAATTCTCCGGCCTGCTCCTCAGGTTCCGAGATTTCGGCATACACTTCTTCACGGGTGCTTTCCCCTACCGTAAAACCACTCGCGAAGCGATAAACCGTTCCTTGTTCAGCATCTTTTACAATGCCTTTCAATGTCTCGATTGCCATTTGTTTTTGCTCATCCGGGATTTCTTCTGTTGATACAGTTTCTCCATCAGCAGCTTCTGCGTCTTCTGTTTCGTTCGTTTCACCTGCAACTGCATCTTCTGAAGTTTCAACCGAATCCGGCTGCTCTGCTTCTTCAGCAGTTTCTGTATCGTCCGGCATCTTTTCTGCGACTGTCTCTTCTGTTGTGACGTCTGCCTGATCCTCCGGTTCATCCGAACAAGCCACTAAACCGAATGCCAATAAAGCAACTGCACCCATCGAAAAAATTTTCGTACGCAAAGCGTCCACATCCTTTTATTAGGATAACTTTCATGCTTAACTAGACGTTTCAGCTCGGAAAACGTCTCACTTTTACTCAAATTAGTAAAAAAAACAGGCTACGGGATCCACAACCTGTTTCTTGAGCTACTTCTTCATTCAAAGTGGATACCGGACAAATTGTTTCTGGCTGTCGATCGACTTCTTGTTTTTTTCAACCATCCGTTCGAAATTCAATGCAGTCATCGTTTCATAATCTGCATGTTCCACCATGTCCAGATTGCGTAAATTCTTTTGCAGCATGCCTTTATTTTCCGCGATGCCCTTAACAAATTTCTGTTCTTCTTTCGTCAAACGGTCCCATCCGTCCTGCTTCTCCAAATAAGCGGCAAAAGAACGGATCTCTTCATTTTTTTCGACTAAAGTATGAAGAGTGGTGTATTGATACATACTCATCCGGTTCGCCGTTTGCTGCGTTCTGAGCACGTCTTCTTCAGTGATTCTTCCAATTTTCAGCGCTTCATCATAATAATTTTTATAGGCTCTTGTATCTTCATTGAATTTTTGTTGAAGCTCCCAAAGAACAGCGAACGCTTTTCGCCCTTCAAGCACTTTGGCATCAGTTGTAGAAACGGGAATATTTAAAGGATTGGTATAATATTCCGTTGGGATATTCAGCCGTTCTCTTCCGGCATTCAATATGCTTGAGCTCAAGTCCGCAAATAAAGAAAGATTGGACTGCGCTTCCATCGCTTCTTCCCTTACCTCGTCGCCTGTGCTGACATAAGCCGTCCCGACGACTTCATTATTTTTCGTGAACCCGCCCATATAATATGGTTTGCCGTTCACTTCCCAATAAACCGGGTTTACGAATGCGCCTTCCGTCCACTTTTTATGTTTTTTCACTTTTTTCATTAAAAGTTTCGTCGTTTGATCATCCATGGTCGCCTTCATCTCCTTTGGTTGTCACTTTCTAAATGATAACATTAACCGAACAGTGCGTTCCAACCTTTAGAGATGGCTCCGCCCACTTTCGAAGCCGTATTTTTGATGCCGTCCCAGTTTTTCGCTACGTAGCCAGTGAGTTTCGATGCGCCCCAAATGGCTGCGCCTGCTACAACGAGGCCAGCGCCAATCGCCTGGCCGCCCGGAATCGCTGCAGCTACTCCGCCAGCGCTCATCAATGTAGAGCCGAAGCTTGCTGTTGCATCTGTCACAGCTGCTGTACGTTCTGCGCCTGTTGAATTGCTGTCTTGAAATACGCTAATGGCTTGAGCTGTGTTATTGTAGGTATCAACTGCTCCAAAAACGGTGCCCACTGCTGCCGTTGCCACGTTGAGCTTCCCCAGTGCGCCCATAGCCGATGATCCGGCCTGCGCTGCACCGCTCATCATGGAACCGGCAGCCGTTGTATTTGTAGCAATGTTCGTGCCGGATGTAAGCGTCGAAATAGCGCCTCTTGCATCCTGATAAACATCGACACCATCTGATACATCCGAAGCAAAGTCGAGAATCGGACTATCAATTCCAAGCTTCAACCCATTTAACAGTGATGAACGCAGGAAGGAGCTCGTGCTGCCTCCCATCGTATCGGCAGCATCTGCATTAAAAGATTCCGAAGCTAACCTTACTTGCCCCAAAATGACATCGTTGCCGATGTAGCTTGTAACTTCCCAAGGTGTAGGTGAGTTGGAATCAGAACTGCCGGTGCCGCCATCCGTCCCATTTCCGGAAGATCCGTCACCGTTCGTTCCATTGCCAGTGGTGCCGTTGCCATTTGAGCCGTTGCCGGACGTTCCGTCACCGTTCGTCCCGCTGCCATTTGATCCGTCGCCGGACGTTCCGTTGCCATTCGTCCCGTCACCGCTTGAACCATTGCCGGATGTTCCGTCACCGTTCGTTCCGTTGCTCGAAGTTCCATCTCCATTCGTGCCATTGCCGCCGGTGACATCTCCGTTCGTCCCATCGCCGGAAGTCCCGTCACCCGATGTTCCGTCACCATTGGTTCCATCACCTGAAGTCCCATCTCCATTCGTGCCGGTGCCGTTGGTTCCATCTCCGTTTGTGCCGTCGCCTTGCCAGCTTTCGCCATTGGTTCCGTCTCCGGACCACGTATCGCCGGACCAGGTGTCTCCTGACCACGTATTGCCTTCCCACGGCGTCCCTTCCCAAGTATCGCCGGACCAGGTGTCCCCTGACCACGTATTTCCAGTCCACGGCGAAACCGCAAATGCAACAGAACCGAAAAATGATTGGGCGACAATAAGCAGAATTGCGGTTAATGCAAATATGCGTTTGATCGTTGATTCCATTTCTTCCCCTCCTTTAAACGTTTATTACTCTTGCATAGCCATATCTTGATGATCGATAGAGAACAAACTTAGCTCTTCTTTCCACTTCAATACAAAAGATGCCAAGATCAAATAAAACAAAGGCAAAAATAAGGTATTCAAAAATATATGGCAAATCGCAATAGCCAAGAAAGAGTTGGTTATATCCAACACCAATGCCTGGACGATTGCTGAAATAATAAACTCCCCAAATCCAAAACATACAAGCAATAAGATTATTTTCCAATGCTGCCGTTTAAAAATCCGGCCGCTTTCCCGTATTGATGACCAGACCGATTGATTATCGATAATCGCAAGGACCGGAGCCATGACCAGAATGGCTAATAAAATAACGCCCGGTACGACGAATAACGCAAACCCAATTGTCACCAATAAACCGGCGGCTACCGAAAAGACAAAATAGTGAAAGCCTTTTAAAGCGAATTGAAAAAATGCCTGCCTTAAGGGCCGATCATGTCCAGTTTCTTCGAAATGCCAAAAGTATACGAATGGCACGAGCGTAAAAAAGAAAAGAATAAACACAATAAAAGCTGAATAAATATCTCCGAAACCAAACATTGCACCGTTCGTTGGTGTAATAGCTAAAATGTAGTTTGATGCAAAAAATTGCAGCAAGATGATCGGGAGCTGGATAAATAAGACCAACAGCAGCAACCGTTCATATTTTTGTCCGAAAAAACTGAATGCTGAGCGAATCGGATGTTCCATTTTAAAACCTCCTGTCATTTATGATTGCTGAAGCTGTGCCAAATGATTTTTTCTCATGAATGGCAGAGCGAGCCCCACTGCTATTGCCGTAAACGGAAAGCTCCCGTCACTGAACAGCCATTCCCCTACAGTTACCGGAACAAATATGGCATAAAAGAAAATCATCAATACCAAGTAAATTTTTCTCCACTTTTTTTCTTTCTTCATTTTCCCACTCCTATTCCAACGAATACGTTCTGCCTTCCCAACCCGCCAATTTCTGGACAAACATAACCTCTGGCCCTTTGGAAGATTTGGTTAAGTTTTTAACAGCCCCGGCAAAAAATCCGTTATAGCCAATTGCACTGGCTTCTTTAGAAGATTTAACGACAACCTGTCCGTTTTCAAAAACAGTCATTTGTGCGTCTGCCAGTTCTCCTCCATTTGCGAGAATTGTATTTCGAGCACTTTCTTTCATGGAATTGATCCATCGGTATTCCATTTCGTCATTCATCATTTTTTTAAGCAATCCACCGCCCAAACCTTTATCCATTTCACTCGCCAATACCCGGTCAATCGCTTCATTTTGGATTTCATTTAATGAGTAATCCGCCATTTCACCTGACAGATTGTCCACTTCTTTTTCGATAAGTTCAGCTATGCTATCTTCTTCCTCTTTCGGCGCAGCCTCTTCCGGCGGCTCTGCTTCCCCGCCTTCTTCAGCTTCTTCCGCTAACATTTCCTTCAGCTTCATTTCATAATCTGAAATGAATTCCGGGAGATCCTCATATAAAGCCGCAGTTGCAGCTAAAGCCGCTTGCTGGGAAGTGGAAATGGCCTGCTCTTTTACGATTAAGGCTCCAGCCAAGTTAAGGATGAGCACAAATAAGATAATCATGACACTTAATATGCCGATGACGAATAACGCGATATTGCCCTGTTCGTTGTTTAAATAAGATTTGAACTTTTTCATTTAATCACCTTGCCTGACGTATCGGCAGTGTATGAAAAAGTAGGTTTTCCTCCTGCAAACATGCTAGCCGGAAGAAATACAAAATCAATATTGACGCTTACCGATGCAGTGAAATTATTTGATCCTGAAATTGGTGCACCTGCAAAACTGATATAGCTGCCGCCCGCATCTACAATATTTTGTGCGGCATTAGTCGCTTCTCCCACATCCGCCGTGACAGAATAAACTTTCGCTGCTTCGCTGGCTGCTGATTCCGCAATCATCAAACCATGGAATCCGGCGATAAACTGCCACGCGATCATCATTACTGAAAATACGAGAGGGACCATGCCCAAAAACTCGATAGTTGCGGATCCTTCTTCATTTTTTATTTTTCTTTTCATGGCTACCACCTCAACTGATAGACTCCCGCTTTTCCGGCTTATCTTGCAGGGGGCCGCAACTATAAGCCGGAAAAAGGGGAGTCCCCTTTTTACTGTCATTCTGCTTCATCTGGGTATTTATCACTGATTTGCTTCCGCATTTCATCCAGGCCTTTTTCTTTCACTTCGTTCAACTCTGAAACGAGCGGCCCTTTTGCTGAATTTGCTACATCACTGATGTCATACACTTTTTTCTCGAGAACGCTTTTTTGATCCCAGTTGATATAACCGGCTTCTCGTAAATAGCGCAATCCCCTGTTCAACGCCAATTCTTGCTTCAAGGCAGAAGCACTCCAATTATTTTCAAATTGCTGGATGGCCAGCCAGCTGTCATTGCTCGCTTTCAAGACATCCAATTCGGAGTTTTGCTTCCAGCTCTTCCAGTTCTTCAATACTTCTTCAGATTGCTTAAACTGCTCAGTCAATTGCTTGCCGTCTGTCACATTTGAGAAGATCCCTTCTGCTGCTTTAGCGACGTCTTTCAATTGCTGCTGGGCTTCGGCATCTGCATTAAAGCCGATGACGTTGATAATTGGCGCTACGTCGCTGTCTGCTAGAGATTTCGCTACCGCTACCGGGTCTCCTCCGCAAGTTTCAATGCCGTCGCTGACCATATAAATCAAGTTTGTGTTCGTTTGGCTGTCCAGCCCTTTAAAACTTGCCTGAGCCGATTCCAATGCTCCAGCAACCGGCGTCCAGCCTGCAGGTTCAAATGTATTCAAAGCCTGCTCGAATTTTGCTTTATCATAGGTCCCGCGCTCATATACTTCATCGATCGCTGCACATGAGGCCGCCTTATCTTCTTCAGAACCTGTACCTTCATGGCCGTAGATCCGCAAAGACACATTCGCCTCTTCCGGAACTTGTGCCATGAAATTGCGGATGGATTCTTTCGCGAGTTCCATACGGGTTTTGCTGCCTACGTAATTAGCCATAGACCCGCTGGCATCCAAAATGACTTCCACGTTGTAGTTTTCCTTAAAAGCAAAACGTTCATCTGCTTCCGGTGTTCCGGAAAGTGCAAACTCCAATTGATCCAGCACATCTTGTGGATTCTGGAAATCATAGGCGACGATGGAATAAAGATAATTGAAATATAAATCCATTTCTTCCTCAGTTGCATCTTCTTTTAGAGGCGGCACTTCTCCGAATGCTTCGAAGAATGCAGGCTCAATTTCTTCTTCATCTCCGCTTGATAGATCCAAATGTCCGATTTTGCCGACCGGCTGGCTGATCAGGTCTTGGTCGGTCTCCGGCAAAGCAATTAAATCCTCTTCCGAAATAGCCTCTTCCAGACCTGGCTCTTCTTCGGCTTTTTCTGTGGATTCGGCCGCTGTATCCTTGTCGGCTTCCGTTTTGGTTTGTTCTTCAGTTTCTGCTGCCTTTGGTTCTTCAGGTTCATCTTGTTGACAGGCTGCTAACCCTAGCACAAGCAACGATGCTGCTAAAATCTTGCCTAATTTCATCGTATGCTCCTTTCATGATGCGTATTCATTGCAATATCCGGCTTCAGGCGATACCCCTTATACCAAGAAAAGCAGGGGGAGCTTACTCCCCGCCGCCGATTTTTCCGATGAATCCATTAAATTTCTCCACAAGCGTCGTTCCAAAGGTGCCGCCTGAGAATGCTTGGGAAACTACACCTACCACGATGACAATAACTGCTGCAATCCCGATCCATTCCAACGTTTGAGATCCTCTTTCGTTATCTACTGCCGTTTTCATTGATGTCACCATTTGCAAGCTAAGGTCGTTTAATTTTTCTTTCATGTTAAATTCCTCCTAAAGTTTTATAGTATGTTGAAAATGCTGTTTTCTCCGTAAATCATATTCAGCAGCATCAGGCCTGCAATCATCATGATTGAAACCGGCGCCACTACAAATGTTGTTACCAAAGTGACTTTCGGCGAAGCTTTGGCTGCCAGTTCTTTGACGCGCTCCTGTCTTAGCTGGCGCATATCTTCCGCCTGGATCTTAAAAGTTGTTGCGATAGGCACACCTAATTTCATGCCTTGGAGAAGAGATTTGATCAATTGCTGAAATTCCTCATTGTCATTGCGTTCCAGCAAGTTCCGATAAGCCGTTTCACGTTGCACCCCTAGGTCAATTTCCTGATTGAAGCGCATAAATTCCTCTCGGAGCGGACCGTCGAAAAAGCGTATCACCTCCCTTAATGCCTGGTCTAGGCTAACCCCAGCCTGAATACTCGTACTGATGGTATCCAGAAAATCGGGTAAATCCATTCTCAGTTTTTCCTGGCGTTTTTTCGCTTGCGACCTCACTAAGTAAATCGGGATAAAGTAGCCGATCAGCGGCAAGAAAACCAGGCCGTATTTAGAGAAGGGCAAGCCGATGATAAATGCAAGCATCGCTGCAAAAAATCCGATGATGAACAATAAAATTTTCAATCCTTGAAAGCGGGCAACCGTCAATTCGTAAGGGTTGCCGGATTTTTTCAGCCAGTCGGCCACTTCAATGCTTTCACTAAAGAAATTGATGCGCTGCCCCAGTTCCGAAAATTCATCTGCATAGCCGCTTAAGCGGCTGAACAGATTAGCTTTTTGTTTCTGTTTTTTCTTTTTCTTATCGAAACCATCAACCTGCGTCGTTTCTGAAACGTGCACGAGCACGCCCCTTTTTTCACTTACATAGACGGACCAGTTGCGGATTCCTAAAATCACCATGAACCAGAAGACAATAATCGTAAAAATAATGAGCGCATCCAAACCCTTCACCTACACTTTTATATTTGTAATTTGACGAATCAGGAAAAACGACAAGATGATTCCCAAGCCGAATGCGATCATCATAATGATGCCAATTGGCGTAGTCAGCGGATCCGTAAATCCATCGATGATATTGTTCATAAACAAGAGAATGAATATGGGCATTGCCGGAACAATCAACGATATATAACGCTGCTCGGAAGTCATCGTTTGAATCGTCTGGTGCAATAGCTTCCGGTCTTCCAACGTATGCGACATTGTTTCAAGCGTCGCCGCCAAATTGCCGCCTGTCCGTTTCTGAATCAGCAATGTAGCGATGAATAATTGGAAATCGCGTGAGCTATTCCTTTTCTGCACTGCTCTTAATGCTGTTTCAAATGGCACACCCAGCTTCAATTCATTCGAGAGCCGCTTGAATTCATCTTTTGCCGGTTCATTTACTTCTCTTGCTACCAAATCGATGCCCTGAGTGATGGTCATTCCCGATCTGGCCCCGTTCGCCAAAAGCCGGCAAACTTCACTGAGCTGCTCATTCAAACGTTCTTCATACTTGTTTTTGCGGATATAGAACAATAGAAAATGGCTGCTTACTAAAATACCGATAGTCAATATAATGCTTGGCAACGCCGCCATGCTGAAGATCATATTGAACACGACGTAAAGCATGAGAACGCCTAGCACATGAATGCCGATGTATTCAGAAGCTAATAAAGAAACATTGGCACTTTTAAGCTTTTTAGTCAGCTTCTCGGACATTGGAGATTCATCGAATCGGTCTCCCCAAACACTGATGGCACTTTTTCTTTTTTCTTCGGGATACCAGGTTTTAAGCTTTTTCTTCCACTCCTGTTTTCCCCTGCGGTAGTCAAGGAACAGATAGGCGCCGAATAACAGCGCCAAAACGGCTGCACTATATAAAATGGCAATGCTTATGTCCATTGGGCCACCTCCTGCTTCACCTGGAACATCGATTTATCCAACTCGATGCCGAATACCCTTAGATGATCCAAACATTTCGGTATATAGCCGGTCGGCGTGAAATGGCCGATTACTTCACCGTTTTTGCCGGTGCCGGTCCGTTTAAAAATAAACACATCCCGGATTTTAACGCCTTTGTCTTCATCTACATAGACTTCAGAGATATTGACGATTTTCCGTTGTCCATCTCCAAGACGGTCAGCCTGGATGATATAATCCAGGGCCCCTACGATATACTCCCGGACGATTTCACTCGGCAAATCCATTCCCGCCATGATGACCATCCCTTCAACTCGGCTAATGGCATCTACCGGAGAGTTGGAGTGGACTGTAGTCAGCGACCCTTCATGTCCTGTATTCATTGCCTGCAGCATATCGAAAGCTTCCGCTCCCCGGACCTCTCCGACAATGATTCGGTCTGGACGCATTCGCAGCGAGTTCCGCACCAATTGGCGGATACTGACTTCCCCTTGCCCTTCTACGTTTGGCGGGCGTGCTTCCATTCCAACGACGCTTCCTCTGTTTAGCCTGAGCTCTGCTGAATCCTCGATCGTAATGACCCGTTCATGGAGTGGGATTGACTTTGCCACCGCATTCAGCAACGTCGTCTTTCCGCTCCCGGTTCCTCCGGATATCAGGATATTGAGTTTCGCTTCCACAATGGCACGTATGAATTTCGACATACTTTCATCTAATGAAGAAAGCCTGAGCAAATCTTCCATTTCAAACGGTTCTTTCCGGAATTTCCGGATCGACAGCAATGTGCCATTTAAACTGATGGGCGGAATGACCGCATTCACCCGGCTGCCATCCGGCAAGCGTGCATCGACCATCGGCGAACTTTCATCAATTCGCCGGCCAAGCGGGGCAATCACCCGGTCGACAATATGGCGGACATGCTCTTCGTTCTTAAAGGTAATATGTGAAGATTCCAGCCGACCGTTCCGCTCCACATGGATCTCTTTTGGTCCGTTCACTAAAATCTCGGTGATCGTCGGATCTTTCAGCAATTGTTCCAATGGACCAAAGCCAACTGTTTCATCAATCAAACGCGTCAAAAGCATTTCGCGGTCGGTTTTCGAGATGACTACTTTTTCTTCGAGCATGAACTGGCTGATCAGGCGTTCAATGGACAGGCGGCGCTCAGATTCTTCAGCTGCAATCAGCGGTTCTAGATTGGTTTCTGCCAACAGCCTTGCTTTGTAATGCTCGAGCAATTCTTCCAAATATGGGCTCAACACTTGTGAGCTTTGTACTGAAACACTTTCACTGACAGCCGCTGCTGATTCGGTTCTTTTCCGTTGAAAGAGCGACATCGCTTTCCCTCCTTCCTTTTAAAAATGATTATTTCAGCATGGATACGACCCATTTCCGCATGTCTTTAGCGGCGGGAGTAAGTTTCTTTTCTTTCGGCAATTTTCGAAGGGTCTCGCCTTTATTGATAGCGGTCTGCACTCCTTTAATATCGCGCCTGATTTCAGCTGCCACAGGATATTCGATAAAGCGTTCAATATCTTTTTTGCTTAACTCGTTTTCCCGGCCGACTTCGTTCAGCACGAGCTCCAACCGGTCTGCTGTAGGAATTCCAAGTTTTTGGAACAGTTCTTCCGTATGCTTGAAAACCCGGATGGATGGCGTGTCCATTAAAGTCGTGTAATAGATGCGGTCGGCCTCGACTAATGCCGTATACGTACGTTCATCCATGTTCACGGGCAAATCAACGATGATGAAATCATAGGCCCGGCGGCATACCCGCAAAAGACGCGTGACGAAATCTTCTGTAATGTACTCAGCAAGTTCCGCATCGCATGGGCTGATTAACAGCTCCATTTTCGATAAAGGTTCTTTTTCTGTCACGTTGCGTAAATGCTGTTCAGTCATTTCTTTGATAACCGGCTCCAAATCCAGGATGTTTCTCGCAGTTTCCACACCCAGATAAGATTCTCCGCCTCCATATTGAAGATTCAAGTCGATATAAAGAACTTGAGCCGTGGATTCAAATTTCAAGGTCTGGGCAAAAGCGGTGCTCAACAGCGTTTTCCCGCTGCCCCCCTTGCCGCTATAGAAAGCGAAGACTTGTCCGCTCCCTCGCTTAAAACTCAGTTGTTTTTCTTTTTCTGGAGATTTTTCAAGTCTTGCAAGCATAATCGCCAATTGGTTTTCCAAGCCATTCAAATCTTCAGGAATCACGAAATAATCAATCGCCCCCGCTCTTACCAGATCGCGGAATAACTGGAAATCGTGGCTTTCATGGACAAATACGACAGGCGTTCCGTCAAGTTCCTGTTGGAGATAAGCATGGGTTTCCAAGTCTTTCCCAGGTTCATGCAATAGAAGAACTAATGCCGGGTCCACGTTTTTCAGCTCCGAACGCAAATGGGTAGAGTCCAGCCAACTATAGTCAAACTCACCTTCGAATTGCCGGGTGAGCAATGTAAATAATTCGTTTTTCTGTCCGACAATCAATAGTTTCGATTCTTTCATATCCAAATCCCTCAGCTCTCCGGAGACGTCTCGGCTGCGTCATCCTGTTCTTTCTTTTCTGCTTCTTTTTTCTCTTCTGCTTTAGGTTTCTCTTCTGCTTTTGGCTTTTCTTCTTTCGGTTTTGCTTCTGCTTTTCCTTCCGTTTCCTTTGAAGATTCCGTTTCAGCAGCCGTGTCTGTTTCCGGTGCATCTTCTTTGCCGGCACCGACATTTGCTTTGATTATCCGGACGCTGTCTGCGTAATTCTGCATATGTATTAGCTTAGGTGCTTGTTCGAGTGAAACTTCTAACTGGACCCCCGCAAACTTTTTATTATCATTTGCTACACGTGCTACTTTTACATCTTTCATGAAAATTTGCGTTTTGTTCTCATTGTCAAAACGTACTGAGACGATAATATCGACCCGGTCTAAAGCTTCAAGCTGTTCATCGAAAAAGACACGATCTGAGGCCATTAAAGTGATCAGGCGATTATTTTCTTCCATTACTGCGGAAGCTTGCTTCAACATGTTTTTCGTAATGAAGTCTCCTGCGGATAAAGGAATGACCGATACCTTATTTTGGAGATCGTCAGTGCTTGTAATATGCTGGTCCGTTAAAAACTTTTTCGGGATTTCCTCAACAGCCACATCTTTTGGCGTAATGACGCTTCGAGAGGCGATATCCCCTTTTGCAGCATAAACTTTAACCATTGTTCCCAAGTCGCTGTTCAATTCCTTTACTTTTGATAATGTCAGGAAACCGGCCGTTCCTGCTAGAATGGCAGCTAGTACGAAAAAGATAATTGCTTTTCTTTTGGATTCAATCATTTTGGCACTCCCTTGGCATTAGGCATCTATTTCTCTACTTCATGTCAATAGCAGGAAACTTTTTGCACTTTGCTAAAATTTTCTTTAGTTAATAAAATTGGCAATATTATCCTTCACTTTTTGTCTATATTTTAATTTCCTCTATATGCTTATCATTAAATTTATAAAGCTGTCAAAACCGTTTTCGGTTAGAGGTATTTTTTACAGATAAAAAGTCATATAGGTATTTTTAACCCCTTCTATTACAATGCCATCTATTCATTATCATCCCTCTTTTCTTTAGGCACATTTTCCTTGAAATCCCTCTCTATCTTTTCTCCTTGCTCTTTTACCTGTTATTCTCACTCTCTAACCGTGACTTTTTATTCATTTTTCAAATTTTTTCATTATTATAAAACATTGAATTCAAGAGTTATTTAATAGAGATATTTACTCAGGGCTTTTATCTTAAAACTAGTATAAATACGATGCATTAAAACAGACATCCTAGTACGGTTTCCTCTTTTTCCTACCCCTGACTCCCAGTAATTACAAGTTGCTAATCCCCTTAATTTTTCCAATAAAAAAAGCTATTTTCATCTTAATAAAGATGAAAATAGCTTTAAATTCATTCAATTTTCCAATTCCATTTGGTTGGAAATCTCTTAAAATTAATATTATGTGGAATTATTACAAGTCCCTCCTGTCGGCGACTCTGCATTTCTTGCTGCAGCTGGTTAAATTTCTTTAAAGAGACGGCTGCGGGACGATGGCATTTTCTAGTTTTTGTTTAATGCTGCTGCTCCATTTATCAAATTCCACTAAAAATCCATCATGGCCAAATTGCGTTTCAACAACTTCCCATTCTGCATGAGACTGAGATTTTAACCATAGAATCATCAATTCACTCGGATACAGCAGATCATGCGTAAAGGATAGCGCAAAAATCTCCACATCCAAAATTTCATTTCCTACATCATGGGTATTCATTGCTTTCAAAAGAGTTAAATAACTGTTGGCATCAAAGCGGTTCGCTAATTTCTGGCCTTGATAATTCAAATAAGATTCTACGTCATAGCCATTGGCAAGCGCTTTTCGGTTAAAACGCCGGTTAAACATTTCACCGCTTCGGTAAGTGACCATTCCTGCCATTCTTGCCACCTCGAATCCCTTGATTTCAGATGAATGGCTGTAATTTCCATTATTGAAACGCGGATCGTTTTCAATCGCTTGAATTCCAATGTAATTAAAAGCGATGCCATAGTCACTATAAGCCGGAGTTACAGCAAGCGGGAAAATAATATCCACAAATTCCGGGTGGGCTCTTCCCCATTCTAAAGTCTTCATGCCTCCAAGCGATCCGCCGATGACAGCTGCCAAATGAGAAATTCCGAGCTCTTTCAACGCTTGAAATTCAGCTTGGACCATATCTTTTATCGTGATCGCCGGAAAAGACGAACGATACGCTTTACCTGTTTTGGGATTGGTGGATAATGGCCCAGTAGAGCCATTGCAGCCCCCGAGAACGTTGAAAGTGACGACTTGAAAAATAGTGGTATCCACGGCTTTGCCTGGCCCGATCAAGCCGGACCACCAACCTGGAAGATCCTCGGTCCCGATCGCATGCTGGTCTCCAGTCAACGCATGGCAGACAAGAACGGCAGGACCACCTTTTTTGCCGGACCATTCATAGGCAAGCACTGCATTCTCTAAGACTTCTCCAGATTCAAGAACCAAATTGCCGATGGATACACTAGTCATCCGCTTTCCCTCCTAGACGTTTTCGAGCACTGCCGATTTGATGGCCTGCTCAAGATCTGCGATTAAGTCTTCCGGATTTTCAAGGCCGACCGATAAACGGATCAATTCTTCCGTGACTCCTGCACCTTCCAATTCCTCTTTGTTCAATTGCTGGTGGGTAGTAGAGGCCGGATGGATGATCAACGATTTCGCATCGCCGACGTTTGCTACATGCGACCATAATCCGACGCCATCAATTACTTTCCGCCCAGCTTCACGGCCGCCTTTGACGCCAAAGTTCACGATGGATCCGTAGCCGTCTTTCAAGTATTTTTGCGCCAGCTGATGGGACGGGTGATTTTCAAAACCGATGTAGTTCACCCATTCGACTTGCGGATGCTGCTGAAGATATTCAGCGACTAACCGTGCATTGCTATTGTGGCGTGGAATCCGCAAATGCAGTGTTTCTAAGCCTTGCAGGAATGCATGGGCACTGTCCGGACTTAGCGACGGACCAAAATCGCGCAGCAATTGGACACGCAGTTTAGTCGCAAATGAAGCTCCTTCTGCGTCTATGCCATAGCGGATGCCGTGGTAGCTTTCATCCGGCTCTGTGTAGTTCGGGAATTTCGGATTGTTCCAGTTGAACTTGCCTCCGTCCACCACAACTCCGCCAATGGTCGTCCCATGCCCGCCAATCCATTTCGTCGCTGAATGGATGACGACATCTGCACCGAAAGCGATGGGGTTGCTACCGTACGGGGAGGCAAATGTATTATCGATCAATAAAGGAATTTGGTTTTCGTGTGCAATTTCTGCTACTTTTTCAACATCAAACACATTCAAACTTGGATTTCCGATGATTTCTCCAAAGATTGCTTTTGTTTTATCCGTGATGGCTGCACGGAAGTTTTCGGGATCTGTTCCGTCCGCAAATCTCACCTTGATTCCGTAACGCGGAAGTGTGTTGGAGAACAAACTGACAGTACCGCCGTAAAGATTGCTGTCTGCCAAAATTTCATCCCCCGCCTCGGCAACGTTTAAAATAGAGAATGCAATGGCTGCCATTCCGGAAGACAAGGCGACAGCTGCAGTGCCTCCTTCCAGCAAAGCTACACGCTGTTCAAAAACATCAACCGTCGGATTCATGATGCGGGAATAGATATTTCCAGTCTCTTTTAATCCGAATAAGTTTTGGGCATGCTCCGTACTTTTAAATACATAAGAAGTTGTTTTATGAATGGCAACTCCTCTTGCTCCTGTTGTTGGATCCGGCTCTTGGCCACCGTGCAATAAAAGCGTTTCTGGTTTAAAATTTGTCATTTCTTATTCCTCCTAGTTTTTATTGATGAAAACCGAAGACGAGGAGGGAACAGAAAAAAGCCCTCTTCGTTAAGAAGAGGGCCGTCATATACGGAAATACCTCCTCTCATCTGCCAGATCGTTGCCGATCTGTAGGATTTAGCACCTTTCCAAGCAATTGCTTGGTGGTTGCCGGGCATCATAGGGCCTATTCCCTCCGCCTCTCTTGATAAGAGTATTCAGATTTAGTTTTTCATCTTGTTTAGCAGTATAAAAACATCGCTTTCATTTGTCAAGTGGATAATTCAAAAAATTTTGAAACCTCCCCTTCCCCTAAAACGTTTAATACATATAGAGGAGATGATTTCATGATTCTTTGGTTTTTATGCACTTTTATTATTGGTTATTTACTCGGTTCACTCCACGGATCCTCCATCGCACAACTGATTTCAGGCACGAATGTCAAAAAAGAAGGGGTGAAAAATTCAGGCGCTTCCAATGCGGCCATTGTTCTTGGATGGAAATTCGGCGCACTTGTCGCTTTGATTGATATTTCCAAAGGGATTGTCGCTGTCTTGGGGCTAAGAATTCTTTTAGGCCAATTCAACTTATCAAGTGAATTGGAATGGACAATGCTCTTTGTGATCAGTGCGGCTGTCGTCATCGGCCATAATTTCCCTTTCTATATGAACTTTGACGGCGGAAAAGGCACAGCGTCCATTATCGGCGTTATGCTTGCACTGGATTGGAAATTGGGGCTTGCCGGCGGATTGCTCCTGGTCGCTTGCGCTTTAGCAACGGATTATTTGGTTGTGGGCGTTCTCGTTCTGTATGGCATGCTGTTTGCCATCGCTTATTTCCCGGCGGAAGGCAGTTGGCCGCTTCTCACTGCCTTCGGTCTTTTTGCAATGGCGTTCTGGAAACACATTGAAAATATTAAACGAATTAAAAACGGAACGGAAAACAAGGTTTCTTCTGTCTTCCGCAAGAAAGCGGGGCCTGCGTGAAAGCAGGCTTTTCATTTCCCATTTTTTTATTTTAAAAAAGTTTCTTGACTTTTCCGCATTGACGCACTAAAGTAGAAATTACAAATCGAATAGTTACATCACTTTCTTATCCAGAGAAACCGAGGGACAGGCCCTATGACGTTTCGGCAGCGGATTCGCTTTAAGCGAAAACTGTGCTAATTCCTGCAAATGCATGTATGTGCATTTGGAAGATGAGAATTGAGATGGTTTCATTCCGGAGCCCTCTTTTTTCTTATGGACAAGAAAAAAGAGGGCTCTTTTTGTTTTATTTTTTGGTTCTACACTAATTGTTGGGGTGTTGAAACAATTCGGCCCAAAAAAAGACACGCAATCTCCAAATTCTTTTATACTTGAAATGTCGAATAACAAGTAAAGAAGAGGAGATGCGTGCACTTGAATTTTACCATGAAATTTCCCGGATTAGAAGATGTGAAAATCATGAAGATGGAACAAGTGGAGGACCGGGTGGCCCTGCATGTGGAGTTGGAAGTGAAGGCACACCGTTGCCCGCGTTGCCAGGAGAAGACCCGGCGTGTCCACGATTACCGGATCCAAAAGATCAAACACCTGAAATGGTTTGAACGCCAGACTTACCTTTTCTATAAGAAGAGACGCTACGTATGCGGGGCGTGCGGCAAGAAATTCGCCGAACAGAATTCATTCATCGGCCGCTATCAACGGTTCTCAAAAGAGTGGAACCAAGCGGTTCATGTGCGCAGCGTCAAGGCGAAAACGTTCAAGGAAGTGGCCGGACAATACGGCGCTTCCGCTTCGACCATCGTTCGGCGTTTCGATCTGGTGGCGCTCCAGGAAGTTACTGAAACCGCAAAATTACCGCGTGTGATCGCCATCGACGAATACAAAGGCGACACCCGCGAAGGAAAGTACCAACTGATTATCGCCGATGGCGAAACGAGAGAACCGATCGATATCCTGCCCAACCGGAAAAAAGAGACGATCAAACAGTATCTCCAACAGCACGGAGCTGCGGTGGAAATCGTCGTCATGGACATGAGCCATTCCTTTAAAGCCGCGGTCAAAAAAGCACTCGGCAAACCGGTGATCATCGCCGATCGCTTCCACTTCTGCCGGTACATTTACTGGGCGCTGGACGCGGTCCGCAGACGCGTGCAGAAAAGTTGGAACGACTATGACCGCAAAAAAGGCAAACGGATGCGCTACGTCTTTTACAAAAACAGTGAGAAGTTAACCGAAAAGGACCGTTGGTACTTGAAGCGGTATCTTGAAATGGATGAGGAGCTCAAACGAGCTTACGAACTGAAGGAAGCGTATTGCAGGTGGTTTCAGGCAAGCAAAAAAAGAGATCCCGAGGAAATCCTCAAGACCAAAGAAGCGTTGCTGGAATTTTATCGGCTGGTGGAACAAGCGGGCATTCCCGAGTTCCAGAAAGCCATGGGCACCTTCCGAAACTGGCAGACGGAAATCTTGAACAGCTTCTCGTTCAAGTATTCCAATGGTTTCTTGGAAGGCATCAATAACCTGACAAAAGTGATTAAGCGGAACGCGTTCGGCTTTCAGAATTTCGAACGCGCCCGCGCCAAAATACTACTGACACACAAGTATAAGAATATGGGAGTTCACGTTGGTTAGAGTGAGGAAGATTTCACCTCACCCCAACATTTGACGGAGAACCTATTTTTTACAGGTTTGTACATATTCGATCCATACAGCATGAGGAGGCTATTTGAATGATTCAATTTGAGGGGGTTACGAAAACCTACCATTCCGGCAAACAGGAAATCCACGCTTTGAACGGCATCGATCTGACTGTTGAAACCGGAGAAATCTATGGCGTCATCGGCTTTAGCGGCGCCGGCAAGAGTTCACTGATCCGGACGGTCAACTTACTGGAACGCCCCACGAACGGACGGGTGCTCATCCATGACAAGGACATTTCCACTCTTACTAGCAAAGACATCCGGGATACCCGAAAAGACATCGGGATGATTTTCCAGCATTTCAATCTATTGAATTCGAAAACGGTATTCCATAATGTCGCGATGCCGCTGATTCTGGCAAAAACACCGAAAAACAAAATTAAAGAACAGGTGAAAAACCTTCTTGAATTTGTAGGCCTGGCAGACCAGGCAGAAAAATATCCGGACCAGCTTTCAGGCGGACAAAAGCAGCGGATCGGGATTGCCCGGGCACTGGCGACTAACCCTTCTGTCCTGCTATGCGACGAAGCAACATCTGCACTTGATCCCCAGACGACTCAGTCCATTCTGGATTTATTGCGGCGCATCAATCGTGAATACAATATCACGATCCTATTAATCACTCATGAGATGGGCGTCATCCGGGAGATTTGCGATAAAGTAGCGGTCCTCGAAGCTGGAAAAGTCATCGAACAAGGTTCCGTATACGAAGTTTTTACAAATCCGAAGCAGCCGACGACTCAGCGTTTTGTCCGTTCGGTCATGAACGATGAACTGCCGGAATCCTTGTTGACAAAAATTCAGGATCCGACGCAGAACCATTCCATCTACCGCGTCCAGTTTACAGGAACTTCGGTCGGACAGCCGCTCATGTCCCGAGTATCGCGTGAATTCAATCTTGACCTCAATGTGCTTTTCGGAAATATCACGGAATTGCAAGGCGAACCTTACGGCAACCTGATCGTTGAGTTTTCAGGAAGTTTAAGCGAAATTCAACGCGCGCTGACTGCGATCCGCAGCGACTCGGTCAAAGTCGAGGAGGTAAAAAATTATGCTAGTTGATAACGAACAGATTTTAGAAGCTCTCTGGGAAACGGTTTATATGACCGGCGCTTCGTTCTTATTCTCAATCATTATCGGTTTCCCGCTTGGCATCTTGCTAGTCGTAACAAGAAAAGGCCATTTACTGGCAAATGAACCCATTTCAAAAGTATTGAACGTCATCATTAATATTTTCCGTTCAGTCCCTTTCATCATTTTGATGGTGGCTATCATTCCGCTTACCCGGTTGATTGTCGGTACATCCATCGGCACTGCCGCTGCCATCGTCCCGCTTGTCTTCTATGCAGGACCATACATTGCAAGACTTATTGAAAACTCATTGCTCGAAGTCGACAAAGGCGTCATCGAAGCCGCACAGGCAATGGGTGCAACGCCGGGCCAAATTATTTTCCGTTTCCTCATCCCGGAAGCTTTAAGTTCATTGGTCCTCGCTTTAACGATTGCGATTGTCGGATTGATCGGTGCATCTGCAATGGCGGGGGCTATCGGGGGCGGCGGCCTTGGAGACTTGGCCATTACTTACGGCTACCAGCGCTTCGACACAGTCGTCATGCTGATTACCGTTGCTATACTCGTTATTCTTGTTCAAGGCGTTCAGTCTGCCGGCAACTTGCTATCTAAGAAAGTACGAAGAAGTTAACTATATTAAGTTGAAGAAAAGAATCCCTTATAAAAGTCGCTCGGCGCTTTGGGGAAGCTATCACAATAAGCCTGGCTGGAGAACGCCAGTCTTATTGCTAACGCTACCCCGGAGGCGCGCCGGCGCTAAGAGAGTTCTTGATATGGAGCAAAACAGCGGAGACTCCTGCGGCTTAGCGATTCGACCGATACACCGCAGGAAGCGAAGCGGACGAGGAGGATTGGGCGGGAGCCCGCTGGAAAGCGCAGCTATTTTGCGGAATATCAGTTAGTGGATTCTTTAGCTCTACTTATATACAAATAATTTATTGGAGGAATACATCATGAAAAAAATTACATTGACGGTTTTATTCGCATTATTGGCTTTAGTCCTTGCGGCTTGCGGCGATGATGCTTCAGGAGAAGAAGGAAACAGAAAAGTGACGCTAGGCATTAGCGGATCCGATACATCCATTTGGGATTTTGTCGCGGAAAAAGCAGAAAAAGAAGGCATTGACCTTGAAATCATTACGTTCTCTGATTACGTAGCGCCAAACCTGGCACTTGCTGAAGGCGAGCTTGACTTAAACGCATTCCAGACCATTTCTTATTTCGACGAGTTTGTCGCAGAACACAATATCGACATCGTGCCGATCGGTTCAACCGTAATCGCACCGATGGGCCTCTACTCCGACAAATACGAATCCATTGATGAACTTCCGGACGGATCACAAATTGCAGTGCCGAACGAAGCGACAAATATGGGACGTGCACTGCTATTGCTCCAAGAAGCAGGTTTGATCAAATTATCCGACGATGCAGGATTGACTGGGACAGCAGACGATATTATCGAAAACCCGAAAAACATTGAAATCATGCCGATGGTTTCAGGGCACACGCCGCGTGCAATGCCGGATGTTGCCGGTTCAATCATCAATAACGGCGTCGCAGTTGATGCTGGCTTGAACCCGACAGAAGATCCAATCGCTGCAGAAAGCGATACAGCTACACCTTACATCAACCTGATTGCAGCAAGTGCTGAAAATGCCGAAGACGAAGACTTCTTGAAAATCGTCGAACTTTACCAACAAGACGACACAGCTGACTTCATCGTCGAACATACAAAAGGCGCATCAATCCCAACATTCATCCCAGTAGAAGAACTAGTGGATTATCAATAAGAAAAGCGGAAAGAGCCGGTTAGCTTCGACAGGCATAAGACGGACCGCGAGGAGGCTGTTGCCGCCGCAGCAGGCTGGCTTATGACCCGAGAAGCTGGCTCTTGCAGCTGGACAATAAGAAAAGCGGAAAGAGCCGACTATAAACCAAAAACTAAGGAGGAATTTCAATGACAGCAATCAAAGAAGCAGCTCAAACCATTTCCCAATCAATCGAATCGAATCGCGGGGTTTACATCGAAACCAGCCAAGCAATCCATGCAAAACCGGAAATCGGCAATGAAGAATTCTTCGCAAGTGCCACATTGGTGCAACTGCTTGAAGGGGCCGGATTTACTGTTGAAACCGGCGTCGCTGGCCATGAAACGGCATTCTTTGCCAGCAAAGAAAGTGCATTGCCGGGACCAACTATCGCTTACCTGGCAGAATACGATGCACTTCCCGGAATCGGCCATGCCTGCGGACACAACATTATTGGGACAACAAGCGTCGCTGCTGCGATTGCTTTAGCTGAAACCCTCCCAACAACAGGCGGCCGCGTAGTGGTGCTTGGTACACCCGCAGAAGAAGGCGGCCCGAATGGCAGCGCTAAAGGCAGTTTTGTGAAGCATGGTTTCCTTGAAGGCGTTGATGCAGCGCTGATGATCCATCCATCTGGAAAAACGGCCGTTACTGGCCCTTCCCTCGCGGTCGATCCATTGGAATTCCATTTTTATGGAAAACCGGCGCATGCAGCCGGATCTCCTGAAGAAGGAATTAACGCACTTGACGCTGTGCTCCAGCTTTTCAACAGCATCAATGCACTTCGCCAGCAATTGCCGTCAGATGCCCGTGTCCATGGCATTATCACCCACGGCGGCGATGCGCCGAACATCATTCCGGAATATGCTGCGGCCCGTTTTTACATCCGCGGCGATTCATGGAAAAAAACTTCAGCTACGGCAACAAAAATCCGGGCGATTGCAGAAGGTGCTGCACTAGCTACAGGCACAACCGTTAAAATTGTGCGCTTCCAAAACGAAGTTCAGGATCTTGTTTTGACCCCGGCTTTAGATAAAGTGGTCCAAAGCGAACTGGAAGCAGTGGGCGAAGACGTAGCCACTTCCCGAGCGAAGGGCCTTGGATCAACCGATGCCGGCAATATCAGCTATGCCGTGCCGACTGCCCATCCTTACATCAAAATTGGACCGGACGATTTAATCGGCCATACCGCAGAATTCCGTGAAGCAGCAAAATCTGAAGCAGGCAATGAAGCCCTGATCAAAGGTGCAAAAGCATTAGCGAATACTGGCTACCGTTTGTTGACCGAATCCACTTTACTGGATGAAGTTAAAGAAGCTCACGCAAAAGCGTTGCAAGACAAACAACTGTAACCCGATAAAACCGGAACTTCCTTTAAAGGGAGTTCCGGTTTTTTATTTGTTTTCCCCTACTCTTCTCGTATTTCCAAAATTTATTATTTTCGTGCTAAAATAATAATAGAACACATTTTAGGAGGAATACGATGTTTGAAACTTTAATTGAACGCCTTGTGCGATATGCTAAGATCGATACCCAATCGGATCCCGAGAGCACAGCTACCCCTTCCACTCCGGGCCAATGGGATTTACTGAAAGAACTTGAAAAAGAATTGAAGGAAATCGGCCTCGAAGAAGTCGAAACAGATGAATATGGCTATTTATTCGGTACGCTTCCAGCGAATACGGATAGGGAGATTCCTGTATTCGGTTTTCTTGCACATGTCGACACAGCTCCTGATTTTACGGGCAAAAACGTGAACCCGCAGCGCATTGATAACTACGACGGAAAAGACATTCCATTGAATGATTCTGTCATCATGTCCACTGCTGATTTTCCTGACCTGAAAAACTACGTTGGCCATACGTTGCTGACCACTGATGGAACAACGCTCCTCGGTGCTGACAATAAAGCCGGCGTAGCGGAAATCATGACGGCAATGGAATACTTAGTCCAGCATCCGGAAATTGAACATGGAAAGATCCGTGTGGCTTTCACTCCAGACGAGGAAATCGGCCGCGGACCGCATAAATTCGACGTGGAACGTTTTGGTGCTGACTATGCTTATACGATGGATGGCGGCCCTCTCGGTGAATTGCAATATGAAAGCTTTAACGCCGCTGCCGGCAAATTGACGGTCCAAGGAAAAAGTGTGCATCCCGGATCAGCTAAAGACAAAATGGTGAATGCACAAACGATCGCCATCCGTTTCCAAGAGCAAATGCCGAAAAATGAGGTGCCCGAAGCTACTGAAGGCTACGAAGGCTTTATCCACTTGAACAATTTCAACGGCAATGTTGAAAAAGCTGTTCTTTCCTATATCATTAGAGATTTCGATAGAGAAAAATTTGAAGCAAAAAAACGGTTGATGCAAGAAACAGCCGAAAAATTGCAGCAGGAATATGGTTCAGAGGCGGTCACATTGGAGCTCGAAGACCAATATTACAATATGCGCGAAAAAATCGAACCCGTAATGGAAATCGTCGATTTAGCTGAGAATGCTATGAAAATGGTTGGCATCGAACCGAATATTGTTCCTGTAAGAGGCGGTACTGACGGTTCCCAGCTTTCGTACATGGGCTTGCCAACACCCAATATCTTTACAGGCGGAGAAAACTATCATGGCCAGTACGAATTCATTTCAGTTGATAATATGGAAAAAGCCACTCGCGTAATTTTTGAAATCGCGAGAATTACGAAATAAAAATAAGCGCCCGCGGGCGCTTATTTTTTTTATAGAATCGCTCTTCCGTTTTGAGCAAGCGCATAATGGATGCCGTGCTGCAAAGTTTGGAAGCAGTTAAATTTAGATAGATCGATGCCAGATTCTGTAATAACCATGCTCATCTGAGGGGAAATTCCCACAAGAATGGTTTTGGTTCCGATCAAACCTGCCGTTGATCCCAATTTTTCAATAAGACTGGAAGCCTCCTGCGTAAAGCGGTCATTCAGCCCCGTTAGATCCAACACTAAATAATTCGCTTGATGTTTCGGCAGATTTTGCAATGTTTTCACCAGCAGCTCTTCTGCCCTTGCTTGATCATAGGTTCCGAGAAGCGGCACCACAACGATGTCTTCCAGAACCGGAATAATCGGAGATGAAATTTCTTTGATCAAACTGTTTAGTTCAGCTGTCTTTTCTTGGACCAATCTCTCCAGCTGATCGATCTGTTCGGCCTCTTTTAGCCGGGCAAAGCGGTGAATATTCTCTTCTATGTTTTGCTCTAACGGGAAATACTCGATAATCGTTTCCTCATACCCTTCGATTTGGTGTTGCACGATGCTATACCAAATACTTCTATTAAAAAGATTGCTGAAAATCCCGGCGTAATGGGCAGCCAAATAGCTTCCGCCTTCTTTTTTCCCTTGCGCTACATTAATTTTATGCTCCCAGCTATTCTTCAAATGCACACGAAGCGTTTGTTTGGCTTCATCCATATCCCGTATTTTCGCAAGTCCCCATCCAGCAGATGCATATGTATTCGTAATCAGATTGGCTGCTTCAGCAACCGACACATTCTCCATTTCCGAGAAATAATCCCCTACCAGCAACCCTTGCCGGAATCCCGTCGATTCCATGACAACGCTTGCCGCATCTTCTCCGGAAATCTCTTCAATCGAATCAAAAAAGATTTTCATGGCAGAAGCTGTCCAGAAAAGTACCGAATCCTGTCCTTCAAATATGAATCTTCCTTCTTCCAGGTCCCATTCAAAACTCAGTCCACCTACGTTTATTGAAGGTTTTGTTTCCATGATACAACTCCTCTCGTTCACTCCCTCTATTTTACCATAATGTTTAACAAGCTATTAGAAATAGCCCGAATACGCAAGAATTTGGAGCATTTTGATACTATAGGCGATACAGGAATGTTTTAAAACCGTTGATAAAAGGAATAAACCAATAACAGACAAAGAAAGAGGTGCTTTCTATGACGGACAAAAAACCTTTCAAAGAAGAAGAGCGTGAAACAAGAGACGGCGCTCCTATGGATAATCCTGAACAATTCAAGACGGACAAAAAAACCATGCATGAAATGTTCAAAGAAGAGCAAACGGTGGACTCTCTTCCTCTTGAGGATTTGAAACAGGAAAAAGAAGAAGAAGGCAAACCGCGTGCCACTAAAGAAGATTCTTCCAGCGAGGAAAAATACCCAGATTAATAATCAAAATACATCTACTTTTCTGAAGAACCGCAAGGCTAATGCCTTGCGGTTCTTTTATGTTATGATTCTCTTTGGAACAGGAGTGGATACATTTGAAAAACTGGATATACCCAGTAATGGTCGTTGTTGCGGCCAGCTGTTATGGAGTACTTTCTACGATTATAAAAGTCGCCATGAGCCATGGCTTTACAACAGCCGAAGCTGTTACAAGCCAATATTTTACCGGTTTTGTGCTAGCGGCTATTTTATTTGCCGTAACGCAAAGAGGCCTGCCGCGCTTACGCGGTTGGAAGATTCTCGTCTTATCCGGGTCGTTCACTGCAGCGACCGGAATGGTTTACAGCCATTCGCTTAATTATTTGCCGGCCTCGCTGGCAGTCGTGCTATTATTCCAATTCACTTGGATCGGCATGCTTATGGATTGTGTCGCAAACCGGAGATGGTTGAAGCGCATCGAAGTGATTTCGCTTCTCATATTGTTTGGCGGAACGATTCTTGCTGCTGGGGTCATTGATGCTGATTTAAGCGGCATCCCTTGGCAAGGATGGGCATGGGGAATTGGAGCTGCATTCTGCTTCTCGGCTTTCATGTTTGTCAACGGCAAACAAATCGAAGGCATGGATACTACAACCCGCCTGTTTTACGTATCGCTGGCGGCGGCTCTTGTTATCGCAGTCTTCCAAACACCTGAAATTATGTGGAATGGCACGTTCTTCGGAGAAGGATTGTGGGTATACGGCCTCCTTCTTGGATTCTTCGGAATCATCATGCCCATTTACTTTTTCTCAATCGCTGTCCCTCATGTGGGGTCGGGGCTAGCTTCCATTTTAAGTGCGATGGAACTGCCAGTCGCAGTTATTGCTTCGGTCATCATTTTAAGTGAATCTTTGACGGTGCTCCAGATTGTCGGCATCTTCGTCGTCCTCACCGGCATGGTGTTGCCAAGCATGTTCAACCGAACTCCCAAACCTGTCGAACGTATAGAAGAACCCGCTTAACTAAGCGGGTTTTTTTATTGGTTAAATTTCTTCACGTTTATTTCCGGCTAAAACAGGAATACTAGAAGTAAGTTTGAAATTCAAAGGAGTGGAAAATATGGATCAGCAAGAACTGAAGCAGCAAGCTTTAAAGATTTTAGAAGAGAGTTATGTAGGGGTTTTAGCAACGGTGAAGGACAATAAACCGCATTCCCGCTATATGACATTCTTTAACGATGAATTTACTTTGTATACAGCTACAAGCGATCAGACTCAAAAAGTGGACGAGCTTGAGAAAAACCCTCATGCCCATATTTTACTAGGTTATGAAGGAGAAGGCGTCGGCGATGCGTTTCTTGAGATTGAAGGTACGATGGGCATCCACGACGATAAGAGCATCATCGACAAAGTCTGGAACGAACATTTAAGAGGCTGGTTCAGTGGTCCAGACGATCCGCATCTCGTTATTTTGGCGATTAAGCCTTCCCAGGTTCGCATCATCAATAAAAAAGGCCAAGAGCCGCAAACACTTGAATTATAAACAAAAAACGGCTCGATTTTTCGAGCCGTTTTTTCTATGTGTGGAGGATTTCACGAAGGCCTTCTCGGTTGAAGAGAAGATCTTCAAGTGTGTATTCATCCAAAATCGACAAATAAGCATGAAGCGCTTTTCCTAGAACGCCGCGCAATCCACAAACAGGCGTTATGGGACAACGGTTATGCTCCCGGTCAAAACATTCGACCAGATGAAAGTCGTCTTCCATTCGGCGCACCACTGTTCCAACATTGATATTCTGCGGAAGATCGGCTAAACGGATGCCTCCCCCGCGGCCGCGGACTGTTTGGATAAAGCCCGCTTTCCCGAGTTCAAATGTCACTTTCATTAAATGATTCTTAGATATATGATAAGCATCCGAAATTTCCTGGATTGTCGTCAATTTGCCTTCCGGTTTAGAACCCAAATAAATCAGCACACGCAATGAATAATCGGTATACATGGTTAATTTCATCAATCTCACCTTCCCTGCCTCCTCATTATAGCGATTAAGGGAAGCCCGATAAAGCAATTGAGATTGCGAAGAACTCATAAAGGAAAAGGAGATGGTTTTCATGTTATCAAACGAAACACGATCCATCATCAAATCCACCGTTCCTGTATTGGAAGACCACGGTGTCGCAATCACCACTGCCTTTTACAGAAATCTATTTGAAGCTCACCCGGAATTGCTGAATATTTTCAACCATGCAAACCAGGCACAAGGAAGGCAGCAAACGGCACTTGCAAAAGCCGTCTATGCTGCGGCCGTCCATATTGACGAATTGGCAGAAATCATGCCGGCAATTATCCAAATTGCCCATAAACATGTAAGTTTAGGCGTAAAGCCTGAGCATTATCCGGTTGTCGGCGAATATCTTTTAAAGGCGATGAAAGAAGTACTTGGAGATGCAGCAACCGATGAGATCATCACTGCATGGGCTGAAGCTTACAGCGTGATTGCAGATGCATTTATCGATGTCGAAAAAAATATGTACCGAAAAACCGCCGAGCAAGAGAATGGGTGGATTTACTTTAAAGACTTTGTGGTCGCCCGGAAGGAAAAAGAAAGCCAAGTCATCACTTCCTTCTATTTAAAACCGGTAGACCAATCGAATGTTCCTGCTTATATACCTGGACAATATATTTCCATCCGGTTGTCGATTCCGGGAGAACCATATGCTATGATCCGCCAGTATAGCTTGTCTCAAGCATCTAAAGCGGATGAATTCCGAATTTCAGTAAAACGTGAAGCGGACAATGATCCAAATGGCGTTGTCTCGATTTATCTTCATGAAAAAATCCAGGAAGGCGACCGTGTGGAAGTCAGTGCACCTGCTGGCGTCTTTGTACTCGATTCCTCCAAAACAACCCCTGTTGCCTTTATTAGCGGCGGCGTCGGCATCACACCAATGATGAGCATGTTCGAAACTGTGGCAACATCGACTCCGGAGCGCCCGACCACCTTTTTACATGGTGCTAGAAATCGCTTGCAGCATGCCTTTGACGAAGACATCCGCTCTTATACAAACCGGATGGAGCATGCATACTATAAAACAATTTATGATGAAGAAGACGGCTTTATCACACGCAGAACTTTAGAAGAATATGTCGATCCCTCAGGTGATGCTTATGTTTGTGGGCCGCCGCCGTTCATGATGAGCATGATCCGGGAGCTTCGCAATATCGGAATGGACGATAGCCGCATCCACTTTGAATTTTTCGGTCCGGCTTTAGATTTAAATGATTCCAATTGATTGCCTGCTTTCATAGCCAAAGAGTTCACGGGTTGCTCCGTGAACTCTTTTTTATGTGACTTTTCTGTGAAACTAAATGTGTCTAAATTTCAAAGATGTATTTTAAATATATCTTTAAATCCCAAATAGGTTTATAGTCGAATTATAGAAAATAAAAGGAGCGATCGAAGATGTTATCCCAAGAAACGAAATCCATCATCAAATCTACAGTACCGGTACTCGAACAGCATGGCACAGCTATTACGACGGTCTTTTATAAGAATTTATTCGATGCACACCCTGAACTATTGAATATTTTCAATCACGCCAATCAAGCTAAAGGGCGCCAGCAAGCTGCACTTGCCAATACGGTTTACGCAGCAGCTGTCCATATCGATAATTTGGAAGCCATTCTGCCAGCGGTTGTTCAAATTGCGAACAAACACGTCAGCCTAGGCATCAAACCAGAACATTATCCGATTGTCGGCGAATATTTATTGAAAGCGATCAAGGAAGTGCTAGGAGATGCGGCAACAGATGAAATCATCAACGCCTGGGCAGAAGCTTACGGAATGATTGCCGACGCCTTTATCGGTGTTGAGCAAGGCATGTATGAAAAAGCTGAAAATCAAGAAAACGGCTGGAAGTTCTTCAAAGACTTCATCGTCGCTGACAAAGTAAAAGAAAGCGATAATATCATATCGTTCTATTTAAAACCTGCAGATGGATCTCTTGTTCCCGCTTATCAAGCTGGCCAGTACATTTCTGTACGCATGTCCATTCCGGGGGAAGAGTATTTGTTCAATAGACAGTACAGCTTATCTCAAGCTCCGAAACCCGATCAATTCCGCATCTCAGTCAAGCGTGAAGCGGACAATGATCCAAACGGACGCGTGTCGGTTTACCTTCATGAAGAATTAGCGATTGGCGATACCATTGAAGTGAGCGCACCAGCCGGTGAATTTGTTCTCGATGTTGAAAAAGATTCTCCGGTCGCTTTCATCAGCGGCGGTGTTGGCATTACGCCAATGATGAGCATGTTTGAAACAGTGGCCACTTTGACTCCTGAACGTCCGACTGTTTTCCTTCATGCAGCACGCAATGAATCATTGCATGCATTCGATAAAGACATTCAAAAGCATCTAGCGACTATGGCAAACGCCGCATATAAAACTTTGTATTCGGACCTTCCGGATGGCTACATCACTCGTGCGGTTCTTGAAGAATACGTGGATATCACAGGCGACGTGTATGTATGCGGACCCGTTCCTTTCATGGAAGCGATGATCCGTGAATTGCGCGCAATGGGAATGAACGAACAGCAAATCCATTTTGAGTTCTTCGGTCCCGCAGTAGCATTGCAAGCTGTATAAAATTTTAGAGAAACAGAAAGAAGGACAGTACAGAGCTAATCAAACGCTTCTGGACTATCCTTCTTTTCTTCTTATCTCATTTTACTGAACCCTCTTTTAAAAACTCTAACCGGTTTCCGAATGGATCGAAAACAAAAAATCGTTCCACTCCGGGAATGCTGTCATCGTTTTTCACTTCAATGCTTTGGCTTTCCAATTGTTTTCTAAGCGCTTCATAACCATCGATTAAAAAAGCAGGATGCGCTTTTTTAGCTGGAGAAAAAGGCTCTTCTACTCCAACATGCAGTTGAAAGCTGCCAAATTCAAACCATACGCCTCCACGCGATTTCAACGGCTCCGGCTTTTCTACTTCTTTCATTCCCAATAAGTCCCTATAGAATTTTCGTGCCTGCTCTTCGTTCCCTTTTGGTGCAGCAACTTGTACGTGGTCAATTTTGCTAATTGAAAATTTCATAGCTTCCCCTCCCACTACCACTAGTTTAATGAAACAAAATACAAAAGAACATTCAATTGTATAAATGAACAACGATAAGTTTTGCTTATCCCTTTGCAAATCTTTTATTTTCCCTTAGCATGATGAGTAGTTAAAGGAGTGAAAATCCATGGAAGCATCCCCCCAACTCAAACTCATCCTTTCTAATTATTCTGTAGCAGTTGGCCGTCTGCCTGAAAAGCCGCTGTCATTAGATTTAAAAACAGCGATAACTCAATTAAAAGAATGGTCCGGAAGCGAAAATGACGGCGCCGCGGTTTCTTATTTTTTCCGGCAATATGCCTTATTCATCACGGCTCAATTTGATTTGATCATCAATCACCACTGCTATTTTAAAGGCTCGTTCAGTGATTTACGCTTTAATCGTGTCGTCAATTACGGCTTTCCTTTACTTCAAACCCATGCTGATGCTGAAAACCTTGTATTGATAACGGATTCCCAACGCTTTTCTGCCATGCATGAAGTTCTGTATGAACAAGGCGATCAGGCCATCCAGGAATTCCGCCGCTATGTAAAAATCTCGCCTATTATTCTTTGGGAAAACATCTTAGGGTCGCTATTGTGGTTTTATGCCAATTTTGAAAAGCGCCAACCGCGAAGAGCAGCTGAAGATTTGGAGTGGCTGCTGGAACCTGAAAATTGGGAACCGATCAAAACGTCTTATCTCGCTAAGCTTTTAGGCAATTCCTCTTTGGAAGCTGCTGTGACTCGACCTTTGCGAAAAACGTGCTGCTTGTATAAAGAACTCGATGCTTTTGAAACCTGTACGTTCTGTCCGCAGCCCCATATTCAAATGAAAACGTAAAAAATCCCCAGCACAGCGCTGGGGATTTTGATTATTTTTCAAACACTTCATGCAGGATTTGCCCTGGTGAACTATTGATTAAGTTTTTATATACGCAACTGTTCGGTTTTTTCATCAAAACTTTGGCAAAGGATTTTGCATGTTCGGTTTCTCCCACCACATGAATTTCATCCCAATGGCGTTCTTTTTTCAGTTTCTCGATTTTGATGCTCATATCTTTATAGAAGCGTTCCAAGTTCTCCCGCAGGCGGTGGTCTAGGTCATCTGCATGGCTTCCGCTGTTTCCGCCTAAATGAGCTCCGCCGCCGCCCATGCTATTGCCCGTGCCGCCGCTTCTGGATGCAGAATGGACGCCTTTTTGCTCTGTCCATACTTCCAATCCCGAATCAAATTCATAAAAGATCTCTTCATTAATAATTCCCATCGAAGTATCGAGCACTCTTATCCCTTTAAAGCTCGGCAGAATCACGCCGGCATATGGATAAGCCTTATACATATATCTTAATTCATCCAGTGCTGGCTTTGCTTCCCAGTGGAAACTCGTCTTCACCGGCACTTGAACGTAATGCACAGACCATAAATCTTCATGTGGAGATGCAAAAATAACGACACCCTTTTGGAGGTCGTCTTTATGGTCAAGTATTTCACGCTCCACTTTTTTTCTCAGCTCTTTATAGCGTTTCATTTCTTGCTCATCTTGCGAGGCTTCTAAATATTCATCCAATCGTTTCAAACCATTCTTGAGGTGAATTTTCCAAGCGCCATTTTGTGCGTTCAAATCCGCCGGGTTCGTATTCAAGTAGACGCTTAATACGCAACGGTCATCACAATTAAATGCTTTTAGTTTCTGGATTTCGTCATATAATGTCATTCATCCATCATCCTCCTTAAAATACATCCTCTATAGTTCATTACCCTAAGTCTTCTACATTAAACGAGAGACTTCCTTCTTTTTTTTATTATTCTGACGTTTAAAAGAGCTTCATAGAGGTAAACAGATAGTGCAATCAAATAAAAGGAGTGTGTGATTAATGGAAAATATCGATAAAAAAGTAGACGATAAATTAAAATCTTTTGATGATGAGAAAAAAGAAGACATCTTAGCAAATTTTGAACATTTCAAGCAATACTTAAGCAGCAAAGTTGAGATGGGTGAAAAATTAGGATTGAGCGAAGAACGTTTGGCTCAAATCACTGAAAAAGTTGCCAACTATTTAGCGAAAAACGAAGATCCAAAAAACCGCGAAGAATATCTTTTGCAGGAATTATGGAAAGTCGGAGAAAAAGAAGAGCAGCATATGCTTGCTCACATGCTCTTGCGTTTAGTGAAGAAAGAATAGGAAAAATCATCGCCTATAAAAAAAGCGTCCCTATACATGGGACGCTTTTTTGTCGAATAACCGGAACATCACTAGATAGACGAGGCCGCTTGCTAATGCCAATACGCCTAAAATAGCAAACGTCCAACCAAAACCGAACCAGGCAGTCATCGGAATTGAAACCGGCGCAATCATTCGCCCGATGGTGTAGCGCATACTCGCGGCTGCAAAGTATTGCCCCCGCATATCTTCCGGTGCCAATTTCGAAATAAAGCTCTGCTGGATGCCTACTACCATCAATTCGGCAAAGGTGAAGATGGCCATTGCGATGACAAAAATCCAAAAAAGCGATGTTAACGGGAAGAGAATCATGGCAATTGCGTAAAAGCATGCTGAAAAGAAAAACACCCATTTTTCGCGGAATTTTGTCATCCATCTTGTCACCACTACAGTCAACAACGCCACTAAAAGACCATTCTCCGATAACAGGAAGCCGAATGACGTTTCACCTGTCACGGTCCATTCTTTGCTTCCGAAAGAAGCAATCGTCTGTACATCAATCGTTTCTTTCAAGTAAATCGGGAACAATAGATCCAGCTGCATGAATGTCTGTGCCCCTAAGACTCCGGCAATAACGAACAAGAGGAAAACACGGTCTTTAAAGATCAGTCCGTATTCTTTGATTTGGCCAAGAACCGCTTTTGACAGACCCGCAGATTCCCCTTCTGCCCATTTGTCCCGCATCTTTTGCGACAAAGTTTCGTTTGTATAAAGGCGCAAAACCAGGCCAAGAATCATCGAAATAACCGCTACGGTCAATAAGAGTTCAAAGCGGAACGAGAAGAATAGAACGGCACCGATCAGCGGTCCTACAACTACCGCAATATTCAATGTCGTGTAGAAAATGGCAAACACATCGCTTCTGTATTTTTCAGGAACGACATCGGCCACCATTGCCTGGCTGGCAGGCCAATAAAGCGAGCTGCACATTCCAGCGATGGTGAAAGCCACAAATCCTAAGGCTGCCGAATCAAACCAAGGTGAGTTGGCAAAAGCGAAAAGCAGAAATGCAGCTCCCTGCGCTATGGAAGCGATAACGAGCATCCGCCGCCGGCCGAACCGATCCGCGCAATACCCTCCAATCAAATTGGCTGCGACAGAAAAAACTTGGGAGATGACGAGCAATAAGCCCGCTGTCCCCTTTCCGAACTCTTCCGCAAAGTAAATAGCTAAAAATGGAAATACCATCCAATAACTTGTATTCATAAAAAATTCGCCTACAAGGCGGACTTTTAAACTTCGATCCCAATCTCTGATTTTCATTTTCCTGTCCCCGCGTTCCTAAGTTGAATATAAAACTTGCTGTCAGTCAATCACTTCCAATAATTTATAGCTTAAACATATATCAATCATCAAATCTTTCCGCTCTTTTGCAAATTGGATCGATAGCCGCTCATGGTCCCGTTCAACAATTTTCCCCGTCCCAAAAACACGATGGCGAACTGTTACCCCTTCAGCTAGCTCATCATCTGCTTTTACAGCATTCGGATTATCCGGCACATCTACTTTAATCGGCGTTCGAGCAGCCGGCTGTTTTGTTTTTACCGCGCTCTTTTCCGGAACGATGATGTCCCTCACTTCATTCATAAAACGAGATTCGCTGTCGTAGCTGATCAATTCCAAATGTTTTTTGGCCCGCGTCATGCCTACATAGAATAACCTTCTCGCCTCTTCCAGCGTTGCCGGATTATCTGCATCTTCTTCGGTCGGAATTACGCCTTCCACCAGATCCACCATATAGACCCTGTCGAATTCAAGCCCTTTGGAGCTATGGAATGTCGATAAGGTCAGCATGTCATCCGTCTTTTCCGCTTTTGCATTTTGGGTAATCTGCTCCAGCTCTTTTAGCCTTACCGCAAATTCCGTCATGGACTCCAAAGGCTCGGCGATTTGCTCCAGCTTCATCAATATCTGTTCTAAGTATTGCAGACGCATACCGAATTTTTCTGCTCGGCTGGAAAGCATCTGATCGTAGCCGAGGTCTGCCCGGATGGTCCGAATCACTTTTAACGGACGCATACTGTTCAAGGCTTCAAACCATTTCTTTTGCTCGTTCAAAATTTTGATCTGGTAATCTTTTAATGTTACAGTCCGGTTGATTTCATCAAATGCATTGTTTTGCGTCGACTTCATGCGGCTCAAAAACTTCAACTGGCTGCCCGACCAGTAAGCATTGGTTTTCGAAGCGATTTTTGCATAAATGTCTACACGTTCCGGCTTTAGGCTAAAGCGCATGAAATTCAGCATATCTTCTACAATCCAATGGGAGAAAAAGCGGTTGTCTGCATCTTTCATATAGAAAGGAATGCCATGGCGCTCCAGCTCGCTCATCAACAAAGTTGAAGAGGAATTATTGCGATAGAGAATAGCCACTTCGCCAAAATCGGTTAATTGCTTTAATTCTTTAAAGAGATATTTTAGCTGGGCTTCTTCTGAAGAAAGCCGTTTTAACACAATCGGCTCCCCTGAAGGCTGCTTTGTGAACATATTCTTATCATGGCGTTTTTTATTGGCTTTTATAAAGACATTTGCTGTATCGACGATATTTTTAGTCGAACGGTAATTACGCTCCATTTTCATCACATATGCATCCGGATAAACATTCTTAAATTTCAGTAGATAAGTCGGTTCAGCTGCCCGCCACGTATAAATCGATTGATCATCATCGGCTACTACACACAGATTGTGATGGCGGGCAACCAGTTTTTCGACAATCGCGTGTTGGATAAGCGATGTATCCTGGCTTTCATCTGTCATGACGTATTCCCATTTGTTCTGATATTTTGAAAGCAATGCTCTGTCTTTTTCCAAGGCTTCATTGGCTAAAGACAACATATCGTCGAAATCCACCAAGCGGTGATCATAATTTTCTTTAAAGGCTTCATAGGTTTTTAAAATCTCGTTAGCACCATCAAATGGCGCTTTCAGCTGCGACCATTTTTCCCGTGGGATCATTTTGTTTTTAACAAAACTGATAAAAGAGGTGAGTTCCTCTAGCTGATCATCCGTGATGGGTTCCCCCACTTCCGTCTGATACATTTCACGTAAGAGGCGTTTCTTGTGAAGGCCGTTTGATTCGCTTCCTTCAATCATGATATAGCGGGATTCCGCAAAATATTCACGTGTGATTTGAAAAGCTAAACTGTGGATCGTCGAAAAATCGACTGGGGCAAGTTTCGGAAAAAAGCGTTTATAGCGTTCGTTCATATCGGACGCAGATGCTTTACTGAACGTAATCGCTTTGATCTTCTGGGGACTGACCCCTTTTTCTTCGATCAAATAGCCGATTCTCATAATCATCGTTGTGGTCTTTCCGGAACCTGGACATGCTAAAAGAAGCAGCGGGCCATCTGTCCGCTCCACAGCTTTCTTTTGGATCTTATTCAATTCCACTCCAAGCTCTTTCTGCTTTCGTTCAAAAAAATGGCTCATATGCTACTCCTTCGCAGTTTCATTCCTTTTATTTTAACACACAAAAGGACTCAAATTAATGAGTCCTCTTCTGTAATTCTATAAACTTCAAATGAAATTTTTCTCATCCGGTTTGCTGATGGGATCTGCATTTCGTTTATCTTTACGGGTTTTTGGATTTTCATAATGCCGATCATCCAGCCCCTCTTTTTGTTCATCCAATTGCTCGCCTATCTTACGTGGATCTTCTGTGGAAAGTTTTTCATCTTGGCGTTTTGCTTTTTCTTTTTCTGCAGCTTCAAAAAGTTCTCCGTGCTCTTCTTTATTGGCAAACATGTTCATGTCCCCTTTCAGAATAAGTAGAAGTTTATTTCGATTCCAGAATTTCGGCCACTCGCCCTACTTGGCCATCTTCAAGCCGAACTTTAATGCCATGTGGATGCGTAGCCGAGTTGGTTAATATGTCTTTTACAATACCTCTGGTCAACTTGCCGGATCGTTGGTCTTGTTTCAATACAATATTTACTTCAATCCCTGGTTTTATATCATTTCTTTTTTTGCCGTCCATTGTCTTCACTCCTGACTTTCCTCTATCATACCGCTCTTTGGCGAAATAAAAAAGGTTCTCCGTCAAATGTTGGGGTGAGGTGAAATCTTCCTCACTCTAACCAACGTGAACTCCCATATTCTTATACTTGTGTGTCAGTAGTATTTTGGCGCGGGCGCGTTCGAAATTCTGAAAGCCGAACGCGTTCCGCTTAATCACTTTTGTCAGGTTATTGATGCCTTCCAAGAAACCATTGGAATACTTGAACGAGAAGCTGTTCAAGATTTCCGTCTGCCAGTTTCGGAAGGTGCCCATGGCTTTCTGGAACTCGGGAATGCCCGCTTGTTCCACCAGCCGATAAAATTCCAGCAACGCTTCTTTGGTCTTGAGGATTTCCTCGGGATCTCTTTTTTTGCTTGCCTGAAACCACGTGCAATACGCTTCCTTCAGTTCGTATGCTCGTTTGAGCTCCTCATCCATTTCAAGATACCGCTTCAAGTACCAACGGTCCTTTTCGGTTAACTTCTCACTGTTTTTGTAAAAGACGTAGCGCATCCGTTTGCCTTTTTTGCGGTCATAGTCGTTCCAACTTTTCTGCACGCGTCTGCGGACCGCGTCCAGCGCCCAGTAAATGTACCGGCAGAAGTGGAAGCGATCGGCGATGATCACCGGTTTGCCGAGTGCTTTTTTGACCGCGGCTTTAAAGGAATGGCTCATGTCCATGACGACGATTTCCACCGCAGCTCCGTGCTGTTGGAGATACTGTTTGATCGTCTCTTTTTTCCGGTTGGGCAGGATATCGATCGGTTCTCTCGTTTCGCCATCGGCGATAATCAGTTGGTACTTTCCTTCACGGGTGTCGCCTTTGTATTCGTCGATGGCGATCACACGCGGTAATTTTGCGGTTTCAGTAACTTCCTGGAGCGCCACCAGATCGAAACGCCGAACGATGGTCGAAGCGGAAGCGCCGTATTGTCCGGCCACTTCCTTGAACGTTTTCGCCTTGACGCTGCGCACATGAACCGCTTGGTTCCACTCTTTTGAGAACCGTTGATAGCGATCGATGAATGAATTCTTCTCGGCAAATTTCTTGCCACACGCCCCGCAAGCATAACGTCTTTTCTTGTAAAACAGGTAGGTCAGCCGTTCAAACCATTTCAGGTGCTTAATCTTTTGGATGCGGTAATCGTGGACACGCCGGGTCTTTTCCTGGCAGCGCGGACAGCTTTGGGCCCCCACCTCCAACTCCACATGTAGCGCCACACGGTCCTCCACTTGTTCCATTTTCGTTATTTTCACATCTTCTAATCCGGGAAATTTCATGGTAAAATTCAAGTGCACGCATCTCCTCTTCTTTACTTGTTATTCGACATTTCAAGTATAAAAGAATTTGGAGATTGCGTGTCTTTTTTTGGGCCGAATTGTTTCAACACCCCAACAATTAGTGTAGAACCATAAAAAAGACGGGGATAGTTCCCCGCCTCACCGTACATGTTCAGTCCAACAAAATCTTATAAGCGGTCTTTTCGGTTGCGTCCTAAATCATCGACATCATGATCTTCATCAATATCCGCTTCTTCACGGCGAACTGTTTCGCTTACCGTCTCTGTATCCTGTACTTTACGTTTTCCAACGACGATTTCTTCACTCACTACATCAGTTTTCGATACATCGACGCGTTCTTCCGTGACTGGAATGTGAATGTTATCGCCTTCCTGGTAAGCATCTCCAGTCAAGCCGCCGTCTGTGCTTTCTTCATTTACCGGACGGCGCTCTACGTAAACTTCCTCCCGTTCAACCGGTACTTCGATGGTCTGTTCATCTTCGACTACATGCTTCCCTACATTCACTTCACCGGTCTGCACGCGGTCTTTGTTTACATGCAAGCGTTCTTCATGAAGACGCAGGCGCTCTTCTTCATCATGCGTATGGTCGCGGTTCAAATCATTGTCTGTTAAGCCACTAGACGTACGATCCGTATCTGTAAATCCACCGGTTGTCCGGTCTCGGTCAGTCAAACCGCCAGCAGTGCGGTCCGTATCGTCGAATCGGTCCGATCTATCCACTTCATTAGTCGCAGTGAAATCATTTGTATCCCGGCTTGGACGTGGCGTATCGTCGACCGTGTTGCCCGTACCTAATCCAAATCCGGTTCCGGTATCCCGTCCGACACCAGCGGTCTCATCATCAAGTCTTGAAGCAGCTGAAGTATCGTCTGAATCCACCATATTCCGTTCTCTATGAAAATCAATATCATTGGCTTCGTTCGTATCGACAGTCAAGCCGTCACGCGCAACGATTCCTGAATCCGAATGTCCAGTAGCTCTAGTGTTTTCTACAGTAGGATCCCCGTATACCGATCCGCCTGCCAATGTGCTCTTTCCTTCATCTCTGCCTGTGTAGTTCTCAGATGTGCGCGAATAATTATCGCCCATTTCCTTATCTACAAATAGCAGGATTTTTCCGTTCTGTACTTCGTTGTAATAGCGGTCAGCTTCATCGCCGTCCACACCTAAACCGTTAAATGCCTCGCGGACAGGTTCATTGCCGGATAAGAATCCCATGAATTTATCTTTCCAGTTGCCTTCTGTTGATTTGTAATCGACATCTGTCCGGCCCCGTACCATGGAAATCTGCTCTTTGTCACGTGCCATCACGTACATGTGATCTTCACTCGTGCCTTGCGTTTTCAGTTCCTCGATTTTTCTTAACACTTCTGTTTCATTGTCGAAAGTTCCCATAAACTTATTGTTAGCCATTTTTGATTCCTCCAATTTCAGTATGTGTAACTTGAAAAATCTTGCTTACAAAAGATTTACCCGTGCCTTGGCATCTCAAACATGCAAGAAACTGAATGAGCCATTTCGCCTAAACTTTAACAATCATTGAAGCATCATTCTTTAGAAAATATTTCAAAATAAAATACATAATGAATTTCAAAATTCTTTCTATTTATTTTCCATTTTTCTGTAACTTTTCATTTTCTGAAACGTCTGTATTAGTAAAGATAATGGCAGGGGGGGATTGTGTGCGCAATTTAGGACTGGCTCTATTATTATTTGGTTGTTTTCTACTAGTTTCCGGCTGTTCTGCAGAACCCGTTGCTTCCGAAAGCATCACTCCGCCGAAGCTGGATTACTCTACGCTACATATTGTGCAGCACCCCGCTGAACAAGCCATCTTGATTGAAGGCACTTATTTTGAAGTAGTTCCAACTAGCCGATTTACACAAACTTCTGGAGCACCGCTCGATCAGCAGCAGTTAAAACCAGGCGATTTGGTGGCTTTGACCGCTAACCGTGAAACGCCGGACATTTTGCCCGGCAAAGGCACTTTAATTTCCTTGGTCCGGTATGACGACGAACGCAGCCAAAGCATCAGCAAAGCGATTGCTCATGTGATTGAAAACCAAGACACCGGCGGCGATATCATTGCGCCTTCGATTAAAGCGGTCAGCAGCCACTCCGTCACATTTCAATTTTATGATTGGGGAAAAACCCGTAAATTCGAAGGCATCGTGAATATCGGCAGCTTAGCCTTCCAGATAAAAGAGCTATCCTATGCCCCCAAAAATGAAAACCCGTGAGCTTTATCAGCTCACGGGTTTTTTAGAATATACTCAAGTCCCACTCTTTTGAAATCTGGCGCAGCATCATTGTTCCAGCGGCACTATTTCCCTGGACATCGATCGCTGGCCCGTAAACACCGATGCCTGCTCCAGCGCGAAACTCATACGTCTGTGAATGGAGTTTAGGCGGAACAGCGGCCAAAATGCCTCCGGAAACGCCGCTTTTTGCCGGAATGCCGACATGGGCTGCAAAATTCCCGGAAGAATTGTACATGCCGCACGTCACCATCAATACTTTCGCCACTTGAGCGATTTCATCTGAAAAATGCTTTTCTTTCGTAATCGGATTAAATCCGTCATATGCGATGATTAACCCGATCAAGGCCAAATCTTGCGTACTTGTCTTAATCGAGCATTGGCGGATATAAATATCGAGCGCTTCTTCCACTTCGATTTCAAGGAAGTTCGCCTCTTTCAAGTAATAGGCGAGTGCCCGATTGCGGTGTGAAGACTTCCATTCGGAATCATAGACTTCCCGGTCCATTTCGAGCGGATGCCCCACCAGCTTTTCCAGAAATTCCAGTAAGTATTCGTATTTCTTTTGGCTGGTTTGCCCTGGCAACAAGGCAGATACGGTGATAGCACCCGCATTGATGAATGGATTGAATGGTTTATTCGGCCGGTGGATTTCAAAAGGAATGATGGAATTGAATGCTTCACCCGTAGGTTCAACATCAACCCGCTCTAGTACAAATTCCAAACCGTAATGGCAGCATACTGCGATAAACGATAACGCTTTTGAAATGCTTTGCAGCGTGAACTCCTGATCCGTATCCCCCGCACAATAATAATGGCCGTCTTCATCCACCATACAAATCCCTAGACGGCTTGGATCAACTTTCCCAAGCGCTGGGATGTATTGCGCAGTTGTCCCTAAAATCGCATGTCCTTTGTTTTCTTCAATCCATGCTTCCAATTGTTCCTGAATATGGGGGTTTCTTTGCATGTCACGCCTCCTTGCCTTCTAAAAATCCCCTTGTTTCCACAAGGGGATTTTTTTCTATAATTGGTCGTACCAAACTTTCGCTGCTTCCACTTCCGGCATCGTCAGTTGATGCCCGTAGTTTTCCCAGTGCAGGTGCACTTCTGCCCCTGCATCCTTTAATAAACGTTCCAAATCGGTAGACTCTTCCGATGGGCAGATCGGATCATTGGTCCCTGCTGAGATGAATACAGGAACAGCCGTTAAATCCGGTAATTCCGTTTCACGGTTTGGAACCATCGGGTGATGGAGAATTGCCCCTTTTAATGCATCCGAATAAGTAAACAGCAAATTTGCCGCTATATTGGCACCGTTAGAATAGCCGATCGCGATGACGTTTTTTCGGTCGAAGCCATGGTCTTTGGCCGCTTTGCCGATAAACTCGTGGAGCTCTTCCGTTCTCGCTTTCAAATCTTCCATATCAAAAACGCCTTCAGCCAAACGCTTGAAGAATCGCGGCATGCCATTTTCGGAAACGTTGCCTCGTACACTGAGTACAGAAGCTTCTGGATCGATATGGTTCGCAAGCGGCAATAAATCATTTTCGTTGCCTCCGGTGCCGTGCAATAATAAAAACGTCGGTTTTTTTGTGCTGGATCCTTGACGGAATACATGTTTCATCTAAATCATCCTCCTATTTCAGACACCTTACTTGTCTGTTTCCCTAATTGTTTTAAGTTAAACTTATCTCGAATTCGAGATAATTATATCATAAGGAAAGAATAAACCCAATAAGAAGCTCCTGTTCAGAAAAAACACCCGCAAGCTTTGCGGGTGTTTGAAAGAATTATTTGGCTGTTTCGAGCATCGCTTCTAAGTTTTCTTTTGTGAACAGATAGTTTTCATTGCAGAAATGGCATTGCGCTTCTGCCTGGCCATCTGTTTCAATCATGTCCTGAATTTCAACTGGCCCTAAGCTGATAATCGCATTATGAATCCGGTCGCGTGAACATTGGCATTGGAAATTCACAGGCATGTCGTCCAAGATTTTCACATTGTCTTGGCCCAATACTTCAAAAAGGATTTCCTCAGGCGTCATTCCTTGGCGTACCATGTTGGAGATCGTCGGAATTTTGCTGAGCCGGCTCTCGATTTCCGTAATAATCGTTTCACTTGTTCCCGGCATCAATTGAATGATAAAACCGCCTGAAGCTTGGATTGTGTTATCAGGATTGACGATAACGCCTACGCCTACAGATGAAGGCACCTGCTCAGAAGTAACAATATAATGCGTAAAGTCTTCGCCCAATTCACCCGAAACAATCGGCACTTGACCGACGAATGGCTGCAATAAGCCGACATCTTTGGAAACCGAAAGTGTGCCTTCCGTTCCGACTGCTCTTCTGACATCCAATTTCCCTTGCGCGTTTAAATCAAAATGCGTCTGCGGATTCGAAACATAGCCTCTTACTTCGCCTTTCGCATTTGCATCCACTAAAATAGTGCCGAGCGGGCCGCCGCCATTGATTTTGATCGTCAATTTCTCTTCGCCTTTCATCATGGCACCGAGCATGACGCTCGCTGTCATCGAACGGCCCAGTGCTGCTGAAGCGGTTGGCCACGTATAATGGCGGCGCTGCGCTTCACTTACCGTTTCGGTCGTACGTGCGGAATAAGCACGCACTTGTCCATCGTATGCTAAAGCTTTCACTAAATAATCATTCATCTATTTTCACTTACTTTCTTTTTTTTATTTAAATGGAGTTTGCTGCTTTTTCCTTGCGGACTTTGTCCGGTGTTACATCGTTTCCGAGCGGATCCAGCACGGTCAATCCGGTTACGGTATTTTCAACTTGCCCGCGGATTTCGCGCAGATAATCTTCCCGCAATACTTGCTGCTCGACTTTCTCAGCATTTGTCAGCCCGCTTTCACGGGATTTCTTTGATAATTCATTGATTCGTTTCAATTGAGGAATCACCTGATCCACTCCTTCCCTAATTCTAGGCAACCATTTTTCTTTGCACCCATTGCTGTAAAGCTTCTGTTTTCAGCAGAAATTGCTGCTCGTTCATCTTTTCCGCCAATGACGAAATGGTTTCCCGCTTCATGACCGATTTCCAAGCCACTTCCGCTTCTTCCATCAAATCCGTCAACAGGCAGCAGCTTTCCTCTTTTTCCAGTTCCAGCAAATCACCCAAAATGCCGCTGGATGAATAAAGCGACTGCCGGCCTTCTATCGCAAGATAGATATCGTAAACCGTGATAGCTTCCGGTCGTTTGTTTAGTTTGAATCCGCCTTTTACGCCTGGCACTGATGCAATGACATCTGCACTGACCAGTTTGCGAAGCAATTTTCGGAAATACGTGGGCGATGCTTTTAACTGCTGACTAATCGCTTCTCCCGGAAGTACGGCTTTATCCGGCAGCATGTTCAGCAGTAAAACGGCATAAACCGATTGCTCAACGCCTGTTTTCATATGCACATTCATCACCTCTGCTTTCTAAACGCGGACAATCATTATCCTCGTTATCACATAATAATTTATTTTAAAATGAAAGTAAATCAATTGAACTTGGAGACAGACGTGTGATTATCGAATGCTATATCAACCATAGAAAAAAACACCTGCAACAAATGCAGGTGTCCTCATACAATCATATAAAACTGGATAATGCGCCGTATGCCAACGCCAGAAGAATGACAAACGCCGGATGGATTTTCCGGATCTCCAGCATCCAGTAGCTAATGACAATTAAAATGACCGTTTGGACCCCTCCTGTTGTCCCGATGGAAGTGTTCACAAACTGTAAAGTCATTGCCCCCAATAAGACGGCAATGACCGGCCGAATTAGTTTCGTAATATTTTTGACTTTGGGCGAGTCTTTGTACTTCATTAACGTAACCATCAGCACAATCATCAATAATAATGAAGGAGCGATGGAAGCGAACAATGCCACAAAAGAACCGAGAACTCCACCTTCTGCATAGCCGATATAGCCGGCCATTTTTGTAGCGATCGGCCCTGGCAAGGCATTGGCGAGCGCCACCATTTCTCCGAATTCCTGAGTGGTCATCCAGCCGTAATTATCGACCACTTCTTTCTCCACAAGCGGAATGGATGACGGACCGCCTCCATATCCCAAGATTCCAGGAATGAAAAAAGCCAGGAAAATCGACCAATAAATCATTTGCGCTCGCCTCCTTTGCTGCGCGGAAGCAGAACGATGGCCAATAAAGCGACGATGAGAATGGCCGGATGGACATTCAGCACTTCCATGAGGATTGCGGCGAACACGACCAACAGCAAGGCGCGCGCCCAACCTAATGCTTCACCGGACTTTTTCAAGAAATCCCAAGTCATGACGCCAAGCATGACCGCAACAACCGGGACGACTGCCGCGGACATATTGTTGACCCATTCCACATCTTTATATTGCTGAAGCACCCCAAGCAAAAAAATCATCAATAAAACAGTCGGAACGACCGAAGCGAATATGGCGATCAGGCAGCCAACCAATCCATTTACCCGGTAGCCGACATAACCTGCGAGTTTTGTCACAATTGGCCCCGGCATCGTATTTGACAAAGCCAGCGTATCACCGAATTCATCCTTATCCATCCACTGGTAGTTATCGACCACTTCCCGTTGGAAAAGCGGAATGGAAGATGGCCCACCGCCAAAGCCAAGTATGCCGACGCGGAAAAAAGCGGCGAAAATATCGGCATTTTTTTTCATACGAGGTGTTTGGTTTTGACGGCTTTCATTTTTCTGTTTCTTTACCAAACAGCTATCGCTCCATCTGTCCGCGCTTCTGTTCCGCCGGCCAATACGCCCGTCTCTGGATTTCGCCAGATGATCTGTCCCCGCCCGAACGAACCGCTGTCCACAGCCAGTTGGATGGCATGCCCTTTTCGGCTCAATTCTTGCGCCAAGTAATTCGGGAAAGCCGGTTCCAGCAAAATGGTTTTTCCGCCCAACCATTGCCAGCGCGGCATATCGAGTGCCGCCTGCGGATTCAGTAAATGATCTATCGTATTCGTCACCACTTGGAAATGGCCTTGCGGCTGCATGTAGCCGCCCATCACACCGAATGGGCCGACCGCTTTTCCATCTTTCGTCAAGAAACCGGGAATGATCGTATGGAAAGTCCGTTTGCCGCCTTTCAGCGCATTTGGACGCTGTTCATCCAATGAAAAATCTGCCCCCCGGTTCTGCAAAGCAATTCCGGTTCCTGGAATGACAATGCCTGAACCAAAGCCCATATAATTGCTTTGTATGTATGAAATCATATTCCCTTCTTCATCCGCAGCAGACAAATAAACGGTGCCGCCTTTCGGAAGTTCATAAGGTACGGGATCAATCGCCGTTTCCCCAATCGCTTCCGCCCGTTTTTTTGCATATTCTTCTGATAATAAATGCTCCGCGCTCACCGGCATCGCTTCCGGTTCCGTGATGAATTCCTTGCCGTCCGTAAACGCCAGCTTCATCGCTTCAATTTGCTCATGGTACGTTTCAGCTGACTGCCATTTCGGCTTGTTTAGATTTTTATAGATATTCAATGCCATCAAAGCCACCATTCCTTGGCCATTCGGTGGAATTTCCCACACGTCATATCCCCGGTAATTTGCAGAAACAGGCGCTACCCATTCAGGCTTAAATGCCGCAAGGTCTTCTTTTGACAAGAAACCGCCATGCTTCTGCATGAACGCATCTATTTGGTCTGCAAGCTTGCCGCTATAAAATGAACGGCTTTCCGTTGCCGCAATTTCACGCAAAGTTTTCGCATGTCCTGGAGATGACCACATCTCTCCAATTTCCGGAGCTTTTCCCTGAGGCGCAAATGTATCAAACCATGACTGATATTCTTCTGCCGTAAATTTAGTTTTGAAAGATTCGTACGCCGCTTTCCAGTACTTGCCGAGAATTGGCGTGAGCGGATAGCCTTCTTCCGCGTAGCGGATCGCTGGTTTAAACAGCTCCGAAAAAGGAAGCTTGCCAAATTTTTTCGACAGTTCAGCCCAAGCTGCCGGCACGCCTGGCACGGTAATCGGGATCATCCCATGAACCGGCATTTCTTTGTGCCCTAAGCTTTTGACCGCTTTAATGGAAATATTCTTCGGGGCAGGCCCTGAACTGTTCAAACCATGCAATTTATCTTTTACCCATACAAGTGCAAATGCATCGCCGCCAATGCCGTTTGATGTAGGCTCGACAACCGTTAATGCTGCGGCAGCTGCGATGGCCGCGTCGATGGCATTGCCGCCATTTCGCATGATCTCAATCCCCGCTTGGGCAGCAAGCGGCTGTGAAGTTGCCACCATGCCTTTTTTCGAAAAAACGGTCGTTCGTTTCGAATCAAAAGGATGCTGTAAGTAATCCATGTAAATCTCTCCACCTCTCGCATGCAATGGTTTTCAGCTTTGTTTCATGAAATTCGTACACGTAATGCCCGGCGACACTTCAAATTCGTCTTGTTCCATAAAACCGAAAGACCGGTAAAGGTTTTTGGCAGGCTCATTGGCTGTCCCTGTACTGACGATAAACTTCCGCCCCCCATATCTCATCAACAAATCTGCAAGCAGTTTCTTCGCGATTCCTTGCCTGAAAGAATCGGGATGAACGACCAAACGGTAAATATCAATCAAATCTTCTTCATCCACATATGATATAAAACCTTTTAATTTCTCTTCTTTAAATCCAATAAAGCTTTCCCCGCTGTTTTGTATATCCTCAATTGATTCCGTTAATTGCGGAATTCCGTGAAAACCCATCAGCTCGGCTTCGACAAGGTAGGCCGGCTGTTGAATGCGTTGGATATTTTCCGCAGTTTCTTCATTGCGATGGTTTAATTTACAAATCACAACCCCACCTCCATGACTCATTTTAACATTCGCATCAAGAGGATAAAGCACTTATTGCAATATTAGGAAAAAAGAACAGAAGCGTTATTGGCTGACGAAGTGCAAGTCTTTTAAATGGACGCTTAGCTTCACCTTTTCCCCAATGGAAACTGCTTCTGCCTGCCTGCTGGAAATCGAACATTCCAGCTCGATGTTTTCTGTTTGGACGATGCAAAGATAAAATCCATGGTTGAATCGCAATTGCTTTACGGTTCCTTCGAAGAAAATCTCCTCAATTGTCGGCTGCACCGTTAAATCAGTGGCAAGTTGCAGCCTTTCAGGATGGATGACCAAATGGATCATCGAAGATTCTCCTTGACCCGCTATCGCCACTTGCAAGCCGCTATTTTCCACGATGAAATTGCCGGCTTCCACGCTTCCTCTTAAGATGTTTTTCAGGCCGAGAAAAGCTGCAACTTGAGCGCTAGCCGGTTTTTCGTATAATTCCTTTGCCTCTGCTACTTGCTGCAATTCCCCGTCGCTCATCACCCCGATTCGGTCAGAAAGGTGGAAAGCTTCTTCACGGTCATGCGTAACAAATATGATAGTCGTTCCAAATTCTTTATGGATGCGGCTGAGCAAGTCCCGCATTTCTTCCCGAAGACTCGGATCGAGGGCGCTGAATGGTTCGTCCATCAGTAGGATGCGCGGGTCCGATACGAGAGCTCTTGCGAGTGCTGCCCTTTGTTGCTGGCCGCCGCTCAGTTCATTCGGAAAACGTTTCCCGTAGCCTTTTAAACCGACATGACCGAGCATTTCAAGCGCCCGTTCAATCCGTTCAGCTCGTTTCACTCTTTTCATTTTCAAGCCGAAGGCAATATTGTCTTCCACATTCATATGCGGAAACAATAGCGGCTGCTGAAAGACCATTGCAAAGTTCCGCGCTTCCGAAGGAACATTTGTTATATTTGCTTCGCCTACCCAAACTTCTCCGCTATCCGCCTGCTCCAAACCTGCCAGCAATTTTAATAGCGTCGTTTTGCCGCAGCCGGATGGCCCTAAAAGCGAAAAGAATTCGCCTTCTTCTATCGTTAAATGAACCGGTTTAAGTGAAAATGCCGGGTTCTCTTCTTTCTTCCTCTCTCTAAACTTTTTTTCAAGCTGGGTAATGCGCAGCTGGTTCATTCCCTCACTCCTTTAATGGCGGCAGCAGCCTGTTTTTTCTTATAATACCTTTTCAATGCCAAATCCAGGATCAGCAAGGCGACAATGGCCATCCCTGCAAAAAGCAAGGAATAAGAAGAGGCAATCGCCGGATCCCCGCCGCTGATAAATGGAAATAGCAGGATTGGCAAAGTCATCACTTGGCCGCTGCCAATAATGAAAGTGATCAAATACTGGCTTAAGGAAATCAAAATGCTCAAACTGGCTCCTGCAGCGATACCTGGCATCAAATGCGGAAGCACGACATGATAAAAACGTGAAAACGGGCCTGCCCCCAACATTCTCGCTTGGTTTTCCCAATCAACTGATAACGTGCTGTAGCTGGTTATTGCACCCCGTACAACATAGGGAAGCGTCGGCGAAATATGGGCAAGAACCACACCAAAAATCGTTTCGGTCAGACCTATACGCAGAAATGTTAAATGGATTCCCATGACTGCTACAAAAGGCGGGATAACAATAGGCGCAAAAATAATCGCTTCAAACAGCCATTTCCCTCTTAGCGGGTAACGCACAAACGCATTAGCCGCTGGCACTGCGAGAATGATGTTAACCGCCGTTACGATAAAAGCGATCAGCAAACTGACGCCAATGGCTTGCCAAGTGCTTGAATTGCCGAATAGCACATAATCCCATGCACTAAGACTAAAGGATTCCGGCAAAACGTTTGGCCATATCCAATTATAGGAAAAACTCGTCAGAACGAGTGGAATAAATGGGAGAAAGATGAACATGAGCAAGAAGAGAAACAGGAATATTTTTGCGGGCAGGTGATTTTTTTTCATCATTCCCACCCCTTCAATACGTTCCAGCGCTTGCTGAAATAATAGGCGATGAGCCCTAATAGAACAGTGAGCAGCGCCAAAACGAGATTAACAGCCAAAGCTTCCGGCCGGTCGGCTAACGTTCCGCTCGAATAGAGCTGATAGGAATAGACCGGCAGCATGCTCGGATAAGTGACACCTAACAGAAAAGGCACTTCAAATGCAGAAAACGTGAAGACGAACACGATAAAGGCGGCTACCGTCCAAGCAGGCAGGATAGCAGGAACAACAATTTCACGGATATAATCCCGATTTTTTGCCCCGTACACGCGCGAAACGTCCCGCCATTGCTTATGAATTCTCGCTAGCACCGGATATACCATCAAAGCGACAAACGGCGCTTCTTTCCATGCATAAGTCAATATGATCCCCCATCCAAACGAATCATTGACAAGCACCGGAAAATCCGGGATTTGGTCAATGACACCTATCGCCACCAAGATTTTCGACAAAAAACCGCTTTGCATGAACAACAGGACAATGACGTATCCCCCAACTAGATGCGGGATGGTCAAAGGCAATTGAAACAAACGATTCCAAAAGTTAAGTGCCCTTGATTTCGATGTTTCCTGAATCATAAAGAGAGCCACAGCCACAATGGCCCCTAAAATCGCGGATATGGCAGCAGAAAGAGCGGCAATCCGAATGGTGACGATTAGGGAATCCCAAAATGCATCGGATTGAAGAAGACTTGAATAGGCCTTCAGTGAAAATTCGGTTTCGCCAATCGCCGGAAAATAGCCTAAACTTTTCAGAAAACCGTCAAAAAGCCCTCCAAAAAACAGGAGGACTATGGTGATGATGGCGGGAAAGAGCAAAAGATACGGTTTAATCTTTCGCAACATTTTCCATCCACCCTTTTTCAATCACTTCGATATAATCAGAGGATAATTCTGGCAAGCGATTCCCTTCCAACTCTTCCAGCGGCAAAGTCGCCGTACCAAAATCCACTTCGTTCATGGCCTTTTGCTGCTCGGCAGATAGCTTCTCGAAATCCAACGCAGACAGATCTCCCCAATTCTCTGGAGACAGTTTCGCAGTCTGAGCTTCCGGAGACAGCATTTCATTGATCGCCACTAATGCTCCTGCTTTATCGGAAGAGTTAAATGGAATCGATAGGAAATGGGTGTTTGCCAAAGTCCCGCCTTCCAATAGGAAGGTCTTGGTCGATTCCGGGAATCGGCCTTTCATGACTTCACTTGCTGCAAGCGCCGGATCGTAGCTCATGGTCATCGAAACTTCGCCGCTTGCATACAATTGGTCCAGTTTCGCCAGGCTTTCGGGGTAGGTTTCGCCTTCCCGCCATAAATAAGGTTCAATCTCATTCAAATATTGCCACATTGGCGCTAAACGCTGTTCCAAATCTTCGATATCCGCTGCCGGCTGCTGGTATTGCTCATATCCGCCAGTTGTTTCATAAAGCACGTGGCGAATAAATGCGCTGCCTGTAAAGTCTGGCAGTGCTGGATATGTAAACTGGCCTGGATTCTCTTTGACCCATTCTGCCAGTTCATCCATGGATTTTGGCGGCTCGGCAGCTTTCTTTTCATCATGGACAAAAACAAACTGTGCTTTGCCCCAGGGTGCTTCAAGACCTTCTACCGGTTCTCCAAAATCCTCTGCCACTTCAAGTGCATCAGGATCTATGTATTCATTGAAGTTGGGCAATTTTCCAGCAAAATCTCCCCACAGCAATTCATTGTCTTTAGCTGCCTTGAAATTTTCTCCATTAATCCAAATGATGTCGATGCTGCCTTGTTTCTTTCCAGCTGATTTTTCATCCACCAATTGGTTGATAAAATCCTGGGCATCATTGACTGGTACGCGCTGCAATTCCACATCATATTCTTTCTGCAAACGGGGAGCCACCCATTCATCCAAATAACGATTGATGTTTTCGTTTCCGCCCCACATATACATATTGACTTCTTGCCCGCCAGCTTCTGTCGCAATCGTTTCCCAATCGCTAGCCAGCAAATTGTCTGTCTTGTTTGCAGCCGTATCATTTGCTTCGTTTGAACATGCCCCTAAAGCCAGCGCTAATAACCCTGCTGCTGCCAATGCTAACTTCCTCATCTTCCCACTTCCTAAACTTTGATAATTACATTTTGTCCGCCATGTCTCCCGCTTTGTTCCAGCGGTTCCGAAGGAGGACCGAAACGCTTGTTAAAAGAACGAATACCGCTACGGCTCCTGCAATAATTGCCGGGTTCCCGCTGATAAAACTGCTGCCCAAAAAGTTTAATGCAAAGGTACCCGGAATGATCCCGACAACTGTAGCGACTGAGAAAGGGATAAACCGTACTTTTGCAATTGCAGCCGAATAGCTCACCAAGTCAAAGCTGAATCCTGGAAATAGGCGCAATGCCAATACGTAAAAAAAACCATTGCGCTCCATCTGCAATTGGATTTTCTTCATATTTTCCGGCCATTCTCTTTTGCCTAAACTTATACCTAATTTTTTAGCTGCCATAAAGGAAAGCATCGCGCCGAGCGAAGCTCCAATTATGGTATAAAAAGTTCCCATCCACGGGCCGAAGGCTAAACCTCCGGCTATGGACAGGATTGAAGCAGGAAAAAACACCAATGGCCTAACCGTGTAAACTGCTATATAAATAAGCGGCGCTGCAATTCCAAAAGAAAGAATCCAGCTGCGGACTTCATTTACATCAAGTTGAAAGACTGAGCGGCTTACCCAATAAACCGCTGCAATCGCTAAAATGGCTGCCAACCACAGAAAAACCTTTGGAAATTCCAAGTGGTTCATGCGTTTCTTGTATGCGTAGAAATGCTGAAATAGCGGTTTCTCATTTCATTATAGCGTTTGCGGTTAACGCCGGCATCTGAATAGCCTACGCGAGAAGCGGACCGGAACTCAATCTGCTGTGCTGCATCATTGAAATAAAATTCGATATCGTCTTTGAACTTCATCGTTTTGGATCTTGCCACTGCATAAACGTAATTGTCGTCTTCTTGGAGAACCGTAACACCTTCAAATCCTTTCAACATCCCCATCAAATTCTTTTTCGCTTGGCTCTTGCTGCCATTGTACGGCAAAGCCGCTACATATTTCTCAAGATCCAGCGCTTGGGAGGAAACTGCGTTCGGGGTAGAAGGAACTTCCTTCAATCGTCCACCCTCAACCCCTAGCTTCGGTTTCACATTGTTTTTCACAGCCATTGTAGCCACAGCGGATCCTGCTGCTATTGCTGCAGTCGCCAACAAGCCTTTAGCCGTCACTGGGTTTTCTCCATCTTTCGCTTTATTGAATGCCTTCACAACCGGTTGGTTTAATAAATTATCCACGTAGACTTTCTTGCCGATTTTCACCAGCACTTCGCTGTAAGTCGGATACGGGTGAATGACACCGGATAATTTCCCTAAGTTAATATGAAGCGTTTTAATGGTTTGAATTTGGCTGATGATTTCGCCGGCACGATCCCCAAGCACACTTGCGCCTAGGATAAAGCCTTTTTTATCCAGAATGATTTTCACTTTTCCGATGCTGTCTTTCTTGGTGTTTGCACGGTCTAGATGCGCATAGTCATGCTCGTATATCCGGATGGAATCCCCATATTTTTCACGGGCTTCTTCTTCTGACAGACCAGACCGGCCTAATTCAGGATCCGTATATGTACACCACGTCACATGTTCGTAATCCATTTTTTTATTGATAGGCAAGATGGCGTTTTGCGTTGCCGTGATTCCTTGCGTGTTAGCCATATGGGAAAGTTGGTAAGGGCCGACTACATCACCGATTGCATAGATCCCTTTAGCCGTCGTTTCCAAATGGTCGTCAACTTGAATGCTTTTCGAATCGTATTCAACACCCGCTTTATCGAGCCCATAGCCTTCTACATTCGCTTTTCGGCCAAGCGCTACGAGGAGGCCTTCGCCTTCCACTTTCATTTCTTTGCCGTCTTTGTCGATATGCAATGTGATATTTTCGCCATTCTGTTCCGCTTTCACAGCTGTTGCCGACGTATGAATCATTACCCCTTCATCAATCAATCGCTGCTGCACCATTAATACCAATTCTTCTTCGTCTTTCGGCAAAATCCGTTCCGATTTTTCCACTAAAGTGACTTTCACGCCTAAACGGTTCAAGGCTTGGCTTAATTCGACGCCAATTGCTCCGCCGCCTAGAATGGTCATCGTTTTCGGGAAAGACTCAAGCGTAAAGATCGTTTCATTGGTTAAATAGTCTACCTGATCCAACCCGTCAATTGGCGGAACCATTGGCGATGAGCCTGTAGATAAGATGAATTTCTTCGCTTCCACCCGCTCGCCGTTTACTTCAACAGCGTGGGAATCCAAAAATTTCGCGTAGCCATTGATGAAATCAATGCCGGATTCCTGTAAAACTTCCGGCGATTCCCCGTCGTATACTTTTTGGATGATTCCTTTAATATCACGCAATACCTTGGCCGTATCCACTTGAAGATCCGGCGTATACTTTTTCGCATGATGAACTTCTTCTGCAATATTGATCAAAGACTTGCTTGGGATACAGCCAGACCATGTGCATTCTCCCCCTGGAAGATTTTTATCAATAAGTACCACTTTTTTTGAAAATCCAGCGGCTGTAAAAGAAGCTGTCAAACCTGCCGCTCCTGCTCCAATGACTGCAATATCGTATTTTTTTACCATTTCTGATCATTTCCTTTCTCTTATCCTTTTTTATTTGATTGACTTAACAATTCGTATTTCTCTGATCCTTTTTTCCGTAGCCGGAAGCAAGATTAGAGGTTTGAAAAGAAAAGCTATACTATACTAAAACTATCTTAAAAACGAAAAGGTGAAATCCATGCTTGATACCCATGCCCGAAAACATGTTCAACCCATTGTCGAGAAGACAGCCGATGCCCTACTAAAACTGGGCTTTACAGCTAACGGCGTAACAAAAATAGCCTTTGCCATCGGGATATCATCCGGCCTCCTCATTTACTTGGATAAGCCTATCCTCTCGGTCATCGCTCTTTGGCTGTCTGGATATCTGGATGTTGTTGACGGCACGATGGCACGTAAAACGAAGCCCTCGCCTTGGGGTACTCTGCTCGATATCAGTTTTGATCGTTTGGTGGAAATCGGAGTGATTTTGGGGCTTGCTTTTCGCTTTCCCGATTCGATGTGGGCATTGCTGCTCCTATGTGCTTCCATTGTCATCGCCATGACCATCTTCCTGACAGTCGGTGCCTTATCCGACAAAAAAGGAATGAAATCCTTCTATTATCAAGCTGGTTTGGCTGAACGGACAGAAGGCTTTATACTCTTTACCCTAATGATTCTTTTTTCAACATATTTAACAGCAATTACGCTAATTTTTTTCGCAATCCAGATTTTCACGATTTCTCAACGGCTGGCAGAAGCTAAGCGAATTTTGAAATAGGAAGCGAGTGGATGAGATGAAAACCCTCTTGATGGTCGGCGGCGGCCATGCCCATCTATACTGTTTGAGGCAATTGGTTCTTGAAGGGCTGCAGGATGTGCACATAGCCTTGATCTCCCCTTCCCGCTTCCAATACTATTCCGGAATGTTTTCAGGATTTGCTGAAGCGTTTTACGAACTGGAAGAAATCCGGATCGATCTTCAAAAGTTGAGCAAAAAAGCAGGCATAGATTTTATCGAGGACCGGATTGTCCACATCGATCCTGACAATAAAGAAATGATCGGAGCCAAAGGCCAGGTTTATACATATGATGCGGTCTCGTTTGATATCGGTTCTGAAACGGCTGTGCCGAATGAATGGAAAGATCTTGTTTCCTCCGTTAAACCCAACTTCCGTTTTTCAGAAACCGTCACTTCGTTTCGTGAAAGCCTCTTCCCGGCAGTTGTCGGGGGCGGTGCTTCCGGGGTGGAACTGGCATTAGCTGTTTTAGCATGGCGGAAACGGCATGGCTATTTTGAAAATGTCATCTTAGCCAGTTCTTCCCCTTTACTCGCTGCACAAGGAAAGCACATTTCAAAAAAGATCGAAGCGATCGCCAAACGCAAAGGGTTGCAGGTTCTTTCCAGTCAAACCGTGAACAATATCGATGAACAAAGCTTTACAACGAGCAGCGGCCGAGTATATCACCGGTCAGAAATTCTTTGGCTGACGGGGCCTGCAAGCGCTGCATTGTTCCGGAATTCCAAATTGCCGATAGACTCTTCCGGATTTTTATTGCTCAACGAATTTTTGCAGAGTGATGCCTACCCTTCTATTTTTGGTGCTGGCGATTGCGCAAGCATAAAATCTTATCCTTCTCTTGCCAAAAATGGTGTATATGCTGTTCGGCAAGGTCCCTTGCTTTGGGGAAATCTGAAAAGTTTCCTTTTCAACCAACCGCTAAAACCGTTTGTGCCCCAATCCCGTTTTCTATCTATCCTTTCTACTGGCAATCGGGAGGCTTTGCTTCTATATGGCAAACGATCAATTCACGGGAAGTGGCCGTGGATTTTAAAGCAGCGAATCGACCGCAAATTTATGAAAACCTATCAAAAGCTCTACTAGTAAATCCCGAAATCACAGTAGATGGAATTGGAGGCACCCTGTAAAAGGGGGCCTCTTTTGCATTTCTGCGAGATTATCCTTTAGATAATTGGCCTATTTTAAAAGTTTTCTGTTATTTATTACCCACTACCTTGCACTGAACAGTACCATATGATATATTGTTCTATATTCACTACTGCACAATGAATAATAGCTAAGAAAGGAGGGACTTAACATGAATGTCCAATTTAAAAAGGGTGTCTTAAATTTATGCGTATTGGTATTGCTGGAAAAGCAGGATCGATACGGGTACGAGTTGGTCCAAAAAATTTCAGACCGCATCTCCATTTCGGAAGGGGCTGTATACCCTTTATTGCGAAGATTGACGAAAGAAGGCTATTTCACGACCTATTTACAGGAATCTTCCGAAGGCCCTCCGAGAAAATACTACACCTTAACAGAAGCTGGCCGAACTTATCTTACAGAGCAATTAACGGAATGGAAAAGTTTTACCGAAGGCGTCAACCAATTGATCGAGGAGGGAATTTCCAATGACTGAACACCAATTTCTTTTAGAACTAGAAGCGGCTTTGCAGCCATTGCCAAAAGAAGAACGCAATGACATTTCTCAGGATATTCGCGAGTACTTTTCAAATGGCCGGCGTGATGGAAAACAGGACGAAGAAATCGCTGCTGAACTTGGAACGCCATCAGAAATCGCCAAAGAATTGATTGCCGCTTTTGACTTTAGCCAAGTTGAAGAAAAACCGAAACCAGTAAACCTATCGAAAGACGAATTCGATAAAGTCGATATACAAATCGATAACGGCACATTGGAAATCGGATTATCCAAAGACGGGGAAATGCATGTGGATGTTGAAGATAAAGGCTATAACCAGCAATTATTTGTTGATATCCTAGACCGGACATTGGTCATCACTTTAAAAGAGGAAGTAAAAAAATGGGGGATTTTCAGTTTTACGATCAATACAAAATCGCCGCAAGTACGCGTTCAACTTCCCTCTAAACTATACGATTCATTGAAAATAATAACGGATAACGGGAGAATCTACGGCGCCTATCTGGATAGCATTATTTTATCCGCCAAATCGGATAACGGCAGCATCTGCTTTGAAGATGCCAAAACAGCCGATTTGAATATCCGTTCTGATAATGGGGCTTTGAAATTAAAATCGTGTCGGACAGAGAAAGTTGAAATGAAATCGGATAACGGCAAAATTGAACTAGAGAATATTGCTGCGGAACAAGTCAGACTCCAATCCGATAATGGCAGCATCTTAATGGACAATGTCGATGGAAAAATTTCAGCAGAAAGCGACAATGGCCGAATCAGGCTGTATACGTCTAACCTTGATCGGGACATCACTTTGAAAACGGATAACGGCGGCATTACCGTTGAAACTTCCGAAGAACCGTCGAACGCTTCCATCTATGCCCATAAGGATTATGGAAAAGCAAAAATTTTCGGCGTAAAAAGCAACCATACTGTATACGGTGCTGGCCAAAACTCCATCATTCTAAAAACCGATAATGGCAGCATCGAAGTAAAAAAATCATAAGCTTTCTGTTTCAGCCGCTGAATCCCAGCGGTTTTTTTTGTCACGAATGGATAAAATGCTTGATTTCCTCCAATTTCCGCTCTGTATCTTGATAGCCTAATTCATAAAGTTCTGTAAGCTTTTCGACATCCCGTTCCATCCCCGTCATTTTTATGAATCTTGAAGGTTGGATGACGATTGCTTTTCCTTCCTCTTCCAGCTGCTCGATAAATTCCATTGTTTCGTTGTAGCGGAGATACCAATTTTCCATACTTTTGATGATGCCAGGGAACTGGCGGTAAAGAGACGGCATTAAACGAACGAAAGAGTTCCTTTTTTTCCGGTAGCCTTTTTCTTTGGTTAACACGATAATCGGTTTTGCCACTCCGTCCTCAAGCGCTTTTCGGATAGGGATTGGATCTGCAACGCCGCCATCCATTAACAGGCGGCCTTCGAATTCTACAGGCTTTGCCATAAAAGGCAAGGAACTGGATGCCCGGACAATGGACAAAACATCTTCCGGATGATCCCGTTTTGCAAAATAGACGGCTTCGCCTGTCATGCAGTCGGTGGTTCCGACAACAAATTCTTCCGTCGCTTTTTGAAAGCCAGCATAATCGAACGGCACAAGCCGATTTGGTATTTCATCAAAGATTAAATTCATGCCAAACAACTCTCTTTTCAACAATAAATTCTTTACCGAAATATAGTCAGGATGCTGGACATAGCCGATGGTGACTTCACGGTTTCTTCCCATTTGACGGGAAACATAAGACGCGGCATTGCATGCTCCTGCAGAGACGCCAATGATATAGTCCACAAAAACTTCTTCCTCCAGAAACCGTTCTAAACCCCCTCCTGTATAGACCCCTCTCATGCCCCCACCTTCTAAAATCAACCCGCTTTTCATGGTACACCGTCCTTTCTTGTGCAAAAAAAGCCGGCAAATTTTGCCGGCCTGCTTTCACCCTATTTTCTTGATTAATTCCGGCCCATTGTTTTTCGGGGAATTTACCGCTTCCGAAACTTCATAAGCTTCCATTTCCTCTGCATTAAACGGTTTCAACAACTCTCCAAGTATCTCCGGATCTTGCACTTTTGGATCCAGCCATATTTTCTCAGCTTCTTTCGTTAACACCACAGGCATACGGTCATGGATGGTCGCCATCAAATCATTCGGTTTGGTCGTTAAAATCGAACATGTATTTACCGTCTTTCCATCCGGGGACTTCCAGGATTCCCATAAAGCCGCAAAGGCAAACGGTTCTTCCGATTTCAACTTTATGCGCATCGGCGTCTTCCCGGAGTCATTCCGCTGCCATTCGAAGAAAGAATCCGCTACTACAAGACAACGTTTTTTCTTGAACGCATTGCGGAAACTCGGCTTTTCAGCTGCAGTTTCCGCTCGTGCATTAATCATTTTATAGCCCACTTTTTCATCTTTGGCCCATGGCGGGATCAATCCCCATCTAAGCAAACCCAGCCGGTTTTTCGAGCCATCGTTAACGACGGCCAGAACTTGGTGGCTTGGCGCAATATTATAGCTTGGTTGGTAGTCCTCTTCAAGGACAGTTGCTTCTTCAATGTCGAAACGCTGCAATATGGCATTGTAGTCCGCATATAACGAATATCTTCCACACATATTGAACCCCTTCTTTCAGCGAAATGCTGTTTCTTATCATTTAATATAACAGAATTGTCTGTTTTCTGTTATTTTAATCTTTCTTATCCGCTTATACTTTGACCGCATCCCCTGTAAAAAAACGATACTGGTTTTTGCCGTAATTTTTTGATTCATATAAAGCAAGGTCCGCTTTTTTATATAAAGTTTCCGCATCATCATTTTCTTGGCCGAAGGCGATGCCAATACTGACCGTAACATCAATTGCATCTGTTCCCGGCTCTTGGAGCATCAGGGTCCGCATTTCACGGATCAAAAGCGAAGCAGTGCGTTCGATCATTTCCTGATTCGCCTCCGGAAAAATAACCGCAAACTCATCCCCGCCAAGCCTTGCTGCTACAATTTCTTTTCCGGCGTGGTGCTGGATGATTGCGGCTGTCCGCATTAAAAAACCGTCTCCGCCGTCGTGGCCAAGAAAATCATTGACGAGCTTAAAATTATCTAAATCCATCATCATCAAAACGGGCTTGCTGTCTTTTTTCTGCAAAAGTGTTTTCAAGCTGTCATCAAATGCCGCCCGGTTTTTAAGGCCCGTTAAGCTATCATGGAAAGCTAAGTAAACCGGGCGCGCCAGCCAATGGGCAATTAGATAGGAAAGAATGATTGCCATTGCCAAAATGAGGAGCAGCGACCAAATGAAGTTTTGCTTGTATTCCAGCGACATCGCTTTCAGTTCTTTATCATTTCGGACCATTTCAATGATCCGCTGGACTGGCATTCCTTGGCCATTCAAAGCCGTATAAGGAATATAGCGGTAGAACGCTTTCTCGCCTGCCCATTTCCCTTCAATCTCTACCATCTTTCCATTCGCTATGATATTTTCAAAAATCGCCTTTTTGGAATCGTCAATAACTGGATTGCCGCTGTCTTCGATGGTTCTGGCACCATCAACCAACGAACCGTCTGTTTCATAAATTTGTATGTCATCCAATGAATCGTGGGCAGAAACCAGTTCGTCTGCAGCAACCAAAAAGTTGAACGTGCGGTATATGGTTTTATCACTTAAAGAATAGGCGAGAATAAATAAATATTCATGATCTGGTGAAGGCACATAGCCATACTTCTTAATTTCCCCATCTTTTTGCTGAAGCTTCATAGCGTCCTCCACAAAAGTTAAGCCATTTCGCCGTTCATTGAGAATGGGAAAATACTGTTCATCCACTCGTTCTTCCACGGATAAATCCGTGCTTCGGACCATCTTATTTTGGTCATCAATTATATAAATATCCATATTGAACTTCTGCTTTAAGACAACAAAATCCCAGCTCTTTACATCCGGATTCTCTGAATAGCGTTTAAGCAATTCTTCGCTATTCCATTTCATGCGGTCTGTAATTTCCGTATCAAACAATTCGTAGGCGCCGTCTACAGATTTCAATGCATTGACAACTGTTTCCTCCACTAATTGCAGTTTCTCAGAATGTTCTCTCCCAGCAAGCTTTTCCATTTGCCGAAAGTTTAGGAAGGCTATAGAAAAAGAAACCATTATCGAAAATACAAGAATGATTAGAGTCAAGCGTATTTTGAAATTCCGGATCATTTTATAGCCCCCTCTCACTAATTCAAAACTACCAAGACTATTATACTATCTAATTTACAAATTAGAACGATTTTTATTTTGAATTTTCCACTTTATTATTATGCCGCTTTCTTTTTTTAATTCTTATAATCAAGAAATTATTTTTCGGCAACGAAATCTTTGATTTTCATAAAAACTTCAAATCTTTTGGCAATACTTTAGCCCATTAGACGTAAAAGCCTAACGAAACGGCTGTCTTTGCCCCTTTCCGAACGAAAGAGTGGTATAATAAAGATATCATTAGTTTTAATAGGAGGAATTACATGGCTACTGCACGAGAAATGAGTCTGGTCAATAAAGATTTTCTGGTAGAAGAACTTGGGCTGAAACAGCAAGGAAACTCAACTATCTTTACGAACGAAGATTGTTTTGTATTATCGCCGTCGGTTCAGCGTTACGAAAAGGGATTTGATATCAGTGAATTCAACTTGGCTAAGTTTGATCCTGAGCGTCAGCAAGGCTTTTTGATCGTACGGTATATGGATACCTTTTTAATGGCAAAACTTGAAAGTTTCCGGACAAAAATGATGCCTCCAGAATTGCAGACCAAAAAGAAAAATACGAAGCCGCATTGGAAGTTCACTGTCGCTGAGAACCCTGCTTACCATCTGGTGAATACGCAAAACAAAGAACTTCGCTACCGGCTGCAAGAGCCTTCAAAAAAGCAAATCATTTCATTCTTTAAAAAAATATAAACCTGTCCCGCAATGAACGATATTGCGGGATTTTTATATTTTCTTGCGAATAGCCGGAAGCTTATCTCTGGAAATACCGGGTTTGAGCTTTTGCTAATAATGGTAAAATAAAGCTATTGGAAATGGATTGGATGTGAAACGATGGCTACTCAAAAATATACAGTCAAAGATTCTGCATTTTGGAAAATTGTGCTCAGCTTGCTGCTGGCTTCGCTTTTCATCTTTGCAAATATGTATGCAGTTCAGCCCTTATTGCCTGTCTTTGTAGATGATTTTGGCGTTTCAGTTGCTGCTTCCAGCCTCGCCCTTTCATTAACAATCATCGGATTGATTATCGGTTTGGTCGTTCTTGGCTTTTTCTCTGACCGAAATGGCAGAAGAAAATACATCCTCTATTCTCTTTTAGGGTCAGCCATCCCATTTTTCCTCATCCCTTTAACGGATTCCTTTACGCTTTTGCTGATTCTCCGCTTTATCCAAGGCTTCGCTTTAGCCGGAGTCCCAGCAGCGGCCCTCGCGTATATCAGCGAAGAGATTGACCGGAAAAATGTAGCTTATGCAACAGCTTTGTACATATCAAGCAATGCACTTGGCGGCATGCTGGGCCGGGTTTTGACCGGCTTTATCAGTGACCACTTTTCTTGGCAGGCTTCCTTTACGTTCTTTGGCTTCACGGGGCTTGTCTTATTTCTGGCTGTTTTGGTTGTATTGCCGCATTCCCGCCATTTTGAAGCAAGTGATTTAAGTTTTGCGAAAGATATCCAAGGATTTCTGTTTCATTTGAAAAATCCGGCCTTGTTAATTGTATTCGGTCTTGGAACTGTTTTGCAGATTTCATTTACCGGTATTTGGACTTATCTCCCTTTCCATTTGGAGGCACCTCCGTTTTCCATGTCTCTCCAAGCCATTTCTTATTTATTTTTTGCATACGGCATTGGGGTCATCGGATCCCCCTTGGCCGGCAGGGTGGCTGAAAAATTTGGCTTGTCGCTTATCCGGCGAATGGGCGTCTTTATCCTTTCAGCAGGTATTCTGCTCACCCTTAGCCCGTATCTTTGGATGATTGTAGTCGGACTGTGCTTGACCTGCCTTGGCTTTTTCACTGCCCATTCTCTAACAGCCGCTTCCGTTGGCCAACAAGCTACCCACCATAAAGGCAGTGCTTCTAGCCTTTACCTAGTGGCCTATTATATCGGCGTAGCTGGCGGCAGCTCCATTCTCAGCCCTCTCTGGACAGGAAGCGGTTGGACGGGCATTGTGCTCTTCACTACTATTTTGCCGCTCATTTATGTATTTTTAATCCGTTTCTACAGAAAAATCCCCAGTTCAGCAAGGTGAACCGGGGATTTCCTTATTATTTTATAAAACTTTCAGGAATGGACATTAGATCTATCCCCCATACAAGCGGCAAGAAATAAAAGACTGCAAGTCCGACAAAGAAAATGCCGAAGATGTTCAATGCAAAACCTGCTTTTGCCATATCCGGTATCCGCAAATAACCGGAGCCGAAAACGACGGCATTCGGCGGAGTTGCAACCGGCAGCATGAAAGCGCAAGAAGCGGCTACAGCAGCTGTTACCATCAACGCATATGGATGGATGCCAAGCGCTACGGACAACGAAGCCATAATTGGGAACATCATCGATGCTGTCGCCGTATTGGAAGTGATTTCAGTCAAGAATAGCACCAATGCCGCTACCACTAACACGACGATTAACACGTTTACCCCTTGCAGGCCGGTCAGCTGGCTTCCAATCCACTCGGACAGGCCGGAGTTTGTAAAGCCAGCGGCAATAGCCAATCCACCACCGAACAACAGCAAAATTCCCCACGGCAATTTGACAGCTGTCGCCCAGTCCAAAAGGTGGTCGCCTTGCTTATTTTTAGACGGGATGATGAATAGAATCATGGCAGCGATCAACCCCACCATAGCATCTGTCAATTCCAGGTCCGGTGCAAAAGCATCCAACAGGAACGTCCGGCTGATCCACGCCAATGCGACTAAAACGAAAACAGTGAAAACCGCTTTTTCTTCATAAGAAGCATTTCCTAATTTCGCTTTTTCTTCACGGATTACAGCATTTCCTCCTGGCAATTGCTTGAGCTTCTGAGGGTAAGCGACTTTTACTAAATAAATCCAAGCTATTAATATAAAGATCCAGGCAAGCGGGACACCAAATAGCATCCACTGGGCAAAAGTGATTTCAATTCCGTAGATTTCATTGACAGCTCCCGCAAGCAAAGTATTCGGCGGTGTCCCAATCAAAGTAGCGATGCCGCCGAGTGACGCCGAATAGGCGATTCCAAGCATTAAGGCTTTGCCGAATCCGAAATTCTCTTTTGACGTATCGATCGAATCATCATCTTTCAAGGCATCTGACACTTGATAGATGATCGCTAAACCGATTGGCACCATCATCATCGCTGTCGCAGTATTGGAAATCCACATGGACAAGAAACCGGTAGCAATCATGAAGCCAAGAATGATGCGCTCCGTATTGGTTCCAATCAATGAAATGATGGTTAAAGCGATTCGCCGGTGAAGATTCCATTTCTCCATCGTCAAGGCGATCATGAAGCCGCCCATGAAGAGGAAAATTGTATCATTGCCATACGAAGAAGTCGTGGCGCCTATATCCAATCCGCCTGATAACGGAAAAAGGATGATGGGCAATAAGGAAGTCGCTGGAATCGGAATCGCTTCTGTTATCCACCAAGTGGCGATCCAGATTGTACTCGCTAAAATCGCTTTCGCTTCAGGCGGCAATCCGTCTGGGTTAAAGAAAATCAATGTAAGGAAAAATAAGAGCGGACCCAAAAACAAACCGATTAATTGAGGTGTGTTGTAGCTGCGTTTCTTATTGCGCTCATCGTAGGACCCGGCATCTTCTGTCCGGTCTCTATTTCTGCCATCGTTTCGCTCCGATGGAACGCTCGATCCGGGCTTAGCAAAAAAACGCAGCATTTCTTTTGCTTGATCGTTTTTATCCCATAACCAATTCCATGCTGTTGCAATCATCTAATTCCTCCAATTCCAAAATAAGAATATTAAAATAATTTATACGATTTCGGTGTATCGGTTTCAATGCAGCCGCACAATAAAATTCCCACTATTTACTGGAATCAGTGCTTTATAACCAGCTTTTTGCTTTAACCGATTTTCTCCATCAAAAAGCGAAGCATCCATTTCGGATGCTTCGCTTTCTCGTTTAGTTCTCTTCCAACTCACCGGTTGGATTTTGTTCATCGCCAATTCCTTCATTGCTGTGAGCCCCTCTTTTTTCCATTTCTTCGCCGTCTTTTGCAGATTCTTGCTCAATGCTTTCGTACTCTTCGCGCTGTCTCCGGTTTCCTTCTTCTCGTGGATGTCTGCCATTAGAAAAATCATCTTTGCCCATAATTTTTCCTCCTTTACCCATTTTGTAAGAGTATTCCCGTCTAAACTTCTATAAAACAACGATTTCCTTAAAAATAAGAAAGGAAAATATCATAGCCGAAATAGACGACCAAAACAGAAAGAGCTGCAAAAACAAAGTACTCGACTGTACCCCCTGTGGTTGTAGTAATCGGAAAGCGAACCGTCACTTTCAGCGGGAAGAATAGCTTAATGCCATTCTTTGTTGCCATGTCCAATACATAATGGCTCGCCATGCCGACAAGCAGCCCCGCCGTAATCGCCTCGTTGGCGGTAAAAGAATTAAATAAGATGGCAATCAGCACTAAAAACAAAAGGCTGTGCGTAAAAGTGCGATGCCCGAATAATTTATTGACCACTTTTGAAAGAAGCGGAAACGTTCTTCCAATTTTACTGCCTCCGTGGCAAATATCCGGCAAAATTGCACCTGCCACTCCAGATATGAGCAGAACGACAGGATCATAATTTGCGATTTGTGCAAAAGCAAGACTTGCTGCAATGCCGCCTGTGATGTGTGTTTTCCCTGTCATGCGCTATTATTCCCCTTTTTTTAGAATGTCTATTTCATTATACGCAAAATGGGGTATGGTGTTGATATAGAAAATAATAAAGGAGTCGAGGGAATGGGAATTCATAAGTTTTTTACTTCATTAAACGATTTGGAGCGGATTATCCGCGCGCCCGGAAGATTCAAATTCGAAGAACACAATGTAGCGGCGCATTCATGGAAAGTCAGCCAATACGCATTGTTCTTCGCTACGATCGAAGAACGCGATGGCCAAACCATCGACTGGAAATCCTTGTATGAAAAAACGATCAACCATGACTTTGCCGAAGTTTTTATCGGAGACATCAAGACACCGGTTAAACACTCATCTCCGGAATTAAAAGAAATGATTGCGAAAGTCGAAGAAGGCATGATGGAAAAATTCATTTTGCGCGAAATCCCCGAAGAATTTCAGGAAGTGTTTTTCGATCGGATGAAGGAAGGAAAAGATGCAACGATTGAAGGGCGCCTGCTTGAAATGGCTGATAAGCTGGATCAATTCTATGAGTCGTTTGCGGAATTGAAAAGAGGCAATGCGGACAAGGAATTTGTCGCCATGTACCGCATTGCCTTAAAAAAACTATTGGCCATCCCGTTAAGAGCAAGCGTCACTTATTTCCGGGAAGTGATGCTTGACGATGTAATCAGTGAAGAAACCGTCATTGATATTAAAGAGATCACCCGCCAAGTGCTCGAGGATTAAAGGGTGTTCCTTGTGTATTTCCGAGTTAAATTATGTTAAATTTATAATAATACCAAAAAACCTCGGAGGTGAATCCCTTATTTAAGGGAATTTATTGGACCCCATACTTTTATTGAATTTAGCTTTACTCGTTTTATTAATTGCGTTAACCGCCTTTTTTGTCGGCGCAGAATTTGCCGTCGTTAAAGTCCGGATGTCCCGCATCGATCAATTGATTGAAGAAGGCAACAAGAAAGCTGTCCTTGTAAAGAAAGTCGTCGGTGACCTGGATTACTATCTCTCAGCTTGCCAGCTGGGGATTACGGTTACGGCACTTGGACTCGGTTGGCTCGGAGAACCGACAATCGAACGGCTCTTACACCCTCTTTTTGAAACGCTCGGTGTGCCTAATTCTGTTTCTATTGTGATTTCTTTTGTTTTGGCCTTCTCTCTTGTGACTTTCTTGCATGTAGTCATCGGAGAAATGGCTCCAAAATCATTGGCCCTTCAATTCGCGGAACGCATGACTTTGCTTTTGAGCCCTCCGCTGTACTGGTTCGGCAAGATCATGTCGCCATTCATTTTCATTTTGAATGGGTCCGCTCGCGTATTTCTGCGCATTTTCGGAGTTCAGCCGGCAAAAGAAGAACAAGCCCATTCAGAAGAAGAGTTGAAAATCATCATGGCCCAAAGTTTTCAAAGCGGAGAAATCAATCAAACCGAATTATCTTTTATGCAGAATATTTTTGCATTCGATGAACGCAGCGCAAAAGACGTCATGGTTCCCCGCACTCAAATCATAGCGTTTCCGCAAGATTTGAGTTGTGAGGAATTGCTTGGTGAACTGCGCGAACACCGATATACGCGTTACCCGATTGCCAATAATGGCGACAAAGACGATTTGATCGGTTTCATCAACGCCAAAGAAATTTTGACGCATTTTGCGGTGACCGGCGACGTCAAAATGGAAGAGCTTATCCACGATCTTCCTTATTTCCATGAAACGACGCCGCTGCAGACTGCACTTATGAAAATGCAGAAAGACCGCACCCATATTGCATTGGTCATTGATGAATACGGCGGGACTTCCGGCATTATCACGATGGAAGACATTCTCGAAGAAATAGTCGGTGAGATTCGCGATGAATTTGATGACGAAGAAGAAGCTGAAATTATAAAAGAAAGCGATGACCGTTACATTTTAAATGGACGCGTACTCTTGAAAGACCTTCATGAACGCTTTAATTTAGAATTTGACGACAGTGAAGACATCGACACGATTGCCGGATGGATTCAGCATCAATTGATTGAAGCTGAAACCGGTGATGTAGTTGAAAAAGCCGGGCATCGCTGGTCTATTCTGGAAATGGATAACCATCATATTTCTAAAGTTGCTGTAGACATTTTAAGAGATTAAGAAGAAAAGCGAAAGCGCCTTTCTTGGGCTACTAAGAAAATCCCCTGTACATTCAGGGGATTTTCTTATGGATAAAAAGAGGCAAACTTAAGTTTTCAGCTGCTTCATGCCTAAATGGTCCCTTCTCTTGTTTGACCATTCCTCACTTATTCTATAAGATAAGAACAAATGTTCTATCATTTTATAAGGAGGGGCAATTATGAAGATAAACAAGCACCTAACGATGAATGGCCAAATTAAAGACCGGGGGTCGATCAAGTGGACAGCGATGATGCTCCCTGAACACATCCAAATGCTGCGGGATTGGCAAAAAGAAAATCACTCTAGCCAAAAGCCAGATTTGGATAATTTTGACCTGGAAGCAATTTATGATGAAATCCATCTTGCAAAAGCTCGGCAATGTACGATTGAAATCCTTGTTTGGCGTGAGCAGGCCGAAAGTTTCCTCGGAACCATTGCCGTTATCGACTTAAATACTAAACTCCTCTTTTTAGAAACGGAGCTTCAAACCGAACGAATTTCCTTCACTGAAATTATTGGCGCAAAAACTATTGAATAAGTTGCACGTAAAGCGGCATGGAAAGTTTTCCATGCCGCTTCTTTGCTTATTTAGGGTTAAATGCTTATAAGATAGGGCATATAATGAATAACTAATTTTATAACGGGAGGTTAAAGCTATGAGCAAAGCTGTATCAATCGCCAAAGAGCTGGCAGGCGAATTCAAGAAAGACCATGCAACGACGCTTGCTGCTGCACAGGCCTATTACTATCTACTTGCAATTGTTCCTTTATTAATTCTTTTACTGGCAATTCTACCTTATCTTCAATTAGATCCTGCACGGGTAATGGATTTCATCGGCACCATCCTCCCGGGAGAAGTTGCTAATACATTCCAGGATACGATTGTCAGCGTAGTGACTACCCCTTCGGGCGGTTTATTGACTTTTGGTATTCTCGGGACGCTTTGGTCAGCTTCAAATGCCATGACCGCTTTTATCGAAGCCACCAACCAAGCGTATGATGTAGAAGAAACACGCTCTTTCATCAAGTTAAAAGGAATGGCTATTATTTTAACTTTGTTCATGCTTATTGCTGTGATTGTAGCCTTGGTGCTGCCGATTTTCGGTGGAGCCATCATTGACTCGATCAGTTCTTTCCTGAACTTGCCTTCGCAAACGGAAATCATCTTCCAAATCCTTCGCTGGGTCATTTCAATTGCTGTAATGAGTGTAGTTTTAGCGTTTCTATACAAATTTGCGCCGAACAAACATTTTCCATTTAAGGAAGTAATCATTGGAGCTGTCATTGCTACAATTTTATGGCAAGTCGTTTCCCTTGGCTTTTCATTTTATGTTGCCAATTTCGGCAGCTACTCTGCCACTTACGGAAGTCTTGGAGGATTGATCGTCTTAATGCTTTGGTTCTTCCTTACCGGACTGATTTTAGTCATCGGAGCCGAAATCAATGCTATTTTGCATCGGCGCAAACATGTGAAGAATGCGCCTGCACAAGTTTATGAAGAATAACGTAAAACACCGGACTCGCTTGAGTCCGGTGTTTTCTTTTTTTATTTCTTCTCGGCTAAAACCATCCATTCATCAATGACAAAACTCTCAATTTCCTGTTCATTTCTACGTATGTGAAAATAAGCTTGTTCTTCTTCTCCAGCGGATAATAGATGCTCCCGAACTTGTTCGATTTGCCCATCCGTTTCTGCTGTCCGCCTTACCCAAGATGGGAACTGGAACGTTTTCTTCCGGTCCACAGACTGGATTTCCACTAATCCATTGCCTTGCAATAACTGCCGCCATTCCGTTTTTGGCAGACATCTGCCATGGCTGTCGTCTCGAAGCTTCTCGGTCATGTTCATAAATGCCGCCAATCCCTCTTTCTCCGGGGCTACGTTATCGATCAATACGAATTTCCCGCCAGGTTTCAGCACCCGGGCAGTTTCAGCAATGAACTTTTCCGGATTCGGAAAATGATGAGGCGCTATTCGGCAAACGGCAGCATCAAAAGCACCTTTTAAAAATGGCAGGCTTTCTGCATCTGCCACTACGTAAAAGATATTCCCGTGCTCTGTCCGCAGATGCTTTGCTGTATTTTCAAGCATGGCTTCTGTCAAATCGGTAGAAATGATTTGAGCCGCATGAGGAGCAAGTGCTTTTGATACGTGTCCGCCTCCCGTTGCAATGTCCAGAACCGTCCAGTTTTCTTTCGGCTTCAGCCAATCCACTAGTAATTCCAAATCATCGCCTTTTGCATGAATAGCGCTCGTCACGTATTTATCGGCGTTCTTCCCGAAGACTTCCTTCACTTTTTCTTTTGCTGTTTTCTCCATTGTCCATCCCTCATCCTCTAGCTTTCGGACGGTGCTCCAAAAAGTTTCGATAGGCAAAGCCCTCCACTTCGCTCTCACTAAAGTGCTTTTGCAACTCATGGATCAAATTCTGGAATTCCGAAGCATTTTCTAAGTTTTTCATATAGGCATCTATGCCATCAAAGTCCGAACCGATGCCGATATTTTTAACGCCGCCTAAACTGCTGAAATGATCGATGTGTTTAACCAAATCGGCTATTTCTACATCTTTCCCGCCTTCTTTAATGAAGGAAAGGCAGAACACGACATCAATCATGCCATTTTTAGCAAACATCGCTTTTGCTTGGTCGTCGTCTAAATTTCGCGGATGATTGCATAAAGCCCGTGCATTGGAATGGCTGGCGATTGGGTAATCGGCCAGTTCCATGACATCCCAAAACCCTTTAACGGATAAATGGGATACATCCGTAAGAATTCGGTGTTCATTATTCAAACGAACCACTTCTTTGCCGAGAAGCGTCAAACCGCCTCCTCTTGGTTCCCCGGCCCCGTCTGCGCATAAATTGGCATTGTTCCAAGTCAATCCAATCGAAAGCACGCCCAAACGATACAATTGGCGCAGTTTCATCAAGTCATTGCCAAATGCATCGGCCCCTTCTAAAGTCAGGACTGCCCCAATTTCTCCGTCTTTCAGCGAATCGATGTCTTCCCATTTTTTGATATGCTTCATTGCCGGGTTCTTCCCAAGAATTTCTGTATAGAACAAATCTACTTGTTCTAAAGCATGCTGCCACTTTTCATTGTCCGGCAAGTCCGGATACAAAAAGATGGCAAAGAACTGGACGCAAACCCCTCCTGCCTGCAGGCGCTGAAAATTCGTATCCAGTTGATCAGAGCTCGTGAAGTCCAACGGTGTCGTGCCATAAAAAGATCCCCGTTTAGCTAATTGGAGTTTTAGCAAAGCATCGCAATGCGTATCGATAATCTTCATTTATTCATCTCCTTCTTCCAAGCAGGCTTCGATGAACCCTTTAAAAATCTTCATGGAAGCTTCATCTGACGCAATCGCCATATTTTCCGGATGCCACTGGACACCAAGGACAAAACGGTGTTCTGTACTTTCAATCGCTTCAATTACGCCATCGCTTGCCTTGCCGCTGATTAAAAACGAATCAGGAACACGGCGGTTTGCCTGGTGATGGCGGCTGTTCACCGTCAATTTCCGGCTCCCAGTCAAACGGTTCAACAATGAACCTTCCGGCACGTGCACATAATGGGAGCCATGGAATTTTGGTGCTTTTTGTTTATGCTGCAGCAAATCTCCTTCTATTTGGTCAGTGATGTCTTGATACATGTCTCCCCCGACCGCAATATTTAGAATCTGTGCGCCTCGGCAAACCCCCAAAATCGGTTTTCCGAGCTCCAATACTTTTTTCATCAACTGAAGTTCAAAAGCATCGCGGGATGGAATAATGACGCCTAAGTTCGGATGCGGTTCTTCTCCAAACAAGGTAGGATCGATATCGTATCCACCAGCTGCAAACAAGCCGTCAATGTGTTCGGCAATTTGTTCAATTTCTCCCTCACTCCGTAAATGCGGAAGCATGATCGGCAATCCTCCTGCCTGCATAATGGCTTCAGTATCTGCTTGTTCAATTGAATAGTGGTCGTGCCCTAACTCTTTTGATGCGGTAATCCCAATAATCGGTCTCATTCTGTTTCCCCCATTTACTTTATCTGAATATAATAAACATACAGAATAAAAAGCAAAATTGCTAGCTGTTCAAGGAAGTTCTTTATTTACACGTTAAAAAACCATGAAGCATTGAAGATTCTTCATGGTTTCACTTAGCCCGGTATAAGAAGTTCAACTAATTTCCGCTTTCTCCAATGCAAATTTCTTTCCGTGATGATGGGCAGGCAGACGGTCGCCTTTTCCAAATAAGCTATCGCGCAATGTGCTCCCCTCATATTCGGTCCGCACTAAACCGCGCTCCCGTAAAATCGGCACCACCAACTCGATAAAATCTTCGAATGTTCCTGGGGTTATGGCATAGGCGATATTAAAGCCATCCACTCCAGCTTCTTCCACCCATTGCTCCAGAGTATCAGCCACTTGTTCGGCTGAACCGACTGTATAAGCGCTCATACCGCCGATTCCGACAAATTCCTTGATGTCCTCCACTGTCCATCTTTTCTCTGCATCAATTTTGGTGAAGTTTTCCAAAGCCGATTGGATGGAATCATTTTCGATGTATTCCAATTCCTGATCAGGCGCATAGCTCGACAAGTCAATTCCTGTCCATCCGCCGAATAAAGCAAGTGCCCCTTCGTGGCTGATGTGTTTTTTGTACTCTTCGTATTTTGCCCATGCCTCTTCTTCGGTCTTTCCGACAATTGGCGTCAGCATCGTCAAGATTTTCACTTCTTCACGAGAGCGCCCGGCAAGTTCTGCCTGCTTGCGCAATTTATCCACTGAACGTTTTGCCGCTTGAATGGTTGGCGCCCCAATAAAGACACATTCAGCATTCTGCCCTGCAAATTCCACCCCTTTTTTAGAAGCCCCTGCCTGATAGAGAACGGGAGTCCGCTGCGGTGAAGGTTCCGATAAATGAGCGCCCGGCACTTTGTAATAGTTGCCTTCGTGATTGATGTCATGGACTTTTTCAGGGTCTGCATAGATGCTGTTCGCTTTATCCAATACCACTGCATCCTCTTCCCAGCTTCCTTCCCAAAGCTTATAGCAGACTTCCAAATATTCTGCCGCGATATTATAGCGTTCATCGTGTTTTACTTGGTCCTCTAAACCGATATTGAGTGCCGCACTTTTCAAATAGGAAGTGACAATGTTCCATCCGACGCGCCCATTCGTCAAATGGTCCAATGTCGACATTCTGCGGGCAAATGTATAAGGATGTTCATGAGTCGTCGAAGCGGTAACGCCGAAGCCCAAATGTTTTGTCACTGCGGACATCAATGGCACCACTAAAGCAGGATCATTAACCGGAGATTGGGCGCCTTGCCGAACAGCCGCATCTCGTGAACCTTTGTACACATCGTAAGTTCCGAGTACATCCGCCAGGAAAATAGCATCAAAACCGCCGCGCTCCAAAAGCTTTGCCAACTCAATCCAATATTCGCTTGTCTTATAAGTATGAGACCGATCTTCTGGATGTGTCCATAAGCCTGGTGACTGATGGCCTGCACAGTTCATGTCAAAAGCATTCAAGTAGATCCTTTTCTCTGCCAATTGCTTCTCCTCCTTAAAAAATCTTATATTATGCGCTCGTCACCGGCTGCCTTTCGATAATCTCTAAGAAGTATTCCAGCTGCTTTTTCAGCCTCTGCTCAACTTCTGCTTCAATGATTGGCTGATGTGGATTCGTTTTATCAATTTGGCTGTCGACTAGGTAGATGCCTTTTAAACTCTGTCCTTTCAAGTTCGCAAGCAATGGTTTTAACGTATATTCAAGCGCCAATAAGTGAGCAGAACTTCCTCCCGTCATCAACGGCAAAACCGGAGTCGCTTGCAGAACATCTTGCGGCAAGAGATCGATCAATGCTTTCAATACACCTGAATAGGCTGCTTTGTAAACAGGCGATCCGACAATAACTCCCCGTGATTGGTGGAGTAATGTACTGATTTCAGCGATAGCCGGACTGCCGAAGCGCCCTTCGAACAAATCTTCCTGCGGAACGTCCCTCACGGAAATGTGGGCGACTGAAAATCCTTGTTTCTCTAATAATTCACCTAAATGTTTTAACACCAATTCAGATCTGGATTCCTTCGCAGGGCTTCCTGATAAAATCACAATTTCACTCATTTCATTCTCCCTTTCTGTTGAACCGTTTTTTTCAAAAATAAAAAATAGCCCCCTTTTCTCGATATCAAGAAAAGAAGGCTATTAAATCTAATAGGTTCTGTCCTTATCTCTCAAGAAAAAAATCTTCTTGCTGGAGTTAGCACCTTTCTGACAAAGTCAGAGGTTGCTGAAGCGTCAACGGGCCAGTCCCTCGGCTTCTCTGGATAAGTTTATTTAATTAATGCCTATCATAATGCTAGGAATTAAAAGTGTCAAGCATTAAATTTATTATTCTGACTTCTCGTTTTCATATAGAGCCAGATGCCAATTGCACCAAGGAGAACAACAATATAGCCGTACATTGAAATTTGATTGGCTGCCACAAAAGATTTAAAAGCGTCGTAATTCCCATTAAAATAATGGCCGATGCGAAGCATGGCAAAGCACCAAGGATAAATGCCGATGAAAGTCAGCGCTCCATACTTCCCAATTGGAGTCCTGCTCATGCCCGCCAGATAAGAAATGTAATTTCCGATGCCAAATGGACGTGAAATGGCAATGCTCCAAATGCCGTAGCGATGAAATAATATAGAAGCCTTCTTTAATCCTTTATCGAATTTTTTCTGAAAGAAGGTTTGAAGTTTATTGCCCAGGAAATAAGGAATTAAACTTGCGACACTATAGGCCACTGCCAAGCCGGCTGATAACAAGGCAGTGGCTGCAAGGCTATGATTCAACAATCCGCCGTAAGCAATCACAAGGGCCACTCCGGGAAACGGCATAGACGATCCTTCTAAAAACATCACACTGAATAAGCCCAGCATCCCTAAACTTTCAAGAAAAGCCAGTATCCCTTCAACCATACCGCTCACTCTCCAGTCGCTTAATTGCCCACTAAAATCTTTTCGATTTCCCGGTAAATCTCATCCGAGTTCTTCAGGTTCAAAGAACTTTTATAAGCTTTGACGCGTGTTCGAAATCGTTCAATGATTTCTTCATCCGCCAAGGTCTCATTTACAAAATCCATTAGCCGGCGCCCTTCAGGAACCGCAAACACCAGTTTTTCCTCCAGTAAATAAGCCAGATTGATTTCTTCCTGCCCTGGAAGAGCCGCTGGAATGAAAATCGGCAATTCTTTTCTTAGCGCTTCGCTGATAGTGACTCCTCCCGGTTTTGTCACAATAGCATCAGCTTCGTTGTACAACCTATTCATTATCTCCTTTGAAGAAATGTAAGGAATCGCATGGATGGCCGGATGGTTTAAACCGATGATTTTCTGCTGGAGTTTTTTGTTGGTTCCGCAAAGAACTTGAAAGCTCCATTTTTCGGCACTGATTTCTTCATCCAGTTGGTCCAAGACTTCGCTTAGTCCAGTGCTTCCTCCTGAAACTAAAACAGTTAATTGTTTTTTGGAACGATGATCTTTTTGATTGCTGAACTTTTCACTCACCGGTATGCCTGTTACAAAAACGCGGCTTTCGGGAATTCCATCGCTATGGCATAACGTTCCTTTAATCGCTTGGTTTGGTGCAAAATGATAATCGATGCACGCTCTTCCCCATACATCATTCACGAAAAAATCCGTATACACATTCAGGCAAGGGACTTTGCATTTCCCTTGTTTCTTCAGCTTATTGATGAACAGCGAAGGAAATCCATGCGTACAAATGATCAAGTCAGGTTTTTCCCTTTCTAAAATTTCGCTGACTTTTTTCATAAAAAGCCATTCATACGTTCTATGGCTCTTTTCTTTTGGCGATCTGTATGCAAATTGCCGATAAATCCATGCATAAGAGTTAGGCGCTCTCCGGATCCAATTCAAATACGCCTTAACTGTTGCCGATTCGATTTTTGCATTCCATTCACTCAACAAATCAATCTTTTTGCATTCAACTTCCGCTGAATGGCCTCCGATGAATTCACTCATCGCTTCTGCTACTTGATGATGGCCCGAAGGCATACTGTTCAGTAAGGGAAATATCAATACTTTCTTCATATCAAAGCGCCTCCATCCATAACTGACTTTCTTTTTTATCTATCTTTGGAGAACTTAAACGCGGATAGTCTGCTAATGGTCCGCTGTAAACCAGTTCCAAGGACTGGGAACAGAATATATCTCTTGGCATCGTTAAACGCGGAGGCTTCGCAGAAATTCTGATGCCTCCTTCCCTCAGCACTTCCGCTACAAATTGAGAACAGAAAAACGAATTTTCGCATCCAAGCCCGCGTTTTACCACCACTCCGAACAATCCCGTTAAATTATACTTATAACGGTCACGGTCCTGTTCCATAGCAGAAACGAAGTTTTTCATCGCTCCAAACCCCTCAGCATCAACCGAGCATTTGAATACCGCGCATTGCGCTCGCTGAAATAAGTGATTGCCCATTTCTTCTTTTACAAAGCCGCCGTTAAAAGCATTCTCCGCATTTTTCCGTCCAAAACTATAGACTTCGGCCAAGTCAGAACTAAACGCTAACGAAACGTGACTGTAAGGATGGCGCGTATACGTTTTGATCAATTTTGATAAGGATGTTTTCGTGTCTGTAAAAAGAATGTAGACTTCCATTGCCGCATCTCCTCTACTGCTGCCTTCTGCAGCACCGGTTAATAAGTTAACTTAAGTTTAGCTCCACAGAAAAAACGGAGCATCGGGCGCAGGACTTTTCCTTTACAGGACTTGAGACGTAGTTGGATATAAGCCGTTGTTACATTTAGCCAAATAAAAAAAGATGCATTTCTGCATCTCTCGCTTCAGCCTTCCCATTGCACTTTTGTGGAATAAACCAATTTCTCACCGATAAAAATCAAACATTTCGATTCCAGGCAATGGATGCCGATTGAAACTTTGATATTTTCCGTTTCGCCGTCTTCATTTTTTAGCTTTCCGAACAGCCGTGAACCGAATGCAAATCCAATAAATTCATCCTGCAATACTCCATCGACGTAAAGCTTTTGGCTGCCTAAGTTTTTCTCAACCCGTATATTATGCAATTTGTATCGGATTTTCCAAACATCGTACATCTCTTCGCCTCCGCTTCTATTCTTTAAAGACAGTATACCATCAAAAGTTCAGATAACTGAAAACAGCCCGCTTTCACCATCAAGTGAGAACGGGCTGCCATTTCTTATGCTTCTACTTCTGCTTCTTGTTTTCTAATGTCTCTTTTTCCTTCAGTTTCCGCTACATAAACTGCACATGCCGCATCTCCTGAAATATTGATAGCTGTTCTCGTCATATCCAACAAACGGTCAATTCCGATCACTAAGCCGATTCCCGCTACCGGAAGACCCACGCTGCTCAATACCATCGCAAGCATAATGAGGCCAACTCCCGGAACTCCAGCTGTACCGATACTTGCAAGAACCGCCGTCAGAACAACCGTTGCCAGTTCAATAGCCGTCAAATCAATGCCATAAGCTTGAGCGATGAACATTGTCGCCACCCCTTGCATAATCGCGGTGCCATCCATGTTGATGGTGGCGCCAAGCGGCTGTACGAATGAACTGATCGACTTTGGAACGCCCAATTCTTTTTGGGCGACTTCCATCGAAACCGGCAAAGTGGCTGTACTGCTTGACGTACTGAATGCGACTGTCATAGCAGGCGCGAACTTCTTGAAAAACCAAATTGGATTTTTCTTAGCCAAAAAGGCGATGGTCCCGCCATATGTGATGGCCGCATGGATTGCTAATGCTGCCAGTATAACCAGCATGTAAGCTCCCATCGCTTTCATCGCTGAAAATCCTTGCGACCCGACAGCAGTTGCAATCAATGCAAATGTACCGTACGGAGCGAACTTCATCACGAGTCCGACCAAATACATCATCACTTCATTGCCCTGCTCCATCAATTTAAGCAAACCAGAAGTTTTTTCTTTTAACGCCGTTAAAGCCAAACCAACAAATACAGCAAAAACAATAATTTGCAGCATATTGCCTTCCGTCAACGCAGCTAACGGATTGGATGGGATAATATTCAATAAAGTATCGACTACTGATGGTGCTTCTTCAGATTCAAAAGACGCCCCTTCTAAATCAAAATCGCCAGCAAGCCCTGGTTGAATTACTGATGCCAGCGAAAGGCCAATCACGATAGCGATTGTCGTCGTCACTAAAAAATAAGTAATCGTTTTCAAACCGATCCGGCCAAGCTTTGCTGGATCTCCAAGCCCCGCTGTTCCAAGTACAATAGAAAAGAAAACAAGCGGCACAACGAGCATATTGATCAAGCTCAAAAATAATTGTCCAACAGGAACAAATACGTATGTATTTAAAGTCTCAAATGATCCGGGTGCAAACAAATTGATAAGCAAACCAACAATTGCCCCTAAGACCAATCCAGTTAACACTTTCACAGTTAAACTCTTTTTTTTCATTCATCATCTTCCTTTTTTTAAGATTAGGCTTTAGTTTACCCGAAAACGAAATAATTTTACAGTAAAATATCATTACACTTTAATAAAAATAGCGTATATTTATGTAATGATTCGTGAAAACTGGTATAGTAACGGTGTTACCTTTTCCATAATACCCTTGATTTATCTCAGTTAATCTTTAAATAGAGAACTTTTTATCCTTATTGCTAAATCTGTATGAATATACATTAAAATTCAATTTTAACTATACAAATATAGCTTTGTTTTTATTACTTTTATAATTTGCAGAAAAAAACAGGCCATTTCTACACAAAAACAGGCGCCAATTCTTAAATCCTTATTTAAATTCAAAAGTTTAGCCAGAGAAAAACGAAAAAAAAACCGTATCCGCTAAAAATAGCTGGATACGGTTTTTACGTTTATTTTACCTATTTTTCACGGCAACAGCATCACTTTCCCAATGCTTTTCCTGCTCTCAATATGGGCGTGCGCTTTTGAAGCTTCAGCTAACGGATAGCGTTTCGAAATCGGGATGTTCAATTCTCCTTGCAGCAATAATTCCACAATGGCCGCAGCGCCTTCCTGTAAAAATTCAGGGCGCTCTTTTCGGTAAGTTCCCGTACTGTATCCGAGTACCGAGCGGCAGCTGGAATGGAGGTCTGTCGTTTTGACAATGCCCGCTATAGAACCTTCGTTGGCGTGGCCAAAACTTACGATCCTGCCGAATGGCGCTAAGCATTCCAGGCTCTTTTCAAAATTGCGTCCCGCTATCGTATCTAAGATTACATCTGCCCCTTTGCCATCCGTTATGTTGTTTACTCGCTCTGTAAAATTTTCAGTCGAATAATTGATGACGTGGTCTGCGCCAAAACTTTTTGCGGCCGCTATTTTTTCATCACTGCCAACTGTCCCGATAATTTGGGCCGCACCAAAAATTTTGGCCAGTTGAATTGCAGTCGAACCGATGCCTCCAGCGGACGCGTGAATAAGGATCGTCTCTCCCTGCATGAGATGTGCCATTTTCTTAATGACGTTATAAGCAGTAATCCCGATTGTCAGGGCAGCGGCCGCTGTTTCCATTTCCAATTCGTCCGGAACCTTGAAAGTAAGGGCTTCATCCGCTGCTACGTATTCTGCATAGGTGCCTTCTTTTGGAAACGCCATGACGCGCTGGCCCACTTGAAAATGGGTTACCGCTTCCCCTATTTCAATGATTTCTCCCGCACAATCGAGTCCGGGAATAAACGCTGAACCTGCTTCAACTCCATGATATTGGCCTTGGCGCGCTTTTATATCAGCAAAGTTCACACTTATGGCGTGAACCCGGATCAATACTTGGTTTGAAGCAATTAGCGGCTTGCCAATTTCCTGAAGCGCCAACACTTCAGGTGGCCCAAATTCGTTCACTACTATAGCTTTCATTCGATAACGCCGCCTTTACTAATTAAAATATCAACATACACGCTCCAATGACCAAGCCTCCATAAATCAAAGCAATCATCGTATAGCCCATGATGTCGCGGATCTTCAGCCCAGCGATTGCCAACAGCGGAATTGCCCAGAATGGTTGGATCATATTTGTCCAGCTGTCGCCCCAGGCTACTGCCATGACCACTTTTGCCGGATCCACGCCCATTTCAAGCGCTGCCGGGATAACAATCGGTGCCTGAACAGCCCATTGGCCGCCTCCGGAAGGAATAAATACGTTCAGTATGCCGGCAGAAAGGAAGGTCCATAGCGGCAACGTGTCAGCGCTGGAAATATCAATGAAAAAGTTGGATAAAAGGACAGCCAAACCTGAAGCCCCGAGCATCCCCATGATCCCTGCGTAGAACGGATACTGCAAAACAAATTGCCCCACACTGCTAACCGATTTCAATAGGCCTTCAGCCAGTTCGCGTACGTTAGCAAACAAGAGAAGAGCAGCTGTTAGGAAAATCAAGTTGACCGTATTTAAATCCAATGAGAAGCCATTTGTAATGAAATGGTTGATCAAATAACTAAGTCCTAAAAATCCGCCGATAAGCGGGATAAGGCGCGTCTTTTCGATTTTATCATTTGGATAATTCGTTTCTTCTCTCTTTTCTTCCACTACGATTTTATCTTCCAAACGAGCTTGATCGACAATGTAGCGGTCTTTCGGATTTTTCGGATGGATAAAGCGCATAACAAAAGGCAAAGTGAAAAATAGAATAAGGACGATTGCAATATTCACACCCGACATCAAAGTTTCTGAAATTGGCACGACGCCAATGTCTCCTTCGAAAATATGTCCGGCTGTCGCAACGAATAAGGCTGGTGAAGAGGACAACCCGCCTTCCCAGATTAAGAATCCGGAATAGCCTGCAGCGACCAGCACCCGGTAGTCGACATCAAGAACTTTTTTCGCAACCAGTTTCGCCATAATCCCTGCAACGACCAATCCGAAAGCCCAGCTGATCATAGAAGCAGCTAGTGCAGTGAAAGTCACCATCAGAATAGCGGAATTCGGTGTTTTGCATTTAGCTGCAATCTTTTCAAGCGTATTGGAAACTGTCTTGGTCAAAGCCAATGCATAACTCAAAACAAATGTGGTGATTATTTGGGCAGTGAAAGTCAATAGTCCCCACATGCCATCTCCCCAATACCGCATCATATCGAGTGGGCTCGAATCCGTGAAAATAACTCCTGCAATAAAAGCAATGGCTGTTAATATGATTGCAAATACAAATGCATCCGGCAGCCATCTTTCTGCAATTCGGGCAAAGAACCCCGCAACTCTCGCCAGCGGATTATTTTTCTGGGCATTTAAGACTCTCTCTCTTTCTAATTCTTCAGCACTCTTCACTTCCACCATTTTCATTCCTCCTCATACCCATTTTTTCATTTGATGTTTTTGAATCTTCCCTACAGATGTCCGGGGGAAATCTTCAGTAATGTGAACTTCCTGCGGAACTTTGAATTTCGCCATCCGTTCCCGGCACCATTCAACCAATTCATCACCGGCTGCAGACGCCCCTTCTTTCAAAATGACAAAAGCATGGATCGCTTCTTCATAAACGGGATCCGGAACCGATATGACAGCACTTTCAAAAACGGCTTCATGTTCATTTAAAACGGCTTCCACTTCGCCTGCTGCAATATTCTCGCCAGCCCGCTTCATCATGTCTTTTTTCCGGTCGACAAAATAGAAACGGCCGGTTGCCGGATCTTTCCGTGCCATATCTCCGGTATACAGCCAGTTATCCTGAATAGTCTCCTCTGTTGCTTCCGGATTTTTAAAGTATTCTTTCATAATGGTTATTCCCGGCTTGCCGTAGACCGTAATTTCTCCTTCTTCTCCAATCTCCACTTCCTTTCCTTGTTCATCTCGCAGACTGACTTGGTAATCACAAACTTCTTTACCTATCGTTAAATGATCCGAATCATCATTCAGCGGCCGCATTAAAGGAATCGCCACGGTTTCTGTCATACCATATAATTGGCGCAGCGGTACTTGATACCGTTCTCCAAACAAAGCATATTGCTCATCTGTCAAAGCCTGGGCATAGATGATTAAGCGCAGCTTATTATCTGCGTCTTGCGGATCGTAGTCTTTTTTCAGAATCATTTTTATTGGAGCTGAAAATAATGAACCGATTGTAGCGCCAAGCCGCTTGGCCTGCTTCATATAATTCGTGGCGCTGAAACTTTCTGTAATGGCAATGCTGGCTCCGGCATATAATGCGGGCATCGCCATGTAGTACTGCCCGTTTCCATGAAACATCGGCAAGACGATCAATGGCCGGTCGGTCTTTTGATAGCTTAAAAGCGAAGACATTTTTTCTCCTGTATGCAAGTAATTCCGGTGGGTCAAAACCACGCCTTTCGGTTTGGAAGTGGTTCCGGATGTATAGAGGATGGCTGCCTCATCTTCAGGTGAAATTAACGGAAGCTCCTGAAGCATTTTGGCTTTCCTGATTTCTTCCTCCATCCAAATCCCTTCTTGGCCGTTCCCAAGCCTTGAAAACAGCAATGGAAAATCGAATGAAGCAAACTTCCCTTCATATTCTTTTTCTGTGATAATCAATTTGCTTTCAGAATGTGCAGTCAGATAGTTCATTTCTTCTTTTGTCGAAAGAATATTTGTCGGCACCATGACGGCCCCTATGGATAGAATCGAAAACCATGACAGCATGAATGCCATCCCATTCGGGAGATGAAGCAATACTTTATCTCCTTTTTGAATGCCGTATCCTGACAGAACATTTGCCAGCTTCTGCACATTCTCTTTAAATTCACGGTAAGTCATCGTTTCTATTTCCCCGTGCCTGTCTTCAACTAAAACAAACTCTTTATCAGGATTTTCTGCCGCTTTCTCTGTCAACAGCGCTGGAACAGACTGATAGTTCATCGAAGCCACCTCACAATTTTTAATTTGCCGTCCATCCTCCATCAATATATAAGGTCTGTCCGGTCACGTAGCTGGAAGCATCCGAAGCGAAAAAGACTGTGGGTCCGATCATTTCTTCTACTTCCCCCATCCGCTTCACCATCGTACGGTCAACAATTTTTCTAAGTCGTTCCGGATCTTCCAGGAAATGCGCGGTCATTGGCGTCTTAATATACGCAGGAGCGAGTCCATTAACCGTAATATTGTATTCGGCCAGTTCCGCTGCCCAGACTTTCGTCAATTGATCCATGCCGCCCTTACTTGCTGCATAGCTCGTTTGCAAAGCATTTCCGACTTTACCCATGATCGATGAAATATTGATGATTCGCCCTTTCTTTTGGTCCATCATCCTTTTAGCAGCTTGCTGTCCTACGAGAAAAATCCCTTTCAGATTGGTATCAAGCACCCGATCCCAATCTTCTTCCTCCACATCGACCAACAGTTTCCGGATATTCATGCCGGCATTATTGATCAAAATATCCAGCTGGCCAAATTCTTCGTCAATATAATGGAATAAAGCTGCCACCTCTTCTTTGGAAGTCACATCGGAAACTTTCCAACTGACTTTACCGCCTAATGCTTTCAGTTCTTCTGAGGCTTCTATCAAGGCATCTTCATGGCGTCCCGTGATCATCACTTCTGCTCCGTAATGCGCAAGCCCTGATGCTATTGCTAAGCCGATGCCTTTGCTTCCTCCCGTAACGAGGGCTTTCTTGCCTGTCAGATCAAAACTCGGAAAAGCAGAAATTTGCATGCTCATGCCTCCTAAACAAAATTAATCGAATGTTGCAAAAATTAAAGTCATCTCAATACGCGTTAAAGTTCAAAATACCCCGTCAGTTTAATTTCGTCATCGGAACCTTTAATCGTGATTTCTCCTCTGCTCCCGTCAAACGACCCACTGATGAAAAGCTCACTGCCTAGATAGGTGACTGCTTGAAACCGGACTTTAAATAAACTGAGCTGTCTATCCGGAAACCATTCAGAAATCGCTTCGCCAGCCCATCCCATCAAAAACATGCCATGGACAATGGCGTCTTTCAATCCTTTTTCACGAGCTACACTTGGAACTGTATGTATTTCGTTAAAATCACCTGATGCTCCTGCATATTTAACTAAATCTATCGGTTTGATCGGCTGTTTCTTTATCAGCGGCAATTCTTTCATTTCTTTGCAACCGTCCTTTCAATCAAAGTAGAACGATTGATCAATACGAGTTCCCCTTGCTGGTTCTTATAGACCGTTTCAAGCTTAAAAAAATTCATGGATTTTTTCTGTATACACTCTTTTACAATAGCTTGTGCAGCAATGATATCGCCTGCGTAAATAGGACGGATATATACGTATTCCTGTTCACCATGCAGCACATAATTCGGATTTAAGCCGATTTTCTGAAACAATTGATAAAAATCCCGTGTGTTCCAAAAATCGATCACCGTCGCAAAAGTTGGCGGAGCCGGTATTGCCGGATGGCTGTTTTCTTTTGCGCGGACTTCATCGAAGTAAACAGGATTATTGCTGCCGATTGCTTTTGCGAATTCCTTTATTTTGCCCGCTTCTACTTGGAAAGGTACATAATCGAATGTGATTAATTCAGTCATCATACACCCGCCTTTTATCGCTTTACAGCAAATTATTCCTGCGTGTTTCATTGGCCATTTCAATTAGATTGCGTACGGCAATATTCAATTCACCAAAACGGTCATCATCAATTTCACCGATTTTCCAACGGTAGTGGATTTGCTGCAGGATGACTGCCAGTTTATAGAACCCGAACGTTACGTAATAGTTAATATTCGATACGTCTCTTCCACTTGCTTTTGCATAAGCTTCCACAAATTCGCGTCTAGTGTAAAATCCTTTTTGGCTAGTGACGATATTGATGCCCATATCCGGATCATCGGTCTGTCCCCAATAAGCTACAGTCGATCCCAAATCACTCATTGGATCACCAATCGTAGAAAGTTCCCAATCCAGGATGCCAACCGCTTTTCCTGGATCCTGAGCATCCAGCACCATATTGTTCAACTTAAAGTCATTATGGACAATTGTCGTTTCTTGGGTCTTTGGCAAATTGGCTGCCAGCCATTGTTCCAATTCGCTCAATTGCGGGATGGATTCCGTTTTAGAATGGTCATAGCGCTTAATCCAGCCTTTTACTTGCCGCTCAAGAAAGCCTTCCGGTTTCCCCATCTCAGCCAGGCCTGCTTTCTTATAGTCAATCGCTTGAAGCTGTGCAAGTGTTTGAATAACTGTTTGAGAGATTTTCGGTCCTGCCTGCTCAGATCCTCCATAATTTTCCGGAAGCACATCATCAATCACTACGCCTTGTTTTTTCTCCATGACGTAGAAATGCTTGTCCATGATTGCCGGGTCTTCGCAATACACATAAGGCTTCGGTGCTAATGGAAATACCGGATTCACTTTCTCAAGCATGCGAAATTCACGCTGCATGTCATGCGCTTTTGGCGGGACTTCACCAAATGGAGGCCGGCGCAAAACGCCTTCCCAATCATCAATATTCAATAGATACGTTAAATTGGAATAGCCTTCCGAAAATTGGCGTACATTCAATTTTCCATTTGGTAAATCCGGAATCGATTTCCGCAAATGCTGTTCTACTATTTCCCAGTTAATGGCGTCTTGTATTTTCCCGATTTCCTGGTTTGCAGCGCTCATAGCTATCTCTCCTTTAAAAGCTCACTCGTATTTGAAAAATCCTTCTCCTGATTTCCGGCCCAGTTTGCCGGCCCGTACGTATTTCTTCAATAAAGGCGCAGGGCGATATTTGGAATCATTCGTTTCGTTGTAAAGCGTTTCTGCTACAAAGAGCATCGTATCCAAGCCAATCAGATCCGTTAAGGCAAGCGGACCGATTGGATGGCTTGCTCCAAGCATCATGCCTTTATCGATATCTTCTGCTGAAGCGATGCCTTCTGATAATACAAAAATGGCTTCATTGATCATGGGCGTCAAAATCCGGTTGACCGCAAATAATGGAGCTTCTTTTACCGAAATCGCGGTCTTATTGAATTGCTGAGCTACTTTGTGCGCCACCTTAAAAGTTTCATCGCTTGTCTGTTCACCGCGGATAATTTCAACCAATTGCATGACCGGAACCGGGTTGAAAAAATGCATTCCAATGACTTGGCCGCTCCGTTCTACAGCTGCTGCCATTTCTGTAATGCTTAATCCCGAAGTATTGGAAGCAAAAATAGCAGAAGGCTTGCAAATTTTATCAAGCTCAGCAAATAGTTCTTTCTTAGGTTCAATCTGTTCAATAATCGCTTCGATGACCATATCCACATCTTTCAGCTCTTCTATTTTGCTCGTTGGCTGGATCCTTTCTCTAATCGCATCCGCTTCTGCTTGTCCGATTTTTCCTTTTTCTACATTCCGGGACAATGTTTTTTCAATTCGCTTGATGCCTTTCTCGAGCCCTGCTGTGTTCACATCATATAAAACCACTTGATAATTTCCTTCTGCTGCCACTTGGGCAATCCCATTGCCCATAATTCCGGCTCCAACCACTGCAATCTTTTTCATAGGCGATCACTCCTTCGCTTTATTTCCCTTGAAAGACAGGTTTTCTTTTTTCTTTGAAGGCTTTCACTCCTTCTTGCATATCTTCTGTACTCACCAATTTCGAAAACAAATACGTTTCCAACTCCTGGGCTTCAGCAAGCGGCATTTCAATTCCTTCATTTATTGCCCGTTTCGCATTTTGCACAGCAACCGGTCCTTTCGCTGCTATCTTTTCTGCAAGTTGTTTTGCAGCATCATAAGCTTCGCCTTTTGGAACGATCCGTTCTGCAAGCCCTGCTTCATAAGCTTCTCTTCCTGACAGCAAGATACCTGACAGTACGAGTTCTTTTGCTTTTCCAATGCCTACTAAACGGGACAGACGCTGCGTCCCTGCATACCCCGGCAAGATTCCCAGCCCCGTTTCCGGAAGCCCGAGCTTTGCATCTTCTTCGACTATCCGGATGTCGCAGGCAATTGCGAGTTCAAGTCCTGCTCCCAACGTTAGGCCCTGGATGGCACAAATAACCGGAGCCTTGGAGTCTGCTAACTTATCAAAAACCCGTTTTCCCTTTTCAACAAGCTGGATTCCCGTCTCTTCTGTCAATGAAGGGAATTGGCCAATATCGGCACCTGCTGCAAAGGCTCTTTCGCCTTCTGCACATAAAATAATAACGCGGATATCCGGCAATCCGGCAATTTGCCCAATTGCTGCCTCTAATTCAGAAATCACTTGGTCCGTCAGCACATTTACTGGCGGATTTGCTAATCTCACAATAGCTAAATGACCCTCACGCTCTAACTGGACAAACTCGCTCTCCTTCATTTTTGCTCAACCCCTTCACCCATTGCTGGAATTTATTTTAGCGGCTGCATTTCTAATTTTCCCGTCTTCCACCATTGGGATGACTGTTAACTGCTCATGATTTCGGATAATCAGTTCCATGGAATCCGCGAAATCGAATTTTTTCAGCAATTCTGCTGTTTCGCTTGCATATAATTCTTTGAACCCATCAGCTAAAGATGCTTGATAAGAAGACTTTGCTAATTTGGCTGCATCCGAAAGCACGTAATCACCTTTTGCAGTCAAATGTTCAATAATCTGCCCGGCTCCGACAAAATCCTCCATAGAGAACCGGTCATCATTTCCTGAGCAAATCAATACGATGGAAGAATCGTCTTGCTGAGTATGAAGCTGGTCAGCAATCACATGGCCATTTACTAGAGATGAAATGAAAAGTGTTTTCGCTTTTGCTGCTTTCTCAATCGCTCTCGTGCCATTGGTTGAACAAATGATGGCTGCCTCATGTGTGCTGCATGGTTCGATCATGCAGGGATCCGGATATTGAAATCCCTCGATTAACTCCCCCTTTGTTTCGCCGAGAAGAAGATAATCGCCTTTTTGTTCTGCTGCCAGAGACAATGCACTTTCACTGTCTTTTACTGCGTAAATCGGCCCGTAATTATGCTCCAGCAGAAAAGCAATCGTGGAAGTTGCCAAAAACACATCGATGACAACTGCTGAACAGCCGATTAGCTTTTCTTCTTTGACCGCTTCTTTCTGTGTAATTACGTGAATTCTTCTCATGTATTCCAATCCTTCATGTGTATTTTCAAAGCAACATTTTAATGAGGAATTCTGCATAGATTTCTTCGATTTCCTCTTTGCTGAATTCTCCTTTTTCCGAGTACCATACTTGAATCCAGTTTGTGGCTCCAAGTATGATCATTCGGGCCATTTTTTGCTGCCTTAAATTAAATTCGCCTCTTTCTACGCCCTGTGCAATGATTTTATCGAACAGCCCGGCATAGGCATCGCGTTTTTTCACGATATCTTCAATATTCTCTTCCGAAAAAATTTGTTCCGGTTTTACAATCAGATTAAAGATTTCTTTTTCCTGTATCGCGATATCCAAATGTACTTTTATGGCTTTTTCCATTTTGTCTTTCGAAGAAATATCTTCTTGATAGATGTCTTCCATCAACTCCATGGCACCCGTGAGGATAAGGTCATGGCAATGAAAAAGCAATTCTTCTTTATTTTTAAAATAATAATAAAGCGAGCCCTTCGTCATCAGCAGTTCTGCAGCGATGTCTTCCATAGTCGTTTTATGAAATCCTTGCCGTGATATGACGGAACTTGCGGAGCGAAGGATATCCTCTTTTTTCTTAGCTGCTTTTCGTTCACGTAAACTCATGGCATTACCTCATTTTTTATTAGTATTGAACTGTGTTTTAAAGTAATTCTTCCGGCTTGTCTTCCACTTCAAGCATCGTCAAGGAAGGCTCTTTTATCAAAATGTTCCGGATCAGAATAAATAGATTCTCAATGACAATCATGGCAAATGCGATCGGGATCAAGAAAAACAGCGGATACAAAGGATACAATGTTCCTGCAGCAGGAAAAGCCGTCTTTCTTTCCAATCCGCTCATGGCATATTCCCAGCTAAACTGGACAATGAGGACCAACACAAAGAGTTCCAGTAAAATCATCAGGATGATAAGAACTTTTTTCGCTTTTTGTCCAATTTTATCTAACACTAAATCCATTTTCGGCAATACTCCAGAAGCGTACACGTAGGCAAGACCCGGAAATACCACGAGCGGCATCATATAATTCTGGATAATTTCAAATCCGCCGCGGATTGAACTGGAGAAAAGCGAGCGGACGGCTACATCATAGACAATCAGGAACATCATCACTAAAACGCTGATGCCGCTGATCCATATACCTGCCAGTTTTACATAATCGAAAATTTTATAGGCTTTCCATACACCATTCATGAAGTTTACCTCCTTTCATTAATTCACATCGAATTCGGAAGCCATGTAGCGAGTCCCGGAAACGCAATCATCAAACCGCAGACCACAATCATAGCCACAATAGCAAATACCATTGCGATTTTGAATATCGAGCCTGAATTGATTCCGCTGACGCCTGCTACCGCATAAACGCTGAGGCCAACCGGAGGAGTGATCAAACCAATGGTACAAATAACAGCAATAAAGACGCCAAACCAAAGGACATCAACTTGTAGCTCCTGGATAATTGGCAAGATGACTGGGATGGACATCAAAATGACGGCAGCTCCTTCAATGAACATGAACATGATGAAAAGAGCAGCTGAAATAGCGATTAACACAAGAACCGGTGTATCCATAATCGGTTCGATAAATTCAATCAATTTCCGCGGCAATAAAGATAGCGAAACAAAGCGCCCAAAAATCTGTGCACCAATCATGATAATCATGACCATTCCTGTCAGTTTGACCGTTTCAACAACTGACACTTTAAAGAAATTGAAATTGACTTTCCCAAGAACTAATGCTGCCAGCAAGCCGACAAATGCTCCGACTGCTCCAGCTTCAGTAGGTGTGAAAAGGCCCGAATAAATCCCTCCGAAAATAACGAGAACGATGACAAGAGCGATCACGCTAACCGTAATTAGTCGAAATGCTGATAACTTTTCAGGCGTTCCTGCTGTTTCTTTAATTTCGGGTTCATTCACCGGCACCGTTTTTTTTCTTTCCATACGGAAATACACAAGCATTACTAAGATAAAGACGATCATCGTGAGTATGCCCGGGATAAAAGCGCCGATAAACAAGCTGCCTACAGGCGTCTCAGTCGCGACTCCATATAAAATCAAGATGATGCTTGGCGGAATGATGCCGGATAAAGAACCGCCTGATGAAGCGATTGCACCAGCCAGCGGTGCACTGTAGCCATGTTTTCGAAGCTCGGGAATCGCCACTTGTCCAAGCGAAGCGGCTGTTGCCGTACCTGAACCCGAAACCGCTCCAAGCATCCCTCCAATAATCAAAGTGAGCACCCCGAGAAGACTGTTTTTTCCCTTAGATACCTTATGAACCATATAGAAGATATCCTGTACAAGCCCGGATTGCAGAATAAATTGAGCCATTAAAACGAAAAGGGGAATTGTCGTCAGCGTATAGCTTGCTACCCGGTTAAATGGTTCGTTTCCAAGCAATCCCGGCAGAATGCCGAAGCCCTCCAATAGGATCAAGCCGATGATTCCGCTGGCAAGAAGTACGGAATGAATGTATAAACCCGCAATCAACAAGACAATCATCATTGCTATAATAATTCCAATTACCATTAAATTATCCATATGAGGCCACCCTTCAAAAGTCTGAAAAGAAAAGGGAGCGCGATTTTCATACGCGCTATCCCTTTTGATGGTACTGCTATTCCAAATTCATAATGGCTTCAGGCACTTCGCCGCCTTCTTCAACTAACAGATCTCTCCATTTGATGACAAGTTCATTTCCTGGAAGGCCGTTATCTTCCAAAAGCTTCGCGTAATCTGTCCACGTATCCTCGATCCCTTTGTTAAAGTGGTCTTGGACTTCTTGGTCTAATTCACTGAAATCAACAAATTTGCCGCCATTCGCTTCATTTTCTGGAATGATTGCCTCTGCACGGTCCATCCATTCCTGTGCTCCTGGCTCGAAGATCTCTTCATTTGCCTGTGTCATCGCTTCTTGGACGTTTTCCGGCATCTCTTCCCATTTGTCTTGGGACATTCCGATAAATGCGTTGAAATGACCAAAATTAATGCCGGTTACCGTATAGGTAAAGAGGTCTTGGAAGCCATACCCTGTCCAGTCGGCGATGCTATAGAAAGCACCTTCGAATGTTCCGCGGCTTAATGCATCGTAAATTTCAACTGCCGGCATCGTTACACTGTTGATCCCCGTTTTGGCAGCGTACATTTCATGGATTCGCGAAGGCGTACGAAGTGAAGTACCTTCTACATCGCTTACCGCATTAAATTCATGGCCAGTAGTCGAGATTGAATATTCCTGAGTAGTGGATATAGGGAAAACTTTGAAATCTCCAAATTGCATTTCTGTATACGTTTGCCCATCAGCCAACTCTTCATCACTTTCTAAAAGCTTTTTCCATGCATTCGAAGCGATCAAGGTATCTGAATGATTTAATGGAAGCATGGTTACTTCAGCCATCGGAAATTGGTCTGGCTGATAAATCGGCAATACGAGCGCGACGTCAACTGTACCCGTTTCCAATGCTTCCGCTTCATCTGGCACGGCTACCAGTTCCCCGCCTGTAAAGGTTTCAAATTCTACCTGGCCATCCGTTAGCTCTTCCACCCGCTCCATCCACGGCACCATAGAATTTTCCCACCATGCATGCTGGGCACTTAACCCGGTTGCCGCTCTTAGCGTGATTTTTTCTCCTTCTGCGGCAGATCCTCCAGAATCATCACTGCTGCACCCGCTCAATAACACCGCTATACCAAGACTTGCAACCAGCAACTGCGATTTGAACTTTTTCATTAATTTCCCTCCATCCGTCTATTTATCTTTTTTTCTGTAAAACCGTTTAGTTCAAGCTTCTATTTGCCTGTAAACTGCGGCTCACGTTTCCCGAAGAATGCGGAAACGCCTTCTTTGTGGTCAGCCGTTTGCAAGAGCATCGCCTGGATAATGTTTTCCTGCGTGAAAGCCGTTTCAGCGTGAAGCTCTCCAACATGATTTACTAAGTACTTCACGTATTTGTTGCTGATGGCCGGGCCTTTGATGATAAATTCCGCAAAGCGTTCAGCTTCTTCTAAGACTGGCCCTTCAGAAATCCGGTTGATAATGCCATTTTCATACGCTTCTTCAGCTGAAACGACTTTTGCTGACGAAATCCATTCCTTTGCAATCGGTTTGGAAACTCGTTCAGATAAAGCCTTGATCAGCCCAAGATCAGGAATCAAACCGATATTGGCAAAACTTAAGGCAAATTTGGCCTCTTTATCCGCTACGATGAAGTCTGCAGCCAACGCGATGCTGAATCCAGCACCGGCAGCATATCCGTGAACCGCAGCAATGATGTACTTCTCCGAATCCATCAATTTCTTGGATACACCCGAGATAAATTCCATCCACTTTGCCACTTCCGCAGCACTGGTCAGTTCCTTCATGGAAGCAATGTCGCCGCCTGCAGAAAATGCTTTTCCTTCTCCGGAAAGAATGATCGCTTTAACTTCTGCATCCGCATTTAATGAATCCAAACCTCTAAGCACTTCTTCAGCCAATTCCTTGGATAAAGCATTCAACTTATCTGGGCGATTCAATTTCAAATGCCCGATTCCATTTCCGACACGAATCTCCACTAAATTCCCCATCAGCTTCCCCCTTTGTTTATGGAATCACTACTAATTTGCCGTATGTTTTGCGGTCTCCCAGTAAGTCCAATGCATCCGGTACCCGTTCAAAAGACAGCTCTTCGTAAATCAACGGCTTGATGGCTCCCTGCTCAAAAAGGTCCATCAATTCCAGATGCGCTTTCATCACTTCTTTAGGCATGAGATTCCGGAATAATCCAAAATGGACCCCTACAATCGAATAATTTTTAATCAAAGCGTGGTTTGTCGGAGCATCGGCAATTCGGCCGCCTGCAAACCCAATCACCAAAAGCCGCCCTTCAAAAGCGATGCATTTTCTCGATCGGTCGAATGTATCGCCGCCGACAGGGTCGAAAATCACATTGGCTCCTTTGCCATTTGTCGCTTCCTTAACGATTGAAACAAAATCTTCCGTCCGGTAATTGATGACCTGATCCGCTCCAAGCTGCTTGCAAATTTCCGTTTTTTCATCGCTTCCTGCAGTTGCAATGACTGTGGCGCCCGCTGCTTTTCCAAGCTGGATTGCAGCTGAGCCGACGCCTCCGGAACCCGCATGAACCAGCAAAACCTCGCCTGTTTGAAGGCGTGCCGTCCGGTGAAGAGCAAAATAGGCAGTTTGGTACGTAATGAACATTGCAGCTGCTTCTGAGAATGAAAGAGAATCAGGTATGGGAAAGATGCCTTCACTTTTTACACAAGTCCATTCAGCCAGGCCCCCATTTGGCAGAAGCGGCGTAGCAAGAACCCGTTGTCCAATTTTGAAATCGGCGCCTTCTCCTACTGCTTCAATAATCCCGCCAATTTCTGCGCCTGGAGTAAACGGCAAGGGCGGTTTTTCCTGATACTTCCCTTGGCATTGCAGAATATCGAAGAAATTTAAGGCAGCTGCTTCGACTTTCACCAGTACTTCGTCTGGTCCCGGTTCGGGTTTTGGCTTTTCAATCAATTCCAACGCTTCTTGCGGATCAGCCAATTTTGTCACAGACCACGTTTTCATTCACTAACCTCCTTGTCCTTCCACTTTTTCCTATTGATTGCTTTTCACTTCTTCTTTTAATTGTTCGCGAAGTTCCAGGCGTCCGATGTCACGTAAATGGACTTGGTCGGGACCATCTACTAAACGAAGCGTCCGTGCATTTGCGTAATGAGCAGCAAGCGGGAAGTCTTCCGTCAATCCAGCGCCGCCGAAAACTTGGATGGCCCGGTCGATGACATTCAAAGATACGCGTGGAGCAGCGATTTTGATCATGGCAATTTCTTTTCGGGCAGCTTTCGCACCCTCTTCATCAATTTTATGGGCTGCATGCAGAGTCAATAGACGCGCCTGTTCGATTTCAATCCGGCTTTCGGCAATGATTTCCCGAATGACGTCTTTTTCAGCTAAAGTGGAACCGAATGCGACTCGGCTGTCGGCACGTTTGCAAAGCAATTCAAGTGCACGTTCTGCGGCCCCAATGGCACGCATACAATGATGGATTCTGCCTGGTCCAAGGCGCCCTTGTGCAATTTCAAATCCACGCCCTTCACCTAGCAGCATATTGGATGCCGGTACACGGACATTATTGTAATGGACTTCTGCGTGTCCTTGCGGTGCGTCATCATAGCCGAAGACAGTCAACGGCCGTTTAATTTCGACACCTGGAAGATCGAATGGCACAAGGATCATCGATTGCTGCTGGTGTTTTGGTGCATCCGGATTTGTTTTGCCCATCACGATCGCTATTTTACAGCGCGGGTCCATCGCGCCCGTCGTCCACCATTTTTTTGCGTTAATGACGTATTCATCCCCGTCACGGACGATGCTGCTTTGGATATTGGTCGCATCAGATGAAGCGACATCCGGTTCCGTCATCGAAAAGCACGAGCGGATTTCACCGTTTAGCAACGGTTCGAGCCATTGTTTCTTCTGTTCGTCTGTGCCATATTTGACGAAAACTTCCATGTTCCCCGTATCTGGAGCATTGCAATTAAAAATCTCTGGAGCGATTAAAGAGCGGCCCATGATTTCACAAAGGTGGGCGTAATCATAATTGGATAGCCCAGCTCCATATTCAGGATGGTCTAAGAACAAATTCCACAGGCCCTGTTCTTTCGCTTTAGTTTTTAATTCTTCGATGACCGGTGGAATCGTCCAACGGTCTTCTGCTTCCTCGATGTATTTTTCAACCGTCTTTTCATTCGGATAGACGTGCTCATCCATAAATTCTAGTAATTTCACTCGTAATTCCTGGGCTTTAGGCGATAACTCTTTAAGCATTCTTTTCTCCTCCTACATGTTTTAGTGTATTTTTCAAGATTTTTCCTGATGCATTTCTTGGCAGGCTTTCAATAACTTCAAATTCTTCGGGAACTTTAAATTTAGCTAAGGATTTTCGGCAATGTTCTTTTAAATCCGAAAAGTCTTCTGAATTTAAGGACGGTCCGACAACAAAAGCTTTTACTTTTTCTCCGAAAACAGGATCGGGGATGCCGATTACAGCTGCTTCTACTACATCCGGGTGGCTTTTTAATACATCTTCCACTTCAATTGAGAATATTTTTTCTCCTGCCCGGTTAATCATGTCTTTTTTGCGGTCGCGAATGTAGATATAGCCTTCATCATCCATTATCCCGAGATCTCCTGAATGCCAATAGCCATCGGTAAAACTCGAATGATTGGCTTCCGGGTTATCCCAGTATTCTTTAATAACCATCGGCCCTTTAATATAAAGTTCGCCGGATTCTCCGGGAATGCATTCATTGCCTTCACTATCCATCACTTTAATATCAGCTACAGCTACCGGTTTCCCAACCGAAGTTACTTTAGATTCGGGATAGGAAACCGGCATCAAGGTAGCCGGAGAAGTTGTTTCCGTTGAACCATAGGCATTATGCAATTGAGCATTTGGAAAAGCTTGCTTTAGCATGTTGAATGTTTGCTGATAAATTGGAGATCCGCCAAACGCTACTTTTTTCACAAAATCGAACGAATGATTCTGGAATTTTTCACTTGTCGACATCATGATAAAGATGGTGGGGACGTTGAACAAAAAATTAATTTGATCGGTTAGAATTCTTTCGATATAAGCTTCGTTTTGATAACGTTTCATGCTGTAGACAGTTCCACCAACATAAAGGACATGCAGCAATTGCCCAACGAGTCCCGTCACATGGAACATTGGAACAGCGATCAAAGTTTTCATCGTGTCATTCGTCTCAAATACCCGTTTGTAATTCATCACGCTATGAATGACGTTGATATGGGAAAGGACTGCCCCTTTTGGCCTTCCTGTTGTGCCGGAAGTATACAAGATGAATGCACCGTCTTCTTCTCCAACGTTTGTTTCAGTTAAAGCGGCTTTGTTTTCAAGCAATGGACTGAAAGTATCTTCTCCCTCAATTTCGAATAATTGATAGCCAGCTTCCAAGCCCGCGCTTGCTTCAGCTGCTTGCTCGACTTTCTCTCTGAATTCCTGTTCAGCAATAATCACTTTCGGTTTCGAATGGCCAAGAATGTACTCAATCTCTTCAACGGCCAACTTCACGTTAACTGGAACCATGATTGCGCCAATCTTCGAACAAGCAAAGACTACTAAAGGGAACTCATGGCGATTGCCGATAATTGCTGCCACACGATCCCCTTTTCGAATTCCTGCTTGTTGCAGATTCGCGGCTATAATAGATGAACGTTCATCCAATTCTCTGTATGTAAGTTTATGCTGTTCCGTTACAATCGCATTTTTTTCACTAAACCGCTGAGCGCTTTCCGAAAGAATTTCCGTAATCGTTTGAGGGCGATTTTTGAAAACCTTAATATTTTCCCGCCCAAAAAGATTCATTTCATGAATCTCCATACATTGCCTCCTCTGCTTCGTTGTTAAAATGTAAACCCTTACATTTATAAGCAAAAAAATTAATAATTTAGAATCTATCTTCAAAAATAGTATAAGGGTTCTTTTTTTGAATTACAAGTCAATTTTCAAACGATTTAAAATATTTATTTAATTAACCAGTTTTTTCTTTTTAAAACTTAATGATAAACAAAACAAAGACCCTTTCCGCGTTAACGGAAAGGGTCTTCACTTTGCTTATTCTATTCAGCCAACTCGACGTTGTGGTAAACCTGCTGAACGTCTTCCAAATCTTCAATGGCATCAATCATTTTTTCGAACTGAGCTTGCGCTTCTTCTGGAAGCTCCAATTCGTTTTGTGCAAGCATGGTTAATTCCGCTACTGTGAATTCTGTAATGCCCGCATTTTTAAATGCTTCTTGAACCACATGGAATTGATCTGGCTCAGCGTAAACAATCACAGAGTCTTCTTCTGCGATGATGTCGCGTACATCAACATCCGCTTCCATCAGCAGTTCAAGCACTTCCTCTTCCGTCTTGCCTTCAATGCCGAAGACTGCTGTGTGGTCGAACATATAAGCAACAGAGCCGCTGACGCCCATGTTTCCGCCGTTCTTTCCGAAGGCTGCACGCACATCTGATGCGGTGCGGTTGACATTGTTGGTCAACGTATCGACAATTACCATCGAACCATTCGGCCCGAATCCTTCATAGCGAAGTTCATCATAGCTTTCTTCTGAACCGCCTTTGGCTTTTTCAATGGCCCGGTCGATGATGGCTCTTGGCACACTGTAAGTTTTCGCGCGCTCAAGCACCACTTTCAACGCTTGGTTCGATTCAGGATCCGGTTCCCCTTGTTTCGCCGCTACGTAAATTTCGCGACCGAATTTTGCATATATCCGGCTAGTATTAGCATCTTTTGATGCTTTTTTTTCTTTGATGTTATTCCACTTGCGTCCCATTCTGGTTTCCCACTTTCTTTCAACTTTGAATGTGAAGAACGTTCACTTCTTCTATTATATAATAAAAACCCGGATTTTTTCGAGTTATAGAAATTGAAAAGAAAAATTTGAGAGCTGAACAACAAAAAAATGGACTCCCTTTAATGAGAGTCCCGCTTTGTCTTTCCCTTTTTATCCGTCCGGAAATATTCGGAGAGTTGAATCACCCGAACTTTCCCTGTGTGAAGTTTGTGGTAAATGCCGCGGCTGTCTGTGAACGAAATGTATTGATCCCGTTCGCTTCGGATCAATTGCTCCGCCTCTTCCTGAGATTCCAAGTGGACAAACCTCCGGATGTAATGATTTTCATCGAAAAAGTAAGTGACTTTAAATTCTTTCATAAAAACCACCCCTTAAGTTGAGTATGGCGCTTTTTGATAGAAGTAATTAGGCTTCACTTTGTCGTTCTTATACGGCTTATGGAAAATATGCGTTGTGGCCGGTGACATCGGCGGAATGAGCCAAGCCCAATTGCCGGTAACATCGCGTCCAGCTCCCGCCTCTTTTTTCTCAAAGCTGCTAAACTGCTTAGCAGCTGTGTGATGATCCACAATTGTTACGCCCGCCTCATTGAAAGACTCTAAGACTGCGACATTCAATTCGACAAGCGCCCGGTCTTTCCAGAGCGTCCGGTTCGAGCTTGTATCCGCACCGATTGCTTCTGCTACTGCCGGCAATAAATCATAGCGGTCTTCATCAGCCAAATTCCGCGCCCCGATTTCGGTTCCCATATACCAGCCATTGAAAGGTGCCATTGTATAATGGATGCCGCCGATTTCAAGCTTCATTTCAGAAATAATGGGCACTGCATACCATTTGGCAGCCAATTCGTTAAATCTTTCAAAACTTGGATGCGTGATTTCAACTTCCATCACGGATTCTTTTGGCAGCTCAAATAAACGCGGCGGCTGCCCTTTTACTTGAATGACAATTGGAAGAATATCAAAATGAGTCCCTTCACCTTTCCAGCCCAATTTTTCACATTGCCGGGTGAATTCGATCGAACTGGAGTCTCCAACCACTTTTCCATCTTTTTCATAGCCGGCATAGCGGATCAATTGATGGTTCCAGATGCGCATCTCATCTTCTCCGTCATGTGCAGCCGGGAAGACGGTAATCGTTGGACGGATTTTCCCTTTATTCGTTGCAAAATCAATATGTTTGACCAAGGCTTCAAAAGCGCCTTCAGCTGTTTTTTGTCCACGTTCATCAAAAACCGTCAATGAATTCCAAAATAGCCGGCCGATGCAGCGGTTGTTGTTGCGCCATGCCATCTTCGCTCCATGCTCTAATTCTTCGAACGTATGGCGATAGGTTCCTGTCGCTTCAATTTCCTTGGTTACAGCCTCTAGTCGATCTTCCAGCTCTTGCTCGTTTTTTTCAAGCTCGGTGTAGCAAATCACTAGAAAATCAGCCGCTTCTTCTAGCAAAGCATCCCTTATCTCAATTGCCTTCACGTACATCACTCCTTAGTTTCATCATAACACCTCACCGCTCATATCATAAATGATAGCTCTTTGTTTTTAGGCGTGGATGCAGTAGACTTGAAATAGTTTGAAAATATAAATTAAGGAGATTCCATCCATGGTAAAAGCGATTTTCTTTGATTTGGACGACACGTTATTATGGGATAAAAAAAGTGTGGCTTTGGCTTTCGCTAAAACTTGTAAGCTCGCTGGTGAAATCAGCGGAAGAGACTGCAGCCGCCTTGAAGAAGCGGTAAGAAGCGCGGCAACTGAACTTTACGCCGGCTATGCTACCTATCCCTATACGAAAATGATCGGCATCAATCCTTTTGAAGGATTATGGGGATCATTTGATGATGAAGGCGACGACTTCCAGCAGATGAAAGCCGTGATGCCTGAGTACCAGCGAGAAGCTTGGACCCGCGGACTCGAAAAAATCGGCATTGATGATCCGGAACTTGGCTGCAAGTTAGCCGCCCATTTTCCGGAAGCGAGAAAGCAAAGCCCGGTTCTTTACGAAGAATCTCTGGAAATCCTGGAGCGGTTAAAAGGGCGCTATCAATTATTGCTGTTGACGAATGGCGCTCCTTCCCTGCAAAATACAAAACTTGAGATTACACCAGAAATTGCCCCCTATTTTGATCACATTGTCATTTCCGGAGCATTCGGGCGCGGCAAGCCGGCTCCAGCCATTTTTGAACATGCTTTATCGAAATTCAGCCTGCAGCCGGAAGACGCCTTGATGGTCGGCGATAACCTCCTGACCGATATTATCGGCGCCGAAAAAGCCGGCATCCGTTCTGTCTGGATCAACCGGGAAGCTAAAGCTCCCCACGAAACCATTCTACCTACATACGAGATCAAACACCTCCAGGAATTGCTGCCGATTCTGGAACACATCAAAAAAGCAGAAAAGCTCTAAAGAGCCTTTCTGCTTTTTGCTTATAGATTAATCGCTGTCACTTCTTCGATTTCGGCTAAGTTTTTCAATTGCTCGAGGCTTGATTGCTGGGCTGCTTTATCGATGGACAGCATCATGATAGCGGCTCCGCCTTCATTCGAACGGCCCACTTGCATCGTCGCAATATTAACGTCTTCTGTCCCAAGCAACGTCCCGACGCGTCCGATTACTCCAGGACGGTCATTGTGCCGAATGAACAGTAAATGCCCTTTCGGCACGACATCGACGATAAAATCATCAACTTTGACGATACGTACGCCTTGTCCGTTCAGTAAGGTTCCAGCTGCTTTTCGAGTACCTTTTGCCGTTTTCACTTCCACTGTTATCAGATTCGTGAACCCTCTCGATGTGGTAGACTTGCTTTCGTTGACCGTAATCCCTTTCTGGTTGGCCAGATACATCGCATTGACATCATTCACATGCGTACCGAGATGGCGCTTCAATAAGCCTTTTAATGTATTGCGGGTCAGCGGGCCGACTTCCATATTCGCCAGTTCTCCGGAATATTGGATGTTCACTTCTTCTGCGGTGCCATCAGCCAAATCGGTCAAAAATATTCCCAGCCGTTCTGACAGGTCGAAATAAGGTTCGATCTTCGCCATGATTTCTTTTGGCACAGAAGGCAGATTCACTGAATTGCGCGCTGTCCCTGAAGTTAAGAAACTGATAACGTCTTTACTGACATCAACAGCGACGCTTTCCTGCGCTTCAATGGTACTTGCACCGAGATGGGGCGTTGCCACCACTTCCGGCAAGTCCAGTAAACGAAAATCGACCATTGGCTCCTGTTCGAATACATCAAGTGCCGCACCGGCTACTTTTTTTGATTTGATGGCATTGTATAAAGCATTCTCGTCAATAATGCCCCCGCGAGCGCAATTGACGATTTGCACGCCGTCTTTCATGAGCTTAAATGCCTCTTCATTAATCAGGTGCCGCGTCTCTTTCAATAAAGGTGTGTGGACGGTGATAAAGTCCGCCGCTTTTAACACTTCTTCCACTGTTCCAAAATCAATGCCCTGCTTCTCCGCTTTTTCTGCTGTCAAAAAAGGATCATAGGCAATGACATTCATCCGCTGCCCTTTTGCCCGTGCGGCTACTTCTGCACCAATGCGCCCGAGGCCGACTACGCCAAGCGTCTTGTTTTTAAGTTCCACGCCTACATATGATTTGCGGTCCCAATTTTTATTGCGCAGCGCATGAAAGGCTTGAGGAATTTTCCGGGCCATCGACATCAGCATGGCTATCGTATGTTCGGCAGCTGAATTGGTGTTGCCGTCTGGTGCATTTACTACGATAATGCCGCGTTCAGTCGCTGCTTCCAGATCAATATTATCCACGCCAACTCCTGCACGGCCAATGATTTTCAAGTTCGTCGCTTTTTCAATAATTGCACGCGTCACCTGCGTCTGGCTTCTGACTAAGAGCGCATCAAAATCGCCGATCCGTTCCCCTAATTGTTCAGGAGTCAATTTGGTTTCCATAGTAATTTTGAACCCCTCTGCCTGGCGCAAAGGGTAGATGCCGTCTTCGCTTAGCGGATCACTGATTAAAATTTGAAAAGCCATTGTCATCTCTTCCCTTCATTCAAATAAATTTTCTGTGCTGCCCGGACACCTTGGCCGAGTTCAATCTCTTTCCCTGCTTTAACGATGCCGATTTCCATCGCTGCAATCGCTTGAAGCATATCGGCGGGCGAACAATATCCCATATGGCCGATGCGGAAAATCGTTTTTGCCATATGCGCTTGGCCGCCTGCGATGTCCATCCCGAATTCCTGTTTCATGATTTTCCGGAAAACCGGCGATTCGAAATCCGCTGGTTCAACAGCTGTGACGGTTGGCGACGCGTCTTCATCACGCGTTAGAAGCGGAATATCTAACGCTTCAAATGCGGAACGCGTCATTTCCATCATCAATCGGTGCCGTGCGTATACTTCTTCCAATCCTTCCTCCTCCATTAATTGAAGCACTTGCTGAAGACCGAAAAGGAGGGAAATTGCCGGGGTAAAGGGCGTCGTATCTTTCACGATATTATCGCGATGTTTTTTCAAGTCCAGGTAAAAACGCGGCCGCGGATTGTCTTCAATCTTTTTCCATGCTCGTTCACTAGCTGCTATAAAAGCCAATCCTGCTGGCAGCATAAATGCTTTTTGGGAACCAGTTACAACTACATCCAATCCCCATTCATCCATCTTCGTTTCCACCCCGCCGATGCAGGAAACGCCGTCGACAATCAGAAGGGCATCCGATACTTCTTTGATGGCCGCCGCGAGTTCCGGTATCGGATTTAATACACCTGTTGACGTTTCACAGTAGGTTGAGAAAACGGCTTTCACTTCAGGATGCTCTTGCAAAAATTCCTTTACGGCCAACGGCTTTAAAGCTTCTCCCCAAGTTACTTCGATGATATGGGTCTTAATATCATAAGCTTCACAGATTTTTGCGAAACGTTCCCCGAATGATCCCGTCACAATCACCACTGCTTCTTCTCCGGGAGCGACCGTATTGACTGCAGCTGTCTCCAAACCGGATGTGCCGCTACCGGTTAAAATCATCACTTCTTGTTCCGTTCCAAAGACGCGCTTTAACTTCGGCCGGATGTCGCTGATCATATCGGAAGTACTTTGTCCTCTATGGCCGATCATCGGTTGGCTCATGGCCCGATTTACACTCGGCGGTATGGGCGTCGGCCCTGGAATACGCAGGATTTGTTGGTCAGTCAGCATAATGAAATTTCCCCTTTCGTTTTAAAACACTTAACTCAGATTTAGTTGAGAAGCAAAAAAGGCCCTCCTCCCCTCACATATAAATGCAAGGGGCGAAGAGCCTTTTGATTCGCGGTACCACCCTAATTCACTGTCTATTAATAGACAGTCTCATTGGTTCAAATGCGTAACGGGCACGAGCCGGATGGACCTACTCAAGTTCAATCCATCTATTCAGGAGTGCTGCCATAAGCCGGAAACGCTGATTTTCACCACCCATCAGCTCTCTTCAGATTCCTCTGCCCATACCGTATCTCCATCAACATAGTTAAGTTATATTTGAATTGAGTCCATCATAATCAAATAAAAACAAGTTGTCAATATAGATAAAATATTCAGATAATATGTAACCGTTTTCAAATTCTAAAAACCTTAACACCGCGCCGTTTTAAACATTATAATTTTTTTTGCATCGATTAATGCAGAAAAACCCGGAAAGCAAAATGGATTTTGCTTTCCAGGCTTTCTTTTTAGACGATATTTTTCAGCTTAAGCTAAACCGAAGTCATTTACCAATGCAGCTAATCCGCCTTGGTAGCCGCTGCCGATCGCGTTGAATTTCCATTCACCGCCGTGGCGATATAATTCACCCACGACTAGAGCTGTTTCAATAGAGAAATCTTCTCCTAAGTCGTAGCGTAGAATTTCTTCATTTGTGCTTTCGTTCATAATACGGATAAAGGCATTCGATACTTGCCCGAAGTTTTGTCCGCGGCTGTCCGCTTCGTGGATAGTCACGGTAAAGACCACTTTATGGATGTCAGCTGGTACATTCGGCAAGTCGACGATCACTTGCTCATCGTCTCCCTCCCCTTCACCAGTCAAGTTGTCGCCAGTGTGGGTAACTGAACCATTTCCTCCAACAAGGTTGTTATAGAAGATGAAATCTTCCGGTCCGCGGGATTTTCCGTTTTCCCCAACAAGGAAAATCGATGCGTCCAAGTCAAAATCTCCACCGCCGCTGTATTTATTCGTGTCCCATCCTAAACCGACGAGAACTTTCGTTAACCCTGGATTTGTTTTTGTTAAGTCAATCTTTTGCCCTTTTGATAAGTTGATCGATGACATAATAATTTCCTCCTCCGGCTGATTAATTAAGCTTTGCGTTGTGTATCTTCGTATTTCTTTTGAAGCTCTGCTATGCGAAGGCGCCCTTCTTCACGCATCTTGCGGTTTTCCGCTTCGATTTCGCGTGTATCGTTCATCCCTTGCATAATTGTTTCCCACGTCTGTTCAATTGTCTCAATTTTGATGCTTGGTTGTCCAGACATACGGGCAATATCGACGCTTTGGCGCGAGATATCGTTCGCATTATTCAATAGCATTTCATTTGTCCGGCGATCCAGTTCATTCATACCTTCCGCTACCAAGCTTTGGCGTTTCGCAGCAATTGCGTTGATCAGGCCGGTTTTAAAAATCGGAATCGTCGTTACAAAAGCAGAATTGATTTTCCCGATCAATTTCGTATTGCCGCGCTGCAGCATACGGATTTGAGGAGCCGATTGATACGATACTTGTTTCGCCATCTCCAAATCGTAAACTCGCTGTTCCAGCAACTCAATTGCGTTTTGAAGAGAATTCAGCTCCATTAAGGCCATTTGGTTGCCGCTTTCAGCTTTTGCGCGGACTTCCGGCTCTTGGGCTTTCAATTCCTGGACTTTCAAATCGCCTGCTGCGATATACTTTTCCAGTTCCATGAAATAGTTGAAGTTCTGGTCGTATAATTCTTCCAAAGTGGTCGTCGATTTTTTCATTTCCGACTCGTATTTGGTGATTTCTACGTACACTTTATCGATTTCAGTTCCCATTGTCTGGTACTTGCTGAACAATTGCTCGATCATCTTATTGCCTTTGTTGAAGATCTTGTTCAAGAAGCCCTTCTTTTCAACAAAGTCCTTTTTATCGAATTTGTCCATGATCTTTCCGAGTTGCTTTAACAGTTCACTGGATTCTTCCATGCTGTTTGCTTGGACAGAATTCAACACTTTTCCAGTGAATGCTGAAATTTCGTTTGCCGGTTCGCGCCCGAATTCCAATAGCTCAATTTGATTTTTCGGGTTGATGGAAGAAGCCAATTTAACGACTTCCGGGTCTTGCTTCAACTTCACTTTCAACTCGTTTTCATTTTGCATAAGGGATTCCTGCTGGTCAATTTGCTGCGGCAATGTATTCATCTTCTTCACTCCTTTTTAGGTCATAGCCATTTTTTGAAAATTTTCTTCACGACCGATGGTTCTCGGTAAGGTTCATTAAAGCTTCTTTCGTCCAGCCAATGCGTATCGATAGCTTCCGTGTCGATCCAGCGTTCGATATCCTGATGGCCTTGCGGGTTTATCATGATCACGTCAAGGCCGAATGTATGGATAAGCGCGATGGCGTTGGCATCTGCACGGCTTAATTCCGCATCCTTCTCTTCATTATAGAACAAAAGAGTCGGCACAAACTGAGGATAATCAAATAACTGGATCAATTGGATAACCGAATCCGGAAGCGACATCGATTGTGAAAATAGGTATAACTGAAGATCTTCAAACGACTCTCCTGTTTGCGGAGTCAACATCGGCTTTTCTACATGCCGTGCAATCGCCTCGCATAAAGCAGTTTGCACACCTTCAGGCAAGCGGCTGTATTTCCACCAATTAGCCGTTTTCATTTTTTCGGGATCCAGTCTTCCGTTCTTATCCAATGCAGCACGGTAATGAAATAGCTGATTCCCTTTCCGTTCTTCTATGAACGGGAAGCTTCGGATCAATAATGTATCTTCACGTTCTGTCAAATTGTGGATATTGTCCCAAAAGCGCTTTCGATCTTTTTCTATGCCCATTATTTTAGCAAATACTACGGGAATGATAACGCTTCCCCGCTCGACCCCAAAAGACGGCCGGACCATTGCACGTTCTTTGGCGAGCATGAAGGCTTCATCAATGGTCGTTTTCAAGCGAATCGAGCGAGTCGAGTACGATTTGAACTGAAAAGGCTTATATAAGCCTGAGTCGTCATGGTGCAATAAACGATCCACTTCCTGTGTTGCGCGAAAAGCGACTGTTCCGACGCGTTCCGGCTTTTCTTCTGGAAATTGCACCACTTTATCACTCGTCACCTGGAAGCTATGGCTTAGAAGATCTTGGCCTCCTACCGCATCGGCCAGCCAATGCTTGCCTTCAGGGTCATAAGCAATGATATGGAATCCGAACGCTGCAGAAAATTTCAGGAACCATTTTTCACTTTCAGACATATCGGCATACCATAAAAAAGCAGGCAAACCTTTTTCCAGATTTAACTTTTCAAGTTCCGGCTCAATGTGATTGAATGTCCATTTTACTAAATCCGTCGCTACTCGCCGGAAAGAAGAATGCGTGGTGGCAGCCGCTGAGTGGGTTTGGAATTCTTTGAGGATATCAATCAACACCAGGCGCATCCGGCGATTTAAGCCGGGATCTTTCAACTTCGGCATGAGCCCTTTGCCATCTAAAAATGCGACAATCCGGCTTGGCGACAGGCCATTTTCTTTCTTATTCATTTCAAACAAATCTTGCAGGCTGCGCAGCCTTTCGGAGGAAATTTGTTTATTCAGTTTCCCTGATAAGCGGATCAGCCGTCCTTCCGCTGCTTCCATGACATCATAAATACCAGCAAAATAATCGTCTTCGTCCAAGGACATGCCGACGAATTCACCGATAAGCTGCGGATAGGTCAGGCTATCCTCTTCTATTTTTGTTTCTGGATGATTGATGATGGGCTTATTCAGCCACTCCCCAATCTTTTCCGGATCCCACGTTCTCACGCGTACCGGATGCAGTTGAACCATGGGAATCCCTCCTACATTATTTATGCTGCAAAGTTTCTTGCTTCACGCGGAAAAGTATTTCTTCTCCCGCTTTTATCCCTTGTTTTTCGGTAATTTCAATATGCGCTGAAACAGGCACCCGGCTTTTTACTGCTTCGCCGTGGGCAGCCAATAGTCCAAGGTCTGCACTTTCAAGCAAATCGAGATCCAGAAGTGAATCTCCAGCTGCCACAACATAGTCAGCGCCGAGACGCTCTTTTACATATTGCATAGCTCCTGCTTTTGTAATACTTTCAGGCATGAAATAAAGTTTTCTTCCCTGGAGCGACATCGACCAGCCGATTTCACGGAAAGTCTTTGTATAAAAATCCAATTTATCGTCTGGAAATTTTTCACGGTCAATAATCAAGTAGACGAACCATCCATCTGCTTCCCTCACGCGCAGAACCCAGTCTTCCGAGAAATGCTGATCAATTTTTGGCAAAAGCTCTTCGACAATGGTTTTCTTGCTGACGCATTGTTTTCGGATGTGATCTGACCATTCTTTGATCGGTTCGCCGTCTTCCAAAATGACGGCACCGTTAGAAATGACAGCGAATTTCGGCGCCTCATTTCCTTTATAGATGCCGGTAACGCGTTCATACTGACTCTGCGTCCGAGTCGTGACAGGCAAGAAGAAAAGTTCTTCCGTTAACTCATGAAGCGTTTGTTGGCTCGTTTCCGTCATGAAGGACTGCGGGTTGCCTTCAAAGCGTTCAACTTCCCGCAAATCGGATTCCGCCACCTGTTCTCCCATGGACCTCTTCGAATAGATTAATGTCTGGTCTAAGTCACTGGCAAATAGGATCGTCATATTTCTTTTCCTGACTTGATCAATCCAATTGAACGATAGAATAATTCAGGGACAACTTCAACAGGCACATTTTTCTCTTTAGCTAAAATCAGCAAGTGTTGGACGTCTGGATGTTCTAAGTCATTCACTAACACTTTCCAAGGGCTTCTGCGCAATAGTACACGTGTCGTTTCGCCGACACCTGGCTTGATCAAGTGGTAATCCGTTTCACTATACATTTTCGCGCCAATTTCTTCCACTTCCTTCATGCCTTGCCACGTTCTTTCGGCAGTCACCGGAGTGGATAAAACTTCTTTTTCAACCGCCTCGGAAGTTAGATGGAAACAAGCAGTTACTTCATCTACAAAATTATTGGATAAGTCTTCTGCCACTAATTCCTCGTAAAATTTAGCGCCGTGAAAATCATCTTCCCCAATATAGCGTTCGTTTAAAATGGTGCGGCTGACAAGACCGGAAACCGTTGAATTCAAGCAAGCACTTGGAATCAGAAAATCTTCCCGCGTTCCAAATAGCACGGCACAGGCGCCCGGATCGGCTAAAACTGCCATATCATCATGTAAATTCCAATCTTCCCGGCTATTCAACAAATCAACGGATTTCGTCAACTCTTTTTGAATGGCCCCTTTGCCAGTCCATCCGTCTATAAATTGAATGCGGCTTTCAGGATGCGCCTTACGGATGGTTTCGATCGCTTTTTCATCAATGCCTTTATCCCGAAGAATCGAAACGCTGTAATGCGGCCAGTTCAATCCGAGTATTTGTTCCGCATACCGGCGAATCAAAATGCCGATCGGACTTCCGGCCCGCGCCAGCGATACGAGCACAACATCCTCAGTTTGTGCATTTAGCAAGATGCGCCGAGATACTACTCCCACCAGATGGCTAAGGCGCTCTTTAGTTGTCTCAACAGTTGCATGGTAGAGTTCTGTATATTCCTGAGATGGCTGATATTCCATAGGCAGACGCTCCGCGTAATGCGCTCCAGTGCGGACGGCATTTTCACGTTCTTCTAAGGTGCTTTCCTCGAAATCAGCTGTGACATCTTTCAATAAAAATGTGATATCTTCTTTCGGATAACTGGTTCTCACTAATCCCGTAGCAATCATTGAGTGGAATTCCTCCTTTTGGCTGCCGTCAATGAAATCCATTCGACTGGCGCTTTCTTCTCCAAATAACTGATTAACGGACTCCATGCCGCTGGATCTGAAACAGATTCGGCCAGCAGGTAAATCCGGTCAACATCCAATCCGTTCAAATTATAGATAAACTGGTTTACTCCGTCTGCATCCGGCAGTTGGAAACTCGCTTTCTCGCGAATCGGATAGCCCTCTTTAGTCGAAGCGAAAATCGGGCTTCTTGTGGTCGTTTGGACAATCGAATCGTCGCTAAGCGCAAGCCCGAACCGGAGCGCCAAGTACATATTTTCGCCTATGCCCACCACTAAAGGTTTTTTGGCTTTTTGCTCAAGTTTCTCGACTGTATTCGATGCCCAGCTGTCGATTGCCTTTTGCTCTTCGCTCGACAGTCCGAATCTTCCAGTCAATCCTATGTATCGCTGCCCTGTAGAAGATTCATAAGGAAGCATGTCTGCTTCAGCAATCTCCTGTGGCTGATTGGGCACACCGCCTGCTAATTGTTCGATTGCCGGTTCCTCAGGAGAAGAACCGTGCTTCAATTCGAACTGCCCGGCCATCAAGGACAACACTGCTAGTTCAATTTTTCGTTCCTTAGCCAATTGGCCGAACTTCTTCTGCTGTTCCTCATTGCGCCAATCCAAAATAGAAAGGGAGGTATACTTTTTGCCTGGAAACTGCTCGTCCAAAGCCGTGATTAAATTAATCAGTGTGTTGCCGGTTGAAATTTCATCATCGATTAGAACGATCGCTTCTGCGTCTTCCAACAGCCCTTTGGGCGCATACACTTTATGCGATGTAGCATGTGAATGCTCTTCCTCAAAAACAAATGATGCCGTCAAACCGCTAATATTTTCCCTGGTCGTATGGATATAAAAAGCATTCTCAAAATGCTGAAAGACGGAATGCCCGAGTCCAGTAGCCGTTTCTGCCATTCCGATAAATACGGTTTTCTCCGGCAACGCTGCCATATGCCGAAGCGAGTCTTTAGTAGCCGCCGGATTCGGCGCCCCGCTTTTCAAAATCCGCACAAGCTCTGAAGATTGAGGAACTTTGGGAAGCCCTTCTTTTTCCATCAATAAAGAAGCCAACAAGCTGCCGGTCCCCAGTGCAACAGACGGAGACACAGCAAGGTGCTTGGCTATCAGTTTGCTGATAAAAAGGAACTGGCGTTTCTTATTGACCCGAAGGCCCATTGAAAAAAGTGCTTCTGCCGGCAAGCCCTGATAGGCCTCGCGGACTGTCACAGCCAGATCCAGATGTTGCCACAATTTATAATTGAGTTGATAATTGGTTTGATCGAATGTGGTTGAGGACATCGATTGGTTTAAAGTTTTCATTCAGCACCCCATAGACTTCCGCCTGGGCGGCAATTTTTCTTGCCCAGCTTAAATGCGGTTTTACTTCATTCATTTTATTGCGTGTCGGACTTTGCAGGATCCCATTGAATTTGCCGCTTTCTGCAAGAATCAGGGATGCGTCGTCGTAAGTTTCCTTTGTAACAATATATCCTGCATTTACAGTCATGATTTGGGACGGATGGATGCAAGTCTTTCCTTTAAAGCCGTTTAAAACGTCCAGTTGCACTTCTTCCCATAAAACTTTTTCAGCTTCTGAGGCTACAAATGGAAAATGGACGGTCGAAAAGTGCTCGTATACAGGACCAGAAACGGTAAACCCGTCTTCTGCCCGCCCAAACTGATTGAGGATATCCACTAGACAATCTCGGACCACATGAACATCGTATATAGTGCGTTCGACTGGACGCCGCAGGCCATAAAGGCTGGAAAAATCTGTAGCTCCGACGCGCACTGTCAGAATGCGATCCGCTTCCTCTTTCAAAATCCCATAAATTTCCTTTAAAGTTTGCTGTCTCGTTTCCTTATAAAGGACTTCTTTTGTCTCAAGGAGCGGCAAAGCGTATAAATTGCGCCCTGCTGCTTCACTTGCCCGATCGAGCGCCTGGAAAAAAGCGCGAAGGTTTTCAGTGTCGCATTTCGGAAAAACGATTCCAGTCAAAACACCGAGTGTTTTCCCTGCAGCCGCAATCAGTGCATCCAGCTGAGCTGCACTGCGGATCCGCAAAAAAAGTGCCGGACTCACAGCAAGCTGGTATGGATTTGCTGCATGGAGACGTTTCAACTGGTCTGCCACATTCTTTTCAGCTTCAGGCAATTCCGAATCGGCTACAGCATCTTCTAAACAAATGATTAAAGTGGCTAATCCTGAGAATGCTCCCCGGCTGTAGTTCCCAGCCAGTATTTTCGTAGCGATATCTCGTCTGGAACCTGGCGTATAAAGAGCTGCACCCAATGCAAGCCCCAATGTTTCCCTTGCCGTATCACGGGAGAACTCTGTCGGGGAATATTTAAAAAACGCTTTTAAATCCGAATTAGTCAATACGTCGAAATGTTTCATCTTCCGTCCTCCCGGCACAATTAAACAAATAAATTTTAATCGAGTCTAAAAAAGCAAGGAGACGACTGGCCCCTTGCTTTCTACTTGTGCAAAATCAGCTATCTAAACCAAAGTCTTTAACAAGTGATGCTAGTCCACCTTGATAACCGCTGCCAATCGCATTAAATTTCCATTCTGCTCCGTGGCGGTAAAGCTCCCCTACGACGATTGCCGTCTCGATAGAGAAATCTTCGCCTAAGTCATAACGGATCAGCTCTTCGTTAGATCCAGCATTCACAATGCGTACGTATGAATTGCTGACTTGGCCGAAGTTTTGGCCGCGTGCTTCTGCGTCATGGATAGTGATAGCGAATGAGACTTTTTCAATAGAAGAAGGAATAGCAGAAAGATCGATGTTCACCGCTTCATCGTCCCCTTCGCCTTCTCCGGTTTTGTTGTCTCCAGTATGCTCTACAGCACCGCCAGCGCCGATTGTATTGTTGTAGAAAATAAAATCAGCCTCTGAAGCTGCTTTGCCGCTTGCATCTAATAAGAATACGGATGAATCCAAATCGAAATCCTGTCCGCCGTCGTATTTATTTGTATCCCATCCAAGGCCAACTACCACTTTAGATAGTCCTGGATTTGATTTTGTTAAGTCTACTTTTTGTCCTTTTGATAAGTTAATAGCCATTTACTCGTCCACTCCTTAAGCGTATTTGTTTGCAATTGAACTAATGTCTGCGTCTGTTGTGCCTTCACCGACTGCAGAGAATTTCCACTCGCTGCCTTGGCGGTACAACTCGCCAGGAATCAATGACATTTTACCTGCGTAGTTTTCTGTTAAATTGTAATGCACCAATTCTTCTTTTGACTGATTATCCACTAAACGGATGAAAGCATTCTGGATCATGCCGAAATCTTGCTTTTTCTGTTTTGCGTTGTAGATATTTACAACGAAAACCAGACGGTGAATAGAAGGGGAGATTTGTTTAAGGTCGATGTTGATCGTCTCATCGTCCCCTTCACCTTCTCCAGTCAAGTTATCGCCCGAATGGACAACGCTGCCGTCCTTGCTTTTTTTGTTGCCGAAGTAAATCAGGTTTTCTTTGCCTTTCAGTTTGCCATTTTCGTCCAGCATGATGACAGATGCGTCACAGTCAACGTCTGCTCCGCCACCGCCGCCTCCAAGCAATCCACTTAGGAAACCGCCGCTTTTTTTCGTTTCAACAGGGTCCCAGCCGAGGCCGACCATGATGCTCGAAAGACCTGAACGCCCTTTTGTCAAATCGATTTTCTGACCTTTTACAAGATTAATAGCCATTCTTAGCACTCTCCATTCATCTTTATGTACTTACAGTTAATAATATTTGTAAATCTGGAAAATTTCAATTATTAAGGGTCATTGCACAGCTACGATGAATTCTTTCCGCCTTATAATTGACAACACTTGCTGATAGCCGCGCAAAACTTTAAAAATAGCTGATAGAATATACTACGTTTGTAAATGGAATAAGTTTCATTTCTGAATTTATTCTGTAAAGCTTTTGCGGAAAGAAAAATGCAAGCATATTTTTAAAGCAGGAAGGGTAAACAGAATCATAGAGAAATACGATACATACTGAAAGGGGAATGCGATATGAAACTGGTATCCATCGTAGTTCCGGCATTTAATGAAGAAGCCAATATTCCACGGATGTTCAACCGGCTGGCCGAGGAACTCGAACCGCTTCCTTACCATTATGAAATTATGTTCATCAATGACGGCAGCCGAGACGGTACCCTTCAAGAGATTTTAAAATTGGCTGAGAAACATCCGAATGTCAAATACATTTCGCTGACAAGAAATTTCGGAAAGGAATCCGCGATCCTTGCCGGCTTGAGCCGCATCAAAGGAGACGCGGCTATTTTGATGGACAGCGACCTGCAGCATCCGCCTCAAATGATCGGGGAAATGATCGCCGGTTTTGAAGAAGGATTTCATCAAGTTGTAGCCAAACGTTCCCGCAGCGGTGAATCGAAAATGCGAAGCTTGCTTTCTTCCGCCTATTACAAAATCGTCAATTCCATCACCGACGTTGATTTTGTCGACGGTGAAGGAGATTTCCGGTTATTGAGCCGAAAAGCAATCAATTCCATCTTGGCCCTTAGCGAAAGCAATCGATTCTCGAAAGGAATCTACTCTTGGATCGGCTTAAGCAAAAAAATCATTTGCTATGACAATGTGCTGAGAAGCGAAGGATCGTCAAAATGGTCCTTCGGCAGTTTGGTCAATTACGGCATCGACGGGATTATTTCATTTAACTTAAAGCCGCTCCGCGTCTGTTTTTACACCGGATTTCTCGTCCTATTCCTTTCCATCCTCTATATTATCTGGACTTTTTACCAAATCATGCAGCAGGGCAATAGCGCTCCCGGTTATTTCACAACGATCACCGCTATTCTATTTTTAGGCGGCATTCAATTGATTAGTCTTGGAGTAATCGGTGAATACATTGGCCGCATCTACAATGAAACAAAGCAGCGGCCGAATTTCTTGATCGACGTCAGCAATGTGGATGAATATGATGAACTTCAATAAACTGAATACGGAATTCACTCGTTTCGTCGTTGTCGGTGTCATCAACACACTCACGTATTACAGTATTTATCTTGTTTTGCATAATCTGTTTTCCTTGCCTTATATGGCAGCACATCTGATCGGTTTTTTCATCAGCTTGAACATCTCATTTTTCTTGAATTGTTATGTAACCTATAAAATTAAACCTACGTTGAAAAAGTATTTGTATTTTCCGCTTACTCAAGTAGTGAATATTTCCGTATCCACTTTTTTAGTATTTGTTTTTGTGGAATGGCTGCAACTGGACAGCAACATTGCTCCGTTTGCTGCAGTCATATTTACTGTGCCCATCACATTTGTCATTTCCAGCAAAATTTTAAAAGGCACAGCAACACCAAAATTCGCAAAAAGACGGTGAATCTATGCGCAGTCGTTTCTTCAATCTGTATTTATTGTCCGGCAGCTTCTTTTTAGCGTTCGTTGCTCATGCGGTCTTTTTTTATCAATGGACACGCAGCCACTTTATGGTCGGCATCGATGACGGCAGTTCGCAGATGCTTCCTTTCAAAAAGTTATTGTATGACCAGTACACTTCTGGGGAATTTTTCTATTCTTTCGATTTCGGACTAGGAGCCGGAACGTTCAGCGAGCTTTCCTATTACTTCTCGACATCCATTGTCTTTTTGGTAAGCGTCTTTATTGTTTTTCTGCTTGAAACGATCGGCCTTATCCAGTCCGCTGATATTCTGTTTTGGGCAAATGCCGCTGTCTTCATCAGCATCGTCCGCCTTACTTTTATTTTGTTCATTGTGACGAGGCTGTTTATGTATATGAAAATCCCATGGATTTCGGCTTTGCTTGGCGCCTCTATCTACGGCATATCGGGCATGTATTTCCGCCATACGGTATATTGGGAGTTTTTTGCAGATGCCTTTCTCTGGCTGCCTTTATTAATATTGGGAATCGAGAAGGTTTTCCGTGAACAGAAACCTGGCTGGTTTTTGCTGGCTGTTTCAATTTCCATGATTGATAATTTCTATTTTTCGTATATTAACTTTTTGTTAGCTGCGATTTATATCGCAGTTCGGTTATTCATCCCGCTTTCAGCTGGAGAGACAAAACGCTTACACGCTTTATGGACGTTCCTTTGGGCTGGGTTGCTTGGCTTTGGCATCAGTGCTGTTTCTTTCATACCAGCGGTTTATGCATTTTTAAATAACCATCGCCCTGCTTTTGAACAGGAAATCGCTCGGTTGGACTTTACCGATAATATTCTATTTACAAGTCGCTATATTGTGCTGCCGGCAATTTTTGTTTTGATGTTATTTATGGGGCGCCTTTACCGAAACCGGACATTCCGTTTGTTTGCGATTCTTGCGGCAATCGGTATCCTTCTTCATTTCAGTCCATTAGCGGCCAGTATATTCAATGGCTTTTCAGCCCCTCAATTCCGGTGGGAATATTTTCTTTGTCTGATGGTTGGTGGTGCAATTGCTGTGGGGCTTCGTGAATTGCCTAATATTACAGGAAGGCAATTTTTAGCCGCTTCTCTTATCACGTTATTCCTATTCGTCTATACGGGTGTTGCAGACGAACTTTTCGAATGGCAATCATTATCCACAATCCTTGTATTCATAAGCCTTTTGATAAGCTTACTTTTCAGCTACTCCCTCATCAAATGGAAATCTGTCCGGATTCGAAATGCCTTTATCGCCTTTCTCCTGGTTTTTCTCCTCGGCTTTGCAAACCTCTATCAAGTCGAGAAGTTGCTTGAAACCGGACGAATTGGGCAAGTGAATGAAGAATTATTGACCGGATCCGAATATGACAATGCCGAAATCAGGGAGCTTCTGGCTCAAATCAACAATCAGGAACCAAGCGGAAATTATCGCATCGAATGGATGGAAGGTGTGAGAAATAATACGCCTATTGTCCAGGACTTCCGCGGATTGAGCGCTTATTCCAGCATCCTCAATAAAAATTTGCTGTACTTTTATCTATATGATTTGGAAATCGATATGGGCCGCGAAAGTGTCAGCCGCTATGCAACACTCGGCAAACGCACCAACCTTTACAGCCTGCTGCAAGGAAAATACATCATCTTGCCAAAAGACGACAGCAACATCCCTTATGGATTTACTGAAGCTTTTTCTTCTGACCATTACACGGTTTATGAAAACCCATTTGTTCTGCCTTTCGCCCGCACAGCTTCTGCCGTTTATCAAGAGCAGCAACTGGCAGATGCTCCAATATTAATGCGTGAACATGCCATGCTGGCTGGCGTCGTACTTGATGGCACTGGCGGGCAAGATGAATTACTGGAAATCCAGAACAAGGCGGATAGATTCGAAATAGTCGAAGCTGATGCCCTTTATGAAGATGGCGTTCTGGAAATTACAGAGGATGAAGGCGGATTGGATTTCATCCGAAAGAATTCTGCCTTTACGGATGGCGACTTGTACATCTCGTTCCATCTGGAAAATTTTGCAGCTTCGTCCGGATTCCCATTAAAAATCAACGATTATTACACTACGCGGAAAGCAAATGACTCCATTTACCGGACCTTTGTGGATGATTTGACCATCCGTACTGAAGCGGCGGAAAAAATATCTTTACGTCTTCCGAAAGGAAGCTATGCATTAAGTGATATTGAGATTTACGAAGAGCCATACGATCTATTAAAAAAGCAAACAGAAAAAGAATCAGGTCTAAGCCAACTCGACATTGATGGCAGTTCAGTTGAAATGGTATACGACAATCAAGAAGAAGCACCCTATTTAACGACTGCCATTCCTTTTGAAAGAGGTTGGCGTGCTGAAGTCAATGAAAAAGAAGTCAATGTATTAAAAGCCAATTACGCTTTTGCGGCAGTGCCTCTTGAAAAAGGAAGAAACGAGATTTCGTTTAGCTATCGCCCTCCATTCTTTAAGGCTTCACTGATTGTATCCGTGCTGTCTTTAGCCGCCAGCCTGTTTCTTTTATTCGGCCGCAAAAGGCGCCCCTAATTATCTAGCAGCTTTTTAAATTTACTCCTACAAAAGAAGTGCTTTAGGCGAAAAGAGTTTATTTTCATATGAAAATGTGTAATGAGAGAATAAACCAATTTCAAATAAGGGGTGATCAGATGAAGCGTTGGTTCATGCTTGTGCTGGCAATCGCATTTCTTCTTATTCTCGCAGCCTGCGGAAACGATAATTCAGAAACGGAACCGGCCACTGAAACAGATGGTGCCACGGAAGTCGAAGACGAGAACGTAAATGAAGGCGAAGAAAATCCGCCGAACGGTGAGGAAGCCGAAGACAATTCAGATGAGGGGTCCAGCGAAGATTTAATGTTCGTGACGGTCGATTTGATGAATTCGGACGGCGATGCGATCGGAACGGCAGAAATTAATGATGAAGAAAACGGCGTTACCGTGGTACTTGATTTGACAGACCTTGAAACGGGTACACATAAAGTGCAATTTCTGGATGCCGGAAAATGCGAAGTCCCTGACTTCCAAACAGCCGGTGAAGTGTATGGAGAAGAATTGCCATCAGTTGATGTTGGCGATGATGGGACGGTACAAGAAGAACTGACAGCTGAAGGATTCACCTTAAAAACAGAGGAAGAAAATTCCTTACTGCAAGAAGGCGGTACTTCATTGGTCCTTGAATCCGAAGAATCCAGCGAGCGCGTCGCATGCGGCGTTGTCACAGGAGAAAACTAAAGGAGCGGCTTGCCGCTCTTTTTTTGTTGGACTGATTTGCCCCTGCTTGTTTGCCTATCGGCGTTTATCCGCATCTAATTGGGGAATAAATAAATTAGACATTATTTCAAGGAGGACTTTTACATGGCAGAAGATAAATTCGAAAAAATCGATGAACAAGTAGACCCTCAAGAACAAGAGAGACAGCCTGGATTTGAAAATGACATGTCTCCGGAACCTATTTATGACGATAAAGATTATAAAGGGGCAGGCAAACTGGAAGGGAAAGTGGCATTAATTACCGGAGGCGACAGCGGAATTGGCCGGGCGGTCGCAATCGCATTCGCTAAAGAAGGCGCTAATGTCGCCATTGCTTATCTGGATGAACACGAAGATGCAGAAAAAACGGTGAAAGAAATCGAATCTTACGGCGTGAAAGCCTTTAAATCAGCGACGGATGTATCCGACGTTGAAAACTGCAACCAACTGGTCGTGGATGTCATTTCAGAATTTGGCCAACTGAATGTTTTAGTTAATAATGCTGGCAAGCAATTCCCGCAAGATGATTTCTTGAACATCTCACCTGATCAATTGATGGAGACGTTCACAACGAATATTTTCAGTATGTTCTACTTGAGCCAAGCAGCTATTCCGCATATGCAAAAAGGAGATTCGATTATTAACACATCATCGGTCACTGCTTATCGCGGTTCCTCTGAACTGATCGATTATTCGGCGACCAAAGGTGCCATTACGACTTTCACCCGTTCATTGTCGCAAAGCTTAAGCGATAAAGGAATCCGGGTAAATTCTGTAGCTCCCGGACCTATTTGGACACCGTTGATTCCGGCTTCTTTCGACGCTGAAAAAGTAGGTGTGCATGGCGGCGATACACCAATGGAACGGAGAGGCCAGCCATCTGAGGTAGCTCCAGCTTACGTTTATTTCGCTTCAAAAGATTCAACTTACGTTACGGGGCAAGCCATTCATGTCAACGGAGGCGACTTCATTTCTTCTTAAACTTTCGCGAAAACCCAGTCTTCTTGGAAGACTGGGTTTTCTTTGGAAAAAACTTGTTATTTATAGGATTGTTTGATTTCATTTCGGGTAAAACGAAGTAAGAACGCTGCAGGGAGGTGACAGAATTTAGATATATTGAAGCAATCCTTATGAAATTCGCGATGGTCTTCGCCGTATTATTTGTGATACTCGGCCTTGTCTACGGAATCGAATTGATCGATATTTTCTTAATCAGCCTCGTGATAACCGTCGTTGGCTTTATCGGGGATTTGGTGATTTACCCAAGAACTTCGAACAAAATTGCAACAGGCGGCGATTTGGTTCTTGTATTCTTGCTCGTCTGGCTGCTCGGGATGGTCTGGATCGAGAATCCGGAATCTTCATTAATCATGCCAGCTATCTTTTCTGCAATCATTATTGCTATCGGCGAATGGTTCTTCCATATCTACCTAACGAAGCGTGTATGGGAACGCAAAGAAACTTCTCACACCACCACCCATGATGAACCGAGACAATCTTAATATGAAATAAAAGCTGCCGAAGAAGATACTTCGGCAGCTTTTATTTTTCAATTACTGGCGGATAAAATAACACTTTTACGGGTTTTGCATAATGGGAAATCGCTTTTTCTTGGTGCAGGTCTTTCGCCAGAAAGTTGGCCATCGTATTGACTTCAATTTCCCCTTCTACATAATGCAAATTCCAAGGTATATGGCTAATATCCACGCGCAATAGGTTTTTCTGCGGCTTTGTCCATAAACAATAGCGTTCGGTCAGCCAGTGTTCAAATGGATTCGATTGAATGGGCTTTGAAACTACACGGAATTTTAAATGTAGCGATTCCGGAAAAGAACCTTTATGTGTTCTGTTGCTGGTGAATTCCCACTGCCCTTTATGTTGATCATATTCCATATCCGCATGGCGGTAAGGCAGAAACCCGCCTGTTCCTGCAGCTTTGACAGCTAAAAAACTGTCTGCATCTAAAGAGAAGAAATAGACGCCTGTCCGCCCTTTATATTTCACATAAGTCCTGACATTCAATTCGTTATAGGATTCCACGGTCGGAATCGGCGGCGTAAACCTGCCCCGGGTCTTTTCCGCTTTGAACAAAACCAAGCTGATCCAGGATGTCCCATTAAATCCATCTATTTCCAGCTCTTCTGGTATTTTATCCCGCAAAGATTCTGCTGAAACCGGCCAGTGAAGAAAAACTACATGATGCCATTCCTGTTTCATTGCCCATGGTGCGTTAGCCATCCACTCATCTCCCATAATAAAACAAGCCTCTTTTTAAAAGAGGCTTGTGTCTTTTTGCCATTATTTCATATCTTCAGCTGGAAGTGTATCATGTGCTTCTGGAGGAGCTGGCTTTAATACTGGGCGGCCACTCAAAGGCGCGGGTTTTTCCACCGTAATCGGATGGCCATCCGGTGCCGGTTGGCTGACCCATGGCAATTGAGAAGCTGTGCTTGTTTCTGGATTTGTATAAAGAATATGCGAGAACTCTGTCGCTTCCCATTCTGGCGGTATAGTTGAAGGAACGATAGGACCTTCTTTCGCTTCTAAATCCTTAATCGCTGCTAACCATTGGTTTTGGTGCATGGTGTCGCGTGCGATAAGGAATGAGAATAGATCTTTTACACCACGATCATCAGTCATGCTGTAAAGTCTTGCAACTTGCAGGCGTCCTTGCGACTCCGCATTAACATTGGCACGGAAATCCGCCAACAAGTTACCGCTTGCTACAATATAGCCGGCATTCCATGGAACACCGTTGCTGTCTTTAGGAGATGCCCCTAAACCGTGAACGATGGCATGCTGCGGATTCATACCGCCCATAATCGCTCCAATAATTGGATCTTGTGCCGCTTTTTCCTGTTCATAAACTGGTGCACCTTCTAGTAAACGGGCTACCATCGTAGCAAGTAATTCAATATGCCCTAATTCCTGTGTACCGGTATCCATTAATAAGTCACGATATTTCTCGTTGCCTCTCGTGCTCCATCCTTGGAATAAGTATTGCATCGCTACGGACATTTCACCGAATTGCCCACCGATCAGTTCTTGGACCTTTTTAGCAAATACCGGATCTGGAGAGTCCGGTTTTGAATGGCATTGAAGTTCGCCTGTGTGAAAGAACATGTATAAAAACCTCCTGTATATTTTGGTTTAATTGGAGTTGATTTAGTTGGAGTCTAAGCGGCTTTCACCGTTTATCTGAGGAAACATCAGCTGGGTGTCCGCCATCATAATCCGAATCGTTGCCTCCGGCATTAAATGGATCATCGCTTATTTTGCCACTGCTGTTCTTTTCTGTAGAATTTCTTTCGGGTTGCCTTCTCTCGGTAATGGAGGATTTTTCTTCGTCGCTAGAGGTATATCTGTTGTTCCCGGATTCTCTTTTTTCATGTTCCACGTCTTTTAATTTCTTTTCATGGTCTCTTTGGTCCTTCTCCATCCTTTTTCCTCCTTTCTTGAATTTAAATGCACATTATGTGAATACCCCTCACTTCCTTATTAAAACCATTTAATGTATTTTGTTAACCTTTTAATCTCAAAGTCATAAACCCGCTTGAGATTTACATAAAAAAGCCGTTGGAATTGTTAAAATCTCCAAACGGCTTTTGTGCGGCTATAATTTAATTCACTTTTAATTCGACATCAACATTTCCTCTTGTCGCTTTTGAATACGGACATACTTGATGAGCGGCTTCCACGAGTTCTTCCGCTTTCTCCTGGTCCACCCCTTGAACCGATACGTTCAGGGTCACGGCAATTTTATAGCCGCCGTCAGATTCGTCTTTTAAAAAGTGGACATCCGCTTTAACCGATGTGCTCGATACGTCCGCTTTTTGCTTACGGATCACTAAATTCAAAGCGCCATCAAAGCAAGCCGAGTATCCGGCTGCAAAAAGCTGCTCAGGGTTTGTCCCTTCTCCGCCTGGCCCTCCTAATTCTTTGGGTGAAACAAGCTGCATATCGATGATGTTGTCTTCAGATACCACTCTTCCTGATCTTCCTCCGGTTGCAATTACAGATGTAGTGAATAATGCTGACATTTTCTCATCCTCTTTCCTGTTTATATTTTTCCAAATAATTAGATAACACATCAAACGTACTGGTTTTTTTGCCGGGAGTCAACGATTTTGATCTTCTGATGCATTGTCAAGAAATCCAGGAAGCCTAAGACTCTGCTGAACGTTTCAGCTTTCTGCGAAAGGGTAAATGAAGAAATAGATTAGATTCTCCGAGGAGGAAAACATAATGGCAAAAGTATTAGCAGTCCTCTCCAATGGACATGTGAACGAAGAACATAACTACGTTACAGGATGGTGGGCAGAAGAATTATTCGCTCCCGTATTGGAACTGGAAAAAGAAGGCCATATTGTCGGTCTGGCTTCACCAAAAGGCGGAAAACCTGTAGTCGACCCGCTTAGCCTCAGCAAAGAGTACGATCCCGACGGCAAATACAAAGAACTATACGAACGCGGAATTGCTGATAAAACGACTCCGATTGTCGACGTTCAAGCGAGCGATTATGATGCGATCTTCATCGTTGGCGGCCACGGTGCCATGTTTGACCTTGCACACGATGAAAATTTGCAAGCCGTCATCAACATCATCTATGATATGGGCGGCATTGTATCCGCTGTATGCCATGGGCCTGCGCCGCTTGTCTATACAAAGCTAAGAAACGGCAAAGGTATTTTAGAAGGATTGAAAGTGACCGGCTATCCAAATAAAATGGAGCCTAAAGAAGTGGACGGATTGCTTCCGTTTAGCCTCGAAGATGAGATGAGAAAAATTGCGGATTATTCAGATGGCTCGGATGAAAAAGAATATGTGGTTTGGGGAAGCGAACAAATCCTCACAGGGCGCGACCCTCAGTCTTCTCCTTTATTCGGCCGGGAACTTGCCAAGAAGTTGACCAGCCTCGAAGAAAAGGAAGAAGAGAAGTTCTTTGATTAAAAACCTTTGTTTAGGGTATTAGGTTATTAACGAGATAGACTCGAGGAGGTAATATGATGAGCGAAAAAGATCCTAAAGAAGAAAAGTACATGAAAGAAAATGAAGAAACGATGCAACGCCCTCCAGCTCAAAAAGAAGGGCTGCAAGAACCTCGAACGACTGGCTATCGTCCGATACAAATCGGAATCGTGATTTTTGTCATCATTGTGATAGCTATTATTATTTGGGGAATCAGTTCCAATATGTGGGGACTTTTCAGCAATTAATCCCTTATATAGTTGAAGAAAAAATGTGAATACGCCATAAAAAAGCTGCCGAAATGATTTCGGCAGCTTTTTTCTATTTATAGACTTTCAGTCAATTCAACTTCAAATTCCTGTATTTTCCCGTCTCTGTAGGCCTTCACTTTTAACGTATCGCCAATTTCGCTTTCGTTGTATAAATGCTGGCGAAGCTCCATGACTGAATTGACAGCTTCCCCGTCCATTTCAACAATGACGTCGTACGCTTCGATTCCCGCTTTCGCCGCACCAGAGCCATCCGCAACAGACTGAACGACGATGCCGCCCTTGACATCAGCCGGCAAATTCAGTTCACTTTCCCGGTATTGCTGTGGAATATCAGCTAAGTCCAGTATGCCAACGCCAATTGAAGGACGTTCCACTTCGCCTTTCGATTCCAAATCTTCGATGATCGGAATGGCTGAATTGATCGGAATGGCTAAGCCAATTCCTTCGACTGCGTCTTGGGCGATTTTCATCGAGTTGATCCCGATCAATTGTCCGTGGCTATTGATCAATGCACCTCCGCTGTTTCCTGGGTTGATCGCAGCATCCGTCTGGATGACTTCAGACTGCCAATCTTCTTTTCCGTCTTGGTTAATATCAATCGGGATCAGCCGCTCAGTTCCGGAAATGACGCCCGTTGTAACCGAACCTGAAAATTGAAGGCCGAGTGGATTACCGATTGCGATAACCGGCTCCCCTGCTTTCAGCACAGAAGAATCGCCGAACTCGGCCACTGTCTTAATGCTGTCTCCTGCCACTTTTAATACGGCTAAATCTGTCCAGGCATCTGTCCCTAATACTTCCGCTTCCAATTCAGTTTCATCTGCCAATGTCACTACAACCTGTTCAGCCCCTTCGACCACGTGGTTGTTTGTCACGATAAATGCAGATTCTCCGTCTTTTTTATAAATAACGCCCGAACCCACACCAGCCTCTTTAGCTTCAGCATCTGCAGCCGGCATAAAAGGGTTTAATTGCGCTTTCTGAAGATTGGAAACTCCGACTACAGCTCCGGAAGTCTGTTCCACTGTTTCCGTCACGTCAGTTGTAACGATTTGGGAAACATTCTGGACATGATCAGACGCTTCTGTAGTTGATGTGCCGTTTACAGCTGATTCGGTCGCTTGCTCATTGTCTGTAAAGCCCGGAAGCACTACCCCGACAAGGAGCGCCCCGGCAATCAACCCGCTAAAACTTGAAGCAAAATAGCCGCTGCGTTTTTTCTTCGGTTCACTTGAATTATAGTATCCCATTAATGATTCCTCCTCAGTTTAATGTATTTTCAATTTCATAGGATTCTTGTTTTTCTGCAATCCATTTTGTATATTCCGCGTTCAGCTTTTGATCGAAAAGCAGTTCTTTGATTTGGTCTTTGCTGTCTTCGAGCGTCGCTTCAGCGGCTTCTTTCTTGTCAGTCACTTGAATGATGTGAAAACCAAAATCCGTTTCTACCGGATCGCTGATGTCATCGACTTTCATCGCAAATGCCGCCTCTTCAAATTCGGCTGCCATTTCGCCGGTCCCGAAAAACCCAAGTTCTCCGCCGTTTTGGGCGGTTGCCGTATCTGTTGAATATTCTTTCGCCAATTCAGCGAAATCTCCGCCAGCCGCAAGTTTAGCCTTTACTTCATCCGCTTCTTCTTTCGATGCTGTGAGTATATGGCTTGCCTCCACTTGAGCAGGCTGTGCCAAGCTTTCCTTGTTTTCTTTAAAATAGCTTTCAATTTCTTCTTGCGTCACTTCAATATCCGGACCAAGGAGTTTTTCGATTTTTACATAGGTTTCCAATTCGTTTGTTAAATCTTCAATGGTCATTCCGCTCGACTCCACGGCTGCAGCTAATGCTTCTTCCCCGCCGTACGATTTTTCATAGACAGCCATTTCCTGATTCAATTCTTCCTGGGTTACTTTTATATTCGCTTTTTCTACTTCTTGCTCCAGAATTTCATCGGTGATCATGGCGTTCAATGCATCGGGTCCCGCCGTTTTTACCAATTCTTCATAAAGTGCGTCCTTTTCAATTGCTTTGCCGTTTACTGTGGCAACCGCTTCAGAATCTCCCTTGATGAATCCGGCAATTAAAAAAATTGCTGATGCTGCGATGACGCCGATTGCGATATATACTGCTTGTTTCATATTCAACCCTCTTTCTTTTCCTGTTAACAACACTTTACCAAGCAATTATGAACAAACTATGACCGAAGTTTTAACAGAGATGTAAAGTTGAAGAGCCCGCGAAGAAAAGGAATGCTTTTCTTCGCGGGCTCTTACAGAAAACTGGTTTATGCTTTTTTATGGGGAAGCTGAATACTGAACTTTGTCCCTTTTCCTTTTTCGCTTTCCACTTGAATATCTCCGTCATGTAAAGTGACAAGCTGCCTTACGATAGAAAGGCCCAAGCCGAATTGCCCGCTGCCTCTTGAAAGATCGGATTTATAAAAGCGCCGCCAAATCAAATCGATTTCTGCAACGTCAATGCCAACTCCGTTGTCTTCCACTTCAATCTCCATAAATTCAGGCGTCCGGATTGACCTTAAAACAATCTGTCCATTTTCGGTGAACTGGATGCTGTTCCTGACAATATTCGTCAAAATCTGGATCAACCGGTCCATATCCCCGTAAATGATTTGGCCTGGTTCCGTTTCCACCACAATTCGATCGTTCTTTTCGGCAGCTTGCAGCTCAAGCTGTTCCTGAATAATTTCCAGCAGCTCTTCCGCTTCAATCTCCTCTTTTTCCAATTCAACTTGATTGGAACGGATTTTTTCATAATCCAAGTTTTCATTGACGAGGCGCATAAGGCGTTTTGTCTCATCGCTGACAAGCCGGATTCCTTTTTCCCGCTGGTCTTCCTCAATCATATTATTGCGAAGCCCTTCTATAACCCCTGCTATTGTCGTTAAAGGCGTGCGCATTTCATGCGAAACATCTGCCATAAACTGGCGCCGCCGGTTTTCAAGCCGATCGATTTCCTCGCTGGACTGCCGGAGCTTTTGGGCCATCTGATTGAAGTCTTCCGCTAAATCACCGAATTCATCAAAATTGGATTCAGGCAAGTTTACATCGTAATGCCCTTCACTGATCATCGCTGTCGCTTTTTGCATCCGCTGAAGTCGGCTGACATGCATTTTAGACAACAATAAGCTCAAAAGCAATGCAATCGCTAAAGCGATCAGGATGGTAGTCAAAAGGGATTTATTGAGTTCTGAGATCATTTCGCTTGTGCCGCTGATCGGTGAAGCAAGAAGCACTCCCCCTACCAACTGCCCGCTATCGACATATGGCAATGCGACAAACGTGACGGTGCTTTCAAAGCGCTCAACATCCCGTTTAACCACAAGCGTTTCGCCCTGTTCAATCACATTCCACTCATCCCTTGTCAGTTCAACTGTCGGAAAAGCGCCGGAAACCGGGTAGAGAATCCGGCTTTGCTGATCAAAGACGATGAAGTCGATATTCTGCGACCGGAGAATCGGAACAAAAGATTGAATGCCCGTTCCTGGCCGCGATTGATCAAGCGCCTGGAGAATTTGCTGCCCGTAGCTTTCCAGTTCTTCAGCTTTGTCCTGATAGGCAAAGTCTTCGACATAACGGACAAATAACAGGCTTAAAATCAAAAATGCGATGAGAAGAATGCTCAGGTGGCTGGCAATTAGCTGATAAAAGTACTTAATCCGCAAATTCTTCAAATTTATAGCCAACTCCCCAAACCGTATGGAAAAGCCCTTCTCCACCCGCTATTTTTTTACGGAGCCTTTTAATGTGGACATCCACGGTCCGTTCATCTCCGTAATATTGATACCCCCATACTTGTTCAAGCAATTGCTCCCTGCTGAACACTTGCTTTGGATGCTGAAGGAAAAATACCAATAGGTCGAATTCCTTCGGCGTAAGGCTTTGGACTGCTTCGCCATCTTTCAGCACAGCTCTCGTCTCCTGATTCACTTGAAAATGCCGGGTTTTGATCACATTCACATGAACCTGTTCATTTTTCAGTGAACGCCTTGTCACCGCTTTGATGCGCGCCATTAAAGTTAATGGACTGAACGGCTTCGTCACATAGTCATCCGCCCCCATTTCAAACCCGATCACTTGATCCGATTCGCTGTCTTTCGCTGTCAGCATAATGATTGGCACCGCATCGCCCTGTTCCCGAATTTTGCGGCAAAGGGTAATGCCGTCCATTCCCGGAAGCATCCAGTCGAGGATGAGCAAGTCATAATTGTTTTCGGTATACATCCGGTATCCTTCAAACCCGTCTGAAGCAAAACTGCCTTCTATTCCTTCTTTTGAGAAAAACAAATCCAGCATCGAACTGACGCTCGGGTTATCTTCCACCACCAAAATTTTCATATCTTACCTCCGCAGCCTGTTTTTATAAAAGTAAATCACATTCAGAAAAGGCGCAAGTGAAACGGAACCTGCGCAAATGAAAAACCGCTTCAAGGAGAAGCGGTTTAAACCATCAAGCATTTTTTTCGCGTTTCTTGTATTTCTGGAACAAATCGCCGATCATGTCGTAGTCGATGGCAATATTATTTTCATAGGCATACTTCACACCGTAGCCGAGTGCAAGCGTCATAGCGGATGCCACAGTTCCACCAATAACGGAACCCGCACCCGGAATGAATTTCAGCGCTTGCCGATAAATTGTATGTCCGATTGTTTGAGTGGCAGTGATGACAATCATGTCTTTTGCCGCTTTTTTCGTCAATGGCTTATCATAGAGCTTCGATAACTTGATGATCATCCCTACTTGTAAGGAGGTCAACGGAATGACATCGGATCCTGGAATCGGAGAAGCACCAATTACGCCTGCCGAAACGCCTGATCCAATGATCCAGCGGTTCGCTGCGGCTGATTTTTCTTTCATGCTTTTGGCGAAGAGCAGGTCTTTACCCTTCTTTTCGAGCAAAAAAAGAATTTCCTTCTTCAAGGTTTCCAAGTTTTCTCCGGTCTTTGAAGAAATCGGAATGACTTTATATTTATTGTTCGTATGGTTTTTAACAAATTGGACGATTGACGGAATGTTCTCCGCCGCATCAATTTTGTTCAAAACAATTAGTATGTCTTTGTTATGCTTTTCGATGCCCATAAATTTTTCTTTCTCGCTGTCCGAGAAAACCGTGCCTGCCGCGTTTAAAAAGAACAGTACAACATCGGATTTTTGGACAAACTCAAGCGTTTTCTTCGGATTTTCATCGTTCGGATCATTAAGTCCAGGGGTATCCATGAACTTGATATTCTCCAGTCCGCGAATATTATAAGGATCGACGCTCACCGTTTCGCCTGGCATCGGATTCGTGCTCGCGATATCTTCACCGATTATTTTATTGACCGTAGAAGATTTTCCGGCGTTGACTTCTCCAATCAGCGAAATGAGCAATTCCTGATCCAATAAGTCATTCACTTTTTTCATTTCATTTTCAAACATTTGGTCCATCATGCGGTTTACTTCTTCTTCAAATTCTCTGACCACTGTCCAGTCCCCCTTTTCCCATGTTTACTCCATATTATAAACAATTCACTCTTTGCCGCCTACTCATTTACTTTTCGATATACGGGTTCAATAAACTGTCGCTGTATTTCAAGATTTCCAAGGCATTTTTCTTATGTTTTTTGGTGGCGCTGTTTTTCGCACGTTCGTCCATCGTCTTCATATCATACATTGTATCAGGAAGCCTTGCTCCGGCCGCTTTATACAATTGCTCAGACTGAATAAATGATCCGCCGGGCATATAGTAGCGCATCCCTAAAAGGTTTTTCTTATATTCGAAAAGGTTATGGCCGATCAGCGGGGTATCAGCATCAACTCCAAGCAGCGCTAAAATCGTTGGCATAATATCCACTTGGCCGCCTAAACGTGTCATTTGATGCCCTTCAAATAAATTGCCTCCAGCCATTACGAGGGGAATCGTAAAACGGTCTTTCATCGTATAAGGATGGCCGATAAATTCTTCAAGCAGCAATTCATCTTCTTCTGTTACAGGAGACCCGTGCAGCCCTGAATGGTCACCAAATACAACAATCAGCGATTCGTCATAAAGTCCGGATTTCTTTAAATCGCTGATAAAATTGCCAATCTGTTCATCAGCATAGCGAATCGATTGTAAATAATTCCCTGTATACGTATCGATATAAGCATCGGGTAAATCCAAATAGTTCATCTCTTCAGGCAATACGAACGGTGTGTGGCTCGTCAAAGTGACGATATTCGAATAGAATCGCTCATTCTTTTTTAATTGCCCGGGCAATTTTTCTAATACAAAATCAAATAGCACTTCGTCCGAAGGGCCGTATCCTACTTCTTCCGTATCGGGAATTTCTTCGCTTGAATACACTTCTTCGTATCCGAGCACCGGATAGAGAACATTCCGATTCCAGAAGCCCAGATCGTCAGCGTGGTAAGTTGCTGAGCCATACCCCTCATCTCTCAGTATTCTGGAAAGCGACACGGCCTCTTTTCCATTTAAGCTATTAACGGTCGGAACCATGCCCTCTGCGTAAAGCCCCGTATTCGCAATCCATTCGGCGTCAGATGTGGTCCCCGCTCCGATTTGCTGAAAAACATTCGAGAAATAAGCGCTTTCGGTGATCAATCCGTTTAAATTCGGCGTAATTTCCTGTCCATCCAAAGTTTGGCCGATCATGAAATTTTGCAAAGATTCCACTTGAATCATGAACAGATGCCGGCCTTCTGCTAACCCAAACGTTTCGTGAGCGTTGACTGGGACGTATTCATTCCCTTTCAGCTCTTCTAATTCTTTTGCGGTCAACTCGGTAGAAGATGCATGAGCTGTCTCATTTGCCCGTTGGTACATTTGAACGAGCTGGGATTGGATATAGCCGTTTTCTTTTGCGAAAAAAGAAACGTCGATAATGGGCTGCTTAAATGCATATGCTGTGCTGATCAGGCATATAGCTGCAATCCCGATAGTTGAATGTTTCATCAGCGCATCTCTTTTTGGCGCTTCCCACCGTTTCGCCAGCATGAAGACGATTACTAAATCCAGGAAGAATAAAAAGTCGTAAGGATTGGCTAATAAGGCAATGGTGTGCCCGACAGAAGCCGATTGAGTGGTCTGCTGCAGATCATAATAGGATGGAATCGTAGAATAATAGCGAATGTAAAGAGTCACCGCAAAAAAGATGACGGAAACAATAAAATTATAAATTCCAACAGCCAACCAAACCCGTTTTTTCACAATCAAAAGCAAAATGGCTAATGCAAATGCCCACATTGGAAATTCCACGAAAATGATGTGGACAATAGAGCGTGTGTCAAAAATCAGTACACGAAAAGCGATTACTTTCAGCAATAGCAAAGTAAATATCAAGATATAGGAAAAATTACGGGGTTTCATCATTCAAATCACCTCCTTTTACTTAACGAATGAATGCCTTAAATGTTTCATTTTAATTATTCAACTCCATATGCGCTTGATGCTGCCTGCTTTCCTATTAACTTCATAGACATCGGGGTTAGATAATTGCTGCCATTCTTTGTACCCATAGCTTTCATCCATATTTTTTAACAATAAGCCGATTAAATTTCCATGAGAAACAAGAATGGCACGATCTGGCGCATTCGCCACCACTTCCAGCCCTCTTGCCATGGCTTCGTTTCCAGATTCTCCCCCCATGAGCTTCAGATCCAAATTGCCAAATGATTCTTCCAGACGTTCCATCCAGTCGGGTAAATTCTCAGTGCTGAGCACCCTCTCTGAAAGCCGGCTGTCAATTTCAATTTGAATCCCCAGGGTGTCAGCAGTCGGTTCAATCGATTGAATGGCCCGCGTGAAAGGGCTCGAAATGATATGCGAAACCTTCTTTCCCTTAAAAAAACCGGCCAATTCTCGTGCTTGCCCTTCACCTTCTCCTGTTAACAAGGCTTCAGGCGCCTGCCCTGTTGCCTGGCAATGCCTGACTAGATAAATCACTTTCCCCATGCCCCTCACTCCTAATTCCCTTTTTTAACATCGTCTTTATCCTCATTATAGGTCTTAATGAAAAATCCGTCTGTTTGGGACCATTCAGCATATAAAATATCCTTCACAGTGGAGTAGCCAAGCTTCTGCAACTCATCGTACAGCCACTCTGGTGATTTTCCAACATACCTTAAAATCTCTTCATTCATTTTTCCCTCATCGATAAATAAAAAATTCAATGCTTCGTCTTTCACTTTCAACTCCATCATAGCAGGAGTCACTTCGCCGAACTCTGGATATTTCCTTAAACTAACGGTGCCTCCAGGTTCCAGGTATAAATCCCGCACTTCCCGCAGCGAGAAGACGCCTTGTTGGCGGAGCATGACGCGCAATTGCTCCATTTCCAAATGATTCTTATTCAATTCTTTGATATTGAATTCTCCATCGCGGATTAAAATAGAGGATTCTCCTTTTAGCAAGACGCGAATCCGATCGTACTTCTGAGATAGTTTTTCAATAGTGAAAAGCATAGCACCCCATACCGCTACCGCAAACCACACATGCAAACTTGAAACTTTGTCATCGTAGATGCTTTCTTCTAAAATACCGCCCAATACAATCGAATAGATAAAATCAAAAGGCGTCAGCTGGGACATTTCCTTTTTGCCCAGCAGCCGGGTAACCACCAATAAAGCGATCAATCCAAAAAATAACTTTGTGCCAATATCGACATAAGCCATTGCCTTGACCTCCATTCAATAGTCTCTTACCATCCCCTTTCCCCTTATTTAGTTTCCTAAGCTATTTCAAAACCAGTCTTGACTACAAAAAAACTCCGGAGCAAAAGCTCCGGAGCCTATATAGGTTGAACTAAATTAATTGTAGTGCGATGAAATCGCTCCAGGCGAACGCGAGCCCGCGGCAAGCGCAGCTGTTTTGCGTAATATCGACAGGGAAAAGTTATTAGTTCAACTTATATAGATGACAATTTTTTCATCAAGTTAGCCATTTCAATCGCGCCTGCAGCCGATTCCCAGCCCTTATTCCCAGCTTTTGTGCCAGCCCGTTCAATCGCCTGTTCAATCGAATCGGTCGTCAAGACGCCGAAGATGACCGGAATTCCTGCGTTGTCACTAACTCTAGAAACTCCTTTCGCTGCTTCACTGCAGACATAGTCAAAATGGGGCGTTGCGCCGCGAATAACCGTTCCGAGCGTGATAATCGCATCGTACTTTCCGCTTTGCGCCATTTTCTTCGCTGCAAGCGGAATTTCGAAAGCACCCGGTACCCAAGCAACCGCTACATCATCTTCATTCACTCCGTGGCGCTTTAGCGCATCTTCTGCGCCGCTCAGCAATTTGCTTGTAATGAACTCGTTAAAGCGCCCCACCACTATTCCGATCCGCAATCCTTCACCATTCAAATAACCTTCGTAATGTACAGCCATTCTATCTACTCCTTTTTAATATCAGCAATCGCTAATGTAAATTTTTTATCGCACTCAGCATATTTTTTAAATGGCCATTTCGCGTTCTTTGCGATATGCAACCAATGATTCAATCGTCAAAATTCCCAGCCCTAAGCGTTCGGCCACTTCCTGTAAATCATCGACACGCGCCATCGTACCATCTGGTTTCAAGATTTCGCATATGACGCCAGCCGGAACAGAACCGGCGAGTTTCGCTAAATCCACTGCCGCTTCAGTATGTCCGGTACGGGTAAGCACCCCGCCGCTTTTGGCAATCAACGGGAATACATGGCCGGGCCGGTTAAAGTCGCGCGCTTGCGCCGATGGATCCGCCAAACTTTTAATCGTATGGGAACGTTCAAAGGCACTGATGCCGGTTGTCGTTTCTTTATGGTCAATGCTGATCGTAAATGCAGTTCCAAACTCATCTGTGTTTTCATCCGTCATCAAGGGCATGTTTAATCGAGCCGCAATTGATTCGTCAATCGGAGCACAGATTAAGCCTCTTCCTTCGGCAGCCATTAAATTGATGATTTCAGGTGTAGCAAATTCAGCCAAGGCAATAAAGTCACCTTCATTCTCACGGTTTTCATCATCAATCACAATCACAGCTTTTCCTGCTTTCAAATCACTCACGGCTTCTTCAACTTTATAGAACAAGACTTCCACCTCCATTAGAATCCATTTTCAGCTAACCAATTACGCGTCATTTTAGGCGCAGTCTGTTGAATTCGCTCTGTATATTTCGCGAGCAAATCGCATTCGATATTTACTTGTGCACCGATTCCTTTATTGCCAAGCACTGAATCTTCTTGGGTCGTCGGAATTAAGGAGATGATAATCGACCGAGCTCCTAATCCGAAAATAGTCAAAGAAGTCCCATCAATTGCAACCGAACCTTTATTCATCATGTATTTCATCAATGCGGGCTCTATCTCAATTTCTTTTGTCCAAGCATTCGCTTCTTTTCTAACAGCTCGAATCTTGCCGACCCCATCAATATGGCCGCTGACGAAATGGCCGCCAAATCGTCCATTTGCCGGCATCGCCCGTTCTAAATTAACGGGTGAACCGCTTGCCAGCTCTTTTAGCGCCGAAGATTTGAAAGTCTCTGGAATGACATCGGCAGTAAATGACTGATGGGCAAAACTTGAAACCGTCAGGCAGACTCCGTTGACCGCTATACTGTCGCCCCGCTTCATATCTTCTAAAATCAACGAACAGGAAATCACCAGTTCCAATGATTGCGATTTGGACTGAACGGAAGAGATCTTTCCGACTTCTTCTACAATCCCGGTAAACAAATGCATCACGCTCCTCTTTTAACGCTTGGCCATACGCTGGCCTATTTTTGTGCATACCAAAAAAACACCTGTATTTCTGATATGCTGGGTTCTTTGGTGTCAGAGACACCCTTTCGATGTTGCTAAATTGGATTCTTTCCACCAAGGGGCTGTCGGGTGGCAAGGAAAGGAAAAACAAGAGAGGGTAAAATACACTTTTTAATCGGCACCGTAAAAAGCGTACACTAAATAAGCTTCATTTCTTGGCTGCGAAATGAAAATGTAAGCTATTTATAAAAAAAGTGCATAACAAAATAAGCCTTCAAATTCTTCTCCCATCCAGACTTTCACTGTCGGTGCCGGATTTTCACCAGCTCCACCGCTTTTCAACGACAGCAAACGTGCATGTCCGAAACCGGCGAATGCCGGAGCTGGGCGATGCAAAAACTCAGGCGGGGATGCCTGCAGCTTACATTTGCTTAAAGATCGGGTCACGGACTTACAGTTTCCTGCTCACCGCCGGTAAGGAATTTCACCTTGCCCCGAAGAATTTGATTCGATTATTTGTCGTTATAAGGGTAACATAATTAAAAGAGGAATCCGATTATATTGAAAATTTTTTTGAAAAAAGGGGTGAAAAGAATGACACACGAAATGACTGTAAAAGGATTGGATGTAGACCCCGAAACCCGCTGTCGGCATTACCATTCAGAAGTAGACCGCATTGCCATTAAATTTTATTGCTGCGGAATCTACTACCCTTGCTTTGAATGCCATCAAGCGGTCGGATGCGGCCAACATCAAGTATGGCCTTTGGAGCTTTTTCATGAAAAAGCGATTCTTTGCGGCAGCTGCGGCTACGAATTGAGTATTACGGAGTATTTGGAATGCCGTTCTGAATGCCCGTCTTGTAATTCTTCCTTTAATCCTGGATGCAGTTTGCATAAACATTTATACTTCGCTGCATAAAAAAGGGCTGTCCGGTAAGTCGTTATTCGACTTGTGGACAGCCCTTCTTTTTATCAAGCACTTTCAGTGGCTTGTTCAACTCTTAGACACATAACAATTTGCTCACCTTTTGAACGCATCAAGCGCCGGCCGGTATCCTCAAATCCGGCTTTCTCATAAACCCGCTGCGCCGCAAGATTCCGCGCATTCACACCGAGCACAATTTCATCAAATTGCGGATATTCTTTTCTTATAAATTCCGGGAGGGCGTAAATTGAGCCTGTAGCGATTCCCCTGCCTTGGAATTTAGGGTTTACTGAATAGCCGCGAAGCAATAAAGCCCTGGGATTATTGGAGTATTTTTTTCGGTCATCGGATTCATCAAGCTCGAAAAATCCAGCCACTTCATCACGCGCTTTGATGATGATTAAATGCTTTAGCGGATTTTCCGCATCCCGTTCAATGATGTCTTGGGGAAGACCGGTAAATTCAAGCTGATCGGATGGCAAGTCATACGTGACAGCCACTTTTGATGAGTAAGGATGAAGCGATACTTCTTTCTTTTTTATCATGACAAACGCCTCCTTGCTGCTCATGGAATTCCATTTTCAATCCGATTATAGCACGCTTTTATTTGATGGAGTTTTCAATAATGTAAAGTTTGGAATTCCGGCAAAATAGGGCAAGCACTAAGCTTTCTCCAAAGTGACCACGATAATTTCCGGCAAATTGAAAATCCGTACCGGGAAACCGCTATTGCCTAGACCGCGGCTTAAGACCAGTCGCGTCGACTGTTCTTCGAAAATCCCTTTTGTCATGGTCGGGAACCATCCTTGACCCGGTGCAAATAAGCCGCCAAGGCCTGGGAAACGGATCTGACCGCCATGCGCATGCCCTGCAAATACTAAGTCAATTTCTTCTTCAACGTAAATACTGAACATTTCCGGACGGTGTGCCAATAAGAGTGTAAACCGCTCATCGATGCCGGCTTCTGCCAGTGCACTTCGGGTAAAGTCCTGTTCTGGTTGCTGAACATCGAGCAACGGGTCATTGATGCCGGCAATCTGGACAGATTCGCCTTCCACTTCCCAGTCCATCGATTCGTCCATCAATACATGGACGCCTCTTTGTTCCAGCGCTTCCGTAATTTCATCGATTTTGTTCACTGCCACTTCATGATTTCCAAGAACATAATAGACCTCGCTCATTTCAACCAAGGCATCTACAAGTGTTAAGCTCGTATCCAAATCATAGCGATTGCTGTCGATCAAATCGCCCGTCAGGAAAATGGCATCGGGTTTGGCCGCTTCCACTTTTTCAATTAAAGACGACTGCCCCTCGCCAAAATTGGCGTTATGCAAATCGGAAATTTGAACAATTTTTTTACCGTCAAAAGCTCCTGGCAGCTTGTCCGATTCAATGGTGAATTCTGTCGTTTGGATCCAATTATTATTAACCCAAATAAAGCCCCATAGAAGGAGCAGCACAACTAATAAAGCACCTAATTTTTTCATATTTTAACCTCTATTCACGGTTGGCCGAATGGTTAGGTTCCTTTTCGTACCAGTCATTTTCTCTCTTTTTTCATTCAGGCGCCACGATTTCGAACTTCATTAGGTCCGGCGCTTCTATAAATACGGCATAATAGTCCGGTCCTCCGGCAAACGGATGGCGGTCTTCATATAAAATGCGAAAGCCCATTTTCCTGGCTTTCTCCGTTAATGCATCTACATGGCCTCTTGAATCCGCGTGAAACGCCAAATGATTTAAGCCAGTCGCTTTCCGGTGGTAGCCTCCAGGCAAAAAAGCTTCTTCAGTTTGGACAAATACCACATAGGTCTTACCCATTCGATAACTAAAACCTTCTGGCCATTCCTGATAAAGCTTGTAGCCTAAATCCGGCAAAAAAACTTCATAGAATTCCCGTGCTTTTGTCAAATCGGATACATTGATTTCTACGTGATGAAGCATATTTTTTCGCCCCTTTTTTTCATCATAACAGATAGCAGCAGCGGATTTCGAATTTGAAATGGCCAGCTGCAGATTCCAGTCTTTATCGGCTTCCAGATCAGATGCAAAAAACCGCAGCTATTTGCTGCGGCGTATGCCGTCAAACTTTTGCAGTTGAAGCTTTCTTTTTCGCCATCCAAGTTCCGAAGAAGAGTAAGGCAAGAATAAAAGCAAAAGCAATGCCAAGTGTCCACCAGTAATCGCTCAGATCCGGTTTCCCGTTCAGCCATTGCACTGCATAAGCCGGGATTTTCATCGGCGAAAATGTCCAGTAAGCTCCGACCAGGCTGTCTACGATTTGCATGAAAAAAACAAGAGCTAAGGAAACGGCTGCCGCGAGTCCGGCATTAGGCATGGCAGCACTTGCTGCGAGCACTATCGTCACAACCACTAAAATCCAGATGCTATAAGTTCCTGCAAATTGCAAGAAAGGAATGATTTCCACTTGGTTAAATAGGAGGAAAGTATAGTAATATGCAGCCAATAACCCAAGCCAAACGCTGACAATTCCGGTGATGCTTGCCATAAGCCATTTACTCAAGAAATAATCCCGGAAAGATAGCGGCCTTACATAAAGCAAAGTGGCTGTCCCGCTCCTTCTTTCGCCCGCTATCGTCCCCATGTAAGCTAAGATCAATATAGCCATCCCGATCAGCTGATACTGACCAATGACCGCCTGCAGAATTTCTTCAGGCTTTGGCACCGGCAATTCGATGACTGCACCATCTGGCAAATTGCCGAGTGAATCCAGTAATTGCGGTAAAAAATAATTTGTGACAGGCTCGAGAATCCCAAAAAGGATGAAAACAATCGGTATCCAGAAAATCTTATAACTGCGGAGGTTTTCTCGCCATTCTTTATGAAATAAAATACCGAATTGATTCATCTTCCGCCCGCCACCTTTATGAAAATTTCTTCCAATGAAACCATCTTCTGTTCCACCCCGACTACGCCTTCTGCGTTTTCAGCGAGCTTTGCCAACACTTTTTTCATAGCCGCACCACCATTTTCTCCAGTAGCCAGCTCTAACGTCGAGCCATTCAAGCTCGCCGGCAATGAAGTGAACCCAGCAAATGCTGAAGCTTGTGCGGCTGTCTGGAAACGGATTCGAATGCACGGTTCCGCGTACCTCTCTTTCACTTCCGCTAAAGACCCTTGTTCAACTAATTTTCCTTGCTGCATAAAAAGCAGTTGATCGGTCATTTGTTCCGCATCGTTCAAAATGTGGGTGGAGTAAAGAATCGTTGTATCGGGCTGCAAAGATTTCAACAAATCCATAACTTCCCGGCGGCCAGTCGGGTCTAGAGCAGATACCGGCTCATCCAGCAATAATAGCTTCGGTTCATGCACAATCGCCTGCGCCAGGCCAAGCCGCTGTTTCATCCCGCCCGAAAATGTGCCGGTCTTTTTGTGTTGAACCGATCCCAAACCGACGAATTCCAGTGTTTTTTTCGATTGCGCTAAAGCCTTTTTCGAATCCACTCCACTCAGCTTCGCAGCCATTTCCATGAATTCAAGCGCCGTCATCCAAGGGAAGAAATGCGGATGCTGTGGCAAGAAGCCAACACCCGATTCCCGATTCCATTTGATCGACCCGCTTGTTTCCCGAAGCAGCCCGGCCAGCATAGACAAAGCCGTGGTTTTCCCGGCACCATTCGGGCCGATCAATGCCGTTGCTGTCCCTTCCTCCAAAACAAAAGAAAGATTGCTTACCGCAAGCTGTTCCCCGTATCTTTTAGTCAAATTCTGCACTTCTAAAATTGTCAATAGTTCCGCCTCCCGATCACTAAGTACAAAATGGGCCCGATGATATTCACAACAACGATGAGAATAGCCCACATCCATTTCGGACCGTTTGGATTCGGATTTTTAATCAAGTCGATTAATGTGAAAATCATTAATCCGATTTGAATAAGTAATATAGGCAAAAGCAATAATACAATAGTCGATTGATCCATAAGCCGCCTTCCTTTCTCTATCATCAACATTCATTTATTAAATTAAAAAAGCAATGAGTAAAATAGCAGTTAATGGCACAAACAGAATCATCCAGCTTTTCGGATTTCCTAAATTGACTGTCCAGCCGATGCCGAACCGCTTTTCCACCATGATTGATGGATCTTCCTTATTGACGTAAAAGATGCCTGCTTTCCAGTGTCGGTCGCTGTCTGCATCTATAATATCCGGATTGCTTGCCCCGGCCGCAGGACTTGCAGAGAACTTGGCTACTTTTATCGTGTAAAAAGCAGTTACGGCTAAAACAAGAATCGTGAATCCGATGGTCATCGCCATCACCCAGAGCGAACTGCCAAGTTCCGGATAGATAAGGGATAGCTGCAGGCTTCCGAGTAAAAGCGTCACGCCCACAGAAGTGACGAATAGGAGCCAGCTTCCGTATTTCCGGGAGGCCAACTCCCTTTTGCGGGATTGAACCTTTTGAGTGGCCCGAATTTTTGAGCCGCTTGTTTTTCTTGCTTGGTTGATGAAATAAAAGAGCCCTTGCATAATGAGCAGGATCAAAAGCATCGAAATACTGGAGAAAATGGTTTTATCGGAAAAACGATCCGCTTTGCCATCCGCTCCCCAATGGACCGGTATCTGTTCAGGCAATTGGCTGTAGACCGTTAAAGTCAAAGCGATTAATCCGATTGTGATAAGCATAGGCAGCAAAAAAGCGATGCCCGACACCATTTCCAGATCGTTGCGGAACTGAAGGTCCACAATGACTTTCTCTTTTTTTCCAAGTACCCATCCTTGTTCCTGTTTTTCTTTCTTCACTTTCAAATGATTTTTGAAATAAAGAGCCATGCTGAATGTCAAGAGGCCTAACTGCAGCCCAACTCCCCATATGACTGCCTGCCCTTCTTGAACATTCAAGAAATTCACCGCTAATACATAAAAAACAGCAGCTAGCAGCCCGCCTGCCAGAACCAAGCCGCTATAATTCTTTTTTAACCGGTTGAGAACTTTTTGCTGATGATAAGGCTCCGGAACATAAATGCCAAAAACCTCCGTAGCCCTCACCAAATAAGGCATAAACGCTTGAATCCCAGTAAGCAATACCAGAATGGAAATCATCAAAACTATTGTCATTTAGACCCCTCCCTTATTTCCCTTACCATCTTCTCTATCATCGCAGCCAACTCTTCCCGGCTTATTTGAAGGCATAGAGCTTCCGCTAAAATTGGCCGCAATTCTTCCTCCATGCGAATTTTCTCTTCGGCAGTAGCTGAGCGCACTGCGTCTTTGTGAATGAAAACACCCTTCTTCGGAATAATTTCAATCATCTTTTTCTCTTCCAAATAATGATATGCCTTATTTACCGTATGCATGTTCATGCTTAAGTCCGCTGCAAAAGCCCGTACTGAAGGCAGCGGTGTTTCAGGGGCCAATTCTTCTCTCGCGATGCCTTCCATGATTTGTTGGGCCAATTGAAGATAAATGGGTATAGCCGAGTCCGGCTCAATTTCAATAAACATTTTTCCACCTCTTTGTTCTATTTTCATTAGAACAGTTGTTATATAAATAATAGAACAGATTTCAAAATAAATCAATCTAAAAAGGCTATGAATTTTCATTCACAGCCAAATTCTTTCCGTTCTTAAATTTTTATATGGGAAACAAAACCCAATCGCTGCAATGCTTTTATGACTTCCATTTCTTTTTTAAGCTGCCCTTCGGTAATAATGATGATATAGCTTGAAACTTTTCTGTCGCTATAAGCTTCGATGGACTCAATTTGAAAATCGAGAATCGGAATCCCGCTGCCTTCAAACAAATCACTGATTTCCTTGAAGGTGTCTTCCCGATCTTCAGCAATGATTAATATCTCTTTTTGGCGGTGAAACGAAAAATACTTTTTTTCCAATTTCTCCAGAACATACAACGTAATCAATACGATAACTGTTGCTAAAAGAGCGACATAGTACATGCCGATGCCTATGACAAGCCCTAATCCAGCCGCAACCCAAATAGATGCAGCAGTGGTCAATCCTCTAACCGATCCCCGCTGGACAATGATGGTCCCTGCTCCTAAAAATCCGATTCCGCTGATTACATAGGAAGGAATCCTCGAGGGATCATAGCGGATCGCCCCGTCATCATTTTGGATAAATACATCAAAACCCGTTACGGACAAAATCATCATTAAACAGGATCCGGTTCCAACGAGCAGGTGGGTGCGCAGCCCAGCTGCCTGTTGTTTGGACTCCCGTTCCACACCAATCATTCCACTCAGTAAAGCCGCCAGCAGCAGCCGCCCTGCAATTACTGCGTAATCATGGGGTAGAAAGTCCATCTTCCTCCTCCTCGGCTTCTCATTCTAACTCCTTTCCTTTTGTTTACCCGCAAAATCCAAATAACATCGCGTGCCCAATAATAAATAAGCGAGAAAAAAGGGTTGTCTGATAAGTCAAATAGAGACGTATCAGACAGCCCTTTTCCTCACCATTTCATTGCCATCAATTTATTGATCAGGATTTCCTGGTATTCAGGAGCAATATTCCACCCCGTAATCTCTGATTTAAGATTTTGGCGATTTCCGAAGCCTTTGACAAAGCCGTTCAGCCGGGCTGCAAACGTAGAATCGGCCAGCAGTCCAACATCTGGATATAAAGGCGCTAATTGCTCCATCGCTTTCGGATAACGCTTTAAATAGTATTTCTGATGCCGTTCTTCGGCCAATGTAAAATCAGTGAAAGCCGCAATATCGGTCTCAATTTCTTCGCCTATCTTCTGCTCCATTTGCCGTTTTACTTTCTCAATCCTTGTTCAATGATTCGAATTGTCAATTCTTCGGCCATTGCTCTACCTCCTCAATTGCTTTCATTAGAACATATTGATACTCAATTGAAAAGTTTGGATGTATTTTACAAAAAAATTTAATCATTACAGTATTATCTGATAATTTAATGATAAAATGGAATAAATTTAAAGAAATTTTAGGAGGAAAATATGAAAATCCAACAAAAATTCATGGCCGGAATTGTCGCTTTTGCTGTTTTCTTGAGCGGGTCCGCATTTACGGCTCCATCCGCTGATGCAGCTTCCCCATACTCTTCACTTCAAAGTTCTGCTGCTTTCGTCTTGAAAGACACTCGCTTAAAGGGTGTTACCCATAGCGTCACGGTTCAGAATGCAGCAACAGGTGAAGTCGTATATGAAAAAAATCCGAATCAATTGGTCACACCAGCTTCCACTTTAAAAACCTTGACGGCCGCTGCCGCCTTGGAAACACTCGGTGAAAATCACCGCTTCACTACACAAGTTTTGACAAATGGCTCTGTTTCAAAAGGAACTTTATACGGCAATCTCTATCTTCGCGGACAAGGGGATCCGACTCTTTTGAAAAAAGATTTTGATGCCTTTGCTTCTACACTTTCCAAACGCGGAGTCAAACGTTTATCCGGCCATGTAATCGGCGATGACACCTGGTATGACGCCGTCCGCTTGTCTCCCGGAATTTCAAAAGAAGATGAATCCTATTATTACGCTGCCCAAATCTCTGCGTTGAGCTTATCGCCAAATACCGATTATGATACCGGATCGGTCATTGTGCACGCGAAAGCATCAAGCCAAGGAAAACCGGCAAAAATTACTTTAACTCCTGCAACAAATGTCGTTCAGATCATCAATAAATCCAAAACAGTTGCCAAAGGATCCCGCAATACTTTAAAAATCGAGCGCCAACATGGCACAAAAAAAGTAATCATTACCGGGAATGCCCCCATTGGCAATGACGGGACAAAAGAATGGATAGCTGTTTCAAATCCAACCGCTTATGCATTGGATGTCTTTAAAAAATCACTTTCAGAAAAAGGGATCCGTTTTGTTGCCACTTCTAAAACGGTATCAGGCAAGACTCCATCGAATGCACGTGTTTTATTGACCAAAAATTCAATGCCCCTAAAACAATTGATGGTACCATTTTTAAAACTCAGCAACAACACCCATGCCGAAGTATTGGCGAAAGAAATGGGCAAGAAAGTTTATGGAGATGGCAGTTGGAATTCAGGCCTGAAAGTAATGCGTGAATACGGGGCTTCCATCGGCTTGGATACAAGCAAATGGAAATTCGAAGATGCTTCCGGAATGTCCCATGCCAATAAAACCACTTCAAAAGAATTAAGTAAATTGCTGATCCATGTCCGTTCTGAACCTTGGTATGATAGCTACCTAAAAGGCCTTCCAGTCGCAGGAGCGAAAGAACGATTTGTCGGCGGCACATTGCGCCAGCGTTTGACGACAGGCGCAGCGAAAGGCAATGTTATTGCCAAAACCGGAAGTTTGAATAATGTCAGCGCCCTTTCAGGCTACGTCAAAACAAAAGACGGCGAATGGCTGACTTATTCCATCCTGACCCAGAATACCAAATCCAGCACAGTGCCGGTCATTGACCGCCTAGCCTCAACCATCGCCAATTCGAAGAAAACCAAGTAATCGGATTAGGCAATTCTGCTGCTTTTTATTAAAATAAGGATATAAAGTACAGGCTGCTAGCTGTTTTTCATGATCGGACTCCACTTTTGGAAAGTGAGTGAGCGCTATGGAAGAAGGCCGTAAAGAAAAGATTCAATCTTATTTCCGTGAATTGGACAGGAGTTTCTTTATGGACATCCATAAAGAAGCAGCCTACCTGGATGAGGCGGTTCCCATTGGGTATGAACAGACAATCTCCCAGCCTTCCCTTGTGTTGGAAATGACGCTGGCATTAGATCTCCAAAAGGATTCTGTGGTTCTTGAAATCGGCACCGGTTCCGGATTCCAAACGGCATTGCTCGCTGAGTTTTCAAAAACGGTTTACACCGTAGAAAGAATCGAAGAATTACACACGCGAGCAAAAGAACGCCTCCAAAAAGCCGGTTTCCAAAATATCCATTTCAAATTGGATGACGGCAGTGCAGGCTGGAAAGAAAAGGCGCCTTTTGACCGGATCATGGTGACTGCTGCCGCCTCCGAAATGCCGCAAGAGTTAGTCGACCAATTAAAGCCGGGCGGGAAAATGCTGATTCCGATCGGCAGCGCCTTGGTTCAGAAATTGAAACTCGTAGAAAAAAATGAACAAGAAAAATTGACGACCACTACTTTAAATTATGTTCGATTTGTCCCGCTGAAGGGAAAATACGAATAACGAAAGGCTATGGCCGCAGCTTCTAGAAACTGCAGCCATAGCCTTTTTTATTTTTCTCAGATTTCCTTCAACAATTGTCGAGGACGTGCAGCGTTGTACCATTTCCAGCAAAAAAGGCCAATCAAAAAGGCATCGACGATTTCTCCTCCGTAGTACATCAACTTCCCTGCAGATTGTGCGTCAGCAAGCGCTGTACCATCAGGCGGAAACGCATAAATCATTTTCGACAAAATGCCATGCGCAGCCAGTGAAAGAATCAGCAAAATTGCGCGCGCGAGATAACTGACACGATGCGGAGACGGATCTATGCAAAGAATTGCTGCCGTGAACAGATAGCCTGCCATAAAAAGATGAAGATGAATTAATCCGTTTAACAAAGAAGATACCTGCATCAAGCTGTATAGCCCGCTCCGGTATAAAACGAACATGCCGCCTGTATTCAATACCCCTGCTGTAACGGGATGGGATATGAATACCGGCAATGGACTCTTCAGGAAATGCGATACTTTTCTTGCTGCCGCAACGGGAAGCGTGCGCAAGAGCAGGGTCATGGGAGCGGCCAGCACGGCGAGTAAAGGAGCTGCCATCCCAAGCATTAAGTGAATCCACATATGGTCTGTAAAAGCATGTGACCACCCAGCAGTTCCGAATCCTCCGACGGAAAAGGCAATCATCAATAGAGCAAAAATCCATAAAACGGTACGATATATCGGCCATTTCCGGTAAGAGCGATTCGACAAGAAAGTTGCGTGGACATAAGCTGCGATCAATGCCAGACAAAGTACGACGACTAAGAACTGTACGACGGAACCATCCGCTAGATGTTGCGCCATCTCATTCTTCCTCTTTCGGCTTCTTCACTGCTTTGCGGGTCTGCAGCAACAGAAAAACGCCTATTCCAAGCACGCTTGCTCCAGCGATATTCCACATCAAATCATATGGAAAAATATCGACATTATAGCGAATCTGGTGAAGTCTTAAAAGCTTATGCTGCACCAATCCATCATATAATTGAAATGCCCCTAACCCAAATAGCATAGCTCCGATCCACCTTTTCCCCCAAAACGCATTTCTTCGCCGAAGATCCGCGAATAAAAAGAGAGAACTGATTGTCGCAAACCAGCCAAAAGCATGAAACAATCCATCCGACAATAAACCGACTGCCAAAGTGGACTGATCATAGAAATGATGCCATTGCAGCAGAAGGTGAAAACCCACTTCATCGATAAAAGCTGCTAATCCAACACCGAATAACAACCCAGACCAAAAATTGCGTGCTTTGAAAACCACTCGATTCTTCTTATTGGCATATGCGATAGAGTTTAGGCTGTTGGCAGGCATAGCATCCTCCTTATGACCAGAGTAGTGAAAAAATCTATTTTTCATGGAGTTATTTTTGATGACTTATACCCGATTCCCGTTCAAACAAAACGCCGGTTCCCACACGCCTATCCTAAGTTGTTTTCTTGATTACTAGGATTCCAGCAGCAAAATTATGTATCCTTCATCTTCTTTAAAATTCCAATCAAGATAGATTTCTTCAATTTTCCTTCGAAGCAGTTCCTCTAATGCGCTTTGCTTCAGCAATTTCTTTTCGAGCCGCCTTTTCGCCTGTTTCAATTGCTCTATATAACCGTCTTCAATTAATTCAGTCTCGATTTTCATGAAAATCCCGGAACGCTTTATTAAGATTGTCCGCTTGTTCAACCAGCTGATGTTAATGGAATCCGGAACCTTCTGGGCAATCTCACTGGAAACCATCACTTCCCGGTAAACGGCTGATTCATCTACTTTAGCCGGCCAAGGCAACGCGGGCTGTTTCGTTTTTTCTTTTAAGATGACAAAGATGAGTCCAGTCTGATCATCCACATTCTAATCGGTATAAATTTCAGATACCGAAAACTGCCCAATATTATACAAATGCAGTTTAATTTCTGGCTTCAAGTCTTTCATCAATAAATTCCGGATTTCCAAAACACGCTTTATTTCCTGCTGTTTTAAAAGGATTTTCTCTGTTTGCGATAAAAAGCCACGGAGATGAATTGTGATGTAGCGATCAGCCACTGTGACATAAACAGAAAGCGGGCCTTTGCCAAAATAATTGCGCAGCAAAGTAGAAATGTAGCTCCCGATTTCTTTTTGAATCATTTTTTCTGTAGACATGGTATATGCTCCTTTTTCCCCGAAAAGTCGTTAACATAGTTTTTTATGAGATGGAAACAAAGGAGAAAAAATGCAAAGCCGTTAATGCCCCATACTTTCCGACAACAAAAAACTAAAACCTACAAGTTTCTTTACTTCAGCTGTTCTACACTCTTTAAAGTTTGCATTTACCTCCCGCGCATTCTCTTCCATTATTTTTTTTGCATATATTCAATGAAACCATGCTTTTTTCCATCCCTTTTTAAGACAAACCGAAAAAAAGCCGAAAAGAATCATAAAGATTCTTTTCGGCTTTGCTAACAGCTCTATTGTCTGCAACATCGTACCAAAATATAGTAATGGATATGAATTTAAAGTTGGAATTGTAAACTGAATGCAAGTGATAGGTGGGCATATCAGAAACTCTATTGTTTTCTGAGTAAGTTCAGTTTACATTACTTTTCCTTTAAGGCAAAGGAAACTGGGTACTTACTGTTGCCTCACTTCGAATCCTTCCAACTGGATTCGTTTAACAATCTGGTCCTCGCCGATTTGTGCGTCGTCGTAGGTAATTTTCACTTCGCCTTCTTCTGTATCGACGAGGGCCCGTTCGATTTCCTCCATATCCATCAGCATCTTTTCAAGGGCTTGAATGGGATTTTCTGCTGTTGCCTCTTTTACATAAATGGTCATAGTCGCCATCTTCCATCATCCTTTCGAGTAAATCATTTCTTATGTTTACCCGAATTCCTGATTTCGAAAAACCCCTTAAAATTCCATTTTAATTTTTCCCTCTTCAAGCACTAATTTAGCACTGAACTTCTTGCCGTTTTTTGAAACAAAGCCTTTGATGACAGGCGTTTTTCCTTTTGTGCATAAATACTCGATCTGTTTGGCCGTTAACCGTTTCTTCGCGAAAATGGCAGGAAATGATTGTTTGCAGCCATTCTCATATTCCGTACAGTTAAAGGATCCTCTTTGAAAAACAATTTTGCCTTTTTTGCATCTCGGGCAGACCGCAATTTCATCTTTGCCTTCCAAAGACGGCATTTTTTCCGGCAAGCCGTTGGTTTTCATTTGGTTCGGCACTTCATCCAGCAATTTCTGGATAAACTTCGCGATAGTTGCCAAAAACACCTCGGCAGAGCCCTCCCCTTTGCCAATTTTCTTCAAATATGTTTCCCATTTCGCAGTCATCGAGGGACTGGAAAGCAAATTGCCTTCAATTGATTGGCAAAGGATGCGCCCTTTATTGGTAATGGAGACAATATTCTTTTTCACTTCAATGTATTCATGCCGCTTGATAGTCTCGATGATGCCGCTTCGCGTAGCTTCTGTTCCAAGACCTTCGATTTCTTTCAGGATTTCGGTGTCTTCAGCATCTTCCACTAGTTTCCCGCATGTTTTCATCATGGCGATCAACTGGCCTTCTGTATAAGGTTTGGGCGGAATTGTCATGCCTTCTTTAATTTCCACTTTCGCTTTTACCGGTTCCTGTTCCCGAAGTTCCGGCAAAGACGGCTCCGCTTTCGCTTCTTTCGCTGGTGGAAATAATTCTTTCCAGCCCTGCTCCAAATCGGTTTTTCCCGTCGTAAAGAAATCGAGGCCTTTAACATCGGTCGTGACTTTGGTTTCTGCATAGCGGTAATCACGATGGAACATCGCAAGCGATGTCCGCAGCACTTCTTCGTATAAATTGCGCTCGTCTTTGGCGAGTCCTTCCAATTTCCGGGCAGTCGGAATCGACTTTGTCGGGATGATGGCGTAGTGTTCCTGCACTTTTGCACTGTCGACAAAGCGTTTTTTCGGCGACCGCGAAGCTACAGGAAATTCCGCACCGATCAGTTTTTGGTAGGCTTCCACTTGATTGGCCAAATAACTGAACTCGGCTGGGGTGATGTGCAGGGCATCTGTCCGCGGATAGCTGACCAGTTTTTTTTCATACAAGCCTTGCATAACCGACAATACTTTAGCAGGGCTGTATTTCCATTTCCGGTTTGCAGCTGCCTGCAAGGTGGACAACGAATGGAGCAGCGGCGGCTGAATCCGTTTTTCTGTCGTTTTCAGCTGTTTTACTAAACCGTCTTCCAAGCCGGTGATTTGATGCTTCATCAGCAGCGCTTCCGCTTCTTGCCGTTCTTTTGCTTTTATTTTTGCCTTGCCTTTGTATTTTCCTTTTTCCGCTTTGAAAACACCTTCGATTTCATAGAAAGGCTCTGGCACAAAAGCTTCAATTTCTTTTTCCCGCTGATAAATAAGGAAGACTGTCGGCGTTTGGACCCGGCCAATTGCAAACACTTCACGGATTCCTTTTTCCTGGAGCAGCAGCGAATACAAACGGGAGCCGTTCATGCCGACCAGCCAGTCGCTGATTTGCCGGGCTTTCGCTTCCTGATACAGCAAAAGATCCTGCCGGTTGTCCCGAAGCTGCTGGAATCCTTTCCGCACTTCATCGACTTCCAGGGAATTGATCCATAAGCGCCGGATGGTTTTCCCTTTAGCGCCGGTATGGTAATAAATACTGTAGAAGATATTAGAGCCTTCCCGGTCCACATCGCAGGCGTTGATGACGGTGTCGGTCTGCTGGATCAGCTTTTTAATCACACCGAATTGCTGGGCTTTGCCTCGTGCTACCTGAAATTGATAGCGCTCCGGCAAAATGGGCAAAGCAGCAAGAGACCATCTATTCCATTTCGGATCATAGGCTTTGGGTTCTTTTAATTCCACCAAGTGGCCAATTCCCCAAGTGATGTAAGCTCCTTCCGGAAAAATCGGATCGGGTGCCACTTCCATATAGCCATCGCGTTTTGTCGTCTTAAACGCTTCAGCATATGCTTTTGCCTGACTCGGCTTTTCGGCTACGATAACGGGTTTCATCTAGTTCGTCCTTTCACTTCGTTGTTCTTTCTCTTTATTGTACTCCTTCAAGTAAATAAACAAAGCAAAAGCTGGTGCTCGACCTATTGTTTTTTTGAAAAAAGCTGTACAATATAAAAAAGCTTGAAGGAGTGGATGCGTTTGGAAAATAAGTCCGCATTACTTGCCGGAGCCAGCGGTCTGGTGGGACATGAGTTATTGCATTTTCTGCTTGAAAGCTCTAATTATGAATCCGTGAAAATTTTAGTTCGAAAATATATAGACGTTCAGCACCCGAAACTTGAGCAAGTCCTGGTCGATTTCAATCGGCTTGGAAATTACGAAGAACATTTGAATGTAAACGATGTCTACTGCTGTCTAGGGACTACCATCAAAAAAGCCGGCTCGCAGGAAGCCTTTCGAAAAGTGGACTATGAATATCCTTTGAAATTGGCGGAACTCGCAAAACAGCATAGCGTGAATAATTTCCTTGTCGTTTCCGCACTTGGTGCAAATGCAGCTTCTAACGTATTTTACAGCCGCACAAAAGGCGAATTGGAAAGGGATTTGAAGAAATTGCAGCTGCCGGCGCTCCATATATTCCAGCCATCGCTGCTGCTTGGCGACCGCAAGGAATTCCGCCTTGGAGAAAAGCTTGCCAGCATCTTAAGTCCCATTTATAGTCCATTCATGCTGGGCAAACTGAAAAGATATAAGCCAGTCAGAGCCCGCAGAGTAGCTTATGCCATGTATGTTATCGGCCAAACCGATTTGGCCGGCCCTTTCACTTATCCTTCTGACCAGATCCATGAAATCAGAAACCAAAGCTTGGAAAAATAGAAAAGCGGAAGTGCCCGTTTAGCCCCGATAGGCGCTGGAGTCCGGACATCGAAAAGCGCAAGTCTATTTTCATACTTCATGCTCTATCAACAAAAGCCGACGGAAAGCATCGCTTCCCGTCGGCTTTTGCCTTTTCATTGAGTTGCCAAAACAATCGTAGGCTGCAATTCGATTTCTACATTGCCTTTGATCGCCCGGCTGATCATGCAAGACGACTCTGCTTTTTCGGCGAGCTTTTTAGCTAATGATACATCTTTTTCTGAAGCGTCCTGTTTCAATACGACATGGGGACGATGAATGATGCGTTCATACGTGAATACACCATTCGTCACATCGACAATCCCTTCCGCTTCCATCGTCAATGATTCTTTTTCCAGTTTGCTGCGCTCCATCATTGCCGCCAAAGTGATGATGTAGCAAGTTGCAGCTGCACCGAGGAGCATTTCATCCGGATTCGTACCGATTCCAGGGCCGTCCATCTCAGGCGGAATCGAGATTTTCGTCTTTAGATTGCCTGCTTCAATTTCTCCAGAATCATTCCGTAATCCTGGCCAATTCGCTGTTAAATGAAAACGATGCTTTGCCATTCCCATCTCTCCTTTGCTTAAATCACTCAATCAAAAAACCCATCCAACTCTTCGAGCCGCGGAAGAGCGGTCAAAGCACCCGGTTTTGTCGTACAGATGGCACCGAGTTTATTGCCAAAATGAGCGCATTCCATGACTTCTTCACGCGTCACAGGCAAGCCGTTCAAATGGATATGGCGCAGAATTCCCGCCATAAATGCGTCTCCCGCTCCTGTTGTATCGACCGGCTTCACCGGCACGACCGGGATGTGAAGAACCTCCCCTTCAAAGACGGCATAGGTTCCGTTCTCCCCGTCGGTCACAAAAACCAAAGGAATCTGGAACTCAGAAAGGCGGTCAACGCCTTCTTCCCAAGTCGCCGTTTCCATCAAGAAAATCGCCTCTTCTTTAGCAAGCTTCAATACATCAACAGACGGCAAAAACCCTTTTACCGTTTCTCGACATTGCTTTTCGCTTTCCCAGCGCAGCGGCCGGATGTTGACATCGAACGAAAAAAGCGCCCCATGTTTTTTCGCCATACTCATCGCTTGCAATGTGGTAGACAAAGCATCCGGATGGAAAGTTGTGCCAGAGCAAATATGAAAGACACTGGCATTTTCAAAAGCTTCTTCCTGCAAGTCGGCTTTCATCACTTGAAGATCCGGCGTGTCATTTTCATACTTGGCGAATATGCGGTCAAACTCAGGCGTCAGATGCACGTAAACCCCACTAACCCGCTTTTCCGGCAATAAAACCGAGTAAGTTAAATTGACGCCTTCTCTTTCCAATTCCTCTCTGACAAAAGCAGAAGTTTCATCATCCCCAGAAATGGTGATAAATGCCGAAGGGATGCCGAGTCGGCTGACGCCGGCAGCTACATTGACGGTAGCGCCTCCTAAATGCCGGTTGAAAGAATTGTTCTCGATCGTCTGTGCAATATAATCAACAAAAGCATCCCCATAAACAAGGACGTGCTTCGTATTTCCCATGTAGCTGTGCCTCCTGATAATCGCGGCTCAATTCAGCCGCTTTCCATAAAAATATTTTTTCCGATATACTGGATGAAATGCCAGTAGAATAAGTGCATGAATAAACGAATATGCACTCTCTCTATTATTTCAAGCATAGCAGCCAGATAGCAAGTAAAAGGAGCGATTTTATGAATTTCCAAATTCGGCAAGCGAGGCCAGACGACAGTCAAGCCGTTGCCCCGCTCATCGTTAATGCCATCGGCGAAATCGCCGATCATATGACAGCGGAAAACCAACCCGAGAAAATTTTACAGAAACTCCAAGCCATGATTGAAGGAGAACATACGCGGCATAGCCATCGATTTACTTATATAGCGGAAGTGGATCAGTCGATTGCCGGGATTTTGGTCCTTTATCACGGAAAAGACGCGGAAGCATTAGACCGCTATTTGATCGACCAGCTTAAACAAGAAGGACATGCGCGCACCATCGAGCCCGAAGCCCATTTAGACGAATGGTATATCGATACCGTATCCGTCGATCCTGCTTTTCAAGGACAAGGAATCGGCAGCCTGCTATTCGAGTATGCCGAAACGATCGTCGCAGAAAATGGCGGCGGAAAACTTGCCCTCAACGTCGACCTTGAAAAAGAAGGCGCAATCCGTTTGTACCATCGCCTCGGTTTTGCCATCACTGAACCTTGGACCATTATCGGTGAACCTTTCCATCACATGGTGAAAACCATCTAAGCATCGAAGAGCCGCCTTTTCACAAGGCGGCTCTTCGTTTTATAATTTATACTTTTCGTATAGGGGTTCGCGGCGGTCTTCAAAGACCGGGATGCGCTTTCTGACCTCTTCCACTTCGCTTAAATCGATTTCTTCATAGCCAATGCCTTCTTGCATCGCCATATCCAAACGGATTTCCCCCCATGGAGCAATAATCATCGTACTGCCGCCGAATTCATTTTTCGGGTCTTTTCCGATGCGATTAACTGCGACGATAAAGCACTGGTTTTCAATCGCTCTTGCCTGCAGCAAAATTCGCCAATGATCGATACGTGCCAACGGCCATTCCGCCGGCACGAAGATCACTTTCGCTCCGTTAAGTGCGAGTGCCCGGATCCATTCCGGAAAACGGATATCGTAGCAGATGACGCCGCCGCACTGTGTTTCTTCCAAAGAGAAAATACCGAGCGCCTCTCCTTCTTCTAAATGGATATGTTCGTCCATCAATCCGAAGCGATGGGCTTTATCGTATTCCGCCACTACTTCCCCTGCTTTATCAGCCACATACATCGTGTTGTAAAATCCCTGTCCTTTTTGAGTCGAAACAGATCCTCCTACAATATTCACTTTGTGTTTTTTTGCAAAATCTGCGAGAAATTTTTCCGTACGCTTTGTGCCATCAGCCAGCGCCTCGAGTTCTGTCAGCGCATAGCCTGTGTTCCACATTTCCGGCAAAACTATTGTATCTGCTCCATTCGCCGCTGCCTCTTCCAGATAGCCCCTGACTTTTTGGAAGTTCGCTTCAGGATCGCCAAAAGCGATATCCATCTGTATACATGCAAGCTTCATATTCTTCTCCTCCAGTAGACAATTTATCTTCAACTCTATAAGATTTGGAGTAGATGTGCAATTATTTAGAAAATAAGGAGGGCCTACCCATGGAATTTTCCAACAGGCTGCAGCAATTGCCGCAGCAATTCTTTTCAAAATTGGCTGCCGAAACCAGCATGGCAATTTCAGAAGGCCGCGACGTCATCAATTTAGGCCAAGGAAATCCAGACCAGCCCACACCTTCCCATATTATTAAGGCGATGCAGGAAGCCGTAGCGGACCCCAAAAATCATAAATACGCTCCCTTCCGCGGAATCCGCGAACTGCGCCAAGCCGCTGCTGATTTCTACAAACGCGAATACGATGTCGACATTGACCCCGATTTGGAAGTAGCCATTCTCGGCGGCACAAAAATCGGCCTGGTGGAATTGCCGCTCGCCTTTTTAAATGCAGATGACTTGATGCTGCTTCCAGATCCAGGCTACCCGGATTATCTTTCGGGTGTGCCTTTAGCTGATGCGCAGTTTGAAACGATGCCGTTAAAAGCCGAAAACCGGTATTTGCCTGACTTTGAGGAAATTCCTGATTCGGTAATCGAACAAGCGAAGCTCATGTATTTGAATTACCCCAATAACCCGACCGGAGCAGTTGCAGACCGTGCCTTTTTCGATGGAACAGTGGAATTTGCAAAAGCGAACCAGCTGGCCGTCGTCCACGATTTCGCCTATGGAGCTATCGGGTACGATGGTGTAAAGCCGCCAAGTTTCTTGCAGTCAGAAGGAGCAAAAGAAATCGGGGTGGAAATGTATACCTTGTCAAAAACTTATAATATGGCCGGTTGGCGCATCGGATTTGCTGTCGGCAATTCCAAAATCATCGAAGCACTCAATTTGATCCAGGATCATTTCTTTGCCGGACAATCGCCTGCACTTCAGCTCGCTGCTGCAGAAGCCCTTACCGGCAACCAGCAATGTGTGGCGGAGCTGCTTGAAACTTATGAAAGTCGCCGATCGGTACTTGAACGGGAATGCTCCCGCATCGGCTGGAAGACGGAAGCGCCAAAAGGTTCTTTCTTTGCCTGGCTCCCTGTCCCGGATGGGTTCACCAGCGTCGAATTCGCAGATTATTTACTGGCGAACGCCGATATTTCGGTAGCGGCAGGAAGCGGCTTCGGTGAAAGCGGTGAAGGCTATGTCCGGGTCGGTTTGCTGGTTCCGGAAGTCCGGATTGTCGAAGCCATCCAACGGATTGAAAAATTAAACCTATTTTAATACGTAAATACGAAAAAGCCCCGGATGAGTGGATCCGGGGCTTTTTCGTATTTAATTATTTTAATAAACCGAAATGTTTGAATGGCGAAATGCGGAGCTTTGCTTCACCGATAACAGCGTCCTCTAAAATGAAGCCGATCGTCCTCGAATCCACACTGTTCAAGCGATTATCCCCAAGCACAAAATAACAGCCTGTCGGCACCAGGAACTCCCCGAAATTGTTCGTCAGAAATGGAAATCCATGAAGCTTTGCCCATTCCCGATTTTCTTCCAAGTACGGCTCTTCCACCGCTTCTCCATTTAAATACAATTGATCATCGCGCATCTCCACCCGATCACCGGGCAATCCGATCACACGTTTAATCAAGTTTTTATCGTCTGCAGCTTGAAACACGATCAAATCGAAATGATCGATTCCGCTTATTTTAGCCAGGAGGACTTTATCATCTTCTTCAAATGTCGGCATCATGGAATGGCCATGGACCGAAACCGGTTCGAACAAAAACTCACGGGACACCAGGACAATCAGCGCCGTTAAAAAAATGATTTTCATCCATGCGGTCAATGTCTCCACTGAATAAGGCACCACTGGAATCCCTCCTTAAAAATTGATGTAATTGTATCTTACTACAGACTTTTCCGCTATGCACTTCAGCTTGTAGGCTTTTGCTATTGAGGCTTTGTCTTGCTACAATTGTGTAAATATTATAAAAAAGGAGTAGCTGCCATGAAAACTTTATCGACTCAAGATGTCATTTACAGCTTTTCTCAATTAAACGCCCCCGTGCTTCGCGTTCAACCGGGAGAAACGGTAGCGATTGAAACTTATGACTGCTTTAAAAATCAGATTCAATCCGAAGACCAGGAAGTGGCTGCTATTGATTGGAATGCCATCAACCCTGCCACCGGTCCTATCTTCATTGAGGGAGCGCAATTCGGCGACTTGCTGAAAGTGACAATCGATGATTTGGAAATTGGGGACCAAGGCGTTATGGTCACGGGTCCAGAACTCGGCGTAATGGGCCATCGCTTTGAGAAAATGGAAGCTAAAATCATTCCGATCCACAATGGACAAGCCGTATTTAACGACCGCGTTCAATTGCCGCTGAATCCGATGATCGGCGTAATCGGCGTTGCACCGGAAGGCAAACCCGTTTCTTGCGGAACGCCTGGTGCGCACGGCGGCAATATGGATACCAAACTGATTACAAAAGGTGCAACTCTTTACTTCCCTGTTTTCACCGATGGCGCCCTTTTTGCACTTGGGGATTTCCATGCTGCAATGGGTGACGGAGAAGTCAGTGTTTCCGGTATTGAAGTGCCTGGACGGGCGACTGTCACTTTCGACTTGATCAAAGGCGTGCATCCCAATTACCCAATTCTTCAAAATGAAGATGGCCTTGCACTTCTTGTATCAGCAATGACACTGGACGAAGCGGTGAAAATCGCCGTCGAAGAAACCATTGACTTGCTTTTGCCTTATACCGATTTGAGCGTCAGTGAAATGACCATGTTAATGAGCGCAGCTGGAGAAACACAAATCAGCCAAGTCGTTGATCCGCTTGTGACTGTCCGTTTCTTTGTGCCGCAGCACATTCTTGATTCATTCCAAATAAAATTATTTGCTTAAAGGAGAATTTTTATGTTTATCGGTGAAAAAATCCGCTTGACCGCCATGCGGGCTGAAGATTTGCCTGAGTACAGGAAATGGAACAGCGAAGCGGGGTTCGGCCGCAATTATAATTCCTCACCAATCCGCGAAATTCCGGAAAAACAAGCAGAGGAATGGCTTCATGAAAATTCCAATCGGGATTTCCGCTTCGCTATCCGCCCGCTTGAAAACGAGAACTTCATGGGCGTATGCGCAATTGAAGATATTGAATGGCCGCATCGTGTCGGCTGGCTGTCAATCGCTCTTGGTTCTGATTATCAAGGCAGCGGCTGCGGCACCGAAGCGATGAAGCTGCTGCTGAATTACGCTTGGAATGAATTGAATCTGCATCGCTTGCAGCTTACTGTATTTGAATACAATAAACCCGCGATTGCAATCTATGAGAAATTAGGCTTCCAAAAAGAAGGCGTTTTCCGCGAATTTCTACAGCGCGACGGCAAGCGATTCGATATGTATTTATACGGCAAATTGGCGTCAGAACCTTCCGACTTTTGAGTGGAACGCCATTTTGTGTTACACTCAAGAAAAAATGTAGGTGATTAGAATGGTAGGAAGAAATGACCCGTGCCCATGCGGCAGCGGCAAAAAATATAAAAAATGTCACGGAAAACAACAATCCGTTTCAATTAATGATTTGGTGAACGAAGAATTATTCAAAGTACGCCAACAGTTCTTTTCGGAAAATCCGAATCAGGAACAATTACCGGCTTTCCGTCAGCTTCAGCAGGAATGGCAGCCCCGGTTAATGGAATCGATGGCAGAAAACGATGCTCAGGCTTTTGTAATCGAGAACTTCTTGTTCATGCAGAAACCCGAACTTTGGGAAGATTTCTTGATGAAGCAAATTGAGCTTGCGCAACGCCCAACGACGAAAGAAGTTCTTCAAAACTGGAAAGACGTCCGCGTATTCCTTGGCCAATACATTCAAGGCAATGAACAATCTGCCCAATTTAAAGATGCGTTCACAGGAGAGCTTTATCAAATGACTGATCAGCCTCCAACGGATATGGAAGATGGACAAGGCTTGCTTGCTATCTTGCTTCCAGATGCGCGCATTGGCGAAAATGGCGCCTTGTTCCTTAACGGCTATTTGACAGTCGTTGGCGAATTTGCTCCTTTCTTTGAACAATTGAAAGCAGCGATGGACACTGCCAATGCTAGCGACGGAACCCAGTACATTACAGATAATTACCTGACTGTAGTGGAACATATCGTTAAATATTCAACTGGGACAGTTGAAGAAAGCATTGAACTTTCACCAGAACATGAATCGGTTATGGCTGGACTTCGCAGCCATATCGCTCAAGCGGAATTCGATAAAGAAACTGTCGATAACGTGACGAGCATTTTGAACAGCTACTTGGTTAGCCAGCAGCCGACGGTCCAAAAACCGGAAGCCTTGGTTGCCGGTTACTGGAGATTCCTTCAGGATCACGAATTGATCGATGGACCGATGCTTGCTCCTAAGGACCTTAGCGAGAAATTCGGTGTTTCTTCAAGCACTATCCTAAAACGTTCAAAAGAATTCGGTGCTTATTTCGAAGAATTATTAGCAAAAAAATAAACAGTAAAAAAGCAGCCTCGGCTGCTTTTTTCATTCTCCAGGCTTTCTCCGAAACCGGATCAATATATAAATAAGTATGCCAATAACCGTTAAAAATAAATACAGCCTCAAAAAACGAATACCCAACCAAGAACTCTCGGTGAACTGAAACAGGAAATTCAACGTTGTCGCCATCGAACCTAAAATTCCCAACGCAAAAATGATTAAACCTAAGGCTTTTAGGATTTTCAATACGATTTGCATTTTCCGTCCTCCTTTGCAATTCTCTCTACATACCCTTCAACGGATTGAAGAATTCACCTTTGTTGATAACTTTAGGGAAATCGAACAAAACCGGATAAAATCCTGATATTTCGGCAAAAAAAAGGATCTTATACACATTTCTGAAAAGTTATACAGTTTTTTTGTGGAATAACTCTATTTTTTTCACTTATGCACATGTGGATAAGTGAGCATAGGAAAGAAGAAATCTTCTCACATACATGAAAAAAAAGTGCTCCGAGAACACTCGGAGCACTTTTTTCATTGGGTTTTTGGTGTTTTAGCACGCATTTTCCGGTATTCTCTTCGAGCAGGAGCCGTTTCAAAGAAAAGCTTCTCGCCTTCAGATTCCGGAATGACAGCCGGTACTGGAGTCGGTTTTCCATCATCGCCCATGGCTACTAAAGTCAGGAACGATTCGGTCGTCAGTTTTTCCTCGCCAGTCTGCAAATTCTGTGATTTAACACGGACATATACTTCCATAGAAGTCCGTCCAGTAGAAGTCACATTGGCTTCCAATTCCAATACATCTCCAACATGGGCAGAAGATAAAAAGTCGACAGAGTCAATTGAAGCTGTAACGACCACTTGGCGGCTCGAATGCTTCATCGCTGCGATTCCCGCAATTTCATCAATATAGGCTAATACTTTTCCTCCAAAGATCGAATCCATATGATTCGTATCCGGCGGCAATACCAGCTTCGTTTGGATCGTTCTTGATTCTTTCATTGGTTTTGCTTCCATTTTCTACATTCCTTTCGATGATTCTATCGGTAGATCTGATTGAATTCCCTTCTCAATGCTAGCGCGCTGAAAGCAAAACAGCAAGTTTCACGATTATGCTATAGTGAAAATGAGGGGGAATAAAAATGAGTGAATTATTGAATATTTTAAACACACCTGAATTCCAATCAAAAGACACATTAAAAAAACAATTGCATACGCTAGGGATTGGGGCAGGAGACCATGTTATGGTCCATTCCTCGCTTAAATCCATGGGATGGATTGCTGGAGGCGCACAGGCGGTTGTAGAAGCGTTAGTAGAGACCATTACAGCTGACGGCACAGTAGCGATGCCTTCGCAGTCTACGGACAACTCAGATCCCGTCTATTGGATGAACCCCCCAGTTCCTGAGAACTGGCATCAGCCAATCCGGGAAAATTTGCCGGCATTCGATCCTTTTTTAAGTGAAATGCGCGGCATGGGCAAAATTGCGGAATGCTTCCACCGCCATCCGGGCACGATTCGCAGCCCCCACCCTTCGCATTCCTTTATCGCCTGGGGCAGCAAGGCCTCTGAGTGGATGCGTGAACAGCCGCTGGAAGAATCTTTTGGCGTTGGGTCGCCGCTTGAAAAAATGCTGAAAGAACCCGTTAAGATTCTCTTGATCGGCACAGGCTTTGATTCTTGCACCGCTTTGCATTATGCAGAATTCATGCAAGAAAATCGCACCACTTCGCCTCAAGGTGCTGCCTTATTAGAAAATGGAAAGCGCGTCTGGCGCAGCTATGACTGCGTAGACATGGACTCTGATCGCTTTCCGGAGCTCGTAAAAGATTACCCTGGCCGAATTCAGGAAGGCACACTTGGCCAAGCAGCGGTGAAAATTGCCGATATGCAGCCGCTCATCGAATTTGGCATCAAGTGGCTCCGGGAACATCCTGCTCCGCCTGAAACGCCGCAAGCGTAAAGCCGGTCCATTTTGCGGACCGGCTTTACGCTTGAACTGAAATGATTTCATCCAATATGCTTTCAAGTTTATCGTTATTGGCATTAAAGGAGTCCACAAACGCATTGATAATTTCAGCAGTGCCGGGAATCTTCTCCCAATCCAGCTGATACCTAGCATTTAATGCAAGCTGCCGGGCAAACTCGCGGGTTGTTCGTCCATTGCCTTCTCGGAATGGATGAAGAGCATTCAGCTCTGCTAAATAATAAGCCAGCCGGGAAATGAATTCCTCCCGCGGCAGATTGTTCAAATAATCTTCTTCTTTTAAAGCTTGAAAAATCTTCTTCAGTTCAGGCTCAATAAATTGAGGATGCGCAAAAGAAGAAGAACCTTTGGAAATCATCTCTCTTCGCAATTCTCCAGCAAACGGATAAACATCCTGCAGAATATAGCGATGAATTTCCAAAAAAGCATCCATATTCGCCGGATTTTTCGGCGGATTGATCTTTAGCTCGGAAAGCCGGAAAAGCGTATACACTTTTTCCAGCTCTTTCAGCTTTTCCTCATCTGTTATATCGAATAGATTAATCAATACGTCCGAATCCGGGTAGCAATACATGGAGGTGTGCTGATACTTAGACATCGAATTTCATCTTGATGGCCCGATGGAATTGAGCTTCCGTCTGTTCACCCGTCAAGACCGACCGCACAAAATTCTTGTCGTCATGTGTCACTTCAAATCCCTCCGTAACCAAGGAATGCGACGCATAGGAAATTGCTTGATTGGCTTGTTCATGGGAGACCCGGTTTACTAATTTCGTCAAGATCATGACCACCTTTCATTCTTTAATTATACCATTTTTTAAGGCTTAAATCCATTGTGGCCATTGGATTTGACGGGGAAAAACCGGTTTTTCCCGATGCTTGGCAAACCGCTAAATCATGCTGGGCTGAGTTGGTCAGAAATCATAGAAAGCCGAGTATGTTTTCATGAAATTCCGGTACAAAACAGATAAGCCCTTTTTTCAGATATTACGATTCGCTAAAAAATGGCATAAAAAAGGAGCCAGCAAATGCCGGCTCTTTTTTCATGCCTGTTCTTGCAATTCTTTCGTTTCTTCAGAGGTGAAAGCCCTCGATCTCGTCAAAAATCGCTTGCCTTCCACTCCTTCGAGAGAAAACATGCCGCCGCGCCCGTCGACAACGTCAATGATTAATTGCGTATGGCTCCAGTAGTCGAATTGGTTTTTATGCATATAAAATTCAGCACCGCCGATTTCACCCATCAGCATATCCTGATCGCCGAGAAACAAATCGCCTTTCGGATAACACATCGGCGAACTGCCGTCACAACAGCCCCCTGATTGATGGAACATCACTGGCCCGTGCTTCTGTTTTAGCAGTTCAATCAATTCCAAAGCAGCATCAGTTGCCGTTACACGTTCGACCATTGCAATCCCTTCCTTTTCTAAGATCAAAAGAATCCTTGTTTGTTTTCGCTGTAGCTGACTAACATGTTTTTCGTCTGTTGGTAATGGTTCAGCATCATCAAGTGGTTTTCGCGGCCGAAACCGGACATTTTGTAACCGCCAAAAGCAGCGTGGGCTGGATATTGGTGATAGCAATTTGTCCAGACGCGTCCCGCTTGAATGCCGCGGCCGAAACGGTACGCTGTGTTCGTATCGCGCGTCCAAATGCCGGCGCCAAGGCCGTATAACGTATCATTGGCTAGTTCCAATGCTTCTTCTTTTGTTTTGAATGTCGTAACCGAAACGACTGGCCCAAAAATTTCTTCCTGGAAAATACGCATTTTGTTATTTCCTTTAAAGACGGTAGGCTGGATATAGAACCCTTCAGCTAAATCACCTTCCAGCATATTACGGTCTCCTCCTGCCAGCAATTCAGCACCTTCCTGTTTTCCGATATCCAGGTAAGACATAATTTTTTCCATTTGTTCTGTTGAAGCCTGAGCACCCATCATCGTTTCCGGATCAAGCGGATTGCCTGTTTTAATGGCTTCAACCCGTTTCAACGCACGTTCCATGAAAGCGTCATAAATGTCTTCCTGGATCAGTACACGCGAAGGACACGTACAAACTTCCCCTTGGTTCAAAGCGAACATAACAAAGCCCTCAATTGCTTTATCGAGGAACGCGTCGTCTTGGTCCATGATATCTTTGAAGAAGATATTCGGAGATTTTCCGCCGAGTTCCAATGTGACAGGGATTAAATTCTGAGAAGCATACTGCATGATCATGCGCCCAGTAGTAGTTTCACCTGTAAACGCTATTTTAGAAATCCGTGGGCTTGAAGCAAGCGGCTTCCCTGTTTCAAGACCGAAACCATTAACAATATTCAAGACACCCGGCGGCAGCAAATCGCCAACCAGTTCTGCCCATACTAAAATACTTGCCGGAGTCTGTTCGGCCGGTTTCAACACGACACAGTTTCCTGCTGCTAAAGCCGGCGCCAGTTTCCAGATAGCCATCAAGAGCGGGAAGTTCCAAGGAATGATCTGTCCGACAACACCCAGCGGCTCATGGAAATGGTAAGCAACCGTATCCTCGTCAATTTGGCTCAGTGAACCTTCCTGTGCGCGGATAGCTCCTGCGAAGTAACGGAAATGGTCAATGCCTAAAGGCAAATCGGCGTTCAGTGTTTCGCGGACTGCTTTTCCGTTATCCCACGTTTCTGCAACGGCCAGCATTTCCAAGTTCTGCTCCATGCGGTCAGCAATTTTCAATAAGATATTGGAACGTTCCGTTGTAGATGTTTTACCCCAAGCCTCTTTTGCAGCATGAGCTGCATCCAAGGCAGCTTCCACATCCTCCGCTGTCGACCGTGCGATTTCCGTGAACTTCTTGCCGTTAACCGGCGATACATTATCGAAGTACTGCCCATTTATGGGAGCTTTCCATTCACCTCCGATATAATTGTTATATCTCTCTTTAAATGTAACTTTAGAATCTGCTGTATTAGGCATTGCGTAAACCATTCCTATTCCTCCCTTTGACTGTTTTTGCCGTTTTGTATACGCTTTCATTTCTAACTTCATTTGAACGTATAAAAGAAGCGGCGATACTTCTATATTGTCAAAAAAATTCAAAAATTGCAACTGCGAGCGCTTTTATTTTATTGTGCGCTGTTTTTAGCACATCGTTTTGTTTGGATTAAATAGAGGGTATAATGAAAAAATAGAAAGAAATATGGAAGTGAAGGGATTTTTTTATATGCGAATTAATAAATTTTTGAGTGAAACTGGCATCACCTCCCGCCGCGGCGCCGATAAATTCATCGAAGCCGGGCGCGTTACGATAAACGATAAGACGGCGGAACTTGGCAGCAAAGTAGAAGACGGGGATGTCGTTCGGGTAGACGGCAAGATTATCGAGCAGCCTGAACAGCAATACGTGTATATTGCACTGAATAAGCCGGTCGGCATCACTAGTACGACCGAACGGCATATTCAAGGAAATATCGTCGATTTCGTCAATCATCCGCTGCGTATTTTCCACGTCGGCAGACTCGATAAAGATTCCGAAGGTTTGATTTTGCTGACGAACGACGGGGACATCGTCAATGAAATTTTGCGCGCTGAAAATGAACATGAAAAAGAATATATCGTTAAAGTTGATATGCCGGTGACGGATTCTTTCCTAAAAAAAATGGCTGAAGGTGTAGAGATTCTAGACACGGTTACATTGCCTGCAAAAGCGGAGAAACTGTCGAAATTCACTTTCCGCCTGACAATCCGCCAAGGATTAAACCGGCAAATCCGGCGCATGTGCCAAGCTCTAGGCTATGAAGTCCGGAATCTGCAGCGTGTGCGGATTATGAATATTCACCTCGGAGATCTTCCGGTCGGTGAATGGCGGGATCTATCCGACAGCGAACGAAACGAACTCTTCACCGAATTGGATTACAAACCTAAACGATAGGAGATTTGCGGATGCTCACATTAATGAATACACCGAATCATACAGGCGTTAAAATCAGCGGGGATTATTTTGACTTGGATGAATTGAACAAAGCCATTTACCATGTTATTGGCGATGAAAACAAATACTATGATTATGCCGGCTCCCGTATGCGCATCCTTGGAATCGCCTATGAAATTCGGCATGCAGCCCAAGGTGACCGGAATGTCGAATCCGTATTCAACGGTCTCCATGACCATACGAAAAAACAGCATGGTTTTATCGCTCCGGATAAGAATATCTACTTCTCCACCGAAATCCTTTGGCCTGAACTATTATATGCAGCTCTTGCCTTAAAAGAATTTTCTGCCTTGCACCGGAAGCAAGCTAAGCTTACTGATTGGGATATTCATTTGCCGGTCATTCAGCGATTCCAGGCACTTATCCTCGATTGCCTTCACGGCCAAGTGCCGGAAGAAGAATATCAAGCAATCTTGAAAACGTTCCAGGAAGCGCCGCCTTTAGAAGATTACGCTATCCAATACGTCGATTTTTTAAATTTGAAATACATTGAAATGCCTAAAGTCCAAAAAGAGAAGACGCTGCCGTTAATTGCGATGAAGATAGCAGCCCAAGACAAAGATTATGCGGCTTTTCGCAACCAAGTGTTGGCGGCTTCCAATCCTGAAAAACGTCCAATCCACGAAGTTCGGCTTCAAGCAGAATATCCGGAAGAAATTGTTTGGTAAAACAAAAAGGAGTTGTTCCAAATTACTTTTGGAACAACTCCTTTTCTTACGGTTTGATTTGCATCACGATCAAATCGCTTGCTTCATCTGCTTTTAAACTATGTTTTTCCTTCGGCTTCATATGGAGTATGTTTTCGTTCGTCAGCTGGATACTCTTCCCCTCTACCTTGAAAGTCACTTTGCCTTTTTTCACGATGATGACGACGTCTGCATCTGCGTCATGCTCTAAGATCATCTCATCTTTTTCCAATTGGATATTCACGATCGTCGTTTTTTCGAAAGAAGTTAATTTTTGGATGTGCTTTTGCTTTTCTCCAAGCATGTAAGGTGTTTCGATCAATTCCATTTCTCTCTCTTCCTTTCTTCTATCCCTCTTTCATTATCCATACCCTATCCACGGCAACTCAATGCAGGCGTTTCTCCGTTTAAGGTCGCCATCACAACGGGTATATCTCCTATAAGACAATTTTTCTACTATACAGGAGTGATTCGCATGAAAAAAATGATAATTCCTTTCGCTTTTCTTTTATTGCTTGGCGCCTGCGGAAACGAAGACCCCGAACCGGCGGACAGTGCCCAAACAGAAGTGGCCGCCCCGGAAGGCGAGTTGGATCCTACTGCCCCTGAAGCAGTCGATGAAGCAGAACCGACTGAATTTTCAGCGCTGATGGACGGAACAATTGAGGAAGGAGACCCGGTATCTCTTTCAGGAACCGCTGAAGAACTAACCGATGACGGCGCCTTCCCTGCCTTTATCATGAGCAACGGAGAAGAAGAGATTTTCGTACGGAACATTGCTGAGACAACGGTGGAAGCGGGAGATTCCGTCACCATCCAAGGCATCTTTGAAGGCGATGCGGAAGAAGGCATGCCGCTTGTCTCTGCATCGGTTATCGAAGTTGCCGAATAAAAAAAGATGAATTCCGGTTGTTGCGGAATTCATCTTTTTTATGTTTTTTACTCAACCAACTGGATAAACTGGCGCGTCCGTTCATTTTTTGGATTCTCAAAGAATGTCTTTGGATCTGCATCTTCAATGATGACGCCTTTATCCAACATGATGACTCGGTCTGCCACTTCTTTTGCAAACTTCATCTCATGGGTGACGACGACCATCGTCATGCCTTCCTCAGCCAGCTGTTTCATAACTTGCAGCACTTCGCCCACTAGTTCCGGATCCAATGCTGAAGTCGGTTCATCAAACAGCAGCACTTTCGGTTCCATAGCCAAAGCACGGGCGATAGCGACCCGCTGCTTCTGTCCACCGGAAAGTTTGCTTGGGTAGACTTCCGCTTTATCCGCAAGCCCCACTTTTTCAAGCAGGCCGCGTCCCAGCTGCTTCGCTTTTTCCTTATCCATTTTTTTGACGATGAGTGGCGCTTCAATCACATTTTCCAATACGGTTTTATGAGGAAAAAGGTTGAAATGCTGGAATACCATGCCGACTTCCGCACGGATATTCGCAAGTTTATCTTTTTTCGGGTTAATGGTGTGGCCATCGATCGTAATTTTTCCGCTATTCATCTCTTCCAGGAAGTTGAAGCAGCGCAGAAGCGTACTTTTTCCTGATCCACTGACACCGACAAGAACGACTACTTCCTGCGGCTTCACTTGCAGATCGATGCCTTTCAACACTTCCAGGTCTCCGAAGGATTTATGGATGTTTTCTCCGATAATCATGATTTGTCCCACCTTTATGCTTTGTCTACATCCAGTCTGTTTTCATACCATCTGACAATGTATGTGAAAATCATGACCAATACTAAATAATAGAAACCGACAACGATGAAGGTCTCGAACTGTTTAAACGAACTTGCCGCGGAACGGTTGGCTACTGAGAACAGTTCAGCTACGCCGATCATCCACACGAGGGACGAATCTTTCAGCGTGATGATGAACTGGTTGCCAAGCGGCGGAATGGAACGCCGAAGCGCTTGCGGAAAAACAATTCTCCGCATCGCTTGGTTGTTCGTCATTCCAAGAGCCCGACTGGCTTCTGTTTGTCCCGAATCGATTCCTTGAATAGCACCGCGGAAAATCTCGGCAATATAGGCACCATTATGGACGCCAAGAGCAATAGCTCCTGCCCAGAAATTATCCAAAATAATCAGCTGTGTGATCCCGAAATACAGGAACATGATCTGAACCAGTAAAGGAGTTCCCCGAATAATGGTGATATATAGATTTGCGATACCTTGAAGGATTTTGGAATTCGATATTTTCATCAATGCAAAGAACAAGCCCAGCACCGTACCGAGCACAACCGAAATGGCTGTGAGTTCAAGCGTAATGACTACCGCTTCTAAAAATCCTGGATAGGTGGTCATAAAAATATCGAATATCGTACGAAGTGTCTCCATGGCGATTCCCCTCTCTCAGTTTAGCGCAGAACTTCAATTCCTTCTGTGTCTACTTCGAGAAGGTTAGTGCCGAACCATTTTTCGGAAATCTCTGCATATGTTCCATTCTCGACGATTGCATCCAAAGCTCTGTTGACTTCATCCAATAATTCTTTGTCTTCTTTGCGTACAGCAATTGCCGCTTCTTCAATCCATAGGTTTTCTCCGATATCCTTGATTTCAAGACCGGCGTTCTGTGCTTCGAATCCGACAACATCCGCTGTGATGACAGCATCTACGCGTCCTGGCACTAAATCTTGCAAAGCGACAACATCACTATTGTAGTACTGGATATCATCTGTGTACTCTTTTGCAGCCGGTTCATATGTTGTTTGGGCAACAATCCCGATTTTCTTGCCTTCTAGATCAGCTGCTTCTTTGATGTCCGTATTGCCTTCAGCCACCCAAATTTTACCGCCGGACAGGTAATACGGGTCTGAGAACGCCACTGTTTCCGCACGTTCGTCTGTAATGGCCATTGATCCGATAATCGCATCAAATTTATTGCCGATCAGCCCTTGAATGATCGTTTCAAAAGGGTTGGTTACCGGATTATGTTCCAGCCCCATCTCTTCTGCCAATGCAGCTCCAATTTCAATGTCAAAGCCAGTCAATTGGCCGCCTTCTTCGTAGTTAAATGGTTTATAAAGTCCACTTGCAGCTGTCGTGAATTTACCTTCTTCCAATAGATTCAATCCGCTGTCTCCACTGCCTTCAGAACCTGATGAGCTTGAAGAATCTGAAGAATCATCGGACCCTCCGCATGCTGCCATAAGCATTCCAGCTGATAAAATAACCCCTAAAAATGATAATTTCTTTTTCAAAGTAATCTCCCCTTTTTTATAAATGTCCAAATCGGCTTAGCCGCTTGGGAATTGCCGGTCATTAAGTATGTTCTAATAAAAAATGTCGTTATCCCGATATACAGCTTCCACCTTCGTCAAATTGTCCCGGACTTTAGCATGGTCCTTCACGTAAACAAAACGCATGATCGACGTCAGCAAGGCATGGACGGCTGTATAGGAATCGATGTTCAAATTGGAAGTGACTGTCACAATCAGGGAAGTATCGGCATATTTCATCGCTGGAGATTCCGTGGAATCCGTCAGAATGATGATTTCAGCCCCTTTGCTTTTGGCAGTGCTGAGCAATCCGTCCAATTGCTTCGTGTAGCGCGGAAACGCAAAAGCAATAACTAAGTCGCCTTTCACTACCTTCGCCAGCCTGCTGTAACTCTGGCTATTGTCAGGCATCAGCATTTCCGCTTTCCCGAGCGCCATATTGAGCCATTCGGCAAACCAATGGATCAGCCCGAAATCAAAGAAATTTCCTGTTATGCAAATATTCTCCGCCTGGCTGATTCGATCGACTACGTAGAGCAGTTTGTCCTCATCCATCGATTTCTTCAGTTTGACGATGCTTGAAATATCCGCATCCAACAGGTTTTCCAGAAAAGATTGATCAGCCAATGGTTCCGGCTGCTCTTCCTCCACTTTCTCAATGCGCTCTTGCGCCAATTTCCGCTGAACAATCTGCTGAAATTCCGCATAGCCTTTGTATCCCAATTTTTGTGTCCATCGAATCACCGTCGATTCACTGACATTTACTCTTCTTCCTACTTCGAGAGCGGATGAAAATGCAAGAAAAATTGGTTCTTGAAAAAACAAATCTCCTACCTTTTTTTGCCCGGAACTAAAATCCTTATAAGAATCCGAAACCATTCGCAGTAAATCCTGCATATTCTACGCCCCCAAAACAAGAACTTACTCAATACCACAAATTAAGCATACTATTATGCAGGAATTCCTGCAACCATTCTCTGAAAATTCATCTTAATTAAATAATCATAAATAATTAAAAAAGTTAACAAACTTTTGTTTCATACAAACTTATTTCTACGTTATAGGTATATTCCTTACGTATTATGGACCAAATCAGATTATGTAAATCGTGCTATGAAATCTTTAAAAAAATAGAGGGGGAATAGAAAAATATGCAGGATTTCGAAGACTTAGAAAAATCATTCCCTAGTCTTTCATTTTCTAAACGCTATTTCAAATTCCTGTAAATGATTTTTAAAAATGAGGAAAAAGAGAAAGTCGAGACGGGAGAAGTATTTCCACAAAAGAAGGGTATGGAGAAAATAGAGTGTGATGGACGCTATTTCCCTTAAAATGTCTTATACTCGTTGTATAACTATTGTATCGGAGTGATGAGTTTGGCTTTGGAAGATTGGATTTTTCGGTTGTTTTTATTTTGGTACAGCATCGGCATCATCTTATTAGGGTTTGATATCTTGCCTGCCTGGCTTGAGTGGGCGAATGCTTTCTTTCTAATTCTTTCAGGCACTTTAGGTTTTCTTTATTTCCTGAAAAGATTCGGGAAATTTACCGGGAGCATTTTAGGTGCTGTCATATTCATTTTTACTTTTGTGGTCGAAGGAATGGGAGCTGGCGTCGGTTTTTTGTTCGGTTCCTATGATTACACGGAGAAATTTGCACCGAATGTTTTTGGCGTCCCGATTGCCATCGGTTTCGCTTGGCTGATGGTCATGGCAACCACCCATGTACTGGCACGCTGGATCTATCCTTCAGGCGGCGTGCTTTATGCAATTATCGGCGGAATCGGGGCTGTCATCATGGACTTGATCATTGACCCTGTCGCATATCTCATTAAAGGCTACTGGATTTGGGAAGACACCGGCTTTTACTATGATATTCCTTGGACCAATTTCTTCGGCTGGTTTGTCGTAGCGTTCCTCTTACATATGCTGATCGATTGGCTGATGAAGCGCAAATCATTGGCAGTCTATTCTGAAGTACCGGAAAAGCGCATGGCTTTGCTTTATGTATTGATGATTGCCATGTTCGTGATGCTTGCCCTATTAGGAAAACTTTGGCTTGCAGCAGGGGTGACCACTGCATTGACCGTGATTTTCTCAATGACAGCTTGGAGAAGGAGGATTTCATGATTAAAGCGAAAAAGAAAAAATCATTCGAGCTTGCCTTCGATTCCTATTTGAAGCCCTTGCTCCGCTCTTCTTTTTCCAATCTTTTCGGACGGGGCATCGAAGCTCCGTCCGAAAAGCCCGTTATCTTCATCGCCAATCACAGTTCCTGGTGGGACGGATTGATTTTCTTTTATTTGAATAAACAATTTTGGAAACATGATATCCACATGATGATGCACGAAAGCGGACTTACGCGCTATCCTTATTTCCGTTTTCTCGGCGCTTTTTCAATCAACCGGAAAAAGCCGAAAGACATTATGGCATCGCTTGAATATACGGAACAATTATTAAAGGATGGGAAATCGGTGGTCTTATTCCCGCAAGGCGATGAATTTCACCAAGAAAGCCGTCCGCTGACTTTTCATAATGGCGTCATCTATCTGCTGGAGCGCTGTCCAGATATTCCAATCATCCCCATCAGCCTTTACTATTCGTTCCGGCATGAGCGGAAACCGGAAGTATGGATCGACCAAAAGAAGGACTTTTACTACCGAGACATCCCAGGCGGGAAAAGAAAAGAGAAAACCGCTTTTTTGGAAACCTTCTGCACAGAACACCTGGATGAATTAAAAGGATTTGTTGTGGCTGAACAGACGGATGCATTTCAGGAACTCCGGAAAAGGAGGAAGTCGTGATGCTCAGCATCTATATTATGCTTCTCTCCTGTTTTTTGCTTTGGACCATCTTCAACAGCTTTTTCCTTCCAGCCTTGCCGGTTTCATTTTCCACTAAGGAAACACCCGCCATTTCGGTTTTGGTGCCGATGCGCAACGAAGAACGAAATGTAGAAACGATCATTTCTTCGATGAAAGCATTGAATTATCCGCATCTGGAAATGATTGTACTGAACGACCAATCCACTGACCGGACGCAGGAATTATTGGAGCTGGCAATCGCTGGTGATACCCGCTTTAAAATCATCCAAGGAAAAGAATTGCCGGATGGCTGGGTAGGAAAAGTACATGCCTGCCATCAGTTGCAGCAAGCGGCGCACGGCGACTATTTACTGTTTGCCGATGCCGACATCCGCTTCCTTCCTTCCAGCGTCGGGCAAACCCTTTCCCTGATGAAACAAAAAAACGCAGCTTTGCTTTCCGGCTTTCCTGCATTCGATGTGCCGCCGCTGCTCAGTAAATTGATGGTGCCGATGCTTCATTTTGTGGTGTTTTTCCACTTGCCGATCGCATTAGCCAATTATACGAAAATGCCGGCAGCCACAGCCGCAAACGGAATGTGGATGATGTTCGAAAGGAAAAGTTATGACGAAATCGGCGGCCATGCTGCTGTACGCGGTTCGCTTGTAGAAGACGTACATATCGCCAGAAAAATCAAAGCGTCCGGCCAGAAAATGCTGTTGGCGAATATCACCAAATCGGTCCGTTGCCGAATGTACGAAAAGAACAGCGAGGTGTGGGAAGGCTTTCTTAAAAATAGCTATACCGGAATCGGCAGATCCCCGCTGATCGCTTGCGGTTTGACTCTTTTCTATACGCTGTTTTACATTGCTCCTCTATTTTTAGCTGTTTTCGGTTTGTTTAAAGGCGAATTCCTTTTCGTCCTTCCTTATTTGCTGACAGTGCTGCAGCAAGGCTATGTCCTTATCAAAACACAACAGCGCGTTCTTCTCGCCTTCCTCATGCCTTTTCAAGCCGCAGCAATGATTGCAGTATTGCTCACAGCCATGTGGAAATCTTGGCGAAAGAAGACCTATTCATGGAAAGGCAGGCAATATTCATGAAAGATGTAATCATTATCGGTGCCGGGCTCGGTGGCTTGTCTGCCGCAGTCACGCTTGCCCATGCCGGATTCAAGGTTCAATTGATCGAAAAAAATAGCCATTACGGCGGAAAACTCATGCCTGTAAAATTAGGCAGCCATCATTTCGATTTCGGCCCTAATACCATCACTATGCCTCAAGTCTTTCAAAACATCATCGAGCAAACCGGCGAGCCGGCCGAAAATTACTTCGAATTGCTGCCAGTGAAAATGCACACACGAAATCATTTTCCGGACGGCACACAAATCGATTTCAGCTCAGATGCCAGCGAAATGGCTCGCCAGCTGCAGTCTTTTTCCGAAAAAGATGCCGGCCGCTATCCTGATTTCATCAAAGAAGTCAGCCGGCTATACGATATGTCTGAACGCTATTTCTTCCCTTCCATCTTCCAATCCTGGACCGATTACCTTTCGCCTTCTTTAGGGAAGTCCCTATTAAAAGTCCGGCCATTGGAAAATATGCATCATTTCTTTTCACGCTATTTTACAAATCCGCAGTTCATCCTAGCACTTGATCGGTATGCGACTTATATCGGTTCTTCTCCTTTTAAAGCGCCGGCTACCTTTTCCATGATTGCTTATCTTGAATTGGTGCAGGGAGTTTTTTATGCAAAAGGAGGAAACGTGTCAATTGCCAATGGTTTTGCAGCAGTTGCCGAGAAACAAGGCGCAGTTTTACGGAAAAATACCGAGGTTTCAAAAATCCTGGTAAAAGATAAAAAGGCAGTAGGCGTCGAATTGGCAGATGGTTCAACACTAGATGCAGATCTTGTGATTTTAAACGGCGATCTGTTATCAGCTTTCCCCAAACTGGTCAGCGAAGAACACCGCCCTTCCTTTACAGATGCTAAAATCAGCCGATTCGAACCTTCTATCTCTGCTTTTGTCATCACAGCTGCGCTGAATAAACATTTAGACGGCTTAAAGCATCACAATGTTTTTTTCTCAAGCGATTACGAAAAAGAATTCCATGAATTGTTTGCGCTAAAAGACTACAGCGAAGAGCCGACCATCTATATCAGCAACTCTTCCTATACTGACCCGTCCGTATCACCTGATGGCGATAATCTATTCATCCTGGTCAACGCGCCGGCACTTGATGAAAATGGCAAACTTCAAATTGAGCCGGAGCAGTATAAAGAAAAAATCTACGATTACTTGGATCGATACGGAATTGATATCAGAAGCTCGCTGATCGAGGACAAGGTTTTTACTTCTTCCTTTATCCAGGAAAAATTCGGGGCGTACCAAGGCGCTTTGTATGGACCGTCCTCGCATCGAAAAAAAGACGCTTTCCTGCGACCTTCAAATGCCAGCAGTGACATCAAAGACTTGTATTTCATCGGCGGCAGCACACATCCTGGCGGCGGGTCCCCGATGGTGACGATGAGCGGCCAGAATTTAGCCAAGCGGATCATCAAAAAATACCGATAAAAAAAGACGACGGGAAATGGATCATTTCCCGTCGTCTTTTTCATTTATCGCACTGACTGATTAAAGGCAAGCCAGAATCGCTTTTTTAGATTCATCCGGCACAAAATGTTTTTCGTTGAAGACATTGTAGTTTTTCGCACGGATTGTGGTAAGGATTTCTTTATAAACGAGTCCCGCCCCTTTTACAGGAATTCTGGCATCCATTGGATACTCATGAATGGTTTCGAAAGCGGAGCGGTAATAATGTTCAGCAAGTTCGGCCATTTCTTCCCACATGGCGATAAATTCAGGGCTGACCGTCCCAGAATACAGTTCCTCTTCGGCAAAACCGTTTTTCTGCATCACTTCGGCTGGAAGATAAATTCGACCAATTTCCAAATCTTCTCCGATATCCCGTAAAATATTTGTGATTTGCATCGCATGCCCGAGAGCAATCGCCCCTTCGTGAAGCACCTGGATTTTGTTAGGCGCAAGAATCGGCAAAAGCATCAAGCCGACCGTGCTGGCTACGTGATAGCTGTAAGTCAATAATTCTTCTACGGAATAATAGCGTTTGATGGTCAAATCCATTTCCTGTCCTTTGATCAAGGCATGGAATGGTTCTGCTTCCATGTCATAACGGTCAAATACATCTGCTAAAGCGACCCACATCGGATTTTCCGAATCAAAATTGCCCTGTAGGAATTCGTTGAACTCCTGCTTGAAGCTTTCCAGCTCTACTGCCGGATTATCCCCTTCATCTACGATATCATCGACAGTCCGGCAAAAGGTATACACTCCCCAAACTGCTTTCTTCTTGGCTTTAGGCAATAAAGAAAATGTTCGGTAAAAGCTCTTGGAGTTTGCTGCAATCACTTCTTCACAATAAAGATAGGCTTCTTTTAAATCCATTATGAACCGCTCCCTTCACTCGTTAAATCACGTTGGACTTGTTCAGCGAGTAGTTTTGCTCCTTGCATGACAATCGGAATGCCTCCGCCTGGATGAACTGAAGCTCCGACTGCGTAGAGCCCCTGTGTTTTAAAAGGCTTGACTTGCGGACGGAAAACCCCAGATTGAAACAATGTCGGCCCGATTCCAAAACTGCCTCCCTGAAACAGCCCAAAAGCTTCAGCTTCAGTAGGCGTACGCACTTCCATCCATTCCACAGCTTCTCTGAAATCGGGAAATGCCAATTCTTCCATGCGATCAATCACACCGTCAATCCACTCTTTTTCTTCTGCCCACTGAATATCCGTACCTGCAGGGACAGGAATCAAAACATACATGACACCTTTGCCTTCCGGCGCCAAAGAATCGTCGATAATGGATGGATGGAAAGTGTAGAAAGCCGGATCGTCAGGTAATTTTTTATCTGAAAATACGTGTTTCATATGGTCGCTGTAACTTTTTCCAATGAAGAATTGGTGGACATTCACATTTTCATACACACGGTCTAAACCAAAATAAAGCAGGACGCAGCCAGAGGAAGGTGTAAATTCCCTTTTCTTCGCTTGCGGCAATACTTCTCCAATGGATGGGAAGTCTCCATTATAGATTACGGCATCATAGCCCTTAAATCCTTCTTTTGTTTCGATTCCTTTTACTTGATCACGTTCCACAACTATATTCTCCACAGGATGGTCCGTATGTATCTTGAGATTCGGACGGCTCCTTAATTCACTTTCCAACAGCGGAATCAGGCTTCCATAACCGCCTTTTAAATAATGCACACCATGTTCATGTTCACTGAACGGCACAAGCGAATACATAGCCGGAGCGTTAAATGGATCTCCACCAATATAAAGCGCCTGCAGCGTATAAGCTAATTGAAGCCGCTCATCCCGGAAATAATTAGACATCAGTTTCTTTACAGATTGCTGCGGTTTTAGCTTTAAAAGGTTTCTGACATTGCCCGGCGTCCAGAAATCCGATTTTTTCACAAAAGAATGTTCAAGGAAAGCAGACTTGCCAATTTCAAAACGTTCTCGCCCTTCTGCCATAAAACGCAGAAAACCTTCTTTTTCTCCAGGAAACGTGCGTTCCACTTCTTCGGCTTGCCTTTGAATATCCGGGTATTTCGTGTAGACTTTTCCGTCCGGGAAACGAATGGTATAGAGAGGGTCGCAAAGCAGCAGTTCGTATCGCTGTTTCGATATTCCCGCTTCGCCTAATAATTCCTGAAACATTTCCGGAAGAAGGACGATGGTCGGCCCTTCATCAATTCGGTAACCGTCTTTTTCGACGAAGCGAAGGCGTCCGCCTAATTGGCTGTCTTTTTCATAGATGGTGACGTCGTATCCTTGTTGTGTCAGGTATAAAGCACCCATCAATCCTCCGACGCCTCCGCCGATAATTGCGACGTTCATGCGAACCCCTCCAATGCAGGAAGCGGAGAAACAGGAAGTGTTTTTCTTCCATGCTGTTCCAAAATGCCATTGGTCGAAATGCGGGCAGATTCAAGAATGGTCGGAAGACCGCTTCCGGGATGAGTGCCGCCGCCGACTAACCAGCAATTATCCAATTCCTCGAATTTATTGTGCGGGCGGAAAACCATCATCTGAGTTAATTGGTGTCCTAAGTTGAACGTGGCACCTTTATAAACCGAATAGTCTTGTTCCCAACCAAAAGGAGTGAGGAGTTTTTCCACTTCAATATGGTCGCGCAGACCTTTGAATTGCGTTTTTTCTTCTATTATATCCAGCACAAGGTCACGGAAAGCTTCCTGCTCATTTTCCCAGCCGATATCGCTGAAATTATTCGGAACAGGAGCTAGAATATATAAAGCCGATTTTCCTTCCGGTGCAAGCGTCGGATCTGTCACACTGGCATTTTGGATATAAATTGAAGGATCTTCAGAAAGAATGCGTGAATTCGTTATTTCCTCTACATTTTTCTTGTAATCTTTTGAGAAGACGATTGTATGATGTGACAAATCGTATTTCTTATCTAGCCCCAGATAGATCATAAATGTCGAACATGAATATTTTTTCTTCTCCAGTTTTTCTGGTGTATATTTTTTGAGGATGCCAGGCTCTACCAGATGGTTCATGACATGGGCAAAATCTCCGTTGATGACAACTTCATCCGCCTCAATGCGCGTCCCATCTTCAAAATCCAGCCCTTTTACAGCCCGATTCTCGATCCATAGTTTTTTGACCCCACGGCCTGTATGAATCGTTCCTCCCAATTCTTCGACTACTTTGGCCATCGCCTGAGAAAGCTGGTTAACGCCCCCGATTGGATGGAAGATGCCATAAGCATGTTCCATATAAGAAAGAATTGAAAAAGCGCCCGGACATTCCCATGGGGACATGCCCAGATATTTCGACTGGAATGCGAAAGCCATCTTTAGGCGTTCATCTTTAAAATAGCGTGATAGGACTTGATAAAGCGTTTTATTGACTTCAAGTTCTGGCAACGCTTTAATCACTTTCGGCTGCATCATATGGATGAATTTATCCATCCGCGATTGGAGGATCGGTGATAACACCTCTAATTTTTTCCCGGTTTCTTTCATAAACCGTTCGTAGCCTTCTCCATTGCCTTTGAAATTTTCGTCAATTTGCGCTCTCATTTCTTTATGGTTCCGTGTCATGATTAAATTCTGGTCTTCAAACACCAGTTCATACATCGGATCCAGTTCAATTGCATTCATGTAATCGCTCAACTTGCGCCCGGAAGCCTCGAATAATTCTTCAACGATGTGCAGCATGCTCAAAAAGGTCGGTCCCGTGTCAAAAGTAAACTCCCCCAAATTCAATTCGGCATTGCGCCCACCGACTTTATCATTTTTTTCATAGACGTCTACTTGGTAACCTTTGGCTGCAAGGAGCATCGCTGCTGCTAATCCGCCAGGTCCGGCTCCCACTACTGCAATACGTTCTCTCATTATATGACCTCATTCCGCTTCAAATGTCCTGTTTAAACTATATTTTTATTATACAAATACTATACGACGTATAATGAAAAAAAACTAGAAATAAGCTTTTTAAATTCTGAAAAATAATTTATTTTTATATTCTTTCTATATCACTAATCAATTCTAACTTTCCCTCTTTCCCATTCTTAAAAACAAATAAACAATACACTTTCCAAAAAGATACAAAAAAGCGCTGATCCAATATTTTAATGATTGGATCAGCGCTTTTTTTATACATATTCAATTACTTAAGAATTTTAATTTTTACGTTTTTCCGTCCCCATTTAAGGGCATTGCTTTTCGATGGCATGAAGACATCAATTTTCTTTCCTTTAATCGCTCCGCCAGTGTCTCCAGCAACAGCATAGCCATAGCCTTCAACATAGACTTTTGTACCAAGTTTGATCACCTTTGGATCTACTGCAATGACTTTAAGGCCTGGGTTTTTCTTTAAGTTCAATCCGGTTCTTGTAATTCCTGAGCAGCCTTTGCATGATGCGGTATAAGCAGATGCAGAAACTGTGAATTCTTTGACCACTGAACCTGAAGTAGAACGCGAAGGCGTTTTTGTTTTAGATGCAGTTTTTGCTGTAGACTTTACAAGTTTCAGCTTTTGTTTCGGATGAATCGTATTGGACTTCAAATTATTCCATGACTTCAAATTTGAAACCGATACTTTTTGTGTTTTTGCTATTTTATATAATGTGTCTCCACTTTTAACCGTATAGGTAGATGATGCTGCTGAGCTCTCAAGTGACATGCCAAGGAACAAAACTAGTGCAAAACTTAATACTATAAGTAGTTTTTTCAAGTTGTTCTCTCCTTCTTTGTTTTAGCAGTACAATCAAAATAGCATGTAAACATTACAGTTGTGTAACATTCTGTAGGTCATTTTATTACAATTGGGTTCTTTTTTGTGACAAAAGTACCTCTGAATATTCTAAATAATTCGTTTCCAATGATTTTCTTTTCTCTTTTACTGCCTTGTTGTCAAAATGCCTGAAGCTTTTTGCCCACAAAAAAAGAGAGATTCTGTACGGACAGAACCTCTCTAAATACTCTTTATTTATTGGCTTTATGGACCTTCAATGTCTTGCCTTTGACCGTTTTCTCTTTCATGGCTTTCAGCACCATCGGGCCTTTGCCGTTTAAGATGTCGATATAGGTTACCGTATCTTGGATTTTAATGATTCCGATGTCTTCCGCAGTCATTCCCGGAATACTCGTCAAGGTGCCGACAAAATCAAAAGCACGGAGTTTCTTTTTCTTGCCGCCGTTGAAATACAATTTCATGATGTCTTTATTGACCAATTCATTTTTGTTTTTCTTCAATTTTGGACGGCTTTCCATTTTTTCAGTGAAGGCTATTTCTGCCTCCGCTACTCTTTCTTGAGACGGCGCATCTTGCCGCTCCAATTCAAAACCGATATAAGACTCAATTTCATTTAAAAACTTGTCTTCGTAAGGTGTAGCAAACGTAATCGCTTTCCCCGTCTTGCCTGCACGCCCTGTTCTTCCTGCCCGGTGAACGTAGCTTTCTTTTTCCAACGGAAGATCGTAATTGATGACATGGGTGATGCTGTCGATATCAATGCCTCGTGCTGCGACATCCGTCGCCACCAAGTAGCGGAATTCTCCGCGCTTAAAATCATTCATTACTTCAAAACGGTCTTCTTGAACCATTCCTCCATGCAATTTATCGCATGTGTAATAATGTTTTTCAAGTTGTTCCATAACGAAATCCACATTGTCTTTTGTTCGGCAAAAGATAATGCAGCTATCTGGATTTTCTATAATGGTGACATCCCGCAGCAAAGAGAACTTTCTTTTTTCATCTACTACATAAAGTGAATGTTCAATCTGATCCGTTAATGTGTGCGTTGAGGCAATCTCGATATGTTCCGGATCCCTCATGTATTTTTGCTGCAGCTTTTCAACGTTTTCCGGCAATGTCGCAGAAAACAGCATCGTCGTCCGCTCTTTCGGCAATTTGTTGATAATGGATTCCACTTGCTCAATGAAGCCCATGTTCAACATTTCATCCGCTTCGTCCAGAACCAAATAAGCGATGCGGCTTAAATCGATTGTCTCTCGTTCGATATGGTCGAGTACACGGCCTGGCGTTCCCACTACAACGTGGCATTTCTGTTTTAATTCGGCTTGCTGGTAAGCGAAAGGCTGCTTGCCGTAAACTGCGGCTGCTTTTATGCGTTTAAAGCGTCCAATATTCGTAATATCTTCTTTTACTTGGTCGGCTAATTCCCGCGTTGGCGTCAAAATCACCGCTTGCGGCTTGTTTTCTTCCCAATCTACGAGTTCACAGATGGGTATGCCGAACGCCGCCGTCTTCCCGCTGCCAGTTTGTGATTTCACAGCTACATCCGTTTTCTTTAGCGCAGCTGGCATTACTTTTTCCTGTACTTCGGTCGGGCTCTTGTAGCCAAGGCCTTCAAGTGCCCGTAAAATCGGTTCACTTAATTGAAAATCATTGAATTGTTGATTGCTCATTTATTATTGCTCCTTTTCCGTTCAAAAACGTACACCTTATTCCATTATCTCACGGAACGGATTTTTTTGCCGTAAATCAATTATTGAAACTACTGTCATTGATCCAGAAGACTGACGGAAACTTTCACTTCAAGGGACTGGCTTCCTCCGCGGTAGACACCCTGGACCGGGCTGACATCATTATAATCCCGGCCGACTCCGACACGGATATGATGTTCCAAAGCTTCTACGTTATTAGTTGGGTCCAGGCCGACCCAGCCGATTCCGGGAACCATCACTTCCACCCACGCATGGCTCGCTGCATCTCCGACAAGCGCCGAGTTTTCGCCTACATACAGATAGCCGCTCACATAGCGCGCCGGTATCTGTTTTGCCCGCAGAATCCCCAACATGACATGGGTGATATCTTGGCATACTCCTTTTTGCAGTTCAAATGACTCCTCCGCTTTCGTCGACACATTGGTCGATTCCCCGTCATAGGTAAAATGGTTATGGATATATTCCATGACGTCAATCGAATACTGCACCGGGTTCGTCATCTCGCCTAATTCCTCGTCCACCCGGGCCATCTGTTCCGGCGACAAATACGTATATGCTGTATTGCTCAAAAAAGCCAAATAATGCTCGCTGAACAACTGCGAATGGAAAATCGCATTCATTTCCGGTGAATAGTCGATCCGGTGAATAAACGGACTTTTTTGGATACTCACGATTGACTTCGCTTTCACTTCAAGATGCTGATGGTGTTCCGCAATGAAGAAAGTTTCCACGTGATTCCCCCAAATATCGATATGCTCTTTTGTTAAAGAGGCAGGCGTGATATCGGCACGATAAGAAAGCAGACGCTGGCATTCGTCGGTCCTAGGTTTCAGCCGAATTGAATTCATGCTTTGGTCGACAATGGTTTCATATTTAAAAATATTGGTATGTTCAATTTGATATTTCATAGAACTGATCTCCTCTGCACTCATGGATTGTGACTGGCTGAAACCCATATCTTGTATTGTTGGATCGATTAAATAATAGGTCTTCGAGAAAAGCTGCGAAATTTCATTGCAGCCGTCCTGGAAATGATTTAAAAAATCCATCATTTCATCTGTCGTGAATTCTTCGATTTTCACTTCATTGAATTCAGTCCGCATCTCATCCAATTTGGCATAGAGCTCCCATGAATAATGCGAGACTTTCCCTTCTTCCAATACGTCAATCGCTTCCCTCACATGATCAAGGCAGTAGCGGATTGAACGCGGAAAAGCTTTATTCGAAATTAAAAAGCTCAGTACTTGGCGAGGGTCCATTTTCGGGGGATGCGATTTCAAATACGCTTCATAAGCATTGGTCATTCTTAAAGCCGATAGCCAGTAATAATAATCCTCAGTTTGCTCATCCAATTGCTGCTCATACGTCCGTTCACAAACGACGTTTAAAATCCGGGCCGTCTTTTCGGCCCGTTCAAGCCATTTGCCGATTTTAATAATTTGGTATTCGACCCCTCTCGACATCGACGATTCGACGATTCCTTGCGATGTCAGGGCTGTCGTTTTCACGCGTTCCAAAAACAGCCCGATTCGGCTATTCCCGCATTGACTGCGGTCTATATCTTGAAGAGCCAAATAACAGCGGTTCCAAGTTTTCCAGTAATCATCTATAATATGATCCCTGCTTACCCGGGCATTCTCCCTTACCATTCGCACGCAATTCGAAATGGAATTCAAATTCTGATCATCTATCGCTAAATAATGGATCAAGTGGTCTTCGCCATGCGCTTGCTGTTTTTTCAAATAATCCAATTCTTGCTGAGTGGCACAAATTTCATAAATCAGCTTCCAATCGCTATCTCTGACCAAGTCTTCATCTGAAGCTTCAATCATCTGAAGCAATTGCACATCAAGTATCCGGGCATTATTCTCTGCCCTTTCCGCATTCCGCGACATCCAATATAAGGCATTCGCTACTCGGCTAAGCATCAAGAAGCCCCCTATCCTCTTTTTCTTTATACACCCACGTGTCTTTACCGCCGCCCCCTTGAGAGGAATTCACTACTAAAGAGCCTTGCTTCAGGGCGACTCGCGAAAGGCCTCCCGGAAGCACTTTCGTTTCCTTGCCTCTCATGACAAATACCCGCAAGTCTACATGGCACGGATAAAACTCTTCACCTTGATAGGCAGGGGCCCTTGAAAGCTTAATAGTGGGCTGGGCAATATATTGATGAGGAGATTCGATGATTTTCTCCCGGAATTTCTCTATCAGCTCTTTCGAGGCATGGGGACCGACAAGCATATCGTAGCCGCCTGATGATCCAACATTTTTAACGACGAGTTCTTCAAGATGATCAAGAACCCATTCACGATCTTCTTTATTGCTAAGCAAATACGTTTTGACATTATCGATAATCGGCTCTTCGCCCAGGTAGTAGCGAATCATGTCAGGCACATATGCATAAATTGCCTTATCGTCTGCAACACCGTTTCCGATGCCATTTAATATGGCTACATTCCCGTTCCGGTAAGCTTCAAGCAGCCCAGGCACTCCAAGTGCTGAATCCGCTCTGAAAGCTTGCGGATCAAGAAAATCGTCATCGATCCGGCGGTAGATGATGTCCACCCGCTGCAGCCCGCGGATCGATTTCATGTAGACGATATTCTTCTCGACGATCAAGTCCCTGCCCTCCACTAAGTCGATGCCCATTTGCTGAGCCAAAAAAACATGGTCATAATATGCTGAGTTGTACATTCCTGGTGTCAATAAAACCGCAAAAGGTTTTTCATTCGAGGTGTTCGGCATATGGTCGAGCATGGCTTGGTGAAGATAAGACAATTGATGTTCAAGCGCATGCACGGAATGGTTAGCGAAGAAATCGGGATAGACCTGTCTCATGACATAACGATTCTGGTACACATAAGACATGCCCGAAGGATTTCGCAGATTGTCTTCAAGAACATGGTATTTCCCAAATTCATCGCGTATCAAATCGATGCCAGCCAGGAAAATATGATTCTTGAGAGGAATATCAATCCCTTTCACTTGCTTTGAATAATAATAGGGATTTTCTTCAACTAAATATCGGGGCACGATGCCGTCTTCGAGGATTTTCTGTTCATGATAGACATCATCGAGAAATCGGTTAAGAGCTTCCGTACGCTGAATCATTCCTTTTTCAATTGTTTGCCATTCGTCCCGAGAGATGATAATCGGCACAAAATCAAATGGCATGGTCCTTTCCGTCCCGACATTGTTGTTGTAAACCGTGAACGTAATCCCTTGCCGCAAGAATGCAAGCTGAGCTGTATCATGCTTTTCTTTAAGCTCTTCTTCGGTAAACCGCTGCAGTATGTCGTAAAACTTCCGATAATGCGGTTTCGGAACCTTTTGCTCGTTGAACATCTCATCGAAAAAAGGCTTGACCTGATAGGAATTAAACATAATACAACTCGACCTTTCTTAATATTCCGTTAATTTTAAAGCTTAAAAAAAGCTATAGCTCATAGGCTTGCGAGCAATAGCTTTTCTGTTGGGATATTCACTTTTATTTGTCGAAAGTCGATTTATCGGCTGAAGAAGAATCATTTGATAAATCTTTTTTCAATGACTCACTGTAATCCGTACTGCCGCCATAGACTCCGCCGCTCGGGGTTGAAGTGTCTGGAGAAACACTGCTTGAAGAACTCGTATTTGATGAGTCTGAAGCACTGGACCCAGCCGTTTTTGATGTGGAAGAAGAATCTTTAGTAGACGTGCCGCCCACTTCATCCTGCAAAGTTTGGTTGGCTTTATCCAACATGTCTTTTTCTTTATCCATCATTTTTTGCTGGCCTTCAATGGCACTTTTGACTGTTTCCATCGCTTTGCTCACGCCTGGTTTCACTTTGTCGACCATGCCGCCTGATTGTTCATTGAAGCGGTCTAGCCCTTTCTTTACATTCTCTTTCAAATTGCCGGCTTGAGAAGTTTCATTGCCGTTGGAATCTACTTTTTTCTGGGTCATTGCTGCACCAATTACTGCACCGACGCCTAATAACACAAGCTTGCCAAACATACCGCCTGAATTTCTAGCCATTTTCATCTCTCCTTTTCAGTTTTAAAATACACTGTGCTCATAGTATTGACTGTTTTAGCCTATTTCAAACATAAAAAAGGAAAAAAGAAAGACACCTTCTAAGCCAAAGGTGCCACATAAATTATACAACTCATTCAATTTTGCCATGTGAAAAAGCTTTAGCTTTTTACGTAATTTTGCCTTCTTCTTTTATCACTTGTTCAAAGGCCTCGACTACTTCCGGATCGTATTGGATGCCCGCAAGTTGCTTAATTTCCGTCAAAGCGAACTCAGCGGTAAAGGCTTTTCGGTAAGCACGGTCTTCCGTCATCGCATCGAACGTATCGCAGACACCGATGATTTTCGCTTCCATTAAAATTTCTTCATCCACTAAACCGAACGGATAGCCTCGCCCATTCACTCGTTCATGATGCTGCTCAACAATATCCGCAAGCTCTGCGTAAGGTGTATGCCTGATCATTTCAGCTCCGTCTCCAGGATGTTTTTTAACCAGCTCGAATTCAGCATCAGTCAATTTATCAGGTTTTTGCAATACAATTTTAGGTATATTAATCTTGCCGATGTCATGGAGAATAGCAGCAAGATATAAATTTTGAACTCTTTGTTTAGGCAATTTCATTTCAGTGGCTGTTTTTACTGCGTAATGTGCAACGCGTGAGCTATGGTTAAAAGTGTAGCGGTCTTTTTGCTCAACAGCTTCCCCAATTTTTCGCAACTCTTTAATTTCTTCGCTTAAAAATTGAAAAGCTGGAGCAGTCGAAACAGAAAGTAAGGTAACATCAGATTTCGTCAGAAAATCTATGGTTCCGTTTAAATTCTTTGCAGAAAAAAAGTCATGGGCACCTAACTTAACTTTCTCCCCATCAATTTCCGCTTCAATTTCGCCTTCTAGTATGTAGTAAAATTCTAGAACATCTGCCTCTTCACTTGGAAAAAGAATAAACAATCGATCTTTGAGAATCGTCTGCTTCATCATTTCCAAACCCTCTCCTCGTCCAAGCAAGCTTAGAGTTGTCGAATCATTATTCACTTTTTCGAGATATCCATTCTTCAATATGTCTAAGCCTTTCACGATTACACGTCCTTTAGAAAAAGATGAGAGTATCGGTTTCCCGATACTCTCATCTTACTGTATCTATGAGGTTTTATCCAATGGTAATTACCATCCAACTACTTTGATTGGATCGATTAAGGCGATGCGATCTGCGAACTGGACAGGAATCCATTCGATTTCCACATTTAGCCCTGATTCTCTGGCTTTTTCAACACCACGGCGTGTAATTTCTTGAGTCTTCACGTCAACTTCAGAAATGATTTTCGTCAATTTTTGTTCATAATCCGCTTTCAACAAAGCCGGGTCTCCAGCTTCACTAACAGCTAAAAGATAGTCTTCATATAATTGATCTGCCTGGGCTTGCCCTTTTGCAATTACATCGTAAATTTCAGCATTTACTTGTTCCACTTCGTTAAGCGCTTGTGCGATTTCTGGAGTTATCACTGCTTCTTGAGCAAAAGCAGTAGTTCCAACCATAACAGCAAGAAGTACAGATAGTAACAATGCAACAAAACCTTTTTTGAACATTCTTCTTCCTCCCGACAATTAAATGATGTGGTGAACACAAGTTTAACTGTTCTATGTAGTAATGCCTGATTCTTTCGAGCCTAGCAGTTATACCTATTAAAGTTAATCTCGATGCACCTATTATAGTATATATGAATCATGTTTTTTACACAACATTTTCTAAATTTTCTTTCTATTCTATTTTTGTAAAGACTTTTCACCTAAAAAAGACCAGACAAATGTCTGATCTTCCAAAAATCAAGGCAATATAGTTGAGCCCATCAAATAACGGTCGCATTCTCTTGCTGCTTCTCTTCCTTCATTAATCGCCCATACAATCAGGCTCTGGCCTCTTCGCATATCTCCAGCTGCAAAAACGCCTTCGACATTGGTTGTGTATTTTCCATACTCCGCGTTGACCGTAGAATTTGTGCTTGTTTCAACTTCCATCTGTTCAATGAATTTCTGGTCAGGTCCGCTAAATCCGATCGCAATCAAGACAAGGTCCGCTTTCCAGACTTTTTCGGTTCCCGGAATTTCTTCGCGGATGCGGTTGCCTGATTCATCGATTTTCAACTTGACGTTTACCGTATGAACTTCTTTAAGCTGGCCATTTTCATCGCCTACAAACTTCTTTGTCATAACAGCGAACGCTCGTGGATCTTCCCCGAAAGCAGCTGCCGCTTCTTTTTGTCCATATTCCACCCGGTGCACACGTGGATATTGCGGCCATGGGTTTCCTAAGTCATCGCGCAATGCGCCTTTTTTATCGTAGACATCAAATTGCACTAAGCTTTTGCAATTGTGGCGAACGGATGTGGCCAGGCAGTCTGTTCCCGTATCTCCACCGCCAATGACAATCACATTTTTTCCTTCAGCGGAAATATAATTGCCATCCGCTAAATTCGAATCCAGTAAACTTTTCGTATTGGCATGCAAGAAATCCATTGCGTAATGGACGCCTTTCAAATCACGGCCTTCTACAACGATATCACGATGTACAGCAGCTCCTGTGCACATAATCACAGCATCAAAATCCGAGCGAAGCGCTGATACCGGATAATCTTTTCCAACTTCAGTATTTGTAATAAATGTGATGCCTTCTTGTTCCAAAATTTTGACGCGGCGAAGCACGACGTCATACGATAATTTCATTTCCGGGATTCCATAAGTCAGCAAACCTCCGACTCGGTCGCTTCTTTCAAACACGGTCACGAGGTGCCCCGCTTTATTCAATTGGGCTGCAGCCGCTAATCCAGCTGGACCCGAGCCGATAACCGCCACTTTTTTGCCGGTTCTTGAAAGAGGCGGTTCCGGAACGACCCACCCTTCCGCAAACCCTTTTTCGATGATGGAACGCTCAACTGTCCGGATAGCTACTGGCGGTTCATTGATTCCGAGGACACAAGCCCCTTCGCAAGGAGCTGGACAAGCCATTCCTGTAAATTCCGGGAAATTGTTCATAACGTGTTCCCGCCGCAATGCTTCCTTCCATTGCCCCCGGTACACCAAGTCATTCCATTCAGGAATTAAATGGTAAACTGGGCAACCCGTCGTCGATCCTTCCAACTCCATGCCGGATTGGCATGTCGGCACGCCGCAATCCATGCAGCGTGCCCCCTGCTTTCTCACTTCTTCATCTGAAAGAGGGATTGTATAATCCGACCAATCTTTTTTCCGTACTGCCGGATCTCGTTCTTTCACTGTTTGCCGGCTGTATTCCATGAAACCAGTCGCTTTTCCCATCAAACCCCTCCAATTCTTTACTTGCATAGATGGCCGCTTACGCTTTTCCTGTTGCCATTTTGCTTTCTTCAAACGCTGCCATTTCGGCATCAGATTTTGCCATTCCGCTTTCCTGCAATTTGCTGATGCGTTCATTGATTTTCAAATACGCTTTCGGGATGACCCGGACAAATTTAGCCGAATAGATTTTCCAGTTGTCGAGCAGGCGTTTGCCATTTTTGCTGCCTGTATACTGAACATGCTGTTCGATCATATGGCGCAATTCTTCCATTTCACCCGGTTCGACAAGCGGCTGCATATGAACAAGCTCGGCATTGCAGCGTTCAGCAAATGTCTCGTCTTCATTCAATACATAAGCGATGCCGCCCGACATGCCGGCTGCAAAGTTTTTGCCAGTCTTGCCTAAAATAACAACGCGACCGCCTGTCATATATTCACAGCCATGATCTCCGACACCTTCAACGACGATATTGGCCCCACTATTACGGACCGCAAAACGCTCTCCTGCAATTCCGTGGATATACGCTTCGCCGGCAGAAGCTCCGTAAAATGAAACATTCCCGATAATGACATTATTTTCAGGAATAAACGTCGAATCGCTTGCCGGATAGACGATGATTTTCCCTCCGGATAAACCTTTCCCAACAAAATCATTGGCATCTCCAATCAGCTTAAGCGTCATTCCTTTAGGGATGAACGCACCGAAACTTTGCCCGGCCGATCCTTGGAAATTGAAATTGATTGTGTCTTCCGGCAATCCTTCTGCTCCGTATTTCTTGGATACTGCATAACCGATGATCGTTCCGGTTGCGCGATGAATGTTTCGGATGGCTGTTGTGACATCAACCCGCTCACCCGATTCAATCGCTTTTCTGGCACGCGGCAGCAATTCGGTATAATCCAATGTATTCTTCAATTCATGATCTTGTTTTACAGTCGCGTAGCGCCCTACCTTTTCAGGCAGATCCGGCTGATACAATAAAGCGGAAAGGTCGAGTCCACTAGCTTTCCAATGGTCTACTGCCTGTTTCGCTTCAATTACATCTGTTCTTCCGATCATTTCGTTGATTGTCCGGAATCCAAGTTCCGCCATTAACTCACGTGCTTCCTGTGCAACAAAGCGCATGAAGTTTGCGACATGCTCCGGATCGCCCATGTATTTCTTGCGCAGTTCAGGATTTTGCGTAGCAATTCCGACCGGACATGTATCCATATGGCATACACGCATCATGACGCAGCCAAGAACGACTAATGGAGCCGTTGAAAAGCCGAATTCTTCCGCTCCGAGCAAAGCAGCGGTAACGACATCGCGGCCTGTCATCATCTTCCCGTCCGTTTCGACAACAATCCGGTCACGTAAACCGTTCAGCAGAAGCGTTTGGTGTGTTTCCGCCAATCCGATTTCCCATGGCAAACCGGTATGCTTCAAACTCGTCTTCGGCGCAGCGCCAGTACCCCCGTCGTATCCACTGATCAACACAACATCAGCACGGCCTTTTGCAACGCCGGCTGCAATGGTTCCCACGCCAACTGCCGATACCAGTTTTACACTGATGCGGGCCATTGGATTAGCATTTTTCAAATTATAGATCAGCTCTGCCAAATCTTCGATCGAATAAATATCGTGATGTGGAGGCGGAGAAATCAGTTCTACTCCAGGAGTTGAACCACGGACTTCCGCTACCCACGGATATACTTTTTTGCCTGGCAAATGTCCGCCTTCTCCCGGCTTAGCTCCTTGAGCCACTTTGATCTGAATTTCATCTGCATTGACCAAATAATGGCTGGTTACGCCAAATCGGCCAGAAGCCACTTGTTTGATCGCGCTTCGGCGGCTATCGCCATTCTCATCAGGGATGAAACGGGAAACCTGCTCTCCGCCTTCTCCCGAATTGCTTCTGCCGCCGATCCGGTTCATGGCAATCGCCAATGCTTCATGCGCTTCTTGGCTGATTGAACCGAATGACATCGCGCCTGTTTTAAAGCGCGCACAAATTTCTTCAATCGTTTCCACTTCTTCTATTGGAACAGGAGTCCGCTTCTTGAACTCCATTAACCCGCGCAAGGACTGGACATTCGAAGTTTCTTTCGTTAATAGGCCTGTGTATTTTTTAAAAACTCGATAATCATTCGTCCGGCAAGCCTGCTGCAGCGTATGGATTGTTAATGGATTGTATTGATGCGTTTCACCGTTTGCCCGGTATTGGTACTCATCTCCAGCTTCCAAGAATCGATCTCCTGTTCTGCGTTCCGGGTATGCCTGTTCATGACGCATCAGCGCCTCTTTTGCAATAATATCAAGGCCAATCCCGCCAAGCCGCGAAGAAGTACGCGTAAAGTAACGATCGATGACATCCATATGAATTCCGACCGCTTCAAAGATTTGTGCACCTCGGTAACTTTGGATCGTTGAAATCCCCATTTTCGACAAGACTTTGATGATTCCGTCGGTTACGGCATTCACATAGCTCGCTTCCGCTTTTTTATAAGGAACACCGACAATGTCTTCTTGTTCAATCAGGTCTTCTATGGTGCGCAAAGCCAGATAAGGATTGATTCCTTCAGCTCCATACCCGAGCAATGCGGCAAAATGATGGACTTCCCGCGGTTCTGCAGATTCCAGCAAAATGCTGACTTTCGTCCGGGTTCCTTTGCGGATAAAATGGTGATGCAAACCGGAAACGGCCAATAATGCAGGAATGGCCACATGCTCCTCGTCCACACCCCGATCTGAAAGAATCAAAAGAGTAGCTCCAGCTTCATAAGCTTGATCGGCTTTTATAAACAGTTCTTCCAGTTCCTGCTCCATCGCTTCCGGTCCCCCAGATTTTTTGAAAAGAATTGGCAGCGTAATCGTTTGGAACTCCACGAGCTTCTGCTGGCGTAATTTTTCCAAGTCATCGTTTGTCAGTACAGGCGTTTCGAGACGGATATGGCGGCTGCTTTCCGGCCGAGGATCCACTAAATTGCCTTCGGCACCGATTGTGGTGCGGGCAGCGGTGATGATATGCTCACGGATCGCGTCAATCGGCGGATTCGTCACTTGTGCAAATAATTGCTTGAAGTAGTTATAAAGAAGCTGCGGTTTTTTGGATAAGACGGCCAATGGTGAATCATAGCCCATTGAACCAACCGGATCCTTGCCTTCCGTAGCCAGTGGCTTGATGATTTTTTGGACTTCTTCTGTCGTATAGCCGAATGCCAGCTGCTGCTCCACAAATTCTTCTTTAGTTACAGTCTGACCAGGAATTGAAGGGACCGGAAGATCCTCCAAATCCAATAGATTATTCTCGATCCAGTCTTTATAAGGAAGTTCCTTGGCAATTTGCATTTTGATTTCTTCATCCGGAATAATTTTTCCAGCTTCTAAATCGACTAGGAGCATTTTGCCTGGACGCAAGCGATCTTTGTAAATGATGTCATCAGCAAATATGTCCAATGCGCCAACTTCAGATCCAAGAACGATCATTCCGGTTTTCGTCACGTAATAACGCGCAGGGCGCAAACCGTTTCGATCCAGGCAAGCCGCTATTTGACGGCCATCCGTAAAGACCAGTGCTGCCGGTCCATCCCAAGGCTCCATTAATGTACTATGAAATTCGTAAAAGTCTTTTTTCTCTTTCCGAATGGTCGGGTCGTTAACCCATGGTTCCGGAACCATCATCATTGCGGTATGCGCCAGGGAGCGGCCTGATAAGTGAAGGAATTCAAAGCAGTTGTCGAACATTGAAGAATCGCTTCCGCTTTCATCAATAACGGGCAAGACCTTTTGTAGTTCTTGCTCATTGAAATAAGGAGAACTGCAAAGCGTCTGTCTTGCACGCATCCAATTCACGTTTCCTCTGAGGGTATTGAATTCACCGTTATGGATTGAGTAACGGTTCGGGTGGGACCGTTGCCAGCTCGGGAAGGTATTCGTACTGAAACGGGAGTGAACTAATGCCAACGCTGATTTGAATTCAGGGTGGTTGAGGTCAATATAGAAGGAATCCAGTTGTTCAGGAATTAGCATGCCTTTGTAAACGATCGTGCCTGCTGAAAGGCTGCTGAAATAGACATCTTTGAAATCCTCATTGCCGCCCATAACCATTTCGATGCGTTTGCGGATGACATAGAGTTTGCGTTCAAGCGCCATACGGTCTCCCAGATTTTCAGAAGCCGCAATAAACACTTGGCGTATGACCGGCTTTGTTTTCAAAGCCACTTTCCCTACAAAAGAATCATTTACTGGAACTGGCCGCCAGCCTAGGCATTCCTGGCCTTCCTCTTCTACAATTTGCTTGATGATTTCTTTCGTTTTCATGCGCAGCTCATAATCTTGCGGCATGAAAATCATCCCGATGCCGTATTTTCCGGCTTCGGGCAGAATAATCCCTTCTTTTTCGCATTGCTTTAAAAAGAAACGATGAGGAATCTGTGTTAAAATCCCCGCTCCGTCCCCTGTACTCGTATCCGAAGATTGGCCTCCCCGATGTTCCAAGTTGCAAAGAATGTTGATTGCGTTCTGAACAATCGCATGTGATTTTTCTCCATTAATATTAGCAATCATTCCGATTCCGCATGCCTCATGCTCTTGATCCGGATGATAGAGTCCTTGTTGTTGTGGATATTCTCTCTTGCTCATCAAATCGCCTCCTTCATTACGATAAAGTGTCATAATGTTTTGATAGTATACCACATGTCTGAATATATATACAATTCCATCTTGATATTTTTTTCACATTGTTTCGTGAATACAGGCCATGTATGTAACCGTTTACATATTTAATGATTTAAATAAAATTCACCATGTAATAAATTGAATATTTATACATATTTATTTAATAAAAATAAAAAAGACCCCTTAACAAAAGGGATCTTTTTTGTATATTTTATTCAATTATTGACCATATCATATGCTTTTATCGTTTCTAAAAAAGCTGCTCCGTACTTTTCAAGCTTATTGGATCCGACTCCATTTACTTCTAAAAATTCTTCGCTGTTTTTAGGTCTTCTTGAACACATATCCTGCAAAGTTTTATCGGAGAATATAACAAATGGAGGTACTCCTGCTTCATCGGCTAAAGTTTTGCGTATTTTCCGCAATTCTTCAAACAATGGATCGTTGTCTGCAATCTGCTTGGTGACAACCGCTCCTTTTCGGAGCACTTTTCTTTTGCCTAATAACACATCACGGCCGCCATCCGGCACATAGATAGTCGGGAAAGATCCTTGTTCTACAGCCAGCAATTCTTGGGAAATCATAAACTCGATTAAATTCGCCACTTCTTTTGCGCTATGGTGCTTCAAAATGCCGTAAGTCGATAATTTATCAAAACCGAAATCGATCACTTTTTTATTCCGGGAACCTGTCAACACTTGAGCCGTCATCATCTTTCCGAATTTCTGCCCCATCCGGATGACACAAGACAAGACCATTTGCACATCCGTTGTCACGTCCATACTCTCCCGGTCATCGTTGCAGCTGCTGCAATGTCCGCAAGGTTCAGCAGTTTTATCGCCGAAGTAATGGATGATAAATTGTTGGAGGCAATTTTCCGTATGGCAATAGTCGACCATCCCTTGAAGTTTCACCAATTCTCCTGGAATACGGCTTGGATCTTGGGCTTGATCGATAAGAAAACGCTGGGTCTGCACGTCTTGTGAAGCATATAAGACGATGCATTCACTCGGCAGTCCGTCACGGCCAGCACGTCCCGCCTCCTGATAGTAGCTTTCCATATTCTTCGGCAGCTGATAGTGGATGACATAACGGATATTCGATTTATCAATGCCCATCCCGAACGCATTAGTGGCTACCATCACTGTCACTTCATCGTTCAAAAAACGTTCTTGTCCATTCTTCCGTTCCATATCCGGCATCCCTGCATGATACCTTGCAGCTTTGACGCCTTTTTTGATCAGCATCTCGTAAACCGAATCGACCGTTTTTCGGGTAGCGGCATATATAATGCCCGCTTCCTTTTCATTTTTTTGGACGTACTCTTTCACAAACCGATCGCGGTCCTGCCCTTGCACAACAGAAAACGTTAAATTCGCACGTTCAAAACCGGTCATGATCGTATGCTGTTCTTCAATATTTAAAATACGGCAAATATCTTCACGGACTTGAGGCGTTGCAGTAGCTGTCAATGCCAACACAGTCGGATTATTCGGGAACAACTCCATCATTCTGCTGATCAAGCGATAGCTTGGGCGGAAATCATGCCCCCACTGCGAAATACAATGCGCTTCATCGACTGCAATCAGCGGCACATGGACGCCTTGCAATTCGTTTAAAAACATTTCCGAATCCAGGCGTTCCGGTGCGATATATAATAATTTCACAGCGCCGCGTTGGACGTCATATAAAATTTCACGAACTTCTTCAAAATCCAGCGAGCTATTAATATACGCAGCCGGAATTCCAGCCGCCAGCAAAGAATCCACTTGGTCTTTCATCAAGGAAATCAATGGCGATACGACAATTGTCGTCCCTTCCATAACAAGTGCAGGAATTTGATAGCACATCGACTTCCCGCCGCCTGTCGGCATGACACAGATGGAATTATTCCCTTCAAAAACCTGGGAAATCGCTTGTTCCTGACCTAGCCGAAATGACTCGTATCCAAAATACGACTGCAATATTTTTCTTGCTTCTTCCAACAAAATTAAACACTCCTAATACTCGTCTCGTATGAGTAGCTTATCATATTTCCTTCCCTTTTTCTTGCGCCAGAATCCCTCTTTGCACGCCCGGTGATCAACTAAAAACAACCTAAGAGCATAGGCTCTCAGGTTGTTTTCGCTTTCATTCCACTTTTTCCAACAGAAAAAAGAATGGTTTCTTATCCCCTTTCCAATCCATCATTCCTACCAGGATCTGTTCATTCACTTTACGAAAATGATCGTGAATCGGCAGGTTGTCGTAAATCATGGCTGCACTTAAAACACCTCTATGCTTCACCATCCGGATCCGCGCTTTGCCCCCAGCTGCTTTCAGAAGCTTTCGCTTGTCCATCAGCGGAACAGGATCCATCGCCACAACTTCTCCGTCTGGCATCTCAAACAATAAAGGATCCACATTTTCAGCGTCACGGAAAGCTTTGCCGTACCAATTCAACTCGCTTAATACGCCGTCTAACGGATGGCCAGTCGGAAATTCCCTGCCTTTCCATGTGCCGATCAGCTCTTCTAAGCTTACTGTTTCTAGTCCATCATAGAGCCGGCAAGCGGTGTGCGTGTCTGATCCGCCCGCCGCTAGAATCGCCCAAAACTCACTGTTCGCTTCCATCTCTGACACTCCTCTAGATTTCCATCTCCCAGCGTTTCGCTTCTTCTTCCTTCATTTGCTTTTCGGTTTCCTCTGGATAAGCTGTACGGAATTTATGAGAATCAAGCGGGATGACTTCCACCATTTTCGCTATCATATCAGCGGGATCGTATTGGTCTTCCAATGCTTTATCCGCTTCTTCCATATCTTCTTTTTTCGTGAAATGGATTTTCTCGTCATACCATTTCCATTTTGCTTCCGCACTGCGATCATTAAACCCTGTAGCGAAAGCCCCGGGATTAATGGTTGCCACTTTTACGCCAAATCCTTCAAGTTCTTTTTGCATCGTCGCTGCAATCGCTTCAATTGCATGTTTAGTAGCCGTGTACGGCCCCACGTAAGGCGTTGCCATAATCCCCGCCATCGAAGACATGAAAATAATTTTCCCTTCACCTTTTGCTACAAATTTCTGTGCCGCAATTTGAGCTGTTTCAAGCGTACTGAACACATTCACTTCAAATAATTCACGAAAATTTCTCATCGGCACTTCGCCAAGAGGCCCGCCTTCATTCACAGCGGCATTGGCCACGAATATATCAAAATCGTAATCAAGCATTTGAGCAAGGTCCTGCGGGTTTTTAATATCCATTTTGAATACTTCAAGTTCGACTCCCGCAGCTTTAGCATCTTCTCTTAAAGCAGTAACTTGCGGTGCTGTTTCAACAGGCGCTATGACTCGATGGCCTTTTTCAGCCAGTCCTAAAGCTGCCCCTTTGCCTAATCCGCTTCCTGCTCCGGTAATAAATATTGTCTTTGACATACAATCGTCCTCCTAGCAATTTTTTCTTCTATCATTCTTCTTCCCTTCTGCTAAAGAGATAAACAACCATTTCCGAAAAATGCGGCCAGCAGCAATTGACTTCCTTCTATAATATAGTCCTTATTTATGGAGTAAATGCTTTTTAGAAACAACCGGCATAGTTTATCCGCTATCACCATTAAGAAGAACTCTTTACCACTTGTGGCTTTACAACCCAATCGTAAAGGGTTTGTTTTCTTTTTGAAAAAATCGCTGTCGTTAGATAACTAAACATAAGAACATATACGAAGCCGCCAACCACCATATAAAAAACCGGAACCGGATCATTTCCAAGAACCATTAAACGATAGACAAGGAAATGCGATAGTTCCCATGGGACAAACTTCAAGAGATTTCGGATAGCAGACCGAAGCAAGCCAGGCTTTTGGCCATCTAAAGTGACTACACGTATTTTCATCTTCCTTTTTCCAAAGGTCTGCCCTTTGCCAAGGCTATCAAAAGCGGCGAAATAAATGGTGACTGGAAGTGTGACCATAAAAAATCCAGTAAATTGGGAAACTTCTAAAGATCCTTGAAAAAAGCTTTGGAGAGAAGGGAAAATAAAAACAGTAAGCACCATGAGTGAAAGAAGATATCCGGCAATCAACAGATAATCAATCAGAAAAGCCTTAAATCGCTGAATGACAGAAACATTCATCGACCATCCTCCTCTGTTAAACTGGGGAACAGCAAAAAACGCCTACCTTAATAGAGGTAGACGTTTTTATGCAATTGATCCATATGGCTCACGAGCTCGCCGCTCCATAACTTCCCATGCGACGTTTGACTTGTATATAAGAAGCAGCTTCAGCAATTTCAGTTTTATCCAAGGGCTTATTATCCAGCATTAAATTATACTCTTCAATAGCGGCAGCATTTTGAAGATCCAAGTCAATGACTCTTTCAGACCGGTCTAGCAAGAGGTCAACAGACACGTCGAAGAAATCAGCGAGACGAGAAAGATGGCTGACCGTTATCTGTTTTTTGCCGCTCTCATAGGCCCAAACAGTGCTTTTGGCAAAACCGATCTTCTCCGCCATTTCTTCTGGTGACAGCTTTTTCGCTTCTCTTAAATCCCTGATTTTCTTCCCTAGATCATTCATAATACTTTATCTCCTTTTATATTAAATTCTAACTATTTTAAATATAATGTATATTATAATTTTTTTCAAGATATTTCTATATATTTCTATAATTTATTTGAAAAAATTTGTACAACTAGTGAACAAAACCGTTATACAAATAATTGAAATTTCAATATTTTTGGAAAATAAAAGAAAAATTATTCTTTTTAAATTTCGTTCCCAATCTATAATGCAAATTATTCAAAATCAAATAATTATTCCAATAAAGCTTATCTATTTTAAAAATCATTTTTAAATATCATTATTAATCTGTAATATAGGTTTTTTTCCCAATTTGTAGATTTATTTTGATTTTTGGACCTAAAAAAAGTATTATAGTAACATACATTAAAAGGGGGTTGTAAGATGTCTGACAAATATAGTCGCGAAGACATCGTGAACAGTGTTCCTCAAAAAGGATTTTTTGGCCATCCAAAAGGCCTGTTCACACTATTTTTCACTGAATTTTGGGAGCGTTTTTCTTACTATGGAATGAGAGCAATTCTTGTTTACTATATGTATTACGAACTTTCTCAAGGCGGACTTGGTCTTGACCGTACAGTAGCTCTTTCCATCATGTCTATATATGGTTCGCTTGTATATATGTCGGGAATTATCGGAGGATGGCTTGCCGATAGAGTTTTCGGAACATCAAAAGCCGTTTTCTACGGTGGTATCCTCATTATGCTTGGACATATCGCTTTAGCGATTCCGGGCAGTTTGTCTCTATTCTTCGTTTCAATGGTCTTAATCGTACTCGGAACCGGCTTATTGAAGCCGAACGTTTCCAGTGTGGTCGGTGAAATGTATGCAGAAAACGATGACCGCCGGGATGCCGGTTTCAGTATCTTCTATATGGGGATCAACCTCGGGGCATTTATCGCACCTTTGATCGTCGGTACTGTCGGAATGGATATCAACTTCCACCTTGGCTTTAGTATTGCCGCCGTCGGCATGTTCTTAGGTTTAGTGCTTTTCATGGTTACAAAAAAGAAAAACCTTGGTTTAGCCGGTACAATTGTCCACAACCCGCTAACGCCAGCTGAAAAATCAAGAACGATCAAGATTTTCTCTGTTGCAGCTGTTGTAATTGCTGCAGTCGTCATCTTAGGGCTTCAATATGGTTTCTTGACATTCGATAGTTTCATCGCAACTGTAGGTGTTCTGGGTATTTTAATTCCCACCGCTTACTTTATCGTCATGTACCGCAGCAAGAAGACGAACGAAGTGGAACGCTCACGCCTGATTGCGTATATTCCTTTGTTTATCGCTGCAGTTATGTTCTGGTCAATCCAGGAACAAGGTTCGACAATTTTAGCTGCTTACGCAGATACACGGACTGACCTGGAATTTGCAGGCATTACGATTTCACCTGCTTGGTTCCAGTCGTTGAATCCATTATTCATCATTACGCTAGCTCCTGTATTTGCTTGGTTGTGGGTAAGATTAGGGACTCGTCAACCGTCAATTCCGCAGAAATTCTCACTTGGACTTCTGTTTGCCGGATTGTCATTCCTAGTAATTCTTTTACCCGCTTATTTCGGCGGAACAGACGCTTTAGTCAACCCACTATGGCTGGTACTCAGCTATTTGATCGTTGTTCTTGGTGAACTATGCTTGTCGCCGGTCGGTTTATCCGCTACGACAAAATTAGCGCCATCGGCTTTCTCAGCACAGACAATGAGCTTATGGTTCCTGTCTAATGCCGCTGCTCAAGCAATCAACGCTCAATTGGTGAAATTCTATACCGTTGAAAACGAAATGATGTATTTCGGAATCATCGGCGGTGCTTCTATTGCACTAGGTATTCTTCTATTCTTGGCTGCTCCTGCGATCCAGCGCTATATGAAAGGCGTTCGCTAAACTGCCAAATTATTACAAAACCCCTAAAGCAGACGCTTCAGGGGTTTTGTTTTATATTCTACTATACTAATTTCATTCAATTTCCAATCCTAATTGTCTTGCGAAAGCTAAGGCCTGCTGTTCCGATACTTTGCAGCCTGCCAATTTTTCAATCGTCACTTGAATGTTTTCAAACGAGTTGCTGCTTAGATCTACTCCATTTAAACTGGTTTCTACAAAATTCACATCACTCATGTCACAGCCGTCGAATTCTGTCTGTTTCAACTCCGCTTCATAAAAATCGGCATAGCGCATCAACGAACTTTCAAAGCGTGATGTGTTGCAGAGCGAAAAGCCGAAAGTGGCATAATTTAAAACGCAGTCTTTAAATAACGTATGGCGGATACCTGCTTCAGCAAAATTTGTCCCGACTAATTTTGAGTTATGAAATTCTGCCCGGTGAAAAACGCACCGGCTAAAGTCTGCATTTGATAAATCACAATTTACGAATTGCACGTCGATAAATTCACTTCGCGGCCATTGGACTTCCAGAAAGTTCACGTTCTCAAATATCACTTTATCGATATGCAGCGCTTCTTCCGCTTCGTATTCGATTGTTTCCTGCGAAATTTTGCAATCCGTTAAGTAATGGTCATCCAATGCTGACTGAAACGTTTTAACAGTCAGGTCCTCAGCAATAAGCGGTTCAGATCTTTTCGATTTTCTCACAGAATTTCTCCTTTAATTGATAAACGGCCGCTCAATTCACAGCGGCCGTTTATCTACGGTTGATTATTTGGGAACAGTTTGGCGGTTCAGGCATGAATTGACGACAGTCGGTTCTACAATTCGGTCATCCGTCACTTCCACTTGATGCAATTTGTTGTTGTGCATAAACTTGAAAATCCCGTTGTTGAAATCCGTTCCAATATCTTTGAAGAAGATGCCTTCGTATTGGCATTCTCTTGTTTGGGAGAAACTGATTTTGTAGGTGTCTGCATCTTTCACTAAATAACAGCGGACGCCTTTTTCAAATTCTTCATGGTCTTCTCCTTTAATGCTCCGGTCAACTGAAACTACATGGAAATCTGCAAAAGGGATTTCACGCAGCAGCGAGTTCATAAACGAACCTTTTGTAATTTCTTCCCATCGGCTCTTAGCTGTCTGTCCGACGATAATCTGTGTGATATTCAAATCATGTGCCACTTCCGCGATGACTTTTGCGGAGGGGCGTTTTTCATTGTCCCGGATTATGAATTCTTCCGCTTCATATTCTTCAGCTAATTCTTTCCAGCGTTCAACATATTCGGATTTCTCCGCGTCAAACTCATCAAATGGAAGCGAATCTACAGTTAAAATATACAGCGGGCAGTCAAGCATGCTTGAGAGTTTATGGCCACGGTTAATCAAACGTTCACCATTTGGTCCATAAAACACACACACCAATATGCTTTCATCCATCCGTCCTCTAATTTTTTTCATTATCTATACCCCTCCAGGGATTAATATTCGTAAGCCGCAATTTCAAAACTATGAAATTATACTGCGGATCTTAATAAAAATCAAGGGTTTATACTTTTTGTGTCTCACCTTAATTTTGTTCCGTTTTTTATCGCTTAATCTGTACCATATCGAAGTTATCAAGTGAAAGCAAGCCCTATTTCCTGTATAATTTATTCTATATGGCTTTGTGTCTTTATGGAGTCTTTTGCCTTTCTATTCCTATTGAAAACATTTATCCTTTGCTTTACATATCCATTTCCCGTTTTTCCGTTTTTTATTCTGTGTCAGGAGGTTCACTTTATGCATCTATTGATTTTCGCAATCTTAATTCCATTCTTTGCGGCCGCCCTCATCCCTCTTCTTTATAGGCGGGTCGGAAAGTTAAATATCGGTTGGTTTGTCCTCATTATACCCCTGGTATTATTCATCATTTTCGCCCTACGGATCCCGGATATTTCCGCTGGCGATACGATCGCCGCAACGTTGGAATGGATTCCTTCGCTGGGCATCAATTTCTCCATCTATTTGGACGGCCTCAGCTTAATTCTCGCGTTGTTGATCACGGGTATGGGAAGCTTGGTCATTCTCTACTCCATCTATTATCTATCTCCATATGACTCATTGCCGCATTTCTATGCTTATTTGCTTCTTTTCATGGGCGCCATGCTCGGTGTCGTACTTTCCGACAACTTGCTCGTGCTTTATGTATTCTGGGAGTTGACAAGCATATCCTCTTTTCTATTAATCGCTTTTTGGTTCCACCGCAAAAATTCACGCTACGGTGCCCAAAAATCTTTGTTGATTACTGTATTCGGCGGTTTTGGGATGTTAGCGGGTTTTATCATGCTTCATACGATGACAGACACTTTCAGTGTCCGTGAAATTGCTGCAACGATCGGCCAGTACACAGACCATTCACTCTTTTATCCAGCCATGTTCCTTGTGCTGCTCGGTGCATTCACTAAATCAGCCCAATTCCCTTTCCACATTTGGCTCCCTGACGCTATGGAAGCTCCTACACCCGTCAGCGCTTATCTGCATTCCGCTACGATGGTAAAAGCCGGCATCTATTTGGTCGCGCGGTTTACGCCTGTCTTCGGCGGCACTTCTGCTTGGTTCTGGACAGTCACATTGGTTGGGCTGGTCACACTGTTCTGGGGTTCTTTCTGTGCAGTACGCCAAACGGATTTAAAAGCTTTGCTCGCGTATTCCACTATCAGCCAATTAGGATTGATCATGAGCTTATTCGGAATGGGGTCAGCGGCGCTTTATTTCGGCGATGGCAGCGATGGCGCTTTATACGGACTCGCGACTTTCGCCGCTCTTTTCCACCTAGTCAACCATTCCACATTCAAAGGCGCGCTCTTTATGGTTGTCGGTATTGTCGATCACCAGGTTGGTACGCGGGATATCCGGCGTTTAGGCGGCTTGATTTCGTTTCTCCCGATTACCTTCACGTTTGCTATGATCGGCAGCTTCTCGATGGCCGGGCTTCCTTTCTTCAATGGGTTTTTAAGCAAAGAGATGTTCTTTACAGCGTCTCTCAATTCGACCGCGCTTCCGATTTTTTCAGCAGGCACGTGGGGCTGGCTGATTCCGGTGATTGCTTGGACAGCCAGTGTCCTGACTTTCGTCTATTGTATGATTATCGTATTCCGCACTTTCCTTGGAAAGCCGCAGCTGAAAAAACTGGATAAAAAACCAGTGGAACCGCCGATCGGGATGCTGATTTCCCCAGCAATTCTATCGATTTTAATTGTCGGCATCTTCTTTGCCCCTAATTTATTGGGAGACCATCTGCTCCGTCCGGCACTAACTGGCGTACTGCCGGGAATTACAGGAGCGGCACCTCATATTACAGCTTGGCACGGCTTCCAGCCGGAACTCTGGATGACGCTTGGCGTTATCGTAGTCGGAAGTATTTTATTTGCAACTTTCCGCTACTGGAAAAGAATTTATACGTTCATTCCGGATACTTGGACGTTCAATAATCTGTACAACCGTTTCTTAGCCGGATTGGAAAACAACTCAAATACGTTGACTTCCCTTTATATGACGGGTTATTTGCCGCATTATTTCGCTTATATCTTCACCTTCTTCATTTTAGTAGCAGGCGGCACTTTAGTGTTTACCGGAGCTTTATCCATCGATTTTTCCAACGATGCGCCTGTTAGCCCTTATGAATTTTTGTTGGTGTTGGTCATGATGATTGCCGCTGTAGCAATCTTATTTGTAAAATCACGATTGACTTCTATCTTGCTGAACGGCGTCCTTGGATTTTCCATTGCGATTTTCTTTGTATTATTCCGCGCGCCGGATTTAGCGTTGACCCAATTGGTCATTGAAACCGTTACGACTGTTCTTTTCCTGCTATGCTTCTATTTCTTGCCGGAACTGAAAAAAGACATAATTCCGAGAAACGCCAAAATACGCAATGCCATTATTGCTGTTGCTGGCGGGGCTACTGTCGTTTTGATCGCTCTTTCTGTGCATAGCGGAAAACTATTTGAATCCATTTCCAGCTATTTTGAAAATTCATATGAACTGGCTGGCGGAAAAAATATCGTCAATGCAATTTTAGGCGATTTCCGCGGCTTTGATACGATGCTCGAATCTCTTGTACTTTTCATCGCGGGTATCGGGGTATATACCTTGATTCGGATTAAAAGCGGAAAGGAGCCGAAAAAAAATGAAGATAAATGACGTCATTTTAAAAACGGTCTCCAAAGCTGCCGTCCTGATTATTTTCACGTTTGGCATCTACCTTTTCCTATCCGGCCATAATGAGCCGGGCGGCGGGTTTATTGGCGGGCTTGTCCTTGCTTCTGCCTTTGTTCTCCTATTCTTGTCTCACGATTCGGAAACGATCAGTGATGCCATCCCACTCGACTTCAAGAAAATTTCAGCTTTGGGGGTCTTAATCGCTTTCGCAAGCAGCACGGTGCCGATGTTTTTCGGACAGCCGTTCATGAGCCAGTCTTTCGGCTATTTCGACTTGCCGATCTTCGGCAAAACAGAACTTGCGACCGTGACCGTTTTCGAAGCTGGGGTTGCACTGACGGTTATCGGTGTTGTCGTAAATATTATCTTTAGCATAAGTGAGGATGAGTAGCCGATGGAAACCTTAATCATATTATTGGTCGGCGTCCTTACAGCTGTCGCCATCTATCTAGTTTTATCTAAAAGTTTGATCCGCGTCATTTTAGGTACTGCCATCTTTTCCCATGCTGTCCATCTATTGATTTTATCTATGGGCGGCTTGAAAAAAGGCACGGTGCCGCTTCTCGGCGAAGAAGCGCCAAGCTATGTCGATGCCTTGCCGCAAGCTTTGATTTTGACGGCCATCGTCATCAGTTTTGCCGTTACAGCTTTCATTCTTGTTTTGGCCTTCCGTGCTTATCAAGAACTTGGCACGGATGACTTGGAAGAAATGAGAGGTGTAAATGATGAATAATATAGTCTTGCTTCCCATGCTTTTGCCGATTCTGGTAGGAGTGGTGTTAATATTCTTACGTGCTTACGGGCGCGTTCAGGCTTGGTTCAGTATCGGCGTCATGGCGGTCAGTGCCGGAATTGCCTTTTACTTATTGGAACAAGTTCAGACGAATGGAATCCTTAGGCTGGATTTCGGTGGCTGGGAGCCGCCTTTCGGTATATTGTTTGTGGCAGACTCTTTTTCCTTGCTTCTTGTTCTGACCACTGCCATTGTCGCTACGATTATCCTATTGTATGCCATGTTTTCAGCTGGAAAATTTCTGCAGACAACTTATTTCTATCCGACCATTCTTTTCTTGATAGCCGGCGTCAACGGATCTTTTTTAACTGGTGACTTGTTCAATCTATTTGTCTGTTTTGAAGTGATGCTTTTGTCTTCATATGTTCTCCTTACACTTGGGGGCAATAAACGGCAGCTTCGTGAAGCAATCAAATATGTAGTCATTAACATCGTTTCTTCCTGGTTCTTCTTGGTGGCTTTAGCGTATCTCTACGGAGCTGTCGGCACTTTGAATATGGCACATGTTTCCGTCAGAGTGGCCGAGGCCGGACAAGGTCCGCTTCTCACTACAGTCAGCATCATCTTTTTAATTGTTTTCAGCTTAAAAGCCGGATTGCTTCTTTACTTTTGGCTCCCTGGTTCGTATAGTGCACCTCCCGCTGTCACTTCAGCATTATTTGGAGCTTTGCTGACGAAAGTCGGGATTTATGCATTATTCCGTGTATTTTCATTGATTTTCTACCATCAGCCGGAAATTACGCATACGATTATCGGGGCGATGGCGGCGCTAACTTTAGTTGGCGGAAGCCTCGGGGCTATCGCCTTCAACGATATCCGCAAAATTGCCGCTTACAATGTGGTCATCGCTGTTGGCTTTATCTTAGTCGGTTTGGCCGTTTCGACTCCGAATGCGGTCGAAGGAGCGATTTACTACCTGATTCACGATATGGTGATCAAGGCATTATTATTCTTATTAGTCGGCACGATCATTTCATTAACCGGTACTGCCATGCTCGATAAAATGAGTGGATTGATGAAAAACTATCCGTTACTTGGCTGGTCTTTCTTCATTACGATGCTTTCATTAGCCGGAGTACCGCCGCTTAGTGGATTCATCGGGAAAGTGCTGGTTTCAGAAGGAGCTGTCGAAAGCGGCTCTTATGGATTGTTGACGCTTGCTCTGCTGTCCAGCCTTTTTGTCCTGTACTCATTGCTGCGAATCTTCAAAAACAGCTTTTGGGGCGAGACCATCGTCAGCAAGGAAGATCAAGTGCCTTTGAAGAAGACGCTTTTGATCCCCTGCCTACTGCTGGTATTGATGACTGTCGGCCTTGGACTCGGTACAGAATTGATTTCGGGTTATGTAACCGACGCAGCTGAAACCCTTCTCAACCCGGATATCTACATCGATGCAGTGATGGGAGGCGGCGAATCATGATATGGATCTGCTCGCCCGCTGCGATGAAAGGAGTGGATGCACATGCCTGCACAGTTCCTGATTAATATTATGATTGCGTTTCTATGGACATTATTGATGGATGAAGATGCGTTTCATATCTCCACTTTTATCGGCGGTTATTTAACAGGGATCGGAATTCTCTTTCTCATGCACCGATTTTTCGGAACGAAGTTTTATTTGATCCGCGTCTACTCGACGATAAAACTTTTATTCATTTTTATATCTGAGCTCGCTCAGTCAAGCTTGCTGATCATGAAGCAGATTCTGAGTCCGAAGCTTAATATAAGCCCTGGCATTTTCACTTACGAACACAGCATGGAAGGCGATTATGAGTTGACCACATTGGCACTTTTATTGACCTTGACTCCTGGATCCGTCGTAATGGAAGTTTCACCCGATGGCAAAACTTTTTACATTCACGCGATGGATGTGGAAGAATCACGGGATTCTGTATTAAAATCAATCAAAGTTTTTGAAAAAGCAATTATGGAGGTGACACGCGGATGATACAAACAATCTTAACTATTGCCTTATCGCTTTTCTGTTTAGCGATCCTATTGGCTCTTTACCGCATCATTGTCGGGCCATCGATGCCAGACCGTGTTGTCGCTTTGGATATGATTGGTGTTAACCTTATCTCCGGTGTTGCAGTTTTTTCTGTCGTGCTCCATACACATGCTTTTTTGGAAGTTATTTTGATTGTCGGGATATTGGCTTTTATCAGTACCCTGGCACTCGCCCGCTTTGTTGAGAGGGGGGATATCGTTGAGCATAAGAGAAATAATTGAATTCGCAGGCGTTCTTCTGATTCTCATCGGTTCGATAATGGCTGTCATCAGCGCTATCGGAATCCTTCGGCTGCCTGACGTTTATACGCGATCCCACGCCGCAACGAAAAGCTCTACTTTAGCCGTATTGCTTTCATTAATCGGCACGTTCATTTACTTTTGGGCATCTGAGGATTTTATCAGCGTCCGGCTTTTGCTCGGTATCACCTTTGTCTTTTTAACCGCTCCGGTGGCTGGCCATTTGATTACACGGGCAGCTTATCGCTCGAACGTTAAATTATCCGAAAGTTCCACGGAAGATGCGTTAGAGAATGTGATTGCAAGACCTCAAAATACGGACAATAAAAGCGGCGAATCCTAAAAGGAACGCCGCTTTTTCTATTGTCATGAACACTTGGAAGGTTATGGATTTCTTCCCTTTATCACGTTTACACCAAAATTGATAAGGGAATACCAAAACAAACGAGCGGTGAAGGAGTGTTGAGATGGAAAATGTGAAGGATACTTTCAAAGAAGTAGCCGCTGCTATTCTCCCCGTCACGATTGTCGTCATCCTTTTACAGCTGACAATCATCCGATTGCCTTTAGAAGCTTTGCTGCAATTTTTGATTGGCGCTGCATTTGTCAGCATCGGTTTTTTCCTCTTTTTGCTCGGCGTTACTGCTGGTCTTCTGCCTGTCGGTGAAATGATCGGCAAACGATTGCCGAAAACGAAGAAATCCTGGCTTATCATCGGCACCGGCTTTTTGCTCGGCTTGGCGGTCACAATTGCAGAGCCGGATGTCCGGGTGCTTGCCAAGCAAATTGACCAAGTTTCTGGCGGCGGTATCAGTGCCGGAATATTAATCCTCTCAGTTGCCCTTGGCTTGGCGATTTTTGTCGCATTAGCCATGGTACGGACAATCTACAGCATTCCTATCCATTATTTGCTGATTGGCGGATACATCGCTGTATTTATCTTGTCTATGTTCGTCCCAGATGCTTTTGTCTCAATTTCTTTCGATGCCGGCGGAGTAACAACAGGGCCAATGGCAGTTCCTTTCATCCTCGCACTCGGTGTCGGTGTAGCGTCTGTTTTACGTACGAACTCCTCTTCTGCCAGTGAAGGCTTCGGCCTTATCGGTCTGGCCTCCATAGGGCCGGTCCTGGCGATTATGATTTTGGGGGTGCTATTTCAGTGAACCTTCATGTGTTTGATGGATTTTCGCAAATCCTCGAAGAAGTTGGCATTGCGCTTGTCCCCTTATTTATCTTCTTTGCTATCTTCCAGATTTTCATGCTTAAACTGCCTAAACAACGGGTATTGCAAATATTACTCGGATTCTTCTTAACTTTTCTCGGATTGGCTTTCTTCCTTCAAGGTGTTCATGTGGGCTTTTTCCCAATTGGCGAAATGATGGGAAAAACACTTGGGGAAAAATCAGCCACTTGGATTCTTATTCCCATAGGATTCATTCTCGGTTTTGTAGCAACCTTTGCGGAACCCGCAGTTAGTATCATGAATGACGAAGTCGATCGGGTAACCGGGGGATACATCTCTCAAAAAATGATGCTATATACCGTTTCTATCGGCGTTGGATTGTCTGTCGCTCTTTCTATGTTCCGCATTCTTTCCGGCGTTTCGCTTTGGTACTTTCTCATCCCGGGCTACTTGCTGGCCTTGGTCCTGATTTTCTTTTCCGAGAAAATTTTCATCGCTATCGCTTTTGACTCTGGTGGAGTTTCTACGGGACCGATGACTGTGACGTTCATTTCGGCTATGGCCGTCGGTGTGGCTTCTGTCACCGAAGGCCGGGATCCGCTATCAGACGGGTTCGGCCTGATTGCTTTGGTCGCATTGACACCCATATTGGCGGTTCTCATTTTGGGGCTGATTTTCAAGAGTAAAGGTGGGGCTAAAAAAAATGAACCTGAATCATAGATTGATGATTGCTGTTGTTAAACGCGGACATTCGAGAGAAGTAATCGCTGCTGCTAAAAAAGCAGGGGCTGACGGGGCCACTATTCTCTACGGCGAAGGCATTGGACGCAATGAAAAACCTACTTTTCTGGGATTGCCGGCCACACATGAAAAAGATGTGATTTTCATCGCGATTGATGGCACGCTGGTAGATCCAGTGGCTGATGCCGTGACCCAGGCCGGGAAACTTGGAAAACCAGGCTACGGTTTGGGATTCACTGTCCATTTAAGCCAGCTTTTAGGCGTTCCTCATCTCTCCGACCGTCCAAATGACGGCAAAAAAAAGAAAGGTGGGCAATCGATGCGAGCTGCACATGAACAATTCAATTTGATTGTGACGATCGTTAATAGCGGAGACTCCAGTAAAGTAGTAAAAGCGGCAGCTAAAGCAGGCGCGGAAGGCGGAACGATCCTCACGGGCCGCGGCACCGGTGTCAATGAACAGCAGAAATTCATGAATTTTACGATAGATCCTGAAAAAGATGTTGTGTTGACCCTGATACCTGAAGACTATACTGAAGCGGTCATTGAAAGCATACAGAATGCCATTGATTTGTATGCTCCCGGCAAAGGAATTGCCTTTTTAATCGATGTCGAAAAAGTTTTTGGCGTCAACCATTCTTCATTTGACAGCTCCAAACAGTAAAAAGCTTGGAATCCTGACGATTCCAAGCTTTTTCATTTCTTCTTATGCAGATGCAGCAGGCTGACAATAACAATCCACAACGAGCGTTTTGTTTGCTGCTTTCCCTTTTTTTGCCGTTTCCGCATTCGCCCATATTCCACTTCTGCCTTCATATCTTTCATTTTTTGCTGCCTGACCGTTTCATCAGTATAGAACATTCGGAATCGCCTCCTCTCTTTAAAGAGCAAGTTCGCCCACATTCTGCAAGCCTGTATGTTCATGTTCAGCAGATTCATCAGATGAATTTTTTATCTGCCCTTCATTGGCCCGCAACTTGTTTTGGACAACCCCTTTTTGAATATCTTTTGAAACTTTGATTTCGCCAAAATTGTCTATTGCTGCTAACTTGCTGTTCAAGGTTACTTCTGTCACGTCTTCATCCAAAATCAGTAAGCCCTCTACAATCAGGTTGGTTGCCGGCTCGAGTGACTGGAATTGCGCATCCGACCATTTTTGCTCGCCTTCCACCCACATATAATGCTGCCCATATGATAGGACCTCAGTTTCCAATCGATCCAATTTTTCGTACATCAAATCTTCCAGCTCTTCGCTGCAGATGATATAGGACTTGGAATTGATATTATCGATAGCTTCATTAAATGCTTCACGTGCAATTCCAGGTTCAAAAATCAACGGCTTTTTAGTAAACAGCTTTTTCTCTTTTAAACTTCGGATAGAGCGGGAATTGATGCGCAATGCTTTTTGCAAAACGGCATAACCGGCGGGAATCACCTGAATAATGCCATTGGCTGCCGTTTTCATTTTTCGGTAAAGTGCGCTTTCCTGTTCTTCGTGGATCCGAAGAACCCCATTAACGTCGATTTGGCCGATTTTTTCGTCAAACAGAACCATGTCCAGGTCTTTTGCAAACTCGACGACACCGCTAACCACTAAATACATCGGCGCTTCTGCCGCATGCAAGAAAGAGTTGCTGAGTTTGAAATGGCTGTTTTCAAAGTAAGGAGTTTGCCCTGTGTACGGTTTTAATGTTCGATTGCCTTCAGGAAACAGCCGGCTGACTAATCCTATTAAGTGTTCGGGCGCATATATATCGCCATTGACAATCAGTGTTAGCTGCCGCTTTTCCAGATCTTCTGCTGCAACATCCTTTTTGAATACGACCGTGCCGTTCACTAATAATTTCTGTTCGCCGCCGAGCGATTGAAGATAGGCGGAATCGACTGCCAGTTCCCCGTTATAATAACGGTAATCTTCCGGCAGTTCGAGGCTTGCTCCTAAATTGCCGATCGTTAATGCGCCGAGCAGATGCGCATTGCCGGAACGATAAATCACCGCTCCTACATTTTCAATTCGTTCGACTTTTTTTACGCTTTCCTCTGTAGCATTCAATAAATTCAGCAGTCCCACATTGCCAATTTTTTGTCCCATCACAAATCATCCTCCAACTGTTTTCTCAATTGCTTTATTGCGTGGTGCAGTTTGTAGCGAATGGTTGCAGCAGGCGCTCCCACTTGTTTTCCGATTTCGCCGCTGGTCATGCCCAGCCAATACCGCTTAAATACGAGGTCACTTAGCTCCGGCGTTAACTGGCCCAGTAATTCGACCATTTCCAAATGATTCAATGAAGCCGGCTTTTCGGGAAAATCGATTTCTTCTTCCCAGGCAGACAACCGGCTTTCTTTTCGCCGATCGTCGATTAAGCGATTTTTCATCACCCGAAAAAACCAAGCGCGCTGTTTGTAAACCGGTAAGTGCTCTAACTCTTTTTCTTTCAATGACTTCTCCCAAGCGTCCTGAACCAAATCGTCTGCTTCCTGCTCGTGGCGGGAGATGGAGCGGGCGAACCGGGTGATGTCTTTTATTAAACTGTCATACATCGTATTCGCTTCCATCCCACTCCCCGCTTTCTGCTGTATTTCCTTATTCATTAAGATAACGGATGGGAAGGACAAAGTGTTTGAAAAAAAACAAAAAAATTTTGAAACACTAAATTAATGTGAAGCATATTCTTTTCAAGCCGTTCCTTCTCTCGATCTTTCACAGCAAAAAACCGGCAAACCTTCAAAAGGTTTGCCGGTTTTTTTATTTAATTCTTAATAAGGGTCTGCTTCATGCCCTTTGCTCGATGCCGCTTGCGCTACTTTGCTCGCTGCAGGCTTGCCGTATACTTTCGGGCCATTGTCTTTCATTTCTTTCATTGCTTGGATTTTCGCTTCCATGTTTTCACGTACACGGCGTCCGTAGTCTTCGTCCGCCTGCGTGAAATGATGGATCATCTCTTCTTGGATGCGTGGATCGCAAACAGATAATGCGTCGCCCAAGTTATTGATCAATTCTTCGCGTTCCCAATCTTCAAAGCTACGGTAAGTTTCACCCGCTTGCCCGTAATTGTTCGTACGGTCGATTGGCGCTTTCATCACTTTGTCATTATACGCCGGCTCATGATCCGGTGTTACCTGCTCCGCTTCTTTTACGCCGCCAAGTACAGATGGCTCGTAATTGATATGCGGATTTGGCACATGCTCAACTTTACGGTCCATCGCACCGCCATATTGGTTTGTTGCCACACGTTTCTTCGGTGCGTTAACCGGCAATTGCAGGTAGTTCGCTCCAACGCGATAGCGCTGTGTATCGGAATACGAGAATGTACGTCCTTGCAGCATCTTATCATCAGAGAAGTCAAGTCCGTCAACTAAAACTCCTGTACCGAATGCAGCCTGTTCAATTTCTGCATGGTAGTTTTCCGGATTGCGGTTCAAGACCATTTTTCCGACAGGAAGGAATGGGAATTGATCCTGTGGCCATAATTTCGTATCATCTAGTGGATCAAAATCAAGTTCCGCATGTTCGTCGTCGCTCATAATTTGAACGAACAACTCCCATTCCGGATAATCTCCGCGTTCAATTGATTCGAACAAATCCTCTGTTGCATGGCCTGTATTTTCCGCTTGAATCTCGTTGGCTTCCGCCTGCGTTAAATTGCGGATGCCCTGCTTTGGCTCCCAATGGTATTTAACAAGAACGGCTTCGCCTTTATCATTCACCCATTTATACGTGTTTACGCCTGAACCTTGCATATGGCGGTAAGTCGCCGGAATGCCCCATGGCGAGAACAGGAACGTAATCATATGCGTCGCTTCCGGAGTGCGTGCTACAAAGTCAAACATGCGCTCAGGGTTTGGAACGTTTGAAACCGGGTCGTTTTTAAAAGCATGAATCATGTCCGGGAATTTCATTGCATCACGGATAAAGAAAATCTTTAAGTTATTTCCGACTAGGTCCCAGTTGCCGTCTTCTGTATACATTTTAACTGCAAACCCGCGTGGGTCGCGTGCCGTTTCAGAAGAATGGCGAGATCCTGCCACTGTCGAGAAGCGCACCATTAAAGGTGTCTGCTTGCCTGCGCCTGAAAATACTTTAGCGCGTGTATATTTTTCTACCGGCTCATCGCCGACTTTGCCGTAAGTTTCGAAATAACCGAATGCACCCGCTCCTCGCGCATGAACAATCCGTTCTGGGATTTCTTCACGGTCGAAATGAGAGATTTTTTCGATGAAATGATAATTTTCTAAAGTAGCCGGGCCACGGTTGCCGACAGTCCGTATATTCTGATTGTCTCGTATCGGATGGCCTTGACGGTCTGTTAACGTTGATTCGTCTTCACCAGTGCCCATTTTGTTTTTAAACTCTTCATGGTTTTCCTTCATTAAAAGAATCCTCCTCCACAATAGTCTATCACCCTATCATCTTCCCTTTATCCGCCCAAGCTAAACTTAGAATCCCTCTTTTTAATAAAGAAGTTTTTGTCCTTGCTTGCAGATAGACAAACTGACAGAAATATGAAAAACTGAAGGAATAACAACAGAGAGAAAGCAGGGCTGGAAATGAGTGTAACATTAAAAGAAAAAGGAAAATTGGATCCATTGAAAGTCTTTTTGAAAGTTTCGGCTGCTTATTTAATTACCCGCTTTTCCACTCGCAAAGAGAAGAAAAAGATCGTTTTAGTCGGCGGTAACCTCGGTGAAAAATACGAAGACAACGCATCCGTTTTTCACACCTACCTCACCAAAAACCATTCAGACCAAGTGACTGCGTACTGGATGTATGATCCGAAGACTACATATGCCTTAAACGGCAAAATTCCAAATGCGATTCCGCTTGGCAGCTTTAAGAATTATCTTCTTTTTTTCAAAGCAGATTATACGTTCCATGGACATTCACTAATGTATGACATTGCGCCTTCTGTCGATAAGTTTTTATTCCTCAATAAAAAAACCGTCATTACCCATATTAGCCATGGCATCGAAGGATTCAAGAAAATTCTGATCCAAAAAGAAGATGTACCGTTGCTGAAGCGTACGGATTATTTCAATTGCGCGTCTGAATATGAAAAAGAGCTGAAGTTGACGGAATGGAAGATGCCTGAGAACAAGCTGATTGTCACTGGCTTTCCGCGTTTTGACCGCTACCCGACCAATAGGCCGGCCAAACAAGTGAAGAGCATCTTGATGATGATGACTTGGCGGGAATGGCTTTACGGCCTGAGCGAAGAAGAATTTTTGGACAGCGCTTATTTTAAAAACACGGTCGGCATCATCCAGCATAAAGGCATCCGCGAATTGCTGAACCGAAACGGCGTTGTCATGCAAATCGCCCTCCATCCTTTCATGAAAAAATTCGAGAATTACTTTACGAATTTAGACGATTCCGAAAGCAGCATCGAATTTCTTGATTCGCAGCGCGTCTCGATCGAACGCAGCATCCAAGAAACCGATATGCTGCTGACCGATATCAGCAGTGTTTCCTGGGACTTCCTGTATCAGAATAAACCCATCATCTTCAATATGTTCGACCAGGAAGAATATGAGGCAAAACGCGGTTCCTATTTGGACCTGGATAAAGATTTGTATGGCTACAAAGCTGCGACCGTGGATGAAGTCTACCATAGCCTTGCGAAGATTATTGAAGGCGGCATAAACACCAATGAATGGTATCCGCTCGCACCAAAATATATCGACTTTTTTGATCAGCAAAATTGTGAACGTTTGGCCCAGCGCGTTCTGGGAGTAGCTTAAAATAAAATGCCAAATGAAAAAGCACAAGCAGAAGTGATCAGCTTCCGGTTGTGCTTTTTCGGTTATTCCACTTTTTTTGCTTGGACAATCAATCTGAATTCATTCGAATTTTCGGGATAACAGGTAATTAGCGATGCCAACGCCATCCCTTTTTTCGGTTTCAGAACATCCACTTGCTCTGGCTTTACAATTTGAATATCGAACACTTCGAAAGCCATTTCCTCATTGATGGTTTCAAGAGTAAAACGGTCTCCTGATTCGAGTTCGTCCAAGCGATTGAAAAACTTGCCGAACACATGGGCTTGATGGCCAGCTATGGCGTAGCTCCCATCCATTTCCCCCGGTTCATCCAACCCTTCGATCGAACCCAGTGCTTTATCCAGATTGGCAGGCGATGCACCTGCTAAAACTGGCGATTTCAACTCGATGGCAGGAATCGTCAAAACAGCTTCCACCTCGTCGGGCAGTTCAGCTGCTTCAGCATTGATGCCAAAAGCTTCATTTTGCAAAGGCAGTTCGGTGCTTGCTTCTGTTTTCACCGACTCGAATGCTTCAATTAATCCCAGCTGTTCTTCTTTTGTTTGCTTCATTCCCCAAGCGAGGACAATCAACAAAACTAATCCTGCAACAATCATGAAATTGCTCATCCATTTTTTCATAGCCATTTTCCTTTAGGCAAAGCGGCGCATTGTGATTCCGCCTGCAAGTAAAAGCAATGCTGCCATTAAAACCATCAAGCTGTCGACTGGACCGCCAGTTTTCGGCAAAGTAGAAGCCATTGACGAATCGCTGTTTGACGCCTTGCCGTCAGATGCAAATGCCGATTGGGAATCCATCAAGTCCAGCGGAGAAGTTCCTGCCGAAGCCATCAATCCGATTAATGCACTACGGCCGCTAGAATCATTGTTTCCATTTTTTTCTCCATTTGATCCATTCGAGGTACCTGTTCCGGCATTTCCGGTATTCCCATCATTTCCAATCACATCTCCACCTGATAGAGATCCGTCGCCTGCCGGAGTACCTGGCAATGCTGGCGTTCCTTCTCCCGGTGTAGTTCCCGGTGTTTCCGCGCCTGGCTGTTCACCTGGAATTGTGCCTGGTGTTTCTGTACCTGGTTGTTCAACTGGGTCTGTGCCTGGTGTTTCTGTACCTGGCTCTTCACCTGGGTTTGTGCCTGGCGTTTCTGTACCTGGCTGTTCACCTGGGTTTGTGCCTGGTGTTTCTTCACTAGGAGTTTCTGGTGTTGCAGTTGGCGGTGCCGCTGCAAATCCTTCATTGCCCAATAAGGTTACATCAAGTCCACCTAGAATTCCATCCAGTAAACTGATGGTCAAAAGGCTTGAACCTGTAGAACGCCCGCTTTCATCTGCATTGTTTTGATTTTCAAGCAATCCTACATGTAGATTTCCCAAAAGAGGCAATTTGTCTAATCCAAGATGCAAAATCCCTTCAAAACCTGAAGATTCAGTTGCGGCTCCATCAACAGATGCTGAGTTTCGTTCCGGCAATACTTGAAGATTTAAATTATCTGCAACCAATAGATCTTCAAGTGAAAGGTCCAACACCGAACGTTCATCAGTAAAGGCATTTTCTGTGGCAGTGCTTTCATTTTTCAGGAGCCCCAATCCTGTTTGCCCCGTTAAAATCAAATCTTCCAAAGAAAGATCAACTGCTGCTTGCTCTTCAGAAATTTCATCTTCGGTTATCGAGCTTTCATTCTTCAAGACTTCAAGATCCGTTTGCCCGACCGCAATTAATTCCTCGATCGCAACATCAGCCACTGCATCTTTCTGGAAAGATTCTGTTTCAGATGAAGAGTTCTCGCTTTTTAAAACATCGATTGCTACCTCATCAGTAACAACTGTGTCTTCTGTTGATACATCGATTACGGCTTGCTTTTCGGAACTGTCTGTTTCCGTCGCGGCACTTTCGTTTTTAAGCACTTCCACTTCCAGCTCATCCGCAACTAATGCATCTTCAATTGAGACATCAACGACGGCTTGGTTTTCAGAGCTGTCTGTTTCGGTTATCGTGCTCTCATCTTTCAACACCTCTACGTTCACTTGGTCAACAGGCGTTTCTTCCAATTTCACATCTACTACAGCTTCTTTCTCGGAAGTGCCTGATTCTGATGCTGTGCTTTCATTTTTCAGCACTTCGACATCTGCTTGCTCCGTAATGATTGTCTCTTCAATCGATACATCGATTACAGCTTCTTTCTCGGAAGATTCCGCAGCTGTTGTCGAGCTCTCGCTTTTCAGCACTTCGGCTTCCACTTGGTCCGCGATGATCGCATCTTCCACGGATAGATTCACTGCGGCCTCTTTCTCAGTCGATTCAGATTCTGTGCTGGTCAATAGTTGAACTTCTACATCATCCAACACAGAATCTTCCAACGAGACATTTACTGCAGCTTCTTCGCTTATACTTTCTTCACTGCTTGCGGCTTCTTGTGTTTTAGGAATTTCGATATCCACGCTTCCTGCGACGGGAAGGTCAGAAGTTTCGACACTCAGGACTTCCTCTTCGCTCAATAAATCAATATTCAATTCCAACTGTCCTGATGCTTCACCTTCCGCTTGCACAAGCGAAGGTGCAAAATTCAAGGTTGCCCAAATCCCAAAAGCCGCTCCAGTATAAGTTATCCATGTTTTTTTCATTAATTCCCTCTCCTTTTTTATTATGATTTAAATCACATATAAAAAAGGAGTGTGAATGGGTGGTTTCCTTAACGGAGTGTGAATCCATTGAATAATCGCATAGCTGTTCTTGTGATACCATAGCTTTTCGGTGGATGCTTTAAAAACTTCGGCATCCGATAAGGTGCCTAAACTTAAATCCGCATGATGTGCGGCAAAAGAATTTGAAGCAAAGACCGACGAAGAAGAACTTGATGATGCAGGTACAGTAGCTATCGAACGCCCCTGGTCTTGGTCTTCCGGATAAGCCTGCTGCTTTGTCTTGTTAGAGGTGGCAGCTGCTTTATTTTCTTCACTTGCCGCCAGTTCTTTTTCCCCTTCTGCCAATTCACCTACATAAACTAAAGCTTCTGGAGTCGCGTCAATATCAGCTCCGCGTGCCGCTGAAGGAGTAAGGCCGCTTTCAATTTCTAAAATAGGCGTTTCTCCTTGCACCACTGCTGATGCTTCTTCAACAATTAGCTTTATCGCCTCGATAGGAACTTTAGTTGGTTCATTAACTGCCGGAGTTGGAATTTCTGCAGTTTCTTCTGCAACTGGCTTTTCAATTACCGCAGGCGTGTCGACGACAGGAATTGACGGTTCCGGAGACGGAGCTGTCACAGGATTTTCAACTGGAGCTGGTGCAGCTTGCTCACCTTTTTCCGGGGCTGGCAAAGCTGGCGTTTTTTCTTCCTGATACGGCAAATCAGCTGTTTTATCAATGATTTCCGTCGTACTGCCGACTGTTTTTTCTGCTGTATCCGCCACCGCTTCCACTGTCCCATTGGCTGCGTCATTCGTCTTTTCAACTGTTTTCTGAACACCTGACGTCACTTTCGTTACGGTTTTATTCACTTCTTTTACGACAGGCGTCACTACTGGAACTTCAGGCAAATTATTGACCGTCTGATCAACTGCTTTAAATACTTCGGAAGTCGTTTTTTCAGTCGTATTTGTCACTTCTTTCACAGTAGTCTTCGCTGCCGGCGTTGTATTGCCGACCACTTTTTCTACAAGTTTCCCCGTGTCTTTTAAAGTGGAAGAAATGATTTTATTGCCCACTGGATCAGCGGTTTTCTTCAAAGTATTGCCCGTAAATTCGAGCGTGTCTTTAACCGTTTTGTCGACGCTTCCAACGGTTTCTTTTAAGATTGAACCCGTCGACTCAGCGGCTTGCCCTGTGACACTTCCAACCGTTTTTCCAACCGTATTCAATGTGCCGCTAATTAATCCTGCAGGCTTTTCTTCAGGTTTCTCCAGTTCATCCGCATGTGCGGCGAACGGCGATAAGGCTACTAAACAGGCACCCATGATAAAAGTACAGATTCCCTTTTTCAAATTTTCACCACCTTAGCGCGAATTATCAAATAATTCATATGATGATTATCTGATTCCCCAGAAGATTTTATTTAAAACTTATTTGGATTATTTTTCTATTAAATTTTTGAGAGTTAATTCCACCGGACAATGATCTGATCCCCAGACGTCCTTATGTATTTTGGCCCCTTTAAATTTCAACGCCAACCGGGCAGAAGCAATAAAATAATCAATGCGCCAGCCTACATTCTTTTCCCGGCAATTCGAGCGGTACGACCACCAAGAGTAGCTGCCGCTTTGCTCCGGGTAAAAATAGCGGAATGTATCAATAAAGCCGCTTCCCAGAAACTCCGTCATCTTGCCGCGTTCTTCCGGCGTAAAGCCCGAATTTTTCCGATTGGCTTTTGGGTTCTTCAAATCGATTTCTTCATGCGCAACATTTAAATCCCCGCAAAGAATAACCGGCTTCCGCTGATCCAGCTTTTTTATATAGGAAAGAAGCGCATCTTCCCAGCGCAAACGATAGTCTAATCGAAGCAGGCTGTGCTGGGAATTAGGCGTGTAAATGGTCACAATAAAATAATCTTCATATTCTAGGGTGATGGCGCGCCCTTCTGTGTCATGCTCCGCTATTCCCAACCCATAGTTTACAGAGAGCGGCTGTTGTTTGGTGAAAATAGCCGTACCCGAATAGCCTTTTTTCTCCGCATAATTCCAATAGGTGTAATAACCGGGAAGATCCATTTCAATCTGCCCTGCCTGCAATTTAATTTCTTGCAGGCAAAATACATCTGCATCGACTTCCTTAAAAAAATCCATGAATCCTTTTTTCATAACGGCCCGCAAGCCATTGACATTCCATGAAATAAACTTCAAAACTGCACCTTCCTTTTCTCTTCTATCCTTTAGTGTACTGAAAAGGCAGCACCTTCTCAAACAAGCGATTTTTTGTCAGTTCAAATAAAATTATGTAAAATTTCAGTGAATATCGCTAAACTTGCAGTTTTCTTACGGACGTTCTTGTACAATGAATTTATCTACAGCTAGAGATTACGGGGGATAAAGACAAAGGGGATAGAGAGATGAAAAAGTTTACAAAGGAAGAAAAGAGTTGGGCGTTCTATGACTGGGGGAATTCAGCTTATTCCATTATCATCACTACTGCTGTGTTTCCGCTGTTCTATAAGTCCGCTGCCACTGACGCTGGGGTTAGTTTATCGGATTCAACCGCTTATTTAGGCTATACTATTGCTATTTTCACGTTTATCTTAGCCATGATCGGGCCAATCATGGGCACCATCGCTGATTACGAAGGCATGAAAAAGAAATTTTTCACTGGATTTTTCCTGCTTGGCACCGTTTCAACCGCCATGCTCGCATTTATTCCAAGCGATAATTGGCTTATGCTGCTCATTTGCTATACTTTCGCAGCTTTAGGCGCGACTGGGGCCAACTTGTTTTATGATGCTTTCATCGTTGACGTTACGACAGAAAAACGGATGAATAATGTATCGGCTTTCGGATACGGGCTAGGCTATATCGGTTCGACGATTCCGTTTATCTTGTCCATTGCCGTCATTTTGCTTGCAACGAATAATGTCATTCCGGTTTCCGTCATCAACGCCAGCCGCATCGCCTTTTTGATCACTGCTGTTTGGTGGATTGTTTTTTCCATCCCGCTGCTCCGAAACGTCCATCAACGCTATTACATTGAACGCGAACCGAGTCCAGTTGCCCAAAGCTTTAAGCGCCTTGGGAAAACTCTTCGGGAAATCCGCCAATACCGCGCGCTGTTCTTGTTTCTGATTGCGTATTTCTTTTATATCGACGGCGTTGGCACGATCATTTCCATGTCGACGGCATACGGCACCGATCTCGGCTTAAGTTCGACCAGTTTGCTGATTGTGCTCTTCGTCACTCAAGTAGTTGCTGCACCTTTCGCTATTTTATACGGTCGCCTGTCTGAACGTTTCACTGGAAAGAAAATGCTCTATGTCGGCATCTGCGTTTACATCGTCGTCTGCATTTACGCCTTTTTCTTGGAAACGATCACCGATTTCTGGATTCTCGCTATGCTCGTTGCAACGAGCCAAGGCGGAATCCAGGCGCTAAGCCGCTCGTATTTCGGAAAACTTGTACCAAAAGAGAACTCTAACGAATTTTTCGGCTTCTACAATATCTTCGGGAAATTCGCGGCGATTCTCGGGCCATTGCTTGTTGCTGTCACTTCCCAAGTAACCGGGAATTCAAGCATGGGCGTTTTCAGTTTAGTGGTTCTGTTCATTATCGGATTGGTCATCCTATCGCGTGTTCCAGAACCGACACCGCATGCGCCGGTCGATGAAGTCGCTCCGGAATAAATAATGAGAAAGCGGGTCCGGCGGATGCTGGACCCGCTTTCTTGTGAATTGCAGAAAATTGAACATAAACTTAAAGCTGTCTTCGGAATGAAGAAAAATTCCCCTCACCTCTAATTTTCTGCAACCTTTTTTCAAATCTCATTTTTGCCCCTCTATCCATCTCTAAATATTTATTATGTAAAAAATCATAGGCGGAATTTAGTGGGCATGATATGATTTTATTTAAAAATGGGGGGATGTCTGTGATATGGAAAACGAGAGGAGAATCCGTTGACAAGGAGCGTGCAGAAGTTCTATTGAGACGATTGCCGAAAACACATAAATCTTACCCATTAGCGAAAAGCGACTTGTGGAATGCGGAATCCGGGATAAGCGGAGAACGTCGGTTTGACGATTACTTTTCTGCCAGTAAACTCAACTTTTCGCATATTATATTGCACGATATTTCGTTAAAATCCGTCCTTCCTTTTCAGTTGGATTCATTGTTGATTACACCTTGGTGTTTGTACGTATTCGAAGTGAAGAATATGTCGGGCCGTTTGCATTTCAAACAGTCACCCCCACAGTTAATTCAAATAAAAGATGATGGTTCGGTTACTGGACGCAAAAGTCCGATTGAACAAATTGAAACTAACGAATGGCTGCTTGAAGAATGGCTTTCTTCTCGGGAATATTTTTTGCCGATAAGTTCAGTGCTCGTGTTTTCTTATCCGAAACAGATGCCGGAAAACTTGCCAAAAGAACAAATCTCGATTTTCTCGAGTCAATTGCCGCTATTTTTACATAAACTGGAGCCAGCAAAGGAAATTCTTAGTTTGAGTGGTATGCAAAAGCTTGCGGCTGAATTAAGAGCAGCGCATTCTCCATACGCCCATGATCCACTCTGTGCCAATTCTGCTTTTCCCATTGACGTGATGCACCGGGGCGTCTGGTGTGAAAATTGTGATTCACTTGGCATGAAACGGCAGTATGGCACGTGGTTTTGCCCAAGCTGCGGCATCTCGAGCAAAGACGCCCATATTCGCGCATTAAAAGATTGGAAAATTTTAACCGGCCACCCTTTGACAAATAAACTCTGCAGGGAGATTTTGCAGATTGAGGATCGCCACGTAGTCAAAAGACTGATGGCAGGAATGAAAATAGAAAAACGAGGAGCTTTTAAAGGAACAAATTATGTATTGGAAGCGCGTCGCTCGTATCGGGTGTGAAGTCGCTCGTATAACATAAAAGTCGCTCATAAAATGGTAAAAGTCGCTCGTATATGATTCGAAGCCGCTCGTAGTTCGAAAATTTGGTTCTCCGTCAAATGTTGGGGTGAGGTGAAATCTTCCTCACTCTAACCAACGTGAACTCCCATATTCTTATACTTGTGTGTCAGTAGTATTTTGGCGCGGGCGCGTTCGAAATTCTGAAAGCCGAACGCGTTCCGCTTAATCACTTTTGTCAGGTTATTGATGCCTTCCAAGAAACCATTGGAATACTTGAACGAGAAGCTGTTCAAGATTTCCGTCTGCCAGTTTCGGAAGGTGCCCATGGCTTTCTGGAACTCGGGAATGCCCGCTTGTTCCACCAGCCGATAAAATTCCAGCAACGCTTCTTTGGTCTTGAGGATTTCCTCGGGATCTCTTTTTTTGCTTGCCTGAAACCACGTGCAATACGCTTCCTTCAGTTCGTATGCTCGTTTGAGCTCCTCATCCATTTCAAGATACCGCTTCAAGTACCAACGGTCCTTTTCGGTTAACTTCTCACTGTTTTTGTAAAAGACGTAGCGCATCCGTTTGCCTTTTTTGCGGTCATAGTCGTTCCAACTTTTCTGCACGCGTCTGCGGACCGCGTCCAGCGCCCAGTAAATGTACCGGCAGAAGTGGAAGCGATCGGCGATGATCACCGGTTTGCCGAGTGCTTTTTTGACCGCGGCTTTAAAGGAATGGCTCATGTCCATGACGACGATTTCCACCGCAGCTCCGTGCTGTTGGAGATACTGTTTGATCGTCTCTTTTTTCCGGTTGGGCAGGATATCGATCGGTTCTCTCGTTTCGCCATCGGCGATAATCAGTTGGTACTTTCCTTCACGGGTGTCGCCTTTGTATTCGTCGATGGCGATCACACGCGGTAATTTTGCGGTTTCAGTAACTTCCTGGAGCGCCACCAGATCGAAACGCCGAACGATGGTCGAAGCGGAAGCGCCGTATTGTCCGGCCACTTCCTTGAACGTTTTCGCCTTGACGCTGCGCACATGAACCGCTTGGTTCCACTCTTTTGAGAACCGTTGATAGCGATCGATGAATGAATTCTTCTCGGCAAATTTCTTGCCACACGCCCCGCAAGCATAACGTCTTTTCTTGTAAAACAGGTAGGTCAGCCGTTCAAACCATTTCAGGTGCTTAATCTTTTGGATGCGGTAATCGTGGACACGCCGGGTCTTTTCCTGGCAGCGCGGACAGCTTTGGGCCCCCACCTCCAACTCCACATGTAGCGCCACACGGTCCTCCACTTGTTCCATTTTCGTTATTTTCACATCTTCTAATCCGGGAAATTTCATGGTAAAATTCAAGTGCACGCATCTCCTCTTCTTTACTTGTTATTCGACATTTCAAGTATAAAAGAATTTGGAGATTGCGTGTCTTTTTTTGGGCCGAATTGTTTCAACACCCCAACAATTAGTGTAGAACCGAAAATTTGAAGTTGCATAAAATAAAAAAACAGCTCAAGCCCCTTTTCAAAAAGGGGGCTTGAGCCGTTCTCATATTATTTATTATCTTTATTCTTCGGTGTAATGGTTGCGCTGCCTGAATCGTTTTGCGTGATATCGGCATCGCCTAATTCCACTACCTGTGTTTTGCCTTTATCTTGGTTGGCTTCTTTTTCGGCTTTCTTCACTTCTTTTTCAACTTGCTTCTCTGCTTTTTCGTGTTCTTTTTTCGCTTTTTCTTCTGCTTTCGCTTCTTTGATGACGACTTTTTCCTGCTTCTTCAATTCTTTTTCTTCTTTTTTCTCCGTACGCTTCGCTTTCAGCTCATCGACTTTGCCTTTTGTTGCATCTGTCGCACCGGAAGCTTTTTCTTTAACTTGGCCGACTTTGTCTTTTACTTGGTCGACTGTGCCGCTCAATTTTTCTTTCGTTTTGCCAGCGGTATCGGAAAGTTTTTGCGAAGAGCCGGAAGTTTTATCTTTTACCACTGCCTGCATCTCTTTGCCGCTTTTCGGTGTCAATAGGAGGCCGGCTGCTGCACCAATAATGGCGCCTGTAGCCGCTCCCTTGATAAATGCAGAGCTGCCGACGCCCCCTTTGCCCCCAGTTTGCGACAAGGGTTGATCAATTTTCCCGGTCCGCACTAAGCGTTCTTCCACTTCCTCAACGATTTCCTGCAAAGTGCGGCCTCTTGCATCAACAAGAGGGACATTCATGTGAAAATCAGCTAAATCCTCTTGATCACGGACGACTACGCAATCGTAGTCCATTGAATCTGTCTTGTCGGTCAACATTTCCGCTTTATAGCCTTTTTGTTCTAATGCATTTTTTACGGATACAAACGGTTCTTCTACTGCAATTTTCACCATCTTTTGTCCACTCCCTTTTCAAATTTGTCTCAATTTTGCTTATAGTGTTTTATTTCCCCTCTTTATCGATTGGATAAACGCAGTAGCAAGAATGAAACATTTTTAATATAAGGGTAATTTCGCTTGGCTCATAACTAGACGGCGAACAATCACTGCCCCAAGAATAGCTCCGGATAGGCTGGAGACGAGAAATGGCGGCATGAAGAACAGCGCTGCCGCTTCTGTGCCCATCAATAATTTGGCGTAAGGAACTGCAATGAGTGCGGCGAGAATGCCGGTGCCGACCACTTCCCCGAGTGCCGCCGCCCAAACTTTGCCGAATTTCATATAAAGCAACCCGGCAAGCAACGCACCGATCATGCCACCTGGAAAAGCAAGCAGCGAGCCGGTGCCTGTCATAACCCGGACGATTGCTGTCAGGAAAGCCACTAATACTGCAGCGGCAGGTCCGAAAATAACTGCCGTGATCACGTTCACTGCATGTTGGATCGGATAGGCGCGTGCAATGCCGGCTGGGAAAGAAACAAATGCAGAACCTGCCACGCTTATTGCCGAAAGCATGGCAAGGATGACCAATTTTCTCGTTTTCATTTATGGGCACCTTCCATCGCTGAATCTCTTAAGGCTGATACTTCTGCTGCAATATCAGCGGCATGTGAAATAGCGGTGATGACCGCAACTCCCAAAGCCCCTGCCTTCCAAACGGCGGCAGCATTTTCAGAACTGATTCCGCCAATCCCGACAATCGGCAGGTTCGGATAAGCTTCCTTAACCGTTTGGATGCCTGCCACTCCAGCTGGTGGTTTCGCATCAGCCTTTGTTGAAGTCGCAAATACAGGTCCCATGCCGACATAATCCGCTCCGCTTTCTACTGCCTGTTTTGCCTCCTCCAAGGAATGCACCGAAATGCCGAGCAGTTTGTCAGCACCCAAAATTTTGCGAACCGCTGCAGCTGGTGCGTCGTCCTGGCCGATATGGATGCCGTCTGCGCCAATTGTCCAGGCTAGCTCTATATCGTCATTGACAAGGAGAGGGGTTTGGTAGTGCTGGCACAACTCTTTACAGTCGAGCGCAAATTTCAGCAACTCCGCGCCCTTTAACGCATTGGGCCCTTTCTCACGCAACTGAAAATAATCGATGCCGGCTTTTAAAGCCTCTTCCAAAACTGCTAATGGATCTTTTCCTCCCGCATTCTCCGTTCCAAGAATAAAATAAACGACCGGTCCTTCACTGAATTTCGACATAATTCATTTCCCTTCTTTCGTTCATATATTTCCGGTAGGCGGCGTGATTGGTTGGCCCGTGCCCAGCTCCGATATTCAATTCACTGCTCAAAGCTGCATGGATAAATTGTTTAGCCGTGTAAACCGCGTCTTTAAGCGATTTTCCTTTTGCCAGTTCCGCAGTCAGCGCTGCTGAAAAGGTACAGCCGGTTCCATGTGTTTGCACTGTCGCAATCCGAGGCGACCGGAACAGCAGCTCTTCCCCGTCCTGATGAAGAAAGAAATCTTCTGCGACATATTCGTCCTTGCCATGGCCTCCTTTGATGATGACCGACTCGGAGCCATACGACAGAATCTTTTGCGCCGCCAGTTTCCGTGACTTGGAGTCAATGATGTCGATACCGCTCAAGACTTCCGCTTCGGGTATATTCGGCGTCACTACGGCAGCTATAGGCAGCAATTCCTTTTTCAGTGCAGCCCCTGCTTCTGCGCGCAATAAATTCGCTCCGCCTTTTGCAATCATGACCGGGTCGACGACCAGCTGCCGCCAATTGAAATGCCGAATCCACTTGGCCGTTTCTTCAATGATTTCTTCATTAAATAACATTCCGGTTTTCAATGCCGCTAGCTGAAAATCCTTTCCGACAGCCTGCAATTGAGTCCGAACGGCTTCTCTTGACATTGGGTAAATAGCGGCAACGCCTAGCGTATTCTGAGCGGTCACGGCCGTCAGAACAGAAGTCGAATAAACTCCGAGTTCCTGGAATGTTTTAATGTCCGCTTGAATTCCTGCGCCTCCTCCGGAATCCGATCCGGCAATGGTTAATACTTGTGGAATCATTTTTGCTGCAGCTCCTTTCCGGCGGGCAATTCGTTATCGCCTTTCCCAGTTCGGGACAATTGGTTCAGGAATTCGATTTGAAAACTGCCAGGCTCGGGAGCTGAGTGGCTTGCTCGTTCCCCTGCTTTCCCGTAAAAACGCAAGGCTTCTGCGGCAGCACTTAAAATATTATCCGGATAAACGGCTAGATAGGCAGCAACCACTGCACTTAGCAGGCAGCCAGATCCGGTAATCGCCGACATGAGCGGATGCCCAAAAGGAATTTCCACGATTTCTTTGCCATCCGTAAGAATATCAATTGAACCTGTTACGGCTACAACCAGACCGAGCCTGCCTGCAGCTTCGACTGCCAGCTGCTTCATATCCGCTTCACCGCTGCCGGCATCGACGCCTTTCCCTTGCCATTCGGTTCCGCAAATCGCGGCAAGCTCGCCTGCATTGCAGCGCAACACGGCAATATTCACTTCCGTTAAAATTCTTTTCGCCGCAGCTGCTCTGAAAGCTGTCGCTCCTACACCTACAGGATCCAGTACGACTGGGCGGCCCAATTGATTCGCTGTCTTTCCGGCAATGAGCATGCTTTCCAAAGTTTGTACGTTCAAGGTTCCAATATTGAGTGACACGGCTCCAGCAATTGCCGCAAGTTCAGCGGCTTCTTCCGGCGCTTCGCCCATGATCGGAGAAGCCCCAATGGCAAGCAATCCATTGGCCTGGAAGTTTGAAACGACGTGATTCGTAATGCAGTGGACAATCGGATTTTCAGCGCGCAATTTCTCACTCACTTTAAACACCCACCTTCGTGTATGGCTTTACCGTCCATGTCTGCATCGTCCAAGCTTGTTCCCAAAAATTCCATTCGTAATAGCTGCTTCTGCGGAAACGGTCCTTCAGTTCTTTGCGCCGTGTTTCGGTTAGTCCTTCTGCGAGAAGGTCCATCCGCTCGATCTGTTCGTTTACAAGTGCCGCAAATTCCTCTCCGCCATAAGTTTCGATCCAGCGGCTGTAGATTGGATGATCCGGCTTCGCTTCTTTAAGCCGGTCGCCGATTTCCTGATAAAGCCAGTAACAAGGAAGAATTGAAGCGAGGACGTCCGCCAAATCCCCTTCAGCCGAGCGGTACATATGCGATACATACGCGTAAGCATTCGGCGATGGTTCAAATTCATCCCAATCCTCTTCGGTCACTCCAAGAAGTTTCATGAATGATTCGTGCAAAGCCATTTCAGCCGCACAAGTATGCTCGGCATGAAATGCGAAGCGTTTGGTCGTTTCTAAATCTTTGGCTTTTACCGCACCGATTGCCTGTACTTTTGCAAAATGTGTTAAGTAATAGGCATCCTGCATAACGTAATAGCGAAAAATGTCTAAAGGCAGTGTCGCGTCTGCGATTCCTTTGACAAACGGATGTTCAAAACTTGCTTCCCATACTCCATTGCACTCCAACCGGACTTCTTCACAAAATTTCATTTCGCCATCTCCTTTTTTGCAAATAAAAACGCCACTCTCCAGTTAAGGAAAGCGGCGTGTGCGTATGCATTGAAAGATAGAGAAATAGCATGCTTCTCGCCACTTCCCTACGCTGGTATGATCCAGATCAGGTTCAAAGGGTCCGGGCTTATGCCCGTCTCAGCCGATATCCGGCTCCCCTAGTGGGTGTTTTATTTGGTTGTCGAAATCACTATAGCACAGATTCAACTTCTGCAAAAGATTTATCTGAGTTTTCAGCTTTGATGCGCATCCCATTCTCGGTATCAAAAAAGTGGGCATGCGACATATCAAAAGCCAGGCGAGCTGTATGGCCCGGCTCGATTGCGGTATCTGCCTCAACGCGCGCAATAAATTCCTGTTCAGCATAAGTGGCATAGAGAATGGTTTCTGCACCCGTCAATTCGGAAACGGTGATTGTCGCATCAAACTCACTGACCGGGAGTCCGGATAAATCTTCGCTGTTGACGTGGATATGTTCCGGCCGAATTCCCAGTGTCAGATGCTTGCCTTCATACCCGCGGCTATTCAGAACATCCAAGGTTTCCCGCGGGATGCTAATTGTCCGATCTCCCAACACAAATGCCCCTTTTTCCAATCGTCCATCAAAAAAGTTCATTGCCGGCGACCCGATGAAGCCTCCAACAAAACGGTTGGCTGGAAAATCGTAGACTTCTTTCGGGCTGCCGACTTGCTGGATATGGCCGTCCTTCATAATGACAATGCGCGTTGCCATCGTCATCGCTTCGGTCTGGTCATGCGTGACATAAATGGTCGTAGTTTTCAGCCGATGATGCAGCTTAGCAATTTCCGCCCGCATTTGGACGCGCAGTTTTGCATCCAAGTTTGAAAGAGGCTCGTCCATGAGGAAGACCTTGGCATCCCTGACAATTGCGCGCCCGAGCGCCACCCGCTGCCGCTGCCCGCCTGACAAAGCTTTCGGTTTTCTATCCAAGTATTCCCGCAAGCCAAGAATGTCCGCCGCATCTTCTACGCGCTTTCGGATATCCGCTTTCTTAAACTTACGCAATTTTAGTCCAAAAGCCATGTTTTCGAAGACCGTCATATGGGGATATAAAGCGTAGTTCTGAAAAACCATGGCAATATCCCGCTCTTTCGGCTGGACCTCATTCATCCGTTTTCCATCGATGAAGAATTCGCCTTCCGTTATCTCCTCGAGGCCAGCAATCATGCGCAAAGTCGTCGATTTCCCACAGCCCGAAGGACCAACGAAGACGATGAACTCCTCATTTTGGATTTCAAGATTAAAGTCTGTTACCGCTGTTGCGCCGTTGTCATAAGTTTTACCCAGATTTTTAATTGAAATCTCTGCCATTTTCAATTTCCCCATTTCTTTTTCTTAATTATATACAGTTTTCTGTTTATTACAAATACAACATAGAAAAGCAGAAGAACTTGTTATATACTTACCCACAAGAAGGAGCTTCTATGCTTCTTCAATTTGAAAGGAGGCTCGAGTATAAATAATTCTGTCGAGTACCCCTAATTACTTCGACAATCAAAGTAATTTCACGGTAAATAAAGCAGTATTTATAAACTTAAAGGAGTGAAACCGGATGAAAAACATGAAGATATTCATCATCGCGCTTGTTGGCCTTGCTTTAATGTTAAGTGGTTGCGCCGGCTTCAAGACCAGCAATAATGATGAAGAAGCGGTTAATGAAGACGGTAAAGTGGTTGTAGATTTTTGGACATTCTGGGGTTCTGAAATCCGCCGTCCGATTGTCGATAAAATCGTTGAAGATTTTAACGCATCCCAGGATGAGATCGAAGTCAAGCACACGTATAGCCCTTGGGGAGATATCTGGACGAAGGAATTAGCGGCGATTGCTGCCGGCAATCCTCCTGATGTTGTCATTAACGATATTAATGCCACAGCAATCCGCGGACAGGAACAACAAGCAATGAACTTATCGGAATTCTACGATAACAGTTTCTCAGAGAAATTCTACCCAGAACTTTGGAATGCTACACTTCACGAAGGCGATTCATACGGAATCCCTTTTAATACTGATACACGCGTCCTTTTCTATAATAAAGATGCCTTCGAAGAAGTGGGGCTGGATCCAGAAGATCCGCCGGAAACATGGGCTGAACTGGAAGAATATGCAGCGAAATTGGATATCAAAAACGGCAATAGCTACGACCGTCTCGGCTTTTACCCATTATGGGGAGTTGGCTACGATGTCTGGCTTTTGAACGCCAATGGCGAAAACTATTTCGGGCCGGATCATAATACCGAAACCGTCAATATCAATACGGAAAAGAATGTCGAAGTCCTGAACTGGCTAAAATCGTGGAAAGAGCGCATCGGTGAAGATGTTGTCAACTCCTTCCAAGCCCAAATCGATAGCCAGCAAGGAAACCCATTCTTCAGCGGCGACTTGGCAATGATTGTTCAACAGCCGACTTTTTATACGCAAATCCGCGATTATGCGAAAGATTTGAATTTCGGTGTTGTCCAGATGCCTGAATACGAGGAAGGAAACGGCCATACGAGCTGGGGCGGCGGATTTGTAGCTGAAATTCCCGAAGGCTCAAGCGATCCAGAAGCTGCATGGAAATTCATCGAATACTTGACTGGCGCCGAAGCGCAAGAATACTGGGCGGTTAAGAACTTCGATAACGTAGCGAACATTGAAGCAGCTGAGGCTGCTGCAGAATCCGATGAGCTGACAGAACAAGGCCAGATGGTTTATCAAATGGCCGTCGACAGCATGGAAGATACTTTGCTGACGCCGGCACCAGTAACAGCTCCTAGCTATTTCAACTACATTAATCCGCAGGTCGATGAGTTCTTCCTTGGATCAAAAACGGCTGAAGAGGCACTCGAAAAAGCCCAGACGGATGTAGAAAGCTTAATCGAAAAAAATCAATAAGTTAGGAGGAGGTCCTTTGGGAAAAAGAGGATTGTCCATGAGGCGCAAAGAAAGCATCTACGGTTACATTTTCATATTGCCGTTCATCATCGGTTTCATCGGTTTTACCGCTGGGCCATTGCTTTTTTCATTTGCGGGAAGTTTCACAGATTACAATATAACATCACAGATGGAATTCATCGGAGTTGAAAACTACCAAACGCTTATCGTGGAAGATGGTCTTTTTCGGACTTCTTTGTGGAATACGCTGTACTACGTCCTGCTTTCTGTCCCGTTGACGACATTAGGTGCCATCTTCCTTTCGGCCCTTTTAAATCAGGATGTACCGGGAATCCGTTTTTTCCGGACTTTATACTATTTGCCGGCAATTCTATCAGGCGTCGGAGTCTACCTTTTATGGATGCAATTGCTGGAACCCGGAACCGGGATGGTCAACCTGCTATTAGGCTGGGTCGGCATCGATGGGCCGAACTGGCTCTTTGACCCGGATTGGACTAAGCCATCTTTAATCCTGATGAAATTGTGGAGCGTCGGCGGTTCGATGCTCCTCTACCTTGCAAGCATGCAAGGCGTTTCCAAATCACTGTATGAAGCTGCTGAAATTGACGGCGCAAGCCGGTGGCGGCAATTCGTCCATATCACCATCCCTATGATTACGCCCGTCATTTTCTTCGACGTGGTGACCAGTTTAATCGGGGGCTTCCAAATTTTCCAGGAAGCTTACATTATGTCCGGGAATGGTGAAGGCGGTCCCGCCAATTCCCTCTTGTTCTACAATTTGTATATGTGGAACCAGGCATTCGAGAATTTCGATATGGGCTACGCCATGGCAATGTCGTGGATTCTATTCGTCATCGTATTCATTTTGACCGTCATCAACCTGAAACTTGCTCCCCGTTGGGTGCATTATGAAGGGGAGGACAAGTAAATGGACAAGCCGGAAGAAAAAACAGCTTATCTCGATGAACCGGAAAAACTTCAGACGATTTCAAAAACCGGATTTTTTGAACATCGCGGAAACCGCAATAATATGTGGCGCCTTTTCAATTTCGTTTTATTAGCAGCGGGAAGCCTGCTAATCTTGTCGCCGCTTTGGTGGATGTTTGCGACGTCTCTGAAGACGATGGCAGAAGTCATGTCCTATCCCCCTTCTTTCTTCCCAAAATCGTGGGAATGGGGGAATTACATCCGTACCTGGCAAGTAGCGCCTTTTACTACCTACACAATCAATACCTTGACCATCACAACCTTGGTTGTCATCGGAAGTGTATTGGCGAATTCGTTTATTGCCTACGGATTTGCAAAAATTCCGTTCCGCGGTAAAAACGTCTGGTTCGCCATTGTGCTTTCGACCATGATGATTCCCGGATTTGTTACGCTGATTCCCCAATACGTGCTATTTTCTAAATTGGGATGGGTCAATACGTATTATCCGCTCATCGTTCCGCACTTTTTCGGAAGTGCCTTTTACATTTTCCTGCTTCGCCAGTTTTATATGACCATTCCGACAGAACTGATCGAAGCAGCAAAAATCGAAGGGGCCAGCCATTTTTACATTTGGTGGAAAATCGGACTTCCGTTGACGAAGCCAGCCCTCGCGACCGTAGCAATTTTCTCATTTAACGGCGCTTGGAATGATTTTCTTGGCCCGCTTCTCTACTTGAATGATGAAAATCTCTATACTTTGCAGCTCGGGCTAGCCGTGTTTAAAGGGCAGCTGGATACGCAATGGAATTACTTGATGGCAGGATCGCTTCTCGTGCTCCTCCCCGTCATTCTATTGTTTTTCTTCTTCCAGAAATACTTTATCCAAGGCATCAACCTACAGTCCGGCGGAAAATAAACGCACTTGCCAAAGACCCTTCGCGAAATCTTGCGAAGGGTCTTCTTACGCTCGAAAAGCGTGTTGCGTGATGTGAAAATCAAAATTGTCGGTGTGTTTGCGCTGATACCCGTCTAGAACACGAGCGTTTCGCTGGTGAAATGCGCTTCCAAATACGAAATGCGAAGGCTATTTGCGTTTAAATTTTTTTATTTGCGTTCAAAGGAAGTTTATTTGCGCTTAGAAATTTTTATTTGCGCTCAGCGGATTTTATTTGCGTTTAAAGCATTGTTATTTGCGCTCAGCAATCTAAATAACCAAAAAAGGGCATCCCGAATGTCGGGATGCCCTTTTATCCTGCTCTTAAACAGCAGCTGTTTTTTCTTTTTTGATTTGCTTGCTGCGCAATTGTCCGCAAGCTGCATCGATGTCGGCGCCTTGTTCTTGGCGAACGCCACAGTTGATGCCTTTTTTCTTCAATGCATCGTAGAATGCACTGATGGCTTCCGGCGTGCTTTGCTGATACTGATCGTGTTCGCTGACCGAGTTGTACGGGATCAGGTTGACGTATGACAGATGGCGCTTGTCTTCAAGCAATTTCGCCAATTGATTCGCTTCTTCGACATGGTCGTTCACGTCGCGCAATAAAATATATTCGAATGTGATGCGGCGATTTGATTTCTCCAAATAGTAATCGATTGCAGCCATCAATTTCTCGATTGGATACGCTTTGTTGATCTTCATAATGCGTGAACGCAATTCATTGTTCGGCGCATGGATGGAGATGGCCAAGTTGACTTGCAAGCCTTCATCCGCATAATCGTAGATTTTCGGTACGATTCCGCTTGTCGATACTGTGATGTGGCGAGCTCCGATAGCCAAGCCTTTTTGGGAGTTCACCACATTCAAGAAGCCCATCAAGTTCGTATAGTTGTCGAACGGTTCACCGATACCCATAACGACAATATGGCTCACGCGCTCATCTTTTTGCTGAGCATCAAAGTGAGCTTGGACTTGCATGATCTGCTCAACGATTTCGCCCGCATTTAAATCGCGGCTCTTTTTCAAAAGTCCGCTGGCGCAGAAACTGCAGCCGATGTTGCATCCGACTTGAGTCGTTACGCAGACCGAGTTTCCGTATTTAAAGCGCATCAAAACGGTTTCAATCAAGTTGCCATCCTGTAAGCGGAAAAGGAATTTGATCGTGCCGTCTGCCGATTCCTGTTTTACCGCTTCTTCAAGCGTACGGATGGCAAAATTATTTTCCAGTAATTCAATGACTTCTTTGCTCAGATTGTTCATCTGGGAAAATTCAGTCACGCGTTTAATATATAACCAGTCCCATACTTGTTCAGCACGGTACTTCTTCTGTCCATTTTCTAAAAACCATTCTTTTAGCTGATCTATCGTCATACCATAGATGGAATTTTTCATTATTAGAACCCTCATTTCAGAATTTCACAATTGCTTATTATAATACTAAAAATTCGGCTTGACAACAACTATTTTTGTTTACACAGAAAAATCTGTCTTTATGATTGTCTAATCTCTGGCATTTCCGGGTAAAGAATCGGATAAAGGAGGTCTGTTTATGGGAGAAATCACACATATCGGCTTAGCTGTTCCGGACCTCGACAAAGCCATCGACTGGTACAGCAAAGTATTCGGCTTTTACACATTAGCCGGCCCATTTGAATTTGAAGCGGTTGAAGCAGACGAAGAAAACATGACACAGGATTTGCAGGGAACCGAAGTACAAAAAATGCGCAATGCCCACTTAATGTCGCATAACGGAATCGGCATCGAATTATTCGAATTCCAACAACCCGCTTTCAACGATGAAAACCCTCCGCTCCATAAGGGATTTTTCCACATTTGCCTGATTGTCGATAACTTAGTGGAATCGATTGAACGCATTGTCCAGCACGGTGGCAAACAGCGCAGCAAAATCTGGCAGACGACGAAAGGAAAGCCGCATTTCCTGGTATATACCGAGGACCCTTTCGGCAATATCATCGAGCTTTATACAAGAAACACCTCTGAAATGTACGCCAATAAATAAAAGAAACCAGCTGATTGATTACCGATCAGCTGGTTTTATTCGTTTAGACAAGTTGTTCTTTTTTAGGAAGCATGGAGCCGTGCTGCGCAAAATTAGCGTGCCATGAGAAAGCTTTCTCAAGAACATGCGGTGTTTGCCCTCCGCGCGTCAATGCCTCTTCGTAATATTCACGCAGTGCTCCCCGGTAAGAAGGATGCACACAATTTTCGATAATCACTTCGACGCGCTCGCGCGGTGCGAGACCGCGAAGATCGGCGTAGCCTTGTTCAGTGACGACGACATCCACGTCGTGTTCCGTATGGTCGATATGAGATGCGAAAGGCACGATGCTTGAGATATTGCCGCCTTTGGCAATGGATTTCGTTACAAAGATTGCGAGACGCGCATTGCGGGCAAAATCGCCTGATCCGCCGATGCCGTTCATCATTTTTGTTCCGCACACATGCGTTGAATTGACGTTGCCGTAAATATCAAATTCCAGCGCTGTATTGATGGAAATCAATCCAAGGCGGCGGATCACTTCCGGATGGTTGGAAATTTCCTGTGGACGCATGACGATTTTATTGCGATAGTTATCAAATTCACTGAAGACCTGTTTCATCTTTTCCTCTGACAAGGTGATGGAACAGCAAGAAGCGAATTCCACTTTGCCGGCATCGATCAAATCGAAGACCGCGTCCTGCAGCACTTCCGAATAGACTTCGAGTCCCTCAAACTCCGAATCCAGCATGCCGTGGAGAACCGCATTCGCGACTGATCCGATGCCTGACTGCAACGGTGCCAAAGTTTCCGTCAATCTCCCCGCCCGGATTTCAGCACGGAAAAATTCAAGCAAGTGGTCAGCCATGATTTTGGTTTCGGCATCAGGCGCAACAATGGTGGACGGTGAATCCAATTGTTCTGTGAAGACAATCCCTTTGACCTTTTCCATATCGATTGGAATGCCGATCGTTCCGATGCGCTGATCGACTGTTCTCAATGGAATCGGTGAACGCTCGCCTTGTTTGCCGGTATCATAAATGTCGTGCAGCCCTTCAAATAATTCAGGCGGGGCCATGTTGATTTCCACGATGATGTTTTTTGCGTGCTTGGCAAAAACAGAAGAGTTTCCGACAGAAGTCGTCGGAATGATCATGCCATCTTCAGTAATAGACAAGGCTTCAACAATCGCAAAATCAATCGGTTCTGTAACCCCAGATCTGACCCATTCAGCTGTGTGGGATAAATGATGGTCGACAAAAAGCATTTCACCTTCATTGATTTTTTTGCGCATCGCTGGCTCAGCCTGGAAAGGCAAGCGTTTGTTGACGATGCCCGCTTCTGCAAATACACGGTCGATGTCTGATCCGAGCGACGCGCCTGTAAAGATGTTCACTTTAAAATCTTCCGTTTCTGCCCGCCTTACTAAAGCAAAAGGAACCGCTTTCACGTCGCCAGCACGCGTAAATCCGCTAAGCCCCAAAGTCATTCCGTCTTGGATCCATGAAGCAGCCTCTTCCGGTGTCACGATGCGCTGCTGTAATTCAACAGCCTTGATACGTCCAAGTTTGTTCTCCATATCGATCACTCTCTTTCCGAATTTAGTCAATAAAACAGCATATATTCACAAGATAAAGCGTTTTCATGAGCGTGCGCTCAGTCAAAACCCGCATTCAATCTAATAGGGACTAGTTTTTTAATTATTAGATAACTTTATCTTAAAATGTGTCTAAAATGTGTTTTACCGGTTAGAAGAGTGAGAAAAACGAGTGAGGCAGAAAATTTCGCGCCTCAAGCAGCATTTTCTAAAATCCGAGCATTTTCCGGAAATAACTGGAGTAGGATTGGCTGACGGGAATTCGGTCTCCGTTATTCATCGCCAGCACAAAAGTTGAATGGGTGTCCGGATAGATTTCTTTTATATGGTGAACATTGACGATAAACGAACGGTGGCACCGAATGAACATATCCCGCGGCAATAAAAATTCAAATTCCTGCAATGTGTTTTTATTGGTGCCGAATAGCTCAGCTGCATAGACATGGGTTTTCCGCTCTTTCACTTCCAGGTAAGCCACTTCTGCAAAAGGAATGGGCTTCCAGCCATCGGAAGTTTTGACGATCACCACCGATTTCCCTTCAGTGAGCGCCGGATAGATGGCAATTACACAGCCTTCGAGCACGCCTTCTTTTTCGAAAGGCACAGCCATTCCATGATAAGGCACTCCAAAAACATCCCGATCGACGAACTCAGAAGATTTTTGGTTAGTTGTTAATGCCATATGCGCCATGCTGCCTTCTTTTATCGGATCCCCGGGACGGATTTTCAAATCGATTCTTTTGCTCGGCCGGTAGTAGACATATTCTTTCGTATTGGTGACGACAATCGATACTTCATCGGAGAACAATTCTCCCATCACATCAAGCAACGAGCTTTGTGTAAACCATTCCATAAGACGGCCCCCGCCTTTCTTGATTATTATTTCTTAATGATACAGCTCTGTTTTCTGACTATCACTAAAAGTTAAAACAGCTGCCCGTAGTAGGACAGCTGCTGAGTTTCTTTCTAAAGCATCGTGCCGGTCTGAGCTAATTTTGCATGCCAGGAGAAGGCTTTTTCCAAAACATGCGGCGTTTGCCCTCCTCGTTCCAGTGCTTCTCTATGGTATTCAAGCATTTTTTCTTTGTATGTCGGATGCACGCAATTTTCGATGATCAGTTTCGAACGCTCCCGCGGTGCAAGTCCGCGCAGGTCTGCATAGCCCTGTTCCGTGACGACGATATCGACGTCATGTTCCGTATGGTCGATGTGCGTGGCAAAAGGCACCACACTGGAAATCCTTCCGCCTTTCGCAATCGATTTCGTTACGAAGATGGACAGCCGCGCATTTCGGGCAAAGTCTCCGGAACCGCCGATGCCGTTCATCATTTTCGTGCCGGACACATGGGTCGAGTTGACGTTGCCGTAAATATCGAATTCCAATGCCGTGTTGATGGAGATGAGTCCGAGGCGGCGAATGATTTCAGGATGATTGGAAATTTCCTGAGGACGCAATATGAGTTTGTCCCGATATTTTTCAAAATTCGAGAATACCTGCTTCATTTTTTCTTCAGACAAAGTAATGGAGGAACTGGAAGCGAAACGGACTTTACCGGCATCAATCAGCTCGAACACCGCATCCTGCAGCACTTCGGAATAAACCTCCAAATCTTCAAATTCGGAATCGATTAATCCATGAAGAACAGAGTTCGCCACCGTTCCGATGCCCGATTGCAGCGGCGCAAGTTTTTCAGTCAGCCGTCCTGCTTGGACTTCAGAACGCAGAAAGTTCAACAAATGTTCCGCCATCAGTTCAGTTTCTTCATCCGCTTCTGCAATCGTCGACGGCGAATCTTTTTGATGCGTAAAAATAATTCCGCGCACTTTTTCCAAATCCACCGGTATCCCGGGTACGCCGATTCGGTCGCTTACATGCGTCAATGGAATCGGAGATCGCTCCCCTTGCTTGCCGGTATCATAAATATCATGGATTCCTTCGAATAGAACTGGCTGAGCTGTATTGATTTCTACAATGACGTTTTTCGCATACTGTACAAAAAGAGCCGAGTTTCCGACAGAAGTCGTTGGAATGATCAACCCATCTTCTGTAATTCCAAGCGCTTCGATGATGGCAAAATCAATGGGTTCAATAACACCCGCTTTAATCCACTCCGCCGTCTGAGACAAATGATGATCAACAAACAGCAAATCGCCTTCATTGATTTTTCTCCGCATCACCGGATCTGCCTGAAATGGCAGGCGTTTGTTGACAATACCCGCTTCTGCAAACAGTTTGTCAATATCCGAACCTAGTGAAGCACCCGTGAATATGTTCACTTTAAAGCTTTCGGTTTCAGCACGTTTAACAAGTGCCAGCGGAACCGCCTTAGCGTCTCCAGCGCGTGTAAATCCACTTAATCCGAGCGTCATACCGTCCTGGATCCAAGAAGCTGCAAGGTCGGCGTCGATAACTCGGTCCTGCAATTGAATGGCTTTGATGCGTTCAATGGTTTTTTCCATTACAGTCACCTTTCGTGGCTTGAATGCCGTTCTTATTTATCTTAATTATACCTTACCTCAGCCCTTCTTCCGTAAACCCCCGCGCTGTGTTTCTACTATATTAAGTTCGTTATTCACAGCACTGTAACAAATGGAAAAAATTACACGCCTAAATGTAAGCGTTTTATTTGACCGCAAAAATTATGATATTTAAATAATTTAATGTTAAAAACCCTATTCCAGCAGGGTCTATAAGTTTTGTGAATATTTATATAACGAAATAATAAATTACTTTGATAACATACTATTTTTATGTTTAAAAATCATTGACTTTACGTTTTTTTCATCATAATATAGGAAAGTTGTTAAAACTAGTGATGTTTATGAAATAATATTATTTGAAACGAGGCACCATTTATAGCTTCACCCCAACAAAAAAAGATGATAATTTTAATGATTACTTTATTTATTACAATAACAAGTTTCGGAATCACAGGACCGGTCATTCCGGCTTACCTGGAATCGATTAACCAAGGCGGCATGGCTTCTGGAATGATTATAGCCATCTTTGCCGGCGCACAGCTTCTGTTCGCTCCCCTTGGCGGAAAATGGACCGATCAATTCGGCCGCCGAAAAATGATCATCATCGGGTTGATGCTGATTACTGCCGGCGGTTTTTTATTTTATCTAACCGATACATTATGGGTTCTATACGCTTCACGAGTCATTAGCGGAATCGGCGATGCTTTTCTGATTCCTGCAGTTTATGCCTATACAGCGGATATCACAAGTGTTGAACAGCGGGCAAAAGGCACTGGACTAGTTGCAGCTTCCATGTCCATGGGGCTTGTGGCCGGGCCGGCAATCATGTTGTTCATGTCCGATTTTAATGTGAAAGCACCGTTTCTATTGTCTGCTTTCTTTACCTTGACGGCGTTCTTGTTTTCAACCGTCTTCTTGAAAGAAAGTGATCCTGCTAGAATCGGACAAGCAAATATCCGGGATTTCGGAGACGAAGAGTCGCTTTCCAAGAAATTTATGCGTTCGACCAAGATGCCTTATTTCATCCCTTTAATCATTACCTTTGTTATGAGCTTCGGTTTGATCGCCTATGAATCGATTTTCGGCTTGGTCTTGAATGATGAATTCAATGCCAGCGTCCAGGATATCGCCATCATGTGCATCGCCATTCAAGGCGTCAGTGTGCTGACACAGCTTTTTGCAGTCGAACGGCTGATTCGCCGCTTCGGGGAAGTCCGGGTCATCCTTACTTTCCTGATTGTTGCATCGCCCGGTTTCCTGCTCGCTCTTGTAGCCAATACGTATAGCCTGTTTTTCTTGGTAACGTTGATCATACTCATGGCAATGTCGATTCTTCGTCCCGTGCTCAATATCCTGATTTCAAAATTGGCCAAAGGCGAAGTCGGATTTGCGATGGGGCTCGGCACTTCTTTTATGGGCATCGGCAATGTCATCGGCCCGATTTCTGCCGGTATGCTTTACGATATCAATTTAGTCTTCCCTTTCATCCTCGGACTGGTAATGCTTGGCATCACGATTTCCATTACGGCCATTTGGCATCTGTCCCGTCTTAAGAAAACGATTGAGCTTGAAGCTAATCTCCCTGTTTCAGCCCTGGCCGATAAATAAAAGAATTCATTTTATAGAAAAGAGGATTTACCTGTAATGTCACCTGAACAAAGAAAGAAAATCGCCATCTTGATGGTGAATATGTTTATCGCAATTGCAAGCTTCGGAATTATTGTCCCTATCCTGCCGGCCTACCTGGTTTCCATCAATCAAGGAGGAACGGCGGCGGGATTAATGATCGCCATTTTCGCCGGCGCTCAATTATTGTTCTCACCGCTCGGCGGAAAATGGGCGGATGTCTACGGACCGCGTAAAGTCATCATCATCGGCTTATCGCTACTGACCATTTCTATGCTGATGTTCTATGCCACGGATTCCATCTGGATATTGTACGCTTCCCGCATCGTCGGCGGGATCGGCGACGCGTTCCTCGTCCCCGGAATCTTCACGTATGTAGCAGGCATCACTACGCCCGCCCAGCGCGCTAAAGGAACCGGGCTCGTCACGGCTTCCATGTCGCTCGGCTTGGTCATCGGACCTGGAATCGGCGGATTTTTGGCGGAATTCGATTTGAAGCTGCCGTTTTTGGTTTCAGCATTCGTCACATTGACAGCCGTACTGTTCTCATTTGTCATGCTGAAAGAAATTGCACCGACTGCAGACAGCCAAAAGCAGGCAGAGGAATTTGCAAAAGATGAATCCATGCTTGAGCAGATTGGGCGTTCGGTCAAAATGCCGTATTTCATCCCGCTCATCATCACCTTCGTCATGAGTTTTGGGTTGGTGGCCTATGAGTCGGTCATCGGCATGTACTTAACTACGGAATATGGCTCCACTTCAAAAGATATTGCCTTGATGATTACGGCAACCGGAACCGTTAGTGTCATTGTCCAAATGTTCATCGTTGACCGCCTGGTTCGCCGTTTCGGAGAAGTGCCCGTATTGATCGCATTTCTGGCTCTCGCGACAGTCGGCTTTATGCTGTCCATGGTTGCCGGAAGCTACGCCACGTTCTTTGGCGTTTCGCTTGTCATTTTCCTGGCGATGGCGATCCTGCGCCCCGTGCTCAATATCCTGATTTCGAAGATGGCGCAAGGCGAAGTCGGATTTGCGATGGGCATGAATACTTCGTATATGAGCCTTGGCAATGTCCTTGGACCGTTGTCTGCCGGTTTGCTATTCGATTTCAATATCAATCTTCCCTTTATCCTGGGGCTTGGGCTTTTGATTGTCACTTTATCAATCGCTGTGGCGTGGCGCAGTTCACGCGCTGCTAAGGCCTTGGCACTCATGCATAATGAAGAATTGAAAGCTGAACCTCTTGCTTAGAGGCTCAGCTTTTTCATTGTAAAAATTTCGGTAAAAAAATAATTTAACGCATGAGTTCATTCCGTTGACACGGCCTATGTACTCAAATAATATAGGGAAGCTGAGAAAAAATATTCACAACATTATATAGAAGAAATGAGGATGTTTCGATGTCGCCAGACCAACGAAAAAAGATTTTTATTTTAATGATTAATATGTTCATTGCCATTGCGAGTTTCGGAATTGTCATTCCGATTCTGCCTTCGTATTTAGAGTCGATCAATCAGGGCGGTATGGCTGCCGGTTTGATGATCGCCATTTTTGCTGCCGCGCAATTCCTGTTTTCTCCGATTGCCGGCAAATGGGCGGATCAGTACGGCCGCCGGAAAATGATTATCTACGGCTTGCTCGGTCTGACAATTTCTATGTTTGTCTTTTACGCGTCAGACCTTATTTGGGTCCTTTACATCTCCCGTGTAATCGGCGGCATCGGAGCTGCGATGTTAGTTCCAGCTATCTTCGCCTATATCGCTGATATCACAACTTTTGATCAGCGCGCAAAAGGCACCAGCCTTGTTTCGGCTGCTATGTCGCTTGGGATTGTAGTGGGACCGGGAATCGGCGGATTTTTAGCTGATTACAGCTTGAAGCTGCCATTCCTGATTTCGGCACTTGTTTCATTGGTTGCGGTGCTGTTTTCTGTGGCACTTTTGAAAGACAGCGACGCTGTGGAAGAAAACCCAGTAGTGGCTGCAGCTGCCCCAGACGATGAATCCATGTTCAAGAAAATCGGCCGTTCAGTAAAAATGCCGTATTTCATTCCCCTCATCATTACATTGGTCATGAGTTTCGGATTGCTTGCTTACGAATCGGTGGTCGGCCTGTATTTAGACAACCAATTCAACTCGACGGCTAAAGACATCGCCTTTATGATTACCGCTACAGGCGTCGTCAGTGTCATCGTTCAATTATTTATCGTGGACCGCATTGTCCGGCGCTTCGGAGAAGTAGCAATTTTAGTTTTCTTCCTCGGAGTTACAGCCGTCGGTTTCCTCTTTTCATTGTTTGCCGGAAGCTACGCTATGTTCTTCGGCGTATCGCTCGTGATTTTCATGGCGACTTCCATTTTGCGCCCTGTTTTGAACACCTTGATTTCAAAAATGGCAGAAGGCGAAGTTGGATTCGCGATGGGCATGAACAATGCTTATATGAGCATCGGCAATGTCATCGGACCGCTTCTTGCCGGTGTCCTTTACGACGTCAATATCATCTATCCGTTCATTCTGGGCCTTGCGATGCTGTTAGTGACGATGTTCATCACAGTCATGTGGCAACGTTCAAGAACTGCCAAATCCACGGCAACCGTTTAATAAAATTTAAAACGAAGGGCTCCTTTTATAGGAGCCCTTTTTTTATTGCCTCTTGCTTATACAATTTCGGCTAAACTTTGCGGTATTCCTTATATAGTTGTATAATTATTATACAAACAATCTAAAGAAATGTAGGTAATGCTATGTACAATATTAAAGCAGCTGCCAAAATTTTAGATATGCCGAAAGTGACGATCCGTTCGTGGGAAACCCGTTATAACGCCATTACGCCTGCGCGTACGGAATCCGGACACCGGCTTTATTCGGATCAGAACCTCGAAGATTTAAAATGGCTTAAAATTCAAGTGCAAGATCGAGGCATCAAAATAAGTGAAGCCGTGAAGCAATTGCATGCTTCCAAAAGAAATCCTGTCGAAAAAGAGAAAACGCCTGAACCGGTAAGTTCAGAGCCTTATCATAAACAAGTCCAGGAACTGTATTTGGCAGCTTCCGAAATGGACACCGAACGCTTCAATTATTTATTGGACCTTCACTTCTCACTATTCCATTACCGGACTGTATTCTTTTCCATCATTGTGCCGTTAATGGTACGGATTGGCGAAGAATGGGAAAACGGTTCGTTGACGGTGGCGCATGAACATTTGATCACTAATATTGTCCAGCAGCGCTTTAACCAATTTTTCCGCGTATTTCCGATTTCGCCTGAGCTTCCGAAAGTCATGGCATTGTGCCCGAGCGGTGAGCATCACCAATTAGGTTTATTGCTCTTTAGTTTGTTCATGCGCGAAAATGGCTTCCAAGTGATGTACTTTGGTGAAAATACGCCGCTTGACGGTATTGCGCAGCTGACAATCGAACACGACATTGAAATTACCTGTATGGCGGTTTCTTCCCCGCGCATGCTGCCTGTGGTCAATCAATACATCGACAGCATTGCCGCAGAAAAGCCCGAAATGCAATTCTTAATTGGCGGTGCAGGCATCAGCGAACAGAAAGCCGAAAGAAATAGATGGTTCCTTGGCACTTCTTATGAATCATGGCAAGAATGGCTGGATCAACAAGCAAAAAACCCCTTAAGCAGAGCTTAAGGGGTTTTTTTGTATTTGTAAGGAGAACATTGCTCCATTTTAAATTTGGAGTTTAGGAATAATGGCAAATAAGAGATTATTGTCTCAGTTGATTCTTTTGTAACCAAAACATAGACAGATAAAGCCAAAACTATTGCAGCTAAAAGAAATATGAGTTTTTTCAAAGCAGTGTAACCAAAAATGGCCATCCAGCTGATGGCCATTTTGATTAGTTTTTTTATTTATAGCAAATCCAAGTCTTGATAATCTTTTTGGTAAGGTCCGTTATCCGTCACTTCCGAATGATACAAGGCTTTCAATGCAAAACTTTTTTCCAGTTCCATGTCTTTCATCAGTACTTTCAAGCGCTTTTTCAGCTCCGGATGATCGTTCACGAGCTGCTCCATCTTTGATTTCGTGTATTTCATGTTTCGTGCCAACTCCTTTCAGATCTCTTGCCTCCATTATACCATCTAGCCGCGGCAAGCTTCAAAATAACGAAAAACGCACCTGCTTCTGCAGATGCGTTTTCTTGTTTTATTGCGTTTAGCTGATGACGTGGAAGACGAAATTCATCAGGAATAGACCTGCAATGACGTAAAGCGTCATCGAGACTTCCCGCCATTTTCCGATTGCGATTTTCAGCACGGGATACAAGATAAAGCCAATGGCAATACCGTCCGCAATGCTGTACGTAAACGGAATCAGCGCAATGATAAATAGCGCCGGGAAACTTTCGCTCATGTCTTTCATGTCCAAGTTGCGGATATTCTGGAGCATCAAGCCTCCAACAATGATCAGGATTGGCGCAATTGCACTATCCGGAATCAGTTTGATGACAGGGATGAAGAATACCGAAACGAGAAACAGCAATCCGGTTGTGACAGCCGTCAAACCTGTACGGCCCCCAGCAGCCATCGCCGACGCACTTTCAGCACTTGCCACAGTCGGGCTCGTCCCGAAAATTCCGGAAGCCATCGCTGATACGGAAGTTGCCTGGAACGCACGGCCGAATTTTTGCGGACGTTCGATGAAGGACACTTGCCCTTGCACGGTGCCGATGTTTTCAAAGACGATGACCATTGTCAAAGAAAATACGGCAATCCAGAATGTCATGGACAAGATGCCATCAAAAGTCATCGCACCGAAAACAGCAAACGCTTCCGACAATTCGACGCCGGATCCGTTCATACCGCTCGGATCAATCAATCCGAAAAACGAAGCAATCACTGTACCCAGCACAATCGTAATCAGGAAATTCCCCGGCACATTGCGGATGAATAAGACAATCGCCACGACGAAAGTCAAAACGGTCGCCAATACATGCGCTTCGCCAAGAGAACCCAGCGCCAAAATCGAATTGGAACCATTCACCACGATGCCGCCTTTTTCAAGACCGATCAGCATGAGGAACAAACCAAGTCCAACCGTAATCGCTTCTTTCAGCGAATACGGCACTGCAGCACTCAGCATTTTCGCCAAACGCGTAAACGCGATAATGACGAAAATAATGCCGGATACGAAAACCACAGTCAATGCTTCTGGCCAAGACAAGCCCATCGATTGCACCATTGTATAAGAGAATAACGCATTGATTCCCATGCCCGGTACAAGCAAAATCGGCGCATTGCCCCAGAAGCCCATGACGAGACAGCCAAATACGGACGCTGCTATCGTCGCGATAATCGCGGCTTCAAGCGGCATTCCGGATTCGGACAAAATCAATGAGTTGACGGCGATGATGTACACCACTGTGAAAAAGCCGATAACACCTGCCGACATCTCCCGTTTAACTGTCGTTTCGTTCATTTGAAGACCAAAAAATCGGTCCATCCAATTACTCATTTATACGACCTTCTATTAAATTAGCCCTCTCCCAACCCGCTCTTCCCAATAAATAAAATAGGTGAGCCAATATAGGAGTTTAATCGAAAAAACCGGGTGTGTCAAGGTATGGAGCTTGATACTAAAAGGGGGCAGAATTTGCGAACGCGCGTATTTTTTGCTGAACGAGCGCAAATCTGTTTGAACGCACGCATTTCTCTCTGAACGCACGCATCTTGTTTTGAACGAGCGTATTTTTTCCTGAGCGCGCACAAATTCAAATAAACGCGCACATCGGCTCATCCGTCCTTTTTTCTTTCACTTTTCACAAGCGAAAAATAAGCATTTAGTTCTTTTGTAAAAATTGCTTGCCTCAATTTATTAAGAGAATGCTATACTTCATTTAATTCAATCGAAAGAGGTGTTTTATGGAAAAGAGACCAATCGGAATGATGTCCCGTGCTGAGGGATTAAAGCGGTTAATTAATCGGCTGCCAGCTGAGCATCAAAGTCAAAGTTATCTTCAGAAAGAGCTACACCGCACTACTTCCGGTGCAAGAGGTGAACAGCGAATCGAAACACGGTTCAACGAGTTTTATTTAGATGAGGATTTTCGTGTGATGTGGAATGTCCAATTACAATTAGGGAATTGGCCGGTCCAAATAGATGGATTGCTTTTGACAAAACGCTGCGCAATCATCATCGAATCCAAAAATATTAGCGGCCAAATCCATTTCGACGAACAGACCGGTGAGTTTTACCGAATTGATGATGATGGCTTAAAGACTGTTATGGAAGATCCCCAGATTCAGCTTCGCAAAAATATCCGATTTTTGTCCGTCTGGTTCAAAAAACATAAGATCTTATTGCCCATTCACGGCCTTATCGTATTCACAGCGAAAAAATGCGAATTTATTACGAAACCCACCCGAACGCCTATTTGCAAAACATATCAAATGCCTGAAATGCTTTTGAAAATTTACGAAGCCCTCCCCCCAACGGCTGCGAACCTTTCACTTCTCAAAATAAAAAATGTACTTCTATCAAGTCAAACCCCTTTTATAGAAATTCCATTGTGTCAACGATATTTTATTCATCCTAGTGAATTGAAGACAGGCGTATATTGCCGAAATTGTCAATTGCCAACCATGTTCCGGACGAAACGGAGCTGGCATTGTCAGACCTGTCATCATCATGACCTGCTGGCTCACAAATTTGCGCTGCAGGAATACTTTTCTTTAATCGATACAACCATCACGAACGAAAGATTTCGCGAGTTTTGCGGACTCGATTCTCGCCATGTGGCTGGGCGGCTATTAAGCCAATTTGATTTGCAAACGATCGGCGAATCGAAAGCACGGCGGTATCGGTTGAAAAATTAGAAGCGCGCGTATTTTTTGCTGAACGCGCGCACATCTGTTTGAACGCGCGCATTTCTCTCCAAACGAGCGCATCCCCATTTGAACGCGCGCAAACAAAATCACCTCGCTGAAAAATCAACCTATACGCCAAAACCAGGAGCGTTTCGCCAGCGAAACACCCCGACAAAACAAAAAAAACCCTCATCCGCAAGAAACTCTCTGCAGATAAGGGGTTGATTGAATCTTATTATATGAACATACCAGCGATTGCAGCACTTAGAAGTGAAGCGAGCATACCTGCCGCAACTGCACGAATACCTAGACGTGCGATGTCAGGGCGGCGTGACGGTGCCATTGCACCAAGTCCGCCAAGAAGGATAGCAAGTGAACTCAAGTTAGCGAAACCACAGAGGGCAAAGCTGACTACAATTACTGTTTTTGGTGATAAGTCGGCAATTTCAGGGGCAAATGCAGTATAAGCAACGAATTCGTTGAGTACCAATTTTTGTCCGATGAAGCTACCTGCTTGGACAGCTTCCGCCCAAGGAACACCAATTGCCCAAGCAAGTGGTGCGAAGATGACGCCAAGGATGCTTTGGATAGTCAGGTTATCAGCGCCGAACCAGCCGCCGATTCCGCCAAGCACACCGTTTAATAAAGCGATCAATGCAATGAAGGCCAAAAGCATAGCACCGACATTTAATGCCAACTGCAAACCGTCAGATGCACCGCGTGCTGCAGCATCCACAACGTTTACAGATGTTTTGTCTTTTTCCATCACAATGTCTTCTCTTTCTGAAACATCTTCTGTTTCAGGAATCATCATTTTAGCCATGATCAAACCGGCTGGAGCTGCCATGAAACTTGCAGCCAATAAGTATTCAAGCGGTACGCCAAGAAGTGCGTATCCCGCAAGCGTTGAACCGGCTACGGACGCAAGGCCACCCGTCATAACAGCAAACAATTCGGATTTCGTCATCCCTGCGATAAACGGACGGACAACTAGCGGTGCTTCCGTTTGGCCGACGAAAATATTCGCTGCCGCTGAAATCGATTCCGCTTTACTTGTTCCAAGAAGCTTTGATAACGCGCCTCCAAGAAGTTTGATAATGATTTGCATAATGCCAAGATAGTAGAGAACTGAAATTAGAGAAGAGAAGAAGATGATGATTGTAAGTACTTGGAAGGCGAAAACGAAACCGAAGTTTGCCGTGTCAGCCGCTGGTCCAAATACGAAAGAAATCCCTTCTCCTGCGTAGTTAATTACGTTTTGTACAAGATTAGAAAGGCCGAGCAGGGCTTTTCTTCCTAGATCCCATTCAAGTACCATAAATGCAAAAAGGATTTGGATGGCCAAACCGCCAATAATTGTCCGTGGCTTGATCGATTTTTTACCGCTTGATAAGAGAAAGGCGATTCCCAGTACTACGAAAATCCCAAACATGCCCCATAATAAATTCACAACTTCACCTCATTATTTATTCCATCGTGAAACGCTTACATTTCATGATGGTCGTCTAGCAGATTAGTCCTCTGTCGTCAGACATCTTACCAAATTCTAAAAGAGATGTAAATGGCTAACGTGTGACAAAATGGCTGGCCATGAAAAGTTCCAATGCAATGAAAATTCACTCTTTCTTGATTTCTTTTCTATTTTTTTGCGATGGTTTTTTCCCTAAGAAGAACGCCAGAAAAATCCCGATGCCGCTAAGGACGCCTACAACTATAAAGGAGATATTGACACCGCGCACGAGACCTTCTGCTCCATACTGTTCCGGATCTAAAGCAGTACCGGTCATAATCGTCACCAGCAGCGCTGTGCCGATGGACCCCGATACTTGGCGCATGGTGTTGCTCATTGCCGTGCCGTGCGGAACAAGGCGTTCAGGCAGCTGATTTAAACCTGCAGTCGTGACCGGCATCATCACCATAGAAACACCGAACATGCGAATGGCATGCAGGACTGTTAGATAAGTGAACCAAGTAGCCGTCGTCAATACCGTAAATTGAAAAGTCGAGACGGTGACAATCGACAAACCGACGATGGCCAGCCACTTCCCGCCAACCGCATCGAAAATCTTCCCCGTGATGGGATTCATGAATCCCATCACCAAAGCACCCGGCAGCAGCATCAAACCCGATTCAAGCGCGCTGAAGCCATGCATATTCTGCATATAGATCGGCAATATTGTAGCGCTGCCGATCATCGAGATGAAGACGATGACACTTAAGATAGTAGATAAGGTAAAGATGCCATAAGAAAAAACCTTAAACTCCAAAAGCGGTTCTTTCAAAATCGATTGCCGATGAATGAAGATGAGTAAAGAAACGATTCCGACCGCGATAGAAATCAGGACCGGCGCACTGCCCCAGCCCATATTGCCGGCACTGGAAAAGCCGTATAGAATTCCGCCGAACCCTAGCGTCGACAGCACCACCGATAAGATATCGAGAGCAGGAAACGTCTGTTTTGTCACATTGCGCAACACAAAATAAGCGAGAACCAAATCGATGATAGCAATCGGGATGACGATGTAAAACAGCGCCCGCCATGGATATTGGCCTACTACCCAGCCGGACAAAGTGGGACCGAGGGCTGGCGCAAACGAAATGACAAGGCCGAACAGTCCCATTGCCTGCCCGCGCTTTTCCACTGGGAAAACCAAAAAGAGAATTGTCTGGGTCAGCGGCATCATGATGCCAGCGCCAGAAGCTTGAATGATGCGGCCAAGCATCAATAAGTTAAATCCAGGCGCGACTGCACAAATAATCGTACCTAAAGCAAATAAACCAATTGCCGTAAGAAACAATTGCCGGGTTGAAAATTTTCCGATTAAAAATGCAGTTATTGGAATCATGACCCCATTGACCAGCATGAATACGGTTGTCAGCCACTGGGCAGTGTTCGCATTTATCTCCAAATCCTCCATAATATGCGGCAATGCTGTCGCGAGTAAAGTTTGGTTCAAAATCGCAACGAAAACGCCAGCCATCAATACAGCTAAAAATGGGCCTCGCCGGAAGTCATTTTCTTTTACGGAAATACTCGCATTCTCCAATAGCTTCACCTGCCTTGTCCTGCTAAAAACAGCAGTTATCCTTAATACCCTGATTACCCTTTGCCAAAAGAAAAAAACGCATAGCTTTTCAGCTATGCGCAACATGTTTTAAGCCGCTTTCTTTTTGCGGTGGTTAATTCGGTAAAAGACAAGATATAACGATGGAATCATGACCAATGTGAACAAGCTCGAGAATGCCAAGCCTGCGATAATGGTAATGGCCAGCGCTTCAAACAGCGGATCTCCTGTCAACGCTACTGGAATCAGCGCCACAATCGAAGTGACCGACGTTAAGATGATCGGTTTAATGCGAGCATATCCCGATTCCATAATGGCTTCTTTGATTTCAAAGTCACCGGACAAGCGACGTGTTTCCACGAAATCGATCAGGACTACTGCGTTTCGCACAACAATCCCGGTCAGTGACACAATTCCCATGACACCTAGGAAACTAAGCGGCGTCTGTGTGATGAACAGGCCAAGAATCGCTCCTGAAATCCCAAGGTAAACGGCCAGCAAGACCAGGAATGGCAAGCTGAACGATTTGAATTGGAAAGCGATGACTAAATACACAAGGAGGATAACCACCAGGAATAAAACCCCGATTTCGGTAAAGAAGGCTTGCTGGTCCGAGTTCTCTCCGCCAGTTGAAATTTCGTAGCCTTCTGGCAATTCCTCTTTTTCTGCATCAACGGTTTCGAGCATCTTATCTTCAAAGCCTTCGATTTCGCCAAATGCTTTTAAGGTAATCGCCCGTTCTGCATTTTGGTGAGGAACTTGCGCAATAGAAGTGGTCTCTTCAGCCGTCAACAATTCATCCAGTCCGACGAATTGCGGCGGTCCTGGCGGTGCCCCTTCTTCAGCTGCTGCAGGCAATTGGAATTGGGCCAAATCAATCGGCTCTCCCGCTTCGATTCCTGCTTGTTTTAAGACGACATCATGCGGTGTCTGCCCTTCGTAAATACTCGCTAAAGGAACACCTTGCGTCAGCAATTGCAGCTGTCCGGTTACCGTGCTTAACGGAATCCGGTTTTCTTCCAATGCTTCTGAATTCGGTACATATTCGATCGCTGGAACTTCGTCGCCCAAATCATCTGTTACGACATCTGCTCCATTTTCAAGCATCTTTTCTTTTAAGCTGTCGCGAATAGCTGTCAGCTCTTCCAGGTCCACTCCACTGATTGTTGCCGTTACCGGCGCACCTGTCGGCGGCCCCTGGACAATCGTGCTCAAGAAAATTTCTGCATCCGGGTAGCGTTCACGCAATTCCGGCTGCCATTTTTCAATGAAATCCGCAGCGGTAGTCTGCTCCCGGTCGATGCGGAAGGCGACTTGTCCCGTATTCGCTCCCGTATTGTCCATTGACGAAGCAAATAGATTCGGCAATCCTTCTCCGCTGAAAACAGAGATTTCATCGATATGTTCATCTTCATTTCTTAATTGCTCCGTTAATTCAGTCAAGAATTCATCTGTTTCTTCAATGCTTGTGCCTTCCGCCAAGCGGACGTCCATCGTCACTTCTTTGCGGTCAGCAGCCGGGAAGAACTCGAACGGCGTAAAGAAAGCAAGCGACAATAGTCCAGTAGCAACTAACAAGCCGCTAAGGCCGACCAAAAGCGGCCGTTTTAAAACACCGCGCAAGATTTTATCCGAATAGACTTTCGCAAGCCATTCAAGCGGTTTCCCTAAAAAACCGGGAGTATCGGAGATTTTCTTCACCTTACGCTTCGTTTTCAAATACTGCATCATCGGCACTAATGTAATGGAAAGAACCGTAGATGCAATAATGGTTGTAATCAAAATGCTTGGCAACGCCTTGATAAACGCACCATTCCCTCCAGATAGGAGTAATAATGGAGAAAACGTCACAACGATCGCTAGACTGGAAGAAATAATGGAAGGATAAACTTCCCTGACGCCCATAATCGCACCATTTAGCGGTGAATCGCCAAGCTTATAGCGCCGTTGAATATTGTCATTGACTACAATACTGTCGTCGACCAGTATCCCGATGGCAATAATCAACCCAATGACTGAAATTTGATTTAAGTCAACGCCGAGCAGCGGGATCGGAATTAGTCCGATTAATACAGAAGCCAGAACCGTCAAGGCTACTGTAAATGCGCCATAAATCGTTAAGCCGGCTGTCGTAACGACCAAAACAGCAAGTACGGCGATCAATAAAGAAACATATAATCCTTCAAAAATCGTATTGACGTTTTCCGCTTGCGACTCATAACGTTCTGCCTCTACCCCTGCAGGCAATTCGTCCGTAAATGCTTCAATAATTTCTGAAACATTTTTATCAACAGAAGGAACATCTTGGGCCGTCTTCAAGAATACGGTATAAGAAATGGCAGACTCGCCTTCGAAAGTCACAATATCTTCCGTTTCCTGGTCAACAAGTTCAATCGATGCAACTTCTTCCAATGGAACAGCCGCAGATCCGACTTGCAAAGCTTTCAACTTCTCGATGCCGTTTTCTTGCTGCACCGTCAATACGAGCTGTTCGTTGCCATTGTCATGGGTTCCAAGAGAAATCGGCTGATTTGCCTGCTGCAAAGATTCAGTGACTTCAAACGGCTGGAGCTGATTGGCCGCCAACTGTTCCGTGTCCAGTTCAATCAATACTTGCTGGCTGTTCAAGCCTTTAACCGTCGTACCGGCAACTCCGTCCACGGATTCCACTTCATCGGATAACTCAGCAAGCGCTTCTTCCATATTCGCTAGCTCTGCCTCGTCTCCGTAAAACATATAAGAAACCAATGGGAATGTCAGATCCAGCTTTTCAACGGTTGGTGTTTGAGCCTGATCCGGGAATTGGCCCGTTGCCCGCTGCACTTGCTGCTGAATTTCATTTACCCGCTCATCGGGATCGAAGCCATCTTCAATTTCCAGCGTAATGATGGAAGCTGAATTCGAAGAAATGGATTGCACAGAAGCCACACCATCTGCTTTCTGAATTTCTCTTTCAATCGGATTGGTGATGGAATTCTCGATTTCTTCCGGGCCGGCCCCTGGCAAAATGGTCGAAATCAACACCAGGCTAGGAGGAGTTTCTGGAATTTCGCGCTGCGGCAATGTAGTGAATACATATACACCAATCAGCATTAATATAAATATCAGAAATAAAAAAAGTTTTCCCCGCTCCAATATGTATTTCATTTTCAAACCCCTTTCACATTTTGTATAACTAAATACTGACTATTTCCACGATTCAGTTCTAAGTTCACATAAAAAGATGAATTGAGGAGGTTTTCCTCAATTCATCTTTAAAGAGGCTGTATCGTTTTTTGCTTAAGATAGTAAGCAACTGCAAAAATAGCAAGCGGAGGAACAATACACAACCGGAACCAAATCCCTTGGCCGCCAAGAAAAATCGAGAGCATCGGAACTAAAAGCGAAGCTCCGCTCCAAACCAAAGTTTTCCAAGAATGTTTCCATAAACCGTAGATGAACAAAGCAATTGAGACGATAACCAGCGCCCATAAGAGAATGCCGACCAGGAAAAACCCCATTTCTTGCTCCTCCTTACCTGCTAACGGATGATTTTCTACCCTATACCCTTTTCCTTACTTTTTTGGTTCTCCGTCAAATGTTGGGGTGAGGTGAAATCTTCCTCACTCTAACCAACGTGAACTCCCATATTCTTATACTTGTGTGTCAGTAGTATTTTGGCGCGGGCGCGTTCGAAATTCTGAAAGCCGAACGCGTTCCGCTTAATCACTTTTGTCAGGTTATTGATGCCTTCCAAGAAACCATTGGAATACTTGAACGAGAAGCTGTTCAAGATTTCCGTCTGCCAGTTTCGGAAGGTGCCCATGGCTTTCTGGAACTCGGGAATGCCCGCTTGTTCCACCAGCCGATAAAATTCCAGCAACGCTTCTTTGGTCTTGAGGATTTCCTCGGGATCTCTTTTTTTGCTTGCCTGAAACCACGTGCAATACGCTTCCTTCAGTTCGTATGCTCGTTTGAGCTCCTCATCCATTTCAAGATACCGCTTCAAGTACCAACGGTCCTTTTCGGTTAACTTCTCACTGTTTTTGTAAAAGACGTAGCGCATCCGTTTGCCTTTTTTGCGGTCATAGTCGTTCCAACTTTTCTGCACGCGTCTGCGGACCGCGTCCAGCGCCCAGTAAATGTACCGGCAGAAGTGGAAGCGATCGGCGATGATCACCGGTTTGCCGAGTGCTTTTTTGACCGCGGCTTTAAAGGAATGGCTCATGTCCATGACGACGATTTCCACCGCAGCTCCGTGCTGTTGGAGATACTGTTTGATCGTCTCTTTTTTCCGGTTGGGCAGGATATCGATCGGTTCTCTCGTTTCGCCATCGGCGATAATCAGTTGGTACTTTCCTTCGCGGGTGTCGCCTTTGTATTCGTCGATGGCGATCACACGCGGTAATTTTGCGGTTTCAGTAACTTCCTGGAGCGCCACCAGATCGAAACGCCGAACGATGGTCGAAGCGGAAGCGCCGTATTGTCCGGCCACTTCCTTGAACGTTTTCGCCTTGACGCTGCGCACATGAACCGCTTGGTTCCACTCTTTTGAGAACCGTTGATAGCGGCCGATGAATGAATTCTGTTCGGCGAATTTCTTGCCGCACGCCCCGCATACGTAGCGTCTCTTCTTATAGAAAAGGTAAGTCTGGCGTTCAAACCATTTCAGGTGTTTGATCTTTTGGATCCGGTAATCGTGGACACGCCGGGTCTTCTCCTGGCAACGCGGGCAACGGTGTGCCTTCACTTCCAACTCCACATGCAGGGCCACCCGGTCCTCCACTTGTTCCATCTTCATGATTTTCACATCTTCTAATCCGGGAAATTTCATGGTAAAATTCAAGTGCACGCATCTCCTCTTCTTTACTTGTTATTCGACATTTCAAGTATAAAAGAATTTGGAGATTGCGTGTCTTTTTTTGGGCCGAATTGTTTCAACACCCCAACAATTAGTGTAGAACCACTTTTTTATACAACGAAATGTAAGAAAGCCGAACAGCAAGGATCTCCGTTCGGCTTTCGCATGCTATAGATTTTTGATGAACAGACGGATAACATCAGCGCCGCCAATGATATTGCCTGCTGCTGTCCCTAAATTGGTAAGGACCACAACCAGCAGGACGCGTGTGACTTTATTGTCCCAGAAGCCTTTAATCGTAAATACGTCTTTTGAAAGAGTTTCAAAATCTCCGACATTCGGCCGGCGCACATACGCTTGGGCAAGGCCCGAGAACCAGCCTGCGGCCAGCAAAGGATGCAGTGCACCAATCGGTCCTCCGACAAATGCGGTCAAGATGGCAAATGGGTGGCCAAATGCGACCGCTGCCCCGATGGCACCGAGCGATGCGGTCCACAGCACCCAGCTGATCGTTTGGTCGATTCCGGCTGCCGGATTGTTGTAAAACGTAATCGCAATTAATGCGACCAATACGAGCGGAATCATCCAGCCAATAATTTTCGGCCACTTCGACTTCGCCGGCACTTTTGACAGTTTCGCTAAATCATGTTCGTTATGGATTTCTTTAGTGATCCCCGGTACATGGGCCGCCCCAAGAACCGCCACGATTTTTTCGCCGGGAGCCTCTTTGATCTTCTGGGCCAAATACTGGTCCCGCTCATCAATAAGCGGCGTTTTCAACTTGGGAAAAGATTGCGTGAAATCATCCAGTACAGCATTTAACGTATCTTGCGATTTCATCTTTTCTAGGTCTTCTTCTGAAATGGTTTCTTTGCTGAAGATGCTGAAAAACACCGAAGTCAGAAGCTGTGCTTTGCCCATAACGCCAAGATTTCCCCAAATCCGTGAGAAAGTCACTTGGATGTTCCGGTCAGCCAGCACCAGTTCAGCGCCTGTCGCTTTTGCCGATTCAATGCCTTGAATCATTTCCTGCCCCGGTTTGATGTCGAACTGATCAGCCAACCGGTTCTGGAAAGAAGAAATGGCCAAGTTCATCAATAACAGACTGGCTTTCTTTTCTTTTAGGACTTTGAAGATGTCCGTTTCTTTCCATTTGCTATTTTCAGTAACGGACTGGTAACGCTGTGCATCCAATTCGATGCACACCGAATCCGGGCGTTCCTGTTCAATGACGGTTTTTACTTGTTCCGCACTTTGCCGGGAAACGTGGGCCGTACCGATTAAAACAATCTCGCGGCCGTCCAGCTGGATGCGTGTAATATTTTCTTCCTGCATGAATTTACTTCCTTTATAGAACCTAATTTCCCCTCGCGCACTGCGTGAAAAGACTGTCTATTTCAATAATGAATCACATTGCCAAAAATATCAATGCCCGACTCTTCAGTTCTTCAACTTTCAAGGGTTCCCTGTCACAAATCATTTGCGTTGAAGGTATCCCCGGCTTGAAGGTTACCGGCTTCAAAGCCTTTGTAGAACCATTTCTTGCGCTGTTCAGAAGTGCCGTGCGTGAAACTTTCAGGCACGACGTAGCCGCGCGAGCGCTGCTGGATCGTATCATCTCCGACTGCACTTGCAGCAGTCAACGCTTCATCCAAATCCCCTTCTTCGAGAAGGTCCATCCCTTGTGCATGGTGGGCCCAGACGCCGGCATAATAATCCGCTTGAAGCTCGAGCTTCACTTGCAGCTTATTGTATTCCTCTTCACTCAATTGATTTCTGAGCGGCTGGACTTCTTTCATGACCCCAAGCAAGTTCTGCACATGGTGCCCGACCTCATGGGCGATTACGTAAGCCATCGCGAAATCACCGGGTGCTTGGAACTGATTCTGAAGCTCTTCATAAAAACTGAGGTCGATGTATAATTTCTGGTCTCCCGGACAATAAAACGGTCCGACTGCAGCCCCTGCTGTTCCGCAAGCAGAATTTACACTGCCATCGAAAAACACTAAGGTCGGCTCCACATACTCCATGCCTTCCTCTTCAAAAACCTGCGCCCATACCGTTTCCGTATCCGCCAAGACAACTGCCACAAAATCGGATAGCTCTGCTTCCTGCTCGGTTTCCACGTAAGGTTCGTTTGTCTGCGTTCCGCCTGAATCTAGGCCATTCAATATCGCTCCTGGATCTCCGCCAAGAAATGCAACAAGCAGAACAATCAGCAATCCGCCAATTCCACCGCCGGCAACTAGCTTGCCGCCGCCTCCCGACCCACGCCTGTCTTCTACATTTCCACTCGCTTTTCTGCCTCGCCACTTCATCAAACCACTCCTTCAACAACCTCTTTCTCCCGTTATACCCCTATTTACAAGTTTTCAAATCAATACACCGAAAGCCGATATATCAAGAACCGTTCCCGAAGATTCTTTCCGGAAGAAGGCAATTCAATTTCTTCAGCCACTTCGAACGGAGTCCGCTGCGCCAAATAACCCATAAAGTCATCAGAAGGAAAAAATAGGATCAAGTCTATTTCCCTTGCTCTTTGTTCATATGATTTCATGATGTTATTGACAACCGCGATGAAAATCTGAACAGAAAAGGGATTGAAGAAATAGAATTTATTATCTGTTTCCTCCACCTTGTATTCTTCAGCCAAACACTGGATAAATCGGATGCTTCCTCCTGTCTTCCGTTTCTTTTCATAAGCCTGTAAATTTTCTTGCGCCTGCCGATGAAAATCGGGATCCATTTCTATTCCGGCAGTTTGGGCTCCAAAGCGGTGATGAATGTAAAAGTTCAACCGCCCTTTCCCGCTGCCAAAATCGACGAGCCGATCCGAAGAAGATAAGGAGTACCGGTCGAACAATTGATCAAGAAGCGAATAAGGCGTCGGTTCATAGCGATTGTGATGAATCGATTCAGGAAATCCTTGCTGGATCTCCGATGTTTGGATAGCCAATTCCTTGTCTCTCCACTGTTCTTCCATAACACAGCTCCTTTCTTTTTAACTAAATCAAATCAGAACGGCTTGCAATATTCCATTATTTTTGATATGGTCTAGCTAATTCAATATTTTCTTGCCTGGATATTCCGGGTGAGGATAGAGGTGCAAAGACCATCAGTACGCTTACCGAGGAGTATGGGATCCGTTGACGTATGCTGAAAGGGGAATTTGCCGAAGCGATGAAAGGCTCATACTGGCTATCGCTGGTTCTGCATTGAACAAATGCTGAACTGTCATATAGGAAACTATATGGAGGGCTATCTGACACAAAGAAACAAACGCATGACATTGTTTCTATGGCAGCAACGAGACCCTCGTTGCTGCTTTTTGTTTGTTAATGACCGACCCGTTCACCTCTAAAAGCAAACCAAAAAAATGAGAAAAGGGTGGTACGATGAATTTCGGACAAGTAGTGACGGCAATGGTGACGCCATTCGACGCACAAGGTGATATAGATTTTCAGGCAACCAAAAAACTAGTGGAGCATTTGATCGCGAACGGCACGGACGCGCTAGTCGTAGCCGGCACAACCGGTGAATCTCCTACGCTGTCAACGGATGAAAAAATTGAGCTATTTAAGTTTGTGGTTAAAATAACCGACGGACGCATCCCGGTCATTGCAGGCACAGGCTCTAACGATACGCGTTCTTCGATTTCGCTCACGCGCGCAGCAGAAGAAATCGGCGTGGACGGTGTCATGCTCGTAACCCCATATTACAATAAACCTTCCCAGGAAGGCATGTTCCAGCATTTCCAAGCAATCGCCGCTTCAACGTTCCTGCCTGTGATGCTTTATAATATTCCAGGGCGCAGTGTCGTGAACCTGTCTCCTGAAACCACCATTCGCCTGTCTGCCATCAAAAATATCGTGGCGATAAAAGAAGCCAGCGGCGATCTGGATGCAGCAGCGGCAATTATTGAAAATACACCAGCTGACTTTGCGGTTTACAGCGGCGATGACGGCTTGACCTTGCCGATGCTTTCAATCGGCGGACAAGGCATCGTTTCGGTCGCAGCCCATATTATCGGGAACGATATGCAAGAAATGATTACCCTGTTCAAAGGCGGCAATGTCCAAGAAGCGGCAGCTCTTCACCGGAAACTCTTGCCGGTGATGCATGCGTTATTTGCGGCGCCAAACCCGGTGCCTGTAAAAACAGCGCTGAACTTAAGCGGCGTAGAAGTTGGCGGCGTGCGTTTGCCAATGATTCCGTTGAACGAGCAGGAACAGCAAGCTCTTCAGCACGTGCTTTCGGAAAGTCCAGCTAATCTTTCTAAACTTTAAATCCATTTCATTCAACGAAAAACTGCTGAAGCGGCTTGATGCTTCAGCAGTTTTTTTAAGGATTGGCAGTAAGTTTTTTAAACGTTTGTTTCAAGCTGCCGCCAAGCAAAAGCTGGCTGACATCAATTCCGAGGCTGATCATTGTCTGGGCCATTTCCGGACGTATGCCGGTCAGCATGCTGTGCACGCCGACCAGCCTTAATGATTGGGTCACTCGGATAATCTGTTCCGCAACTACCGCATCGACTTTAACGACCCCAGACAAATCAATAATCAAGGTTGAGATTTTTAAACGGCTGGCTTCCAGTAAGGTCTTTTCCAATATGTACTGAGCCCGATCGATATCAATTTCTCCAATCAATGGCAAAATAGCGATTTGATCGTTTACAGGCACTACCGGGGCAGACAATTTCATGAATTCGTCCCGAGCCTCCCTTAAGCTCTTCTGGTATGAATTGATATAGGCAAAGCTATAGGAATAAGCAGCGTGATCCAAAAGTGTATGAAAGTACTCCATGATTTCAAAAAGGTGCTCGAGTTTGATTTGATTGCGCATCGCTTCGGTCTTAATGATTTTGCCGATATGCTTTCGGTAAAGGGATGTCTCTGCCAAAGCAGCATCAAGCGCCATATTTTGATCGAGAAAGTAATTTCCGGTTTTTTCTCCCCAGACAGAAATTTCATCATAAGCTGTTTGCGGATCCAAAAAATGTTCAAATGACTGGGCAAGCAAGCCGATAAAACCCGCGCGGAATTCAGTGACTGCATCAATAAAACCGGCATATTCTTTCGCTTCTTCAAAACTGATGTCTTTAGAAACTTCTTCCTGTATCAATTCAGCGATGACATAGCGTTCTTCTTCCACCCGTTTGCCGAGCATTTTAATTTCTTTATCCATCCTGATCCCCCATGGTTTGAATTCAGTAGTGTTTTGAATTCATTATAACCGCCTTTCAGGTTCACGGCATACTTTTATTCAAAAGAAATTAAACCGCCTATAAGCAAGCTTAACAAGCCACCCGCACCTGCTATTCTTAAAATGCCGTCACCCGATTGCGGCCGCCCTTTTTCGAAGCGTACAAGGCTTTATCTGCCCGGCTGTATAATGTGATGCCGTTGTCTTTCTCCGAAAAAGATGCAAGGCCGATACTGACAGTGATCGCTGCATGAGCCCATTCATCCCGCTCTACACGCATTCGGATCTCTTCAGCTAAGCTTTTTGCCTGCAAGTGGTCAAATCCGGGCAATACGATGATGAACTCTTCTCCGCCAAGTCTTGCCACAATGCCGAAGGCTTCTGCTTCGCTCCGCAATTTATCAGCCAGTTCACGGAGCACCAAATCCCCGATATGATGGCCATACGTATCATTGACGTTCTTGAAAAAATCGATGTCAATCACCAATGCAGCGAGCGGCAACCCTTCTCGTGCCCGCCCAATTAAATTATCCATTTCCTTTTCCAAATAGCGCCGATTTTTCAAGCCGGTCAAAGGATCCGTGTTGGCGAGGTGCTTCAAGCCGCCATTGAGCTTTTCGAGTTCCAGCTGTTTCATTTCCACTTCTGAAAGAAGAGTTTGAAGCTTTGCATAGGCTTCTGCCGATTCCTGATTGATTTTTTCGGCCTTTTGCTTCGCCAAAAGCAGCTCCTTCTCGTATTCACCCCGGATACTCATTTCAATCAAGGCACATTCAAAAAAGCCATTTCGTTCAACGCTATTCATCAAAACTGGAATCGGCCCTTTCTGGCTTTTGATGGTGAGGGACATTTCAGTGACTTTTTTATGCAAGGTGATAGCCGGCAAAAAATAAGTTTGGAAATAAACCATCGAAGCAACCGTCAATAGTTGATGCACATGCTCCGGAACTTCTTCTTTTCCGATTATCTTTTTCATTTCTTCGTTCACTTCGATAATCCGGCATTCTTGGTCCATCACTAGATAAGCAAATGGCGCCTGATTCAACCGTTCCTCCATCTCGTTCTCCCCTATTCCTTCAAATACGCCTGGATGTGAGCGATGGTCTCTTCTGCATCACTTAAATGCGGATTATGTCCCTTGGCTTCCATAAGAACCAGTCGGCTGTTTTCAATTTTAGCATTCATGTAGCGCCCGACTTCAACCGGTGCAATCGCATCAAATTGGGTCTGCAGGATCAAGGTCGGAACTTTCACTTTTCCCAGCTCTTTCCGCATATCGGACTTGAATGTGACTTCTGCAAATTGGCGCGCAATGACAGGGTCATTCGAGCAAAGAATACTTTCGAAATCGTCCGTTAAAGTGGGCCGATCACTATTTTGCATGATAACAGGCGCCAGATACTTCGCCCATTCCTTATAATTCACTTCCATCATATCAAGCAATTCATCGATATCAGTTGGTTCAAACCCGCCTCGATAACCTTCCTCGTTCATATAATAAGGCGAAGGTGCAATCATAATCAGTTTCTTGATCAATTCCGGGCGTTCGTTCGATGCCAGCATGCCGATCATGCTGCTGACAGAATGGCCGACAAAGACCACATTCCGAAGATCCAAGGCGTCACATAAATCGAATAGGTCTTGTTTATAGCCGTGCAGCGTACTGTAGCGTTCCGTCGAGTATTTCGATTTATCGCTTTTTCCTGATCCTACATAATCGAAAAGCACCACTCGATATTGGCCTTCAAATGCTGGCGCAATACGATTCCATACATATTGATCGCATCCAAATCCGTGGGCAAATACCAGTGTCTGCTTTCCTTCCCCTATGATCCGTACATTATTTCTTTTGATGATCGCTTCTTTCATCCTATACCACTCCCATTGCGTCAATGCCGATTACTTAAAAATACCTGCTATCGTCCATACTACCATCTCTTGCTAAAAGTAACAGCAGTTGAATCTGGCTGTTCGAATGTATACCCAATTCCCTCCATTAGTCCGGCAAATAGAGAGTCGATCTCTTTTTGACTGAATCAAAATACTAAAAATCTCCAACAACCATTAAGGCCTTTATAACTAGCCGTTATTTTTAATCCGCAAAATAAAAACGAACCCGTATGGCCCGTTTTTTCTTGGTCAATCTTCCAACTTCATGCGTTTTCGGATTCCACCTGAAACCTCAGTGCCAATATCGAGCGGTTCATGCAGGCTTCCGGAAGTTAGCGGCGCTGGCGGTGCATCTTCTATCACTTTCTTTACTTGCACCGAATTCATCTTTTCCGTCAGTTTCGGCATGAGGCTCCGCGACAGCGCAGTTCCTTTCACTTTCGATCCCACTCCAATGGATTCCTGCGGGTCATCGATCAGGCTGATGATGGCTTCAATGACCGGTTCCGGGTCGTCCATCGGCTTCATTTCCGCTTCGTGCCCTGTGTAGTTGGCCGTATGCAGAAACCACGGCGTGTCGGTCGCCCATGGATGGACCATGCAGACATGAATATTTTGATGGCCTTCCAATTCGATTTCCTGATAAAGGGAAGCCGTTAACCCGATTACTGCAAATTTCGTCGTACTATAAGGAGTATAGTACGGGAAAGGCACTTTTCCTGCGACCGAACCGATATTGATCAAGGTGCCATGTCCTTGCAGCTTAAACTGGCGCAGTGCATAATGGCTGCCAATCAGTGTTCCGATGACATTGATTTCAACTGCGCGTGCCATGTCTTTCCCTGGCACTTCCGTATAAGGGCCGATCGCCCCCACCGCTGCGTTATTGATCCAGACATCGATTTTCCCGAAAGTGGATAGCGCCGTCTCAAAAAGATGCTTCATATCTTTTTCCTTGCTGACATCTGTGGTAACGGCAATGGCATGCGAACCGAGTTCATTGGCCAACTCTTCTATCAATGCTGTTCGGCGGGCAGCGAGAACCACATTCGCTCCGTCAGCTGCCAATTGCCTCGCCACCCCTTTTCCAAAACCACTCGATGCACCAGTGATGACAACCGTCAAACCCTGCCTTTTTTCATTTTCAGCCATCCGAATTCCTCCTTGCCGCTTATTTGTTGCGGAAACGTTCACGCATATTTCCTGAGACTTCACTTCCTTCCATTCTCGGTTCGAATAAACTGCCGGATGTCGGCTTAGCAGGCGGCGAACTTTTCAGCATCCGGTCCAGAAAATGGCCATCCAATTTCTCTACGGTGTCCGGCATCAATTTGTGCATGACCGCTGTGCCTTTTACTTTAAAGCCGATTTCCAGACTTTCTTGCGGATTATCGATCAGCCCGAGAATCTCTTCGATGACTTCTTCCGGGTCATCTGCTGGACCAATTTCAATGGCATGTCCGCTGTAATTTCCGGCATGTTCGGTCCAAGGCGTATCCGTCACCCACGGATGGACCACGCAAACTTGGATGTCTTTCCAGTCATCCAGCCGCATTTCCTGATATAAGCCTTTGCTGAGCCCCGAAATTCCGTATTTGGTCGCCGTATAGGCGGCTCCGAATGGAAGCGGAACACTTGTGACAAAAGAAGAGAGATTGATCAATGTTCCGTAGCTTTGCTGCTTAAATTGCTTTAAAGCAAAGCGGCTGCCGTACATCGTTCCCATGAGATTCACTTGGACGAGCCGCATCTGATCCGCTAGTGGAATTTCCGTGAATGAACCGATAATTCCGAGCCCTGCATTATTGATCCAGACATCCACTTTTCCAAAATCCGCAAGCGCTGTATCCATCAGCCGTTCCATATCGCCTTCGATACTGATATCCGTCGTAACAGCAACTGCATTCTGCCCCAACTCTTCCGCCAGCTGCTCGATCAGCTCCGTCCGCCGGGCCGCCAAGACGACATTCGCGCCTTCTGCTGCAAGCCGCTTCGCCATCCCTTTGCCAAAGCCGCTTGAAGCACCGGTGATGACAACGGTGAGGCCTTGCCTGGATTTTTTGTCTGCCATTTGAACCCCTCCTCGGGTAGAGAATGTTTTGTTGCTTCTGCCATACCCCTTTCACTGCAATGAAAACGCGGGCGTCTTGTAGATCTGCCAAGGAATTAAATCCCAAAAAACGGACACCCCATGAATGGAGTGTCCGTTTCTTCCTTCTATTCTTAAATCTCGGAGCTCAAGACGATTTCTCCCTGCGGCGAGGCATTGCCAGCCTGAGGTTCGAGCGTAATTGCGATCGTATCCCAGTCTTCGGTATTGTCTTCCAGACTGTAATACGCATTTCCTTCTCCATTGGCACTCGGAGTAAAGGCTCCTGCCGGAATCGGTTTGTCTTCTTTCAAGAGCCAAATCTGATAGACTTGTTCACCTTCAAGGGCTTCCAATTGTTCGGCTTGCACGACCAATTCAAGCGACTCCTCTTCCCGGATGATTGCGGCTTTCGCCGTTCCGCCAAATACTTTATTCGGCTGAAGATCGATGGATTGGAAGGCCATCTCCCCGCCGGTTTCCGGCTGTTCCGACAGCTTCAGCAAGGCATAGCCATTGCCGAGCAGCGATACGAACAAGGCAGCCGCAATCAGCACTGGCCATCTATTCTTCTTTTTCACCGCTTTTTGTGCGATAAGCGGAGCGGGTTCCCGCTTCACTTCTTCGGATTTCTTCTGCTCTTCTTCCTCTTCGAAGACAGTAGATAGGATTCTGGCTTTCATCCCGGCAGGTGGATCGACAGGATCTGCAAGGTAAGGGAGATCGCCCGTCATTTCGATGATTTCCTGACAATCCGTACAGGTTTTCAAATGCTGTTCAAATTCAAGCTGTTCTTCTTTACTGAGCGTTCCGTTCAAATAATCGATGACGTGGTCACAATTCAGTTTCGCCATGGTGAGTCCCCCCTTTCCTGCATATCATGCAAAGTCCCTTTCAGTTTTTTCAAAGCGAGCCGTATCCTGCTTTTGACGGTCCCGAGCGGAACCTCGCATAGCTCAGAGATTTTTTCATGTGTGTATCCTTTAAAATAAAACAACTGGACCATTTTTTGCTGCTCGGCAGATAAATCTTTTACAGCCAATTGAATCTGTTCTTTCTTTTCCTGCCATTCTGCCGTTTCTTCCACACTCGATGCCGGACTAACCAATTCTCCAGCCTCTTCAAGCGCCACTGACGGCTTTTTCTTCTTGCGGATCAAATCGATGGCGGCATTCCGTGACATCGTGAATAGCCAGGAAGTGAATTTCCCTTTGCTTTCATCGTACTCTCCAACACCCCGCCAGACTTTTATAAAAACTTCCTGCAGCGCTTCTTCTGCCAAATCCCGGTCTTCGGTCATTTTCACAAGAAACGAGAAAAGAATTTTTTCATAGCGGTCGTATAATTGTTCAAGCGCTTCTTTGTCTTTGTTCCGTACACGTTCATATAGAACAAAGTCTGAACTTTTCTCCATAACTGGTCCCCTTTATTCAGATTTCATTCCTCAAGCTTACTATAACTCAGCGTTAGCCAACACAATAAAGTTAAGGAATCGAGAATTCGAAGATAAGAAGAGTGAAAATGAACGATGCATTTTCATTCTTTTATTCGCAGCTACTTCTTTTTGCTTTCTTACTCCTCTAACGGATCGATTCGTTTTTTAGTTCACTTTTAAAAGTTTTTTAAAAAAGAGTGATCTATTTTCCAACAGGTTCCGTTAGGTAAGCAAGAAATGAAAAAAGAGGAGTGTTGACGATGAAATGGAGAAAAATTTTAGCGCCGGTATTAGGGGCAGCGCTGCTGCTGCCAGGAATGGGAGCAACGGCATTTGCACACGATGGCCCGCACGTGGATACAACAGGAGATGAATTGCGGGCGACGCTTGATGGTTTGCTGTCTGAGCACTACGCTCTGGCTGTCGACTCGATGATGAAAATCTACGACGGCGATAAAGCAGCCGAAGCGGCCATGGCTGCATTAGATGAAAACGCAGCCGATATGGAGCCGGTCATCGCATCCGTTTATGGTGAAGAAGGCGGAGCGGCATTCGAAGAAATTTTCGCAAAGCATAATGTTGGAACAGATGACTATGCAATGGCCGTAAAAGACGGAAACGAAGAAATGAAGCAAGAATCCCTTGATCAGATCCAGTCATTTGTTGACGAGATGGGCACGTTCCTCGCAACAGCAACGGAAGGCAACCTTCCAGAAGAAGGAGCCAAACAGGCGTTGCGCCAGCATGAAGATTTCGTACAAGATACTTTCGACTTATATGTAGCTGGTGAATACGAAGCGGCTTATACTTCTTATCTCGAAGGCTTTAAGCAGATTTTCGGAGCTGGCAGTGCCATCAGCGGTGCAATTGCCACTCAATTCCCTGACCAGTTCACGGACCCGAATACACCGGCCGGCGATTTCCGTTCAACAGTGAACCGAATTGCGGCAGAACATTTTGCACTCGCACAATTGAGCATGGTAAAAGGCTATAACGGTTCAGCAGACTTTGACTTTGCCGATTGGGCACAGGACCAGAATACAGAAGAGTTCCGCGGCGCTTTAGCTTCTGTCTATGGGGAAGAAGCAAGCAACCAATTCACCGCTCTTTGGAACAACGAACACATTTCAATCCAAGGCAATTTAGCCGCTGCTTCCGCTTCTGAAGATCAGGAAGCTGTAGACGGTGCCGTCATGACATTAACAGATACATTTGCAAACGAATTAGGTACTTTCCTAAACACAGCGACTGAAGACCGCATGCCGCTTGAAGAAACGATTGCTGCTGTTGCGGCACACGAGAAATCAGTAGTAGATACATTCCAGCAATATGTTTCTGGTGATTATGCAGCTTCTTACGAGACTTACCGCACTGGCTATGCCATCATGTTCGATATCGGCAAAGGCTTAAGTGGTGCAGTTGTAGATCAATTCCCTGAGAACTTTGTCAATGCAGCCCCTGAAAAAATGCCCGCTACCGGATTTGGCGGCAGTGAAAGCCAATCCAGCACGATGATGCTTTGGGTAGCTTTAAGCGCATTGATCTTAGTTGGCGCAGGAACTATCACGTATCGTCAAAGTAAACAACAATCATAAATGACAGGAAATAAGAGAGGGCTTTTTAGCCCTCTCTATTCCTACTTTAATGGGAGGGATGGAAAATGAAGCAGATTGTGACAATGGGCATCGCCGTTTTTTTGGTCGCTGCCTTATTTTTCATTTTAAAGCCGTTGGCGAATGGCCCGGCGGATAAAGAAGAAAGCGTACAACTTGAAGAAAACAGTGAAAAAGAAGTGACGGCGGGAAATGTTGTCGACAAAATCGCCGAATTCCCCATCTTTCCTGAACAGCGCGAAAAACTGGAAATGGTCCAAAAACAACGGCAAGAAAGCATTAAAGGCATGGAGCCGACGCGCATCGAAATCGAGTCCATCGGAGTTGAGGCAGCAATCGAACCGACCGGGATCCTTGAAAATGGCGAAATGGGCGTCCCAGAAGATGTCGATCAAGTAGGCTGGTTTGAACCCGGTTTCAAAGCTGGCGCTAAAGGACATGCTGTCCTTGCTGGCCATGTCGACAGCTTGACCGGCCCAGCCGTATTCTACGAGCTGAAAGACGTTAAGCCTGGTGATCAAGTGAAACTATTTGATGCAACAGGCCGGGAAATGGTATTTGAAGTTCAAAAACTGGCAAGCTATGAAACCGATGCAGCACCGATTGAAGAAATCTTTGGAAATGCAGACGGACGGTTCATCAACCTCATTACTTGTACTGGCGACTTTAACCGTGATATCGGTTCGCACGAAGAACGATTGGTGGTAACAGCTGAACTCATCTCCGACTCGGCAGTTGAAATTGCAGCTCCCAAAGCACCGGAGAACGTCACTGCAACTGATTTCAATGTTTCGTGGCATGCTGTACGGGACGATGCCATTATCGGCTACCGCGTCTATGAAGAGGACATCGCATCCGGTGAAATGAAGAAAATTGAAACCGTCTCCCTGTTCGACCGCAAGAATATTACGATCGAGCCAAGCGAAGGCAAGCGCTACTACGTTTCCTCCGTAGATGTGGATTTGAAAGAATCACAGAAAACAGAAGCGTTAAAATAAAAACTGTGGAAGCTTATCTAAAGAGCTTCCACAGTTTTTATTTGCTTTTAAAAGTTTTTCTGGTTATCAGGTTTCTCTTGGACTTTAGCCAAGAAAGTGGATTGTGGTTTTACTGATTCTTTTTGTTAATGCCTGACGCACTTCGTTTTTATAACTTGAAGATAAGTTAAAAGATTTTCAGGCGGTATTTTTCTTCGAGTCTATTCGGTGAAAAAAGTGTGGAATATTTTCTATACGACGGATGCTGAAGCAGCCTCTCGGGCGTCCACCCTTGCAATGATGCGGGTTCGTTACATTCGCTCTTTCTTAAACGATTCGATGCAGGGATTGTCGCAGGGCTCCCCTTTGCGACTCATGCTGATTTTTACTTTCTTCGCTTTTAATAAAGTTATGTTCTCATTCGAACAGTAATGAGAGCCTCGACTGAAGCAGCGAATCGACTTCTTCGAGCGGAAACTCTTTTCTAAGACTATTTTCACTATCAGTTTTATTCGGGCGTATTTCCGTCTTAACTGGGCTTATTCTTTCGACTACTGGGCGTATTTCTTCCTTAACTGAGCGTATTTTAAATTCGCAGGAACAGTCCCTTCTATCCCTTTATAGCCAATACCAAGCAAGAAAAAAAGCAAATCCGGTAAATCCGGATTTGCTTTTAAGATTTTCTGCTCTTTATTGCTTGCGGTAACGGACCGCCACTGTTGTAGCAAGAGCCGCTAACATCAAACCGGCCATGATCCATAGGAACGGCGTTGTGGATGAAGCGGCTGTTCCGCCCATACCTGTTGCCGGCATTTCAGATGGCATTGCAGCAGCACCGAACTGATCCGGGAACTGGTCAACGATGGCTGCCGATAATCCGGCTGCTGGCATTGACATATGCGCATATGCTTCACGAATCGAGTTATAAGCGGCATCGAAGTCTCCTGCAACGTAAGAGTCAAAAGCTGCTAACAATTGGCCCGTGTGTGCTTTCAAGCCTTCTTCTAACGCATCTGCCGGTACACGGCCTTCAGTGGCTGCATCAAGAAGTGCCGCTTGTTCGATGATGTATTGATCCAAATCAGCTTTCGCTTTTTCCTGGCCTTCCATATTGCCTTCGCCTGTTGCTACTACGTAATCAACAAAGTAGCCAATATGTGATTTCCAGATTTCTTCAAATTGAGCTCCTGCTTCATCGCCGTAGACAGATGCAACAGCTGCAGTTAAATCGTCAGCGTTCGCAAGCAGCGCGGCAGATGCCTGGTCAAAACTTTCAGCACCGTCTGCCCCGTCCTGCATCGCCATAGCCGCTAAGCCTGCATGCTCTGTAAAGGTCATGTTCAACTGAGCACGCAAGTCAACAGCCGGTGTATCCGGATTCGTGTTATCGAATTTCTCCGGGAATTGGTCTGCAATCGCTACAGACAAAGTTTCTGCGAACATGCTCATGTGATGGATCGATTCGCGTTCAAGTGCGTACGCTGTTTCAAAATCACCAGCTACATAAGCATCAAAAGCTTCTACTAATTGATCCACGTGCATATCCAATCCTTCTTGAACAGCTGCTGCCGGTAAACGACCTTCAGTCGCTGCGTCGAAAAAGTCGGATTGTGTTTTCTTGTATTCTTCCAAATCTGCCAAGGCTTTGTCTTTTCCAGCCTGGTCCTCTTTCGCAGTCGCTGTTACATAATCAACAAAATAGCCGATATGCGATTTCCAGATTTCATCGAATTGCGCTGCACCTTCGTCACCGTAAACAGAAGCGACTGCCGCTTTTAAATCATCGGCGTTTGCAAGAAGCGCTCCAGAAGCCTGATCAAAATCTTCAGCGCTGTCCACGCCTTTTCTCATCGCCTCAACTGCCAGGAAAGCATGCTCCGTCAATACCGTATCCAATGCGATCCGAAGTTCTGCCGCTGGTGTTGCCGTACCCGCTTCCATTGCTGAAGCTGAAGCCGGTGCTGAATGTGATTCATGTCCGTCTGCCAATGCCGCTGTCGGCACCAATAATGAAAGGGTTAATGGAAGAGCTACTAATAGTTTGTTCATTTTCATCTAAAACATCTCCTTTTTCCTGTTTAATTTTTTGTACTGCCAACAAAACGCAGGAAGAAATGATTTAGATCACTTTTTTGAATAAAAGATTTTATTTTAGTGAAAGCTGTCGGAAAGAAGCGATTTCCTGCCATGGAAATGGTTTTCTTTTGGAATTTCACCTTGAACGCGCGCATTCCTTTTTGAACGCGCGTAAATCCGATTAAACGCACGCATTCTTCTCTGAGCGCGCGCAAGTGCTGAAATCCTCCAATTTTAATCAAATATATTAAGAATATCTTCCAAAAAAGCGATTTATGGCAGCAATTTTTTATCCCGGTAAAAGCGAGTAATTTCCAGAAAATTGTCGAAATAATGTCGGCTTGCAAAGAAAAAGGAATAATTCCTCTAATAAACCAGCACGTTATACTGTATGGTTTTTAGTCCCCCGTGCTAAACTATTTTTAATTTCAAAAAGGAGGCGTTTGCATTGGGAAGGGATTAATGAAGATTGGCGAAATTGCAAAATTAAGCGGAGTATCGACCAGAACAATCGATTATTATACGAATCGCGGGTTATTGTCAGTTGAGCGCTCGGAAAAGAATTACCGGCTTTATCCCGATTCAGCCCTTCAAACGCTCGAACGGATTCACCAGTTGAAAAAACAGCGGCTGTCGATTGCCGAGATTAAAGAACTGCTCGATTCGAGCCGGCTGCCGGAAACTGAAGTGCTCGCTGAAGATGTATATGAAGAATTCGATTGTCTGCAGAAAAAAATCATCCGCTTAGAGGAACAAATGAAAAACGCACCGACTCATGTCAAAGTGCAAATCAGCAAAGCACTTGAGAGCAAATTGGTGGCCATTGCCTCCCTGCTCGCTCTGCTGTAACTAATTACGGAGGTGACTCCCTTTTAAAAGGGAACATAAGTGGACATAATTACGATACTGAATTTAGGGTTATTGGTACTATTACTTGCGCTGACGGCATTTTTTGTCGGCTCGGAATTTGCGGTCGTTAAGATTCGCATGTCACGCCTGGATCAGCTGATTGCAGAAGGCAATAAAAAAGCGATTACTGCAAAGAAAGTCGCCAGCGACTTGGATTACTACCTTTCAGCTTGCCAACTCGGAATCACCGTGACGGCACTTGGACTCGGTGCCCTTGGTAAGCCGACAGTTGAACGTTTGATGTATCCAATATTTGAATTTCTTTCCGTTTCAGATGCGGTTGCATCTGCCTCTTCCTACGCGATTGCGTTTTTGCTTGTCACTTACTTGCACGTGGTGCTTGGTGAAATGGCACCGAAAACATTAGCGATCGAATATGCAGAGAAAATGTCGTTATTGCTTGCCCCTCCTCTTTTCTGGTTTGGTAAAGTATTGAAGCCTTTTATCTGGCTATTAAACGGTGCTGCCCGGATTCTTTTAAGAGCATTCGGCGTTCAGCCTGCCGGACACGACCAAGCCTACTCGGAAGATGAGTTAAAGATTGTCATGGCGCAAAGCTATGAAGGAGGCGAATTGAACGAAACTGAGTTGTCTTATATGGAAAACGTCTTCACATTCGATGAGCGTGCAGCGAAAGACATCATGGTCCCTCGTACTGAACTAATTACGCTGGACAAAGACATGCCGCTCGAAGAAATCGTCCAAATACTGGACGAAAACAATTACACACGCTATCCAGTGACCGAAGACGGTGACAAAGACAGCATCATCGGTTTTGTCAGCGCAAAGAAAATGCTTCCGCATATCGTAGCGGGCCGCCCGTGGCAATTGCAGGATTTTGTCCTTGAAGTTCCGACCATTTTTGAAATGACCGGATTGCAGAACGCATTGCTGCGAATGCAGCACGCGCGTGTCCACATCGCCATTGTCGCAGATGAATACGGCGGAACTGCCGGAATGCTGACATTGGAAGATATTCTGGAAGAAATTGTCGGGGAAATCCGCGATGAATTCGATGAAGATGAACAGCCTGAAATTGACCAGATCGGTGAACATCAGTATTTGATTAACGGACGGGTTCTACTGAGAGATCTTGAAGAGCGTTTCGGCCTGACTTTTGAGGAAAGCGCAGATATTGATACGATTGGCGGCTGGGTCCATTACAAGAGTGTCGGGGAAGTTCAAACCGGCGATACGCTGACGAAAGAAAACTCATTGTGGACCGTCACCGAAATGGACAATCAACAAATTAAACAAGTTTTGTTCCATCGAGAACCTGAATAAATTTGAATGCCCATCCTGCTTTTGACTATTTAATGGAGGTGAATCCCCTGTCACAGGGGAGCCATATTGGAAGGACAAATAATCATTAATCTGCTGCTCGTCGCGCTGATGATTCTCGCGACTGCATTTTTCGTCGGTGCTGAATTCGCTATTTTAAAAGTGCGGATGTCAAGGATCGACCAACTTATTTCAGAAGGCAATAAAAAGGCCATACGCGCAAAAGAAGTAGTCAACAATCTCGATTACTACCTGTCGGCGTGCCAACTCGGCATCACCGTAACGGCTTTGATTCTCGGGGCATTAGGGGAACCGACAGTGGAAAAAATGCTGCATCCGGCATTCGATTATTTTGACGTACCGGAAGCTTTAGCAACAGCCCTTTCTTATGCAATTGCGCTTGGAATTGTCACGTTTTTGCACGTTGTCATCGGCGAACTCGCACCCAAAACCTTAGCGATTCAATTTGCGGAAAGAATGACCTTGCTTCTTGCACCGCCTCTTTACTGGTTCGGCAAAATCATGAGCCCATTTATTTGGCTTATGAACGGCTCAGCACGCCTATTCCTTAAACTCTTCAAAGTAGAGCCTGCCGGCCACGAAGAAGCGCATTCTGAGGAAGAACTTAAATTGATTATGGCAGAAAGCTATAAAAGCGGAGAAATCAATCAAACTGAATTAACCTATTTAAAGAATATTTTTGAATTTGATGAGCGGATCGTGAAGCATATCATGATTCCCCGCGAAAAAATCATCACGGTCACTCAAGGTCTTTCACGCGAAGAATTTTTCGGTATACTGGACCAGCATGAATATACCCGCTATCCTGTGACTGAATCCGGCGACAAAGACCGAATTCTGGGATTCATCAATACGAAAGAACTGTTGACCGGAATGGCAGCCGGACGCGTTCAAGATCCTGCTGAGCTGCTCCACAAAATGCCAAGCTTTCCCGAAAATACACCCATTCAAAAAGTGCTGAACAAAATGCAGCAAAGCCGCATTCACATGGCGATTATTACCGCAGAAGACGGGCATACAGCTGGCATTGTGACGATGGAAGATATTTTGGAGGAAATTGTCGGGGAAATCAGCGAAGAATCTCTCGAAATCAATCCCATTTAACAAATGGGTTTTACCCTTTCCACAGTCCAGCATCCTGCTGGACTTTTTTATTTTCCCTCCCCTTTTTATTTTGATTTGGACGGCTGTTCTATATTACAATGGATAACAGAGCCATTTTTCCTGAATGCAATTCGAGCAAATGACATGGCCCTCCTGCGGATTGCAGGCAAATTAAGCGGATACAAAATTACGGAGGCGGAAAACAAAATGATGAGAGACCAAAAACTGCACGCCTTTCTATGCAGCAAAACGGAGTTTCTGACAGAACAATGGTATGAATCGTTAGATAAGACAAAAGACGGGGTCTACGGTTCAACTGATCCGGAAACGATTCAGCAAGTCAAAGCACAAAACCATGCGTTTCATGTCCAATTTTGCGGCATGTTCGAAAAAGACGACACGGAATGCATAGAGGATTTCCAGGAGTGGATTAAAACCATTGCCAAAGATGAAGCCCATTTAACTACTCCTCTTGAAGAAATCATCGAAGAATTTTTTAGAACCCAGCAGCAATATCTCAATTTGATCGAGGAATACACCGAGGCAAATTTAGATGTGCTTTCAATCAGACAAGTGTCAGCCTGGAACCGCGGCGTAGTAGAAACGATCAACCGCATCATTTTGGAGTATACACTCCAGCATTCACTTGCCACGAAAAACCGTTTGAATGCCCAACGGGAAATGATCGTTGAGATGAGTGCGCCCGTCATTTCACTGGCCTATGACATCGGATTCCTTCCGCTCGTCGGTGAAATCGATACGTACCGGGCACATATCATGTTTGAGAAAGCCTTGTCGCAATGTGCTGAGCAGCGGTTAAACAAACTATTCATCGATTTATCCGGCGTACCGATCATCGATACCATGGTGGCCCACCAAATTTTCCAATTGATTGACGGCCTGAATTTAATCGGCGTCGAAACCGCATTATCCGGAATCAGCCCGGATATTGCCCAAACCGCTGTCCAGCTGGGCCTCAACTTCAACAACGTGGAAATCCACAATACGCTGGCACAAGCGATGCGATTGAATAAATTGAATATCATTTAAATTTTTGCAGGCATAAAAATGCATAAAGAAAGGGCCGCTTGAGAATCAGCGGCCCTTCTTTTTATTGATTTATTTTAGTAGCTCAATGCTTTTTCGTACATCCATCGCTTTAATGTGCCCATGGAGTTGAAAGACACAGCTTCACCGGTGGCTTTGTGCTCTGCTTTAATAATGACATCGAATTCATCCACCATGAATGACCAGCCTTCCTCAACCAGGCTGCGTGCCGTTTTGACAATCATACTTGACCCTCGGACTGTTCCCAATTTCATCGCCTTCAACTCCTTTGAAATAAATTATAGGCTAAGTTTCTTCAGCCTCTTAATAATAATTGTACTTTTACATTCCTCATTTATCTAGTATTCAAACCTGAAAAACACGCAAGTCACAAAAAATACATAAGCTTACTCTCCCATGGGCTCAGCGGCCGTTTGAACATCTCGTAAATCCGGCTGATTCCCTATTCCTTAGTTCCTATTTACGCCCTAAAATGTTTAGCATTTGAAAGGTCAGGGGTACACTAGCAGTACCTTACTTTACAGGAATCCAATTTTACACAGGAGGAATTTAATAATGACTAAACGTGAAAATACATTTATCGGAACTTTTGATGTACAGGCAGAAGTATTAAGCAAAATCACAGAACTGAAATCTCAAGGTTATCGAGAAGAAGATATGTATGTAATTGCTCAAGATGAAGATCAGCTATCCATGATTAAAGGACAAACAGATGTGAAACTGGATACGCAGGAAGATCAAGGCTTTATGGGAAGATTCATTTCCACATTGGCAGGAGAATCTTCATCATATGAAGCATTCGATACGATGGGAATCGATTCGGATGAGTCCGATGTTTATAAACGCGAAGTTGAAAACGGCAAAATTCTGCTTTATGTGGACAGTGAATATGGTCCATCTTATGACCGCTACAGCGAATCACGCGCAAATACCGGCGGCGCGAGCTCTACTTTTACAAATGGAACAGATGCTTCAACAACAGACGAAGAGCGCCTTCGCTTGCATGAAGAACATTTGAAAGTGGATAAAGAACGCGTTCAAACCGGTGAAGTCAATGTCGGAAAGCATGTCGTTGAAGATACGCAAACAATTGAAGTACCAGTAGAACGTGAAGAAGTATACATTGAACGCCGCCCTGTAAATGAAGCGGCAGATTCAACCACTACTGGCGGATTGACAGGGAAAGACGCTTACCAGGACGGAGACAACATCCACATTCCAGTTTCTGAAGAGCGTGTGGAAGTTTCGAAAACGGATGTCGTTTCTGAAGAAATCGTCGTTGGGAAGCGCAAAGTCCAAGATACGGAACAAGTCACAGAAACGACTCGCCGTGAAGTAGCGGATATTGATGAGGATAATGATTCAACTACAAACGGGCGCAAGCCTTTATAATTACCGAAAGCAGCATGGGTGGCGAGAGCCGTTCCATGCTGCTTTTTTTAGGATTTCCCCTCGTTATACTGCGCCTTCACTTAGCCTTGCAACAATCGCATAATATTCTCCAGGCCCTGTCGAGTAATGCACCGGTTCAAATGTTGCGATAAATCCTCCCTCTTTTAAAAGGCTTTTCCATTCCGGCATGGAAAATAAACCGGATTGCGAGCTATCCGATTCAGTAAAAACCTTTCCGTCCTCATTTCTCATTATATAAAGGTAATGCGTCTCTGTCATATGATCGTCGGGATCGCTGTCATAGGTCCATTCCAAATACCGCATGCCGCGGCCATCCTTATCGATTCCTCCATGATGGGTGCCGCCTGAAAAAGTTTCCGTGAACTGGTCGGTCATGATGAGCAGCAGGCCATCCGGATTCAAATGCCGTCCTGCATTCCGAAAAACGGCCAGTAAATCATCCGGTTCCTTAAAATACGTGATGGCGTCATGGACGAAAACCAAATCATAATCTGCTCCTGCATCCAAAGTGCGCATATCGCCTTGCAGATGTTCGCATTCCGGGTTCAATTGCTGGCTGACAGCGAGCATATCGGGCGAAAGATCCGTCAAGACGATTGGGAAATGCTGTTTCAGATAAAATGCATTGCTGCCCCGCCTGATCCAAACTCCACAGCTTTTTTCACACCCGGGTGATGGCGTTGAATGATCTCCATATAAATTGCAGCTTCTTCATATTCCGTATGCGGCGACATGAGCGGCCACCACTCTGCCAATTCTTTGTACAATTTCATGATTTTCTGCACCGCCCCTCTTTTTCTCCTTCATTATAATTAGCTGTCAGCCGGAGAAATAGTTTTATAGCTTAAAGAACCCACAATAAAACGGCCACGAAAATTTTTCGGAGCCGCTTCGCTTTTTCATTGTTCTTTTACAATCGTATTCGCATAGGCATCGTGAAGGAATTTCTCGCCTTGGGAATCTGCGTATTTTTGGCGGTCGCGCAAATAAGCAAGCGGACCAATCGTATCTCGGTGCACAACACGTTTCAAAATCTGGGCATCTGTCAATTCGCTACCGTCTTCGCTTTCCACTTTAATACCGAATGCTTTTTGGCCAAGCGTCTGCCCTTTCAGGCGAAGCTGCGCATATTCTAGCCCCCAGAAAACGGCTGTGGGCAGCACCACTTGAAGGACCGTCTCATTCTTGATCTTTTTGCGCAAAACCGGTTCTAAAGCTGCCGTAACCATTGTAGAAACGACCGAATCAACCATAACTGCTTTCGTGCGTTTTTTCGTCAATTCATACATTAAATCCCCCACTTTCCAATAGATTTACCCTTATGATAGAAGACTCTGGGGTAGAAGGCAATTATTCAGCAAAATGCAAAACATTAAAAACTCCGTCCCTTTTCAAGGAACGGAGTCTTTATCATTCTGGATTCGGAAAAGCATTCAATGAATCTCTTTCTTTTTCAGTTTCTACATATATTGGAGCCGTTGCGGCTGCCTCCTTCTTTTCAAACCGGCACGATAATGCGGACAGAAGTACCTTTTTCAAGTTTGCTCGCTACTTGGACGGAACCGCCGTGCAACTGGACAAGCTGTTTCGTAATAGCAAGCCCCAGTCCAGTGCCCGTGCTGGAATCTTGGGTATTCGTCCCGCGGTAATAGCGGTCAAACAGTTTATCCAGGACTTTCGTTTCCATGCCAACACCGTCGTCTTCGATGACAATCACCGCTAGATGCTGTTCAATCGCTGAAATGGAAAGTTTGATTTCCGTTCCCGCTGGATTGTATTTCATCGCATTGACAATCAGGTTCTCAATAATGCGCTGGAACCACTTCGGGTCGATCGCAGCCTCGACACTGTCAGAAGCGGCATGAAAGGAAAACTTCCAATTTCCGTTCGCCGGATCGTTGATGAACTGGATGACGATCCGGCGGATGAACTCATTAAGGTTCACCGTCTCTTTCGAAAGCGGCAAGGCTTGGTTTTTCAAACGGAATGTCAAGGTCAATTCTTCCAACAAATCCATCATGTAAGTGGATTTATCATTCATAATGGCCGCAAACTCCCGGATCTCTTGTGCAGACCATTCATAATCCGGTGATTCCAGCATTTGCGCGTAGCCTGAAATCGACGATAAAGGCGTTTTCAAATCATGCGACAACCCACTGATCCAGTCTTCCCGCGTCCGTTCCAACTGCTTTTGCTGATGCTGGTGCAATTCCAGCTTAGCTGTCAATTGCTCAAGCGTGGCCACAAGGTCTTTATAAAGCCGATACTTCTTTTTTACTTTGCCATTGCGCTTAGTGATTAAAGATTCGTTTTTTTGGTTCACGGGTTGTTCGTAGCGTCCGTCCCCGAGATTTTTAATCCATTGCATCATGACAAGAAGCGGCATGCCGAATTTCCGCGCATACCAGAGCGTGCCGCCGATTAACAAAATCAACAGGACGACCAGCACGATATAGAAATTCTGTGTTTTCAATATGGTTTCCAGCGCATCGGATGGTGGCGCAGCAGCTCCTGCAATCACCGATTTTCCGGTTTCAGGATCTGTCTTTATCGCCGTAGAACGGTGGTCCGCAGTCAACTCGCCAACTTTTCGGATAGTATAGTTTTCCTGTTCTTTTACATCCCCGTAACTATCAAGGACTTTGCCATCCGGACCAATCAATTGCATCCAAGCCGCTTCTTCCTCCAGTTCTGCTTTCAACTCCGCCGCTAAATTCAAGTCCTCTTTTTCCCAGTCAATTGCCGGTTCAGCCGAAGCGAGCCATTGGGCAGCAAGGTTCTCCTTGCCGTAAAGTAAAAACAAGGTTCCCCGCTCCGTATTTTCCAATTCCCAATAATGATGCTGCCCGTCAGCCGAATCGCTCCAAATTCGCGCTGCTATTTCTTCGACTGCAAACTGTTCAGGCAGTTTTCCATCGGTATTGAAAGAATCCAGGACCCGCCCATTGGAATCCAATAAGATCAGCCAGCCATCTTGAGCTTCCGCCGTTTTTTTCAAACCTTTTTTAATCGAAGCACCATTTTCATCGAATTCGAATTGATTCATAAAATAACTGCTATCTGCATCTGCTAAATCCCGGGCCGCCTCATCTTCAGTGACGAAATAGCCGATGGCTCCCCAAAGCGTCAGCATCAATAGCAGAAAAACGAATGACAGCAGGAAGAGCTGGATAAAAAACTGCACCATAAACCGCTTATGCAAATTCATGGCTGTCTCCCGGAACAAATTTATAGCCGAGCCCCCGAACCGTTACAATAAGCGCCGGGCTGCTTGGATCGGCTTCAATTTTTTCGCGCAATTTACGGATATGGACCATGACGGTATTGTCTTCGCCGAAAAATTCTTCGCCCCATACATTTTCATAAAGCTGGCTTTTGCTGAATAATTGGTTGGGATGCTTACAGAAAAACAGCAGCAATTGATATACTTGAGCTGGTAATTCAACGGGATTCCCGTGAACTTTCACTTCACCTGCGTTCGGGTTGACAGAAAGTGCACCGTATTCAAAAAGCGCAGGTTCGAGCTTTGGCACATTGCCAAGCCGCCTTCTGAGATGCGCTTTAATGCGGGCTGCCACTTCCAGCGGATTAAAGGGCTTCGTGATGTAATCGTCCGCCCCCATCGCAAATCCGGTCAATTTATCAAGATCGGTTGAGCGGGCGGTCAAAAAGAAAATCGAAGCGTCCGAGATCTCCCGGATGAGCGGACAGATTTCGAGGCCGCTCCGCCCCGGCAGCATGACATCCAGCAAAATCAGATCATAAGATTTCGATTTGCATAATTCCAGCGCCTCTTCCGCAGTGCCGGCCGTATCGATATGCCGAAAATCTTCCCTTTTTAAAATAGTCATCAACATATGTAAAATCGCTTGTTCATCTTCTACGATCAATAATTGAGGGTCTTTCATCGAGACATTCCCTTCCATCTTGTTTCCTTTATTTATCATATCATCCCTGTGATTTAAATAAGGACAATTAAGGAAAAATTAAGGCAACGATTCTTTCAGCTTAAGGAACCGGTTTTATAATGAAGACAGATACAAGCAAACGGGCCGTGCGCCCAAAAGAACTTTGGAGGGAAATCATCATGATTGCTATTGGAAAAAGAGAATTCTTCAGCATGTTCAAAAGCGTTAAATCCATTATCATTATTGCCATACTGCTCCTCACCTCTTATTATTCAGCGAAATTCTCCGGACTATTAGCATCCGGCATCGCGCTTACTGAAAAGGAAATGGCCGATATCCATACCGTCGGGCTGCTGATCCTTTTGTTCATCTTCGGCCAATTATTCGTGATGGGTTTGTCGCATGACAGCATCAACAAAGAAAGCCATGAACGCACGATGCGGTTTCTTGTCACCCGGACTTCCCGGCTGCAAATCCTGCTCGGCAAATTTGCCGGTGCTTGGCTGTTCTGGTTTACATGCCTTGTGATTTCATTTTTAGTAATCGCCATTTTTGCTTTGAAGTTCGATTTCTTCATCTTCTCTCAAGTGATGGCTTTGCTCACATTCCAGATCGCCTTGACGATTTTGCTGTCTGTCGCCATCCCGAAACCGTCCGCTACCATGTTTCTCGGAATCGTCATCGGCTTATTGTTTCCGGCGCTCGGCACTTGGTTGGTCTTTACAGACAATCCGTGGTTTTCATGGCTCAAATTCGCGAGCCCTTACTATTATTTGATGGAAGACACGTATCAGTTTTTGATTATTTTTGGGCTCGCCGGGCTGCTGCTGGCAGCGGCTGCGCTGATTTTTAACAGGAGGGAATTTTGATGAAAGCGATTGAAACGAAGTTACTGAACAAAACATATGGCTCCACCTCCGTCGTGAACGGCATTAACCTTGTTGTTGAAGAAGGGGAAATCTTCGGCTTCCTCGGGCGCAACGGGGCAGGGAAATCCACGTTCATCAATATGCTGACCGGCATCACCCGTCCGACAAGCGGCAGCTTTACGATTCTAGGCGTGGAAGGTCCGGACGAACGGATGAAAAAGCATATCGGCGTCATGCCGGATTACTCCACACTGTTCAATTCGATGAATGCCATGAAGCATCTGAAGTTCTTGTCCTCCTTATCCGGAAAGCCGGTTTCCACTGCCGAATGCCGACAGGTCTTGAACCAAGTCGGCCTAGAAAATGCCGGCAATAAAAAAGTCGGCAAGTTCTCTTTTGGGATGAAGAAAAAACTCGGCATTGCCCAAGCCATCATCCACGACCCGAACCTGATTTTCCTCGATGAACCGACTTCCGGCCTCGATGCGGAATCGGCATTGCATATCCATAAATTGATCGGATCATTGAAAGAGCGTGGCAAGACCGTTTTCATGACTTCCCATAACCTAGACGAAGTCGAAAAGATCTGCACGACGATTGCCATTATGAAAGACGGCGGCATTGTCAAAAGTGGGACGATGGACGAGCTGCGCTCTTATTACCGCTCCGCCATTACGGTTGAACTGAAGCACGGTCCAGTTCCAGCAGGTGAATCCCACAATCTTTACAATTGGCTTGAGACAGCGGGTTCTGAATTGCGGAAAGAAACGGGCTCTACTTCAATTACAGTCGGAAGCGAAAAAAGAATTGCGGAAATCATACGGGCCTTCACCCGCTGCCAAGTCGATATTTTCCGGGTGGAAGTAAATGAGCCTTCGTTAGAGGAAATGTTCCTAGCGGAGTAGAATATAAACAAAAGATAAGCAAAAACCGCAGTGAAAGGCATCGGCCATTTCACTGCGGTTCATTGTTTACGGGTATTTTCTAATTCTTGGTTTCACTATGTCTTTTCAAATTCGAAGACTGTTTCATCAATTCATTAAGTAGGTCATCCAGCTCTTGTGAAATGCGGATGGTTTCAGGATGCGTCAAACCTTTTGTTAATCCGGAATGGATCATCAATGCTTGCTTTTCTTCAAAGTCCGTCATCACCGAACCTCCTCCTTCTTTGGCGGGCCTAGTGCCCATGCGGGAAATCCAAGCTTTTCTGCTTGGTTAAGACATCGTACATCCAATAGAATCTATTCTATTATAGACTTTCTACACGAGACTATCAATTCCCTCCTAAAAAAGGAAAAGATTTCCCCTTAATGCAATCATTACATAAATAATGAAATGGTTCAATCGTCTTATTTACTCTTTTTAGAATATTAAATAAAAAATCGAAAGTCCTGTTTCACTTAATTCTGTGTTACATATTTTAATAACTCCACCAATAGTTTATTCATCTCTTCGGCGTTTTGTTTGAAATCCTGGCGATGCCATTCTATAACTAACCCAAGGATCGCATTGGCCTGATATGCACTCAGCATGCCCGTATCGATTTTGTCGTTGCCATGAAGGCGCATATCTTCTTCCAGCAATTGCTGGAGATGGTCGAACAGCAAATAATAATAGTTCAAAGGAGCTGTTTTGGAAAATACAATCCGGTAGAATTCTTCGTATTTTTCGATATGATGGAAAATCCGGATCGTCGCCGGATTCAATTCTTTCGTATGGATGGTCCAAGCATATTTGTAGGGTTCCAGATAAGAATCCTTTAAATTCTGCATGATTTCCTTGAAATATTCTTCAAAAAGATTTTCCACTTGGCCGTAATGCGTATAAAAAGTGCCGCGGTTCACTTTCGCCAATCGGCAAATTTCCGTCACAGAAATGGAGTTCAAGGTCTTTTCTTTCAAGAGGAGCATCAATGCTTCTTTTAAAGACTCTTTCGTTTTGATGATGCGCAAATCCAATTGCTTCATTATTTCCACCTCTTATTAGACAGTTTTTTAATTTGTGTTCTTTAATAGACAGTTATTCATTTTTTGCTTATTGTAAGCGATTGCTCAAAAGGATTATAATTTTATTATACAGTTGTTCATTAAAAAACAGGAGGTTTTATTGATGAAATTAGAAGGAAAAGTAGCAGTAGTAACAGGCGCAGCATCCGGCATGGGGAAAGCGATTGCGGAATTATATGCAGCTGAAGGCGCGAAAGTCGTCGTAGCGGACTTGAACTTGGAAGGTGCAGAAGCAGTTGTCGAAGGCATTACGGCAAAAGGCGGCACAGCGAAAGCAGTCAAAGCCAATGTAGCGAAGCAAGAAGACGTGGAAAGCATGATCGATGCAGCAGTCAACGATTACGGCACGCTTGATATTTTAGTCAATAATGCCGGCATCATGGACGGATTCGAGCCGGTCGGCGACATTACAGATGAACGCTGGGACCTGATTTTCGACATCAACACGAAAGGCGTAATGCGCGCTATGCGTAAAGCCATCCCGATCTTCTTGGAGAAAAAGAAAGGCAATATCATCAACATCACGTCAACTGGCGGTTTGAATGGTGCACATGCTGGAGCTACTTACGGCGCATCCAAACACGCAGTAGTCGGCATGACGAAAAACACAGGCTTTATGTATGCAAAAGAAGGCATCCGCTGCAACGCGATTGCCCCAGGAGCAGTTGAAACCAATATCAGCGCTTCCATGAAGAACATCAACGAATTCGGCATGGGCCGCTCACGCTTAGCTCAGGCGGTTATCCCAAGCGTTGGCCAACCACAAGATATTGCACAAGTTGCTTTGTTCTTGGCATCTGACGAATCGAACTTTGTCAATGGCACAGTTGTAACAGCAGACGGCGGCTGGACAGCAGCGTTTTAAGCAGAAAAGCGAAATCTCTTTGCAAGCCCCCGGTTCTTAATCGAACTGGGGGTTTGCTTGTTTTTACCCCATTTTTCCTGGAAAATTTTTCTTTTATTTTATTTTCACAGACAGCTTTTGGCTTTACTTTCCTTGAAGATGAAAATACTTTCCCTTGCGCTTCCCATACTTTCCTTGAGAGTTCAAATACTCCCCTTTCTCTTCAATTTACTTTCCAGACAATAAAAAAAGCCGCAAACGCGGCGAATTTCAGCCTATTAAATTAGTTTTGACTGTTCGTTCACGGCACGTTCGTGCCCGAGCAGCCATTCTTTCCGTTCGAGGGTTCCGGCATAGCCTGTAAGCGTACCGTTTGAGCCAATCACGCGGTGGCACGGGACAACGATGGTCAGCTTGTTCTTGCTGTTGGCGCTCCCCACCGCACGCACTGCTTTGTCGCGTCCAATCGCAACGGCAATCTCCTTATAGGAGGCGGTTTTCGCGTATTCGACTTCCATCAACGCCTGCCAAACTTCCTGCTGAAAAGGCGTCCCGATGGAATAGAGCGGCAAATCGAAATCTGTGCGTTCACCTTTGAAATACTCTTCAAGCTGCTGCGCGCATTGTTTGAGTGGCTTTGGTGTCTCGGCGGTCAGAAGATGCTGCGGCTCCGTTCGGTCTGTAAATAGGATCGAATGGATGCTTTCTGCATTTCCGGCAATTTCAATAATGCCGACCGGTGACGGCAAGTCGAGCATATGCATTTCATTCATGATAAGGCCCTCCTTGTCCCGGCTTGTACACCGTTTTTGCGGTAGTCGCCGGGAGATAATTGTTTGATTGTTTTAAACGCTTTATAGAAATTGGACGGACTTTGGAATCCCGCCTCGTAGCAGATATCAAGATTGGATAAGGCACTGTGTTCAATAAGATGCGCCGCTTTGTCGACGCGGATCTTTTTCAAATAAGCGAGCGGTGTTTCCCCGGTCTCTTGTTTGAAAATCCGGTCCAGATAAGACGGCGTGAGGCCTGCATGATCCGCAATTTCCTGCAGCAGCAAAGGCTTTCTATAATTAGCCGCCAGAAATAATGCCACTTCCCGCACCACTTCCGTATTCGGCGACAGTCCGGCATCCGGCTGGCATCTTTTGCAGGCGCGATAGCCGTGCGCTTCCGCTTCGTGCTGCGAGAAATAAAACTCAACATTGATTTTTTTCGGTTTCCGGGAACGGCAGGATGGACGGCAGTAAATGCCGGTCGTCTTTACCGCCGTATAGAACAAGCCGTCATAGCCCGGGTCGCAGGCCATGATTTTCTCCCACATTTCTTCAAATGAAAAATGCGTGTTTTTCATTTTCGGAACCCCTTCCTTTTACCTGGCATATAAACGGGATGTCCCGCCGGAATTCACCATTTGCTTAGCTTCTTCTCTCATTATAGCGAAAATTTTATCCGAAAGCGCATTGCCGATACTGAAGCGGCGAACTCCCCAACTCTTCAATTTTTCCACATTCGTCAAACCCGGCAGCGACAATAAATTCAGGGGCACTTCGAGTGCATCCACCAGCTCGCGGACGGCATTTTCTTCCGTTAACCCCGGCAGAAAAATACCGCTTGCCCCTGCTTGTTCATAGGCTTTTGCACGTTTCACCGCCTCTTCCTGCGACGGAGTTTCCTGAAGATAGATATCGCTCCGCGCATTGATGAAGAAACGTTCATAACCGGCAGCATCCAGTGCAGAACGAATGGCGCTCAAGCATTCTGCATGTTCCGCCAAATCCCGAAGACCATCTCCATTTTTCATCGAATCTTCAATATTGATGCCTGCCGCTTCGGTTTTTGCGACTTGCAATACATGCCGGACGATGGTCTCGTTATCTTCCGCATATCCAGATTCAATGTCTGCAGACACAGGAATCTCCACACTCCCGACAATTTCCTGAATGATCTTCAAATGCATATTAAATGCCATTTTTTCACCATCCGGCAATCCAAAAGAATCGGCAATTCCCCAACTGGTGGTGCCAATCGCTTGAAATCCGGCCGCCGCGAGCATTCTCGCCGAGGCACCGTCCCAGGCATTTCCCAGAAATAATACCTTGTCCCCTTGATGCATTTCCCAAAAAGCGTTGATGTTGTCCATGATTGCTTCCCCCTTTGTCTTCCTGGTTTTATTCTACCAAGCGGTTTAGACGGGTTCGTCCTCATTCTTGCACTTATGGTCTGCAAGTTTACAAATCTTAACATGGGCTTAAAGCGGGCTTAGCATTCGTCTGCGATACTTAAAGGGAATGATAGAGAGGAGACGATGAAGACGATGAAAATTGCAGTAATCGGCGACTTGCACTATCCAGCACTTGCAGAGGAATACGCGTTCATAAAGGAGGACCGAAAAAAGTTCTATGTAAATTTTATGGAACGTTTTTTCTCGATTCCGGCAGACCTGTACGTATCCATCGGCGATTTGACGAATTACGGTTTGAAAGAGGAACTCGAAGAGATCTATGCGATCATCGATCAGCACCAAAAGCCGTTTGTTCAAGTCCTTGGCAATCACGATCTCTACGGGCAAACCCGCCATGAAGTGCTGACCATCACGCAGCAGAAACGCTACCGCGACATTTCAACCGACCAAGCAGTGCTCGCTTTTCTCGATACGGCAAAAGAGCAGGATTACCGCGACTGCGGCGGTGCACTTGATCCCGCTCAGCTATATTGGCTAAAAGGCGTCGTCGAGCAAAGCGGCAATCGCCCACTCATCGTCTTCGGGCACCATCCCGTCTATGACACCACCATCCAATCGGATCAAGAAGCCCGCAGCATCCATCCCGGCATTCCGGTATGGGAAGTGTTGAATAAAAAACAAGGGGCCGGCCTCTATATAAACGGCCATAACCACTGCAACTCCATCGCCGTTCGTGAACAGTGGAATTTCATGCAGCTGGCAGCCGTGCTTGATGAACAGACGGCGCGCATCATTGATCTGTCCGATACAGAAATCAGCATTGAGACGATTGACCTTTACGACCCTGAACTTCAAAAAAGTGCGCAGGTGATTGGCCACGCCATTCCACATTTCTCTTTAAACCGTCAGCTTCTCGGTCCGGACAGCGACGTGAAGCATGTGATTCCGCTGCCGGTGCGGAAAGCACAAAGAGTCTAACAAAACAGCAGATAGCCTTCAATCCCCTCATCCTATTCGGATGAGGGGATTTTTACTTGAGCTGAAAATGAACAAGGACGAGTTCTTAAAACCCGTCCTTGTTATTTCTTATCTGCTAAATTTCCGGAATGCCCCAATGACTTCATTCCAAAAGTCCATTCCCGCAATACCGGAACGGAAATTTTCCCTTCCACAATTGGCTTGGCGAGAAAAATGACCGGTGTCGAGCTCACGAACATGACAATGGCGAACCATACAACCGGCAACCCGAGATAGAACGACCAGCCCAATTCCTCCGGGAAAAGTTCCAGAAGCGTGAAGAGATTGATGAAGAATAGATGAAGGACATAGACGTAGGCCGTCCTACTGCCCAGATATGTAAATGACCATTTCTGCCGCGGCACCCATGGCAGAAAAGCAATGATGCCCAAAAGCATAATGAGGTAGAAAACCAGCCTCAGCCACGTGCCTTCCAGCATGGAATCTGCTACTTGGGCATAAGGGTGCCTGGCTAACAGTGCGTCCCTCGCTTGATCCAATGAAAAAGCAGAAAGCAGGAGGAGGCTTGCAGCTGCACTGAAAAGCGACACAACTTTCGCTTTTTGCGTCTTGAACCAATCGAGCTGTTCTTTTTTCGCGTAATGGCCTATAAGAAACAGCGGCAAGAAAACGAATGTCCGGGACAGGCTCAGGAATTCTCCAGCTCCATCCAACCAGCCGATGGCGAGCGCGATAACAGCCGACACCAAGATCGGATGCTTCAATTTGGAAAACGGCAACAGCAATAAATTCCAGAAAAGCAGGCTCAGCAAAAACCACATCCCGAAACTCGGTGCAAAAAGATTCGCTGCGAGTTCCGGAAAAGTCTGAACCAGCCCAAGCATCCACAAGTAAAAGCTCTGAAATACCAAATAAGGAAGCAGAATGCCGAGCACGAGACGCTTGACGAACCGCTCTTTGTCCTTCCACACATGCTTCGTGAAATAACCGGTTATCAGAATCAGTGCAGGCATGCGGAATGAAGCCAGAAAGTTATTTGCAAAATATAGCGCTTCGCTGCTTTCCCGTACCGGACTCAGCAGATGCCCAAGCACCACCAGCGCGACTAAAAGGAAGCGGGCATTGTCGAAATAAGGGTCCCTCCCTTTTTCTGCCGGTTTTTCGGATTTTAGCTTTTCCAAAATAAGGTGAATTGATTTCTTCATGGCAGACCCTTTCATCCTGAAAATTTCTATACCCACAACCGCTCTGGATGATTGGTTGTCAACGCGATGCCCTGATCGAAACGGAGGACTCTATCCGCTTCCGCTTTTTGGTCCACTGTCCAGACGACAAGATCTGTGCCGTTGTTTTTCAAGCTGCTGATCATTTCCTCATCAACATACTGGTGGTGCATCGATACCGCAGAAGCTCCGATTTCATTCACTTGATCGACCAGCAAAAGCGGCGAACCGAGCATCACCAGAGTCCGTTTGACTTCCGGATTAAATGCCAGACAGGTCTTTAAGCTTTTATGGTCAAATGAAATCAAGCTGCACTGTGCTTCTGTATTGAAATTTTGGATAAGCGTCAGCACATTCGCTTCCAGCCCCTCGTAAAGGCCAGCCATCTGTTTTAATTCAATCAGCAAATTCTTCTTGCCTCCAACCAGTTCAAGCACTTCTGCAAGCGTTGGAATCTGTTCACCTGTAAAAGCCGGATCGAACCAGCTTCCGGCATCGAGTTTCTTCAACTCAGCTAGAGTCAAATCCATCACATAACCGGAGCCGTCTGTCGTCCGGTCCACCCTGTGATCGTGGATGACGACCGGAATTCCGTCTTTTGACTGATGAACATCAATTTCAATGCTGGTGATTTTCGGTTCCTCAAGCGCCAATTCGATGGCAGCCAATGTGTTTTCCGGCGCTTTCCCTGACCAGCCCCTATGAGCAATAAGTTGTCCCATGCAAATACCTCCTCCTTATTTCACACCCGTGTAAACGAAAGCCCGAATAATATGCTTTTGTGCAAAGAAGAAAATGACCAGAATCGGCAGCACCAGCAATAGATTCCCGGCCATCACCACGTTCCAGGCCGCTCCGCCTTCCACTTGCCGCAGCATGGCGATGCCAAGCGGCAGTGTTCGTGCTTGATCCGTTGTCGTCATGACAAGCGGCCAGAAATAATCATTCCAGTGCGCGATGAAACTGAATAGCGCGAGCGTGATCAAAACAGGTTTGGCAAGCGGCAGCATGATTTTGCGGATGATCTGCCATTCTGAAGCATCATCCAGGCGCGCCGCTTCGAGCAATTCCTCCGGCACTTGCATAAACGACTGGCGCAGCAGGAAAATTCCGAACGCACTGGTCGCAAACGGCAGGATTAGCCCCCAAATTGTGTCGAGGATGCCCCATGAACTGAGATTCAGGTAAACCGGCAAAAAGATCAGCTGGCTCGGAATCATCAAACAGACCATGGTCAAAGCGAAGAAAAAATTCTTCAGCGGAAATTCATAGCGCGCAAACGCATAAGCTGCTGGAATGATGGTGGCAAATTGCAGAATCAGAATCAGCAGTGTCACAACGACGCTATTCACAAAGTATTTAAGGAATGGACCCGAATTCCATGCTTCTACAAAGTTCTGCCATTGCAAAGCTTCCGGAATCCAGACTGGCGGAAACGTCATGGTCTCCCCCAGCGATTTAAAAGCGGTGCTCGCCATCCACACGAATGGAACGGCGAAAATGATGAACAACAGAACCAATCCGATTCCGTTGGCAATTTTGAAAATGGGTGATGAATTCATCTGTTTCCCCTCACTTATCGGTAATGTACTCGCTTGCTCAACACTTTGAAATAGACGACGGTCAGCACACTTAGGATGACCAGCAAAATCACGCCGGCAGCTGAAGCGTAGCCGATTTTAAAGAACTGGAACCCGTATTGATAGATGTAATAAACAAAGGTGTTTGTCGAGTTGATCGGTCCACCCGCTGTCATCAGGTTAATGGTCTCGAACACTTGGAACGAGTTGATGACACCAATGATTGTCAGGAAAAACAAAGTTGGCGACAGCATCGGCACGGTGATCTTCAAGAACCTTCTCCACGGCGGCGTGTGATCCAATTCCGCCGCTTCATACAAGTCTTTTGGAATGCTCTGCAAACCAGCGATAAAAACGAGGGTATTGAAACCGATTCCTTTCCATACCGCCACAAGGATCAAGGAAGTGAGCGCATAATCGGGACTTGTCAGCCACATGACCGATTCCATGCCAATCAGGTTAAGGAACCAATTCAACAAGCCGTAATCGGCATCCATGATCCACATCCACAGCATGGAAACCGATACCAGTGAAATAATATGCGGGCTGAAGATCGATGCCTGCATGAATGAGTAGACAGCACCGCCTCGGTTCAGCCAAAGAGCTAAAAGCAAGGATAAGCTGATCGTCAAAAACACAGTGAAAAACGTATAGATGAATGAGTTGGAAATGACTTCCCTGAAATCCCGGTCACTCAGCAAATAGCTGAAATTGGAAGTTCCGACAAAGTCCTTGACCGGACTGACAAAATTCCAGTCATGAAAACTTAAATAGATCATATAGCCGATAGGATAGATGAAAAACAAACAAAAAATGAGGATCGCCGGAAAAATCATCGCATAGGGACGCAGTTTCACCCAGGAAAGGAAACCTTGCCGCTCCGCTTTCTTTTCTTCCATATCAAGCTGGACTTTAGCGAACGCCATTCAATGCCGCCTCCTTTTGGAACGGGAAATCCAATGCAGGCAATGCTGTCTGATCGGCTCCGAAAGCATACAGCTTTTCCATCGGAATCGTGGCAAAGCACTTGCCTCGCTTGGATACGGGGGCCGTAAAGCTACGGATGTTCATCGTACCGACACGGTTTTTCACTTTATAGACCGTTTCCGCCCCTAGCGTTTCGAGTGTCAAAATCTCACTTTCCAGTTCGATGGTATGCGGCACATGAGCGGATTCCAAAGCAAGGCCCGCATGCTCCGGCCGAAACCCGATATATGCCGCAGCTTCCGGCAGGGCATCTTGAAGTTCGTGAAATTCTTCTTTTTTGAAAACGTTCATTGGCGGCTGGCCGATGAATTCCGCCGCGAATAGATTACCCGGACTCTGATACACATCAATCGGTGCTGCTTTTTGCTGAACGACTCCTTTGTTTAAGATAATGATTTCATCGCCCATCGACATCGCTTCAACTTGGTCATGGGTAACATAGACGAAAGTCGTCCCTAATTTTTCGTGCAGCTGAATCAATTCCGTGCGCATCTGCGTGCGCAGCTTAGCATCCAGGTTAGATAGCGGTTCATCCAAGATGAAGACTTTCGGCTTCTTGACCATGGCACGTGCAAGGGCTACCCGCTGGCGCTGGCCTCCCGACAGCTTATCGGGTTTTTTGTCCAAATGATCGGACAAGCCGACTATTTCTGCGATTTCCGCAATCAACAGATTCCGTTCCTTTTTCGGCACTTTCCGGTTGGCTAGTCCAAACTCGATATTCCCTTTAACGGTCATGGTCGGATAAAGGGCATAGTTCTGAAACACCATCGCGATGTCACGCTTGCTGGGAGCGAGATCATTGACCCGCTTTCCATCAATCCAGATATCGCCCTCGGTCTGTTGCTCAAAACCCGCGAGCATTCGCAAAATGGTGGATTTCCCACAGCCGGAAGGGCCGACAAGCACCGTAAACGAACCATCTTTGATCGTCAGGGAAATGTTTTTGACGACCCGGTCGCCGTTAAAGGTCTTTGAGATATTGTCCAGTCTAATTTCAGCCATACGTTTCTTCCTTTCTATTGGCCATTGCCGATTGTCCATTCATCCTTTTCACCAATTGGACTAATTCATCGATTGTCTCGACGGAAACCGTCCACTCTGTCGCATCGTCATGCTTGTATTCACTGATTAGGCAAGTTTGTCCGCCCGCTTGGTGCACCGGGTACAAATCGTTCCACGGATGGTCGCCGACAGACAGGATTTCATGCGGCTCGTATCCTTCCTCCACCAGCCCCTCGAAAAGCGCTTTAATGCCGTGCGGCTTATTGCCGTCGAAATGAAATTCATCAAATACCTCGTTGAGCTCCATGAAATCCACAAATTCCTGGGCAGTCGGCAATGGCGAGTTGGTCATTAATATGAGCCGCCTTCCTTCCAATTTACTGATTTCATCGAAAAGGTCTGTCCTTTTGCTGATGCAATACGCTTTCTCGAGCATCTCTAACCTAACGTCAGTGAAAGCTTGTTCTCTTATGGCAGGTGAAATCCCTTTTTTGATAGCGATCAATTGAGCAATTCCCCACGGATCGCCGAGATACGCCAGCGGGATGCTCTCATCCTGAAGTGCTTCCGTCTCGATTCCTTCCCAGTTATAAGCCGCTGTCGGCTGCAATTCTTTATGGCTATAAAAAAGCAATTCTGCCGGGTCATACATGAAACCGAGTTTGATCGGCTTTCGGCCTTCCAGCAAATCATAGGCCCAAACCACGGTTTCATCAATTTCCGTCTCCGAAAAGCGGTCCGCCATCATTTTCGAAATATAGCGTCCCATAAAGGAATAATCCTGATAAAGTGTTCCGTCCATATCAAATATCAATGCCTTGATGTCTTTCATCCAGTTCATGCCGGTGCCCTCCTGATTTGAAAAAAAAGCACGGCGAAGTGCTTTCTTTTTGATTGGTTATTTTAATACCGCATTGGCTTTCTCAGCTGCCGTGTCTAAAACTTCCTCTGTCGGAATGCTCTCATCCAGGATGCCACGGGTCATTTCATCAATCATGATTTTCACGACTTCCGGGTAATTTTCAGCCATTGGGCGCGCCACACCGTTTTCAAGCTGGTCAACTGCCACTTTGAATTGCGGCTTTTCTTCGTAAAGTGCCTGCATCTTCTCAGATTCCGCAGCTGATAAGCGGCTTGGCAGGTAGCCAGTGAATTCAGAAGCATACGCCGTTTGTTCAGTGGCTGTCATGAATTTGATGAATTCCCATGCCGCCTGCTGCTTTTCTTCATCTAAACCGCTCGTCATAACCAAGTTAGCGCCGCCAGTCGGCACTTTCGTTTCTTTGCCGCTTGGCATGAAATACGTTTGCAGTTCAAATCCTTTTTCTTCAGCCAGCTGCAGAAGGTACGATAAGTCTGCAGTTGAAGAGAAATGCATGCCGGCATGACCATTAACGAAATCCTGTCTAGCCTTTTCGCCAGCTTCCGTGCCTGCCGAAACTTTCATCGTTCCTTCATTAGACATGTTTCTGAACAAATCAAAGGCTTCTGCACCCTCTTTACTGTTGAATGCCACTTCCGTCCCATCTTCATTCATCGTTGATCCGCCAGCCTGAGCGATGAAAGCTTCATAGAACCAGATATCGATCGGCAAGGACATCCCGACCCGGCCATTCCCGTCTGTGAATGCAGCTGCATATTCTTCGAACTCTTCCCACGTACTCGGACCTTTCAGATCAAGTCCCGCTTCTTCTGCCAAAGTCGTATTCATGTACATGATTGGCGTACTTCTCAAATACGGCAGTCCATATAATTTATCATCGACGTATGAATTCCCCATCAACCCCGGATTAAAGTCATCCATATTGATTTCTTCGTCGTTTTCAACAAAAGAAGTTAAATCCTGTGTCATGCCTGATTTTGCAAAGACTCCGATGGACGCGATTTCGTTCTGCGTCACTTCCGGTGCATTGCCTGCAGCAAAAGCTGCTTGTGTCTTCGCATGAAGCTCATCATAAGTGCCCTGGAATTCCGCAGTTACATGAATTTTGTCCTGGGATTCATTGAATTGTTTTACTAAGTTTTCATTGTTCTCCCCGATTTTGTCGCCCCAAGCGTACCAGTAAGTCAATTCCACTTTGCCGTCGGAAGCTTCAGCGGAGTTCGCTTCCGCGCTTCCGTCACTTTCCGAACCGCCGCATGCCGCAAGCACCAGCAATGCACACATCAAGACCAATAAAAAGCTTAGTTTTTTCATTTCCCTGCCTCCAATTTCTTTTTTTAGCAAACAGATTCAAGGCAAAACAAAGAGACCCCAAATAACCTTTTCGCATACATTTATACGAAGGCATTTGGGGTCTCTCTTAGTGCACCCTGTCATCTATCTACTTTTCAATTTGATTGTAACGCCTGCTTGTTAATCCAGTGTATGAAAAATGTAAAAGTCACCTTAACATTTCGACAGCAGAAAAATTTTCCGCCCACAGGGCTTCATTGGAGGTGCTGATTGCAAGTGCCCCTGCCTCAAGTGAAGCTCTCACATGTTCCGGCGCAGACAGCAGACCGCCTGTAATGATCGGGATATCGAGCAGTTCGGAATAGGAGCGAATGACGCCATAAAGAGTGGCCGGCATAATTTCAATCAGATCCGGAGTCGGCTTTTGCTTGTTCTCAAGCACATTGCCGTAAACTTCCGAATCAATCATGAAGACCCGCTGAACAACGAAAAGATTCCGTTCTTTCGCTTTTTTTATCAGCGCCGGCTTGGTTGTAACAATGCCGAACGGCTTGACGTAGTTGGCAATGAAATCGAGCCCTTCATTATTCAGCAGCAGTCCGCCAATTTTTTCCGCATGGATCAGAACGGGAATTCCTTCCTCCTGGAACAGGTCGACATAGCGTTTGACGTTCATAATAGACCCCATCAATAAAAACACAGCGGCAATCTCTTCTTTACTCTCGAGTGCCTTCTCAATCGATTTCGGGCATTTCACCGCGGCGATTTTCTTACGCTGCTTTAGGCGGCAAATCATTTCGTCATGATCCCATCGGGTTTTCATATTCCTCAAATCCCCTTTCATCTTATGTACACCTCCCATTATAATTTCCAGAAACCGCAGGAACCGGAAATTTACAAAGCTTTACAAGTTCTTTAAAGCAGCTTAGCAATATTCTGCAATACTGTGGGTGTACGCAATTGAGAGGAGATGGAGATATGAAGATTGCAGTAATCGGCGACTTGCATTATCCGGCTTTGGACGAGGAATACGAATTTATCGAAGAGGACCGCAAAATATTCTATGAGAATTTTCTTGAGCGCTTTTTCTCAATTCCCGCAGACCTCTATGTATCCATCGGCGACTTGACGAACTTCGGCTTGAAGGAAGAGCTCGTCCAGGTTTACGACATGATTAATCGGCACGGTAAACCGTTCATCCATGTGCTCGGCAACCACGATGTCTATGCCCAAACCCGGGAAAAGGTACTTTCCCTGACCGGCCAGCAGCGTTATCATTCCATCACTTTGGAATCTGCGGTATTGGCCTTTCTTGACACGGCAAAAGAGCAGGACTTCGAAGATTGGGGCGGTACCCTCGATGCCGAACAAATCGACTGGCTCGGCAATGTGATTGAGAAGAGCGCCAATTTACCATTGCTTGTTTTCGCACATCATCCCGTCCACGCTACCACTGCTAATTCTGAGAAAGACAAGTTATGCATTTCTTCCGATATCCCCGTATGGGAATTGTTGAATAAAAAGCAGGGCTCCGGCCTTTACGTCAACGGCCATAATCACTTCAACTCGATTGCAGAAAGAAGCCAGTGGAATTTCGTTCAGCTGGCCGCTGTATTGGATGAACAGGCCGTGCGGATCATTGAAGTGACGGATTCGCAGATTTCCATTGATTCAGTCGATCTGTATGATCCGGACCTTTACACACGGGCCCAATACATCGGAAACGCCATCAGCCATTTCGGGCTTAATCCTCATCAGCTTGGTACGGAAAAAGATGTGCGGCATACCATAGTGCTATTGCAGGAGAAAGAAACAGCTGAAAAAATATGATTTTACCTATCGAAACAGGCAGGCCTTTTCCAGGTCTGCCTGTTTTTTCGCCTTTTTTATGGTAAAATCTTCTAAACAGTGAAATGCTAGGTGGTGGGGAATGATGAGAAAAAGAATTCTGGTTCCTATAGTTATTGTTGTTGTAATTGTTTTGGCTATTGTCTTTTGGCGGATGAGTCAAAATGTTGATGTCGGCTATGTCGTAAATTCAGATGAAACCCGAAGCAACGATCAACAGATTTATGTGATTATACTTACGAAAGAGGAGACGAAGGGTAAAACACGGCAAGAAATCCTTCAGTTAATTGAACAGAAAGAAAGCGAAGACGGTACTTTAAACGCTTATTATTCGATTCCGTGGATCAACCAAAAGCTCAAATCGAGCTATCAATCCGGCGACCGAATCCGCATTTATTGGTCTGGTGGTGTAAATTTATCCGACCCTCCTCAAATTCCCGGAACCTCCCTCATCCTAAAATCTGAATACAACTAAAAAAGCCTTCCTTAGCGGAAGGCTTTTGCTAACTAAGCAGGTAAATAGCGATGAGCAGGAACCCAATAACGAAAGGGATTTGCAGCAGCGATACAAGATACGACTTGGAATCCGGAAAGTATCTCCATTCCAAGAACGCTTCGAGTATACCCAAAGCCAGGAAATAAAAAATCCAGAACCATAAAATCGCATCATCAAAATCGTCTAGAAATAAGAAGATGGCTATAAGAGCAACCCCTAAAATAATTCCCCTTCCCCAGTTGCTGATCTTTCCGCCAGGCGTTTCCGAAAGATCGACTTTCTCGACTTTCAAGAGTTTCCGCATTAAATACTCGGCTCCGAAAAATACCACCATCAAACCAAGAAACAAGAGAACCGTTTCCATGAATGCCGTCCCCTTTCTCCCAATTTCTTTTTCTTCTACCTTCTTTACGTAATAGTTGGAAAAAAGTTCCAAATTAAGACTAAGAATAAAAATTTTAAAAACCGCTTGTGTTTTATTTTCATCTTCTCTATACTTTAAAACGTAATGATTACTATTTAGTTTTTGAAGGAGGAATTTCCGCATGCCAGCCCAAATACCGATTACAGTGCTCAGCGGCTACCTCGGATCCGGCAAGACCACTTTGCTGAATCATATTCTGCAAAACCGTGAAGGATTGAAAGTTGCGGTAGTAGTCAACGATATGAGCGAAGTGAACATCGATGCGTCCCTCATTAAACAAGGCGGCTTTGTCAAAACCGAGGAAAAACTGGTGGAGCTTCAGAATGGCTGCATTTGCTGCACGCTCCGCGAAGATCTTGTCCTGGAAGTTGAAAAACTGGTGGAGTCAGGCGATATCGATTACATCGTCATCGAATCTTCCGGCATCAGCGAACCCATCCCCGTTGCCCAGACCTTTACATACTTGGATGAAAGCCTAAATTCACGCCTCCTGGAACTTTGCCGCCTTGATACAATGGTGACCGTGGTGGACGGCAATGCTTTCTGGAAAGACTTCGCTTCCGGCGACACTTTGCTTGACCGCAAACAGCAGACGACAGACGAAGATGAGCGGGAAATTGCAGATCTGCTGATCGATCAGATCGAGTTCGCCAATGTGATTTTATTGAATAAAACCGATTTGCTTTCGCCCGTAAAAACGCTGGAACTGAAACAAGTCATCCGCAGCTTGAATCCGGACGCAGAAGTGATCGAGACCGCATTTTCAACTGTACCGTTGGACCGGGTGCTGAACACGAAGCTATTCGATTTTGAAAAATCCAGCCACAGCGCCGGTTGGCTGAAAGAACTGAACGGCGAACACATTCCGGAAACAGAAGAATACGGCATCACTTCGTTTGTGTACCGCAGCCAGAAGCCGTTCCATCCCGAGCGCCTCATGGCCTGGATGCTGGAATGGCCGGTGGAAGTCGTCCGTGCAAAAGGATTTCTATGGATTGCCTCCCGTGACGATGCAGCCGTCCTGCTTTCACAAGCCGGGCCTTCACTCAGCATCGAATACGCCGGTGCCTGGGATCTTGATTACGGGGTGAAAATGACCGAACTTGTGCTGATCGGCATCACCATGGACCAACAAGAACTGACTGGCTCACTTAACCAATGCCTGCTTGCCGAAGATGAAATGCTGCAGGACTGGAATAGCTTTTATGACCCATTGCCAACATTTCAAACCCTTAAGGAGGAGTGAACGATGAGAGTGAATATTACATTAGCCTGCACCGAAACCGGTGACCGCAATTACAGTACGACAAAAAACAAACGCACCAATCCGGAACGCATCGAATTAAAGAAATATTGCCCCCGCCTTCGAAAAGTGACCTTGCACCGCGAAACCAAATAAAAATTTTTTAGTTATTTTCAAATCGTAATGATTACTGATAAAGGAGATAAACCCATGGCAAAAAAATCCAAGATCGCGAAAGACCGAAAACAGCGCGAAACCGCTGCCCGTTTTGCTGAAAAACGCAAAGCCTTAAAAGAGCAAGGCGACTACGCGGCCTTGTCGGCCCTTCCAAAAGATGCTTCACCTACCCGCTTGAACAATCGCTGCGCATTAACCGGAAGGCCACGCGGCTATATGCGGAAATTCGGCATGTCCCGAATCGCATTCCGGGAACTCGCGCATAAAGGGCAGATTCCGGGCGTCAAAAAAGCCAGCTGGTAAACAACGAGAAACTACACAAAAAATTTCAACGAGGTGACCAATGAAGAAATTATTATTCCTAGTCCTGCTGCTTGCGCTGTTCCTTGGTGCATGCGGTTCAACAAACGATTCCTCTACAGATGCTGCTAACGGAGCCGATACTGCTAATGACGATAAATTATCGGTTTACACGACCGTTTATCCCCTGACTTATTTCACTGAACGGATCGGCGGCGATCTGGTCGAAGTCGAATCCATCTACCCTGCCGGTTCAAACGAGCATACTTACGAGCCGACACAGCAAGACATGATTTCACTGGCAGAAGCGAATCTTGTGTTCTATATCGGGATGGGGCTGGAAGGCTTTATCGATAAAGCCAAAACCACATTGAAAAACGAAAATGTGGAATTTGTCGCGACTGCAGCAACGATTCCAGAAGAGGAACTTGGCGAAGGCCATTCCCATGACCATGAAGGTGAAGCGGAAGATGGACACACTCACGAGCATGAAGCTGCAGACGAGCATAACCATGAACATGGGGACGAAGAACACAATCATGACCACGAAGCTGATGAAGAACACAGCCATGGTTCAGTTGATCCCCATGTATGGATTTCACCAGTCTTGAGCCAACAATTAGCGGAATCGGTCAAGAACGAATTGGTTAAACAGGACAGCGGAAATGCAAAAACGTATGAAGCAAATTACGAAGCATTAATCGAAGAGTTAAAAGAACTTGATCAATCCTTCCAGGAAACAGCGGATGCCGCTGCGAACAAAACATTTTTTGTGTCGCATGCCGCTTTCGGCTACATCGCGGATACGTACGGGCTTGAGCAAGTAGCGGTCGCCGGCTTGAACAGCCAGGATGAGCCGTCGCAAAAAGAACTGACTCAGATTGTCGACCAGGCGAAAGAACTGGACATCCGCTATGTTGCTTTTGAACAGAACGTCTCCTCCAAATTGACCGAAGTCATCCAGAAGGAAATCGGTGCAGAAGCCGTCCAGCTCCATAATCTCGGCGTATTGACTGAGGAAGATGTTGCGGACAAGGAAACTTACTTTACCTTGATGGAAAAAAACCGCAAGACGCTTGAGAAAATTTTAAATTAATTCAGATGAAAAAACCCAACTGTCACGTAACAGTTGGGTTTTTATATTTTCGTTATTGCGCTGTCAATCCGCCGTCTACAATGAATTCAGAACCGGTAGAATAGCTCGCTTCATCAGAAGCAAGGAACACCACCATATTTGAAACTTCTTCAGACTGCGCCACGCGCTTCAATGGAATGTGTTTTGAGAATTCCTCCACTGCCGCTTTTGTATCTTCCTGAACGACCATCGGAGTCGCGATGACGCCTGGGTGAACCGAGTTGACGCGAATACCGTAATTTGCACATTCGATTGCAGCCGCTTTCGTCATGCCGCGCACCGCAAATTTCGTGTCCGTATAGCCGATCGCACCAGCTACAAGTCCGTTCATCGATGAAATGTTGACGATTGAACCGCCTCCCGCTTTTTGCATGGACGGGATAACCGCTTTCATGCCAAGAAATACAGAAACTTGGTTGATTTCCACAATGCGGCGATATTCTTCAGCCGTTGTCTGCAAAATCGATTTGGCCATCGTGATGCCGGCATTGTTTACCAGGACATTGACCGGTCCGAATGCTTTTTCAGCTTCTTCGACTACTGTCGCCCAGTCCGCTTCGCTGGTTACATTCTGTTTGACAAATAAAGCATTTTCGCCAAGTTCTCCCGCAAATGCAAGACCTTTTTCTTCATTTAAATCCGTTAAAACAACTTTCGCGCCTTCTTCAATGAACTTTTTCGCGTGCGCAGCACCCATTCCTTGAGCAGCACCTGTGATAATGGCAACTTTGCCTTCTAATCGAGCCATATAAAATTCCTCCAACTTAGATAATTTATTTTTATACTACACTTGTAAATTTACAGATAAATATTCCATTTGTCCATATACAGAGATTCATGTCATAATAAATTCACCATTGTCGTTCAATTTCTCGACACGAATGAGGAGGGCTTGCTATGGCAGCCACTGAAGACCGGCGTGTATTGCGGACCCAGAAAAATTTGAAAGACGCTTTGCTCGCCTTGCTGAAAGACAAAGAACTTCGCGAACTTTCCGTTACGGAAGTCACTAAAAAAGCAAAATGCAACCGCGTGACTTTCTATGCGCATTATAAAGATTTGAATGAACTGCTGTCGGCGATTTTCGACGATTACCTGCAAGGGCTCATCGCCTATTTCCGTCAAAGCTTTCAACACCTGGACCGCTTTTCTTCGAAAGATGTCCAGCGGCATCAGCCGATTTTCGAATACATCTACCAAAATCAGCCGATTTTTTCGCTCATCATCAAAGGCGAGGTGCTGCCGGGATCGCAAAACCAATTTTGCGAAAGCCTGGTGCGGGTATCCGCCACAGAACTGGCACTCGAAGGTGAAAACGAGCTGCAGATGGAGATTCCAGAATTGAATTACTACCTCACATACGGAATGCTCGGCTTTTTCATCTATTGGAGCAAACAGAACTTCCAGGATTCGCCGGAAGAAATGGCGAAGAAAATCGCGGATCTGCACGGGAAAATTTACGAAGGCAGCATCGTGTTAGGCGAATAAACCACAAAAAACCCGCCGAATGAACCGGCGGGTTTGGGATATGTGGATGAAATCGGACGAATACGGGGATAACTGTCTCGTTTCGTCACCCTTTTTGACTTACCCACATGTGGGTAAGTTTTTTTGACGAGAAAAGTCAGTTATCCACAAAACCGCCGAAAGTAAACCGCTTCACTTATAGAGCTTCTTCCCTGTATGATGGAAAAAAAGAGGTGATGTCGTGATTTTCCTGTTGATTTGGCTTCTTCTGATTGCCTACGCCGCATTTTTGGCTCCCGAAGGCGAAAGCCCGGATCCGGTATTCTCAAGAATCTTAAGCGGCGAATGGGGCGAGATCGATCCGCTTGTTTTTGCGGTCTTCAATTCGCTCGGCCTGTTTCCGCTCGTGTTTTTGACAATTCTTTTGCTGCACGACCGCGGCAGGTGGCCCGCTTGGCCATTTGCCCTTTTGTCGCTCGGTACCGGCGCTTTCTCGCTGCTGCCGTATTTTGCATTCGGCGACAAGCCCTCGAAGTCGCGGACAAAAAACCGGACGCCTCATTGGCTCGTACGTTTCCTGTCTTCCCGCTTCTGGCTGATTGTCCTCATGCTCATGTGGGCAGGCAATCTGCTGACGCTGCTGCAAGGATTTTCACTGGCGGCATACCGGGAAGCATTTTTCGATTCCGGCCTTGTGTCGGTCATGACCGTCGACTGGTTTGTGCTGTGGGGCTTGTCGGTTTATGCCACCTGCCGCTTCTTTCCAGACGCGAAAGCAAAAACAATGGCCTGGATTCCGATTCTCGGACCGGTGCTCGTCATGTGGATAAATCAGAAATAGAAATCAAAATAGGAGCAACCCCCGATTCGGTAGTAAGGTCTCAAAACCTGCGAATCAGGGGTTTTTTTATGCCGTCTCTCCGTTCCTTTTTGAAAAATGCAATTTCTCTTAAGACGAAATAATAGAATTATTCTAATTTGTCAAAAAATATATTGATTTTTATTTTCCAGCGTACTATACTTCAACCTAACACTTATTAGGTGGTGAGAAAATGACACGAGAGGAAATTTTAAAAGCAGCTCTTCTTTTATATTCGAAGCATGGTTACCAAGGTGCAACAATGAAGAAGATTGCTGATGAAGTTGGCATTAAACCGGCTTCTATCTATTTTTTCTATGAAAATAAAGAAGCCTTATTTATTGAGATGTTCCAGCAGATTTTGTCTAATCACCATGAAGCCATGCGACAGACACTTGAAAATCACCAAGAAGAGCCGGTGGATAAAGTATTCGCTGCTATGCTTCAAGGGATTATCGATCACCATACCACAGACTTTATCGAGACATCTTCTTATATCTCACTTGTAACGGCTCCGATTCCAGAGATTAAAGCTCATCTTCAGCAATATATGCTGGAATTCAATGAATGGCTTATCTTCAACTTAGAAAGTGCTTTGCGCAGAGACTATCCTTCCATCGATCCAACAGACGTCGATCGGCTCATCAAGCAATTTGTCTTGCTTGGAAACGGTCTGTTCTGGGGCATCAATCTTTATGACAGAGCGTATTTGGATGAACAAGTGAAATTAGCTGTCCAGATGATTGATTCCTTATTTGATCAGTTGTCGAAAACCTATGCCTGATTGCTGCTTGCTTAAGAAAAGTTTTTAACAGTAGAGGGGGAAGTTGAATTGGAGAACAAAGAAGACAAAAAGTTAATTCAAGATTATGAGCGTGAACCCGTACCGGCCGATAAACGGAAAGGCTGGTTCAAGTTATCTATTGTTTGGATTGGCTCAATTGTCGCCCTTTCGGCGACAGCACTTGGCGGTGCAATTGGGGGCGGCCTCAGCATGCCGCAGGCAATCTTTGCTACAATGGTCGGCTGTTTCATCCTAGCTGTACTCAGTGCCCTGTGTTCAGTGGTTGGAGCAAAAACGGGCCTTTCAACGTCATTCGTTTCCATTTTCGCATTAGGCCGCTACGGATCTTACGCAGTATCTGCCATTATTGCAATTTCGCTTTTCGGATGGTTTGGAGTTCAAGTCGATCTGTTCGGCTCCAGTTTGCGCTCCATACTTCTTGATGTCTTTAACATAGACGTCAATCAGAAAATCCTGATTGTTATCGGCGGTATTCTCATGACAACGACAGCGTTCATCGGTTTTAAAGCCATTGAAAAGCTTAGCCTGATTGCGGTTCCGCTGCTCGCTCTTCTCCTTATTGGATCACTCATCCGGGTGATGAAAGGGCACTCGCTATCAGAAGTGGCAGCAGCTCCACTGACGGCTGAACCTTTGTCGATTGGCGTCTCCATCTCCTTGATCATCGGTTCCTTGGCTGTAGGCGCTATTATCGGACCTGATATCGCCCGCTACGCAAAAAGTCCGAGAGATGCAGTCATTTCTTCTTTCGTCGGATTCTTCGGTGGATTCAGCATCGTCCTTCTCATTGCTGCGATGCTGGCAAAAGCCACTTCCCAAGTCGATATCGTCTCCATCATGCTCGGGCTCGGCTGGGGTACAGGAGCGATGCTGATCCTGATTCTGGCACAATGGACGACTAATGATAACAACCTCTATTCTTCTGCACTCGGGTTTTCAGTTATTTTCCGGAAAACACCAAAGTATATCTTGACTATCTTCGCCGGATTGATCGGCACGGCTATGGCTGTAGGCGGAATCTATGATTATTTCATTCCGTTTCTATCATTTTTGAGTGTCCTGATTCCGCCGATCGGAGGCATTTATGTAGCCGATTATTTGCTGAACCGGGAGAAATATACATTTGATCAAGTTGATTTGCAGGAAAACATTAACGTATTCGGTGTTTCCATTTGGGTTCTGTCGGCTTTGATCGCTTTCATGACGACACCTGCTCCGACCGGCTTCGGCTTCTTTACACTGACCGGCGCTTCCGGATTTGATGCATTCCTGATCGCTTTCGGTCTTCAATTAATCATCAGCAAAGCACTGCAGAACGTTAAACAACCAGCTTTTATAGCTAAACAAGGGAGGAACATCCAATGAGATTAATTGGAAAAGAAGAAATTGAGAATATCGCAATCGGCGCTGCACTTCTCGGTACAGGCGGAGGCGGCGATCCATATATCGGAAAGTTGATGGCCATACAGGCCGTAGAAGAATACGGGCCAATCAGCTTGCTGAATCCCGAAGAAGTGCCGGATGATGCGTTGATTGTCCCTTCTGCAATGATGGGCGCACCAACAGTCATGGTTGAAAAAATACCAAACGGAGACGAAGCTGCTGCAGCTTTTCAATCACTTGAGGAGTATCTTGGAAAAAAGATTTATGCCACGATGCCAATTGAAGCAGGTGGCGTAAATTCCATGTTGCCGTTGGCACTTGCCGCAAGACTGGGCCTTCCCGTAGTCGACGCAGACGGCATGGGCCGCGCGTTTCCGGAACTTCAGATGGTGACATTCCACCTGGAAGGCGTATCGGCGACGCCGATGGTCTTGTCTGATGAAAAAGGCAATAGCATATTGCTCAATACCATTGACAGCGTATGGGCAGAACGGATTGCCCGGAAAGCGACCATCGAAATGGGTGGTTCTGTTATGAATGCTATCTATCAAATGGATGGAAAGACAATGAAAAAGTCTTCCATCCACAATATCTTGACACTCGAAGAACAAATCGGCTCCAGAATCCGGACAGCATTAAAGAACAGCGAACATCCAATTGATGAAATCCTTGAATTGACGGACGGCCATCAGCTGTTCCAAGGAAAAGTGACAGATATCGACCGCAAAACGCAGGACGGCTTCGCAAAAGGAACCGCTTCAATAGAAGGCATTGGTTCAAATATCGGCAAGAACTGCAAACTCCATTTCCAAAACGAGCACTTGCTCGCAGAAGTGGACGGCCAAGTTGTATGTGTAACGCCTGACCTGATTGCAGTGCTTGATGCAGAAACCGGTATGCCAATCACGACGGAAGGCCTCCGCTATGGTGCCCGCTGCATCGTCATCGGTATGCCATGCGATCCGAAATGGCGCACGCCAAAAGGCATTGAAGTCGCCGGTCCCGGATATTTCGGCTATGATACTGAATACCGGCCCATTGAAGAATTAATGCTTGTGGAGGAGGAGGTTTAAGATGACAAATTACCGTATTGGAATCGATGTCGGCGGAACGCATACAGATGCCGTCGTCTTAGATGAAGCATATAATGTTATCTCTGAAGTGAAAGCAACCACTACCGAGGATGTCAGTTCTGGAATTTATGAAGCACTGAAGCAGGTAGTTGCAGCTTCGGGTGTCCCTGTGGAGCAATTCCGCTATGCGATGCTTGGAACCACCCATTGCACAAATGCGATTGTCGAGCGGAAGCGGCTTAACAAAGTTGCAGCCATCCGCATCGGCGCACCAGCAACAATGGCCATCAAACCGCTTGTCGGCGTGCCCGACGATCTGAAAGCGATTCTTGGCAAGCATGTCTATATCGTACGCGGAGGAAATGAATTCGACGGCCGTGAAATCGTGCCGCTTGACGAACAGGAAATTCGCGGAATCGCAGAAGAATTAAAAGACAAAGTCGACTCGGTCGCCGTCACATCCGTCTTTTCTCCGGTATCGGCCGACCACGAATTGCGTGCAGCGGCTATTATCAAAGAAGTCATGGGCGAAGAGATCTCCATTTCCCTTTCAAGTGAAATTGGTAGTGTCGGCTTGCTCGAGCGGGAAAATGCAACGATTTTAAACGCAGCGATTGTAGACGTTGCCCGCTCGACAGCAGACGGTTTCGTCAAAGCACTTGAAAAAGAAGGCATCCATGCCGATGTGTTTTTCGGTCAGAACGACGGTACGCTCATGTCGGTTGAATATACGGTGAAATACCCGATACTGACCATCGCCTGCGGACCGACCAATAGCTTGCGCGGCGCAGCCTACTTGACAGATAATCCCGATGCGCTGGTTGTCGATATCGGCGGGACGACGACTGACGTCGGTGTTCTCGTTGGTTCTTTCCCCCGCCAGTCTTCCTTGGCTGTTGAAATCGGCGGCGTGCGGACAAACTTCCGGATGCCGGACATCGCTTCCATCGGTCTTGGCGGCGGAACCGTCATCACGGTCGAAGAAGACGGTTCGTTCCAGATCGGCCCTGAAAGTGTCGGCTACCGGCTGATCGAGAAAGGCCTTATCTTCGGCGGCGACACGTTAACGACAACCGACATCGCTGTAGCATCCGGAAAAGCGGCACTTGGAAACCCGGATCTAATCGCGCATCTCGACAAAGAACTCGTCGAACGAATCTACTCCAAAATGGTTGAAACGGCTGAAGAAACGATTGATAAGATGAAGACGAGTTCGGAACCTGTCCCTGTAATTCTGGTTGGAGGCGGCAGCATCCTTTTCCCAGATCAACTGAAAGGCGCTTCTGAGGTCATTAAACCGAAAAATTCTGGTGTTGCGAATGCAATCGGCTCTGCCATTTCGCAAGTAAGCGGCGAAATCGAGAAGATTTTCAATACCGACGATCTCGGCCGGGAGAAGACACTGGAACTAGTTAAGGAGCTGGCTTTCCAGCAAGCGATCGAAGCCGGAGCCGACCCAGAACAGCTGGTCTTAATCGATCTAGAAGAAGTCCCGCTTTCCTATCTTCCTGGAAATGCAACGAAAATCCGTGCAAAAGCAGCAGGTGGTTTGTTAAGTGAAAGGAAAAGTATTCACTCTTAAGTGAAGCAATAAATAAAAATAAGAACTTTTATAAAAAGCGGCATAAAACCTTTTGGTTTCATGCCACCAGGCTGTCGAAAAACCCCTCGGCAGTCATTTTTTTATTTCGCCATTTTTTGAGGTAAACTAAAAGAAAATGAAGGAGCGAAGTCTCATGATTGGTCCCGTTAAAAACCTTCGTCATGAACAGGTCACCGTCTCGATTGATGAACTCGTGCCGCAATATCATTTTCTCCGCGCTGTAGATGCGTTGATTGATTCTCCCTTTATTGAAGCCATCGCCACGCCCTATTACTGTCTGGATAACGGCCATCCTGCCATTCCGCCCATCACCTTATTCAAGATATTGTTCATCGGCTATTTCTATGGCGTTCACTCCGAGCGTCAACTGGAAAAAGAGATTCGGGATAACATCGCTTATCGCTGATTTTTAGGCTATTCCCTCATCGACCGGATTCGGGGCCACTCCACAATCTGCTTCAACCAAAAGGGGCGCTTTGAAGACACGACGGTCTTTGAAGAAATTTTGACTAAACCGTCCGGTAGGTGAAGACACATGGTTGGGTGAATGGCCGCCTTCTTCTATCGGGCTCCACCCATGTCAAAGCGAATGCCAATAAGAACAAATTTCTCTGGCGGGCCAAAATCGAAAAGGCCGTCCCCTACCTCGTCGAACTGGAACAAGCGGTCGTAGCCGACCGGACGGCACACGGAAAGAAGCACTGAACCCCCAAAAGGCGTCCGTGGCTCCAAAACTAAAGCCAGCCATGACCCGGCAAAGTGTGACAGATCGGGAGAACAGCCTGCGGTGTAGAAACAAAAGTTCGACTTTCCGGTGGAAGCGGTTGCCCTGGATGGCTGTTCATGACTCTGGATATATCAGCAATTGCATTGGCTGTCTGGTCATTGTTCAACAAATTCTGCTTTGCGAACTTCAAATAAGAGATCGCTATATTTTTTTAGTGGAATGGCGTGGACCGGAACGCCGCAGCCATCAACTGCTGAAACGATTTGCTTGATCGGAACTTCCGAAAGCTTCGCAACATATTGCAGTATTTCCTGCTGGATAGGATGATTCAATTTCTCGTATCCGCTAACGGGTAGTTTTTTCTCGGGCATACACGAGAAATACAAGATGCTTGCCAGCACAGTTATGCAATAGTTTTCGTTTAGGCTTCTTCCCGCAAATGTATTTTGTCTTCGGCTCTTCGTTTAATGGATAGCTTTTCCCCCAGACCAGAGCCTCTTCCGGCAAATTCAGTTTGGTAAGCAAGCTTTCCAGATTCTCTTTCGAAGCAGTAAATAAGACGGCTTCCTTTGAGGTAAGGCTAACTCCTGAATGATACCCGATTTAAAAACCGCTATTGTCTGGATATGCTTCATGGCCGACCGGTAAAAAATCGGTTCTCCCACATCGCCTTTGGAGTACACTGTATTTTTGTGTTCACTGACAATACAAAGCAAGCCCTGATGCGTATTCTCAAAGACCCCCCTGCTCTATATTCTTCTGCTAACGTTATATAGGTCATCGATTAAACTCCCTTATCGAAATCATTATTTTTTGCAAACAGCTGCTGTACAGATTTTGCTGCTCCCATCACGACTCCAAAGTTCTTAGTCTCCGTAATCCTTACTTCGAATATTTTTTTCGCAGGTGGCCAGACCATACTTTTGTACCTCTCGATAATGCGTTCTCTGACTAAAGGATGATTCTCTATGAGACTGGCTGATAGAATAATAACGTCGGGATTGAAAGTACAGAATGTGTTGTTTATCGCAACGGCTGCATAAGTGACTGCCTTGTCCCGAATTTTGTCTGCCCATGCTTTGGTCTTCTGTAAAGAAAGTGGACACAGAAATACTGTTTTTTTCTTCAAGAACCCTATCGCGCTCCGCTTAATCGGACAGTCCTGAGAAACGGTTCAAAAGCGAACCGCTTCTCAGGACCGTCAAACTGTCACGAAACCATTCGTTCGGATAGTGGAGCTGCGTGCTTTTTTTCATAGTTTTCGGGTGACAAGTAACCGAGCGCGGAGTGTCGTCTCCGCAAGTTGTAGAAGTCGTCGATGTAATGGCCGATGGCCTTTCAGGCATCTTCCTGCGTTCGGAACCGGTGGCCGTAAATCAGCTCTTTCTTGATGGTGGCCTGAAATGATTCGATGCAGGCGTTGTCATAAGGATCTCCCTTGCGGCTCATGCTGATCTTGAATTCCCCTTTATTAAGGCACTTGAGGTATTCCTCGGAAGAGTACTGGGATCCGCGGTCAGAGTGATGAATCGGCTCACCGGACGGATTTCGCAAGAGCAGTGCTTCTTGCAGCGCCCCCAACGGCAGTTCAACCTTCGTCGTGACATCCAAACTCCAACCAACAATCTTGCGCGAGAACAGATCCATCACACTCGCCAGGTACAGCCAGCCTTCCAGCATCCAGACATACGTGATATCAGTAATCCAGACCGTATTGGGCTCGTCGACCTTAAACTTGCGCTCGAGTAGATTCGGATAGACAAACTCGTGATGGTCGGAATCCGTTGTGTTCACGAATTTTTGTGCCGGTATTGCGAAGAGTCCTAGCTCTTTCATGTAACGACCCACGGTTCGTTCGCATATGAAACAACCCAGCGCCTTGAGGTCCTCAAGAATGAGCGGGCTACCGTAGGTGCCATAGCTCTCATGAAACGATTGAGCGATTTTTCGGAGAATCTCTTCTCGCAGAAGCTGCCGTTCCGTCCGGTGAGCTGCGTTCAGTTGAGACCGCTATTTGTAGTAACCGCCTCTGGATACGCCAAGTAAATTGCACATCATCAACACGTCGTATTCTTTCCGATGCTCCTCGATAAACGAATAGATTACGTGCGGCTTTTCATGAAGACATGCATGGCCTTTTTTAAGATTTCTACTTCATCGTCACGTTCTTTCAGCCCATTTTCCGTCTCCCGCAACTTCTTCTCCAGCTCCGAGAAGGTGACCCGCGGCTCACCCGCTGGATTCGCTAAACGTTCCTGCTTTTCCCGATAGTCTCTTGCCCAGTGCCGCACCGTTGTGGGACTCACACCGATTTCATAAGCTAGGTCCGTGGCTTTTCGACCTTCTTTGATATGAAGCTTGGCGATATACCCCTTGTATTCTGCATCTTTGTGTTTGCCCATGTTTGACACGTCCCTTTGATTGTTGGTTTCAGTATGTCGAAAACTGATTGGTCGTGTCTACTTTTAAGTCTAAACCCAATAGAAGCTTTTTGTGGATTTAAATCCTCCTGTTTTTTGTTCAATATACAGAATTATTAATACTGTCTTTTTCTAAATTTATAACATGATGAAACTTTCGTGTTGTTCTTGAAATTATAATTCAGTGATTTTCTTGAAGTGATAACAGAAAAACTGGCGGACCAGCACGGCATGATAATATGAAGAAATGAGAAAACCCGCTGTTTTACTCAGCGGGTTCTTAAGTATGTATATTATTTCAAGTTCAAATGGAAGATAACTTTGTCATTCCGCTACTTTTCTCTGTTTATTCACACGCTGACAAATGCTTCAGGTAAATTCCACCCTTCGTCCACGGTCTATGTACAGAAATCCGTAAGCCTGATGCTCCGGATTTTTCATTTTACTAACTTCGAGCTGTTCAGAAAATCAATCAGTTGACCAAGCGGCATATCGGCCATCGACTTCAGTCGGTGTTCAACTTCGCAAAAATTCATCGCATAAGTCACTTCGTTCGGCACGATGACACATCCCATTCCTGCCCTTTTCGCAGCAAGCGCGCCATTCGCCGAGTCTTCGAATGCCAGGCATTCTTCCGGTTCCAATCCGAGACATTGTGCCGCTTTAACGTATAAAGCGGGATCAGGTTTTACTTTTTCGACATCGTCAGACGTTTTAATACATTCAAAATAATCGACCAACCCGAGAATTCTCAGGTATTTGGAGACCCATGTATAATCCGAACTGGAAGCGAGCCCGATTTTCAAGCCCAGTTCTTTCGCCGCTTTCAAGTAATCCTCCACTCCGTCCCGCGCTTTTTCCGCGGCTAATGCCGCATGGAATTTTTCCTTCACTTGCCGCTCCAGCGATTCGTGTTCGATTTCCTTTTCGATCAGCTCTCCCAGGTAATGAATAGGCGAAAATCCACTTTGTGTCCCAATTTCCTGTTGCCAACGCTCAATCGGCAGTTCAGTGCCATGCTCAGCGAACAGCTCCTGCAAAATCCGATATTGATGGGTTTCTGTATCAAATATCAGTCCATCAAAATCAAAAACGATTCCTTTAATCATAAGAAAATCTCCCTTTCTTTGATGAGGAGTGTATAAAGAATTGCTGCAAACATTTTATCATTCCGTATAATCTGCTTCGATATAAAACTTTACACGGTCCCCGAGCATATAGTAACTTGAATAATGAACAGGCGCATTATTTGGACCGTATATAATTTTCTTCACCAGAATAACAGTCGAAGTTCTACTAATTCCCAAATACCCACAAAGATCTGGTGATGGATGAACATATTCAATCTCTTTTTTCACTTTTGTAAATGGAACTTTATATTTTTCGCGAATCAACGCAAACGTAGATACACTAGCATCGAGGAATTCATCGATATCCGGATAAATGCTCAGCGGCAGGTAAGCATAATCCACGCTAATCGGACCTTCTGCATCTTTCACAAGTCGAACCAGTTCTACGAATTCATTTTGTTCATAGGAAAAAGCTTTCGATATTTCTTTATCGTCTTGAATAATCCTTTTGTATAGTATCTCTTTTTCAATATTATTATCTTCAGTTGACAATCCTTCGGTGAATCCTTTCAGATTCAATAAATGAATGTCTTTTTTAGAGGATTTAACAAATGTTCCTTTCCCACGGATGACTTCAATGACTCCCTCTTCCCCAAGTTCCTTGATCGCTCTTCGAGTAGTAATCCGGCTGACATTAAAAAGTTTGCACAACTCAGACTCGTTCGGTATTCTGTCTCCGGCTTTTAATTGATTATTCTTTATAAATTCCTTAATTCCCGCTTTTATTTGCTCGTAAAGCAGGATTGAGCTCTCCAAGTTTGTGGTATTCTGATTCTTCATATAGACTCCCCTATACTTATTTTTTGATAGTGCTGTTACTCAAATGTACATGAGGAGTACTTCTAAAACAATTTTTAGAATTCCTTTGGATAACCAAAGCCACCGTACAATCCACATGTCGCTGCCGCAGACTCCGTAGCTTTTTCAACCGCAAATTCAATGTCCCCTCCGTCTATATAATTCACTAAAAATCCACTGATTAAACTATCTCCTGCTCCCATGGTGTCGACGACGGGAATTTTTGTCAATTTTTGTTCGAAAACTTTATTCTCCCTGATGAATAAAGCAGGTTTACTGCCTCTTGTCAGAGCAGCTACTTCAAAGTTAAAATCTTTCAACCGTTCGATGAACTCGTTCAACTCCTCTTCCGGCAAATCTGCTACTGAAAAGAAAGCATATTTGATATGAGGCGAAACTTTTTTAATATAGTTCAGTTCCAGATGATTGGAAAAATCATACGAAATATCAATTGTCTTCGCCAGTTTTTCCAGTTCACTTTCCATAGACGAATAACAGCTGATATGGCACACATCGAAGCCTTTGATAAAATCCAGATCTTCTCCGATCATCTGTAGTTTCAGTTTATGCTGAACTGTATTTTTCGGTCCGCCCACAAACACCCGGTCGCCGTCTTCTGTTAAAGAGACGCCCGGCTGTCCACTGATACCTTCCGATGTCCGTGACATTTCAAAATCGATTCCTTCTTTTTCCAAAGCATATTTGATATGCTCTGCCTTATCATCAGTTGCAAAAATACCAATATATGCGACCTTTTCCGCTCCATTCTTCCGGGCATTAACAGCAACGTTCACACAATTTCCTCCCGGATAATATTTCTTCTGGTCCAAATAGCAATCCACCACATTATCTCCAACCGCAATCAGTTTCATTCCAAATTCCTCCCCCTTATCCCTTCACAGATCCTTCCGACAGCCCTCTGACCAAATACCGCTGCAGGAACACCAGCAGGACCACCATCGGGATTGTCGCAATCACCATTCCCGCAAGCAAAACACCCCAATCAGTTCTGAGTGCATCCCTGAAATTCATCAGGCCTGATGGAATGGTTTTCAGTACATCCGAATCAATAAACACAGTCGCAAACATAAATTCATTCCAAGCAAAGTATGCTGTCAAGACAATTGTCGTTACGATAATCGGAATCGACAGCGGCAGGTAAATACGGGCATAAATGCCGAACTCGCTGCAGCCGTCGATGATCGCCGACTCTTCCAGCTCTTTTGGGATGCTCAAGAAGAACGCCCGAATCAAGATGATTGTCAGCGGCAGCCGGTAAGCCACGTAAGTCAAAATCAACGCCCAATGCGTGTTGATCAAGTCCAGCCAGGTCAACAGTTCAAACAACGGAATCAACGCAACTTGCGGATTCATCATGATGCCTCCGATAGTGAAAATCAGCGCCACATCAATCCATCTAGATTTATAGCGCGACAATGTAAACGCTGCCATTGAACCGATTATCACAACGAGGACAATCGTTGTGATTGTCACGAACAGGCTATTGAAAAAGTAACCGGAAATCCCCATCGACCAGGCAGTGGCATAGTTTTCAAAATGCCAGACGGAGGGCAACCCCCATACGTTCCCGTAAATTTCATCATAACTTTTAAAAGAAGAAACTACCATCCAGAAAAGAGGATATAGGATGACAAAGGCAAACAGCAAGAGGCCCAAAAGAACCATATTTTTTGTCACTTTGCCTTGCAGGTTGGTTTTCATCGCCGTCTTGGCCTTTTTAGCGGGCCGTTCCTTCTTGGTCTGCTGTTCCGGCGCCAACATATCAACTTTGATATTTTCATTTGTTTTTGTCATCCTACTCATCCTTTCCGGTTCCTGAAACCTTGATTTGGACTAGAGCGAAAATCGCAGTCACGACGAAGATCAGCGTGGCGACAGCCGATGCATAGCCCATATTGTCTTTGAAGAATCCTTGCTGGTACATATAAACCGATAAGGTCATCGAGCTTGTACCTGGACCGCCGTTGGTCAGGATATAAGGTTCATTGAACACAAGCATGGCTCCTGTAATGGTAATGAGCATATTGACAAAAAGCGCTTCTTTAACCTGTGGAACCGTAATATTAAAAAATTGACGAATCTTTCCTGCACCATCTATTTCAGCCGCCTCGTACAGTTCTTTGGGGATTTTCTGGATTGCTACGATAAACAGCATCGTGATAAAGCCGATGCTCTGCCATTGCGACATAGCAATAACTGCGTAAATCGAAGTCGTTGCATTCCCCAGCCAAGGCATAGCCAGATTTTCCAAGCCAATCAGCTCCAAAAAGCTGTTTAAAAGTCCCATTTGAGGATTGTAGATGAAACCGAAAAGTAAAGCGATAACTGAAATCGAAATCATTACCGGTATGAAATAGACAACCCGCAGCATCGGTGCGATCCGTCGGAACAGCTTGTCCTCGAGGATTGTTGCAAGAACCAGGGCGAATGCTACCTGGAAAACCACGGAGATGATTGCATATTTTATATTGTTGATCAAAGCTGTCATGACAACCTTGTCTGAAAACAACTGTTCAAAAGCAGAAAAGCCGATAAACTCTTTTGTCGGAGAAAACACGCTAAAGTCAAAGAAACTATTATAGAAGTTTTGAACGAGTGGCATATAGATGAAGATGCCTAAAAACAAGAGGCTGGGCAATATGAATAAGATTGGGACAATCTGGTTTCTTTTAGCAATCATACCTGCACCTACTTTCATTTTAATAAGTCCTAATATTCAAGTGAACATTAGGACTTATCCACTTCTGCACTGTTGCTATTTCTGATTCTGTGCTTCTTGCTGCGCTTCTTTTAAGATGTCCTCAGGTGTTGTCTGCCCAGTGGCCAAGCTTTGTCCGCCACGCATAAAGACGTCTGCTACGTTGATGTTGACAGCATTGTCGAACCACGGTGCTGTCGAAGTCGCATTAGTGATCAATTCATATGCTTCGAGGCTTGCCGGGTTGACGTTTTCTTCTGTGACTGCGCCTTCAATGGCATTCAACTGACCGTCTGTTTTCGTGAAGTCAGCAGCTGTTTCTTCTGAAGTCAGGAATTTCAGGAAGTCGAGGGTTTCTTCCGGTGCATTTTTGCTGACCATCCAGCCTTCAGGTGCGCCAGTAAGAGCTGTCGGGTCACCTTTCGCTCCTTCAACTTCCGGGAAGTCAAAGAATCCGAATTCCACATCTCCCGCTTCCTCAACCATTTTGATTTCCGCAAACTGCATGTACAATACCGGTACTTCACCGGCAGCGAACATATTGCGTGCCGCCTCATGGTCGATCGCCGTAGAGACTTCGCCCATATAGCTTGTCAGTTCCTCGAAAATTTCAAGCCCTTCAATATAGCCTTCATCTGTGAATTCAGCTGTTTCCTCGTTATAGTCTTTAGCCAATACAGCAGGATCCACTACACGTTCGAAAATAGTGCCCAGATAATGCGAAATTGCCCATGTATTCGTCAAACCTTCTACGAGCGGCTCTTTATAGCCCGCATCCTGCAGCTGATCAAGTGCCACAGTCAGTTCCTCATAGGTTTTTGGCACTTTGATATTATTTTCCTCGAAAATCGCTTTATTATAGAAGAAAGCCTTGCCGTCTACTGTAAATGGAATGCCGTAAGTGGTGTCATCGAAAGTAAAGCCACCGAACTGGGAGTCGATAATCTTCGATGACCATTCCTCATCTTCTTTGATGACGTCATTCAATGGCATGATGCGCTCGGAAGAAACCAGGTTCTGAGCGAAAGAATCTGACCATGCAGTGAAAATATCCGGCAGGTCATCACTTGATACCAAAACCCGGATTTTTTCTTTGTAAGAGTCATTCAGTACAGAATCCACGTTAATGTAGACATCCGGATTCTGTTCCATGTATTCTTTGATTTTTTCATCATAGAAGGATTTTCTTGGTTCGTTCGGCCATCTGTGGAAAAAGTCGATTTCGACTTTTCCGTCAGCGCTGGCGTTTTTTTCCTCTTCTGAACCGCACGCAGCCAATAACATCGAAAGCAGAAGCAACAAAATCGAAAAGAACAGTGTTTTCTTCATTTCGTATCCCCTTTCTTATGAACCCGGGTTTGTATTTTAGTAATCCATTTTCCACATATATCTTCTGACGGACAATGGATGGCCAGTGTGCTCAGCCAGTGCATCTGCATACAGGCGAAGAACCGATCCTGTCAGTGCCGGGCCGAAGTATTCTTTCAAGTCTTCATCAATTCCATCATAGTTCAAAGTTCCGATGTCAACCACTTCTACTTTATCGCTGAATTTCTGTACAAAATCCAGTGCACGCTCATCAAGCGGGCGGCTTGCTCCGTCGCCTTTCACCACTAGGAACGGTACATCGTAATCGGTGATTTCGAACGGTCCGTGGAAGAACTCTCCTGAATGGATAGCGTTTGAGTGAATCCATAGCATTTCCATCAACAGGCAGCTCGTGAATGAATATGCGTGATGGATATAAGCGCCGCTTGCCATTGTGTAAATGATTTTTTCACGTTTGTTCTTTTTGCCGAATTCATTTGCCACATCTGCAAATTGTTCCGTATTTTTCTCAATCAACTCACCGATTTTAGGCAATTGATTGACAACACGCTTGTATTTTTCATTAGGAGCTAATGCATTAAGCACTTCGAAGACCAATGTATAGAAAATACCGACTTCGCCATCGATGGCGTCCGAACCATCTTTATAATTGTAGTGGACGATGTATTCAGCTGCTTGGCATAAAGGAGATTCCTCATCCATGGAAATTGATACAGTGAGTGCACCTTTTTCACGTGCGAAGCTTGCTGCTGACACTGTCTCAGGAGTTGTGCCTGAATGAGAACGTAAGATTACAAGAGAATTTTCCCCAACTGATTTAGGGTTGCGGTGGATAAATTCATTTGCTGTATAAACGAAACTTGGAACTTCTGTCTCTTTGCTGATGAAATATTCCCCAAAAGACAGTGAAGCCATCGAACCACCGCATGCTACAAAATAAACATTCTTGATGTCACGTGCCTTTACAGCTTCTACGACGGTTGCAATCTGTACAGCGTGCTCAGGTTTCATCGCCACTCCTTGTATATCATTGATGATTCCGCCTACTGTTTCTTCGATTAATGTACCTTGTTCTTGTTTCATTTCAACACCTCCATAATTTATAACGTCATATGACGTTATATTATTTAATATTATATGCTATAGTATTTTAAATAGTCAATGTATTTTGACTATTTATTTTTATTTATTTTTTTGAGGCGTTTTCACGTGCCATTTAAATCCTGAGAAGCTTTTATATCTCTCTGCTTTTTGCTCAACAATTTTTGAAAACAAAAACCAAATGATAACAGAGGTGTTGGCTATGATAAAAGAATTGATCACCTTGTTCCCTTCTTTTGAGCAGTTTACAGAATACCCGGCAAAAGCTGTAAAAGGATTTTACATTTTTCAGCATCCCGAGAAAGGCAGCTGGTTCAGAATACAGGAGAAAGAAGTCAGCGAGCGGGACTACGCCTTGCTCACTGCATTGTTCCAGGAAATTAAAACAGCCAAGAAAATGGCTTCTAGTTCTGCAAAATGGCTTGTTTATTTAGAGAACGGAGAAAATCCTCCAGTGCCTGACCAAACGGAAATCCGAGTCGTTCAGCTATTCTTTAGCGGACAAAAAATAGGAGAAGAAGATTTCAAAGAAGCGAGCTGCGCATTTTTCGGAGATTCCATTCAGCTGCTATTCATTTCCCCGCAGCAGGCATTTCTAATTGAAAGCAAATCCTGCACCGCATACGATTCTGAAAGCTTTTCTTCCTTTATGAACGCTTTGGAAAGTGATTTCTATATCAAAGCGAAGATGTACATTGGCAAATTCCAGCTCGCTGACTCTCGATTCCCACTTCATTTCAGGATGGAAAAGGAATGGTTCCAAAAGGCATTGATGAATGGAAGTTCGGAACGTCTCTACACAATGGAGAAACTTTTCCCCATGCAATTAATGGAACAAATGCCGGATGCTTTGAAAGAAATCCTCGTAAAAGAAGTGCTCGATCCACTCGGCTGCGACCAGGATATCCTGCAGACCGTACGCGCTTTTTTCGAAAACGGATTCAATGCTACTATCGCGTCGAAAAAACTGTATATCCACCGCAATACGCTGCAGTACCGTTTGAATAAGTTCCAGGAAATCACCGGCATTTCGCTGCGCGACTTTAACGGAGCGCTCGTCGCCTACTGTGCGAGCATCGCGGTACAGGACAGCAAAGCATAAAAGAATGACCAAATGTGATTGAAAAAAAAGAGTCTTAAAACTAAAAAAAGCACGCCGATTCATCCGGTCGCTAGGACCTTTTGAATCGACGTGCTTTTTATCTCTGCCGAAATACGGCTCTATTCAAATAAAGGCGTAACCGGTTTTTCGTTGTGCACGTGCTCGATCGCTTCTGCGAGCAACGGCGCAACGGAAAGAATCGTGATTTTCGGTGTGCGTTTTTCTTCAGGGACATGGATTGTGTTCGTCACGACCAATTCCGTCAAAGCGGAATCCTCAATTTTTTGAACCGCTCCGTCTGACAATACGGCATGCGTACAGCAGGCATAGACGCCTTTCGCCCCGTTTTCCACCAGCACATTGGCCGCCAAAGAAATCGTCGCTGCAGTATCGACGATATCGACGATAATGATCGCGTTCTTGCCTAGGATATCGCCGACGATGTTGACGATTTCCGGCTCGCCTGGCTGCGGACGGCGTTTGTCGATAAAGCCGATCGGCACATCAAGGTCGTTCGCCAGTTTCCGTGCACGGCTGAGCCCGCCGTTGTCCGGAGCTACGACAATCGCATTTTCCAGCCCTTTGTTCAGGAAATGTTCAGCGATGACCGTTTCACCCAGCAGCTGATCGACCGGCATATCGAAGAAGCCTTGGATCTGCGGTGCATGGAGGTCCATCGTAATGATGCGGGTCGCACCGGCCGTCTCTAGCATATTCGCCACTAATTTCGCCGTGATCGGCTCGCGCGAACTCGCTTTCCGGTCCTGGCGCGCATAGCCGTAATACGGAATGACCACGTTGATCGTCTCGGCGGAAGCCCGCTTCAACGCATCGATCATGATCAAGAGCTCCATCGTATGTTCATAGCCCGGCTGTGAAGTCGACTGGACGATAAAGACTTCCGCCCCCCGTACACTTTCCTCTAAGTGGATTTGCACTTCCCCGTCGCTGAAACGGTTAATCGAGCTCTTGCCCATTTCGCAGCCAAGCAAGGCGGCGATCTCCTGAGTCAGCTCAGGATTTGAATTCAAGGTGAATAATTTAAAGTTCTTTCTTAATTGATAAGGCATGTCGTGCTCCTCCTCCGCAAAAATCGGTTGATCAAATGATGGGCCGGCCGGCACCCCTTGCCGCCCAGCCTCTGTCTGTTGCTTTTATGATACCTTTTTGCGGGAGGAATAGCCAATGGATAAAAGTTCTTTCGATAAATCTACATAAACGGAACTATATTAATTGTAGAGTGATGAAATATCGACAGGAGAAGTTATTCGTTCAACTTTTATGATAGAAAAAAGTGAAATAAACATTGTTGCAGCAAGGAATTACTTCTTGTTTTTCATCTCTAAGAGGATAGGTGTTGTATTTATCAGTATTGACAGTAGTGTCAAGACCCATAGAGCCTTTGACATTATAGGCACTACATCGAGTAAAGCAGACCAATCTTCCGCTTTTACCCAATCGGACACCATCGTGTAATCTGCCACAACAGTCAGTGCAGTGAAGGACAACCCCATTGCCATCGCCAGCTTATACTCTTTGCCTATGGCATACAGGTATAGGTTTAAAAAAGTTGCGGCTATAGCGATAATCCCTAATACGAACCACATTGACATTCCTCCATTGTTTTCTTTTGCTCATATACCGTAAAAACTTTTATTGTTAATTATAACGCCAAACTTTTACAGAAGTTCCCACAAAAAAAGGCTAACCCCCTCACTTCTTACTTCTCTATCGACCTATCGTTTTCTCGCTGTAACATTCCAGCGCCATGTCCGTCTAAGTTAGAAAGGGGCTGTTTTTATGAAATTCTACTGGCTAACCGTACTGCTGTTTTATATAGCATGGTTCTTATTTTCTACAGCCAATTTTTCAGAAGTGGTTTGGTGGTCTATTCTCTCTTCAAACCGTGCGACACATACTCCCTATATCGAACAAGTGTCTTTAGTGAAAGTCACAGCGATGGCCCTTATTTTCGGCGGTCTGCATTTCCTGATTCGACGCTTGAAATTAAAAAAGAATAAACCTTTAAACGAGCAAAAGCTGTGAAAACCTTATGTTTAGTTATAGAAGAAATGGATGCTGCAGTGGTTTAATAAAGAAAAACGACAGAAGGTGAAAAAATGAAATACACTTGCCCGTGCTGCGGATACAACACATTGGATGAAGAACCGCCGGGAACGTATGAGATATGCGGAATTTGCTACTGGGAAGATGATGCCGTCCAATTTGCTGATCCGGATTATGAAGGTGGAGCGAATGGCGTTTCGCTCAGGCAAGCGCAGCGAAACTATGCGGCATTCGGTGCGTGCGATAGAGCTTCGATTGAATCTGTCCGCAAACCCAATGAAAAGGATGTAAAAGACCCTCATTGGACAGTAGTGAAAAAAGAATAAGCCATACCATATAAGTTAAAATAGAAGAGAGAATCAAACCCATTAGCCACTTGAGGAGGAGGATCTATGAAATTTGGCATCATCGGCACGAACTGGATCACAGACCGCTTCCTGAAAGCCGCATCTCAGCACCCCGGCTTTACGCTTGGCGCCGTCTATTCCCGCAAGGAAGAAACAGGGCGCGCGTTCGCGGAAAAATACGGCGTCGATTCGGTCTACACGGATTTGGCTGAAATGTTTTCAAGCGGCGGCATCGAAGCGGTCTATATCGCGTCGCCCAATTCCCTGCACGCCGAACAAAGCATCCTGGCGATTGAGCATGGCATCCACGTCCTGTGCGAGAAGCCGGCTGTGACGACCGTCGAAGAAATGGGCCGCATCATCGAAGCGTCAAGAAAATACGGGACGACGTTCATGGAAGCGATGAAGTCGACCGTGACGCCGTCGTTCCTGAACATGAAAGAACATCTCGGCAAGATTGGACCGGTCCGCCGCTTCTTCTTCCATTACAACCAGTATTCGTCGCGCTACGACAACTACAAAGAAGGCATCATTGAAAATTCCTTCAAGCCGGAACTCGGCAACGGTGCCCGTATGGACCTCGGCGTCTACGGCATCGCTCCCGTCGTCCACCTGGCCGGCGCACCGGAGTCGTTTCTCCGCAATGATTACCGATTGTCGACAGGCGCCGACGGCCAAGGCAGCATGATCCTGAACTACGGCGACAAAGAAGCGGTCGTCACCTACTCGAAGATTTCCGATTCCTCACTGCCGAGCGAAATCCAGGGCGAAGACGGCACCATCGAAATCGACCGCATCAGCGACCCGAAACGTATCACCTTGAAATACCGCGACGGCCGGACCGAAGACCTGTCCGTCCCGCACGAATTCGATACGATGTATTACGAGCTTGCGGAATTCATCCGCTGCGCGGAGAACGGGGAAATTGAGTCTCCGATTAATACGCATGCGATTTCGCGGGAGACGGTTCGGTTGTTGATGGAATAAATGACTAAAATTTTTCAATCAAAAAACCAGGCGCCTTAAAAGGCAGCCTGGTTTTCGTTGTTGTTATTCTCCTACCATCCCGTCATTGTCGTTATCCCGCATACACGTAAGCATCCATTTGACGCTTGCACCAGCTTAAAAGGTGCTCCTTCATGAAGACGACTATGCATATACACACGCAGAAGATAAATAACAAAAAAGGCAGAGAAAATCATTCATCTTCTCCGCCTGTTTTATGTTGGCAGGTTACTGCCTCTTAAATTTCTTTATCTTCTTCTATTTCTTCTTCAAACATTTCATGTTCTCCAATATATATGGGACCATTAGCGTGATCGATTCTGATCGGCCATTCATATGGAACCACCAAGCGTCTTGAGATCGCTCTCCAGAATTTACTGGATTCGATTTCAAACTCCTGAAAGTCTTTCAGCAGTTCTTTATAGGACATTCCATCAAATTGTATGTTCATATCCTGCAATCGCATGAAGGCCATATGCCTGGCTTCAAGTGCAGCAGCCTGATCCATTTCCTCTTCAGTAGCTTCCCCGATTATAGTGCCTGGCGGCGGCAATATCGAATAAACATTTTCTACTTCTTCCGTCTCCTGCATGGGAACCAGTTTATTTTTAATTCGGTCAAGCATAGCTATCAACTCCTTAAACTTTCCTTGCTTTATAATTATAATTAGAACATTTAGTAAAGTATATAATTATTTCAGTTACCTCTACACAAGATATTTTATGCTCTCGGTATTCTCAAAAAAATAACCAGATGTCTTAAGAGACAGTCTGGTTAAATTTATTTCCTATATAAGCATTGTAAATCTTCAAAAATTATTCCCCTACTATGCCGTCATTGTCATTATCCCGCATATACGGGTACAACCAATGGTCGCTCATGATCGGCATGCTGAAGCCCGCCGCTTTCGCTTCCTTGATCGTCACTTGGCCATTGCCGTCTGTGTCAACGCTCGAAACGTCGCCGCCGGCCGCTGGATCCGGTGCTGCAGGTGCGCTTTCAGGTTCAGCCTCCGCCGGTTCCGGAGCATCGCTGCCCGTTAAGCCGAGCGATTCGTTCACTTCATCCGGGTTCACGTTGTCGTAGTTGTCTACAACTTTGTTGCCGTTGACTGTATACGTGTATTGGTAATGGGAAGGAATCTGTGTTTCCGTATCCGGATAGGTGATGATCGCTTCAAAATCCACGGCGCCACCTGCTTTACGGATGACATCTTCCATATAAGCCTGGTCACCATGACGATTCAGCGTACTTTCCTGCGGCGTGATATTATAAGCGTTCGATACGCCGCCAAGCGAATCTGCAATAACATGCCCTTCATCTAAAATATCGCTTTCTACGCCCGGAACTTTTGCCTCGTCCGGGTAATATCTGCCTGCCGAAGTTACTGGTTCAGTATTATCGTCTTGAAGAATGATTTCACTTGCCACAACGCGAACAAGCTGCCCGTATTCATTGGTGAATGCCCAGTATTCCCGGTCTCCAAAACCAATATCGACCACGACATTCGCTTCACGATGTCCGGACAAATCGCCGCCGTCCACTTCAATCGGTGTGTATCCAGCGAACAGGTCGTTCGCGGGTTCTGCCGGCGTTTCTTCTACTGCAGGTTCTTCGACAACTTCAGCTGCTGGTTCTTCTTCAGCAGCCGGTTCTTCGGCGACTTCAGGAGTCACTTCTTCTTCGCTGCTTTTTTCTTCTTCAACCGTGCTTACTTCCTTTACATCTGTCTCTGTTTCTTCAACAGATGCTGCATCTTCTGCGTCGGTACAACCAACCAGGAAGATTGCCATTAGAAGTAAGATCAAATAATTCTTTTTCATTTTATGACGCTCCTAAAATGTTTTATTTATTAGTTCATGGCTTATACAATATTTATTTGTTTAAAATCTTTAGAGATTCATATTCAAGTATAACATTAGACATTTATTAATTAACTTGTAGTTAAAAAATTTCGTTGCTTTAAGTGCAATAGGGAACTTCAAAATAAATCATCTCATTAGCTAATAATATTTTCAGTTTTATAAAATATTTTCAGTTTTAATGTTCATTTACTCATAAAAGAAATATTAAAAAATATATGCCTTAATTAAATTTCTGTCTATTCAAATAATTATTAGTTATTGTAAAAATCTGCTTATTATATGATATAATTAAATCAAAAAAACATTTTAATGTTAGGAGGAATTTATTAATGACCGACTTTAAAAAGAAAGAGCGTGCTTTATTAATGAGTATATGTATGACTGAAAAAATCCCTATAGCTTTGGGAGAACAGCTATTAAAGAGTGCAGAAACTCTGTCTTACGAAATCCAATCTCCATCTTTACGTGTAAAAGAATATGGAGATTTGATAACTTATCACTTTTCTCAAAAAACGAGTGATAAACTATGATCTTTAAAAGAATAGTTTTTGACAACTATAAAACATACTATGGTACTCAACAAGTTGATTTATACATCCCTCCTGAAGTGCGAGAAAAAGAAGGAAAGAATATTATATTAATTGGAGGTTTAAACGGCGCTGGAAAAACCACTATTTTAAAAGCAATTAAGGACGTATTGTATGGAAAAAGAGATATTTCTAACGAAGAGTATAAAAGAATATTTTCTAACGTAATTAATAATACATTTTATGAAGAAGGTGGCAGAGAATGTTCCGTTTCTTTAGTTTTAGAAACAGATATTGGCGAAGAATGGACGATAAAAGTTAAATGGTTCTTTAATGCTTATAAAATGATGACTATGGATGAAAGAGAAGTAACAATCAAATCCCCTAAACTTTATATGCCTAAAAAGAATCTTGTACAAAATATTGAACAATATAATCGTCTCATTGATAAAATTATGCCTTACTACGCTTCCCCCTTCTTCATTTTTGATGGAGAAGAAGTAAAAGAAATAATTGTACGACAAAAACAAGCGGAAATGAAAGAAGCTATCCACAAAATTACTGGCATGAATTCTTACCAACAATTAATTCAGGATTTGAACACTTTAAAAGCGGAAATTGAAACTAAAATTATTAAGGCCCAACGCGGAAACCAATCTCATACACTTCAACTCCAACTTGAAGAGAGTCAATCCAAACTTACTGAGCTAGAAGCTAAGAAAAGAGATTACATTTTTAAAATTCGGGATTTTGAAGAAAAAATTGAAGTATTAAGAACCAAACGGAATAAGATTTATTCGCAGAACTCTCGTTCTAGAGAAGAAATTGTAAAAAGGCAGGGGAAACTCAGCTCCGAAATCGATCAAAAAAAAGAGGCTCTTAATTCTCTTTTAAAAGAAAGTATAGTCCCAATTATTTTGAAAGATAAAGTTTTAGAGTTAAAGAAACGACTAAAATTGGAGAATGAGGTCCGAAATACAAAGCTTGTTAAACAAGCTTCACTAAAACCTTATCGACAATTTATGGAGTCTTTATTGAATATACCTATTACTCCATCTCTCACTTCCGAACAAATTAGTCAAATCAACCAAATTGGAGAGGATATTTGGATTAACCAGCACGAAATTAAAGTGTCTCCTACTAACGAAATACTAGAGCTCCATGATATCTCTTCTAAAGATTATCAAGTTTTACAAAACTATCAAACTCGTGATAGCCATGAAATATCGAATTTAATTAATAGAATCGAAAAGCTTGAACAAGAATTTGAGGCAACCGAAGTAGAGTTGAGAAATGCTCCAGAATTTAAAGATACTGCTATAGAAAATGAGAAGATTGATAGTTTCACTAAACATGTAGGTCAGTTAACTCTTCAGCTTAGATCAACAAATAATAAAATACAAAAAGAAAATGACATTAAAACTAGCATTACAAATAAATTGACACGCTCTTCAGGGTCTACTGGTGATCTGGGACAGCTTAATCAGCAGCTTGAACAAACTAAGGCGGTTATATCCGCAATAAGTAGATATATTTCCGAAGTAACTATATTAAAAGCTAACTTTATTAAAGAAGAGTTCTCACAGATGTTATTAAAGCTTTTCCGAAAGCAAGAAGAATTCGGGAAGATAGAATTTGATATTAATACTTTCACAATCCGTTTATTTAATGACAAGATGCAAGAGATTAGCATTAATGATCGTTCAGCAGGAGAAATGCAGATGATATCTTCGGCTTTAATTTGGGCACTAATTAAAGTTTCAGATTTAGATCTTCCCGTAGTAATAGATACTCCTCTCGGACGCTTGGACAGTCACCATCGTAACCAATTAATTAATAATTATTATAATGACCTAAGTAAACAAGTTATTATTTTGTCTACAGACACTGAAATTACGGACGATTATATAACTGTCATGAAGAATAATTCACATAAGCAATACATGTTAGATTATAATGAAACCAAAAAATATACTCTTATTCGAGAAGGTTATTTCGAATTTATCGGGAGATGATGTAATGGCTAATAGAAGGATGCTTCTCTCGTTAGAAGGTAAAGAAATTCTTGATACATTAACTGCAGCACTTGAATTAGATCGACCAACTGTTATCCATATTGCCTTAGCAAAAGGGATTGCGTCAGATGAATTACCTGTTGAAAATTTCGATCCTAAAAATAGATGGACGATTCCAGACAACATCATTAAAGAAAGAGATTTTTTGTTGTTCAAGCATTTGACCATTCAAAAAGTAAATCATATTTTAAATGATGACGAGTTGCATAAATACATGATTATTTTTATCGAAAATGGGCTGAGAATAATGCAACGTTTGAATAATAATAAAACTTCTATGCAAGATCTTCGCCTCTTAATCTTATAAAAAATAAGCCCGGTACTCTATAGAGAATACCGGGCTTATTACTTATATTCTTTCAGATAATGGACTTATATTGACCACTGTAGGTAATGGCGTGGATAGTTCCCCATTTTCTTTCAAGATTGGACTGTGCACAATACACTGACCCTTTTTTAAGTGAGCTAGCTTAGACTCCCATATTTTTTTCTCACTATTATCCTTTGATAAACTTGCTGCAACGTTTGATAACTCTTGTTCAGGCGGAAGAAAATAAACTTTTTCTGCCGCATTTTGAAGTCTCGCTAGTTCATCTGCGCCTAATTGAGATTTCAAAAATTGGGTAGCATACCAGCCGGACCAGCCAAACTTTCTGCCCTCTGTTAAAATACGTGCAGAAGGGGACTTTTCAGTATGGTCTAGGTTTTGAGCCTCGTCCATTAAAACAGGCAAGGGATGATTTTTATCTCCGAATCTAACTGAATAATTCCAAATATCCCACAAAATAAATTCTGTTATTACTAATTGAACATCTCTTGGGAAAAGTGTCAATTGGATAATGAATACTTCCCCATTTGCATCAGTTACCTTTTTCCAATCAATCGACTCACTAAAATCAAATAAATCACGATCGATTAGTGGGCGAATTTGAGATAGAGCCGTTTTTGCATAACTAGTTCCTGCCTCATCTAATAAATTTTTCAATTTATTAAAATCCATTGCATCTCCATATAGATTCATACCCTCTTGTACTGCTTCATAAATCGCGTTTTGCTGCTGAATTCCAAGACTCTTGTACACAGATGCAAATACACTTTTTACTCTCTCAGCAATATCCGTATTAGATTCTGGAAGTTCTAGACCTCCAATGTTTCTTACATTTCGTTTGAATGGATTAATCGGCAATTTTTCACTGATTACTACTTTTTGTTTTAACTTAGGCCCCAAGTATTCTACAAATTCCGGCTCTAACTGGTTCGGCAAGAATCCTTCGGTATAATCAATAACAATACTAGAAAGACCCAACTTAGCTTTTTCCAAAAGAAGGCATTGCATAAAGTAAGTTTTACCCTGACCTGAGCCACCTGAGATTAATAAATGTCTATTGGCTAAAGACGGATTCCCAAATTCCCAATAAATGTCTCGATTAGAATTTGCTGCTTTTCCAATTTTAATGCGAGTATTTTTGAGTTCTAGCGCCTGAACTTCATCTTTCTCCTCCAACTGCTCCCTCTCTGCTTCCAAAAATTTTTCCACTTCAAGTTCTGATTGAATTTCAATTTCAGGTTTTATTTCGGAAATTTCTTCGTTTTCTTTGTACACATTTGGTTCAAGCTTTTCTCCGGTAATAATTTTAGGTTCACTCACTGCCCTTGAATCCGCTTCAACTTTCGGAATTCTAGGTTCTTCGGTTTCAATTTTCTGTCCTGTATTTTCTTTAATAGAAGAATATGCTTCAGTTACAGGATGATCTAGAGATTTTAAATCCGCCTCTCCAACGGTTTCTTTAGTCTTATATACATTATTATTCTTAAAGAAAACACCTCTCTTTTCAACTCCATACTCTCCCGCTGGAGAGACTAATACAGCGTTAGAATCAGTCTGAGGTCTATAAAGAGTAGATAGCATATCTTCTTTCACGAAGTCTGTTTCTTCCCGTTGAATCCAGTTCCATAAATCCGAAATTGATTTGACTAAACCTTCATAACCGTCTTGTTCCGGCAAGTTCATAATTAATACATTATCTTCTTTGTTTACACTTCTTACATGTGCTTCTTTCTTAAATGAGAGAACTGAACCTTCTCCAATAAATGGTGTAAGGTGTTCTCCAATTTTATATTCTGCTTTCAAAAGTTTTTCTACCATGTCATCAGATATATGATAATTTTTTTGTGGCCATAAGTTGCTTATTTCTAGCTTTCTAGCATTGGCAATTAATAACTGGACAAAAAAGTTCTTATAAAACTTACCTGTAAAACTCTCTCCTTTTTCACCAGTTAAAGTATCTAGAATAACTTTTTTAGTCTTGTGAACTTGTTCTAGAGCTTTTTTCATTACATCGTTGCTGTTAATGCCAATTTTCACTTCAACTGGGTAAAAGTGAAGATAAACTTCATCCTCTATACTTTCCAGCCCAAGCAGCAGAAGATCATCGCTATGACGCCCCGTGACCCCTAAGTTTTTAGCAGTGAAAATACCATCTCTTTTATTCAAACTCACGGCTCCTGCTACTCGAAGAATTTCTTCCATACTTATAGGTACCCAAAGAATATTCGAATGATCAAAATATGAAATCGCATATTTTATAGCAGAGATAATGCTTAGCTTTTCTCGATCAAAATGTCCTTTACTTCCAATAATCCTTAGGAGCCATTCACCATTAAAAGTATTAAAAGCTTTAATTGTATTCAGTACATTTTCTTCTGTGCCATCTACATCTTTATGGCTTAAAAACTCTTTTATAACAGCATAATACTGTGTTGCCTTTTTTGTGACTGTTATAGCATCGAATCGGCTTGACGAAGAATATTGATCACTATAATGAATTACTACCAAATCATCACTGTAATCATTGAAAAATTCTAGATCTACTGCCGGATCGACAAATGTAACCCAATAGGATGATTCGAATACTTTTTCAAGTTTATCTATATCTGTGGTTCTAGTAGTTGAAAGGAGAACTTCACCTTTTTTATAACTATTACTTCCGTAATTCCCTAAATTTGAAGCAAGTTCATTTAGATAAGCAGCCGTTGAAATTACTAAGTTGTTCTCATCTACTTTATACCCTTTTAGTCCAAATCCACTTTTATATAGTTCCTTATCTTTCATAGAAGGAACACTGGTATATAGGCCATCTAATGAAATTCCTGTATTCATTTTTGCAACAGACTGGATTGCAAATTCCTGTTGAGCATGCATTTTATAAAAAGATATATGAGCATACTTTAACTTTTCAAAGTTATGGGTTTTGTAGAATGACATATTCTCCCTTAGTAGCCGCAAGACGTCTTCCGGTTCATAAGCAGCTATTCGATTTAGCTTAATTCCATATTTTTCTTCGAATTCTTCCACTGATGTGATGAATGCAAACTCGTCAAATGCAGAGTCTTCTCCACCAGTTTTATACAAAGTGACTTCCATCGGTTTTACATTAGTTTGTCTACTTGAAATTTCTCCAATTAACCATTGCAAAATCCCTTTCAACACTTCTAAATCATTCTCAATATTAATTATATTAATTTTGATAGGAGCAACTGACTTTTCAATAAAAAGATAAGCGAAATGCTCTCTAAACTGAGCCAATTTATCAGTAACCAACTTGGCTAAATATTGATTTGCATCTGATACAGTAACTTTTTTTACAGATTTAAACACCAACCATTCAGGTGCAGATAATTGGTGATCAGACTTAAATAATTCATTACTGTTTAAATCATTGATGTAGGGAATTAATGCTTCAGCGCTTAGTCGATGTGAGATACTATTATCTACTTCTTCCTGTTTGAGCAATTCAAACACTTTCAACTTGTATGCTATCATCAATGGATGAAAAGGCGTGAAGTAAATCATTTCGTTGGTTACTAGAGTACCAAGTTTGAATAAATCCACACCTTTTTTACCAGCGGGTAACCCTTCTTGAAAATCAGCGATTTCTTTATTGTAAACAGAAATATATTCTTCAGCTCTATTTTTTAATTCCTCTGAAATTGTGGAGAAACTAGAAATAGTTTTTTTTATTTTAAAGACATTTAAATATCGACTATATGCTTCACTTAATTCTTCGCTTAATTGTATTTCTTCCTGAATTAATTCTTCGCCAACAATCTTTCCGTGTCTAAATCCATTTTCAATCCAACGTTCTTCCCAATAGATGAACTCTTTATATTCTGGATGAATATAATATTGACGATTGCCTAGCTCTAACCTATTATTCTCTTTGGTCCATTTTACGTCTTCATTTTTTTCTCGTATCTGTTCCCATAACTTAGCGCCTGCAATAGGAACAGAAGATTGAAGAGCACTTTCTAACACTATTTTTAAAGGCATATATTCAAAATTTAATGTCAGAAATAATTTCTCATCATCATTGAATGCTTCAGCCTGAGGGGATAAAATTACCCTTTCTTCATTTGTAAATTGAATTACTTCATCATTTTTCTCAATACTTATTTCTTTCTCAGAAGGCCCTTCACCGAAACTAAGTTTACCTTCTTCGTAATTTAAAGAAATATACTCTTTTTTTGTTTCGATCGTGTATGATGACTTAATATCGTCGAGAAATCTAGACGGAAAAGGCACTATTAAAACATTAAATTCGGCACTTAACGCAGCTTTCTTTTCATGCTGATATTTTATTTTAAAATATAACGGCTTCACAGCAGAGTTTGTGGCAACACCTGAAATATAATTTTTACCTACATTAATATTCAACTTACTAGAATCTTTTATATCAACAGTAAGGTAAGCAGGATCCATCTTATTAATTTTCCCCTGCAATTCAAAATCAATTCTAAAATCTACTTCTGAAACACCCTCAGGATTAAAAATGATTATATTTCTTTTTCTTTTTCCTGCTGTTGTCTCTGTAATTGATCGATCCCACAATTCGCAACCTTTTGGTAATTTAAAGTTTTTATAAACTAATTTAATATCCTTTAAACCGCTAAGGTAATCCTCATGGAATTTATTAACTGTGGCAAAGGAAGTCTTTTGCCATTCTTCACTTTTCAATTGCTTAGCTCCTTGAGGAGAAAACATTTTTTGAAGAGTCTCTTCGTCGTAGTTGAAATCGTGTGTCTGCTTAACAAACTCAAAAAACCGTCGATTTTCATTTAATCTTTTTTGCTGTTCTTTTCCTTTAAAAGTTTGAAGATCGGAATCTTTAAATAAACCAAATTTAGAATAATCTTCGTCTTCAATTCTTCCTTTTTGGAGAGTTGTAAAAATATCTTCAAATTCAAAAAAAGTAATTCTTTGTACTTCTTGTTCTTTTAAAAGGTTATTTAAATTTTCAATAAGAATGATCTGTTCAGTTTTATCTAAATCACTCTTTTCTATATCATTTTTAAGACCTTGAAAAATAGAACGTGGATGAAGAGGCATCCCCTCTTTTTGAAGATCGCTGCTCCCCCCTTGAATAGAATCTAACTGTTCAGAAACAATACTTAATAAAATTGTATCTTGAAATTCGCCTTTTTGCTCTCCGACTAAATTGCGTAAAGTTACCAAAAAATCAGCTTTAACGAAATCGGAAGTATTTGCCACAACCAAATTTACCTTTCCGAAAGGAAGCGAAAAAGTTTTATATTGTTCTCCAAGGTCATGTTGGTATAGAAACTCTTTAGCTGTCTCGTGTTCTTGCATAACCTGTATAAGCTTTGCTACATCTGATGGCTGATCTAAACGTAGGAAGAAACGATCACCCGCATTTAGTTCTGTATGGTTGAAATACTCTACTAAGAGTGAAGATATATATTTATAAAATAGGTTTGACATACTGAGCATCACCACTATCACTTTTTTTGTCGAGAATGTTATGTGAATCTAAAAGACTTACAAGTTCTTGTCGCGAGTAATAATCTAAAGCAATTCCTCTTTTTTCTAACTCTTTATATAATAAATTTAATGGTATTCTTTTGTCTTTAACAGATATTGCTACGAGCATTAATATAAAGTCGTGTTTTAAATTTAGAACGTAGCCAATGCTTCCTCTTCTCTTGAGAAACATGGACGAACCCAAATCTTCTATGTTTTTACCATATTTAATGGCTACAGTAGTACTAGTTCCTTCTTTTAAGCATTCAAACAAGTTTCTGAATGCCCCTTCTAAGGTTCCTGCTTCCAAAGGCTGGCGTATTTTTGCCCATTCAGAGTAATCTGTTATCCAATTATTTATATCTTTCAAAAACTGGGAAGAATACTCTTCCCCTTTTTCCATTACATTATTATAGATCTCATGATAAGACATGAATGACCAGGGCTCCTCTTCAAAATACCTATCATTAAGTTTGTTATGGCTTAATTGAGATAATGTGTGAATATGAGGAAATAAATTTTCCGCTTTTTCTTGAATAAATTTATATCCGACTAGAGAGTTAGCAACTTTTCTTCGCTTGGTAACTGACTCCCAGTCGAACGCATAATAAAAAGGAAAAACTTCTCTCATACTTCCTCTTTCATACTGTTCAAAATTCCATAAGAGTTGAGATGCATACATAAACGCATAGTAATGAGTTAGTTGAGGGAATGCTTGAATGAAATATTCTTTATGTTTGCTTAAAAATCTTAGATCTTCTTTATATAAATCCGAGATATAACCTAAGAGCGGTTGATATCTGCCTTTTTGAAGACTTGAAGTCATCGATTTTTTAGTCAATATATCTAAGTTAGTAATAATCAATTCTGTTAAAATATCTTCGGCTTCTTTTTGGTTGAAGAATTCCGAGATTTCTTGATCACCTTTTAACAAAGTATCTTGTAAAAAACGAGCGTACTTGCCAAATTCATTTGTTAACTTTTTCTCGATAGGTACAAAGTTAAATAAGTAAGGATGAATTGTATTCATACGCTCTTGGTTAAATAAATATTCATCAATAAATCTTATAAAATCATATTTTGCTTCATCATCTTCAAAGTCAATTTTTGAAGCTATGTGCTCGCTTAAAATATTTTTTCCAGATTCAAATTCACGTAAATCACTGGAAATAGCCTTTTCATCGACTCTTATTTCCGTAATATGTCTCACATATTCCCCAATCATTTTATGAAATTGAGTATTTAAATTATCTGTTCTTTTAGATTGAAAAGGCAATACATCTGCAATTCGACCAGTATCATGTTTTTTCTTATCAATGAGTAGATTTTTTAAATACTCTCGATCAATTATTTCTGGCATACTCTACTCCCTCTCAAAAACTAATGATCCAAAATCATCACGCTTAATTTTGTAAAACTTATTTTCCCGTGGGAAATTAATTAGCAGCTCTTTATGTTTATTCCCAAACTTCATTACATTTTCAAGAAATTCAGTAAACTTTATTGCATCATCTTCATCACTTTTATTTGGTCTATATCCATTAGCTACCTTAGATAAAAGCGAATACAGAGGATAATCAATATCTAACAATGCCTCTTCTGTCGTATTTTCATTTTTATAGCCTACTGTTATAGCAGCTTTGAATGTGTAAAGGATTAAATCTTCCCTTTTATTAATATGAGTTATCACCGGTTTAACCGAAAAGCTTTGTCCTAATTTATATTTATCAAAGGGGTGACTCATCAGCACATAATTCTTTTTTAAAGTGCCTTTCCATTGATAAATAATATCTTTAAACTTTTCGTAAAAATCTCTGATCTTTTTCATATCGCCTGTATTGAAGTGAAAAAGTGAGACCATATAAGTTTCATAAGCCTCATCGCGAATAGATTTGGCAAAATTTACGTTTATTAGATAGACAATTCTTATAAATCCTTCAAAATACTCAGAGAACAATTCAGGGAGTAATTCATTATTTGTCTCAAAGTATTTTAACCATTTACGAGAGATTTCATCATTAATATATTCGTCATTAATAGCTTTCCAATCATTTAAAGTATTCAACTCGATAATCAACTGATCAGTAGTAGATGTTCTGAAATGGATAGGGTCGAAATAAGTGATAGTCTTTAATACAAGAGAGCGATCTGCACTATTAAATAACAAAGTAGGAAGTGCATTTTGAATTTTTTCGAAATTGGTTAATTCATCAATCGGATCTAAGTTTTCGCAAATTAATATATCAGCCATAAAGTTCAAAAATGCTCTTGTCGAAATCACTAGCTTTTTCTTAACAATCGTTTGAATTAAAAGAGAAATAACTTGCTTTTGCACAAACTTATTTTTTAAAAAATCATAATTCTCATGAAGCATTGTCCGATAATTTCTTTGTTTATCATTCTTATAAGCAAGATAAAAGGGATTATTCTCATCTTCCTTACATACCTTGTCTAGTAAAGATTGATAGAACTCAGAAACTGGACCATCTGCAGTTAGTTCATAAGAATGGTAGTCTGTAAAATTAAAAAGATTAAACTGATTCATCTCAAAATTTGTTACGATGTTCTGTGAAAAAAGATTACTGCTTTCTATAAAAGCTTTTAACTTGCTGAAACTAGCCATTTTGTGATCAAGGTTTACAAAATTATGTAGTACCCCTAAATTAATAGCTAGAATAGTTTTTTCAGTGGCTGAGTCGATCCTTTCATCAGAAAAGGGAAGTAATAATTCTTCCAAAGTTTCTAGAGCATCTTTACCTGGAGAGAAACTTTCAGTAGCATCGTTGTGAATAAAATACTCTCTCATAATTTCAGGATATTTCTTATTCATATACGCGAGTAAATGAGATTTCCCATCTCCGACACTTCCGCATAATAAAATTAGGCTTGCAACATTCTTATGACTTTGCTTTAGGAGAACGTCTTCAAGATCTAGTTGAATTTTCCTGTCAACATGCATGTATTCTTTAAATCCACTAAATTCATTAGCATTTTCAATCGCTTCTTTTGCAGAGTCTTTTAAACGCGATACTTCTTTCAATAACGAACTATCTTCTACTATATTCACTTTATTCTTTTTTATATTTGACGCTGAGTCATCTTTAATTCCTTCTTTACGCCCTTCTCCATTCTCAACTTCCCGCTTACTGTGAGGCTCTTTATTTTCTTCTTCTTTCAAAGGTGTATCCTTTGAAGAAGTATCAGCTTCTTCATATTTTGAGGAATTGTTCGATATTATATTATTTTCTTCCAATGCATTCTTTATTATATCTTTAATATCTTCAATTCCAGGACTGGCATTTGGCTTTGGGTGTCTATAAGGTGGTATTATTTCTTGCTCTGAGGTGTAAATTTCATAAAACCAAACCGCAATCTTATACATTTCTTTATGTAACTGAAAAGCTGCCATTATATCTTCATACGTTCCATCGTGAGCAGCTTTATTGCCGGATCGACGAATAGTGTCAAATGCATGCTGAATTTCTCTTACTATATATTCATTATTTGAAAGATATAAAACCTTATCATAAAAAGTTGTTAGATAAGTAGTATCTATCTTTTCGATTTTAAATACTTCTTTTAAAACCTCTTCTGCAAACAAACGAGCTTTCACTATAGCGCTAGCTGAGTCAGTAAAAAATAATTGCTCCATTTTAAATGCTGCTTGACTAGCATATGGAATAGATTTCTCTAAAAACTGAAATAAAAATTCATGTTTATAATAACTCTGCAATATTATCACTCCAATGCCTTCTATCTTTAGTATAATTTTAACATATATTTGCTCATAATTAGGAGATTTATTGTGCTCTAATATAAAGAATAAATGTTCGCATTTTAGTATTAAATAATTGAAGATTTATTAAAAGAAGCATATAATATTTTATATTACGTACGTAAAAGGAGAAATTTCTATGGACTCTAATTTTAGTTATACATTTCCTGCCCTTAAAGGCGTTCAAGCGAATAAAGAATATTTTGTAGTTATGTGTCCTTTAAGAATTATTCCGAAAATTTTTCTATTCGATGAGGAAGAAATTCCACCAGAACATAGAGCCCAAAGAATTTTAAATAAATCGCGCATTCCAGAAATGACAAATTATATAGTAGAAAATCAAAAAGATTATGTGTTTTCTTCAATCACTGCCTCTATCGATGGGGAAATCGAATTTTTCCCTTTTGATCAGAACCCATCCTCTCAAGACCTAGGACAATTAAGAGTTTCTCTAGATGCAAGATTTTTAATAAACGATGGTCAACATAGACGGGCTGCTATAGAAGAAGCTTTAAAAATATCACCTGAATTAGGTAATGAGACAATTTCAGTGGTCTTTTTTCATGACGTTGGACTTAAACACTCTCAACAAATATTCTCAGATCTTAATAGGCATGCAGTTAATACAACTTCATCTATCGGTATTCTTTACGATTATCGTGATCAACTCGCTATGGTTACAAAAGATATTATAAACGCTATACCACTTTTAACTCGTTATACGGACAAAGAACGTGTTTCACTTTCCAAAAATTCACCAAAAATTTTGGCTTTAAATCACTTGTTTAACGCCAATTTAAAATTACTTGGAAAAACTAAGGGCGATGAAATTACTAGTGAAGAAGAAAGTTTTTTAAAAGAATTTTGGAAACTCCTCTGTGAATCCATAGTAGAATGGAACATGGTTTTAAGGAAAGAGTTATCTCCAAGAGACTTAAGAGCAAACTACATATTAGGACATGGTGTGTTTGTCGAAGCAATTGGTTTGCTCGGTAATTACTTAAAGAATTATCATGAAGAAGACTGGGAAAAATACGTAACAAAATTATCTGATCTTGATTGGAGCCGGAGCAATACTACAGATTGGTTAGATCGGTCTTTTAATCAAAATGGAAGAATACAAAAAACATCATCTACTGTACAGCTAACATCTAACCGTATTAAACAATTACTAGGGCTACCCTTAACTGACGCTGAAGCGCAAATAGAGAAAAAATTTTTTAATGGAGGTGCCTGAGAATGAGCATGGGCATAATAAGCAATTTTTTAAATAAAGAACAATCTTTTATTAACGATGCAAAAGAATATATTAAGAGCGCATATAAAGAAGATGATCGTCCTTGGGTCGTTGGATATAGTGGAGGAAAAGATTCTACTGTTGTAGTTCAACTAGTATTTGAAGCTTTAGACGAGTTACCAAAAGATGAGTTGCACAAAAAGGTATATGTCATTTCTTCAGATACATTAGTAGAAACTCCTCTAATCATAAATTCAATCAATCAAACCTTGAGACGAATTCAGGATGAAGCTTTAATTAGAAACCTGCCAATCGAAACACATAAAGTTAAACCACTTATGTCTCAATCATTCTGGGTAAGCATTATAGGTAAAGGTTACCCTTCTCCAAATCAACAATTTAGATGGTGTACAGACCGCTTGAAAATTGATCCTGCTAACCAATTTGTAAAAGATAAAGTTTCCATTTTTGGAGAAGTCACTATGGTATTGGGTGTCCGGGAAGATGAAAGTGCTACAAGAGGAAATTCTATACGCTCCCACACAGTAGACGGAAAAACTTTTATGAAACATTCAACTTTATCCAATGCATTTGTTTATGCTCCAATTCGTCACTTTACACTTGATGACGTTTGGGATTATCTTTTAAATTACCCTTCTCCTTGGGGCGATGACAATCATGAACTACACCAGTTATATCAAGATTCTAACAGTGGAGAATGTCCACTTGTAATTGATAAATCAACTAAAGAAAGTGCTGGTTCATGTGGAAATAGTAGATTCGGATGCTGGGTTTGTACAGTAGTTAATGAAGACAAAGCATTAAACGGATTTATTCAAAGTGGACATGATTGGATGAAACCTTTATTAGATTTCAGAAATTGGCTTGCTGATATTCGAGATGATCGTACAATGCGAATGAAGTATAGAAGACACGGTCAAATTTATTACAACGATGTAAAAGTGGAAGAACATGACGGCGATCAATTTGTTTTTATTCCCAAAAAATCTAATCGTGCTAAACAATACATTCCTATTGAAAATTTTGTACAAGTAAATAAAGCCGAACTTAATGAGTATCTAACAATCAATAATATTGATTTAAGCCAAGGGGAAGTTCCGCAAATTCTTGTGATTTCTGAAGAAGAAGCTTTGGATGGAAAAATGGTAAAAAAATATTCTCAACTCGGTTTAGGACCTTATACTCTAGAAGCACGCAAAGAAATTCTTTCAAGACTATTAACGGTTCAGAAAAACTTAAAACATCCGGATGACCCTCACTTTGAACTAATTCGCACTGAAGAGCTAAAAGAGATTCGTAAAATTTGGTTTGACCATGGCGACTGGGAAGATCAACTGCCACAGCTATTCCAAGATATTATGGGATATTCTTTAGACTGGGAAATCGATGACCGCCCATTATTTGATAAAGAACAGATTTCGGATTTAGAACTTTTAGCAGAACAATATAAAGTTGATATGAACACCATCAAAAAGTTAGTCTCTATCGAAAAAGACTTTTCAGGCTATAAAGTTCGCCGAGGGTTAATGGACGAAATTGGAAAAACTTTAAAACAAGATTACTTACATCTTTAAAAACAAAAATTGAGGCGAAAATATGATATTAAACGAAATACACTTAACAAATATCGGTGCATATAGAGGAAACAATATTTTCGATCTTAGAACTTCTTCTAATAACAATGTGATATTAATCGGTGGAGAAAATGGAGCAGGAAAAACTACTTTATTAAATGCAATTAAAGTGGGGTTATTTGGATCTTTTGGTTTTGGTTATAAAAATGATAGCAATGATTACTTTAAAAGAGTGAGCAGTTTACTCAACAATGCCGCTAAAAAAGTGGGAGAAAATAATTTCAAGATTAAATTGAACTTCACTTTGGTGGATGGTTATGAAAAAACAGATTACATCTTATACAGACATTGGCGTTTCAAAAATAACAGTCTAAAAGAATCTTATGATTTGGTGGCTAATGGTCATCATCTTTCCGAACAAGAAAAAGAATTTTTTCAATCTAAATTGAAAGAAGTTATGCCTCCTCAATTGCTGGATCTATGTTTGTTTGATGGAGAAGAGATTTCGAGGATTGTAAATGAAGATTTACTATCAAGCTATTTAAAGAAACTATCAAAAGTGGTTTTTAACTTAGATATATTCGAGACGTTAGAATCTGATTTAGAAACATATTCTAACCAATCTATTGATTTAAAGAAAATGGAGTCTGCTGAACGCGAACTATATGAGCTTAATTCTCAGGAGAAAGCATTAAAAGAAAAGATTCTCTTTTCTACTGAAAAAGCAGAACAATTACGAGCAAAACAAATAATGTTAAACGATGAATATAAACAGTATAAAAACGATTTCGAAAAAAATGGCGGCCTTGCTAAAACAGCTAGAGAAGAAATTTTAAAAGAGATAAATACTTTAGAATATGAGAGAAAACAGAACTCCGAAAGTATAAAGGAGTTTGTTTCTTCTTCTCTTCCCTTCCATTTATCATTGAATTTGCTTGACGATGTACGAAAACAAATCGCAAGTGAAGAGTCTCTCCACTTTGCTGAAGTATTAGATACAAAGTTAAACATTGAACAACTGGAACAAATTTTAAATTCCCTTGGTCACCCTGTTTCAATTGCTTCAATGGATACTTTAAAAGCAGGTTTATTATCTTCTATTAAACCTCAAAAGGACATTCCACTAGTTCACGGTGCTTCATTCTCGGAAAGTAGCCTGGTGGAAAATACGTATATTAAAACAGCTAATAGTTCACGTGCTGAATATATAGGGAAAATTAATCAAAATAACCTTAAGCTTCAGGAACTTAGAGTACTCAGAGAAAAACTTAAAATCAACGATACTACTAATGAATTTTCAGAGATGTTGATCGCAATGGAAAAAATCCAAAATGATCTTGCTGTTATTAATGAAGAATTAAAAGCAGAAGAAACTTTGTTGTCACAGTTGAACTCAAGTTTAAATCATGTTCTAACTGGATTAGACAAGGTTCGCCACTTGCTAAAAGACAGTGAAAAAACCTCTAGCTCATTTTTAGAATCACAAAAAATCATTGCTCTAAGTCGCCGCTTTAGAGAAATACAGTTGCAGAAAAAACTTCAACAAGTTCAATTCGAAGCTTCTGTTATGCTTAAAAGAATTTTACGTAAGCAAAATTATGTATCATCTATCGTGATTGATCCCCAAACTTATGAAGTACGATTACTAGATCATAATAAGGAATATCTTGAAAAAAGTACTCTTTCAGCTGGAGAAAAGCAAATCTTATTACTTTCTATTATTTGGTCTATCTTCCAATGTTCTGGAAGAAGAGTTCCGTTTATCTTCGATACATTGCTTGGAAGACTCGACAAAACTCATAAAGCTTCCCTTTTAAAAGATTTCATTCCAAATATGGGGAAACAAGCTATCATATTGTCTACTGATACGGAAATAGACGAAGTACATTACAACATATTAAAAGAACATATTGCTCAAGAATATACATTGGATTTTGATGTAGAAAGAAATTCTACCAATATTCATAATAAATACTTCCCTTTTAAAGATCGCGAGGTCAAAATATGAATTTCAGATTAAAAACATCTGCAAATGCTCAAGAAAAGCTACTTTCTTTACAAGCTGCTACAGGCTTTACTTGGAACATTCTATCTAGACTGGCAGTAACATTGTCTTTAAAAGACCCTTCACTGCCTATTCCAGTTGAAGATAAGACTGGATTAGAAATTCATCGAAATGCTATGACTGGTGAAAATGATTATGTTTTTAAAGCTTTGATCAGACAACACGCCATGAAAAATATTAGTGATGAAGAATATTTTCCGAATCTATTTAATGCTCATTTAGAAAGAGGAATAAGTCTATTAGAAAATGAGTATAAATATGCCGGAAACTACGAAAAATTCCTTTTGAATCTTTTAAATATGGAGGTGTAAACATTTAATGCTTTACTTAGACAATAGTGCTACTACACAAGTTGATCCCGAAGTTTTTGAAGCTATGCTGCCATTTTTAAAAGAAGAATTCGGTAATCCTTCCAGTAAGTACTATCCGCAAGCTGTCAATTCTAATAAAGCTGTGGAATCAGCTCGACAACAAGTAGCGGATTTACTAGGCGCCTCTTCAAAAGAAATTATTTTCACTAGTGGTTCAACGGAAGGAAACAATATGATTATCAAAGGCGTAGCTGACTACTATTCCGATAAAGGGAACCATATCATTACTACAGCAACTGAGCATCCTTCTGTTTTAGAAACTTGTCGATATTTAGAAACCAAAGGATTTGAAGTAACTTATCTTCCTGTTGATCAATATGGAAGAATTGATCTAGAAGAATTTAAGACATCCGTTAAAGACTCCACTATTTTAGTTACTGTTATTTGGGGTAACAATGAATTGGGTTCACTGAATAATATTAAGGAAATCTCTGATTACTGCTTAGTTCAGGATGTGTTCTTCCATACTGATGCTACACAAGTAATTGGAAAAGTAGATATTAATTTGGAAGACTATCCTGGGGTCAGCTTTCTTTCTTGTTCTTCTCATAAATTTCACGGTCCAAAAGGTGTTGGCTGTGTTTACATTAAAAAAGATCAGTATGATATGCTAATTCCTCTGACTCCTCTTTATCACGGGGGCGGTCAAGAAAACAATATTCGAAGCGGAACTTTAGCTGTCCCAGGGATTGTCGGTATTGGAAAAGCAGCCGAATTAGCTAAAGAAAGAATGCCAGAGAATATTGAGCGATTAAAAGAAAATGAGGATTATCTTACCAAGATATTAAAAGAAAAGTTTGCAGCAGTAATTGTTTTTAACAATGATGTTTCTAATAAAATTCCCGGTATATTAAATGTTCAATTCAAAGGTATTAATAATGAGCTACTGCTTAAACAGCTTGCACCAGTGATTGCTGCTTCGACTGGTTCGGCTTGTAGTTCGAGTAAGCCTTCCCATGTGCTGCAGGCTATAGGGCTTACATTGGAACAGATTAGATCTACTGTAAGATTTTCGATGTCTCCTCAGCTTATTAAGGAAGATTTGGATGTTTTTAAAGAGTTATGAAGTTACAGATGAGAACGTTACAAATGCCCCCAGATGAGATCACTACTTTAGTGTTAACCATCTGGGGGCATTTCATTCATCAACAATATCATTCTCCTTTATCTCTAAGAACTTCTTATCTTTCAAAAAGGAGTCCATCCTTTTTCAAACCCATTTATTTCAGCATATTCGTATAGTTTTTTAAATAACTGGAAATTATATTTCTCCATTTCGTATTTCACATGAACGTCTCCTGTTTGTAGAAAAATCTGATTGCGCTGGTGAAGCTTCTCAAGGTATTTTTCAGCTGGTAGCTTACTTCCTTTCTTTGAATTTAAAGATTGAGAAGTAAGAACAAAATTCCAAAGATCATCTGTATGCACAAAACTCCATGGCACAAAATGATCTACCGCAATAGATCTAGTTGTCGTAGTTAGTTCTTTTTCTGTATAAAAACATTTATTTCCAGCATTCTTTAATATCATATGCTGATACTGTTGTAAGGATTCACGTTTAGTTATATTTTCAATTTCTTCTAATACGATTCCTCTAGAAATATAAGGGTTTTTATCATGAAGAAATTTAGCTAATTCATAATTTATAAGTTTAAATATAGTAGTTTGATGCTTAAGTAGAAATTCTAAACTTGATTGTGTTAAAGTGATGTTCTTTTCTTTTTTTGAAAAACTATATATTATTCTATTGGTATCTTCGAACAAGGCCCCCACAACGTACCTGTTAATTATTTTATTCTCAACTTTTTTTATAATTCCTTGCTGTTGATTCTCATTAATAGACTCAAAAGATAATCCTTCAGGAATGTTAAAAACTATTTGTGATCCCTTTAATTCTTTTTCAATTTGTGCATTATTCCCTTGAGAATAGCCATTACGAACTACTAAATTCCAATATAACTTTGCAAAGGATTGTGCAATTTGAGTAAAGGAAATTTCGAGATTGCAGTTTGTTTTATATATGTTCTCTAATATCGCCCTTAATAAGGCGAACTTATATGTAGTAGTTTTCATAGACTTTGATGAGAGGGTTTTAACTATAACAGTCCAAAGTTGATCTTCTGTAACCGTTTCATAAGTTACACTACCTTCGTTTAATTTCCAGCCTTCAGCCACAACTCTCCTCTTTTCTATCAGCTTTTTTAAATTAGTCTTTTACATCTATTAAAGAACTCATTTTTAAATATTCTATTTTATCTCCCTTATATTCAAAATTTTTACAACTGTAAAGAAGAAGCTTAATGATTTCTACTGCAACTTGAATTAACTCTATAATATCTGCTAACTTTTTCAACGCCGCTTTTTACTTGCATTATAGTATTCTTCCAATTCTTCGTAATTTTTTTCTTCAATTCGATATTCTTCTTCAGATAACATGCACATAGAGAATTCTTTTCCGGTGCTTTTAATTATTTTCCGTATGTTATCTCTTATTAATTTTTTATATTGCATCCTGTCTACTTTCCCTTACAAATTTCTTACTTTGCTTCAAAACATTTGATTTCTCACGTAAATTTCAAGATTTTCAATCCTCTTTATACACAAATACTTTTACTGTCGTCTGTGATGACTCTTCCTAGTACATGGATGCTTCCTCAATTTTCTACTTATTCACATATAATGATTATATCTGTTTGATTACATTTAATTGGAATTACATTATAATTGTATCTAAATCTATTTATAATCTTCACGTTTTTAAGAGGGGATAGCTACCCCTATGTGAAAGGGGTAATTAACATGACCGATAAACAAAGTTCGATGAATGTGAACAAGCATGTATTGACGCAAGATCTTCGCTTAAGGCAAGTCTCGAATACCGCTGTGTTTTTATGAGAAGGGCTTTTTGTACTTTCGCCCTCTGCTCAAAATCAGCATAATTGGTTTGACTTAAGCAAATCATCCGTGGATCGCTATCAAGAAAGAACATGCAAAGGATTTCTTGTTCTCTGCTTTTTCGACAAATTGCTCGTTGCCGATCTTGACCGCTTTATTCGTGAAATGATGCCTGCCGATCAATATGTGATCAACAGCTCCGGCCGGCCGCATTGGAAATTCCGCGTCAAAGTATCAGGTGGCACTCATTACATTTTCAACCACCAAAATAGCAGCAAGCCTTATCCGGTTCGAGAGTTCTCAGTGAAACAGCTGCAAGATTTGATCAATAAGTAATCTAGTTGCAAGAAAAAGCGCTTCAGCTATATAAACTGAAGCGCTTTGAATTTTTTAGTTCTTATAAATACTTCCGGTAATTCCCTCTCAAAAACACTTCATCAATCTGGCTCGTGAACACTTTCGTATTCAAGATCTTCTTCCCGATCAACCGGCTCGCAATCATTTCCGCTTCTGGATATTTCATGCCGAGCGCCTCTGCGATTGCTTTTACTTCTACGAGCTTGCCTTCTTTTGCATCGTCGCCCGCTTCTTTCGCTTTCCGGCTTTCTTCGAAGACATACGTGAGGACGCTTGCCTCTTCCTCGTTGAGTTTTCCGGTTGAGACAAATTTTTCAATGAAGCTTTTTTCGTTAAGAATGTCTTTCAGTACTTTCGCTGCTTTGAATTGCGGCGCTTTGGATGCGGCGATGGTGATGGGTTCGCCGGTCTGCGGATTGCGGCCTTTCCGCTCTTTTTTCTCGGCCAGCTGGAACGTGCCGAAGTCGTTGATCTTCACTTCATCGCCTTTTGCTAATGCTTCAGTGATGTGGGAAGTGATTTTGTTAAGAACTTTCGCTGCCTCGTCTTTTGAGATTTTGCTCCTATGTGAAATGGCTTGGACCAGCTCTTTTTTATTCATCTGGATTTCCTCCTATGTGAGAAGGCGCATCTTGCCTTCGTTTCGATTATCTTCTATTATACATTTTCCAGCCACTTGTTTGGCTGTTTGGATTTCTCCTTGTAGAATAACAGAAAGACCTATTCTGAATGATCGGAGGTTTTACTGGATGGAGTCGACTCCCCCTGCCCAACAAACCGAATCGATTCAATCTTTCGAGTCCACCATCCGCAAATGCGAAACGGCTTTGGTGCAGATGAGCGCGAAGGGATCGAATACCATGTTGCTGGAAAAGCGGCTGAACGCTTTGAAGATTGGTTTAGCGATTCTTGAAAACGTTTGGCATGGAGCGCCTTTCGACTGCAGTGGGGATGAACTGGTGGAAACCCGGCACGTCCTTTCCGGTCTGCTCCCTTCTGTCAAAACGCTTTACGCCAAATCGAAAGATGGCAGTCCGCAGAAAACATTATTGGAACGGCGGATCCGCTCACTCGAGCTGGCAATCCGAGCGATTGATGAATTCATGTAAAAAACGGCTCTCCTGGAAAGCCGTTTTTCATTTTTCTATTTCTGAAGGCGCTCTGCGAATTCGTGCAGGCGCTCCAATGTATTGATGTTGCTGTTGCAGACGTCGTTGTCTTGGCAGATGTAATTGCCGCGTTTGACGAAATTGTCCTGGCCGGAACTTTTCGTTTTGGCCGTGAACATGCCGACTTCGCTGTGGCGGTTGCAGATCGAGCAGATGCCTTTTTTGGCGCTGCGGTTGAAGCTGCCATGGATCGCCTCGAAGCGGCCGTCTTTTTCATAGATCATGTACATGAGCGTCGAGCTCTCGATCCAGCTGAGGTACGAGCGCTTCTTGAAATCGACGGTGTCGAGTTTCGGCCCTTTCAGCTTTTTCGCTTTCGGGAACAGTTTTTTCAAGCCCTGGTCGGTCACGCTTTTGAACGGGATGACGTAAGGGGAGAGTTGTTCCAAAAAGGCTTCCGCCTCCGCTTTTTCCTTAATCGAAGCGAGCGGATTCAGGACCGCTTTCTGTTCGGCATCAAGCGATGGAAACAGCTTGAAGACTTTCTCATGCGCTAGATGGCGAAGGACGTTCAGCACTTCGGCGTCGTTGCCCGTTGCCTGTCCGTTCACGAGAATCTGCGTCTGGTCCTTGATGAAATTATATTGGTCGTTCCGGATGAACGGTTCCGGACGGTTGTCGTTTGTTCCGATTTTATCGTTGTTTTCTTTTACGTGTATCATTCGAGCCACTCCTTATGGGTTGTTGGATAAATGCTATAAGGAAGCCGTGTATAGGTCATGACACATCTGCAGGCGAATTAGTCCGTACTTCTTGCCCCACGCAAAGATTCGCCATTCCGTATACCAGGCTTTGCATGAGTTTTTGCTGACGCTGACAATCGATTCATTGCCATCTGATATCACATCCCTTCGAAAACAGGGATTTCTCCCTCATAGCCCTATCATACTTGAATCAGACAACGTTCTCCAAATAAAAAACTTTCAGGAGCTTATTCAGCTTGGCCACAAAAGCTTTTATTGAACAGAAAAAGAGCCAGGAACTTGTCCAGGCTCTCCGTATCCAATGAAATGTTTAAACTGTCTTTACTGTTCGTTTCCAGGCGCTTTTTGGAGCAAGTAAAGATTGTCTTCACCATCCTTTACAATGATGAAATCCATGCTTTTTTTAACAGCGTAAATGACCGCCCCTTCTTCAAAGAAATTGGATTGAAAATTATCCGGAGAGACATTTGGAGGGACTTCCTTCAATACATTGCCGATGGGCCGGTCCACTTCGTAATCTTCCAGCTTTTCCTCCGTCCCATTGTATTCAATCCCGTTGACCACGACAATCTGGGCAAATGAGCCTTTGCCCGTTCCCTGATCGCAGCCTGCCATCAGCATAAGAGTCCACAAAAGCATGAACAGTTTTTTCATTTCAGCTCACTCCTCCGGGATTCAAATTTCAATAATCTTCCTTACTCGCAGTTTACCTGATTATTGGATATAAAAGAATCACGTTGTTTAGGGAATCCAAAAAACAGCCAGCAAATCCGAGTGAATTTGCTGGCTGTTCCATTTGTATTATTAATTTTTTGGGGAAGAGCACTTGATACTCAAATTTTGCTGTCTTCGTCTTCCCGGTACTCCAGCACATCGCCCGGCTGGCAGTCCAGCGCTTTGCAGATGGCGTCGAGCGTGGACAGGCGCACCGCTTTCGCTTTGCCGTTTTTCAGGATCGACAGGTTGGCCATCGTGATGCCCACCCGTTCCGACAGTTCGGTCACACTCATTTTCCGCTTGGCCAGCATCACGTCAATATTGATAATAATCGCCATAGTTGCACCTCACACAGTTAAATCGTTTTCAGATTTTATATCGATGGCATTTTGCAGCAGCTTTTGGAGCACCGCAGCAAAAACCGCAATGACAATCGCTCCGAAAGTGATGATCATCCCCAAGCCCCCAAGGCCCGGTGCATCATCTATCTGCGCCGTATACAGGATAATCGGCAAGTTCAAGATGAACAGCACGGTAATCGTCAGTGCACAGTATTTGATGTTCTTCAGCGCTTTTACCGACCGTTCCGAAAAAGCGATGCCTTTATCAATATACCCCAGAAGCTTCAGCGTTTGGTAGAGCGCTGCGAAATAAGCGATGGCTGAACCGTATAAAGCAAGCATAAAGACGTATTGCAGGAACGCCCATTTCGGCAGGATCTCACCGACAAAACCGGTCATCGGCGGCACGACGAAAATAGAGATGGCCAAAGCCGGCAGCGCCATCAGGACTATGACCAGCTTCAAAAAGATTGTTTCCCGTTTCATCAAAAACACCTCACTCGTTTGTTATTACATTGAACTTAGCATATTATTTATCGTAAATCAATAAATAAATGTTGATTAGCGTTTTATTCCCCTCTCATTTCATGCGGAAACTTTTTAGTGGATAAAGCAGTCCCGTTTATTAATAGAAGAAAAGAACTGAGATGCACGATGAAACGATGGATGATTTTAAGCCTGCTGCTGGTTGCTTTGTCCGGCTGCATCGGGGAAAATTACGATTTTACGCCGCCTGGCATCACCCTTTCCGGGAGCGCTCCTGTCGAATGGGACGAACTTGCAGAAGCGGATGTCGATTGGCTGGGACCGGAAAATAAACGGATTGATACAGAAGTGGAAGACTTTTTGGCGTTTGCGGACGAGCAGCCCGAAATGCGTTTGTGGCGGGCGAAATGGTTGACCTGCTCTTTGAACACGGAGATTTTGATTTTCAAAGTTTAAGTGTCCGTTTGTGGCATGGCGGCGAAGAAACAGCGGTTGAAGTCGAAGATCTGGCATTTACTTTGCCCAGCACAACGGGTGATTACTTGATCGAAGTCAACCTTCTGGCTGACCGCGGAAGTGCGCAATATGCCGGGAAACTGTCGGTTTACGACTAACACCAACAAGAAACGCCTGACAGCAATGTGTCAGGCGTTTTCATACAAATTTTATTTTCACTCGAATCACTCTTCCGGGAAATCCAAAATCTTGATCGTCTTGAATCCCAGGATAATTTTAAAGTTAAGGCCCCAGTTGGCGGTGACGATTTCCAGGTCGGCATCTGTGACGGAAAACTGGAGGACGATGTCGTTCTCGTAGTCAATGACGACATAGGCATTGGCGTTTGAAAAAATCTTATAGGATTTGTGTGCAATGAATGTCCAGCCGTGCTTTAAGCCGTGGCTCTTGTTTCCCATCCCGTCACCCCTTTTCGTTTGTTATGGAATATGGAAACATTTTTTGTCCAGCTAAAAAATCAAACTGAAATCGCAGCTGTTTTATATGCATCATCAATCAATGCAAAGATATAGGCAGAATTCATGGATTTTGCAGCTACTTCTTTACTGATTCCTTTCGCTCCATTTTTTCGGATTTCATAGTAATCGAAGATCGATTCAAAATCACCGAAAGTAATACGTCTTTCATTTTTCAGGCTTACGCTCGGCAAATTTGTTTTAGCATTAGCAACCACAATATATTCATCATTTCTTGATACAGAAAACCATTTAGGTATTCGTTTATTTTGCGGCGTTGTAGGGATTTCAAATGACCTGCTGTTTGCCTTCGTTAAAATGTACTGCCAAGTCTCACTCGGATTCATCTATGAAACCCCTCCTCTATTTCAGCATAATCTTATTATAATTGAAAATATTAGAAGATGTAAGAGCGCTTTCATTTGTCTGGATTCAAAAACAGACAGCATGGATACACTGTCTGTTGTCAAAGATTCTATTTCTTACGGCAAGATTGCAAACGAACGCATTGGAAAGCCGGAAGCCTTGTCCGCTTTCGGGACGATGTTGAAAATTACGGCCCCTTTTGCCGGCAGCTGATCGAGATTTGCAAGCAGCTCGACTTGATAGGTGTCTTGGTCGAGTACATAATACTCGCCGAGGAGCGCGCCGTTTCTGCGGTAGTCGATGGCAGAATCGGTGTCGAACGTTTCATGGCCGACTGCCCGTACGCCCCGTTCTTCAAAAAGGAATTTCAATGCGTTAACGGACCAGCCGGGTGCATGGCTATTGCCTTCTTCGTCTTTATTGTCGAAGGCTTCCTTGTCCGGCCAGCGTTTGCTCCAATCCGTGCGCAGCGCGACGAACGTGTCAGCTTCGATTTTGCCGTGTACGGCTTCGAACGCTTCAATGCCGTCAACCCCTAACGTAAAGTCAGGGTCTGCTTCCGCTTCTTTTGACTTGTCGATGACAACGAGCGGAAGAACAAGTTCCTTCAGCCCCAGTTCGTGAAGATAGCGGGCATCGCGGACAAAATGGATCGGTGCATCGAGATGGGTTCCGTATTGCCCGGGAAATGTGAAGCGCTGGGCAAAGAAGCCGTCGTCGTGGTTGAACAAAGTATCGAATTTCGCATCTTCAAATGCCGAGAAATGCGGCGAGTCGGGACCGAATGCATGAGTCAAGTCGACCCAAGTCTTCTGTTTCAGTAAGTTGATGGCTTCGATTGTTTCGAGTGTTTTGATGGGCATGGTAAATTCCTCCTTGGGGTTTGTGGATAGAGGGCAACTAAAAACCCTCTTCCTGGATTAAGAAGAGGGTTTGGCAGATGAAGGTCAAAGTTCTCTTCTTATCTTCAAGCTTGAACGCTTTTGGAATTAGCACAGTACTTTGCAGTCTGTTGCTGAGGCTTCAAAGGGCCAAATCCCTCCACCTCTCTTGATAAGAAAGTTATATTCAATTAGTTATCCATAATCCTACAATCGGCCAAGTGAAAAGTCAATCTATTTTGAATTCTTTTTAAGCGCGAATCCATTTCCAGATTTCGCCCGGTGTTGCGTTCTTGCCGTACATGAGAATTCCGGTCTTGAAGACTTTTCCTGCAAGCTTCATGAAGACCCAGACACTGATGGCAAGAATGGCGACAGCGATGCCGATTTCCACCCATGGCCATTCTTCAAGAAGCGATAGGCGCAAGATCAAGACTCCCGGTGATGTAAACGGGATGTAGCTTCCGAGCTGTGCCCAGAATCCGCTCGGGTCGCTGAATACAGGACCGATGAACAGGAACGGACTGAACGGCAGCATCATGACAAGCCCCTGGAAGTTTCCGGCGGTCGAGATGTCGGCCATTGTGGCGCCGATACCGACGAACAGTGCCGCATACAAGAGGTAGCCGAGCACCGCAATCAGCAGCAAGACGGCCAGTTCCGGCACGAGCAAGTATTCCATGATCGGCATATCGATTTTCCACAGCAGCACCGGCAGGATGATCGCGACATAGACGATCAGCTGGATGATGCCGAGGACGAAATAGCCGATGATCTTGCCTTGCATCAAATCAGCCGGCGTCAAAGACGACAGGATGATTTCGGCGATTTTATCTTTCTTCTCCTGCGACGCGCTTTGGAAGATCGCCATTCCCGTGAAGACGATCGACAGCATGACAACAGCGGCGAAAGCGCCAGGAATGATGCGTTCGAGCATCCCTTCGCTGAACAGTCCGCCTTCGTCCGCTTCAACAGAAGCGTCTTCAAAGACGATGCCCTGCGCGACCATTCCCGCTTCTTCCGGCGTCAATCCAAGCTGTTCGATCTGCATCATCTGCAGCGGTCCGCTCAGCACTTGGACTTCCTCCATGAATCCCGAATCGGTCTCTTCGTTTGTATAGACCGTGACTTTGCCGTTTTCAACCGACTGTTCATTGATGAAGACGTATGCGGCGTCTTCTACTTCAAGCGCAGCTTCCGCTTCCTGTTCGGCGATTTGCGTTTCTTCCAGCTGCCATTCGGTCGAGGCTGCAGCAGCTTCCAATTGTTCGTAGACCCCAAGCTCGTCGTTGACGTAGACTTTCGTTGCGGCCGGTTCGTCGTCTGAACGAAACAGGTCCGGCAGCAAGAAGAAGGCCAGGAAAATAATCGGTGTCAGGAACAAGCCAATGATAAACGATTTGCTTTTCATATTGCGTTTGATTTCCCATTTGGCGACTTTCATCGTGTTACGCATGTGCTTCACCCGCTTCCTTCAAAAGATTCTTGTCAGTGGCGATGTCGATGAAGATTTCGTGCAGCGAGATGCGGTCGATCGACAGTTCCTGGATGTCCAGTTCCGCCGGCAGATTCTTCAGCCAGACGGCCGGCTGCACATTCCGCGACAGATACAGCACCGCGATTTCCCCGTTCTGTTCCACCCGTTCCACTTCCGGCAACCCTTCAAGCAGGCTCCGGCTGTTCACGCCGTTGATTGTGCATTTGAAGTTGGCGTATTCCCTTTTCACCTCGCTGAGCGTCCCGTAGATCACTTTTGTTCCACGGTGGATCAAAAACAGGCGGTCAGCCATTTCTTCGACCAGATTCATCTGGTGCGAAGACAAGAGAATTGCTGTGCCTTTTTCAGCGAGCGAGCGAATCTCTTCCTTGAACAGCTCCTGGCTGACCGGGTCAAGCCCTGAAAACGGCTCATCGAGGATCAAGAGCTCCGGTTCATGGAGAATCGATGCGATAAACTGCACTTTCTGGCCCATCCCTTTTGACAGTTCTTCCACGGCGACTTTGTCTTTTCCTTCAAGCCCGAACTTTTTCAAATACGCGAGTGCGCGTTCTTTTGCGCGGTTTTTCGGATAGTCTTTCAACTCTGCGAGATACAGCAGGATATCCATGACGTTGACGTTTTTATAAAGGCCGCGCTCTTCCGGCAGGTATCCGATTTTGTTGCGCGGGATTTCCTTGTTTTTGCTGTTGTGGAATGTGATTGACCCGGCATCCGGGTACATGATGCCCATGATGTTTCGGATCGTTGTCGATTTCCCCGCACCGTTCGGCCCGAGCAGCGCCATGATTTCCCCTTTTTTCACTTCAAATGAAATATTCGAGATGATCTGTTTGTCTTTGAATGATTTGCCTAAACCTTCTACAGCGAGCATCGTCTCCATGTTCTTCATCCTTTCCGGATTGTTATTTCAGCAGCAGGCTGATGATTTCTTCCAGTTCCAATGCTTGGTCATCGAGGACCTGTATGTTTTGCGCCACGATAAACTGTTCTGTTGCATCAGGGTTCTCGCTGATCAGCTGGCGGCCATCACGGGAAAGTTCTCCCGGCACCGGTCCATCCGGCATTTCCGTGAGCCAGTAGCGGCGGTAGCTCGCAACCAGCCGGTCTTTCTCGTACAGACCGACGCCTTTTCCGTCTTGCATGAGAAACAGGTAATCTGCGAGTTTCCGCAAATCGTCCGCCTGATGCGTCGTCAAGACGACGGCACGGTCTTCCGGCTCCATCCAATCGACGAGCAAATCCATGAACTGCTTTTTTGACGGAATGTCGAGCGATGCGGTCGGCTCGTCCAAGATCAAGATATCCGTTTTGCGCGGCAAAGCGAGTGCTAAGCTGAGCTTCTGCTGCATGCCGGGCGATAATTTGCCGAAGCGCTTATCGAGCGGGATATCAAAGAGCCGGATGATGTGTTCAAAAAGCTTGTCGTCCCATTTCAAATACAGCGGTGCAATCAGGTTTTTCAGTTCATTTCCGGTATAGGCGTTCCAGCCGACCTGTTTTTGCGGCTGAAACGTGATATGCCGTTTCCAGCTTTCGTCTCTGCCGTCAACCGGTTTGCCGAGGATGCGGATTGCTCCTCCGTCCATGCTGGCGAGGTTCATCATCAGCTTCAGCAATGTGCTTTTGCCGGAGCCGTTGTTCCCGACGAGTGCTGTGATGGTGCCCGCTTCGATTTCAAGGTTTACCGGACCCAGCTGAAAATCGTCCACTTTCTTTCTGGCGTCTTTTATTTCGATCCATGCTGGCATCTGTCATTCCCCTTTTCTGAGTTTTTCTAGAATCTCTTCAAAGACCGCTTTGATTTCACCGGGCGTGTAATCGTAGTCCATGGCGTTTTGGATGGCCCGCTCGAATTCCGCCCGGACCGAAGCTGTCATCGTATCTTGTTTCACGGTGCCTTGTATTTCTTTTACAAACGTTCCTTTGCCGTGGGCTGTTTCGATAAAGCCCTGTGCTTCCAAGTCCTGATAGGCGCGGCGTATCGTAATGACACTGATTTCCAGGTCTTTCGACAGCGCCCGGATCGATGGAAGCGGCGTTCCGGCTGCGAGATGGCCGCCTGCAATCAAGGCTTTCAGCTGCTTTTCAATTTGATGGTAAATGGGTTCACGAGAATCTTTGGATAAACGTATCGGCAGCAAACTCCAGTCCCCCTCTCACAGGTAATCCGTTTTCTTGATCATTTTCCGCATATCCGCCTGCCAGTATTTCCAGCCGGCGACACTCAAGGCAATCGCTGCAATTACGGATAGCCATGTCCAGTCCGTTGCCAGTGTCATGGTCCAGCTCACAAAGCCGTTGCCCGCGAACCAGTAAATCAGTCCGTAGACAGCTGCGATGCCGGCAATCATGTAAATGAACGACTTTACGATTGCGCGTGTTTTAAAATTGCCGCCTGCTTCACTTGCGGCCATGATGAAGCCGACCGCAATCGACAGCGCGAACCAGATCAGCACGAAAGCGATATAAGTGACCGGTGTCATCAGGCTGCGGAAATTCTCCGATACGACCGGCAAGCTGATCAGCAGGATCAGCTGAAACGGAAACGAACAAACGGCATGGACGACAAAGCGGCTTTTGACAATGACGCCTTTTGGAATCGGCAGCTGCTGCAGCATGACAATCGACGGCGCTGTCCATAAATCCCCGTCCATTTTCTGCATCTGGAATTCCTTGCTCTTCATCCATGCCGGGAACAGAAAGAAAATCACCAGGAACAGGAGATCAAAAAACCGGAACTCGCCTTCCAGGTAAAGGTCAAACGTCATCAAGACGAGCATGCTCATCGCAATATAGAAAACAAAAATCGTGATTAGGCTTTTCATGGAGGCTTTCAGTTCAAAAGCTGCGAGCCGGGAAGCTTGTTTCCATTCATTCATCTATCAACACTCCTTTTTAACTGTTATACTGTTTATACTCATATACACAGTATCAAATCTTTTTGGGAACTGTCAACAGATTGTATAAAATAGTTTGAAAATTCTTCCGACACGATAAAACCCTCCAGAAAAGAGGACTCTTTCCTGAAGGGTTCGTCTATTCAACTCTGGAAAGCAGCAATATGGCTTGTGAAATATCCGCGTGTAGGCTTACTGTTCTTGTATAATTTGCTAATATGCTAAAAAAATAAAATAAATTTCCAAAAACACGACTTTTGATTTTTGATTACGTCTAACAAGTAGAAACCTAAATTAGGGGGCGAGATTCCTTGACCAACGAAAGAAAAGTCGAAATCACTGAGTGGTATCAGCAGCATGGCGATTCGGTCTTCAGGTATATCTTGCTGATGGTGCGCGATCATCAACAAGCGGAAGATTTAACACAAGAGACGTTTATCAAAGCATTCCGGTCTTATGACAGCTTTGAACGAAAAGCAAATCCGAAAACCTGGCTTTTTCGGATTGCGCATAATGTCACCATTGATTTTATTCGAAAGCAAAAGCCTTTGGAGCTCTTAAAAGAACTCGTGCTGCTCGGGAAAAGCGCGAACGCAGCACCTGAAGGCATCGTGGAGATCAAGGAGAATTCCACCGAACTTTATGATGCCTTAGGCCAGTTGAAAGCCCCGTACCGGGAAGTCATTGTCTTGAGGAAAATAAGGGAGTTCAGTATCCAGGAGACTGGCGAAATTTTAAATTGGTCCGAGAGCAAAGTGAAAAACACGCTTTCCCGTGCCCTTTCCGCATTGGAAAAACAGTTGAATAAGGAGGGAATTATCCATGAAAAAAACTGATGGCACACAGAATGCCTTAGACAATCAGTTGAAACAATTGGATCAGGATATCGTTTGGAGCAAGAACCATAAAGCAAGGCTGCATAGCCGGATTTTATCAGATTTGGATAAGCAGGAATCCAAGACCCGATTTTTCAATGGCTTTAAATTCACCTCCAGTTTAGTGCTGTGCTCCATCCTTTTAGTGGCCGGGATCATTTTCCTTTCGCAAACGCTCCTTCAAGGAGACAGCGGAACAACGACGGGAAATAACACAGAAGAAGAACCTGCCTTGTCAGGAAACGAAGCGGTCGATGCCGAAACGAGCAAAGAATCCATTCAGGCTGTTATTGAAAAAGAATTTGACGGGCCAGATGAGAAGTACAAAGAATTATCGGAAGCGGCAATGGAAGCTCAAAGCAATATCTCAACTCAAGAAGAGTTCGATGCCCTGCAGGAAACACCGGTATGGCAAAATTATTTAGACTACATGGCAGATACCTATGCTTCTTACTTCACAGAAAACGGCTATGATAAGTTTTTAAATGCCACTCCCGCTTTTATGTACAGCGGTTTTGAGGGCGACTATGACCTGACAGCGTCGGATATTAAAATCAGCCAAAACGAAAACAACCTGAAAATGTATCAATTCACTTTCCAAGTCGACTACAAAAATGCAGACGGAGAAGTCCAGCCGTATGCGTTCGAAGGCGAAGCCATAGCTTCGGAAGAAGGAAAAATCGAGGAGCTGCAATTTCTAGATAGGGATGGCTTGCTTACAGCCATAAACGAAGATATTTATTGAATGAACATCCTCTTTATGTTCACAAAAAATGCACAAAGGGAAAAATTGCCCTTTGTGCATTTTCGTGATATAACTTTAACGTAACTCTAAAGAGGTGACGAAATGGCAGAAAGCAGTTTGCGCGATAAAAAGAAAATAGCGACGCGGAAAGCATTGGCTGAAGCAGCCTTTACCCTCGCAATCGAACACGGAGTCGATGGTTTTGTAGTAGAAGACATTGTCATGAAGGCCGGCTATTCCCGCCGGACATTCGCCAATTACTTTTCCTGCAAAGAAGAAGCGATTGCGAATTCCTTGAGCCTGGATGATTACTTTCAGCCGGAAGGGCAGTTCGAATTTTCTCCGAAGGACCATACGCCCTTGGGGACCATTGAGATTTTCATCCGGCGCAGTTTCACGATCAACAAACTGAAGCGGTTGAATCAGCTAATTTCCCTGTCACAGACCCATCCGGCGCTCCGGCTCTATGTGACCGGCGCATTAAAGGAAATGCAGGATTTTGCCGCCAGCGGCATCAGCGAGGAATACGGCAGCGATTACCCGGAGGAATATTACCCCATCCTGATAGGCGCTGTGTTTGGCGCACTCTTGCCCGTTCTCGATGAGAGATTCGATGTAAATCTGCCGGATGGCGAAGAACAAAGCGAAACCAGCAATGAGTTCAATGACTACATGGATACCGTCTTTACTCATTTACGAAAAGGATTCAATTGAACCAACCAAACCAAGAAAGAACGGAGTTGCACACGTGTCGAGATTTTTTTACAGCATCGGAAAAACAGCTTACAGCAAGCCTTGGCTTTTCATTGCCGGCTGGCTACTCATTTTAGGAATCATCATCACCGCCATCGTAACGAATGGCGTGAGCACAAGCAGTGAAACTAGAATTGACGGGACCGCCGCACAGGACGTGCTGGACGAGCTCGCAGAAGAATACCCGGCAGCCTCGGGCGGCCAGGGCAGCTACCTTTTTGAAGTGCCTGAAGGACAGGCCATCGACGACCCTGCAAACGCACAGGCGCTGGCCATGGCGGTCAACGAAATTTACGGATTGGACCATGTCGTGAATCCGATGGAGATGCTTCAGGACCCGGAAGCCATGGCGCAGATGCAGGAATTGCAGGGCATGTTGAGTCAGCTGCAGACGCCTGAAGCCGCTCACCGTCCCCTCGTCATCAAGGATATGCCGGTTCCCGGTGTCCAGATTTCCGAGGACGGAACCATTGCGTTATTCCAGTTCCAACTGACGAAAACCGTGGAAGATTTAAGCGAAGCGGAACGTGAAGAGCTGGGTGATGCAGCGGATATCGCTGAAGAAGGCTCTTCCATCACGGTCATCCCGACCGGAACGCTGCAAGGGGTCGATATTCCGATCGGCGGCACGCACGAAATCATCGGTTTGGCAATCGCCGGCATCATTCTTGTTGTCACACTCGGCTCATTGATCGCTGCCGGTTTGCCGCTCGTCGTCGCTTTGATCGGCGTCGGCGTCGGTGTCGGCGGCACGTTCGCATTGTCGAATCTGTTTGAGATCAACAGTTTGACTCCGGTACTGGCCCTTATGATCGGGTTAGCCGTCGGAATCGACTATGCCTTGTTCATCGTTAACCGCCAGCGCAATCTGATCATGTCGAAGAACCTAACCGCAAAAGAAGCAGCGGCACGGGCAACCGGGACAGCAGGCAGCGCAGTCTTCTTTGCCGGCCTGACGGTCATCATCGCGCTCAGCGGATTATTGGTCATCGGAATCGGCTTCCTGAGCAGCATGGCGCTTGTCGCTGCACTCACCGTTTTAATCGACGTACTTGTCGCTTTGACGCTCCTTCCGGCATTGCTCGGATTGATCGGCGAGCGAATCGTTTCGAAGAAAACAAGAAACAAACAACAGACAGCAGGCTCTTCCAAACCAAGCTTTGCGCAAGGATGGATCACCGGCCTTCTGAAAGCTAAATGGGTAGCGGTTTTACTGGTCATTGCGATTCTTGGAACGCTCGCGGTTCCGGTTGCACAGATGAACCTGGGCATGCCGTCCGGCGCCAGCTCTAACAAAGATACGCCTGCAAGACAAAGCTACGATATTATCTCAGACAGCTTCGGGGAAGGCTTTAACGGGCCGCTCCTCGTCGTTGCCAAAGATAAAGACGCAAATCCGGTGGATCCGCAGGAATATTTCCAGCTGCTGTCCAACATTTCACAGCAGGAAGCCATAGCGGAAGTCTCCCCGGGCGGATTTAGCGAAGATGGCACCATTGCCATCATCTCCATCATTCCGAAAAACGGTCCGACGGATGAAGCAACCAAAGAATTGGTTGAAGACCTGCGGACAGATGCAGCGACTATTGAAAACACGAACACGGAAATCGGCGTGACCGGATTGACGGCCATCAATATCGACATTTCCGAGAAACTGGCCGAAGTGTTCCCGATCTATATTGCAATCATCGTCGTCTTGTCTCTCGTGATCTTGCTTGTCGTCTTCCGCTCGATCCTCATCCCGATCAAAGCGACAGCAGGCTTCCTGCTCAGCATCATGGCGACATTCGGCGCAACGACTGCCGTGTTCCAATGGGGCTGGCTCGGTTCCATATTCGGAATCGATACGGGCGGCCCGCTCTTGAGCTTTATCCCGATTATGGTGACGGGCATTCTGTACGGCCTCGCCATGGACTATCAAGTATTCCTTGTCTCTTCCATGCGTGAAGCTTATATCCATGGCGAAAAAGGCAACCATGCCATCGTCAACGGCTACAAGACCGCAAGCAAAGTGGTCGTGGCTGCGGCCTTGATCATGGTCTCGGTGTTCTCCGGCTTCATTTTCACGGACGACATTATGATCAAACAGATCGGCTTCGCCTTGGCCTTCGGCATTCTGGTCGATGCCTTCCTGATCCGGATGATTTTCGTGCCGGCTGTCATGTCGATGTTCGGCGACAAAATCTGGTGGCTGCCGAAATGGCTTGATAAGATTTTGCCGGACCTGGATATTGAAGGAGAAAAACTGCTCCAGGAACTGGAACAGGAAGAAAAAGCGAAAACGAATACCGTTCAAGAAAATCTTCTATAAAGAACTTTCAAGCTGCCGGAAAATTTCCCGGCAGTTTTTTTTTGGCAGCGGCCGTCCGTTTAACTTTTTGGGGAGGGTGGTATGGTTAAAAATGTAATACATATTCTAAAAATGGAAAAAATATGACGGAATAAGGGGTGTACGGATGAAAAAGTTTAAAGGGGCAATCGGGCTGCTGGCCTTAATGCTGTTCTTAGCTGCATGCGGCGGAGAAGAGGAATCGACCCGGACATTTGAAATGGAAAATAACGGCATCGTAACGACGATGGTCTACACCACAGAAGGCGACAAAGTGACAAAGCAATCGACGGAAAACCTGATTCAGTACGATTTAGCCGGAATCGAATCGAAAGAGCAGTCACAGGAGCTGTTTGATCCGTTGATCGGGGAATTCCAAGGCATCGAAGGCATCACGCATCAAATGGAATACGAGGAAGATAAGGCAGTGGAAACAATGGAGATCGATTACGAAACAGTCGATTTTGACGAAATCGAAAATTTGCCGGGCATGTCTTTCAGCGATGACCCGAAAGACAACGGCGTCAGCATGGAAAAGTCCCTTGAAATTCTGGAAAGCCAAGGCTTTAAAGAAGTGGAATAAAAATTGAAATCGGCAAATAAAATAGGAAGAGAAAAAGCAGTGTTTGGCTTTTTCTCTTCCTATTTTTCAGTTCCGCTAAATCTGTCTCCCGATACAGCCTGATCTTACTTTTCCCAAATCAAGTCAGCGCGCTTTAGCACGGACTCCCATGAATCTTCGCCTTCTGTTATATCTTCTATGTCGTAATCAGCGTAATAAACTGCATCAACTTTTTCGCTTTCGACAATGTTAAAAGTGTATCCATTTTCATTAGACGTCTTCTCGGTGTTGATCAAGTTGCGGCTTGGTCCGTCCACCATGGTTTTCGTATAGTAGATAAAGCTGACATTTTTGCTTTCTCCGTCCACTACAAGGAGCATTGGGTGGGTTTCATAAACTGTCGCATAGCTCTTCCCGTAGTAACGGGCAACCAATTCACCGCTTTCGCCATCGATCTGAACGAGATCCCTTGAATACGGAATGACGCTTTCATAATACAACGCGTATGAAAATACCCCTGCTAAGAGAATGGCGGTAGTTAACACGGAAACTAGGGAAATCATCCATTTTTTATTGCGCCATTTTCTGCGGATGGATTGGAGCGGTGCGGCATTGTTTTCCGCTGGCAGGATCAGGTCGCGCTTCATCGACTCAACGTCCTTTTGGCAGCTTGAGCAATGCTGCAAATGCTCTTCCACCATTTCTTTTGTATCCGGGCCGATTACCTCATCGACATAGAGAGGCAGTATATCTTGGATGATTGTGCATTTAACTTCTTTCACGGTCCATCTCCTCCATGTATTTTCTAATTTGTTTTCGGGCTCTGTGAAAAGTCACGCGCGCCCATCCTGCACTTTTTCCAAATAGAATTCCGATTTTCTCAAATGGCAGTTCGCCGAACGTCCGCAAGGAAAATACTTCTTTGTACGGCTCTTCCATCGTGTGAAGAAATTGATGGACGATAAACGCGTCGTCCTTATCCATTAAGTGCTTCACTAGGTGAATTCCTGTGTTTGGTTCTTCGATTCCTTCTAAGTCGACCTGCCTTTTCTGGTTTTTGTAATGCGAAAAGTATGTATTTTTAGCAATAGCAAAAAGCCATGCTCGAATATCCTGGGATCCATCAAACCGTTCAATGGCCTTTAAAGCCTTAAAAAAAGTCTCTTGCGTCATTTCTTCCGCTACTTTTTCATTGCGGCTGAATGATCGGATGTACAAAAAAACTTCTTTAAAATAGCGGCGATAGATTTCCTCAAAGTCCATCCCATTTTCACCCCCTCGTTTATACAACTCCCGAATCCGGATTGTGTTACAACTTTTTTATCTTTTTTTGAATCGCTTCATTTCGGTGGAATAAAAGAATCCGCAAAAAAAGAGTCGGCCCTTATGAGCGACTCCTTTCTTCTTTGCGTTTTTTCCTATGTACGTACCGCCAACTATAATAGATCACCCAACCAAGCAAAACAATTACCGGACCGAAATATTGGTAGCGGTAGTCCGTATACCAGACGACCAAAAGAGCTGCAATGGTACAAGGCAGCATAATATAGCACCATGCCCGAAATTCGATGTTCCGGAAACTCATTTCAAATCGTTCACCCATCTTATTCACCCCGCTTTGATGAAAAACGCCTAACCATCGAACAGTTAGGCGTTTTGTTTATTTATCCTGATTTGCTTCTTCGGTATCCCGGACGTTCTTCTGAACCGTGACCACTGCAAACAAGCTCAAGACGAACGAAATGCCGTAAAAGCCTTTTTCGCTCAAAATGATGCTTCCCGCGTTGAACAAGCCGATGGCCATAAGGGCAATTGCGGCAATCAGCGCGAACCAGCTGATGCCGTAATACAAGTTCGTAACCCGGATGCCTTCATCGCGGTCCCGAACAGCTTTCTGCAGCGAAACTGCAGAATAGAGCCCGAGAATCAACAGCGCAATGTAATAGCCTTTTTCATTCAGTTCCATGGAGGCGTTATATAATCCAATCAAATACGATGACGCACCGATCAGTAGTGCTCCCCAGGCAGCCCCTTTAAATGCGCCTGTCGGTTCCCCGAGCCTGCGCGGCGTTCTTGGTTTTTCTGCAAAAACTTCTTCGTCTTTATCCCCTAACATACACTTGACCCCTTTCATTTGCAGCTAAAGCGTTAGTGAACTTAGAAAAATCCACCAATTTATTTTCTCTTCTTCCATTTTCTCCCCTGTGAATGGTTCTATTTTATCACAGTTAGACAATTCAAATAACTACCAGGCCAAGAATATTTTCAGCAGACCGGATCATTCTTCCTCTTGGGTTTCCTTTTTTAAATCTTGATACAGCAAACCCAGCAGACTGAGTCCAAACACCGGAATTAAGAAATCTCTATCGCTTGCGAAACTTGGGCTCAAATAATGGTCGAATACAATTGTCCCGGTCAACACCAAGAGGAAGAGCGCGCTCAGGATCATGAAAGTGGACTTGCTTATCGATATGTAATTTTTTCGCAGCTGGACAATCAGGTATATGGCCATGAAAGCGACCAACAGCAAGCGTGTCGCTACTAAAAATTCGTAGCCCCAGTAAAATGTAAGGAGCAAAAACCCTAGAAGCAAGATATTCATTATAATCGAAACTGCGTTTTGTATCATGGGAATCTCCTTTTCCTGCCTTTTCTTTCATTATAGAGCATTTTACAGAATTCTCCTTTTTTATTTTATTGATTCCACATCAATAAAAAAAGAGGAAAGCCAGGCTTTCCTCCTCGAATCCGCATACATTGAACTTAAGTCGTCTTATCCAATTCTTTCGCTTTTTTGTGGTATTTCGAATACACCACCATAAAAGCGATTCCCCAGACCAGGAGCAGCCAAGGCATGCCGAATCTCATCAAGGCAAAAGGGGTTTCAAAAAGAAAGGCAAACAGAAAGTCGCTTCCTTCTTTCTCCCATAATCCCGGTGTGAGGTAGGCGCCTTTTAAACTTTTCGAATAAGAGCCGTTGCCCATGACCGAAAAAGCGATGATCAAGAAAACAAATCCAAACGAGCCGTAATACTCGAGCAGCCGGCGAAGATAAGCTTTTTGCGACGCCTGGTCTGAAAACAGTTCGTCTCTTCCATCAGCTGGTTTAAGCCAATAATGCAGCCAGTTTCCGCCGAGGTGCTGCCAGCCGTAATCCTCATACAATTCGATATAGCGCTTTTTTGCATCTCTAGTCCGAAAAGTCGGGTAGTCGATGCGGATGACTTGCTCCACAGAAGCTGTTTTTTCGAAATCGTAGATTCCCCAGGCGCTAACATGTTTGCACAACCAGCCCTTTTTCGCCATGCTGTTCAACCAGTCTTCTTCTTTTTGGATATCCATGAATAATTTAAACTTCTTCATGATGCGTGCTCCCTTCATAAAGAGAAAGAATATGCTGCAGCCGTTCTTGTTCAATTGTCAAAATTCCTACGCCTTCATCCGTAATCCGGTAGACTTTCCGTCTGGAATCTTCTGCGGGTAAAAGTTCAATCAATTGGTATTTCAACAGGTTTTCAATCGCTCCATACAACGTGCCAGCGGCGATCCTGACTTGTCCATTGCTCATCTCTTCCACTTTTTGCATGATGGCATACCCGTGCAAGGGCTCTTTCAAAGCCAATAAAATATAATGCATCGTTTCCGTTAACGGAAGCAGTTTATGCCTTTTCATTTTCCCATCTCCTATACAGTTCAACTATATAGTTCTAGTATATACAGTCATACTATATAGGTCAACTGTATAAAAGAAAGAAAATGATTCCATTAAAAAAGACTCTCAAAATGAGAGTCTCACGTAAGCAAAAAGCTTCTATTTTTCCCGCGGCAAACTGAAAAATCCATGCATTTCGCTGTATTGATGCGCGATACGGCCGAGCGGCTTCAATTTGTCGAGATCGACTTTGTAGTTGCCGAGGTAGTATTCGTCCTTGATGTGATAATGGACGACTCTTCCAAGAATGAGATGGTCGCTGCCCAGTTCGATGATGCGGTCGAGTTCAAGCTCGAACGAAATCGGCGCTTCCCCGACACGTGGAACGGATACCGAAGTGCTCGCAACCGGCGTCACGCCAGCCGCCGCAAATTCATCCACATCCTTCGGAAAGTTTTTGGCGCTTTCATGCATTTCATTGGCAAGATCCGTATTGACGATATTGATGACATATTGCTTGTGCTGCCGGATATTCTCAAGCGTATCTTTGACCGTGCCAAGCCGTTCGCCGACTCCCGGTCCAATAGAGATGCACAGCATTGGCGGATTTCTTGATGCCACTGTGAAGAAACTGAACGGCGCGAGGTTCAGCTCCCCTTCCGTATCCATACTTGAGACCCAGGCAATCGGCCGCGGAACGACCGAACCTGACATCAATTTATAAGCTTGCTGCGTATCAATTTTTCGTAAGTCGACATCCATTTGAATTCCTCCCAGACCAATCTTTCGTTGCAATCAATTATCTAGCCGCATTTTCTTTTTTAACAAGTGACATGGCGGTTATTAATAACGCTACCACTACTGCCAGCATTCCCGCAAGGAACAGCCAGCCGAATGTAAAAGTCCCCGTTTTATCAACGATATAGCCAAATAGTGGCGGTCCGACGATGACACCCCATGAGCCGAGCGTCAAACTGAAGCCGCTAGCCATTCCCGCACGCTCAATCGGCACCAGTTCTGTCGCTGCATTCATCCAGATGCCATTAAAGCCCGAAATGCAGAAACCGAACAGAATTGTAATCGGCACCATTACCCAAAACGGGGTGCCCACTGGAAGCTGGCTGATAGCGATGGACATGAGAATCGATATAGCAGCGATAATGACCAAGACGATGATTCGCTTCCCTTTAAAAAGATTATCACTGATCATCCCCCAAGCAACCCGGCCAAACGACCCGCTGACTTCCGAAATGACCAGCAGCATTCCCGCAAGGACCAGTGAAATCCCAAGATGTTCATAAGCGAACAAGACAATATACGTGTTCAAAATGAGCTGGCTGCCGCTTAATCCCATTGCTGCAATGCTGACGAGCAGGAGGGGTTTCTCTTTGAACATTTGAAGGATTGAAGCAAATAGCCTTGCCGGCTTCTCAGTAGTTATCCCATCTTTTTCAGGAGGATCGTGATAGAAACGGTAGGCAAGCAGTCCGGTGAAGATCAATAACCCACAGGCCATGAGCAAAACTGGCCGCCAGCCCCAAGCAACTGCTGCCGGTAACATCAGGAGCGCTGCCAGTGCCGAGCCGAGGGTGACCCCCATCTGTTTAATGCCCATTGCTGTTCCCCGCTTTTCTGAAAACCAGTGAAGAATGCCTTTATTCGACGTCGGATGCATCGTTCCGTAGCCCATTCCGCCGAGCACCACCATGAAGAGCACAACCGCATATAGCGACGTGACCGTCACTAGGATAAAAGACAAGCCAAGGCACAGGGACAAAAGAAAGAGCAGCTTTTTTGAACCGATTCGGTCGACGATAAAGCCGGCCGGAATCGATACGAAAGACTGCCCTAAAAATAATGCTGCCGGGAGCATGCCGATCTGTGCCTTTGTTAAATTCAGATCTTCACCTATCAGCACCCCGAGCGGCGCAAGGCTTCTGCCGACGAAAGCCACCATGATTTGGGCAATCAGCAGCCATGTCAGCATACGCCACGGGTTGATATTCACTATTGAGTTATTTTGTAAAATGGTTTTATCCATGTAAGTTCATCTCTTTTACTGACATAAAGCAAGGGGTTGCCCTGTTTTATGCCAAATCGATTTTCTTCAAGTCTTCCTTTTCTTCTTCTGTCACTTCCACAGTTACTAGATACGATCCAACTACTGCAATTAGGAAGTTCGCAGCAAGCCCGATGACACCGCCATGGATGCCAAATACCGTTTTATGTCCAGTCCAAGTCAGAACTCCCGCAATCACTGCCCCTGCAAGCATTCCCCAGAATACCGGTTGAGCAGCCATGCGTTTCCAGTAAAGCCCTAAGACAAATGCCGGGAATACTTGAACCAGCAATTCGAATTTCAGGACGAAAATTTCGTATAAAGTTGCCGGTGGATACCAGGCGATCCACAATAGCACGCCGACAGCCAAAACGCCCGTCACCTTGCCGACCATCACCTTTTTGCGCTCCGGTGCGTTCGGATTGATAAAGCGACTGTAGATATCATTGGAAACAATGGATGAAAAGCTCAGCAGCACAGAATCTGCCGTTGATACAATTGCAGCCACAATCGCCCCGAAGAATATAATCATTACCCAATAGAAGAAGCCGTTGATGCCCGCAATTTCATTGGCCATCAGCCCGACCAATTGTTCCGATCCTGCTTCGTTCAAGTTCGGAATCAAGGCAATCCCTAAAATCCCGATGACAAATACCAGCCCTGTCGTAATCGGCGGCATCCAAGCCATCCGTGAGAATGAACGCTTCAATGTACGCTCACTTTCCGCTGCGAAAATCCGTTGAACCGCATGCGGATAGATGGCAGCACCAAATCCGACAAGGAGAATCATACTCAGCCAGTTGACGGATGTCATCATTTCAGGCACTCCGAGCTTCGCCGGTTCCGTATTCGCTATGAATTCCGTGGCGGAAGTGAAATTCCCTCCGACAAGGTAGAGCGCACCCCCGAGGAACACCACAATCCCGACCATCAGCACCAAACCTTGCATGACATCTGTGAAAGCAACCGCTTTCATGCCGCCGAGCCATTCATAGATCAGCATGACAAGGACGAAAGCAATAACAGCCACTTGATAAGGAATCGTGCCTCCAGTTAAACTTGAAGCCGCTTGGCCAATGGCCACCAGCTGTTCAAGCAAGTAGTTGCCAAGCCCCCATAGCATCAGCAGAACTGCCAGAATCGTTACCGCTTTCGATTTGAAACGGTAAGTGATCCAGTCAGCCGGTGTGATGAAGTTGAGTTTTTTCGATACGACATAAAGCCGTGGTGCAAACAATAAATAAACACCGATAATAATCGTCATAAACGTAATGGACTGCAGCCAGGCAAAACCGGTGCGATAAGCCGTTGGCGCATAGCCGATAATTGTATTTCCGCTATATTGCGTTGCGTACAAAGTGAAGAACAATGCAACGAACCCAAGATTTTTCCCAGCCAGGTAATAATTGCTCATGCTGTCATGAAGCGTCTTATCGCCTCGGCCGGAGAAATACCCGATGACCAGCATAATGACGGCATAGGCAGATAAAATCAGAACTCCATCTATGCCCGCAAAGGTTAAATCAGTCATTCAGCTCCCCCCTTTTCTCTGCCTCTTCGGCGTCTTCCACAATATTCCACTGCTTCAGTGTCGCCCAGCTCAAGTAGCCGCATAAAAGCAGTGAAAATCCAATAATGATCCATGCCCAGTACGGAATCCCTAAAATCAAGGGTTCATACGATCCAGCCGGCATGTACCAAGGGACATTGCCAAGCACGATCAAGACCAATACAATCCATATCCACTTTTTGCGGATCGGTTCTTTGATTGATTTATTGTCCATTTAAAAGCTCCTTTTTGTGAATGCTGTTATTTTGCTGCTCAGTAGACCGGCCGCTTGTCACCTTGAATAATAAATTTTATGAGTGCGTTCAAAATCAGCGATTTGGGCTTCAAATTGGATAGTCGCTGAGATTTCGTCCAAACCTTTCAATAGCATTTCACGCCTATATTCATCCACTTCGAATTCTCTCTCATAGCCTTGGCTGTCCATGATCCGCTGCTGCTCCAGATTTATGGTCAGCTGATAGCCTGGATTTTCAGCTGTCTTGCTGAAAAGCCCTTCTACCTCTTCTGCTGGCAGCTGCAGCGGAAGAATCCCATTCTTAAAGCAATTGTTATAGAAGATATCTGCAAATGACGGCGCAATAATCACCCGGAAACCAAAATCCTCGATCGCCCACGGGGCATGTTCACGGGAAGAGCCGCAGCCAAAGTTTTCACGTGTCAGCAGAACACTCGCGTTACGATAGGGTTCCTGGTTCAATAGAAATCCGGGATTTTCTTGCTCTTCTTCCGTATAGCGCCAGTCATAAAACAGGAATTCTCCATAGCCGCTTCTTTCAATGCGTTTCAGGAATTGCTTCGGAATGATTGCATCGGTATCGATATTGGCGCGATCAAGCGGAGCCACTATGCCTTGATGGGTTTTAAAAGCTTCCATGGGTTACACTCCCTCTCCGATTTTGAGCGGCCATTGCCGGACATCTACAAAGCGGCCTTCGATGGCCGCAGCTGCCGCCATGGACGGACTGACCAAATGCGATTTTGAATCTCTTCCTTGCCGCCCTTCGAAATTACGGTTCGATGTCGATGCGACGCGGTCGCCAGGCTTTGCAATATCCGGATTCATCCCAAGGCACATGCTGCATCCTGCTTCGCGCCATTCAAACCCGGCATCTGTAAAGACCTTCGCAAGCCCTTCCGCTTCTGCCTGCTGTTTAACAGACTGGGATCCGGGAACCACCAGCGCGCGTACCCCTTCAGCCACTTGATAGCCATTCACCACTTTCGCCGCTTCCCTGAGATCCTGAATCCGGCCGTTCGTGCAGGAGCCGATAAAGACCGTATTGATTTCGATCTCTTTAATCGCCGTCCCTGGCGTCAACTCCATATAAGCAAGGGCGCTTTCCACCATCTGGCGCTTTTCTTTCGGTACATCCTCCGGTCCCGGAACTGCTGCATTTACGCTGGCTACAAGTCCAGGATTGGTCCCCCAAGTGACTTGCGGCTCAATCACCGAACAATCGAAGTCGACTATCCGGTCAAACTGAGCGTCTTCGTCGCTCTTGAGTTCCCGCCAGTCTTCCAGGGCTGCCTGCCATTCTTTACCTTTAGGCGCGTATTCTTTTCCTTCCAAGTATTTGAAAGTAGTGTCATCCGGCGCAATCAGCCCGGCTCTGGCCCCGATTTCAATGGACATATTGCAGACGGTCATCCGTTCTTCCATCGTTAAGTTGCGGATCGCTTCTCCTCGGTATTCCAGCACATAACCCGTAGCAAAATCGTGTCCGTACTGCCCAATCAATGCGAGGATCAAATCTTTCGCTGTCACTCCGATTGGCAATTCCCCATTAAAATTGACCGCCATCGTCTTCGATTTGTATTGCTTCAAGGTCTGAGTCGCAAGCACATGCTCCACTTCGCTCGTCCCAATTCCAAAAGCAAGCGTCCCGAATGCGCCGTGGGTCGCAGTATGGCTGTCTCCACAGACGATTGTCTGTCCTGGCTGCGTCAATCCCAGCTCCGGCGCAATGATGTGGACAATTCCTTGCTTTGTACTGAAGAGGTCAAAGAGCTCAATGCCGAAATCCTCGCAGTTTTTCCGCAATGCTTCTACTTGCTTCTCGGCAATTTCATCTTCGAACGGAAGACTGCGGTCTGTCGTCGGAATTGCATGGTCCATTGTCGCAAGCGTCCGGTCGGGCCGGCGCACTTTGCGGTTTGCGAGCCGTAAGCCATCAAAAGCCTGCGGCGATGTCACTTCATGAATCAGATGAAGATCGATGTAAATGACATCCGGCTGATCTTCCTGCTCCACTACGATATGGCGGTCCCAGATTTTCTCATAAAGCGTCTTGGCCATAACGGCTCCCTTCTTTCACTTAAATGATTTGGCTATCTTTTAATTCCTTCAACTTATCTTCATCGAAATTCAGCAGCTTTCCGTAGACTGCTGCATTATCCTTGCCGATTGTCTCCGCTCCGACATGCTGGACTTTTCCTGGTGTTCGGCTGAGCTTCGGCACAACTCCTGGCATCGGGAATTCACCGAGTACCGGATGCTCCGTCTTGATGATCATGTCCCGTGCTGCGTAATGCGGATCTTCGACAATGTCTTTAGCGGAATAAATACGGCCAGATGGCACACCTTTTTCTCCAAGCAGTTCCAGCACTTCCACCGTCTCCTGCGTTTTTGTCCAATCTTCAATCAACTGATCCAGTTCCGTCATATGTTCACTTCGGGCATGATGCGTGCGGTAGCGCGGATCTTCGAATAACTCCGGGCGCCCCATCGCTTCACATAGCCGCTTAAAGACGCCGTCTGCATTGGCGCCGATTACGATATAAGTGCCTTCTTTCGTCAAATAGATATTTGAAGGGGCAACTCCCGGTAAAATATTGCCCATGCGTTCACGCACATAACCCGCTAGAAGGTAATCCGGCACCGTACTTTCCATGACTGAGAAAACCGATTCGTAAATGGCCGTATCGACCATTTGCCCTTTCCCGGAGAAGTGGCGTTCATTCAATGCAGTCAATGTTCCAATCGTGGCAAACAATGCAGCAAGAGTATCGCCAATTGAAACGCCGATTCTTGAAGGCGCGCGGTCCGGGAAGCCGGTCACATGGCGGATACCACCCATCGCTTCGCCGACGCTGCCGAAGCCTGCACGCTTATGATACGGACCTGTCTGACCATAGCCTGAAGTTCGCGTCATGATAATTTGCGGATTGATCTCAGAAAGTTCTTCATAAGAAAGATTCCATTTCTCCATCGTTCCCGGTCGAAAGTTCTCAATGATGATATCCGCTTCCTTAACCAGTTCCTTGAAGATTTCCTGGCCTTCTTCGGTTCGGAGGTTTAAAGTCACCGATTTCTTGTTACGTGATTGAATCGGCCACCACAGGCCTTCTCCATCTTTTTGCTGGCCCCATTGCCTCATCGGATCCGCTTTATCAGGCGCTTCAATCTTGATGACCTCAGCGCCGAAATCCCCGAGCATCCTGCCGGTAAACGGGCCAGCTAGTAGCGTCCCGAGTTCAAGTACACGAATCCCTTCAAGCGGCGCCCTTTCTTGCTGCTCATCCAAAGTGGCAGTCCCTAAATTTGCGTTTTCATAGGCTGATTTTTCATTTTCAATTTTCATCTATTGCACCTCCAGGTTTATTTCACTAGTTGGAAACGCTTTCTCAAAGGTTTGGAAAGCAGAACATTTCTTAATTGCTTAGTCCTTCTGTGTGTCACCAATATTAGAAGTTTAACTTTTCAAACAATTAGCAATTGATAAAAAAATATCATACTGTATACATTGAGTCAACATGTTTTCTGATATTTATTAAAAATTCATCTTATTTCATTGAATATACAGCTTATTTAAAAAAATTAAAATAATTTATTTGATTTAAAATATTCTATTGTATACAATAAACTCGAGGTGAAGGAATTATGAATCCATATAATGCAATCAAGAACGCCATTATCATTGGTGAATATGAGCCTGGGACACGGTTGACAGAAGAAGCTCTAGCCGAATCACTTCAAGTGAGCCGCACCCCGATCCGTGACGCCATTAAACAATTGGAATCCGACGGCTTGATCATCCCTTATAAACGAAGAGGCTATATCGTTAAAGAATTTTCCATTAAAGACATTCGTCAAATCTACAATCTCCGTGCCTTGCTTGAAAGCCATGGGGCCAGCGAAGCTGCGATGAATCGCACCGACGAGGAGCTTGAACGGATGCGCGAAAAAAATACAGCTTATGAACAAGCCATCGCCAAACTCGAGCGATCCGATATTGAAACCATTAAGAATATCCAGCAAGCGAATCAGGATTTCCACGAAGAAATCTTCAAAGCGGCTAATAATGAACATTTGAGAGCCCATATTGCCAAGCTTGTAGTCGTGCCTCTCATCTTCCGTTCTTTTTACTGGTATAACGAGCGGCAATTATTGCGTTCGTTGGAAGTCCATAAAACGATCTTAAAAGCCATTGAAAATCAGGAGCCGGACCGCGCGAAAATCGCGATGCAGGAACACATTTACCAAGGACGCGATGACGTTTTGATCCAAATGAACAAACCGCAAATCCATCTATGGGAAGGGGAAGCAATAAATGATTGAAATCTGCGAAGTCGGGCCGCGAGATGGTCTGCAAAATGAAAAAAAGCCCATCAGCACCGACCAGAAAGTAGAAATGATTACACGCCTGGTTGACGCGGGCATCAAGAAAATCGAAGCTGTGTCTTTTGTGAATCCGAAAGTCGTTCCGCAAATGGCAGATGCTGAAGAAGTGATGAAACTGGTGCCTCGTGTAGATGGCGTGAAGTATGCAGGCTTGATTCTCAATTATTCCGGTATGGAACGGGCAATGAAAACCGATGTAGACATCTTTCATATCGTCACCACTACGAGCGACGCGTTCAATTTGAAGAACGCCCGGAAAACCGTCGATCAAAATGTCGCCGAGCATATTACAGTGATCCAGGAATCAGTCGCTGCGAAAAAGCCTGTCACCGGTGTTCTCGGAACAGCATTTGGCTGCCCCTATTCAGGAGAAGTGCCAGTCGACCGTGTACTCGAAATTTCTGAAGCTTTCGTGAAAGCTGGCGCTTCCGAAATTGTTCTGGCGGATACGACAGGGCTTGCCAATCCCGTTCAGGTCGCAGAAGTCGTCAATCGCTTCCAACGCCATTACCGAGACGACATCAAACTCGGCCTCCATTTCCATAACACAAGAGGGCTCGGGCTCGCAAATGTCCTAGCAGGCTACCAGGCTGGAATCCGCCGCTTCGACTCCTCTATCGCGGGGCTCGGAGGCTGTCCTTTCGCTCCGAAAGCGGTCGGGAACGTTTGTACGGAAGACATGGTCAATATGTTTGCCGGCATGGGTGTTGAAACCGGTACAGACCTTCAAAAATTGGTTGAAACCGCACTTTGGATGGAAGAACAGATGGAAAAACGATTGGATGGCATGGTGATGAAAGTCTAGCCATTATTTACATGCATTAAAAAAGCCAGCTGCAAGAGGATTTTGATCCCTGCAGCTGGCTTTTACTTTAATTTTGAGTCTTTAATTCTTTCATTACATTCTCCGGAACTTCCCCCGTTACGCCCGCCACTAAATTCTCGGCAGCTTTCATGACCATCGCTTCACGGGTTTTAGCTGTCGCTGAGCCCATATGCGGAAGCGCAGTGACTTGTTTCATCTTCAGTAATGGGTTATCCGGATCGACCGGTTCTTTTTCGAAGACATCGAGTGCAGCTCCCGCAATTTCACCGGATGTCAGCGCTTCGATCAACGCCTGTTCATCGACTACTGCCCCTCTTGCGGCGTTGATCAGGTAGGCGGAAGCTTTCATGCGTTTGAATTGTTCCATGCCCATCATGTGACGGGTCGAATCGGTGAGCGGAACGATCAAAACGACAAAATCGGATTTCTCCAAGAGCTCGTCCAGCCCGCTGTACTGCATGCCATATTTTTCGTCGAGGTCGGGCTTAGGCGTTGTTGCGTAGTAACGGACGTTCATCTCAAAACCGAAGACTGCTCTCCGCGCAATTTTTTCACCGATGCGCCCCATTCCGACAATTCCAAGAGTTGCATGATGCACATCCGTGCCGAAAAGCTCCTCCGCTTTTGTGTCTTTGCTCCAAAGCCCTTGTTTTACGTAATTATTCAGCTCTGGCACTCTTCTCGCAGCTGATAAAATCAATGCAAATACAAGATCAGCAACCGTTTCATCCAGAACAAACGGCGTATGGGTGCCGATGACGCCAAACTCCCTCATGGCTTCCAGGTCAAACGAATCGTAGCCGACGGCAGTATTGCTGATGATTTTCAAATTCGGCAGCTGCGAGAGAAAGTCGCGCGTCACAGCTGCATTCTGCACAAGCAATCCGTCTACCTTCTTTGCTTCCTCGAGCAGAATATGGTTCGGAATCTTCTCTGGATTCTTCCAGATTTTATAGTCGCAATGCTTCGCTATGTAATTTTCCACTTCAGGCGACACCGGTCTCGCAATAAAAACTTTTGGCTTCATTTGGATTCCTCCCTGCTTTCAAGTCATTTCTTGCTGGCTGAATGATTTTGCTGCTCTTTTAATAGCGCAATTAATTCTTGATTTTGCCGTACCTGTTCACTCAAGCTTCTCTTAATCGAAAGCATCCACCACATAATTGCCAGTAATCCGACTAAGCTGAAAAAAGATTGCAGCTCCATTCGTTTTCACTCCTATCTCCACCATTTCACCATTTCTCTTACCACAACGGTTCGTCTTTGCTTGTCAGCTCCATCTTGAATGGATAGAGCATTAACGAAATTCCAAAAAGAACAACAGCCAGCAAGATATAGACCGGGATGCTCAAATCAAAAAATAAATCGCTGAAAATCAGAATGGCAAGCGGGAGAAAACTGTAGATGCTCGATTGCTTCCGGCTCTTGGACGTCACGTATTGGATTTCGCCGCAATGCGGACATTCCATTCCATGGTTGAATTTCATGTACTTCTTAAATGATTTCTTCCAACTCCATTGCTGTCCGCAGTTTTGGCATGTCGGCATGATTTTCCCCTCCTGTTTTCTCTAATTCTTCTTACTATTACTTACGATCCAAACTAAAAATAGTTTCAAAATTTTCCCTTTTTTAGTTTTTAAAGCGGAATACCGTTTTCGCTTCAAATACTTCTCCTGCATCAAGCAAGACCGCCGCCAGATTGCCAGGTGCCACCTGCGTTTCCAAACAGATGCCAAGATGCCGTTCGGACTTGCGTTCTTTCAACTGGATATCCCCATCTAAATTATTGCCCGAAAAGAAAATTACTGCCGGGCGGTCCGTTTCCACTTCCATAATCCGTCCGCTCTCCGGATCTTCAAGTTTCAATTTTGACATTCCTTCTCCGTTCAAAAGAAAGGGATGGTCATATCCGCCGCCGACCAATTCAATTTGTGGATGTTTCGATTCAATTCCTTCTCCAATGGTACGGCCATTCCGAAAATCAAATACTGAATCCTCCACATTAAGTGCATTGCCTGTGGGGATAAGGGAAGAATCCAGTTCAACAAATTGTCCACTTTCCATTGTCAGCACATGGTCTAAAGCATTGCGTTTCAATTCACCGCTTAAATTGAAATACGAATGGTTCGTCAAATTGACGACAGTCTTTTTATCAGACACCGCCCGGTAGCTGATTGCGAGTTCGTTTTGTTCATTCAATGTGTAGATGACTTCGGTTTCAAGGCGTCCAGGAAAGCCTTCTTCCCCGTCTTCGCTGATATAAGTGAACCGGACGCGAACTTCTTTGTCGTCCACTTCCGCCTGCCCATTCCACACTTTCCGGTGAAATCCTTCCGGTCCTCCGTGCAGCGTATTATTTCCGTCGTTTACCGGCAATTTCAAAGATTCCCCGTCTATAGTAAGCACAGCTTGTTGAATGCGCCCCGCAACCCGGCCGACAACCACCCCTAAAAACGCTTGGTCGTTCACATACTCATCCAAGGTTTCGTAGCCTAGAACCACATTTTCCACTTTACCTCCACGGTTCGGCACACGGATTTCCTGAATAGCACAGCCCCATTCAAGGAATGTCGCTTCCATGCCATTTGAATTGCTGACGGTAAATGCCTTCACCGCTTCGCCTTCCACTGTCCCGATCACTTTCTCTTCCACCTTCATCTTTCATTCCCCCTGAATTTCTATTTCCTCTATTCTTTCACTTTCCCCGCACACTGACAATGCTTTTGGCTGAAAGTTGAAATAATTGGACGGATTCGATACGATGTAAAGAAATGGGAGGTCCTTCCGATGAGTGTTGATCAACGTTCTGTCTTTATCGATGCCGATTTGGATACCGTCTGGAAAGCCCTGACGATTGAAGGGAGTTTTTCCACTTGGTACGCACCGGGTTCCTTATGGACAATTCCACGTCTGGAAGCCGGAGAAAAAGCCGTTTTCACCTTAATGCCGAATGAACACAACCAATTGGAGGAAGGCGAACATGTCGAAATGATTTTTACGATTGAAGAAGTCATTTTGAATCGCCGTTTTTCCTATTCTTCCGATATGGATGGACTGAAGTTCGTCTTTGACCTCGTACCGGAAGAGTCCGGTACACGCGTGCATATTAATATGGACGGATTTGAGCTGAGCCTTGCCAATCTCAAAGCATTTGCGGAAGGCCGCGAATTGCCAAACCGTTAACAAAAAGACAGCCAGAGATTCATCTCCGGTTGTCTTTTTCCACTTTGCCACATACTTCAGCAGAACTACGCTGAATAAATTAATTATTGAAACTTTTTACAAATCTAGCCGTATATTAACTATAAACCGAAATTGTGGGACGTTAAATCAATGAAGGAGGAGTTGGATATGCATTGGATGATGTGGGTTTTTTGGGGATCTCTTGTAGCGATATTCTTAATTGCTTTTCTTGTCGATGTGGTGACGAAAGGAAAATACAAATTAAGCAAACCGGCGAAGACGCAAAACCAGGATGCAGCTGAAGCAGATGCCCGCCGGCACGCGGGACGAAGCGACAATCAAGGCATGTTTTAGCCGAGACGCCAAAATGAGCTTGGATCAATTGATTCAAGCTCCTTTTGATTTCCGTTTTTATTTAATCGCCATTACTTCTTTATAAAAGAACCCGTTTCAGCCGGCAGGAATTCACGGTCCCACGGATACCACAGCCATTGCTTGCCTTCTTTATAAATATGGAACTTTCTTGCGATATCCTCGCCATTATGTAAAACAGCTGCATAAATTTCAGGATCTGGCGGATTTCTGATCAGCTCCGGATCTTGCGGGCTGTGTTTTCCTTTAAGTATCTTCAAAAACGCTTGTACATCTTGCTCGTCTTCCAGCGTGTTGAGCAGCTCCGGCGAACTGAAATTATCATAGAGGAACAAATCGTAAATCTCGATCTTCGCTACCCCCTCCAATTTGAGGTCTTTGAAATGCTGCGGGTAGCCCCCGCTTTTTGACTCATTCACGTAGAGGCTGTACCCATTGATTTCTGCAGGGTCTTTCGCTGCTAACAAATCCGGCAGCCCTTCCACGTAATAGAGTTCAGTGCCAGGCTCCCAGAACGCCGCATCGCCGTTTTTCACTTTGTACTGGGTGGAATTGATATTGTCGCTTACCCTGAATGCTACTTCACCTGCTTTTTCGCCAATCTTTTCCGGGTCAGCCAGAACAGCAGAGTCTAACGCTATGTAATAGTTCCCGTCCCATTGGATGAAATCAACCCAATCCAAAATCGCTTCCGGTCCTTCTTCCTGGATTTGCGGCTTGGCATTTACAGCTTCCTCTTGTTTCTTTTCCTGAGAAGCAGATGGGGATTCGTTAGCGCCGCATGCCGCAAGACATACGGCCAGTATAATCAGTAACATGATCTTTTTCATACTTCCCCCTCACATTCCGCTGTTCTTATTAGACGCACCAACAACAAGCCGGTTACAGTTAACCCGATTCTTTCTTCCTGGGCGCCTGCACGAGCAAAATGACGCCAACTCCGAATAAAGCAAACAAGACGCGCCAATACCCATTCGAAAAATCGATATCCAATAAGAATGTCAAGGCGAAATACAGAAAGAAAATCATAGTGTACCGGTAAATCATCTTTCATCCTCCTTGCTGCCGAGCAATTTCGCTATTTGAAAAAGTATCCAATGAGGCGCGGAATGAATTGGAAAAAACCAGCCAAGGAAAAAGCGGTTTCCGCCTTATCGAAAGTGTCGAATTCCTGTTTGTTCTTTTCGAATGCAGCAGGATGGACCGTATCACCTTGAATCGGTTCAATCCCACCTTTGAAGCGGATATTCAGCGAGCTGCTCTGTTCCATTTCTGGTGAATCCATCACTTGAAAGTGGATATGCGCTTCCGACGAATTCCCGGAATTGCCGCATAGACCAAGCAGTTGGCCTTGTTCTACGGAATCCCCACTCTTCACTCGAATCGTTCCTTTCTTAAAATGCGCCAGCAAACTGTATTCGCCCTGTCCATGCTCCAGAACGATAAAATTGCCTGCAGGATCTGACTCATTCATCTCACCAAGCGGATTGTCCCGAATTCCATCAACCACTTCGATGACTTTCCCACCCGCAGGAGCTACTACTCCTTTGCCGAAAGCGTAATAGTCTTCATTGCGCAACCCTTGGTTTCGGTAGGTCTGTCCAGCTTTCATGACGACCAAATCGTAAGCGTAGCGCTGCTGCTCGTACGCGTAATGGTAATTGATGAACTCGTTTTTCCCGCCCCAAAACACAAACCAGTCATCTTCAATCGGCATGATGAATTCTGTCTTGGTAACTTGGTTGTCGCTTTTCGGATACGTTACGTAAGGCTTTATGTACATTCCTTGAATCTCGTTGCCGTCAAAAGAAACATTGATCGCTTTTTCTTTTCGGTCATCCAGCCAGATATGCTGCTTAAATCCGGGCATGGTGGTCTCAAAGGCCAAATGATAGCCTTTCACGCCTCTATTGAAGGACTTCGCCAATTCGATAAAATCCCGAAGGGCAATCGTCTCCCTAAACTCCTTGATGCACTGACGGTAAATCGCAGTAAAATCTTCCGCTAAAAAACGTTCTCCAAATTCCTCGGGTTTGAATCCGTTCTTTCTGCCCCTGCCCATAAACACCATCCGCTCCTTTCACCGAATAACTGAACTTAAACTGCCTGTTCTTTTATATACGGTTAAAGCTGCCAAAAAGTTTCCATCAATTGTAAATAAACACCAAAAAAACGATTTAATTTGAATGGAACTTCTTCTGTCCAATAAAGTCTAAGGAGTAGTCACCTTTTTACGAAAGGAGCATCCCATTGAATCTTTTATTAATCGTCTTTTCTTTTATGAGTTCGATGTTCGTGTCCGGCTTGATGATCCGCAAACAGCTGCGAAAAATAAGAATCATCGTTTCAGCGCTTCTCATCAATACAGTCATTATCGGCGGAACTGTTTCACTCATTTATAGCTTGGACCATGAAATGCAGTCTTTCGGCGTCGGCCTCGAAAAAGCCTTTATGCCATTGCTGGCAATCCCTCTCCTGACATGGCTGAATGCGGTCTTGCTGCCATTCGTTCCGAGCAAGAACTTACCTGAAAATCGCTGAAATGAGAAAACCCGCAAGTATTCCAAAAGCGAAGATGATGAGTAGTTTTGTTTTTTTATTCATGTCATTCTCCTTTCATTGATGCTTCTCTTTTATTTCGATTCTGCTTCTTCAATAACTGACGTATCGCTTTGCCGAGATTCTCCATGGCCAGGTCCAAACAAATTTAAAATCACCACTCCCGCAAGAATTAGCAGAATGCCGGCTACACTCGCCCCGTTAATCTTTTCTTTCCAGATCAATACGGAGATAATCGTGGTGGCGACCATGCCGAGACCCGACCAGATGGCGTAAGCCGCATTCAAGGGAATGACTTTCAATGCCAACGATAAAAAGAAAAATGAAGCGGCGAAAGCAAACAGCAAGCCGATGGTCGGAAAAATTTTGGTAAAGCCTTCCGACGCCTTCAACAAGGACGACCCAATCAACTCCCCGACAATCGCAAGCCCAAGAAACAGATAATGCATTTCTTTCCCTCCCTTCAGGCCGTCGTTTTCGGTTTCCGGTTCTTTTTGCTGTTGATGATGATTAATATCGAACAAACAATGGCTGCAGTTACCGTTAAGATATAGCCATTTTGGTACAAATCATATATAAAGCCTGCCATGAATAACGTCATAATTAAAAAATGATAAAAATAATATTTACTCATTTTTCCAACTCCTTTGTGGCCCTTTTTAAACGCCTAAATGATAAAGGTACAGATTTTCTTCTTTCATTCTTTTAGTCATGTGAATCAATTTTTCCAACCACGAAAGAAGTTCCATCTTGTCGAAAACCATTCGTTCCAGTTCGGCTGACTCGCTTTTTTCAGAAGGTAAATGAAAAGAACCCGTCAACTCCACCGCTTCTGGAGCATTCGAAAACAGATGATGCCACGAAGATAAAATGTTCTCCATCTTCACAGTTGAATCACCAGTAAATAGCGTGATTCCATAATAATTCAAACCTGTCTGTTCTATAAGCTTCCGCTTCGCCGGGTTCCTGCTCGGAATCCATTGCAGCGAATCCAGAATGTACTGGATAAAATCGTCCGGCACTTCAAGCGATTCCAGTATAAGTTCCTTTTCTTTACCTCTTCCCCATAACTGATCATGTGCAGTTTTTTTCGGCACTAAAAGAAAATCATGTGCTAAACCCATGTGGCCAACTCCTTTTGTTGATTAGTTCCGCATATAAGAACTGCCCCACCATAACCGCGGCATGCTTTTTAGCTTACGGATGCTCGGATCGCATTCGATTTTCTACAGATGGTCGATGGCATCATTGAACGGTTACTTTTCATCCACTTAGCATTCCTCTTCTAAAATAGCTTTTGCCATATAGTAGGCACTGACTGTGAAAAGCTGCGTCTGAATGGATTGAGTTTGAATCATATGCCCGAATTCCTTAAAATCATAGAGTTTTACATTAATGTCTTCGGTTGCATCCAACTCCTGGTCCCCCGCTTGGTACGCCTCTTTCACAAGGAAAGTTTTGATTTTATTGGTTTGCGTTGCCGGATTGACCATGAATTCGCCTAAGAGAACCGGTTTTTCCAAGGAAGCATAGCCCGTTTCTTCCCGAATCTCACGGAGAATGCCGTCTTCATCGCTTTCACCCTTTTCGATTTTCTCTGCTGGAATTTCCAGATAAACGCCTTGTCCTGCATATCTGTACTGTTCAATCAATAAAATCTGTTGTTCTTTCGTTACGACGATAGCGTTTACCCAGTCTGCAAATTCGTTGACGTAATAATCATCGATAATCAATCCGTTCGGCAATCGGCAACTGTCTTTCCGTAAGTTACCGAATGGTGTTTGATAAAGGTATTCCGACTTTAAAGTTTTCCACTTTTCCATGTCCGCCCTCCAACTCAGCATTTTTAGTAGAAAGCTGCTTTTGAACAAACCTCTGCTATCAATTCCTCAATCGTTCCAATGACTTTAAAAACTTCCGGCAAATGATAGAACGTGCTGGTGAGCGCCAAGTCATTCACCGTTTCGTCGGGTGAGTACAGAAAAACTTGCTTGCCCGTCCCTAAAGCGATGCCCATCTCCACATGGCTTCCTTTTCCGGCTGGCAACATGATAATCACCACATCCGCTTCCATCACTGCTTGTTTTTCACTTTTGCCGATCGTTTCAAGTTCTCCAATGGATGTCGCAGCGCCATGGGTCCAATCATAGGTAAGGACGAATCCATTGCTTATCAGCCGCTCCGCTGCCATTCTTACAGTCTCGATATTCCGAAAGCTCGACGCGATATAGAATTTCATACGACGCTGCTCTTTTTTATTTCCCAGGAAATCATTTCACCTGTTTTCTTTGTTTGGCGCATGCCCGCTTTTTCCAGCACTCGGATGGAACCGGTGTTATCCTTTTCTGTTTCGGCGAGCACTTTCTCTACTTTTCCGGTTTCAAAAGCCCACTCGATAAGACCTTTCACCGTTTCGGTCGCGTAGCCTTTATTCCAATAGCGTTCAAGCAGACCGTAGCCGATTTCAATTTCCTGATTGGCATCCGGCTTTCCTTTAAAGCCGGCATCGCCAATCACCTGCCCCGTCATTTTATCGATAACGAGCCAATGGCCCCAAGCCAAAAGCTCAGGATCTTCTTCCAATGCTTTCAAATAGACCATGATTTCAGGACCGTTTTCATAATATTGTTCTTCCAGCATTTGAAGGTGTTCCTTTTTGCATGGAATAATGTCCAGTCGCTGTGTTTCGATTTTCATTCTTTTAGCCCCTTCTTGTTGAAAAATCAGCAGTAGCCTAAATTTCTCTTTCCTTTCTTTTATTCTAACTTGAATATGTGGAAATAAATAGAATGTTTAGATATAGTTATGGAAAAGCTTTGGGAAATTGTCGGAAAGGAGGCATAAGACAGTGGAAAAATTGCGCCGAATCTCTTCAAATTAAAATTTGAGGAGGAGAAAAAATGGAAATTAGCTTCAGTGAAAAAAAACGGATGGATAAAAATGAGTTAAAAGTGCTTTATGAGGATGCGGAATGGTTTGCCTATACGCAGGATTTAGCACTATTGGAAGCGGCCTTGACCCATTCACTTTACGTATTATCCGCTTGGGACGGCTCGGAACTCGCAGGATTGGTGAGAGTGGTCGGCGATGGCCTCACAATTATCTACATCCAGGATATCCTCGTACTCAAAAGCCATCAGAATCAAGGAATTGCCACCCATTTGATGACACGGGTACTGGATAAGTTTAAAGCGGTCCGTCAAAAGGTGCTGCTAACCGACGAAGCACCGGACGTCCGTCATTTTTATGAAAAGAACGGATTTCAGTCATGTGACAGCGGGGAGCTTGTCGCATTTGCGAAGATGAGTTGACCCCATAGAGAAAAAGCTTATTCGAAAAATTCGAATAAGCTTTTTTCCTGCAACAATTCTTGCTTTATTCCCTTTAAACCATACTGTCGCTTCCAAAGAAATTGCGGAACATTTGGATGGTTGTATCGCGGTTCATCGATGCGATGGAAGTTGTTAAAGGGATGCCTTTAGGACAGACTTCCACACAGTTTTGTGCCATGCCGCATTCCTGTATACCCCCTGGCCCCATCAGTAAATTCAATCGCTCATCTTTATTCAAGGCACCCGTTGGATGCGCGTTCATCAAGCGTACTTGGGAGATCGGGGCTGCCCCAATATAGTCGGATTTATCGTTGACATTTGGGCACGCCTCCAAACAGACCCCGCATGTCATGCATTTGGATAATTCGTAAGCCCATTGGCGTTTGCGTTCCGGCATGCGCGGACCTTCACCAAGCTCATAGGTTCCATCAATGGGAATCCACGCCTTCAGTTTTTTTAAGGTGTCGAACATCGTGTTCCGATTGACTATCAAATCACGAATGACCGGGAATTTTTTCATTGGCTGCAGCCGAATAGGTTGTTCCAGCTGATCGACTAACGCGGTACAGGATTGGCGTGCATAGCCATTGATGACCATCGAGCAGGCTCCACATACTTCCTCCAGGCAGCTCATTTCCCATGCGACTGGTGTGGTTTTTTCCCCTTCCATATTTACCGGGTTGCGCCGAATTTCCATTAAGGCAGAAATCACATTCATATTCAGGCGATACGGCAATTCGAATTTCTCCCAGTAGATTTTTCCTTCGGGCGCATTACGGCGTTCAATCTCGAATATGACTGTTTTCGCTCCTTCACCCACAACAAATCCACTCCTTCTTTGGTTTGAAGTACCTTAATCATACCATATTTATCAGAATATTTTGAAATTATGATATAATAAAGAAAGAGGCAGCCGCCTGTAACTGAACGGATCTTATTACACCTTTTAGGTATAAATGACAAATCGAGGAGGAAATAAAATGAGAAAGCAACATCAAGCTGCTTTAGACCGCTTTAATGCAGTGGACCGGATGATTAATGAAGGCTTAGGCAGCGGTACAATCAATCCTGCCTATGCAAATGCTCATTTAAAGTTGAAAGAGAAACAGGAAGCGCAGCTGCTTGCCGCTTTAGAGCACGCTCCCTTGGAAAAGAAGGGAAAATAATAAATGAGCATGGTTCTTCGCAAGCGAAGAAGTTGTGAAAAAGACGTCTATCCCCTACCAGGCAAGGTTGGGGATAAACGTCTTTTGTTTGAGCGGTTTTAATTAACTTCCTCTATCGTCAGTTCTTGTTCTGGCGAAATGCTCACGTATTCGTATATTTCTTCCCCGTCCACCACATTGCGATAACCTACTTCAGCTGTGTGGTAATTGATGGACTCGCCGTTTAGCTCTTGTTGGATGGTTTTGCTTTGCTGCAGCATTTGATCTTTCGTCAATTCGCCTTTATCAATTTCCAGCATGATCAGCATCGGCTTTGGCGTTTCGAGCTCCGGTGTCCATTTGTCGGCTCCGTCGTGATAAACTTCTACATCTGTAGATACACTTTCAACTTCTGGAACTTTTTTCTGGAGAAGCGTCAGAATGTGCTCCTCTGCCTGTGCATTTAACTTTTCTGATGCCTCTTTGTCGATCTTGGAAAAATGAATGGTATCTCCCAGTATTTCGTACGGCTCCATAGCGGAAACATAGATTTTATAAGTGGTTTCAACCGCGGCGGAATCCTGCTCGACTACTGTAAAGCGGAATGTAGCATCGCTCCAACCATAGTCTCCCGACTGCTTGATCTTATAGTCCATGTCCGGATAGTTTTCTTCCAAATACGCTTCCAAGCTTTCCTTCGCCTTGTTTTTTTCGATGGGATTTCCGCTCATCTGAATGTAAGCAAAAATCACGGCGCCAATCAATAAAACCGCAATTCCACCGTATAGTAGTTTCTTTTTCATGATCAATATTCCTCTCTTATTTTAAGAATGCAAAAGCCGATGGCGATTCCGATAAACGTAAATACGAGATGGACAGCTAAAGAAAACAGCGATAATTGAAGTGCTTCCGAAAAGCTTTCCACATAAAATTCGCCGAACCAGTCCGTCATGTAAAGCAAGCAATTCCAAATGAAATTTGGGACGCCTGCAAGCAAAACGGCAACAAGCACCGAACGATAAAACAGGTAAGTCACCGCTCCTAAAATGGCATAGGTCAGGATAAAAGTTTTGTTGTCATTGATGATGGTCGTGCTCATCGCAAGTATAAAGGCGATGGCCACGAAGAAAATTTGGATTGTTGTTAAACGCATGGTTATTTTCCGGATCATTTTCTTTGAAGAAGCTCCAGGTTTTACGTGTGCAGGCAACGGAATTTGCGACTGCCCCGCAATTCGGCGGCATTCTTCACAGCTTTGCAAATGCTCTTCCACAAATTTTTTCGTTTCCTCTTGAAGCAATTCCTCTTCGTATAAAGGCAGCAAATCTTGTACGATTGCACAATCCTTGTTCATAAAGTCACCTCCATCATTTTTTGAATCCTCAATTTCAACCGGTGAAAAGTAACGCGTGCGTAGTTTTCGGATTTGCCGATCAGCACGCTAATTTCTGCAAAGCTCAATTCTCCGTATATCCGCAGAAGTAAAATTTCCCTCGCCGCATCATCGAGTTTCGAGATATGATGCAGCAGCATTTTTGCATCTTCATTGATTTCCGTTAACTCTTCGACCGAGTGGATGTCCGCTTCCGGAATCGCTGCTAGCTTTTCCATCAAATTTTGCTGATATTTGTTTTTGCGGTAAAACTTTTTCAAGAGGTTGTTCGCAATGGCGAACATCCATGTCGACAAAGTGGACTCGCCATTGAATGACGCAATATTTTTGCACGCCTCGTAAAACGTATCGTGGCAGAGATCCTGTGAGGTTGCCCGATTGCCTGTTTTGGCGTAAAAGAATGCATAGATTTTCGGTTGGATTTCTTCATACTCCTTTTCAAGCTGGTTCATGGCGGCCCTCACTTTCCCTGTTCTTAGTATTAATACCTTGGCCTTCTATTTCGTTACAATTATTTTAAAATTAATTTTCCTTCTATCATTTCAACGATTTCTCTAGAATAAAGTTTTAAAAATGTTTTGTATACCCTAGCCCAAAAAGAAAAGGAGTAATCCCAAATCACTCTTGGGATTACTCCTTTTCTCTAATTCATTTGATGGTCCAGATCTTACATTTCTAAATCTAAGAAAGCATATGGCAATAACTCTTTTAGCTTTAATTCCAATATTTCTTTCTTCTCATTCGTTAAATAAACCGGCATTTCAGGCGAGAAGAACTCCGCCATAACCTGTCTGCAAATGCTGCAAGGCGGAAGGTAGTCTTCCGTGTTCCCCGCTACTGCAATCGCCTGGAAATCTCCTTTTTTGTATCCTTGCGCTACGGCTGTGAAAATAGCGGTTCTCTCAGCACAATTTGTGGCGCCTAAAGACACGTTCTCCACGTTTACGCCGTTGATAACGGTTCCATCTTTCATCAATAAAGCGGCTCCTACCGGAAATTTCGAATAGGGGATGTAGGCTTTTTCTTTCATCCCGCGAGCGCTTTCCATCAATTGTTCTTTATTCATAATCTCCATCCTTTTCATAGAAGAATGAACTTTTCACAGTTCCCTGGACGCCAACACACAGTTGGCAGGACTATTGATTTTACAGTCTATTGGGAAAATAGTCAATTGCGTATTCAGGCACTCTAAGTGCTATTTTGCACCTAGTTCAAGTCTTACTTGGCATAAAAGCTATCTTTCCTTTTTTAAGGAAGATAGCTTTATGTTTATTTAATACCGATAACTAAATTGTCGCGATCAGCTTCAACCACTTCTAGTGTAGTCTAACAAAGTTGATCGATTTCTCGGATTCTTACAATGTTCTTCTGAAGAGCCAGTTAAAGGAAGTGGTACATTCTGCATAAGCAGCAACCTTTCCAATTTACTGTTTTTCCAAACAACGATAAATGGCGGCTCGGGAAACATTTCATTTTTCAGCCACATCTTTGATTGGTGTTTTTTTGCTTGAGATTTTCAAACAAGCAGAAATTTTCCAAGAGGATTTCAAATCATTCGAAATCCCGAAACGCGTCAAGCATGATTGGGACATTCTCCTCCAGGAGGAATGCCTTGATATGTGGAATCAGCTAATCAATCCCCCTTAGTTGATGCTTACACTTTACAGCGCCATCCTACATTGATGGTGCTTTTCCTTTTGGAAATATCAATATCAGTTTCTCACAGAGCGTTATAAAGTACATAAAAGAAAAGGCCTTATTTGTCTATTTTTTTATTCATAAAAACGGTTTAAATAAAATAATCCTCTATTATTAATAAAAAATGAGCTTGTAACATGACTGAACCGCACCCCAAATGGTAGACACTTTAAAAAAGTGACCCATTTGGGGTGCGGTTCATTTATCCCTTCCCCCTTCTCCTTCATTCTTTAAATCACTAGAGTATTGTATAAAGAACTGTGTTTGCCAAAGTAATCATCGTTAATAGAATTGTATTCAGAAATGCCCCAACATAGACATTTCCAGTTTTTCTGAAAAAGTAACGATTGTAAACTGCTGCTACCAAAAGGATCGGCACAAGACCGATTACAATAATCGATGATAATGACTCTGCAGGATAGCCGCCCGTCCCTGTAATGAACAACAAGCCATAATGATAGATCAAATATAGGATCAATCCACCGATAAAGTGGAGAATGGATATGCCATAACCTTTCCATCCATCATAAAAACTGCTGGCTGTATTGACATTGACTGATATTCCGATGATGAAATAGTAGATGAAGAATAATGGCGCATAGCGTAAAAGAGCCCATACATGCTGTTCTTCAAATGTTTTTACTGCTACGGTCCATAGACGGAAATCGACTTGGAAAATTGCATCCACTAAATAGAGGACAGCATATCCGATAATGACAGCAAGTATAGCGGTAACAAAAGTTGAGACGATCGTTTTGATGTTAGCACGTAATCCATAATTCGCGAAACGTGCTCCTTCTGCTTTTTTCGAAACAAAGTGATAACCAACCAAAATCATCAGCGTCACTATCGCAACATTGATAGCCCAGAAGAGAATTGGATTGACAGTAGCTCCGCCAAACCATTCTGTAGTCGCAAAAAATCGTTCCTGCTGACGGAGGAAAATATATTGTACGATGCTTAAGCCAAGAATTAGCCCCGAGCCCATTTTTACTGACTTGGCCGAATTTTTTACAAAGCTGAACAATAATATCAGCCCAGATAATCCAATGGCGATCATGCTGATTTGACGCAGCAAGGTCATCCCTGTTTCATTAGCGCTGTATAATGCCGTAAAGAAAAGGGCCGGATAAAGCGCTCCCACAATAAGCAGTATATAACCAGCAAGTTTCGCACCATCTGATTTTGGTGCAGAAAGCGCCGCCGGACGCTCTGTGTAAACCCAATTGAAGAATGGGAGTTTCGTCAACAAGCTGATAACTGGAATGAAAAGGAGGAAGAAACCTATCAAAGCTATAAATGAAAACCACTCTTTCCACATCCATGTTTGTCCATCTTCACCGATTTCCACTAAATTACCGTAATCCGAAAAAGCTGTGTCATAGAAGTCGATTGCATATTCAGTAGACTGCTGTGAAAAATGATTCCATGGATGTGTTTCGTTAGGCTGGTAAATAATCCGTTGACCGCCATCCACTTCATAAAATTCACCCGCTTGCGCTGATTCCAGTCCGCCTAAAAACCCAAGGCCTTCGGCTGTACTGACGTAGTCTTTCTTAACGACAGGCTGACCTGCCGCAGCTGCTTCTGCATTAAAGAAAAATTCATCGTAAACGCCAGCAATTTTCCCTGAAGGACGCGGCCCATAGGAAGCGTTGATTTGTTCGTCTGTATAGCCAAGTGTTTTCAACCACTGATAATCAGAACCCATCGTCAAGGAACTTTGAATTTTACGGATACCTGATTCCTGGAAATCAACCTCATCCAACATCACTGCGTGCGTTGAAGAGAAGCCACCCATGGAGTGCCCGGAAACAGCGATAATCCCATTTCCTTCGCCATCTTTCAATACATAATCCTGTTCATACATGTATTGGACCGCATCATACATAGCATGCGGCCAGAAGGAGAAGAACGGAATCGGTTTCTCCATCGTTCCAGTAGAATGTCCATGATCATACATATCCAGCGCCAGGACTACATAACCCCGCTTAGATATTTCGATGGCTTGGGCATCCTGCATTTCACCAGAGTTCAAATACCCGTGCGTGGCGATGATTGTCGGCCTTGCCTCTTCGTCTGCCCCTTCTGGCTTATAAAGCAAACCCGACAGCTCTCCCCGCTCAGTGTCAAAATAAATACGGGACACATCTACATCCCCGCCGGCACTGTTAAAGCTAGCAGCAACTGCACTGCCGATACCAATAAGTAATAGTGCGACAATCAATAAAATTAATGGTCTTTTTACATTTTTCATGATGATCCCCCTTGTTTCACAAAGTTATTACTTGTAAATCAATGTAATTTTGATATGTGAACTCTCCCTCGACTCCTCCTATTCTCATACTCATCACACACAAAAAGACACATCAAATACCTTCGGGGTTTGCCCAAAGTACTCAATGTGTCTCTTAATCTCGTCACGAGCTGTTAACTTATACCTAGTATAATAGTTTATGAAAACGTTGTCAATTCAACCGCATTGATTTTTCTAATTATTATAAATTCGTTTCTTATTCCTAACGGTCTTTCGCATAAATTTACATTAGATGCAATTACAGCGTAAGCCCCGGATTTGATAGCCATATGCCCTTTTGTTCGGTCAAGCCTCCGGTTATTACTGGTATCCCATTTTGAATCTCTTTAATAATACTTGGAATTATGCCTGGAAGTATTTCAGTAAATTCCGGTTGGATTTCCCGATATATATCCATATTATGGGCGAGTGCATGACAATCCAGAGCAAACCATCTGTGACTCCCTATAATGCTTCATTTTTTTGCAGATGCAATGACATTTGCCCGCGTGGAAATAACTCCGTCGACTTTTACATTATTAAGCAAGTACCCTAAACCAAACTCATCAATTTTAAGACCCTGTAATAAAATCGACAGGCATTAGCGCTTCTTTGCCATGCTTCTTAGCAAATGTAACTGTACTTTCCACTCGGGAGAGGCGCGTCTCTAAAAAGATAATTCTTTCATGATCAGTTTTTAATACTTTCACCAGATCCTTCAGATTCCGGATTGCCGGGACGCCTTGGCTGCACATATTTTTCCTCCGCTCTGTTCACTCACATTTACTTTTCTATATAAGTTGAACAAATGTTTATTGGACTCGCACAACTTAAAACACTATAAGGAGCAAGAAATGAAAAACAGTAAAAATTGGTATAAGACTTTATCAGCCTCTATGATCGCAGTCGAGAAGGTGGTGCGTCCCAAAATCAGATTAGAACTCTAACTTTCGGGGTGCACTACCGGTCTCCTTTTTTCTATTTCATATTCTTAGACCTTCTTCGTCCCAGGGGAAAAAATGGCAATCATCCTACTTTCTGGATGCGTCTAACCCCAATGACTTGAATACAGAAAAAATAAACGATTTCTATTCTTGCAATCCTTATTCTTTTCCTTCGATCGAGTGTTCGCTAAACCAAGTAATGAAGTAATCCAAACAACTTAGGACATCATCTCTGTTGAGGGGCTTCTGGAGAAGAAACACTGCTTCAATTTCCTCGAAATACGCTTCATTCGGAAAATAATGCTGGAGAATTTGGAGATTTTCCCGGATATCGGTGGACCAGCTTTCATCGCTCACCGCTACATAGCAATAAGCCCCTCGGACAATCCGTTTTAAAATGGACTGCAGCTTATACGCATCGGCCTCTTTCGTCAAAATCGCCTTTCGATAGCCGGCCAGTGTCTCCATTAGATCTTGGTTCATGGCCTGACAGATTCGAATATCGGGTTTCATTCGGGACCATTTCACGGATAGATCCTCTCCATAAATGCAGCTGCAGACGTGCTTCAACCAAAATCCCCAATAAAATTGGTTCTCTTGTTTTAGGACTTCGGCTACGACTCCCATATCATAATCTACTTTTGGTACAAGCGGATTCAAGCGAACAAGCGCCGCTGTCTCACGATCCAAAAGGGCCTTTTCTTGCGCGAGCAGCGGGGATGTCAATAGTACCGTCAAATCAATATCTGAAGTTCCTTGGACCGTCTCCCCTCTTCCTACACTGCCGTAGATATAGACGCTATGTACCTTAGCTCCTGCGCATCTTTTTAACATCGCAAGGATCTGATTCAGCAGTTCCCGATATACTGGATGGATTTTCTGTGTTGATGTTTGATTTAAGATATATCCAGCCGGATCAACGCCTATTCGTGTTGGAAATTGCATACTACCTCTTCCTTCCTATCCATAAAAATTGAAACTATTCTTTCCCCATGTCTGGCCCAACCTATTAAAGAATACTAAGTAGATGGGAAAATCCGATTAGCTTTCTCAAAAATACTCAATCCATGCCAATACATATTTGTGAGCGTACGGTACTTTAATGGCGGCTTGATACTTCAAACGAATTTCTATTTGTTTTGCAGTCAGGTACCTGTCCTATTCCAAAAACCAATAGCCCCTTTTGGACAGCTTATAATAATACTTCCGGTTGTAATGATCTACTTCAATTTTGGTTCTTTTTACAAGGTCTGCTTCCCACCACTCCGAGAACCTTTTACTAATTGAACTTGCGGTGCGCTGGTGTGAATAAAAGACTTCAAAAAACAAATGCATATTTCTTGCTGAAAGAATCGTTACTGCTGTAATTCCCGAAAAGAGGCTTCATCAAAATTGCGGAAGAATCATTTTATCACCGGCAGTGACAAAGCGTACTAATTTGATAGCGCCCAAAATGTATTCTAAAAACAATTAGCAATAATAGCTTGTCTTTTTACCTCTTCATTTAATGGACCTATCCGGTTTCTTTTCGAATACATTTTTCCCTTCGGCAAATCCTTCTGGACACCAATTTTCTTCATCGATTTCCTCTTTTTCAATTCTTCACAAAGAAAGGCAATCGCTTCTTCCCATCGATTAAAAATTTTAAAAGGGTACGGGGGCTGTCCTTCATCATTCCAAACTGCCCATTGTTGATCCGGAAGTTCAGTTGCTGACCACCAGCCATCAACTCCACAAGAAAAAATCGCGAATGCGTTTTCTTATCAATTAATTTCCCTCCCCTTTGTACCAATTAAACAGTTAAATCCCAAGGAAATATTTGATACAATAGATTTCGATCAACTGAAGCGGAGGCTACTTATGGAATTTACCAACTCAATCGACCCATTTCTCTTTCAACTTGTCCTTCTTCCCATTGTCGTGATTGGCATCGGCATCGCCGTATCTCTTATCACCGGAAAGATTTTTATTGGCCCATTGGTGACACTGCTATTGAATCTGGCCTATGAAACCTGGTATTTCAGCAGCTACGGCTTTAGTGGAGGCATCTACTATTCACCTTGGAATCTGATACTGCCTGCAGTCTCGCTGGTTTTTTGCTGGATTGTGGTGTCTGTCAGAAAACAAATTATAAACGTAAGACAGGCGGATGTATAACAGCCGCCTTTTTTTTATGCTAAAAAAGCCACCCTCCGGCAGCTTCTCATTTATTTTCTTTCTTTCATCACGCATACTAGGAAAGAAATGAATAGTTAAAGGGGAAAATCAATGAATTCGACCATCCATTTACTTGCACCAAGCACATTGGCGCTGGATCATTATTATAAAGTTTATCCAACCAAATCTTCTCTCGTTTTCGCAAAAGTCGGCGGCCAGTTTTATGATAAAGCAAGCGACGACAACCTGCCGCTCGTTGCGGGCATTGCCTTTATGGCTTTTCGAAAGCTCATTTTAACCAAACGCATCGAGAAGCGGGAAGCTGCCGTCGATCGCCAAATGAGCGAGAATCCGCAAACCCTGCTTTCAGCAAAAAACAATTTTGATCTTCATCTCACGGCCATCAATAAGGTTGAATTAAAGACCAAGTCCACTTTCCATACGGTCGGAACGGCTACCGGAACCCTTCGCTTCTATTTGAACGACGGCAGCGAAAAAAAGTTCATGATCCCTTCTTTTGTCCCGACTGAAAAGGTTGTCGAATTTTTTGAAGACCAGCAGATTCTGCTTGATCTCATCACCAAACAAAAAAGAAATCAGCTTAAAGCCGATTTCTTTTTTGTTTTTAAAGCTCATGTTATGCACCATCTCTTTTATCCTTTCCAAATCCTTCATACGGTTCACTCATAACCACTTTTCCATTCGCCGGGTTCACCAGTAAATAAATTTGTTCGCCGGCTGGCGATTGCCCCGTGAAAAAGTAGGCACTATCCGCTTCAAAAGGATTCCAGGAGTTAGCCAGAAGAGTAGGCACAGTCGTCGCCTTCACTTGCTCCAGCTGATAGAGCCCAGCCGCCTTATGCTGAGCCTCCTGTTGCGTGAGTGCTGGAAGCGCCAAGTAAATGGCCAGAACCAGTATAAGCAGGAAAGCAGAATACGCCACATATCGTTTTTGTGGTATCAGGTACTTAAAAATGAGAATGTGCAAGACAATCAGCGTAACTGGCAGACTCAGATTCATGACGTTACTGTAGAGTTGGTCGTTTAGAAGGATTAACACTATGAGAAGCCCCCCTGATAAGAGTGCGCCTCCTTTATAGCTTCCTAACCCTTTCTTTGCTTCGTCCTTTTTCCTATTCATCTTTTCACTCCTGCTTTGCGGACTTCTTTTTAAATAAGAGATATGCCGAATTCTTCAATTAAATCTTTAAACGCGGGGCGAGAGTTTCCATCGCGTCCAACGACCGCTTCTGCAGTCACAAGTGAGTTCAAGACGGCTTCTTCCACCGCTTCGCCTACTGCCCGAAAAGCGATGTCCATTTCTTCTTCGTGGATTTGTTTAATTTCCAAAAGCTGCGCAGGTTTATCATGCGGGATTTTCACCGCTGTGGAAAAGCCGAGGACGATTTCCCCGCTGCCGTTCGTGATGATCGAACCGGTTCGCGACAAGCCGGCCACTGAACGCTTGAGAATCCGGTTCAGTTGCCGTTCCGATACCGGGAGATCGGTCGCCACGATAATCATAACGGAGCCTTTGTCTTCTTCCTTATGGGAATCAAGCATCGCTTTTTTCAATTCTTCGCCTACTGCTTTGCCTTTGACCAACAGATCGCTTAAAATGCCGAAGTTCGACAACACCAAAACACCGATTGTGTAATTTCCGTTTGCCATTTCCATGATGCGGGAAGCGGAACCGATGCCGCCTTTCAGCGAATAGCAAAGCATCCCTCTTCCCGCTCCAACGGCGCCTTCTTCAAATTCAGCTGATGTCTTTTCCAGCGCTTCGCGTACATGTTCCGGCTTTACGTGTTTCGCCCGGATGTCATTTAAGAACATATCGTTGCATTCCCCGATTACCGGATTGACCGTTCCTGTGGTCCGTCCAATTTCCGGATTTTGCTCCATTATGTAATCGATCAGTGTATCCGCTGCCGTCCCGATGCCCAGTGTGTTCGTCAACAGGATCGGCGTTTCCAAAGTTCCAAGTTCCGCCATCTGGATTGTACCCATCGTTTTTCCAAAACCGTTGATCACATGGCTTGAAGCAATCAGTTTTTCTTTAAAAAGATTTCCCTGATGCGGCATAATGGCTGTGACCCCTGTCTGCATATTTGCACCGCTGAGCGTCACATGCCCGACTGTAACGCCTTCTACATCGGTAATCGCATTTCGCGCCCCTGTTTTGAGGCGGCCGATTTCCACGCCGTAATCGCGGATTCTTTTTTGATTGAACATTGGATTTCCCCCTGCCTTTTACGAATGATTTCGATTTTCCTCATCCATTTTTCTATTATCTAAATTATGTATCTTCTTCATTAACTATACGTATTGCCGAAGAGGAATACTAGTTCATCCTTGACTAAGATATAGGGAAGTCGGAGACGAAAAATATTTAGCCACATGGTGTAAAAGAAAAAAGAGCCTGACTTTCTGCTCTTTTTCTCATAGATTACTGAATCACTTTATACCAAATTTCCACTTGCCGGCTGGTTTCAATGGTCCGGATTTTCTCTAAGTTGATTTCAAGCTCTTCCAACTGCTCAAAAAGCCGCAGCCCTTTTCCAAGAAGGATCGGCGCGATTGCGATTTGCAGTTCCTCGACAAGTCCGGCTTTCAGCGCTTGCCGGAAAACATCCGCACCGAGAATGAGCACATCTTTTTCTCCTGCTGCCGCTTTTGCCTGCTGGACTGCGCTTTCAATCCCATCGGAGACAAAGGTAAACTTTAATTGGCCGTTTTCTTTCGGGTGCGTTACCGGTGGATGATGTGTCATTACGAAGATTGGCACTTGAAACTCATAATTGTCTGCGTAGGCATCCGGTTCGCCTAAATCGAATGTCCGGCGACCAAGAATGACCGATCCCGTTCTTGCCATTATGTCATTGATTTCTTTGTTCGGTTCAAAGCTGGCATACAGTTTGTCCATTCCTCCGTTCCGGTCGTTCACAAAACCATGAAGCGACATGAATCATTCCAAAACAGACTTTTGCCATCCTGCTTCCTCCTTATATTTTATTAAACAGAAGATTATCAGTTTTTTTCAGAATTTTCTTTATTTTAATTCCTTTTCGTTTAAAATAATAGTTTAGAGGTTCTATTAGTTGGAATCGCAATTCAGAAAGGAGAGCAACATGAAAATTATTAAAGGCGCTTATAGTGACGCCAAAGTTTTTACAGATAATATTGATGAAGTGACGGTGTCTCAAATAGCAGGTTTTTTGAATGTAGAACTAACAAAGGAAGCGAATGTGCGGATCATGCCGGATTGCCATGCTGGAAAAGGAGCGGTTATTGGTACAACCATGAAAGTAATTGACCGTGTCGTTCCAAATTTGGTTGGGGTTAATTGAAATCGGCTCCAACATAAAAAAACTCGCTCAATTGCTGGAACCCCTAACGTAAAGCCGAGGGCAATCAGCAGCCAGAGGTTGTGGCGACACAATCAAATGGTTCAGAGACTTGCGTACTAGTTGCAGATTTATACGCAGAATCATTCTATGTCCATAATTATATAAGGGGGAGTCTTTATGTCTCTTAAAAATGCTTATGATGATGGCTTAACACCCAAACAAAGATATTTTAAGAAAGTTTATGAAAATGCTTCAATAATTGAATGTGCTTGCGGTTGTAAAGAAAAAATTAAGTCCAAAGATAAATATGCAAGAGATATAAAATTCGTTAACGGTCACAACAATAGGAAGTACGAAATAAAGAATCAGTACAAAAGAGAATGGAATCATCGTAATCGAGAACAGCGTCATGCTTATCGAGCGCACAGAGCCTATCAGATAAGAATAGCTTTGCTAGAAAAATTAGGAAATAGATGTTTCCATTGCGGACTAATCCATGATGGCCAAAATACTCCGGTTTTTGATTTTCACCACAAAGATCCGAGCACAAAAATTTTCAATGTTAACTTGAATTTTATTAATCGCTACAGTAAAGAAAAGGTAACAGCAGAAGCAGAAAAATGTGAAATCCTTTGTTCGAATTGCCATCGTCTGTATCATTGGCATACTAATAAAAACTTTATGGATCACGTGATTGATTAATACGGCGAGCCTATGAGAGGAGCTGCATACTCCGTTGACCATAGAGAAGGTATAGTCCCTCCTTTAGGAAACTAAAGATTAGATGCGACATTGGCTGTGGAATGCTGTGTGTGGAAATTAAAAGGGCCGATGTTGATTTTGCGAAACTGGATGCAGCTGTCCAGACGCTCGTTCCTTCCGGCCAATCGATTCGACAAACCGCTCATGAATATATTAGCCACATCGACCTTGAGAAAGTGTTGGCCAACTTTTCAAAAGAAGCAGCCGCTCTTTCACTCGGCACGCTTGGCGGAGGCAATCATTTCATTGAAATGAACCAAACAGAAGATGGCCGCCTGTTTATGGTCATCCATAGCGGCAGCCGTCATTTAGGTGTACGCGTTGCGAATTACCACCAGAAAAAAGCCATTGAAAGCCTGACAAGCGATAAAGAAGGATTAAATGAAATGATTGCCCAGCTAAAAGCTGAAGGACGAGAGCGGGAAATTCAAGCCGCGATGAAATCTTATAAATCTGCGAAGCCGATCATTCCGAATGATCTTGCTTATCTACAGGGTTTCCTCATGGAAGATTATTTCAACGATTTAAAGATTGCCCAGAGTTACGCCAAATGGAACCGGGCAGCGATGATGCAGGTGTTGTTGGAAGCGATGAATTTTGAAGAAGCCGGGCGCATCGATACCGTCCATAATTATATTGACTTGGACCATATGATTTTGCGAAAAGGCGCTATTTCAGCAAGAAAAGATGAACTTGTGCTGATTCCCATCAATATGCGCGATGGCTCCCTTCTTGCTAAAGGCAAAGGCAACGACGACTGGAACCAGTCCGGACCGCATGGCGCTGGCCGCATTCTGTCCCGGACGAAAGCCAAAGCGCTGCTGCAATTGGATGATTTCACCGATACGATGAAGGGCGTCTATACGACAAGCGTGAATCAGGACACCCTTGACGAGTCGCCATTCGCATATAAACCGATGGATGAAATTATCCAAAACACGAAAGAAACCATCGAAATCCAGTCCATTCTAAAACCGCTCTATAATTTCAAGGCAGCGGAATTCCAAGGCTGGAGAAGAAAATGAAAAAAGAACGGCTTAAGGAATAATCCTTTTAGCCGTTCTTTTTTAGAGAATGCTTTTATTTCTGTAAATGCAGGACTTCATTGATAAGGATTCACTGTGACGCCTAAGGCCGATGCCCGCACCATCGGCATGTCTTCTAAAGTTTGCAGGTTCTCTTTCGTTCCCGTTACGACTGCACCGACGACTTGCACATCATCGGTCGTTAAGCGCTCATCGTCCCCTTTCAATAGGTCATGGATCCGTTTGTATTCGCTGTAATATTTACCATTTTCAAGCGTCATCCCGTCTTGGATTCTATCCACAAACCCCTCTTCGCTTGTCGGCTGTTCTTCTTCGGTAAAGATGTCTTCGTCAAAAGAAAATTCTTCAATCCCATACACTTGATCTGAAAGTTCCGGGGAATTAACGAATTCCCCTTCGAATTTTTGATTCATCCGTTCCAGATCATCCGGGGAATACGTGTCAATCCAATACCATTTTAATGTGACGTCTTCCGGCAAGCTTTCCCGGATTTCCTCGGGCGTATAGGCTTGGTCAAAAGACAAGGCGATTTCGGCGGACGTTTCTTCCGGGAAACTTTCCAATTCGCCTAGTCCATCTGCGAGTCCGGCGTATTCCACTTCCGGATGATAAAAACCGAGCACGCGCTGCTTCGTTTCCCGGTCATAATAGTTCATCAGCCCCTTTTCTTCGTCTTCCACTGTGATATAGGAATGGTCGCCGGTAAATCCGCTGACGCCCCCAAAAAGGCTGTAGGTCATCGTTTCTTCACTCCAATCAACCGGAATCTCTTCAATCACTTTATAGCGTTCGAATCTTAAAATGCTTTCAAACAAGCCATTGCCTTGCTGCTGAGGCCCCATCTCTTCAATATTCGGATCGGTGATCTGGCTGAATAATTCAATGTCCCGCAACGCATTGGATTCGTGCCACCTCATAATCGATAGCCAAGCAATTCCGGAAGCAATGGTCAATAAACCCAGAACTACAACAGAAATTAATACATTCCGAAAAACCGTTCTTCTTTTGGCTTTGTTGATGATCTTTCCAAATGAATCATTGGAAGGATCCTGCTTAAAAAGCTGTTCCAATTCTTTTTCTTTATGAGAATTTTTCATGTCTTGCCATCTCCTTTTCGTACTGTTCCTTAAACGCTTTTCTCGCTCGGAACAGATAAGTTTTAAGCGTCCCTAAATTCAAGTCCAGCATTTCGGAAATCTCTGCATAACTTAATTCCATTTCGTATTTCATGAGCAATAATTGCTTCTGGAGAGGAGGCAATTGATCGAGTACCTGCTCAATTTCAGTTCTCATCTCTCCTTGCCGGACAAAATCTTCCGGCAAAAACGAGTCATCGACAAATTCAAGGTTCTCGAAAGTCGTATGTATTTCTTTTTTCTGTTTCCGGCACAAATCATAATAATGATTGACGGCTACCCGGAACAGCCAGCTATAGGCTTTTGTCCCGTCCACTGAATCGATGTACAGCATAAGCCGGTACACCGCTTCCTGAACGGTATCTTCCGCATCGCTTTTGCTCGCACCGATCTTCACCAAATACTTGAAGATGATGTCTGTCTTTCCATGCAATGCCGCCATCAACTCTTCCCGAGGATTCAATTGCTCCCCTCCTTCCGCTTATAAGACATTTTCACTTGTAAAAAGTTAACATTGTTTCTGAAATTATTTTATGCCGTCCAGTTGAAGGCATAAAAAAAAGGAGAAGCGAAGCTGCAAGGCTTCGGCTCTCCCTAGCGGTTTTACTTTTGGAATAAAAGATAACAGGAAACTGTAGAGTCTTCTCTACTTTACCATTCGATTTATGATGATTCATCTTCCTTTTTTTAGAAAAACTGAAACTTTATTGGCGATTAATATGTATAGTAAAGAAAGAAGGAGATGAATGATTATGAACAGCATTGCAGAAGCTAACATCAATTATGGAGATTGGGTTTTCACTTTCTTTATCTTATTCGGAATCATCGGGCTGATACGGCTGATTTTGTTGGTAGTCAAATCCCGGAAAAAGTTGATATGAGAGGTTCTTTCACCTTATAAAATCAGCATAGCGAATGCGGTAGCGGTCCATCAATACCGCTTCCAACTCGTTTAAGTAGCGGTCTACGCCTTTTACCAGTGCTTCTTGGGTCAATGTCTCTTCATGCTCAAAATTCTGCCAAATTGAAAACAGCTGCCATTGGTTTTCACTTTTCTTTTTAAAAGCCAGCATCGGACCTTCTCTTTCGTCATACTCCATGGTGTAGAAGTAAAAACTTTCCGTTCCGCCCGATTGGCTTCTACGCCATCTTTTTAAACTGACTCCCAGTTCCAGCAAAGTAAAAGAAGGTTCGCGAAAGAAACAGGCATCTTTTATATTAATTTCCAGTTCTCCATCCACATCAATCAACAATTTTCCGTTTTTTTGATGGAGTAATTTTTTATCCAGTCTCAGCGCTGGATCTAAGTTGAAATCGATTGCAAGTTCCATTTTCTCCTCCTCTTTTTTCCCAGCTTTCTTTTATTCTTCCACAATCACTTCCAAAGCCAGGATATACGGGAATTCAGTAGTGGTGTCCACAGGCACGACCTTGACCCGGTCTCCTTCTTCCAGTTCTTCGTACGAACTGATTTTCCCGCTGAACTCAGTAATATCGGTAAGATGGATCTCCTCTTTTTCCGATTTCTCTTCATCTATCGTCACGATGAAACTCGTATCTCCTTTTTCCGCTACAGTTCCCTCGTAGTTTCCACAAGCTGCAAGTCCCAAAGCTAAAAAAGCCAAAACTGCGATACCGACTACCTTCTTCGTCCTCTTCATGATCTCCCGCCTCTCTTTTTCGGCTTTTCTTAAACACCTCTCTCACATCTTTCCTTCCTTTATCCAGCTCCAGATTTCACCACGGACTGTAGGAAGAATTCCATCCAATTTCATAAAGGAAATCTTCGAATGGCGGGAGCTTTTTCTTTACTTGCCGGTATGGCATAAGAATGTTTTCCCTGAATTGCTGGAATAAGACCGGGTCCATCTCGGGAAATTCTTGTTCCAATCCAAGTTTGCTTCTTTCATCAATGGCATTAATTGCATCCACTGCATAAACCGTCATGACCGGGAATTCCTGCTCGAGAGCAGTGTAATTTGAATAAAAAGCAGCGATATAGCCATTGAGTTCAAAATAAGGTTCGTCCGGTTGAAATCCTCCCGTATATTTCCGCTCATGCTGTGGCATAAAAGAAGTGGCACTTTCGGTCTCCCAAATGCCAACCATCATGGCGAATGCTGCAAATGCCGCTCGCCGGGTTTGGTCATCCGGGTCGGCAAAATGCAGATCATAGCGATGAAATTCGAATGCCCAGCCTCCATGGAAAGAAGCGGGTTCAAAAACCTTTAGGACATCTTCCACTTTTTCTATAAGCGATTTCTCCTTTTCCGGTGCTTTGCTTTCTTCATTTAAAAAACCAGTAAGGCTTCCCATAATATCCTGGGTATCCAAGTTGCTGCCAAGATAACCGATTGCCCGCTGATTCAGGAGAATTTCCGGATTTCTCGTCGAGCCTAGGAGCGCCTCGACCATCCAACGCATCGCTTCTTCCGAGTTTCCTAAATTATATTGGGTAAATGCATAGTGAATTTTAAGAAGGCTGTCATCTTTTACTTTAGACATCCCTGACATCAAAATGTGTTCAGCTTCCTCAAGACGCCTTGCAACCGGTAAAGAGAACCGATCTGTCCATATGCGTTCACGGCTTGGGGTTCTGGCAGCCCGAGTTCAAGCGCTTGTTGATAGGAAGAAATCGCTTCCTCGTCTTTCGCCAGGATGTCGCAGCTCCAGGCATACTCATAGCGCAGCATTGCATTTTCCGGATCCGCGGATATCCTATCTTTAAGAATGTGGTGGGATTCGAACAGCTTGCCCTCTCTTCGCAACTTTAAAACGTGATTCAGAGAATTTTCCATTTCGCTCATTCCCTCTTTTGGTTTTCTTTCTTATACGCATTGAAAAGGGCAAGCGTTTCATTATCCTGGAAATAAATCCAGAATAGTTAAATTTCTTCTAGCATTTCCCTCTCGTTGCGATAGAATTAGCTTAGGAGGTGGCGGATGAAGAAATTTTTGCTTTCTATTTTAGGCGGGCTCTTAATAGGCGGCGTGCTGTCTTTCTTTTTGTGGGATTACAGCGCCCCAACGTTTGAAGTGATTAATGACAATGGAGAAAACTATTCCATCACAGAAATGGATTTTGATTTTGTGTTTAATGCGTCTTTACTGATTCTCGCTTTTTCAGTTCTTCTTTATGTGATCTGGACCCTTGTCGATAAAAAGAAAGACGAGAAATTTTTAGCGGAGTATGAGCGTGATAAAAAATCCGGCCGTTAGATGCATGAGGAGGGATTCCGATGGAGCTTTTGATTTTAGCTGTCTTTATCGCTTTATTGAGCTTTGCGGTAAAACTGTTTGCCGGGAACAAATCGCACAGGTGGATTCATGCTGGCTATCTCACGGCATTTTTACTGCCGATTCCTGTCTGGTTCCTTTTTATGAACCTTGCGGGAAGCGTAATGGGCGGCGGGATTGGCGCAAGCATAGGCGGTTTCGTACATGCCATCGCAACTTCCATCGCAGGGTTTGTTTTTCTTTATATCGGTTTCGCTTCGAAACGCTTTGAAAACAGCAGCCGTTAAAAAGTGGGCTCCGTTATTTTGATGGCTGCTGCATAACACTCTTCCAGTTTCACTTCTTCGCCGAACCATTCCAGAAATACTTGTTTAATCATGTGTGCTGCTTCCTCAACCGAATGGATTTCTTTTAACCGTTTGGCAATATCCGCTATTTCCGGATGGTATTCGTCTTCAGGACATTCCATCGCAAGCAAGCCTATCGGATCCCATTCATTAATCACCCGTTTAATTTCATTGAAGTTTTCCATATTCTCTCTCCTTTTATTTTCATTTTATCAAACGATCAAAACGTTCAAGACAGCTGACCTGAACAGAGTGTACTCATTTTTGAAACTCTTCCATAAATAGCAGAAGGATAAAGCCTCCTATCAATAGAAATCCTAAAATCAACCAGATCAGCAGCAGCCCTGACACGGCCATAAATGCCTTTTCAAACCACTTGCTGGTTAATAGCTTCATTTGTTCACCTCATTTTATCGGAATTCTTCTTGTTTAATGAAACGAAGAAAACCGGAAAAAGTTACAGCTCCACAAACAGACTCCCTCCATTAAATCCCCAAAATAAAAAGCCGCCATAGGCAGCTTTTATTTTTTGTTGAGTTTATTCAATTCTTTCTCCAGCCCGTTCAAGTCTGTGAATTCGATGACACTGATTTTCCCCTTTTGCGGCAAACTCGCTTTTCCTCGGTAATTGAAGACGGAGGATTTCTTATTTGGATTCGTGTAAGTCACTTGGAAAGTGAAATTATACGATTTTGTTCTTTTCATATTCTGCTTAATCTTGATATTAGACGCTTTTAAGCTAAAGTCCCCTGGATAGATGCTCGCCATGAACGCATCTCCTGTATAAGTGAACACATCATAGCCTTTTTCAGTGAAATAAGGTGCATAGGTTTTTTCCGTATAAGCCAATAAATTCAAGTTTGTCGGTGATTTCAAATACTCCTGGTACTGTTCTTCCGTCAAATCTTTCGATAGCTCTTTCATCGCTGCATTCCATAACTTGCGGTACTTTTTATCCGGCCCGTTGAACTCTTTTTCAATGACGGTTTGAATGGCCGCCCGGTTGTCGAGCTTCACTTCCGCAGCTTGCACATTTTCTGTGAAACCTTTCGGTAAACCGCTTAATACCAGTAAACAGGCTGCCACCAGTAACATCAAATTTCGTACGTTCTTCAAAAGCCCCTTTTTATTTCTCTCCATCTTTCTTCCTCCTTGTTCACTCTTTTCTTTTAAAAGAGCTGTTACCCGAATAGACGGATGACTTTAAAAAAGGAGTCGCTTTTTTAAAACTTTTTATTTTATTTCAAAAAACGATCGAGGAACGTGAAAACATCGTCGAGATTTTCTTTCGCGTTAAAAGGTTCGCCGCCATGAACCGCATCTTCGAACAGGTTGAACTCCACTTTGTCTTCGCCTAATGTCTTCGTCAGTTCTTCTGCAAAATCCATGGATTGCTGAGCGGGTACATTCGGATCTGCTGAGCCATGCTGGATTAAGAAAGCCGGATCGTTTTTCGTGATATACGTTTCGGGATTCGCCTTTTCGACAGCATCCGCTTTTTCGGCAATGCTGCCGCCTAAAAATTTGCTTTCAGGTGATTCGGCATCTTTTCGCTCGCCTATTTTCGGTGCAATTCCTGATTCTTCAAACTGCTCATCCATCTCGAGGAAGTCGATCTGGCCGTACCAACTGGTTCTCTGCCAGGATTTGGAGTGCCTGTTCCCCGTCATATGCGGAAACACTTCCCATCCCTTCAGCCTGCAAGTAGGCATTGAGGCTCTCATGGACAGCAATATTATCATCACAAATCAACACCATTATGCGTGGATCCATCACCATACATCCTCCATTCGTCAAAATTGCTTTCACTGAATTTTATCCAAAGCCTTTATCTTCTATGTTTCCATACAATCAACTATAAATCAATCTTGTCACTTTTTCGCTTTTTTTAAAGTGTATGAAAAAAAGGAACCTCGAGATGAAGTTCCTTTCGACTTATAGATAATAAATTGATTTGATGACCTTGAAACGTTTTCTACTTCTTTAAGCCATTTTGTTATAATCTCGGGTCTACAGGATCAGATTCTAAAGCAAGTGCCCCTAATACACATTCGTGGACCCGTTCAATCGTTTCCCCGTTTACATAGCGACTGATTCCCTCTATCCCCAAAGTAAATTCTTTTAAGGCTAGTTTCTGCTTTTTGCCGGTGTTTCGGTTTTTCAATCTTATTAAATTAGCCGGTTCTAAATAATCCATGCCGTAAATGATTTTCAAATAGCGGCTGCCCCTTACCTTAATAGCCGGCTGCAACAGCTTCCCTTTCTGCCTGGTTATATAGAACTCCGGTTTGATAATAATGCCTTCATGGCCATCTTCCGTTATTTCTTTCCACCAGTCAATCACTTCCGCTTCACTGGCTTCATCGGAAATCATTTTGTATTCCGTCTCCACAAACAAATTAGAATGGCTGGCCAGATACCGGTTCATTTCCATATGCCAAGTATGCGGCTTGTCGAAGAATGTCCGGTTACTGTGGGCAAGGATATGGAAAGGCGCAATTTGAATGGCCTCTACTGAATCGACATCCCAGCAATATTTTTGAAAAACGTCATTGAAATCTTGCGCATTTCCAAGTTTTTGTTCGTACTCCTCCAGCCAATGCTGCAATTCTGTGTTGCTTTTCGCAGCTGCAGCCAGCTTGTCTCTCAAAAACGTCCGGTCTAATAAAGCATTCTCTGCAACATGCGCGTACTGGCTGCTGATTAATTCTTTGGCTTTTAAATTCCACGGCATGATTTCGGCATCCAACAGAACAAACTCAGTTTCCTTCTCTTCAAAATAGTTCATCCGCTTTAAATCCCCGTTGACCTGTCTCAACAATTGCGCTTCCGTTTCGCGGTCGAAAAAGCGCTTTCCGGTTCTCGTATGGATTGTCCCTAAAGAACGGATACCGGTATGCTTTTCGGAAGCTTCCTCGTCTTTGAATAAAAACAGAATAGCGCGGCTGCCCATATGTTTCTTTTCTGCAATCATGGTATGGATTCCATTTGCTCTGAAATACTCGATTGCTTCTTTTGGATGCTCCAAATAGTTTTCCATCGCAGAAGGATTTGGTGTTGGACTCATTGTTGGCGGAATGTAAACCAATTGCTCGATCGGAACCGTAAAATGCGAAACTGTATCAATTGCCGGTTTCACCAGTTCTGGTGGAATCCGCACTTCCCCCAACTCTTCCGTCAAAACTGAATAACCTTTCAGGAATTTGGCAATATCGGGAGGATTCAATCGATTCTTTTCCCATTCTATAAGCGGATTATCAGGATGTCCGGAGTAATCCCGCTTTGCCTCGACTGCTGCAAATTCCCTTTCTGGGTATCGATATGCCGTTAATTGACCACCGAAAACAACTCCTTGGTCGATATTGATCGTCTGATTGACCAAAAGCGGCTTCGGTTTCGGGTCATGCCCCCAGACAACCAATACACTTTTGTGATGGCCGATTGTCCAGTCTTTCCGGACTGGCCGCCCATTTTCTCGGGATCCATCGGAATCTCCATAACGGCAGAAGTCACTGATGGTTTGGGATTGTTTGCCGATAAATTCATCTTTTATGCCTGCATGTGTGACGATCACCACCGGTACGCCGTTTTTCTGAAAGACGTAATGGGAGGGAGCATTTAAAAGAAAGTCTTTTAATTGCTGTTTTATTTCCTGAAGCTTTTCAATTCCCACTTTTTGTTCGTATACACGGAATTCTTCTTCCACTTTTTCATCCCCATGGCTCAATACGACCTGACGCCCATCCAGCCACCGGGCAATCTTCCAGCCATGATTGCTGTCAACCATCAGCGCAAGTCCTTTTTGGACATGCTGATAAAAGAACATCATTGTCTTAAGCGACTCAGGCCCTCGACTCATTACATCACCGACGGAAACGAACCGGCGGCCTTCGGGGTGTATGTAAAACCCTTCTGAATTTTCTTCATACCCAAGTTTGGTTAACAGCTCTATTAGCTCCTCGTAGCATCCGTGAATATCGCCAATCACATCGATGCCTTTATCGATATCCAGTTCAATCGGGTTTGTTCTCCGGAAGAATTCAACTTCTTCTTCCTTCAGTGTATGAACGGCTGTAAAGCCTTCTTTTTTAATAAAACGCTTTTCATTTCTGAAGATCTGGTACTGCTGCTTAATCCGACGCTTTCCTCGCGGGTTGTCGCGTACTTCATCGCGGGCAGTTAGAATGCGTTCATTTACATCAAAGACGATTGCTTGAATGGGCACATGATTTTCTTTCGCTAGTTCAATGTATCTTTTACGGTCCTCAGAACGAAGGTGCGTTGCATCGACAAAAACCAGTTTATTTAAGCGGCATCTCGCTTTAATCACGTTGTCCATCAAGGTAAATGCCTCTTTTGACAGCTCCTGATATTCATCCATCAAACCATTCGCTTCATCTTGCGGCCGGTTTTTCCAGTCAATGAATTCCAGATCGCCAACCCTCATACGGAAGTCATCAGAACTGACCACTTCAGATGGCAGAACAGCCTTTTCCTCAATTTGTCTTTTTAGGAACGTAGATTTTCCACTGTTGGACGGACCAATCAGCAAAACGATTCCTGTATGCGGCAAGCCAATTCTCATCCTGCATTCACCTTCCTTCTAAATAGGCACATTTGCGTCGGCGCTCCCTGCTCCGGGTGTTCTTCGCCAATTCCTGTAAATTCAAGTTCATAGATTCCTTTCGTATTGCGTTCAGCACACCAGCTGCGAAATTCCGCCCGTGTCCATTCAAACCGATGGTCATCATGGCGGAAATGCTCGGCCATATCATAGATTTCATTGTATTCACGGTTAGGAGTCGTGACAATCAAGGATTTCGGGCTGTATAAATGAAGAAGTGTATCAAATACTTTCGGAAGCCGCATTTCATCAATATGCTCAATCACTTCGCATAGAATCATCAAATCTTTATCTTTTAAACGTTCATCGTAATAGAACAAAGAACCCCATAAGGTTTCCGGCTCAACGAAAGCTTCTTGGCCTTTCGCTTTTTCAAAACGTTTTTTCGCTTTGATAATTTCAACTTCAGAGGGCTCAACTGCAAGAACTTCTCTGACCCCGCTGACTAACCCTAATTTGACAGCCAGTTTCCCTTCGCCTGAACCAAAGTCCACGACCGTTTTGGGATGCAGCGTTTCTGCAGTTTCTGCAATTTTTTCATACCGCAATTCATTTAACCGTGATTTTTTCACAGGTTCCGCTTTCGGAGCTTCTGCAGTGGTATTTTCAACGAGACTGTATACTTCCTTAAAGCGCAGGGCTCGGCGGTATATCACTTCTCTCAGGGGGTGCTTTTCCAGCCATCCTTCGCCGTACCTCTCCAGCTTTTCAATCTCCTTCTCGTCAATGAAATAATGTTTGTAGTCGTCGATTACTGGAATCAGGACAAATAAATGACGCAAGGAATTTTGTAAAGTTTGGATTCCCGCCAAAGAAATCATGCGTACTTGGCTGCTTTCTTTTAAACGAAAGGAATAGTGAAGCTCCGGTTGGGTAATTTCCACTCCATAGCCCAGCGGTTCGAACAATTCTCTTAGTTGGTGGTCTGAAAGCGTTGAATTTACTGGCCCGAGTTCGAGCGTAAAGGCGAAGGGATGCTCCACCCATTCCATCTGTTCTTCTTTAGGCTGGCCATTTAAAGCAGTCCCCAACGCAGAACGGATTAAGGATAAAAAGATGCTGCTCGCTGCAAATTCCCGGTCGTTTATATAATGGGTGATGTCATACGAATTTGTTTTATTTTGAATCAGTCCAATCGGGTCCGGCGTGACAAAAATTGTTGCCTCCAGTTCATCTTCTGTGAACTTGCTATAGAAAAAGCGCACTAAGTGGCCTTTTTGATTTCTTTCATATAGATTGTTTGGATTTTTAGACAACAGATGAGAAATCGACTTCACATTTTCACCCGTTGCACGAATCGTCAATTGCATAATAAATCCCCCATCTCTCACTTCATATAAGATAAAACCAATATATCATATTAGCTGGAAATGATTTTATCGATGTCCATTTAATTCCACTCATTCTTTTACTTTTTAAACATGCTCTCATTATTTCAATTATATAAAACGAAAAAAGCCAGAAAAAAACCAATTTGAGGTTTCCTCCTGACTTCATTCGTTGGCTGCACTGTAAATCAGTCCATATACCGATGTTCTCTTAAACTGTTCAAGCTTTCAATTTGCTGGAGCAATCCTTCACCGATATTCGTTTCGCGGACCACTTTCCGTTCAAGTTCTTCATCCACGAGACGCTTTACTGATAAGACATCTGTCTCTTTCGATAACACTTCTTCTTTCGAGTTGAACAATTGATGGGCGACGAGCTGCATGCCGTAGGAATTATAGAGCAGCGTATAGCCTGCAATCCCCGTCGTGGACTGGTAGGCTTTCGAAAATCCGCCGTCGATGACCAGCATCTTGCCGTTCGCTTTGACTGGATCTTCTCCGTCCCGCTCTTTTACCGGGGTATGGCCGTTGATGATGCGCCCCTGATCCGGATTCAAATCAAATTCCTCAAGCATACGGCGGCATACATTTTCGTCTTCGCGCAGGTAATAGTACGGGTTTTTCCGTTCTTTATGCGTTTCTTTTTCCTTGATGAAATAGCGTTCGAACGTTGTCATTTCGCGTTTTCCAAAAAGCGAGGAGTTTTCGCCTGTCCACAGATACCAAATCATGTCCGTCGCAAAGTCATCCGTTTCTTCCGGATACGCAAATGCCTGGCGCATATAGCGTTCAAATACGTCCAATAGCTCGCGTCCGGCATAGGTCTCGCCTTCGATTTCCATCGCTTTCATGCTGCCATCTTCATCCAATGGAATACATCCGTGAATCAGCAAATTGCCGTTGTATTTCAAATACAGGCTACCTTTTTTCATGAGGAATTTCATATGGCGCGCCAATTTCTCCGACTGCTGGATTGAAAACAGCAATTTGTCGATCACCTGCTGCTCTTCTTCCAATAATTCATCCGGTTTTTCCGGATTGATGGTCGCAAAACATGTATTTTCAAGGGGATAAGTTTTTCCATGGATGGTCGCTTCGTTTTTCTCATAATCCACTTTTTCTAATAGAAGACGGTCTTCCATGTGAAAGCACGGGCGGCGCTTGATGATCGGCGCTTCCAATTTAAACTGGATGATTGAAATCGCTTGATGGATTTTGGTAATCTGCAGCTGTTCCTGTTCGGTCAAGTTCTCACCGGAGATGCGCTTCGGACGGAATACCGGATTGTCCTCGTAATACTTCTCCGCCAGATTCAAAAGCGGCCGTAAATTGATGCCGTAGACATCTTCGATAATATCGAGGTTGTTGTAGCGCGCGCAGATGCGGATGATGTTCGCCAAGCAGACTTTCGATCCGGCAAAAGCACCGATCCATAATGCATCATGATTCCCCCACTGGATATCGACGGAATGGTAGTCGATGAGCGTATCCATAATCTTATGCGGATCGGGGCCCCGGTCATAAATGTCGCCTACGACATGAAGATGATCCACTACCAGCCGCTGGGTCGTATAGGCAAGACCGATAATGAGTTTATCCGCCTGGCCGAGTGTGATGATGCGCTCTAAAATCTTATCGTAGTAATCTTTTTTATTTTTGAATTCATCGGTTTTATATAATAATTCTTCAATAATGTAAACAAATTGCTTCGGCAAGGCTTTACGGATTTTGGAACGGGTATACTTCGAAGAAGCATAGGAAATAAGTTTCAGCATTCGCTCGATAACTTCAATGTACCAGTCCCGCAACTCCTGTTTGCTGCTGAAAGCGCTCTTGATCATTTGCAGCTTTTCTTCCGGGTAATAAACCAAAGTCGCAAACTCGTTCAGCTCTTTTTCCTGCATTTCGTTTTTGAAAAGGTCGCGGATCTTCACTTTCACGTTGCCGGAACCGTTGCGCAATACGTGCTGGAATGCTTGATATTCGCCATGCAAGTCACTGACGAAATGTTCCGTTCCTTTTGGCAAATCAAGTATGGCTTCAAGATTGATGATTTCGGTGACGACTTTTTCTTCACTATCGTATTTTTGCGCCAGCAAATCCAAATACTTTAAATTTAACATCAGGACTCCCCCTTCAATTTTTCGTTCTGATGAATCTGAATCTGAGCTGTTCAGCAGAAATTCATTCTGTACGTCTATTTTAGCAGATATGGGACTGTCTTTAGTATATGTGTTTGCTTAATTGGAGAATATTGTTTCTATTCTATGTACAATTAAAATAATTCAAAATTCCAGATTCGGTACTATCTTCTTTGGAAGCAATCCAGTAGAATAGTCACAATGGTAATTATATCCTTTTTATTTCAAACAATTGTGAGTTTTTTTTGACGGTCATTTAAAATAAAGAAAGTTTGGAGAATGTAAGCCTTTTATTTTTGAAAATCGACTTTAGGATGATGAAGCTAGAAGGTTTTAATGAAGGGAGGGGTAATTTATATGAAGGATTTATCAATGAAATTGGGGCAAGACATTTTGGCTTCTACCGCTCTTTTTGACGTTGTCAAAGACCCCGTATTCCTCATGGAAGAAGATAACGGTTCTTTTCGCTACCTCTATGTAAATCCCTCCGCTTTAGCACTTATGCCGACGCAGGATCTCATCGGAAAACGAATAGAAGATGTATTAGATGCAGAACAAAGCCAGACGATTAACAGCCATCACTATGAAGCGATTGCTACCGGGGAATCCGTGGAATTTCTTGAAAAAGTAGATACAAAAGACGGGGAATTCATCGGAGAAACTGTGCTTAACCCGATATTTTCCGCAGATGGGCAGTGCCGCCATATCTTATCCATCATCCGGGATGTAACAGAACGGGAGTACAAGAAAAAAGACCTTCAAGCGACCCAAAAGCAGATTGAAATTGAACGCAAACGGCTCGATTCCATCGTTGAAAACAATGCGAATGCCGTCTTCGAGTTTGATGAGCAGAAAAAGTTCCTCCGCATCAATCAAAAAGTCACCGAAGTCACAGGCTTGACGGAAGAAGAGCTGATTGGCCAATCCGTCGTTTCGATGGTTGTTGAATCTTGCCTGGAAGATACGCTCCGCCATTTTGACCAGGCTCTTCAAGGACATGCCATTGATTTTGAAACAGCCATCTACAATAAAGATCAATCCATCGTTAATTGTTATGTAAATACCATTCCGATTGTCGTCGACAAAGAAGTGATTGGGGTCTACATAATTGCAAAGGACATTACCGAACAGAAAAAAATGATGGGTCTTCTGCAAGAAAGTGAGCAGCGCTATAAATCTTTATATGCTAATCATCCGCATGGCATCTTCACTTTTGACCGCCACGGTTTTTTAGAAAGTATAAATGCGGGTGCTGAAAATATCACGGGATATACGATCCAAGAGTTGAAAGATGGGGACTTTAGAACCGCTCTCATGCCTTTAGAAATGGATAAAGTGAAGCGGCTTTTCTATAAAACCGTCAAGACGAAGCAGCCGCAGCGCTATGAACTAAGTTTCCTCCATAAAAACGGGCAGCTCATTGATTTGCAGGCCATGAATATTCCGATTATCGTCAACGGAAAGTTGGTGGGAATCCACGGAATTGCAACGGATATCACAGAAGTCAAACATGCCTATAACGCGCTGAATGAGACGAAAAAAAATCTCGAAGTCTTCTGGAATAATTCGGCTGATCCCATTTTTTTTATTGATATGAATGGGGATATTGTCAGAGTGAATCCAGCATTCGAAGAAACTTTCGGTTATACGGAGGAAGAGATGCTGAGCGGGAATGGCACGATCATCCCGGCTCATATGAGTAAAGATCAATTTGACATTGTGGAAAGGATTTCACAAGGGGAAACCGTGAATTCCCATGACACCATCCGCATGACGAAGTCCGGCAAACCGCTGAACATCATCTCTTCCTATTCGCCCGTACGGAATGCCGACAAAGAAATCGTCGGAGCCACCATCATCTATAAAAATGTGACGGAATTGAAAAAAGCGGAGACCGCACTTCAAAAAAGCCAGGAAAAATACAGATTAATCACAGAAAGCACGTTTGATATCATCACCTTAATCGACCTTTCAGGGCGGATTGAATATGTATCCCCTGCCTATGAACGTGTTACCGGGTTTGATAACGACTCCTTTATCGGCAAGCCATTCGCGACAAATGTGCATCCTGAGGACCAAGCGATCCTACGCAAAAGTGTCACTTCCGTCATTGAAGGCGGAAAACCGGCAACGATTGAGGTCCGTTTCCTGAATCAGGAAGGCCAATATATCTGGATGGAAGTTTCGCCAACCCCTGTTATTGAAGATGGAAAAGTGAAGAAATTTTTCACGATTGCCCGCGACATTACAGAGCGCCGAAAACTGCAGGATAAAATTGCAAAAATGGCCTTTTATGACCACCTGACCGCTATTCCGAATCGGCGGACTTTCGATGATCGTTTAGAAAAAGCGATCCTGGATGCCGATCAATCCGGCAAAAAAGTTGCGGTTTTGATGCTCGATGGACGCAAATTCAAAGAGATCAATGACCGCTTCGGCCATGATGCAGGAGACGCCGTCATCAAAGAAATGGCTGCGCGCCTGCAATCCTGCATGGATTCCGGCCAAACTGCTGCAAGGCTCGGCGGAGATGAAATGGGCGTTATTCTCCCGAATGTTGACTCAGCGAAAACAGCCGAAGAAATGGCCAAACAAATCATCCGATCTTTTGAAACTCCACTTGGCTATAATGGCGTCGATATTCAAATTGGTGCCGGCATTGGCATAGCCATCTATCCGGACCACGCGACAACTGAAAAACAATTGATTAAACGCGCGGACATGGCCTTGTATGAAGCGAAGAAATCGAATTGGAATGAATACCGCTTTTATTGTTAGAGGCAGCACAGTAAAGAAATGACAGAAGCCAGTGAAAAGGTATTATTTTTCACCGGCTTCTTTTTTGTATTTCACATATCGGACTCCTGGTGTGCGTTTTTATTCGTCAGCTGTTAAAAGCAGCGGATCATTAAAAATTTAACTATAGAAAATCTTAAGAAACCATCCAAGTTATTATAGTAATAATTTCGCTTCAATAGATAAATAAAGACAATTATTTCATCATTGTATCTTTTTTGTATTTCGCCTATCGAAAGGAAATAACGTGTTATACTTGGAACAAATGCATAGCCTTGGATTCTCCAGACTTTTTTTAGTCACTTTCCGACGCGAAAGGAGAATGCCCTATGAAAAAAGAAAGCATCCGAACTCTTTTAGAGACGATTTGCGAATACAATAATGTACGGATCACTCAAACGTTTACAAAAGAAAACATAGACCATATTCTCGTAAAATGTGTGCCGCATACTCAAGTACTTGAACTGACTTACTTGCAAACTGGTGCCATTGAACATTACCAATCGGTTACAGAAGCAGCAGAGGTTATCCACCTAGCGCTCTATTCTTCTATAACTGCTTAATCATTCGTTTAGACGATACTCATAGAACAGAAAAATCCGTGCCGAAAGCCAGCACGGATTTTTCATTTGATAAAATATAGGTGAATTGACCTTCGAAAAATAGTTTGCACTAGTGATTATTATCCAAACGAAAAGGGAAACTATAAATAAAAGAAAAGGCAGATACAAAGAGAGGATCTGGATAACTATGCCGACACGAGATGAAAATCATGACACGAAAGTGAGCCGCGTGATTGATGCCCTTGCTCTAAGCCAGGAACAAGATGTAAGATCTAAAATCATTGATACCAGCTTGTATTCGGTTTTTCTGATATCTTCAAGTGGCTCGCGCAATGAGTCTTGCCAAGCCCTATTGGTTGAGCATCTCCCTGCGAAAGAACCGGAAGCCTTTGTTTTGCCTCTGGAGATCAAGACCTCCGCTACAAAGACAGAAATCCTGAAGAAAGTCGCTGCCGCTGTGGAAATACATTTTACAGAACCGAATCATGTGGTTTACTAACTTTTTTATCCGAAGCAAAAGCCGAAAGCACTTTATGTGCCTTCGGCTTTTTTTCGTAAAAGATTTAGTTTTTGCCTAATTTCACCCGCTGCAGGCGCAATGAATTTAAAACGACAGATACGGAACTGAAAGCCATTGCGGCGCCTGCTACCCAAGGAGCCAGCAAGCCAATCGCAGCAATCGGAATCCCTACTGTGTTATAAGCAAATGCCCAAAATAGGTTTTGTTTGATATTGCGCATTGTCTTCCGGCTCATGAGGATCGCTTCGGCAATGCTATTCAAATCGCCGCGGATCAATGTGATATCTGCCGCTTCCATTGCTACATCCGTACCGGTGCCGATCGCCATCCCGATATCGGCTGTGGCCAGTGCCGGTGCATCATTGATGCCGTCGCCGACCATCGCCACTTTTTTGCCTTCTTGCTGCAACTTTTTCACTTCGTCTGCTTTTCCTTCCGGCAGCACTTCTGCAATCACCGCGTCGACACCGACTTGTTTGCCGATTGCCTGTGCTGTCCGTTCGTTGTCGCCAGTCATCATGATGACGCGGATGCCCATTTTCTGAAGGCGTTTGATGGCCTCTTCCGATGTTTCTTTAATCGTATCGGCTACAGCAACCAGCCCTGCATATTCTCCGTTAATGGCTGCTAGCATCGCTGTCTTGCCGACGCTTTCCAAACTTTCCATTTGCGGCATCACGGCTGACACGTCAATTCCATATTGCTCCATCAATTTCCGGGTACCGACGAGAACGCCTTGCCCTGAAACCGTCGATTGAATTCCATATCCCGGCACCGCTTCAAAATACTGAACTTGTCCAAGTTCAATCCCTTTTTCCTGAATTCCTTGGACAATGGCTTGTGCTAACGGATGCTCGGATTGTTTTTCGGCTGCTCCAATGAGTGCCAGAAACTTTTCTTGTTCCTGTCCATCTGCAAGGAGAACATCCGTCAGTACCGGTTTCCCGTGCGTAACAGTGCCTGTTTTATCGACCACGACGGTATCGATGCTTTGCGTCTGTTCCAAATGTTCGCCGCCTTTGAAAAGGATGCCCATTTCGGCTGACCGGCCAGACCCTGCCATGATCGATGTTGGTGTTGCCAGTCCGAGCGCACATGGACAAGCGATTACAAGCACTGCAATCAACACTTCAAGTGCTGGCGTAAAATTGCCCGGCTCCACCCAGATAAACCACACGAGGAAAGTCAGAATCGCAATGCCGACGACGATTGGCACGAAAATGCCCGAAATCTTATCGGCCATGCGCTGAATCGGCGCTTTGGTTCCTTGCGCATCTTCTACCACTTTAATGATTTGCGCGAGTGCAGTATCCCGTCCTACTTTAGTGGCTTTCATTTTAATGGATCCATTGCTGTTGATCGTTGAACCGTATAAAGCGTCGCCTTCGGTTTTATCGACCGGCAGGCTTTCTCCAGTCAGCATCGATTCATCCACCGCTGTCGACCCTTCCAGCACTTCTCCGTCAACCGGAATTTTTTCTCCCGGCTTCACGAAAATCGTATCGCCGATGACAACTTCTTCTAACAAAACTTCCCGTTCTTCGCCGCTGCGCAAAACCATTGCCGTTTTCGCCTGGAGTCCCATCAGTTTTTTGATGGCTTCTGAAGAGCGGCCTTTCGCTTTTGCTTCAAAGAGCTTTCCAAGAATAATCAATGTAATTAAAACCGCACTTGTTTCAAAATACAATTGCGCCCCGTGATGCGTCCCTGCCATCACAATTGCCTGATAGACCGAATAGAAATAGGCTGCAGATGTTCCTAGCACCACAAGCACGTCCATATTGGCACTGCCATTGCGCAAGGCTTTATAAGCTCCAACGTAGAATTGTTTTCCGATGATAAACTGAACCGGAGTTGCCAGCAGCATTTGCACCCATGGATTCATCAGAATTTCCGGAACATAGAGAAACGACGTAAATGAAAAATGGCCGACCATTGTCCAGAGTAAAGGCAAAGATAAAATAGCTGAGATGATAAATTTCCGTTTCTGGTCCTGGATTGCCTTTTCGCGATAATCAATTTGTTCGTGGTCTTCCTGTTTTTGATGGGCACCGTAGCCCAACTTCTCTACTTTTTTAATAATATCGCCAATCGCCAGTTCAGATGGATTGAATTCAATCGTCGCTCTTTCAAGTGCTAAGTTGACGTTGGCTGATGCTACTCCGTCAAGTCGGCTAATGCCTTTTTCGATGCGGGTGGCACAAGCTGCGCACGTCATGCCCGTAATATCAAATTCCGCTTTCTGTTTCACGACGCCATAGCCGAGCGCATCAATTTTCTTTTCAAAATCTGCCTCACTAAGCTTTGACGGATCATATTGAATAGACGATTTTTCAAGCGCTAAATTGACATTGGCTTTCTCAACGCCATCCATTCGGCTAATGCCTTTTTCAATACGGGTCGCACAAGCTGCGCATGTCATACCCGTAATCTGGAAATTTGCTTGCTTTGATTCTACTGCCATCGTTAGTCCTCCTCCCTTATACTGCTAGGGGGTATATTTTCGTTAAAAACAAAGAGTGCTGAAAAGCACTCTTATACGACGTCATATCCCTGATCTTCGATTGTTTCCTGGATTTTATCCAATGAAGTTTGGCTGTTGTCGAACGCAACTGCCACTTCTCCTTTTTCAAGATCCACTTTTACAGATGAAACGCCTTGCAATTCTCCTACGCTTGACTCCACTGCATTCACGCAATGCGCGCAAGACATGCCTTCAACTTTTAATGTTTCATTCATTTGATATTCCTCCTAATGATTGATTTCCTTCAACTTACCATACCCCTAAAGGGTATACAATGATTTTGCTTTGATTACTTCGTCATCGTCTTCATAACATCCATCAATTCATTGATCGCTTCTTCGCCTTTGTTTTCTTTGATGGCTTTTGATACGCAGTGATGTGTATGATCTTCCAGCAACGCAAGTGACACTTTGTTCATCGCAGACTGAATGGCGCTTACTTGATGAAGAATATCTACGCAATAACGGTCATTTTCCACCATTTGATGGACACCGCGGACTTGTCCTTCGATCCGCTTCAAGCGGTTCAAAAGCTGTTGCTTGTTTGGCTGCACTGTCGATTTAATTGTCTCTTCCATATAGTGAACCTCCCGAATTATAATACCCTATACCCGTATTATATATTGGACCCCTAAAAATGTCAAAAAAGCGGATTGACGGTTTTATTGGGCTGATAGTTCATCTTCAATGAGCCATTTGTGATTCTCTATTTTTTCACCGCCTGAAGCGGGAGTAAAATCCACCATGTAGATTGTGGTTTTTTCGACAGATTCAATTAGGGCTTCGGCACCTTGCATTCCTTCCATATGGCTGGCTTCGATCGTCACCGCATCACCTGCCTGAAAGGCTTCTTCTCCGGCATTTTCAATCTCTTCATGGATGATCCATTTATGGTGTTCGACTCGCTCTCCTCCATTTTCAGGTGTGTAGGAAATGGCGTAGGCGATTGTATCAAAAGCACCGGCCACAGTTGCTTCGGCGCCTTGCATTCCTTCCATATGATCGGCATCCATAAGAACGCTGCTGCCTACTTCATACTTCGGATGTAGAGCCTTCTCCAAATCTTCCGGCAGCTCTCCTGTACTTGAATGTTCCATATGTCCATTCTGATCATGGTCCATCGCTGCCTGATCGCCGCCTTCGCTGCCGGAACAGGCAGCTAATAAAGCGGCAATAGCCAATACAAGAACATACGTGAGAAGATTTTTAAATTTCATGATGATGGTCTCCTTTGCTGTTTGATAACGAGATAGAAAGTTTGGCTGTCCGCGCTATTAAAGAACCTTCAGTCACTTCACCGTTAATATACAATACCCCCCTATAGTATGTAAAGTGATTTGATCAATTATCAGATATTTTTTTAAAAAAACTCTTGCAGGTGACCTTACGTCACCTGCTACGCTGAGAGGAAGAAGATAAATTTTGGAGGGAAATTAACCAATGAAAATGAATGTAAAAATGAATCTCTGGAGTTGGAAAGAACTGCTGTACGTATTGTTTCTAACTTTAATCGCTGTACCTATTGTTATTGAATACGGACTCTTCCATTACTTACTTGGCCTTTTTGAAAATGAATTATACGCAGGCACTGCCACCGGATTTGCCATGTCCCTCATCTTTTTGGGCGGACTGTATTTGATCGTTCTGAAGCCAAATCATCAATCTTGGAAAGCGCTCGGCGTGCAATCTTTCGCGATTAAGCATTGGAAGTTTATCCTTTGGTGGACTGTCATTTTAATTGTTGCCAGTATATTAATCGTCATCGGCATGTCTTTCCTTGGGATTGGAACAGCTAACAGCAAAACGGAAAGCCTGCAAGCACAGATGACGCTGCTGAATTTCGTGATTGCCTTTGTTTCTGCTGCAATCATCTCGCCTATTTATGAAGAGATTTTCTATCGGGGGTTTCTTTACCGCTTTTTCAGCAGCCGCTTCGGCATCATTGGTGGACTCTTAATCAGTTCAACCATTTTCACGATTGTCCACATTCCAACCTATAATACCTTGCCTGTGAATTTTGTTTCCGGACTTATTTTTGCTTGGGCTTTCCAAAAAACCGGTTCAGTCATCCCTGGCATCATCATACATGGTGCTTTCAATGGACTGGCTGTCATCCTGACTTCATTCGCCTAAAAGTAAAACCCTTCAAAGCAAGAATGGTCCTTGCCTTGAAGGGTTTATTTTTTTGCCGCCTTTTCCAAAAACTCAATGACTGCAGAATCAATGGGATACAAACCTAATTGTTCGGATGCTTCAGCTGATTTTCGGACTTCCCAGAAATCATCTGCCAACTGAAGATCGTTTCCGAACGTTTCTGCTGAAAGAATATCCATGTCTTCTATAATTAGCTGCGCCTCCGCGGATTCAGGAGAAACACCACTCGCCAGGCAAAGCTCAATCCGTTTGATGAGGTTGATCCATTTCTTTGTCGATACATCCGAGTTTTCAAGTTTTGGCAGCATCTGTTTCAACTGTCCTTGCTGCGCTTCAGAAAAATACCGGTTCCAATCCTTGTCCCTTTTAGACTTCGCTACCAATTCAATCAAGTCTTCCCAGTGAAGCGCCCCTTCCAAATCCAGTACATTCAGCAGCGATTGCGTATGGTCCATTGAAAGCTGAAGGCGTTCCATCTCTTCTGCCAGCAACGCTTTATGGGCAGTTAATACTGCAGACAGTGATTGTTCCGAAAGAACTTTCCGACTGTCTTCAAGCGATAAGTCCAGCGATTTGAGCAGCAGGATTTTTTCCAGATCCAAAATTTCCGCATCCGAATAATACCGCTTGCCGCCCGCTTCTTTTTTTGCCGGCTGCACAAGCCCAATCTGATCGTAATAGCGGATGGTGCGGACAGAAACTGCTAATCGTTTTGCCAGTTCGCCTGTTGAAACGTAAACTGTGTCTTTTTCTGTTTCCAATCCTTTTCCCCCTAGATTTTCATCGTCATTAATACTATCACGTTACAGAAGAGTTTATTTTCCCTGCAATTCTTTTTTGTTTTTCATCAATGTATTCAGCCTTTCCGCTCCTAAAAACATTGCTGCGATCAAAACTGTCACGAAAATCGGGAAAATGCCAAGTGTTGTATAAGCTGCCAACGATCCGAGAAGTGGCGGGATAAACGTGCTGCCTGTATAAGCGAATGCCATTTGATACCCCATAATCGACTGGGCATGCTCTTTGCCAAAACGTGCCGGCGTTTCATGCAGCATGCACGGAAAAATCGGCGCGAGGCCTAAACCGACCAGGATAAATCCAGCCAGTGAAATTCCAATCGGCAAAGGCAGCACGAGCAGTAAAGCACCTGTCAGCGCAATCAATTGGCCCATTCGGATTAACGTTCGGTTATTGACACGGAACGTCACAAATCCGGTGATGAATCGGCCTACCGTGATCCCGCCAAAGTAAAACGAAACCCATCGTGCTGCCGTATCGACTTCAAGCCCTTTCATCTCAACGAGGAAACTGCCGCCCCATAAGCCCATCGTGGCTTCAGCCCCGCAATAAAACAAAAAGGTAGCCAAAGCGAATTTCACGCCTTTGACCCGAAGCGGCTTTGTTTCTTTAAGCTTTTTGTTTTCTACAGGCAATGCATCCTCTTTTGTCTGTTCTTCCGGAACCGGTTTGGACTTTTCGTTTTTCTTCCATAAAGGAAGAGCAAGAAACAGAATCACCACTAAAGCGAATTGAATGCAGGCAATGATCAAATATCCGTTTCTCCAGGACCGTTCGCCCGCTAATGAAAAGGCGAGAATAATCGGGCCAAGTGTAGCGCCGACTCCCCAAAAACTATGAAGCCAGCTCATGTGATGGGCTTTGTAGTTTTCCGCTACGTAATGGTTTAAGCCTGCATCAATCGATCCTGCACCTAAGCCAAGTGGAATGGCAAAAAGGAATAGCCAGAAAAGCGACGGCGAAAAAGAAAAGCCGAGCAGTGCAGCGGCTGTCATCAAACAGCTGGCGAATGCCACTTTTCCAGTGCCGAAGCGTTTCAGCAGCTTGCCGCTCATTAAGCTTGAAAGAATGGTGCCTCCAGCAATGACCATAAACAAAAAGCCGGCAGTTTCAAGCGGCGCACCGTATGCAGGCTGCATAGCAGGCCAAGCAGCTCCAAGAAGTGAATCCGGCAAGCCAAGGCTGATAAATGCTAAATAGATGATGATCAGAAATAATACAGCCACGGGCAGTCCCTCCATTTATCAACAGTTCAATTTGGGTTGAGCATCAAACGAAGCCCAAGACTTTCGAGTCCGTGCAAATAATCTTGTTTCCAGTCACTGCTTATAAGCTCCGGCAAATGTTCGGAAGGAATAAACTGCGAACTGGCTTGGGTAATTTCTTTTAATTCACTTTGAGAAATGTCTTCATAGCTGAAAATTATTTGATGGGGATTAAGGATGGCTGAAATCGAAGCTACCATGCGCCCTAATGCATCATTTCGGTTTTTTTGCTCCAGAGCCTGCCAGAAGTTTGCTTGGTCATATTGCGGAATCAACGAAATTTCGCCTGAAAAAAATGTACTTCCTCGCACTACATCGCCATTCACCATAATTCCAGCACCCGGACCATTCTGCCCTAAATAGATATAGACTAGCGATTGCTCAGCGCTCATTCTTTGATGGCGATGGTAGCCAAGAACAGCTGCATTCATGTCATTTTCAACTGCTGTCGGCATTGAAAAGCGCTTCTCAAGATGCGTTTTCAAATCAAAGTCTTGCAGCTGGCCGTAATCCGGTATGTAAATGACCCGTCCATTGTTGATTGCCCCAGGAACCCCTATCGAAAGCGAGCTGGTTTTGGGATTTTTTTCCAAACAGCCAGTGATAAGAGCTTCCAATAATTCAATGCTGTTCCCTGTAAGAACGCTTGCTTCTGTTCCCTGCTCTTTTACTTCTCCGGCACAATTAAATAGGGCATAATGCGTTGCAGACTTTTCTAAGAAAACGGCCAGTCCCAAGCTATATTCAGGATTGTAAGCATAGCGCTTCGCTCTTCTCCCGCCGCTTGAATCGTCTTGGCCAAGTTCTAACACTTCGCCTTCTTTCCCCATTTGCCCAAGGAATTTGCTGATAGTCGGAAAACTGATATCCAACGCTTCGCTCAGCTCTGCTTTCGTAGCGCTTCCAAGTTCCAAAAGGGTTGAGCGAATGCTTGTCGAAATTGCCTGCTTTATGGATTTTGGTGTTGTCATCAAGTCACCCATTCGATTTTCCGCTCCATTCCCCCTACTTATTAAACTTCTTTAATAAGTTTTTTATTACTTTATCACCCGATTGGCCGGAAAACAATGGCTTTTTTTATTGTTTGTGGCTTTTTGAACAGAAACTTGTCTTTGAATAATGAAAGTTATAAGACAAAAAGCGAAAAGGATGGAAATTCATCATCGGCTAGGTTAAAGTAATCTTCGTAGCTATAAGAGGAGATATTGTAAATAATGAAAAAGCAATCACAGAAAACATTATGGGCTCAAGTCGTGAAAACCGGAATCATCAAATCGAATCTGATTCCAATGGTGGCCGGATTGATGCTCGCTTTATACACATACGAGTACAGCTTTATCGATCATATCGGCGACATTGTTCTGGCCTTTATCGGAACGGCTCTTATCATCGGTGCCTCTGGTTCTTTCAATAATATATACGACCGGGATATCGACGCTGTGATGGCCCGCACAAAAGGGCGTCCAACTGTAACCGGCACCATTTCCATTAAGAAAGTTGCCATCGTCGCTAGCCTATTGCTTGTAATCGGCTTGACGCTATTGTATTTCACTTCTCCATTAGCCGCTTTCCTTGGCTTTTTAGGGGTATTTTTCTATGTCGTCCCTTATACGATGTGGACAAAGCGCCATACGATCTGGAATACGGAAGTAGGAAGCATCTCCGGAGCAATGCCGCCTTTAATCGGCTGGGCTGCAGTGGCACCCGACATTTGGCATCCGGCATGCTGGGCATTGTTTTTGATCATGGTCATTTGGCAAATGCCGCACTTTTACGCGATTGCCATCCGGAAACATGATGACTACGCTGCTGCGAAAATCCCTATGCTTCCTGTCGCAAAAGGGGCAAAACGAACTTTCCTGCAAAGCAATATCTATTTGGTTTTGCTGGTGCTATCGAGCTTCCTGTTTCTGCCGCTCAGTTTAGGGCTGACTCTGGTTTCCTTGCTGTTAGGTTTGATTTGGCTGGGCCTCAGCCTATTCGGCTCACGAAAAATGAAAGTAAAAGATTGGGCAAATAAGATGTTCCTATTTTCCCTTATCCATATGATGGTTATTTTCTCTACAGTCATCATCTACGCTTCTATCGGGCTGATTCTAGCTTCTCTTTCTTGAATATCAAACTAAAAAAAGCAGGGATTCCGCGTAAAGCCGGAATCCTGCTTTTCATTGTGAAGAACCTCAAAATGTATTAGTTTTAGAGCGACCGTTATATCTATAACCAAAAGGAGAATTTCGTGAGCCCAAAAAAGAAGATTTGCTGATTGCTGCAGAAAAACTTTTTTACCGCCTTGAATAAATATGGATGTCTTGAATTAATTTCAGCGGTTTTTTTAAAAGGCTAATACAATCCCGTCCCGCAAAGCTTCAGCCATGTTTCGACAATATAGTGATGGGCAAGTTCACTATCTTCAAACTTCTTTTTGTCATAGATTTGGCCACGTTCTCTGAAGAAAGTAATCCATTCGCCGTTTTCTTCATAAAAGTGAAACCCTTCGTTTCGATCCTCTTTGCCTGTTCTCTCACTATGCGGGAGGCCATGGATAGCGGTGTATGCCAATACCTCTTCTTTGCTGACGGTAAAAACTTCCGAATATCGGCGATCGTACATATTTTCCACGCCGAGTGTCTCACAGGCAAAGCGGAATGCATTTCCGTAAAGCAAAATTTTGATTTGTGTTTCTTTATCAACCAATCGATTTCAACTCCCACTCATTTATTTCCCCATCTTCCGTAACTTCCGAACTTTCCCCTGAAAAATGCTTCATTCAGAGATAGCCCTCCAATTCCTTTTGCTGGCGCAGATGATGGCGGGAATGCATTTCCACTAAGGCGTACCATTCCTTCGCATTCAGCCAGCCAAATCCGCCATGCTCCACTTTGAGGTTTGGATGAATGGAGTTCACTTTCGGTTCCCAACTTGCCAATCTTTCTGCCAACGCGTCCAGTCTGCTTTCCAGTTCGCCCTTCGTATCAGTATTGTTGGGCGGTGCATTCATTTCATCCGGCAGCCTGATTTTTACCGGAGGAAATCCGCCTGCTCTAAAAAGCCGTTCTCCTGCTGCTGTTTTTCCGAGCGGCTGTTCTTCCTTTAAACCGGCACACACTTCTACATTATCCAAATATTCATGCGCCACTAAAATGATATGATCGTACATCTGGCCGAGAGACCATACCCCTTCTTTCGAAATGTATTTCAGCTGTTCCGGTGAATACTTGGAAAGATCTTTTTGAAAGTCCTGGATTAATTTTATTCCGCTCATATTTTTCCTCCCCTTCACGTTTCCGTTCATTAATTTTTAGCAACTCTTTAGAGAAAATATTACCGGCAAGGAAACTGCATGTTATTCTCATAATAACGAAATTTTCTATTTTATTCTCAAAATATAGCACGTTAAATTCATCTGAAAATGAGGAATGAAAAATGCCAATGCTCAATCACGTCATCTGCGAAAAAAGGACGTATCAAAAAGATTTGATTTCCCACCAGCACGAGTATGGACAATTTCTTTTCCCTTTGCACGGGTCTGTGGAAATTAAAGTGAAGGAGCAGGAAATAAAGGTGGATTCCACCCAGATTCTTTACCTCCCGCCTAAACTGGACCACCATTACCGATCTACGGAAAGAAATGAATTTTTGATTTTGGATGTCCCGCTCCAGTATTTGCCTGAGCTCGGCAGCAAAGTGGACATCGCCTTCGATTCCCAATGGTCTGCCATCCGGCATCTATTGCTGGAGGAACTCCATTCTCCCTTCTCCAGCTCCTCTTTAATGGAGTTGACCCGGTACATCATCAGTAAACTGCCAAAGCCCATCCCGCCTTCCATCGATTACATCCATCAACACTTTAAGGAACCAATCGGACTGGAAACGTTGGCAGTTATTGAGCATTATCATCCTGTCTATTACTCGGCCTGGTTTAAAAAACAAACCGGGAAAAGCTTCACCCGCTATATTTCCGATCTGCGTTTAACGGAAGCCAAAAATCTTCTCGCGGTTTCCGTTTGGCCGATTACGAAAATTAGCGAAGAATTGGGATTTGAGAATTCCTCCTCTTTTACCAGGTGGTTCGGAAACCATGAAGGAATTTCTCCTCTTCATTACAGAATCCTTCAAAAAAGATAAGAAAAGCTTAAATTCGGCAAAGAAAACTTCAAGTAAGTTTTCTAGAATGGGTTTACGCATTCTTTTTGATGTTTTTACAACGGCGAAAAGGGATGTGCACGAAAATAGGCGAAAGGTTGTTTTATATGATGCACATTGAAGACTTTCTTAGGTTGGATATGCGGGTAGGCACGGTCATTGCAGCCCACCCTTTTCCAGAAGCGCGAAAACCTGCCGTCAAATTGGAAATCGATTTTGGCGAAGAACTCGGCATTAAGCATTCTTCCGCACAAATCACCCGTCGCTATACAGCAGAAGGCCTTCTCGGACGGCAGGTTGTCGGCGTCGTGAATTTGCCGCCAAGGCGAATAGCGGGTTTTAAATCTGAAGTTTTGGTAATCGGCGGCGTTCCTGAAGAAGGAGATGTGGTTCTTTTGAGGCCGGATGAATTGGTGCCAGACGGTTCGCGCATTTTCTAACAAAACCTCTTGCTGCAACGCTCCATTTTTGCATGAAAAAAGCGCAAGCCAAGGATGGCTTTGCGCTTTTTTGATTTGCCTTCTTACTGAAGTTTTTGAAATCCACTAACGATTTCCAGCATCTCGCTGGAATCGATTGTCCGGAAATCCAAACAGACCTTTTCGTCTTCAATCCGGGCAATGATGGGCGGATGGCAGTTCCGCAGTTTCTTGGAAAGCTGCTGGGCGGAGTAGTGTTCATGCGATATTGCCGCAATGCAAGTCGGCAATTCCACGCCGGGCATCGTGCCTCCGCCTATTTGCGAAGCACTTTCTTTAATGTCGATTTGGAAGGTATCTGCCTGGAGCGCCATTTCAGCCGCAAAATCTTCGGTTTGCTTCTGGATTTCCTCGTAAGGTTTCATGATGTCCCGTACGGTCGGAAGCTCCAAGGTCTTTCCTTCTCCGGAAAGATAGGCTTTTAAGGTTTCTTCCAAAGCGGCAAAAGTCATTTTATCCACTCTTAATACGCGAGCCAACTGGTGTTTTTTGAGTCGATTGATCAATTCCTTTTTCCCGGCAATGATGCCTGCCTGCGGGCCTCCAAGCAGTTTGTCTCCGCTGAAGGACACGAGGTCTACCCCCGTTTCGATCACTTCTTTGACAAGCGGCTCGTCGCCGATGCCATGCTTTTTAAAGTCGTACAAAGCGCCGCTTCCCAGGTCTTCATAGAACACTAACCCTTCGTTGTTGTTTTTTAGTTCAACGAGGTTCTGTGTGTCTACGCTTTCCGTAAACCCGATCATTTTGAAATTGCTTGTGTGGACTTTCATGATCATGGCGGTTTCTTCTGATAAGGCGGTTTCGTAATCGGCAAGATGGGTTTTATTCGTCGTGCCGACTTCTACCAGATGCGCGCCGCTTTCTTCCATAATGGCAGATACACGGAAAGAACCGCCGATTTCGACCAATTGTCCTCGGGAAACAATGACTTCACGGCCCTTTGCCAAGGCAGATAGCACCAGAAACACTGCCGCCGCGTTATTGTTTACGACCATCGCCGCTTCCGCCCCGGTCGCTTCCTTTATCAATTCTTCAATCAAGTCATGGCGGGACCCGCGCTTTCCATCTGCCACCCGGTACTCTAAATTCGAATAATGTCTGGCTGCTCTTGCCACGTGCTCTACTGCGCGTTCACTCAATTTCGATCGTCCTAAATTTGTGTGAAGGACCGTGCCTGTGCCGTTAATGACGCGCATTAAGCGGTCTTCATTCCACTTTGCCGCTTTTTTCTGGGCATTTGCAAAAATCATTCCCGGAAAATCTGGATTTTCCGGTTCGTATGGCAATTTACCGTAAAGCAGCCTTTCACGAAGTGCATGGATTTCCTGTTGGATGAATTTCGTCGCCTGCCCTGCAGACAATTGTTGTTCGTCCAGCAACACAGCAAATCGTGCGTCTTTCTGCAATTCATGGACAGGCGGAATTTCACGAAGGTAATCTCTCATCTTATTTCCTCATTTCCCACTTGCTTTTTTTCTATGATTCAGTCCATTTTCTCTGTTCGTCTGTTCGGACTGTCAGTTTCAATTGATCCAGCAATTCCAAAAATGGGATCAAGTATTTCCTGGAGACACCGAGGGCGTCTTTTGCTTCTTTTAAAGTGAATGCGGTACCTGCCGCTTCTTTCAACTTCGCTATAGAACGCTCCAAAGCAGTATGATGGATTAAAACATCTTCTGTCAGGCGGTACGCTTTCCCTGTCTGCAGAAGGTGAAATGTGAAATCCAGCAGCTCTTGTTTCGGTATAGGTGTTCCAGTTGAATAGCTGTCCCATTTCTCTGCCTGCAGTCCGTCTTTCTGGAGGGCAGCGACCAGCTGTTCCATCCGGGTCTTCCATTGTTTTGGAAGATGCGGTTCAAAAGAATCAAAAGCGATAAATTGATCCGCTTTTTTCAGCTCGTTTTCTTCCGCCATTTTATCCAATGTGTATTCGATAAACGGCTTTGGGTATACGGCACTGAATGACTGAACAAGTTCAGCTTTGCCCAATCCTTGTCTCATCGGGTAGTCCTCATGATACTCTTGTAACCGTTCTATTATTCCATCGGCCAGTTTGGTAAAAGTTTTAAGTAAACTGTATCGTTGGCCGCCAATTTCAAGTACTGTTCCTTTTCTTAACGCTTCGCTCACTGCATCTTTCATTACTGCCTCGTCCAATGAAGTCTGCTGGAGCAGCTCTTTGAAATCGAGAATAATATGTTTTTGGAGCATATCCACTAAAAGGTCTTCCGGTGTTCCTTCTTTTATCTTCTGCAGCATCGCGATGGTTTCTTCACCGAAGCGGTATTTCCCGCCTTTCGGCTGAATGACCCAACCTCCGCCTAGCGTTTCCACGGGTGTGGGGCGGCGCAAGATCAAACGATCGCCGCGGCGTACGACTATTTCTTCATCGAGACGGATTTGGCACAGCACTTCGCTTTCGCTTTGTGCCAGTTCGTTGCGATCGAAAAAGACGATTTTCCCCATCACTTCTGATGTTCCGATATGAATTTTGACCGGCGTCCGCTGCTTCAAAGGAACAAAAGGGCGATCGACAAGTTTCAATGCGATATCCATGGTGTCCGTCACCAGGAAATGGTCGGACGTTACGAGAACATCTCCGCGCAAAACTTCTTCTTTTTCAATTCCGCCAAGATTGATTGCCGTGCGCTGGCCGGCTCGCGCAAATTCCTGTTCTTCATTATGGATTTGAATTTGGCGCGCTTTTACACTTAACCCTTTCGGCAGAACAGTCAACTGGCTCCCTTTTTGGACGGACCCTTCATAAATCGTTCCCCTCACCACAGTGCCTTGTCCTTGAACCGAAAAAACCTGGTCAATCGGCAAACGGAAAGAACCGTAGGCATCGCGAATCGGCACTTGTTTCAATTCCTTGAACATCGCTGTTTTCAATTCTTCGATGCCTCTGCCCGACAAGCTGTCGACTAAGACATAGGAAGCTGCATCAAAAATAGTGTCCGTTAACCGGTCCCGAATGTCCTCTTCAACAAGTTCGAGCATAACCTCATCAACCCGGTCGATTTTTGAAATCGCTACAATGCAGCGTTCGATACCGAGGAATTGAAGAATTTCAAGGTGTTCTTCCGTCTGCGGCATTACGCCTTCGTCTGCCGCTACGACAAGAACCACCAAGTCGATGCCTGCAACGCCTGCAATCATTTGCCGGATGAATTTTTCATGTCCCGGCACATCAACAATTGAAACATGGGTGCCGTCTTCTGTCTTTAAGGGTGCATAACCCGGTTCGATGGAAATGCCCCGCTCTTTTTCTTCTTTTAACCGGTCCGTATCAACGTTTGTCAGAGCTTTTGTCAAAGCCGTTTTTCCGTGATCGATATGCCCTGCCATTCCAATCGTATAATAAGTCTCCGCCATTGCCTTCACACACTTTCTTTGAGTGATTCGTATCTTTACTTTAATCTTTGGCGAGTGTGTATTCAAGGAAAGGAATTCACGTAGAAATCCGCTTTGTTGCACTCCTCGTTTTTTCGTTATAAACTGAAACAGGTTCATCTATGGGGTTGGATGGGTGACTGGTGTCTTCCTGGGTCTTCAAAACCCTGAGGGGCCTGCGTGCCAGGCTCGGTGGGTTCGATTCCCACACAATCCCGCCATACATAGTTAGTGGAAACCGCCAGCGGGCGGTTTTTTATTTTTTATTTTGAATCTGCTCGGCATACTTAAAACTTTTCCTTTTCAGTGTACTAAAGCATTAAAAGTGACAAATAAGCATGAATTCATGATAATTGGAAGAGGAATTTCTATTCTGTATTTCCTCAACCATGCTCGAATTTGAGTAGATGAAGGACTGAAAAGCATGAAAATTATTTTAGCTTCACCTAATTTTCCTCAGCCCCGTGGAAATACGGTAACCGTCCAGCGAATTTCCGATAATCTGCAGAAGCTCGGGGTTGAATCAGTGATCATCTCTACAACCGATGACCGTTCTGCACAGTCGCTTCCCGAAGCTGATCTTGTGCATGGATTCCATGCCTACCAGTTTTATCAGTTTATGAAGAAATTAGCAGCTCCGCCCAAAAGATATGTCGTCACTTTGACCGGAACTGATCTGAACCTCGACTTATTCGATAAGGATAAGCGGAATGATGTCCTTTCTTCTTTAAAAGGCGCTTCGGCTGTGCATGTTTTTGATGCTCAGGCTGCGGGCATACTAGTAGAAGAATTACCTGAAATCGCCGAGAAGATTTCGGTCATCGCTCAAGGCAATAGTGTTTTTTCGGATTCGGATGCTCCTGCATTGAAAGAGCCGGGTACTTTTCTCTTCATTCTTCCGGCAGGCATCCGCAAAGTGAAAAATGTACCGGCAGCGATTGAAATGCTGGCAGAACTTCATAAATTGAAGCCGGAGATCCGGCTATGGATTGCGGGCCCGGTCCTTGAAGAGGACGAGGGCAAAACTGTTTTGGGACTTGTACAGAAACACAGCGGCTGGGTTTCTTACCTTGGCCAGCTTCCCCATTCTTCTATGGGGTCCCTTTACGGACAGGCAGACGTTCTGCTCAACACTTCCCTTGCTGAAGGCCAGCCTGCTGCGATTTTAGAAGCGATGGGTTATGGGTGCGCTGTATTGGTTTCCGACGTCCAAGGCAACAATGGCATTGTGTCCCATTTAGAAACAGGTTTGCTTTACAAGAACAAATCTGAATTTCTAGCGCATGCAAGGCGATTGATGGAAAATAGCGAACTAAGGCAAAATGTCGGGATGAATGCCAAAAAGCGGATTGCTGAACAGCATTCTGGCCAGAACGAGGCGGAAAAGTTCCTCGAAATTTACAAAAAGATTTTAAATTGACTTATTAAAGGAGAGAAAACAAATGGCTGAAAAAGAAAATGTACGTTTAACAACTTTATCAACTAAAGGCGGCTGAGGCTGCAAAATTGGTCCTGAGGACCTGGCGCAGGTTCTGCGCCATTTACCGAGAAATGTGCAAGACCCTAATCTGCTTGTCGGCTTAGATACAGCTGATGATGCCGGTGTCTACAAAATCAACGACGAAGTCGCACTCGTGCAGACTTTGGACTTTTTCACACCGATTGTCGACGATCCTTATATGTTCGGGCAAATCGGTGCCGCAAATTCATTGAGCGACGTTTATGCCATGGGCGGAAAACCGCTGACGGTCATGAATATCGTTGCTTTCCCTATCAATACCTTGGATAAAAGTATCTTGGCAGATATTTTAGCCGGTGCTTCCGATAAAGTGAAAGAATCCGGCGCTACTTTGGTCGGCGGCCACTCCATCGACGATAAGGAACCGAAGTTTGGCCTTTCAGTCACAGGCACGATCCATCCAGAGCGCATCCGTTCGAATGCGGGCGCAAAACCGGGCGACCGTTTGATTTTGACGAAACCGATTGGTGTCGGCATCTTAACCACGGCTATCAAACAGGATATTTTGGAAAAAGAAGATTTGAAAGAAGTCATGAATGTTATGGCTGCTTTGAACAAGGATGCGGCAGAAGCGATGGAGAATTACCAGGTCAACGCTTGTACCGATATTACTGGTTTTGGACTCCTTGGACACACCATGGAAATCGCAAAAGGCGGAAACGTCGGTGTCACGATTTCCAATAAAGACGTTCCAGTCTTGTCCAAAGCAAGAGAACTTGCTGAGAAGCACGTGATTCCTGGCGGCACTTACAAGAATCATAGTTGGCTAGCGGACGACATCGATTACAGCAGCGATATCAGTAAACTCGATCAATTGATTCTTTGCGACGCTGTTACCTCGGGCGGCCTGTTGATTTCTGTGCCTGCTGATGAAGCGGATGCACTCCAGCGAGACTTGTTGGAACGTAACGTCCAATCTTCTATTGTCGGAGAAGTGACCAGCGAAAATGCCGGAAGAATCCGCGTCATTTGATGTTCGAAGATCTATAAGGAACAGACCAATTAAACCACAAGGGCTCTACATGAGCCCTTGTTTTCCAATTTAATGGAACCATACTAAAAATGAGGTGTGCAAGTTGAAAAAGTTGAATTTATTGGCATTCGTATTGGTTTTGGCATTGATATTGTCAGCCTGCGGCAATGCCTCGGAAGATGAAAGTTCAGAGTCCGGCAATAAAGAAGAAGCGAAAGACGCCTTTACGATCGGCGTTATTCCCGTTCAAACTGAAGGCGAAATGGATACGGCCATGACAAAGCTTCAAACGCTTTTGAGCGAAGAGCTTGACCGCGAAGTTTCTATTGAGGTCTATCCAGACTATAACGGCGTTGTAGAAGCGATGAATTACGATCAAATCGATATGGCTTATTTAGGGCCTCTTACTTACGTTATCGCTGAAGCGAGCAGCAATGCGAAAGCGATCATTACCCAGCTGATTGATGGCAAACCTTATTACCATTCTTACATCATTACGCATAAAGACAGCCCGTTGACTTCCATGGAAGATTTGGTGGCAAATGCAGGGGAAACGAATTTTGCGTTTGGTGACCCGAACTCAACATCCGGTGCATTGATCCCCATGATTGAATTGCAGGACCAGGGTGTCTATAAATCAGAAGATGAGCATGATTTCGCTTCAGTGCGCTTTACAGGATCACACGATGCTACAGCATTAGCTGTCCAGAATAAACAAGTCGATGCAGCCGCGATTGACAGCGCCATTTATGATCAGCTGGTCGAATCCGGCAAAGTGGATGGCGAACAGTTTAAAACGATTTGGCAATCTGAGGAATTATTCCAATACCCTTGGGCAGTCCTTGAAAGTACAGACGACGAAACGATCAAGACTTTACAGGAAACTTTCCTAGCTATCGAAGACCCTGAAATTTTAGGTGCATTCGGAGCAAGCGGGTTTACTGAGGCTTCAAACGAAGATTATGAAAGCATCAAACAAGCAGCAATCCAGCAGGGAATCATTAAAGAATAGAGTTGATCCGGGTGTGGTTTAAAAAAAGCAATTTCCTTACATTGGCTATACTGATCGTACTTATTTTCTTCAGCATGCGGCTGACGGAGTTCGATTTGTCGAAATTCAAGGATTTCCGCAATATGATCGACTTTTTGTCTCAATGGTTTCCAATGGACTTCTCCTTGCTCCCAAATATGGTGCAGGATACGCTTGAAACTTTGGCAATGGCGTTTCTCGGGAGCGTCTTCGGCTTGATCATTGCCTTGCCGATCAGCTTCTTGGCTGCGCGCAATACATCGCCTTCGCCGATTCTTTTCCAATTTTCGCGGATTGCGCTGAGCTTTGTGCGCTCGATTCCGGAAATTGTATTCGGACTGATCTTGCTGACCACTTTAGGCCTTGGACCCTTCCCTGCCGTAATCGCGATTATGTTCCACAACATCGGCGTGTTCGGCAAACTGATTTCGGAATTGATTGAAGCGGCAGATCCCGGTCCGCAAGAAGCGATGAAAGCCGTCGGATCGAAAACTTGGGTAGCCAACCTTTTCAGCATTTTACCGCAGATTTGGCCGAATGTGCTGTCTCAATTTTTCTATCGCTTCGAAGTTGCCATCCGCACTTCCCTGATTCTCGGATTTATCGGCGGCGGCGGAATCGGACAGCGGCTGTTCAATGATTTCAAGACCTTCCAATACTCTTCCGTTTCACTTGATGTGCTGATCATCATGATTATGGTTATTATCATCGACTTCTTGGCCAGCTCCATCCGGAAGCGGATTATATGAAGGAGGCAGAATCATGATTGAAATAAAGAATTTATCGGTGCTTTATGCCGGAAATACCGAAGAGTCGCTTTCAGATGTGAATCTTTCTCTTCAAAAAGGAGATTTTATCTGCGTACTCGGAAAAAGCGGTGCCGGAAAATCGACTTTTATCCGCTGCATCAACGGTTTGCAAAAACCGACCGGCGGAGAAATTCTCTTGGACGGAAAAACGATCACTTATGCAAAAGAAGAAGATCTGCGGAAAATACGCCGGGAAATGGGAATGATTTTTCAGCATTTCAATTTGATTCCCCGTCTCAGCGTTTTGCAAAATGTCATGACGGGAACATTCGGCTACCGCAATTCTTTTAAAAATCTTTTCGGCATGTTTACGGCTGAAGAATTAAAGCGGGCTAGAAGCGTCATTGCCGAAGTCGGATTAGCTGAAATGGCCACTCGACGGATTGAAAATCTAAGCGGCGGCCAAAAACAGCGCGTCGGCATTGCGCGGGCACTTGTCCAGCAGCCGCGCGTTTTGCTCGGCGATGAACCGGTCGCAAGTCTAGATCCTGGAACATCTGACCGCATCTTTACGCTATTGAAAGAAATGCATGAACGCCTTGGACTGTTGACCATTATTAATGTCCACGACATTGAACTGGCCAAGCGCTACGCGACACGTATTGTGGCATTAAAAGACGGAAAAGTGATTTTTGATGGGCTTCCGAAAGATTTCAAGGAAGCCGAGTACCAGGAAACTTACGAATCCCAATCGGCAGATGCATACTTTGGCGCCGAAATCTGACATCAAAAGGAGTTTTTTGGATGATTAAAAGCCCTTGAGCAGTGGATTATACCAGAGTCGTGTACGGCTCTTCCAACCCTGAAATTGTAACTAGCCTAAAACCTGATCCAGCTGTAAAATCGGTCGCCCTCACGTTTGACGATGGCCCGAGCCGGGTGCTGCCGGAAATTCTGGATATCTTAAAACAAGAAAATGTTCCCGCTGCGTTCTTTTGGCAGACACGCCTTCTCCACCCGGAACGTCCGTGGAAAAGAGTTTTGGATGAAGGCCATTTAATTGGAACCCATACGGTCAAGCATAAAAACCTGGCAGCTCTTTCCTACGAGGAACAGTACCGCGATATCCGAAACAGCCTATCAAAAATCAGTGAAATCACTGGAGCAAAACCTATTTATTTCCGTCCTCCTTTTGGTCAATTCAATGATGGTACCTTAAAGGCCGCACGCGAATTGAATTTAAAAACCGTTATGTGGCGAGTGGCTTCGATGGACTGGGAGCTACAAAAGAATCCCGAAAATCTAGTGAACACTGTTGTTGACAATTTAGAGGACGGTGCGATTATTCTGCTCCATGAACTTCAGCATACCGTTCAGATGCTGCCAGAATTGATCCAAGCAATACGCGAGCAAGGCTATACGTTCAAATCATTGGATGCTTAATGGATTTCTTCAACCGAAGAGGCCTGGAACTTTGTGTTTTTCAAAGTTCCAGGCCTCTTTATTTGTTCATTTCTAAAATGGCGGCAACAATTGCGTCCACGTGGATGTCAGTGGTGTTCAGCTGATGCATCTTTGTATCTTCCGGCTTGATGATCATCGGCAATTCGGTGCAGCCGAGAATAATCCCTTCAATCCCGTTGCGCTTTTCCATCTTGGAGATAATGTCCAGGAACCGCTCTTTCGTATCCGGCTTAACAATGCCTTTCTCCAATTCCTTGACGATTTTCTCATGGAGATACTGTTGCTCTTCTTCATTCGGCATCTGCACTTCGATGAGGCTCTTTTCAAAAGGATGAAGGAAAAAGTCATTCTCCATCGTGAACTTTGTTCCAAGCAGCCCTACTTTTTTAATATTAAGCTGACGCACCTTTTCTGCCGTTTCTTCTACAATGCTGATCAGCGGAATGCCCACTTTCTCCTGAACTTGGCCAAAAACGATATGAGGCGTATTTGCTGCGAGAACAGCAAAGTCGGCACCTGCTTTTTCTAATTGATGCACTGCCCCTACTAAGTAATCGATCAATTCATCCGTTTTGCCATTTTCCAACAGCTCGAAAATTTTATACATATTGATGCTATTAATCAGAAACTCAGGCAAACTTTCCGAATCCCCGGATTTTTTCTGGAATTTCGAAATAATCGCCTGGTAATATTCAACGGTCGACTCGGGGCCAGTGCCTCCGATCAATCCTAAAGTCTTCATGTCAAATCCCCTCCTCCTGTCGGCTAGAACCCACTCTCTTGGTGTATACCCGTTTGGCTGCAATAAAATAGAGGAAGAATGATAAAATTCTTCCTCTCCCTATTATTTCGCTTGTTTAAATCCTTCTTCGTCCGTTTCTATCGCAAACGGTGGTTGACTTGTACAAGCTTCGAAAAGGATGGCCATATATTGCAGACAATCTGCTCTTAAATCTTCCGCTTCCGTTTTTCGGTTACTTCGGTCTGCTTGAATCGAAGCCCTCACAGTTGCAGGGAGGCCCCCTTTTCTCAGCTCGAAGCCTTCGTGATGTCCGGCATCCAAATGAAGATGCAACAGGCATTCACTTTGCTGCTCTTCCCATGAAGCCTGATAGTGCTTGGATAAAAAGAGCAGACGGACCGATTTATCCAAGAAGAGGTTCTGTAATGACAAAACACGTGCCATTTCTAATAGTACAGCATTAGTTCCAGCACTTTCTGCAGAATCGATGGTGCTGCTGACTTGGATAAAGTCCTGGGAAGCTTGGCTCCTGATTCCGGCTGTCAGCGTTGGAATTTCCCGCCAGCCCGTTTCAACTTCGGTCATTAGCCAACAGCACGCTTCTTCTGGAGCTGCAGACCAGCTGTTCTTCAATTTCTCTCCTTCTTTCTCGCTCATAGCCAGAACAGGGATGCTTGCAAAGTATTTTTGGGCAAAGTCGACTTTAGCCTTTTCGCTTTTTAGAGATAAGGCTTCCCGAACCGATTCGCCTTCAATGAAAACAATTGCTTTGGCTCCTGCCTTTTCAGCCATCTTGACAATTTCTGGAGATACCATTCCTTCAATTACGAAAATCTCTTTTGAAGGTGCAATGTTTTCTTGCCAGCATGTAACGTAGCGAAGCTTACCGTTTAATCCGATTTCCCCCGTAGAAGTTGACATCGAATGTGCCGAACAAAGAAATTCTTCGCCATGAAAGGATAAACGGGCGTGGATTGCTAAACTGATAAAGCTATCATGGAAACTCAATTTCGCTTCTACGCCTAGAATTTCAAGCACTTCTTTGGCATATTGGAAACTGCGAAGCTCCTTTTTTGCAACAGGAAAACTCGTTTCTTTGATAAACTGGTTCTTAAATGATTGCAGTTGATTTTCAGAAATTGCTTCCAGTAGCTCTCTTTCAATCCGCTCCATGGTCATTCCCCTTTCCTTGTAAGCCGTCTCCAGCAAAATCAGACACTTCATTAAACATGCAGTTTTTTTGTAAATATTTTGAAAGGTTATTTCGGTATGGAATTTTTTTAAGTATAAATGGAATTTTACTAAAATACAATAAAATTTAGAATATTTAGATTTTATAAACTGGTAAATGATAAAAAGACGGATGGCCCAATCTGCCACCCGTCTTTTCGTTTACTTATATGAATGGTTTAATCCAGTATGTGCAAGTCCAGTAATTCCGCTATGCGCTATTTTACTTCTGCATTTAGCAAGAAATTCATCTGTTTCTTCAGTGGTTTTCATTTCTTTTTTCAACATCATTTACTGAAGTTTATCCACCATCATTAGACCGTATCCTTCTCCTCTATGCGAAGGCAGAACCGAGACGTGGTGGACAGTAAAATAATCTTCTTCGACTTCAATCCCGATCAGCCCGACATAACTTTCGTTTACTTTCAGTAAATACAATTGCCATGACGGGTTTTTTTCATAGCGAAGCATGGAGTGGCGTAAGTTAGTTAAATTTTTCTCCTGAGGCATGAACGACAGTAAACCCATCGCAATCTTTTCACATGATTTCTTGTATCTGACTAACATAAGCACATCCTCGATTCGTAGATCTTGTTGGTGGTCAATTCATGTAAACTCGTCCGTCCAATTGATCGATAATTTCCAAAGCTGCCGCCAGCCGCTCTGCAAAAAATTCAGGGGGCTCTTTCGATTCCATATAAACGCACACAATATTCGGGTTTGAAACCAGTCTCTGCCGATAATTCGTCGGCAACGGATTCTGATGCTTTCTTAATCGATTTAAAAAAGCCGGGTATTCTTCTGGCAAGAGATAAATCTCCGCTTTGTTGAAAGCAGAACCGTCATCTCTCAAATGGCGGAAAGAAATATCCAGGTCCAATGTGCAATAAAAACAAGACTTACTTGCCCGTATTTCTAATGTCCGCTGTTTTTTGACTGTGCATTCTTCGCCCAACCATTCAATCTCTGCATTCATAACCATTCCAACTTTTTCGCCCATTTGCTCTAACCGATCCATTTCCATCAGCTCCTATTGATTCTTTTCTCCATTCATTTATTTAATCTTCTAAGCTCGTATGAAACGTTTCACAATAACAGCATTTTTTGTACCGCTTCGCTTGGATCAACTGATTGATGTAATTGACACAATCCGTAAATTCTCTCAATGCAGCTGGGGTTCCGACAAATCCGCAACGGTCACCGGCAAACTTCTGGAGATGGATACTTTTTTTTCGATGATCAATGAAATAAGTCATACGCATAGCCCCTTTTAGTTAATAAAAGACGCAAAAAAACACCGAAAAGAATTTGACGTAATTCTTTGCGGCGTTGTTTACAGCACTATTGTCTGTTCCATCCTGCCCTTTTATCCAATTGTTTATCCTCAACAACTTGATGTTTTTTAGCTGCTTTCAGACTAATACAAAATTTAGAGTTTGTAAAGCCGTTAGTCCCAGCAAATTATACTTTAATTTCCTAAATATTACTTTTTTGATGTTAAGGGGCCTTTAGTTTATCATTTCCTCTTATGTATTTCACTTAAACCTTTTTAATCCACCATTCTTTTTTTGTAAATCAATGCAGTTAGCGCGCCTGCAGCTATCGTCCAGATGAAAATGATGCCAAATTGCATAGCCGTTTCACTAAAACCGGCGCCGTTTTCCACTTTCGATGCAATTTCAATAAGCTGCACGCTCGGAAGGTATTCCACCACTTTTAAAACAGGATACTTTTCTGCTAAAGGCAACAAGAATGAACCGAACGAGAAAATCCCAAGAACCGGCAAGATAATGACGGAGGCTTCCATAACAGATTTGGCCCATAAGCCGAGCAGCGTCCCAAGCGCAATATAGAAAAACGAAGACAAGACAATCGCAAGTGACACAATCAGCAGGTTCGCTGGCTGATATTCGGACAATAAGGCGCCGGCTACTATAACCAAAATGGTCAATACAAACGTTAGCAAACTTTTGCCGCTCAGAATCTCGAACGTACTGGCCGGTGAAAGCATCAAACCGCGAAGCGTATTCTGTTCTTTTTCTTCTGCAATCAGGCAGCACTGGACAAAAGTCGCGACCATGGCAAACGTCAAGTTAATGATCATATAATGCGCATCAAGCGTATCGACGCCCATGCGCCCATAAAGTGCCGCTACAAATAATGGCATAAAGAGGACGACCGAAACCGCTAAATTCCGTGAAAAATCTTTAAAATCCTTTTGGAAAATTGCATTTACCCGTTTGATTGATTCGTTCATGCTAATACCCTCCCTGTCGCTTTTACAAAAATATCGCCGAGTGTCGGTTCGTTGGAATGGATGGTTGCTACTTGTCCGTTTTTCATGAACTCATATAGCACCTGTGCATCTTCAGTGCCTGTAGACAGCACCACTTTTTCTTCGTTTTTCAATTCGACTGTCATCGTGCCGTCTGCATAGCGCTTCTTCAGTTGATCCGGTGTATCCATCAACTGGATTTTCCCTTTGTTCAGGAAAGCCACCCTGTCGCATAAAGTATCCGCTTCTTCCATATCATGCGTGGTCAGGAAAATCGTCGTCCCTTTTTCATTCAGTGCACGAAGCCCTTTGTAAATATGGCGGGTATTGACCGGGTCAAGCGCCGACGTCGGTTCGTCCAAAAACAGCAGCTCCGGTGCATGGAGCAAGGTACGTGCCAAAAGCACACGTTGCGTCATGCCTTTCGATAAGGCAGAAACCTTTTTCTTCCGGTCTTCCTGCAGATTGACCGATTCCAGCACCTCATCGATCTTGCTGAGGGGCATGCCATACAGCTCACAATATAACTTCAGGTTTTCATAAACGGTCATTCTTTTATACAAGCCGCTGTTATCGGTAAGCACACCAAAGCGTTGGCGATATTCGGGCTTCTTCAATTTAGAAATGGATTCGCCGAAGACAGTCGCGCTTCCTACAGTCGGCTCCAATTGTCCGGTAAGAATTTTAATCGTTGTGGTCTTTCCAGATCCGCTTGGTCCGAGGAAACCAAAAATCTCTCCACGTTTTACCGTAAAACTCAAATCCTCAATTGCTGGCTGGTTGGCGAAGATTTTTGCCATCGCGTTCACTTCAATGATATTTTCCATTTGTCATTCCTCCTGAATCTGTTTCGGCTTCTGCCTGTTGCTAATTACAGATTAACGGGAAAAGACAGGGGAAACATCATATTTCAGGTGAAAGGAGCCATTTCTGGGGTGAATGGAGCTTATTTCATGCCCAATATTCCCTTTAACTCCGCCATTTTGCTTTTTGACAACGGAATCGATGACTTTTTTGCATCCTCAAGAACAAGGCTATAGCTGTTTCGCGTCCAAGTGATGACTTCCCGCACCTTTTGAAGGTTAACGATATAGGAACGATGGCAGCGGAAAAATCCATAAGGCAATAATCGCTGTTCAAGTTCACTCAACGTAAAATAGCTCGGGAAGGCTTCGCCTTTAATGTATAAAAAAGACTGGCCTTCGGAACTCTCGATGTAATCGATTTCCGGCGGATCAAATAGGACAATCTTTTCGTTCACTTTGGTCGGTATTTTTTCAAAGCGAATGGGCTGGATGCTTTCTGCGGCCGCCGATTCTTCAACTTTTTCTTCAACTTCCGGTTCTTCCTCTAAGGTCTGAATTTGATAAAGTCCATTTTCATCAAGCCGATACACACGGTCTGCTGCGATTACGGCGTTTTCCAGATTTCCAGACAAGATGAAAACGGTCTTGCCGACTGCTCGGAGTTCAGTTAATAGCGAAAGGAAAATCCGCTTCGATTCCATGTCCAGGTTTTGGTCCGGCTCTTCCATCACCCATACGTCAGGGTTTTGGATATACAGGGCTGCCAATTGGATTCGCCGTTTTTCGGAGGGCGTTAATTTTTCAAGCTTGGTATTTTTCTTTAGCTCTAATTGGACTTTTCGAAGGATATCGTCCACTTTACCAGGAGAATTATGAAGGTTTTTGTAAAAGCGCAGTGCTTCTAAAACCGTGAGTCTTTTGTATACGCCATCGTTCAAGAATAAAAAGCCCATTTTCACTGATTTTTGGGCTAATGCCTGTCCCGCTAGCTGAATTTCGCCTTGCGATAAAGAACTTCTCCCTAAAAGCAGGTCCATCAGCTGCGATCGAATGTTCACATTCGAATAAATTGCCAAAACTTCTCCTGCAATTAAGGATAGATTGAACGCAGGAAAAACCAATGCATCGTTTTTATGCTTTTCTGCATCAATAAATGCCAGTGTCATGTGATGCCCTCTTCTCTTGCTTGTATTTTCTCAATAATAAAATTATAACAAATTTGCCCAACTGAAGAATCGGCTATTCGATTCACTGCAACAATAAAAAAGCTGCAGAATTTTACTTCTGCAGCTTTTTTTGGTCGATTATTAAATAATTTTCACTTTGAGCCATCCACGCACGCCATTTATAAACCAAACTGCTTCACAATCTTCCAAATCGTTTTTGTGAATCTCTTTTTCTACAATTTTTCCAGTATCGAGAAGAAATTGCCGATACGTCCCTGCCAATAAGCCATTTTCTACCGGTGGCGTATACAGGCAGCCGTTCATCTCTACAACAAGATTGCCAATGGCAAACTCCGTCAGTTGTTCGTGTTCATTCCATAAAAGGACTGAAAATACGCCTTCCACTTCAGATTCATGCTGTTTATATACTTGCCGATGCGTCGTCTTATGAAAAAGAAAAGGATTTTGGCTATTTACAGGTTCGACGGCCAATTTACAGAGGACTGGCTCTTTTATCGGCGTGATTTTCTGCGCTTCTACTGCTATTTCCCCGGTTTTGCTGAGCAATAAGCGCACTTTATAAACACCTTTCGAATGTGTTTTCGCACATTCTTTCAACTGCTTGCGAATTTCCCTTTCATTTCCCGGGAAATAAAAATACGCAGCTGAATTTTTCATTCGTTCCATATGGTAGTCGATCAAAGGATATTTGCCGTCCTCCAATTTCAACGACTCGAGCAGTTGAAACTCAGGGCGTCTCTCTGTCAGCACTTCCGCTTTTGCAACCAATTCCTGATATTCGCCTTCAGAAGTCGAATCCCATGTAATTCCGCCGCCTACACCGTAGCGGGCGGTCTGTTTTTCGGTGTCGATGACAACGGTCCGGATCGGCACATTGAATATTGCCTCTTTTTCGGGTGAGATAAACCCGATAGCCCCGCAATACACATCACGGGAAGTTTGTTCGAGCGCTGCAATGTATTCCATCGTACTGACTTTTGGTGCGCCTGTTATCGATCCGCAAGGAAATAAGGCTTTGAACCAATCAAGAACTGTCAATGCATCCTGCAGTTCCGCTTTAACCGTCGAAGTTAGCTGGTGAACCGTAGGGTATGTTTCCACTTTATACAGGTCCGACACGTGGACGGTCCCTTTTTTCGCCAAACGGCTCATATCATTTCGCAGCAAATCAACAATCATCAAATTTTCAGCCTGCTCTTTTTCGGAAGCCAGCAATTCCTCGGATTTCACTTTGTCTTCTGCTAGTGTACGTCCTCTTTTAGCCGTTCCTTTCATGGGCTTTGCCTCGATTGTTCCGTCTTTTATACGGAAGAACAGTTCGGGCGATGCTGACAGGATCCGATGCTTTCCTAAGTCCAAATAAGCGCCGTAATCCGCCTGCTGGTTGCGGGCCAATTGACGATAAAAAGAACGGTCGCTGCCAGTAAAATCGGCATGCAGCCGTTCGGTGTAGTTCACTTGGTACGTATGCCCTTCTTCAATAGCCGTTTTAATCCGGCTAATGCCTTCTTTATAAAGGCTTTTCGAACTCGCCATTCTCCATTCGGATACTTGATACGGTTTTTCCGGGAACCTTTCGTCTTGGATATGGACCTGATCGAAAATTCCAAACCAGACAAGAGGCATTTCGGTTGAACCTTTTACTTTCATCGCTGGATTGAATGCAGGTGCTGCTTCGTAAGACAAATAGCCCGCCACATAAAATCCCTTGTCGATAGCTGCTTCTATCGCTTCCATGATTGCAGGGATGTCTTCCAAACGTTCCGTCTGCAAAACTTCTACCGGTTCTTTGAAAGCTTTCGGTTCTATCTTTCCCTCGCTATTGCAAAATTCATACAGCAAATATGGATTCATTCGATGATTCTCCCTGTCGTTCTTTTTTCCAAGCAACTGCCTGTTCATAGCAATTTTCCAGCATTTGAAACCCTTCCAAAGTCTTCACGGATTCCGGATGGAACTGGATGCCCGTAACCGGCAACGAACGATGGCGCACCCCCATTACAACGCCGTCTTCTGTCTTAGCTGTAACTTCCAAGCAGTCCGGCAAGGCCGCTGCATCAGCCACCAGCGAGTGGTAACGTGCTACGTTTGTCGGCGAAGCAATCCCCTCGAACACTCCCGTTTCGTTATGGTTGATAAGGGAAGATTTCCCGTGCATGGGCTGCTGCCCTTTTACGACCTTTCCCCCGAAATATTCGATGATGGTTTGATGGCCAAGGCATACGCCAAGTATGGGAACTTCCATACTTAGTCCCGATAGGATCTCGCCTGTTGCTCCAGTTTGTTTTGGACGCCCTGGTCCTGGAGACAGCACGATCAAATCAGGCACTAGTTTTTTTATTTCATTTGCCGTCACTTGTTCATTTTGAAAAACCAAAAGCTCGGGATCGAATTGTTCCAGGTAATGGACCAGGTTATACGTAAAGGAGTCATGGTTATCGATGACAATTATCATGGCTTACCTCTTTCCAAGAATCGTTGATAGCTCCATTATACGGGCATTTCAAGGATGAGAGCGAGTTTTACAGCTTGCCCTTTAACTGTTCAGAACGGAGTAATGTTTTCTCAATCGGATATAATACGCCCACATTCGATAAATAAAGCTAAGGAATAAGACAAAGGCAATTGCCGGCAGCACGCCGAATAAAGAAAGCGTAGTGCCTTCATGCATAAACTCTTGAAATTCCCTATTGGCATTCAACGCATAAATGAAAAGCATTGGCAAAAACAGAATTGTATAGAGGCTGGCCATCCGGCGCGCACGTTTTAAATGGCTGCTTCCTTCCGTATAAATACGCGGCTTTTCTTCGCCTTCTCTATATTCCCGGCTCCAAATCACCCATTTTTCCATAGCTGACCCGGATTCAAAAATTTTCAGCCATCCCGCGTCTTCGTATATCGAGAAATAACTGCTTTCAACCGTGCTCATGTATTCAGCGTGATAGCTCATGCATCGGGGTTCACCTTTCACAAAGTAAAATACCGTCCCGATCGTCCCGACGTGATGCAGCTGATAGCCTTGCTGCTCCATTTTTTCGAGCCAGCTTTCCAAGCGGTCAGGAGCATACATCCAGCCAAGCTTGACCTTTTTCACAAAATCACCAGAGGGCTGCGGAATTTTAGGTGTTGGCTGATGATTTTTCTGTTTTTCAGCTGCTGCAGCCGCTTTTTCTTGCAGCATCGCCTGATTGGATTTTTTAATTTTAACAATTGAGTAGCTTGCCAAACCAATTGCTCCAAACGTTAAAGCCAGGAAAAGATAGGTAATGGCCCATAACGGACTTGGTTCCACTGAGATTGTTCCGTCTTGGAACCAGGAAGAAGCAAGCGTCGACACATTCGCGAGCAGCACACCGAGCAGATAAAAAAGAAGGCCGAAGAAAACGAAGGAAACATTCCGGTTGTGGGTGATGATGCCTTGGCGGACTGGCGCTGTCTTGATGTCTTTTTCGGAATAGCTGTTTTTAAGGATTTGCCATTTGCCGCTCGCTGCAGCAATTTCCCAGCCGTTTTCCATCAAACTGGATGCCAGTACCGGTCCCTGATTTCGATCAAAGCTGATTCGGTATGAAAGATTCTGCGGCGTAGCTTGCTCAAAATAGAAAGTCCGTGATGTTCTATTTAATTTCTTCAGCATGTATCCTTGCCTAGCCATACCTTTCAGCCAATTCTCTGTTTGTTCAACGTCATAGCTCCAAAATGGCTTCATTGCTTTTTTCATAAAAAATCCCCCTCGTATTTCACTGCATTCTGATGAAGTTCCTTCAGCCTGCCAATTTCCGCAAGGATCAATTGTTTGCCAAGATCCGTAATTTCATATAGGGTCTTTCTTTCTTCATCGGCAAACACTGTGATGACACCATCTTTCTGCATTTTCGTCAATGTGCCGTAGACAGTCCCTGACCCTAGGCGCAGCCTGCTGCCTGAAATCTCTTCAACATGCTTTACAATGCCGTAGCCATGCCGCGGCTCTGTCAACGACAGCAAGATGTAGTAAGCCGTTTCTGTCATCGGAATGTATTTTTTCATCACTTTATCTGCATTCATTGAAATTCCTTCTCCTTTTACTATGTCACACCACGACTATATCACGACGTGACATAGTAAGGCAATCAAATTTAATTAAAAAGGCCGACTGCTCTTGGCAATCGGCTCCTCTTATCTAAAGAAATTCGTCCAGAACCGCTTATTCGGGTAAACCGGAGAATTGTTTTTCTTTTTTCATGACAATAAATCCGCTCCAGGCAAAAACAGCGGAAGCGATATAAAAAATGCTGGAGATGGTGAAAAAGTCGACAAGGTAACCGGTTCCGATGACAGCCGCAGCTGCCGCAATGGAGGTCCAGATATGGTATTTGCCAATTTCTTTTCCTGCCGTTTCTTTGATGACATGCCGCGCGAGCACCGTTTTCTCTGAATTTCTTTGCACTGCCCCGAAGACGCCCATAATCACTTGTAGAATATAAACGTGCCAGATTTCATTGGCCAGCGGAAAGAATAAGAGCGTCAGCGCCATCCCCCACGAATAAACGCCAAGCAGCCATTTATCACCCACTTTGTCTGCCAGTTTGCCGATAAACGGATAGCAAATAGCAGCAGTCAATGCAAAAAGTCCATACGCCCAGCCAAACTGGGAATACGAATTGCCGACATTATTGATCAATAAAATATAGAATGGAAAAATCATAGTTGAAGCCATGCCAATTGCGCCTTGATAGACGATAAATCGTTTGTAGTTCATTGCTTGTACTCCTCATAGAAAAGGTTCATAAATCGCTCTTTTGGATCGTATTTTCTTTTCAGCTCAAAAAATTCTTTTGTTCTTGGATAGGCTTCCGCCATTTGTTCTTTTGTCGGATAACCATAATACGGCAAGTAGTAGCTTCCCCCGTGATCGAGTGTGACGTCAATCATATTGCGGATGACTCTTCCGGTATCTTCTATGCTTTGGCTATCTGTTCCTTGATTGATCAAGAGGACAAGGGAAAACATATCTTCTTTTGCATAGGACAGCACAGCTTTCTCATTTTCTTCGACATACCGTATCGTGATGTTCAATAGATTAAACGACTCTTCCTCGGCTAAGGTTTTTCTTAAATCATCGATATACGCTTCAAAATTGTCCACGGGGACAAAATATTCTTGCAGCACTTCGGTGTTTTTCGGATGGCTGTACTCCATAAACTCGGAATCCGAGCGCATGACGTTATTCCGTGAAATCTTTTTCCTATCAACCGACTCGGCATACGTTTTCTGGGTTTTCCAGAAGGCCTCTTTCCCTTCATCATTCAACCGGGCGAGACCTAAAAAGAATTTCGGCACAGCAATCAGTGTTTCTTCTTTCAGTTTCTGAGACTCTGTTAAAAGGTCCTGCTGTGCCACTTCGCTGTAATTCATCACATACATTTCTTCCAGAAAAGATTCCGGGGAAATGGAGATGCGGGCCAAGTGCATTTTCACTTGGTCATTTTTAATTTTTTCTTTGAAGTAATCACTATACTCGTCGTAACGAAGCTGCTCCGACTCGATTTGGTAAAGGGCATCGTCCGTCAGTTTTAACGTCACGTCCAAAATTACACCCATTAAACCGTAGCCACCGACGGCCGCTTTGAAAAGTTCTGAGTTTTGGTCCGCACTGAGTTCCAGGATAGTTCCTGTGGCATCAAGCAGGCGCATGGATTCGATCGTATCGATCAGGCCGTGGTTTCGTATATCAAGGCCGTGGGCATTCACGCTGATGGATCCGCCGACTGTGAATATATTTTGCGACTGGCTGACTTTCAGGGCCAGTCCGTATGGATTGATCCGTTCTTGAATATCCGCCCACGTAGTTCCACTCTGGACCGTGATGGTTTTCTTTTCAGCATCAAAATCCAAAATTTCATTATACGGTTTCATATCCAAAAGAATTCCATCCGGGTATTCCGTATGGCCGCCTTGGCTATGCTGCATGCCGGCAATCGCAATCTCGTCACCTGCAGCATTCGCATCCCGTACAATCTGCTGGATAGCGGAAGGGCTGTCGCCCGCTTTAACTGCCTTCATTTTCACCGGCAATAGACGGCTGCGGTCTTCTACAGTCGGACCGGCTGCTTGGTCTGTAAAATAGTGGAGCGATGCAGCAAAAATAAGAACATATGCCATAAGCATGATATAGCGTTTCATAAAGTTAAAATCGACTCCTTCACAAATCCTTACCCTTTATATTACACGAAGCGGCTGAAGTTTATGGCGTTATAGGATATTTTTCCAAAAGAAAACCACTAAGGGGAAATCCCTTAGTGGTTTCGGCTAAATCGGTTTTAGTTCACTTTCCTGCTTTGAGTCAGGCTATCCCAAATTCCCCATAAATACATGACGCCAAGCGCCCGGTCGTATAAACCGTATCCTGGACGGCAGATTTCGCCCCAAATGTGGCGGCCATGGTCGGGTCTTGTATAGCCGGTAAATCCAATTTCATGAAAGGCTTTGACAATGCCTACAATGTCTACAGACCCGTCGCTCGCTTTATGGGAGGATTCGATAAAATCTCCGTTGTCGAAATGCTTCAAGTTGCGGATATGCGCGAAAGGAATTCGTTCGCCAAATTCTTTAACGATGCTGATCAAATCATTTTCGGGATTGGCGCCGAGTGAGCCGCTGCAAAACGTCAAGCCGTTCGACGGGCTATCCACTAGACTTAGGAACCGTCTAATATTGTCCTGATTAGTGATGATTCTCGGCAAACCGAAAATCGGCCACGGCGGATCATCCGGATGAATAGCCATTTGGATGCCGTTCTCTTCTGCTACCGGAATAATCTGCTCGAGGAAATATTGAAGATTGTCCCACAGCTTTTCTTCTGAAACATCTTTATATGCTTCAAACAAATTCGCCAATTGACCAAGGCGTTCCGGTTCCCAGCCCGGCAATGAAAATTCATCGTTTGAAAGGAAGCTTGCCGCCAATTCTTCCGGCTGCATTGCATCGATTTTTGCTTTTTCATAGAACAAAGCCGTCGAGCCATCTCCCACTTCCCCGAATAAATCCGTGCGGATCCAATCAAAGACCGGCATGAAATTATAGCAGATCACTTTGACTCCTACTGTGGCCAAGTCTCTGATCGTCGCTTTGTAATTTTCAATATACTGCTCCCGCGAAGGCAGCCCAAGCTTAATATCTTCATGGATATTCACGCTTTCCACTACATCTATATTGAATCCATAATTGTCAGCTTCTGTTTTCATCGCTTGAATTTTATCCAGCGGCCATCTGTCGCCCGCCGCTTGGTCATGCAGTGCCCAGACGATGCCTGTCACGCCTGGTATCTGCTTAATATTTGAAAGCGGGATATGATCATCGTTTTCTCCAAACCATCTAAATACTATTTGCATGTCTATCACCCAATCATCCTAGGACTCTATTGCTAAATACGTTTCGATATTGCCGTAGCAAATATCTTTTATGATAATCTCCAAAATGTCGAAATCCGCAGGATATTCCCCGTTTTCGACCCATTTCCCGATAATATTGCAAAGAATTCTTCTGAAATATTCATGTCTTGTATAGGACAAAAAGCTTCTCGAATCCGTCAGCATACCGACAAACCGGGCAAGCAAGCCATGATTGGCCAACACTTTGATCTGCTCTTCCATGCCGTCGCGCTGATCATTGAACCACCACGCCGTACCGAATTGGATTTTTCCTGGAATCTCTTCCTGGAAATTGCCGATCATGGATGCAACCATATGATTGTCCCGCGGATTGAGGTTGTAAATGATGGTCTTCGGCAATACCCCTTCGTAATCCAATGCGTTCAGCAAGTTCGATAAATCTTCCGCATAGATAAAATCGTGAATCGAATCAAATCCGGTATTCGGTCCGACAGATTCCAATTTCCTTTGGTTATTGCTTCTTAGGGCTCCGATATGCAATTGCATCGCCCAGCCATGCTGAGCATACATTTTGCCTAGAGCTTTCATGACAGCCGTTTTGTATTTGACGATTTCATCTTTTTCTAAAGTTTCCTGCGCCAAAGCTTTTGCAAAGATACGATTTAGTTCTTCATCACTTGCTTCGAGATAGAAATTCGAATCCAATCCGTGGTCGGACAGACGACAGCCTGATTCATGGAAATACTGGACTCGTGCTTCCAAGCCTTCCACCAAACCGGTGAAGTTTTCGACTGTTACGCCCGTGACTTCTTCCATTCTGGAAATCCATTCCTTGAACGATGGGCTTTCGATATTCAACGCACCATCCGGCCGGAATGTCGGCAAGACATGGACATCAAACGACTCATCTTCTTTAATTTCCTTATGATACGCCAAGTCGTCCAACGGATCATCTGTCGTACACAGGCCTTTGACATTCGATCGCTTGATCAGCTGCTGCGCCGTAAACTCCTCTGTTTGAAGCAATGCATTGCACGTTTCCCAAATTTCATCGGCTGTTTTTGGACTGAGCGGTTTAGCAATGCCGAAATACCGCTTCAATTCCAAATGCGTCCAATGGTAAAGCGGGTTTCCTAATGTAAAAGGAACGGTTTCTGCCCATTTTTGAAACTTCTCCCGGTCGTCTGCCTTCCCGGTCACCCATTCTTCCGGCACGCCATTGCTGCGCAATGCGCGCCATTTATAATGGTCTCCGTCCAGCCAAATCTCCGCTAAATTGGCGAATGTTTTATTTTCTGCAATTTCCTTAGCCGTCAGATGGCAATGGTAATCAAAAATTGGCATGTCTTTTGCAAATTCGTGATACAAAGTTTTAGCCGTTTCGGATTCCAGTAGGAAATCTTCATCCATGAATGCTTTCATACAAATCCTCCTCTGGCGAATAATGGTCAGTCTGTCAATAGTCCGCCGTTGACTTCAATGATTTCACCCGTTATGTAGCCGGCGATATCAGAAGCCAGATAAACAGCAGTACCGGCAATTTCTTCCGGCGTGCCTTCTCTGCCAAGCGGCACTTGTTGTGCCATCGATGCTCTCAATTCCGGTGTGGAGTAGCGATCGTGGAACGGCGTCGTAATGATTCCCGGCGCTATTCCGTTCACCCGGATACGGTCTCCAGCCAGTTCTTTTGCAAGCCCTCTTGTAAATGTACTGACCGCTCCTTTAGCAGCAGCATAAGCAACAGCACCTCCACCTCCGCCGTTTCGTGCAGCAATTGACGTCATGTTAATTATATTGCCTTGCCCGTTCTTCTTCATAAGCGGCAAGACCGCTTGCGTCACATGGAAGACGGAAGTGAAATTGATATTGATGATTTTTTCCAATGCTTCGATTTCAAGGTCTTCAATTTTGGCACGCTTGACCATCGTGCCGGCGTTATTGACGAGGATGTCGATTCGGCCGAATTTAGTTTTGATGTCTTCAACCATTTCATCCACTTGTTTGCGGTCTGTCACGTCGCCGATAACCAAGTGAGCTTTCGCTCCTTTATCCTGAACATTTTTCAATGTGATTTCAGCTTCTGCCGCGTTGGAATTTCCGTGAACGACGACAGCTGCTCCGCATTCTGCAAACTTCTCAGCAATCGCTCTTCCAATTCCTGTACTGCTGCCTGTGACCCAAACCACTTTTCCTTCAAAAGAAAACATAAAACGCTCCTCCACTCTATTCAAAGCTTACGCATTACATCAATAAATCAGGGATGAATGTCACAATTTCCGGTACGAATACCAAGATCAGAACCAATACGACCACGCCTCCGATAAATGGAAGGGCTTCTTTGATGTATTCTTCAATCGGCACTTTCATAATGGAAGTTGTCGTATACATCGTTACCCCGACCGGCGGCGTCATGCCTCCAAATGTAACGATTGTCATCATCAATATACCGAAATGTACAGGGTCTACACCCACTTGGGTGACAATCGGCAGGAAAATCGGCGTCAACAGCAAAACCAGCACCGTGGACTCGATGAACATCCCTGCGATGACCAGGAACAGCAAGATCAACAGCAGCATCAATGTGCCATTGCTTGTAATGCCGATCAGGAAGTCCGCTGCGTTCTGCGGAAGACGGTCGTATGTAATCAAGAATCCTAAAATGGATGATGTTGAAATGATCAAGAGAATGGATGCATTATCGGTAACCGATTGCTCGATGGATTCGATAAAGTTCTTCCAGTTCAATTCTTTGTAAACGAAGAAGCCGATTACAAGTGCATAGACTACGGCAAAAGCGCCTGCTTCTGAAGCAGTGAAAATACCGAAACGAATTCCCACGACTAAAATGACCGGGAATAATAACGCCCAAATACTGTCTTTGAAAGAAACAGCCACTTCCTTGAATGTGGCTCGTTTGATATTTTCATCTTGATCATATCCGCGTTTTTTAGCGACGAGGTATGAAACTAGCATCAATACGATCATCATGAGAATACCGGGAATGATTCCCGCTAAAAAGAGCTTGCCGATAGACACTTGGCCAACGTATCCGTAGAGGATCAAACCGATACTCGGCGGGATTGTTGCGGTGATCAATGAGCTGATTGCAATAACTGCAGCCGAATAGCCGCCTGAATAGCCCCTAGCAATCATTTGATGCCCTAAGATCCGGCTTTGCATGGCTGCATCCGCATTGGCAGATCCAGAAACACCGCCCATGATCGTACTAAGTACGATGGAAACATGCGCCAAGCTTCCGACTAAATGTCCAGTTAACGCATTGGAAAAACGGATCAGCCGTTTTGTGATTCCAGAAGAGTTCATCAAGTTTCCGGCTAAAATGAAGAAAGGCACCGCCAGCAATGGAAATGACTGCGTCCCCGCTACCATTCGCTGTGTTGTAATTTCAACCGGCAAATTCGGTTCCAAGATAAAGAATGACAAACTTGCAATACCGATGGCAAAAGCCACAGGCATATTCAAAAAGAGCAAAACGAAAAATATAACAGCGACAAGTAACATGGTTTCCACCTCTTATTCTGAATGACTGTAAAAATTGAACGAAGGAAATCGCTCTTTGCTTTAGGCTTTTCCCGAAGAAAAGCCATCGGCCGAATTGAATTCGGCCAATAACTTCAAAGCAGTTTAGCGGACTATCCGTAACGTTTATTCAATTTATACAGATGTTGTTTTTAAAACGTTGATTTTCTGTGCCACTTTAAAAATCAGGGTGATCAACATTAAGATGCTTCCAATCGGCACAGCCATTGTGATAAAGGAATAACTTAGTGGAAGGTTACTGATTAAGCGCACTGAGTTTTCGATGCTTAACTGGATTCCAAAATTGATCAGGAAAACCAGGAAGGCCATAATCAATACGTTAATAATGATTTCTAGCACAGCCTTTGTTTTCGGCTTCAGCTTTTTAACGAAAAAATCCACTCCAATGTGGCGATCTTCCCGGAGACAGCGATTGGCACCTAAAAAAATGACCCAAACAAATAAGAATTGAGCAAACTCCACAGACCATGAGAGGGGGAATCCCACCCATCTCATGATTGAGGCGATAAAGACAAACGCTACAACACCGATCATCAATAAATTAGTAATAAAATTCTCGAATTTTGCATAGCCGCCAGCTACTTTTTTTATCATTTTCATCACTCACTTATTTTCCTAGGATTTTATTGATTTCTTCACGAAGTTCTGTGTATCCGTCGAATTTTTCATAAACTGTGTTGGTTGCTTCCTTAAATGGCTCGATGTCCACTTCATTGACTTCTACGCCTGCGTCAATCATCTTCTGCTCGAATTCATCAAGCATGCCGATCGTATTTTCTGAAGCTTCTTCTCCCGCTTTGAACGATTCTTCAATGACGATGTCCTGATATTCTTCCGGCAGGCCATTCATCCAGTCAGCCCCTGCTACAATGCCCGTCAGCAATTGGAAGTGGCTCGTTTTCGTAATGTATTTAACGACTTCTTGAAGATTCGCCCCGTAAGTGGCCGGATGCTGCGCTTCCGCTCCATCAATAACTCCTTGTTGGATCCCCGGATAAACTTCTGAGAAGGCCATGCCTGAAGGGCTTGCTCCCATTGCAGAAATGGTTTCTGTCCAGATTTCCGCTCCCGGTGTACGCAATTTCAAGCCTTTAAGATCGGCCGGCTTTTCAATTTTCTTATTCGTCAACAGGTGGCGGTCGCCTTGGTACCAGTTGAACGAAAGCACTTTCAGGTTATGGTTTTGTGCAAGTTCTTCTTCCCAGCCTTTGAATAGATCCGATTGGACAATTTTGCTCGCTTCATCGTAGCTGTCCGCTACGTAAGGAGCAGCCAAAATGCCCATTTCAGGCTCCATTTCAGCAAGACGCCCAGCATCTACGATAACTGCCACGTTCGTGCCCACTTTTGCTTGTTCCAGGATATCTTTGTCATCCCCAAGCGAACCGTTGCCGAAAATTTCGATATTCACTTTATCGTCCGTCTTTTCAGCTACGCTGTCTTTCCACTCCACCAATCCTTCATAAATCGGATCTGTTTCAGCTAAAGCGGTCCCGACTTTCAGTGTATAGACTTTGTCGTCCCCTTCGGCAGCGCTTTCACCGCCGCAAGCCCCTAGTAATAAAGCTGAAGAAATCATTAATGCTGACATAATACTGCGTTTTTTCATCCGTAAATCCCCCTTGGTTTTATTGGATAGCAAAATTTTAAATCCGCTCATTTAAAGCGCTTACATTTGGTCCCAAAAGCTTATTGCTTAAAATATTGCTGGTATTCGCTTTTCAGTTTTTCCTGCTCGAAAAGAAGCTTTTTCAAATGTTCCTCCATGGCTTTTTCTCCCAGGTCGGCATTTTTTTCTTTAATGGCAGTAAAGATCTTTTCGTGCTGCGATAGGATCAATTCCCAATTATAGTTGGCTGCCAAGCTCAGCATCCGAATCCGGTTCAAGTGGGCGTTCATCTGTTGGATCAAGGCCCAAATCCGCTCTTTTCCGCTTCCTTCGGCAATGATTTTATGAAATTCTTCATCCAGTTCAAAAAGCCGGGTAAAGTTTTTTTCAGCCACGCATTTCTTTTGCAATTGCAGATTGGCTTCCAAGTCCTTCAACTTTTCTTCCGGGAAATCTTCACAGGCCACTCGTACAGTAGCTCTTTCCAAATGTTCTCTGATAAAGCGTGCTTCTTCGACATGATATAAATCGATTAAAGCGATTTTCGTGCCGCGCTGCGGGAAAACTTCCAGTAATTCTTCCTGCGCTAATTTAACAAATGCTTCCCGAACTGGCGTCCTGCTTACTTGCAGCAAATCCGAAATTTCTTTTTCAGAAATTTGTTGGCCAGGTTCGATAGCCAATGAAATGATATTTTCTCTCAATATTTCATAAACGTAGTCTTTAGTAGAAAAACTTTTGATTTTCTTAGTTGAATCGATGTTCAGCACTTAATCCCTCCTTTGCTTGGATTTCATGTTACCACATTAGCATACTTGTATGGTAGTATTTTTTCAAATTATTTTTCAATTCAGTTTCAATGACTTTTCCGATAATTTCACTCGGATTAACTAAAAACAGACCCCTTAAATTTAAGGGATCTGTTCTCATACTACATTCTCATGTATTTTCTGTTTTTAATTCTATATGCTTTTTCAATGCACTTTCAATGAATTTTTCACAGCGGATTTTATCTATTTCTTGCGGCTGCAACTCGATTTTCAAGGTAGCCGCTAAAGCGGTCTGGACAAATAGCATATCCCGAAACCGGTTTACAGCTCCGCAGAATTCTGCGAAAAAACTGTCGCCGGTGCCAAAAACTGCCGTTACGAGATGCTTCCGCTCCAAGGTTTCAAAGGCATGGAACAAGCTGTACAGCTCTTTTGGAATCTCGCCGTTTCCCCAAGTATAGGTGCCTACTAAGACAATATCGCAACGTAAGAGTTCAGTTAAAGGGAAATCGTTGATGGCCCAAAGCTCCGTTTCTAAACCATTCGCCTGGCAGATTTCCGCGAGCATTTCTGCGCTTGCTTTTGTATTGCCGGTAATGGACGCATAGACGATGGCGATTTTCGGCTTATAATTCGTCGAATCCATTGGACTGCGACACTTTCGAGTAAGTCCGGGATTTTTGTTCAAAAAAGTCGGATTTCGTGTCATTCATCATGTCATCACCGAATACTTGTATCCACGGCATCGGATTGCTGCGTTCTTCGTAAAGATTATCGAGCCCGAGCTGCCGCAGGCGCTTGTTCGCCAAATATTCCACGTAGCCTTCGAACTCCTGAAGGTCGAGCCCTTCAATGCCTTCTAGAATATAGTGAGCCCATTCCTTTTCCAGCTGAACTGCTTTGTCGATTGCTTCATAGACATAAGCAATATTTTCATCTGTGTTCAATTCCGGATTTTCCGTCAATAGGATCCGGATGAATTGGGCGATGAAATAAGCGTGCTGCATTTCATCGCGCTGGATGTAGCTGATCATCGTACTGGTCTTCAGCATTTTCTGCTGGCGCGCCAAATGATAGAAGAAAGCAAAGCCGGCGTAGAAATAAATCCCTTCCAAGTTGATGGAGTTGACGCTTAGCTTGAACAAGTTCTGGGCAGTCGGATTTTGCCGGAATTCCTCGTAAGCATCCAGGATCAGTTCGTTGCGCTTACGGACAATCGGATCGCTTTTGGCTTGATTAAAGCGTTCATTTTGTTCGCTCACTGCCACCAATGAGCTGAGGATATAAGAATAGGATTCCGTATGGACTGCTTCCTGTTGGGCAATAACAGCGAATATCGCTTTGAAGCTCGAGTCGGTCACGTAGTCCATCACCTGGCTCATCGTCGGCGTCTGCAGGCTGTCGAGTGATGCTAATTGGGTATTCAACCGCAAGAATACATCCTGTTCGGTTGCAGTTAAGCTGTCCCATTGTTTGATGTCATCCTGCATATTGATTTCCTGGGCTTTCCAGAAATTCGATAGCAGTGTCTGGTAAAGATCATACATTTGTGGGTAGGCAATGTCGTTCCAGTTCAATAAACCGGAAGATTGCCCGTTCAAAATGCCTGTCGACTTGTTTGGATGTTCCGGATTGAGCAGCTTAATTTTGGATAAAGGTGCATGTATGGACATATTTGTTCCTCCTTAGCTTTGGCAAGCTTCGCATTCTTCAATTTCCGCCTGCGAGGTGCTGCGCACATAATAAGTCGTTTTTAACCCCTGTGCCCAAGCTTCGACATGCATTTCCAGCAAATCTTTTGCTTTGATCGTATGCGGAACATACAAATTGAAACTGATGCCTTGGTCGATATGGCGCTGGCGTGCCGCGTTCTGGCGGATGCTCCATTTCTGGTCCAGGACATGGCGGGCTCGGCGGTAGTAATCGTACGTATTGTGGTTCAAGTCAGGTGCTGTCACTTTGAATTTGAAGTTTTTCTTTTCCTCTGCATACTCGACTGCGTACAATGGATCGATGCCGTCCGTTGAACCGCCGATTTTTGCTGTTGACGAGTTCGGCGCGACTGCCATCATCCAGCCGTTGCGAACGCCGTTCTCAGTGATTTCTTTTTGCAGACCGGTCCAGCGGCCGCTTGTGTATTGTTTGCGTTTAAAATACTCCCCTGTCTGCCATTCCGAGCCGCTGAACTCGCGGTAAGCACCTTTTTCCTTGGCAAGTTCCATGGAAGAGCGGATCGTATGGTAGGCAATTTCTTCATATAACTTATCAGCGAACGTTACGGCTTCTTCTGATTCCCAGTGGATGCCTTCAAGTGCGAGCAAATGGTGCCATCCGAAAGTTCCTAATCCAACAGCACGGAATTTTTTATTCGTCGCATCCGCCTGCCCGACAGAAATCGTATTCAAGTCGATGACATTATCGAGCATGCGCATCTGAATCGGAATGAGACGCTCCAGCACTTCCGCTTTCACCGCACGCGGCAAATTGATCGACGACAAGTTGCAGACAACGAAGTCGCCCGGTTTCCGGATCATGACCAGGTTGCCGTCTTCGTCGGTGTACTCTTTCATGATAGTTGTCGCTGACATGTTCTGCGCAATTTCGGTACACAAATTACTGCAGTAAATCGACGTTCGCCCTTTTCCACGCATATGTTTGTTCGGATTTTGCCGGTTCACTTCGTCGCGGTAGAACATATAGGGTGTCCCGGTTTCCAGCTGCGATACCATGATGCGCGCCATGATATCCATCGCCCGGTAAGTTTTTCGCGGCAATAGCGGATTCGCTGCCGCTTCCTCGTATTTTTCAGTAAAATGCTTTACATCGTTTTCATCATAAAAATCCTCAAGTCCAAGTGCCGTCCCGTGTTCATCTTTCCAGCCCATAACGCTTTTAATTTGATGCGGGCAGAAGGTATGCCACTCGCCAATGCTCCGGCCGTTGTCATCTTTTTCATTCAACTTTTCCATAAATAAATCAGGTATCGAAACTCCCGTGAAAATATCGTGCGCTTTCCGACGCTCATCGCCGTTGTTCGTTTTCAAATCCAGGAAACCGTTCATAATATCTTTATGGAAGACGTCCAAGTAAATAGCGACCGCACCCTGGCGCTGTCCAAGCTGATCCACACTGACTGCTGTGTCGTTGACAAGGCGGATCCACGGAATGACTCCGGATGAGTTGCCTTTGAATTTTTTAATGTCCGATCCGAGCGCGCGGACTTTGCCGTAGTAAATGCCGATGCCGCCTCCGTCTTTGCTTAGGCGGGCAATATCCCAGTTATTTAAGTAAATGCCGTCGAGCGAATCGTCGACCGTGTCGATAAAGCAGGAAGACAGCTGCCCGAAGCTCTTGCCGGCATTGGATAAGGTCGGTGTTGCCACCGTCATATAAAGGTTGCTCATCGCCCAATAAGCTTCTTTTACCAGATCTAGCCGTTTTTCTCGTGGTTCATTTTGCATCAAAGTCATCGCGATGACCAAGAAGCGCTCCTGCGGCAATTCGTGGATATTTCCTTCATAATCCTTCGCCACATAGCGGTCTGCCAATAAAAACAGGCCGATATAATTGAACAGCAAGTCCCGCTCAGCATCGATTTCCTTGCCCAGCTCCTTGATTTCTTCCTCGGAATAACTTTCCATCAAGTCGCTCGAATAGATGCCGACTTCACTTAAATTCTTCACCAACTTATAAAAGTCGCCGTATTTATCTTGTGCCGGATAGTTCCGGTTCTTTGCAGCTTTTTCATACAATTCTTCTAAATACAGTTCAGCCGCTACAAATGTCCAATCCGGTTCTGCCATGGAAATCCGGTTGAGTGCATATATAAGCGATTGTTCGGCTTTTGCTTCATGTCCAAGTGTTTCCAGTTTCGCGAGAAGAGGTGCAACATCCAAGTTATAAATTTTTTCCGCCCGGTGGATGGCTTTTTCAACTGTGTCTTTTTCCGAATAAACGATGGGATTCATCTCAAACCAGCTCCTTTGCAAATTCATTGATTTTCATGCGCTGCTGCTTCCGATCTTGTGCGCTTTTGAATAATTGTTTTTCTTTTTCGCTCTCCGGCACCACTGCCGGCACCGGCGTCGGTTTGCCTTTATCATCCACAGCCACCATCGTCAAAATCGCAGTTGTTGTCAAGGTTTTTTCAGTTGTTTCAATGTTTTGGCATTCCGCTTTTACGTAGACCTCCATCGAAGTCCGGCCTGTGGAAATTACAACCCCTTCCAAAAGAAGGACATTTCCGACTGTAGCGGAAGATAAAAAGTTGACCGTATCGATCGAAGCGGTCACTACTGCTTTTCCGCTATGTTTCATGGCGGTAATTGCCGCAATTTCATCAATATAGGCCAGTACCGTTCCGCCGAATATCGTTCCCATATGATTTGTGTCGGGCGGCAGCACGAGTCTTGTTTGCACCGTCCGTGAAATGCTTGCCGAAATCTGTTTTTCCAATGCAGCTCAATCCTCCATTACTTGTTTTAAAGACAAAAAACCCGCCTTCTCTGAGAGAAGACGGGTATATAAACGCAAATAATCCAACGGAAAACAGCAGAAATCCACTGTTCCTTGCAGAGTACCTTCGTTATACCTCCCAGCTCCCGGAGAAGATCATAAACTTATAACGAGGCAGGTCTCCTGGCTTGTGCTTCCACCTACACTACGGCCTTCCCATCCATTGGACAGTGGTTTTCCATAGTTCGTCAGCACTTACAGTTGCGGGTACAGCTCCGATTTTCACGGATTCCCTATTAAGCCTTTTCAGGCACCATCATTATCGGCGACACTATATATAGTGTTCAAAAATAAATCTAAACACTAATTATTGTATTTATTTACTATAATCCAGCTATCTGGATTTTACAAGCCCTTACAGGTAAATCACAAAAATCAAGGCCGCAAGTACGATTCGATAAATCGCAAATGGCACCAATTTGATTTTATCAATCAATTTCAAGAAGAATTTAACAACAACTAAAGCTACCACAAAAGCACTGATGAATCCGACCACAAAGAATGGAAGAGCGTCCACCGTAATGTACTGCCAGTTTTTCAATAACGACAAGCCGCTTGCTCCAAGCATGATCGGCACTGCCATAATAAAGGTGAAATCCGCTGCTGATTTATGGCTCATTTTCAAAAGAACCCCGCCGGCAATAGTCGAGCCTGAACGGGAGAAACCTGGCCATAAACCAAGACATTGGAAAAGCCCCATGCCAAGCGCTTGTTTGTAAGTCATCTGGTCAACCGTATCGATATGCGGTTTCTTTTTAGTAAAGTAATCCGCGATTAGCATAAGCACTGCACCCAGCACTAAACCGATAATAACGGTCTCAACCGAAAAGAGGTATTCATCTATGTAATCTTCGAAGGCCAAACCGAGCACTCCGGCCGGGATTAACCCGACAATTACTTTCGTCAAACTCAAACGCTGCTTTTTCTCAGCTGTTTTGCTTCGATTTATGCCAAGCAAGTCTTTAAAACGATCTCTAAAGATGATCACTACCGCTAAAATCGATCCCAACTGAATGACAACTTTAAATGTATTCGCCACCGGCTCACTGAACAGCTCTTTTGAATTTAGCCAGATGTCATCAACGATGATCATATGCCCTGTTGAAGAAACTGGCGCAAACTCTGTTAAACCTTCCACAATTCCCAGTACAATCGCAACAAAAATTTCCCACAAACCCATTCTGTTCTTTCTCCTTAAAATCGTTCATATCGTCCGATTCGTTTTATTTTATCTAATTTCTCTTCCATGTCGTGAGCAGCTAAAAAAGAAGTCTTTTTCATTTAACTCGACACTGGCCTTTAAAGTCAAGCTGCTCTGAATCCTTAACTCACTTGTTTCGGTAATTTCCTATTGAAAGATGCAGAAACTCTATTTATCATACACCTTTTTCCTTTTCTTGTTGCATTTAATCCTTAAAATCCTTTCAAATGCATAAGCAGTCAGCTTCGATACATTTTTTCGAAATAATTAATTTCTGAATCCTTTTTCTTTTTGTTTCATGAACAAAAGACTTTCATTAATTAATAATGGTGGTATGATAATTAATTGTGATTTCAATATATCAATAGCCTTAGATTAGCAGTTTACTATCAAAAGTGGAGATGTACGATGAAACAAATTACAGGATATTCCTTTCACTATGGCTGGGTGATTATCGCGCTTGCTGCGCTGTCCCAGTTTTTTTCTGGTCCCGGACAAACTTATTCCAACTCGATTTTCATTGATTATTACATAGACGAATTTGGATGGAGCCGTTCAACGGTTTCCGGCATCTATTCAGCGGCCACTTTGGCTTCCGGATTTCTGCTGTTCTTTATCGGCCGTTTGATCGACCGCAATGGCTCCCGCAAAATGGCCGTCATTGTTTCCTTGGCACTTGCAGCTGCCTGTATGTTCAATAGTTTTGTCACCAGCCTTGTCATGCTCTTTATCGGTTTCTTTTTCATCCGCTTATTGGGCCAAGGATCGATGGCGCTGATTTCAAGCTCCTTGATCCCTCAATGGTTTGTGAAAAAAAGAGGCCGAGCCATCAGCATCGCAGCAATCGGCGGTTTGGTCAGTTCGGCCGCATTTCCGCTGCTGAACGTGTGGCTGATCGGTTCTTTTGGTTGGCGCGCTTCTTGGCTGATCCTCGGCGCTATCATCATTATCTGCTTTACCCCGCTGGCCTTTTTCCTGATTCAGAACAAACCGGAAGACATGGGCTTGCTGCCTGATAATGGAGACGCCAAAAAACAAGGAAAGATGCAGAAGACTGTGGAAGAAATCAGCTGGACGGTGAAAGAAGCCTCCAAAACAAAAGCGTTTTGGCTTTTGCTGTTTTGTGCAGCCATTCCGGGCATTGTTAATACCGGCCTTACTTTTCATTTAGTTTCGATTTTCCAAGAAAAAGAATTGTCTCTTGAAACAGCTGCCAGCGTTTTGAGTATCACTGCTTTGATCGGTTTGCCTGTGACTTTTTTGACGGGCATGCTGCTTGAAAAAGTGAAAGTGCAATATATGCTGGCCTTGCTGTTTTTCGGAGAAATCGTTTCTCTGCTGCTGCTTCAAAACGCCAGTACCTTAGCAATGGCCATTGTGTTCGGGCTTATCTGGGGAGTCAGCATGGGCGTTGAACGCATTGTCATGGCTGTCGTCTGGCCGAATTATTTCGGGCGCAAGCACATTGGCAGCATCAGCGGCATTTCAATGGCGATGATCGTGACCGGCTCAGCACTCGGCCCATTGCCGCTCGGCATCGCGTATGATCTGTTCGGCGGCTATAGGGAAATTCTTTGGGGAATCTTGCTGTTTCCGCTGCTTGGCATGTTCGCCGCTTTCCTTGCGAGCCCGCCTCGTAAACAAGGTGAACAAAGCGCGGAATCGTTCAAAGAAGAATTTCTTCAAAAACAGACAGAGCCTTTACTCCATGAGTAAGGGCTCTTAGTATATAGACATTAAAATCATTTATTTTGTTCTTCAGAGTTGGCCGAACTTCGTTTACAGAGAAAACGCTCAACCCCTGGATATTTTTCACCTAGGCTGTGAACCTCAAATCCCAACTTGCTGTAAAAACCGACAGCTTCGCTATCTGTCTCGGCAATCATGACCTTCGGATAATATGTCCGGAAAACCCACTCCACAAGCTCCTTTCCAGCTCCAGCTTTCCGATTTACCGGAGAAACAGCTAAATGGATAATTTCAAGCTGCCCGAGTCCTTTTTGCTCGACTCCAATACAGCCTATAAAATTCCCTTCTTTTTTCAAGCCGTACAATCTCCGGTTTGGATCGTGTTGATAGGCTGCATATTCCACTTCTATCCGCTCCTCTGATGTGGCATAGGCCAGAAGTTGACGGATGTCTGGATGCAGGCTCTTGGAAATAATCTCTTCTATGCCCAAATCTGCTAACCAATCGATTAAATCCAAGACCATCTCTTCGGAAAATTGGTGGTTAATACCTTCATATAATTTCATTTCAGCATTGGACTTTCCTCTTTCAATCAAATAACCGTAATAATCTTTTTGTCCCTCTACCGGAATGGTTCGGTCTTCGCTTCCATGAAGCAGTAAGATAGGAGAAGCCCCTATCCCCTTTCCCTTCGGATCGAATTCTCTAAGATTGGCCTCTTCTTTTTCATTCGGCTTTGGCCGGCCATCCATTTCCCGGAAGCGTTTTTCAGTGAACAAAAAGGAACCGGAGCCATTAATACTGGCCGCTCCGGCTAAATTTGGCATTCTTGAAAATACTCCGTTGGCAATAAAACCACCCATTGAACTGCCAATTACGACTGTTCTCGAAACCGGCAAATCAGCAGCCGTCGCTAAATCGCTGAATTCCTCTATACTCGTAAAAATGGTTTCCCAAAAGTGGCGGTGGATGGCTTCTTTCGTAAACGGATCTTTGAGCCGATTTCTGGAATCGTGGTAGAGAATTTCCGGAATGATAACCCGGTGGCCTGCTTTTGCCATCCGCCGCCCCAATGAGTTAAAACTTTCTATGGAAGTACCCCAGCCATGATAGAGCACTATATGAAACCCTGATTTATATTCAATTAAAGGTTCAATTGATAGATAGCGGCTTTCCATTCTGTTCAGATCTCCTTACTTCTTGGCAATCAACATAAATCGCTTTGAATTCGTCTTGATTCCTTCTTCAGTTTGATTTTGCTCGATGAATTCCTGAAGGCGAGCGAAATCTCCTTCTTGTTCCCCGAAGCCCGGAATAATGGGTGTATGCATGAGAAGAAAAAGCAAATCTTCCGGGCGCTCCAAGTATTCCGCTGCATCGTATTCACGAATTTCTATGTTCGAAAACCCGGCATCTGCCAGTTCGCTTTCGCAAGCATCCCGTAATGTGCCGTCCTGCTCTCCAAACGACTGGCCGCGTCCAAATGCGGCCTTCAGATTCGCTTTATCCGCCTTACTGACTTGTTGGGTATAGAAAGTCCCGCCTTTTTTCAATACTCGCCATACTTCTTTGGCATCAAACGGGGCATGTCGGCTCGAAAGGTGATCAAAAGAACTATCCGGTAACGGCAGTGTTTCAGAAGATGCTTCCAGAAAACGCACATGTGCATAACCGGTTTTAGCCAAATTGGCCTTAGCCGTTTCAATCATGGCTTTTGACCGGTCAATCGCTGTCACGGAGGAAAAGGAAGAGGCGATTTCCAGCATTTTTTCACCGCCGCCTGTTCCAAGATCCAGTAGCGCGGTGGACCTTTCTGCATTTTCCGCCACAATCTTATAGAAATCTCAGAGCTCTCCTTCCGTCCGGCTCCGCAGACGGCTGAAATCCCAGCCATTCACTGTCCCGACCGCTTCATAAAATTGTTCTTCGTTCATTTCTCCTCCTCACTTCTGGAAGGCTGTGAAGTAAATTCATGCATCAATTCTGCAGTTGTCACGACATGCGCAAACTCTCCGTGCAAAGTTGCGAGCGAAATCGAATGGATGGTCTCCGGATCTATCCGGTTTCCGTCCGGATCTTTTAGTTCATAGGCAGCCGTCGCATCCGAGACGACATAAGTCGAGAAGCCCAAGTTTCCGCTCATCCTCGCAGTAGTGGAAATACAGTGAGGTGTAGTCAATCCTACAATCACTACTGTCGTGATTCCGTTCATGCGCAAGATTTCTTCCAGATTGGTGCCGATGAAGGCACTGTTCACTTTCTTCGTGATGACCGTTTCCTTGCCTGTTGGCTGCAGCTCCTCTTTGATCTCATAGCTTTCCTTGTGGGGATAGAACAGCGATTCCGGATTGTCAGACCGGTGCTGAATGTGGAGGACGAATCCATTGTTGTTTCTCCATGCTGCCAGGACCTCGGCCATCTTCGCTTCCGCTTCCGGGTTGTTTCGCTCTCCCCACGATTCATCATCAAAAGCTTGCTGCACATCGACTATCAATAATGCCGTTTTTCCTTTATCCATCCGAATCTTCCTTTCCTGAATACCATCGTCTGTAGTTATTTCTGTTTTCGAAGCGCAAACTCCTTTGAAAATAAAAAAAGCCTGGCAAGCTGCAGCAGCTTTCCAAGCAAGGATGGGTGATTATTTGCCCAAAACTTTTTTTATGTCTTTTTCAAATGCTTCCGGTTTTTCCTGTGGTGCATAACGCGCAATCAAATTCCCTTCAGGATCCACTAGAAACTTGGTGAAATTCCATTTGATGCTTTTCGACAAGAAGCCTTTGCTGTTGGACGTCAAGTAGTTAAAAAGCGGATGCGCTTCTTTGCCATTGACTTTAACAATCCCATGCATCGGAAAAGTGACCCCGTAGCTCATGCGGCACGCTTCCTCCGCTTCTTCTGCGCTTCCAAGCTCCTGCTTGAACTGGTCCGAAGGAAAACCGAGCACCACCAAGCCGTCGTCTTTGTAAGTTGAATACAGGTTTTCCAAACTGTCGAATTGATCGCTCAATCCGCATTTTGTCGCCGTATTGACGATGAGCATGGCCTTGCCTTTGTATTCGCTGAGAGAATAGGCATCCCCATCTGCTTTTGGAACCGTCATATCATAAATACTCATCCCACATCACTCCCGTTCTTCGCTTCGTTTCGCTTTTATAAATCCATTCCACTGAAGAAGGCATTCAATTCTTTTAAATTCTTCATCAGCGTAATGGCATTCACATCCATGAAATTGCAGCTGATCAGCTTTTCTGCAACTGCCTGTTCAATCGGTTCATGTTCTGCTTTCGCTTTTTCGGTCAGTGAAATAATGTAGGCACGCTTATCTTCTTTTGACTGCTCCTTGTTCAGCCGGCCTTGTGCAATCATCCGGCTGATGATTGGATTCAACGTTCCGGTTCCAAGGCCGAGCCGCTCACCGATATCTTTTGTGAGCAGCCGGTCTTCTTCCCAGAGGACAAGCAAAACCAAGTACTGCGTGAATGTCAGATTGAACGGTTCGAGGACCCTCGCATACATTTTCGTAAAATTGCTTGAAGCTTTATAGACTTCAAAGCATAATTGCTGATCCAGTTGAGTCATTCTTTCCATTTCCATCACACCCATTTTATATTTCACCGGCACCTAAGAGCGGTTTACAGGACAACGATTTCCACGTCAATGGAATCTTTGATCGCTTTTGAATACGGGCAGTAGTCATGCGCTTTTGCCACATATTCCTGTTTTTTCTCTTGGTCGATGCCGGCAATGTCGACTTCTAACTTCGCAGCTAACTTCACGCCGCCTTTTTCTTTATCGCCAATCAGGTAAATTGTAGCTTTGACTTCGCTTTTCTCAACTTCCACTTTATCTTTTTCTAGTACTAATTCTAAGGCACTGTTAAAGCAAGCGCTATAGCCTGCAGCAAATAATTGTTCGGGATTCGTAGCAGTTGTCGCTTCTCCTCCAAGTGCTTTCGGTTTCGCTACATCCATGAAGAAGATATTGTCTTCCGAATATACTTCCCCTTGTCTTCCGCCAGTGTTGATGATTGTTGTTTCATAAAGTGCTTTCATCATTCATCCCTCCAATATTTTATATCTTACACGATCTATATTAAACTGCATCGCGCACGATGTAAACAAATCTGCTCATGCCGCTTTTATTTTCCACAAAAAAACTGCCTTTAAAGGGCAGCTTCATCATTCTGTATTTAGCCGTCGATCCATTCAGGCGGCTCGTTGTTAGCCGATTGATCAGATTTTGATCCATCAGATTTTTTGTTGGCTTTGCTCGTATACGGCTTAAAGCTTTTCGCTTTGTTGGCGCCGGTTTTCCAGCGGTTCCAGCCTTTTTTTCCGGTCCCTTGGCCTACGCCGCTTTTGGCTTTCGCTTTTTTAGTCATGTTATCACTCCGTTACTTTCTGGGAATCCTCTTATCATAACAGGTTTTTGCCATTTTCACATCTTTCTTAAAAATATGGACGAGCTTCCTGTTACAATAAGGTCTTTTCCCAACTCTCCTGCATCTTCTTCAATTCTTTCAGAAGAACCGGTTTACTGAAATAGAAGCCTTGCAGGTAAGAGCCATTTTTTGCGGAAACAAAATCGCGCTGCTCTTCCGTTTCGATTCCTTCCGTCACCAATTGAATATTCAAGTCATATAAGGTGCTGTAAATTCCCTTCAGCAAAGCCGTGTCTTTTTCGCTGGCAGGCACTTGCCGAAGGAAACTGCGGTCGATTTTCACGATATCGACATCCAGTTCCAAGAGATGGTACAGCGAGGAAGTCCCGACGCCAAAATCATCCAAGGCCACTTGGATATTTCGCAGCTTCAACTCATTGATGAAAGCCACGATTTCTTCATGTTCTGCTACCGTATCACTTTCCGTGATTTCGATTTGCAGCTGATGCGCCGGAAAATCGTTTTCTTCCAGGACGTCGTCAATCAGTTCAATCAATTCGCCTTTAAATCTCAGCTGAGCTTTTGAAACGTTGATCGCCAGTGAAAGCGCCTGTCCATTTTCTTCGTTCCATTTTTGGATATCCTTTACCGCATTGCGAATGACCCAATCGCCGATGTCTTTCATTATTCCCGTTTCTTCTGCCAGCGGAATGAAACGCAAAGGCGCAATCAATCCTTCTTTCGGGTGATTCCAGCGGATGAGCGCTTCTACAGCTTGGATGCGCTCACCTTTATTGTCCATAATCGGCTGGTACTCCAAGAAAAACTCATTATTTTCAACGGCATCCACTAAGTCGTTTTTAAGATTCAGCAAATATTTGTAGAGATGCTTGTCTGTGATGTCTTCGTAGAAAACGTAATTGTTTTTGCCATTCTTTTTTGCTGCGTACATTGCGACATCCGCGTATTGCAGCAAGTCGTCTAAAGTTCTGGCGTTCGCCGGATAAAAGCTGATTCCGATGCTTGCCGAAATGCTGGTGGTCACTTTGCCCAGATTGAACACTTTTTGAATTGCTGCCATCACTTCTGTAATTTCACCGGTCAATTTTGTCTTTTCGGCAGTATCTGAAATTAAAATGAATTCATCGCCGCCGATGCGGTACAAGCGGCTTCCTTTCCGCAAAGACTTGGCATTCAGCCGCCGGCCAATCTGTTTCAATACTTCATCGCCGCTATTATGGCCATATAAATCGTTGATCCGCTTGAAACCATCCAAGTCAAAAAACAGAACGGAAAAAGATGCCTGTTCTTTTTCGATGCGCTTTAAGAAATCTTTATACAAGCTGAATCGGTTTGGAAGGCCGGTCAATTGGTCAAAAAAGGCCAGCTTTGATACATCCGCATGGGCTTTTTCCAAACTGCTCAGCATGTTTTGAATCGAATTTTCCAGATCAGTTATTTCATCTTCGACATTTCTGGAATTTTCGACTTCCAAAGATTGTGCTTTATCGAAATCCACATCTTTCAGTTGCACGGAAAGATGCGAAATCCGTGATAAGACCAGCATGTCCATTAAATAGTAGACAAGGATGACCAAAATAATGGTAGCGATAACCAACGCCAGGAAAAGGCCATTCATGCTGCTCGACTTCTGCTGGTAATACTTCCGCTCTTTCTTCAATTCAAGCGTCAAACCGTCACTAACCGCAAGCAAGCTGCTCAATGTCTTTTCATCCAGTTCCTGAATTTTCAGATCTCCTGCTTCTTTATTGACTACTTGCACATCCAGCGCCAATGTATTGCGCATCGTATAAAAAAAAGATTCGTTCAGGAAAATACCTGAAGCCAAATGGCCTGCCGACGGGCCTTGGCCTTCGCTTCTCAGAATTTCATCCACTGCAACCATCACCGATCCAAAACTGGAATCTTCTATGATCACTAGCCCGTTTCCATTTTCAGCTTCTTCGATGATTTCCGGAACCTGCTGCAAGCTGCTGGCTAAATCCAATTCTGTTCCATCTGCTAAGTCGTAGCCATTCGCATAGATGACCTCGTCTTTTGTATTGATGAAAACCATTAAATTAATGGCACTGTTTTCAAATGTTTCTGGAATTAGATTGGAACCAATATACGCTTCGCTACGATTTTGCATAAAGGTGTAGGAATCGTCCCATACCGCCCAATCGCGGTTAAAACGCTGCAAATCCATCTTTTCCGACTCGATGTAGCTTTCCACACGTTTCCGGTCGGTTTCCAAAGATTCCTCATCCATCAACTTGGCGTCGTTCAATATGACGGGCCGCATGAAAAGGAAGAGTAAAATGATAAATGCTGCCATCGTGAGTCCAATTGTTCCCGCAGTCTTCATCTTTAGTGTCATATCGTCTCTCCCAAATCTTCATGATGTTTTGAAGCCATTTTTGTGAAAACGGCTTTTCTTTATTATCGGCAGTTTTTTGATTTTCTTAATGGAAATTAACGATACTTGACGAAATTCAAGAAATCCTCACGGTAAAAAACATTTAACACACAAGGCTGCTTTTCCTTTTTTTCAAGGGCAGCCAGTTCCTCCGGAAACGCCGCTTCTGCGTTAAGGCGGATGAACGGCAATTTCTCTTGAGCTTTTTGCGACCGGATGTTCACTTTCCGCGCGCCGGCAAACACATGCTCCAAGCCCAACTCTTCGAATGCGATTTTCAAGATGGCGATTTTGGAAGCCTCATTGTATCCTTGCCCCCAGAACGGATGGGCAATCCAGGTGCCCATATGGCAGGATTTTTTGCTTCTGTCGATGAACATCAGATCGGTCAGTCCAATCAGTTCTCCATTTTCATTTAAAATGACGCGAGGCACCGTTTTCTTTCCCTGCTCTTCTATCTGCACTCTTCCAATAAAAGCTTTTGTATCCTCAACCGTGCCATCCGGCAATCCTAATGCATCTTTCACAGGAGGCGCTGAGGAATATGTATGGATGTCTTCCGCGTATTTCAAGTCGTGTTTCACCAATTGGATTTTCTTCATTGCCTTGACTCTCTCCATTCCTGTTCTAAGATGCTGTAGACGAAGGAATCCCGCCAACCGTCCCGCAATCGAATATTTTCCCGGAGCCGGCCTTCCTTTGTCATGCCCAATTTTTCAAGGACCCTATAGGAAGCGGTATTCCAAGGGTCGCAGGTCGCAAACACCCTATGAAGTTTTTGGTCGTTAAATGCGAATTGCAAAACCTGGGCAGCTGCTTCTCCCGCAATGCCCCGCCCCCAGGAATCCGGATGCAAAATATAGCCGATTTCGCCAGTCCGATTCACTTCGTCCCGGATATTCAATTCAACTGCTCCTATCATCTTTTTCGTTTCTCCGACTGCAATCGCGAAAACAAATTGCCTTCTCGGAATGGCTTTCGCATCCTTCAACACCTCGTGCACATAGACCTTGCTGTCTTCTTCTGAATTTGGTCCCCAGGCTTGATGGCGAGACACTATTTCTAAAGAAGCGTAAGCATGGACACTTGCCCAGTCTTCTTCCACCATTTCCCGCAACTGAATTCTTTTCTCGTTCGGCTCAGACATCGGCCGTCGTCTCCGCTTTCAATTTCCGTTTAAGCAGCCGGATTTGTCCGCGGTGGCTAATTTCATCTTCCATCACATGGAACCATAAATAATAATGATTGAACGAAACACCGTTCGGCCAAACGCCTTCTTCGTAAAGCCAGTGGTCTTCCTTTTCTTTGAAGAGGCGCAAGGTTTCTTTTCGCGTGTCATCAAGCAGCTGAAGATAGAAGTCCACCGATTTTCCGTGAATCTCTTTTCGTCCGCTTTCCCCCAACTCAAGAGCCGCCGACCAATCTGCCAACTCCTCTTCTGTCAAATCACGCTTCTCAAACGCAATCACTTGATGGACTTTTTCAATCGCTGCCATATGGTATAGAAGCGCACCGATTGAATTGCTGGCGGCGTCTTCCACATAATCCAATTCGCATAGCTGAAGCCCCGCAACTTCAGCTTTGGTAAGAGAACGTGTGTGGTCAAGCTGGAACAGCAATTCTCCGATTTTTTCGCTGAAGCCTTGAAGCGGTTTAATGGTGTAGTTCATTCTCTGGCAGCCCCTTCTTTTTTGAAATAGCCGAGCGTCGTTTTCCCATTCAATTTTTCGGTTTTTCCTGTTTGTTCATACCCCAGTTTTTCGTACAAATGGCAGTTGCCCCGCTCTTCCAGAATGGTGGCCAATTCCCACGTAGCCGCTTGTGCAAAATCTTCTTCCACTCGCTTCATCACTTCCTGGGCAATGCCGCATCCTTGAAACGAAGGGTCGACGAATAACGGTCCGATCCAGTATTGACGGTCGTCTTTCCAATGGATCCGGATACCTCCAGCCAACTTTCCGTCTGCTATGATTTTATAAAAGCGCCCTGCCGGATGTTCGATTCTCAGCAACAGCCGTTCTATGGATTCGTTGGCAGGGCTGGTTTCGAAATCCTGGTACTTATCCAGCAAAGGCTGAAAAGCCAATTTCTGCATTACATGAAGTGCCGCCGCATCTTCTGCTGTTGCCTGTTCTAAAAAAATCTTCATCTTGCCACTTCCCGTTCTCCGACTTAAGTAGTTTTTAGTGCAGTAATTCATTATAGGCATGAAGCCTCATTGCTGAATAGTCTGTTTTTTTATTGGAAAGAAAAAAACTGCCTCTCCGTTGTCCGGAAAGGCAGTTTTCGTTCTATTCTTCGTCAGAAATACTCGTTTCGATCAGCATGGCGGTAAAAACGATGAAGATAATCATTAATGATAACGCGGTGATCAACATTTCACTCAACTCCTACCAAGTTTTGAATCCTTCCGATCCAGGCGGTGCATGGTGAATCATGTGGCTTAACGGAATCGCATAAGCTGCGACAATCAGGAAGACAGCGATTCCAATCCAAATCCACCAATTCTCCAGCCATTTCGGTGTGTTTTCTTTGTCGCTGTCTGCCAGCGGAAATTCGACTACATCTTCCGGCTTTACAGCTTTCGGCGACAAGAACATCGTCATGACGACGATATAGATGAGAATCATGGCGGAGAGGAAGAGGATGCTTCCCCCGACTGCCATCGTTACATGATTGGTTAAAATGCCATCGAACCATTCAAGAGCGGACTCGTGCCCGTTATAGCCTGAATACGCGGTCCGTCTCGGCGCACCGAGAAGCCCTAGGACGTGTTGGGCTGTCGACATCAGAAGCATCCCGATCGACCATGTGATGATTTGGACGAATCCGAGAATCTGCATCGACTTCGTAAATTTACGGCCGGTCAAGTAAGGAATGAGCCAGAACGTCATCCCCATAAAAGTCATCGCTACCGGTGTACCGACCGTAATATGGAAGTGGCCGACAATCCATAAGGTATTGTGAACAACTTCATTCAACTGGAAGCTTGCATTGATAATTCCCCCGGCACCACCGGGAATAAAGAATGCCATGGCGATAAAGATGGAAGTGAAGCGGACATCTTTCCACGGAAGTTTTGTGAACCAGCCGAATAGACCGGTTCCTCCTTTTTTGCGTCCCGCTATTTCAAAGTTGGCGAACATGGAGAATGCCGTCATCAAAGACGGAATAATGACCATGAATGTCAAAACTACCTGAAGAAATTTCCAGAAGTTCGATATCCCCGGTTCCGTCAACTGGTGGTGGAACCCGACCGGAATGGAAAATAGGATGAATAAGACAAACGATAAGCGTGCCAAGGAGTCACTGAAGACTTTGACGCCAATTATTTTCGGTACGATCACATACCAAGCCATATAAGCAGGCAGCAGCCAGAAGTAGACAAGCGGATGTCCGAAATACCAGAACAGGGAACGGCTCAATTCAACATTGATGGTATCTGTCCAGCCGAATGCCCACGGGATGTATTGGAATAAGACCGTTGCCACAACCCCTAAACAGGCAATAATCCAAAGGATGATCGTCGTAATCGTCATAAAAGCGAATAAAGGGCTGAGTTCCCCTTTATGGTTTCTGCGCCACACCACATAATGGCCGACTAAAGCGAAACTGCTAATCCATGTTCCGACAATGACCAATGCCAAGCCGACGTAAAACCAGCCGCTGCCTTTAAGCGGTGCGTAAAATGTATAAAGGACTGAAGCTTCACCGGAAACGATCATGACTGTCGCCATCACCGTGCCAAGCAAAGTTACCCAGAAGCCGATCCATGAAAACAGACGGACTTTCGGGCCGAACGTCCCCAAACTTTTACTCATGCCGGTAATGAAAAATCCAAAGATGAAAAAGGTCGTAAATATAAGTGCGAGCAGCACACCGTGTGCCGTTAAAATTTGATAATAATCCAGCCAAGCCGGCAATTGAAGTGCATCATTCCGGATAAAAACTTGAAGCAGCCCGCATAAGGTCCCGATTAAAAAGGCCGTATACGCAACGCCGATATTCCATAAAGCTATTTTTCGATCTTGTGCAGCAATCATGTTTAATACACCTCTATTTCATTGAACATCATATGATGCCCTGTTCCGCAATATTCATTGCAGAGAATCAAGTATTTTCCGGGTTTATCGAATGTATAGGATTTTGTCGTGATGCGCCCCGGCACGACCATCATATTCACTTTTGTATCATCAATCGTAAAACTGTGGACCACATCGGTGCTGGTCACTTTGAAGATGATTTCTTTTCCGGCTGGCACCCGCAGATCCGGCGCATTATAGCCGAAAGCCATAGCGACGATTGCCACTTGGTATGTGTCGTCATCCAATTGCGTCACTCCCGGTTTATCGAAAGGCGCTGTCTCGTTCACTTTTTTCGGATCGATCGTGTCCATCCCGCCTGCTGGGGTATGGTCCTGTGAAAATGCGCTCACGCCGACGACGCCTAGAAACACTGCTAACGCAACAATTCCAAAGGTCAGCCAAATTTTTTCGAATTTATGAAGATGCATATTCCTCTACTCCTTTTTCTTTGTTCATTTTTCACCTTGCTACATACATGGAATAGACGATGACCCACATGGCCACAATCACAACACCCACAAAAAATACACTGATCAAGGTGCCGCGGAGGTCTATATTCGCATGATCATTTTTTTTGCTCATTTCCCTTCACCTCTTCTATCAATCTCTTACTCCTAAAGTAATCTTTTCTGCCTTCGAACATTGTGATATTTCTCACACATGCCCCCTTTTTATGGCGTCTGTCGAATTTTAGACAAAAAAGGAGTTGCCCCAAAAGTAATTTGGGGCAACTCCTTTGCGACGAAGCTAGCGAAGCGATGCAGGAGCAATATTTTTCCCCTACGATTTATTAGAAGTAAAAGGAGCTGTCCAATAAGTCCTTACTCGACTTATTGGACAGCTCCTTTTTGATTCAATAATTTGGTTTAACTTTCCTAGTCGATTTTGCAAAATGAAATCGGGCAATTTTCGCAATTGATCTGGGTTTTTAAATAGGAAAGGTCGTGGATCAGCATTTTTCCACCCACCATCGAAATCATCTTTTCCTTTTTCAAGTCGCTGAGCATCCGGTTCACCACTTCACGGGTCATTCCGCAGAAGTTGGCAAGTTCCTGATTGGTCAAGACCATATCGATCAAAATGCCTTCAGGCTGCTGGATCCCGTAGCTATTGCTCAAACGAATTAACGTAGAGTAGAGCGCTCCTTTTTTGCCGTGAAGGAGAAGATCGCGGAATTTCGTCTGAGTCTTTTGCTGATCGATGCCCATCCATTTCATGAAAGCCGCCGATAATCGAGGATTCTTCAGAAGCCCTTCTTCCAAATCTTCTATCGCGATTTTCGTACAGACGACGTCTTCAATCGCTTTTGCATCCAGCATGTATTTCGCAGCTTCGGAAAACACGGTGACTTCCCCGACAATCTGTTCCGGACCGCAAATTTTCAATGTAAGTTCGCGGCCATCCGGCGTCACTTTCCCGATCTGGACTTTTCCGGACTGGATGATGTAGATTCCTTCAACATCATCGCCTTCCCGAAAAAGATAACTATTTTTATAGTAAGACTTCTCTATTTTTTTAATGCCCGCATGCAGGTCCATTTCTATCGTGAATTTTTGAGTTGCTGCCGTCCGTTCCAAATTGAACCCTCACTCCTCAGAATATTGTTCCCTGTATGTAAAGATTATCATATTTCGGAAGCAAAAAATGTAATTTCCCATAAAAAAAACTGCCAACTACGGCAGCTGTTTTATTAATAAATGAAGGGAACCAGTCTTGCTCTTTTTTTCATCCATCGAACATATTCCGGACCGAATTTTCCGATCAAAAGCTCTTCTTCGTAGCTGATGCGCTTTAGCAAAGTCCAAATGACGACGGCTCCGCCCAAAATTGCCGCAATCAGGCTTGTACAAAATAAAGCCATGCCAATACCAATCAGCAGCAAGGCCGTATACAGCGGATGCCGCAGCATCCGGTAAGGGCCGGAACTGACGATTTCATCGCCTTCTCGGACTGTGACATGCCGGGTAAATTGGCTTTTCAAATGAAGGATTCCCCAGAACCTCAAGAATACACCCATAGCAAATAGCACGAGGCCAGTCCAGCGCATAAATTGGCCAATTTCTGTGTCTGTTCCGATCTCCTGCAGCAATAATGCCGCAGCAATCGTAGCTCCGAGCGCGGCTAAAATATAATAGAAAGATTTTTTTTCGTAAGGATCGCCTTCTCCGACGCCCCGATTTCGAAAGAAAATGAATTCTCCGATCCAAACCACACTAATTCCAATGAAAATCCATTCCGCCATCGCCATCATCTTCACCCAAATCTTCAGTTTCTCTTATAGTCAATATATAGAACATTGCTTCTCAAAACAAATCTCTTCCCTTCCCGGGTTAAACTCAACAGCTCTTCACCTTATCGACATACTTTAATGTAAGAATAATGAAATAAAAAAGGAATTTACAGCACGGATGTGGAAAGAGAACAATATAGACAGGAGGAATTCAAATGCCCTTACAATATCAAAATATCTTAGTTGCGGTGGATGGTTCGAATGAAGCAGACCTTGCCTTCAAAAAATCGATCGGAATCGCTGCCCGCAATAAATCCCACTTGTATCTTGTCCACATTATCGACAATCAATCTTTTGGTTCAGTTGAGGCTTACAGCCAAGCAATCGCGAAAGAAGCGATGGCATCTTCCGAAAAATTGATGGCAGGCTACAAACAAGCTGCAATTTCCGCTGGAGCAGAAAACGTCCATGTCGTGATCGAGTACGGTTCACCTAAAAAGTTGATTCCCGTCGATTTGGTCAAGAAGTACAATATCGATTTGATCATTTGCGGTGCTACCGGCCTGAATGCAGCAGAACGCATCTTTCTCGGGAGCGTATCCGAACGGATCATCCGCGCTGCCCATTGTGATGTACTTGTCGTCCGGACCGAGGACCCTGAAAGCCTTGAAGCGTAATCTCTAAGTAAACTTTCATACAGGTTACACTGCCCCTTCCTTTACATGACCTGTAAAGGAAGGGGTTTTCCTCTTTTATGAGCATTAGGTCTCTTCATACAAAATATACCAGCATAATTTTGATACAAAACTGTAATAAAAAACAGTTTTCAATCATGTTACAATAGGTTCGTTGCTGTTTTTCAGTACCAGCTATTAAATGAATTTATTATCTAAGTAAAATATATTATAGAGAGAACCAGTTATGCAGGAGGGAAATGAACACATGAAGCAATTATCGAAATGGACTGCGACGGCCATTGCCGCAGTGTTATCTTTGACGCTTATCATGCCATCAGCGAATGCGGATGCGTTAAGCGACCTAGAGAAAAAGCAACAGCAAGCCGAACAAAAGAAAAACGAATTGAATTCCGGAATCCAGCAAAAAGCGAGCGAGATTTCAGAAAATCAGACAAAACTTGAAAAGATCATCAGCCAAATCGAGAAATTGGATCGGCAAATCCAGGAAACCGAAGCGAAAATCGACGGGGTCCAAGCGCAAATCGATCAAACAAAAGTTGAAATCGACGAACTGAAAAAATCCATCGAAGAATTGGAACGGAAAATTGCCGAACGCGAAGAATTATTGAAAGACCGCGCACGCGCTATCCAATTGAGCGGCGGCTCTGTGGATTACATCGATGTATTGCTTGGAGCGAACAGCTTCATCGATTTTATCGACCGTTTTTCAGCAGTGAATACCTTAATCGAAGCTGACCGCCAAATCATGAAAGAACAAGCCCATGATAAAAAACTTTTGGCTGAGCAAAAAGCGGAAGTTGAAAATAAACTAGCCGAACAGGAAAAGCAAAAAGCCGAATTGGTCGGATTGAAAAACTCGCTTGATGCCAAGAAAAAAGAACAAGCTGGGCTTGAGAAAGATTTAAAAGCTGAACAAAACCGTTTGGCTAAAGAAAAATCCACGTTAGAGAAACAGCGCGATGAAGCCCTTAACTTAAGCGCAAGCTTGGAAAAGAAAATCGCGAAAGAACAAGCACGTCTAGCTGAAATTGCACGCAAAGCGGAAGCGGAGCGTAAGAAAAAAGAAGCAGCTGCCCGTAAAGCGGCAGCAGCTAAAAGCGCAAGCTCCGGTTCTTCTTATGTCGCACCGGCTGTAGGCAGCGCAAACTTCATCCAACCGGCTCCAGGAAGATTTACATCCGGCTTCGGCGGACGCGACATCGGTGCAGGCGCGGAATCGCATCTTGGAATGGATATCGCCAATGTAACAGGCACACCGATTGTCGCTGCAGCAAGCGGCTATGTCACTTATGCCGGCTATATGAACGGCTACGGCAATGTTGTCATCATGACCCACTCCATTAACGGACGGTCTTACGCAACAGTTTACGGACACATGAGCTCGATTGGCGCTTCTGTCGGCCAATCTGTTTCCCAAGGGCAAAAAGTGGGAGAAGTCGGCAGTACAGGACGTTCAACCGGTCCTCACCTTCACTTTGAAATCCATATCGGATCTTGGAACGGTGCACGTTCAAATGCAGTAAATCCTGCTCCATACATCAGATAAACCAAACAAAAGCCCTGCTTGAATGTTCAAGCAGGGCTTTTTACTATTTTCCGGCTCCATATAATTGCTGGAGTTCTTCCTCTTTCATCGTGAAGCGGTGTTCTTCAGCAGGAAATGCCCCGGATTTCACTTCTTCTACATAAGCCGTCAAGCCGTTTTTCATGATTTCTCCGCTTTCTGCATAGGAACGGACGAATTTCGGCAAATGGTGCGAGCCGTATTTTAACGTGTCATGATAGACCAGCACTTGGCCGTCTGTTTCGGCGCCGGCGCCAATCCCGATAACGGGAATTGATACAGCCGCCGTGACTTCACGCGCCAATTGGTACGGGATGCATTCAAGTACGACCATGCAAGCACCTGCCGCTTCACAGGCTTTGGCATCTTCGATCAATTTCTGAGCTGCATCTGCCGTTTTGCCTTGCACTTTATAACCGCCGAGAACGCCGGCTGTCTGCGGCAGCAGGCCCAGATGCCCAACTACCGGGATACCGGTGCGCGTCAGTAAACGGATGACGTCGATCACTTCATCGGCACCTTCGAGTTTCAAAGCCTCTGCTCCAGTCTCCTGAAAGATTCGGATAGCATTTTCAAGAGTGCGGTCCAAGCTGCCATGGAATGAACCGAACGGCATGTCGACGACAAGGAAAGTGTCCGGTGCGCCCCGGCGTGCAGCTTTGCCGTGATGGATCATGTCTTCGACTGTCACTTTCACCGTGGAATCATAGCCAAGCACGACCATGCCGAGCGAATCTCCTACTAAAATGACATCGATGCCAGCTTCTTCCGCCAATTTCGCCGATGGATAATCATACGCTGTCAGCATGGCGATTTTCTCAGCCTGTGCTTTCATTTTGCTGAATGATGCGGTGTTCTTCATTTTTTTCTCTCCTTCCGGGAGGAAAACCGCCAAAAAAGCCCGTCTAATCCAAAAATGGACAGACGGACAGAAATTTACGTTAATTGGTTTTCTCCGTCCCTGTCATATCAAGATCAAGGCAGAACTATTCATTTGTTGAAAATGGGATAGCCAGGTGCAGTTCAACAATGATACCGCCCTTACTCGTACTATAGCAGAAATGGCAATAGTCTGACAAACGGCTATTTCTGGTAAAATTTTTTATTTTTCCCCCTGAACTTTTTGGCTGATGTACAGTCTAATAGTAAAGATGCCTAAAGGAGGCGGGTTGATGGACAGCCTTGAAATTAGCAAGCGGGCCATCGCAGGAGACGAAGAAGCATTTCTTGCGTTGATGCAGCTGCATAAAGAAGCATTGCTCCGCACGGCATTCGCTTTTTTGAAAAACGAACATAACGCGCTTGAAGCGCTTCAAGAAACGACTTACCGGGCATATAAAAAAATTCATACCGTAAAAAACCCAGCCTATTTAAAAACCTGGCTGATTCGCATCACGATGAATTACTGCCAAGATCAGCTAAAGAAAAGCAAACCGCTTGTCATGGACGGACGCGCGAACGAAGCGAGCACTACCAGCAACTTCGAACAAGTGGAATTGGCCGAAGCCCTCGCATCCTTGAGCGAAAAAGAGCAGCAATTGATTTACTTGAAGTATTTCCAGGATATTAAAATCAAAGACATTGCAGCATTTGAAAATGTCCCGGAAGGCACTGTGAAATCACGCCTGCATAAAACCCTCCGGACATTGCGCCGCCATTTCGAAGGCAAAGGAGAGATGGATCATGTATGACAAAGAAGAAGAAAAACTGGCATCGCTCAGAAAGCGATTGGACACAGAAACCCTCCCTTTGGAACGTGCAGATGCCGCTATCCTTCAAGGAATGGAGCGGGCAAAACGCGAGAAGCGCATGAGCGAGGCTAAAAAGAAACGCACCATCTGGACTATCGCTGCAGCGGCTATCCTGATTTTGGCTTTCACGACGAGCATCCGGATATCGCCCGCTTTTGCCAGCGCCATTGCCGCTATTCCAGGCATGGAGAAATTTGTGGAATTGATTGAACAGGACAAAGGGCTCGGGGGCATTATCGAAAACGGCTATTACCAAGCAATCGGCGCGTCCCAGCAACAAGGCAACCATACTTTGACAATTGACGGCGTCATTCTTGATGAGTCGGGCATGAACGTCTATTACACAATCGAGTCTTCTGAATCGCTCGAAGACATCCAAGTGAATAATGCAAGGCTGAAAAACACAAAAGAGATTCCGCCTTATAGCATGTCTCTCGGCGGGCCCCATGACGGGAAATCGCCAAATCGGTATACCGATCATATCGAATTTTATTTTAAAGACCAGATGGTTTTTGAGGATTTGGCATTCGGTTTCGAATTGTCCGCAACCGTTTCCGGCGAAGAAGTGCTCTTCAATTTGCCGTTCACCGTCCCTGAAAATAGTAAACCAAGTCTAGTGTTCGATTTAGATGAAGTGACGGAAATCGAAGGACAGAAAATTATTGTTGAAGAAGTTATCATCCACCCGCTTCGCGCAGAGATCAAAATTTCATTGGACCCTTCGAATTCGATGAAGATCCTGCAGTTCGAAGACATGCGGCTGGAAGATGAAGCCGGAAATGTATGGGGATCGATTATGAACGGCTTCACTTCTACCGGAAGCCTCTCAGAAGGAAGCATTTCGTACCTGCTCCAAAGCAATTATTTTGAGCAGCCGGACAGACTCTACCTGCGCTTTAACGCTGTCCAGGCATTGCCGGTCGAAGAAGCGTATCTAGTCGTTGATACGGAAAAAGGGGAATTGCTCAGCGGTCCGAAAGATGGGCGTTTTTCAATGGAAAAGGCCGATAAAGAGGAAGCCATTTTCGTACTTTCCGGCATTCAGGACGAAGCGCATCATTATGGATTGACGTCAGGTATTGAAGACGCCGACGGGAAGAAATTCCATCCTTCTTCCGAATCCATGTCGACGCCGGAAAATGAAATCCACTGGACGGTTGAATTCGGAACGGCCGATTATACCAATCCGTTGCGTCTCGAGCTATTCGCCTATCCGAACCGCATCAAAGGCGATGTGAAGGTGGAATTGAAGAGCCCGCGGGAATAGGAGTGGGAGATGGGGTCCTGGAATGTGTTTTATTCCAGGACTTTTTTGCGGAAAAATTTTCTTTTATTTTATTTCATGCGTCCATTATTTTCACTTACTTGCCATGAAGCGCCAAATACTGTCCGTTCCCCTCAAAATACTGTCCATTCGCGCCCAAATACTGTCCGTTTTCGCTGTTTTACTGTCCGCACCCAAGAAACCCATAGAAAAAGGCTGATTCATCTAAGAATCAGCCTTTTTCTCCTATCGATCATTCGACGATTTCAATTAACTTGGGATAAACATCCACAAAATACGCTTCCATCTTGTTCTCCAACTGCTTTCCAAGGGCTTGGTAGGCTCGATCGGCCTGCTCGACCGCTTTTAGAAAAGCGTCTTCTTTTTGTTCGTCTTGCTCCAGCTCCTTGTAGAGCTGCCAGATTCCCTTCAAGTAGCGCTGCTCGATTGCTGCGTATTCGCCCGCTCCAATTTTCTCCAAGATTGATGTGAGTTTCTCGAGATAAGCATCAATGCCCTGCTCTTCAATCGATTCACTGCCCCAATTCAGCAAAATTTCATGCCCGCCGCTTTCATTCTCGGAATAATACTGAAAAAGGATAGAAAGTTCATCGGCGGCCGGATCTCCGGAAGGAAAATCCACATTGCTGATGGCTGAGATTACGGCATTCCAGATGTCCTCTTTGCTTTGCAGTTCGCTTCTCTTCATTACCGGCTTCATGGTATTCCCTCCATTGAAAACTTGATCGATTTGCAGGCGGTCGTAATCCAATATCCAGCTGTTGAACATTTCATACATCGGCCGGATGGCTTCGGCAGACGCGGCGATCAAGTCGCAGCCTCTGTCGTCGTACACATGGAAAACGGTTTTCCGGGTTTTATTGACAACATAGACCTCTTGATAAACCGTCTTTTTAAATCCCATGTCTTCGTTGCAGCATTCCTTCAATAAACCCGGGTAATCCATCTCGCTTCGCCGGCACGGCAATACGAAACGATGGGTTTTCCGGTGTCCGCTCTCGTTGTCTTCCGAAATCTCGTACGGCCATTCTTGATGCATCAAGCGGTAACGCAACGATTTCTCTTTGACATAGCGCATCATCAGCAGCTTTTTGCAGTTTCGCTTCAAGTCGCCAAAATCCGGGAGATGCGTAACGATGTACAATTCATCCTGTTCGCCGTGCCCCGCTTCAAATAAACGAATGGCCCGGCTATAGACTTTTTCAAGGTAAGGGCTGCCTTCATAGCCTAAACCTTTGTTCCAGTGAGTGCCCAGCTCAAAACGAATGCCGATTGGCCACGAATAAAACAAGGCAGGCAACAAGGTCAAATCCGGAAAATGGCTGTCCATGAAGGATGTGAAGCCGTCCATTCGCGCTTTATTCATAAGCATCCCTTTTCTCTTTCTCAAGAAGCCACGGCACTTCCAGTTCAAATTCCCATTGCAGGACCGGTTCCGGAAATCCTTCCGGCACTAAATCCGTTTGGTCTGAAAAATGGAATCTCAATCCATCTTCTTCGGCCACTGCCTGTTTTGGCCCTTCGACTAGTTCGCCGACCACGTGGTAAAACCCCATATAAAGAAGCATATCCTTCCCGTCATCTTCTCCTACAAAAACTTCGCCTTCTTTTTGCGGATCGATGCCGAGCCGTTCAAAATGAGTCCATACTCGTTCCGGAAATGAGTCCACAGCCAAACTGTAATTCTCACAGTAGTGGCAGCTGCAATCTTCGGTGATGCGATGGTGTTTTTTATAAAAATCGCGTGTTTTTTCCGTATCGAGTTTCACTGTCCACGGTCCGATTTTCACCGTTTTCATCTAGTCGCCTCTGGATCTAGTACAATGACACCGCCGCAATGCGAAAGCGGATAAAATTCACACTGGAAAAAATTTTCCAGACTGTTTTTTATTTCCTCATAGACGAAATAATGCTCTGATTCATCCCAGTAACCTTCACTGTCTTTTCGGCATTTCTCCAAGTCTGCACGGGTTTGGAAAGCAATATCCCCAATATAGATTTTGCCTTCTGCCTTAAGCAGCAGCTGAAGATTCTTCAGGAAATCCACTTTTTGTTCATCTGAAAGATGATGCAAAGCGTAAGTGCTGACAATCGCGTCGTATTTTCTGCCTGCCAGCTCGTGTGGCAAGCCTTCCGTGATGTCCCATTCCAATAAATTCGCTTCCGGCATTTTCGCTTTCGCAATGGCAATCATTTCCGATGAAAAATCGATGCCGTCGATTGGGTGGCCGTTTTCATATAATTGGCTCGCCAGTATCCCTGTTCCGAAACCGATATCCAGCACCTCTGAATTTTCCCGTTCTCTAATCTCGTTATAAATTGTATTTAGGATTTCCTTGTAACCGGCAAACGGGTACTGATTATTTTCTTCGCTCAGTTGAACCGTTTTGTCATACTCCCCTGCCCATAAATCAAAACCTTGTTTGTTTAACATCGAATACTCCTCCTGTTAGCTGAACCAAACCGAGAGTATTCTCCACTCTTCAGTTGGTGCGCTGTTGTCCTCGTTTTGTTTGTCCTTTACCTAGTCTTGCCTGTTTCATTTCAATCTCCACCTTTCATTATTAATTAAATATTAGCATAATTTCACAGAAAAATATTCTCAAACTTTCAACGCATAAACCCATACTTCTTTTTCATTCATGACAATTTTTTTCTCCAACGCCATGCCGATCGATTCGGCTACTTTTTGCGAAGCAATATTCCCGGGCTGGATGAGGGAAATGAAGCGTTTTTTGGCCAGGTAATGGGTGCCGTAATAGCGGAGGCCATTCGCCGCTTCTTTTGCATACCCTTGCCCCCAATATTCCTTGGCAATCCAATAACCGATTTCAAGTTCCGGCTGCCCTTCGACTGTCTGTCTGACAAGCCCCGCATGTCCGATGGGCTGTCCGTCGCTTTTCCGGACAAGCACGCGCAAACCGAAATCCGGATCTTCCCGGTACGAGCGGTAAATCCAGTACAAAAATTCCATTGCGCCTTCACGAGTCCGCGTCTGGCCGTTGCCGATATAGCGAACGACATCCGGGTCCGCCAGCATGGAATAAAGGAATTCGAAATCCTCGTCGCGATAGAAGCGGAAATCCAATCGTTCTGTCTGTATTTTCATGGTGAAAGGTCCTTTCGCTAACTGTTTTTGTCCATCTGGTCAATCGTTAATTCCGGCCATTTTACAAGCCAGTTTTTTGTCTTCAAGCGTTTTTCGTAAACCGCTTTTAGTTCTTTATTTTCAATAAAATGCGGTGTCGGTTTCACGATTAAGTTCAATGCATCGTTTACTCCGCAAGGGGCTGCTAAAACCAATTGCCCTCGCTCGTCCAATTTAACGGCAAGCGCCGTTGCAGTTTCCGGGAATTTCGAAATGGCATCAATAGAGGATGCGTATGGCGGAAGGTTATTGATGTGATGCATCCTGGCTTCATTCTTCACCGACCATGGCAAATCCGGCAACAGCTGACGGAGCTTTTCTTCATAGCGCTTTTCTTCCGCTTCATCCACCGCTTCCGGATTAAAGTAAACCACATCAATATCCCCAAGCGGCGTCCGTTCGTTAAAGCCATGCAATTCATCCCAGATTTTGGTCCGGACAAAGCCTGCGCAAGTCCACCAATCCGGCAGATTCAGTTGCCCCGCTGTCTCGAGTACAGCCATCATCCAGTCGTCCGCTTGGATCGCGCGTAAAATATCTTCTTCGTTTTTCATCTTTTTCTCCTCAGTCATTCCGGTTGCCCAAGTATACAACTGGCAATTCCATTTCCTGCAAAGCCCCATGAAAAGAAACTTGGTACGCTTTTGCAGTCGGCCTTGAACTGACGATTTGATGGAGTTCCGTTCCGATATAATGCAAAGCGGCTCCATCATCTGCAGCAATTCCGCCTTTTATCGCTCCCGATGCAATAGAATGCTGATATACCGGCCGTCGATTTTCTTCCCCGTCGTAATGCGGGCAATTGCTTCCGGCTAAAAAACCGAGGCAGTGAATCGGCTCCAACTGTTCCCCGTAAGAATCCGTGATGCCAACTTCGAACCAGCAGAGAGACCCAGCACTGATTCCCGCAAGTACCGTTCCTTGTTCCCAAGCTTTTCGAATGATGCCGTCCAATCCCCAGTCTTTCCATAAAGCCAAAAGGTTTTTTGTGTTGCCGCCTCCGACGTAGAGAATGTCCTGATCCAACACAAATTCCTCAAGATCTCCCGCAGGCGGGTTGAATAAAGAAAGGTGCGAAGGCGAACATTCCTGCTGCTCAAAAAAATCATAGAAACGCTGCGTATAAGATTCCGAATCGCCACTTGCTGTCGGGATAAAACAAATCTTGGGCTTTGCTTTTCCAGATTGCTGAAGAATGTATTGATCCAATAATGGGTTATCCGGCTCCATGGAAAACCCGCCTCCACCAAGTGCGATAATTTGCTTCATGTTCTTTCCTCCCATTCCGGCTTCAACAATGAAAAAATCAATGCATCATGCGATTCCCCTTTTTGATAGAGGTAGCCGCGCAAACGCCCTTCCTCGCTGAACCCAAGTCTCTTCAAGAGCCCGCTAGATGGTTCATTTTCCGGGAAAGTCACGGCTCCGATACGGTACAACTCGCGTTCTTCAAAGCAATACCGCAAGATTTCACTGACGGCCTCTTTCGTAATCCCTTGCCCCCAAAAGTCCGGATGCAATTCATAGCCGACCTCCGCTTTCTTCGCACGGACATTCAAATTATTCAATCCTACCGTCCCCAGAAATTGTCCACTCTCTTTCCAGATGATTCCCCAGCGCATGCCCCGTCCGCTTTCATATCCAAACTGAAAGGCATCAATGATACGGGCTGCTTCGTCCGGATCGGCTAAGCTTTCGCTTCCGTAGTATTTTGTCACTTCATCCCGTGACATGATATCAAAAAATTCGGCTTTGTAGCGCTGTGTAATATGTACTAAATTCAATCGTTCCGTTTCAAATATAGGAAATGCCATTAGGTTGCCTCCTCAAGTTAACGAATCCATCTACCTGTTTTCGCCACAGCCGGCTGTTTCCCCTGCCTCGCTCGGAAGTTCGCAGTTTTTTCCGCCCGTAAATGGCGGTTCCTTCTTTTACTCCCAACTTTAACTGGAATACTCTCAACTTTTATTGAAATACGCCCAACTTCTCTATAAATACTCCCAACTCCGCCGATTGGCCGCGATCCAATAAAAAAACCTGAACTGCTAGACGGCAGTTCAGGTTTTGGTTTAGATGAATTTTGCTACTTCTTCTAACGGCAGACGCGTTGTTCCGAAAGCTGGAGCCGCCGCTTTTCCGACAGCGATCAAGACGATCGGGAAAAGGTGTTCCGGCAGTTCGAATCTCTCAGCAAATTTCGCTTTGTCGAAACCGCCCATTGGGATTGTATCGTAGCCGCGCTCTTTTGCAATCAGCATCAATTGCATGGAGACAAGCCCAGCGTCGAATGCTGCGATATTCATTCTCGCTTCAACAGGTGCGTTCGGGTACATTGCATACGTATTAGCGACAGTCCGCTCTTTAATGGACTCATCCATATGTCCGGCTTCTACATTTTGCGTGTAGATTTTTTCAACGTTTTTGTATGCGTCGATATTGCCGAGTACCGCAATAACAGCTGATGATTGCTCGACTTGCGCTTGGTTATTCGCAATAGCGCGCAATTCTTTTTTAACGTCTTGATCTTGGATCACGATGAAGTTCCAAGCTTGAAGATTGCTAGAAGACGGAGCACTTGTTGCAAGTGTCAGCATTTCTTCCAGTTCTTCTTTTTCGATTTTGAAGCTCGGATCGTAAATACGCACCGATTTTCTTTCTTTCATTACTTTATATAAGGGTGATTCTACGTTTACTGACATGGAAATGCCTCCTCTGTTTACACTTACTTTTAGTAAGTCGCAAAGAGTAATTTATCACGCAGCCTTTAGCCTGTCAAAGAAATTGACCTGCACGCCTTCCGTTAATCGTTCGGATTGATGATGGCAAGCATTTGGTGGTCTTCCCAGACGCCATTGATCTGAACGTTTTTCTGGCTGATCCCTTCTTTATGGAAGCCTGCTTTCTCCAGAACCCGGATAGACGCGATATGATCCGGCTTGACCCCTGCTTCGATGCGGTGCAGCAATAATTCTTCAAATGCATAGTTGACGAGCAGCTTCACGGCTTCTGTGGCATAGCCTTTGCCGTTATGGTCCTGGTCTACGGTGTAGCCCATGATGGCACTTTGAACAGGGCCGCGAACCACTTGAACCAAGTTGATGCTGCCGATCAAAGTCCCGTCTTTTAAGATGATCCCGAAATTATACTCTTTGTCTTTTTGGCGGTTTTCTTCTTGCCTTTGCAGCCTCGCTGCCTGTCCTTCTAGGGTGTAGTAATCCGCACTCCGCGTTACTGAAAATTGTTCAAATAAGTCCTTGTTCTTGATTTCCACTGCTAAAATATCCGGCAAGTCCGCTTCTGTCAATTTTCGCAAAACAATTTTTTCGCTCTCCATACTTCTCCCCATTTCTGCTAGAATCATCTTGTCATTCAACTTTATCATAATTCTCCAACTTCCATGTTCCACATGAAACTTTCATTTCGGATAAATAAAAGCCGGTCCTTTGATGGACCGGCTTGAATGGTTATTTTTACTGAAGTTCGATCGAAAATTCTTCTTTGGGTTTATTCCATTGCTTGATTTGATGGATTTCAACGGGCTTAGCGTAATAATAGCCTTGGACTTCCTGGCAGATGAGCTGACGGAGAAACGTGCTTTCCTCTTCCCGCTCAATGCCTTCGGCAAGGCAGGTCAACTCGAAACGCTCTGCCATCGAGGTGATGGTCTCTACGATGCGCTGACTGTTTTGGTTGCTGTCGACCCGGTCGATGAATTCGCGCGGCACTTTGATTTTATCGACTTTGACCTTAGCTAAGATGCCGAAAGAAGAATAGCCGGTTCCGAAATCGTCGATGGCAATGCGGATGCCATGGGACCTCAGTTCTTCGATTTTTTGAAGATCTTCCATCCGATTTTCAAACAGCGACCGCTCCGTCAATTCAATTTCCAGATTTTCCGGCGGGAATCCCGTTTTTTTCAGGATGGCTAGCGTTTCTTCGACAAAATGCTCTTGCTGGATCTGGATAAAGGAGACATTGACCGCCAATTTCAGCGGCTCTTCGGAAACACCCGTAAGCTCCTGTACTTGCCGGCATGCCCGCTCTAAAATCCAATTGCCCAATGGGACAATGAAACCGTTCTTTTCCGCAATCTCGATAAAGACTCCTGGAGAGATGGTGCCGATTTCCGGATGCTGCCAGCGCACTAGCGCTTCGACTCCCACCATGCGGTTTGTCTCCAATTGAACTTGAGGCTGATAGACAACACAGAATTCCTTTTCCAAATCCGCTTGGTATAAAGCTTCAGAAATTCTTACTTGGTTCATGCTATCGCGTTTGATTTCTTCAGAACAATATACCCAGCGGTTGATGCCCGAGTCTTTCGCTTTATCCAGCGCAAATTGTGCATGGCGCATCAATTCATCGCTGGTCTGGCCATCTGTTTTGGAGCAGCTCGTCCCAATGCTGAATGTCAGCATGTAATTGTGATTTTTCAATTCATAAGGTGCTGACAAGACCTGGAGAATATCTTGAAAATAGGAAACGACTTCTTCTTTTGCAAAATTATTTTCTACAGCAATCAAAAATGTGCTGCCTTCCGCTTTTGCCAAATAGGAATGGCCGGTCAGCTTATCTTCCAAGCGAACTTTGACTAAGTTCAGCAATTCATCGCTTTTTTGATGCCCCAGCACATCATAAACCGATTGAAAATGATTAATTTCAATTTTGCCGACAATGAAATGCTTTTCTTTTAGCATGTAATCTATGTATAAGTTAAAATCCATCCGGTTCGGGATTTTCAGGAAGGGATCCTGATAAGCCATCTCTTCCGCTTGATCCATATAGTGAAAAAGCATCTTTTCCCGTTTGTTCATCGATTTCAGCCCCCAATAGGCGAGCCCTGCAGCCAAAATCATTAAAGCCAAGCGGAAAAGATGATGGTCTGTGCCGATCACGACCATTAGCTCCTCCGGCACGAGGACGACCAAGCTTATTAATACTGCGAGTGAAACCGCCAGCACGTAGGAAACCAGCAAAAAACTTTGCAGGATCAAAGCCACCATCAAATATAAAAAGACGACGGCCCAAATTGAAACCGCCACTTCATCGATAAAATAAAACAAGATGAGCGGAATCGACACGTAATTTATGGCATATAAATGCTCTTTAACCCTACCTTGAATCGTAGTCTTCCCAAGCCATAGCGAAAATCCGCCTAAAATAAGCATAGCGAGCGGCACCGGATATTCGCTAAAAGTCGCCCCCTGTTCATCGGCGAGCAAAAACCACCCAAACGCCAATCCGCCGATAATATTCCCCCAACCGATGACATACCCGATTAAACTGTAGAAACGGGCCTTCAACCGATCAGCTTCACTTATATAACTTCCATTCACGCGATGAATGTTCATCTCTTCAAACTCCATTCAAAAAAACTTGTGCTGCTCAATTATAACGCTTTTTTTCGATTCGCATTCCGGACTTTCATCCGCCAGAGTTCTTCTGCAGCGCCTGAACCAAAAAGCACGCCGAACATGATGACGACAAATCCTGCCAAATGTACGGCTGTAATTGTTTCTCCAAGAAAAACCGCAGAACCGAGCAACGCGAATAATGTATTTAAATTAATGAAAACTGCCGCTTTTGGCGGCCCGACTTGGCCCAGTGAATAATTATAAAGCATATGGCCAAGTGCCGTCGCGATCACACCGGAGGCAATCACCAATAGCCAAAATGCTGCATTCATTTCAGCGAACATCCGCCATTCCCCGGGCTCTTGGATCAAACTGATTATAAACAGGCCGGCCGAGCCCACAAGAAACATATAGCCTGTCTGCAGCCTTGGATCCAAGGTTTCGGAAGCTTTGCTAATGACTAAAAAGCTCAACACCTGGCCAAGAATGGCGAGTAATATGTATACATCCCCTATAGATACCCGGCTCGTTTCGCTATTTCCGGACAATACGGTCGCGGATACGCCGATAAACCCGAGCATCAGGCCAATCCATTGCAGTTTCGACGGCCGCATGCGAAGCAGCGCCAAACTGAAGATAGCCGTCAGGATAGGACTGGTCCCGAGAATCAATCCGGCATTTGTTCCAGAAGTCAAAGAAAGCCCAACCGAAATAAAGTAATGGTGGATAATGACATTGAGGAGCGATCCGATCGCTACGTAGCGCCATTCCTTAGCTGTAAGCTTTCGGACCATGCCAAATGCAAACAGGACGCCAAAGACCATTAACGCCGCTAAAAAGATCCGGAGTGAAGTCATGGTGACCGGCCCCATTTGTGCTGTTAAATATTTTACCGCTGGAAGATTAACGCCCCAAATAAACATAATAGCGACCAGTAACAGATAAATTTTAAATTGGCTCATGCTCATCCCTCTTTTTATCGGCTATAATTCCCATTTTCTTAACCTTAAGCTTTCAAAAGGAGCTGTTCGTCATGTAATGTCTTAGATCTCCCTTTTTTCGGACCCTTGTAAACGCATTTTTTACCACTTCACTAGAAAAGTACAAAAAGGAGTTGCCCCAAATAATTTCAGGACAACTCCTTTTGTGGCGAAACTAGCGCAAAGACAGAGGTAGGCGCAATTATATTACCCTATGCTTCATTAGAATCAATGGGGCTTTCTTCCAATTCTTCTATTGTTCTTCGAAAGCCGTAGAAGGAACGGAATTTCTGTTTTTCGTAGAATGTTTGTGAAGCCGTGCTCGCGAGCAGCTCCATCCGCGTTTTTGGATAAATTTTATGTACATATGCCAACAACGCTTGGCCCATGCCTTTGCCGCGTTCTTTTTCATCGACTAGCAGTTCACATATGTACAAACTAATCGATTCGTCAGTCAACCCTCTTACGCAGGCGATAACTTCTCCATCTCGCTCCGCTACAAAAGCGATTTGGAAATGATTCCAGGCTGATTTCGTTTCGTCTTGTTTAGCTGCCAGATTGGTCCAGCCTTCTTTTTGATTTAATTGGTGAATGGCTGGAAAATCGGTTTCTTTATATGGACGTATTGAAAAATCGCTTTGTTTGATGGTCATGCTTCTCTTCCTTTACTATTTTATTCACTCCGCATTCCTTCCTAGGCGCTTAGCAACTCTCCAAAAACCTCAGGAAACGCCGCATAAGCCAAAGTGAAAATGACGATGATCGCCAGCGGAAATTGAATCAAAGTGAAAAGGTAATCATTCGGATTTTCAGCATACTTTTTCTCCATGACGGCCCGGACCGTTTCCTGGATGGCACCAAAGATGACAAAGATGAATATCATGTAAATCTGAATGGAATAAAACGCAAAAATGGCAGTGATGACAACCGCAAATACCATGACCATCCGAATGGTCCAATCGATTCTTTGATGTTTTTCATTTACATAATTATTAGAGAATCTTTTTCTTTTCTCGACGCCTAACATTTTTCTTAATAGCATATTCAAAAGGAAAATCACCACTGCACTCCCAATCAAGAAAAATGCCATGCTCCACCAGAATTCCGAAGTATGTTGGGCGGTGTATTCAGGCGGCAAGCCGCTCGGATAAGTACTCAAACCAATCTTCCCCTTTCTAGCGTTATTTTTGTTTGTTTGCTATTGCACGGCCTGCCACTCTTCCTGAAAACAGGCAGCCGCCGAGGAACGTTCCTTCAAGCGAGCGATAGCCATGGACACCGCCGCCGCCAAAACCACAGACTTCCCCTGCAGCATAAAGCCCGGGAATCGGTTGGCCGGCCTCATCAAGGACACGGGCTGACAAATCTGTCTGCAAACCGCCAAGCGTTTTGCGGCTGACGATATTCAAACGGACCGCAATGAGCGGACCTTTTTTCGGATCGAGCATCTTATGCGGCGCTGCTACCCGTATCAGCCGGTCGCCCCGGTAATTTCTGGCGCCGCGCAACGCAGTAATTTGAAGGTCTTTCGTAAAAGCATTGTCCATTTGCCGGTCTCTTGCCATGATTTGGCGTTCGATTTCTTTAACATCCACCAGATTTTCGCCGGTCAACCGGTTCATTCCGGCTACCAGCTCTTCTAACGAATCGGCAACAATAAAATCTTCCCCTTTGTCCATGAACGCCTGAACCGGTGCAGTCGCCCCTTTTCGCACGCGTGATAGCACTTGCGGAATGCTTTTGCCGGTTAAATCGGGATTCTGTTCCGAACCGGACAAAGCAAATTCCTTTTCGATCATCGCCTGCGTCAAAATGAACCACGAATAATCGAAGCCGCTCTTTTGAATCGTTTCCAATGTCCCTAAAGTATCGAATCCCGGAAAGTTCGGCGCCGGAAAACGCTTGCCTGTAGCATCGAACCACATCGATGACGGCCCCGGCAAAATCCGGATGCCGTGCTTGTGCCAGACCGGATTCCAATTTTTAATGCCTTCCGTGTAATGCCACATCCGGTCCCGGTTCACAAGCCGCCCGCCTGCTTTTTCAGTGATGGCGAGCATGCGTCCGTCCACATGTGCAGGGACGCCCGACAGCATGTTTTCAGGTGCTGGCCCTAGCCGCTCCGGCCAATTCTTCCGAATCAATTCATGGTTCCCGCCAATTCCGCCGCTTGTCACTACGACCGCTTCTGCGTGATACAGAAAATCCCCGACCGCTTTTCTGGAACTCGCTTCTCCTCTTGCCGCCTCGCTTGGCTCAAGCACCGAACCGAACACTCCCGTAACGTTATGGCCTTCTTTTACCAGTCCATCCACTTGATGGCGCGGCTTATAGTCGACCAATCCTGCTTTCATATGCGCGCGTACACGGCGTTCAAAAGGTGCCACAATCCCTGGGCCAGTACCCCAAACAATATGGAAACGCGGAACGGAATTGCCATGGCCTTCCGCTAAATAGCCGCCGCGTTCTGCCCAGCCGATGACAGGAAAAAACTTTACGTCCATACTCGCTAGCCACGCCCGCTTTTCACCCGCAGCAAAATCCACGTAGGCTTCCGCCCATTTTCTTCCCCAGTAATCTTCGTCTTGCTCGCGGTCAAAACCGGCTGCCCCAAGCCAGTCCTGCCATGCCAGCTCTTTCGAATCTTTGATTCCCATGCGTTTCTGTTCAGGTGAATCTACCAAAAACAATCCGCCAAATGACCACCACGCCTGGCCGCCAAAAGATGCTTCAGGTTCTTGATCCAATAGTAAAACCCTTTTTCCTGCATCCGCGATTTCCGCTGCTGCCACCAATCCGGCTAAACCTGCCCCCACTATAATCGCATCATATTCCACGCCGACATCCCCTTTGCAGTCCGCTATTCTTTCTTCTTTCATCGTAGCAGAAACGATTGGTAAATTATAGATATTTTCTGATAATTAATCGGATTGCGTAGTAAGGCAGGAATGACGATTAATTTATTTCGTTTTGGATTTGGTTTATATTGGAATATTATTTTATTGTTTTAAAAATTTTTAAGAAAAGTGGTCGAATCTACGACGAACGCGCGTAAATGATTTTGAACGCGCGCATTTTTGTCTGAACGCACGCAAACTTCAGTGAGCGCGCGCATTTTCATTTGAACGCGCTCAAATTCATGACCATGGAGAAAATGCAGCTTTCAAATAAAATAATAGAAAATATTTCCACCCACCACCTTATATCAACAATAAAAGCCGAAACCTTTATCCGGTTTCGGCTTTTTTCCTATCCTTCCAAATGCTTTCGCTGGAATTCAGAAATGCTTTCATATTCTTCCGTCAGCAAACGCGACAAGCGAATGTAGATCGGCAATAATTCACGGTAGATTTCACTCGTTGCAGCTTCGGGATAATGGGTATGGGTTTCTCCGATCATTTCCGAAACGATGGAGAAATCTTTTATTTCACCGAGGGCGTACATGCCAAGCACGACAGCCCCAAGACAAGAACTTTCGAAGCTTTCCGGCACGATTACCGGTTTATCAAACACATCCGCCATCAGCTGGCGCCACATTTCAGAACGGGCAAAGCCGCCGGATGCCTGGATGCGCAATGGTTCACCCGTCAATTCTTCAACCGCAAGCAGGACCGTGTACAGATTGTAGACGATGCCTTCCAAAACCGAACGGATCATATGCTGTTTTTGGTGGTGAATGCTGAGGCCGAAAAACGATCCCCGTGCATTGGCATCCCATAACGGCGCCCGTTCACCGGTCATATACGGGTGGAACAGAAGGCCGTCCGATCCCGGATTGACAGTCGATGCAATTTTGGTCAGCACGTCGTAAGGGTCGATTCCTAAGCGTTTGGCCGTTTCGACTTCAGAGGATGCGAACTCGTCCCGCAGCCACCTCAGCACGATGCCGCCGTTATTGACGGGACCGCCGATAATCCAGTGGTCTTCCGTCAAAGCATAGCAGAACGTCCGCCCTTTTGGATCTGTTTTCGGAACAGGTGAAACGGTGCGGATGGCCCCGCTTGTGCCGATCGTGACAGCGATGACGCCCGGTTCGATTGCGTTCACGCCGAGATTCGCTAAGACGCCGTCGCTCGCACCTACTACAAACGGCAGCTGCTCAGGAATCCCCATAAACGCGGCATACTCCGGCAAGACTCCCTTCATCTGGTGGGTTGTCGGCACAGGACGCGACAACTCGTTTGGTGAAATACCTGCCAGTTCGAGTGCTCCCCGGTCCCAGTCCAACTTTTCCAGGTTAAATAAGCCGGTAGCAGAAGCGATGGAATGATCGACGACATATTCGCCGAAAAGCTTAAAGAAGACGTATTCTTTGATGCCGATAAATTTAGCCGCCCGTTCACAAACTTCCGGCTTTTCATCTTTCAGCCAAACCAATTTCGCAAGCGGCGACATTGCGTGGATCGGCGTTCCGGTGCGCAAGTAAATTTCGTGTCCATCGTGCTGTTCCTTGATTTTTTTCGCATGCCTTGAACTTCTCGTATCCGCCCACGTGATGCTTTTCGTCAGCAATTCCCCTTCACTGTCGATTGCGATCAAGCTGTGCATCGCCGAACTGAACGATACCAACTTCAACTGATCCGGACCGATGCCGCTTTTTCGAATCGTTTCTCTTATCGTCCCCAGGACAGCGCGGAAAATTTCTTCCGGATCCTGCTCTGCGATAATCGGGCTTGGTGTATCCAGCGGATAAAGAATCGTGTCGCTTGCGATAACATTTCCTTTTTTATTGAATAAAACCGATTTTGTCGACGTCGTGCCGATATCGACTCCTAAGTAATATGCTTGTTCAGGCATGGTAGCCCTCCTTTAGATACAAGAAAAAGAAAAAGGAATCTCCCCTTTTTCTTTTTCGAAGTTGTTTAAATGAAGAAACTGATGATTAAAACGACCACGAATCCGGTTAACCCGATAATCGTTTCCATAATGGTCCATGATTTAAGTGTATCCTTCACGTCAAGCCCGAAATACCGGTTTACTAGCCAGAACCCCGAGTCGTTGACATGCGATAGAACCGTCGCACCTGAAGCGATGGCAATAACTACTAAGCCGAGTGCCGGCCCCGTCATATTGACCATTTCCAAAAGCGGCGTAATTAATCCGGCTGCAGTCACCATAGCGACTGTTGCCGATCCTTGCGCTACCCGCACAGCTGTGGCAATTAGGAAAGCAAGAACGATTGGCGGCAGCGGTGAACCCGCCATCATATCTCCAAGTACTTCCCCAACACCTGAATCGATCAGAACTTGCTTGAAAACACCGCCGGCTCCAGTAACAAGAATGATGATTCCTGCTGGCTCAAGCGATTTCGTCGCGATATCCTGAACTTCCTGGCGTGTGTAGCCGCGTTTCGTTCCAAGAATATAGAAAGTTAATAATGTAGCAATTGTCAAAGCCACAAATGGATGGCCAAGGAATGTCAAAATATCCCGTACTGTATTTCCTTCTTCTAAAACAACACCTGAAACCGTATTCATCAAAATCAAGATAAGCGGAATCAAAATAAGGAAAGTGATCAAACCAAAACTCGGCAGTTCCTTATCGTACTCTTTCTGTTCCAATTCCATGTAATCCGGAATGGCGACGTGAATTTTCTTTCCTATGTAACGGCCAAAGAGCGGCCCGGCTAAAATCATTGCGGGCACCCCTGCAATTGCGCCGAATAAAATAACCCAGCCCATGTCCGCATTGACTAATTGCGCAACGGCAATCGGCCCGGGAGTCGGTGGGATAAAGCTATGCGTAACGGCAAGACCCGCGAGCAGCGGAATTCCATAATGAAGAAGCGACTTTCCGGTTTTGCGGGCCAGACCATAGACGATCGGCACCAAAATGATAAAACCGACATCAAAGAAAACGGGAATGGCAACGATGAATCCGGTAAGCCCAAGAGCCCAAGGTGATTTTTCCTCTCCGAATTTACTGATCAACGTGCCTGCCAAGCGCTCAGCGCCACCCGATACTTCGAGCATTTTACCGAACATTGCACCAAGTCCGACGACGACTGCGACGAATCCGAGCGTACCTCCCATACCATTTTGAACCGATTCAATTACTTGGCCAAGCGGCATGCCCGCCGCAATGCCGACTAATAAACTGACAAGCAATAATGCCACAAACGCATGCAATTTCGTACGCATAACCAAAAACAATAAAAGAAAAATACCGGCTACCGCCACCAAAATCAATGTTGAACCTGACATCTTCGTCCCTCCTCGTTGTGTAAAGCCTTATTATCTTACTTTTTTTCTACTGCATGCCCGCCGAATTCATTGCGCAGCGCAGCCACGACTTTTCCTGTGAAGGTGTCATCTTCCAACGAACGGTAGCGCATCATCAGCGATAATGTGATAACCGGAGCCGGAACATTCAAGTCCAAAGCTGTCTCAACTGTCCATTTGCCTTCACCTGATGAGTTCATGACGCCGCGGATGCCATCCAATTTTTCGTCTTTTGAAAATGCATTTTGCGTCAAGCCCATCAAGTACGAACGGATGATAGATCCGTTGTTCCAAACGCCCGCCACTTTCTCGTAGTCGAAATCGAAATTGCTTTTATTCAGAATTTCAAATCCTTCGGCAATCGATTGCATCATGCCGTACTCAATTCCGTTATGCACCATTTTCAAGAAATGTCCGCTTCCCGGTTCTCCCGTATACAAATAGCCGTCTTCTACCGAAATGTCTTTGAACAAAGGCTCAATTTCCTTGAACTTCTCAGCGTCTCCGCCGATCATCGAACAAATTCCTTTGCGCGCCCCTTCTGTTCCACCGCTTGTTCCGCAGTCAAAAAAGTAAAGGCCCTGTTCCTTTAATTGCTCAGCACGGCGCACCGTGTCTTTGTAATTGGAATTTCCGCCGTCAATAATCGAATCGCCTTTTTCCAATAGCGGTGTGAGTTCCGCGATCACCGACTCCGTAATTTCCCCTGCTGGCACCATTAGCCATACTGTGCGAGGTGTTTCCAATTTCTCCACAAGCTCTGAAATCGAAGAAGTTTTCTTGAAACCGCTTTCTTCGATTGCCGCATGGCTATCGTAGCCAATCACTTTATGTCCGTGGTCCACCAAGTTAAGGGCCAAGTTCAATCCCATTTTGCCTAAACCGATTATACCGATTTGCATAATTAAACCTCCTATGAATAAAAGAATATTTTTCCGTATTAAAAAGATTATATCAAATATTTTTCCATACACAACATGTTATTCTATATTTAAAGGAAACTCACCAAAGAAATGAGGCGCGAATTTATGAAAGAACAGGCATTTGCGCTGGCTGCCATCCGGGGCAGTTACCGCCACTTCAGCGAAAAAGAAAAAAAGATCGCCGACTATGTCTTGAACGATCCTAAAAATATTATCCATTTGACCATCAACCAAATTTCCGATGAACTCGGCTTAGCGGAGTCCACCATCTTCCGTTTCTGCCAGCGAATCGGCTTTAAAGGTTTTCAGGCATTCAAAATTTCATTAGCCGCTGAAGTAGTAGCGCCGCTGAAAGACATCCATGAAAAAATCGAAGAAGGCGACAGCGTCGAGCGCGTTACGGAAAAAGTTTTCCGTTCCAATATCAAGACGATAGAAGATACGCTGCAGATCGTGGACGCTTCTGCGATGGAGCAAGCGGTCGATGCAGTCATAACCGCACGAAGAATCGAGTTTTTTGGGAACGGCGGCTCGGCGGCTATTGCCATGGACGGCTACCATAAGTTCATCCGGCTCGGCCTCCAAGTGTCCATCAACCTTGATGCCCATATGCAGCTGATGGCTGCTTCCCAGCTTCAGCAAGGAGACGCGGCCATTGTCATTTCCCATTCCGGATCAACCAATGACGTCCTTGATGTTCTGCGCATCTTAAAAGAAAAAGGTGTGACCATTATTTGCATCACCAATTTCGGCAAGTCCCCGCTGTCTAAAGACGCGGATATCGCCCTATACACCTCGTCTGAAGAAACGGATTTCCGTTCTGAGGCACTTTCTTCCCGCATTGCTCAGCTCACCTTGATCGATGCCCTTTATACGAACTTGATGATTTCACGCGGAGAAGAAGGCAAAAAAGCCCTTCAAAGCATGCGCGAAGCGATGTCCCATAAACGGCTGTAACTTAAAAAATACTCGGTAATCCAGTCGACTGGCTACCGAGTATTTTCTTTCTCTATGAAATTTATATAGCTGTTTGATAATTGCTTGTATAAATATGAATGTCACTTTTAAATAAAAATTGTATCAATTCAGGATTTAATCTGCATAAAATTTGAAAGACCAATAACCTTAAATAAAGAGGTCACTAGCTTTTCAAGTTCTTTACTTCGTATATAAAATTCCGATAATCCCTTATATGTTAACTAATAATTTTACACATCATAAAATAAACGATTATTTCAATGAAAATATACTTAAATAAACGAGTATAGAACATTTCTTTAAGAAATCATATCTATCCAATATTTTCTCCAGCAACAATATCATTCATCACATCTTCTAATGTTACATTTTTTAAAACTTTCTCCATTGCCCCTTGTGCGGTCGCAAATATAGGTTCTATAGTATTTTGGATATTCCGGCCAACGGGACAATTAAGCTGTGGATTTTCGTGTATACTGAATAATTCTTTATCTTGAACAACATTTACCGCTTTATAGACATCGAACAAGGTAATATCAGATAGTTTCATTGTAAGTTTTGCTCCTGCAATACCTGGGTGTACTTCGATCAAACCAGCTTTTTTAAGCATGCCCATAAGTTTCCTTATCACTGCTGGATTTGTGTTAACGCTCGAAGCTAAAAATTCAGAAGATGTTATTCCATCTTTATTAAATTCAATTAGAGTCAATATATGAATTCCGACAGCAAATCGGCTGCTAATGGACATTTACCTTCACCCCTTTATAAATTTCTATTTCAATATCTAATATCATGTAATTAATTTAGTTACAAGTTTATTGTATCAAATAGCAGGCAAAAAACAAATATTGCTATTCCTGTTGACAATTCAGTTACAAGTAACTAATATGAATACATGTAATCATTATTGTTACACCAAAAGCGAATTAGGGGGACTGGAAAATGAAAATATTAGTTACAGGGGCAACAGGAAAATTAGGTTCGAAGGTTGTAGAAGCAATATTGAAAACCCTGCCTGCAAGCGAGCTGGCGGTGAGTGTGCGGAACGCCGAGAAAGCAGAAGGGCTTCGTGCTCGTGGAGTGGAAGTTCGTCAAGCAGATTTTGAACACCCAGAAACTTTGGATAAGGCATTTGAAGGAATTGACCGCTTATTGATCATCTCCGCGGATGGCGACAATGAAACAAGAATCCGCCAACATACTAATGCTGTTCAAGCAGCTGAACGTGCAGGAGTAAAATTCATTGCCTACACAAGTTTGGCTAACGCTACAGAAAGTAAAAATCTTATGGCGCCGCCTCATGTTGCCACAGAAGCGGCCATTATCAAGACCGGTATTCCCTACTCTTTCTTGCGCAACAACTGGTATTTCGAAAACGAAATCGGAAGCATTCAAGGTGTCCTAGCAGGAGCTCCGTGGGTTACTTCTGCGGGAGAAGGAAAAGTTGGCTGGGCATTGCAACAAGATTATGCAGATGCAGCGGCAGCGGTTCTGGTTGGAAACGGCCATGAAAATACAGTGTATGAACTTTCTGGCCCTCTTCTAACCCAAGAAGAATTAGCGGCTGCTCTTGGTGAAATTCTGGGTAAAGAAGTACCTGTACAACAAGTAAGTGACGAAAAATATGCAGAAATCATGAAAGGCTCAGGTTTACCCGATTTTGTGATTCCGATTGTTGTAGGAATCCAAGAAAGCATCCGCAACGGTTCACTAGAAGTGGAAAGCAACGATTTCGAGAAACTTCTTGGCCGTAAGTTGCTAGTCAAAAAATCACTAAACCAACTTGTTAATACAATTTCACAAACTAAATGAAATTAAAAGAATCGATATGATGGCATAATTGAGTCTTAGAGTCTCCTATCATATTCAAAAACAAGAAAACATAAAAGTTAATATTTTAAAAACCTATAAAAAAATTTTTTTTGCAAGCCGGGGCATTCTGCAAAGAATGTCTTTTTTGTTTAGTTTTTTCAACCAATATTCAAACTCATATTTCAGTTGCTTCTCATAACTCTCTTGGTATCTTAAAATCTTAATTCCTTTCTCTTTCTTAAGATATACTTAGAGAATTAAGCACAACCATTCGTAAAATTACACTTTTAAAGACAAAATGGTCAATGCATCTTTACTCTCCTCTGTATTTGAATAGCTTCTGATAACCTCATGATATGTAAACTGATTTTGAAGAGAAAATCTCTTTATAAATTTTCCGGTACAAAATCACAAATCCAAATATCAGTAAGGTTCCATCTGCCTGGAAATCAGTGCTGGATTAATTCTAAGTGGCATATCTAAATAAACCGGTTTCCTGTACTGAGTACAGTATTTCATCGCATCCATGGTATTTTCTAAAGTTCTACCTTGAAAACTTCCATTGATTCGACACGTCAATCCAATATTTAATGAAGTGTCAATAAAAATTGTTATATAAGAAACTCCATTTTAAAAAAACGGATTTCATTTTAATTTTAATGAAATCCGCTTTATTTTATTCAGCTATTTTTATATACCAACTAACTTAGTTGATTTCTGTTTTCTTATCCAGGTTATGATCAATATATTCTTTTCCCCATTCATACATCGAGTCAAGTATGGGAATAAGACTTTTCCCCTGTTCGGTAAGAGAATATTCCACTTTTGGCGGGACCACTGGATAAACTTCGCGGTGGACAATCAAATGGTCTTCAAGTTCACGTAGCTGATTAACAAGCATGCGCTGGGTAATCCCCGGCATAAGACTCTTTAATTCGCCAAAGCGTTTCGTTCCTTCTTTTCCTAAATGCCACAGCACCAGCATTTTCCACTTTCCTCCAATGATAGAAAGTGTTAGTTCCTTTTCACAATTAAAAACTTTCTCTCCTAAATTAGGCATCTGTTTTCTTTCCTTCCTTCCTTGTTATATTTCTATCGTATACTTTTCGATACTATGCGTCAAAAAAGTCAGTACTATAATTAAAGTAAGTTACTAATTATACTAGAAATAGTATAGCTAGTAAATTTTTCTGCATTTGAACAAAGTCGCTCCAATTGTGTAGTGCAACGCAATAAAAAAAGAAAAGAGGATAAAAATGATACGAATCGGCATAGTAGGTACAAACTGGATAACAGAAAGATTGCTTGAAGCGGCAGAAGGAGTCGACAATTTCAAATTAGCGGCCGTTTATTCCCGGACGATGGAAAGAGCTGAGGAATTTGCCAGTCTATATGGGATAACCAACATTTTTACCGACTTGGAAGAAATGGCAGCCAGCGATGAAATCGATGCGGTTTATATTGCCACGCCTAACTCATTCCATGCTGACCAAGCTATCTTGTTTTTAAAAAACTCCAAACATGTATTATGTGAAAAACCGATGGCTGCCAATGCAGCAGAAGTGAAGAAAATGATTCAAGAAGCAAAAGATAATCAAGTGCTGCTTATGGAAGCGATGAAATCTACGTTGCTTCCAAACTTTAAGGCCATTCAAGATAATTTGCATAAAATCGGCCCCATCCGCAGATACTTTGCTAGCTATTGCCAATACTCATCGCGTTATGATACATACAAAAAAGGGACCGTATTAAATGCTTTTAATCCAAAATTCGCAAACGGTTCTTTGATGGATCTCGGCACATACTGTTTATACCCGCTCATCTCACTATTCGGCGAGCCAAGCGAAGTAAAGGCCACTGGTCTTATCCTGGATTCCGGTATAGACGGCGAAGGAAGTGTCGTATTGAAATATGAAGACAAAGATGCGGTGGTCATTTATTCGAAAATCACAAATTCAAATTTACCAAGTGAAATCCAAGGGGAAAAAGGAAGCATCGTGATCGATAAAATCCATTCAGCCGAAAAAGTGGACATTCATTACAACGATGGCACTGTTGAATCAGTGACAGTAGAACAACCTCAGCCTGCTATGTATTATGAAGTGAAAGAGTTTATCGATTTAATCAGCCAAAAGAAAACGGAGTCACTTGTTAATTCGTTTGAAAACTCCTATACCACCATGTGCGTAATGGATAAAGTCCGCCAAGAAATCGGCCTGTCCTATCCAAGTGATTCCAAGTAAACGGTCTTCAATTGATCAGGCCGTCGGAAGCGAATCAGAATTTTTTTCTTCTATATAATTGGAAGTATTCACTGGCTCTAAAATAAACTTTTCTAATACGTGAAGCACCCCTTCTTTATTGTTCGTAAAGGTCGTATAATCAGCCATAGCTTTCACTTCCTTTACGGCATTTCCCATTGCTATACCGAGACCGGCTGTCTCAATAAGTTCGATGTCATTATAGTTGTCACCAATACCGATTATTTCTGAACGGTCTATACCAAGTTTTTTCGCTAAGCATAATAGGGCACTACCTTTGTTTGCCTCGGGATGGGTGATTTCAAGGTAGTGTTTTTTTGATTTTGCGATGTGAGCATACTTGCCGAATAAGGTTTGCAATTCATTTTGTAAGTGATCGAGGACGATTGGTTCTTCGATAAAAAGTAGTTTTGTCACGCCTTTTTGGGCAAGCTTGATGAGATTGGGCTCTATCCTATAGGGCACTTTAACTGCTTCAGAATAAGCAATCAGCTTGTCATTTTCTACGGCACTGTAAAGAATATCATCTTGGTATATTTGTAGATGTAATTTTTTCTCACGAGAAATTTCGATTAACTTTTGTGCAATATCGGGAGGAACAGTGCGCTCATATATTACTTCTTTTTCATTAACATCTTTGATCAATGCACCTTGATAAGTGATGAGCGGTACATTTATACCCAACTGCAGGGCAATGAGCTTCGCAGAGGAAAACATGCGGCCTGTAGCAATCGTAACAATTGTCCCCGCTTCCACCGCTTTTTTAATAGCGGTTACTGTATTTGGTGAAATCATTAAATCGTCTGTGAGCAATGTCCCATCGAGATCGATCGCGACCAATTTATACATAGGCTCTCTCCTTACAATTATGTTTTATCTTTCATGAAAAATGATTGAAACAGAAAAATTCAACTTAATCCTTCAAACAACAATACTCGCGCAGGTGAAGCCTCCGTACCTACTAATTTCAAAGGCGCGGCAACCATAAAGTATTGTCCCTGCTCCACTTCCTTCAATCTCAGGCCCTCTATGATGATGATGTCATTTGCAAATAAGGTTTTATGCGTCGGATGCCCTTCTTGGCTTCTTTCAATTCCAAGCGCATCTATTCCAACCCCGCGAATCCCTAACTCAGCAAGATAGCTTGCTCCATCTTTTGCCAGATAGACAAAATCAAAATTAAACTTTTCCTCAAACGAGTTTTTCGTTTTTAATAAAATAAAATCTCCTTTTTGAAGCTTGAATCCTTCTAAGTCCGTTTTTGAAATTCCGTTCTTTACTGCCGTCAAATCGAGAACTTGACAAGGCCCTACAAGACTGTCCAGCGAAAGCGATTCGAATGTCTCTCCATCCACATTCATATGAAGCGGCGCATCGATGTGGGTGCCAGTATGAACATCCATGTCCAGCCGTGTTTCCGTAACATAGCCGTTTGTCAGCTGATTGATTTTCGGCTGTTTTTCCGGTTTGTTCTTGTAAACGGTCATGCCTTCATAGATCGCCCCTGTTACATCATACATTTTCATGTAATCCAACCTTCCATTACTAATATTGTCTTCAATGATACCTTCACCTTCGCATGCCATTTATACAGTTGTCCAATGAAAATACTTTGGTGCAAAAAAGTTCAAGCTTGATAAACAATTAAAAATAAGCTTGAGCTTAAAAAATCTTAAACTCAAGCTTATTCGTTGTTCTATTCTAAATTCGCATGTCTGCCATACATGACATCGGATTTGAGTCCCTTTTTATCCATGAATCTCAAAATCACCGCGTCATAAAACACAAGAAGCGACTGTTCAAACAATGATCCCATCGGTTGAATCGATTTGCCACTAGTGCCCTCCCCTTTTGCTTGTGCCGGTATTTCAATTCGAATATCCGCCAGTTTGCCTATTGTAGACTCAGGGTTTGTAGTAATAGCCACTATGGTTGCACCGATGCTTTTGGCTTTCTTCGTCATGGCTGCGAGGCTTTGAGTCTCCCCGGAACCAGAACCGACAATGAAAATATCATCGACTTCCAGGTTCGGTGTCACCGTTTCTCCAACCACATACGCATCCAGGCCTACGTGCATCATACGCATCACAAATGCCTTAGCCATAAAGCCGGATCGGCCCCCGCCTGCCACAAATATTTTCTTTGCACGCAGGATGCCGTCCACTGCCTTTTCGGCTTCCTCATCATCAATGAGAGCAGTGGTCCGCTTCAATTCAGCCAGTATTTCGTCTGTATAGCCCGCCGTGTTCATATTACGCCGTCACACTTTCTTTCATCATCTTTTGAATTTTTTCCGCTTCCGCGCCCTTGTTCTCTTTGCTTGTAATTCCACCGCCGACAATGATTAAATCCGGTTGTGCTTTAATGACTTCCGGCAATGTCTCCAATTTGATTCCTCCAGCAATTGCGGTTTTAGCATTTTTCACGACGCTTTTGATTGTACGCAAATCTTCGAAAGAATCTTTTCCTTCCGCTTGCAAATCGTAGCCGGTGTGGACACAGATATAATCCGCGCCAAGCTCATCAAGCTCTGCAGCACGTGTTTTGATATCTTTTACAGCAATCATGTCAACCAGGATTTTCTTGCCTTGTTTTTTCGCTTCTTCAACTGCGCCCTTGATGGATGAATCTTCTGCCTGAGCAAGAATCGTCACAATGTCTGCGCCTGCAGCAGACGCATTCGATACTTCATAAGCCGCAGCGTCCATAATTTTTACATCTGCAAGAACTTCCAGGTTAGGGAAAGCTGCTTTTATTTCTGCGACAGCTTTAAGACCTTCTTTATTGATGACTGGCGTTCCGATTTCAACGATGTCGATAAACGCCTCTACTTCTTTAACCACTTCGATTGCTTGTGGAATGTTTACTAAGTCTAAAGCTAATTGTAATTTCATGTGTCATTCTCCTTGTTGTCGTATTTTTGATTCTAACTTAGTGTAAAACCTACAAGCATTGTTGTGAAGTACGCACTTTAATTTCACATACTGACAAAAAGTATACTGTCGGCGGCTATCACAATGGTAATCTGTTTAATTTTATATATATGCATTTATTTCTTAATGTATCTGATTAACTTTAAGGTTCTATTAAGACCGCTTTAAGATAATCCAATTACTTTTTCCTTTTCACTAAACACTCAACACGACTTATCCAGTTTGAAAATCAATTACTTGTTTCTTATCCGAATGAGATATTGTAACTTTTTTGCAATAGATTACTTTCGATAATGGGATTTAACCTTTGTTATTTCTCCCTCAAAAAATCCTAAATTCCTTAACTTCTAAAAAATATTTCATGATAGAGATATTTTGTATATCAGATAAGTTTTTAAGAACCAGATCCCTGGTGAATTTCCTCCTCTTTCCCCTGCGACAGTATACTTTTTGTAAGTATATGTTTATAAAGTGCGTACTTACATAAAAAACTTTGAGTCATTATACTAAAACCTGTTGCGATTATCAGTCATGCCAGAGACACATGATTTTAAAAGTAGGAGGTTTTAACATATGCACACCGAGAATCTGCTTGAAGAATTTAATTTTCAAAATGATTTATTTGAATTTAAACAAGAACGGCCCCTGCAAAACATGACATTTGTCTTGTTCGGAGCAACAGGAGATTTAGCACAGCGCAAGTTATTTCCCGCTCTGTACAATCTATATCTGGACGGGAAGTTACCTGAAACCATCTCCGTTGTCAGTACCGGCAGAGACTATTGTTCGGATGAAACCTTTCAGTATAAAGTGGAAAAAGCACTTCGCAGCTATTCGAGAAGAGCCATTCACGCTTCATCTTTGCCGGATTTCTTAGAGAAATTCCGGTACTGCAGCTTTGATGCAACAGAAAAAGAGTCTTACCACAAGTTGCGCGAACTTATAGAAAACAGGGAGAAAGAATTGGGCATTCCACAAAACCGGCTGTTTTATTTGTCTGTGGCCCCCAGTTTAATTGATATTATTACGTCCAACCTTAATACGAGCGGACTCAGTCAAAACAAAGGGTGGAAACGTCTCATTGTTGAAAAACCGTTTGGAAACGACCTGGAAACAGCTAGAAAATTAAATGAACATTTGAGCCACGTGTTCCGTGAAGAGGAAATCTACAGAATTGATCATTACCTCGGGAAGCCTATGGTACAAAATCTAAGAACTTTAATCTTGGCGAATCCGATCTTGGAATCTTTGTTGAATCATAAACAAATCTCAAATGTCCAAATTACAGCAAGTGAGACTGTAGGTGTAGAAAACCGGGCTGATTATTATGATAAGGCAGGAGCCATCCGAGATATGGTTCAAAACCACCTTCTTCAGTTGGTCACAATGACAGCCGTTTATCTATCTGATAACTTAATGAAAAATAAGAAGCGAGTGAAAAAGACAGACATCATGGCCTCTCTCCAACCCATCCGGAAAGACAAAGCATACCAAAGCGTTGTCCGCGGCCAGTATGGTCCGGGAGAGGTTCAGGGCAACCCTGTCATTGGCTACAAAGAGGAGCCGAGGGTTAATGATTCCTCAACGAATGATACTTTTTTTGCGGCACGTCTATCTATCAATCATCCATCCTGGCAGGGGATTCCCTTTTATATACGAACAGGTAAACGGATGAAACTGAAGTCGACACAGATTGTTATTGAATTTGAAAACAAGCTGATGGATTCCAATGCACAGCAAGGAACGGCTCCAAATCTGATGATTCTTGAAATCAGTCCAAACGAAAGCATTTCGCTGCGCGTTAACTTAAAAGATCCTTCTAGCAATCGCTACAAGCCTGCTTGGATCAATTTTACAACAAACTCAAAAGATCAGCCGGAAGCTTATGAACTTCTGCTCTATGATGCACTGTGCGGCAATTCAACATTCTTTGCCGATTGGAGAGAAGTGGAACTATCATGGAAGTGGATTCAACCACTATTAGAAGCTTACCAAGAGGAGTTATTGCCTCTATATTCTTATCCAGCCGGTTCAACAGGTCCAGAAATGGCAAATGAGTTATTGCTGACGGATCAATCGAAGTGGTGGTAAAAAATAGTTCATTCAAAAGGAGAGAGATTACATGCCCGTTTCATTTGATTTCACCAATGTATTATCGTTTATGACGAATAGCGAGTTTGAAAATATTAGCGAATTTGTCAAACAAGCGCATAACCAACTTCACCAGCAGACAGGACCGGGTTCTGACTACTTGGGGTGGATCGACTGGCCGATTAACTATGATAAAGAAGAGTTTCTCCAGGTGAAACTGGCTGCCGAAAGAATTCAGCAACAGTCAGATGCGCTGATTGTGATTGGCATCGGCGGCTCTTATCTAGGTTCCAAGGCAGCAATAGAAGCCTTATCGCATACGTTCCATAACCAAGTTAAAGGAAATACGGAAGTTTATTTTGCCGGACATAACATTAGCCCAGCTTATATCACACATTTGCTTCAGATACTGGAAGGGAAAGACATTTCAATCAATGTGATCTCCAAGTCAGGCACGACCACTGAACCCGCTTTAGCATTCCGGATATTCCGCACCTTTCTGGAAAAAAAGTATGGAAAAAAAGAAGCCGGAAGCCGAATTTATGTCACAACCGACCGGAGCAAAGGCGCGCTTCGGAATCTTGCAGTTGAAGAAGGATACGAAACATTTGTCATTCCTGATAATATCGGAGGACGATACTCCGTTTTGACTCCAGTCGGTTTACTTCCGATGGCTGTAGCCGGGCTTAATATCGACCAAGTGATGCAGGGGGCAAAAGCTGCTTACCACAAATACAACAATCCCGTACTCGCTACAAACGAAAGCTACAATTAGCTGCAGTAAGGAATATTTTTTATAATAAAGGAAAATCGATTGAACTGTTTGTAAGCTACGAGCCTGGCCTGCTTTCTACTGCAGAATGGTGGAAACAACTTTTCGGGGAAAGTGAAGGGAAAGATGAAAAAGGACTCTTCCCCGCTTCTGTCAATTTCTCCACTGATTTACATTCAATGGGGCAGTATGTGCAGGAAGGGCGCCGTCTATTCTTTGAAACAGTTTTGCAAGTGAAGAAACCTTCCCTCGATCTTGTCATACAAGAAGATCCAGCCAATATGGATGGGTTGAACTTCTTAGCAGGAAAAACGATGGATGAAGTGAACAAAAAAGCGGCACTTGGAACTTCCCTTGCTCATATCGATGGAGGTGTGCCGAATCTGGTCATTGAGCTAGACGAACTCAATGAATTCACCTTTGGCGAAATGATTTATTTCTTCGAAAAAGCCTGCGCGATCAGCGGCACTTTACTCGGTGTCAATCCATTTGACCAACCAGGGGTAGAGGCATATAAAACCAATATGTTTGCATTGCTTGGCAAAGAAGGATTTGAAAAAGAAAGAGAAAAGCTGGAAAATCGGCTGTGGCCGTCTGGCAACTCACAAAACGATGAGGTGAAAATACAATGAAGCAGCAAATTGGAGTCATCGGTTTAGGGGTAATGGGAAAAAACTTAGCCCTGAACATGGAGAGTAAAGGTTATTCTGTATCTGTCTATGATTATTGGACAGACCGAATCGACGAATTAGCTGAAAAAGAAGCACAAGGAAAAAAGATTTTGGGAGCATACAGTGTTGAAGAGTTTGTCCTTTCATTGGAAACCCCCCGCAAAATCTTGGTGATGGTGAAATCTGGAGACACGACGGATTCGGTCATTGAATCCCTCCTTCCCCACCTTCAATCAGGGGACATTCTAATAGACGGAGGAAATTCGTTTTTTGAAGACACGAATAGGCGAACAGCAAAATTACAAGAAGCAGGCTTGCACTTTCTAGGCGCCGGAATTTCCGGCGGAGAAGAAGGTGCCCGCAACGGTCCTTCCATCATGCCCGGTGGACCGAAAGAAGCATATGAACAAGTCAAACCTATTCTGGAAGCAATTTCGGCAAAAGTAGATGACACTCCTTGCAGTGCCTATATGGGTCCTGATGGAGCTGGCCATTACGTCAAAATGGTCCATAACGGCATCGAATACGGGGATATGCAATTGATATCCGAAGCCTATTTCATCATGAAACACGCGCTTGGCCTTTCTGTCCTAGAAATGTCCACTATATTCTCGGATTGGAACAAAGGGGAGCTTGACAGTTACCTTGTCGAAATTACCGCCGATATTTTGAACAAGCGGGATGAAGATACCGGGAAGCCGCTTGTTGATCAGATTTTGGATGTGGCCGGACAGAAAGGGACTGGGAAATGGACAAGCCAAAACGCGTTGGATTTAGGTGTTTCCCTTCCAATCGTCACAGAGTCCGTTTTCGCAAGGTTTATTTCCTCGGTCAAGGAAGAACGGGTCGCGGCAAGCAAAATTCTGCAAGGCCCTGAACCGAAAAAACTGGCAGGCGACTCCCAAGAAATGATTGAAGCCATCCGCAAAGCCTTATACATGAGTAAAATCTGCTCGTATGCCCAAGGTTTTGCCCAAATGCGTGCGGCATCTGAAGAGTATGGCTGGAATATTCCTTACGGGGATGTTGCCATGATCTTCCGTGGAGGATGCATCATCCGGGCGCAATTCCTGCAAAAGATCAAAGAAGCATTTGACGGCAATCCCGAACTGCCTAACTTATTAATTGATCCATATTTCCAGGAGATTATAGGGGAGTATCAGCATTCTCTGCGAAAAGTGCTGACGCTGGCCATTCAGCAAGGAATTCCGGCTCCTGCTTTTTCAAGCGCATTGGCCTACTACGACAGTTACCGCTCTGAAACATTGCCCGCTAACTTGATCCAGGCGCAGCGGGATTATTTTGGTGCTCATACGTACCAGCGTGTAGACAAAGAAGGTTTCTTCCACACCGAGTGGCAAGTAAAATAACCAGAAACAATAAGTATGTAGAAGCTTGTTAGAACATCACGTAATCAGACTGAAAGGCCTGTTGGAAAAAGAAAGTTTTCCAGCGGGCTTTTTTGAATACATTGCAGCCTCCATGCTCATTGACGCCTTCTCCGATAGATTTTAATTGTCGATAAACAATTATCCGGAATCTGGATCCTTCAGGAAAATCATCTTTTTATGTTTGAAACTTTAACTCTATGAAAAAATTCTACCGTTAAAAGGGGCGGAATCCCTAAAAGAACCAATCTGCTAAAGGGTATGCTATTTTGATTATTTTTAAGTTGATAAACTACCGCAGATCTAAAATGATAGCACTCGCTCGATGCATTCCTACAAGAGCAAGCGAACCGGTAAATTCGGCAAAAAAACAAACGCCCCTAAACATTTGGGGCGTTTGTTCGTATAAAATCTCCACTTTTTTATGGGGTTACGGTTTTAGGATGACTTTCGTGCAATCATCCGTATGGTCATTGAAAATCTTATAAGCATCGCTTGCTTTTTCAAGCGGCATTATATGGGAAATGATTTCACGCGGATCAAATTCACCGTTTTCAATTTTTTCGTACAGCATCGGCATCAAATGAATAACCGGTGCCTGTCCCATCTTCATCGTCACGTTGCGTTCGAACATATTGCCGAGTGGGAACATATTGTACGTAAGACCGTAGATACCGGTCAGCTGGATAACGCCGAATTTGCTGACGGCATCTTTGGCAATATCGATGGCACTAAGTGTTCCGCCTTGCAGCTTCAGTTTCTGCTGGACTGCTTCAGCCGTGGATTTTTTGCCGTCCATCCCTACACAGTCAATAACGACACGCGCACCGCCGCTTGTAATTTCATGAATGTATGCACCCATATTGTCATACTGGTTGAAATCGAATACCTCTACGTTATTCATCTTTTTCGCCAGATTCATGCGATATGGAACTTCGTCAACTGCAATCACGCGTTTGGCGCCTTTCATCCAGGCAAATTTCTGTGTCATTAAGCCAATCGGTCCACAACCGAGTACCACGACCGTATCGCCCTGTTTTACTCCTGCATTCTCCACGCTCCACCAAGCGGTTGGCAGAACATCCGACAAGAAAAGCAACGACTCGTCTTCAAGTTCTGAGGATTCCGGAATGACGTACGGCATGAAGTTGCCATAAGGAACCCGCAAGTACTCTGCCTGACCACCCGAGTAACTACCATAGCGTTCAGTAAATCCGAAGTAGCCACCCGTATCAAAATGAGGGTTGCCGTTTGAGTTGTCGCACTGGCTTTCCAGATCATGGTTGCAATAGAAGCATTGCCCACAGCTGACATTGAACGGCAGTACAATCCGGTCGCCTTTTTTCACCTTGGTGACTTCTGGTCCTACCTCTTCTACGATTCCCATCGGTTCATGGCCGATTACATAATCTTTTCTGGCAGGTAAAGCTCCTTGATAAATATGTAAATCGGATCCACAAATCGCGGTTGAAGTAATTTTTACAATGATATCGTCCTTTTTTTCAAGTTCAGGATCTTTCACGTTTTTCACTTTCATGTCCTTCACGCCTTGAAAAGTTACGGCTTTCATCTTCATCCCTCCATTTTATCTTACTACAGTCTCCTTTCCCTTCCTCTTTTTAAATAAACTTATTAATCAGAAAAAAGTGATTTACTCTCGGCTTCTCACAACACCATGCGTACCCTTCGGCATACGGTGGTTCATTTAAGACGCATAATCAGTTTCTATCAATTTCTTCTGCATTTTCAAAAGTTTTTTTATATGGGGCATTTAACTTCCTATATACATTTCAATGCGTTTCTCCTAATTATAATCAATCCAGAATTAGTTAACTATACAACAACGAAAATAGAACCGTTCGTAAAAGTACACTTAAACGAAAAAAAGGATAGAAGCTAATTCTATCAGCTGCTATCCTTCCGATAATCCCTCATATATTATCTAAAAGGAAGTGAAAGTATTCTTTCTTGGAATGCTGGTGAGGCAGTTACTTATCCACTCATTGATTGCCTCTTTGTTTGGTAAGCTTTATAGTCTATTTATTGAATGTGCATGAGGAGGACTTACATGATACGGATACTCGCGGTAGATGACGATTTACATATGCTGAATTTCGTTTCAGCCGAACTTCGCCAAATTGGTTATGAAGTAATTGAAGCCGATTCAGGAGAACAAGCTTTATCCTGCTTAAAATCCACGAGCGTAGATTTAGCGGTGGTGGATGTCATGATGCCGGGCATTGACGGATTTGAACTCACGCAAATATTGCGGAAAGACTACAATCTTCCCGTTATCTTGCTTACGGCTCGTCATCATATCGAAGACAAGGAGCGCGGATTCTTAGCCGGTTCTGACGATTATTTGGTTAAACCTTTTGAAGCAAAGGAATTGCTGTACCGGGTCAAAGCCATTTTGCGGAGATACGATCATCCTGCAGAAGATGTATTGATCGTCGGTTCGTTGACCATTGATTTTAAAAGCTACGAAGTCCGATCAGATCAAGGAATACTCCTCGTCCCCCTGAAGGAATTCGAATTGCTCACACTGCTCGCCTCCAAACCCAGACAAGTTTTGAGTCGGGATCTGATAATTGAACGAATTTGGGGCATTGATTTCCAAGGCGATGAACAGACTGTAAATGTGCACATCAAACGGTTGCGCGGTCGCTTGGAACGTTTCGCATCTGATGTTCAGATTACGACGGTACGGGGCGTCGGCTATAAACTCGAGGTGAATCCATGAGCCTTTACGTCAAATTCATTTGGTTCACTTTTGCGACGATGCTCATTAGCAGCATCATTTCCTTTTTTGCGATGAACACCTATTACCACCAGCACTTGAAAGCAGAGAATAACGACAAAAACCTGGCTATTGCGTCTTCGATTGCCGAATTCGTCGAAGGTGTACCGGTGGATCAAATCGAAGCTACATTTCAGATGCTAGGCGATGCGGGTTACCAGCTGTATCTCACAGATGGCAACACTGTAAATCGCTATGGTGCGGAGTTCCGTGACGAAACGATTGATGAGGCGGACATTCAGCACGTTCTCCAAGGCGATACCTTTAACGGCATCCGCGAATTTCCGCGGCAAACTTTCGTCACCGGATTTTTCGCCAACGAGCTGGAAAATTCCATCGGTGTCCCGTTGGAAGCGAATGGGGAAAACCGTGCACTCTTTTTGAGGCCGGATATTAAGCTTCTGTTCCAGGAACTTCATCTCTTATTTGGCGGCTTGGCAGTCGGCATCATTATCTTGAGTTTTATCGGCATGCTGCTGGTGGCACAATTATTGATTCAGCCGATTACCAAATTAACGGAAGCAACGGAAAAGATGGGTACGGAAACCTTTGACGTCCCCCTTTCCATCCATCGAAAAGATGAAATTGGGCGGTTGGCCGATCAGTTTGTTACCATGCGTATGCGAGTTGAACAATCCATATTAAAACGCAAAGAGTTCGTGCACAATGTGTCACATGACATCCAATCCCCTCTTCATACCATTCAAAGCTATTTATCCCTTCTCCAACAGAGCGGAAGCGGAGAAGAAGAGAAGAAGAAATATGCAGAAATTATCCAGGAAGAAACGACGCATTTGTCCCTGTTGACCAATCAATTGCTTACGTTGGCATCTTTTGATAAAGAAGTGCAGGAGCTCACTGAAGTGATTTCCATCGACCAGCAAGTGCGGGACATCCTGTCCCATCTTCGCTATGCATTTGATGAAAAAGAGCTTGGAATTTCAGCCCAATTGGCATCTGTAAAGGTGAAGGGAAATGCCGTCCTTCTTCAAACAGTCTGGGAGAATTTATTGACCAATGCAATCAAATACAGCGAGCCGGGCGGCGCTATTGAAATCCGTTTAAGTTCTGCTCTCGAGGAGATGACGCTGGAAATTCGGGATGAAGGGATCGGCATGACCGCGGACGAAGCGACCCTTGCATTTGATCGCTTTTACCGGGCAGATCAGGCTCGGGTGCGTTCACTGAAAGGATCGGGTTTGGGATTGGCCATCGTAAAGGAGATTGTCGAATTGCACGAAGGCACAATTGAAATTAAAAGCATACCGAAAACGGGGACGACCGTACAGGTAAAACTCCCTCTTTTGTAATACGTCAGTTACTGTCTGTTCAGTTTTCTTTACAACATTCTGGATACAAACAAAAGTGGAACAGTAAGCAGAAGCCAACCGCGCGAAAATAATGTGCTGTTGGCTTTTTTGTCTTTCATTTGTTTTATTTTCACTGGTCAACTGCCCCATCACGAATTCCTTTGCGAAATGTAACACCACGTTCATCTTCCGTTCATCTAAGCCCTTTAAACTGAGGTTAATAAAGAAATTGGAGGCTTACAGATGAACATGGCATGGAAAGAAATTAAAAAAAGCAAAGTGAAATTTATGATTCTGGGCTCAATCGTATTTCTCGTCAGTTTTTTGACGTTCATTATTTCGGGTCTTGCGAACGGGTTGTCCCAGGACAATGCCGCATTAATCAAAGATTTGCCGGATGGCCAATTCTATATGGATAAAGACGCGGAAGAAACGTATAATCTGTCGCTGATTGACCCTAATACCCAAGAAGCGGTCTTGAAGGAACAAGAAGGGGCTGCTGCGCTGTCCATTCAAATGGGATTCTTGAATGACGAAGCAGACAAACAGCGCAGTGTCGCGTTTGTCACTTCAACGGACTCGGAGTTGTTTGAAAACGTCCAAGCAGGTGAAATTATCCTGGACCGTTCTTTGGAAGATGAAGGATTAAAAGTCGGAGATACGCTGACCAACAATCAATTCAGCGGCGAATTTACTGTGAAGGGATTTGTCGATCAGCAAAAGTACAGCCATGCTCCAGTCGCTTTCATCAATATGGAGAACTACAAAGAGATGTACCGGGTAAATGAAATGCAATTGATATTTATTCCAGATGGAGACGAAACCCCAGTCATCGATGGGCTGCAATCGTTTTCGAACAGTGAGTTCCTCAATACGATTCCCAGTTATAGTGCAGAACAGCTATCCCTCAACATGATCGTCTGGTTTCTCGTTGTGATCAGTGGATTGTTATTCGCCATATTCTTCTACATGATGAATGTGCAAAAAATCGGATTGTATGGAATTCTGAAAGCAATCGGCGTGAAGACAAGTACGTTATTTAAAATGATGTGGACGCAGATGTTCTTTATCACCGTCATTGCACTGGCGTTGTCGATTGCGCTCAGCCAAAGTTTCAACTTTATCGCACCGGACGGCATGCCGTTCAGCTTAACCGCAGTGACCACGGTCCAATTGTCCATCGTATTCCTCGTCATCGGTTTTGTCGGCGCTACCCTGTCAGGCATCCAGATCAAAAAAGTCGAACCGCTGCAAGCGATTCAACAAGGAGAGGTGTAATATGACCATTTTCACGATCAATGAACTCAGAAAAACGTTTACAACCGGAGAAGTCTCAGAAGAAATATTAAAAGGGATTAACCTGACGCTGCAGCAAGGTGAAATTACCGCACTTGTCGGTGCTTCCGGATCCGGCAAAAGCACGTTGCTGACAATCGCCGCTGGGCTCCAGCCGGCTTCAGACGGAAAAATCCTGTTCAATGGACAGAATATGACGGATATGAACCAGGAGCAAATTCGAAGAATCAGGGCTCGTGACTTTGGCTTTGTCTTTCAGTCAGCGCACCTCGTCCCTTTTCTTACTGTAGAAGAACAGCTGGCTCTGATGCTCGAAGTAGCGGAAACGACGTTAAAAAAAGGGCAGCAACAAAAGGAAATTGCCGATATCCTGAAACTGATCGGCATGGAACATCGGAAATCGGCGTACCCCGCGTCTTTATCAGGCGGTGAACGACAACGGGTAGCGATTGCCCGGGCCATCATCCACAAGCCTCAGATGCTTTTTGCGGACGAACCGACGGCTAGCCTGGATTCAAAACGGTCAAAGGATGTCATGGAACTGATCCGCAATTTGACGAAAACGTTGAACATCACCACGTTGATGGTAACGCATGACGAGGAGATGCTGGCGTATGCCGACAGCGTCATTACAATGAAAGATGGTTTGGCCGAGTGACGTGTACGCTATTCTTTTTGTTTCCCGCTTAAGCAGTTGCAACAGTATAATACGAGAACCAAAAATTAGAAACTAATCTATCTCGAACCAATAAAATAGATTGACTTTTCCAATTAGCATTTGATAAGTTAAGTTGTATAAATAAGAATCTATGACGAGAAAGAGTAAGAGAAGATGACTGTTCCTCAGAGAGTCGGCGCCTGGTGGAAGCCGATGGACAGATCTTATCCGAAAATCATCTCCGAGATGCAAAGCTGAAATAGTAAGATTTGCCGGATTTCCTCCGTTATCGGGAAGATGTATGATTGTACGTCGACTAAGCGCCGGAATGTTTCTTTTGTATGGAACTTGCGGAATATGGGTGGTATCGCGAGCTAAACTCGTCCCTTTTTTAAGGGACGGGTTTTTTTATACAAAAAATTGAGTATGGCGGTAAAAAAATAGCAGTCACAGTTGTTTTGAGGCTGTAACAGCTAGAAATATGCAACTAAAATTCAGGAGGAATTATGATGAATCGAACCAATGTCGTATTTGCAGGATTTATGCTTTTTTCTTTATTTTTCGGGGCTAGAAATCTGATCTTCCCCCCTCTTCTCGGTTTGGAATCCGGAAGCAGCTTTGGACCAGCGATTACCGGTTTCCTTTTCACAGGTGTTCTATTGCCATTTATGGCCATTATGGCTGTTGCTTTGTCCGATGTTGGCTCTTCCTGCTTCTGTGAACTTGACGCCAGGTATAGTTTTTATAAAAGCCTGAACTCCCCATAAACATCCACCTGCTAAATAGATTACTTCCATTTATCGACGTTAAGCGATGATTGTTGATTTTCCCATAAATCGAAAGAGACTAGCCTATTCCTTAAAAGAAGTTTATCTTCGACTAGAGTTTTTAATTCCTCTGAAGATGGATAAATTCGATGCCAACATGAGTCCTGCCGCTGATATCTGCTAACTGCTCTGGCTCTGGCTCTTGCCTTCCTGTAGAGATAATATGCAACTTTTTAATTTCCATGTATTTTTTCCTTAACTCCCTCCCTAGTGCATAAAAAATACCCGGCAAGTAAAAAAAACCACTCCAGCGATGGAGTGGTTTTGATCATATTTTAGGAATAGATAAAATACATAGCAACCACTTCCCTACGCTAGTTTCAACTAGATCAGGTTCAAAGGGTCCGGATTGCTCCATCTCAGTCTTAAAAAGACTCCCCTAGTGTTTTTATATTCAATTCTCAGAATATCTAAAGTAAGGGTATCATTTCTCGTGAAATATATCCAGTTCATTCTGATTATTGTTAATTAAATACTATTAATCGTAAATGGATACTTATACGAACAAGAAGAAAAGAACTTCTTATATGGCCCCTTTTCTTCCAAGAACTGATGGCATGTATACTGCGTATCAGTCTAAACTTCTTTAATTATTCCTTTTAATAGAACACTTTATGTACTCCACCTCCCCTATTGCATTAGCACATTTGGCCTGATATTACTTCATCATCTTCTCATAATTATCAACAGAGGTTCTTATAAAATTTTATTGAAAAAATAACAGGACTCAATGGATTTATTTTTGAAAAAGCAATTTTGCGAAACCCTTTTGCATATGCTCCGATTCACGTGAGAAAATCTTGCATCCCACGAATTTAATTTGTTAGTTAAATGAGTGTATGACTAGCGTTGCCTAAACTGTGTCGGAGAATTCATCCTCCCCACTAATTCCTTCATCAAGCTTAAATATGTTTCCAGTTTTTCAATTTGATTTTTCTATTCTTCTCATTCAGTTCTTATCTCGTCTCTATATTATGAGAATTATGATCCAGTGGTTTGTATACCAAGAGAAGAATGTAAAAATGCAACCCATGGGCATCTATTGCCTTATTATCCTTAACCATCATAAAAATTTCCATACTTATAAGGGAACTAATAAAGACAAGGCTCCTACTCATTTGGATAGAGTTTGCCTGGAACTACTTCCTTTTTTGTCGGAATTGTAATAGCTTTAGTTGAAGTGACCATTTTGATTGGCTAAAAGAAGGAGGAGTTATTTCATGAGCAGCAGATTATTAGAAAGTATAGAACCTAAAGAAGTTTTTCGGTACTTCGAAGACTTGACCAGAATCCCGCGTTGTTCTGGAAAAGAAGAAAATGTGGTAGCTTACTTGATCGGTTTTGCCGAGCAACACGGATTTGATTGGTGGAAGGACGAAAAACTGAACATCGTCATTAAAAAACCTGCCACAAAAGGATACGAATCAAGACCAACTATCATCTTGCAAGCTCATACAGATATGGTGTGCGAAAAGGATAAAGAGACTGTGCACGATTTTGACACCGACCCGATAAAAATCGAAATCGAGGAAGACCGAATTATCGCAAAAGAAACAACGCTGGGCGCAGACGATGGAATAGGAGTTGCACTGGCATTGGCCCTCTTGGCCGATAAAGATGCAGAGCATCCGAATGTGGAATTAATATGCACTAGTGATGAAGAAAGGGGACTCGTCGGCGCCGAACACTTTGACATGGCAAAGATGGAAGGCGATGTGCTGATTAACTTGGATGCCAACGAGGAAGGGAAATTTGTTGTTGGCTGTGCAGGAGGCCCAGTCGTCAGAATTGAGGTCCCGTTAGAGAGAACAACCATTGTTCCAAACGGAATGACAGTATTGAATATAAGCATCCGCGGGTTGACAGGTGGTCATTCCGGAGAGGACATACACCGAGGACGGGTCAATTCCAACAAGCTGATGGCGAGAACCTTGGTGTCACTCAGCCATGAAGTAAACTACATGCTTGGAGACATAAGCGGCGGCATTCATTATAATGCAATCCCGCGGGAAACAGAAGCGGTAATTTTCGTGAATGCTCAAGAGAAACAAAAAGTAATTGAGACAGTTCTGTCCTACCGAACAACCTATAAAAACGAATATAGGGTGACAGAACCCGATATGGAAATCACAGTTCAAGAATGCCTGGACGGCCCGGACAATTTTCTATCTGATTTATCTAAGAAAAGACTTTTAGACTTTCTTTATCTCAGTCACAGCGGAATTGTCCGAATGGATGCGGAAATCGCTGGTGCTGTTGAGAGTTCGGTCAACTTGGGCACAATTCATTTAGAGAATGAGACTGCGGTCATCCAGATGATGACAAGAAGTTCTTTGGAAAGTGCTTACAAAGAGATTTACAATCAGATTGCCTATTTGACTGAGTGTGTGGGCGGGACAGTCCATATAATGGCGGATTGTCCGGAATGGGAATACAACCCATCTTCAGAGGTGAAAAAAGTCTTTCACAAGGTCTACCAGGAAATGTTCGGCAAAGCACCTGAATTCTTCATTTTGCATGCCGGTCTTGAATGTGGTGTGTTTGCTAAAAAAACAAACCGCCCGATGGATATGATTGCAGCTGGACCGACATCCAAAAATTTACATATGCCAGGGGAAAACCTCTCTATTTCTTCCGTCCAAAATTTCTGGAGATTCTTTAAAGAAGTTGTTAAGCATATATAAATGAATGACCCGACAACTTATTCATAGCTATAGAATGCTAAAAAGCAGCCTTCATGGCTGCTTTTCGTGTCTTTTTAGACGGAGACAGCGCTGCTTTATTCTTATTAGCAGCGATTTTATCAGTCTTGCTGAACCGGTCCTCTTCATGATGTTCGCATTTGTCCTATCTTCTAGCTTACTGGGGTTTCTACTTTTACATCTGTCGGCAAACTCAGGCCACTTAAAAAAGAGGGGATTTCATGGGCCTACCCCTTACAGAGATGGTCTATTTCTTTTCAAAATTGTACCTGCCCCATTGTTACAGAAGACTCAAGGTTTGGGATATGCTCTACCCTCAATCAGCGAAGCCCTGCCCACTGCTCCTAATCTTTCTACGCACTAACAATATATACGTTTAAATTTTTTTGCAAACCACTTGTCTTAAGGAATCCATTGTAATCCATAATAATAAAATTGTTCAAAAGTGGAGGTTTATTTATTAATAACAAACTAAAAGGATTCATGTAGTTGTTTAAGCAGGAGAGAACCTGCTCTTTGAGCAGCATAACTTTTTCTGTCCCTTCGAAGCAAGGGGCTTCCGATAATTGCTCATATGTTAACTAAAAATAAATATCGTAAAAATTTCATTTATTTCTTGAACCTTACGTAGGGTAATGTTTTATAGTAAAACTAGCTTACTTTTGCAAAGGGGGGAATCGTTATGCAAAATCTCATTGTTAAGGCATTAATTAATGAAGAACAGATTCGTCTATATTTTATTGATAATACCCAGCTGCTTCAAAATATCTTTGCTTTAAACCAGGAACTTCCTAGACCTCTTAAACTGATGTTGGGCAAAACGGTATCCGCGATGAGCATACTCTCTGGTACGCTCAAAGGGAACCAGCGAATGAGCCTCCAGATAACGTTGAGCAACTCTCACCATAAAATTTTTGCGGAAGCAGAAGCAAATGGAAATGTCAGAGGATACCTGAATGAGGAACTTTTGAGATCCTCTGAAATAGAAGAAAAGTCGATGCAAGACTTGATTGGACCTTCTGGGATGATCCGTGTCATAAAGGGTTCTGAGATGAATCAATTCACCAGCATTACCGATATGCCAAATCAAAATATCACGGATGATATCGCCAACTATTTTATCCAGAGTGATCAGACGCCGACCTATCTTTATTCCGACATTCAGTTGGATAATGGAGCTTCCCTTCTTTCCAGCCATGCACTATATGCACAACTACTTCCCGGTGCACCACCACAACTGCTTTCAGAAGTGAAAATGATTATAAAAGCAAATCCGGATATTTTCAGTAAACTAAACGCTGAAAAAGCGAGTGACAGCGAAGAAGCGTTAACCCAGTTGTTTGGAGATGCAAAAATCATCGGCCATAGCTCCTGTCAATTTTTCTGCGGGTGCAGTAAAGAAATGTTCTATGGCATGCTTTATTCATTGAGTGAAGAGGAAATCAAACGGAGCATTGAACGAAAGGAAGACATTGAAGCTTTTTGCCATATTTGCGGGAAAACCTACACGTTTGAGCAAAAGGAGATGCAGCAACTCTTCTAACTTCGAATTTCTCGGTTTTAGTTGGTGAATAGAAATGTTGTTAAATGGAGGCTAAGCGAATGAAGGAACATTGGAAAGTCGGAGAAGTTGCCGAATTGGCGGGTTTAACGATTCGAACTTTACGCTATTACGATCAAATCTGTTTATTTTCACCTTCTCAGTATACGGAGTCAGGGCATCGGCTTTACACAAAAGCAGATTTGGTACGCCTTCAGCCAATTTTGTCCTTAAAGCAGATGGGAATGTCATTAGAAGAAATACAACTTCTATTGTCTAATCCGGAGGAACAAACCGTTGCGGAGATTTTGCAAACCCAAATTTCTCGAGTCAAAAAAGAGATAGAGGTTCAGCAAAAACTAGTAGCGGAGTTGGAAAATGCGTTATCGGCTGCACGCAGCAATCGGACCATGTCTATTTCAGAACTTACAAAATTAATGGAGGCGCTGAAAATGAATAAGGAAAAATACTTTTCGAAGCAGCAATTGGATATCATGGAAAGCAGATATGAAAATGCCGACAAAAAACTTTTAAAGCAGGCAGAGCAAGAATTTAACGGTCTTATCAAGGAAATTCGTTTGGAAAAAGAAAAAGGCGCTTCTCCTACCGATCAAAAAGTACAGCATTTAGCGAAAAAATGGAATGACATCGTGAATACCTTTTCCGAAGACGATAGGACTTTCCGCAAGCAAGCCGAACATTTCCACGCCGAAAACCCGGGGAACGAACTGCAATATGAAATAGATGGCGAGCTATACCAATTTATCAATCAAGCTTTGAATCATAAGTGATTTTAAATGAAAGGAAGAGAAAAAGCTGATAAGTTGGCTTCCCTCTTCCTTTCTTGTATTTGTTTTTAAAGAACTTCCGATAACTTTGCGATATGTAAACTTATATTCTTTCAAAAGCGCGAATTTATATCCATACAGAATAGCCTTTTGAATGTATCATTTTTTCTAGCAACTCCATTCTTATCTCTCGCTCTTCGAAGATCGGTGAAATAAAGGTGTTGAATGTAACTTAATGCTAATTAAGTTACATTCAACACTCTATAAACGGTTCGTCAAAATTCCTCTTTTTTGAAAAAATGAAACTCAATTGGAAATCAGACAGTATATTCCTAGATTATTCACCAAAATCTTTAAAACACTTCTAATCACATATGTACCAAGCATTCTCTCTATTGTTATCCCTCACCTAAAAAGTGAAAAAAGAGTACAAAAAAAGGGAAGCCTCTGTTATGTTCAAAGTGTCTAAACCCAAACATTGGAGGTTCCCTTATGGCTACTTTAAACGAAATGAAAACAAACTTCAACCCTACTTTGAAAATAGGTCTATCCCATGAAAGAATTACTTCGGATGGAGGGCTTATGCTTTATAAAGAGGCCGCACAAAAGATCGGCTATTTCCAATCTCTTCATAACACCCTGCATATTCAAGATAACCGGAATTTCCATGAACATAGCTATCCGTCCGTTGTTGAGCAACTTGTCTTTCAACATCTAGCGGGATATCACCGCGATCACGCTGCGAAACACCTTGTGGACGATCCCACATTTACTCTGGTTACAGAAAAGGACTACTTGGCTAGTCAACCAACCCTTAACCCTTTCTAGAACATATGGTGTTCTCACATCCGAAAACATAGACCAAAGCAATGATTTCCTCCTTCAGGCAAGTATCGATGTTCATCAACGTTTAGATCAACAACAGCTCACGATCGATGTCGATTCCACGTATTTTCAAACCTATGGAAATCAGGAAAAAAGTGCCTTTAACGTGCATTACAAAACAACTGGATTTCACCCCTTGTTAGCGTTCGATTGTATGACAGGTATGTGTCTCCGTGCGGTTAATCGCTCTGGAGAACAATATACATCGAAAGGGGCGGAAGACATGGTGACAGATATTATCGAAGGATACTTAAACAAGCTTCCGCATATGGATATTCTCGTCCGTGGTGATAGTGGATTTGCCATCCCTTCCTTGTATAAAACATGCGAAGCGAAACAAGTTCATTATGTCATTCGGCTAAAAGCAAACGCAAAACTTCATTCCATGGCGGAAGAAATAAGCCCTGCCCCTTCTCCTTCTTCTGAACATGGGGAGGTTCATTATGATGAATTTGACTATCAGGCAAGTTCCTGGGATCGTCCAAGAAGAGTAGTTGTTCGATATGAAAGGCAAGCAAACGAACTTCTCTTTACCCATACTTTCATTGTGACGGGCCTGACTTCCGAACCAAAGATGATTTTCCGGCTTTACAAAAAACGAGGAGAAATGGAGCTGTTTATTAAGGAAGCCAAAAATGATTTTGGCTGTAAATATACAAGCAGCCATGATTTTACGGCCAACTGCGCAAGAATGATGATCGCCCTCATCGCCTATAACTTACATATCGCTGCGAAGAATCTATTCTTTACTGCCGCGCTTAAATCGTTTCGGATGGGAACGTTTAGAAGCTTGGTAATCAAAATAGGAGCGAAACTTACGAAATCGGGCCGTTATCTTCATTTGAAACTGTCGAAATCCTTCGTCTACCAGGAAGAGTTCTTTAAGACGCTGCGGTTGATCCAAACCTAAAACATTATAAAGTCCCCTGAAATTTTGAAATTCATTCACGTACAAGGGTGAAGTCTGCCCTTTTTTAGGTCAACTCGCCATCAAAGAAGCGTTTCATATATAAAAATCTCATTTTTCTTCTATTGTCCAAGCAAAGAACGTGATACATTCCTTACAAACAGCTGATTTCTTGAAATCCAGGAGATTTTCTTTGATTATTATGGTGCTATGAATAATCTAGGTTTAAAAATGTTCTCATAAAGACAGAATCATCTGCAAGCAGAATTGTTTTCAAATTAAATAGCACCCTTCTCTATAATTCAGGCAAATTATGAAAGGGAAATTACAGGGAGAATCCTGGCGGCCCGGCTACCATGGCGTGAATATGCTGTAAGTCCGTGACTTTGCGTCTTTTACTTTCGTAAAATTTGCCCCATTAGGTATATTAGCACATATAAATTTGTCGATAAATAGCGAATTGAGTAAAATGTACTATTTTACTAAAAAATTTCAAAAAAGAACTACTAAAATTTTAGAACTATTCTATTATTTATTCTTTCATAAATGAGTTTCGATTTCGCTCAGCCATCCATTTTGTCAACGAACGTGACAGGTTAGTGGAAAATCGTTTTAACATATTGAGCGGTGGCTAGAAAAAAAGAGAGCTCAGATATGTAGTAGATAAAATAAGGAGTAAATTTGGTGCAGATTCTCTTGTAAGCGCTGTGTTATATACATCCATCGGTAAGGCCGTGCATCGTTCTAAACTTGTACAAGGCCATAAAAAGTTGCGATTAAGAGAACTTCTTCTTACCCAAATCATTTTAATTTATACTTTGGGTATTAACTGAAACGGTATAAAATAGGTAGCTGTAAATGATTTCTCCTAGTTTTTATTCCATTAATCGGATTAATTGATAAATAAAAAGAAGCAGTTTGTCCGCTTCCCCTCCCTATAGGTGTTCCACTTTATATAGCTCACGCCAAAACTAATAATCAAAAAACTGCCATCCACTGTCTCTGGACAGATACGATGGCAGCGATAATATGACTTTATTTAGGAAGCTTGGAAGCAAGTACGTCAATATTTTCAATCACTGGTGGCTCTGCGAAAAGTTCAGGAGCTTTCTCCATCAATGCCGCAGCCACTTGACCAGAAAGGTGTGCTTGACGACCTGTGTCGTCCGGGAATGCGTCAAAGATGCCGAATGTCGTAGGTCCAAGTCGGATCGCAAACCATGCGATCGTTTCTGACTCCTCCTGAACCACAGGTAGGGCCCCACGTAGGAAGCTTTCAACTTCCGCTTCTTTTCCAGGTTTTGCTTCAAGTCGAACCAATAGCGCTACATTAACCATTTTTCTACCTCCTCCTCAAATTAGAAACTTCATCCATTAATATATCACATAACATTCCATCTTTAAAAGTACACACTTTATTGTTACATAGTATAAAAAAGTATACTATATCCTGAATTATTCACAGATTTTCTAAAATAGGCTAATATCGCCTATCTAATCAGCTTTCTCGTTCAAATTTAATGCATTAAAAAAATGAAAAAAGAATCCACTTCTGATAAAGTTAAATCACCATAAAATAGCCATCAGAAAGGATTCTTATAATGGCTACTTTACCCCAATTAACTCTTGATTTCAATCGTCAAATTAAAGTAGCGAATGATGGAGGTTCTCTTTCCTCTGATACAGGTGAATTCATCTTTAGAGAATTCGATGAGAAAATGGGTTTCTCAAAGACGTTGGCTAAACACTTAAACTTGAAAGATTCCAGAACTTACTTTGTTCATTCAAATGAAAATTTACTTCGTCAAAAGATCTATCAAATGATTGCCGGCTATTCAGAAGATGACGCTGCTGACCAGCTAACGAATGATCCTGTGTTCACCCAAATCATTGGAACACCGGCCTTAGCTTCCCAGCCTAGTTTATCTCGCTTTTTTAGACGGTTTGATCAAACATCTATCGAACAATTAGAACGGGCCAATCAAGAGCTGATCGATAAAGTTCATACGTTCAGAGATTCTAAAGCACTTATCTTTGATTTGGATTCAACTCATTCAGATACCTACGGGCATCAAGAGTCAGCGGCTTACAATGCTCATTATGGAACCATTGGTTTCCATCCATTAGTCGCTTTTGATGGTGTAACCGGCGACTTTTTGAAGGCAAAGCTGCGTTCTGGAAATGTGTACACTTCTAACGGTGTAATTGAATTTATACAACCACTTATTGAACATTACAACGAGAAATTCCCGGAAACTTCATTATTTGTTCGCGGAGATAGTGGTTTTGCCGTCCCTGCTTTATATGATTTGTGCGAAAAAGAATCGGTTTATTACGTCATTCGACTAAAGTCTAATGCTCAACTTCAACAGATTGCGGAAGAATACCGTCCTACCTCTTTGCCTTCAGATGTCACAAAGACCGAATGCTATTTTGAAGAAACGATTTATCAAGCGAAGTCATGGTCTAAACCTAGAAAAGTGATTATACAATCGATACGTCCAGCAGGTGAACTGTTGTTTATCCATTCATTTTTTGTGACCAATTTAGAAGTTGCCTTTTCTCCAAAAGATATCGTCCGTGCGTACCAAAAAAGAGGGACGATGGAGAACTATATCAAGGAGGCCAAGAATGGTTTCAAATTCGATCAAATGAATAGTCATTTTTTTCAAGTGAACGAGGTAAGAATGATGTTGAGTCTTCTAGCTTATAACTTAACGAATTGGCTGCGAACCCTTGCTTTACCACCTGAACAAAAGAAGATGCAAATTGAAACTATTCGAACACGACTTATTAAAGTGGCAAGTAAGTTAGTAAAGTCAGGGAGATCCCTACACTTTAAATTATCTTCAAGTTTTGTCTATCAAAACTTCTTTTGGAAGGTGCTTGGCCGAATTCAAAGATTACAGATAGAATAACCTGCTCATTTGACACGTTTTTAAAATCAGGGTTAATTCCAAGGGAGAAGTCTGCCCAAAAAGGGTAATTTTCAGAACTGAATTCTGAAAAAACTGTATCCAAGAAAAAAATAAACACCATTCTTTCAAAAGAACGGAAATCTAATCGACTTTTGGCTAGAACCATGCCTTTTGACGAAGGTATGAATAATTCAGGATATTAATAATATCAGTCTTAAAAAGTTTAAAGGAGACGATGAACATAAAATTTTTTTACTGGAATCTGTCGGATAGGGAGAAATTTATTCGGTCACTTTGGACAGGTGTATTGGCAGTAGGATTTTTATATTTTGCTGCTTACATGTATGAAGGTGGCTCATTCGTTAAACTTTATTTGCCGATAATCTTAACTATAGGCATGTTGATTTCGCTAATTTATAAGTATCGAAAATACAAAAAAACAGTATAACCTAAAATCATATAAATCCCCTTAACGCTGAATCTGAATGTAACTTAATTGCTAATAAGTTACATTCAAAATCCCTTATCTAAAGCTGACATAATAAGCTGAAAATAAAATTGAACCAATGAATATCGTAAAAATAACCAAAGCAAATGCTTTGTTTTTAACTTTGAAAATATCCCGATCACCTTTTAATAAAAATTCAGTTGCGTAAAAGAAAATCAAGAATCCTGCTATGAGAAATACCAAATTAGAAGTAATTAAAGCATTTGAAAAGAATAAAATGGCTAATAAAATAGGAAAAATTAATAGTTTTAACATGGAATCCACCTGGCAGGATTTATTTTTATTGCTGGTTCTGAATGTAACTTAATTCACAATAAGTTACATTCAGAACTAAAGAAAAAAATCGAATAGCTTGTTACTAAAACAATTCGCTAATCACAGCCAGAAAGCCTATAAATGTTACACATATGTATAGATACCCTACTGTTTTCATTTCATTTCTTAAGTGTTCTATACCAAGTGATAGAAATAAAATAGATCCTACCAAAAATACAAGAAAATTAGGGACTTCAAATCCTGGAATAATGAACCACGATATCATGAAAATAAGAACTACCACTGTTAAAAAAAGATTCCATCTACGCAACAATTTCCTTCCCCCGCTTTCAACGACTTCCCAAATCTTAATTAATGTAATTTCAAAAAGTGAATGTAACTTAACTGCACTTAAGTTACATTCAGATTCGCTAATAATCAAAGGTTTATGATACCCCTGTTTCAGAAGAATTGGAGGAGAATTTTTCATACCTTCTTAAAATAATTCCACATGCTAATACCGTCACTAAAAACGAACCTACGTACAGAAAAGGAGAAGGTGCATAGCCGAAAGCAACTTCGCTTTGCAGATTTTCTACGTTTGCCCAAGCGGCTTCCCAATCTGATTTGTAATTCACCGTTTTTATATATCCTACTGCAAAAGTAGTCATGAAATAAATACCATGGGTAGCAGTTGCTCCTATTAAAGCTTTTGAAAAGATCCTCATCCCAATTCCCTCCTTCTCTTCTAGTTTTTAGTATATCAATGCATCCCTGATTCGTATATAAAATATAGACTCCACCTTAACCAAGCATAGTGATACAACCGTCTTTTATATTTCATAGATTCTTCTGGTTCAAAGCGTTCGTAAAAGTACACTTTTACGAACATATCAGGAGAAAATGTAGCTCTAAATGGCCATATCTCTCTCCTCTATTTTATTAACGAACTATCCCGTCACTTAAAAAAATAGAAGTTCTCCTTTGGGTTTCAGCCATATCGAGTGTAACGTTTTTTGAATTTTATTTTTTAAATATGTTACAATATAGGAAAGAGGTGAGTACCGATGGAACTTTATCAATATCTATTAGATGAATACGGATACGATGAACCTATTCTCACGGAGCAACTAAAAGAGGAGCTCAAGCTGAATCCAAGTACCCTCAGGCAGTATATCAAGCGCCTTTCTGACAAAGGTCTGCTGGCGAAAGTCCAGAACGGCATCTACTTCATTCCAAAAAAGAAACCGCTGTTCGGCTCAGCTGTGCTAGATACAGACCAGATTGTGCGAAAAAAATTTTTAGAGGATCGGGATCGTATCATCGGTTACAAGTCAGGTACCAATTTCGCCAATGCTTTGGGCCTGACTTCCCAAACAGCAGCGGTTGCGACCATCGTGACAAATAATGCTTCCGCCGCCAAGCGGGAAGTAAATGTATACAAAAAAAGGTTCATCATCCGAAAACCAAGAGTAAACGTGAATAAATCCAACTACAAGCTTCTTCAAGTGCTCGACCTATTGAATAATTATGAGCAGTACAGTGAAAAACCGCTTGAAGTGGTGAAAGAGAAAATCTTGTCCTATCTAGAGGGCGTGTCATTGAATGAACGGGAAGTGAAGGAATATCTCGATGTGTACCCGATAAAAACAAAACTGAGAGTATATGAATTGGGGTTATTAGATGCGATTGCACGAAGAGAACGAGTTGTTTAATGAGTTGGTCCGGTCAGCGGCTGCAGCGTATGGACTGCAGAATTTCCAGATTGAAAAGGATTATTATGTGTCCCTGCTTCTGAAGCGGCTGGTTTCCGTCTTCCCTGGCGTTGTATTTAAGGGCGGAACCTCCCTCTCGAAGTGCTACGATGTCATCAAGCGTTTTTCAGAAGACCTAGATCTCAGCGTTCCGCTTGGAGACAACAATAAGCTGCCGAGAAGCGAAAAAAAGAAGCTGAAAGCGGCGATCGAATTTGTGATTGAGGACCTCGGATTTTCCCTGCTTAATCCGGATCAGATTCGATCAGGCCGGGAGTTCAATGAGTATGAAATTGCCTATCGAAAAGTATTTGAAGGTGACGATGAGATGTCCCCTCACATCCTTGTGGAAACGAATGTCGCCTATAAGCCCTTTCCATTCGAACAGCTTGGAGTAAGCAATTACATCACGAAGTTCGTTATGGCTGCAGAGGGCGACGAAGCGGAAAAAGAACGGTTTTTGGATGAATACGAGATGAGACCATTTGCGGCGAATGTGCAGACGATCGACCGGACGTTTCTTGATAAAATCTTTGCCATCTGCGATTATTACGAAAAAAAAGAAAGTACTCGCTATTCAAGGCACCTATACGATCTGCATATGATTGAAGGAAGTGGATTCGTCGATGCAGCAGGATTGAAATTACTAATTCCTGAGGTGATCGAGATTCGAAGAGATGGTCGGGACACGGCTTCCTGTCAGCCTGGCTATGAACTGATAAAGACATTGAATGAAATCATTAGCACCGATTTCTATAAGCAGGACTATAACCGCAATACGAAAACGTTCCTGGCTGAAGATGTGTCTTATGAAGAAACCATCGATAGCTTGAAAAAAATTATCGACAGCGACTTTTTACCAACTGTCATCCAAATATAAACGCCCAACCAGCTAACTGGTTGGGCGATTTTTGTCGAAAACCATGAAAGCTATAGTCTTTAGCCAGTTATCGAAAAGACCGGAGTTCCTCATTCTTTTTGAGCTTCAGTGAACCGCCCGATTTCATTAGTAATTGATTCTGCTTCCGATAAGGTGTCATATGTAAACCATAAAACAATATTTAATTATCCAAAGTCTTCAAACCTGCGTTTGACTTTAACCTAATACAAAACTGTGCCCCCAAGGTTAAAGGAAATTCAACTTTTGGGAAGCAGCACTTTTCGTGTACGACAAGTAAACCCTATGTTAGACACCTCGATTTCTTAGTTTCAATGTCATCGCATTGATTGCCACGATAATCGTGGACACGGACATTAGAACTGCGCCTGCTGCAGGAGCCAATGTGATCCCAATGGAAGCTAGAACACCCGCCGCTATGGGAATGGCAATAAAGTTATAACCGGCTCCCCATACGAGGTTCTGCTTCATTTTACTGGTTGTTTTGTTGGCCAATTCGATAAAGGATTCAATATCCCCCGGATCCGATTGCGTCAAAATCACATCAGCGGAATCGATGGCGACTTGAGTTCCGGCACCGACTGCTATGCCGACGTCTGCAATTGCAAGAGATGGGGCGTCGTTTACGCCATCACCGACCATGATGACCGTCTGCCCTTTGTTTTTCAGTGATTCCACTAAGTCATATTTATCTTGTGGAGACTGATTGGCTCTGTATTCAATACCCAGTTCCTCCGCCACCCCTTGAGCAGCCGTTTCATTATCACCCGTGGCCATGATTGGTTGTATCCCGTTATACTTCAATGCCTGTATCAGCGTTTTACTCGCTTCTTTTAATTCATCACCTAATGCAACCGTACCGATCGGTTTCCCGTCTTCAACCAGGATACTTAATGTGGCCCCTTTCGGAACATCCACCGCTACATCCCTTCCAAGTGCCTTTTGACTGATCAATTCATACTTTCGGCCATTGGCATTTCCTTCCACGCCGGCACCCGACACGACATCAATCGAATCAAAGCGGACAGGCTGAATCCCCTGTTTTTCAGCATAATGGACGATCGATTGGGCGATTGGATGGCTCGATCCGCCTTCAATCCCTGCCATAAGGGCCGCGATTTCAGCTTCGGTATATTGGCCATCCAGCGTTTCCATGCCCAGTAATTTAAATTCACCAGTAGTCAAGGTGCCTGTTTTATCCAGTATCATCACATCGGACTTCGTTGCCAGTTCCAATGCTTCCCGGTCTTTCACCAGCAACCCACGGCTTGCACCCAAACTGGTGCTTCGTGCAATAACCAGCGGAATCGCGAGGCCGAGAGCGTGCGGACAAGCGATGACCAGCGTCGTGACCGTAAAGAGAACTGCGGTTCGAAAATCTGCTATAAACAGCCAAACGACAAACGCGATGACAGCTGCTGCAATGGCGATATAAAATAGCCAGCCGGCCACTTTTTGAGCCAGATTTTCGGCTCTTGAAGGCTGCTTTTGAGCCTCGCTGATCAAGGTTTGCACTTGAGAAAGGAACGACTGGTCACCGGTTTCCTGTACTTCAAGATACAAGATGCCTGCACCGTTCGTCGAACCGCCGATCGCTTTGTCTCCGACTCCTTTTTCAATGGGTTTAGATTCCCCCGTCAAAAGAGCTTCATTGATCCGGGAGGCTCCTCTCTTGATGATGCCGTCTGCCGGAACATTTTCACCGGCCTGAACCCGTATCAGATCTCCGACTTTCAACTCGGTTACGGGACGCGTCTCAATCGAATCGTCGTCCAATAACACATGCGCATCTTTCGGCACTAATTCAGCGAGCGATTTTTGCGCATCTCCTGCTTCTCCCACCGCTTTCATTTCAATCCAGTGCCCAAGAAGCATGATCAGCAGCAACGAAGCAAATTCAAAGAAAAAGTCCATAACATGTTCGCCGGTCACATAGCGGACCAACACCGCATAAATGCTATACAAATAAGAAACGGACAACCCTAACGAAATAAGGGCCATCATGCCCGGCGCTTTTTTCTTGAATTCTGCGATTGCCCCCTGATAGAAGGGTTTTCCGCCATAAATCAGCAAGATGGTCGCTAATACCGCGACCACAATGTCCGAGTACGGGAAGGTAAACTGGAAGGGCAGCCGAATATCCATCATTGGCGACAATAATAGAATGACAATCCCCAAGGGCAGCGACTTCAGAAAAATTTCCTTGAAGTTCCCGTGGTGATGATGCTCGTGTTCACTGTGATCATGATCGCCATGATTATGATGGGCATGGTGATTATTGGTTGTGGAAGGGCTGATGCCGTCATGAATCCCCTCTTCCACCTGGTCTTCATGGTAAGCATGACCAACATGTTCGGAATGATCCATTTTACTGTGATCTGCCGGTTCATGATGATGATGGTCTTTCTCATTTTTAGCCATTGAGTACGCCTCCTTCAAAATAGAGTTTCTTTCTTGCAATTAGCTTTTTTACATTCTTAACAGCCGCAGTATACTGCTTGGGGGTATACTGCTTTTAAAAGTAAAGAGTGCTGTGGAAGCACTCTTATACGACGTTATATCCCTGTTCTTCAATCGCTTCCTGGATTACGTTTAACGATGTCTTGCCGGTGTCATAATTTACTGCCACTTCACCTTGTTTAAGGTCAACTGTAACAGATGATACCCCTTCGATTTCACCGACGCCATTTTCAACCGAATTTATACAATGGCCACAGGACATGCCTTGCACTTTTAATGTTTCAATCATTATTTTTCCTCCTAAAGTAAGATTTCCTTAAACGTAACATACCCCATTAGGGTATATCAAGTAACTCGTTCGATTTTTACTTTGTTATTGTTTTTATGCCGTCTGTAAACTGCAAGCCTTCTAACCCAACTCCTTTGCTTTGGGTGAATCAATAAGTTGTCGACACATAAGCTTTCTGGTTTTTCAGAAGGATTTTGCTGTTGTATTACTAGATTTGTGCAGTTTCTATGGAGTTTCGGTATTTCCGTTTAGTCTGGAATATAGAGGGAAATTCAGTAACTGAAGCAAAAAATAAAAAATGGAGGTTTTGACATGGCTCATGAACAACATCAGGAATTGATTCAGGCATTGCACGATTGCGCGGCGGAATGTAACCATTGTTTTGACGCTTGTCTGCAGGAAGACGATGTGAAGATGGTGGCAAAGTGTATTCGATTAGACCGGGAATGCGCGGACATTTGCGCATTTCTGGAACATGCCATTACCCGCAATTCGCCGTTCGTTTCCAAACTGGTAGCCGTTTGCGCAACCATTTGCGAAGCTTGCGCAGAGGAATGTGAGAAGCACGCCGATCATCATGAACATTGCAGACGCTGTGCGGAAGCTTGCCGCAGATGTGCAGAAGCTTGCCGTAACGCAGCATAACCTTACTCAAAAAGGCCCGTCGGAAATATTTTCCGACGGACCTTTTTCTTTTATCAAGCATCATTCTGCTTCATGAATCCATTTGTAGCCGATCCCCCACACCGTGAGGAAATGTTCATCGACCGGAAAACCGGACTGGCGGATTTTTTCCCGGACATTTCGCACATGCGAATCGATGGTCCGCCCTTCCGTCTCTGAGTTGAATCCCCAGATCAGCTGGATCAGCTGCTCTCTCGTAAATACCTTATCGGCATTTTTCATCAGATGGCCCACCATGAGAAATTCTTTTGGCGTCAATTTGATGATCTGTTTGCCGTACGTGAGTTCAAACCGGTCTTCGTCCCAAACCAGCCCATCAACTTCAATGATGTTTTTCGGCGTTCTTCTGCGAAGCAGCGCTCCCATCCGGGCCAGCAGCTCATCTTCATTAAACGGCTTGGTGATGTAATCGTCAGCCCCCAGGTTCAAGCCCTTCACAATATCCCCCTGCTGTTCCCGCGCCGTCAGCATGATGATTGGCACATCCGAAAATTTCCGGATTTCGCGGCACAGTTCCCAGCCATCCATTTCCGGCATCATAATATCCAGTAAGACGAGATCGAAAGGTTCCGCTTCCAAATAGTCGAGGGCTTCATGGGCTCCCAGGGCTTTTTTACAGAGGAACTGATGCGGCTTCAAATACAACGCCACTAAATCCAGCATTCGTTTTTCATCATCAACCAACAGCACTTTCTGCAAGCGAATCCCCCCTTTTCAGTTCAATCCGGACGGTTGTCCCGTGTCTGTACTCACTTTGAAGCGTCATGAGACCACCGTGTGATTCGACGATCTCTTTCGCAATCGCCAAGCCAAGACCGCTTCCTCCGGACTGTCTGGATCTGGATTTATCGACCCGATACAATCGTCCAAAGACAAAAGGAAGATCTTTTTCCGGTATGCCTTCTCCTTCATCCCGGATGCTTATAGTGATGGTATCTTCATCTTGGACTCCCTGTACTACCACCCGCGTTCCTTCAGGAGAATGCTTGCGGGCGTTGTCCAGGACATTCAGCAATACCTGCTGAAAACGTTCGGGATCAATGAAAGTGATAATTTCAGGCTCACAATGGACAGCCAATGAAATCCGTTTCTCTTCAAAAGCTGGCCGGACCAAGGCAACGACGGATGCAAAAAGCATCTCCAGTGAAAATTTCTCTTTCTGAATGGCGAACTGATTATGATCCATCTGAGCCAGATCAAACAACTGTCGGATCAATTCCGTCAAATGGGCTGTCTCTTCCCGGATGATGCCAATGTATTCCCTTTTCTCTTCCTCGGAGGCATCCGGCCGGCTCGCGATATCGGCATATCCTTTGATATAGGTCAATGGCGTCCGCAATTCGTGCGAAATGCTCGCCAAAAATTCATTTCGCTCATTTTTCAAATGTTCCAAGTCATTGGATAGCGCAGTGATGGCATTCGCCAGCTCCCCCAACTCATCGTTTCGGCCAATATTCAGGCTGACCTCGTTGTGCCCTCCGCTTAACTGTTCTGTTGCTTCTTTCATCCGAATCAATGGCAGCGTAATCAATCGGGATAACAGAAAAATTGTGATGACGGTCAATCCGACAGCAATCAGGCCAACAATCAGGAATTGGTTACGCAAGTGACTGACCATCCCTTTGATATGATTCGTCTCCGCAAACATAAACACGTGGCCTCGATGTTCCCCTTCGATGGTGATCGGGCTGTCTGTTGCAATAAACTCTTTTTTGTTCCATTGCCCTTCAACGACCTTCCCTCCCTGCGGAACCTCATCAAAATCGGTGTGTGCCAGCATTTTCCTCATTTCAGATTCAATCTGATCGGAGTGGGTCAACTCGTTGCCATTTGCATCTGTAATAATCACGATGAAGTCGGAGGCCGATTCCATCAATGCCACATGGTTCAATGTTGCTGGTTCAAAACTGTCTTCCAATACTTCACTGTGGGTATTCCCTCTTGCGAGCAGATTGGTCATGACTTCATCCACCCGTTCATTGACGAATGTAACATATAGCGTTAGAAACAGAACCGATTCAATGATGATGATAAACACAAAAAACAGCAAGCCGATTTTTAATGCAAGTCGATTTAACATGGCGTCCCTCTTTAAGTCGATTGGCTAGCAGCAATCAAGATAAAGACTGCTGCCGAATGCCGTCGGATTTGGTTCGTCTTTCAAACGGCTAGCTGGTTTCTACTTGGTTTTTCCCTCTTTCAGCAGCGTTTCCCAGGTCTGTAATCCGTCTTCCGACAAGTAGCCATTGCCTTCAAATGTGTAGATTGCCAGTTCCATTTCATCCATCGGGTTATGTGCAATAAAAGCGATGGCATCTTGTGGAAGATCCGGTGTATCCACCGGCTCGAGTTCTTCATTTTCCATAGTATACTTCACCAGAGCCGCCGCTGTCCCGTAGCTTCCGAAATACAACTGGTCTTCGGTGAAATGCACCGCTGTGCCTGTTTCACTTCCGTTTGTAATGGCTTTAAAAGTTTCTCCGGCATCCCGCGAGAAATAAATCCCTGCCTCCGTAGCTGCAGCGACAAAGTTCGAATCCGTCGGGTGAAGGGCGAGTGCAGCTACTTCCCCTTCCATTCCTTCAGCTTTCACAGGTTCCCATGATTCGCCTTCATCACCGCTTTTATATACGCCGGCTTCCAGTAGGGAATTCTTGGCCGGATTGATCAGGAAAATGTCGTTACTGCTGTATCCCACCGCCATGGCATGAAAATCCGTTTCTCCCTGAAACGCAATCTCCTCAATGGATTCACCGCTGTCGATAATGCGCTGGATTCCCAGTGGATTGGGCAACTCCGAATCTGCACTTGGGTGACCCGACGTAATAAATCCTTCATCTGTTGCATTAAAGCCCATATAATCATGAAAATTATCCGTCGTTTCGAACCAGCCCTCTTCCCGGTAAATTTTCAGCCCGATATGCGAGGCAAAATACAGTCCGTTCTCATTTCCTGCATAACCCATCCCATGAACATGATCCATTTTGCCTTCAAACGGCACTTCGAATGATTCTGCTGTACCGTTGCTGCAGCCTGCCACTAAAAGCAAAGCCGACAGCATACTTGTCAATATTCTCTTTTTTGTCATTTGATTATTCCTCCAAATTGCTTTTTCTAAAAATCATTGTACTCCTCCAGTTTAGCGAAAAAATCTCGATTTTTTGTGCAGTTTCTTCTATATAAATGAGAACTTATCCGGCGGTTCACGGACTTGCCACAATCGGGCGGCTATTTAAATGTCATGATTCCTGCACACAATATGCAAAGTTAAGGGGTAAAGTAACTACAGACAAATGCAGAAAGAAGGAGATTGAAATGCCGAAAAACAGATGGATGATGGGGATGCTGTCGCTTGTGGCAGCCATCACATTAAGCGCCTGCAATACAGATAGCAGGACGAGTGAAGAACCGATGGACATGGACAACGCAACCGAAGAAAATATGAGTGGGGATTCCGGACACATGAACATGGACCATTCCGGTTCAGGTGAAGTGCCGGATGATTTGCAAGAAGCCCAAAATCCAACATTTGAAGTCGGAAGCCAGGCCATTATTGAAACGGATCACATGGAAGGCATGAAAGGTGCTGAAGCAACAATTGTCGGAGCTTACGATACAACCGCTTATGCCTTGACCTACACGCCTGAGACTGGCGGCGAACCGGTGGAAAACCACAAATGGGTGATTCATGAAGAACTGGAAAACCCGGGAGATGAACCACTGGAAGCAGGCGATGAAGCGACCATTTCCGCCGACCATATGGAAGGAATGGACGGTGCAACGGCTACGATTGATTCTGCCGAACAGACGACCGTCTATATGGTTGATTTCGTCCCTACTACTGGAGGAGAGGAAGTCACCAATCATAAGTGGGTGACTGAAGATGAATTATCAGCGGAGTAAATTTTTGAAATGACAGTACCATAGTTCTTCCATGTATTGATAAAATCGATGAATAGGCAGTTCAAAGAAAGGCCGCTAATTCCCCTATAAATTAGCGGTTTTTTTCGTACTTTGAGCATAAGCCGGCTTAAAAGAGCAGCGGGGGAGTTTTTTGAACCCTTTCTCCCATAGTATTTTGTGCATTTTCTATGGAGTTTATTCAATACCTCAAATGGTATACAGATAAGGAAGGCATTCATTCCAACTAGACAAAAATCGTTGATATCGTTAATTAAAATGATAGAAGGAGAGGATTTTGTGAACAACTATGTGAAATTCGGAGTCATGATTGCAACTTCTACATTCCTGATGTATTGGCTGATGTTTTTAAATGTTTTTCAATTCGAACATATCACACTCAGTGAAACAAGAATCTACATGGCTTTGATCATGGGTTCTGTGATGACCATTGTCATGATGTTATTCATGTGGCCGATGTATAAAAACAAAAAGGCAAATTCTTTTATTTTAGCCGGCAGTGCTGTGGTATTCGCGCTTTCGCTATGGCTTGTGCGCAGCCAGGTATTAATAGAAGACACCGGATGGATGAAAGCGATGATTCCCCACCATTCCATCGCCATCCTGACCAGCGAACGGGCAGACATTTCAGATCCGCGAGCGAGAGAGCTGGCTGATGCGATCATCAAGACGCAGCGTGAAGAAATTGCCGAGATGAAAAGATTGATAGAAGAATTGGAGAACGAGGAATAACCGACTCAAAAGAGGAAGGCCAAGCGGCGATAGATTTCGCTTTTGGGCTTCCTTTTTTTCTGGCGATAGATGTTGACCTCATCAATCTTCTTCCGATAAATTCATGATATGTAAACTTAAATTTATTCTACCTCTATCAAGAACGCATAATTTCCATCCCCCTGATTCCAGTCAGCTATTACATGATATACATAACTGCCACTTTCATTAGGCGCTTTAATTTTTTCATTATTTATTTCAATAACTTTTGAATTGTTTTCATCAAGCCACTGTTCTAATCTCAAGGTTTTGGGTTGATAACCGATAGGGAATTCAATTTCGATTTCCTCATTTTTTGATACCCTAGTTGGGGTATGTGATTCTGTCATGTCGAATGGAGTAGTATGAATGGTGTCTACACACTGCGGAAATAAAAATCCATCCCAGCAATATGATCCTTGTGTTGTAGGAATTTCCGTCTCTGCTGCTGAAATTTTGGGTGTCGGCGGTTCTAAACGAAATGGTTTAAATATAATTATAGCTATAATTAGAATTCCAATAACTATAAACACCGATCTTTTTTTCATATCTTTCATCCCCTTTACATAATAGACGTTTATATTTGTAGAAAGTAGCAATACTTATTTTATTTTTAAATGTAAACGACAACTAAACCGTTCGCAAAAGTACACTTTTACGAACAAGAATGAATTTCAGTACTCAAAAAGACCAATCATTACGATTGGTCTTACTTTCTTTACCCTATAAAAGTAATGGCATCGATAATAGCCTTGCATTCTTCAATCAACTCTTGATCGGCCTCGTCAGTTAATCTTGCAGCTCTGGCCAATGGATCAATTGCCTTTATCTTTTCACACAATACATACCCAGTTGTCTGATTGTTTGCTGCGCTGCTCTTGTTATTCTTGGTTCGTCCATTTACCGGTACATGAGTGGGGTATCCTTTATTCGTATTTGTGATTGGCAAGACCCAAATTAAGTCGGTCTCTTTATGTACATTTTCTTCTGAAACTACGATGGCTGGACGATAACCTTGCTGTTCATGCCCTTTTGCCGGAGACATATCGACCTTTATAATATCCCCAACTTTAAAAAATCTTGTCATCACTACTCCTCCAATTAAATAGTGCCTGTACTTTTCCATTGAGGATTAAGTACAGGCAAACGATTTTCGAGCCTATTAACTGCTTACCATTCTTCTTTTCCGACTGGTTCTACTTCATCCCAAAGTGCTTCAGGTTCAGGTTTTCCGCCATTGTATCCAACAAATAACTTTTGAAACGGAGTTAACTTGCTTTTTCGAACTAACGAAATTCGATTTGGTTCAATCTCAACATCAAATACAGCATCATCAGTTGCATTGAATCCGGCTTCCTCAAGGATATCTCTTGTAAGCCGAACTGCTTTACTGTTACCCCAATTCTGAAGTTTAGCCTCTCGGTGACTAACTTTTTGCTTGATTTGCGGCATGTGAATCAACTCCTCAGAGTACTATTTATATACTTAGTATATACAATGTATCTACATTCAGCAAGCAATAGCTCCTTTAAGATTCTTACTCTAATGGAACTCGATTAAAAAATAGTCACCCTTTGTAATAGGTTCTTTTCATAAATCTAGCTGTTTATTTTACTTCTGATAATCCCTCATATGTAAACTAATCAAAAATCAACTCTCTAGTTTCTTTTTGAACCGTTTTGAAAGGTTAAGTAATTGAATCTTTCTTGGGTTTTAGTCACTCTCCTATCCTATGCACGCGACAAGATTCATTGTTCGTCTAAATATTAGTATAATAACCTGGATACATATGGCGATTTTCAACAAGTTATCTAGGTACTATGCTTTTCGTTTTTCAACAATTGTTTTTGAGAGAAAAAAACCATTGTTAAAACCATCAATCCCAACGTTATTAACATGACAGAAATTCCAGTGAATAGTATTCGAACCGAGTGTGTCTCAAGCCATTTACCGAAGTAAATAAGCGATATAAAAGTAAGGAGACTTTGCAAAGTTTTAGCGAATCCAGTTACCCTGCCTACAACAGACTTTGGTGGTGTAATTTGTAGAAGCGTATTAAACATCGTAAAACCAATTTGAAAGGCTGCCCCTAACAAGAAAACACTAATGGCTGCAAACAGAACGGTATTGCTTAAACTAAACAAGATAAATGGAATTGCCATGATAAAGATCGCTACAGGAATGGCCCAACTATTTTTCAACCAATTATTGTACCTAGAGATTACTATCCCCAACATCAAAGCGCCTGTTGCATACGCACCTTCAATTACTCCTAAAGCATCTGCCCCCTCGCCTAATTCGCTTTTTACGAAGACGGTGACGCAAAGATTATACATATACACGAAGATGGCCGGAAGAAGTGACAATGAAACATAAAAAAACTAAGTTTTTCTGTTTCATTATCAGCTTAAAACCTTCTGTCAAATCACTCCAAAACTCTCGACTATTTGATTTCCCTTCATATGGAGAGAAATATCCTTTATGGTTCGGTTCCTTGTACACAAAAACCCCGTGCAATAGACTTTTTTTCAATGTCTATTACACAGGGTATAATTCATAAAAAATATCGCGCTTTTATTTTCGCATAATCCAACCCGTTCGCGCTCCCTATACCTTCTCGAAAATATAGGTTATACTTCCAAACTTGGTTTATCATCATTAGTTTCTGTTCGTTCAAAAACAATTTGTTGGGATTGTTCGTCCCATTTAACTAAGATTTTGTCCCCTTTTTCAATAGACCCCCCCAGAATTTCACGAGCTAATTTCGTTTCTAATTCACTACGGATTACACGTTTGAGTTCTCGTGCACCAAATTCAGGTTTGTATCCTTCTTCTGAAAAGTGAAGAGCTAAAGTTTGATCGAAAGAAATTGTAATACCTTGTCTCGACACATTCTTCGCTACACGTTGTAGTTGAAGTGATACAATCTCGTTTATTTCATCCTTACTTAAAGCACTGAATACAATAATTTCATCAATTCTGTTTAAAAACTCAGGACGGAAATGACTTCCCAATACAGTCATAACCTCTTTTTTTACGTCTTCATAATCTTGTTTAGAAGTACTTTCGCTGTTTAATCGAGTACGAATAATATCTGACCCTAAATTTGAGGTAGCTATAATTATCGTGTTGGTGAAATCAACAACTCTTCCTTTTCCATCAGTAAGTCTTCCATCATCGAAAACTTGAAGTAAGATATTGTACACGTCAGGATGAGCCTTTTCAATTTCGTCTAACAATATCACACTGTAAGGTGAACGCCGTACTTTTTCAGTGAGCTGACCGCCTTCATCGTACCCCACATACCCAGGAGGAGCGCCTACAAGACGCGCCACCGAATGCCGTTCTCCGTATTCTGACATATCAATTCGCAATAATGCATTCTCATCTCCATAAATAACTTCCGATAAAGCCTTTGCAAGCTCCGTCTTACCTACCCCGGTTGGTCCTAAGAAAAGAAAAGTAGCAACAGGCTTATTTTCTTCACGTAATCCAGAACGAGACAAACGAACTGCATCTGAAACAGCGCTTACTGCCTCTTCTTGACCTACTAAGCGCTGATGTAGTTGTTCTTCCAATCGTAATAGTTTGTCTTTTTCTTCTGTCGTTAGTTCGTTCACTGGAATGCCAGTCAAACGTGAAACCACATGAGCAATATGTTCAGGTTTTACCTCTGTACTCCCTGAGCCTCTTTCAGCTTCCCATTCTTCTGTTATTTTCTTTAACTCACTTTCTTTTCCTTCAATCACTTTTGTAAGCTCGCCCGCTTTATCGTACTGCTTTCTATTTGCAACGTAATCTCGTTCTCTTCGAAGTTGCTGCAATTCAGCTTCGATTTCTTGAATTTCCGAAGGTCGCGAAGTGGCAATCAGTTTAACTCTAGCTGCCGCTTGATCAAGAAGGTCTATGGCTTTATCAGGTAAAAAACGAGAAGGAATATATCGATCCGATAACTCTACTGCAGAAATAATAGCTTCTTCGGTTATAGTCACCTTATGATACGCTTCAAAAGTATCGCGCAAACCTCTTAAAATCATAATCGTTTGCTCTGGAGTCGTCTCATGAATAATAACCGGTTGAAATCTTCTTTCTAAAGCTGCATCTGTTTCAATGTGCTTTTGATATTCGTTCAGAGTAGTCGCGCCAATGAGATTCAACTCTCCTCTAGCAAGCATTGGTTTGAAAACGTTAGCTATGTCTAGACCGCCTTCCCCCCCACCTTGTCCAGCTCCTACAATCGTATGGACTTCATCAATGAACATAATTAAATCATCTTTATTTTCAGAAATTTCCTTCAACACTTTTTGAGTACGTTCTTCAAACTCTCCTCTGTATTTTGATCCAGCAACCATAGCGTTAATATCTAACTCCACTAATCGCTTATCTTTTAAACCTTCAGGTACTTCACCATCAACAATTCGTTGTGCTAACCCTTCTACAATAGCAGTTTTACCAACCCCTGGATCACCAATCAGTACTGGGTTATTTTTTCTACGTCTAGCTAATATCTCTATTGTGGTTTCCACTTCTTCAGCACGACCGATGACCGGATCTAACTTCCCTTCTTTAGCCATCTTAGTAAGATCTCGCGAAAACTTTTCCAGTTCAGGGGTGTTACTCACATTGGATAGACTCCCTTCGTTTTCACCGTTCCCGACAACCCTACTCACTTGCTGTCTTATAGACTGAGGCGTCAAACCATATTTGCGAAGGAGGTTTGCAGCCAGCCCCTCTCCCTCTTCAGATAAACCTATCAAAAAGTGTTCAGGCCCTACATAAGCGTGTCCTAAATCATTTGAAGCAGCAAAAGCACGACTTAAAGCGTCTTTTACTCGCGGTGACACGCCAATATCACCTTCATTCAACCTCTCTCCACGTTTAGCTTCAGCTTCAATTTGTCTCTTCAAATCATCCACTTTAATTTTAAATTGCTTAAATACACTTTGAACAACCTCACTATCTGTCAACGCCAACAACAAGTGCTCTGTATCTATTTCGGGTCTGTTATATTCAGATGCATATTGCCCCGCTTTTTGAAGCATTTCTTCCGCATTCTCACTCAAACGGCTAGTTAAAGCATTACCTCGTTTACGTTTTGCCACTTCACTCGCGGTTTCATCATAAAAACTTTCATCACTAACTTCTTCATCTACATTAAAAAATGGCAGTTTGCTCGAAAAAAAGTTATCGAGCATAGTGCCACGTAATCCAAATAACGATTCAATAGGAGAAATATTTAATCCATTGCGTTGTAAAACTTCTTGATAATGACCTTCACATAACTGCATAGTTCGTAACTGCCCATTCAAGTTTGCTTGGACTCTTGCTGATGCTGGTTTTCCACAAATATCACATCTACCCGTCGCCATATTTTCTTCCTCCTCCATCAATCGAATTGTTAAAGTATATATAGTTTACCCAAAATTCAGTTAATAAAAACATAATATTTATAATAATATATTGGTTTTCTACAATTATTAAAAGAAAGGCTGACTGTAATTTACCTGTATATAAGATACACTTGCCTTTTAGATGTAAGGAATAGAATGTAGTGTTGACTATTGTTAAAAGGCATTTAACTGGCTTCATCTTTAGTCGGTTTGCAAATATTAAATCCTAATATAATTCCTAAAACCATCGCGATACGCCTGTTTCCATCCCATTTATTTGTGAAGAGGCCAAGTGCTACCCATACCACAATTACCTCTGAAATAGCTAAAAGTAAATTTTTCATTTCTTGCCCCAAAGTCAATATTTGCTTTTAAATTGTTCTAATTTCAGAATAATGGATAACATAAATTTTGGAATTCACAAAATATTTTGCTGTGTTTATTTTTTAAAAAATAGCTTTGATTGATGGCTACGCTAGGTTTTGCTTAATGTTGATTTCCACTTCTGTGAAGTTCCCTGTCGAAACCACTTCACAAAGTTTAAAGCACTTAATGTTTGTACTGTTCGTAAAAGTGCACTTATAAAAACCAACACGAAGAAAAAGGGCGCTCTAAACGGCCCCCTTTCTCCATTTGTATTCCAATAACTTCTGATAAGCGATCATATGTAAACCCAATTTTTTTTATTTCTTCCTCCAAAAAAGTTAGACATCAGAGCCGGCTTTTTACATAGAATTTTTATTGTTCGCAAAATGTAATTTAAGTGAATAATTATGGTTTTAATTGATACGTTATTTGATTTGAATTAATTTTATAGTTAATCCATCCATTAATAAGGCAAAGTAAATTTTCTTTAACAGTACTGATCGGTGGAGGATTTAATACATTAGGTGCCACAGTTCTAGTACCTGTAAATCCATGTCGAGAAAATAATCCCGAAGCAATGTATTGATTCATATAGCCTCTTACATTACTACTGTTTAGAAAATCATAGGCAGTTTTGGTAGTAAATGAGTATTGGGTCATTGTTTCCAGAGACCAATCGTTTTTGATAGTTTCAACAATCTTGTAAAGATTAATATAGAAAAATTGAGCATATTTATAAGCATCATCCAATAGTAGAAGTACATTATGAATCAAATCATTTGTTGCTGCTAGATTTAGGTAATTATGATATTGATGATTATATGCTCTCTCTTGCAATTCTTGTCCTTGAAAAGGATTAGTAAGTTCTTCTAAAGCAATATTTTCATTTCTTAATGATAAGTCATAACGGTGATTACCTTTAAATACAGAACTTTCATCGTAACGCCAGATTATGCTATACGATAATCTTTGAACCGAGTTGAATACGGCAATTAGACTTCTTCCTCTATAGATTGCTCTAGTGGGGTCAGTTATCATATTAAAATGCGGTGAACCGAGATAGAAATATGAGTGACCTGAAGGAGTTTCTTCTTCATAAACGTAAAGATGTTCCGAAAAAGATGAAGTAGCATAAAACGAAGCTGGTCCAGGAGTTGTAATTTCAAAAAACCATGACATTTAAATCACCAACCTTTGTTTATTATGAATTCTTCTCTTACTTATTCTACCGCATTTTTTATTCGTTAAATTAATATTTTGCGAACAATTAAAGTGAAGATAGATAGCTAATAAGTATACATAGTTGGCTCCCTACCCTCTTCAACCTTCAACTAGCTGATGCTCAATAATAGTCTTAGTATGCTTGAGTTTAAGGGTTATCTTCTATTACAGCTGCTCTATAGCAGCTGTAATGCGAACAAAATATAGCAATGTTATACTAAAATTGGATTCGTTTATAAATGCATAAAAACTAATATATCGAATCAAAAAGGAGTGTGATACGTCATGTACGAAGAATATAGTAGACAACCTCTACCTTCTAAAAAATACAGGGAGTTACTAGGGGCTGCGGTTTGTGTTTTTAACGCTAACAATGCATTTATCATCGAAAATATATTGGCTAATGATATGCCTGGTCAATATAACTGGCACCAATTAATTGACCTTACATCGGGGCGCTTATTAGAACCAGTTAAAAGAACTATAACCAAAAATTCAAATGCAGTTATAATGACTAAATTTAGCGATATCATTAATGTGAGAAATAGGATTATGCATAGTTTCCAAGTTACTGCTCCAGTAGACAGTGGAATCTCTGATGATCAGGATAATCAAATATTAGCTACTAAATACAAGGATGGAAGACAAGAATATATAACAGAACAATTTTTATATAAATTTATTAAAGACAATGAAGATCTTAGCTTAGAACTTCACAATTTCAGAGGATACTAAAGGCAATGAGTATTTATTGTCTTATTGCGGTAATTTTCCCTGCAAAATAAAGGCCGCTAATTATTTTACTAATTAGCGGCCTTTTTAATATTATATTCCCTTTACTAACGTTAATTTGTAATACTTCCTATAACCCCATGATATGTAAACTCAAATAATTTTCTGGCTTCAACTAATTTATGCATTTTAGCATGAATAAAAAGGTGTTAATCAATTAATGAATAATCCCCTCCTACTAAAGAAATTCGCAAGAGATCGATTTTAAATTAGGAGATTTGCCCAAATTCATCACACGTAAATTCAATGGCAAATGCTTTCTCGAACGACAAACCATTCAATGTAAAAGTTCCTTCAATCTCAATGACATATCTCTGTCCCCCATCGACTATCTTCGCTTCATAAGAAGTCTGATTCCATTCGCCAGTTGAACTTTTTATATCAGATGAAATACTAGTCATTCCTTCAAATAACTGACGCTTCTCGCTGGAACTATATTGTGTATCAAAATGAGCTGTTATTTCCAACTCTTTTAAAACATCTGGGACATAGATAAAAGCATTTTTAGTTGTTTTGCCATAACGATCGGTTTTAGCTGAGTAAATTTCTGATTCTCTCTTAGCTATTAGCTTGGCTTCTGTTGCTAAATGGCTTTCCACCATTTCATCAACATTTCCCTTATACTCCATCGGATCAACCCAATCACTCTCCTTAAATTCTTGCATAGGCGGCACGCTAATTCCGATGCCAGACTTTAAATCCATGGCTTGTTCCACAATTTTTGTATACTCTTCATAATATGATTCTTTCTGTTCCTTACTTATTGGTTTTTCTGGATATACACTTACTGGACTTGCAGCACTCTCCCCTATATTTACTGAAGGTAGATAGGGTAGCGATAGTACGATCAGCGTTAACAGAAATAAAACTGTTATAAAAGCAGGTTTCAAATGGAAGTTGGTTTTCTTGGCCCTAAAAGCACGTGAACGAATCGAACTCTTTTCTTTTTCCGATAATCTAATATCTCGATTAGCCTTTTCTAACTCATTTTTGATATCCATACGCGCCTCCACTCTCTTCTATCGCTAATTTCAGTACCTTTCTTCCTCTTAATAACCGCGTTTTCACTGTATTTACAGAGCAATCTAACACATCAGCAATTTCAGGAACCGTCAATTCCACATAATAATGAAGCCAAATAACCTCCCGGTACTTAACCTGCATTTTGCCAATTAAATCGCTAAGGCTCACATTCTGTTCTTTTTGTATGTAGTCATCTTCAACCGAACTTTTATATTCCAGATTTTTTATCTTCTCTGTTATCTTTAGTTTTCTGTAGTGCCAACTCCTTAAATAGTTTTGGCATTCATTTACCGCAATTCTGTACAGAAAAGTTTTAATGGAAGAACGCCCTTCGAAACGATCTAAGTTTTTGTAAAACTTAATGAATACGTCTTGGACAATATCTTCTGCTTTTGGGCTATCTTTTATATAGGAAAAAATCAATCGTTTAATGTAATCACCATGTTGTGCCATTGATTCATTTAAAAGTTCTTCTTTCTTAAAATGATCCACATATTAGCCTCCCCCTATATTATTAGACAAAACACAAAGCTTATTAGATTCATTTTAGAAAATAATTTTTCAAAGAGGTTAGATTCTAGGAATTTACCTTATTAATAATTCTTAACTTTTTTAAAACCTTAGTAGATTAGAATTTAACTCCAAGTTTTACTTCGTTCTATTTTTTTGGTGAGGCATTCTCTTGTCATAAAATTTTATTGTATTCATTCAACTATACATTTCCATTTTTACTATTAGTTATATATGAAAGATTTTTTATAATTTATTACAAATAAACCGTTCGTAAAAGTACACTTTTACGAACGCTTTAAAAAGGGCCGAAAATGACCGAAAAGAGCGTTCGTAAACGTGTCAAAATACTTTACGAACGTCCGCCGATTCGGACACATGTTTACGAACGGTTTATAGGCCGATTTTTGAAATAACAAGCCCTTCCACTTCTATGATTCCTTCAAAGAAGTTCCTGCATTCAACTGTTGCACCCTACTGTTTGGAAAGTCCAACCGCCAAAGAACCAGTGCAATAGCTGCTATCCCAAAACAACCGATAATGACAGCCAACCGGATGGAAAAGAAATAAGACACCGAACCGAATCCCATTGTCAGGACGATAATGCCCATCGCTTCTACAAGACCATAGATGCTGGATACTCTCCCCAATACTTCTACAGGAATCTGCTCTTGATAAAAAGTCTGAAAGCCCGTGTTGGCAAATGCGAGGGCAAATGCCGACACAAAGAAACCGGCTGCAGCACCGCAGAAAGACGATGAAAATGCATAAATCAAATATCCGCCAGCCGTACCCGCTGCACCGATTTGCATAAGAAATGATACTGCGAGCTTCTTTATAAAAATCGCTGTCGTAATGGAGCCGGCGATGATTCCCGCTCCCGCGATGCTGACTAAAAATCCGTATTCATCCTCTTCCAACTGCAGGACTTCAGTGGAAAAAGCCGCTTCCATTGAATCTAAAGCAGTGGCAGCTACAATCATTCCGCTAAAGATCAAATACACTCTCGCAACGTTAGGGTTAGACTTGCTGAAAGCAAAGACCATCGCAAGATCTTTCCTTAATAGAGTCCAAGAGATCGATTCGGCATTTTCTCCCCTTGCTTTCTTTCCTTCCAAATTCGGTAAAGCCAATACGAGCAGACCGGATGCCAACAAAGCGGCCGCATTTATCTCTATCGCTATTTCCGGTGTGCTTATGACGAATAATACTCCCGCAATTGCCGGACCTAGTAAAAAGGCTCCTGAATCCACCAGACTCCGAAAGGAATTGAAGCGTTTGCGCTGTTCCGGCGCCAGCAGCATGCTGACATACACCATGGATGCAGGTACGAAAATGGCGTTTAATATCCCCAATAAAAATACGAATAAATAAATCATCTCAAGTGAATGAATGAACGGCAGCAGCCCGATCAGTATTGCCCGGGAAATATCCAAGCCGATCATCAGCCGCTTCTTATTTATTCGATCCACTACGCTGCCGCTCCAGCCGTTCGTCACTAACATCGCAGCAGGGGCAATGGCATATAATGCCACAACGGCGAAAGCAGAGCCCTCTGCCATTTCTAGCACCGTTAGATTTAAAGCGATTAAATAGATCCAGGCACCGATATTCGCAATCCCAATGCTCACCAATAAAATTACTGGATTTCTCCATCGTGTTTCAGCCATGTGCACCCACCCTTTCGATTTTCATGAAACGCAAAAAATCCCACCTCCAAGACCTGTTTGTCTTGGAGGCGGGATTCGAAAATCGCGGTGCCACTCCAGTTCCTTTAATATGTCGCCATATTAAGCTCATTAAGTACGGCAGTTCTCACTGCTTATACTCTTGCCCGATAACAGGAGCTCCTGTCGCATCATCCCCGAAAAACAGTTCCGATGCGCTGCTCAGAGTTTTGGTTCAGTGAATGGTTCTTGCCCATTTTCAGCATACAAGGCTCTCTTTGAAGAAATTCCTCACTTACTCTTCTCTTCATTGCATTTGATTTTGCTAATAATAGCATTTGACAGAATGGAAAGTAAACAAAAAAATGAAAATCGTCCTATCAGTAATGGGAGATTATGTTAAAGTTAATAGACACCTATCGAAATGAGGTATTTTTATGAATAAAAACTACGCTGGATTTTGGATCCGCTTTTTTGCGAATCTAATTGACGGAATTATTCTTGGCATTCCAATTTTCATTGCAGATAAACTTATTTTCAAGCAAGTAACCGGCATGACTGAAGAGAAATACTATGCCATACAAGCACAGCAAAATGCGTTTAATGAACTCTATACTGCTGCCGCTCCATCGTCTTATTTATGGTACAGTTTCCTTTTCACTACTATAGCCGGTATCCTATACTACGGAATTCTGACCTCGTCTAAAAAACAAGCGACGTTCGGCAAAATGGCGATGGGCATTAAAGTTGTAGATGCTAATGGACAGCGCATGAGCTTTCTCCGTTCAGCAGTCCGTTATTTAGGCTATATCCCTTCCGGCTTTCTGTTATTTTTCGGCTACATTATGGTCGCTTTCAATGAAAAAAAGCGCGGACTTCACGATTACATTGCAAATTCATATGTGGTCTATAAATAATTGAATGGCAAAAGCGGCTTGGAGAAGCTCCAGCCGCTTTTCTTTTCTTATTTTTTCAATGGAATCCAAATTTCGGAGTAATAGGCATCTCGATAAGCATCGCCAGCCGGATAAACTTCCAACTCAGGAGACGGTGCATGTTCATACTGGTTTGACGGAAACCATTCCGAGAAAATTTGCTTCCATACAATAGGCATGGCTTCCGGCATGGCACCGTGCACTTCGAATACCGCCCATTTTGCAGCGGGTATTTTAATGGCCGTTAGATTAGCCGGTGCTTTTTCAGTCGACTCTGCACCAATCCAATAGTCCATTTTTTGGCCATCCGCATTGCCATCGCAAACCCCGAGCAGCCCTTTGATTTCTCCATTGTTCAAGCCGGCTAACAAATCACTTGTCCCGTCGGCATTGGCTCTTTCCCACATTTTCGGGATGCCTTGCATATTTTCTCCGTCTACCAGTGAAAACTCTTCCTTGATGCCCACTGCCTGAAAACTTTCCCTTTCAACAATACGGTACTTCATCGGACTTGCCCCTTTCAGATTCACCTGGATTCCCAGGCGATTATAGGATTTCAGCTTTCCTACATGCTTTCGCGCATCGCTCGGCGTGACGCCGTGCTGTCGCCGAAAAGCTTTCGTGAAAGCCTCGGGGGTGTCATAGCCATATTTAGAGGCGATATCGATGATTTTATGGTCTGTACTCGCCAATTCATGTGCAGCTAAAGTCAAGCGCCTGCCCCGCAAATACTCGCCTACTGACATATCGGTCAAAATCGAGAATGTCCGTTGAAAGTGGAACACCGAACTATTCGCTTCGCGTGCAATATCTTCCATGCTGATCGATTCCGTTATATTCGCTTCCATGTAATCGATTGCCTGCTGCAAAGATTCTACCCACCCCATATTGTTCACCCCTTGCTTCCATCTTATCGGCATCTTTTGCGTTTTTCCTGTCCGTTTGTGCTTTCTTCAGACCATTTCAAAATTCCTCTTTTAAAATCGAATACTGCGCTAAGTCGACAAGTTGCCCTTTTATCCGAAAATGCTGCCTCGCTACGCCTTCAAATTTCATTCCCGCTTTTTCAAGGACACGCTGCGATTGGAAATTATCCGGTACAATCGGTGCTTCAATTTTATTCAGCTGCATTTCTGTAAAACCGAATTCAAGCAGTGCTTTTACAGCTTCTGCTGTAAAGCCTTTTCCCCAATACCAGTGCGATAACGTATAGGCGATTTCCCCCCGTGAATGTTTCGGCAGCCATTTTACAAAATCGATGGTGCCAATCATTTTCTCATCCGTTTTCAATTCGATTGCCCATGTCAATTTATTTTTTTGCTTGTACGCATTTAACACAAAGGCGATGAATTCTTTGGAATCTTCAATGGTTCTATGGGTTTCCCAAGGCATAAAACGTGAAACTTTTGCTTCTGAAGCATAATCAAACAAATCCTCTGCATCCTCTTCTCTTAAACTCCTCAATATCAGTCTTTCCGTTTCAATAATTGGCATTTCTCCATAAAACTTTTCAGCGTCCATTCGCTCTCCTCCTATTGATCACTCGGCATCGCAGCTGTTTCTTCTCTATGAATGTTCCAGGATACAATCGTTGTGCTGTCTCTGACGCCATGCTCCTGTATCGTTTTCAATAATTTTTCAACACCTTGCTCGTTTGTTGCCCCTTCAAAGCTTTTGGCAATCGCTTTTGGGTCAGCAAAAGGAAGACCAGGACATTCAACCAAACCGTCTGTGGTAAGGAATACATGATTTTCCCCTTGCCGCAATTCACGCGTGCCGCTGGAGTAGCAAGGAACGGCCTTTCCGAAAGTATTGGCTTCTCCGATCCACTCAAAAAACTGGCGTTGATTTACCGCATATTGGCCAAGCTTCATCAATTCAGGGTGGAATAAATACAGCAGGCAATCACCGACCGAAAACCACCAGAGGTATTTTTCTTTTCGAACCGCAATCAAACATGCTGTCTCTCCTTGAACGCTCCTGCAAGCATCTAAAAATCGCGCTTCTTCAAAAAGGGAGACGAAATAGTTTTCCAACTCCTTAAAATAGGCGGTATGAATTTTTTGATTCAATAGTTTATGCAAATCTGTTTCGCCCTGCTGGACCCAATTTGCAACAAGTTCTGCACTCTCCGCTGTTTTATGGGCATCCAGAAGCAGAACGAATTCCCATTGCTTGTCGCCATCTGCCCATATTAGGCAGCCGTCTTCGTTCTTATACTGCCCTGCCGACGAGTTGCCGCCAAAACGCCCAAGAACCAGATCGTTAAACTCCGTTACATCAGGCTCATCAACGAAAGAATATTCATTGCCTGTCCACTTGATACGTTCTTCAACTTTTCTCATATCTGCAGCTCCCCGTGACAATATTCTTACAATTATAAGGCACGTACCGGTTATTGGTATATGGCCTCATGCAAATAATAGATTCCTATTTATCGCTTCGTTATAATAGAAACGAATAGAAAAACGAAAACAAATCATATTAAAGGAGATCTGCCTCATGTATATCGTAACGAACCGCATTAAAATGAAACCCGGCTTTGCCGAAAGAATGGCGCCGAACTTCACTCGCCCAGGAGCTTTGCAGCAAATGAAAGGTTTTGTAAAAGTCGAAGTGACGATTACACAAAACTTGACTGAATACGATGAGCTGAATGTGAACATGTATTGGGAAGACCTTGAAAGCTTTGACGCTTGGAAAAACAGCGACGCTTTCAAAGAATCCCATAAACGCCCAGAAGCCGATTCCAGCGAAGCTCCAAAAGAATCTCCAATGCTTGGCAGCGAATTGGTCATCACAAAAGTGGCTTCATCAATTGAAGCAGCACCAGCTGAATAAGACGAAAAAAACGATCCGCCTCTTGCTTTTGTAAGAGGCGGATCGTTTTTTTATTGGTCTTGTCTATTGGACAACTTTATTTTAATTTGTTATTGTTATTTAGTTACCTAAGCTAACCATTAGCCGAACTAACTAAAGGAGTGAGTCCGATCAAAACGTTTCAGGAATTTTTTCAGCAATACATGTTAATGTACCGCCCATTCGAAAGCCAGCTGAACCAGGAGCTTGGCAAACATGGCTTGCATAGAGCCCAGTGGACCATTCTTTATTACTTGGTCAATGAAGGCCCATCCACCCTTGTTGAACTTGCGCATTACCAACGCGTCGAGAAACCGACCATGACGCGCACAGTCAGCCGTTTGGAAGAATTGGGCTATGTCGATCACATCCCCGGCAAAGACCGCAGGGAAAAACGCATGCAGCTGACAGCTGAAGGCACCAAAGTCTACAAGAAAGTACGGGTTACCATCGATAAGTTCGAACAGGAAATTCTTGAAGGAATTCCTGAAGACACTCAACAGCTAATCATCGAATCGATGAAAGCGATCCGTATGAATTTAATCAATAAGGAGTCAGCGAAATGAACGAAAACAAACCTAAATTATGGACAAAAAACTTTATCGCCGCTTCCGGAATCAATTTCTTCCTCATTCTTATCTTCTACCTATTGATGGTCACCATTGCCACTTTTGCAGTTAAAGAATACGGTGCCACTACAAGTGAAGCCGGCCTCGTAACCGGTATCTTCATCATCGGGACATTAATCGGGCGTCTTGCTATCGGACGCTATATCGATAAGATCGGGCGCAAACGGACCTTGATCATCGGGCTCATCCTATTTACAGCCACCAGCCTCTTGTACTTCGTGTATCTCGGTACTGCGTTCCTCATCGTCACCCGGTTGCTGCACGGCATGACACTCGGTTTAGCGAGCACAGCTGCCGGAACAATTGTCGCGCAAATCATTCCGATGTCGCGCAAAGGGGAAGGGATCGGTTATTTCAGTATGAGCGCCACCATGGCAACGGCCATCGGACCATTTATCGGGCTGTTCATGAGCCAGCGCACCAGCTTTGAAACCATCTTTGCGCTTTGCCTTGCTTTAGGCGTCATCAGTTTCCTGATTTCCTTATTAGTGCAAGTTCCGCCTTTGGAAGAAGCGCCAAAAGGAGACGACTCTAAAGGCTTTAAGCTTTCGAACTTCCTGGAACCAAAAGCGGTTCCAATTGCCGTCATTACGTTAGCGGTCGGCCTTTGCTATTCAAGCGTTCTATCGTTCATCAATTTCTATGCCATTGAAATTGACCTGGTCGACGCCGCCAGCTTTTTCTTTGTGGTTTATGCATTAGCGGTGTTGGTTTCCCGTCCCTTTACTGGGCGTTTGATGGATATCAAAGGAGCTAATTATGTCATGTATCCGGCCTTTATCCTTTTCGCCGCCGGCTTGCTATTGCTCAGCACCGCGGGCAATAGCGTTACGTTATTGTTGGCGGGTGCGTTAATCGGTCTTGGCTTCGGTAACATGCAGTCTACGACTCAAGCCGTGGCCGTTAAATTGACGCCGCCGCATCGGATGGGGCTGGCAACTTCGACTTTCTTCATCTTCATGGATGCCGGCCTCGGTTTTGGGCCTTATGTTTTAGGCTTCATCATTCCGTTGATCGGCTATAGTTCCATGTATGTCATTCTAGCTTTCGCAGCACTCGGTGTTGCCGTTCTGTATTACTTCCTGCACGGCATAAAAGAACATAGAGCCAACCGCACCACCATTTTTGAATAAAGGAAAAAGAGGTTCCTCATTTCGAGGAGCCTCTTTTATATTAAGACATCATTTGTTTGACAAGTTCTCTATTGCGTTTCTTGAAGACGTCGTTATGCGAGGAAACCATCGCGATGCCGTTTGCATCCGGTTCGATGTATTTCTTCGCTTTGTTGACCGCATTCGCTGCATCTTGGAAAGTGCCGGCAATGAGATTCAGTTTCCCTGGATGCTGCAGAATATCGCCTGCTGCGTAAAGCCCTGGAACCGATGATTCGCTGTTGGCGTTGCCTGAGATGTAATAGCCGTCAGCAATTTCAATATCCAGATCACTTTCTTCCAATAAGGTGGCATCCCGTTCATAGCCATGGTTGATGATTACTTCGTCAATCGGCAATAAGGAAACCTCACCATTTTCCTGGTTCGTCAGTTCCACTAACTCAATCGCATCCCGTCCGTCCGATGCGATCAGTTTTGTGATGGTCGTATTCAGGAGGCAATGGGCTGAGCTGTTCATCAATTGTTTAACTTGCGCTTCGTGGCCAGCCAACTCACCTTTTCGGTATGTGACGAAAACTTTTTCAGCAATCGGCTCCAATTCGTTTGCCCAATCCACAGCGGAATTGCCGCCGCCGGAAATTAAGACAACCTTATCTTTAAACCGTTCAAGGGATTTTACTGTATAATTCAAGTTTGATACCTCGAAACGTTCTGCACCTTTGATCTCGAGTTTCTGAGGGTTCAAGATTCCGCCGCCGACTGCAACGATTACGGTTTTTGAGAGATGGATTTCACCTGAAGAGCCTGTCAATTCGAACAGCCCTTTTTCATTGCGTGAGATCATTTCAACTTTCTCATTCAGCACGACTTCGGGATTGAAAGTCAGTCCTTGGGCAACCAGCTGGTCAATGAGCCTCGCTCCTTGAATCGGCATTTGGCCGCCAACATCCCAAATCATTTTTTCAGGATAGACATGAATCTTTCCGCCTAATTGCGGTTGATATTCAATCAGTTTCGCTTTCATCTCTCTCAACCCGCTATAGAAAGCTGAATACAATCCAGCCGGACCCCCACCAATAATCGTTACGTCGAAAACCTCTTGTTCCCTCACGTGATCACTCCCGTTCCACATATTTTCAATTGACATTGAAAAAATTTCATCTTATAGTATGTATTGTACCGAAAATGATAATCATTATCAATTGATTTGTTAATAAATTTTTGAGAAATGGAGGGCCTTCATTATGGTTCGTCTCTTTACAGAGGATTTGAATGTAAGTTATGGTGAGCGATTAATCGTAAAAGACTTAAGCATTGAAATTCCGGATAAAAAAATCACAACAATTATCGGCTCGAATGGCTGCGGCAAATCGACGCTTCTGAAAACGATTACGCGCATTATTTCCCATCAATCAGGTTCTGTTGTACTGGATGGCGGCAATATTGCCAAGGAAGGCACCAAAGCATTGGCGAAAAAGATGGCGATTCTTCCCCAGACGCCGGAAAGCGCCAATGGATTGACCGTTGGAGAGCTGGTCTCCTACGGACGCTTCCCTTACCAAAAAGGATTCGGCCGCCTTTCGAAAAAAGACTATGAAATCATCAATTGGGCATTGGATGTCACAGGCACACAATTCTTTAAATACCACCCGGTAGATGCTTTATCGGGCGGACAGCGCCAGCGCGTTTGGATTGCGATGGCACTCGCTCAAGAAACGGAAATGATTTTCCTCGATGAACCGACCACTTATCTGGATATGGCCCATCAGCTGGAAATCCTTGAACTTCTGGAAAAGTTGAACCGCGAACAGCACCGCACTATCGTTATGGTGCTCCATGATTTAAACCAGGCTGCCCGCTTCGCCGACCATATCATTGCGATGAAAGACGGCCAAGTGGTGAAAGCAGGAAATTGCCACGAAATCATCACACAACCCGTGTTAAAAGAAGTGTTCCGAATCGACGCAGAAATCGGCCTGGATCCGAGAACGCAAAAACCGATGTGCATTACTTATAACTTAATAAAAGGGGCCTGAATCATGTTAAAGAAATTAATCCTTCCATTTTTACTTATTGTTGTCATGCTGCTGGCAGCATGCGGAAATGATGAAGCAAAAGATGAAAATGCGGCAGCAAAACCGGAAGAAGATTCTGGAACCATCACATTTGAATCTGAAAACGGACCTGTCGAAGTACCTGCAGATCCTCAACGTGTCATCGTGCTGTCTACATACGCCGGTGATGTTATGGCGCTTGACGTGCCTTTAGTTGGCGTTGATTCTTGGTCAAAGATGAACCCTCGTTTCGATAAAGATCTGGAAGGCGTAGAAGAAGTGACCGACCAGAACCTTGAGAAAATCATCGAATTGGATCCCGATTTGATTATCGGCTTGTCTACGATCAACAATATCGATAAACTAGAAGAAATCGCTCCAACCGTAACATTCACCTACGGCAAACTTAGCTATCTGGATCAGCATTTAGAGATTGGCAAGCTATTGAATAAAGAAGAAGAAGCGAAAACCTGGATTGAAGATTTCCAAAAACGCGCACAGGAAGCTGGCGAAGAAATCCGTGCTGAAATCGGTGAAGATGCTACAGTTTCGGTCATCGAAAATTTTGATAAGCAATTATACGTTTTCGGGGATAACTGGGGCCGCGGTACAGAAATCCTTTATCAGGAAATGAAATTGAAAATGCCTGAAAAAGTAAAAGAAATGGCATTAGCTGATGGATTCTATGCATTATCTCAGGAAGTGCTTCCTGAATACATGGGTGATTACGTGATCTTCAGCAAAGACAGCGAGCAAGATAATTCATTTGAAGAAACCGATTTGTTCAAAAATACGCCTGCTGTTAAAAACGGCCAAGTATTTGAAGCCAATGCAAAAGAATTTTACTTTAATGACCCCATTTCATTAGAGTATCAGCTTGAGTTCTTCTTAGAGAATTTTTTAGGCAAGTAATTTGAGAATCTGGACCATACAAAAAAGAGGGATTCTGCTTATGAGAATCCCTCTTTTCACTCTATAACAGAAATGATGGTAGACTATGCCCGGGAAAATGTCTTTTTCAATCAAAATAATAATCAGCCTCGCTGTATTCATCATCATGTTCGTTGCTTCCATCGTCTTTGGCGCAGCAGATATCAGCCTGAAAGATGTTTGGCTTGCCCTCTTCTCGAATGCTTCGAATGACAGCATTGCCATTATCCAGGAAATTCGCCTGCCGCGTGAATTAGCCGCTATTGTTGTCGGTGCCGCCCTTGCGGTTTCCGGTGCCATGATGCAAGGTATGACCCGGAATCCCCTAGCGGATCCTGGACTTCTCGGACTTACCGCGGGTGCTAACGCCGCATTGGCGTTAACGCTGGCCTTCATCCCTGCTGCGAATTATTTCTGGATTACGGTTGCCTGCTTTATTGGAGCAGCGGCTGGCGCCGGCATCGTTTTCGGCCTTGGTGCATCCAAGCGCGGCGGCTTTTCGCCTTTCCGCATTGTCCTTGCCGGAGCCGCTGTGTCGGCTTTCCTTGCCGCTATCGCGGAAGGGATCGGCCTATACTTTAAAATTTCAAAAGATGTCTCCATGTGGACTGCAGGCGGTTTAATCGGCACTTCCTGGGGTCAATTGCAGATTGTCGTGCCGTTTATCGCCGTCGGGCTGATTATCGCCATGATCCTTGCAAGACAGTTGACGATTTTAAGTTTAAGCGAAGAAACAGCTATCGGCCTTGGACAAAAAACAGGCTTCATCAAAGCCGTTCTGTTTTTCGGCATCACAATTTTAGCCGGTGCCGCAGTGGCCCTTGCCGGAAATATGGCCTTCATCGGTTTGATGATCCCGCATATCGTCCGTGCGATTGTCGGAACCGATTATCGTTTCATCATTCCGATGTCTGCTATTGCCGGTGCAATTTTCATGCTCTTTGCAGATTTGCTTGGACGCACGATCAATGCGCCTTTCGAAACGCCGGTCGCTGCCATCGTTTCCATTTTCGGCTTACCGTTCTTCTTATTCATTGTCCGTAAAGGAGGGCGAGCTTTCTCATGATGCTACCTGCCTTATTGCGAAAACAACGCATACTTATGATTATTCTCTTGGCTATGATACTTATTACGATCATTCTGGGACTAAGCTTAGGCTATTCTTCCATTCCGATTGACCGTCTGTTGCCGGCTTTTCTTGGAAACGGAACATTCAAAGAGGATTTCATCTTATTCTCTATCCGCTTGCCGCGCATTCTCATCACTTTGCTTGCAGGTATGGCTCTTGCTTTATCTGGTGCCATCCTCCAAGGAGTGACGCGGAATGACTTAGCAGATCCCGGCATCATCGGCATCAATTCGGGAGCTGGGGTTGCCATTGCGGTTTTCTTTTTGTTCATCCCAGTAGAAGCCGGTTCTTTCGTTTACTTAATGCCGGCTGTCGCTTTCTGCGGTGCATTGCTTACCGCTGTGCTGATTTACGTGTTCTCCTATAGCCGCCAGTCGGGCTTGCAGCCAGTTCGCCTCGTATTGACAGGGATCGGTTTTTCCCTAGCTTTGTCAGGTGTCATGATTGTCCTGATATCCTCTACCGAGCGGGAAAAAGTCGACTTTATCGCAAGCTGGCTTGCCGGCAATATTTGGGGTGCGGATTGGCCGTTTATCTGGGCATTACTGCCTTGGCTGCTCATTTTGATCCCTTTCACTTTATACAAAGCGAATAAGCTGAATATGCTCAGCCTTAGCGAACCTGTTGCCATCGGCCTTGGCCTTTCCATCGAGAAAGAACGGATTGTGCTGCTGCTTGCCGCTGTGGCTTTAGCAGCTTCTGCTGTATCGGTTACGGGCGGAATTGCTTTTATCGGACTGATGGCACCGCACATTGCCAAATCATTAATCGGTCCGCGCAATCAATTGGCATTGCCGCTCGCTATTTTAATCGGCGGCTGGCTGCTGCTTTTGGCAGATACGATCGGCCGGAATGTTTTAGAACCTACGGGCATTCCAGCTGGAATTGTCGCTGCTCTGATCGGTGCACCGTATTTTATGTATTTATTGCTAAAAAAATAAAGCACTTGGGAAGCGGCTGCTTCCCAAGTGCTTTTTTGATTTTATGCAAATGCGAGTTCCGTTCTCGGTTCCGCTTCCGGTTTGCCGAAATAATAGCCTTGAAATAATTCATAGCCTTTTTCTTTCAGCCAATTGAAGTCTTCCTCGGTTTCCACCCCTTCAGCCAGTGGCACAGAACCTACAGCAAGCGCTTTTTTCAAGAATGACAAAGCGACTTTCTGCTTGCCAGTTTCCTCTGCAACGCCTTGTACATATTGCATATCAAGCTTCATGTATTTCGGTCTCAGCTCGGCCAGTACTTCCGCTGTGCTGAATCCTTCGCCCACATCATCCAACGCATAATCAAAGCCTTTTTCCTTATAGTAAGTAAGGATTTTCTTTAAATGGTCCAAATCGTCGACTTGTTCCGTTTCAACGACTTCAAACACTAGCTGCTTAGGATCTACGTTCAATTGATTTGCCAAAAGCGTCGTAGAACGCAAGCAAAATTCAGGAGAATAAATCGATGTCGGAATGAAATTGATGAATGCTTTTTTATTTTCAAGTTTAGCTGCATATTTCACAGCGGTCATCCGGCAAACCCGGTCAAGCGCGTACAAGCGGCCACGGCTTTTCGCAGCCGGGAAAATTTCATTCGGATAAATCATCGAACCGTCTTCGTTTTTGAAACGCGACAGCATCTCATACGCGAAGATATTCTCTTCGGCGTCCACAATCGGCTGATAATGGCACGTAATCAATTCTTTTTTGATGACGTTGTCGATCCATTGCATATCCATGACTGTTTCAATTTGAGAAAATGGCTTCCACGCTTCTTTGTTGACACGGAATTCGACCTGCTCCGTCACCATGAAGTGCTCACAAAAATCCATGAATTCCTTCGCACCGGATTCCGGGATAATGATGCCCTGCTCTTTTTCTTTTACTTCTATATCTCTTCTCATTAAATGCTCAATGACTTGCGGCAAAATCGACTGATTCAATTCGCCTTCAACTTTAATCTCAAACTTCAGTTCATTAACGGAACAATTATTGCATTCCAAATTAGGAAGCCTCCTCTTTCTTGTATAAGTTGAGTCTACTTCAAAATACCTAATTAAAGAAAGTATTTTGTGCCTAATTTGCAGGAAATATTTATTTAAAGCAAAATCTTTTACTATTGAGAAGATAAATAGGATGGAATTCTTTTATCCCGAGTAAACAACCTGGTATAATAATGAAAAAAGGAGGGCTCTTCTTGACCATTCCAAAACCGCTTGTGCAAACCAATCAAGCTTTTATCGTTTTAACTGTCATAATAGCACTTATTTTCCATAAGGCGATTTTGCTCCTTCCTTTTGCAGTCGGCGTCTATACCTTGGCTACCAAATCCAATCCGGTCATCCGATTCAGCAAACGATTCTTGAAAAATCCCCCCATGTCTTATATTCAGGAAGACAAAGACCAGCAATTGTTCAACCAATGGATTGCGACAATCTGCCTTGGCTTTTCGCTGGCATTTTTCGCTTTTGGCTTTACTATAATAGGCTATGCTTTTAGCATCATGGTCGTGGCCGCAGCAGGTGTGGCCCTCCTGGGATATTGTATCGGCTGCACCATCCGCTACCGCTATATGATGTGGAAGCACCATCGCACGAAAGCGGCAAATTGAAAAGGGGCTGTCCAATAAGTCAAATAAAGACTTATTGGACAGCCCCTTCTTTTCTAATAAAGCGTGTGATTATACTATTGCTCCTGCATCGCTGCGCTAGCTTCGTCGCAAAAAGGAGTTGTCCCAAATTACTTTTGGGACAACTCCTTTTTCATGCACTTATTTTGTTTGGCCATTGCCTTTAATCAAGTATTTCGTCGATGTTAAAGCTGGCAGCCCCATGGGGCCCCGTGCATGCAATTTTTGCGTGCTGATGCCAATTTCTGCGCCGAAACCAAATTCAAAGCCATCTGTGAAACGCGTAGACGCATTATGGTAGACTGCTGCTGCATCTACTTCCATAAAGAACTTTTCAACATTTCCAGGGGCTTCTGAGATAATGGCTTCCGAATGCTTGGTGCCGTATGAATTGATGTGCCGGATCGCTTCTTCCACTGTACCTACCACTTTCACCGAAGCTTCAAGACCGAGGTATTCCGTCCCCCAATCTTCTTCCGTTGCCGGAATCACATGCTCCCATTGCTGCACAAAAGAATCGCCATGAATCACGACTTCTTTTTTCTGCAAGGCTTCAATCAGCTTTCCAAGATGGGCAGCCGCCCAATTTTTTTCCACTAAAATCGTTTCACACGCATTGCAGACGGATGGACGCTGCGTTTTCGCATTCAGTGCAATGTCGATAGCCATCTCCACATTCGCCGTTTTATCAATATAAACATGGCAATTGCCCGCTCCTGTTTCCAGAACGGGAACGGTAGAGTTTTCCACCACTGTCTTGATCAATTTAGCACCGCCTCTTGGGATCAAGACATCCAAGTGAGAATTCAGCTTGAACATATCGGATGCGGTTTCCCTGCTGGTATCTTCGATCAATTGAACCGCCTCAACCGGCAATTCGCTCTTTTTCAGCGCCCGGTGAATGACGGCAACCAAAGCTTTATTGGAATGGATGGCAGTTGAACTGCCGCGAAGCACCACAGCATTCCCGGTCTTCAGGCAAAGGCTCGATGCATCGACTGTTACGTTAGGGCGCGCTTCATAAATCATGCCAATGACACCGAGCGGCACACGGATTTTGGTCATCTCAAGCCCGTTCGGCTGCTTCCATGATTCCAGCACTTCTCCGACCGGGTCTTCCAATTGGGTTAATAAAACCAGCGCATCCGCCATGCCTTTTAAACGGTTGGCATCCAATCGGAGCCGGTCAATCAGCGAATCGCTCATTCCTGAAAGTTTACCGGCAGCGATGTCTTTTTCATTTTCAGCCAGAAGGAAATCCTGTTCCTCCATCAGTTGATTCGCCATCAGCAACAAAGCTTTATTTTTTGCGTCAGTGGACTGTTTGGCCATTTCAGCAGCCGCTTTTTTGGCAAGCGCTGCTTTTTCTAAAAGATCATTGGTTTTCTGAAGAATTCCACTCATTCACAACTGCTCCTTTCGGGTAGCGCTGAACCACTGGTCTCGATGGATGACGACTTGCCTTTTTCCCGTCTTCGTAATGACTCGGGCTTCCTCGCTGCACAACCCTTTAATTTCCGCTAAATCTTCCGAAGAGAAATTCACTTGCCCTCTGCCGATTACTTCGCCGGCTGGATTTAAGACTTCGACAACATCATCCGCGTTAAAGCGGCCGCCAATTCTTGTAATGCCTACCGGCAGCAAACTTCTTCCTTGCGCTGAAATTGCCAAAGCCGCTCCGTCATCCACTTCAATTTTTCCCGTTGGCATCGAATGGAGCGCCAGCCATTGTTTGGAATTCTTGACCGTCGCCTGCGGGTCGTCGCCGATGTATGTGCCATCGCCATTGCCTTCAAGAATCTGCACGAGTTTTTCGCTGCCAGAACCGGTGCCGATAAAAATTTGCGATCCAAGGGCCAAAGCAGTTTGTGCCGCTTCGACTTTGGATTTCATGCCGCCGGTTCCCACAAGTGAACCTTCACTGGACGTGGCTTTGATCAGCTCATCCGGAATCTCCGACAAAAACTCATATTTTCCGGCTTCCGGATTCATGCGCGGGTCGTCCCGGTAAATTCCGTTTACATCCGTCAGAATGATGAGCATCTGTGCTTGTATCAATCCACTGACAAGCGCCGACAGCATATCGTTGTCTCCAAATGTGAGGCCGTCTACGGATACCGAATCATTCTCATTGATGATCGGCAGCACATTACGTTTTAATAATTCGGTTAAAGTCGCTGTCGCATTCTGGTAAAGGTCTTTGGCCAGCAGGTTCTGCTTCGTCAATAACAATTGGGCTGACACGATTTCATGTTTTTTGAATTCCTGAGAATAGGCGTGCAGCAATTGTCCTTGGCCGACAGCAGCTGCTGCCTGTTTTCCAACAATGCTGACCGGACGCGTTGTATAGCCAAGATCGGTAAAACCAGCCGCAACCGCCCCAGACGAAATTAAAATTACATCATGGCCCAATTCTTTTAACCGGGCAAGCGCCTCGACATGTTCCTGCAATTTTTCCAGGCACAGGCCTCCGTTTTTGTTCGTCAGCGAGCTGCTGCCAATTTTCACTACGATTCTTTTCTTTTTCACGCACCGACACCACCCATTTGTATTCCGAGACTTTTCCGAAAATGAATAATAGCATTATTATGCGTTATATTGAATTTTTAGTCAACACTACACTAGAAATCATTTCGAATTTTTTCTTTTATTTTCTGGCTTTTTGACAATTTCCATTTACCTATTATGTATATTTATTCTTTTTCAATGCATAATGAAAGCCCGAAAATGACTTTCCCAGGCTTTCGTAGAAATGGAATTATTATTTGTTGAATTCGCACCCAAGTACCCTCAATGATGGTGTCCCGGAACTTCCTGCTGAGTTGGAGCACCTTGTTTCAAGCTTTCCATTTCCTGTTCGGACAATTCACCAACAATGAATTGCCGGACCGGGCTGACCAGCGAACCTTCGTTGCCGGCATGGACTTCCAGGTAATACAGGCCATCTTCTTTAAATCGGATATCCATCTGGTAGACGCCATTTCCGATTTCTGCCGCTTCTTCCATTGGATAACGGATTGAATGATCCTGTTTCCAAATTTCAAAATGGACAAACCCGGCGCCTTCCACCGGTTTTCCATCTTGTTTTAATACAGCTTTGACTGTCTGTGTGGTTTCTGCCGATAGCGGTTCCGGCATATCGACTTCCACTTGGAGCGGCTTTTCTTTTTTATATAAGTCTGCCGCATCCTCGCTTGCAGAACAAGCAGAAAGAATGCACAAACTGCTAAAGAGCAACAGCAGTAAACGAATTGATTTCATCTGAATCTCCCTCTTTCTCTAAGCATTCAACCATCGTTTAACTGCAGGCACGCGCTGGATAATTGCCCAATCCACAAGCCAAACAATCAGGATCGACAATCCGACCAATGGGAATAGAATCCCCAATACGATCATTAGCGCCAAGAATGGTTTTGTTTTGAAGATGGCCGGTGCTTTAGGAGCGCCTGACCCCTTTTTCGGTTTGCGCTTCCACCAAAGATAAATGCCGGTGAAAACGGTGAAAATCACCCCTAGGCAGATAATTAAACTGATTAACTGGTTAACCAATCCAAACTGCGATCCCTTATGAAGTGTAATTCCCCATGCCACTATTTTTCCGATGATTCCGTAATTGTCATACCGGTAATCGGCCAAAACAGCACCTGAGTATTGATCGATATGCATCGTCGCTTCATCCTGTGCTTTCGGCGGGAAGACTGATAAGGTGTAAACCCCGTCTTGCTCCTGCGGTATGAAAATCGAATATCCCGGATAGATTCCTTGCTGATCTGCAATTTCCACTACTTTATCTATTGGCATGGGAATCAGTCCCTGCACAGATGAAAGCGGGACATCCAATGTTTCTGCTGCCCATGGAACTTCTGCAATTTCCTGGGTCTCGATGTCTGAAGACGGGGCATCCCCGATCCAGACTGACGGCGGATAGCCTTCACCGGAATTTGTGATGATGGCTTGGAAATTGTTTCCCCAAAAGCCGGACCATGGCAAGCCGGTCATTACTAGAAACAGCAGACCGCCCGTTAACCAAAAAGCCGGGACGGCGTGTAAATCGCGTCGAAGGATTTTGCTGCCTTTTCCAAAGCGGGGAAATAATACGCTGCCGAAGCCTTTCCGCTTTTTCGGAAACCACAGGAAAAAGCCGGTCGCCATCAGCACAATCGTCCAGCAGGCAGCTAACTCTACAATGCGGTCGCCAAGCGTACCCGCCATCAGCTCCCCATGGATTTCTTCGATTTTATCCATGATTCGGTCGTCATCTTTTAATTCACCTATTGATTTGCCCGTATAAGGATCCATGAATACCGTAAGCGATTCTCCATTTGAACTGACCGTCACTTCGTTGGATCGCGCTTCATCTTCTCCGGGACGGTATTTGGTGACAATTGCCCCTGGATGCAAAGCTTGCACTTCCTCTAGCTGCGCCGATACAGATACTTTATCGCCTTGAGGCTCCACTTGGTAATAATCCGCGTATAGTACATTCTCAATCTCCGCCTTGAATAGATAAATGGATCCTGTTACTGCCAATAGCACGAGAATCGGCGCAAAAATAATGCCCGCATAAAAATGCCAACGCCAAATGGTCTTATGGAGCTGATTGTTTTTCGAACTTTTTTTTGTGCCAGTAATACCCTTTTGTTCTTTGTTTTCTTCCATTTGGTTTGCCTCATTTCAGAAACTTACAGATTTCCGGTGAATTCCTGCAGTTTGATTTTTTACTTTATCTAACGGAAGAAATCCCGTTTTAGATCTCTTTTTTGCTGCAGCAATGTCCGCCGCCCATCTCTTTGGCTAAGCGTTCCACCGCTTCTTCAAATGGATAACTCTCACCGCTGAACCCAAGCTGGAAGCGGTCTGCCTGGCTGCTGTTTGCAAACGGGATCAATTGTGGTTCACAGCAATTGAGTTTAATCTCCGCGTTCATTAAAAAAGTTCCTGTTTTCGCATTAAAGGTTATATCCGTTAAATAATCTTTGCCGATGACATAGGCCACTTCATCAGCAATGTCGCGATAACGCAGCAGCCCGCAATGAGCGCAGCAAGCTTGTTCTACCTGATGATTCTTTTTGATCAGTTGGAATGCTAAGCGCGTATCTGCTTTTTTAAAACAATAAGAACATGTATCTGCCGCAGTGGAAACCGCTGTTTTTAGCGCTACCCCGTTCGACGTCTTTTCCACTTTCTGCTCTTCGACGAGTGATTGTATATCCCGGTACACTGTCATTTCTGATGTGCCTAATCGACTGCTGATGGCGGAAACTTTTAATGCCCCTTCTTTTTCTAACCAGTCTAGTATTTGTTGCTGCCGTTCAATAGGAAGCATGGCTTGTCCCTCTTCTCATTTATAATTTTTGCTCTTAAGTTTCATCTTAAAAGAAAGGCTATGAAAGAACTAGTACTTCTTGTTGATAAATGTGAATTTATGATGAACATTCACATTCCCTTGTTTCCAGTTTGCTGAAACCTCTCATATTCTGTAGAATTTAATTTATCTATAAAATTGAAATAGTTGAAAACAGTATGCGAATCCATAATAGACTGGAGTAATCTTCATGAAAAATTTAACCCCTGAAACACAAATTGCTATTTTTGAAGCAATGTTGAATGGCAGTCGTGTAGCGACTGTTGTGACAGATCCGCAGCAGCAAGATAACCCGATTATTTATACGAATAAAACTTTTGAAAAACTGACCGGCTACTCCCGTGAAGAGTCAATCGGACACAATTGCCGCTTTTTGCAAGGGCCGGAAACGGATCAAGCAGCGATTCTGCAATTAAGAGATGCCATTGCCAACAAAGAGCAAACTACTGTGACCATAAAGAACTTCCGTAAAGACGGTACAGCTTTCTGGAACCGTTTGAATATTGAACCTATAACTATAGAAGACCATCTATACTTCATCGGAACCCAGACAGATGTTTCAACTGAAGAATATCAGCGCCTTTTGCTTGCAGAAAAAGAGGACGAAATCAATCGTCTGCTGCTGCCGATTCTACCCATCCATGAAAATTTAGGTGCTGTCTCGCTAGTCGGCAAAATGAATGAAGAGCGCTTTACTGTTCTGACCGAAAAATTGAGTGAATACGTCCAAAAGAATGCGACCCGCCATATCATTATTGATATTTCCGGCGTCATCTGGGAAGAAAGCTTCTTATATGTCCGCCTCTTGATGATCCAGGATGTCCTTCGCCTAATGGGCGGAACTTTGTATATTACCGGCATCACACCAAAGACTGCTATCGAAATCTCCAGCATGCAAGCACCTGAGCATTCCCTTCGGACGTTCTCGACCGTTCAGCAAGCGATCAAAACCGTGATGGGTGCTAACGGAAAACTGAACAACTAAAACAACTGGATAAATCAGAAGCCTTAATCCTTTCGCAACCAACGAGGGATCAAGGCTTATTTTTAAGGAGGCTGTTTATGTTTTCGAACGACGACTTGCAACAATTGATCGCCGGAAGAATCATCAGCGATCAATTCCCATACGATACTCGGGACGAAAAGGAAGTCAGCGCCCATATTAACCGCTTGTTCCACCGGATCTGCAGAATTCCGAATGTGGTGTGCGAAGCCGAATGGAATCATTTCGGCAGCGGCTATGCTTCTTTTGTGGAGTTTTTCTGTTATCGAAATGAGGATGTTTCTGTCATTCAAGAAAAAGCAACGATCCGTGAGGAAAAAAGAGAAGGCTTGATTATTGATATATGCCGATTGGCCCCCGCAGCCATTTTAGGTGGAGATGTCCGTTATCGAACCATCGACAGAAGGACAGGCGAAGAAATCAGTGGAGCGTACGGCTCCCTTCTGGACGGACCAGAACGATTAAACGTACCGGAGAAATTAAAGCCTCTTGCCTCTCAATTAGTTCAAGCATTGAAAGAATTCGGCTTCGAAGAAATGGAAGCGGAAAAGCTTGGCGAACTCCTCCCATTTAAGAGCCGGATTCCTACCCTTTATCGCAAGCCGAAGGATTACTTGATACTTGATGCTTTCTTTTATTGGGAAGACTGACTGGATTTTCCGCTTGATTATTAATTCATAGAAAATACGATTTCGATTGCAAATGGTCTTAAAATGAATTAAATTGAATCTAGCGTATTTTTTGTTGCATTTGCAATAAAGAGAAAGGTGATAGTCATGAAAGAAATTCTTCGGGAAATTGGAATGATTTCCAGAGCATTGGATTCCATCAGCAATATCGAATTCAAGGAATTGAACCTGACAAAAGGGCAATACCTCTATCTGGTCCGGATTTGTGAACATCCCGGCATCATTCAGGAAAAGTTGCTGGAACTGATTAAAGTTGACCGCTCCACCGCAGCCCGGGCCGTTCAAAAGCTGGAAGCTAACGGTTTTATCGAGAAACGCGAAGACCCGCAGAATAAAAAAACGAAAAAGCTGTTTCCTACCGAAAAAGGGAAAGCAGCTTATCCTTTTATCAAAAAGGAAAATATCCATTCGGATCGTATGGCCATGGATGGATTTTCAGAAGAAGAGAAGGAAATGGCGTTTTCCTTGCTTCAACGTATCCGAAAAAATGTAGAAAAAGATTGGGAATTCGTGAAAAAAGGACGTAAACGAATTTATTAAGATGGAAAAGGAGTGGCGGCCCGATGACAGCAATAATACAAAAATGCACCTTAGAAGATTTGCAGGAGCTTCAGAAAATCAGTATTGAAACCTTCACGGATACATTTCAGGAGCAGAATTCGCCCGAACATTTGCAGGCTTACCTGGAAAAAGCCTATAATTTAGAGCAATTGAAAAAAGAGTTGGCGAATCCGCTCTCCCACTTCTTTTTCGTCTACAGCGGCCAGCATATTGCCGGCTATCTGAAAATCAATACGGGATCAGCCCAGACAGAAGAATCGGGCGAGGATGCGCTTGAAATCGAGCGGATTTACGTCAGAACAAAATTCCACAAACATGGGCTCGGCAAACAATTGCTGCAAAAAGCGATCGACCTGGCGCTGCAATTAGGAAAAAAGAAAATTTGGCTTGGCGTCTGGGAAGATAACGAAAATGCCATCGGCTTTTATCAGAAAAAAGGATTCGTCCAGACAGGGGCGCATTCATTCTTTATGGGAGATGACGAGCAAATCGATTTGATCATGACCAAAACCCTTTCGTGAAAGGCGGAACGCTATGTACATTCCAAAGCAATTTAAAGTCAACGATTTCGATGAGGTCCGTGAGTTTCTCCGGCAGCACGCGTTTGGAACGCTTGTTACTACGAGAAAAGGACGGCCCATTGCCACCCACCTCCCTTTCCAGTTTACAAAAGAACAGGAAGACTATTATTTAACCGGGCATATGGCTTATGGGAATCCCCAGTGGCGGACATTCGAACATTCGGAGGAAGTGCTCGCCATGTTCCAAGGGCCGCACGCCTATATCTCCTCTTCCTGGTACGAACAGGAAAATGTTCCGACCTGGAACTATCAGTCTGTCCACATTTACGGAACGCCGCAGCTTCTATCCGGACAAGAATTGGAGCACGACTTATCGGAGCTTTTGAATAAATACGAGAAACACCGCGAACATGCTGTGCTTTGGGATACTTTGTCTCCTGAATTGCTTGATAAAGAGCTGAAAGGCATTGTCGGTTTCAAGATCCGTGTGACCGAAATCCAAGCTGCCAATAAACTCAGTCAAAATCGCAATGAAGCAGATTACCGGAACATCGTTCAAAAATTGCAGGAAGAAAAGCCTGCTGCATCTCAGGAAATGGCGCATGTGATGGAAAAGAAACGTTGAGCGCTGCTTTTTCTGCCCACTGAACCCTTTTGGATTGAAACATCGCTCTAAATAAAGTAAGCTTTGAATTAACTGCATATCGGAAATGTTTTCTAGGGTTCCGCAGCCTGCGTGCTGGCCTGGTCCGAGAGAAAACTCATAGCTTGTTGCTATGCCACGGAAGGACAAAAGCCTGGGAGAAACTGTTTTTACAGTTCTCCCAGGCTTTTTTTATTTTTATTATCCAAAAGGAGGTAGCAATCGTGAATTTAAATTGGCTAAAAGTCATACTAGCAGCTGTTTTTGAGGTGGTTTGGGTCATCGGATTAAAGCATGCGGATAATTCTTTGGAATGGACGATTACGGTCATTGCGATCATCATCAGTTTTACCGTGATGATTATGGCCGGCCGAAAACTGCCGGTTGGAACAGTTTATGCGGTATTTGTCGGGCTTGGCACCGTTGGGACGGTTCTCTCAGACATTCTATTATTCAATGAACCGCTGAAAATCGAAAAATTAATTTTGGTCGGCGTTTTGCTGGCTGGCGTCATCGGGCTGAAGCTCGTCACCCCTGATGCAAAACCGGAAGGAGGCGATGCGTAATGGCTTGGGCAGCACTAATACTAGCTGGCATCTGTGAAATGTTCGGCGTCGCAATGATCAATAAACTGCATCAGGACCGCAATTGGCAGTCCGCTGTTCTACTTGTTTTGGGTTTCGGGGCAAGCTTTGTCTTTTTGGCCTACGCGATGGAAACTTTGCTGATGGGAACCGCTTATGCCGTCTGGACCGGCATCGGGGCATCCGGCGGCGCTATTCTCGGAATGCTTTTTTACAACGAATCAAAAGACTGGAAACGTATTTTCTTCATTGCGTTGGTATTGGGTGCAGCTGTCGGGTTGAAATTGGTTTCTTAAACGGAAAAGAAGGCAATGTCTGCAGGAGACTTTGCCTTCTTTTTATTTGTTATACAGTTATTTATTGTGCTTGTTCCTGTTTTTTCTTTTTCACACTGATCAACGCGCCGACTGCTACAATTCCGAGTAGGACTCCCCAGAAAATCAGTTTCCATTCTGTCGAATGGGCAAATTCATAAGGGATGATCTCAAGCTCTTTATGTCCCAGAGTGAGGATAGTCAATTTGACGCCCACCCACCCGACAATAACAAAGGCCGTCGTTTCTAATTGCGGATAGTTCGCCAATAGTTTAACGAATTTATGGGCAGCAAATCGCATAATGACGAGTCCGACCAATCCACCCGCTAGCATCACTGCAAATTGCCCGGAGTTGATGCCGCCAATTTCACGGACGCCGAATAAATCCAAATGCGGCAAGGTAATCGCCAGAGCGACTGCTGCCAACATGGAATCGATCGCAAAAGCGATATCCGCCAATTCGACTTTCAATACTGTCATCCAGAAACCGGAGCCTTTTGTCGCTTCCGGCTCAATTGTGTGGTCTTTCCCTTTTCGCTGATCGTAAATATGCTTAAAGGCGATAAATAGCAAGTACGCTGCCCCAAGTGCTTGAATCTGCCAAACATCCACCAATAACGTGATCATGAACAAAGCGGCAAAACGGAACACGAACGCTCCTAATAACCCGTAAAATAATGCTTTTTTCTGCTGCTCTTTCGGCAAATGCTTCACCATGACCGCCATGACCACCGCATTATCGGCCGCCAACAAGCCTTCCAGTGCTACCAGTACGAGCAGCACCCATAAATATTCCAATAAAATTGCTTCCATCTTTCATCCTCCTCCTAATTTTTGCCAACAAAAAAGACCCTTGCCTAATAAAAGGCAAAGGTCTCGCTAAGCAAAATTGTTTGCTATCACAACCGATGGCTACGAACCATGTAATGACGACTGTGAAATAGGTTTCCCTATAGCTACTCCCCTTTGACATAAAGTCAAAGTCTATTGAGTTGTACGGTTAGTATAGCATCTCTTTAAACATGATGAATCATCACATTTGTCTAAATTATGGCACAGTCATTTTTCTAAAGAAGAAGCTTTACTGTCCAGCGATTTCTTGACTTTTTAAATTTTTCTTTTCGCCTCTTGGATGCGGGCTTTTTGGAAACCTTGCACAATATCCATTAAAGCGGTCACGATGACAAGCAGTAAAACACCACCAATCATCCAGTTCATATTGAAATCTGCGCCGAATATCGCGTTGATTTCAACTAGGAAGCGCTCGTTGAATAACGTCGCATCTGTGAAAATGACGACGAAAACAACGGTCGAAATTGCTTGGACAGCAGCATTCAACACGGCCAACCTTACTGTCCACTGCTCTTCGCGCCATTTATAGATTGATAATGCAATCTCCAATACGATGACAAGTGCCACGAGCAGCCAATAGGACAAGAGAACTTCCTGGTTGAACGTCGGCGTGATCAATTCACCGTTTCGGTAAACCCCTACCCAGTCATCCGCATTAAAGTAGAACACAGACCAAATAGCCGTCCAAATCAAACTTCCTGCAATTTGATATTTGGTGATCTTTTTTTCTTTCGGAATATGGATCGTTTCCTTTAAATCATCCGGCGTCCATTCCTGGTATTTAGACGTTAAAGGCGCATGGGAAGTGGAATGATCGGCCCTTTCGATAATCGCGAAAACAACTGTCAGCCAGAAAAACACTTGAATGGCTGCATTGACGCTCGCTGAAATGGCACTCCCGACAATCGCTGTGATGGTTTCTGTGATCGTAGCGCCTCCATCTGCGGTGAAAATCGATGTAATACCCACTGCGATCAGTGAAACAAGGACGGCAATCGGCAATATCAGTTTCAATAAGTCGATGTAAAGATCATAGAATCGCGGCCCGATTAAATGCATCGGCCGTTCTTTATAGCCGCTGGCGAGAATCGCGGGATTTCCGAGCTTTGCCAGCACTTCCTTTACATCATGCAGCGTATAATCCTCTGGCAGCATGTCTTCAATGGTCGATCGCAATTCCAAGGCAATGTCTTCCCTGTTCTTCTCAGGCAGCCTGCGCGTCACTTCTCCAATGTACAGCTCAATCAGATTCATTTGTCTCCGCTCCTTTAAGTAAAGTGTAGAGCTCACGCGACGTCTTTTCCCATTCTTCTTTCAGCATGCCAAAAATCTCTGTCCCGTAATCGCTCAAAACATAATATTTCCGCGGTCGGCTTTCGGTCGTATCCCAACTGCTTGTGACAAGTTCCTGTTTTTCCAGCCTCCGTAGCAGCGGATACAAGGTGCTTTGTTCCATTGAAATTCCGCTGCTTTCCAATAACTGAACAAGCGAATAACCGTATTGCGGAGTTTGGAGCTGGCTCAACACGGCTAACGTCAAAGTTCCTCTTCGCAGTTCAGTGGATAAGCTATTAAATAAGGAATTGTCCATTTTTAAACCTCCCTAGCTATACTGTACGACGTACACCTTTATACTATGCATCATACACTATTATGAAAAATAAAACAATAATAATCTGATAATTCAACTATAATTATGGATATAAAAAATTGGCCCCGTAAAGAGCCAATTTCTCATTGCATTTCGTTCCTATTAATTCCTGCTTTATTTATAAACTTGCGGCTTTTTTCGCCGTCTTCTTAACTAAGAACAAATAAGCCATTAAAGCAATCAGACACATGGAAAAAATGGTCAAGCCCATAGGCACCGCCGTTTCTTCTCCAGCAATCCCGACGAGCGGCGCACTTAACGCACCTAAGACAAACGGCAAAAGCCCCAATAACGCTGAGGCACTCCCTGCTGCTTGGCTTTGTGACTCCATCGCCAATGTGAAAGAAGCCGTGCTGACAATTCCGATCGATGTAACGAAAAAGAAAATCGGCACTACGACTGCCCATAATGGCCCCTGTAAAATCACTACGGAGAGCAGCACAGCTCCGGCAAGAGTCGCCCCGTAAAGAGCGGTTTCAAGAAATTTCTTTTCTGAAAATACATGGCTGAACCGCCCTACCGCATAACTGCCGGCAATCAAGCCGATGCCATTCATGCCGAAAAGCAAACTGAATACTTGAGGAGACACGCCGTAGATATTTTGATAAATGAAAGGTGTTCCGGAAACATAGGCGAACACGCCGCCGATTAAAAAGCCTTGTGCCAGTGCATACCCAGTAAATTGTTTGTCCTTTAATATTGAAGCGAAATTAGAGAATGTGGCTTTTAAATTGCTTGGCACTCTTCTTTCGACCGGCAAGCTTTCAGGAAGGCGGAAACCGGTAATCAACAATAGAACCACTCCCAAAATCATTAAGGCCAGAAAAATCCCTTTCCAGTCGGCAAACAATAACACGCCGCTCCCTACAGATGGAGCCAATAGAGGCACAAGATTATTTACCACCATTAACAAGGCAAAAAGCCGCGTCAATTCTGCCCCGCTGCTCACATCCCTTACTATTGCCCGGGAAATAACGAGGCCGGCAGAAGCCGCAAAGCCTTGCAAAAAACGAAGCAAGACAAAGATATAAATGTTGGGAGCAAATACACAAGCTGCAGAAGCTGCTGCGTAGACAAACAGCGAAATCACCAAAGGCATGCGCCGTCCATGAACGTCACTTAAAGCCCCTGCGACTAGCTGTCCTACGGCAAGTCCAAGCAAACAAGCCGTCAAACTTAATTGGATAGATGAAGCATTTGTTTCAAATACCTCTGCCAGGACTGGAAAAGACGGCAGGTACATATCGATGGTAAAGGGGATCAAAGAAGTAAGAGCTCCTAATAAAAGAATGAAGCGGATACGTTTAAAGCCAACCACAGTGTTTCCATTCGTGCAACAACCTTTCTGCATAAAAACATGAAATCTTGCTTTTTATTTCGAGACTTGAAATACATCTTTATACAGTAGCATAAAAATTTTCCGGCTTGAATTTATTTGACTTTTTTTATCCAACCAAAAAACCTTCATTCTGAGAATGAAGGCACGGAATCCGCTTATGTTTTCTCGTAATTTAAAAATTCCTGGATTTTTTTCGTGTATGCTTCCGGTTCTTCCACACTTGGCATATGGGAGCTGTTTTCAAATACATGAAATTGAGAATCCCGTACTAGACTCGCATAATAAGCAGTGGCTTCCGGTGTCGCTTCATCGTAGCGGCCACAAGTGAAAAGGGCCGGCATCTTCAATTTTCGAAGCCATTCTGCAGCATCATAATCTTGCAATGTACCCGTCACTGTAAATTCTGAAGCCCCCCACATGAAATTATAGATTTGCTGATTCATATTCTCTAATTCCTCGCTTACTTCCGGCACGGATCAAGCCTGCAAAGGTGACGATGATAGAAGCCATACATGGCCGTTTGGTATTCAGGGGAATCGGTTGTCTTCTGACGCTCATTTTCTTCAATTGCCGCCTGCATCTCCGAAGGCATTTTTTTCAGATGATTTCGCTGGTCTCGCTCCCACCTTCGCGCTTGCAGGGCCGGCCCTGAAAAAATGACGCTTTTTACGCCTTTCGGCTGTTTCGAAAGAAAGGCTGCTAGAAGCATCGTTCCCCACGAATGGCCAAGAATATGGACTTCTTCCAGCTCAAGCGCTTTTCGAACCTGTTCCAGTTCTTCCACATAGCGCTCGACTGTCCAAAGTTCGGTATTGCGAGGATGCCCTGAATTGCCGCAGCCTAATTGGTCGTATTGAATAATTGGACGTTCCTGTCCTAGCGAGCGCAGCGGATCTCGATCACTGCTTTTCCCTCCAGGGCCGCCGTGCAGCAGAAGGAGCGGTGTTCCTCGTCCATTGCCCGTAATGCGGTACCAGACATTCCCACCATTGATGGAAATAAACCCTTCCGTTACGTCATTCATTGTTTTTTCTCCCCCTTTTTCACCATCACTCGTTTATTGATTCTCCAAGTTGCGTGTAATTCCTTTATTTCAGCCATTTACGGCCAACTTTCACGTTTACAAAAAAAGGCGCACATCCATTGCAGATGCGCACCTTCTTTTCTTATTTCACTTCCACAGTCCAGCCAAGCGAATCTTCCACTTTTCCTGTCTGGATGCCCGTGATCGTGTCATATAATTTTTGAGACAATTCACCGATTTGGTGATTGTTGACGACCATTTTCTTCCCTTGCCAGTTTAATTCGCCGACTGGCGAAATAACAGCAGCCGTTCCAGTTCCGAATACTTCCTCCAACTGTCCCGCTTCGTATGCTTCATGAATTTCGTTGATCGATATTTTACGCTGCGTGACTGAAATGCCCCATGAACCCAGCAATTCGATGATCGATGTCCGGGTAATGCCATTCAAGATGCTGCCGTTAAGCTCCGGTGTTATGATTTCTCCGTTAATCTTGAAGAAAATATTCATGCTCCCGACTTCTTCGATGTATTTCTTCTCAATTCCATCAAGCCATAATACATCGGCATTCCCAGCTTTTTTCGCATTCGCTTGTGCCTGGTAGCCGGAAGAGTAATTCCCGGCCGTTTTCGCCATTCCTGTGCCGCCTTTTACCGCTCTTGTAAACTGGTCTTCAACATGGATGATGACAGGCGTCAATCCGCCTGTGAAATACGAACCTACCGGTGAAAGGATGATCATCAGCTTGTAAGCTTTTGCCGGGGCTACTGCAAGGTTCGCTTCTGTCGAAATGATGAACGGACGGATGTATAAGGAAGTGCCCTGTGTGGCGGGTACCCAATTTTTCTCAAGTTTGATCAGCTCCGTCAAATAGTCAAGCATCGCTTTTTCATCTACCGTCGGAATGCTTAAACGTTCACTTGATAAATTCAAGCGTTCAAAGTTCTTTTCCGGACGGAACAATAAGACGCGGCCATCTTCTGTGCGGTAAGCTTTCATGCCTTCAAAAACGGTTTGCCCATAATGGAAAATCATTGCTGCCGGATCCAATGTGATCGGGCCATAAGGAACGATTTTCGGTTCATGCCAACCTTTTCCTTCTTCATATTCCAACGTGAACATGTGATCCGTGAAGATGGTGCCAAACGGCACTTGGTCATGCAAAGGCTTGTCCTTCTTATTTGTGCTTTCTACAACTTCCAATTGATATGTATTCACCATTGTGAGGCACTCCTCTCATTTAAACAATATAATTGCAGGTATTTGAATAATTATACATTCTCTTAAATTAATTTCAAGCTTATTTTTATCCACTTAGTGAAAATTAAGAAAAAAGACCCGAACCATTTTTTCATAAAAAAGAGACCATTCAGCGAATGATCTCTATAAAATGCGCCAATATACGGGCCGTCAGCCCCCAAATGACCTTGTCTTCATATAAATAAAAGTACTCTTCCATCTGCCTTGGCTGAAAACTGTAATCTTGTCCGCCTTCAATCAAGTCATACGGGAAATTTTCTTCTGGCTGTATATTAAAATTCATATAGTAAATTTCCGGCGGGGTTTCCAAGAAAAAAGACAACGGTACACTAAAAAGGCTGTCGACTTCAGAAGGATTTGGTTTGAATTCCGCTTCTGCGTCGATTGTCCCTGCAAAAGCATAAATGATCATGCCGAACGGCGAGACCATGTAATCGAGCGGATAGACAGCTGAAATTTCTTCTGAACGGATGCCAAGTTCTTCTCTTGTTTCCCGAAGCGCCGCAGCTTGCGGGGTCGTATCTCCCGCATCGATCCGGCCGCCTGGGAAGCAGATTTCACCCGGCTGCCTCCGCAATGTATGGGCCCGGACTTCAAAAACAATGTGGATTTCTCCATTCCGCTCCAACAGCGGCAACAAGATGGCGTACTTCGAGAAATCCTTGCTGCCCAGGACAGCCGGGTCATGTGCTTTTATCTTTTCGAGTATTTTTTCCGGTTCCATTCCATCACCTCATTCAATCATCAAGATTTCCCGGATGTCTTCTTCGGTCATTGCCGTCAGCGCTTCGCTGCCAGGTTGAATGACTTCATCAATCAGGTTCTTCTTTTTCTCTTGAAGTTCATTGATTTTTTCTTCGATTGTCCCTTTGGCTACCATGCGAATGACTTGGACCGTATTTTGCTGGCCCATCCGGTGGGCACGGTCTGTTGCCTGCTGCTCAACTGCAGGGTTCCACCAAAGATCATACAAAATCACCGTATCTGCCCCTGTCAGATTCAAGCCCGTCCCTCCCGCTTTCAATGAAATCAAGAAGAGATTGCCTTCCCCTTCATTGAAGCGGTCGCAAAGCGCTACACGTTCTGCAGCAGGCGTCTGTCCATCCAAATAGAAGTACGGCTGGCCTTGGCGTGCAAGCTGTCGGCCGATAAGTCCGAGCATTTGGGTAAACTGCGAGAAAATCAGCACTCTGCGGCCCGATAGCCGGCTTTCTTCAATAATCTCGAACAACTGCTCGAATTTCGCAGAACTTCCCGTGTAGCCTTCTACAAAGAGCGCAGGGTGGCAGCAGATTTGGCGAAGCCTCGTGAGTCCGGCTAAAATCCGGATTTTGTTTTTCTTCAGGCTGCCTTTCGCTAAATGCTTCAATGCATCATGTTTGAGTTCAGCCAAATAGGCGGCATAGACTTTTTTCTGTTCTTTCTGCAGATTAGAATACTGCATCGTTTCTATTTTCTCTGGCAGCTCGGTCAATACCTCTTTTTTCAAGCGTCGGAGAATGAAAGGACGAACCCTTTTCGCAATTTCTTCCCGTCTGAGTTCACTGAATGCCCTTCTTCCCGGCAGCAGCTCTGGAAAGACCACATGGAAAATCGACCATAATTCATCGATGGAGTTTTCTATTGGTGTTCCCGTTAATGCAAATTTATAATCCGCTTCTATCGACTTCAGCGACCGGGCGGTTTTCGTTAATGGATTTTTGAATGCTTGGGCCTCGTCCAAAAACAGGCTATGAAAAATTTTTCCGCTGTAAAAAGCGGCGTCCGAGCGCAGTGAGGGATAAGAGGTGATGAAGATATCCGTATCCACCGAACTTTCGAAGATGGCTTTTCTTTTTGCTTTTGTCCCGTCGATGATGCGGACATTCAGCTCGGGTGCGAATTTTTTCATTTCATTTAGCCAATTGTAGGTGAGGGATGCCGGTGAAACGACGAGTACCGGCCGTTTATGCGCACGGATTTCCGACAGCACCGACACGATATAAGCAATGCTCTGCAAGGTTTTCCCAAGCCCCATATCATCCGCCAAAATGCCGCCGAATTGATATTTTGCGAGCAGCTTCAGCCATCTGTAGCCCGCTTTCTGATAGTCCCGCATAATGCTTTCCAGACGCTCCGGAACAGCCGCCGCATGGTCAAGCGGATGGTCCAAGCTCTTGAGAAGCCGCGCAAAATTCTCGCCCGGCTCAATCACTTCGCCGCCTTCCACCACATCCAGCATTTTCATCGCCTGCAGCAGCGGAATCCGGAATTCCTGCTCATCCAATTGCTGCGCTGTGAGTTCCAGTTCATTCATAAAATCATTGAAGGCAAGAAAATCCGGCGTTTCAAGCGATAACAGCTGGCCATTCGGAATCCGGTAATATTTTCGTTTATGTTCAAGAGCTTTCAGGAGTTTTTGAATCTCTTTCTCCGGAATCCCCTGCAAATCAAAGCGGAATTCAAGCCAGTCCGTCCTTTCGCCAAAATCCATTTTGATTTTCGGTCCAATGTAGCCGTTATGAAGGCGCATCTTTACCGAAGTGGTGGCATACACATCAACCACTTCCTCGAATTTCGGGATCCAGTGATAAAGGAAATCGTACTCTGCCTCTTCGTTATGGATATAAAAGCCGCCGTCTGTCTGGTTGAACAGGCTGTCGTGCATCATCTGCATGATGCGCTGCTCTTCCGCGATATGCCGGCGAAGCCCCGGGTAATGTTCAAGCCCTGCTTCCTCTTCTTCACACGGATTGATGATCAATTGCCCATAATGAAATTCAAGGCCTGCTAAAAGCCGGTTGCTGACGCGATCCAGATATAATTTTGCCCGAAGCGGCACTTCGCCTAAACTTCTGGCTACGCCATCATCCATTTTCACATTTCCAAGCTTCATCAGTCCTGGAATGGCCGTTTTCATGAAATGCTCCATCTGGCTTGCCGGAATCGTTAAACGCGGTTCTCCCGCCAACTCTAGTAGGTTCTTCAGTTCCACCAGCTGCCTGCAGCTTTCCTCAGGCAGCGGCACAAGCTCTCCGCCAGTAAACGCGTAGCCGTAAGCACTTAATACCAAAATGCCATTCAGGCCTTTTGCTTCCAGTACATAACTCCCCGACGGCCCTTCTTCAATTTCAAAACTGACAGGGAGCCGCTCCGCTAACCGCAGCCCTTTATATAATTGATCTCCTTGCTGGATGCTGACGTGGGGCGCTTGCTGCAATAGCGGCAGAAGCTGCAGCCAATCCGACACCGAAACTAAGATCATGCCTTCCCGGTCCGTCAGCAAACTTGGAATGCGGGAGCTCTTAATAAGGAACTGCAGGACCGCATCGGTTTCACGGTTGAAATTATGCCATTGTGGATTATAGGTAAAATCACTGGTGATTTCCGCCGGTTCTTTCCGTTCGACTTTCTTCAAGAACTCTAAAACCCTTAGGACGGGATGCCGTTCGCTGATTCCTGCCTGCAAACGAAGGCCAATTCCATATTCCGCGTTTTCCAGCAAAAAAGGAAAGCAGGTAAACTCCACAGCTACTGTTTGGCGCGTATCAAAATGGAGCTGCTTTCCGGCAGGACGCCCGGATGGATTGCTGAACAAACTCAGCATCTGGTCAGCCAATGGACTGCCAACAGCCTGAACATCTCTTGCTGCAAGCAGTACGGCTGCAATGTGCTGGCAATGGGTTTTGATAAAACCGACAGGCGGGCAGCTGCATTCCGCGACAAGCTGATTGTGCTCGCCTTGGCGAATCAAAACAGTGAAATCTTCCCCAGCTTTTACTGTAGCTTTAATCGCTGCTTCCTCTTTGGAGTCCGCATGCAATATTACTTTATTTGCTTCGAAATATGCTTTTCCTTTTTTATAAGCGGCGATTCCGCACAGTTCTTTAATCATTTGTTCACTTAATGCAAAGTTCATTCAGCCATCCTTTCCTAGCTTTTCAGATCAAGCTAACTTTCTTGTCTTTTCACCCTACCACCCGCTCAACAAAGGGTCAAAATTTCCGGCGGCGGTAAAAGAAAACAAAACCAGCTCGGTTTAAAGAGCTGGCTTTGGGCACATTTATGAATTTATCTGGATCGACGGTTTGCTTTCCGTTTCTGGCAATTGCTCTTTGACTGCCTGAATGGCTTCTTCAAGATTTTTGACGTCTAAATGCAGTTTTTGGGAATCCGGGTATTGCAGGCCGGTATGCTTGTACCGGGAATCGTAATAATACTCCAGCAGCAGGCGAATAGCGGATTCAAAATTACCCGTTTGGAGATCTTCTTCGATTTTTTTCGCAACCGGCACATGGATGCGCGATTGGATGCGATGAAAAGCTTCCAAGCATTCCTCCTGGTATTTTGAAGGCGTGTAATCTTCCATGATTTCCTTGATGCGCTCTTCCATCGGCAAGTCGATGATCAGATGAAGGCTGGTGTTTTTCAAATCACTGAGAAACGGTGGAATGACGACTCGGCCAATCCGGGTGCTTTCCGCTTCAAAAATAACATAAGGTGAATCCTTGAGCTCAATCAGGCGTTCATTTAATAATGCATCAAAGGTTTTCTGATTGTGGGGCTCCAAGCCGATCTGGCCGAATATTGATCCTTTGTGATTGGCCATCCCTTCAAAATCAATAACAGGATAGCCTTCTTTTTCAAGAGCTTTTAGGATCCGGGTTTTGCCGGTGCCGGTCAAACCGTTTAGCACAATCGCTTTTTTAGGAGCTTCGATATGCTCCAACTGATCAATTGTCCATTTTCGATAAGAACGGATTCCTTCTTCTAAACGGCTGACGTGGACATCCATCAAGCTGAGAAGCGTCGCAGTCGTTTTGCTGCGCATGCCTCCGCGCCAGCAAAAGACCGTTTTATCGCCTTCCACTTCTTTGAACTGGCGGATAAAATCCGGCAGTTTTGCAGAAATGATTTCAAGGCCCCGCTCTTTTGCCGCATGGACGCTTACCTGTTTATAGAGTGTACCGATTTCTGCCCGTTCCGCATCATTGAAAAAAGGAATATTAATGCTTCCTGGAATCGTGAAACTTTTGTATTCAGAAGGCGATCTCACATCAATTAGCGTCATTTCGTTTTTTCGATTGCCGGACATTAACTCTTCTACTCGGATATTGCTGAACATTTTTTCCTCCAAAAGCATGATCACAAGGCTCTGCTTGCTGAACGCTTTATAGTACCGGGGAATTCCCCTGATTTTACTGGCTTAAGACCAATTAAGTTGATTTTTCCTCTATTAAGTATACACCCATTCCCTGGAAATTTGGACTTTCTCGCCTCAAGCTCCTCTGATTGGCAGCACCGTGGAATATTTGACTTCCCGGAGTGCAAGGCTTGTTTGGATCTTCGTAATCCCCAATTTATTGAGCTTTCGGATAAAATCCTGCAGGTCTTTACGATTCTTATTGGCCACTTTCAGCAAATAATCATACTCTCCGGTCAAGCATTGGCATTCCAGCACTTCCGGCATCTCCACCAGGGCAAGTTCCAGCCTGTTCAATTCTTCCGCTTGATGAATATCCGTGCTGATAAAAATGTAGCACAGCAAATCAAAGCCGAGTTTTTCCTGATTGAGAATGGCTACGTGCCCAATGATATAGCCTTCTGATTCCAAACGCTTAATCCGGGAATGGACAGCCGGCGGCGACAAATTGACTTGTTTGGCAATTTCCGTATTGCTGAGCTGCGCTTCCTTTTGCAAAATATCCAAAATCTGCACATCCGTTTGGTCTAACACTTTATTGACGATCGATTCCATTTTTTTGCCCCTTTCAATCATTCCAAATAACTTGCTCTAACTATCCCTAAACAGAATAAATAAAAGTTTTTATTTTATATTTCTTATTTTATTTTAAATATAGCGTAATAAACAGAATAATATACGGAAAATATCGTTTAAATGATAAAATTATTCATTATCAAACCGAAAGAAGGTCTGCTTATGCGTCATTTATACTTCTTATTGCTGCTATTGACCAGCTTTTTATGGGCCGGAAATTTCATCGTCGGAAAATGGCTGGTCGGCCATGCTTCTCCGATGACTTTAACCAGTCTTCGCTGGCTCATCGCTGTTCTCTGCCTTCTGCCTTTGGTATGGGCCACAGAAAAAAGGATCAAACCTTCGCGAAAAGCGATTCTTCCGTTAGCTTTGATGGGAATTACAGGCGTCGCTTTTTTTAATATTCTTCAATTCCTGGCTTTGGAGCAGACTTCCGCTTCTAACGTGGGCTTGATTTCCACCTTGAACATGATTTCCATTGCCTTATTTTCAGCGATTTTCTTAAAAGAACGCATCAACTCTTTTCAGATGGCTGCGATGGGCTTTTCCTTTCTCGGTGTTTTGCTCGTCTTGACGAAAGGCGAGCTCCACCTGCTTTGGTCGCTTCATTTCAATAAAGGTGATTTGTACATGCTCGCTGCTGTCGGTATTTGGGGCATCTATTCCGTCTGCAGCAAATGGGCGATGGCCAATACGAGTGCTGCGATGGCGACTTTGTATTCCGGCGTATTCGGGCTCGCCTTCCTGCTGCCGTTCAATATCACGGATTTTGCCGTAGTGGACGTCAACGCCTCATTTGTCTATTCCATCCTTTACACCGGCGTCATTTCGACTGTGCTCTGTTTTGTCTTATGGAATCTGGGCGTTCAAAAGCTCGGCGCAACGACTTCCGGCCTTTTCCTGAATTTCAATCCGGTCTTCACAGCGATTTTAGCTTTTATGCTGCTTGGCGAAAAGATGACAGCTGTCCAAATTATCGGGAGCCTCATTGTCATCAGCGGGTGCTATTTCTTCAGCTATTTTAAAACGAAAAAATTTGCGGCTGACAGCATCGTTCCGCCGAACCTGCAAAGTTCAAAGGTGTAGCTACACATTCAGGATGATTTCCGCTATATTGTAAGCGGGTGATGCAGATGAAAAAGAAATTATATGTAGACAATGAAAAGTTTATTGCAGGGATGACGTTTAAAGACTTTGCCGAAGCTGAACAGAATAATATGGCGCTGCATGTCTGTGAAAATCCGGCATCAATCGTAGAAAACCGCAGAAAACTCGCTGCTGAACTCGACCGGCCTTTGACCGATTTCGTCGCTGCCGAACAAACCCATAGCGCAAATTTCCACCGGGTCATAGCGCAAGATAGAGGCCGCGGCGCAGAAACAAAAGACACTGCGATTAAAAATACGGATGCGCTTTACACATTCGAACCGAATCTTATTTTGAGCAGTTTTGCCGCTGATTGCGTGCCTGTCCTTTTTTACAACGAAGTTTCCGGCGTTGTCGGGGCAATCCATTCCGGTTGGCAAGGGACGGTCAAAGAAGTTTCCTTGAAACTCTTTGAACACTTGAAGCAGCAGGAACAATGCGACCCAACTGATTTCCACGTACAAATCGGTGCTGCACTCAGCCAACAGAAATTTGAAGTCGACGAGGATGTATTTTTGAAATTCAAAAGCTTGGGTTATGCCGATGAGTTTATTTCCTTTAACGCCGAAACCCAAAAATACCATATCGACAATCAATTGACCGTTCAAAAGCAATGTGAGCTGGCTGGAATTCCGGCCAGCCAAATCACCATTGACCGGACATGTACGTTCCAAGACCCTTCCGGCTTTTCTTATCGCCAAGACAAGAAAAGCGGGCGGCATATGGGTTTTATCATGAAAAAAGAAGTGTAGAGGCAATCGCCCTGCACTTCTTTTTTCATTTGTTAATAAAGTATATGGCATTATAAAATTTCACATTTCTAAATATTTAGTCTTACTTTCCTTGTTTTTCTAAGGTATAGTTAGCATAAAATGACAATTCAAAAGGGGAAACTACATGAACAAAAAAATGATAATGGTTTTGCTGGCATTTCTCATCCTGTTGACGCCATTTCACACTGCCTTTGCCGCTCCCGTCTATAAAGATGTCCAGGACCCATACAAATTTAAAGCCGAATTCGATTATTTGGTGAAACAAGGGATTTTGACTGCAGATCCAGCGGTAGATTTTGGTGTAGACAAAGAAATCACCCGCATCGAAGCGGTTGGCATTTTGATCCAGGCCTTAAAGCTCGACACCACGAACAGGCCGGCCCCTGTTTTCACTGATGTGAAAGCTGACGACCCGAATTTCCCGCTCATCGCCACCATCGTCGATGAGAAAATCATGGTCGGAAATGGCAAAGGCCAGTTCAATCCTTATGAAAAACTGACGCGCGCCCAAATGGCTACCGTCCTTGTGAAAGCCTTTAAACTATCCGGAAAAACCACTACCGTGTTCAAAGACGTTTCCCCTAGTTCAGCAGCTTACGGAGCGATCCAAATCTTGATCGCCAATAAAATTACGGCCGGCTACAACGATTACACATTTAAGCCTTATACGTATTTAACGAAATCGCATTTTGCCGTATTTATAGCCCGGATCCTGAATCCGGCATTCCGGGCGGATCCCAAACCGCCGGCGCCAACTCCTGTTCCGCCAGCTTCATGTGAAAAGCCAAGCAAAACAGCCACTTATAAAGTGAATGTTTCCGTAACAAATATGTGGAAAAACCCAAATAAAACCCGGACTGTCGACAAGCCTTCCCTGTCCAAGCCCGTTGACATGAAAAAATGGATCAATGGCATGACCTTGAATGAAAAGAAATGGCTAGTTGAAAAAACCGATACTCAAGCGGTGTTCGGTGAAGAAGTCAGCTTGCTCACAACCGGCAGCAATTGGGTTGAGATTGCAGCAAACGATCAATATGTACCTTATCAAAAAGAAGGCTACCCGGGATGGGTCCCAAAATCCCATATAGCGAAAGTGACAAAAGATTATTCCGATTGCGGCATTGCCATCGTTACAGCAAAACTTGCACCGCTATATAACACTAACGACCAAAAACAATTCATGGAAATCAGCTATTCGACCATCTTGCCGGTCATCAAATCAGACAATAAATGGTACCATGTCCAAACACCGGCTAATGGCATCAAACTTCTGCGGAAAGCGGATGCCAAATCGTATAAGAACTACAAATCCGTTCCTAAGCCATCACAAGCAAACATCGTCAATGAAGCGAAAAGTTTCTTAGACCTTCCTTACTTATGGGCAGGCACTTCCGCTTACGGCTTTGATTGTTCGGGAATCATTTATGCGGTTTATAAAAACTTCGGAATCACGATTCCGCGCGATTCGTTCTATCAAGCGACAAAAGGCACTGCGGTAGCAAAGAAAGATTTGCAGCCTGGCGATTTGGTGTTTTTCGCCTATAACGGCGGAAGAGGAAAAGTCTATCATGTGGGGCTCTATATCGGCTCAGGCAAAATGCTGCATGCGCCGAATGCCTCTTCTAAAGTGAGAATTGAGGCCTTGAATGCCGGAGTCTATTTGAAGAATTACTCGGGAGCCCGCAGATACTTGAAGTGATCGGATGCAAAAATAAAACCCCCATGCCAAAAGGCAAGGGGGTTTTCGATAGTTTGCGGCGTATCAAGCCACGCTCCACAACGTGTTCCATAAAGGAATGCTTGTCCGTCTTACGCAAACGAGCTCATCGCGTCTTTAACAATAGAGCATGGCGGAAACTGTGTCAATATTTTTCACTTCTCATTTATCTTGTTTATTGATGAGCTTGGTTAATGGATAGACTCCTATGCTTTGGATTACAAGCGAAAGGAGAATAACCGCAAAAGCCAAAGACACCAGCAACTGATCTTTTTCGCCCGCTTCATTTTCCAGCCAGAGCAGCAATGCAACGGACATGGCCCCTTTAATGCCGGACCATGTAATCAACGAAGTCGTAGAAAAATCGTTTGTAAATTCCTTTCTCCACGCCGGGACACCATAGATGAATCCCCCCAGGACAATAAATCTAGCCACGATGGAGAGGAGAAAAATCACCACAGCCAGACCCCATTCCGGAAAAGCCAGGTACTGGGCCCCTTGAATGCCAATTAACAGGAACAGCAAACCCAAAAGCGTCGGATTGACAATATCCCAAAAACCATCCAATGATTCCTTAACTCTGCTGTCCTTGAGGTCTTTGCCAAATTCATAGGCTAGCATGATTCCCGCAACTACAGTAGCCAAAACGCCCGAAACCCCTAATCCTTCAGCCAGATAAAAACCGCCATAGGCAACAATGACTGTCAACATGACATGGTAATGCCTGTTTTGCGTATAATGGATAATTTTGCTCGACAGCCAACCAAGAATCCAGCCGATTGCCACTCCTCCGAGCGACACCAGCAAAAATTCAGAAATGAACTTGCCTGCAGAAAAGCCGTTCCCCGTCTGGAACATAGCAAGGAATATGGTGAAAATGACGACACTTGTTCCGTCGTTGACAATGGATTCCCCTTCCACCACATCTGCTATTTTCTCTTCTCCTTTGCTTTGCTTTAAAATTGATGTAATAGAAACCGGATCTGTCGGAATCAGAATCGCAGCCAAAAGGAATGCGGCCGTCAAGGAAATGGAGATGAACCATCCGCCAACCCAATAAATGCCAAGTCCCAGCAGAACGGCAGTCGCCATTAATCCTAGCGTACTGAGGGCCGCAATGATGCCCGCATTTTCTTTCAGCTGCTTCACAGGAAATTGATAGGCCGATGTGAAGAGAATAGCCGGAAGAAAAATAGTGAAAATAATTTCTTTGGTAATGTGCAGGTTCGAGAAAAACGGAACGAACGAAAGGCCGATTCCGATCAGCACAAGCACCACAGGAACCGGAAAGTAATTCTTTTTAATATCGATTGTGTAAACTATGTATCCGATTAAGAAGAGCAGCAAAATTTGATGAGCCAGCAAGTTATCCACGCCTTTCGAATTTTTCTATACAGGCCTTACTTCTCTTCATTCCTTTCTTTCAAAAAGTTAAACTTTTTGCTTCAAACGTCCTATCCGACTCTGCTTTCTTTTTGCTCTTTGCCCTTCTGCCCTATAGAAAAAGCTTCAGGCGATGAACACTATTGCAGTGCCATGCCTGAAGCTTTTCAGTCAAATTTTTCTTTGTTGTATGCGTTGGATCGTCTCTTCAATCCAATGGGCTGTATGCTCCGCTTTGCTGTTAAAGTAATCATTCATGATTGAATAGTGCTTTAATTAAAGCACTATTTTTAAGCTTGTTCGCATTCTACTCTCTTCTAATTTGAAATTCAACAAATCCATCTTTTTTTGCTGATAAAGGAAATATGTATATATGGCGACGGGAACATTTGTTTGAGGATGAAACAGCCGATAAATTGTTTCATGTGAAACATTTATTGTTTTCTAAAGCCATAGGAATTCTCTTCAAGGATTTCAAAACTCTCCTTTTAAATTTGCACAAAAAAATTGCCTGCAGATGTTAGGTTAACCCTAACTTCTGCAAGCATTTTTCTTTAAGAGGAAAAATTATAAGTGTTCACTTACTTTCTTCATTCAGGGAAGAAATTGAATGTGTAAGTAATGCCACGGAATTCGTCATTATACGGAAGGTTGAATGTAATATCTACCGTATTTTTGCTTGCCAATGAAACCATGATGGCTTGTTTTGCATCTTGGGCACCGGCAGCAACTGTGCCATTGCCATTAGAGATTTCATAAGAAACGTTATTAACTAGGACTGTTTCAATTCCTTGGTCTGCTAACGATTGGAAGAATCCTGTACCTGATTCAGGCGCTGGAAGATCTCCAGAACCCTCAATATTAAATGTATTCACTCGGGACTCGTCTACAACTACATCGTAGCCATATTCTGCTCCCAGAGAAGCAAATCCATTCATTGCATCTCGGAAGTCTTCGCTCAACTCTTCCACTTCAAGCATTTCTGCTCTGTAAATGAAGATAGCGAAATCTCCGCGTTTGATGGAATTATCGGGAGCGAACTTAGTAGCAGAAACCCCTTGCGTGATGCCATTTGCCATCAAGCCGGCTACTGCCTGGCTATAGCGGCTGTTTACATCGGTGAACGTCATGTTCGATACATCGCCTTTAAAGTTATACGCGTTAGCGTTGCTCATCATTAAAGCGACTTCTCCACGTGTAATCGTGTCGTTGAAACCGAAAGTTTTTGATGTCTTCCCGTTAATGATTCCAGCTGCTTTCAATGAATTGATTGCAAGGGTACCGCGAGTTGGTACGTCGTTGAATCCAGATGCCGGAGCTTTAGGATCCTTCAAGTTCAATGCTTGTGCCAAAATAATAGCTGCATCACCGCGTTTGATCGTTTCATTGACGCCAAATGAAGTCTTCGTCAAACCGTTTGATAAATTATTTGTCACCAAATACGTAATTGGCAATGCATACCGTTCGGATACATCAGTGAAAGCTGCTGTTTTCACTTCGTCAGCTGCAACCGCTGGCACTACTGCAGTAGCTACTAATGCAGCCGAAGCTCCTGCTACTGCGAAATACTTGAATTTTTTTGAATCGATTTTCATTCACTAATTCCTCCTCTTAAATGGGTTCATTCTCGCCTTTATTTCCCAGTTGTTTAAATATTATAGTAATATTTGTAATAAAGGCTTTCTCCTATTTATACCAATGTGCTATCAATATTAATAGAATAGAAATACCCAATTTTGAAAATTCATACTAATTATCTATTGACGTTTATAGGAAATAAAAATTAGTTTTTTCAGTTATCAATTCTATTTTTTATAACTGACCTCTACATTTTCTTCTGAATTGATACTTTTCACTAGGCCATCCCTTTGATAATGTATGGTAACAGTCCGTTACAGTATTGCAATGGACCGAAACAATAGATAAGGATGGGTTACCATGCAAAAAACAACTACTTACCCGAGTACACGCACTTTTGATCTGATTTTAACTTCTATGGCCATCGCTCTCGTATTTGTGGCTACTCTTTTATTAAATATCCGACTTCCTATCGCTGCAAATGGCGGATTGGTCCATTTAGGAACCGCTATGCTTTTCATCATTTCCACCCTTTTCGGCCCTAAAAAAGGAGCCATTGCCGGCGGTGTGGGGATGGGATTGTTCGATTTGTTTTCCGGCTGGACGCTTTGGGCGCCATTCAGTCTCGTGACGCGCGGCCTGCAAGGTTATATTGTCGGCAAAATCTCTTGGGCAAAAGGGCGGAATGGCGGAAGCATTGGCTTTAATATTTTGGCGGCTCTTGTCTCGCTGCCGTTTATGCTCGCTGGCTATTATGTTTGCGAAGCTGTGCTCTTCAGCAGTTGGATTATTCCACTGGCTTCTATCCCAGGCAACCTTGTTCAAAATATTGTTGGCCTCGCTGTGGCGATTCCAGTCGTGGCAGCATTAAAGAAAACCCCATTTTTCAAATAAACACATAAAAAAGAGGATGCGAAATTGCTGCATCCTCTTTTTCATTCCAATCAATTTATGACTCTTGAAACAGTTACTCCATCACCAATTGGAATTAATAATGATTCCAATCGTGGATGATTAGCTACTAAGTCATTGTATTTTTTCATGATATCCGTATACCGTTTTGGCTCGGCTAGATCGTCAACGACACTTCCCGCTGCCAATACATTATCCGAAAGAATCAATGCACCTGATTCTGCAAGCTGCAGACAGCCATTCAAATAATTTTCATAGTTTTCTTTATCGGCATCGATAAAGAAAAAATCGAATGTGTTCTTGTCCGCAATCAACTTTTCCAGACTTTCCAGCGCCGCGCCTGTCAGGTAGCTAATCTGTTCTTCAAAACCGGCCTTGGTCAAATTTCGCTCCGCAACTTCTGCATAACGTTCTTCCAGCTCCAAGGACGTTAACTTTCCTTCGCTGCCGAATCCACGAGCCAGGCAAATTCCGCTGTATCCGCCAAGTGCCCCTATTTCCAAGATATTCTTCGCTCCAGAAATCGCCACTAACATGGTCAGCAATTTTCCGGAAGACGGTGAAACTGAAATGGCTGGCATGCCATTTTCTGCGATGGAAGCTACGACTTCTTCTAATAGAGCATCTTGAGTGTTGAATACGGCATCAATATACGCATTTGTCTTTTTCATATCAGAGATTCCCCTTTTTCGATTTTGGATGCTGCCTTTATTATAACGGCCCCATCAAAAAAAGAACCATTCTTCCCTTTTACGGGAGGAATGGTCCTTTTGGAATTACTTCGTCAATACAGCTGTTTTTGTTTCTTCTTCAACCACTAATCCCAATGTTTTAGCTGTTGAAGTGTGGACTTCTTTTAGAAGTTCCGGATGTTCGTTTAATGATTTGCCGTAAGATGGCACCATTTCTTTGATCTTCGGCTCCCAGTCTTTGATTTGTTCTGGGAAGCATTTTGCAAAGATTTCAAGCATGGCATGGACCGCTGTCGATGCACCTGGAGAAGCGCCCAGCAATGCTGCGATCGAACCGTCAGCTGCTGTTACGATTTCCGTACCGAATTGAAGCGTCCCTTTGCCTTTATCGGTATCTTTGATCACTTGAACACGCTGTCCTGCTACCACAACATCCCAGTCTTCAAGTTTTGCCGTCGGGATGAATTCACGCAATTCTTCGATGCGCTGTTCGTTGGAAAGCATCAATTGCTGCACAAGGTACTTCGTCAAAGAAAGCTCTTTAGCACCTGCTGCAAGCATTGTGAAAACGTTATTCGGTTTTACAGAACCGATTAGATCCATATTTGAACCGGTCTTCAGGAATTTTGGAGAGAAACCGGCAAATGGACCGAATAGCAATGATTTTTTGTTGTCGATAAAGCGTGTGTCAAGATGCGGAACAGACATCGGAGGAGCTCCGACTTTTGCTTTTCCGTAAACTTTCGCATGGTGCTGTTCAACGATTTCGGGTTTGTTGCAGACAAGGAACAAGCCGCTTACTGGGAATCCGCCAATATGCTTGGACTCCGGAATGCCTGTTTTCTGCAGCAATGGCAAGCTTCCGCCTCCACCGCCGATAAACACGAAGCTTGCTGTATGATACTCGATTTTGTCGCTTTCAAGATCATGCACTTTCACTTCCCATTTGCCTTCGCTGTTGCGTTTAATATCTTTCACGCTGTGTTTGTAATTGATGTCGACATTTTGCTCTTTCAAATGTTCAAAAAGCATTTTTGTCAACGCGCCGAAGTTTACATCTGTACCTGTATCGATTTTAGTTGCTGCCAATGGCTCAGTTGATGTACGGCCTTCCATGATGAGTGGAATCCATTTCTTCAATGTCTCTGCATCTTCTGCGTATTCCATTCCTTTGAATAACGGAATATCAGCCAATGCTTTAAAGCGGTTGTTCAAGAATTTCACATTGTCTTCCCCTTCTACTAAACTCATATGGGGAATCGACTTGATGAAATCTTCCGGGTTGCTGATCCGTCCGTTTTTCACAAGGAAGGACCAGAATTGCCGCGACAACTGGAACTGTTCATTGATTTTGATCGCTTTATTGATATCAATGGATCCGTCAGAGTTCTCAGGAGTATAGTTCAGCTCGCATAATGCAGCATGTCCTGTACCCGCGTTATTCCATTCGTTAGAGCTCTCAGCCCCTGCGCTTGGAAGCTTCTCAAACACTTGGATTTCCATCTCAGGTGCTACCTCTTTAAGCATTGACCCTAAAGTCGCGCTCATGACTCCAGCACCAATTAAAATAACGTCTGTTTTCTTCTGTAGGTTGCCCATTCTAACCTTCCTTTTCTAACCGATTATTGCAGAAAACTCAAGGCATGGCTTTCTTGGTGTCAAACACCGCCGAAGAATGCTGATTTCTGCTTTACTATTAACTATATCATACTGGCTCGTAGTTATTTACAATTCAAAACATTACTATTATAAGCCTTTTAAAGAGAAAAGTCCGTTAAAAAGACTTCAATTTGCATAAAAATAAAGCCTTTTCCCATTTTTTTAAGGAGAAGGCTTTTATACTTTCCGTGATTTCTTTATTAATATTTTAGGAGCTGTTCAGCCGCATAGGTTTTCACCTGGTTGCGCCCTTCGTGTTTTGCCGCATATAAAGCGAGATCCGCTTTGTTCAGGAGCTGATAGAGGGTTTCTTCCGGCATCGCCGAAGCTTCAGCCACCCCGCTGCTTATGGTTACGGAGATCCGGTTCTCGTCCACCTGCAAAAAGCTGGTTTCTACGTGGCGGCGCAGCCGCTCTGCCACTGCTGCCCCTTCTTCAATATTCATACCGTCTAACGCCAATACAAATTCCTCGCCGCCATAGCGCGCGAACAACATCTTCTCTTTCAACTCTGCTCGGCAAATGTCGACCACATGTTTCAGCAGCTGATCGCCTACTTGATGCCCAAATGTGTCGTTTACTTGTTTGAAATGATCGATGTCAATCAGCATCACAGTGAAAGGAGCTTCCACTCGTTTGGCTTTGGCAAATTGCTGCTCGCTTATTTGGAAGAATGCCCGCCGGTTGAAAATCCCGGTCAGTTCGTCGTAATAGGCTTGGTGCTCAAGCTTTCGCTGCAAGCTCTTTAATTCTGTAATATCCGTAAAAATGATCAGCAAGCCTTTATTTTCGCTGCCATGCCGCAACGGAGAAATACGCACTTGGTAAACGCGTTCCAAAAGTCCGTTCTTCAACTCGATTTCCTGCAGCGACTCTGCCGCTTTTAATTCAAATGGAAATGCTGTTTCAGACAACCCTTTCCATACATTTTCAAAATGCACACCGAATAGCGATGCATCGAGCGAAGGAAACATCTTTTCAGCCGATTGGTTATATTCAATGAGATTGAGTGATTCGTTCAAGACAAAAACACCATCGCTTATGCTATTGAATATCGCATCTTTGGCAATCGGCATAACCGCAAATAATTGCGAGCGGTTGATCACCCAGAGATAGAGAATGGAAGAAACGCAAATGACCATCGGCACCGGATCAATTCCTTCAGGCGTTAAGCCGATCAAGTAAATAAATGCAGTGGACATGGGAATCAATTGGCCAATTGATAAAGCAAAAATTTGTGGACGGTAAGCTTTCGCCGTTTCTCTCCAGCGGAAAAGCACCAGTAAGAAAGCAGCCAACATACAGCCGAAGGTATAAATTCCGTGGATAAGGTACCAGAGACCGATTTCCTGATGAACGAAAGGGGCGCCTAGCGAAGGGTCAATTTCAAACACTTTGTAATGAAGATGATGAACATCATTTGTTGCTACCATCAAGACACTGATGGCAGGTATAGCAAGCATCGCTGCAATTCGTTTTTTCGTCAGCTTTATTCCCAAGTAATGCATGACGAACAGCAATCCTAAAGGCGCCGAAGCTGCCATGCCGATATAGAGCAAAATGTTCCAGAGCTTCAATTGCCCAATGGTATCGGCGGTTAAACTAAAAGCGGAAGCGAAGCAATAGATGGTGATAGAAACTGTATAGATCATAAAAAAATTAGCGATTTTCTTGTATTGCTGCCTTTTCGCAAAGACATATGCGCCTAAATATAAATTCAATACACCGGATGTACAGATCAGCGTAATATAGGTCGTTAATTGAGAACTCATCCTATTCCCTTCTTCAAACTTTACATTTTTTCTTATAATGTAGCACATGTTCAGGTAAAAGTAGATAGAAAGTAGAAGGAAATTCCAAAAAAATTAGCACATTTTTCCCATAATGATGGATTCCGATTTTTTTCTCTAGCGTCGAGCTCCCGTGCTCCTGCAAACCGGGTGAAGCAAGCGGGCTTCGGATTTTTTAAGCCCACTGACCTAGGGCAAACATGCTTTGCAGCTTTTCCTGCCGCACCATTACCCCGCTCCCCCGGAAGCCGCAGCAGACTGGTCCGATTTGACGCAGTCAATGGCCACCACAATGGCAATCACCACTGTTTCCATTTCTTCATCCAGAATCTCTACTTTGTAGCTGTCTCCCCAAGTAAACCATTCCTTGCTGACCTGCCCTACCACTACTTCGTGCTGCAGGATTTGAAAATTCATATCCCACCAATTGCCTTGAACCTGGATGCCTGTGCCTTCAATCCTATAGCGGGCTTTCAAGAAAGAAAACTCTTTTTGGATCGTCAGCCGTTCCTGCCCGTTCACTTCCACGAAAAACTTCGGCAGGAAGCTGAATGTCTTCTTCGTGATCAGCGCCACTTCCTCTCTTGCCGGGTTCATGAGGCTGAAGGTTTTAGGGATTTTCATAAAGCTGCCTTCCACATAATATACATCGTTTTCTGCTGAATCTTTTACCGTGAATTTGCCGCTCAGGCTGAAGACTTTCTGTTTGATGTAGAACTGTTTCATTGTTGGTCCCCCTCTTATAGTCGTGTTTTCTGCGAATATTCGTACCGGATTCATGCAATGTGATTCTCCTCTTCTTTAATTCCATACAGCTTTTAAAATGCCTGCATGGCGATAATGATACCTACAGGAAGTGCGCTTCGGAAAGTGTCCCGCTATTTGTCCAAACCATGTCGCCGCCCTCTATTTCTTGGGCTTCAAATGCGCCGGAAAACCCTATCTGCCGCTTATCTATGCTAAGATAATCTAATTGTGCTTCAGCATGTAGGAGGTCATAGGATGAAATTCAATAAAGGAATTTTGTTTATTTTATTAGGTGCTTCATTTTTCGGTTTTACCCCGATTTTGTCTTTTTTGCTTCGAATTTTATCGGCGGTGAGATTCAGGGCCTGCCGATTAAAGGATTGGTTTTCGGCATTCTTTCCGCCTTCACCTATGCCGGCTTCATTTTCTGCAGCGGCAAAGTCGCCGTAAGAGTCGATGCCTGGACCCGCAGTTCAATCATGGTTACCGGCTCGGCCATTTTGGTCCTTGTTTTGTTCATGGGTGAAATTCCAACGGTTCTGCCGTTAGAAAAAGACTTGTTTGCTTCGGCAGCTGGCGTGTCATTATTCGGAGCCGTGCTGCCACCATTGTTTTATGCGGCCGGCGCTCCGTTGGTTTCCGGAGGTGAAGCAAACATCCTGACTTCCGTTGAACTGCCCATCGCCATTCTGTCAGCGAGCATCTTTTTGTCTGAATTCATCGCTCTCTATCAGTGGTTCGGCATCGGCATTATACTGGGCGCGATTGCTTTAAACGAGCTCGGCCCGAACTGGATCCGGAAAAGGCGGCAAAATCGCGCGCCATCTCGTGCATAGAACTTGAAACGCTGGTCCTTTTCGTTCTTGATTTAACGGGCTCAAATCGATTTAATAGGAAGTATATAAGCCAATAGGAACTGAACAGAATTTTCTAAAGCGAAAGGATCTGTCCAAATTGGAGATGGAAAATCTACTCCCTGTTAAAACCCGGCAGGAACTGCGAACTTGGCTGAAAGAGCACGCAGCCACTGAAAAATGCTGCTGGGTGGTCGTCAGTGTCAAAGAGCGGCCGAATACGCTTCTTTATTTAGATGCGGTAGAGGAAGCTCTATGCTTCGGCTGGATTGACAGCACCAAAAAAAGGATCTCGGATACCGAAGTGGCCCAAAGGCTTTCGCCGCGCCAGAAAAAGAGCAACTTCACAGAGTTGAATAAAGAACGTGTCCGCAGGTTAGAGAAACTGGGCTTAATGACAGACCAGGGCCGGAGCGCCTTGCCGGATATGCGTCCGGAAGCCTTTGTCATCGATCCGGAAATCCAAGCTCGCTTGAAAGAAGACACACAAGTCTGGCAGCATTTCCTCGACTTTCCGGATGCCTACAAACGAATTCGCATCGACACGATCCAAAGCGTTAAACGCGACCCTGAACTGTTCAATAAACGATTGGCGAAGTTTATCGAAAACACACGGGAAAATAAATTGTACGGCCAGTGGCATGACAATGGGCGTTTGATTGATAGTTAGACAGAAAAAGGCCCCAAACTTCTCGAATGAGAAGTTTGGGGCCTGTATTGTTGTAATTTTTCTCTATTCCAGCTGTTCTTCTTCCAGCAGCTTAAAGCCCTCGATCATCGTGTCTTCTTCCACTTCGATCAGGATGCAGCGCTTGCCGTTGTAATTGACGCCTTTGACGTAGCGCAAGTCTTGCGGGCTGATTTTGATCTCCGCGACTTTCGTGTTGATTTTGATGGATTTTGATGCATAGCTTGGCACGACATGGCTTGCTTTCATTTCGTAGTTTTTGTCTTCCACCACCTGCTGGAAAGCGCGCTCCACTTTTTCAGCGCTCACTTCTTTCACGCCGCTCGCCTTCAGTACCCGCGTCACCTCCACCGTATCCAATACCGGGACCTCCACCTCTTCTTTCTCCGCTTCTTTTTCCACTTCGAGCATGAGGTTGATTTCATCGTAGAGGCCGGCTAAGGTCCGGGAATTCACTTCTTCGCCGATTACCGCTTTGACGATTTCCTCGAACACCGCTTTGTCTTCTTCCGCCGTAATGATTTCGTCGCCATTCAATACATTTTCGATAAACTGGAAATCGGGTTTATTCGCTTTGCTCGCCGAATAGACGATGTGGTTGACGTCTGCGGCATTGTCGGTAAAGCCCGGGAACAGGAAACCGCCGACCGGTGAAGTCAATTTGATGACCGGGTCGAGCAAGATGTTCGATTTGAATTCCTTTTCGGCAAAATCAAACACGAGCGAGCTTTTCGGCAATTCCGTCTGGTTCATGCTGCCGAGGATGAACGGCGTCGTGTACACTTCGTCGCGCATGTTGATTTCCGTTTCATCCGCTTCGCGTTTCGTCGTCTTGAAATACGTCCCGCGGATAAATGTGATGACCATGTCCTTCTCAAACGGTTTTTCTTCAATCATTTTTAACGCGATGCGCTGCATGTTTTCCTGCCATTCCGCAGCCTCTTTCGTTTCAAGCCCTTCATACAATAAGCGCTGCGTATGGTCTGCCTGCCCTTCTTCCTGCGGCAGAAACTTCACTTCAAACAGTTTGGCATCGAGCTTCCCGCCCAATACCTTTTTAAAATTGGCTAAAAACAGCTCTTGCTGTTCCCGGTCGAGCAGTGAAAAAGAACGGCTGTCCTCGTGGAAAATTTCCGTCGCTTCTCCCTGGATGTAGACATTGTAAATCTCTGCGATTTTCAGTAGATCCGTATCAAGCTTAAAACGTTTGCGAATATCGGCTATATCTTTGTTATTCATTTTTAAATCCAACTCCCTGGCTAATAAAATCCGTGTGGTGCAAAAAAAAGAGCAGCCAAAGTGAAATTCCGGCTTTTGGCGCTCTCTTATTATACCAATAGTTGAAGTCTCACGCGTGGCTCCGAAGCATGCGCTCTGAATAGCTGCTAAAACTGTAAAATCAGCGTCTCAACCACAACAAACAGCCAGATGAAAAACGAGGCGCCGCAAACGATTTTTTCACCCTTTTGCCGCATGAAGCCGGCGATGAAGTTCGTGGACCTGCTCTGCCAGTTCAGGAACCGGCCCTTCCACTTGGGCATCCCTGATCACTTCTTCTATGGCCAGGTTGTAGACAGATCCCTGCTCCACACCCAGCTCACTGAGCCAGCCGGCCAATTGCTTCGATGAAGTCGCATAGAAGATTTTTCCTAATCCGACTTTTCCATGGGCTGCTGAACACATGGGGCAATGCTCCCCGGACGTGTAAACCGTTGCCTTTCTTCTTTCTTCAGGCATCATATGGTTGGCTGCCCATCTCGCAATCGCAAATTCCGGGTGCTGCGTGTAATCGCCGCCTCCCACGTGATTATGGTCTTCAAACAACACTTTCCCTTCAGCTGACACCAAAACGGAACCGAATGGCTCGTCCCCTTTTTCTAAAGCGGTTTCTGCAAGTTCCACGCAACGCCGCAAGTGTTTTAAATCCGTTTCAGTCACCATTTTCGCATCTTCCCCCGTCTCTTCAAATCATATCCAAAGCGATTTCCATCATCTGCGTGAAGGCAGTCTGCCTTTCTTCCTGCGTTGTCTGTTCGTGCGTAATCATGTGGTCGCTCACTGTCAAAATGGTTAAGGCTTTGACGCCCGCACTGGCAGCATTCAAATACAGGCTTGTCGTTTCCATTTCCGCGGCCAGGATCCCCATCTTCGCCCATTTTTCTGTGGCGGTTTCATCTGCATTATAGAAAATATCACTTGATAGGACATTTCCGATATGGACTTTGTACTCTTTTTCATCCGCTGCTTTTTTGGCCTTTTCCAATAGATCATAAGAGGCGGTCAGCGGAAATTGCCCCGGCAGATTCCATTGATGGGCATAATCCGAATCCGTTGCCGCGCCCATTGCGAATATCAGATCATACAATTTGATTTCCTTTTGCATGGCACCGCAAGAGCCGATACGAATTAAATTCTTAACACCAAATACGTTGATCAATTCCCAAGAGTAGATCGCCATGCTTGGCGTCCCCATGCCGGTACCCATTACAGAAACTTTCTTCCCCTTGTATTCTCCTGTATAGCCCAGCATGCCCCTGACTTCATTAAACAAAACAGGGTTTTCCAGAAAGGTTTCAGCAATGAATTTGGCACGGTACGGATCTCCCGGCAAAAGAATCGTTTCGGCGATTTCCACTCCGTTGGGCTTGATGTGCGGGGTTTCTTTTACTTCGTTGTTGGTCATTTGAATCGCTCCTTTTCTTTTTACTGTATTCCTTTAGTCTTGACAGAGATATTGGAGCTCAACTGCTGAAGTGTTCAAAATCCCATGAATAAACCACTTCCACGCTGTTCGCGTCTACTTTTGAAAACCCCAATTTCTCCAGTAACCGAGCCGAAGCCATATTCTCCGGCGCTGCTCCGGCCATTATTTTGAAATTCCCTTGCTGCCTGATCCAAACCATCAGCGAATGGACGATTTCATATGCAATCCCTTGTCTTTTAAAGGCTGGGCTCACCGTATAGCCAATCCAGAACGTGTCCACTTCCTTTTTCACGTAGATATCCCCGAGCAGCTTCTGATCGGCTTTCCGGACAACCGCAAATTGCGCCCCGCTTTCCAATGACTGTTCTTTCAATAGCGCTTCTTCATATTCTTCCTTTGAGCGGCCTTTAAAATATTGATGCTTCATCCATTCCGGATTATTGCGGTAGGACATGAAATCATCCAGATCGTCCGCATGAAATGGCCTGACCCAGCATCTTTCTGAGGTGAATAGCAACTCTTTCTCCACTTCTTGAGCCCCCTTGCCGTATTGTATGCCAACCACTCCGCTCAGTTGATGATTTCACCGGTCTTCTTCGCTGAACCCTCCCGCATTTTTTGCAGTTGAGCGGGGGGCAACGCCGTCCATTCCGTTTCTTCCCCGACAATTCGCAAAGGTTCTTTCGAGCGATAGGATCGTGTTAAGTTCCCCGGGAATTTTTTGTCTGTCACATTGGGATCGTTTTCAAATTCGCCTGTCGGTTCCACTTGGTAAACGCGGTCTCTCCCTTCTCCTGCTGCTAATGCGGCTGCAAGTCCCGCTCCATCGGCACCCGCTGCAAAATAGATATGGTTCATCTTGAGTCCGTCCCTGTAATTTGAATTACCGCCAGCGGTCAATAGATCACCGACTGCCAGGTCCGCTTTTGTGCCATGATAAAATGGACCCGTATCCGTTGGCGGGCCCTCAAATGATTGGGCCAGTTCCTCATTTCTTTTTGCGTTCTCTGCATCGCCCAATTCTTTATGGCAGGCCGCAATATTTCGATATAAGGCCGGATACGCACTTTTGACATTTTCATCCTCGATTTCCCGTGCACTTTGCAAGGATTTTTCCATCCATTCCAACTTTTCTGCAGGACTCTTTTGTACACGGCCTAAATGATAAGCTGCGATAAACCGTTCATAGTCATCCGTTGCCGCGTGCCAGGCTTGTTGAAAAGTCTCGGCTGCCTCGGTTGTGTTTCCGCTGTCTTCCAGGGCCATCCCCCTCATGCAAAGTTTAACAACGGCATTGGCTGGGCTGAATTTTGTCTCCATAGAAGTTCCCTCCAATTGAATGTTTTACCAGTGGCATTTCCATCCTCTTGCCCTATGCTCCTCACAGAACCTTATGGCTGATTGGCTTTATTATATAATAAAAAAACAGCAGGAATCACGAATGAATAGAAAAATTCAGACAAATCGATTGCCATCATCTAAACCCGCTTTTCATCTTAGTCGGATTATTTTCAATAAAATATTTTGCGGTGAAACCTTTTTCCTTATTTATTCCCCTAACTATATAGGAGGTATGTCAATGGAACAATTAGTTCGAGCAGCGATCGCCGGCCAGGAAGAAGCATTTGAACAGTTAGCGGAGACCGAGAAGTCTAAGCTTCTCTCAAAAGCTTATTCCTATGTCGGCAACAAAGAAGACGCATCAGACATCGTACAAGAAAGTTTGCTGCAGGCGTATAAATCAATTCATCAACTAAAAGAAGCTAAATATTTCTCAACATGGCTATTCAAGATTCTAATCCGGCAATGCTATGCTTTTCTGCGGCAGAAGAAGCAAACTCTCGTTATCCAAACTGAACTCATTCAGCAGCAAATAACAGAGCATGAACAGCCCGCTACTTATGAATTTGTCCATGAGGCGCTTTCTTCGCTTCGAAAAGATTATCAAACGGTCCTTGTCCTATTTTATTTTTATGATTTTCCTGTACGAGAAATTGCCCCACTGTTAGATAAGCCGATCAATACGGTCAAAATGCATTTGCATCGCGGCCGCAATCAATTAAAAAAGCAGCTCGAACAACAGATGAACTTACCGGTTACGGAGAAAGAAGTGATCTACATGTTAAAAGAACAACTGGCCCAAGCCGCCTTGAATTTTGTGTCGATTCCCCAGGACTATCAATTATTTGTTGAAGATTATTCAAATGAGCAGGCAAAATTCATATGGGCGACGGACGAATTAGACAGTGAAATTGGTGTAACCCTTGATCAAAACGGCAAATTAATCGAATTGACCAGACTGCCTTCAACAAATGGAACGCTCGCAACGATAGAGCAGCAGCAATCGATTGCCGAACAGTTTTTAAGCTCGCACTACGCGGAAGCACTTGATTATTTATCGTTGTCTCAGGTGAGCCAAAAAGAGGAAGAAGCCCGGTTCCTTTATGGACAATATGCAGGAGGCTCCCCTCTTGCGAGCTATACCACCAAAATCTCTGTTTCTAAATACGGGGAAATTATTGGTTTTAAATATGGGGGGTACACGAAAACACCCCCGGCATTTCCAGCGCAGCTTGCTGGTGAAGAAGCAATTTTACAGCAACTCCTTAAAGCGCCATGGAAGTTATCGTTGAAATATTTAACGACTGACATTTATTCGGTTCCAAAGCCGGGCCTGTACCCAGTTTATGAAAGTCCGATCGTTTACCATTCCTTCAATGCCATGACCGGGCAGCCTGCCTTTGAGCATGAACCGGAAGAGCCTGGGACGTTCATCCCTTTTCCAAACACAGCGGCAGTTGAAAAACTGGCGACGATTGAAGACATAATCGGCGTGTCGGAAGGAATGGCCAAGCTGCGGGAAGTGGAAATCGATGAAAACACATTCGTCGCCGTATGGCGTGGAAAGGACTGGCAAGCACCAAAAGATAAAACAATGGAGAGCCTCCTTCTTGATCGTATGGAAGATACGGTAAAAGCAAAAGTGGATAAGCATTCCGGGAAGCTCAAGGAATTCATGTGGTTTAAAGAACGTAAAGGTGAGCTGGATCTTTCGTTTGAAGCTTGCCGTGACATTGCTTGTACATTCATTGCCACGTATTTTGACGAGTATCTGCCTTATCTGCAATTACAAATCGAAGAGCCCTCTTTTAACGGAGTCCATTGCGCATTTTTCACATTCCCGCTGCACGCAGCCCAAGGTTTGCAAATAGAAGGTGAACGTTTTTATGTCGGTGTCAACAGAACTACAGGATTCATTGACATCTTCTGGTCTCCGCGGATGGACTTAGCCGAACTTCAATCTTTTGAAGTTTCAACGATCCAACCTTTCGAACAGGTGAAATCCACCTTGCAGAAAATCGAGCCTTTCTTGCAATGGTCTAAAACGTACGATGAAAAGGAATCGGATGATGTCTTAGAATACAAATTAGGGTTGAGAGGAACAAAAGAGCAGGTTGTTGGGATCGATGCGAGGACGGGGGAGCTTATTGTCAGTTGTATTTAGGCAATTAACCGTGAGGAAATGAACTACACGGTGAAGTGAACTTATTTTTACAGTGTTTCATAAGCAGCGCTTGATTACTCCAATAAAGCAAAAAGGTGCGGTCTTCTCATTAAAAGAAGACCGCACCTTTTTAATAAACGCTATAAATGATAAGTCTCTGCCTCTTGCTTCCCTGTAAGAAGAAAAAGGCAGGCATTTTCTAAAATCTAATTGTAATACAAGTTCTCAGTCGGATATACCGGATCGTTGGTGATATCGATTCCAAGCTTTTTAAAGGTCTGTTCGTTTTCCCGATTTAATATAACCGTGGAATGGGCTTGGGTGTCTTTTAAATTTGGCAATTGCTTATAAGCCAGCTCAGAAGTAGGATTGGTGACCGCACTGATTGCCAGTGCAATGAGCACTTCATTGGCGCTTAATGTCGGGACGCGGCTATTCAAGTCCTCGGTTTTCAACCGTTGAATCGTTTGTAAAATCATCGGCGACAACAAATTAATTTCATCGGAAATATTGGTCAATTTCTTCAACCCATTCAGAATCGCGGCTGCCGAAGCATCCATTAAAGTGGTGGTCCGGCCGGTGATTATCTCGCCATTCGGCAGTTCTAGCGCAATGACGGCTTGTAAATTCGTGCTGTCAATTTGCGCTTGGATGGCTTTCGCATAGTTCCGGGCCGGCAATACAGGTGCCCGGTCCTCTTTCTTTAAACCGGTCTCTTCCAGAATCACTTGCATGTGGCTTACACTGTCTTCATCAGCAAGCCCTTTTTTATAGTCGTTCTCTACGATGAAACTGCGCCGAATGATTTCCTGCCTGGCAGCTTCCTGCACGACCATATCGTCGGTGATGCCCGATTTCAGACGATTAACGCCCATATCAGTCGGTGAGCTGTAAACAGACTCTTTGCCGGTAATCCTTTCAATAATCCGTTTGATGACCGGAAACGTCTCAATATCACGATTGTAATTGATCGCAACTTTGCCGTATGCTTCATAATGATAATTATCAATCATATTGACGTCTTTCAAATCGACGGTAGCCGCTTCATAAGCGATGTTTACCGGATGCTTTAACGGCAAGTTCCAAACTGGAAACGTCTCAAACTTGGCATAGCCGGTTTCTTTTCCCCGTTTGTTCTCGTGGTACATTTGGTTAAGGCAAGTGGCAAGCTTTCCGCTGCCCGGTCCAGGAGCCGTCACGACCACAATTGGCTTTGTCGTCTCAATGTAAGGATTCGTCGCAAATCCTTCTTCCCCAAGAACCGCATCCACGTTTGTCGGATACCCTTCGATTTCGCGGTGAATACAGACGCTAATTCCGCTTCTCTCAAGCTTTGTCATAAACACTTTGACTGTTGGCTGCCCTTGGTAGCGCGTGATTAAGACACTGTTGACAGAAATGCCATATGCCCGGTATTCATCAATTAAGCGCAAGACATCCTGGTCATACGTGATGCCATAATCTTCACGGACTTTATTTCGTTCGATGTCTCCAGCGTACACACAGATGATGATTTCCGCATTTTCTTTCAGTGTATGCAATAGTTTGATTTTGGCATCTTCATCAAATCCAGGCAAGACACGCTTCGCGTGCTTGTCGCCGATCAATTTCCCGCCAAATTCCAAGTAAAGTTTATCGTACTGCTCCACCCGTTCCAGGATGTAAGCTGATTGTTCCTGCAAATATTTATCCGAATCAAATCCAATGTTTTTCATTAATTTCCGTCCCGCCTTCTATGCTTCAAGCTTTCTCTTAATCCAGTATATAAAAACACCTTAAGAGAAAATCTCAAATAAAAATCCATACTTTATCATTATAAAGCTTTTTTTAAAAAAGAAAAATCGGTTCAATTGTTTATTGACCGGTTATCCTGATAAGCGCAGTTTGCTTGCCATGGATGTATTCGAAGATAATAACGGAATTCAAAACAATGTTCAGCGAATTTAATCAGCAGAAATCTTGATCCACCGCTCACTCAAACCACTTTGCTGTCGGTGTGGCGGCATTCAGCATTTCCTCCGGCGTTCCTTCGAAAATGACTTCTCCGCCACGTTTTCCTCCGCCCGGTCCAAGTTCAATCACCCAATCACTCGCGGCAATAAAGTCGAGGTTATGCTCAATAATGATGACCGAATTTCTATGATCCACGAGACGTTGAAACAAAGTTAATAGTTTGTCGTTGTCCTGGGCGTGTAAACCGGATGACGGCTCATCCAAGATATAGATTTGCCCTTCTTTTTGAAGATGGCTCGCCAACTTCAAGCGCTGCACTTCGCCGCCGCTCAATGAACTCGTCGTCTGCCCGAGAGTTAAATACTCCAGCCCGACATCTCTTAACGTATTGACACGGTTGATGATCTTTGGGCGATCAAAAAAGTCCCTGGCTTCCTCAATCGTCAGCTGCAAAACCTTCACAATATTTCTTCCTTTGTACGTATAGGAAAGAGCTTCTTCCGAATACCTCGTCCCACCGCATGCTTCACAAGTCACCGTTACGGGATCGGCAAAAGCCATATCGGGCTTCGTCACTCCTTTTCCGTCACAAACCGGACAGGCGCCTGCCGAGTTGAAAGAGAATAATCCTGCAGGTTGACCTGTTTCGCGGGAAAAAATCGCCCGGATATCATCCATGATGCCCATATATGTTGCAAGTGTCGAGCGACTGGAAAGACCGATCGGCGACTGGCTCACCATAATTGCTTCAGGGTATTTTTCGGGAAACGCTTTAAGCATTAACGAGCTTTTTCCTGATCCCGAAACGCCGCAAACAGAAACGAGGACATTTTTCGGAATAGTCACTGCAATATTTTTCAAGTTATTCATCGACACATGTCTGATAGAAAAAGACGCGTCAAATGAACGGGGATACGAATTGATCTTGAGTGTGTGCTGAAGAGTTGTTGCAGCACGCGAATGTTCCAAATCCCTTTGCTTCCCTTGAAAGATCACTTCCCCGCCGTGCACACCGGCACTTGGACCCATTTCAATGATTTCATCAGCAATCTTCATAACCGATCGATCATGTTCAATCACGATGACCGTATTATGCTGTTCTTTGATCCGCTTCAACATTTGCAAGAGCAAATCCACTTCCCCAGGGTGTAAACTTGCGGTAGGTTCATCGAAAATATACATAATATTATTCAGACTGCTGCCCAAGTGACGCGCAATTTTTACACGCTGGGCCTCTCCCCCAGAAAGTGTCCCCATTTTCCGCGATAAACTTAAATAGTCCAATCCCAGATCAATGAGTTGTCTAATCGAAGGAATGGCCTGGCCAGCAATTGCGGACCCGAGTGAATCCTTTATTTTTTCAAGCTCTGCCAATAACTCAGTCAGCTCGAACGCATCATAATCAGCAATATTGAAGCCGTTGATGTTGCATGCAAGTACTTGGGGATTCAGCCCCGAGCCCTGGCACATCGGGCATGACGTACGGGAAGTCATCGCCAGGACCTCAGCCAGAGAGGTTTGGGCAAGCTTTGAAACGTCCCGGTTAATGTACAAGCGCGTAAATCTCGGCAATAATCCATCCCATTCATGGGGCTGCGGACCATTTTTCGTATGGAACGGCGCAAAGATCCGCTCACCTTCAGGAGGACCATAGACGAATAATTGATAGTCTTTCTCCGAAAAGTCCTTCACCGGGATGTCCGGATCGAACAAGCCTCCCGTAATCATCCATCTTCCTTGCCAGCCAGACGGGGACAACGGTTTGAACTGTACCGCATAATCCCTCAACGATTTCTCAACATCGATCAATTTATAGATGTCCGGGTCAACCATTTCCCCGTATCCATTGCACGTTGGACAATGTCCGAATGAACTGCTTCTCGAAAAGTCAGTGGCAGATCCAATCGGTGGGTCGCCGATGCGGGAAAACAGCAGTCGGATCAACGGATCAATACCCATATACGTACCAACCGTCGAGCGGGCATTTCCACTGATCGGCCGTTGTTCAATCACGACGACCGGACTCAAATGCTTCATCAAATCGGCTGGCGGGCGAGCGTACCGGGGCATTTGATTTCTGACGTACATCGGATAATTCATCGTCATTTGCCGCCTGCTTTCCGCCGCAAGCGTATCAAAAACAACCGAGCTCTTTCCTGAACCGGAAACTCCTGTAAATACGGTAATTTGCTTTTTTTTGATAGTGAGATCAATATCTTTCAAGTTGTTCACTTTAAGACCGCGTAAAATGATTTCGTCCTCTGTGTTCGGCATGTAATCATCCTTTCCCATAAATCTCAGGCGCTGATTGCCTGCCAGCATTTTGGCATACTTCTCCGAGAGAACATAGGCAGACATACAGGCTATCCATTACAAAAAAATTATGACTTTCGGGGACCTTTGCATATCTGAGAAGAATTTTTCCTCTTATAAATATTACTTACTTATGATACGGTTCCCCCTTCATAATCCGGAAAGCCCGATACACTTGCTCCACCAAAATCAGCTTCATCAACTGGTGCGGGAACGTCATTTTCGAAAATGACAGCTTCTCATCCGCACGCTTCAACACTTCCTCGTGGAGGCCGAGCGATCCGCCAATGACGAAGACGATTTTGCTGCGGCCGTAAGTCATCAGCGATTCGATGTCTTTTGCGAGCTGTTCGGATGTTTTCATTTTGCCGTCAATGGCTAAAGCGATGACGTAGGCATCCGGTGCAATTTTAGCCAGGATCCGTTCGCCTTCCTTCTTTTTGACGATTTCCATGTCCGCTTCACTTAATTGCTCCGGCGCTTTTTCATCCGCCACTTCGACTTCGTTGACTTTAGCGTAGCTTCCCAGCCGTTTCGTGTATTCTTCAATTCCCGATTTCAAGTATTTCTCTTTTAGCTTACCTACACTGATAATTGAGATATTCACAACTTATCCCCCTTTACGCAATCTTTACAAACAACTTACTAACAGAAGTTATACACATATCCACAGTATTTTCTATATCTTGTGCCCGCTCATTCGTTCGCCACAAGATACGTTGCAGCCTCTTCACAGTAGTCGCATTTTGTGGATAACTTTTCGCCATCTGATAATTCTGTAAGAATAGGATAACTTTTTGTCTCCGCCACAAACATGTCTAACGCATGCTCCACGTGGGTTTTGCATGATTTGATCTCCATTTTTTTCGCCTCCTTTAATTTCCGAATATTCCACACAGTTATACACAATTCGTTCACGTTTATCCACAAGCTATTTTACCAGAAGAAAACGGTTACTGAAAGCCGGGGTTTTAAATGCCTGTGGATTGTGAATAGATTGGCTTTTCTAAAAAAGTTATCCACATGTCATTTTTATGCTTTCACGAACATTGCTGCGCTTTTCTTTAAAATTCTTTACAAAGATTACAATAACATTACAAACTTTTACCCATTAAAAAACCACCTTCCATTCTCAAAATGAAAGATGGCGTAACTTCCCTTATTAAATTTCCGGCGCTTGTCCCCCGAACTCCGCCCATTCCTCTTTTGATGGCCCGTATAATCCTGGAACTTTCAAACTCGCTTGGCGCATTAATACGGTCATCTGCCCCCGGTGATGGATTTGATGGGTAAAGAGCACTTTCAGGACCGTCTCAATCGTCCACATCTCTCCGTACATATCCCGTTCCTCTGTTAAGGTTTCGTCTGTCCATTGCTGGCGGATGGCTCCGATCATGGATTCGTTTGTCCGTCGGTAAGCGTCCGCAATTTCCTTAGCTGTTTCAGGAACCGGCTCTCCAAATTTAGCCGCCTCAAACTGGAGTCCCGTGTGCCCAGCAACCATTTCATCAAAAGTGGTCGTCAAATGCCAAGCAAGACGTCCTAATGTCCGGTGATCCGCTGTTACTTGCTGCGACAGTGAAGCGTCTGTTAAGTTATCCAAGACCTTCTGAGTGCCTTCCGCTTCCGGCTGCCATTCCCGCAAAAAATCATCAATGCTTGCAAACATGGAATCCCTCCAAAAATTTTAATGTGTTATGGTGTTTTATTCGGTATGGAGGTTTAGATTCCTGCCGCATATAAAAAAGAAGCTGTTGCAAGAACAGCTTCTTTCAAAAATTATAAAGCAGAGTTGTCCACAAGCTCCAATTCGAAGTCCATGAGTTCTCCGTTGCGATAAGCTTTTACTGCCAGCGTGTCGCCAATTTCTTTTTCATTGTATAGATGTTTGCGAAGTTCGATGATGTCACCGACTGCTTCCCCGTCCATTTCAACAATGACGTCAAATTGCTCCATTCCCGCTTTTGCTGCAGCCGAATCGGCCACGACTGAATTCACTACAACGCCTTTTGTGACATCTTCCGGCAAATTCAAGGTTTCTGCACGATAAGTCTGCGGCACTTGAGCAAGATCGAGAAGCGTGACGCCCATCGCTGGCCGTACCATCTCACCATTCGCTTCAAGCGATTCGATCACTGGCATCGCTGAATTGATCGGGATGGCAAAACCGATTCCTTCCACAGAGGAAGTCGCAATCTTCATCGAGTTGATGCCAATCAGCTGGCCGGCTAAATTCACAAGCGCGCCGCCGCTGTTCCCGGGGTTGATCGCTGCGTCTGTCTGAAGAACTTCCGCTTGCCAATCTTCCTGTCCGTCTCCGTCCAAATCCACGGGAACCGCACGATCTGTTCCAGAAACTACGCCGGTCGTAACCGATCCCGAAAAATCAAGGCCGAGCGGATTGCCGATCGCGATAACGGTTTCGCCTTGCTTCAATACATCCGAATCCCCGAATTCAGCTACGTCCGGCACATTGGCACCGTCCATTTCAAGAACCGCCAAATCGGTCCAGATATCACTTCCGACAAGGGTCGCTTCCACTTTCGAGCCATCTGCGAGCGTGACTTCGATGCCATTGGCTCCTTCAATTACGTGATGGTTCGTCACCACGTAAGCTGTGCCGCCTTCATTTTTATAAATGACACCTGAACCGGTCCCGACGGCTTGTTCCTGTCCTGGGGTCTGCGACCAGAAATCAGACCCCGCTTGTAAATTCGTAATTCCGACCACCGCATCCGCTACTTCTTCCACAGCTTGCGTGACATCTGTCGTAATTTCCACTGCTGTTGACGATTGATCCGTGGAGTTGTCTGTTTTTACCGCTTCTGACGTGTTCGCCGATTCTTCTTCATTGCCAGGCGCTAAACCCGGCACCGAATAAAACAAAAGCCACACAAGAAGCGCACCAACCGCGACACCCGCTACTCCTGCCAAGAACGTCCCTGCACGGCTCTGCTTCTGTGGGCTATTATAATATCCCATCGCATTCATCCTCTCTCTCAATTCAACTACTCTTTATATAACCTTAGTTTAAGAATCCGAAACGGACAATGCAAGCCGCAGCAAACTGGATTTAATAATGCTTCAGTTGATCTCAAAATACGCTCTATAGCGCTGTAAATATGCACAGTAACTCTTAAAATACGCCCTGTTACCAAAAAAATACGCTCCAAACTAAAAAAAAGCTGGAAGCAGCTGCGCTTCCGGCTTTATCAATTACACAATCACTAATTCGGTGGGGATGTTCGCATCGGTATGAAGCAAGTCGACATATTCACCGACGATGATGCCTTTTGTCTGCAAAGTCTGTTCGACGCTCATCCGTGCGAGGTCTTTCATATTATTGTCTTTGCTCAAGTGGGACAAGTAGATGCGCGTCGGTTTTTCCGCCATCACTTCACTCATCGCCACGGCTGCATCTTCGTTCGATACGTGCCCGACATCACTCAGGATGCGCCGCTTAACGGACCACGGGTAACGCCCCATCTGCAGCATCCCGACATCGTGGTTGCTTTCGAAAACAAAAGCATCCGATGCCTGGATGATGCCTTTCATGCGGTCGCTGACGTAGCCGGTATCGGTAATCAGCGCAAGCTTCCGGCCGTTTTCATGGAACACGTAGAACATCGGGTCTGCCGCATCGTGGGACACCGCAAACGATTCGATATCAATCGACCCAAACGTCTTTACCGTTTCCATATCAAAATGGAAACGCTGCTCCACCGGAATCGCACCAACCAATCCGTCCATGGCTTCCCATGTTTTGGCGTTCGCATAAATCGGCACTTTATGTTTTCTTGCGACAATGCCGAGACCTTTGATGTGGTCGCTATGTTCATGCGTCACCAAGATGCCGTCCAGGTTGCTCATGCTTTTGCCGATCGAAGCGAAAAGCTCTTCCATTTTTCGCCCGCTCAACCCCGCATCCACAAGAAATGAATGCTGATCGTTTTCTATATAGATAGCATTGCCGCTTGAGCCGCTTGCTAGCACACTAAAACGCATAATAAAAACTCCTTATTCTTCGAGCTCAATCTCATCTTTCTTGACTTCCACTACGCCGTCTTTGATGGCATTGACGAAATATTCATCTTTGCTGCCATCTGCAAGCGTAGCCCGAATGCGCCATGTCGGCAAAAACATCACTGTGTTTTCGGAAACCGTGACATATTCCGTGTAGCCAAGCGCTGCCGAATCGATATGGGTATCCGGCTTTAATACTTGTTTCTGGTATAGGGTATGAATGGCTTGAAGCGGCGGAATCACTTTTTTCTGCAATTCGGCTTCTTCCACATTTTCGAACAAGCTCTGTTCATAATGAGTGACTTTCGCATCTTCATTAAAATGCAGCGTCAATAAACCGTTGTCGCTGTAAAACAGTGGTTTTCCGTTGATCTCTTGAAAGAATATCGCTTCCTGCTCTTCTTCATCCATCCTCCAGAAGACGTAATCTTCCCCTTCGTAGATGGTTCCTTCCACAAATTCGGTCAGAACTTCTTCGTCCGGGTCTCCGCTAAGTGGCAGCGGTTCGTCGAATGTGACGATTAACGCATTTTCATTCGTCGTGTTCATCTGTAAGTCTACACCCGGAACATCATTCGCTACAAATAATTTCTTCTTTCCGGTCAAATAGGCTTGGTTCCCTATATTTTCCGGAAGCTCTTCGTAAGTGATATTCTCAAGATCCAACTTTTCATCAATCGATGGAATGGTCAGTTCTTCCAATCGCTGCCCAGCGTTATACCGTTCCAAGTACAAAGAATATAAAAAGATATTCAATATGGCAAAGACAATGATAAAGATGGATTTTGTTTTACTCCAATCCAAATTTGCCACCTCCCAGCATTTCTTTGGAAAGGTGATGCCATTTGCCGTCCGCTTTAAAGTACCAAGCCGGTTCCAAGCTCAATAGCCGCTCGGGCTCTCGGTCATCACGCCTTAATTCATAGCCGGGCACAATGTCTGTAATGGTCGCTAGATCCTTTTCATCCAGATGATTGAAAGCTTTCAAAACGGATTCGCCGGCTTCCATTTTCGTCGTGCCGGTTTCTCCCCAAGATTCCAGGATGTAAAATGGGCGTTCGTAGCGGAAAATCTGCTCCACTTCCGACTCAATCCCCCAATTCAGCTTTAAATCCGTGGCAAGCGGCCCAAAGACCGGTGCCCCATCGACAAACAAGCGATATTCGATTTGCTGATTCAGGGGCACCATATTGAAATAGCGGTAGTCATTTGTCCAGCCGCTATGGCTATTGATGAAATCCACCGTTTTAAAGATCAAATCGGATGGAATCGCGGGATCGGATGTTTCCGCTTTTGGCTGGACATAGGTGATGCTCTTATTCGTATCTTCTACGCCCATTATCGCCTCTGATTCATCGCTGTATTCTTTATTGGTGATTGCCCCTGTTGATTGCACGCTGCCGGGATTTTCAAAAAGCCCATCGACAAAGCGCTGCGGCGGAATGTCTTCCTGCAAGTAACGGTAAGTCGTTACATCTTTTGCATCTTTTTGGATGTAGATCGGCAATTCCCCTATTTTTTCATTCGTAACATAAGTAGCGTACTCGAAAGCCCGCTGGACAATCGCCGAGTCAAACCGCTTCAATTGAATCGCAGATACACTTCCTGTGTAAATTCTTTTCGATTTGGTGTTAACAAAATACAGACTAAAATTATTGCCGTTTATATTGCCCCAATCGATGACGACCCGGTCAAAAGACGCTTCCGGAATGGTCTTGTCCGTGATATCCATCATGTCGTCATAGACGGGAAACGGAACAGGCGCAGGATAGTAAAGGACGGCACGGTTCGTATCATGAAGATACGCTCTCAAGGTTTCAAGAGGTGCTTCTTCCACGACAATCGCCAAGTCATGGATTTGCCATTGCTCCATCTCGCTAAGCAGCAGCGTAATCTGTTCCTGGTCGCTTGTCCCCGTGATGTTTTCATCGCTAAATTGGTACAGCACATTAAGCGGCTGTACCACTTGGTCCACGACTTTCTTTTCTCCCAATTCCACTTCCACTGCTGAAGTCGTCTCAATTGTTTCAAGTGTCGGTGTAAAGGTCCAAATGGTAAAAGTCAGAGCTAAACTCAAAAAAATCAATAATGCTAAGGCAATGGATTTGATTTGTTCAATGTATTTCATTCCCACTCATCTCCATCATCAAGTTCATAAGGCAAGGTGAAATAAATCGTCGTCCCTCGGCCGTATTGGCTTTCTGCCCAGATTACGCCGCCATGAGCATTGATCATCTCTTTTGAAATCGCCAGGCCGAGGCCCGTACCGCCCATTTCCCTAGAACGCGCCCGATCGACGCGGTAGAAACGGTCGAAAATCTTATCGACATTTTCTTTCGGAATCCCCATTCCTTGGTCGCTGATGCGAATCATGATGAAGCCGTCTTGTTCCATCATATCAAAACGGACTTTCCCGCCTTCAGGAGAATACTTCAATGCATTTGAAATGATATTATCGATAACTTGGGTAAGTTTATCGGGATCAATCTCCACGAAATACTGTTCTTTTGGCAACTGGCGCTCAAAATGGACGTTCTGGGATTTCGACATTTCAAAACGGTCAATGATGCGGTTAAAGAATACATTGAACTCGACCATTTCTTTGTTCAATTCCGTTTCATTGGAATCCATTTTCGATAGTTTCAACAAATCGTTGACGAGGCGTATCATGCGCTCGGTTTCGGTTTGGGTAACGTTCAAGAAGTTCGGAGCTAAATCCGGATCTTCCCAGGCACCGTCTGCGAGAGCTTCTAAGTAACTTCTCATCGTTGTAAGCGGCGTCCGCAATTCATGCGACACGTTCGCCACAAACTCGCGGCGTTCCATATCGATTTTTTCCTGCTCGGTGTTATCATGCAAGACGGCGATAACGCCGTTTACAAAGCCGGTTTCTTTCTGGATGACAGAGAAGCTTGTCCGGAGCAGCGTACTTTCTTCATAATTGCTGAAGTCCAGCGTAATCGCTTCTTTTATGTGGATCAAATCTTCAAATGTATATTCGGATTCCAAGTTCAGAACCGAAGTGATTGGCCGGTTGATGACCGTTTCACGTGAAACATTCAGCAGGCGGAGCGCCGGATCGTTGATCAGGATGACGCGACCTCTTCTGTCGGTCGATAATACGCCATCTGTCATATTCGACAGGACCGATGCCAATTTTCTCCGTTCACTTTCAGTCGATTGCTGTGATTCCTGCAACCGGTTCGTCAAATTATTAAATGCCCTTGCCAGCTGGCCAATTTCATCTTCTCCGTAAACCCGGACTTTCCGTGAGAAATTTCCTTTTGCCATCGCTTGGGCTTGCCTTCTCATATCAGAAATCGGTTTTGAGATGGTCTGTGCCACCAGCACTCCTAAAATAGCGGTAATTGCCATGGAAATGGCGGTTCCGACTGCTAAAATGGAGTTAATTTCATTCATTTGTTCATAAACATTCTCAATATCCGCTTCCATATATAAAGTACCGAGAACTTCACCGCCTGATGTGATGATCGGCAGCGTCCGGACCCATATACGCCGCTCGGATTGGCGATTGATCTTCGTGCGGTCGAGCGGTGTTTCCCCGACAACCGACTGCATGACCAATTCATCGGTTGACCGTTGCCCTACCAATGATTGATTTTCAATCTCTGAAGAAGCCAGGATCCGATAGCTCGAATCGATGACCCGAATTTCGTCAATATCTTCCGATTGGAATCCGTAAAGGACGGAATACAAGCTTTGTTCAAGCGTTAAATCTTCATCTGTCCGGTCCTTGATCAATTCTTCACGGACACTGAACTCCACAATATTCATCCGATCCTCTATCGAATCTTTGAAGTTTTTACTCAATGAATCTTCCAGTTGCTGTGCAAAATACAAGCCGATAATCTGCATCGCCAGTAAAATGAGCAGGATGTATATCAGCACAAATTTCACATGAATCGATTTAAAAAAACCTACCTTGTGCATTCAACCTACTCCTGTTCAGGATTCCGCAAGTAATAACCTACTCCTCTGCGGGTCACAATCCAGGCCGGGTGACTTGGGTTGTCTTCAATTTTTTCACGCAGACGCCGAATTGTTACATCGACTGTACGGACATCTCCAAAATAATCATAGCCCCATACCGTCTGCAATAAATGCTCGCGGGTCATCACTTGGCCAATATGTTTTCCGAGGTAATGAAGCAATTCAAACTCGCGGTGAGTCAATTCAATTGTTTCATCGCGTTTCTGGACCAAATATGCGTCTGGCTGAATGGTTAAAGAACCTACCTCAATATCATTCGAGCTTGGCCCTTCTTCATCTGCAGGCGTGACATTCTGTCGGCGCAAATTCGCTTTTACGCGCGCAATCAATTCACGGGTAGAGAATGGTTTTGTTACATAATCATCCGCTCCCAGTTCAAGCCCTAGCACTTTATCGATTTCCGAGTCTTTTGCCGTCAGCATGATAATCGGAAAATCGAACTTCTTGCGGATTTCCCGGCATACTTCCATGCCATCACGGTTTGGCAGCATAATGTCCAAAAGCATCAAATCCGGCTGGATTTCTTCTGCAATCTTCACTGCTTCATCTCCGTCGTAGGCACAAACGACATTGAACCCTTCCTTCTTCAAATTAAACTGCAGTATATCCGCAATCGGCTTCTCGTCGTCTACAACCAAAATCGTTTTACTCATCAGTTTTTCTCCCCTTTTTATTCCAGCTTTCGATGGAATTTCCTTCGCTGTACATTCTTTTCTACCCTTTACTTTATCATTGTTGGAGAGGTTTCGCATCTCTGACTCCCTCTCCACTATTCCCCGGGAAATACTGCCGGCTGTATTTCCGCTAATTTCGATGCGCCAATAAAATAACAAAAATCGATCCACGTGAATGGATCGATTCAAAAGTTTATTTAATATAATTTAACGGATTTTTGGTGACGCCTTTATAGGAAATTTCAAAATGCAAATGAAGGCCGGTTGAACGTCCCGTAGAGCCCATGACGCCCAGTTTTTTGCCTTTCGGGACTTTTTCGCCCACTTTGACATCAATGGATGAAAGGTGCGCATAAATGGTTTCATAACCGTTTTTATGGTCTACAACGACGCGGTTGCCAAAAGTGCCGGCCGCCCCGGCTGCTTTTACGACGCCGTGGTCGGCACTTTTAATCGCAAGTCCGTCTGGCCGGGCAATGTCGATGCCGTTATGCAGGCGTCCCCAACGTTCGCCTCTGCCGCTTGAGATATAGCCGCCTTCAGCAGGCCAAGCAAATTTTCCGGTCCCGACACTCGGCAATGGCTTCGTGCCTTCCAGGACAATGCGGTCAACCGGATCTTTCGCCACGGCTTCTTCTGACACCGTACGCCCGGTCCGCTTGCCGTTTTCTTCCCGGATTGCATACGTTAATTGCTTTTCTCCGGCCGCGCCTTTTTCTTTCACTTTTTTCTCGCCGACCAGCACATGCTTGTCTTTCTTCGTGACGGTTTTATTCGGAATGGCTTTTGCCGTCTTTTCTTCGCGTTGAACGTGCACGGTCACTTTCGGCCCTTCTTCAGCAATCTTTATGGAAGTGCCGGCGTCAAACGCAGCCAAATTCAGATTCGGATTCATTTCCTTCAAATCTTCTACTGTCACATTAAATTTCTCCGCGATCATTTGGGCGGATTCCCCATTTGCCGCTTGGTGGAGCCGTTCGCCTTTCAGCAAGTAGCTCACGGCTTGGTCCACCGTCATTACTTCCGAAGGATCGATTTGCTGGGAAGCGCCGGAAATTTTCTCGGCAATAGCTAAATCCATTAGCCGGCTTTCGCCGACTCCGATTTCTGCAGGTGCTTTCCCTGTCTCCATCCGCTCTTCCCATTCCGCCAACTCCTCGGGCGATACAAATGCCAGCTTCACTTGCTTGATGGTTTCATTGTAGGCTTCCCGGTCTTTTACATACACTGCCGTCTCATCGCCTGCAGCCAGCCTGAAAGCAGCTGCCTTGATCGGCAAAGCTGCCGCTACCCGGTCGAATGCTTCGCCATCCCTTGAAATAGGCGAAGCGAAGACTTTTTCTTCGATGACATTCACTCGACGGTCTACCTGGAGATTCAACTCTTCGTAAGCCGATTGTGGATGGTCGATTTTTTCTTCTGCTGCCGCTTTTAGCGACTCATTATTACTGACGGCCCCTAAGTATTCGCCGTTATTGTATATATGGTAAATGGGCTCTAGCCTTGATTCTTCAATAGGTTTTGCTGAAACGGTATTAATTCCAAAGCCTGTCACTAACAGAATGGATGCAGCCGCCAATTTCAATTTAGTCGATTGGCCCGCTTTCTTTTTTTCTTTCATTTTAATTGTTTTCCCCCTGCTTTTATTGACAGCATTTTCGCTGCTGCTTTCGCTCTTTTTCTAAGCCTCCATTACTCTAGCACATTCTTATTTTGAAATAACACCAATCGCTTTTTTGTAAACAGGCTGTCGCATTTTTGGCAATAAATTCTAATTACTGGTTATTTTTATGTAATTTTTCTTTCTTTTCCCGCGTTAATAGCAATATTTTCTAATATATTTTTGTTAAAATGATTGTTTTTTGTCATAGTTGTTACATAGAAAGAGTTTTCAACAGTAATAAATGTGTACATTTTGTTAAAATAACATAAAAACATAAAAAAAGAGCTGAAATGAAGGTCCATTTCAGCTCTTTTATCCTATTCGATCGTTAGTTGATCACTTTCGTTTTTCACATTAACGCCAAACGCTTGTTACGATATTCGTTTGGTTGCGGTCTGGGCCGACCGAGAAAATCGAAATCTGTACCCCTGTCAATTGGGCAATGCGCTCCAAGTAATGGCGGGCATTATCCGGAAGTTCATCAAGGGATTTGCATTTCGTTACATCTTCTGACCAACCTGGCAGTTCTTCGTATACCGGTTCGCACTCAGCAAGCATACGCAAGTTCGCAGGATATTCCGTGATCAATTCACCTTGGTAGCGGTAAGCTGTACAGATTTTCACTGTCTCAAGGCCTGTCAATACGTCAATTGAGTTAACCGTCAAGTCCGTTAACCCGCTGACGCGTCTTGCATGGCGAACGACTACACTGTCGAACCAGCCAATGCGGCGCGGACGGCCAGTAGTCGTACCGTATTCTTTGCCGACTTCGCGGATCTGTTGGCCGACTTCATCAAAAAGTTCAGTCGGGAACGGGCCGTCTCCAACGCGTGATGTATAAGCTTTACATACACCAATTACGTGCTGGATCGTTGTCGGTCCAACACCAGCGCCGATCGTTACACCACCGGCTACCGGGTTAGAAGAAGTGACGAAAGGATAAGTTCCTTGGTCGATATCGAGCATAACGCCTTGAGCGCCTTCAAAAAGGACACGGCGGCCATCATCGATTGCATCATTCAATACTTTCGACGTATCGGTTACGTATTTGGCGATTTCTTGGCCATATCCATAATATTCTTCCATAATTTCTTCTACTGTGAATCCTTCTGTTTCGTAGAATTTCTCGAACATCCGGTTTTTCTCATTCAAGTTCATACGCAGTTTTTCTTCGAACACAACATGGTCTAAAAGATCCGCCATGCGGATACCGACACGCGCTGCTTTGTCCATATAAGCAGGCCCGATGCCTTTGCCCGTTGTTCCGATTTTATTCGCCCCGCGGCGCGCTTCTTCCACTTCGTCCTGCTTGATGTGGTAAGGAAGAATGACATGTGCACGGTTGGAAATGCGCAGATTCTCAGTAGTGACTCCGCGTTCATGCAAAGCTTTCAGCTCTTTTACTAGCGCTTTCGGGTCTACTACCATTCCGTTGCCGATTACTGAAATTTTGTCTTTATAAAAGATCCCCGATGGAATCAAGTGCAATTTATACGTTTCGCCGCCGAAAATGATGGTATGTCCAGCATTGTTTCCGCCTTGGTAACGCGCAATCACTTCTGCGTGCTCAGATAGAAAATCTGTGATTTTCCCTTTTCCTTCGTCTCCCCATTGCGTTCCTACTACTACGACTGATGTCATTGTCCGCACCTCCGTTAGGCTTGCGCCCTATCTCAAACAGTCTCTATTGTAGCAGTGAAATGCCCTTTCGTCAATAAAATCCCAAAGAAAAACGAACAATAAATGCATTTCTGCATCTATCGTTCGTTTTTTTCAGAAATCCGGACCGCCTTCGTGCTGGCTCCAGTCAATGGTCACGAATTTATTGTATTCCTTCACAAATGCCAATTTCACCGTACCGGTCGGGCCGTTACGCTGCTTGGCAATGATGATTTCAATCATGTTCTGATCTTCGGTCTCTTTGTCGTAATAATCTTCACGGTACAGGAAGGATACAATATCAGCATCCTGCTCAATACTTCCGGATTCCCGCAAATCGGACATCATCGGACGTTTATCTTGCCGCTGCTCAACGCCACGCGACAACTGGGACAAGGCGATAACCGGAACTTCCAGTTCACGGGCAAGGCCTTTCAGCGAGCGGGATATATCCGATACTTCCTGCTGCCGGTTTTCCCCGGAACGGCCAGGTCCCTGGATCAACTGAAGATAATCGATCATGATCATGCCAAGGCCGTATTCCTGTTTTAAGCGACGGCATTTGGCACGGATATCGTTGACCCGGATCCCCGGCGTATCATCGATAAAGATTCCGGCGTTCGACAAGCTTCCCATTGCCATGGTGAGTTTGCGCCAATCCTCATTCTGAAGAGCTCCGGTCCGCATGATTTGCGCATCGATGTTTCCTTCTGCACAGAGCATACGCATAACCAACTGCTCGGCCCCCATCTCCAGACTGAAAATCGCGACATTCTCGTCGGTTTTTGTTGCCACGTTCTGGGCGACATTCAATGCAAAAGCTGTCTTACCGACAGAAGGCCGTGCAGCGACGATAATCAAGTCGTTGCGCTGAAACCCTGCTGTTACCTTATCCAGGTCACGGAAGCCTGTAGGAATGCCTGTAACGTCTCCTTTTCGGGTATGGAGCAATTCGATATTATCATAGGTTTTTACAAGTACATCTTTGATATGGATGAAGTCGCCTGCATTCTTGCGGTTCGACACTTCCATCATTTTCTTCTCAGCTTCCGAAAGTAAAGCTTCCACTTCATCTTCGCGCGTAAAACCGTCTTCCACAATCGAAGTCGCAACCCGTATCAAGCGCCGCAATAGCGACTTTTCTTCCACGATATGGGCGTAATGCGCAACGTTTGCAGCCGTCGGAACGGCATTGGCGATTTCCGTTAAATACGACAAGCCGCCAACGTCTTCAAGTTCCTTTTTGACCGACAATTCTTCCGTTACCGTCACAACATCAATCGCTTTTCCGTGGTCTGACAGCGTCAGCATGGTCTGGAAAATCTTTTGATGGGCGAGGCGGTAAAAATCTTCCGGCATAACGATTTCTGCTACGGTGATTAACGATTGCGGTTCTAAAAAGATGGCCCCAATAACCGATTGCTCGGCTTCATGGTTATGCGGAGGGACACGATCCAGTGTTTCGTTCATCGGGTCATCACCTTACGCTTCTTCTGTTACATGGACTTTAAGAGTAGCTGTGACGTCGTGATGCAATTTGACTGGCACGTTTGTATAGCCAAGTGCACGGATTGCATCATCTAATTCCATTTTGCGCTTATCCACTTTGATGCCATGTTTTTTCTCAAGTTCTGTTGCCACTTGCTTGGTTGTAATCGAACCGAATAAACGGCCGCCTTCCCCTGATTTCGCTTTTAATTCGATTGTCAGGTTTTCTAGCTTCGCTTTCAGCTCTTGTGCTTCCTGCAATTCTTTTTCAGCTTCTTTTTCTTCTTTTTTCTTCTGTCCAGCCAATTGGCTGATCGCTGCCTGATCGGCTTCTTTCGCTAAGTTGTTTTTCAATAAAAAGTTATGTGCGTAGCCATCCGCCACGTTTTTGATTTCGCCTTTTTTGCCTTTTCCTTTAACGTCTTTCAAGAATATCACTTTCATTCAGTTGTGCCTCCTTCAAATTGTTCGGTAATTACTTCTTTTAACCGGTCGACTGCTTCATCGATCGTAGAGCCGGGGATTTGCGTTGCGGCATTCGTTAAATGTCCGCCGCCTCCCATATTTTCCATGACGATCTGCACGTTCACTTCTCCAAGGGAGCGTGCCGAGATGCCTATGCCGCCTTCGCCTCTTTCCGCTACGACGAACGACGCATTGACGTCTTTCATCGTCAGCAGGATGTCTGCCGTCTGGGCAATCAGCACCGGACTGTAAATGCGGCCCGGTTCGCCTCTGGCAATGGCGATGCCGTCCCCGACAAACTCGACGGTCTGGACGATTTTCGCACGTTCCACGTAAGTATCCAGGTCTTCTTTTAGTAAACGCTGCACCAGCACCGTATCAGCGCCATTCGAGCGCAAATACGATGCCGCTTCGAACGTTCTTGCCCCTGTGCGGAGCGTGAAGCTTTTCGTATCGACGATGATGCCGGCAAGCATAGCCGTCGCTTCAAGCATCGTCAGTTTTTCATATTTCGGTTGATACTCGATCAATTCGGTCACCAGTTCCGCCGTTGAAGATGCGTAAGGCTCCATATAAACGAGCATCGTATTGGTGATGAATTCCTCGCCGCGGCGATGGTGGTCGATCAGGACGATCCGTTCCATGCGCTGCAGCAGCCGTTCATCAATGACCATTGAAGGTTTGTGCGTATCGACAATGACGAGCAGTGAATTGTCCGTCATATCGGCAAGCGCTTCTTCCGGTGTGATAAAGCGGTCGAATAAATCCGGATCTTGTTCGATTTCTTGCATTAAGCGCATGACGCTGCGGTCGTACTCATTGAAATCCAGAACGATGCGGCCGTTGACTTTATTCATCGCAGCCATTTTGGCAACGCCGACTGCCGCTCCGATGGCGTCCATATCGGGCATTTTATGGCCCATGACAAAGACCTGGTCGCTTTCCTGCATCAAATCGCGCAATGCGTGGGAAATGACGCGCGCACGCACCCGTGTCCGTTTTTCGACAGGATTGGTCTTGCCGCCGTAAAATTTCACTTTGCCGCTTGGATGTTTGATCGCCACTTGGTCGCCGCCGCGCCCAAGAACCAGGTCGAGTCCGGACTGCGCCATGCTGCCAAGCTCCACTAAGGAAGCCGAGCCTGCACCGACCCCGATACTCAAGGTCAATGCCAAATTGTCTTTTGATGTCACTTCCCGGATATTATCCAGTATTGCAAATTTCGACAACTCCAGCTCTTTAAGAATGGATTCATTGAACACAGCCATAAACCGGTCCGATGAAATCCGCTTCACGAATATCCCGTGGTCGGCGCCCCAACCATTGATCAGCGAAGTGACCAGGCTGTTCAAATTGCTTCGCGTCTGGTCGTCCATCCCTTGAGACAATTCATCATAGTTATCGATGAAGAGAATTCCAAGGACGGTCCGATCGGCATAATAAAGCGTTTCGATTTCCACTTGCTCTGTGATGTCAAATAAGTAGAATAACCGGTCATCCGCTTTGTAATAAACCCGGTATTTCCGTTCACCAAGCGTGATGATCGTTTCTTTCGCTTCCTCCGATTTTATCATTGTATGAAATTCATCGGATAAGCTATAAATCGATTCGCCGATTAAGGTATCGTACTCCAATTCAGTTGTCATATACGGATTGGCCCATTCAATATCAAAATTTTCATTGACGAGCAAAATCCCGATCGGCATTTCTAGCAGCGCTTCTTCGCCCACTTTTTTGACGCGGTAAGACAGCGTTTCGATATGCTTTTCCGTTTCTTCGTACACTCTTTTTTCTGTCATCCAGGCAGCGGCAAATGCTGCCGCAAAAAGCAGGACAAAACCTCCTGCTGCCCATTCCGACCAAAGTGAAATCAGAATTGCCGCCACTAACCCTAACACTAGCAGCGCTATAAGCGGATATCGAAGTTTTCTTTTCCTAAAAAAAGCCGACATTCTCTTCAGCTCCTTATTTTCCTTTAAACTCGTGTGCCCGCTTCACCCAGCCCCGGATATCAAATCCAAGGTCCACGATTCCAACGATGCTCGTAAATGATTGCAGCGGTATGGCTAGGATGGTCACGATGACCGTCACCCATTTTGGCCAGCCTTCTTGCTTGATGTAGTAATGGTAGAACGAAATCCCTTGCAAGAACAATAGGAATTGGAGCATGAGGGTTGCGTTCATCAAAATCATATAAGGCATGGTTCCCGGCTGGAATTCAGTGAACACGGAAACCACGATGACGATCAAGTAATACCATAATACGGATTTCGGCAATTTCATCTCCCGGAAAGGAGGGAATGCCGGAACTTCGATCCCCAATCGTTTTAACACTGGCAGCAAGAGAAGGAGCATGACCCAAGTGGCCATAAATACACCCAATACTAGCCATGTCGGCATTAAGATTTCCATGGACAGCAATAGCTGATTCATGTTTTCAGTGTAATCCTCCGGCAAGGTGCCGAAATTTTCCATTATAGCACTTGTCTGTTGAAATGAATTCTTCATCTCAGTCATGAATTCTTCCAAAACATTGATGCCGAGCAATGCGATCGAAGCTACATATTGCACGACTAGAGATATCAGAATGACAATGCTTGATCCCATGAACATAAAAAGCTTGCTTTTCCGGTTATAAATAGACAAACCGATGACCAAGCCGAGCGGGATGTGGATAAGCGCAAGCGGCAACGACAATATTCCGCCGATGATAAAGGTTAAAACCAGACAGACTGCTGTAAAAAGAGCCGAAGCTTTGCCGCCATATTTTGCACTATACCAAGCGATTGGCAGCGCTAGAAATAGCGAACTGACAATCTGTAAAAGAGGCACATAAATGGAAATCGCCAGCAGCACCGTAAAGACTGCGGCCATCATGGCACCCTGTGTAAGTTGTCTTGTTTGTTGATTCTGCATTCGAGTATTTGTCCCCTTCTTTCGGGTTTATTTCATCCTTGTAATTGTAACATGATTGAAGTGCAGGAACAAAAAACGCCTCTTCAGCAAAGCTGAAGAAGGCTGAAAGAAGAGTTTACTTGGATGAGACGGATAAAAAAATTTTTGATTGGCTTTCTTTAAGTAAACCAAATAAAAAAAGACCGGTTTCCCGGCCTTTCTTATAATATGAAAATAGCTTAAAAGGAGAATGTTTATGTCCAGACTCCAGCACCTGGCTGATCAGCTGCTTCCGCTTTTCTTATTTATTTTTCTTCCGCAACAAACGGTAGAAGTGCCATGATACGAGCGCGTTTGATAGCGATTGTCAACTTACGTTGCCATTTAGCGCTTGTGCCTGTAACACGACGTGGCAAGATTTTTCCTCTTTCAGAAATGAATTTCTTCAATAGGTCAGTATCTTTATAGTCGATGTACGTAATGTTGTTTGAAGTGAAATAACAAACCTTTTTGCGTTTTTTGCCTCCGCGACGTGGTGCCATATCGAATTACCTCCTTTGTATTAAATTTGTGTCCGTTAGTTCAAGCTTGTCTTAGAATGGCAAATCGTCATCCGATACTTCGATCGGGCCGCTGCCGCTTGAGAATGGGTCTTGATCTACACGGGTATGGTTTTGCTGACTTGGCGATTGGTTCTGCTGATAAGATGGCTGCCCTTGTGAACGATCTGCACCAGCACCAGAATTTTTAGGTTCAAGGAATTGAACACTGTCTGCTACTACTTCAGTCGTGTAAACGCGTTTTCCGTCTTGTCCCTCGTAGCTGCCAGTTTGAATGCGGCCTTCTACACCAGCGAGGCTTCCTTTTTTCAAGAAGTTCGCCGTGTTTTCAGCTTGCTTGCGCCAAACCGTACAATTGATAAAATCCGTTTCCTTTTCACCTTGCGCATTGGAGAAAGTCCGGTTTACAGCTAGTGTAAAGCGTGCTACTGCCGCTCCGCTTGGCGTATAACGAAGATCAGGATCTTTTGTCAGTCTTCCGACTAAAACAACTCGGTTAATCATCAGAATTCAACCCCCTTTTAGTCAATATTTACAGGTTTATACGCTTACGCTTCTTTGTTGATAGCGATATGACGGATAATGTCTTCGTTAATGTTCGCAAGACGTGTGTATTCGTTGATAGCTTCAGAACCAGCATTAACTTTTACGATTTGGTAGAAACCTTCACGTAAATCGTTGATTTCATAAGCTAAACGACGTTTACCCCACTCTTTCGACTCGATGATTTCAGCACCGTTTGAAGTTAGGATTTCGTTAAAACGCTCAACTAGAGCTTTTTTCGCTTCCTCTTCAATTGCAGGCTGAATAATATACATTAATTCGTATTCTCTCATCGTGTTGTCACCTCCTCATGGACTTGGGCCCTGCTGTTTCCAGCGGGCAAGGAGCAAGCAATTCATAATATTACTCACATCACTGTATTGTATCACAATGCCATTGCCTCTGCAAGTGTATTTCACATTCCCGTAAGCTATAGTGGAGATAGAAAATAATAAAGGAAGTGAACAAATGGAACCTTCTCGCGTCATCGATATAAATTTGGAAGAGATTGCCCCTAAGCTTTTATGGATCAATATTTTGCTGTTGGTTATTTTCGCCGCTGCCTATCATTTTTTCGCGGAACCTTTATCTTTTGGCTTTTCCTTTTCTGCTATTCTCTATTTCATCATCGGCTATACCGTATTGATTGTGCTGCATGAACTTTTCCATTTAATCGGCTTCCTGCTCTTTGGAAAAGTTTCTTTCGATTCTTTAAAATACGGACTTAATTTAAAATTGGGCATCGCCTATGCCACGACCAGCACCCCTCTGCCAAGTTCGGCCATGAGAAAAGCGCTGCTGCTGCCGTTTTGGACCACGGCTGTCCTTCCTACCCTCATCGGATTTTGGATGGAGGACCAAGTTCTTGTTTTGCTCGGGGCTATGCTTGCTGCCGGTGCTGCCGGTGATTTCATCATGTACCGTGAACTTCTAAAAGAAAAGAAAGATATCTGGGTGCTTGACGACCCGGAACTTCCGCGCCTTCACCTATACGACAGCAAACCGATAAACGAAAGCCCCGAGTGAATGTGCTCGGGGCTTTAAGTTTATTCAAAAAAGTGAAACCAAAATTAAATTGTTTTCGTGAACACCTTATTCCGTAAAACAGCAACGAAGTGCACGATGCTAAAAGCTGTGCGGCTTAAGAATAATGTCTCTGCTATTTCGCTCTGTATCTTTTAAGAGTTCTCTAGCACCGGTGCGGTTCCGGACAGAGTGGAGCAATAAGACGAGCGGTCTTCTCGGCTTATTGCGGGAATCCTGTCCAGAGCACCGAAGTGCGATCTATAAAAAACGATGTTAAAATCCCCTAGTTTTTCGATAATTTAAAAGCCCCGAGTGATTCCACTCGGGGCTTTTTTTAGGCATAGACGATTTCCCAGTTGCCTGAAGAAATCTTCGTTTTCAATAACTCCTGTTGTCTTGCCAAATAGACGACCGCTTCTAGCGTCCCGTTTTCCGTTTGGACAGTTAAGGTCTTTTTCTCATAAAGATCGCTTTCGTCACCCACACAATCTTCTAAAAAGTCGAGGGCCGGCCATAAGACGTCTGGAATATCATAAACTTCTCCCACGACATCGTCGCTTCCAGCCAAACTAAAAGCTGGATAGCCAAGCCCTGTGTCATAAAGCGATCCTTTTGCTGATGCATGCTCAGAAACTAGATTCGCTTCTTCCAAATACGCATGATACTTGCCGCCTTGTTTCAATGTTCCGTATACAAATAATAACAATTTGATATGCCTCCCCGAAAAAAAGCCGGATGCGGTTGAGGCATCCGGTTTTTATTATTTTTATCGCTGCTGCGACCTTATATTCTCATCATTGGTGTCGAAATTAACTTTTAGACGTTGAATCTGAACAGCATAACGTCGCCGTCTTTTACGATATACTCTTTGCCTTCTTGACGTACTTTCCCTGCTTCTTTCGCTGAAGCCATGGAACCCAGCTCAACTAAATCCTCGTATGCCACTGTTTCGGCACGGATAAATCCGCGTTCGAAATCAGAGTGGATGATGCCCGCACATTGCGGAGCTTTCATTCCCTTTTTAAAGGTCCATGCGCGCACTTCTTGAACGCCAGCAGTAAAGTAAGTAGCCAATCCAAGCAAATTATAAGAAGCTTTGATCAATTGGTCAAGCCCCGACTCTTGGATGCCCAGCTCTTCAAGGAACATTTCTTTTTCCTCGTCTTCCAGCTCGGCCATTTCTTCTTCGATTTTCGCACAAACGACGATTACTTCAGAATTTTGTTCCGCTGCGTATTCACGCACTTTTTGAACGTATTCGTTATCTTCTGCATCTGCAATTTCATCTTCAGAAACGTTAGCCACGTAAAGCATCGGCTTTAATGTCAACAAGTTCAAGTTCTTCGCGATTTGAAATTCATCGTCTGTGAAGTCGATTGAACGCGCCATATGCCCTGCTTCAAATGCTTCACGCAGTTTCATCAATACCGGCTCTTCAGCAACAGCATCTTTGTCTTTTTGCTTTACCAGTTTCGCAGCGCGCGCAATGCGCTTTTCGATGCTTTCCATATCCGCTAGGATCAATTCCAAGTTGATGACTTCGATATCTGAAATCGGATCTACTTTTCCGGATACGTGCGTCACGTTTTCGTCAGCGAAGCAACGGACAACTTGGCAAATGGCATCTACTTCACGGATATGCGAAAGGAATTTATTTCCAAGCCCTTCACCTTTGCTGGCGCCTTTAACGATTCCGGCAATATCGGTAAATTCGAATGCTGTTGGAATGGTTTTTTTCGGTACGACCAATTCAGTCAGTTTGTCTAACCGTTCATCTGGAACTTCTACGATCCCGACGTTCGGGTCTATTGTACAAAACGGATAGTTGGCTGCTTCAGCCCCCGCTTTTGTGATAGCGTTAAATAATGTGGATTTCCCCACGTTTGGTAATCCTACAATCCCTGCAGTTAATGCCATAGGATTCACGACCTTTCCTCTATATAAAACGAATTATTTTTATGCAACCATTCCATTATAGGAATGAAACACGAATCTGTCCATTCCTCAAAGCTTTTGCAAAGCGAACCGCTTATTCCGGGACTTCCGCTTTGACTAAAATCTTTTTCATCTTTTTATTGAACTCGACTCGAGGAATCATCACGCTATGTTGGCAGCCTTCGCATTTAATGCGGATATCTGCGCCCATGCGAATAATTTTCCAAGCATTGGCCCCACAAGGATGCCCTTTTTTCATTTCCACCACATCATTTAAGCCAAATTCTTTCATTTCCATCGTTGGGAGTCTCCTTTATTATTTTTTTGCAATAACAGAAGGATTTGATTCTTCCGGTGAACGCTGCACCATAACCATCCGTGGATACGGAATTTCCACACCTTTTCGATCCAGATACTCTTTCAAATCTCTCCGGATGCCGCGGGAAACGGCAAAATGCTGCATCGGCAAAGTTTCTGCTGTGATTCGCATAATGATTTCTGTCGTCGTAATGTTTTGGACGCCGAGCAATTCAGGCGGTTTGATAATCTGCTCGTATCTTTCCGGAAGATCAACAAGAAATTCCTGGATCAGCTTTTCCACTCGTGCAATATCGGACTCATAGGAAATATTCACATCCACAACGGCAATGGAGTTATGGATAGAGAAATTGACCACATCCGTTACATTGCCGTTCGGAAAGATGAACAATTCCCCAGTGAATCCTTTGACTTTTGTGGTCCGAAGGCCGATTTCTTCAACGGTTCCTTCCGCTTGGCCCACTCGGACATAATCGCCTACTGAAAACTGGTCTTCAAAAATAATGAAAAAACCGGTGATCACATCACGCACTAAGTTCTGTGCACCAAAACCGATAGCGAGACCCAGTACCCCGGCCCCGGCAATCAGTCCGGTGACATCGATTGTAAAAGCGGACAACACCGCAATTATAGCCATAAAATAAACAACATAAGCGACCACGTTTTCAAGCAATTTCGATAACGTCTGCTGGCGGCGTTCATTGTAATGAAGCGGCCCTTTGATCCGCACCGAAAAAGTTTTCCGGATTAACGGACGGGCGAGTTTCACTACAATCACTGCCGCAACGATGATCAAAATCACTTTTAGGGCCACAAAACCTACTCCTACCCACATTTTCTCATCGGTCAAAATGTCTTTCACATTTTCTGTGAATGTACTTACTGCGCCTACTGCAGCCTTTGTATCGTCAGTCACGCTTTCACCTTCCTTGCACACAATTATCCTAAGTTCATTTTAAACATCACCGTGACAATCAGCCCTACCACTATGACACCCGGCAATAAATTCGCCACGCGCATTTTCGTTAGCCCCATCAAATTCAATCCGATGGCAACAATCATAACGCCGCCGGTTGCGGTCATTTCCGTAATGAACATATCCAATGCCGCTTCCGGAACGATCAAACTGATTTGAGTAGCAAATAAAGCGATTAATCCTTGGTAAACAAATACCGGAATTGCTGCTAACAGCACACCGATTCCAAGGGTAGACGCCAGTATAATCGATGTGAAGCCATCTATCAAACCTTTTGATATCAAGACGCCATGTTCGTTGCTCAAGCCGCTTTCAAGCGCCCCGATAATCCCCATAGCCCCAATTACAAATATCAACGTAGCGGTTACAAATCCTTGGGCTATGCTGTCTTTGCTTTCTTTAGCTCCCAGTTTCACTTCGATCCAGCGTCCAAAATCATTTAGCTTCTTATCTAAATTCATCCATTCACCGATTACAGCACCAAACACCAAACTGATGATGACGACAATGAAGTTTTGGCTCTCTAACCCCATCTGCAGCCCTAATACCACTACAGCCAAGCCAATCACATACATGACCGTTTCTTTCATCTTCTCGGGAATATTCCGAAGCGCCCTGCCGATCAGCGTTCCCACTACGATCAAAATCGCATTAACCAATGTTCCTAAGAGAACCATCGCTTTACTTCCCCTTCCCGGTGCTATGTAATTTTCAATCGCTTCCTCTTTTTCCTTGTCGAGCCTATACAGGAGCCTCCGCTTTTCTTGTCCAGCTGCAGCTCTCAGGCTCTCGAGGTCTTAAGTCACCTGGCTTAGGAAATCGAGATTTCCACGCCATGCGCCTTAAGCTTGTCGAGCCTATACGGGAGCCTCCGCTTTTCTTCCGACAAAACAGAACCTATTTCCCTTTTCAGGAAATAGGTGCTTGTCAGTTTAAAAGTTCAAGTATCCGTTCCAAATCTTCTTCTGAGAAAAATTCGATTTCGATCTTGCCTTTGTTTTTTGATTTCTTGATTTGCACATTCGTTCCGAAACGGTCTCTCAATTCGGACTGCTTTTCTTCTATAAATAAATCCTTTTTCTTTTCATTTGTTTCACGTGGAACATCTTCATTCAGTCGCTGCACCAAATTCTCAAGTTGGCGCACATTCATATTTTCTTTCACAACTTTTTCAGCCGTTTCTAAAATCAGCTTTTTCGCTCTCAATCCAAGCAAAGTACGGCCATGGCCCATTGTTAATTTCTTGTCCGAAATCATCTGGCGCACAGGTTCCGGCAAAGCCAATAAACGGACATGGTTTGCAATATGCGGACGGCTTTTTCCGAGCCTGAAAGCAAGTTGTTCTTGAGTTAAACTTAAGGCTTCCATCAACTTTTGGTAAGCTTCCGCTTCTTCAATCGGCGTTAAATCTTCCCGTTGAAGGTTTTCTAATATAGCTAATTCCATCATTTGCTGGTCGTTTAAGTCTTTTACAATCGCTGGAACTTCCTTCATTTTCGCAAGTTTTGCTGCGCGGAACCGTCTTTCCCCTACCACTAATTCAAACTGGTTTCCGACTTTCCGGACCACTATAGGCTGTAAAATGCCGTGTTCTTTTATCGATTCAGACAACTCCTGCAATGCCGCTTCATCGAAAATTTTACGGGGTTGATACGGATTCGTCCGTAATTGGCTGATGCTGATTTGATTGATTTTTTCGGATTCACTGACTGATTCGCCCGGAAACAATGCATTGATTCCTTTGCCTAATCCTTTAGCCATTACGAATCACTTCCTTCGCTAATTCCAGATAGACTTCTGCCCCTCTAGATTTCGGATCATAAATGATGATCGGTTCGCCGTGGCTCGGTGCCTCGCTTAAACGCACATTACGGGGAATGATCGTCCGGTACACTTTGTCTTGGAAGTATTTTTTCACTTCTTCAATCACTTGTATCCCTAAATTCGTCCGTGCATCCAGCATCGTAAGCAATACGCCTTCAATCATGAGATCGTGATTCAAGTGTTTCTGGACTAAGCGGATTGTGCTTAGCAGTTGGCTTAACCCTTCAAGCGCATAATACTCGCATTGCACGGGGATGATAATTGAATCAGAGGCTGTAAGTGAATTAATGGTCAATAATCCTAATGACGGCGGGCAATCGATGATGATGAAATCGTATTGGTCTTTTACTTCATTTATAGCGTTTTTCAGCCGAACTTCTCTTGAAATCGTCGATACAAGCTCGATTTCTGCTCCTGCCAATGATATTGTAGCAGGCACAATATGAAGATTTTCAACTTTTGTCTCCATAATCGTGTCTTTGATGTTAACGTCATCAATCAGCACTTCATAAATGCACTGGTCGACGTCGCCTTTATTAACCCCTACTCCGCTTGTCGCGTTTCCTTGGGGATCGATATCTATTAAGAGAACTTTTTGGCCTAAATAAGCAAGGCAGGCACTCAAGTTCACTGAAGAGGTTGTTTTTCCTACGCCGCCTTTTTGATTGGCGATCGCAATAATTTTACCCACACTTGCACCAACTTTCTTTCATACTTCTTCCATTTTACTGCGGGAACACGCTTAATACCATTAGAAACCTAGAAATAATGATAGTTCTTTATCTATTGTAGCAAACCTTTGTACTTTTTATGATTACATTCCTATTAAAAAAGCCCTTTCTGTAAGCAGAAAGAGCTTTTTACGTTTTTTTCTTTGGTATTTTTACAGTGATTTGATAATAATCGTCGTGGTCTTCTTCTTCTGTTGTCAATTCGATTCCCGTCTTCGTCACCATGTTCAGCGATTCTTTGATCGTGTTCATCGCAATGCGGACATCCCGGCTCACCGTTTTTCTCCGCTGTTTCGGCTTTTTCGGTTCATCGGACAACAGCTTTGCCACTTTCGCTTCCAACTGGCTAACATTAAGCCCCAGTTCAAGGGTTTCATTAAATAGTTTTTGCTGAAGTTCAGGATCTTTTATCTTCAATAAAGCCCGTGCATGCCGCTCCGTCACTAATCGGTTCAGCAAGGCTTCCTGGATTTCAGTCGGAAGTTTCAACAGACGCAGCTTATTCGCTACCGTCGATTGCCCTTTACCAAGCCGCTGTGCCAATGCTTCTTGTGTAATGCCGTGTATCCCCAAAAGGTTCTGATACGCATTCGCTTCTTCAATCGCCGTAAGTTCTTCCCGCTGCAAATTTTCAATCAAAGCGATCGAAGCGGTTTCTTTATCGCTCAAATCACGGACAATAGCCGGAACTTCTTCCCATCCGAGTGAACTCATTGCACGGAAGCGACGCTCTCCAGCGATGATTTCATAATGGCCATCGTCGCCTGTTGTGCGAACGACAATCGGTTGGATCACACCATGTATATGAATCGTTTTTGCCAGTTCTTCGATCTTTTCTTGGTCAAAAACCGTTCGAGGCTGAAATTTATTTGCGCTTATTTTTTCAATCGGCAATTTCACGACATTCTCTGTCGCTTCATTTGCTGCCTTCACCGGTTCTTCTTTATCTCCACCTCCGAAGAAACGGGAAAAAGGACTCTTCATCCTCAAGCACCACCTTTTAAAAGCTCACTTGTTCATTATTCGCTGCACGATACAAAAATACCTTTATTGATGAATGTTCCACGTGAAACATCAGAATCAATTTAGCTGATTGGGGATTTATTTGGCATGCCTGCTTTTCTCGGATACTTTTTCGGAGTATCTTTGAACTTTTTAAACACTTGAATATAGCGGTCGCTTTCTTCTACTGGCAGTTTGAAGGAATGGACATCTTCAATTTTTACTCCCAATTTTTGTAAAGCGTTTTCTGCATCGTTTAGTTCATCCGGAGCCGACGCTGCTTTCATCGCGGCAAACACCCCGCCTTTTTTAACAAGAGGAACGCATAACTCTGCGAGTACCGACAAACGGGCTACTGCTCGTGCTGTCACAAGGTCAAAGCTTTCGCGTTGAGCAGATTGGCCAAAGTCTTCTGCTCTCGCATGCACAAATTCTACACCTGACAGATTTAGTTTTTCGCTTAGATGCGTGAGGAATTGAATGCGTTTGTTAAGTGAATCCACAATCGTCACGTTGATTTCAGGGAAGCAGATCTTCAGAGGAATGCTTGGGAAGCCAGCGCCTGCCCCGACATCACAAACTTTTAACGGTTTGCTGAAGTCCAAATAAAAAGCTGCCGTAATCGAATCGTAGAAATGCTTTAAATAGACATCCGGCTGATCCGTGATTGCCGTTAAATTCATTTTTTCATTCCACTCAACAAGTTCTTCGAAATACACACGAAACTGCTGCAATTGGGTATCCGTTAACTGGATCCCTTTTTCACTGAGGGCCTCTTTAAATTGCTGTTCGTTCATTTTTTCTTCCTCCCTCTTTTTTTATGCAATGTCTTTTGGGTTATGTGCGGCTATAAAGCCTATTTAGTTTCTCCTATGTAAAAATGGGCTGGTCAGCGCCAGCCCATTTATGTTTATCCTGTTTAAACGGATACTTTTGCGATTCTACCTTGTTCAATATACACCAAAAGAATGGAAATGTCAGCAGGGTTTACACCTGAAATTCGGGAAGCTTGCGCAATAGAAAGCGGACGCACTTCCGATAATTTCATGCGTGCTTCTGTTGCAATTCCAGAAATCGAGTGATAATCGATGTTTTCTGGTATTTTTTTATCTTCCATTTTTTTAAGCTTCGCCACTTGCTGAAGTGATTTTTCGATATATCCTTCGTATTTAACCTGGATTTCGACTTGTTCTTTCACTTCATCTTCCAATTCTATTTCTGATGCCGTCAATCGCTGAATCATGTCATAGTCCATTTCCGGGCGTTTTAATAGATCTGCCCCACGGATGCCGTCTTTCAACTCACTGCCGCCAGCGTCGCGGATCATTTGCTGCGTTGCTTCGTTCGGCTTGATCATGACGTTTCTCAAGCGTTTGATTTCTTCTTCGATGCGCTCTTTTTTCGCTAGGAATTTCGCATAGCGTTCATCTGAGACCATACCGATTTGATGCCCTAATTCCGTTAAACGCATATCTGCATTGTCATGGCGCAGCAATAAGCGGTATTCTGCCCGTGAAGTCAATAAACGATAAGGTTCGTTAGTTCCTTTAGTCACCAAATCATCGATCAATACACCGATATAAGCATCAGAACGGCTCAAAATCACTTCTTCTTTGCCCAGCACTTTCGCAGCTGCATTGATGCCTGCCATAAGACCTTGGCCGGCTGCTTCTTCGTAGCCGGAAGTTCCGTTGATCTGGCCAGCTGTGTAAAGGTTTTCGATTTGTTTCGACTCGAGTGTCGGCCATAATTGCGTCGGTACGATGGCATCATATTCGATGGCGTATCCGGCACGCATCATTTCCGCTTTTTCAAGCCCTGGAATCGATTCGAGCAATTGTCTTTGGACATGTTCAGGCAAACTGGTTGAAAGCCCTTGTACGTAAACTTCACGCGTATTTCGGCCTTCTGGCTCCAAGAAAATCTGATGGCGCGGTTTGTCATTGAAACGCACCACTTTATCTTCGATGGATGGGCAGTAGCGCGGGCCTGTCCCTTTGATCATCCCTGAATACATCGGGGACAAATGAAGGTTGGCATCGATGATCTGATGCGTTTTTTCATTTGTATAGGTTAGCCAGCATGGAAGCTGGTCCATGATAAATTCTGTAGTTTCGTAGCTGAATGCCCGCGGCACGTCGTCGCCTGGCTGGATTTCAGTTTGGCTGTAATCGATCGAATTGCTGTTGATCCGTGGAGGCGTACCTGTTTTGAAACGCACAGTTTCAAAACCGAGTTCTTCCAGGTTTTCGGCCAATTTGATCGATGGCTGCTGGTTATTCGGTCCGCTTGAATAGCGAAGATCGCCAATGATAATTTCTCCGCGCAAGAACGTTCCAGTAGTGATGACAACTGAGTTTGCACGGTAAATTCCGCCAACTTGCGTAATCAATCCTTGGACTTTTCCGTCTTCCACTAACAGTTTTTCAGCAATTCCTTGATGGAGCGTCAAATTCTTTTCTTCTTCCATTAGGCGCTTCATTTCCTGTTGGTAAAGCACTTTATCAGCTTGTGCGCGAAGTGCGCGGACAGCTGGCCCTTTAGCTGTATTCAGCATTCTCATTTGTATATGTGTTTTATCGATGACGCGTCCCATGGCCCCGCCAAGTGCGTCGATTTCGCGTACCACGATGCCTTTTGCCGGTCCGCCGATTGACGGATTGCATGGCATGAACGCGATCATATCCAGATTCATCGTCAACACAAGTGTTTTTGCACCCATGCGGGCAGAAGCAAGTGCAGCTTCAGCTCCTGCATGCCCTGCTCCTACGACGATGACATCGAACGTGCCTGCTTCGTATTGTGGCATGTTCGTTCATTCCCTTCGAGTTTTATTTCCCTAAACAGAACTGCGAGAATAATTGGTTGAGGAGTCCGTCATCTGCCGTATCGCCGATGATTTCCCCAAGTATTTCCCAAGTTCGAGTGACGTCTATCTGAATCATATCCACCGGCACTTCCATTTCAGCCGCTTCAATGGCGTCTGAGATGGTCTGATGCGCTTGGTGGAGCAGCGAAATGTGGCGGGCGTTCGATACATAAGTCATATCCCCTGCCTCAATTTCCCCTTCAAAGAACAAATCGGCAATTGCTTCTTCCAATTGGTCAATGCCTTCTTCTTCAATTAACGAAGTGGTGACCAACAACCGGCTGCCGGCTAAAGCTTGGACTTTTCCCAAGTCAATTTTCTGCGGCAAATCGGTTTTATTGATCACGACGATATAATTCATATCTTTGACCGCTTCGAATAATAGTTCGTCTTCTGCTGTTAGCAGCTCAGAATAATTTAACACATAAAGGATCAAATCCGCTTCTTTGAGAACTTTTCGAGAGCGCTCAACGCCAATCCGTTCGACGATATCTTCTGTTTCCCGAATTCCTGCAGTATCCACGAGGCGAAGCGGCACTCCGCGGACATTCACGTATTCCTCTATTATATCACGGGTAGTTCCCGCTATTTCAGTGACGATCGCTTTATTTTCCTGGACCAAACTGTTGAGTAAGGAAGATTTCCCGACATTCGGCCTTCCGATAATCACCGTAGACAAACCTTCACGCAGAATTTTCCCTTGAGAAGAAGTCTGAAGCAGCTTGTCAATTTCACTGCGCACCCACATCGACTTTTCAAGCATGATCGGACGCGTCATTTCCTCCACGTCGTCATATTCCGGATAATCGATATTCACTTCCATTTGGGCAATCGATTCAAGCAATGCTTGGCGCAAAGTACCGATCAGCTTCGACAGACGCCCTTCCATTTGGTTAAGTGCCACATCCATAGCCCGGTCCGTCTTCGCACGGATCAAATCCATCACGGCTTCTGCTTGAGATAAATCGATGCGGCCGTTTAAGAATGCCCGTTTTGTAAATTCTCCCGGCTCAGCGAGTCTTGCACCAGCCCGTAAAACCAAAGCCAATACGCGGTTCACTGACACAATGCCGCCGTGGCAGTTGATCTCAATGACATCTTCGCGTGTAAATGTTTTCGGTGCTTTCATAAACGACAGCATGACTTCCTCTACTGTCTCTTCCGTCCACGGATCCACTAAATGTCCATAATGGATGGTATGGGAAATTTGTTCAGCCAATTTCTTTCCGCTTGGCGCCTGGAATAGCTTGTCTGCGATGCTGATTGCTTCCGGTCCGCTTAAACGGACGATGGCAATCGCTCCCTCTCCGCTTGGCGTAGAGATCGCCGCTATTGTATCGAACTCCATGATATTACCTCCTTCTATTGAAAAGCAGAAACGGACCCTGCGAAGTCAAACTAAATTGTTTGTCTAAAGCAGAACAGCCGTCGCAGCTTGTCATGAACTAACTTAAAATCTATCCACAAGTTCATCTTGAACTGAAATTATTTTCTCGCTTTAAAAAAAGTTGTCCACATGTGGACAACCAGTAAATGCACATGACTTTCTAACATATTACAATAGCACAAATTGCTTCAATCTGAAAGGTGTAAAGCTTAGGCCGATTAAGCTGGAATGATTTATTTGCAAAGATCTTTGCAGCCTTGAACAGCCACCAATAACTGCAATAACGGTTTGTATCGTTTTGTATAATATTTGTGGAGCTTTTTCATGGCTATAATACGTAAAAAAACGGTATGCATATTTATGCATACCGTTTTTATTAGCGCAGCGGTTCAATTACTAAATAGCGATTTGGATCTTTTCCTTCAGAATACGTATCAATATCTGTTCTGCGGGATAATGCTTGGTGAATGACTTTCCGTTCATAGGAAGGCATCGGTTCGAATTGAACGCGCCCTCCTGTCCGGATTGCTTTATCCGCCATACGGTCTGCCAGCTGCTCAAGCGTTTCCTGGCGCCGTTCACGGTAATTCTCCGCATCCAATTCCACCATCATGAACTGGTTGGAGTATTTATTGGCGACAAGCTGGGCAAGCTGCTGAAGCGAATTTAAGGTATTCCCTCGTTTTCCGATCAGCATGGCCACTTTCTCGCTTTCTAAATAAAAGCGGATCTGTTTGCCTTTTTGGCTATGGGTGATGGTCAGATCTTCAATCGTCATTCCTTTGGCAATCGCTTGAAGATAATCCTTTGTTTCTTGAATCGCTCGCTCATTCGTTGCCGCAGGCGCTTCTTCTGCCAATTCTTCCAGAATCGCTTCCGGTTCGGCTACTGGAGATTTCTGTTCAAATGCTGCCTCTTCAACTGGAGCAGCCTCTATTTCCTTAACTTCAACTTCCACCTCTGCAGGCTTTGCTCCGAAGCCAAAAAAACCTTTTTTCTCTTCTTGGATGATGCGGATGTTTACTTCTTCACGTGTGGCTTGAAGTTTTTTCAATGCTTCTGAGATCGCGTTTTCAACAGTTGTACCCGTTTGCGTGATCTGTTTCACTTTTTAGCCCCTCCTGCTTTCGTTTTAACAGGTTGCTGCACTTCTTTCTTTTCCCACGGACGGTAAATAAACATGTTTTGGATAAGAGAAATAATATTTCCGATTACCCAGTAAAGCGTTAATGCAGATGGCAATACGATACCAAATCCGATAATCATGATCGGCATGAAATACATCATGATTTTCATTTGCGGATTGTCCATTGCTGGACCTGTGCGAAGCACTACAAATTGCATAAGGCCGGCGATCACTGCCAAGATAATGCTTGGTTCAGCAAGCGGGAATATTAGGAAGGTCCCGAGATCGATCGACGGTGTACTGTTCATCCGGCTGATTGCGTGGTAAAAACCGATTAAAATCGGCATCTGAATCAATACCGGCAAACATCCAGCCATTGGGTTGACGCCTTTTTCCTGGAACAGCGCCATCATTTCTTTTTGGTATTTCTGTTGGGTTACTGCATCTTTGGATTTGTATTTTTCTTGTAAAGCTTTCAGTTGCGGCTGCACTTCCTGCATCCGTTTTGAACTTTTTGTCTGTTTGACCATCAACGGCAATAATGCTAAGCGGATAATGATCGTAACAGCAATAATTCCAAGCCCGTAAGTCCCCAGCAAGCCTTTAAAATACGTAATAATTGAGACTAAGGGCCAAACGATAAATTCATTCCAAAATCCTTCGCTATCTCCACTGATCGGCTGATCAAATTCCGTACAACCCGCCAGCAGCAATGCAACTGCAATCAGTGAAATAAGCATGACTATTCGCTTATTCAACCTTCTTCCCCCAAACTAATTTTCGATTACTTCTATAATAACATCGATACGCAAACGCTTTCTACTTCTTGGTTAAAGCGCGCGCAATTTTTAAAACGTGCTCCAAACTCTTCTTGCTTTCGTGAAAATCCATTTCGGCCGCCTGTTGCCGGGCGATGATAACATAATCGGTATTCGGCTTTAAATCATCTTTCAATTCCAAGAAAGTTTGCCGGATATAACGTTTAATACGGTTTCTTGTAACTGCATTTCCTACTTTTTTGCTGACAGATAAGCCTAAGCGAAATTCCGGTTGATCACTTTTTAAGACATAGACGATAAACTGGCGATTCGCAAAAGACTTCCCTTTTTTAAAAATTTGCTGAAACTCTTTGTTTTTCTTGATCCGTTGCTGCTTGTTCATCTTTTCACCTGCTTATTTTGGTTCATTTCCGCTCCATTCGTTAAGAAAAAGATGGAGTGATCGTCCAATGAGTGGCAATGAACACTCCAGAAACGCTGAAATCCTTTTCTTAAATAGGCAGAAAAGAAAAAAAGACCACTGATGCGGTCAGTGGACTTAAGCTGATAGTACTTTTCTTCCTTTGCGACGGCGTGCAGCAATTACTCTACGTCCGTTTTTTGTGCTCATACGTGCTCTGAAGCCGTGTACTTTGCTGTGTTTACGTGTATTTGGTTGGTATGTGCGTAATGTCATGTAGTGACACCTCCTGAATAAAAGTAACTCTTTTCTCAAAGACAGTCTTGACTATTATAAAGCCCTCTTGTATGAAATGTCAATGTCTTATTAAAAAAGAGGATGATTAGCCTTTCGATCCCTCTATAGAAGTTATCCACATTCGCTTCCCAAAATGAAAAATTCCATGTGCAGCAAATTTTCTTCAAAAATATTTATCCACACCCCTTATCTACAACTTCTTCACATAGGAACCTCATGTGGATAGCTTCCGTGTGCACAAGAAAAGAAATGTGGATAAGTTCAAGAACTTCTTGTAATGTCTCATTTTTTTTGTTAACATTAACTTGTTTTCACTTGTTGACAATTTTATTCACAAAATACTTATCCACAAACTGTGCATAAGATGTGGACAGTTATTTCACAGCTTGTTTGCAAACTTTATCCACAGGCTGTGATTTTGTGTATGATATACTTAAAAAATATTTTACATATAAAGGAGAAGAGCTA
>NZ_JBXCIU010000002.1:0-7392 GCF_057031095.1 Planococcus alkaliphilus
ATGTTGACTCCAAGTGAAGTAAGCGCGAAATTAAAAATCCAACCCTCCACTTTACGGAAGTATTCAGCTTTGCTGGAACAAGAAGGCATCCAGTTCCAACGAACCCATAAAAACGCCCGACTTTATACAGATAGCGAGTACATAGCGATTGAAGGTATCATAGCGGCAGTACATAGCGGTAAAAAATCGCTTGAAGAGGCTGTTATAGAGGCATCTAAGGCGTTGAAAAAGAATGTCTCCATAGCGCCACGCGAGCGCGATAGCGACGACATAGCAGCTGCTACGCTGGATGAAGTCAAACAGCTGAGAATCCAGTTACAGCAACAAGAAGAGCGCCAAAAAGAACGCGATATTATGTTCGTGGAAGTGCTGGAGAAGATGCAGCGGAAAATTGATGTGTTGGAAGATCAGCAGAAGCAATTACTTGCACCAGTATCGGGAGAATCCCAGTTAGATGCCACAGAATTGTCCTCACAACCTGAAGAAAGGGAAACTAAGACAACCATGCCTAAAAAAGATACACGAAGTTTATGGGCAAGAATTCGAAATAAACCTATTTGAATTCCTTCTAGTTGCTTTTTTTCTTATCTAATTCATCTGAGAATACTGTTATTACAAGGGTTTTTTAAAAATTTATTTATTTTTTGGTTCCAAATTTTAAAAAGTGATTAAAAATTCCGTATTAAAAGGGTTTTAAAAAAAGATTAATACCGTCCACCGACGCTTCTTCCCTATATCTTTGATATAGGGAAGAAGCGTCGGTGGAGAGATAGGTAAAAAATGGTAATCTATATATAAGAAAATCAATTTAATTTATCACTTGGAACGAAATTTAAATAATATTCATAACCTAAACTTTTTAAAATCAACATGTTTTCTCGTAATGAAATCATTTCCAAAAGGGACAGCATCTTGCTGTTTTTAGTATTGGGCTTATAATTTTCATCAATAATTGCTAAGACTACTTGCTTCTTTTGTCTAAGATCTTCGAATGGACTAAAAGGAGAAGTGGAAGATAAACCATTAAATTCGTCTATTTGCTCATTTATAAATTCTATTACTTTATCTTTGTCATTATTAAAAGTTTGAGCTGATACTAAAGCTTGAGAGAGTAAATGACTGGTTCCAGATGCCCCACCAGTGTGTCTCTTCACGTGTATGAATTGGACCATGGTGGAAGTGTAATGAAAAAGATCACACAGCTCTATGCTGCTATTTGTTTTAAATCCATACTCTCTTTTTTGTTCTAATCCAATGCTGTAATCTTTCCGATCAAGCATCAATACATTAGCTTTTTCAGCTAAATCCTCGTTGTATTTCCCTTCACTAAACTTCCCATTTTTTTTATGTAAATTCTTATCAAACTTTATAAATTCTAAGTTGTTTGTGGGATTGAGAGCAGGAATGGAATTTATCTCTTCTTTGATTTGCTTGTAGAAATCCTTATTTAATTCATACCATTTCCCAGAAATAAGAATGTAATAATTTTCTTTGTATTGTGTTTCAAAATTTATGGCTTTGTAGACTGAACAAATTTTTTCAAGATTTGTATTTTCAACATTTTTTTTTAGAATTTCATCCGTCTTCAATTTAGTCAAAATACCTGATACATTTCTGTTTTGAACTTTTAATTGCCGATTAAAGCGCTCCAAATAATCAATTTCATCAATTTCGAAAGCTGTAGGAGTTTTTGAGCTTTTGTATCCTAGACCCGTAATGAAGAAGCCATTAAAGTCATCGATATCAAAGATTTCTTGTGGAGAAATTTTAAATGTCGAGGTACTTCTCTTATCAAATTTAGGTAAATCAATGATATCTAGAATTTTCTGTCCTAATATTTCATCCAAATCTGCTTTTTCGTTCTTTGCAGTAACTGGAGTCAGATTATCTGAAAGAGTAAATCTCTTACTCTCTTCTGAATAATCATCATACACTTTTCCAAAGTTTGAAAGCATCGGACCTAATTCTGTAAGCAAATCCAATTCCCCTCTAAACTGCAAGCCTCCACTCCCTCCTAAAAAGAAGGATTTTGTAAAAGTATCATTTGGGCCCTTAAAGGATCCGTATATTTTTTTAACAATACTATGAGTTCCATAGTCATTTAACTTTTCGGCCATTAAAACCGTTGAAGACTGCTTCTTGGTATTAAAGATTTTTCTATCAATTGAGGTGCTATCAATTGATGAAATCTCATCAACAGTTAATAAACTCTTAGATATTTTTAAACCAAAATCTGAAACAATATACTCCGGCTTTAATAATAAATCACCATTACCAAAAGTAAGGGCAAACACTTTCAAATTATTTACTGTCCTGATTCTCAAGAGAATAGCGCATTTTACAAATGTTCTTTTTGGAATGTTTATAGCTTTTTTCTTTGACATTTCATTTACGTAGTTAACCCATTCTGGAGGATCATCTAGGGTTTCTTTCAAAACTCGAATAATACCTGTTTCGACTTCGCTTCCCATCTCACTAGTTTTAATCAAATGTTTACTCACGAATTTTTCATCTTGAAATTCTTCTCTTAAATAATTATTTAGACCTGAAAAATTACCAGTCAATAAGTATATATTTAAATTCTTTCTAGTCATCTATTCAGTCACCTATCTTTCATTCAAAAGTCATTATATCAAGGTTTATTAAACTTATTATTTTTTTCTAGCAAATTAAATACAAAAAAGTATAAAAAACTCTGTTAAATCAAGAATTTAAAAATTATTATAAGGGGTTATAGCTTGATGAGGACCTATATCTTTGATATAGGTCCTCATCAAGCTGAAGTCAAAAACTAAAAAAATGGAAATTATCGACGATAGATTTAACTGTTAAAGTATTTTTTTTATTTAACTGAATGTAACTTATTAGTAATTAAGTTACATTCACATTCCCGGTTCTATTGACTTCTCACAAAAAAACAGAGAAACTTAATTTACCAGAAAAAAAGATACATTCAAATCATTGATTCTATTGACTTTGAAAGAAAGAAAACAATGGATTTTCGCAAAAGAAATAAATCCTGATTTTTTAGTTTATTCCCTCGAAAATGAGTTAGTATCTAGAAAAGGAGGGATTTAATGGGAGATTTAATGGCACTATCATTTTTACTTCTCATGGCATTCTTAGCAATCGTTATTATTGTGATTCTTTTCTTTGTGGCAAAACGTGCCAGCAGTTCCGGAAAAAATACGGAGTATGAGAAACGAATTCAAGCCCTGGAAGAAGAAAACAGAAGACTAAAAGAAAACCAACGACCGCAATAATTATTTTTAAAAATGGGCTCGTCTTTCCTTGGCGATGCTCTTTTTCTTTTTCATGGATTCCCTTAAGTAGTCCGTTACATCTGTTTTTTTCTAGAAATAACAAAGATAGCAGCCAAGTCAAAAATCAAGCGCAGCGACACCCACCCCCGGCTGATTTTCAGCGAAAAGGACCGAAAAAGGGGGGGCCCAGGTTGCAGGAGAATCCTGCCAAGACCAAAACGGTGTTTTGGGGGTTTGTCATGACAAACCCGTAGCTTGCCCTCTCTCTCTAACCTAGTCGTACTAATTCCGGAAATGGGCGGAAGCCCTCCCAACAGCAAACAAAGGAGACTGAACTTTCATGACGAAACGGAACGAAATCAAAGACGTGCAGCCGATCCGGTCGCTGGACCGGATCGAGGACATGAAATGGAGCCTGAAAAAGTGGTGCGGGGAACGGGATTACATCCTGTTTCTTCTCGGCATCAATTCCGGATTGCGCGTGGGGGATTTGTTAAAGATCCAAACGGACGAAATCCGGGGCAAGCACGTCGTCTCCTTGCGGGAAGGCAAGACCGGCAAACGCCGGACGATCCACCTCGGCAATATTTACGAGGAACTGGATGCCTATATTCGCACGTTAGAAGGCGCTGAATGGCTTTTTCCCAGCCGGAAGGGAAAGGGACCGATTACACGCGTTCAGGCGTACAGACAGCTTCAGAAGGCGGCTCAGATGGTCGATATGCCGGACGGCATCGGCACGCACACGCTCCGGAAGACCTTCGGCTACTGGCATTACAAGCAGTTCCGGGACATTGCCGAGCTGCAGAACATCCTCAACCATGCCCATCCGCAGATCACGCTGCGCTACATCGGCATCACGGACGAGCAGATCGAAAGCAATCTCAAAACCTTTCGGTTGTAAAAAAAGAGGAAAACCTTTGGAAAGATCCAGAGGTTTTCCTCTTTTTTGCATCGTCTAAAAACGCCTTCTAAGGGGCCTCTAAGCTGTTTTTAGAAATAACCTTCCCTAAGTTCGTCTTTTTTCTAAAAAGCGTTTTTAAAGGGGTTCTGTACGTTTTAAACGCGAGGAATGAAATAAGGAGCAAAGATTATTTGTTTTTTGGGGTTTTTGGGGGTTTGATTTTGAAAGGTAACAGTTTTGATTCCATTTTCACCCCACCACCATTTCTTTTGCGCGCGTGCGCGTATTGTTGGTGTTTTAATATATTTTGATTAAGTTCTTTGTTTTAAGTGATTTAGAGACTCTACAAAACTAGTCATACTAAGGGTTCTGGAGGCCCAAAGGTAACACTTTCGGTCCTAAAGGTAACACTTTCGGTCCCAAAGGTAACACTTTCGGTCTCTTAAAGGTAACACTTTCGGTCCCAAAGGTAACACTTTCGGTCTTAAATATAACATTTTATAAAAATTAGTTATATTTCAATTGACACTTAGTGAAATGATATATAAAGTTTGGTTTAGGATAACATAATTATTAAAAAAGTTATAAAAGGAGATTTTATATGCAGGAGAACTATTTAGTAGCTCAAGGAAATGATTTAATTGAAGCTCGGCATACTAACCCTTTATCTGTTAGAGAACAAAAAATAGTCTTAACGATGGTGAGCATGATCCAACCAACAGACGAAGATTTTAAAGATTATCGTATTTCTATAAAAGAATTTAGTGAAATGCTGGGGCTAGAAGGGAGTGCAAAATATACAGAACTCAAAGAGATTACTAAAGATTTAATGTCTAAAAGCATTGAAATTCCTCGTGCGGACGGAGGATGGTTATTCGCTAATTGGGTATCTAGCGCCGAGTACCAAAAAGGCGAAGGAATTATAGCTCTATCTTTTTCTCCCAAATTGAAACCTTATCTTTTACAACTCAAAAATGCTTTTACTTCATATCGTCTTAGCAATATATTATCGCTAAAAAGTTCATATTCAATTCGATTATACGAACTTATGAAAAAGTGGCAGCATCTTGGTAGTTGGACTTGCTCTATTGAAAATTTCAAAGAAAAAGTTGGAGTAGAAAGTGAAAAATATCCAAGATATGCAAATTTAAAAGCCAGGGTTTTGAACCCAGCTATTGAAGAAGTGAATGAAAAGACCGACCTATTTATTAGTATTAAAGAAATAAAAAAAGGCCGAAGTGTAGAAAAAATCGAGTTTATTATTCGTCATACTCCTGAAAAAGAAATCCAAGTGCCACGTCTTGAAAAAGAGACAGTACCGGCTAAAGAATTTAACGAAACAGATGAATTGCGCGCACGCTTAAACAAATTGGCCGATGGTTATCAGTTCGATGCCACATTCTTTGCGCAGCTGCATCAAGGGGCTTCATTGATCTGGAAAGACGAAACAGAAAAAGAATTGGAACTGTTGATTCGGTACGTCAATGAAGAAAAAACCGTGAAGAATCCTCTCGGCTTTATCAAATCCAAAATCACTTCTGCTTGGGAAATTTCCGAAGCTGGCGGGAAAATTACGTTCGCCGATCTGCAACCTGTGAAAGAACGATGGGCAGGCCGAGAAGAAAAACTTCCGGAATGGTTTGCAACAAAAGATGAACCGTACGAACCGGCTGAACCCGATCCGGAACTTGAAAAAATGAAAGAAGAAATGCTGAAAAAATGGGCGAATAAAAAAGAAGAGAATGCTAAAAAGGATGTCTCTGAATCTTAAAAAACAACAAAATCCCAGACACTTTTTTCTCAAAACGAGAAGAGCGTTCCGGGATTTTTTTATTGCATCTTCGATTCACAAAAATCTGCACATGCCCTGAAAAACAGAGAAAGAGCATAAGGAAAACGTGCCCCCACTTTAGGTGTGGGACCAGGCAGGGCCTGGGGTTGAGGTGGTAGCACGAAAAAAGCGTTTTGGCACAGTTTTGTGACAGCAAAAAAAGGGCTTTGGCACAAGTTTGTGACGCCTTTTTTGAGTCAGTGGCACAGATCTGTGCCACTCTTTTAGTGCAAAATTCTCGTGAACTAGTTCGTTAAATTTCGATTTCCGACGAGCCGATCCGGAAAAGAAAACCGTTTTTTTTCTAAAAATTTTTTGTAGTTTTTAATCCTGCAGCCGAAAAAAAGATGCCTCCATATGGAGGCATCTTGCAGTTTTTAGGGGCCTCCACATGGAGGCATTTCACTTGTTTTGTTGATATCAGGAAAACCCCAGGCTCCGCCTGGGCTAGCACCGAAAGTGATAGCAGTTTTCTCTTATGCTCTTTCTCTCTTTTTAACTTGTTGTAGGTTAAAAGGTAAAGGATTGGTATTATTTGTTATATCAAAAGAAGAGGAGAAATTTTATGGAGTATTTAGTGGTGATGGGACTTTTTTTAAATCCAATTCTCGCTATTGTTTTTTGTTTGAATTTGATTTCAATTATTAAAAAAGCGAATGGCGACGAGAAAATAAGTACCCAAAAGAATACCGTGTGGGCGACAATCTCATTTGTTTATATTATTACTTCTTTGACTTGGAGTTTTGCATTCATTCCATTTGCTTAATGAGAAAGATCCGGGAGTGCCCATCTATACACCCTAAAAAATCAGGTATATAGTGGGCAGCTTCCAGCTGTAAATAATGCGGAGCATTGAACAAGCAGTGGCTGCAAAAAAAGCCCACAGAATCCAGGGGCAAAATTCCGGAATGCAGTATGACAATTGAAAATCTACAGGAGCTCTTCCTTTTCTTTCGCTGGGAGGAAATCGAGTGGTTCTATTGGAGAAGTAGATACTTTAATAATAACTTCTTCTGTCTCTGGAGATTCAAACATTACATCTTTGATGTAAAGGAACCCTAGTATGATCACTAACACAAATAACAACACAGGCATTTTTCGTATGAGCCTTTTTTGCATAATTATTCTCCTCATTTTGTACGTCTAAATTTATGATTAGTTGACGAAATTGGACGTTTCCATAATCATACAATTGGAATGGAAATGACTCAACAAAATATAAATGAGTTTACATATCCGGAATTATCGGAAGTCCTCTAACAGAAAATTGGAGAAGGTGCTGGTCCGCAGCATCTTCTCTTTTGTTTTTCTAGCAACCTGTTCCGGAAAAAGAAGATGCAGGATTGATCGGACTCTTATAACATGAAGAAAAAGAAAAAGGAGGCGAATGTTCG
>NZ_JBXCIU010000003.1:0-4738 GCF_057031095.1 Planococcus alkaliphilus
ATGGTGAGAAGAAATTCGAAAACGCAGTTAATTTCACATGAAAACTCAATCAAAAAAAGCAATGAACTATCGATGGCAAAATTGAATCAAGGACTAACTCTGAATCAGATGCAATTGCTAGCATTTTCAATTTACTGTACTCAACAGAACGGTGTAACAGAGTTTCACAAAATTGATTTCGAGAAGAAATTTGGCATTACAAAATACAAAACAGAGGATGCCCGAAAAGATTCAGATAAGGTCACTAGTGTTAAATTTAGCCAATGGAATCCGGAAAAGGACTACTTTGATTTTTGGAATATTTTTAGAGGAATGAACTACCATAAAGGAATTTTTAATTTCACTTGGGCAGAAGAAATGATTCCTCATATTTTAGAATTAAAAGAGAAGTACATCACAACCGATTTAACAATTGCATCGAAGTTCAAAAGTAGTTTTTCATGGACTCTTTACGATTATATCAAGGCACTTCATGGTTACTGGCACAAGCAAATTTCTAAAGATGAATTGATGAAATTATTTGCTGTAGAAAATAAAAAAGCCTATCAAAGTAATACAAGTTTATTAAGGCAATATGTGCTTGATATAGCTATCGAAGAAATCAATGAACATACGGAATTAGAAGTATCTTACAATGTGGAAAAAGAAGGACGGGCGATTGTTGGATTCGATTTGATTTGGTCGAATGGCGAGAAGATAGCGAGTGCCACGAAGAAGCAGATCAAGGAGATTCAAAGTATTTTAGAAATTGTTTTCGAGGATATGTTTCAGTATGTGAATATCAATGACGAACGAGACAGGCAGCGTGCCATTAATTTAATTCGAGAAATCGAAGAAATGAGAGAATTTACAGGTGTACCTATCAGTATTACGAAAGAAAAAGCTGACGAATTAATCAAAAAATCGGTTTGGAATTTCAGGGAATTGAATCGATTACTTGAGAAAAACCAAAAGCCTGTATCGCCTGAATCGAGAAAAAAAGTCGAATTTTATAATTGGTTAGAAGATAGAAGTTGATTAAGGTAAAAAAGTAAAAACCGAAGTTATACAAATTTGGTTTTTAGAAATAAAAAAGAGACTTTAAAAGTTCTTGGAAATAAGAAAAGCAAAACCCTTCTCTATCGAAGAAGGGTTTTGCTTTTCTTATTTTCTTAATCAAAAATAATTAAATAATATCCACGAAAATAAAATTATTAAGGCATATCCTGAAATAAATTTCCAAACATTTTTTTTGCGTTCTTTATCAAAAAAAATAACTTCAAGGAAAATTAAGGTTGTGGCTAGATAAAAAATTTCTAAATTTTTAAATTGCATCATAAGTAAAAGAGATAGAAATACAGTAATCCCAATTGTCATACTTAAATTTTTATTATTTGTATGCTCCATGTAATTGGCTCCTTTTGGAAAATTTTATTTAATTATAACACATATTTTTTCGAAAAATATTGAATATTTATAAAACTAAAGATACAATGAAAATGTTGGTAAATATGATAATAGGAGGAAATAAGTTGAAAAAGTTCCCATTCTTAATTTCTACAGTATTGTTGTTGTCTGCACCACTAACTGCCCTAGCAAATGGTTCAAATGAAGATATAGGGTCAGAAAATTTAACGACTTTTTCATCCCCTCCATCGGAGTTAGTATCTACTCCTGATTTCGGTACAACCGAACTTGCTCCCATCGGAGAATCTAAATTATTATATTCTGGCCCAAGTGGTGGGGAATTGTTGCTGGAAAAACCTTTACATAGGATAGATGACGGCGGTTTTTCTACAAAAGTGGTAATTAATGATAGTGCGAACTTTGTTTGGAAATTCGATGAAACAATTAATGGCAGTGATAAACTTGTTAAAAATGGATATTCATGGCTGGGAACAATCTTACTTGCTGGATCAGGAGGATTATCTGCTTATTGGGTGACGTCACTATTTACTACCTCATCAGCCAAAGCAGTAAGTGGAGCTATGGCACTTTCCGTTTGGAATAGAGGGACTAAAAATTTAAATGCTTCTAGTTACACTTATTGGACAGTCCAAAAATACGTAGATAAAGATTCATATAATTTATACGACAGATATGTAGTGAAAGTTTATACAGATAAAGCTAAAACGAAATTAAAAGAATCCTTTACAGAAGTTCATTCAAACAGATATAGATAATTTTAAAAAACGATTAGCCAGTTTAGACTGATTAATCGTTTTTTTTGATTTAATAAATGATTTGGAAGTGTTCATGATAAATCGCAAGACCGTCAGGTCGAGAATTTAAGGAATGGATACGCTGGATGCTTTTCACCCTCTTTTTGGTTCTCACTCTTGTGAGAACACGCCACCGGCGAGGGGGTTTTGGGGATTGCCACTTTTCTCAAAAGGGGCAAGGTCTGGTCTTGAAGAAAAGGATGGCCGAGCAATCGGACCGTCCTTTTTTGCTCTTGATCTACGGAAAAGACAGCCGAAGCCGGATGCCTTTTCTTGCCCGTGAACTACTGGGGTATGACCGTCCCGATCCGGACGATCAACCCCATGCCTTTGAACTTGGGTGGGGCATCCGGAGGGATGCTGCCACTTGCCTTTGACCTTGGCCTTTACCCTCGGAGAGCACCGTAACTTCTGCAAGAAGTCTAGTGTGTTATACTTTATCTCTAAAGTTCTTCATCCTAAGGGGGTTCAAAGGCATGAGTTATTCCATTATTCGAGTTCAAAAGATGAATGGCCAAGCGATTAAAGGCATGCAAATTCACAACCAAAGAGAGAAAGACAGTCAGACCAATCCGGACATTCGAAAAGAGGATTTGCACCTGAATTATGATTTGATTCATGGCCAAGAAAAAATCGATTACAAACAGGAGATCCAGCAGGTCATTTCCGAAAATGTGAAATCCGATAAAAAAATTCGGAAAGATGCGGTCCTTGTTTCGGAGTTCCTGATTACCTCGGATACGACTTTTTTCGACAATTTATCTCCGGACGAACAAAAACGCTATTTCGAAACGGCCAAAGATTTTATTGCCGATCGGTACGGCCAGCAGAATGTCATTTATGCCACGGTCCATAACGATGAAAAAACGCCCCATATGCACGTAGGCATCGTTCCAGTGACCGAAGACGGGCGTTTGTCGGCCAAGGAGGTTATTGGCAACCGGATGGCTCTAGTGAAGCTTCAGGACGCTTTTAACGCCCATGTGAAGGCCCACGGCTTTGATTTGGAACGGGGACTTTCAAGAAAGGGCCGAAAGCACGTAGATATGGCGAAGTTCAAGCAATTAACGGCATTTGAAGCCGAAAAACAAGCGATGGCCACCTATGAACAGACGGTTTCGAAGATCAAAGCCATTGAAGAGAAAACAAAAGCCCTGGAAGATCTCCCTGATCCCACCCGAATGGTAGGACGGGCCATGTTGAAAAGCGAGGACTACGATACACTCGTCAATTACGCGACAAATGGGGCTGTGGCCGAAGTTGAAGTGATGGATTTGCAACGGAAACTGGCTGAAAAAGACCAAGAAATTATGCAGCTGAAAAACGAAATGCAGGATGGACAAGACAAAATCCGGAAAAATTACGCTGGTATTGAATATCGCAACGAGGAAATTCTCTCCAATTTGGAGAAATTGACAGATGAAAAGGCAAATAAAAAAGCCGAAAAAATATTCAAAAGTATGGATGTTGTGGAGAAACATGAAGAAGCTGTTATCGAATACAACAAATTGCGGGCTGAGTACAAGATTGTTTATGCTGACAGGGAACGTTTAAAATCCGAAAACAAATCGCTCGCTCGGTCTAATGCAGGTCTGAAAGCTGAAAACAAGACACTTGAAGAAGATAAGAGCGTGCTGCAGAATCGTATTATCGAACTGACCAATGAATTTGCAGCATGGAAAGATCGGGCGAAAATGGCCCTCCACAATCAATTTAAGCGAATCGTAATCCGTTTGAAGGCCGTCGGCATTGCACCTGATAAACTAAAAGGGCTGGCCCAAGTAGAAGAGAAATTCGTGGCAGCAAGCTTCAACGAAATCGAAAATCCGAAGAAATCGGAAAAATTTCAGGAAATGGAGCGATAAATTCATGAATAAACCCAAACGCACCATCGAGGAATTACTGGAACGCATGAGCGAGAACAACAAAAAGGCTTCAATCGCTAAATTGGAATCCGATAAACAAGGTCGTTTCCTGTTAGATCCGGCCAATCCTCACCACGTTGAATGGTTTGAAAATGACAAAGCTTATGAATAAAGGCAACATCTACAGGTCATCTTAAGGTGGCCTTTTTTATTTGCTCAAAATCATGCTTTAAAAGCCTTTCTAAGCCCTACAAATATTCTTCACGCCCTTTTGTCTGTTTTTCTAGTAAAAAACGCTTAAAACGCTTCCTGTGCCTTTTGATGGTTCTTCGAATACCAACAGACCATGTGCCTTTTCTTATTACGCTTTTAGTTCTTTTTCACTTTTAAGCTCATGAAATGGTGCTTATATATAATATCTTTTAAAAAATTAATTATATTAGTTATATTTAGGAGTGCCCTTCGTCCTTAGAGCCACAAGGGTTTGAAATTTTAAATGAAAGAAATGCCACCTTTTACTGAAAGAAATGCCACCTTTTACTGAAAGAAATGAGTCCTTTTAATTAAAAGTTTGTTTTTTTAACTTTCAATTGATATAATATATGAAAGTTTTAAAAAATAAACTTTCTTAAAAAGAGAGGTATTTCTTTCAATGACAAGGGGTTGAAAACT
>NZ_JBXCIU010000004.1:0-3022 GCF_057031095.1 Planococcus alkaliphilus
ATGGGAAGAGTAAACGGAAAATCCAAAATTATTTCTTATGAAAACACGATTAAAAAAAGTAAAGAGTTATCAAAAGCTAAACTATACCAAGGTTTGACGCTCAATCAGATGCAATTACTAGCGTATTCAATTTTCTGCACTCAACAAAATGGAGTAACTGAATTTCGGAAAGCTGATTTTGAAAAGAAATTCAATATGGTTAAATACAAAACTGAAGATGCTATAAAAGATTCAGATAAAATCACGAGCATTAAATTCAGCACGATCGACATGGAAAACGAGAAATTCAAATTTTGGAATGCGTTTATAGGAATGGGATATGACAAAGGACATTTTACATTTGAATGGAATCCTAAAATGCTTCCTCACATTTTAGAGCTTAAAGATTCTTATTACATCACCACTGATTTGGCTATAGCTTCGCATTTTAAAAGTAGTTTTTCTTGGACACTATACGATTACTTGAAAGCCTATTATGGTCTCTGGTACAAAGTTATTTCTAAAGATGATTTGATGGAGTTATTTGGAGTGAAAAATGTAAAAAGTTATCAGGATAATTCGGGACTGTTTAAAAAACGTGTTCTTGATGTAGCTATCAGTGAAATTAATGAACACACAGAATTAGAGATAAGTTATAAAGTCGAAAAAGAAGGGCGTTCAATTAGTGGATTCAGACTAGAATGGTCTAGTGGCATAAAGATAACAGGAGCTACAAAGAAGCAAATAAAAGAGCTTCAGGGCATTGTAGACATTGTTTTTGAGGACATGTTCCAGTACGTTAACATTAATGACGAAAATGATCGGCAGCGTGCAATCAATTTAATGCAAGAAGTTGAACAAATGCGAGAATTTACAGACGAATCCATTGGTATTACAAGTGAAAAAGCGAATAGTTTAATTCAAAAAGCTGTTTGGAATTTCAGAGAATTGAATCGGTTACTTGAAAAAAATCATAAACCTATATCACCTGAGTCTAGAAAGAAAGTAGAGTTTTATAACTGGCTTGAAGAAAGGGATTGATAAGAATGATTCGCTTTGAAGAAAGATAAATGTGAAGGCGAGGGGTCGAGAAAATGACTTTAAAAGAATATTACCAGCGTTATGAAACTATTATGAGTCTGCCTGTTAGTCCCATTGAAAGAGATAAAATGTTGTCGAGCCTTATGATGGACTTAGAAAGAGCATTTCAAATTCCCATGATTAAAAATGAAGGTTGGGAAAAAGAATATGCTGATGTCCATGCTTTATATTTTAAGGTTTCGACAAGCCGATCATTTTAATTTTCTTGTCATCGAAATTTTTGAGAATGGCCAGGTACATATCATTCATTAATTTTTTTAGAAAAAGCCCACTCAGGGATGAGCGAGGGCTTTTTTATTTTTTTGCTCTTGAATTCCGGAAAAGACAGCCGAAGCCGGATGGATTTTTTTGCTCTTGAACTACTGGGGAATGACCGTCCATCGAGGACGATCGACCCCATGCTTTTGAATTTAGGGGGCGCCTCCATATGGAGGCAGCCACTTGCTTTTTACCCTCGGAGAGCACACCTTTACGGACGTAAAGTATAGTGTGTTATACTTTACTTGGAAGTTGACCGAATGAAGGGGGCGTTTTCTTTTGAGTTTTGCTGTCGTACGAATGCAGAAAATGAAGAGCCCGGATTTGAAGGGCATGCAATTTCACAACCAACGCGAACGGGAAAGCCGGACGAATCCAGACGTCGATCCGGACCGTCGTCACTTGAATTATGATTTGATAAATTCGACAAAAATCGACTATAACGAAAAAGTGAAAGAAATCATTGAAAGCCAAAAAGTGGGCGAACGAAAAACCCGAAAAGATGCCGTGCTTGTCAATGAATTGCTGGTGACCTCCGACCGTCATTTTTTTGAGCAATTGAATCCGGCTGAACAGAAACGGTTTTTTGAGGAAAGTTATAAATTGTTCTCGGAACGCTACGGCAAACAAAATATTGCTTATGCGACCGTTCACAATGACGAGAAAACGCCTCATATGCACTTAGGCGTGGTCCCGATGCGTGATGGCAAGCTCCAGGGCAAGAATGTCTTCAATCGCCAGGAATTGCAGTGGATGCAAGAAGAATTCCCGAAACATATGCAAAGTTTGGGATTTGAAGTTGACCGGGGTATTTCCTCCGACCGGAAACACATCGAAATAAGCCGTTTTAAGGCACTTACGCTCAACGAGGAAGTTAAAACCCTAGAAAAGGATGCAGAAGCCCTTAGAAACGCTCTGAAGGCGTCTAAGAAGGTCGATGAGCTTCAAGTCAGCAAACCAACTGTATTTGACCGAAAACATGTGAAATTGCCTCTAGAGGACTTTGAATCGCTTAAGACAAAGGCAAAGGCCACAGAAGCCATCGAAAGCACCATAGAGGCTCATGAGAAGCGATTTGACGCTATGGTTGATAACGTTATTGACAGCGATCGGAAACTGGATCAAGAAAGAATGAAAACAGAACGGCTGCAGAAAGAAAATAATCAGCTGAAAAAAGAAAATGTCGATTTGCAAAAAGAAAACAAGACCCTGAAAAGCCAGTTGAATCTTTTGATGGAGTTTGCAAAAACGCAATTAGATAAATTCAAGGAATGGCAAAAAGAGCGTGAGCAAGAAAAACAAAAAACCATTGCTAGAAAAAGAGACCAGGAACTGGAGCGCTAATCTCCGGTTCTTTTTTTCTAGCAATGGTTTTGATCAATTTTTTTGTTTTTATAATTTTCGCCATGAAATGGTGCTTATATATATTATCTTTTAAAAGATTTATTAACTTCTTTATATTTATGAGTGCCCTTGAGCCTTAGAGCCACAAGGGTTTGAAATTTTAAATGAAACAAATCCCTCCTTTTATTGAAACAAATCCCTCCCTTTACTGAAACAATTCTCTCCTTTCAAATGAAACATACAAAATTTGAGTTACATTTAATTGTTTTGTAGAATCAAATTTTATGTTAAGTTATATAAAAAAGGAGACATTTGATACATAACAGACAGGGGGAGAAAG